>NZ_ML058688.1 GCF_003635165.1 Burkholderia sp. Nafp2/4-1b | reverse complement strand
GATTTATGCAACAGCGCCCCACGTATGCGGCGTCGGATATGACAATGAGTTAAACGTGCCGGTACTACCTCAGATGGACCCGAGGCGGGCCCAGGGTCAACGTCATCCATTCGTATGAAACTTCGGTTTTGCAAACACTGCGTCCGCACGCGACAAGTAGAATCGATGCGCCAACTGTGCGTCGATGAAAGAGTCGCGGGACCGGTGGTGTGGTTAGCGTGGTCACGCAACAAGTACGAGCATGAGGCAACGAATTTAAGAAAGATGGCAACGCGCATGCGAACAGGGTAAACGCATACGCGTCCCGCACCTGCGGAACTGATCCACAAGATTGGCAAGGCCACAAAGAGAGACAACGTTAGCGTAATGTCCGGGGAAACCACGTCATGCAAAAATGGCTCATTACGTTGCGTGCTTTAAGAGCAATAGTGGCGGTCAGTCGCCTGCCGCAAATCCGTTTATGATTGGCACTGTGCGCCTTTCGCTATCTCGAATAGCGGACGAGGGGCCATTGTAGGTGGTGTGTGAAACGTTGTGCCATCAACTCGGCTGCAATTCCGTTGAGCATATCGACTGGCGTGTGGATATCACAGGATCGCGGGAAAAGTGCGGTCATTGGACGAGCATGCTGTATCTGGGAACGTTCGCGGTGATCCTAATGAGATCTTTTTGACGCATTGAATAGGGTTGATATAAATAAATTGCATTAATTCGCCGTAAGAGGGGGTGATTTAGGGACCCTCTTCACAACCTTGTGACGACATAGAATGGCGATGTCAGCCTTGAGACAAGCCCCGAGATGAAGCAGAAGACCTTCGCCAGCCTGAGCTATGAAACGAAGAAGCGCGTAACCCGTCGTGAGAAGTTCCTGATGGAGATGGGAACGGTGGTTCCGTGGCAACGCCTGATTGCGCTGATCGAGCCGGTGTATCCGAAGGCGGGGCCGAAAGGCGGTCGGCCGGTGATGCCGTTGGCGACGATGCTGCGGATTTATTTCATGCAGCAGTGGTTCGCATTGAGCGATCCGGCAATGGAAGATGCGTTGTACGACAGTGAATCGATGCGGCGCTTCGCGGGTTTGGAGCTGAACGAAGACGCCATGCCGTCGGATACCGCGATGCTGCGCTTTCGGCATTTGCTGGAGCCGCACGAGCTGGCGTGCGGCGATATTGGCCGAAGTCAACGCGATGCTCGGTGAGCGCGGACTGCTATTGCGCGAATGCACGATTGTGGACGCGACGCTGATTCACGCGCCCAGCTCGACGAAGAATGCGAAGGGCAAACGCGATCCCGAGATGAGCCAGACGAAGAAGGGAAATCAGTGGTACTTCGGTATGAAGGCGCACATCGGCGTGGATGCGGAATCGGGCATCGTGCATAGCGTCGTGACGACGACGGCGAAGGTCAACGACAAGCGCTGTTTCGATGAATTGCTGCACGGCGAGGAGACAGCCGTGTGGGGTGATCGCGGCTACGACATTCCGGACATTCGACGACGTTGTGCCGAGCGCGGCATATCGGCGGGAATCGCGCGCCGCAAGCAACCAGGCGAGCCCCGTTGGCGCATCGAACGCGAGATCAATCACGTGATTGCGAAGGTGAGAGCGCGCGTGGAGCATCCGTTCCGGATCATCAAGCGGCAATTCGGTTATGTGAAGACGCGATATCGAGGCCTGGCGAAGAATACGGCCCAGATCGTCACGCTATTCGTGCTGGGCAACCTGTACCTGACGCGCCGTCAACTCGCGAATTGACGCGGCAAGGGCCGGCAATCCGGCATCTGGCGGCACTCGCCCGCCTCGATTGACGCTGCGCGTCTGCCTGAACGTAGCCCTGACCTGGCGCAAATCACGTGGCCGGCGCTGAAATAAATGAATCGCTTCGGGAAACATGGTTGCGAAGAGCGTCCCTTAGGATGTTGGTTTGTCGTGGTAATTTGTTGTGTTGGGCGAGCATTGTGGTTGATTTAAGGGAGCGGCGTTATGTGCCTTCGATCATTGTGGTTAGTTCGCTAACTGGCGCTGCGACAAACTATTGTGCAATGGGTAAATTTGTTCGCTGCGCCATTATGGATCCATTGGGGCGCTGTTGCATAAATC
>NZ_ML058687.1 GCF_003635165.1 Burkholderia sp. Nafp2/4-1b | reverse complement strand
GAGGATCCACCGCCGCAACCGCCGGGTTCGGCGCAGGCCGGCTCGAATGCTCGGGTGCCGCCGACGATCGAACCCGCTCGACGTCCAGCGGGTTGGCGGGCGGCCCCGAACGCTCCCGGGCACGCAGCAAGTATCGCGGGGCAGTTAGCTGCGCCGAATCCAACGTCAGTCATGGCGGCAGAGGCGCTCGCAGCGCTCGTTATTAGCAGGCACCGAGCTCAAGTCGCTGCGTCGGGGCAGGTTGGCACGCCTGGTTCGTCGGTTGCATCGACATCGGCAGGCACTATCGAGCCGAGCAATCTCCCAGTTGTTGCGCCCATGGGGAGCTCAGTTGCTCGATCTGCGCTACCAGTCGTACCGGCCCAGCCAGTAGCCCAGCGTGCTCGTTCCAAAACGTCCAGTCAGACCAGCAAGGCGAAGCAAGGCGGTCCAGTCACACGGTTCATGAATTGGCTGATGCTGAAACCCTCGAAAGCGCCAGGCAACGCCAGCGTGGTACCACATCCGCCAACACCGAAGCTTGAAGCCGCTGGGGCAATTGAAGAGCTATCCGCACCGCAGCCGGCTGTTTCCGATCCGATTACGGCAATTGCCGTCACACAACCGGATTGGTTGCCTCGTAACCTGTTGGGGGCACCGTCGACCCGTATGCCATTGTCGAGTTTGCTGAACGACGTCCTGGACCTCGCGAGTTCTCAAGATAGGAATACGTTTCACAGACAAGCATATGAAGTGCTCGGTATAGACGAGGTAGGGAACCTCGTGAGTCGTGGCGTTTTTGTCGACGGACAGACCAATCAACACCCATCGAAATTTGATGGGGACAAGATCTATATGGCCAACTGGGCGTACGCGATTTATTACAATCCGGACACAGGGAAGAACGAGTTCCTTGTTAGTTGGCACAACTACCACATGAGTATCCAGCCGCCGCATCGCTTTGGTCTGCCGATTATGGCGGGCAACCTGGAGACACAACATGCGGCTCTTGATCCCGAAAAGCCATACTATCTCGATAATGGAAGCGGTCACTACAAGCCACTGGCCACGACTGCATTGCGTGGGGAGTTTGCCAAGACGGACGCGGAATTCAGCATAGACGCGAGTCGAAAGAAACTCGTGACTGATCAAAGGCGATTTGCTGGAGCAGAAGACATCTGTCGAATGCATGACGTCTCGTCCACGGCTGAATATGTAGCCCTAGCTTCAAGATTTGTTGAGGATATCCGCGCGAATCGTTCTGGGCGACTTGCCATGTATCTTGTGGAATCGTACCCGGATCAGTTGGATTCGGTAGAGGCGATCTGCCGAAGTCATGATTCGGACGTAGCCCGCAATCTAGTTCGCGAGCTCAACGCAGCTCGGGAGATCAATGCTCGTCGGCAGGCAGTTGTCGAGGGACCAAGTAGTGCTAGTCAGCAGCATGCCCCCCCAATCGAAGCCTCTATCGACGCTCGAAAAATGCGTTCCGCTCTCGGCGACCTGCCTCCTCAGGGTGAGCAGATCGAGACTGCGCTGACATCCATACTGCACATCGTCGACCCAGTCAGTCGGGCCGGCAATTCTCTTCCTCGGCAGCGAGTGGAGGAAATTCAGCGAATCTTGCCGAGCACCGGCTTCACATGGGACGGGGAGTCACTTCAGCCTGTAATCCATGCGGCCGCACCAACGGAGATCGACTATTCTGCATCGAAGGACGCCCTTCTTACTCTAGGAAGAGGCATTCGCCACCTTATACCTTCGATCTCGGTAACGGACGAAGAGAAGGCTTGGGAGAGCCGTGTGAAGGGGGCGCTGTCTGTCTGTGCGATGGGCATAGGGAGCACCCAACCAGCGAGTGTGCACCTTCTGTACGGCGAGCCAAATTCACCGTTGGGCGTCCTTTGGTTGCACGCCGCTGAAAAGAGTGACTCCATTCCCGTTGTCAGGCTGTTCGTTACCAGCCCGGTCGCTCGCGGTATCGGTGCCTTTTTGGTTGAAGCGGCGGTACAGAAATCGGCGGAAATGGGTGGAGCCGGGAAGCTGCGCGTCAATCCCGTGGACGGGTCCGAACGCGCATACGAGGCACTCGGATTCAAGGAACTTCCCGTCACCAGCCTGTGCATACTCGATCCCAGTAAGAGCGAAAAATGGCGAATGGAAGGTGGCCGATGGCGAATCCTTAATCCGGATGGTAGCCTGAAAACTGCAGCGCAATCGTCGCCAGCGGTAGCCATAGATGCAAATTCAGCCAGCTCTGCCATGCCAGCGGTGGCACAGTCGGAAATCGAACCGTCTTTGTTGAGGGTGAGCATACTCGAGGATTTGTCCAGTGACCACGAGGTTTATCTGAAGCAACTTGCAGACGGTCGCAAGGTTGTTCATAAATCTTTTGAATTCGATATTAATTCGCCGGAAGAACGAGCCGATGTCGAGGCGCGAGTGAGACGGGAGTTGTTCGCGTACCAGCTTAGCGAGGCGCTGGGGCTTGATTTGGTGCCGGAAACCTTGCGCGTGGCCAGGACGAACAATCAGATTGTTTATGCATATGTGAATGGCGCTAAGCCGCCCGCGGCAGATTTCGATATTTCGAACACTGGACTACAGGTGTTCGACTACCTTATCAACATGATCGATCGACGCAGCGATAGCGGAGTGAACAATCTGGTTATTGATTCGACGGGACGATTCTACGCCATTGACCACGAGTCGATTCTCCATCCAAACGAAGAGGACCGTTCCATCAAGGTCGGCGAGCTCTCGCCGAATTCGATTGGAAATTTCTTTGCCGATGCAGTAACTCAAGAGCGATTCCTTTCGTTGGACTGGAACAGATTGTGGACAAGCTGCTTTGGAAGTCACATCGAAGATGCTCGTCGCCAGGAGTTCATGAGTCGAGTCGAGTTGGTCAAAAACAGATACCTTGACATGTTGTCCAACTTGTAATGGAAAGGATGCGCGGGAATTTTGGGATTTCGATCCGGTTCGTGTGCCTCCGTTTGGGGATGTGACGGGCAGGCGGACGATGAACTTGACTAGGTGCCGCCGAGATCAGTCAGTACAACGTTTGCTTGCCTTGCCATAAGGCCCAAGTCGCTGTGCCCAAACTGTGCCCACGCCACAAATCGAAGTCCCATAAACCCCATAGAAATCAATAAGACGTACATAACCCGCGTTTCGACCGGCGCAGGACTATTCGTTAAAAATCAAATGCTTATGGATTTATGGCGCGGATCGGCGAACTTCGTACCGCAATATCGGCCAGCAGGCTCGGATGCGCGATGCTGTGCTCGATCGGCAGGCTGGGCATCGCGGGCTGTACGATGTGGCCGCAATCAGGACAGCACAGCTTGTGGCGAATCGTGCGGATCATTTTGAACGCGGCCGCCACGCGGGCGAGTTGCTCGGATACATCCTCGCCAAGTCGCTGCATCGTCGTCGCGCACTTGGGGCAAGCCGGATCCGGCGTGAGTTCGATTTCGTCGCGTGGCAAGTGCGGCGGCAGTGGCTCTCGTGTGGGCGCTCGACCAAGTGGCGCCTTCGACGTCTTGTCTCGCTGCCCTTGCGTCTCTGCAGCACTCTGGCCGGCCGTCAGGTCTTCCAGCTGCGCCTCGAGTTTATCGATTTGCCGGCCCAGTTTCTCGGACTTGCTCCCGAAGTACATTCGCCTGAACGTAAGCGCTCGACATGTACCGTCTATTCGCGAGAGCGAAGCATAGGCAATCTGATTCCCATCAGATGTAATGGGAATCAGATCGATGAAGCCAGTAGTGCATGGAAGACAACCGGGATCGAGGAACTACACGAAGGAGTTTCGGCAAGCGGTTGCTGCCGAGGCGAACGATCCAAATTGTTCGATTGCCGAAGTGGCCCGTGCGCATGGCTTGAACGCCAATATGGTCGCGCAGTGGCGGAGAAGCTTACTGGAAGCGCAACGCGCAACGCCGATACCAAGCGTCGCGCTGCTGCCTGTTGAGGTGGTCGATCTGCCAGCGAAAGACGTCCCAAACCACGCTCTGGCGCAAACGCTGGATGTGTCGGCGAGCCCGGCGATGTCGCCGAACTGTGAAATCGAGATCGAGGTTGGTAAGCGACGTATCCGCATCCGCGGCGTGTCACAGGAGTTCGCCGAACGGTATCTACGAGAGTGCCTGAAGTGATCCCGCCGAACACGCGAATCTGGATTGCGGCGGGCGTCACGGACATGCGCTCCGGCTTCAACAGCTTGGCGTCG
>NZ_ML058686.1 GCF_003635165.1 Burkholderia sp. Nafp2/4-1b | reverse complement strand
CGTCGTTAAAAGACCGCATACGTTTCAGCGAAGCGCCTGAGTTCCAACAGATGGCCGCCATCAAGTCCTTCGCCAGGAACGACGCGATCATGTATCACAAGACGGGCTACGGCTTCCTGTTCCCAATCCGCATGAACGATGCGGCCATGTACCGCACGTATGTCGCGACTGCGTATGAAGAACCGGAGACAAATTTCATCCGCCGCAACATTCGACCTGGTGATCACGTCGTCGATATTGGCGTTCGGCACGGCTGGTTCGCATGCCACATGGCGCAGATTGTTGGCCCCGAAGGATGCGTTTTTTGCTACGACCCGGACCCGATTTGCTCAGAACACGTGAGCCTTTGCAGCAGCATCAACGAGTTCTCGAACATTTTCTATGAATCATGTGCGCTTGGCAATTCTCCGGGCGAACTAATGTTTGACCCAATCGACGCAACGCTTCAAACGCAAGGTTCATCGAAAGATGGCTTGGTGAAGGTGCCGATCAAGATTCTCGATGAATTAATGAAAGACCGCTCTCATAAAATCTCCTTCATAAAAATCGATGTGGAGGGGGCCGAACAGATGGTCTTTGATGGCGCGGCTGACATTCTTGATCGGGATCGGCCCATTATTTTGATGGAAATCAATGATGGATTGTCAAGGCGCGTCAGCCAAGTTCCGGTGATAGAGACCGTTCGTACGCTGAGAAACTATGGATACTCGTGCACGGACTTGACCGATCGGACTCTATCAGATTCCGAAATAGAAGGCGCCATTGACAGAAATGAGATTATCAATGTCGCTTTCTTTGCTCCGTCAAATCACTGATACGCGTAAATAATGTTTTGTCCTGCCGCTCCCGCTGATCCTGCGGTGGCGGCGGATGATGCACCAGCTGCTCCAGACGCTCTTCCCGCACCAGTGCCACGTATAAGCGTTGTCCTGAGTTGGGTAGTGACCGTCGTGATGAATCACCAAGCGGTCAACGATACCGCCGCTTCGGTACGCCGTATAAACCATGTCGCTTGCTTCTGCGTCTACGGCTCCGTTCACAAGCCGAGTCTGCCATTGGCCCCAGATCCCGGTATATGTTCCGTAATTCCCATTAAAAATCAATTGCGGGCCATTGCGGGTTACGGCCGGCTGTTAGCTGATCAGGGTAAGGTTGCTAAGAATCGCACTCGAATTGAGAGATGTATTTATTACCAAAGGATGACGCCCCTACATTCCATCAAATCCGTAGCCTTGCCAAACGCCTATACGATGCTCAGGGGAACGTGGACACCAAGGCTCTTCTCGGACACACGACCGACGAAATGTCGGAAATGTATGCCAACAGTAGAGGATTAGCCCCTATGAAAGTCACCGTCGCGCCGTTGAGTTCTGAACAATCATTGAACAAGTTTTGAACGGGTCATCTCGCCGCCCAGTGCTCGTTCAATCAGCGCCTTCTTCAGCGCCAGCGTCGCGGCATCGAACGCTTCGGCCGTCAGAGCATCATATGCCTTGAACACGAAATTACTGACGGGCCCTCGAGTTGTGGGCGTATCCATTCGTTTCGGCCCGATTTTTTCTTGCCAGCATCGCTGAACTGAAACGTAACCAGCCGCCACCAGCACGCCGTGCCTGAGCCCACGCCCATATTCGCGGCGAAGAGATTCCCGGCCATGCCCGAGCGCAGCGCATGAATACGATGCTTGAGCGCCAGCTATTGCATATCTGATATATCCCGATAGCATCGATGCTATCCATATAATCTATTTTTCACATATCAATCGCGTCCTTACAATTCCCCTAACTTCAAGCCGTATCAAAACAGTCGCAACCGGCGGTCAAACTGGCTGAGCCGGGGTGCTAGATTGGCTTCCGATCCCCCCTTCAGTGTTGCCGTGCGCCGACGGCACTGCCGTATGCGAGCGTGTCGGTGGAGCTTGCCGATTTGTGGCCCGTGAGTTTGAAATGACTGGGACGTATCGTTCGGTTGGCAATGGGTTCGCGGTGCAGGAACGGCGACAGCTAAGGGTGGCGCGAAGGCGGCGCGCGAGCTGCGGGCGACGCTGGTCAATAGCGATCTGGGGGGCGTGTCGCGGCGGGGCAGCAGTCGAAGTCCCGACTCGCTCCGAGTTCCAGCGAGAACGATATGCAAGCCGGCTTCGCGCATGCCGCGAGGAAGATCAGCGCAAGCGCGCTTGGACGCCGCCGGACGTGCTAATGGGAAGGAATTACGCGGCGTCGGCAAAGATGTTGCTCGTCGCGGTGCCGACCTTCGGCGACGTCGTTAGCTAGATCGATGTGTTAGTGAACTCTTTGAGTCACGTGTCGGCGCGAATGTCCGGGTCGTGCAACTGCGATTGGTTCGAATACCTGCGCGATGATGTTCCCAGGGGCGCTGAAGAAGGTCGAATGGAAGAACGGCAAGATGCTTGCCGATGCGGCTCGCATGACGTGAACTGTGCTTGATTGCAATTGGTTGAGTCATGATGGCTGCGTGTGAAGGCGCGGTGGTCGGATATATGTGAAGCGCTAGGTGATCGATCGGAGGTCCATGGTCGGTACGCCGACGCAACATGCGCGGGTGCCGTGTCACTTGGCGACGAAGCGTTCGCCGGCGCTGACAAATCTGGGCGCACTGAGCGCTGTGAGGGGCGGCGGGGCGTATTGATCGCTGATGAGCCGTGCTGTCGCTCGGTCACAAGAAGCACGATATGAAGAGCTACAAGGACGCCAAAAAGTATGCTGGTATCCTAAATGTTCATCTGGAACGGTCCAGCGTGCAGCAAAAGGGGCGATGGTTCGACGTTGGATGTCGATGCATCGCATCGGTGGTAACCGTCGCACAATGACTACGGGTTCGGACTGCTTCGAGTCCAATCCGGCATGTGGGGCACCGGGGATTTTCCGAGGGCACGTAGACACTTTTACATCCCGCGTGTGCTAGATCGCAGGGTGTTCATACAGGAACGGCGCGTAAGCCAAGGATATAGGTAGAAGACGCGCAAAATGGAGCAAGGCCAATGGAGCAAGTTCACGATGCGATTTTGAGAACGCTCGGGACGCAGCAAATGGTGATGCGAGTGATGGAGATATCGAAATCACCGTATCGGTGGTACGTACCATACATCGATGATGAACTGTGGGCGCAGATTGTCCCGTTGTTGCCTAAGCAACGCGAACGGCCCGGTCCTTCGCCAATTCCGGATCGGGATGCCCTAAACGGCATCGTCTTCGTACTCAAACATGGAGTGGGATGGAACCAGCTCCCGACGCGTTTGGGCTTTGGCTCGGGAGTTACGTGTTGGCGGCGTTTGCGCTACTGGCAGGACGCCGGCGTTTGGGATGCGATGTACAAGGTGCTGCGCGTCAAATTGCACGAAACGGGGCGCACTGATATCACCCGTGCGCTCGGCGGGCAACGCTAGGGCGCGATGCTCCGAAACCGCGGGCACATGGATCGGTTGATGGCGTGCCGCGACCGTAGCATGCGCGGGCGAAACAACGCGGTGGCGTAGCCACCAAAGAAAAAAGGAATCCTCATGAAAATGGATGGACTTACTGGTGCGCTCGTACTGAGCTTGGCATTGTTGGCGACCGATACGGGCGCCACACTGCCCGTGGCACCCAGCACCTATCGGGTACTGTCGACGCCGCTCACGCAGCACATCACGACGCAGCCCGGCCAGGTGGAGGTGGTCGAGTTCTTCTGGTACGGCTGTCGCTTTTGTGGCGCGCTTGAGCCGAAGCTCAACGCGTGGCTCGATAAGCGCCGGATTCAGCAAAAGGAAGCGCTCACGAGCATGAATAAACCGGTGCCGAAAGGCTGGAAACCGGATGTGGCCATTCGCCGGATTCCGGTGATGTTCACCGAGCAACTCGAACCCTATGCGCGACTGTATTACGCGCTCGAGGCTCTGGGTCAGGCGCAGCGCTTGGCGCCGTTCCTGTACGACGCGGTGCAAAAGGATCGTCGGGCACTCGCCACGCCGCGTGAGCAGGCGCGCTTCCTTACGCGGCACGGCGTCGACCCGAAGGCGTTTCTGGAGGCTTACCACGCGTCGAAAACTCAACGTGCACTCGAGCGGGATCAAGCGCTAGTGCGCGCGCTGGGGGTTGACAGCGTGCCGTCGCTGCTTGTCCAGGGTCGCTGGCAGACGGGCCCCGAGTTGAACCATGGCCCTGAGGGGACCTTGCGCACGCTCGACGCGCTGGTCGATATGGCGCGTGCGAAACAAGGGTGATCCGACGCGGGCGTGCCCCTGCGGATCGGGATCACGGATGGCTGATTAACCGGGGGCGTAGATCGCCCGCGCCCTGCGCTCACGTAGGCGGGGCCGACGAACCAAAGCTTGTTATGAAGTTACTTACTCGAATCTGGAATGGCTGCAGTCTGCCGGAGTTGGCTGCATGGTTTGCGACGGTGTTGGCCGCAATCTGTCTGCTGAGTTTGATCGCCGCGTGTGGGGGCGGCGACGGCGATGCGCCGGCGCCCCAGAGCGGTTTGGCTGCGCTGCGAGTCGATACGCCGCCGATCGCCTATCTGCGTGCGGGTGACACGCTCGCGCTGACCGGTGCCGGGTTCGTCGACAATCTTGGCGTGACGATCCGCGGCGAGCCGGTACGTGAGCTCCAGCGCCGCTCGGCCGAGCTGATCCATCTGCGCGTGCCAGCACTGAAGATCACGCACACGGAGCCGGCGACGGTGGAGATCACGCGTGGTGACCGGCAGCGCGTCGCCGTGCGTGTGACGCTTGTGCCCACCGTGACGGTCCAGTCGGTGCTGCCGCTGCACGTGCGAACCAATGATGCGATTACGGTTACTGGCCAGCACCTGAATCTGCTGTGCGCCGTGCAGTTCGGCCCCCATACCGCCCGCTTTGACGTCTCGCCGGATGGTCGGTCATTGACCGTTGCGGTGCCACCGAGTGCGCCGGACGGCGCGATCACGGCGATCGACTGTTATGGCTTTACTTATACCCTGACGGCCGGTTTTGTCGCGAAGCGTGACGTTGGTAACCCAGCGGGCGATCCGCCCAGAATCGGGGCAGTGCACTACGGACAAAGCCATCTGCGTCCGTCAACCGACGACTTTGATGTGACGCCAGAGCGTGCGCTGATGGTGCGCGCGCGTGTGGCGATGGGCGCGGCTGGCAGCGCCGGTCAGGTGACGTTGAAGGTCGGATACCCGTCGGGCGAAAGCTACACACACACGATGCGCGAGAAGTCGCTGTCGCCAAACTCGCTGCAAGGGACGCTGCAGGACGGAGATATGGACTACGCGGTGGTGGTGCCGGCTGAGCACGTACACGCCAATATGCAACTAACCGTCGAAGCCGTCGGCGCCGGCGAACCCGCTCGTCACACGATTGTGCCCCGTGTGGCACCGTTGACCCGAATCGAGGTGGATCTGGTGCCCTTGAGTTTTACGATCGGGGGGACGCTCGGCGATGCCTCTGTCCTGCTTGAGGGTGACGCGTTCAAGCGTCAGCTGCAGGCGATGTTCCCAATCGCGCAGATCGACGTCCGGTTGGCCACGTGCAAGTCGCGGTCAGTGCTGCGATATTCCCGGCGCACCACGGAGAACGCACTGCAACAATTTATGGCGTTTAACGAGCCCCGAGCGAGCCACCATTTCTTGATTGGTATTCTGCCGGGCGCTGGTGAGCCAGTCGAAGGCGGCATGGAAGTCGGCCTCGGCGGGATCGGCGCCCACAATGCGGTGGTATGGGATGGCGCAACGGATGTCGTGCTGACCGCTGCGCATGAACTTGCACATAACCTCGGTCGCCCGCACCCGGATGATCTGAGGCCGGGCGAAGCCTTTCCGCACGAGCCGCGTCAGAATGGGATCGGCGCGAACTGGGGGATCGATCTCGTCGCTGATCCGGTTCGCTTGTTGGATCCGACCGGTCACTATGACCTGATGTCATATAGCTTTCCGCAGTGGATCGGCACCTACACCTATGACCGGCTGGCTGGCGCGGCCGTAGCGCGGCTTGCGTTTGATCCCGCTTCCGCTGCGGCTTCGCCGGTGAGTGTGCCGGTGGTGGCGCTCGTTGGCACGCTGTCGAACGCGGAGGTCAGGCTGAACGCGGTGCGGCGTGCGGGGCAGCTGGATGTGGCGCCGATCCCAGCCGACGAAGCGGGCCAAGGCCCTGTGGTCGAAGTCACCTGGGCGAGCGGCACGCGTTTGATCTATCCGCTGACCCTGCACGCGTTGCCGCACCGTCATGGTGACTCCACTGCGCTGATTGCGATGTCGATTGCTGATCACGGGCCGATTGCCAATCTCGTCATTCGGCATGGTGAACGCACGCTGTTCAATGGCTTGCCTGACGGGCTGGCCAGCCCCGGCCGACCAGCAAGGATGTGATCTGCACCCGTACCAGGTTGGTCTCTCGGGCGAGGATGGCCCTCAAGCAAGGAGAAGTGAACGATGTTTAATCGACGTTACTGGGCGCTCTGGGGCGCGACGGTGGTCACGGCCGGCTGCGGCGCCTTGGCCGCGCAAGAGCGCCTGCCGTGGGCTGTCGCTGGGGTGCCTGGCCTGATCATGTTGCTCGGGATCTATGATCTTCTGCAAACCCGCCACGCAATCTTGCGCAACTATCCGATCTGGGGTCATCTGCGTTTCGCGCTCGAGTTCATACGCCCGGAGATCCGCCAGTATTTTGTGGAAGGCGACACCGACGAAAAACCCTTCTCGCGTGCGCAACGCAGCCTGGTATACCAACGCGCGAAGGACGTGGTTGACAGTCGCCCCTATGGCACCGAGCACGACGTGCGTGCCCCGGGCCACGAATGGATCAGCCATTCGCTGGCCCCGACCCACCTGCATGATCACAATTTTCGGGTGGTGGTCGGGGCAACCCAGCAGCAGCCGTACGCGATGTCGATTCTCAACATCTCGGCGATGAGTTTCGGCGCGCTGTCCGGCAACGCGATTCGTGCGCTCAACCTAGGCGCTCGCACCAGCAAGTTTGCGCACAACACTGGCGAAGGCTCTGTATCGCGTCACCACCGTGAGCACGGCGGCGATTTGATCTGGGGAATTGGCTCGGGCTATTTCGGCTGTCGCGACGACCATGGCAATTTCTGCGATGCGCGGTTTCTTCGCCAGGCGAGCGACCCGCAGGTCAAGATGATCGAAGTCAAGCTCTCGCAAGGCGCGAAACCCGGGCACGGTGGAGTGCTGCCCGGTGCAAAGGTTACTGCCGAAATCGCTGACGCGCGCGGCGTGGCGATCGGCGAGACGTGCGTGTCGCCCGCGCGTCATGCCCAGTTTTCCACACCGCTGGAGTTGCTGGAATTCATCGCGCGCCTGCGCCGGCTCTCGGATGGCAAGCCGACGGGCTTCAAATTGTGCGTCGGTCACCCGTGGGAGCTGTTTGCAATCGGTAAAGCGATGCTCGAGACTGGGATCCTGCCAGACTTTATCGTCGTCGACGGCGCCGAAGGTGGCACGGGCGCCGCACCGCTCGAGTTCGTCGATCACATTGGCGCGCCGTTGCAGGACGGACTGCTGCTCACGCACAACATGCTGGTCGGCATGGGCTTGCGAGACAAGATCCGACTGGGCGCAAGCGGCAAGCTGATCACCGCCTTCGATATCGCACGGACGCTGGCGCTCGGTGCCGATTGGGTCAACATGGCGCGTGGCTTCATGTTTGCGGTGGGCTGCATCCAAGCGCAGACGTGCCACACCGGGCGTTGCCCGACCGGGGTGGCGACCCAGGACCCGGTGCGTCAGCGTGCGCTCGATGTATCCGACAAGGCTGAGCGAGTGGCGAAGTTCCATCGCAATACGCTGCTGGCGCTCAAGGAATTGGTCGAAGCGGCTGGACTCACGCATCCGTCTCAACTGCGGGCCCATCACATCATGCACCGGGTATCGCGCGAACAAGTGCGACCGTTGTCGGAGTTGCTGGAATTTGTGCAGCCCGACGACCTGCTCAATGGGCAGTACCGCACCGAAACCTTCAAGACCTGGTGGCCGCGCGCACGCAGCGATGCTTTTGCGCCGTTGCCTGTGTAAGCAAAGGGCCCGCATGTCTAAACGTCACTTCTTGGCCGCGCTGGCCGCTCTCACTATGACTGGCGTAGTGTCGAGGCCCGCCAGCAGCCGTCCGCCCGAGCGGCGTGCGGTGACCTTGGCCGTCGGCGGCCGCCACTTGATTTACCACCTCCCGCTGACCATAGCGGAACGGCGCGGGTATTTCAGGCAGCAAGGACTCGAACTCAAGATTGTCGATTTCGCGGGGGGCGCGAAATCCCTTCAGGCACTCGTCGGAGGGAGCGCTGATGTGGTCGCCGGCGCCTACGAGCACACAATTCTGATGCACGCTCGCCGGCAGCCGGTGCGAGCCTTCGTATTGCAGGGCCAAGCGCCGCAAATGGTGTTCGCCGTGTCCAACAAGACACTGCCAAACTACCGATCGTTGGCCGACCTGCGTGGCAAGACGATCGGCGTATCGGCGCCTGGCTCCTCGACCAACATCATGGCCAACTTCGTGCTTGCCAAGGAAGGTATCCGGCCTGATCAGGTCGCCTTCGTGGGTGTTGGCACCGCCAGCGCCGCGGTGGCCGCGATGCGCACTGGGCGCATCGATGCAATCGTTAACGTCGATCCGGTGATCAGTATCTTGGAGCGTGACCAGGCGGTGCGGGTGATTTTTGACACCCGGAAGCTCGCCGATACGCGCAGCGTTTTCGGTGGCACGTTGCCGGCCGGCTGCCTATATACAAACGAGCGCTTCATCAAACGCTACCCCTACACCACTCAGGCGATGACGACCGCGATGGTGCAAGCGTTGCGGTGGCTGCAGACCGCTGATGCGACCGCCATCGTCCAGACTGTGCCGGAATCCTACCTGTTGGGCGACCGCACGCTGTATCTCGAAGCGTGGCGACAAGCCCGCGAGGCCATCTCGCCTGACGGCCGGTTTCCGGCCGATGGACCGAGCACTGCGCTGCGTATGTTGCAAGCTTCCGATCCCCGGGTGCGCGACCAAGCCATTGATATCAGGCGCACGTTCACTAATGCGTTCGTGCAACGCGCGCAGGTGCTCGATGCGTGATCCTTTGTGTTCGCTGACCGAGCCGGATCGAACGGTGGCCGAGGATGTCTTGACTCAGAGCGATCGACGTGAGTCTGCGGTACCGCCGGCGCTTGAGTTTGTGCAGGTGAGCTGCACATTTGTCGCACAAGATCCGCGCACGCCGGCTTATCCAGTAGTGGCGCAAACATCGTTGACCATCCAAGCCGGCGAATTCGTGGCCGTAGTGGGCCCCACCGGCTGTGGTAAATCCACGTTGCTGAACGTGGCGGCCGGCCTCCTGTCGCCATCCTCCGGCCACGTGCGAATGTTTGGCGCGCCTCTCGACGGTCTCAACCCGCGTGCCGGATATCTGTTCCAGACGGACGCATTGATGCCGTGGCGCACGGCGCTTGAAAATGTCGAGGCTGGGCTGATATTTCGCGGGGTGCCACGTGCTCACGCGCGCAGACGCGCCCTGGTGTGGCTTCAGCGCGTGGGCCTCAATGGCTTTGGTGGGCACTATCCGCATCAGCTGTCGGGCGGTATGCGCAAACGCGTAGCGCTGGCTCAAACCCTGATCCTTGACCCGGACCTGCTGCTGATGGACGAGCCGTTCTCGGCTCTCGACGCGCAGACCCGCCAGCTGATGCAGCACGAATTGCTTGCGTTGTGGGGGGCGCGGCGATGCGCGGTGTTGTTTGTCACACATGATCTAGACGAAGCGATTGCGTTGGCGGATCGCGTGGTGGTGCTAGCCGCCGGTCCCGAAACTCGGCCGATCGCACAGTTTGCAGTCGCGCTATCGCGTCCGCGCGCGCTCGCCGAGCTGCGCCACGATCCGGCGTTCACCGTGCTGCATGCGCGGATATGGGCCGTGCTGCGTGATGAAGTGCTCAGGAGCGTGGCGCGGCAGCAGGCGGTGGCTTGTCCCATTCCCCCATTGGCGAGTCCATGAAACCTTCCTCGTTCATGATGCGTCTTCCATTCCGATCCCTGCGGCTCTTGCAAGTGCTGCTGCTGTGTGCCGCGCTATTTGTCTGGCACGCGCTCACCCATCCGCACTGGCTACCTGCATTGTATTTCGACAGCCCACACCAGGCCGCCTTCCTGTTCGGTGAGCCGATGCAGGTGCTGGCTACGATTGGGCACTGGTTGGCCAGCGGCGAGCTCTACCCGCACTTGGGCGTCACGCTGCTCGAGACCGCACTGGCGTTCGGCATCGGCACCGGTATGGGGCTGGCTGCGGGGCTGTGGCTGGCGCGTGCACCGATCGCCAGCGCGCTGCTCGATCCGTACATCAAGGCGATCAACTCGATGCCACGGGTGATCCTAGCGCCAATCTTCGGCGTCTGGTTTGGCTTGGGGATGGGATCCAAAGTTGCGTTAGGCATCACGCTGGTGTTCTTCATTGTGTTCTTCAACGTCTACCAGGGCGTGAAGGAGGTTAGCCCCGTGATACTGGCCAACGCGCGCATGCTTGGCGCGAACCCGCGTCAGCTGATGCGCCATGTATACCTTCCGAGCGCGACGAGTTGGCTGTTCTCAAGTCTGCACAACGCGGTCGGGCTTGCATTTGTTGGCGCCGTGGTTGGCGAATATCTCGGCTCGTCACAAGGTATCGGTTATCTAATCCTGCAAGCGGAAGGTACCTTCGACATCAATACGGTGCTGGCTGGCGTGGCCGTGCTCACAGCCTGCGCGCTGGCGCTTGACGCTATGGTCGCACGTGGCGAGCGGTACTTGCTGCGCTGGCGTCCGCGACCTGGTGAGACGGAGAAGGTGTAGGTCAATATTGTGCCATCGGGCGCCATGTCAAGCATCTCGGCGCACGAATTCCCACGCATACGTGCGGCTATACAGAAGGTGGGTGACGTCATTTCAGTCGGCCGTGCACGGGACTCTTTTTGTCACAACGGACGACGGCCGTTTCACGAAAGTCTTGCTCTTCAGGAGGGGAATGTTGGACGACATGCATGACATCGATGCGCATGCGTTGAGGTCTCTCGGTCTCGAACGGCTGGCTGCCCTGTTGGCGGAGTCAGCGGCGACGCATCCTCACATTCGACGGCAGTTGCAATTCGAATGCGCATCAAAAAAACGAGGCGACATCGTTACTGCGGCGCGCCGATGGATGCGCGCATTCCGCGAGCAGCCATCATGTCTCGATGCGAGGCAGGTACGTGCACTATCTGAGGAGCTCGATGCCATGCGAATCGCGATATCCTCGCAGGTTGCCGTGGACGCCCCGGATGTTGCAGCGGATCTTATGTGGCAATTCATCGCCTTGGCGGTATCAGTATTCGAATGCACTACCGAGGAAGGCTGGGAAATCAGCAAAGTGTTCGATCGAGCATGTGACGATGTGGTCAAGCTTAGCGCTCACGCTCGGGTGGCCCCTGCGGTTTTCGCCGCACAAGCAGTGACGGCGATTGTCTCAGACCAGTACGGCCAGTGCCAAACCCTGATTCGTGCTATTGCAAAAACGCATTCCTCAGCCGCGGTCTACGCAGCTGAACTGCAAGAGTTGATTCGACGGTTGCTGGACCGACCGCCGGAGGCGGGCGACGAGCCAAATAGTAAGCGCTGGCGCTATCTAAAATGCGCATTGCTCGAGCTTGAATCCATGCGGGTGGCATAGGGGTAACGGTGCCTGATTGATGCAACAGTCCGTGCAATGAAACTCCATCTTTCATTTGCCGCAGTATCTGATCGGCACATTTTTTGTGCTCGATTTGTGCAAGACCATCCAGGTATTTGTCCAATACACTAGATTTATTTTCAACGTGTGTGATGGGCGGAGTTGGGTTTCGCACGCCCGCATTGGGTGCTATTTTTCTTGTGGGGTCTCATATGAATGCATTGCGTATCATCAGAATCGGTTTGCTGGCCGGGGCGTTCGTTGCGGGAAGTGCATCCGCAGAAACGGTGAAGCTGGTTGCTAATCTTCAGCCGTCGAGTGAGGTGCCGCCGACTATCAGCGATGGGATTGGGTCGCTTGACGCAACGCTTAACACCATCACTGGCGAACTTAAGTGGTCTGCAACATACAAGAATTTGACGGGCACTGCCGTCGCTGCGCATTTTCACGGTCCGGCTCCCGCTGGCCAGAACGCGGCTGTCTTGGTGCCGATCGCGAAGAACGCGCTCGCAAGCCCGATCGAGGGCTCGACAATGCTGGATGCAAGCCAAATGTCGCAGGTGATGTCAGGCAAGTGGTATTTTAACGTGCATACCCCGAAGTATCCGGATGGAGAGATCCGGGGTCAACTCAAGCACGCCGGGTAAAGACGTATCACATAGAGCCGGCCGTCCGCGCTTGGGTATGTGCATGGTTGACTTCGCGAATTCGCCGCGGATTGGCAACCGTAAAATATCTCCGCGGTGAAGGACGGTGCAGGCTCGGTGTTGGGCTTTACTTGTTGTGTGACGGCAGCTGCAGCTCTGGCTAGTTGCGGTTAGCTGGGCGCGTCCGGCTATAGAAGTGCAGTGAGGTCGGCAGTTCGCCTGCGTGACAACCCCATATCTCCCGCGGATTTGAGCAATGGTCGGTATCGTGTCTGTTCGCTTTGTCTTGCCGGGTGTCGATTGTGGTTCCGGATTTTAGCCGGAGATAGTCATCGCAAGGCGTCTCGGATGTCATGGCGAAAATCAGCGTCTCCTAACCACGTGCCCTACGTGGATGTTTGGTCGCTGCGGTGGAGTTTTGGCGCGATTAGTTAACGTTGGCCTTGGCGTCAATATTTGAGCATTAATAGTAGGTGTATAGCCTAGTGGAACAGAATTTCTTAGAGGGGTCTCTATGACCACGACTGCGTCTGAAGATCTCTTGCAAGGCCGAGGCGACCACGCACACCATATGCCGACGGGTTGGCGTCGCTGGTTATTGGCGACCAATCACAAGGACATTGGCACGCTGTACCTGCTGTTCTCGTTCATCATGTTTTTATCTGGCGGGGTGATGGCGCTAGGCATCCGTGCCGAGTTGTTCGAGCCAGGCCTGCAGATCATGCGTCCGGAGTTCTTCAATGAGCTCACAACGATGCATGGGTTGGTCATGATTTTCGGGGCGATCATGCCGGCGTTCGTCGGCTTCGCGAACTGGATGATTCCGCTGCAAATCGGCGCGTCCGACATGGCGTTCGCGCGGATGAACAACTTCAGCTTCTGGCTCCTGCCAATCGCCGCCGTGCTGCTGGTCGGTTCG
>NZ_ML058685.1 GCF_003635165.1 Burkholderia sp. Nafp2/4-1b | reverse complement strand
GCGATCCAGTGTTCACACGCAACGTGCTCACGTCGCTTGAATATCAGTTCGCGCGCGATGCGTTGCCCGTGGCCTATGTTGCGCAGTTGGAGGGGCCCGACGCCGAACGTCAGCGCGCCATCGAACGGGCTACAGCCTTGCGCCGACTCCTGCCTGGGCGCGCATCGGGAGATCACGTCAGCGCCTCGTGAGAGGTGCCTTGCCCGCCTTTAGGCGGGCTTTTTCGGAGATGGACCGCTCGTACGGTAGGGGGTAGCAGCTGACGTAAGAGGAGTGGCTCTTGAACGAATGCTCGAGGGATGAAATGAACCGCAGATACCTGTACGTCGACAACATCCAAATCGACTTCGTATTTCGCGCGATAAAAATCGACGGCAAGGTTGTCCGCATGACGCCGTGTGCGTTTGACGTGCTCGAATTCTTGCTCCGCAACAAGAACGAGATGGTGTCGCGCCGGGCGATTCAGAGGGCCGTATGGGGACGCGAACTCGATGCGTCGTCACGGACTCTAGAAGCGCATATTTCGCAAATCCGCTCGAAGCTGCGGCTGGACGAACACAAGAAGATAAGGATTATTACCGTCTATTCGATGGGCTATCGGCTAGCCCTCGACGATCCGGAGACGAGTAGCGCGGAACCCGGCGATCCGGGATCTACCGATGGGTTCGCGTCACGACATACGATGGGCGGGCCGTCACACAGGCGGGCGCAGTGGGTGGCCACCAATCAGGTCCCAGCGATACAGTCGGCATGATCGCGGGTAACCTCAATATGAGCAGGTCTTGAACAGGCATGGGGGAACCACATGGAATGCAGATACCTATATGTCGACAATATCAAGATCGACTTCGAGCGGCGGACCATCGAAATCGACGGAAAATCGGTCGGTGTGACATCGCACGAGTTCTACATCATCGAATGCTTGGTCGGCAATGCGAACAAGACTGTGCCACGAGCGGCAATCCAGAAGGCCGCATGGGGCTGTGAACTCAGTGCGTCGTCCCGGGCACTTGACGCGCACATGTTTCGTATTCGCGCAAAGCTAGGGCTCGACGGGGGCTGGAATAAGAACATGAAAATTGTCGCCGACTACGCCGTTGGCTATCGGCTATTTCTGGACGATGCGGTGATGAGCGACGTGGAGCTCAAGGATGCGGGATCTAACGTCCGAGTCGCGCCGCAACGCGCGATAGCCGAGCAACCTCGCTGCTGACAAATTTTAAAAGCCGACGGCGTACGCGAATTGTTGGAAATGAAAGCGAAAATCAAGATTATTGAGATTTTCGACAAAGAGATAATTTTTTCAGAAGATTTCAGAAGATTTCAGAAGATTTCATAAGATGGTCGATACTGCTAAGGTACGTGGCGCCGTAGTTTCTAGCGGTGCTGACTGCAAATCGCAGCCCGAAGTAGTCGTTCGCTACGGAGGAGGAGAAGCCTAGGAGTTGCCCACGAAGTACTGAAGGTTTTATTGGTTATTGAGAACGAAGGCTATTCAGTCCTGTCGCTCGCTAAGCTCGGTCGGTGGTGCAAGTATCGATTTTTAGATCCGAGATATGCAACAAGGCACGGTCGCGCCCGAAAATTGACGCGTAGGCTAAATAAAATGAGAGGCGCGTCAAGTGCGCATTATTTTAGAAATGGGGTCGTCATGAAAAAATCTGCTGCGTGTAGTTGGCTTTTTCAGTTGTGTATCGTTATGTTTGTGCTCTGCGCAAAAGCATTTGCGCAGACACCCGGGATTAGCGAAGCAGTTGTATCAACAAGCAATCTGGAGGGAACTGTTACACTGGTTGTCGCTGGCGTGAAAACGGTATTCCCACTGCCGGGCGTCAATGCTTCGACTACCTCTGGCGAGGGAACGGTCCAGCATGACGCGGCTAACGTCAACGTCGGCGTGTCCGGCATTGCCAATCTTGCGACTGTCGATACCCCTCATAGTCAAGCCAATTTCGCGGCCACACAGACCACTACAACGTTAGCAGGCACCGCGAGCGCGTCCAATATTTCTCTGGCGCAGAACGCCGTGCAAAGTACCAGCGTTTCTGGGCGAGGATACTGTACGTTTGATAGCGCCGGCGCCATTCGTTGTGTCGGTTCAACAAGTCTCGGCAGCGTGATTGTCAATGGCGTCCCGGTGTCGATACCTCAGCAACCGATTCCCATTGGATATCCACTTGCGACGGTTAGCGCGACGTTAGCTGTAAATCTGCCAGGACTTGGTCTGCTTGTTAATATTCCGGTTAGCGGCGCGCTGAAAGTGAATGACTATATTTTTTCGGGGGTTGGGTCGAAACGATTTTTGGCAATTCACGCACCCTTGCATTTGGAACTTGCCGGCAGTCTGAATGTGCTGTCGGTTGGACTGGTCTCAGCCCAGATCGACTTAAGAGACGTGACGGAGACGATAGCGGATACGACGAGCGTGGCGACGACGCCGATCGTCAGCTCTGTCTCGCCCGACGCTATTGATTGCTCGAACTTGGCCGATGGTTACTACGCCGACCCATCGTCACAATGCAGTCCTGAGTTTTTTGCATGCCAGTCGGGAAAGTCGATCTCCAAAACGTGCCCGGCCGGGACGGTATTTAATTCATCCGAAATCGAATGTGTTGTACCTAACGACGACTCGTATTGTCCGGCACCTACGCAAACGAGCGTGAAGCTCTTACAGGTTCATTGAGACTGACCGAACGCGTATGGCAATCGAACCGGCTCGGCGACTGTAGTTGCACGGTTTGAGAACCGTAATGCGAGCGGTAACCTGAAGTCGGCGCTTGGATGAATTGTTGTGAAATGGCCGGCTAATCGGATTTTTTTAGCAAAATATTGCAATTATGCTCCGACGTGCAGCGGGACAGGACCAAGTCACGAATCGCTGAGGGTTGGGCGCGACGAGCTCACGAAACCGGCCGTGACACTTCATCAAGTGGTTTTCATCGGGCGTGTAAAACCCTACACTAGGTTATTGATTCTATTACAGCGCGATGCAGCGAATCGATGCGTATTTTTCTTCCCCAAAGTGCGCGTAACGCAATGAATTTAAAGCGTAAAATGTGATCCTCTGACGCGAGCATCTCCGAGCTCGTGCCGAAGCAGCTTTGCGGCCGTGCGTTCGCGTGCGAGCAGGCGGTCGGCTTCGTCGCGGTGCCGGTGGTTGCGTTCCTCGCGTACCTGCTCGTGCCCACGTGCGCCATATTGTTTCCTCGTCTGGCACCCACCCGACGAGGAAGATCGAACTGGCTTATGCGTCGTTGAAGAAGGCCGATTCGATGCGACGTGCAAGTCGCTTCAAACCTCGAGCTAATAGTTGCGCTGTGTCGGCTTCGCAGCCCTTGGCGCATGTCGACACGGAGCCGTCGTCGCGCACGACGATCGTTGCCGTCGCGACGGCGGGCGGTTGCCGGATGTCGAATTGTGCTACTACAGTGTTCCTGATGGACTGATGGCGGCGTGCCCTCAAAACCTGAGTCGGAAATCGATAAATGTTATGGACTGGCCGACGGCCCGCCTCGGTGCTCCTCTGCGAACGTTCGTTCGTGTTGCACTCTTGCGCGAACCCCGTTTGGGTACGTGTTTTGAAATCCAAATCGTCTCCTCTCAAAAGACTTAAGGTCAAGTTCGGGGGCCGGGGTGATTCATGGGAATTACGGCAGATTTTTGATGAAATGAAAATGTAACGTGTGGTTTGCATATTGTCGGAATGTTTCCGGCAATATCCCACCTGCGTGTATTCCCCGTACTCCTCCGCACATAACGATGACAGGATTGGACGCGTGTCTCTTCAGGCGAAAACGTGATGCGAGTGAGTGGAGGGTATATGACGGTCGATCTCAAGTCGCTGAATCTAAATGATCTCTACGCGCTGGCGCAGTTGGTGCAGCGCGATTCGCTCTCGGCAGCTGGCCGCGCGATCGGCATGAGTCGTCAGGCGCTCGGCAAAAGCATCAGTCGGTTAGAGGCGTCGCTTGGGGTGCAGATTCTGTCCCAGCGCTTACCTGGTCGAGGCGTTGAATTCACGGAGACCGGACAGCTAATTGGACGGGCAGCGGCGACAATCTTTGCGGGCTTGCAGATTTCCCTTCACTTTGCGCTTGATACGGACGACGCAGCGTTGGGCCTTGCTGCGATCACGCAGGTCGAGGCGATGTTGGTCTGTCTGAAGCGGCAAATGATCAACAGGCAAGGTTCCGGCGACGCTGAATCGAGTTTGGGAGTGCGGGGGGCCACCGCTTGGGACGGCGTTGTCAACGAAACATAACATCTTCACTATTTGGGATTTTTGGGAATCGGTTCCAGCGTCCCATTGAGTGCCAGATCACCGCATCGCTAAGCAGGATCGCAGGCATCAGTGATGGGGGAGGCTATCCCGTTCGTCATTTTCTACGCGGCCGAATGTCATACGCGGGATGGAAATGCTTGAGACGTGGCAGACATCGACTCCCACGAGCCACGCCTCTCCGTCTGTTTCGATAGTTCGGATGCGATGTCGTGCGGCTGACTCGTCGGCCGGTTTTGCGACGCGGGATTGGCTTGCGACTACACGAGTCGGCCCTGCAGAACTA
>NZ_ML058684.1 GCF_003635165.1 Burkholderia sp. Nafp2/4-1b | reverse complement strand
GAGGATCCACCGCCGCAACCGTCGGGTTCGGTGCAATCTCGGCAGGCAGGCTTAAACGTTTCGGTGCCGTCTGCATTTCTCCAGGCGGGAAGCAGCAATGCTCCGACCGGCGCCATGGCGGCCGCGACGTCATCGGCATTGCATGCGGGCTCCGCGAGTTCAAGTGCTGTGCTTGTCTCCGCAGAGACTGGTGCGCGATCAAGGACGCCAACAACTTCGGCGCTTCCGACACAGGCAAGTCTCAACTCCGGGGTGATCCAGCGGGCGTCCGCCTCAAGCACCGTAGTTGATCCATCTACCGGCGCGCGATCGAAAACGAAAGCAACCCCGGCCTCCACGAAGGACAAAAAGCCGCTGGAGACGGCAAGAAAGGTTTTGAAGTGGGTTTGGGGTAGTTCGTCTAAGCCAACCGATCCGGCGAAGGAGCTTTCTAAGGTTTGGCGTGCTTGGGCGCAGGCCGGAGCGCCCGAAGAAAATCGGACAAAAGCCGCAACTACGTTGGAGCAATGGGTGCGCGACCATAACCCGGATGGGACGCTGCGTCGCGATGGGCAAATGGATAGAGGCTCACTGAATCTTAACGGTCTCGGCTTGAGGAGGCTACCTCCTCAGATGCCGGTAGCAGACAGTCTCGATCTCGGTGGAAACCGTTTTAGGCAGATTCCGAGCGGACTAGTGGGCGTGTCCACCCTCCACATTTCAGGAAATGAGCTTGAGTCTCTATCCGGCGCACCAACAAGCCTCGTTATGCTATACGCTACCGGGTGTAGACTGACTCGAGACAATGTGATGAGTCTATCCAGCGATTTTCAAAATATCCGTGTATTGGTACTGGATAATAATCGAATTGAAGGTTCGCTAAGAGATGTTGTGTTGCCTGCTCGTTTGCAGCGACTTTTTTTAAATCGCAATCGCATCACGGAGCTTCCGCGCAATCTGCCATCTGGTCTTACACATGTTTATGCAAATCGAAATCTGTTGAATGAGATGCCTGTCGGGTTGGGTCGAAACTTGTCATGGCTTGAGATTGAAAATAATAGAATTTCAAGCCTTCCCGATGATATCGCTGAGCGATTTCCGCGGGCTGCGATTTATCTACGGGGTAACCCACTTTCGCAGCGCGTGTTAGCGAACCTACACGGGATAATGACACAACCTGGATATCGCGGATCCCAATTGTATTTCTCCATGGGCGATGGGCGGGGGGTGCCTAGTCGTCCTCTTGAGGAGGCGGTAAGGGACTGGTTTGTCATTGGCGCGGCGCTCGAATGCAAAGAAACAAACACTTCCGCAGCGAACGCTCCGGAGGCCGCGTCGGCCGCAAGTGCGCCGGCTATTCCGGAAGTATGGAAAAAATTTGTTGGTGTCAACGGTGCAGGAGAATTTCAGAAATTTCTCGATCGGCTTAGGATTGATAATGTGAACTTTGCTAGAGATGAGACTGGGCAGTATAGGAGGCAGGTTTTTGAATGGCTCACTGCCATCAGCGGAAATCAAGAGCTAATTCAGAACGCTATTGATTTGGCTAGGTCGTCAACAGAAGCGTGCGAGGACAGAGTGTCTCTTACGTGGAACAACATGCAGGAGGCGCTTGTTGCGCATCATATGGAGAATGGATTTTATGATGCTGTTTTGTCGTCAGCAGCGGAAGTTGTTTCTGACAACGCGGGCACGAAGCAAGACCGTATTCACGAGCTCCCGCGCCTGGCACGGCAAACATTTCGTCGAAATGAACTCGAGAGAATTGCGTGGAAGAAGGTGTCCGAGCTCAAATTGTGCGACGATGTCGAGGTATTGCTAGCTTATCAACACAAGGCGTGGGATCGCCTGGACTTGGGCCTTGGTGCTCGAGATATGCGCTGGTACAGCGTGTCTTGGCTGAAAGATGAGGACATTGAAAATGCAGTGTTTCTGGTCCGAGAAGCTGAGAAGGCACAGTTTGTGGAATTTCTGTCCGCCGATTGGGAGCCATGGCGGGCGGTGTTGAGGCGCCAGATGCCGAACGAGTACAAGGCTGCTAAAGAGGGCCTGGAAAATAAGCTAGCGGGAGAATACTTCGAGCGAGAGGTTGAAGACGAGCTAGAGACAATGGGATTCCCCAAAGGAACGGCCGATGTGGGACTCGAGGCTCGGGTTGGGAGTATGATCACTCGAAGGCTTACGGTCGCAACCTACGAAGGCCTGACGCGAACATTCCTTCGCTCGCGAAATCTGGAGCATCTGTTGGACGAGGATGTTGACCCGTCCACAATCGGTAGCGCGTCGCAACCGCCACGCTCAGGCGCAGGGAAGGCAAATGAAGACACGACTGTGGCATTGTCTTCTGGCGTAGCGGTTTCGCCAACGAACCCACGGGGTGCCGAGGCAAGCGGTGTTACTGAGAGTGAAGTACTCTCTGCACCGCGTTTTGATCGCCATTCTCAAACACGCATTGCATTCAGGCGGCAGCGGGACGGCATGGCATCCTCTGCTCGAGAGCGAGTTTCGAGTGAGCGGTCTGGTCCGCCTGCGAGAGCGGATCGTGCTGCGGAGATTAACACTCCCGCGATTGCCGCGGATGCAAATTCGGCGATCCGTACTATTCCAGCGTTGATGCCCTCCGCTGAAAGAAGCAACACCAATGAAATGGATGTCAATTGGTAAGCGCAATCCCATCCGTCACAGCCGACAAGCCCGATAGGTGCGGGTGACAATGTCGCGGATCTCGGCAGTACGCGGGGAATCACACTGACATCAACACACGAGTTTGGCTCCGCAGCTGCCGCGTGGGCGGACGATGATTTGGCCGCCATGAGGACGGAACCGAGGGAGGCTGCCTTGAGGACTCTGTCAGAACTCCGGGATGGGTGGAGGAGCTGGGCGGCAGAGAATGCGCCGGGAGAGCAGCGCCAGCAAGCACTCAATACCTTCGACAGCGAGGTTTTCGATGCGCTGAGCACCGGCCGTCGCAGTATCGACCTTTTTATGAGCCATCGGGGATTGACCACGCTGCCCAACAACTGGCCCGACGGCATCACGATAGCACGTCTGGATCTGCGACAGAATCGCTTGACCGGCGATTCGTTTATTGTGCCGCCGTCCGTCAGGACGCTGGTTCTGGACTTTAACGAGCAGTTAGGAACGATCCCTGCTTTGTCTAATGACGTCTGGCAGCTTCGGGCAAATTATTGCGGACTCACTTCGCTCAATGGACTGAACGCGGGGCTCACGGAGTTGCATGCAAGAGGGAACAACATTGAGCACTGGCCCGATTTTTTACCAGACTCCCTTGATCGGATAGATGTCGGACATAACCAGTTGACGACCTTGCCATCGCGCGCGCCGACCAGTTTGGTTATATTGAACGCTTCATCTAACCAGATCACTAGCCTGCCGGAAAACATTACTGAATGGAGATCGAATCTCACGATTCACCTGGACGGCAATCCTTTGCCGCAGAGTGTGCTTGACAATCTCCGGGAAGCGCAGAGCGCTGAGGGCTACGCTGGCCCCCGGATTCGCTTCGGATCCGAGCCATCGTCATTACGATGCCAACGAGCCGATTGAAGGTGCCCGGAATGGGCTCGACATCTATATTAGAGTCCGACCCAAATCCTCGGTATCTGTTCAGACGATCGATATTTGGTCTTGAAGGGAAGGCGACGAGTTGCTGCCCACCAACCAATTGGTCGGTGGGCGCTTGGCGGTTGTCATGTCTTTGCCGGTCTTCGCACGACGTGTGACTAATCTGCCGCGAGTCGGGGCACCCGCGGAACGTGCGGTGGCCCTCGAGTGCATGGCGTTGGGTTCCGATGTCTCGCTCAGCGTCGAAGCGCATGCACGCCGGTCGATCGAACGATTGATAGGGATATGCAACGCGGCGGCAAGGCTACCCCTTCGACAGAACGGAGAAGGCGCGACGCGCGACTCGTGCAGAGGCGAGTGTGATCAGAATCGGGGGTGTCAGAATTTCCGTGTTCAAGGCGCGTTGTGATTCACTCGGATGCTTGAACGAATCGATCCTCGTAGAGAATGGCGAACTGGTTCATAGCCACCTTTCAGTCATGGGCAGCACGCCTCCAATCGGCGGTGATGTTGCGCAGTGCCAGCCAGATGAGCTTGGTGGCAGCCCCATCAGTCGGGAAGTGTCCTCGAGTCTTGATGATCTTGCGCAGCTGCGAGTTGATGTTCTCAATGGCGTTCCGTAGTGTATATAACCTTGCGAACCGCCGGCGGAAACGCGAAGAATGGAATCACACGAACCCATGCGTTGCGCTACGCCGCGCTGATCGCCGAATCTCTCATCCCATGGTCCGCCGGCAAAGGCATCGAGCTCTGCTTGAGCCGCCTCCGCGCTCGGGGCGGTGTAGGTCGGGCGAATCACGGCGGCTAGTCTTCGATGGTCTCCAGTTGGCGTAATCGAGGCTGTTGCGGATCAGGTGAACGATGCAGGCCTGCCGCTGGAAACACGGCAGCCAGCGCCTCGGGCATGCCTTTGAGGACGTCGGTCACGGCGATCAGGATGTCGTGAACGCCTCGTGTGTTGAGTTCGCTGAACACCTTCATCCTGAACTTGGCGCCTTCGGTGCCTTCGATCCACAAGCCCAGAATATCGCGCGTGCCGTCGGGCAGAACGCCCAGCGCAAGGTAGATCGCCTTGTTGCGTACGCCGGCGTCTTCGCCAATCTTGACCCGCTGCGCGCCAAAGAATACCACTGGGTACATCGGCTCAAGCGGTCGAGCTTGCCAGGCGGTTACTTCGGCGATGACCTTCTCGTTGACCGAGCTGATAAAATCGGGCGAAGCCTCGGCGCCGTATCGCTCCTGTAAAGACCCCCAAATCTCGCGCACGGTCATGCCCCGGGCATACATGGCGACGATCTTGCCGTCGAAGCCTGTGAAGCGCCGTTCGCGCTTGGGAATCAGCAGTGGTTCGAAGCTGCCGTCGCGGTCGCGAGGCACTTCGATACGAATCGGGCCGTCTTCGGTCAGGACTGTCTTGCGGCCCGTGCCATTGCGCTGGTTTGTTACGGTGATCAGCTTGGCAGCGCCGTGCGGGTAACCGAGATGGCGGCTCATCTCGCCGCCCAGCGCTCGTTCGATCAGCGCCTTCTTCAGGGCCAGCGTCGCGGCATTGATCACTTCGGCCGTCATCGGACCGCTGCCGAATTGTTCAAGCAACTCGGCGGGAATCGCCGGCAGGTTTACCGGTTTGGCTTTCGGTTTGCGAGGCATATAGTCTCCCTCGGAGCATCATATGCCATGAACACGAAATTACTGGCAGGCCCGCAGAACTTGTCCACACGCTACTGCAAACCATTCATGGCGGCGAATTTTCTTCTTTCCGCGAAAGACTCGAAGCTGACACGCGTCAGACTAATCGGCAACAATCAGGGCGTTCCAATATAAACTCGCCCTCATGCTGGTGGTGCGCGCCCGACTGGATTCCGTTGAGCTTGCACGTCCCGATCAAGCTGTACATTGCAGTGGCCCGCACACGCACTGTCAAAGCTGAAGAACAGATAGTTTCGTCGATTATGCTCAGATCAGCATAACAGGCGTTATGCGCACTTCGG
>NZ_ML058683.1:1989-2661 GCF_003635165.1 Burkholderia sp. Nafp2/4-1b | reverse complement strand
GGAAAATTGTGCAGGCAATGACACGTTGGCGGGCGAGAGCGCCGGCAGGGCAGAAGGGCCCGTGCAGGCTCTTCAAGTGCGCTGCGCATGCGTGTCACCCTCGGGCTTAGTGGCTTGTTTCTGCTCCCGCCGCCCTGTCTGTAGCCAGGAAAGGAAGCCTTGCGCGACTTGCATCGCCGAGAGTTGGATCGAAGTTGAGTTGATCGCGGTGAGCCAACGCTTCCCAGTCGTGATCGCATGAGCGGGCATCCGTGCAACGGATCTATCGCGACGATCAGTGCAAGTACCCCGACATCGCGCTCCATGCTGTTTTGCCCTAGTCGGACTGCAGCTCCAAGCCGGCCGATCACTTTGGCACGGTGAGCGTTTCGTCACCCGTGGGGCTGCCCTCGGTAGCTGCTTCACGCGCAGAGTGTCCTCCTCTTCTCATTTTTTCGGCTATATGCGTCCTCGAGCGCGCTGCGCGACTCATTGAAGAGGCGCGCCTTGATACTCGGTCATCTGTAGCTATCACCCGGCGTATCCTCTTCATCTGCGTTCATCGGCAATGATTTTAATCGAGCTAAAGGCGCTTGCTCGACGGCCTGCTGGCGACACTCATGTCGAATGACCGGGCACGCAATCGCATGTCTGCCAACGCCAACGCCAACGCCGACGCCAACGCCAACGCCA
>NZ_ML058683.1:0-1934 GCF_003635165.1 Burkholderia sp. Nafp2/4-1b | reverse complement strand
GCCGACGCCGACGCCGACGCCCACGCCGACGCCCACGCCCACGCCCACGCCCACGCCCACGCCCACGCCCACGCCCACGCCGCGGGCGCAATGCCGGCACGTAGACCGCAACAGCGAGATCCGCACGCCAGCTGCATGCCGTTAGACGGCCTGTCGGCTGGTCTCGCGGGCCTGGTCGCCCGTCTCAGAGGGCATGAATTCCTTGGATCGCGAAAGGATGGTGCCGTCAGAGCGCCCGAGCATCGGCCGCCAATGCGAGCCGCGTACCGTCCGCGTCGACGCTCATCGACCGTACCATTCACACGCCGCTGAATCGCCCAACACTGAGTATTAACAGATCTTCGACTTCAAAGCAGGCCGCCCCTCGGCGGTGTCTGGAGACGCCCGACTGGCCTGTCGAACGCGCCAGGGTAGGTCGAAGCATCGTTCAGCAACCAAGCGTACGAAATCGCTTCCGGGGTCATGGCGTTCGCGGACATTGCAACATCGTTGCCGCGGTCGGGGCGACCAGCATCGGCGGGCGGCTTCAACGTGTCCTACGTAGCATATGCAGCCACGCCTTTCGTACGCCCGGCGTTATGGCCTTCGGATAGCGCCTGCTGCGGGTTGCCGCGATCCCTTCCGTGCGGCACCACGAGCTCGATGTATCTTTCCCTTGCGTCGCTGGAGAGTGGCGAATATCAGCGCGAGGACAAGGCTCAGGACCGGACTTCTCACCGCGCGGCGAAGGGAACTGGAAGCCGTCGGCCTCGCCGCGTCACATGGGGTGGTCCCGCGGCTGCTTTCAGTCCCCGCCGATGAAGCGAGCGTCGAGCGAGACTTATGCCGTTGTGCGGCAGCGGCTCCGGTGTTGGGAGAGCCGGGGAACGGGAGACTCGGGGAAGGGTGCGATATCTGTCCCGAAGAATCGGGCACCAGCGCAGGTGCGTTGCAGCCCGCGTGAAAGTCGACTGTTTGCCCGCCTGGCGCCCGTTTGCGCGTCCTATTGAGCCGCCCCCTATAGCCCCGACGGAAGCGCCACCGAACCCTCCGGCATGGAAATTGCGAATTTTTTGCGTATACCCGCTTGGCATTATGCGCGGGAGGCCGTATGATGGCGGTCTTTCGTTTTCAGCGAAGATGCAAATCGAAGCTGAAGACGGAGTCTGACGAAGATGTGGACGCCAATCGGCGATCCTCTCGTGCTTGCCTCAGCCGGGCTAGCGCGGGTGTCGGGTGAGTCGCGCGGCGCGCTGGAAGAGAATGAAAATAATCTTCCGGATGTGCTTGACAAGAGTGCGATGCACCCCCATAATCGTCAGTTCTCTGCGGAGGGGTGCCCGAGTGGCTAAAGGGGGCAGACTGTAAATCTGTTGGCTTACGCCTACGTTGGTTCGAATCCAACCTCCTCCACCAAGAACATCAGCGCAGTGAGCGGTAAGGAATCGTTAGTGGCCCGTGCGGGTGTAGCTCAATGGTAGAGCAGAAGCCTTCCAAGCTTACGACGAGGGTTCGATTCCCTTCACCCGCTCCAGTCCGTGTAGTTGAAGCGTAATAGCGCCCATGTGGCTCAGTGGTAGAGCACTCCCTTGGTAAGGGAGAGGTCGGCAGTTCGATCCTGCCCATGGGCACCAGCAGTAAAAAAGTCAGTGTCTGTTTGCGCGCGGCGCAACCTGTGAAATTCCTTTTGGGAGTCGAAAATGGCCAAGGGTAAATTTGAGCGGACCAAGCCGCACGTCAACGTTGGTACGATTGGTCACGTTGACCACGGCAAGACGACGCTGACGGCAGCGATCACGACGGTGCTGACGAAGAAGTTCGGCGGCGAAGCGAAGGCCTACGACCAGATCGACGCGGCACCGGAAGAAAAGGCGCGCGGCATCACGATCAACACGGCGCACGTCGAGTACGAAACGGCTAACCGCCACTACGCACACGTCGACTGCCCGGGCCAC
>NZ_ML058682.1 GCF_003635165.1 Burkholderia sp. Nafp2/4-1b | reverse complement strand
CGGTTGCGGCGGTGGATCCTCGTGGTGCATCGGCAATGCGATGATCGTGCGCTGGTTTTTTGCCAGTTCATGAGCCAGATCATCCAACCCGGTGCGCGGCCGTAGCGCGGCCAACTCCTTCTGAACGGTATGAAAGAACTCCCGCTGCGATTGATCCGAACCCTGCACCATCGACAAAGGAAGAGATGGCTTCGTCAATGGGGAGCGCCGGTCTTCTTCCAGTATTTTGGATAACGTACTGGAAAAGTTCGCGCCACCAGTTTCGACTAGCTGACCAGCGTTGCGTTTGGCGATAGCCCGCTCTCGGATTACTTCGCCCTGGGGCGGTTCTGTCGTTACCGATTGCTTACTCGTTGTATCGAGGTGGCGTTGCAATTTTTCGGTCAAATCAGGCGTCGGCGTGTAGGTCAAGCCTGCTCGCGGCGTACCCCCGAATTCTAGCGCGGACAGTGGTTTGAAGTCCGTATGAATCATCCTGGTTTCATAGGACTTACCTTTCGTCCAGGTATATCGCTCATCTTTGGTCGAGATGATCATCTCGGGCTTGAATTGGACCGAAGCCCCCGGCCCTACCGGGGAGACGAACTCCGCAGCTCTGGCCCGCGTCTGATCCGCCGTGTCGCCATAGTTCGGGTCGTAGTAGACAATTTCCTTGACCTGGAAAGTGCTAACGATTTTCGGGGGTGCATCAAGGGTACCGGTACGCACCGGTTTGCGCGCAGGTACGCCAACGCCCGATTTGCCTGCGGATTCCCTCAACGGCGTTTGCCACTCTTCCGTCGTACCACTCATTTCCTCGACGGCATAGGTCGTTATCACTTCCACCGCTTGCTTCTGAAACATTCGCATCTCAGGACCAGGGGTGGGTCCTTGGGCTACACGGTTCCTCTGAGTACGATCGCCGGCCTCATTGTCCTCCTCCACTTTCTTCTGATCCGCCCACAAGCAGTCCATCATCCGCTTGTGCTCGAGTTCGTTCTGGACAGTCGCACTGGCATGGTTGCCCACTGCGATGAAGTGCGCGGTCTCCGCTTCCCACCGTGCCGCGTTGTTGTCGGCCTCGATCTCGCGCTCAACTTTTCCTTGACAGTCGAACAGCCATTCGGCAGCCCGCTTCATCTCGGCTGACGGCTTCATCCCGGCTGACCGGTTCGCGGTTGCGTCCAGCGCTCGGTAAAGGGCGGAGGTGACGTCCGGCAGCCACTGATATTGGTCATCCAGCTTGCCGCGCTCGCACAGCCTGTTCACCATGTCCAATAGATCGCTTTCGAACTGCTGGACTTGCTCTGGGGTGGCATTCTCCTGGGGGGCCTCAATAAGCCTCAATTCCCGCCCGAACGCTATCTTCTCCTCATCGCGCATGCGCCCGGCCAGTGCCAACGCATCTCGCAAACTGGAATCAATCCCCACGCCCTCGAGCAGACGCCGCGGATCGAGTTCGCTGTAATCGCGCTCCTGCAAAGGCTCCGGGTCGGGGCCATCGCCCTGGGTCAGGTTCTCGAACTGCTCGATCGTATCGGCCCGGCGCGTCTGTGTCTGCTTGTCCGCATGCCCGCCCTCTTCACTGCACACCTGCGCAATCACTTCCTGCACCGCCTCATCCTCGTGTGCCTGGGCGGTCGCATCATGATAGAACTCGTGGATGAACGCACTCGCGCCACTCGTCTCGTCGGCACACCCTACATTGACCGGCGCGAGTTGGTCGTATTCGTCCAGCACCACCTGTATCACCACACCGCCGGCTGCCTCAATCTGCCGGGGCGTCACCGTCGTGCCGTACGTGGCGCCTGCCCGCAATTTCGCCGCCGCGCGCTTCTCAGGGTTCTGGATCAACTGGTCGATACGCGCGTTGGCCCAGCGTCGAAATACCACCTTGGTCTCATACGCATCCACGATCACCTGACGAACCGCCTCCACGCATCGCGGATCGGAGTTCGGCGCAAACAGCTTCATCAAATCGCCCTTGTGCCGCTTCTTCGTATCCGGCGCCATCTTGTCCAGTGCCAGGCGCACGGCCGAATCTGCCTGCATCGCGTCCAGCACGCGCTGGCTGTGAGCGTTATTCCGGTGATAGTCGAGCGCACGCAAGCG
>NZ_ML058681.1 GCF_003635165.1 Burkholderia sp. Nafp2/4-1b | reverse complement strand
GCGGGAGTCTCGTGACATAGTGCATCCTTTGGTTAGAAGCCCGGCAACTTGAGTGACTTCTCTGCTTCCTGTCGAGCCTTGAAGTGAGGCGGCCGCCGCTCCTTGATTGCCCGTACGCCTTCCCTGACAGCTTCGGATTCGAGCGCAGCAACAGGAACCTGCCAAGGTGCCGATGGCATAAGCTGAGTCGCAGGTAGTATTCCCTCACGAATGAGCCGATGAATCGAACTCCCATAGATTCCCAGTCGCCGCGAGGCTTCTTCCACGCTGATCGTCTCCGCACGCGACGCAGTCGGATCGAATGGTGCAATGCCGAGTCGTTCGCGCAGTTCGGTAACGCGAACCGTGGACCAGGTCTTGCCGTCTGGTGATTTGCAGCGCATACGGTTCATGGTCACCGCAAGCTCCCTGTCCGGCCACTGCCCGCCAAGCTTGCGCATGACCTCAACAGCACTGAAGTGTTGGCTGGAGGGATATCGCCCAACATTTACGCGCGCGACGCGAAGCTCCGTGTGCCGACCTCCCGTCCAATGAACCGTGGCGACCGCTTCATTCGTGTCGTCGTCCAGATCGATTACGACCTCTTGAATGAGGATGCGCGTCAGCCGCTGCTTTGTTCGCATGTCGGTGCCCGGCGCATTCCACGTCGCTGGGAGATCGTGCGCGAGCGTCATTAGCTGCGCCTGGTCAATCGCGGGCCGACTTGCCACCTCGCGATCCAGAAGCGCTGCCCGCTCTTCGAGGTGAACGACACGTTCAAGGGCCGCATTCCAGCGCGCTTCAAGCTCGCGCGCAACCAACCGCTTCATCGGATCGACAACCTCATACCGGCGTGCGGCAAGAGATGCGTCGTAGCGCGCTCCCTCGATCTCGCAGGCCAACGCGCGACGCACATCGTCATCTGCGCGCGATGTTTGCTGTGCAGCACGAATGGCCGCTTCCACCGCATGCTCCGAAACCGCTTCGAGAATCGCGGCCGCCACCGCTTTGTCAACACGTACTCCACCGATTCCGATACAGAGAATCGCTCCGACATGTGCCTCGTCCCTGCGGCAATAATAGCGATGCGCGTGACCGGCTCTCATGCCGTAGTTCACTCGCATCATTCGACCGCATCGACCACATCGCGCAAGGCCAGTCAGCAATGCGCGCCCGCCACGAGCAGATCGGCGGGAAGCCCGCTTCTTCATGTGTGTGTTCTCGGCAATCATCCTTTGATGCTCCTCGAACTGATCCCACGTGATATACCCGGGGTGATGATCTCGCAACAGGACGCTCCAATCCTTCATCGGCTTGGAGTGGCCTTCGGTCTTACGAGCCCGTCCGTCGACGACGGCAGTGCGTTGGGTTGTCCTTCCAAACACGTACGCCCCAGCATAAACCGGATGTTCCAGGATCTGGACAATCGTGTGATAGGCAGACCGCCTCCATTCGATCCGGATGCCGGCGGGGCCGTGCCGCGTTACGGGTAGCTTGACGTCCGATTGTATGGCCCATAGCAACACCTGACGGGCACTGCCGAGTTCGCGAAATTTACGGAAGAGCACCCGGATGGCCTCCGCAACCCGTTCGTCTGGATCCATCTCGATCTGCCCAAGCTCGTTCCAGCAGTAGCCGGGAGGTAGCGCGAAGCGTAATTCGCCACGCTGGGCCTTCGAATCCCGGGCGGCAATGCCGCGCTGCCGCAGCAAACTGAGTTCGTACTCCGACATCGTGCCTTTGAGTCCAAGCAGGAGCCGATCGTTGACCAGCCTGGGGTCGTAAATACCGTCGTGATCAACCACGACCGTGCCGACCAGTGCGCAAAGATCAATGAGATGGTGCCAATCGCGGCCGTTGCGCGCAAGTCGTGAAGCCTCGAGACAGAACACGGCGCCGACGGATCCGGCACACACCTACGCGACCAGCTTCTGGAACCCGGGCCGCTGGATACTGCCGGAACCCGAACGTCCAAGATCATCGTCAATCGTGGTTACTGAAGCAAAGCCCATGGTTCGTGCAGATTCGGCGAGCGCGTACTGACGATTCTGGCTCTCCGTGTGCTCCACTACCTGGCTCATGGTTGACTGCCGGACGTAAACAACCGCGCCTCGGCAGAGATGTTCAGCGGAGATCTTCTGGCTCATCGCGATCTCCTCGGTCGTTTGTGTTCACCGGCTTGCCCAGCGCTTCCAGCAGAAGCGCCGCGAGCGCTTCGATCACTTCCTCCCGTCGATTCCCCACGATGGCTGCGTTGAAGGTTGGATCTCGGTGCAGCTCCAGCGGAAGTTGTAAGCCGGGTCCTCTTTGCATTCGTCTCATCGGAATGGCCCTCCGTTGACAGAGGTTTCGATGATCCTCCTGCGACGGAGTGGTGCTTCCGATCAGTCAGGATGCGGCACACAAGGGCCAGCGCTTCTGCGCTCACCTGCGGCTCGCCTAGCGACATTGCCGAGCATATCGACGAATCGAGCATCCACGCCGGCAATTCGCGTGAGATCTGTTGTGGAACGTCGAGGTGAACCATCTGATTCCCGCGGCGCCCGGTACGCCGGACCAGCCGGAATTCCTGAC
>NZ_ML058680.1 GCF_003635165.1 Burkholderia sp. Nafp2/4-1b | reverse complement strand
ATCAAGATTATTGAGATTTTCCACAAAAACATAGTCCTCCAGAAAATTTCATAAGATAGGGATTTGTACGGTGTGAGTAGCCGTATTTATGTGTGGAGGTGATTGCGAAACGCAGTTCGAAGTAGTTGTTGTCGTCCTCTGAAGAGGTGCTGCGAAGTAGTCCATGAAGTGCTGAACGTTTTATTGGTCATTGAGAACGGAGACAATCCCGTCCTGTCGATCGAGAAGTTCGGTCGACGGGATTCAACCATATAGGTGACTTATGAGCGTGCTAGTGCGGTGGCGCAATGCGCTTTCCCTTATATTTTCACTTTTCTTTGTCGGTCTGCTGGCGTCGTGTGGTGGCGGTGACGACGGAGGTGGCAGCAGTGCAGCCGCAACAGTCAAATCCATTTCGCTTGTCGCTAGCACGGACAATATTAGTACTGGCCAGACCAACGGCACGGCCAAACTAACTGCGACGGTGATGGGTAGCGATGGCAAGCCAATGCGCAATGCCTTTGTCACATTTAATGCAAATGGCAATGCAGTTGTACAGCCTCTAGCAGTCGCGACAGACGCGAGTGGTATCGCGACAGCGACACTGACCTACGGTGCTGACAAGACAAACCGGACAGTCAATGTCACGGCAGTGGCGTCGAAAGTGAGTTCGAATTCAGTCAATATTAAAATTGGCGGCACAACCGTTAGCCTTTCTGTGCCAGCAAGTATAGAGAACGACAATACTGCTGATATAGATGCGACCGTGAATGACGCTGACGGCCATCCTGTCGAGGGTGTGTCGGTATCATTGGTCTCTTCAATCGGTAATTCGATCAGCCCCCCGAGTCAGGTAACGGAGAGTAATGGCGTTGCTGGCTTTGCAATCACGCCGTCAACACTTGGGGCTGACACGCTGACAGCTTCCATTACGGGTGCTAGCGTTAGTCAGCCTTTGACTGTCACTACGCCGACCGCCAATACTATCGCGCTTACTGCCAGCCAGCCGCAAATTCAATCTGGTGCCAGCAACAACCAGAGTACAATTACGGCGACGGTGAAGAGCGCCGGAGGCACTTTGTTGGCCAATGTGCCGATAACTTTTGTGGCAAATAACAACGGCAGCATTACTCCGTCCAGCACGACGACAGATGCGCACGGTTCTGCAACGGCGACATTGACCTATGGCGCCGACCGCAGTAACCGAGAGATTAAGGTGACGGTAACGGCGAACGGAGTGTCACGGAGTATTCCTGTGGAGGTCGTCGGAACAACCCTGTCCATCAATTGGCCATATGAAACGCCGCTGGGAGCAACTACCCAGTACTCAGTTTCGGTGGTGGATAAAGACGGAAATCCGATCGAAAGCGTTCCCGTGTCAATCAGTGTCACTGGAAATGCCAGTTCTCCGGATAGCTCGCCGACAACAAATCCGTCTGGTGTAGCCTACTTTAACGTATTGGGAGCAAACTCAAAAGGGTTATTCTCTATTGCGGTGACCTATGGAGAACAGCAAGAATCTTTTAATGGTGCTGTTGGCGACCCCTTCACAAAGATTGACGCAAACGGGAATGCGTTGCCCTATACGGCCACCAGTTGGGCAGCAGTGCGGGATAACGTCACGACCATTCTCGGAGGCGAGCACTTGTGGTGGGAAATTAAGGCTGACGATGGTGGTCCTCGAGACTGGAAGGACACGTACAATCTTGACGCGACGTTTCCTTATGCGGACACGGCGAACGGCCTAAAGTTGGCCGGGTTTACGGATTGGGTGGTGCCCGACTCGGGGGGGGATTACGAGTCGCTGCTACAGACGATCAAATCAGAAGGTGGATGGTCGATGGTCCAACAATGGTTTCCGTTCACTCAGCAAGATTTTTACTGGAGTTCGACGAGCGTTGGTCTATTTGATGGGATCGGGGTCAACGTAATATCAGGTGACGTGAATGAGCTTCCGAGTGGCGGCTCATTGCCGGTAAGACTTGTTCGAACGGGAAAGTAGAGCCATCGGGTTGGCGCGCGCTTCTCGGTGGGAAGCAGTGTCACCTATCTTGACCGCGCTTCGTGCGCGGTCTTTTTTATAGTGCGCCCAGCATGGGCGTCCTCCTGCGGGTGTAAGTCCCGCCATAAGCTGCTCACAGCGAATGAAGTGAAGCGCAACTGCATGAGGGCGACCGAGTGTGGGAAGGAAGCGTGGAGCGTAAATCGCGAGCCGATGAACAAGAACCGCCCGGTGCGGACCCGCATGCCGGGTGGTGTGGCAGGGGCGTAGCCCGATGGCTACCCCCTATGCCGATTAGCCTGTGCCCCCTAGGGAAGCTCTTGCGCCCGAGGTGCCTTCGCAGTAACCGTCCGACGCTGACCGTGTAGACGCCTGATGAAGGCGAAGCCATGCTTTCCCGGGGCACAAATGTGACTGTGTCCACAAAGGAATCATGGACACAGTGACTGAATTCTCCGAAGTCAGAGTCGCCCGGAAGTATCGCCGGCGTACCGTGGACGAGAAACGCCAGATCGTCGAAGAGACGTTATCCAGTGGACGTTCGGTGGCGGAAATTGCACGCAGTCACGAGTTGAACGCGAATCAGCTGTTCGACTGGCGCAGGCAGTATCTGGATGGACGACTTGGCGTGAACGGTCGCGAATGCGCGTTGCTGTCGGTCACCGTGAATGAGGCAGGTGACAGCGGCGTGGCCGAACCGGCAGCATCTACGCTTTCGGCACCGGTGCCCGGCAAGATATGTATCCAGTTGCTACGAGGCGAGGTACACGTTGAAGGGAGCGTCGACCCCGACACGCTGCGCGTGGTGATCCAGTGCCTGAGCCGATGATTGGTCCGCTGGCAAACACGCGCATTTGGGTTGCCGCCGGATTTACGGATATGCGCTGCGGCTTCGACGGCTTGGCCGCGAAGGTGCAGACCGTACTGGCGAAGGATCCATTCTCTGGCCACATCTTCGTGTTCAGGGGCAAACGTGGCGACCTCATCAAATGCCTGTACTGGCGCGACGGCGGACTATGCCTGTTCGCCAAACGCCTGGAGCGTGGACGCTTTGCGTGGCCTCGTGCTGACGGCGGTGTTGTTTCGTTGACCAGTGCTCAACTCGGCCTTCTGCTCGAAGGATTCGATTGGCGACAACCCGTCGATGCAGCCCGCCCCTCCAGCGCTTTGTAAACGGATGTGACAACGCGCGCGTAGCGCAATGCACGCGCGTAAACTGCCTGCATGGCATCCAACGACGCTACCCATCCGAACGATATTGAGGCCTTGAAGGCTCTCTTGAACGCGCGTGAGGCGGCGTTACGTGAGCATGAAGGCGAGCTCACGGATCTGCGCGACACTGTAACGGAGCTCCGGAAGACACTCTCCGACCGGACGCTCGAGATCGATCACTTGAAGCTGCGGATCGCGAAGCTCCAGCGCATGCAGTTTGGGCGTAAGTCGGAGAAGATTGATCGCCAGATAGAACAACTGGAATTGCGTCTCGAAGATTTGCAGGCCGACGATGGTGCGGCAACGGTCGACGCACCAGCAAGGCGTCGCTCTGAGGCCGGCAAGTCGACGGGACGCAAGCCACTTCCGGAACAGCTACATCGCGAAGACGTTGTTCATCATCCCGACGACGCATGTTGCCCGCAATGCGGTGGCACCCTCGGCGACCTGGGCGAGGACGTTTCTGAGCAACTCGACTATGTACCGGGACATTGGCGAGTGATTCGTCACCGACGACTTAAAAAGGCCTGTGCCTGTTGCGACTGCATCGTGCAGGCGGCTGCACCCAATCGGCCAATCGATCGCGGCATGCCCGGTCCCGGGTTGCTCGCGCATGTCCTGGTCGCCAAATTCTGTGATCATCTTCCCTTATACCGACAGTCAGTAATCTATGCGCGCGATGGCGTGGAACTCAGCCGTTCGACACTCGCGGACTGGGTCGGCCAGTGCAGTGCGTTGCTCCGGCCACTCGTAGAAGTCGTTCGCCGGTATGTGATGGCCGCCTCGAAGATCCACGCGGATGACACGCCCGTACCTGTGCTCGAGCCCGGGAACGGCAAGACCCGTACCGCGCGTCTCTGGACATACGTTCGGGATGACCGGCCAGCTGGCTCGAAGGACGCGCCGGCGGTCTGGTTCGCATACAGTCCCACAAGGGCCGGTGAATATCCACGGACCCATCTGAAAGACTTCAGGGGAACGTTGCAGGCCGACGCGTTCGCGGGGTACAACGCGATCTACGAAGGTGGTGATGTACGCGAGGCCGCATGCATGGCGCACGCGCGCCGCAAATTCCATGATCTGTTCGTCGCACGCAGGAACGAGGTCAACACTGAAGCGTTGCGCCGGATCGGCGAACTGTACGCAATCGAGGCCGCGATTCGCGGTAAGCCACCAGACGTACGAAGACGTGTCAGGCAGAAGCAGGCGCGTCCGCTACTCGATGCATTCGAGATCTGGCTGCGCTCGACATTGGGTACGGTGTCGCAGAAAGGCGATACCGCCAAAGCCATCAACTACGCGCTGAATCAATGGGCGGCGCTCACGCTATACGTCGATGACGGCGCCGTGGAAATCGACAACAATGCGGCCGAACGCGCTTTACGTGCCGTCGCAATGGGGCGTTCATTGTGC
>NZ_ML058679.1 GCF_003635165.1 Burkholderia sp. Nafp2/4-1b | reverse complement strand
ATAGTCGAGCGCACGCAAGCGATCAACGTCCGGATCGGCATTGCGTCGCGGGTCCGTCTGGGTGGACCGGCTCACCGTACCTGAACGCGTCGCTTGCGAAATTTGTGGAAGAGGCATAAGGCTCACGCTCATCGAAGGAAATAGATTCCGTCAATATTGCGTGACCCACATCATCCGACTATCAATTCGCGCCCATTGATCGATCGCAAGTCCGGCTCGGACAACGCTGCACAAATACCAAGCGGCATCCCCCCGACCGGAACCTATTACATCGCGTCGGCACACGGGTTGCTCCGCCTTCCGACGCAGCGGGCGGGCCGGCTGGTCAAGCAAGCTGTACCCACTACTATCGCAGCGTCAAGCAAGCCCACCGACAATAGCTTCATCGAGACATTCAACGGCTAGAAGCTTGCGCCGCGACTACAATGAGATGCGACCTCACATGGCGCTAACGCCGAGTGAATTCGCCCGACGATACAGCCTTCGGCCGAAAGGTCATGAAAACGCCGCGAAACCCGCTCTAGGGACGCTCTTCGCAACCATGTTTCCCGAAGCGATTCATTTATTTCAGCGCCGGCCACGTGATTTGCGGCAGGTCAGGGCTACGTTCAAGCAGACGCGCAGCGTCAATCGAGGCGGGCGAGTCCCGCCAGATGCCGGATTGCCAGCCCTTGCCGCGTCAATTCGCGAGTTGACGGCGCGTCAGGTACAGGTTGCCCAGCGCGAATAGCGTGACGATCTGGGCCGTATTCTTCGCCAGGCCTCGATATCGCGTCTTCACATAACCGAATTGCCGCTTGATGATCCGGAACGGATGCTCCACGCGCGCTCTCACCTTCGCAATCACGCGATTGATCTCGCGTTCGATGCGCCAACGGGGCTCGCCTGGTTGCTTGCGGCGCGCGATTCCCGCCGATATGCCACGCTCGGCACAACGTCGTCGAATGTCCGGAAAGTCGTAGCCGCGATCACCCCACACGGCTGTCTCCTCGCCGTGCAGCAATTCATCGAAACAGCGCTTGTCGTTGACCTTCGCCGTCGTCGTCACGACGCTATGCACGATGCCCGATTCCGCATCCACGCCGATGTATGCCTTCATACCGAAGGACCACTGATTTCCCTTCTTCGTCTGGCTCATCTCGGGATCGCGTTTGCCCTTCGCATTCTTCGTCGAGCTCGGCACGTGAATCAGCGTTGCATCCACAATCGTGCCTTCGCGCAATAGTAGTCCGCGCTCACCAAGCATCGCGTTGACTTCAGCCAACATCGCCGCCGCCAGCTCGTGCTGCTCCAGCAAATGCCGAAAGCGCAGCATCGCGGTATCCGACGGCATGGCGTCTTCGTTCAGCTCCAAACCCGCGAAGCGCCGCATCGATTCGCTGTCGTACAACGCATCTTCCATTGCCGGATCGCTCAATGCGAACCACTGCTGCATGAAATAAATCCGCAGCATCGTCGCCAACGGCATCACCGGCCGACCGCCCTTCGGCCCCGCCTTCGGATACACCGGTTCGATCAGCGCAATCAGGCGTTGCCACGGAACCACCGTTCCCATCTCCATCAGGAACTTCTCACGACGGGTTACGCGCTTCTTCGTTTCGTAGCTCAGGCTGGCGAAGGTCTTCTGCTTCATCTCGGGGCTTGTCTCAAGGCTGACATCGCCATTCTATGGCGTCACAAGGTTGTGAAGAGAGTCCCTAGATCTGGTCCGGGAACCCCAAGCGGATCAGAAAGACCGAACACCAACGCTCGGAACAGTTCAAGAAATCCACGCGGCTCAAAGGCACGGCCCACTATGCGATGGCGTACCAGCACCGCCCCGCACATACTGTTAGCTCATTTAGTGCTGCCGACCTCCCGGCTTTCTCGCACGCATCAAAGACGCATGCACATGAAACACAATCGCAAAAAGGAATGGCAGATTGGCGACCAACGTACCGCGTGCGACACTAACGGAGAAAACCTATCGCAATCACCTACTACGGCTCAACCTCCGCTCCGCGCTTGCCGACAGGATAGACAAGCCACGGATCCCCGTCGATCTCACGCCAGTACGCCCCCTGCGCTTCGAGCACCATCGCGAGCCGCTGCCGCAACCGGTTCAGTTGCGCATTCGATACCGTCTCAAAGAAGGTTCCGCGCACCTCGCGCAGCGCAATACCCGCGCGCTCCATCCGGTGCACAAGATGAATAAACGTTGCGACGGCGTCACTCGGGCCACTCCCGCCACTGCAGGCCGCGAGGTCGCAGACAACCAAACTATCGTCGACAAGTCGGTAGACGAGATCGAGATCGTTAACTCGCAGGCGCCACCCAATCCGGAAATGGCTTTCTCCGAAGTACGCGGGCTCCGGATGCATTCCCTGCGCTTGGAGATAGCGGGTTGCAACGTCGAGGTTTTCGGTCAGCATCACGTCTCCCGTCAATACCGCACCGCCGCTGCGATCTGGCCTTGTAGCGTGACGAGCTCACGTAGCGCGTCGCGCATTTGCCGCGACGCGTCAAGCGCCCGACTGACCGTCGACTCAAGCTCCTTCTGCACACGCTCGCTGGACTGGCCCTCGAAATCGCCCTGCAGTTGCGTCTGCTGGGCACCGCGCACGAGTGACGCATTCGCGATGCCCGCAATCCCCTGTCCCGCCTTCGATAGTCCATCAGCCGCCATCCCGACAAGCTGGCGTCCCGACGCAGCACCGAGCGCGCCCACTGCCCCTCCGACGAGCTGACCGACTGCCGTCGCCATCGCAGCGTCGAAGTTCTGTGCGATCGCAGACCTTTTGGTTTCAATCGTGCAGATCTGCCGATCGAAGGCGATCCGCTGCATCGTCTCATTGAACGTCCGCTCCAAGTCATACATATCGCTGAAGATCTTTTTCAGCTTTGCCTTCAACTGCTCGATCATCGCAATCGGCCCGTCGTCTCCGGTGATCAGGTCAACAGTCTCGAAACCTAGCGTATCGGCTCGGACCGGCGCGCAGCTTGCTTGCGTTACAGTACTCATGACTCGTTCTCCTAGAATTTCAAACGGCGTCGTTACACCATGCATTCAAACCATCGACGCAGCAACGTGCAACTGAACCGCGCCGCTCTCCTTGAGGGCCTGACTGCCGTCCTCCACTGCCTGCGCGGCCTTCTCGATAAGCTCCTTCGCGCCTTTCTGTTGCGCCTCCTTCTGTTGCTTGTAAAACTCGAAGCACATCTGCAGCCATTGCTGGTCGAGGATGAGCCGGTCGATTTCCTTCTGCAGCTTCGCTCGCTCGATGGCGAGCACACCGGACGACATTTGGTTCACGGCTGGGGCCATCGCGCGCGCCGTGGTCAAGAGTGGCGACACCGACGCCTTCAACGCGATCACCATCGCATCGCGCGCTAGTTTTTTCACAATCGCCTTCAGCTCGCGCGCGGTCAGCTCGACTCCCCGGTTGATAGCGTCTTTTCCGGCCTTCTCCACAGCCTTGGTTACCATCTTCTCTATCGCCTCACGCGAAAAGCTCTCAAGCATCCGGTTTACGCCGAGATGCTCGATCATCTTTTGAACTGCATCTTTACTCACCTTTTTCGATGCTTTGAGCGCGACCCTGCCAAGTTCGCGACAGATCTGTGCAGATACCTGCTCCGCAACTTCCCTGCCAGCTGCCTGCGCAACCCTTTCAACAGCCAGCGTGCTGCCCGCCTTGACCGCCTGCTGGAGCGCCTTGCCAGCACCTTTTTCCAGCACGACCATCGTAGCCCGCGGAATTGCCTTTGTGAGCAACATATTGCGCGCCGCGCTCGTGACATCGATAACCGCACCCACGATCTCAAACGTTAGCTGCACCTTGGCCGCGACATCCGCGATCTGTCGATACGTGTCCGCATTCTTCTCGTCGATCAGCGCAAGCGTGTTCATCGTCGCCTTGACAACACCGGCGGCACCCGCCATCACATCGGTCGCGCCGCCGGCAACCATCGTCACATTGCCGGAAAACACGCCACCGATGATCTTCGCGACGCCAATCAACACCTCGACAGCCGCGATAATCCAATCAAATATGACACCGAGTATGCCGGCCTTCTTTGCCTTCTGCTGCTGTTCTATCGCCTTATCAATCTGCTCGCGGCAATCCTTTATTTCCTGCCGCCGCACCTCTTCCTGCTTCGCGCACATGATCTCGAGCGCCTTGCTCTTGAGTTCCGCGGTGTTCCCGAGCACCGTGGCCGACAATAGTGTCGTCGCGAGTAGCATCGTTTCCATCGAAACGTCCTCGAAGCAGCGCTCCTCGAGAGACAGCCCCGATCCGTTTGTGCCTAGGGTGTGATCGAACTTGTGCAGGACGCGCCCGAGCGCACTCGCCGCCTCCTGCATCGACACGCGCGCGTGCATGGCGGACAATGCGTGTCCGTCTTGCTCAAGCTGGCGTCGGGCGACGCCGACGATCATCGCCGCGCCTGGCGGCAAGATCCTCGGGGCACGAGTGCGCCCGGAACAATCCATATGCCGATCGGTAGTTGGGGCAGCGAATCCGCCGTGCGCGCCATGCATATTAATTGCAGCTGTCATTCCATTCCTCTCGCTTACATTGTGCGAGCTGTCGCGATGCATTGGCCCTCAGGTCCAAATATTCGCGTCGTTCTCCACACCAGTCGACCGCTGCGCGAAACGCCTTCGCAGCGTATTCGATATTGCCGAGGAGTCGATAGCTTACGCCCGCATGGTATGACGCCCGCGGATCGTCGACACGTACCGTCGCGGCGCGACTAAAGCAAAATATGGCTTCGTCATGCTTAGCGAGCCGCTGATGGCAAAGCCCGAGCACGAACCAGTAATCGAAATTCCAGTGGTCGACCCGCACAAGCATCAGCAAGAAGTTTTCCGCTGCCCGCAGCTCTCCTGCGTCAAGGAGCTGCGTGGCGTAGGCGTACAGCGTATCGAGATCGCGGCGCTCGACGTCAACGAGCATGCGGAGGGATCCGCCCGCCGAAAAGAAACGTTTCAGCACGGCGTGATCTTCGTCAGATACTGTTTGATCGACTTCGGCCATTGTCTGGTGTCCTGTGAGCAAAACGCACCGCGCAAAGCGTCAGCGGACGCCTGCTTGATAAGCTTCGTCGAATTATCGAGCGTGAGCCGCCACTGTTTGATCAGTTGCATCGCCGCAGTGCAGCCCGCATAGCCTTTCCAGCTTCGGCTAGTGCCGTTTATCGTGCAACGGTTATCGACTTTGAATGCGCCATAGCGAACTTTCCGCCCATATTCTTCATTAAATTGCCGACCACGCGGGCATTAACGGGGATATCGCCGACTTCGTGTACGCGACAAAAGCGTACATTTAGCTGGCTGCTGTAAGACAACCAGCGGGCGCGACCTCGGCTTTGCTCGCTATGCTTATTTGACGTCCTCCTCTCCCTAAAGGGAGAGGATTCCCACACCTGGCGATGCACGTCCGCATCGGAGAATGTTCAGCGCAGCGTTGGTATCTCGATCATGTTCGACACCACACCCACTGCAGGTCCATTCTCTTATTCTCAGTCCCGCGATACCTTTCGGCCGCGTCGTGCTGTCTTTCGATCCGCACGACGAACAGGACTGGGTCGAACCGCTTTCGTCAACTTCCTCGAACGTGGCCCCGTGCGCGATCGCTTTGTAGCGGAGCTTGTTTCGGAAGGACGACCAGGATGCGTCGTAGACGCTCTTCGCCATCCTGGTTCTGGCGAGCTTCGCGGCCGACACGTTGCCGACCGCGATGTAATCGAAGCGCCGCACCAGATCGAGCGCGAGCTTATGCTGGAAATCGGCGCGAGCATTTGCGATCTTGGCATGCAGCTTCGCGATATGCCGCTTGTGCTTGCGCGCACGCTGCGCCTTCGCCAATCTTTCAGTCGCGCGCCGGCCGAACCGGTCATTCGGCAGTTTTTCTCCGGTCGAAAGTGTGGCGAAGTCTGTCAGGCCGAGATCGATGCCGACGCCGGAACGGATTGGGCGGGCCTGCACATCGGGCATCTCGATCACGATGTTGAGGAACCAGTTGCCGCGTGCATCCTGCGCAAAGCTGGTGCCGTCCTTGATCTTGCCTTCGGGAAGCGGTCGGCTGTTGAATACGCGAAAGGTATTGCCGGCAAAGCGAAACGCATCGCCTTCGCGCTTCAGGTCTCGGCCCTTCAGCGGCACCCAGCCGAGCGACTTCCTGCCGCGATAACGCAGGTACGGGCGACGATGCTGGCTGCGCGACTTCGCGTATTGCTCGCACGT
>NZ_ML058678.1:2253-10592 GCF_003635165.1 Burkholderia sp. Nafp2/4-1b | reverse complement strand
GCAGAATGAGCGCGAAATGGCGGACGGCCTGATTGCGTTTTCAACGAGGCCGCTGGAGATCGGCCAATCGCCGTTCGGGATGTAACGGACAAGTGTGGGCCACAGATACTGCACGGCTTTGCCGAGCATGCTGCCCGGTACGACGGCCAGCCAATGCGCGAGCGCGCTGGCGCTATAGCGGCGACGCAACCGCGCTGCGGGCCTCGGCCTTAACGAGCATGCGTGGCGCGTGCGTCCAGCAACCGAGATGGACGAGCTGGTGGTCGTGCGCGATGCCTGTGTACAACTCGTAGCCGTCCGTCCTCGGTATTGCGCCCCCTTTAACGCCGACATCGAACTGCGCCGCGTATTTCGCATCACGACCGGGCGTATAAGTGAACGGCCGGATAGGTGGTCCGTCCCCATTCATTTCCCGCCTGACGCAGTTAGAGGGCGTCGCAGACCGGCTTGGCCCGACGCTGTCGAAGCCGCTGCCGTTCGTCGGCATCCAATGCTGCGGCCTCGCGCTCGATGTCGTAGGGCGCGGTAAAGAACGGTAGGGCCTGCCCCGCAACCTGGCTGCTGTGGTTAGCATGGCAATCCAAAGAACCTGCGCCAGGCATGGGCCGAGCATCCGATCTCGGTGATGCCATGCTGGAACGAGGCTTTGTACCCGCTGTAGTCGTCACATACCAGCTTGCCGGTGCCAGCCCTTCAGGAAGGTGCGAGCGTGCGCGCCGGCGCGGCTCTCGGCGAAGTCGTAGACCGCCGCGCGCAGTTCGCCGAACTGAGTCGACGTATACGCCCACAGGTATGCCCGGTGCGTTTTGCCCTTGCGGGGACTGAGCATTTGCACCGGCGTCTCGTCGGCGTGCAACACCCTGTTGCCGGATGGCCCGGCCGATGCGTCGACCAACGGCTGCAACTGCACGCCACACCGGCCCACCCAGGCCCCCAAGCGTGGATCTCGGGATGGCCAGTGCCGCACGACCAAAGATCTGTTCCTGGCGATACAGGGGCAAGTGGTCGCCGTACTTGGCGACCAGCACCTGCGCGAGCAACCCGGCGGTGGGCATGCCCTTGTCGACCACATGCGGTGGAACCGGCGCCTGGATCAGCGTCTCGCACGCCTTGCACACCCACTTGCCGCGGATGTGCCGTTCCACCGTAAACACGCCGGGCGTGTAGTCCAGCTTCTCGCTCACGTCCTCGCCGATCCGTATGCGTTCGCAACCGCACTGGCACGTTGTGCTGTCCGGTTCGTGATGGACGTCGGTGCGTGGCAGTTGCGGCGGCAGCGGTGCCCGTTTCGGCTGCTCGCGTTGCCGTTCAGCTCGCGTCGGCTCGAGTTGCTCGAGCTCCATCTCGATGGCAACCAAGTCGCCATCGATCGCCTCGTCGAGCAGGTTCATCTGCTCGCTGTTGAGCTGTTCGCTGCGCCGGCCGAACTGCCGGCGCTTGAGGATCGAGACCTCGTGGGTGAGTTGATCGATACGGGTCTGCCGGAAGCGTAGCTCCCGGTCTCGTTCGCTCGCTTCCCGCTCCTTCTCCTTGACCTCGGCAATCGTTGCGCGGCAAGGGTGCGCAACTGTTCCGGGTTGAGTGCGTCAAGGTCCGCAGGGTTCGTGCAGGCCAGTCTGCCAGAACCCTGCCGACAGAGCTTTACTGACGCATATCAAATCCTTATAAATCAAAACCTTGTGCAACTCGCAGACTACATAATCAAAACTAAACACGATAGATCACGGCAAATCTGACACGTCCAAGCTGCAATTTAGCTGCATCAGGCGTAGAGCGCTCTCGCCCGCCATTCACCGACCGCGAAGGGACCTGAGCCGCCGTGCCGGTGCGTGAGTCGCAGGCAAACAAAAAGCCGCCGGCACCGAAGTGCCTAGCGGCATTTCTCACACTGATCGCGCGTCAGAAATCGAGCTGCGCGGCCGTGATGCCAAGCGCGGCGGCGATCTTCTCGCGCGTCGACTTGCGCAGCTTCTCGCTGCGCTCCTGCTGCGCGTAGGCCGACTGGCTGATGCCGAGCCGCGCCGCGACGTCGACCTGCGTCAGGTTCAAATGTTCACGCCATGCGCGCAGGGGCGTCGCCCCGTCAACCGTGGCGCTGATCACTGCGTGTGGAATCAGGTCGCGCTCTTCTTCGTGCTGCGCCATGTAATCCGCGTAGGGGATCACCACAAAGGCCGGCGCTCCGTCCGGCCCGTTGATGATTTGGATGTTAGTACGTGCGTTCATCGCGTTTCTTTACCTCCTCGATTTCGACTACCTTGATCTCGCCGTCCCAGTTGAACAGAACCCGGTAGTTGCCGACCCTGAGCCGGTAGCCGTACTGGTGATTCGTCAGCGACTTCACGTTCCGGCAGTTCGGCATCGTATCCAAAGTGCTTACGCTGTCGCGGATGACCACCTGATTCTGGCGATCCAGCTTGCGCAGTTGCTTGGCTGCTTTCGGGGTCCATTTGATCGAGTTCATGCGGGAATTATAAGTTATATCATAAGTTTTGTCGAGATATTTATAAGTTTCCTTTGCGGCTTCGACCGGCGCTTTCGATACGGATACCTGGGCCGGTACCCCCCGACTCGCCGATCACGCATGTCGAGCAAACGATCACCGAACTCGTGCTGATCAGGCCGCACGCCAGCGCGCTGCGCGGCGTCGCCCTTACGGACGTCCCGCAGCCCGACGTTATCGCGCTGTCGAAGGTCATCCCGCTAATCAGGAGCCAGCGAAAAGGCTGCGTATTTCCCCAATGGCACAACTGAGGTGGTGCTGCACGTTAGCCAGAACACCGAGTGGGCTCTCCAATCGCCCGATCGCATCCCCCTCGCACTGGAAGACATCTCCAGTCACCTCTAATTGAACTGCACGAATCCGCATCGAAGTGCATCGAGACGCACGATTTCCTGCGGCCTCAGAACTCCGCGCCCTCCCTCGCCACAAGGGCCTCTGCACCCGATCCGTGGGTGCATCGAAAGTACCCACTTAAGCGAGCCCCGCAGGGGAGGGGGCACCGCGCAGCTGCGGTAGCGACGGCGTCCAACGCAGCTGCCGCCTCATCTGATTCGCGCCCTGCGACACCAACTGCCCTTTAGGTGCCGGTGCTGACTCATTGGCCGACACAGCAGTCGGCTGCCTTCGCAACTGCATGCACGAAACCGGCAAGCATCGCGCCAAACAAGAAGCCAACATTCTCATTGCCGTACGCGTTCCCCATTTCCTGTCACCTCGCCGCTCTCGCTGCCAACAAAAAGCGCCAGTGCTTCGTTGCTGGTCGGCTTGCGACGCAGTTGCGCGTTGTCGAAAAACTGGATATTTCCGGCCCCGTTGGGTGCGATCACGATGTCAATATCGCGGATTTCGGCAGGGATGAGCCCGTCGTTGTCGGCGCTTGCTGGCCGCGGTCCCCACGGCTGTATCCCGAAATCCGTGATGTACTGGTCGATAATGCCATCGTAGCCGGGCGAACCGAACAGTAGACCGGCCAGCAGCGGCAATTGGCGTTGCATGTGTGGCGTCCATACTTCATCGGCCACCCATATCAGTTGCCGGCCCCGGGAGCGGGTCGACCAGATTAGGGATAAATGGTGCATCCGGCAGCGTGCCGGGGGCGTGGTCACGCAGGCCCTTTGGCATCGCCTGCGGTTGCGTGCTGGCATTCGTGAATACTAGCGTTACAGTGTTTCGATGCAGACCGGACAGGGAGATTTTCAGATGCTCTGCTTGCGCGCCATCGTTGCGGTACGTCCAGATGCCGGGACCATGTCCCGTGAAGCCGAGCTCATGTGCGCCGCAATGCACGCCTCGGCAGTCAGGTCGCAATTCAGTGGCGGCATTTCCTGTCAGACTCATGCACAGAACCCACGCCACGAACACATTGGCACCACACCGTAATAGCAGAGAACTCATCGGTACACCTCGAGAACGAACAAGGTTGTACGAAGATCGCCAGATGTCTCGGGCGAAGGTGATAGCGACAATATGTGTCGTCACGACCATATGCAGAAAAAAGCCCGCCCGAAGGCGGACCCAAAGGCCTCTCTAGCGGCGTGGAGGGGCCTGGAGGACGATCAAGCTCGCCACTTAGCGCGCAAAAGAATGCCCGCGCCAAGCGGGCAAAATACTACTGTGCGAGGAGACACACTTGCGCGATCGAGCATAGTACGTTTTCAAATTTTCGACTTCGATCTTTTAGAATATTCGAGATCCGACAAATTGCTTTCTTTTCACGAGACAGAATCGCCCAAGTGCGAAAGCCGACGAACTTCGGCGCGGCTCACCATGACCCGCCCACGCGGCTACGGGCTGTACCGCCAACTCGTGCAGAAGGGATTCGACTGCATGGTATGCGCACCGTCGTTAATTCCCAGGAAGCCGGGCGAACGCGTCAAGACCGATCGACGTGACGCCGTGAAGCTTGCGCGGTCGCTGCGCGCAGCAGATCTGACAGCGGTGTATGTGCCCAGCGTCGAAGACGAAGCGTTTCGCGATCTGGCCCACGCGTGGGTCAGCGCCAAGGACGATCTGAAGCGTGCGCGGCAACGGCTGAAGGCCTTTCTGCTCTCGCATGGGGTGCGCTATACAGGCCGTGCCGACTGGAGACCTGCACACCGACGCTGGCTGAGCGCGTTTGCGTTCGACAACGCTTGGCAGCAACTGGCGTTCGAGGAACTGCGGCGCACGATCGATGACCGCCTCGCGCAATGCGATCGGATCGAGGCTGCGTTGCGCGAGGTGGTTGTCAACTGGCGCTTCTATCCGGCCGTACTGGGCCTGCAGACGATGCGTGGCGTGCAGTTCACCACGGCGGTCGGCATGCTCGCCGAACTCGGCGATCTATCGCGCTTCGCACACCCACGCCAGTTGATGGCTTGGCTAGGCGTGACGCCATCCGAACACTCGTCGGGTGAGAGGCGCCGTCAGGGCAGCATCACGAAGAACGGCAACAGCTACGCGAGAAAACTGCTCGTCGAAGCAGCCTGGAGCTACCAGCACCCAGCACGCGTGAGTCCCGAGATCCAGCGTCGCCACGAAGGCATCCCAAAGCCTATCGTGGATCGCGCCTGGGACGCACAAGTTCGCTTGTGTCGACGCTACCGGAGGCTCGTCGCGCGCGGCAAGGAGAAGAACATCGCGGTGGTCGCGCTCGCCCGCGAACTCAGCGGGTTCATCTGGGACATCAGCCGCCTCGCCATGTCGCTCGCCGTACCGCGTGAGGCGTTTCCCGCCTGACGCAAAATCGGCCCCACTAACTCACGACTGGAGGAAGAGTTTCCTGAAGGCGGCGTAGCCCGGCACACGAGTAACCCGCGATGAGGCTACGCAACGGACTGCATCCGACTTGCGGCTCTAGATAGCGGTAGGCTCCTTGGACGGACCTCTGTAATGCGGTACCCAACCCGCGGATATCAGCGTGATCCACCGTCGAGATTTACTGCTACGTCGCCCTCAGGAAATTCAGACAACATGCATTCGAAAACCGAAAAAAACGATCCCGATTGACACGGGGAGTCATATCAGCCTTATGAGGTTTATCGACGGTTCACGTCTGTTGCGCATGCGGAACTTGCCTCGCCTCCACGCCACCATTGCAGCTTGCAGCGTCGTCACGCGCCGTCGCCGGCTGTGACGTCTTTCGACGAGTACTTTGTCCCGGGAGCTTCGCACCTGACCGTCACCAGTCACGCACGTCCCGGTAGGCAACTGCTGGTCGTACAGCAGGTCACGGCACGGCGAGCCGCGCGTGACAAGGTAGAAATGAGCTTTGCCATCTACTACATGCCGCTTAACGCGCGGCAGACGGCGACACGTGTCGCACCAAGTCCCGGCTAATACACCTATACTCCCACGTCGAATCTGCAACGTGAACGGTATCGATTGGTACCGCTATCTCGTCTGGCTCGTCGCGGACTTAGCGTTCACTGAGACTGGGACGACTATGCCGCCCTCATGCCCTGGAGCAGGCCTACCGACCACAAAGTCTCACGGGCATCGTTCAACGACCGCATACTTCGAAACTGACTCCAAGCGACATCACGCCGTGAAAGACCGTCCCGTACCAATTATCGAGGAAATTCCCACGAGACGGCCGCAAGATCCATTTGCTCGTGATGTCTCTCATACGACTCCGTTGAGTCTACATTGCCCATCCAGAGGTTTTGTCACTCTGCACATCAATCGGAATGTCAACCATTCCCATCGGCCAGTTCTCGGCACGCCACCTCACCGGACTGCCTGGCGGCACTCTGGCCCATCTTCCCGCCCATATCTACGATATCATTCGCCAACAATGTGCGAATTGCCCGCTTAATCGCACTTCGACCTGTTTCAGAGAGCAATCGATAACCCCCAACGACTTCGCTTTCGTCATCAGTCGGAAGCCGCAAAGAGCGCTCACCTGTAAGCACATACCAAAGATCAATGCCAACGCTCCTTAACGCCATCAAATAGATGACATCCGGTGATCTTGTTCCTGCTTCATAATTGAACTGGGTCTGCTTTGTCATGCCAGCGATGGCTCCAAACTCCTTCTGGCTCAATCCAATTCGGATCCGCTCCTCGCGTAGACGTTCACCAAGAGAACCCATTTTTACCCCTTGAATTTTAATGCTTTGTCAGCGCACTTGACGCAGTGCATCGCGCCGGCGACAGAATCTTCGTAATCGCCACCGCACTTCATTTGCCGCATCGCCCACACAGGTGGCTGCGAGCCAGAACAGCAGCGCCCGGCCGACCATCAAATCGGCGCAACATCCGCTTTTTGCGCCCCATCTTCGACGACAACCTGTGTCTTTTCGCTTGTCTCTGCATGACGGACACAAGGACGAAGGAACCTCCGACAAGGTTCTCGGCGCATTGGCTGATCAAAAAAATCGCGAGTCGACAGCGTCTCAATCACGCTGCCACTAGTGCGTTCTACGTGAAACGCCGATGGATTCTCGAAGCGGATTCGCGCAATCACGCTATCTAACTGACGCCCCACTGCCATACGCAGCAATTTCTGATGACGAGACAAATGCATGGATCCGAAAACCTTTTCCCCGCGATTCCGCAACCAACGAAAATTATGGCCAAATATAGTGAAAGTCATCGGAGAAGCAAGCGCAAATCGATTCAATTTGAGCCTTTTGCAAATATAGAATAATTTCCCCTATCCCACCCACATACCAATTCACTCGGCCATCCATAAACAATACATGATCACTGTCGTAGTGTGCGCGCCACCGATTTACCGAAACATCCTTTCGTGAAATATGAAGCATCATTTACCTAACAACATTATTATCACCCAACCAATCCAAGCGCTTGCAAAAAATCGCCTGAAAATGCAAGGTCGGCGCCCATGGTACTGATCACGTCACCAATGGTCTATGAGCACCCACCAGGAATGGCCCTGCCTCGATTCCACGTATAGCAAGAAGTTCGGTAACTTTTTTCGTGTACGGAGAGACGCATGTCAGAGAAACGGGCGCCGAGAACACAACACGCGCAGGAATCCGAGATGGAGGAGGTACGGTTGGCCGCGGTTGTTGGCCAGCATTGGCCGCCCCGCAGACTGGCGGTGCCGCGCCACATCGGGGAACCGGAGCCGTGATCACTTCAATGGCAACACGGACACCGCAACACGGGCGACGGCGAGCAACCCGCGTCCATCCGTCGTCCCGTCAACGATCTGGAACCCAGGTCAGCAGGCTGCGCAAGGAACTGGCCAGCGCGAAGCTGGGCATCGAGATCTTTCGAAAGGCGACGGCATACTCCACGAAGGGACGCGATGAAGTATGCATGGATCGATTGGCATCGCTGATGCGCTACAGTGTCAGTCGGCGTTCCAAGTTCTGGATGCGTCATGCAACGGCTATTGCCAGTTGCGTGGCCAAGGAACTAAGTCAGCGAGCCCGGACAAATGCCGCGCTGGATGCTCAAGTGAATGCCGTCTACCGCGCCAGCTACAGGCCACCCTCGAATGGTGCGGCAGCTGCGTACTCACAGCCGAGCGGCGAGCGCCAAACAGGTGCGTCGCGCCCTGCAATGCCACGAGCTCCGCCAGGTCTACAAGCGTCCTTATCGGACGATCATGGATCCGATGCATCACCTGCAGGTGGCGCTGAATCTGGTGCATCGGCGCTTCGATGTACGCAGTCGTTGACATCCTCCCCTGCCTGAATGCAGGGGATTCCTACCGCTCCTAAAACGATGATGCTCGCTTCAGATCGCCTCCGCGGGTTCCTGCTTCACGGAGCGACCCGACTGCACCGGCTCTCCACAGGCTGCAACGCGGTGTCCCCGCGCCAAAACATTGATCGCGCCGACCACGTCGGCGTTTTCCTCAAAACCGCATTCGATACAGGCG
>NZ_ML058678.1:0-2117 GCF_003635165.1 Burkholderia sp. Nafp2/4-1b | reverse complement strand
GTAATCGCGGCGGGCGTTACCGATGCGGGCATGGGTGCGCTGGATGCGAGCTTTCGCCTTCTTCCAGTTGCTGCTGAATTTCACCTTGCGGCTCATCGCCCGTTGCGCACGGCGCAACCGAGCTTCGTGCCGCTTGAAGCTGTTGAGCGGCGCGAGGAACGTGCCGTCGCTCATCGTTGCGAAGCGAGCTATGCCGACATCGACGCCAACCGCGCTGGTGGCTTGCGGCACCGGCCGATCTACCTCGCCTTGTGTCTGGATCGAGACGAACCACTTTCCGGCACTCTGGGATACCGTGGCATTGCGCAACTCACCCAAGACGCACCGGCTATTGCGGTAGCGCAGCCAGCCGAGTTTGGGCAGAAAGATTCGGCTGTTACCCTGATCCAGCTTGATCTGCTTCGGGTCGGGGTAGCGCAAGCGCTCGCTCTTGCCCTTCTTCTTGAAGCGCGGGAATGCCGCGCGCTTGCCGAAAAAATTCCTGTAGGCCCGCTCCAGGTCCTTGAGCGCATGCTGCAACGGGTGAACGGGCGAATCTTTGAGCCACGCAGTCTCCGACCCATTTCGCCACGCAGTGAGGCGCTTTGCCATCGCCACGTAGCTGATGAACTTGCCGCCCGTGGCGTAATTGCCCCTCTGCAACGCCAGCGCCTTGTTGTAGACGAACCGACACGATCCGGAGAAGCGGCGCATATCGCGCTGCTGCTCGCCGGTTGGCATCAGTTCGAACTTGAAGGCCTGGAGTCTTTGCATGGAAGTAATCGTATCGGCATTGACGCGTTGTCAAGGCCGCCTTTGGCGTGCGCGCTTCCCTTCCTCGCCCCTGAAGGACGAGGTATGACGCGCTTCTCGATCAATGAAGGGCACCGCATGCACTTAGGTAATGAAACAGTTCCGCATCGTTTGAGACCCCCAATTTGGCCATGCCCGTCATTTTCTGTCGGCTAATCGTTTTAAAGCTTCGGTTCTGCTGCTCTGCAATTTCAACAACGGTTAATCCCGACGCCAGCAGCCGGAGAACTTCTGATTCACGAGGGGATAGCGCCACACTCCGATCCACCCGAATTAGGCCGTCTAGACCAATACGCTCGCGCACCGACTGAGCCATGTAACGTTCGCCAAATAATGCAGCTTGTACCGACAGCGCCAAATCGGTTACGCCACTGTCCTTACCGACCAAGCCGGCCACCCCACTGCGCCAAATCGCCTCCAAAATTCCGGGGATGTGCATCATCGTCAACACGACCACCGGAATGTGAGAAAAATGACGCTGAACGAAGGTGATAAGCTCCATACCACCCCCGCACCTTTGACCTGGCATCGAAAAATCGGTGACAAGCACGTCACACGAGACGCTGTGCAACAAGCGCACCAAGCTATCCGAATCGGTTGCACGACCAACGACCGTTCCGATGCCCCGGTTGTGAATCACAGCTTCGGTACCAATAGCGCTGACTGGATGATCGTCTGCAAGAATAATCTTAGGCGGCCCGAGCCGCACATTGCTACTCGCCATGGCTCATTCCTTATGACACTTTATCAGTCGCCGGTAATCGCTCACGACTCGTTGACGTCCATCTCCTCTCCCTAAAGGGAGAGGATTCCCACACCTGGCGATGCACGTCCGCATCGGAGAATGTTCACCGCAGCGTTGGTATCTCGATCATGCACGACACCACATCCACTGCAGGCCCACTCTCTTATTCGCAGTCCCGCGATACCTTTCGGCCGCGTCGTGCTGTCTTTCGACCCGCACGACGAACAGGACTGGGTCGAACCACTTTCGTCGACTTCCTCGAACGTGACCCCGTGCGCCATCGCCTTGTAACGGAGCTTGTTTCGGGGACGACCAGGATGCGTCGTAGACGCTCTTCGCCATCCTGGTTCTGGCGAGTTTGACAGCCGACACATTGCCGACCGCGATGTAATCGAAGCGCCGCACCAGATCGAGCGCGAGCTTGTGCTGGAAATCGGCGCGAGCATTTGCGATCTTGGCATGCAGCTTCGCGATATGTCGTTTGTGCTTGCGCGCCCGCTGCGCCTTCGCCAATCTTTCAGTCGCGCGCCGGCCGAACCGGTCATTCGGCAGTCTTTCTCCGGTCGAAAGTGTGGCGAAG
>NZ_ML058677.1 GCF_003635165.1 Burkholderia sp. Nafp2/4-1b | reverse complement strand
GATCGGTTCGGTCGATGCGCGAGATCAGGCGCCGCCTGACGCTATTCGGGCGGCGCACACTGGAAGCAAATCAGCACATAGTTTTAGCTACAGGGAAGCATCGGCATCGCGCTTGACAACGATGGTCTTGGCGTTGTGGTAAAGGATCTCGCGAGGAACGCCACCCAAGGCTTCGAACAGCGCACGATGACAGGCGATCAGCGTCTCAGCGCTTCGGCGGAAGACAACGAAATCGCACTGCATCTACCGGCCGGGCTCGGGCTCGAACGACTGGGTTTGGCTTGAGCACGGATTTATGCGCGTTCATGAAAGCCTGCAGGCTTCGCAGTTGGCCATCGTAGCCCGCGCGCATGCAGTTCGCGCAGCAGCGCCGGCGCACCGATGATCTCGGGTGCCGCGGCGCTCGTGCGCTCGACGATGTAAGCCTCGAATGCTCCGAGCTTTGTTGGCCGAGTTCACGCGGCTGTAGCGCGGTGCTTCCTCAGCTGACAGGTACCACGGCACCGTGTTGCGAGAAATGCCCAGGCGCCCCGCCATCACGCGGTCCGATACGCCTTGGGTTTTGAGCACATAGATTTGCATCCACTGTTCCTTCTGGAGGACCGCCAGCCAGTGCGCGCAAATGGCTGACTGTACTGAAAGGTGGCTCAGATTTACTTCGCGCGAAAGTGGCCGATTATTACCTTGCGCCCAACAACGCATGCATTCGAATGGCCTCGCGCTGCTTCCGATCGCTGAAGATGACGAAACTCCAGTTTTGAATATTGAACGCCGTCCGAGACAACATGGCGAGCTGGAGAAGCTGATGCACTTCCACTTAGCTCATTCGACGATGGGCGTCGAAATGTTTCGCTGAGCGTCTTTCTTGGATGGCTTCAACGACATGCGCAGCGATTGTCCTTGATAAAAGTTGCGCTGAAGTAGGCACGGCACTACGGGCACTTGGCGGCCGCATTAGGCGGCGCTATTCCGGTTGGTCTTAGCGATAGGATTGTCGCGGCCGCGCTCACCGACTGTCAACAAACCGCCTGTTTTGCCATACCTACGTCAGCCTCTGTTAGCAAAACGGATCGTCTTATTCAATGCAGCGACCATTTGCAGTGCCGCATCTACTATGCGTAGATGACGCTCGTTCCGTATGGACGGGCTTGTGCCCGCATTGTGAGTTAGCCGACCACGCGCGTCGCGTCGACGAGATGTACCGTGCCAGTAATCTCGTCCGCTCGGCTTTCGGAAATTAACCTGGACCTGGTTGCTCACCGCAAACCACGGGTGTTGCGGCGCTTACTGGTATTAGCCTATGAACTAAAGCCATCATTCGCTCAGAACGGCATAAAAAATGGAATAAGAAAAACGTACAGAGCGCTGACGCCTCCATGCTAGAGACAAAGAGACGAATCGTTCCGGAAATCAGTTCGCGCGGCTTTCACCAACGACCCTGCGAGGTTACCATGGGCATTGCGGCGGTCTCGTTAATCCGTTATCGCGATGAACAAAAGATGCGACCCGGTCGAGGTGGCGTAAAGACAGGGACCGACGTCCCGAGGGAAGGGCGCTGGCGCATATCGTGCCGGTTATCCGGCCTGCATCGCTTTCAAATTCGATATGGCTCGACGCTGCATGACGTGCCAGTGCAGCAGGTAGTCCGCGATGAACTTTTTGAAACGGAACGAGACGATGGGAGAGGAAAAGCAGGAGTTCGCGACGCAAATCGCGAAGCTCATGCAGCAGAGCTGGCAGCGGCGATCAGAGTTGAGGACATTAAGCGCTCGGTACAACCGCTTGTGGAACGAGATCGACGGCTCGCGGAGATGCCCGTGCGGGGCGCATCAACGCGTGCTGCTCGGGATGACGGCGGCGCAGCAGTCCATGTACTACCTCGAGCTGGTCAAGGGGCCGGCCAACGAGGCTTTCGAATACAGTTGACAACTGAACCGGGCCCTTGCGGGGAACATACTCGAAATGTTGAAGACGGCAGCACTATGGTTGGGTACCACCCTCACGCGCGGGACGGTATTGCGGTGATGGCAGTAACGACAATCGCGGAAAAATTGGGCTCACTGGCGGTTCGGTGGCGGCCATGAGGACGCACTTGGCGCCTCGGTGTTCATGCCCCAGCGGTAACTCGCGCTGAGTAGGCGGACGGTCACTTTGCGCTGAAATTGCGTCAGGTTGTTGTTACGCACTCGCATAACATGACCGGGATCCCGGTGCAGGGCCCTATACCCGTGCAATCGGATATACAGGATGCGCTCGCATCTTTAGCGGTCGCCATCTCGACGTGGGAAAGGTGAGCGAAGCGTGTGCTCGGTCTCAATGCTCGGTGCCGGTATGGATTCCTTTTCGTCGTGACAGATGGCATCGACGGCGCAGTGGTTCGGAGCGGGTCGGTCTACGACTAGAGCGCTGTTACGGGACGGGCGGTCGCCATAGTAAGCAATTCAAAAGAAATCTAAGACTCGAAAAGATTCGCGGCATTGTTTCCAAAAATTTCCTATTCTGGTATCGGCTCTGGCTTCTTGGCTAGCGTAGTCGCAGCATTGGTGCTTGTCTCAGCATTATCGTGAGTGCGGAATAGTTGTTGACCATGCTGACGAGCGAGAAGGCGACGGTCGACTGCCGCGTGGGTCAGACGAGAGCGACTCGCTTGCCATCGCGCCGAGCTCTGCGCTGAATGTACAGCGTTGTGGCGATCCGCAATTGCATGACCTCGATTATGCGTTGAGTCTGCTATGCACGACGGCGGGTTCCGCTCAGTTTGGTGCCGTGGTGGAACTCGCTGCCCGATATTCTATGCAATGGAACAGATTGTGGTGACCGACGAGTTGATGCTGGGGGATCAAGTGTATGCAGCGGTGGCCACGGGGACATCGCTTCGGTCGAATTTAACAAGAACGTGTGTAAAGCCTCCTGGAGCTTGCAGTGATTCGATCTTCACGCGCGACGTGCTGACTTCACTTGAAGTCCAGTTCGCGCTCGATGCGTTACGGGCCCGTATGTCGCGCCGCCGGAGCGGACGCCCCTGAACGTCAGCGCGCCATCGAGCGGGTTGCCTGGTCACTCCTCGTGATATCACGTCAGCGCCTCGCGAGGGCGCGCTGCTCGCCTTCACGCGAGCAGTTTCACAGGTGGACCGCTCCACGGAGCGACAGGTGGTGTTAGAAGAGATGCTCTTAAACGGACGCGGACACTGGGGGATGACATGGAATGCAGATGCCTATACGTTGACAACATCAAGATTAACTTCGCCTATCGCACCGTCGAGATCGATGGTGAGGCAATCGATATTACGTCGAGGGAATTCGACGTTTTTGAATTCCTTCTCGGCAACATGAATAAGATTGTGTCGCGCCGGGCGATCCAGAGGGCCGTATGGGGGCGCGAGTTCGATGCTTCGTCACGCACCGTGGAAACGCACATTTCTCGTATACGCCTAAAGCTACGGCTTTACGCGGACAAGAACATGAGGATTATATCGGCCTACGCGATCGGCTACCGGCTCGTTGTGTTTGGTGCAACGATGGTAAGTGGTGACCTTGACCATTCATTTCCCGTCACTGGCTCGCAGCCGCAACGCGCGGTGGCCGAGTTCTCGCCTGCTGGCCGGACGTGATAGTAGCCAGTATATGTACCTCGTTGATGCATGCAATCGAATATAAGCCGGATATTTAATGATTGGGGTATGAAGTGACTTCGCTTCTCGACGCACACGAAGTTGTTCGTCAGTGCAGCAAGACCTGGTGTGGATCTATTCTCGATCTGCCAGTGGGACTAAACGAGGCGATATCATGCGCTTATTTGTGCGTGAGAGGCATCGACGAAATCGAGGACCATTCTCAAATAGGCGGTCCTGACAAAATTGATTTGCTCAGACAAATTGGCGGAATGCTGCAAACCGAAATTTCGGTCGGCGACTTTCATGATGTGTTCTCCAGTTACGCAGCAATATTTCGACCGGTCACGCTGAGAATGGGCGAATGGGCGATGCTTCCGCCTCCAGAAATTAGGCCTCGCGTATTGGATGCGATTTCAACTATGGCGGAGCGTATGGCAACTTGGGTCGACCGCAATTGGCTGATCAGAACAGAACAAGATCTCAATCACTATGCCTTTTCTGTTGCTGGCTCGTTGGGACTGTTGCTAAGCGATTTATGGTGTTGGTACGACCACACTGACACAAACAGAACGCATGCCATCAGTTTTGGACGTGCATTACAAGCGGTCGATATATTGGTCGATCGCACCGATGACGCAAAACGCGGAGTCGATTTTTGGCCAATTGGATGGAACACTATCGATATGCTTTGCTATATTGATCGGGAACTCGAACTGGCTGCTGCATATTTCAATGCATTACCAGTTGGTCCGGCTCGATTGTTTTGCGAGCAACCGCTGCGGGATGCGTTCGAGGCAGTAGATCGGTTTAGACATGGGATCATCTTATGCTCGACCTGAAAATGTGAGTTGCGCGCCGGGTTTTGTGCAGTGTTCACATGTGGAAATGAGTCATTCGGAATGCGTATTTTCCATCTTTTGTGGGGGCTTGATGCTGATCGGCACGACGCTATGTTCGAGCAATTTGAAGAGTTGTAATTGAAGCTCGCTCGTATTGTTTTCGTAGGCAGCCGGAGATACTTGGAGGAAGCTTGATGAGCACGACCAAGGATGCTGATGTCGCAACACACGGCGCGGATCACGCGCATGCTATGCCGATGGGTTGGCGCCGGTGGTTGTTGGCGACGAATCACAAGGACATTGGCACGCTGTACCTGCTGTTCTCGTTCATCATGTTTCTATCTGGCGGAGTGATGGCACTAGGCATCCGTGCCGAGCTGTTCGAGCCAGGCCTGCAGATCATGCGTCCGGAGTTCTTCAATGAGCTCACAACGATGCATGGGTTGGTCATGATTTTCGGGGCGATCATGCCGGCGTTCGTCGGCTTCGCGAACTGGATGATTCCGCTGCAGATCGGCGCGTCCGACATGGCGTTCGCGCGGATGAACAACTTCAGCTTCTGGCTCCTGCCAATCGCGGCCGTGCTGCTGGTCGGTTCG
>NZ_ML058676.1 GCF_003635165.1 Burkholderia sp. Nafp2/4-1b | reverse complement strand
CGGCCGGCACGAGCCGCTTACTAGAAGGCAGTCGGCTTGGGTGGAAGATCTGCTGCGCGATGGTGCGCCGCGTCAAATGGTAAGCGCTATGAAAAATATAAAAATATGAAAAAATTCTCTGCATTGTTCAGAAAATTTCCTATGCTGATATCGGATCGGTTGACCCGTCTAGTACGGTGCCTGATTCAAAATAGAAGTGACAATTGGGAAGTATTTCGTTAATCGATATCAAGCGCAGCAGTGATCGCGAATTGAAGGATCTTTGATACGGCCTACCGCCGGTCGTGGCTTGGCGGCCAATAGATATGAGTCCAGCGGCTCGTATGAGGGCGACTTGTGCGCCTTTGCCCATGCATTTCGTACACGCACTGCTCGTACGAAGGATGGGCGGTAGATCATGAAAGCCGATCGGCTCTTGAACGGATACTCGAGGGGCGACATGAAAGGCAGATACGTGTGCATCGACAACATCAAGATCAACTTCGTGTACCGCACGATCGAGATCGATGGCAGATCAGTCGGTATTACATCGCGGGAATTCGACATTTTTGAGTTCCTTTTAGACAACATGAACAAGGTCGTGTCGCGCTGGGCGATTCAGAGGGCAGTGTGGGGGCGCGAGTTCGATGCGTCGTCGCGTACACTCGAAACTCATATTTCACGTATTCGGTCAAAGTTACGGCTGGACGAGGACAAGAACATGAGAATCCTTCCCGCCTATGCGATGGGTTACCGGCTCGTGCTGTTTGGTGCGGCGATGGTAACCGTTGCCCCTGAAGATGTAGTGCCCGCTACTCGCTCCTTGTCGGAACACACGATCGCTGGCATTGCAGCTGCTGACCGGACCGTGCCCGCACCCTGGGTCTCGATATAGATATTGTCGATTGGGAGGGGCACCAGAGTGAGCGCGTCGAGCGGGTCTGAGATGCCTATGCCGTGACGAAAGGTCGAGGGTATCGAAGCAGCCGGCTGCGGCACGATTGCTAAGTGCGCTCTAGCAGCGCTATCAATGCCTTCCCACCCCCAATCTGGACGTGTTCACGTGCCGACAAGCATTGCCGGATGCAGCTTGGCCGCCGCGTTGACGAAGGGCAAATTGGAAGCTAATCGTGAAACGAGGATCAGGGTTGAGCGATGTTCATACCATCGGTGCGAGCATCGGTGCAAATCCGCGATGCAGCTCGCTCTGGGGGGATGCTTGAGTGGCTCGGTTGTCTTACAGCGTGCGAGATTCTGGCTCGCCGGCACGCGATGCTGGAAATCCTGCGGTGGGAATCGGGACGATATTAGAGACGTCATTGCTGCGTCCGCGAATTGTCAGGAATGAAGGATTGCATAAAAATTGTTGAGATTGAGTAAAGAAGGGAAGCAATTCATTTAAAGTTGACTATGATGAGTTCAGTTCGGTAGCGTCGAAGTGGTCGGTGGTGCGTCGCATGCCGAAGATGGTGCGCGGATGTCCCATTATAAGAAGTTGGATAAATTTGGTCTCGTTTCATCTTATTCCTTAACCGAGGATTTTGGGCGATGGCGCGTCGTAGGGTGTGGCGATAGCTGTTCGCGCGTATGCGCGTCGCCTGCTCCTTGAATTTGCCCTATTGGAAAATGGCAAGGAATATTTTTTCCGACATCGCGTGGGAAATTTCCGCAGCAGCATGCGGCGCTGTTGCTTGTGTGTTTACCGTTCTGGTAATGGAGCGTTGGCCAGGCGAGAGTCAGAGCATTGTCGCTGTCGACAACCGAGTGACGCCGGCAGCGTATAGCATCGGTGCGCGTACGCAGTCTCCGCGACCAGCATTCGCCGTCGCGGCTTCGGTGCCGTCGGCGTCCTCCAGTTTCGGGAACGTCGACGTGCTCGCTATGCTGACAACGACGAAGGCGAAGGTTGTCCGGCGAGGCCCGGACCAGAGCAACTCGCTTGCCATTGCGGTGAGCCGCGCTCTTCAATATCCGACCTTCGGGGCGCTCGCACAACGACGGGATCCGGAAGGACAGTTCGAGGCTGCTGCTTGGGCCGTGGCGTGCACGCAGCATCACCTGAAGGACGATGCGCTCCGTTGCGGCGACGCACAATCGCGAGCCCCCGACTATGCGCTGAACCTGCTGCGCATAGCCGCGGGTGCTGGCCAGCCTGGCGCAGTGCTGGAGCTGGCTATCCGACATCCGATGCAATGGAACACGATCGCGCTGCCCGACGGCATGATGCTAGCGGATCACGTGTACGCTATGGCGGCCCACGGGGACATCGCTGCGCTCGAATTAATTAAGAGCGCGTGCAAAACCCCCGGCGCTTGCAGTGATCCAGTATTCACACGCAACGTGCTCACGTCGCTCGAGTTGCAGTTCGCGCGCAATGCGTTGCCGACAGCCTATGTTGGACAATTGGAGGGCCCGGACGCTGAACGTCAGCACGCCATCGAGCGGGCTACAGCTTTGCGTCGTTCTTTGCCTGCTCAATCATCGTGAGTTCACGTGGGTGCCCCGGAACAATAGCCTTGCTGTTGCCGTGCCGGTCTTTTCGTAGAGGAGCCGCACGTACCGGTGGCAGCTGACGGACGGCTCTTGAACAGACACTCGAGGGACGACATGAAGCACAGATTCCTTTACATCGACAACATCAAGATCGACTTCGTATTTCGCACGATAAAGATTGACGGCAAGGCAGTCTGCATGACGCCGTGCGCGTTCGACGTGCTTGAATGTTTGCTCGACAACAAGAACGAGATCGTGTCGCGCGGTGCGATTCAGACAGCAGTGTGGGGGCGCGACCTCGATGCGTCGTCACGTACGCTCGAAGTGCACATATCGCAAATTCGTTCAAAGCTGCGCTTGGACGAGGACAAGAACATGCGGATCATTCCGGCCTATGCGGTTGGCTATCGATTAGTGCTGCATGGCGAGGTGATGTGCAATATGGAACTCGATGATACAGGATCCGCTACTCGGCCCGCGTTACAACATACGATGACCGGGTAGTTCAATTGTTGAGATCGTTCTAAAGGGTAGTCCGGAACGAAGTGGTTACGCTCTAAATTGAGGGTAATGCTACTGGAGTGGGTTCAATGCCGTACGGTTGCAGTCGGTCGGTGTCGCTATACAGAGAGCGGCTGATCGAAAATGCTGCCGTCGCGTAACCGTCCGACCCCGACCGTATAGACGGCTGATAAAGGCGAAGCCATGCTTTCCCGGGGCACAAATGTGACTGTGTCCACAAAGGAATCATGGACAGAGTGACTGAATTCACCGAAATCAAAGGCGCCCGGAAGTATCGTCGGCGTACCGTGGACGAGAAGCGTCAGATCGTCGAAGAGGCGTTATCCAGTGGACGTTCGGTGGCGGAGATTGCGCGCAGTCACGACCTGAATGCGAATCAGCTGTTCGACTGGCGCAAGCAGTATCTGGATGGGCGCCTTGGCGTGAACGGTCGCGAATGCGCGCTGCTGCCAGTCACCGTGGATGAGGCCGGTGACAGCGGCGTGGCCGAACCGGCAGCATGTGTGCCTCCGGTATCGATGCCCGGCAAGATACGTATCCAGTTGCCACGAGGCGAGATACACGTTGAAGGGAGCGCCGACCCCGACACGCTGCGCGTGGTGATCCAGTGCCTGAGCCGATGATTGGTCCGCTCGCAAACACGCGCATCTGGGTTGCCGCCGGATTTACGGATATGCGCTGCGGCTTCGACGGCCTGGCCGCGAAGGTGCAGACCGTGCTGACGAAGGATCCATTCTCTGGCCACATCTTCGTGTTCAGGGGCAAACGTGGCGACCTCATCAAGTGCCTGTACTGGCGCGACGGCGGCCTGTGCCTGTTCGCCAAACGCCTGGAGCGCGGGCGCTTTGCGTGGCCTCGTGCTGACGGCGGTGTTGTTTCGCTGACCAGCGCTCAACTTGGCCTCCTCCTCGAAGGTTTTGACTGGCGACAGCCCGTCGATGCAGCGCGCCCCTCCAGCGCTTTGTAAACGTATGTGACAACGCAGGCATGGCGCAATGCACGCGCGTAAACTGCGTGCATGGCATCCAGCGACGCTTCCCTCCCGGACGATATCGAGGCCTTGAAGGCTCTCCTGATCGCGCGTGAGGCGGCGTTACGTGAGCACGAAGGCGAGCTCACGGATCTGCGTGACACTGTAACGATGCTCCGGCAGACACTCTCCGACCGGGCCCTCGAGATCGAGCACCTGAAGCTGTGGATCGCGAAGCTGCAGCGCATGCAGTTCGGGCGCAAGTCCGAGAAGATTGATCGTCAGATCGAGCAACTCGAATTGCGTCTGGAAGATCTGCAGGCTGACGATGGCGCGGCAACGATCGACGCACCAACAAGGCCTCGCTCTGAGACCGGCAAGTCGACAGGACGCAAGCCGCTTCCGCAACATCTACACCGCGAAGACGTTGTACATCCGCCCGAGGACGCGTGCTGTCCGCAATGCGGTGGCGCGCTTGGCGACCTCGGCGAGGACGTTTCCGAGCAACTCGACTATGTACCGGGGCATTGGCGAGTGATTCGTCACCGCCGACTCAAGAAGGCCTGTACTTGTTGCGACTGCATTGTGCAGGCGGCTGCACCCGATCGGCCAATCGATCGCGGCATGCCCGGACCCGGCTTGCTCGCACATGTTCTGGTCGCCAAATTCTGTGACCACCTTCCCCTGTACCGACAGTCAGTGATCTATGCGCGAGACGGCGTGGAACTCAGCCGTTCGACACTTGCGGACTGGGTCGGCCAGTGCAGTGCGTTGCTCCGGCCACTGGTAGATGTCGTTCGCCGATACGTGATGGCCGCCTCGAAGATCCATGCGGATGACACCCCGGTACCGGTGCTCGAGCCCGGCAATGGCAAGACCCGTACCGCACGTCTCTGGACATACGTCCGGGATGACCGGCCGGCGGGCTCCCAGGACGCGCCAGCGGTCTGGTTCGCATACAGTCCCACAAGGGCTGGAGAATATCCGCAGGCCCATCTGAAGGACTTCAGGGGAACGTTGCAGGCCGATGCGTTCGCGGGGTACAACGCGATCTACGAACGTGGTGATGTGCGGGAGGCTGCATGCATGGCGCACGCGCGTCGCAAATTCCACGATCTGTTCGTCGCGCGCAGAAACGAAGTCAACACTGAAGCGTTGCGCCGGATCGGCGAACTGTACGCAATTGAGGCCGCAATTCGAGGCAAGCCACCGGACGAACGAAGACGTGTCAGGCAGGAGCAGGCGCGGCCGCTACTCGATGCCTTCGAGATCTGGCTGCGCTCGACATTGGCTACGGTGTCGCAGAAAGGCGATAGCGCCAAAGCCATCAACTATGCTCTGAATCAGTGGGCAGCGCTCACGCTGTACATCGATGACGGTGCCGTGGAAATCGATAACAACGCAGCCGAACGCGCTTTACGTGCCGTCGCTCTCGGCAGAAAAAACTTCCTGCACTTCGGTTCCGACAGCGGCGGCGAACGTGGCGCCGCAATCTATACCCTGGTTGGCACCGCCAAACTGAACGGTCTTGATCCTGAGGCTTACCTGCGCCACGTCATCGCTCGCATCGCCGACCATCCTGTCAATCGCGTCGACGAACTGTTGCCATGGGTCGTCGCTGATCCGCTTCAGCACGACGCCACCTGAACTCAGCGCGCTGCGTTCAACTGTCCGATATCAACATGCTGTCAAGAACGGTCGTGGTCGGACGGTTACGCCGTCGCCGCAGGGCGCACTGGTACACATCGTATTCGTCGAGCAGGGCCTTCCACCGACCGCTCGACCGATATGTCAACAAGGACCTTCCGTTTACCCCGGCCATCACTGATGTATGCGTGGCAGGTACCGGTGGAGCGTAGCCTACGTTCCGCGCTGCCCTCACGCAAATTGAGACCCACATAAATACGGTCAATCTGCAACGGCGCTCCCCATACCTGTTTCCGCTGCCGGGCTGGATTCTGACCAGTACATATCTAGCGATCAAGAAAGGTCGTCAGACGAGCAGCCAGTGAACGGACACGGAATTGGAGGCAACATGGAGCGCAGAAATCTGTACGTCGACAACATCAAGATCGACTTGGAGCGTCGCACTATCGAGGTCGACGGAACGACGGCCGGCGTGACGTCGCATGAGTTCTACATCATCGAATGTCTGCTCGACAATGTGAACAAGATCGTGCCGCGGGCTACGATCCAGAAGGCTGCATGGGGATGTGAACTCGGCGCGTCATCGCGTGCACTCGATGCCCACATTTTTCGTATTCGAGCAAAGCTGCGGCTTGACGAGAACAAGAGCATGAAGATCATCGCAGCCTATGCTAGCGGCTACAGATTACTGTTAGATGATGCAGTGATGAGCGGCGCGAAGCTCGGTGGTCGAGAATCTATCACCCAGTCCGCCGCCGCTTGCCTCGTCAATTCGCGAGTCGATGGCACGTCAGGTACAGGCGGCCCAGCACGAATAGCGTGACGATCGCGCCATATTCTTGCCGGACCAAGCTGTTTGGATCCTCGGCTGATTTTATACTAGCCTCACAAGGCGATCGCCAGACACGAAAAATGCCACCCATGCGGGTGGCTAAACTCCTGAACGTGACGATCCCATGTCAAAAATCGTCAAGATCATTCTGCGGATGTTTCGCGCCAGCTGCTTTTAAAAATCGCTGACAACGCAATGGTGCTGTGACTACGGAAGGCCGACGTTGGGTTTCGCGACCGCTTCTTGAGCGGCTCCGTTCTCACGCTACATGGAGTTGCTTTAGCCCGCGGACCTGCTTTGCTCGTAAGGGTGTCGCGCCGGTCGTCTTGACAGGAGGGTGGTGTCACAGCAAGCGGATTTGAGAGGGTCGTTAGGCGTCTCCTCTCTGCGAGCGGGGCCGTCTCTTGTGCTGCGGTCGGAGCAGCAGTCGCACTTCCATATCAACGAGTCGGCGGTGGTCGATCATCGTGTCGAGGACGTCCCGCATGATGAGGAGCAACTGCTCTGCCTCGGGCCCATCTATCCCTTTTGCACGTTGACGTTGCAGCTGTGAGGCGAGCAGCGCGATGCGACACCGCGCTTCGTGCACATGGCGATTGGCGGTTGCAAGGACAAGCTCTTCATCTGACAGAGCGCTCATAGTTGCTCCCCGCGTCTACTAGCGCAGGGAAGCGCCAGGCGCGATACAAGGAATATAAGGGGCAGATTTCTGTCCCTCAGACGTCGGCGCGGCAGGACAGGAGCGAGGCGGGCTGGAGATCGGCGGCGACGCCGGCGCAAATGTATTGTAGGCGAAAGTCCGCCTGAGCCGGAGAGTCATCCATCAGGAGAGGCGAATCTGGTAAGCACCACGGCAACAATTCCTGGATTCGGTTGATTGGATGCTCGGCGATGCATCCGAGGACATGCCGCAGATGCGCCTCAGGCTCGACGCCGTTTAATTTGGCGGGGCCAACGAGACTGTAAATTGCGGCGGCACGTTCACCACCTGAGTCTGCTCCACAGAACAGATAGTTGCGCCTGTTATGCTGATCTGAGCATAAAGGGCGTTATGCGCACTTCGA
>NZ_ML058675.1 GCF_003635165.1 Burkholderia sp. Nafp2/4-1b | reverse complement strand
GTCGATCGATCGCAAGCTGACGCATGTCGCGACCGGGAAGGCGCTCACCGATGCGGTGAACGTCGGCCAGATGCAGGCGCTGTTTGGGCCGGACGCGAAGTTCGAGGATGGGGTGTTGAAGGTTCGCAACGGCGTGGAGAGCAAAAACTACACGCCGCGCTACTCGACCATCGGTGAGAAGCTGGCCGCGTTCGCCGAGGGCGGCACGGGCGAAGTGGCGATCGCCGTTGGCAAGGGCGCGGTGGCGATCGGCCACAATTCGGTGGCGGACAAGGCCAATACGGTGTCGGTGGGCAGCAAGGACCTGAAGCGCCGGATCGTGAACGTGGGCCGCGGGACGAATCCGACGGATGCGGTCAACGTGGAGCAGATGGACGGGGCGATCGACGCGGTGCGCGGCACCACGAGGATGGCGATCGACGGGGTGCGCGCGCGCGTCGAGGAGCTCTCCGGCCAGTTGGCGGCCGAAGCGCAGTACGACGCCACCGCAGCGACCACGGACCTGATCGCAGTGTCCGACGATGCGGATGAGGTGGCGGAGGTCATCAACAGCAGCAACTCGCTGGCAATCGGTCCGAAGGCGAAGGTGGTCAAGGGCTCGCATAGCGTGGCGATTGGGGCGGGCGCGCATGCCGCCAAGGGCATGTCCACCGCAATCGGTGGCGAGTCCTACGCCAATGGCGAGAATGCGATGGCCGTGGGCAAGGGCGCCGAGGTGGTCGGCGACTCGTCGGTGGCACTCGGTGCCGGTGCGAAGATCGGCACGCCGGCCTATAGCAACGTGAACGGCATCGACGTCTACGACGACGAGCATGGCACCAAGGTGAGTGCGGCGGTGGCTATCGGCGAAACCGCCATTGTGTCGGCCAACAATGCGATGGCGATTGGCTCGAAGGCTCAGGCGGGCGCGGCCAATGCGGTGGGTCTGGGCTATAACGCCAAGGCGCTGGTCCAGGACGCGGTGGCGATCGGTAATGGCGCGAAGGTGGAGGCTCCGGCCGCCGAGAGCGCGGTGGCCATCGGTGCGAACGCGATCGCGGACCGCCCGATGACCGTGTCGGTCGGTAAGGACGGGGCGGGCCAGCAGCGTGCGCTGGTGAACGTCGCCGCCGGTACCGAGGACACCGACGCGGTGAACCTCAAGCAGATCAAGGATGTGCTCGGGGCCGCCAACGTCGATACGAAGACCGGTGCGATCACCTACGCGGACGGTAAAACGCTTGCGAAGAAACTCTCGGAAGCGGGCACGGGCGGCGCCAATCCGCTGGCCGTCAACTATGAGGACGCCGACCATACGCAGCTCAAGCTGGATGGTACGGGTGGTGGCACGGTGATCAGCGGGGTGAAGGCCGGTTCGAAGACGGGCGAGGCGGTGAACTTCGACCAGTTCGACGGGTTGAGCAAGACGGTCAATGGCCACACGACGAAGCTGAACAACGCGGCCACGACGACGGCGCTGAACGATCTCGAAGACAAGCTGATGAAGCTGGATTCGACGGGGGCGACGCCGACGGTGATGGTCGGTGCGGGTCTCGCTGGCACGGTGATGAACATCACCGGCACGGACGGTCCGCGTCAGCTGATCGGCGTCTCCGCGGGCAACGGTGGGGACAATGCGGTGAACGTCGCGCAGCTCAAGGAGGCGCTGGGTACGGGTCTGGCGATCGGTGCGGACGGCAAGATCACGGGCTACACGGTGGACGGCCAGGACTACAAGACCGTGAGTGGCGCGATCGAAGCGTCGCTGAAGGCGAAGGGCACCGACGTGAACAACGGCGGCAGCCACACCGGCACGGATGCGCTGGCGGTGCACTACGAGCAGAAGGAGATGACCGAGATCAAGCTCGGTGGCACGGGCGGCACGAAGGTGTCGGGCGTGGCCAACGGGCTGGTGGAGAAGGACAGCCAGGAGGCGGTCAACGGGGGCCAGCTGCATGGGGTGATCGGCTCGGTCACGAATGTGCAGGCTCAGGTGACGGACATGGGCAAGCTGGTCGATATCCACGACACGCAACTGGCCGCGCACGATAAGTGGCTCTCGGCTGTGGAGGGTGACGTGAACCAGAACACGCGGGCGATCAATACGCAGGCGCAGATGCTGGGCGAACTGAGTAGCGGCGTGCTGGTGAAGCAGGCGAGCGACACCAACGTGGTGTCGATCGCAGCGAACACCGGCGGCACGGTGATCGACATCGCGGGTAAGGAAGGCGCACGTGAGCTCACGGGCCTGAAGTCCAGCACGGACGACACGGCCGCGGCGACGGTGGCGCAGCTCAAGGCCTTTGCGGCGGGCACGACCCCGGGTGTCATGCCGACGGTGACGTACGACGACGAAAGCCTGAAGCGGGTGACCTTCGGCGGCGGCCCGCGCTCGGGTGGTGCGGTACTCGCTGGGGTGGCGGACGGCACGATCGGCAAGCACAGCATGGAGGCGATCAACGGTGGCCAGCTGTTCACCTATCAGCAGGAAGTGCAGAAGTTCGGCGAATACGTGGGTCATGTGGTATCGGAACACGAAACCCGGCTGAACGGTCTGGACAGCACGCTCAAGAGCGTGGGCCTGAAGGGCGGTGATCCGGATGGCGGCAACCCGGGTTCGCTCACGGTGCTCACGGGTGGCGAGATGAAGGGCGAGCATGCGCTGGCGATGGGTAAGGGTGCCCGTGCGATGAAGGACGATGGCGGCGAGGTGAAGCATGCGGTGGCCTTCGGCGACAACGCGAAGGTCACGGCGGACCGCGGTACGGCGCATGGCGTGAATGCCGAGGTCACGGCCGAGAACGGCACGGCCTTTGGTGAAAACGCGAAGGCGACCGCGAAGAATGCGGTGGCGCTGGGTCAGGATTCGCTGGCCGATCGCGAGGACACGGTGTCGGTGGGCACGGACGGCCACAACCGTCAGATCGCTCACGTGGCGGCCGCCACCCAGGGCAGCGATGCCGTGAACCTGGACCAGCTCAATACGTCGGTGGCGCAAGGGGTGCAGCAGTCGAACACCTACACGGACCAGCGGATTGCCGGCGTGCAGAGCCAGATCAGCGATGTGGCGAAGAACGCGTATGCCGGGGTGGCTGCGGCGATGGCGATGCCGAACCTGACGCCGTCGGCGCCGGGCAAGACGGTGGTGGCAGCCGGTGCGGCGACCTACAAGGGCGCAAGCGCCTATGCGGCAGGGGCCACGTATCGTTCGGCCAACGGTCGCTGGCTGCTGCACGGCGCGGTGTCGACCACCTCGCGCGGCGATGCGGCCGTGCGCGGTCAGGTTGGCTACGAGTTCTAAGCGCGAGTAGCGACGGGCGGGGCGGTGCTTACCCGGACACCGCCCCGTCCGAAGTGATGTCCCTGCAGGCGAGCGGTTCGCCTGCAGGGATTTTTTTTAGCCGCCGCGAGCCGGTTCCACGAACGCGGTAACGAACGCGATAGGGCGCCGCGGCGGGTGAACCCGAACCGTTGACGCAGCGATGCTCGATCCGGATCCCCCGGGGCTGAGCCGTTGACGATCCATTGAATGCACGGGGCGTGCCGGCATGCGAGGCCGTCCCGGTGGGAGGAAGACACTTGAATCAACATCACCGGGCCGTGGGTCCGACGCATGACCGTAAGGGGACGCTGAAGCAAGCGCTGACGCAACCCATGAAACAACCCGCGATGCAATCCGTGACGCAATCCCTGGCGGCGGCCTGGATGGCGTGCCGGATGGCGCCTGCCGCGCGCTCTGGCCAGCCCGGGCAGGCTGAGCGCGTGACGGGCTGGGCGCACGCGATGCACGGCGTGCACGGGGTGAGGCTGGCGCGGCTGCCGCGGCTGATGCGCGGGGTGCTGGCCACCGGCAGTGCGCTGTGGCTGTCGTGCGCGGTGGCCGCGCCGGGCGCGCCCGTGAGCGAGGAGGAGGCCGCGCCGAGCGAGGTCCGCACGCAGGCGCAGGACGACGAGACCGGCCCGCCCGCGGGCCTGCCGGGGCGTGCCGAGTCGGCGCAGGTCGTGGCGCCCCGGCGTCGGCGCGAGCACGAGCCGGCGGCGCTGCGTGCGCCGATGACCGGCACGGTGCAGGCGCCGCGCTCGGCGTGGGCGGGGGCCGATGCCGGTCCCGCGCTCGAGGCTGCCGCCGACGGTGCGCAGCCGCCGGTGCCGTTGTGGGCCGTCGACGGGGATGCGCCGGCCACGCTCGATGCGGCGTCGAGCCGCGCGGTGGCGCTGGGCTCGGGTGCGCAGGTCACGCAGGGCGCGCAAGCGGCCGCCTTGGGTGCTCAGGCGCAGGCGCGCGGCAGCCGGGCGGTGGCGCTGGGGGCCTCGGCGCGCGCGCGCGGCGATGCGGCCCAGGCACTGGGGGCGCAGGCGCAGGTCGCCGGTGACTATACGGTCGCGGTGGGCCCGTCGGCCCGCGCCGGGCGACTGGGGACGGCTGCGGACGGTACGCAGGACCGCAAGGCGAACTATGCGGTGGCGATGGGCTTTAATGCGGGCGTGGAGGCGTCCGGGGCGGTGGCGATTGGCAGCGAGGCGCAGGCGGACGCGAGTGCGCGTCATGGCGTGAGCGTGGGCGCCGGCAGCCGTACGCAGGCTGCCGGCGCGGTGGCGTTGGGCGCAGGTGCCCAGGCCACGCGGGCGCAGACGGTGTCGATCGGTAATACGCGGCAGCAGCGCCAGCTGGTGAATCTGGCGGCTGGGGTCGAGGATACCGATGCGGTGAACCTGCAGCAGTTGCGCGAGACGCTGGGTGCGCACCGGGATCCCGTCACGGGGCGGCTGGTGCAGGCCGACGGCCGCACGCTGGCGGACCGTCTGGGGGTGCTGCAGGTCGACGGTGATGCGCCGGCCACGCTCGATGCGGCCTCGAGCCGGGCGGTGGCGTTGGGTTCAGGTGCGCAGGTCACGCAGGGCGCGCAAGCGGCCGCCTTGGGTGCTCAGGCGCAGGCGCGCGGCAGCCGGGCGGTGGCGCTGGGGGCATCGGCGCGCGCGCGCGGTGATGCGGCCCAGGCACTGGGGGCGCAGGCGCAGGTAGCGGGCGACTACACGGTCGCGGTGGGCCCGTCGGCACGCGGTGGGCGAGTGGGCACGGCTGCGGACGGTACGCAGGACCGCAAGGCGAACTATGCGGTGGCGATGGGCTTTAATGCGGGCGTGGAGGCGAGCGGGGCGGTGGCGATCGGCAGCGAGGCGCGTAGCGCGGCGGGCCGTGGCGTGAGTCTGGGTGCCTACAGCGGGACCGAGGCCGGCGAGGGCGTGGCGCTGGGGGCGCGCGCGCAGGTGGTGGGGGCGGGCTCGGTCGGGGCGGTGGCGCTGGGCGCAGGCGCGCAGGCCACGCGGGCGCAGACGGTGTCGATTGGCAATGCGCGGCAGCAGCGCCAGCTGGTGCATTTGGCAGCTGGGGTCGAGGACACCGATGCGGTCAACCTCCAGCAGCTGCGTGAGACGCTGGGCGCGCACCGGGATCCCGTCACGGGGCGGCTGGTGCAAGCCGACGGCCGCACGCTGGCGGACCGTCTGGCGATGCTGCAGGTCGACGGCGACGCGCCGGCGACGCTCGATGCGGCCTCGAGCCGGGCGGTGGCGCTCGGTTCAGGCGCGCAAGTCACTCAGGGCGCGCAAGCCGCCGCGCTGGGCGCCCAAGCGCACGCGCGCGGTAGCCGGGCGGTGGCGCTGGGCGCGTCGGCGCGTGCGCGCGGTGATGTGGCCCAGGCACTGGGGGCGCAGGCGCAGGTGGCAGGCGACTACACGGTCGCAGTGGGCCCGTCGGCACGCGGCGGGCGGCTCGGGGCAGCCGCGGACGGTAGCGAGGACCACCGCGCGAACTACGCGGTCGCGATGGGCTTTAATGCGGGCGTGGACGCATCCGGGGCGGTCGCGATCGGCACCGAGGCGCGTAGCGAGGCGGGCCGTGGCGTGAGTCTGGGTGCGTATAGCGGGACCCAAGCGGGCGAGGGTGTGGCGTTGGGTGCGCGCGCGCAGGTGGTGGGCGCGGGCGCCACCGGCGCGGTGGCGTTGGGTGCGGGCGCGCGGGCGACGCGCGCCGACACGGTGTCGATTGGCAACGCGCGCGAGCAGCGCCAACTCGTGAATCTGGCGGCCGGCGTCGAGGACACCGATGCGGTGAACGTGCAGCAGGTGCGTGATGTGCTGGGCGCGGATGTGGATCCGCTCACGGGCCGCTTGCGGCTCGCGGATGGCAAGACGCTCAGTGACGCGCTGGCGGGCGTCGGTCTGGTGCGCGGGATCGGCTACGACACGGCCGCCCGCGACACGCTCACGCTGAAGGCGGCCGACGGCCGCGGGCGAGTCAAGCTCACCGGTCTGCAGGACGGTGATCTGTCGGGGGCGGCCAGTGGCGATGCGGTGACGGGCGGACAGCTGTTTACGGTGAACCAGACGCTGACCCAGGCGCTGGACAAAGTGAGCCGGCATGCAGCTGCGCAGGTCAGTGCGCTCGAACACGGTGCGGCCGGCCCGGTGCGACTCGACGGCGATGGCGCCGCGCAGCAGTTGACGGTGGGCGCCGCGCTCGGCGGGCGGCAGCTGAACATCGCCGGGGTGGTCGACAGTACGGGCGACGGGAGCGCGGCCGGCCGCGCCGGACAGGCACACGCAGCGGGGCAGGCGGATCCCGCGCCGATGGATCGGCAGCTGGTGGGCGTGGCGGCCGGTGCGGGCGCCAATCATGCGGCCAATCTGGCGCAGTTGCAGCAGATGCTGGGCGACGGGGCGCAGATCATCGACGGCACTGTAAAGTACGTCGATGGCACTACCGGGCTCCTGAGCACGGTCGGCGCGCGCCTGAGCGAGCTGGACAGTCGATTGCGTGCAGGCAGCGGTGCGATTGCCGAGTATCGACCGTCGGGGGCCGATCCGGTGGCTGTCACGAAGGGCTCGATCGCGCTGGGTCATGGCTCGGTCGCCAACGCGGCAAATGTAGTATCGGTGGGCAACGCGACGCGCCAGCGGCGCATCGTCAATGTGGGACGGCCACTGGATCCGCACGACGCGGTCAACAAGGATGCGCTGGAAGAAGGCCTGAGCAGTGTGCGCCTACGTGCGATGCAGGCGATCAGTGAGGTCAGTCGTGAGGTGGCGGAACTCGGTAGCCGCTTTGCGATGGCCGACGAGGCGGCGACTGGTCAGGGGAGCGAGGCCAGCGGTCAGGCGGCTCTGGCGCTTGGGGCGCGTGCAACGGTGGTCGGCGACGGGGCGCTTGCGCTGGGCGCCGGGGCGCGGGTCGGGCCAAGTGATGTCGAGGTGGGTGACACGGGTGAGGCCGGCGCGGCCGGGGTGACGGGGGCGACGCCAACCGGGCCGTCGGTGGCGCATCGCTGGCGGGCCGCGCAGGGTGCAAGTGGCCTGGGTGGCATTCGGGAGGCGGTGGCGATTGGCGCGCACGCGCAGGCCAGTGCCGATCGCGCGGTGGCGCTCGGCGCCGGTGCGTGGGCGAGCGCGGAGGACGCGGTGGCGCTGGGCTCGGGCTCACTCGCGTCCCGCGCGATGACGGTGTCGATGGGCGCGCCCGGTCATGAACGGCAGGTGGTGAACGTGGCAGCCGGGGTTGATGCGCACGATGCGGTGAATGTGCAGCAGGTGGCGAACGTGCTGGGTGCGCACGTCGAGTTCGGGCGCGACGGCGCGGTGACGTCGTTCGAGTTCAACGGTCAGCGTGCCGGCAGTCTGGCCGAAGCACTGCGCACCGGTACGGCCGACCCGGCGGACCCCGCGGCCGATCGGATGCGCGAGCACGTGGCAGAGGCGGCCGCGCAGGCCGACGGCCAACCGGGCGCAATGGGCACGGAGGGCCAGCGCGGGGCGCCGCCGCGGCTCGCGACGCTCGATGCGCAACTGCAGCGGCAGGCCGGCACGCTCAGTGCCCAGGCTGTGGCGCTGGACGGGCTCACCCGCGGCGACACGGGCCTGATACGTCAGGATCGCGTCACGCAGATCGTATCGATTGCGCCCGACACGGGCGGCGACACGGTGGACCTGTCGGGCACGGACGGGGCGCGGCGGCTGACGCACGTGCGCGAGGGGGAGCGCGACTCGGATGCGGCGACGATGGGCCAGCTGCGCGCGTACGCGCAGGATGCCGACGGTGCCAGTCACGGGCTGGGGTTGCCGAGCGTGAAGTACGTCGACGATACGCTTGCGATGGTGCGGCTGGGGCATGGCGGCGGCACGGTGCTCGACGGCGTGGCCGCGGGCACGGTGGCAGCCGGCAGCCGGCAGGCAGTCAACGGCGAGCAGCTGTTCCGGCTCAGTGAGGCGATGAAGGACGTGGGGCTGACCGTGCTCGCGCACGAAGGGCGCCTGGCTGCGCTGGACCGGGCGCAGCGTCCCGGCGGCACGGACGTGGACCTGGGTAGCGGCACCGGCCATCCGGCTGGCGCCGCACGGGAGTCGGGTACGCAGTGGGCCGGTGAGGCCGTCGGCGATCACTCGGTGGCGTTCGGCGCCGGTTCGCGGGTGAGGCGCGAGGACGGCGGGGCGGTGCGCAATGGCACGGCGCTGGGGGTACAGGCGCAGGTGAGTGCGGACCATGGCACGGCTTTCGGTGAAAGCGCGCGCGTGAGTGCCGAAGGGGGCCTGGCGCTCGGTCACCACGCCGAAGCGACCGGTGCGCGTGCGCTGGCCTCGGGTGAGCACGCGCAGGCGGCGGGCGAGGACAGTCTGGCGCTGGGCGCGCACGCCACGGCCAGTGCGCGCAATGCGCTGGCGCTGGGGGCGAACTCAGTGGCCGAGCGAGCGGACACGCTGTCGGTCGGCGCGCGCGGGGCCGAGCGTCAGATCACGCATGTGGCAGCGGGCGTGCAGGGCACCGATGCGGTGAACCTGGACCAGCTCAACAGCAGCGTGGCGCAGGGCGTGCAGCAGGCGAACGGCTACACGGACCAGCGCATCGGGGGCGTGCAGAGCCAGCTTAACGAGCTCGCGAAAAACGCCTACGCGGGGATCGCCGCGACCACGGCGCTGACGATGATTCCGGATGTGGATGCGGGTCGTGCCTTGGCAGTGGGCATTGGTGCGGCGAACTTCAAGGGCTACCAGGCGGTGGCGCTAGGAGGCAGCGCGCGCATCCGCGAGAACGTGAAGCTGAAGGCGGGCGCGGGTTGGGGCAGTGGCGGCACCACCGTGGGAGTCGGCGCGGCCTATCAGTGGTAGCACAGCGAGCAGGTCGGGGCGGGGGCGCGGCGCGCGCCTGCGCCCACGACCAGAAGCCCCGGCAGGTTGGTTATGGCCAACGCCGGGGCCGGATGGACGGGCCGCCGTGGGCTGGTCGAGCGGAATCCACTGGACCGGGATGAGGATCTTTTTTAATCAATGGGTTACACATGATTTCGGTGGGTGCGGTATCGCATTAAGCCTGCTGACGCAGCCCAATGAAGTCAATGATTTACATGATGGTTTTACACATATAGCCCGCGTCGGGAGATGGATTGCGGGTGGAGCAGCCCCACGTATCTGAGGACACAAGGACTCTCTTAAAATAACGGATAGTCTTGTGTCTAACAGTAAGCCTAGTCATTACGTGGAACCCATCGAGCGGGAAATGCAGTCCCTCTGGATTCGCGATGGGCCGTGTTGTACGATCAATGCTCCAACCGGAGGAAGATAGATGGTTACGAAAGAGGATGTAGTGTGGTGCTACAACACTTTTCTGGTGCGCCAGCCCGAGTCAGACGATGTAGTTTCGTTGTGGATGTCTCAGTGCAAAGATTTCAAAGAACTTGTGCGTGGTTTCAGCGTAAGCCGTCAATAAACGACG
>NZ_ML058674.1 GCF_003635165.1 Burkholderia sp. Nafp2/4-1b | reverse complement strand
CTTTTTGAACTGGCCTCTAAGCGTGCGCGCGAGCTAGTGCGGCTGCCTGCTTTTCCGTCAACGACGACCGCGGCACGCATTTCGCGCGCGTCACGATCATCACGCCGTAGACGTCCGCGAGCACGCGAGCTTCCGGGCAAAGTACGAGCAGCTCGTCGGGGCCGATCGGCGCCGGCGAGCGATTGCGCCACACGTTGATCGCACCTTCGATCTCGGCGAGCGAGACGACGTCCGGTGCTAGGCGGGTTGATGCGTCGAGTGGGTTCATGGGTGACCTCGAAAGTGTCGCCCCGTGAACGACGCCCTGCGGGACGTGATCCCTTGGGGCAGGAAAAGGCCGCTTCGCGGTGGGTTCGATGCGTCGATGACGCGGTAAGTAAAGCCAGTGTAGGCGTCCGGGCGCCACACGCCGGCCGAAAAGGTCGGGAAAAGCGAGCGGCTTTGGATGTGCCACGCCGCGATTGGACGAAAAAAAACCGGCGCACGAGGCGCCGGTTATTCGTAATTGGCTGAAAGCTCCAGCCCTCATGTCACAAGCAGATCGCCTTGGCTATTCAACATCGGAAGGACCTTCGCACGGATCTCGGCTTCTCTCTCGCGCATCCTGCGCATTCGCTCATCGCCTACCCCGTTGTGCTTCTCGACGACGTAGAGGAAGTACTGGGGCTTCGCCGGCCCCGGCCATACTCGCCACTCGGCCATGATTCGCGCGCGCATCGCCGGATCGCACGCGAAATACCAGGCGCGCCCCTTTCGCCAAACGCTTGCGTGGTGGTCGCGCATCCGCTGCTCGCCCTCGCGGGCTCTGGCGATCCGCAGCGCCTTCTCCGCTTCGATGTCAGTTTCAGGCGCCGGGGCAAGCTGGTCTGCGAACAGCGGGCAGTCGCGCGCGAGCTTCCGCGCGACACGCTTGTGCCGATTAAGGAACGCTTGCTCCTTTCGACTGGTCCAGATGTACGCCTCGTAACGCACGGTTCGATCGAATCGCATGTCGTGCTCCTCGATCAAGCCGCGAGTGGCGTCAGTCGGGAACGCGCATAGTCCAGCGTACCGTTCTTCGCGTGGAGCGTTCGCCCCTGTGTCGAACCGGGCCTGGCCAATGCGTAGCGCGTCGCCGCACCATGGCGAAAGCTGCGGATCTCGGAATACCCGTCAGCGATCGCGCGATCGACGTGCTCGACGCCCGTGATCACCGCATTGTCGGGCGTGCGATACCGCGCACGCTCTGCCTTCGCCTTGGCGTCATTCGCGGCCTCTTGCGCACGCCGCTGTGCTCGGGCGGCGTCCCGCTTTGCCTCCCACTCGGCTTGTGCCGCCTCATCGTACCCACAAAACGCGAAGATCGCGCGCCGCCGGCGGGCTGTGTTCAATCCACGCAACGACAGTCCAAACTGCTCGCGAAGCACCTGCTTGCTGTGGTCGTTCCAGCCATCAGGGTGATCCAGGACCGTCAGCAGGGTGCTAACGTCGCGGGCTTCGACAGCGGCCGCGAACTGGTTCGGCCATTCGAAGGTCGTACGCCCTCGATCCAGCGTCGCCATGGCAGTCTGCAGGTGATACTGCCGCTGCGAGATCAACCCTTTCTGGCGGTCGGCTTCGAGCCTGTCCAGCGACTTCTTCAGGACGGCATCCCCGATCAGCTCACGCAACCGTTCAGCAACGGACGACACGGCGGCACCAACATCCACCGGGCGCTGATACTGTGCCGGAAGGTCGAGCTTGCTCAGGAGCCCCGCAGCGAGCAAACGATCGTCCACGTCGACGTAGCTGATGCCAGTCGGTGCAGAACGCAATGTCGCGACGATGCCGGCGCCGAGCTCGCTGTCGATCGGCCGCTTTTCATGCCGGAAGATCGACACCGCGTGCTGCAAGACATCGTACGGAAGCGAGTTGCGAAGAGCCGGCACGTCCAGGAGAACCGGGAACCACTGCAGGTCGTACCGGTAGTGCTTGGCGTCGCCGCGGTAGTCTGCGAGCACCGTGTCCGGGATCGGCTGATCCCGAAAGAGCGCATGGGCGACATGCACCTCGTGCCGGCCGTTGACCCCACCCGAGAGCGAGAGCTGCGGCCCTTGCGACGTGTAGCCGAACAGCGTGTCAGCAACCTGGTCGCAAACATCGCCCAAGTGAAAGCGGTGGCCAGCGGCTTGTGCTGCCTCTACCTCCGCCTCGAGCTGGTCGCCAGACAGCAGCCACGCCGGTCTCGATGCGAGCTCGAACACGAACTGGAAAATCTCCCAGCGCTTGCGAGTGATCTGCCAAGGCTGCAGCGCCTTGCCGTCTTTGCTGAACCAGCGGTCTCGGAGCTCGGTAAAGAGCGACGTGAAGAATGCGTGGGCGGTACCCGGCTGGCGCACTGTCAAGATGCCGTTATAGCGCAGAATCGGCACCGGCGTACCGCCGTGCATCAAAGAGATCTCCGGCGTTTCGTACGCAGACAAGGTCGCGTCGTGGAAGAACACGTGGAACACGTGCGCGAGGGTATCGACGTGAATCACTTCGTTGGGAGGGTGAATCGTGTACATGAGTGGTTGTCCTTGCAAAAAAGGGCAACCCTCCCATCCAGGGCGGTTGCCCCGGATTGGGAAAAAGTAAGCGTGAAGCCTCAGGCGATATCGAGCAGGTTCGAGACCACCGCTGCAACGGCCCAGCCATGGGAATGCGTCAGCGCTTTAATGCGTATCAAGGGCTGTGTCCGCCAGTGTCCAGTGATTCCTTCCTCGGTCAGCCAGACACTGTCGATCAGCACAATCCAACCCTCCGTCGTTCCGCGTTCGACTGACACGCGTCCACGCCGACGATTGACATCGTCAAACGGCCGTACAGACGACGGTTTCGCACTGTAGAGTGCTTCATTCGAACTTGCGAAAAGGTTGGCGACGGCTACCCATTCAGGCTCCAACTCCTCGGAGCGAAGTATCCTCTCAACGTATCGGACGACTTCTTCAATGGGCTTGCCTGCCGAAACAAACGGGCCAGACGAAGGAGTTGTCCGGCGGGCGCATCTATCAGACTTGACGTCCTCCTCTCCCTAAAGGGCTGAGGATTACCCATAAGTGAGGTTGTAAACCGCGGCCGTCGGTGTTAACTTTTTTCCGTTCTGTTGATGCATTGGTGGCAAATTGGCGATTGAGGACGACACGGCCGACTGGGCGAGCGAGGAGTTCGCGCAGGCGAAACTTGGCGATGCGCGCCTGTCGCAGCGCCTGGTGGCCTTGGCCCGTCAACTTGCGGCAAGTCCGCACACGTCGCTGCCCCAAGCGCTGTCGCCCGCTGAACTGAAGGCGGGCTATCGATTCTTCGACAACGACTTGGTCGACACTGACGGTGTGCTGGCGCCGCATATCGCACAAACGCTGCGTCGCATGGAGCAGATTCCGGTGGTGCTGGCGATACAGGACACCACCGAATTCAACCTGACGCATCTGCATGCCACCGAAGGCCTCGGTCCCTGTACCGGGGGCAATGAGCGTGGCTTCATGATGCACAGCCTGCTGGCGGTCAGTCCGGAGGGCTTGCCCCTGGGCGTGCTCGGCATGAAGACATGGGCGCGCACTGAAGCAGCCATGGGCAGTGCC
>NZ_ML058673.1 GCF_003635165.1 Burkholderia sp. Nafp2/4-1b | reverse complement strand
ACCGTGAACGTGTGCAGCGGCGTCGCGCATTCGCTGACCGACATCGTCGACATGTGCCGCGAGATCTCGGGACATGACCTCAGTGTCGAGGTCAACCCGGCGTTCGTTCGTGCGAACGAGGTCAAGATGCTGACCGGCGTGCGGGGCAAGCTGCGGGCCGCCGTGCCGGACATCGCGCCGATCGATCTGCGTTCGACGCTGCGGTGGATGCTTGCGACAGACTAACGCGGTCGCGCGGCCCGCAATGCGCGTCCTGCACTTCTACGAACGTACAAATCCGACGCGATGGGGCGGCTCCGCCGCGGCAGCCCACGGTACCCCTCCGTCTCTTAAGTACAAAGGCATCAGCTCGCTCATCGCCATTCATCACGGAACCAAAAAACAATGTTCGCGATCTTTCGGCGCTGTTGCGTGCTGCTCCTCAGCTTGATCGTTGTCTACCCTGCACGGGCAGACAATAAATACATACTTTCGTTAGGCGGTGGCGTCGCACCACGCTATCAAGGCAGCAATCAGTATCGAATCACTGTGGCCCCTGCATTTTCCGCACTACTCTCGAACGGGATTTTTATCGATACTCGGTACGGAGCAGGTTACTGCTACGCATCGCCGCGCGGTATCGGATTTGCATCCGTCGCACTCTCGTATTCCAGGGGTCGCATGGATTCGGACAGTTTTATGGGACAAGGTTCGAATCATTTGAGGGGTATGGGGAACGTGCCCGGTGCTGTCATTGCCCGCCTGCGTACAGGCCTACGTGATAGCGACGGCTTGGAATTATCGGTGACAGTCGATGCACCTCTCATGCAAGTGTCCCGCGGATTTGCCGGACATGTTGATCTCGCTGTACCGGTATTTCGCTCGGGAAGGAACGACATCGTCCTGACGGGAAGCGTGCATGCGGCCACCGGCCGTTACATGCAGACGTTTTACGGGGTGACCCATGCACAATCGGCGTCAACCGGATTCCGGCCGTACTCGTTGACGGGGGGCGTTCACAGCGCTTCGCTGTCTGCCATTTTGACTCACGTCGTGTCGCGACATTGGTCTCTTCTTGCGACTGCCGGGATATCACGATTGCTCGGCCGGTACGGCGACAGCCCCATCGTTCAGACGCGCAGCAATTACTATGGCTGCGCGGGCGCTAAATATCAATTCTGAAGCTAGTTCTAAGAGTTTCAACACACATGCAAACATCACATGGGACGCCGCGTTTCGTCAGAGCGAACTCGTTCCTGCTGAGCAAAGATCGCTTTTCCGCTCAAGCTGCGAGTTGTTTGGGTCGAGAGCCATCGGCAAAACGAATTGCAGGGACAGCCAACGGCATGTAAAAGCGCCCCTATGCTCCGTCGACGAAGCGGTGATGTAAAGCAATTGCTTCAGTCTGATCAAAACCCAATCGGTCCTCGATAAACAAATTCACGGCGAAAGGCGAAAACGTCGGCCAGCACTGCGTCCACCGATTCACTCAAATGACGTTTTGAAAAATTGTCAATGTCGATAGAACGAACGTATTCGAAGGTGCCGTTTTTGCAAATTACAGGCATGCTAAACATAAGTCCCTTGGGGATATCATGCGACCCATCCGAAGGTACGATCATCGATACCCACTTGCCATTAGTACCTTCAATCCAATCGCGGAAATGCGAAATAATTCCGCGTGCGTGAGTTGACGCTTGGATAGCGCACGTTCCAACACCCTCGGTTACGCTTGGGCGAACCAAATGAGAGTGTACGATAGCGCGATCATAGCCGCGTGCGGCCACGAGAGTCGGCACTGGCCTACGTCCGATTCGGGCAAAGCGAAAATCAGGGTAGAGAGGGTATCGCTGTTTTCCCCAGACAATGAGTCGGTCGATTGCATACGGATTCGCGTCGCACAGCGAGGCTAAGCGATGCAATATGTCATCGTAGTCAGCGCGAACCGTAGCAGTGATGGCATCGCTCGGCAGATCGGGAGTAAAGCATCGAAGGATCCAAGCGCGTATATTCGCATCGTCGCCTGCCACCGTCACCTTGACGTCACGTCGAGCGCCGGCATTCAAGGCTTGGCCAAAGGCGCGCAATAGCAGGATATCCAAGTTTAAAAGCCCAGGTTTTTGGGCTGCGGACTTGCGAGGAGGATCGAGAAGGATCACGTAATCAGCGTCCCGAAATGCCGTATGCGGATCGATCGCAATCTCAACTGACTTCAGCGTGTTCACGCCCACGGTACTCAGTCGAGTTGCTAGCGAGCGCAGCTGTCTTAGGCGTAGACCATCATCGAGTAAGACGAGCGCAACGGGCCGATCGGGTCCAAGTAGTTCGCCGCGCGCGATAGCGGCGAGCAGTGCCTGTGCAATCTCGCCGGAAGCATGAGTCACGGCAACGCGTTTGGCTGAACTGTCCATGGTCTCTATTCACTCGTGAGTCGACATCAATTGGATGGTGTTGAAACGGCTCGCAGTATCCAGTCATGGGTGAACAACCGTGTGCGGCAGCGCGGAAAGTAGGGGGCAAGCAAGGCGCTATTGCCGGCGCAGTGAGGGAATTATAGAGGTCAATATTATATTGTCGATATAATATTGAGGGATACATATTTGTTGTGAGATGTATGCCGAACGTGTATGGTTTGTGGGTCCTTGGCCCCCTTCGGCGCCAAGGACGTGGCGGGCCTTGATATGCCGTGCTGTTAGTGAAGGTGTTGACCGCCGTTGATGGCAATATTGGCGCCCGTAATGAACCCGGTCTCGTGAGATGCCAAGTATCGAACGAGGCTGGCGACCTCTTCCGGTTCTCCCAGGCGACCAACGGGAATCTCCGGCAGAATTCGCGTTTGCACGATTTCGGGCGAGATTGCGTTTACCATCCGAGTGGCAATGTAGCCTGGTGAGACGGTATTTACGGTAATGCCCTTGTTGGCGAATTCAAGGGCAAGGGACTTGGTAAACCCGTGAATTCCGGCTTTGGCCGCGGCATAGTTCGTTTGGCCGAATCCACCTTTCGAGCCGATCACAGATGCGATATTGATGATGCGCCCCCACTTCTTTTCGAGCATGCCATCGCACCACTGTCGGGTCATGTTGAACATGGAATCGAGGTTGGTGCGTAACACGGTTTCCCAAGCCATGCGATCGAGCTTGCGAAACGTCGCGTCCCGGGTAACGCCAGCATTGTTAATCAAGATGTCGACACTGCCAATTTCGGCGCGGATTGTTTCCGCGCATCGAGCGCACGACTGGAAGCACGCTACGTCGGCTTCGTAGGCGTGCATAAGTCGACCACTTTCCCGCATTCTGGCGAGCCATGTTTCTGCGGTGGTATTTTGAGGAGAGTAAGTGGTTACAACTTGATAACCGGCGTCGTGAAGCGCAATGCTAATTGCTTCTCCGATGCCGCCCATTCCTCCCGTGACCAAGGCGGTCTTCCCGCATCCCGGAAAGGACATTTCAATGCCTGCTGTCATTACGCCTCCTTGATGAAACGAAGTAAAACCGTTATCGAGATATTTAGCGTTTACAACGAACTTGCCAGGTAGCGCCTCTCTCGAGAAAATAAAGCCGATGGGTAGCAATCATACGTGGCGAGTGCTTAATCAGTGGCGGTTATTTCTTGAGCGAACGCTTGGTGCAATGGTGTGGCTGACTTTAAAAAACGTACCCGAGCGTCATTTCGCGCGTGCATCACGAGAATGACGCAAGCGTCTCGTAGATCCGAAAGTTTTATACTGCCAGATAAATAGACGCCAAATGGATGGTTCGACTGTGATGGCTCTGAGTCGAGGCAAGTTAACTCCATCGATAGCTACTCTGTTGACAAATTTTCAGATAGAATGTCTCAATTCTGAATTGAAGATGCGATGGTAATCGTTTGCGTGACGGTGCTCAATATAAATCGTTTCAAAAATCGACCATGGCAACGTGGGTTTGAGTATTTTTGCGGTGGAGTGAAATTGTGGGGAGTATTGTTGTTTTTCGTGCATTTATTTTTGCGCACTCAGCACGTCACGCGCATTGCGCAGTAAGGCGATGAGTGCAATGATTGCCCTGTTGAATCGGGGCGGGCGGTGCATTGGTAGTATCGATCCGTGAGTACTCTCACGTAGAAGTTCTCGCCAGCGCTCACATGCATCGATGGTGCGTTTATCGCCAAAGAGGTGTCCGAGTGCAGTTGCGTCATGTAGGTGACGAAGCACTACACCGACGTCCGTGGCCTGCATAAGGACGTTCCGCAGGTCAGACACAGACGTAATTGCGGCGTCAAGCAATTCCGCAACGGTGTCGTCATTGCCGTAAGTGTCGCGCAGCTTGCCGAGAAAAGCGGATGCAGATTTGTGCCGACGCGGCGAAGCGTGCCGTGCTGCTGGCATTCCGGGCGACTGTTCCATCACGTTCATTGAGCGTTGCAGATGGCGCTCGATCGCTTGCGCCAGTTGATCCAATGCCACGGGCTTGAGAAGGACCTCATCCATGCCGAAGGCTAGATATTGCGGCGCGTCATTGCTGAGTAGGCTTGCTGTGATCCCGATGATCGGTATGCGGGTTCCGGAATGTTTAGTTCCTTTTGCAGCCTCGATTTCGCGCCAGATTCGAGTTAGATTGGGTCCGTTTAGGCCCGGCATCTGGCAGTCGGTGATTAGCATCGCATATCGCCCATGGCGCAAAGCATCGAGTGCCGCGGCTCCGTCGCGGACCTCTATGTGGTGATACCCAAGTGCGCGCAGCTGTTCCCGGATTACGATCAAGCTCGTCGCCTGATCTTCTGCGACGAGAATCGGAAGTGTCGGAGTGAGCGAAGCCGCAAACAGTGGTTTTGCGATCGGATGCGATGATTCGCTCTCCTTGGTAGCTAAGAGGCATTCACATAGACTTCGAACTGAGCCCGTCAGTAATGGGGTGATGCTTAGTTTCGACGTGAACGCATTGCCAGACGATGCGACCGTAAAGCCGCCCGGGAGTGCATATGGAACCATCTGCACCACAGCATCTCGGTCGGTTGTTGAGGATGGAACATCAACGAAGGTGACATCCGCGGGAGTTGATTGCTCGACGACTTCCAGGCCGAGTCGACACAAGATGTCTGTAAGCGCTGTGTTGACCTCGACGCTTTGCACGACAACGGTAGCGCGGCGGCCCGTCAGTGTCGCAATGGGGTTAGGTTTCCGGCAGTACACGCGAGCAGGGAACGAAAGGCGGGCTGTAGTGCCGGTGTCGGGATGGCTCGACAATGCAAGCTCGCCTCTCATTAAAGCGGCAAGTTCCCGGCAGATGGATAGTCCCAATCCTGTACCGTCGTAATGCCTGTCGGTCGGTTGCCGCGCCTGTGTGAATGGTTCGAATATCCGCTGTAGCTCATCTTTCTCAATGCCGATACCGGTATCTTCGACGGAGATTGCGATCGTCTGCTCGTCGTCTATATCGTTGATGACGTCGATTGTGACTCTGATGTGTCCGTGTGATGTAAATTTGCTCGCGTTTCCAAGCAGGTTCATGAGGATCTGCCGAATTCGGAGGCCGTCTCCCAACACTGTACCGGCGAGTGAGGGGGAAATTTCAACGTGAAAGTTCAGCCCGCGTTCTGCGATGGCGGCGCTGAACGTCGCGCAAACTTCTTCTACGATTTCGCGCACGTCGATTGGCGTGCACTGGAGCGTGACGTGACCGGCTTCGATGCGAGAGAAGTCGAGTACGTCCCCAACAATTTGAAGCAAGGCCGTAGCAGCTGTCTGAGCCGTGCGGACCATGGCGGCCTGGCGGGCGTCGAGGTGAGTTGAGGCAAGCAATTCGAACAGCCCTATGACGCTTGACAGCGGCGTGCGAATCTCATGACTCATAGTGGCAAGAAAGCGCGCCTTGGCATCGGACGCGGCCTCGGCGGTTTGCCGGGCGGCCCGCAGTTCGTCGGCTTGCCGGTGTGAGTCCGTAGTGTCGATCCAGTAACCATCCCACTCAGTGTTTCCAAGCGCCGTCCCGCCGAACGATGCGCGGCTGTGCACCCAACGTTCGCCGTCCGGTGCCTTAATACGGAACTCAACGCTAAATCCGGTCTGGTTGTTCGCCGCAGCACGCAACGAATCTATGAGTTGGCGTTGATCGTCCGGATGGACGACGTCGAATGCGGCACGTTCATCGGCCATCATTTGCTCGGGTGTGAGCCCGAACAGGGGGTGTGGGTTACCTCCGACGTAGGGAAGTGACAAGTCTCCATCTTGTGAGCGCCTCAGTTTATAGACGATTGCTGGCAAATTCGATGTAATGTCGACCAGCCGCTGCTCACTCTCTCTCGCGCGCGCTTCGGCCCGCCGTACATCTGTTATATCCACCAAGGTTGCAAGTACGCCACCTCGGATGACTTCTGCAGTAGCCCCGTGAAGCTGCAGCTTGTCACGCGCTGTATCTTCTATATTTTTGTCGGGGCCCTCTCCGAATGGAGTGATCCAGTACAGTACGGAATGTTCTGTACCGCATCGATCGATGTATGTGCGTTCGCCGTGGCGGCTTGTTCGATCGGTGATTACTCGGGCGGACAATGATTCAAAGTGCGCATCAAGTTCCGAATCGAACGCACCTATTTGGGTTGAAGTTTTGCCGAGCATTAGAGCGACGGGGCGTCCGGTCAGAGCCTCGTAGCTGGTGTTTGCTGCGATTAGTCTATTGGAATTATCTTTCGCAACAAGCGGACATGGCACTGTGTGCAATAGCGCCTGATTGAACGCCAGTTGTTGAGCTAGTGCATTCTCGGAAATTCGGCGGCGTGTCACCTCGCGGCGAAGTCGGTGGTGCGCTATAGCGAGTACAGACAGTATGGCCAGCATGGTGGCAAGGGCGGGCCATAACCGAAGGAAGATCGACTTCCATGAAGCGCCGGCCGGTGACGAGGTCGCGAGCCATCGGCCGCGCAATGTTTGCCTTTCGGTGCTTGAGACGCTGGACAGGGCGCGGTCGAGTAGCGGGCCGAGTCGGCCGATTGAAGCTGCGACCCCGATTGAGAGCTTATGCTGAAGGCTGAGGGGTGTGAGGGTGCGGCTCCCACTTCGGCAAACCTGTCGTAGAACGTACGCGGTTTGGGCCTGATCCCCGATGTACGCGTCAGCCGTGCCTGTGGCCAGCGCGCGCAGGCCTGCGGCCGTTGACGCCGCCGGGATTGAAATGGCGCGAGGAAACAATGTTGCTAGCTCTTTCGGGTTCACTGTTTCGGGATCGTACAGCAGGCGTCGACCAATCGATCGATCATGGAAGACGGAGTGGCCGTCGGTTGTGATTCCGATCACTGGCGCGTTGAAATAAGCAGCCGCCAAGACGACGTATTTTCCATAGGCACGATCAAAATTCGCAGTCGCCAAAAGGTCAAGGTGCTTTGCTCGAAGCAACTCGAGTCCTTCTTGGGTGCCGGTATACGGCACCATCAATATCTTTACACCCAACCGCGTAGTAAGGAGTGTCACGAAATCGATTGCAAGGCCCGCCGGACGTCCGTCGGCATCAATTTGGGAGTAGGGTGCGGCATCCACATCGAAGCCCACTCGTAACACCGGTAGGCTCGTCAACCACTGGCGCTCCTCAGATGTAAGCAGTAGTGGCTCTGGAGTTTGTGTAGAGTTTGCGGGTAGCTGATATGCGTTGCCGAAGCGCGCGAAGCTAGCGTTGCAGTTCACCACGCCAGTGGGCGGCAATCCGGAACTTAATGCGCCCGGCGCGGCGAACGCTAATAGAGGAAAAAGCAGGGCAGTGGCTAAAGCTAGGTTGGCAAAAAGGCAGCTCGCTGCTCTGGCCCTCGCAGATTGGGCGTCCATGCAGACGGGTTCAGAGCGGGGACATCGCGCCCGAGGGCTCGTGACACCGTAATTTGCCGCTAGGCATCTTTCCGCGAAAATTCTGTTGAAGAGGGGAACCATTGGCTGCCTAAGTTGTCTGCATTGCTGCAGATGAACGTGTGATGCGGTGTGCGTGGTTGGGACTATTGCACTGGCTCACTATATCGGCGGGCGGACGCCGCTATAAAGTGCGGGCCGGGAGCGTGCACGCAAGTGATATAATAAGCTTATTACTGCGTTCATCAGTTGCTCCGAGAAACCCCCGTCCTTCAGGACGGGGAGGAA
>NZ_ML058672.1 GCF_003635165.1 Burkholderia sp. Nafp2/4-1b | reverse complement strand
CCGCGACGACGATCCAAAGAAGTATTCCTTCGAGCCGATCACCATCGTGATCAGCACGCCGAGTAGTGTGTCGAGCGTCGTTTTCACCATATCCGGCATCCGGATTCCGCCGATCGCCAAGTAGAACTCCAGCCCGATCACCGCAAACAGCGCGAGCGTGTACAGGTACGCCAGATTGCGCGCGGTGTGGTCATGCTCGGCGATGGATAACTGCCGCGCGCTTGCCCGGTCCCCTGCTGCCACCTGATCGGCCTGCACCTGAATCCCCGCCATGTTCTGCGCGTGCGTAAAGCCGGCTTGCCGCATCTTCAGCGCAAAGTCATCGTCCGCCTGCTTCAGTGCAAGCCACTGGTCGGGCGTCAGCGCCTCGCCGCTTAGCGCGGTTTTCACGGCCTCGACCGAACGATCATTGAGCCCGAGCTTCTCCGCGATCGTCGTTGCCGCCATTACCGCAATACCCGGGACCCCGCCCGTGAGTGCGGTTACGAGCCACGGCGCCACCGTCTTCAACATCTCCAGCATGTCTTTATCCTCCCAAGGCCCGGTTCAGTTGCCAGCCGTATTCGAAAGCTTCATTGGCCGGCCGTCGCTCGGCCAGCTCGAGGTAGTACACCGACTGCTGCGCCGCGATCATCCCCAGCAGCACGCGGTGTTCTTCCACCCCGCGCAGCGCGAGCCACGCCTCGAGCGCGGCAAGCGTGGTCGGCCCGATGACGCCGTCGAGCGTCAGGTCCCCGAACGTCTTGCCGTTCTGATTCAGCAAGTTCAGCGCACGCTGCAGGAATTTGACGCCAGTCGCCGGCCCGGCATTCACGCCGATATCGAACAGCTTGTCGGCCAGGGCCGGCGAGATTGTCTCGAGCTGGTCGAACTTCGGCTCTCGCCAATACCGCGCTTCGTAGATCGCAATCGCTGTTTCGCGCGGCAAGGCCTGCATCGGGCCCGTATAGCCGTTCGCGCGCGCCTCGGCCGCCGTGACACCCCACCTGGTTCCTTCGAGTTTGCCGAGATACCAGTTGCCGCGATCGGCCGGATCATTCGAGAATCCGCCTTCGCGGCCGAGCAGCGCATCGATTCGGTCTTGCAGTTTCATGGGTTTGGCCTCCTGTTGACTTCCTGCTCCAGTTGCTCGAGACGCTGCTGTTGCAGGCGGTTCAGCGCGTCGCCTTCGTTGATGTGGGTAAAGACCCAGACGATCGCGCCCACCATCATGGTCTGTACCAAACCCAGGCACACGCCGAGCACCCAGACCGCACCGCGCGCCGTATGTTTCATCGCATCGACTTTCCGGTCCACATCGGTGATCTCGTGCGCCAGCTCGCCGCGTGCACGTTCATCGGCGCGCGAGCGGCCCCACAGCAAACCCACGTCCTCGCGTACCGTTTCCGCTCGCACGGCCATTTCCGCGAGCCGCCGATCCAGATCGGCAAATGGCTGCACCGAGCGTTTGATGTCCTCGACGCTGGCCGCCACCGCCCGCATCTGCTGCGTGAGCGTCGCGATCTGTACCGCGAGTTCCTGTTTTTCCTCACCCATCGTTTCTCGTCTTTAATAGGTTCATCGCGAGCTGCCGGCAGACGCCCCCAGCCAGGTTGATTTTTGAAAGCAGGCGAACCTGTTTGCCAGCACGATATGTCCTGACGTCTCCACTGACGAAGGCGTCGGGCTCTCAGGTAATTTGTCATTCCGTTTTATGCCACCCGCGCGGGTGGCATTTTTTTGTTCATCGCGATCGTGGACAACCGAGACCGAGCAACGCCCAAGTCGCCTGGAGCTAGAGCGATTTTTGAAAGCGCTGCGAGCTGGATGGCCGCATTAATACGAATTGATACCTCTACCTTGAGGTGTCGCCCTCGATGTGGGAATTTATGCCACCCCATGCGGGTGGCATTTTTTCGTTCGTCTTCGGGCCCGCGTCAGCCCGGCGCCGGAATCACCAGACTGACGGACTTCGTCGGCGGCTTCCCGTGCCCCACCTTCGCCTTGCCCGCGTTACCCCCATTGAGCATCACCACCGTGATCCAGCCACGCGATGCGTAGCTGTGCTCCACCGATTCGATCAGGAATGCGCCGTCCACACCGTCCTTGAAGCCCTTGAGCATCACCGTCTTTTCCGCCGCCAGATCCGCCCGTCCGCGCAGCGTCAACCGACTCGTCGCGGTCTGCCGGTTCAGTTTCGCCAGGCGGGAGGTGGCCGCCGCCTTCGCCACGCTCGCGCTCGCAAATGCGTGCCGCTCGGTGTGCACCGCGGATGCGCCCAACGGTGCGTCGGGGTTCGGGATCGTCAGGTCCAGTTTTTTGCCGGTCTTACGGTCATGCACCTTCGCGCGCACCGCCGCGAAGCTCGCGCGGTCGGGGAACTGGATGTCGTAATCGAGCAGCATGTCCGGCGTGAGCGTGACAGCCGGCAGTCGCTTGCCGCTTGCGCTTCTGCCCGCGCCGCGCGGCAGTACCAGCAAGCGACCGGCCTTCACCGTTGCGGTGGCCCCGACCTGCCGGGCCACGCGCGTCACAAAATGCAGGTCGCTCTCGCCGAACTGGTCCACCCGCGGCATCAGCACGTCCAGCTCACACACCGCCGTCCAGCCGTGACGCCGCGCAATCTCGCCGACGATGTCGGCCAGTTTTACATTCGTCCAGCTGCCCTCGCGCTGGGTCTTCGCGCTCGCGCGCATGTTCGCCGGCTTGCCACGGATCACCACGCTCGCCGGTGGCCCGCGCACGCCAACCTCGTCGACCGCATACTCTCCGAGCATCGATAATCCCTGCCCCATCCAGCCCAGCGATATCTTCAAGGTCGCCCCTTTGGGCGGAAACCGGATCCGGCCGTCGCGATCGTCCAGCGTGAGCGTGCATTCGTCCGCGTCCAGCCCCGGCTTGTCGACAGTGCGGATCTCCAGCACCCGGTCCTGGATCACCCGCGTCACGTCCTCGCCATTTGCGATGACCTGGAACATGGCTTCCATATCTCAACTCCACAACTGGATCGATTCGTCGCGCGGGCGCTCGAGTTCGGGCATCACGATCTTCACGCCTGCTTCAAACGGCTGGGGTTTCGCCGCCAGCCCCGGATTCGCGTCATACACGGCCTCGACCGTGCCCCGCAAGCTGCCGTACACGCGGTAGCAGAGCGTGTCGAGGACATCGCCCTCACACGTGCTTAAAATCTTCGCCATAGCGG
>NZ_ML058671.1 GCF_003635165.1 Burkholderia sp. Nafp2/4-1b | reverse complement strand
ATCAAGATTATTGAGATTTTCGACAAACGGACGATCTTTCGAAATATTTTACAAGGTACCGCTGAGATGAATGTAAGCTCAGCTTATGTTCGGTCGTTGCAAAACGCGGCTTGAGGTAGTTGTTGTCTTCCTGTCAAGAGATACTGAGAAATAATCGATGAAGTGCTGAACGTTTTATTGGTCATTGAGAACGGAGACAATCCCGTCCTGTCGATCGCAAAGTTCGATCGGCGGGATTCAACCATATAGGTGACTTATGAGCGTGCTAGTGCGGTGGCGCAATGCGCTTGCCCTGATATTTCCGCTTTTCTTTGTCGGTCTGCTGGCATCGTGCGGTGGGGGAGACGATGGAGGCGTTGTCGGAACGCCGACAGTCAAATCCATTTCACTCGTCACCAGCACAAATCAGATCAGTAGTGGGGATACAAACAACTCGGCAAAGCTTACGGCAACGGTTACGGGTAGTAATGGCAGACCGATGCGGAATGTGTTTGTGAAGTTCAATCCAGGCGGCAATACCGTTGTGCTCCCCGGGGTGGACGTCGCGACCGACAGTAATGGGGTCGCAACGGCAACATTCACGTACGGTTCCGATAAGACGAATCGAACTGTTACTGTCACGGCTACGGCCGGGCCAGTTGCTTCGAATTCCGTTTCGATCGGCATCGTCGGTACAACGATCAGCTTGTCGGTACCTACAGGTGTCCAGCAGGGCGATAGTGCGACCGTTGTTACCACGGTGCTTGACGCGAGCGGTAATGCGGTCGAGAACATGCCGGTGACGCTTGCGTCCGCTCTTGGCAACGCCATCGCGCCGCCAAGCCAGACTACGGAAAGTGACGGAACGGCCGCTTTTGGTATTACGCCTTCTACGGCAGGCACAGATACTCTAACCGCATCCATAAACGGGGCGAAAGCGAGCGACTCTCTGACAGTTGCCGCCGCACCGACTACAACCATATCGCTTGCTTCAAGCCAGCCGTCGATCCGATCTGGGGCCAACGCGCTGACGAATCAGACCACGATCACTGCAACGGCACTTTCGAATGGCGCGCCCGTCGTAGGTGTCCTAGTCTCGTTTAGCGTGGACAGTGGCGCAATCATCTCACAGCAGGCCACTACGAACAGTAATGGTGTGGCGACCGCGGTGATCGGCTATGGCGCTGACAAGAGTAACCGTCGGATTACCGTAACGGCAATTGCAAATGGAACGACGGTAACCACGCCCGTGCAAGTGGAGGGCACATCCATTTCCATCGAAGCGTGGCCGCTCGAGGCTCCAAAAAACAGCACGCCGGCATATACAGCGTTGCTTAAGGACGCGGACGGAACGCCGATTGGCGATGCACCGTTGAGCGTGCTAGTGGCTCCTGGCGTGACGCAAGCGTCCGCCCAACAGACGGCAAATACTGGCACGGACGGAAGCTTACCCTTTACCATCAGCGCCGGCGGGTCGGCAGGTCAGTTTGGAATTGTGTTGATATACGGCAAGCAGACGGAGCGTTTCTTAGCAAGTATCGGTGATCCATTCACGAAAATCGATGCCGATGGTCACCCGCTTCCGTTCACGGCGACGAGTTGGGTCGCAGTTCGAGATAACGTCACAACAGTGGATAGCGGCCAGCATTTGTGGTGGGAAATCAAGACGGACGGCGGGCCGCGAGACACGAATAGTACTTACACGCTTGACGCAGCGAAGAGTTTCGCAACAACGATAAACGGGAGCGGAGGCTTGGCGGGAGCAGCTGACTGGAGATTGCCGAGTGTTGGGTCAGGTGAGGATTATGACGCATTACTGAAGACGTTCAGCGCGCAAGGTGGATGGCAAAACCTCCAGCAGTGGTTGCCGCTCACCCAGCAAACATACTACCGGACGTCGGCGCCGATAAACGATTCTGGAGTGGGAAAGTTCGTCGACATCACATATGGCGCAGCGGGTGATGTGATTCTGGCCGTTGATGACAATCCACAGCCTGTGCGGCTTGTCCGAACCGGGCAGTAAAACTAGTCTCAAGCTGGCGCGAGCTCCCCGAACCGCACCGGGGAGCAAACGTCACCCATCTTGACCGCGCTTCGTGCGCGGTCTTTTTTATATAGGTCGCACCATCTAGCGAGTCCTTGCGGCCAAGGCCTTCGCAAGCTCCTAGCGAAGATGTGTAACCATAAGGGTGTCTTTGATTTTGTGCGTTTCTCCCGTTACGGGGTAATCGTCCTTTCGTGCAAAATCTGATGGTTCAGCACAGAATTCCACGATAAATCAATGGCCTGCAACATGCGGATTTCGCAAACCATGTCCTTCGGATGCGAAATCTGGCGCTTCAGCCTGCTGGGCCGCCAAGACCCAAGCGTGTCCGGTAGTCGGCCAGCAGCAACAGCTGGGCGTCGACCTGAGCAGCCAGCTTCGTCCGATCCTCCGTCGCTGCACCGAGCGCCGCACGCGAGCTTTCCAGTTCCCCCGCCTGTGCGCTGACCGTCGTGCGTAGCGCGTCGCGTTCGGTTTCGGCGCGAACGTGATCGGCAAGCATCCGGTCGAGCGTCCCCTGTATCTTCTCACCATGGGGTAATCGTCCTTTTCGTGCAAAATCTGGCGCCTCAGCCTGCTGCGCCCCAGACCTGATCCAAGCGCGCCCGATAGTCAGCCAGCAGCAACTGCTGGGCGTCGACCTGCGCCGCCAGCTTCTTCCGCTCCTCCGTGTCGCTGCGCTTACCGCCGCGCGTGCGTTTTCCAGCTCTCCCGCCTGCGCACCGACCGTCGTGCGTAGCGCATCGCGTTCGGTCTCGACGCGGACACGCTCGGCAAGCATCCGGTCGAGCGTCTCCTGCATCTTCTCACCGTGTGTCCGCGCTTCGCGCAGGCTTTTGCCGGCCGCGCGGGACTCAGCGAGCAGTCGTGCGTTGTCCTTGTTCAGTTGGGTAATTTCAGATTTGCGGAAATGATTCAGCAGGTCCGGCCAAGGAGGCTACGACTTGGGTTGCCACAAATGCCCCGCTTTTTGCAGCCGGGCAAGCCAGGCTCCCCGCTTGCCGTGACTCGACATCAATTGCGCCAAGCGACGCCGGAATACGGCATCCCGCCTGACGTTTGCATACGCTTCGGCGAGATCCTGCAACTTCTGGAATGCTTGATCGTAGGCGCTGCCCGTTGTGCGCCGAAGTTGTGCATCTATGCTTGACCACGCCGTGTCTTCCTGTTCGAGAAGCGATGTGAGGTACCGCGTGCGTTCTTCCCGACGGCGGGCCTCGGCCGCCTGACGTGCTTCCTGCTCCCTTCTTTCACGGATGGCACGATGTGAGGCGACCTTTGATTCGATTTCGGATATTCGACGACGCCTTGGTAAATCCAATTGCTTTACAGTCCTTCCTTTATCCCACTTGAGAAATGCGTTTCGAAGCGTTCTCTCCGCTTCACGGCTGCGTCCTTGTAGCAGCATGCGCAGTTTCACCCGCATTTCATCAGCCGGCAACTCACGTAACCAGGGATCAAAGCGACTATCTTCGCTCCCGCTGGATACTGAGGCCAATAATGGCGGGCTGGCCTCGGCGGCGGCTGCGAGCCAATCCGCATCCAGCATCAGAAACTCGGCCAGTGCTACCTGCGCGGGCGTCAACGCCTGTAATCCCGCAGGCACCGGCGGTTCGATTTCGTCATCGCGTAATTCACCGTTCCCGAGTCGGGCAAGCCACCCAAGATAAAGCGGGCGAGCATCGCCGCCGAGCAACTCGTCGCGTACAGGCAGCAGGCGCGTCATCCACCCCGCACCATCCATCTCTTCCAAGAAGCGGGAGTGTTCGCCCGAATCATCATTGAACGACCAGTCGAGGATGCACCAGTCATCGACGTCCATGGCCTCGAATGCTTTCTCGAAATGGGAGCGCCTCTTTCGTCCAGCTTTGATGTAATCGCGGATGGTCTCCGCGTCAAACGTCCCGTGTGGCAGGCGAAGAAGCAGGCGGCAGTTCCCCCAGTTGGAAGAGTAGACGTGGGCGTCGAAATATTGCTGTACCCACTCGAGCGGGTCGCCCTTGAGGTTTCCCCAGTGATATTCGTTGACGAAGCTTGAGGCGGTGATCGTGGCCCGCGTGGAGAAACTGCGCAACTCTGCCTGCTGGGTCGCCGTAAGCGGCTGGTCGACGCATGCAAACTCGTAGTATTGGTATTCGCTCATGCCAAATTCCCGTAGCGAAGCGCATGGAAAACAAGAAGGTGAATGTGCTGGCGCACGACCCGGCGGAGCCCGGAAACTGCGGGCTGGGGCGACGCGAAAGCCAGAATGCTTCATGGCAAGCGCCGAAAGGCGTGCGCGTTGCCATTGTGAGGTCTTTTCGGCACGCGATGCGGCGCTTTCAGTCCGCCGCGCCCGCGACGCCCAGCCGCATCCGGTAGTCCACCAGGAGCTGCTGCTGCGCTTCGATCTGCGCGGCCAGCTTCGTGAGGTCTGCATCGAGCGAGTCACGAGCCTCGCGTACCTGGAGCAGCTCGGCTGCCCGCGCATCGGCTGCCGCCTGCGCTGCGTCGCGCTCGGCCTCGGCGCGCGCTCGATCGGTGAGAGCACGATTGAGGGCGGACTGCAACGCCTCGCCATGTGCCTGCTGATCGCGTGCGAGCCTGGTCGTGGCCGTCGCTTCGGCGACGAGCCGAGCGTTGTCCCGGTTCAGCTGAGTGATCTCGTTCTGCCGGACGATGGCCGTCTGGTTCGCCTGGCGTAACTCAGCCTGCACCTGCTGCACCTGCTGCTCGTGTCGGCGCATTTCCTGCTCGCGCTGCTCGCGCGCGGCCGTGCGGAAATGCTCGAGGGAATCACGCGCATGCGCGAGCTTTGCCTCGAGCGACAGGCGAAAGCCTTCCTGCTCGGCAAGACGCTCGGTCTGGTCGCGTACCTGCTGGGTGAGTCGCTCGACGTCCAGGTCGCGCTGATGCAGCGCCAGGCGAGTCCCGGCGTGCGCGTCCTGCTCCGCGGAAAGGGTGACGGTCGCGTCAGAGAGGTGCTCCCGCATCGCACCCAACTCAGCGCCGAGCTTTGCGATTTCAGACTGCGCCTGCTGGCGCTGCGCGGCCGCAGCGGCGACCTGCTGATCGACGAGGGCTTGTGCCTCCTCGTGCAGGCGAGCCGCGAGCCGGGCCACCAGATCCTGGATCGCGTCGGACAGCGCCACCGCGCGTGCCAGCGATGTGCCGTCCTCTTCCTCGAGTTCTTTCAGGTACCGGTGGATGGTGGTTTTCGAGCCCGTGTTGCCGAGCGCGATACGTATCGCGTCGATCGACGCGTGCTGCCCCTGCGCAATCAGCGAATCGCGCGCACGCTTGACGTCCACACGGGTTAGGCCGGCGCGAGCCATGGGATCTCCCTCGAATATCGTACTGTATTACATACTATGTATATACGTACCAATACATTCGGTCAAGCGTGGTGTGAAATTAGGATTTATCATATGCAATAAAGGTGGATTATCGAATGTGAGGCCCTCCAGACAGCGTCCGGGAGCCGGCATCAGTACAAAAAGAGATTGGCTGTGCGATTTCAGGCGAGCGTCAGCTGGAGTTCCTGGCCAGGCACGCACACCTGGTACCCATCGCCCGATAGCCGCGCTGGCGCTTCTCCCACATGCGCAGGAGCACCGGATGCCCGCCGTCCACGTAATCGAGCACCCGCACGCCCGTTTTACCCGCATGCTCGCGGTGAAGCCGGCCGGCGTACTGCTGCAGGGTGCCTTTCCATGCGACCGGCATAGCCAGCACCAATGTATCCAGCGCCGGGTGGTCGAAACCTTCCCCGACCAGCCTGCCCGTCGCGAGCACGACGCGGGGCGCATCACTGGCCAGCGCGTCAAGGGCCGTCAACTGGGTGGCGCGCGCTTTTCTGCCGAGCCGTCCGTGCAGCACGAACAGCGTCTGCACCGTGTCTTCCAGCATCCGCTGCAGGCTTTCGAGATGGTCCGTCCGCTCGGTGAGTACCAGCACGTTACGCCCCTGTCCGTACTGCTCGCGGACGGCCGACGCGATCATCTGCGAGCGCGCTGCATCCTGTGCGAGATGTGCGAACACCGCCTGGATCGGCGCGTCGTCTGCGACGCCCACCGCAGCAGTGAGTCTTTGCGGGAAAACCTCAAGCAGCTGCGGCGCGTTAGCTGGCTGCCGCGCCGCATGCCGGATCGGCCCGCACAGCATGAACATCACCGGTTGCTGGCTGTCGCGCCGCACCGGCGTCGCGGTCAGGCCCAACACGTAGCGCGCGTGAACAGCCTTGAGTACTGCCTCGAAGGAGTCGGCAGAGACATGGTGACATTCGTCGACGATGACTTGGCCGTAACGCCGCAACAACTCTCCGCGAGTACCATCGGGTGCCACCGACTGCAGCATCGCGACATCGATCCGGCCGGTCGCTTTCGACTTGCCGCCGCCGATCGCGCCGATCGCCCGCGGATCGAGCCCGAGAAATGACTGCAGGCGTTCGCGCCACTGCTCAAGCAGCTCCCGGCGATGCACGAGCACGAGCGTGTTGACGCCGCGCTGGGCAATCATCGCGGCCGCCGTCACGGTCTTTCCAAACGCCGTCGGCGCGTGCAGGATGCCGGTGTCGTGCCGCAGCAGATCGGCCACGGCCGTCTGCTGGTCATCGCGCAACGTACCAGCAAAAGACACGACGATCGGCTCGCCCGTGCAACGCTCGTCGCGGATGTCGCAAGTGACGTCGTTGTCGCGCAACAGCGTCATCACGTCGTCGAGGCAACCCCGCGGCAACGCGATGTGGCGCGGGCAATTTTCGGCCCGGCCAATGATGCGAGGCTTGTCCCACACGCTGAAACCGCGTGCCTGGGCTCGGTAGAACTCCGGATTCTGGAAGGCTGCGAGCCGGATGAGACGATTGAGCAGTGCCTGGGGAAGCTGTTCCTTCTCGAAATAGAGTTGGTTCGCGAGCGTTAGCGTGAGCGATGCCGGCATTGGTCCGGCCAATCGTTTCGGCAGCCCAGGCGGTGGCTTCCACGGCTCGACCTGGTCCTCTTCGGCGATGAAAGCGACATCGAGCGGATGGGCACCGCCCGTGGCACGGAAAATCACGCCCTCGATGTCGCGCCCGTCCATCATCGGGACGGCTGCCAGATACGCCCACTGGTCGGCATAGGGCTCGAAGCGCTCGTCAACAAACACACTGCATCCGCGCTCACGTGGCTGCTTCTGCAGTGGTAGCGCGATCAGGTTGCCGAAGCCGCCTTTGGGGAGCACGTCCTGGTTCGGAAAGAGCCGATCGTAAGACGACAACTCAAGCTGCCGGGTCCGGGCGCAGGTGTGGCTGATGATGGCCGCCCCCATCCGTCGTGCCTCGCGCGCGGTGACGGCCGATGAGAAGAATATCCACGCGTGCGCGCCGTTGCCCGAGCGAGAGATTTCGAGCGAAACGGGCACGCCCAACTCTTCACACGACTGCCGGAAAGCCATCGCATCTTCGCGCCAGTCTTCCTCGTCGAAATCGACGGCGAGCAGATAGCTGGTGCTGTCGGGCATCAGCGGGTAAAGGCCCACCGTATGGTCGCCGGCCAGATGCGCGTAGATGACCTGATCGTCAAGTGGCAACAGCACGCGATGCCCACAGTCCGCGCAGCGGATGCGGGGCTTGTCGCAAATTCCTGTTCGCCATTCGTTGGCGCAGGCCGGCGCATAACCCGACTTCCCGGAATTACGGCTTTCCCAACGAAGTGGATAGACATCTGTGCGGCCGCGAAACAGCCGCCGGAAGAGTTGCACTTTCTGGTCTGGCGAAAGTATAGGGGCGCTTGTGTTCCGCCCCGCTGGTGACGGTTCGCGCCGAACCGTTGGCGCGGACTTACCCGGTGCCGGCACGGTTGTCGGTAGCAAGGCGGTAAGTCGGACATTTTCAGCATGCAGGCGGACGAGCTCGGCGAGCAGCTCTTCGCGTGTGAAATTTTCCCAGCCCGCATATGACGGCTTGCCTTCGTTCATCGCTTCATCGGTCGAAACCGCATTCCCCATCTTGCAATCCGACTGGCGCACATGCTCGTTGTTGCATATCATCGTCTCCGATATTGATTCCCGATTGTACCCACGAGCCATGTCTGCCATTGATCGCTACGTCGAAGCCGCGACGCGCGAAAATACCCGTCGCAGTTACCAGTCGGCGATCCGACATTTCGAGGTTGAATGGGGTGGCTTCCTGCCGGCTAGCGCCGATGCAATTGCACGGTACCTTGCCGAGCACGCCGAAACCCTGTCGGTCAATACTCTGCGGGCGCGCCTAGCAGCACTCGCTCAGTGGCACCAGACGCAGGGTTTCGCCGATCCGACGAAAACGCCGCACGTGAGAAAGGTGCTCAAGGGGATCGCGGCACTGCATCCTGCGACCGAGAAGCGCGCCAGGCCGATGCAGCTCACGCAGCTCGAAAAACTTACCTCCTGGCTTGATGGGCAGATCGACCAGGTCACAGACGAGCGAACCCGCCTCGCGTGCGTTCGCAACCGTGCGCTGGTGCTACTTGGCTTCTGGCGTGGTTTTCGTTCGGACGAACTCAGTCGCTTACGGATCGAGCACGTGACCGTCGAGGCGGGTCGCGGCATGACGCTGTTCCTGCCGCGCACGAAAGGCGATCGCGCGCAGCTTGGCACGACGTTCAAGGCGCCCGCGCTGTCGCGGCTATGCCCTGTGGCGGCCTATGAAGCCTGGATTGGAGCCTCTGGCCTGACGGAAGGGTTCGTGTTCCGAAGCGTCGACCGCTGGGGAAACGTGAGCGACGAAGGGTTGCATGCCGGCAGCTTTGTTCCCTTGTTGCGCACGCTGTTTCGCGAGGCTGGACTACCCGCGCCCAACAGCTACAGTAGCCACTCGTTGCGGCGAGGCTTTGCGACCTGGGCCAACTCGAACGGCTGGGATCTGAAAATGCTGATGGAGTATGTTGGCTGGAAAGATGTGCGTTCGGCAATGCGTTACATCGATGCGGCCGATCCGTTCGCGCAACATCGCATCGAGTCGGCACTCACAACGCTACCGCCACCGGCACCCACGCAGCCCGCGATCACCAAACCCGCCAAAACGCAGTTGTTGGCGGACGAGATAACGGCATCATCGACGCCGCACACCCACCTGAACTTGCATTTGGTCATCGAGCGCAACAGTAAATTCGTGCGAGGCATGTCAAAGGCGCGCCGCAGGATCGAAGATTTCTGTCATTCCCTGTATGAGATGCGTTGCGTTAACCGGCAGCGCACACGATACGAGATCACTATGCCGTTTGCACACGGAGCCGAACTGGAGGCGGCGATTGAGGAACTGCTCGGCGAAACCCATTTTACCGCAGAGATGTATGACTGCATGGCAGAAGCGGTACTGCACGATCCTGTTGCAGACCGGTATTGGCGCTGATCGCGCTCGTCGACTTCATCAGACGGACGCCAGTCCGCCAACGGTACCGATACCCCGTCGTCTCTATCCGGCACGCCTCATGATCCCGTGCCTCGTTTCCAGGGTGCGGCTTCCAGCAGGACGTCGCTGTATCGGTCGATGGGAACGCTCAATGTGCCCCGGAAGTTCGCGTGCGCAAAATGCGCAGGCCCCATCCGGCGTAACCACTCGTCGTCAACCTATCGCCCCTTGTGACGCCAGTCGTTGACCGTCGCCTGCATGTGTTGCGTGTTCCAGGCGATCACGGGTTCGTCAGCAACGTCAACGAACCCGAGATCGCGACCATTTCATCACGACGTCGGCCGCGCTCGGGGGCCGCCCGGCCAGTGTAGATCGCGCGCTGAAGCCGATGAACCGAATCACCCCGATTCAGCAGCGTATGCAGCTCCCGGCGGAACGCCACGTTGCTGAAGTAATCACATAGGAAAAGCGTGCGCAGCAACTTGCCGAGCTGATCGGCGGCCCGGTGTACTGGGTCGCCCTGTGCGGCACTGCCGAACCGCTGCAGCGCGACCACCGCGTCGACGCGGCCGGACTGAATCGAGGCGACGAGCCGCAGAAATTCGTCCAAGCCGTCGCGAATTGCCTTGAGGGCGACATCGTGAGCTACAGCTGGCGCCAGCCCTTCGGAGACGACAAATGCGCGAGGCAAATACAATTTGCGCTCGGCCAAATTGCGCAGGCCAGGACACAAGTCGAAGCCGAGCAGTTTCGACACGGCCGTCCCAACGCTTGTGTACCCGTGCGTGTCGACCGAGAGTCGCAGCAGCCCGCCATCGTCTCGGTTTTCGTTATGCCGCAATACGCCTTCGATGGCCACACCCGCCTGCCGTTCGTTGAGCACGATCGGTTGGTTATAGACAATGCCATGCTGATCCAGCACGTGCGTATAGATCCGACTGCGTGGGTTCGGCGCCGCGGATCGACGCGGGCATAAAAGAGGTGCGGCGAAGTATCCAGGCTCATGGAATCGCTGGATGCATGCCGCCCCGTTCCCCACAATTCGGTAATCGGATGCGTGCGCTGGAACTCGACCACGCGCTCGTTCGTGCGCGACAGTCGGCCAGGCATCTCAAGCGCCCGCACCGCCGTCGCGATGGGCGCCAGGTCGAGTTGCGGGACCATCGCCACGACACTCGTCGCGTCGAGATCCGTTCCGTGTACGATCAGTGCCGCGTATAACGAGACCAGTTCGTTCGCATCGCGCGCGGCGCGCCAGCAGCGTTTCGCTGAAGCCGGTGTGGACATCCATCTCAATGAGCAGATCGGCTAACTGCGTGGTGCCGATCTCCTTGAACATCAAGTCGCGCGTGCGCCTCGGGATGCCTTCGGTGGGCATCGCCTCGAGCGCCGACAGATGCAATGCACCGTCGGTTCCAACCGTGACACGCCCAGCCTCGTGCGCCTCGTCGAGTGCAGACAGTCTTGCCTTCAGGTGGTTCGTCAGCCGCGTCAGGAGCGGCTCAGCCTTGTGGAACAGTCCAAGCGACGACAGAAACCGGTCGCGCTCGCATTCCCACTGCGCTGGAGGAATCAGCAGTTGATCGCGGGCAGGGAACGACAGACTATGGCTGATCCAAACCGATCCGCGTCGCAAGCCCCTTGCGCAGCCCCGTGATTGCCGAAGCCTCCAGCACCCGCATCGCCCGTACGCGATCCTCGCCCTGGACGAGGTCCCGCCAGCTCGCGCTGACCGGCACCTCGCAGCCAGCGGGCAGTTCAGTCGCACTGCGGTCGTGTAGTGTGCCGAGGAACTCGAGCTGGCGCAGACTCGGCTCAGCCTCATGGCCGGACAGTTCCAGTTCGCGTAACGGCACCAGCAGGTCGCGGATGCGATGATGATCGTCGGTTAGCGTTTCGCGGACGTTGGCTGCGTGACTCGTCGGCGGCTTGTCCGACAGGTCCTCGAGCAGCTTGCCGATCTCAGCAAGCTGTTCTTCTGCGGGACGGCTCATATCGTCGACGGGCGCCTTGATCGCAATCAGTTGCTGTCGGTACTCCACAGCAGACCGCGCCTGTTTGAGCGTCGCCCGATCGTAGGCGTGGCGGACGAGATCGGAAACGCGGCTTCCGGTTTGATAGAGCAGCGCGTCGGTCAACTCCAGCAACGTGATGTGCAGGAAGAAGATCAGCTCGATCGTGCGCGTCGACGCCGCCAGTTCACGAACCTTGGCGGTGCGCCGGGCCTGTATGCGCTGCGCATAGGCGCGTTGTTTCTCGATCGGCACCGCGTCCAGGTTCCACGTATGGGCGCCGAGCGACTTGAGGAAACGAACCTTCGAAAGCGTTTTAGTAATGGTCGAAGGGCTGTGCTGTGCCGCGCCGGTGGCGTCTTCAACCATTCGAGCACGGTCATCCCCGACGCGCCATGTTGCGTGGACAAAACCGCGTCGGCGCGCATCAGTGCTGCGGTTGCCTGGATCGTCGCGAGCAGACCGCGTTCTGCATCCCCCAGATCGATCGCCCCAGATCCCGCAGCGTTCGTTCCGCGGGGATTAACAGTCGCCGCTCGTACAGCCAGTGGTACGCATGCTGCACCAGTTCATCGAGCGCCAGCGATTCGGCAGCATCTTGCCGCATCGACGCTTCGAAGCCGGACCACTGGTCAGCGCCCATCGACGTTAGGCCGAGGTATTCGCACGCCCACACCTGATGCTCGTATTGGGTCGTGTAGCGTTGGTAGAGCGTGCGCAGCGACGCGATCGACGGTGTCGGCAGGCCGAGTCGCTCGCCGACATAGCGCAGCAGTTGCCGCGGCAGGGTCCCGACATGATCCAGCGTGTGGCCGCTGGCCTGCAGAAAGACCAGTTGGATGGCGGCGCCTGCGCGGCGATCGCGCCGGAAACGTTCATTGGGCGCGGCCACGTCACTGTCGCTCAGCGCAAAGTAACGGTCGACGTCGAACTCGGACAGTCGCACGGGCAAACGATCATGCCCCACATACCGAAATTCCAGGCCCGGCATCTGGTGCCTCCCGTCACGGTCACAATTGAAAATTGCGGACAGGTAGCTTACCGCAGATCCCGGCCGGGATTGCCGACAATAGTCAGAATCGACCGCAAAGCCTTGCTACAGAAGGCTTTGTGGCGGAACCGCCAGATTTTTGCACGAAAAGGACGATTACCCTCATATCAAATCATGACGTGCCGTGGCAAGCACATGATTTTTTATGCAGAAATACAATTTTTTCTGGAGCATTCGATGTTAGGTCATGCCCCGGCGCTCAGTTCAACTCTGCCTTCTGACCTGTAACGCGTCCAACGTGCTAGTGACTGCAAGCGGATTACGAAGCGGCCTAGGCTCATGACTTTTTGTGTGGAAATCCAAATTTCTACCATGTACACTACGAAGAATCATGTCGCAAGCACCCATGGCAAGCAAATCCCTTCAGCGCCTGATGGAAGGCACCCCGCGCGGTCAACCACTCGATCCCCAAATACTGCGGGATTGTGGTGTCAGTGCACAGCAGACTACCTATCTCGTCCAGGCAGGATGGCTCCAGCGGCTCTCGAAAGGGGCTTATTTGCTCGCAGGTGACACCCCGACCCGTGACGGCATACTGGCTTACCTGAGCCGCAAGGTCCCGGGCCTCCATGTCGGTGGCAAGACCGCCTTGGATTGGCAGGGTGTCCGACACAACGTCGGTTTTCGCGAACGAGTCGTCTTATGGGCCGAGCGTCCGTATGTGATGCCCAAATGGGTCGGTAAGCACATGTTGTACACGCTGCAGACGACGCGCCTTTTCGATACCTCGTTGCCGAGCGATGCCCACCTGTCGACCCTGCCAAATGGCGATCCTTCGGTCCTGGTTTCGGAGCCCGAGCGTGCCCTACTCGAGCTCGCGAGCGACATAGGCAAGCAGCGCGCGAAAGGCCAATCACTAGAGGAAGCGATGAACATCGTGTCGTCGTTACGCAATCTCCGTCCGAAAGTGCTTGATACACTGCTGTCCCATTGCACTCGCGTAAAAGTCGTAAAGCTCGTGCGTGATTTGGGCGAAGCGAGCGAATACCCTTGGGGGCAAGACCTTCAGCGACACGTTGATCGACTCGGGCCCGGCAAACGCTGGACGAGCAGTCGCAAGGGCGCCGCTCGACTGAACCTCAAGGCCTGACGCGATTGTCCGGCCCCGTCACCTTGGTTCAATGAACAATCAATATCTCAATACGGTTCGGCTCATGCTGTCGATCGCCCCCGAGGTGTTCGATTCACCTCATTTCGCGATGAAAGGAGGGACAGCCATCAACATGTTTGTTCAGGACCTGCCGCGACTATCCGTCGATATCGACGTGGTCATGCGCGCGCACGAACCGAACCGAGACGAAGCGCTTGCCATCATCAACGCCGAGCTTGCACGCGCGAAGACTGCAATCGAGAGGCAAGGCTATGCCGTCACGGTCGCCGGCGCCAGCGGCAAAAACAAGGGCGATGACGTGAAATTGCTCGTGTCATCATCCGATGCACAGGTAAAGGTCGAAGTGAACTATGTTTTCCGCGGCACACTGATGCCAACGGTCACGCGAAGCGTTGTGCCCCACGCCCAGGAATTGTTTCGCGTGGATCTCGAGGTTCCCACACTTGACGACGCTGAACTCTATGGCAGCAAGCTCGTTGCGGCGTTGGACCGGCAGCATCCTCGCGATATTTTCGATGTGCAGCATATGTACGACACTCTTGGAATGCGTACAGACATCGTAGACGCCTTTGTCGCCTATCTCGCGGGCCACAACCGCCCGATCCACGAGGTGCTCTTTGCGCAACCGCACCCTCTTGCCGACGAATACGAAGCAGGCTTCGTTGGAATGACCGTTGACGAAATCGGTCTGGACCAACTTGGGATGGTGCAACAGCGGCTGCACGATGAGCTTCCCTGCGCACTCACTGAAGCCCATCGCAAGTTCCTTTTGTCGCTGATACGACTTGAGCCGGAATGGTCGCTGATGCCGTATGAGCATCTGCAACAATTGCCTGCGATTCGTTGGAAAATCGAAAATTTGAAGAGACTCAAAGCCAGGGATGAAAAGCGCTTCGCAGATCAGGAAAAACTGCTCGAAGCACGCTTTCTATCCATTGGTCCGAGATAAGAAATATCACGAAGCTCTCAACAACGCTCTGACTCTGTCGGTTCATCGCCATACGTTCGAAAGCCTGATGTCGATATCCATTTCCGGCGCGGTGGAGATGACCCGCTTTCGTGGACACGATCTATCCTGTCAAGAAGGAGGTGCGGATCATGTCCAAATACCGAGCGCCCTATGCACCGGAATTTCGGCAACAGATCGTTGACCTGGTACACGCCGGGCGTCGCCCCGAAGAACTGGCCAAAGAGTTCGGTCCGAGCACGCCGACTATCTACGGCTGGGTTGCCCAGGCCGATCGTGACGCTGGCACACGACACGACGGATTGACCTCGGCTGAACGCGAGGAACTTTCGCGTCTGCGCCGCGAGAACCGCCAGCTCAAGCTTGAGCGCGAGATCTTGGCAAAAGCCGCGGCCTGGTTCGCGAGGGAGACCGGAACGCTGCCCGACAAGGGTTCGAGTTCATGAAAGCGAATCAGGCCACCTGGCCTATTGCGACGATGGCACGGCTGCTGAGGGTCTCTGCCAGCGGCTTCTACGCCTGGCGTCAACGCGTGCCCTCGGCGCATGCTTGCAGTGATGCCGATCTGTCAGCCCGCATCCGCAGACGTAGATGGCATACGAGAAACGCGAACACTCGTTTGTCGCGACGATCATTTCCTTTCATCCTCCCAGCGAGTCCGGCCCTCATCGTCGGGATCCGTTCCAGGACGTGCCTCATGTGGCACCCCGCGCTTTCTTCGCGACAACGCATCTACACAGCCGCAACGGCCGACGAACACTGATGCGATGTAGGCAAGCTCAGGTGAGCGAGCGCAATTTCCTAAGAGACGGTTTCAAGTGCGACACGTGTCGCCGTCCGCCGGACGTAAATCGGCAACGTAGTGGATGGCAAAGCTCTTCTCTACCTTGTCACATTCAGCAACCTGAACACCGGAGATTGAAGCTGTGACCTGCTGTACGACCAGCAGTTGCCTACCCGGACGTGCGCGACTGGTGACGGTCGGGTTCGAAGCTCCGGGGACAACGCACCCTCCCTGTGGGCGGCTCACCCGGGCGATCGGGCAGGGATCGACACTGCCAGCAGCCGTGCGGTGTGGGGGCCAGGCAAGTTCCGCATGCACAACGGACGTGAACTGTCGACAGAATCCTCGTTAGTCTCGAAGAGCCAAAGCTGCTGAAAGGCTCTGACCAAAATGGTAAATGGCCGGTTGCATCCCTTTGAAATGGATACACGTCGTCGAGGTGCCATCGGGGAATAGACAGGTGCTAAACGGATAGGCCCAGGAATGTTCGGGTCGGTAGAGTGGGGAACGTGGTAAGCCCGATTTCCCGCCGCAACATGCGGCAGGTGACTCGTGAGGGGAGCTGTTGGGAAAGCGGGTATGAGAACGTGGAAAAAGCGAACGGCGGGCTGTAATAGCTCGCATACGGGTTCAAGATTTGCCCGGACCTGAAAGGGTGCAGACTTCCGCGTAGTGCAGTTGTCGCAAGCCCGCATTTGAGATTCGACGAGGGGGCAGCTTGTGAGTGACCGGTTTCACTACGGTTCAGCACCCTCTCGCCTGAGCCATCAGGTGAATCAGTAAAGGTCTACCACCCGGGCTTGCGACGCGGTATCACGCGCGGCCTGCGAGCAATGATCCGGCGTCGCAGCGCGATCGAGCCAGCCATCGGGCACATGAAGGCCGACGGCAAGCTCGATCGAAATTGGCTCAAGGGTACGCTGGGCGATGCGATTCATGCGGTGCTGTGCGGCGCCGGTCACAACCTGCGGATGATCCTGCGCAAGCTGCGGCTTTTTTACACCCTGATTCTCGTCGCTTTGCTCAGCTTCCAAACCGCTGCACAGTCGGCGGCGTAGCTTCATCTGCGCGACAAAACGAATTGTTCAGGGCCGACTCGATACCTCGATTGCGCAGCAACGCGCGTCGATGTCGCTCGGAGTCGTAACCGCGATCGGCGTAGACCGCTCTCGGTCTCTGCAGTGAGTGGCCGCGCAGGCCGCGAATCGATGGAATCGCGTCGATCAGCGGCAGCAACTGCGTAACATCGTTGACGTTCGCGCCAGTCAGGATCGCTGCGAGAGGTGTGCCGTTGGCGTCGGTGACGATGTGGTGCTTGGAGCCGGGTCGGGGGCGATCGATAGGGCTGACGGCATGGTGGTGGCGGACCACGTGTATGCAATGGCCGCCCACGGCGACATCGCCGCGCTTGAATTGATCAAGAACGCCCGTAAGGTGCCTGGTGCTTGTAGCGATCCCAGTCTTCACGCGCAACGTGCTCACCTCGCTTGAGTACCAGTTCGCGCGCGATGCGTTGCCGGCGACCTACGTTGGACAGTTGGAGGGGCCGAGCGCGAGCGCGCCATCAAGCGGGCTACAGCATTACGTCGATCGTTGCCGGGTCGATCATCGGTAGCAAGGATCATGGCATCTTCTCATTTGTAAAACGGGTCAGATTCTAAGAGGCCAGTTCAAAAAG
>NZ_ML058670.1 GCF_003635165.1 Burkholderia sp. Nafp2/4-1b | reverse complement strand
AATCCCGAAGTGCGCATAACGTCAACCGATGGCCGCCCCGCGCAGCGCCCGTTCGACTGGCAGGTTGTCGATTTCGACCTGGCCATCATCACAATAGCGTGTAGGCGCTTCCCACCGGTTCAGCGCATATAGGATCGCCCGACTTGCATCGGATTTACGCGTGAGCGTCTCCAGCACGCGAGAACGTCTCCAGCATCGTGGTGAGCCACGCATGGAATTGATCGAGTAGCGGCCGCGCGTGCTCGCGGCGATGCACACGGCGCACGTCAGGCGGTTTGCCGCTGATCGCTTCCTCAATCCTGTACAGCATCCCCGATGCGCGCGCGATGCTCTCTTCGGTAGCAAAGGTTCGGTGAGTGACCGCAGTTCGTTGCGCTGGCACCGGTTACGGCTTGGGACCGAATCACATTCGGCCCGCTCCGGAAAGCCCGATTTTAGCTCTCGTTTTTGTTAAAATAACCTGGATTCCTCCAAAGAGTTTCGATCAATTCAAAGTGTTTATCTTTTATTTCCCACTCTTCAATGCAGTTAGAGGTGTTATCTAAAAATATTCTAAGAAGATAGTCATGCAGTGCGCGATCGGACATGTGCGAAAATTGTCGTTTAAGTTGAATCCAGTCGCGAGCAAGAGCATTATCCTGTGCGATCGGGCTCATAAGCTTTAACAATTCCCCGGGCGTCATTGTTGTATTGGAGTCCGGTGGTGTCGCGGATGTTAGTTCGCCCATCACCACTTTCAAGTGTTTTGCATGTTTGTCGTTATCCGACGCTGCAGTTATTAATTCTGTTAGAGGCAAAAGCGATATTTCAACAGAAAATACTTGATACGAATTAGGGTGATCGTGGTTGTTGTTGCCAGTTTTGACGACTTTTATCATTTCCGTCTTGAATTGCCCGGCAAATTTCCGCGCGCCTTCTTTCGTCGGAAATGTTCCAATCGATTTATTATTCCATTTTGCGATAAAATCAACGACGTGCGATAGCAGCGTTGAGCCTTGCTGGTGCCGCCGTCCGTTCGACTCGAAAACACGCGCGCGAAGGATAGCGATTAGCAGTTGGGTGAGTTCGGTCACATACTCAAAGTACACCCGGATGGCGCTTGATTGGGCACTCGAGATGGTCAATGACGTCATTTCGGCCTCCGATAGCGATGTCGCGACATCAGCATAGCGGCCGAGCCATCAACCGATTGCGCATTTCGCCCGAGGATGTTGGTTTGCAGCGATCGGCCTTCCTCCGGGAGCACGCGCAGAATCGCGCGGAAGCGGCAGACGTCCAGTGCGATGTAGCTGTTGTTCAACTAGCGACCGATTTCGATCGGTGTGCGGCCGCCGGAGCCGGAAGGTAGGTCGGCGACTAGACAGTGAGGTCGTCCCACTGCATTCTTGCGGGCGGTTGGGAGGTTCTTCTTGCCGATCATCAGGCTCGAACACCTTTAAAGTCGATCCGATGCGCGGTAAGCCTCGACCTTCGGTGCAGGCCGGGCACCTATAAGGCGGAAGCGGGAGGCGTCGCGCCGCCAACTGATCGACAAACTGGTGTGGAACGGTGGATATTTTATCGCCGTTGAGCCGCAGAACATGAGCCGAACCTGCCCGTGTTGAGGCCATGTGTGGGCGGATAACCGCCAGACTAGGGAGCGGTGCTTGTATCGAATGCGGTTCAGAAGAAACGCCGATGTGGTCGGCGGGGTCAATGTCTCACGGCGGTACATGCCCGTTGCGCCCGTGAAACTGAGTGATGTAGTCATGTCGTCAGCAGCAGGGACCTACCGAAACAACTCACTGCAGCTTGATGCCGCAACGAGCACCGCAGGAATCCCCCGACTTTAGTCCGGCGACGATGTCAATCCTATTCTCATTGACTTTCGGCGACATTCATAGAACGTTCCCCGGACTCGGGCGTCGCCTGATCCGTCGGAATGCTCGGCGACGTACCGCGGAGTCTTAATGCGCCTGTCAATTACGACCCTGTTCCAATGGTCGGCGCGGTCTCTTGCACCATTGCAACACTATATCGAGCCGGAGCTTTTCCATCGTGTGACTGCACGATGTTGCGCCATCTATGGACGAATTCTTAAAGCGATTCGCCCCGCATCGATGCACAATCGTACTTTAGTGCGAGAGCGATCATTGCTCGCGGCTGAGTCTTAACCCCCCTTTCTGTTGCATGCTTGAGGAATTGGGATGCTCGAAACTGCGCTCAGTTTAACGAAAACCATCAACGTCGAAGCGCAGCTCAACGAGTTGCCCGGAGTCGGTGAATCATGTCTTGCGTTTACCGGTGGCGCACTCCGGCTGTTGGCCGTCTGCCACTACATTCCGTCGTGCGATGGCCGGCTGGACGTTGAGGCCGCGAGGCGCCTGCTCTCCCGCGCCTTGGCGCCACACGTCGTCCGCCATGCGTTATTTGTGGCACACAATTCCATGCCGAGGACGGTTGAGGGGGCAATCGACCGATGCGACGTGCAGCGGCGCACTGACGGAGTGATGGGGTCTGTGTGGCGCTGTGAGTAGATGGGCTCGTACACCAACGTTTTGTTTCGCAATGGGTTTGTCGTGCTGTTCCTGCGACATCGACAAATATTGCGGGTTTGACCGTCCAGCAAAGATCGTTACGCCTCATCGAAATCAGTGGCGACGTTGCGGCAATGCGTTTCCCGGTGCGGTTCGATTATCGCTTGGGGGACTGTACGAGTACGGTACCTGTGGTCTTATTAGTTTCCGAAAATGATCAAGAAATGGCCTTGGCTGGTGTCTTGTCCTGTTGTTAAGCAAGTTGCAGTCAAATCGTTCATTGGAGAGGTGAGCGGAATTCGTTTGCGAATCAGTTGAGTGGAACATCCAATTCGGTTGCGCTGATGGGCTAATTGCCATGTGACGTGTGATTCTCCGGACATGGGATGGTGCGCGTCCTATATATTGGCGCGTGGCCGCATCTTGCTATCTTATCGGGTCAACAGAGGGGGGCGCTGCTTCGGCAACGGTTGGTAGCTCAATCCGGAAAGATCTGTGTTGCCGCATTGACTGCTATATTCGATTTTGGCGCGTCATTGTTAATGGCTTATCGTGAGGGGTTGATGAACGTCTATATTTTGGTTGCGCACCCAGAGCCGAACTCTTTTAACGCAAGCCTTGTGGAAACGGCACGCAAGGCGTTTATTGGGGGCGGGCATCGAGTTAAAGTGTCGGACCTATATCAAAATAAATTTGATCCGTGCGAAAGGTCGATGCATTTTGAGAATCGAAGCGACGAAAGCATATTCGATGTGCAAGCAGAGCAACGTCATGCGTTTGAAAACGACACACTACCGATGGACGTTCAGCACGAGCTTGAGCTGGTCCAGTGGGCTGATTTGATTATGGTCCAGTTCCCGCTTTGGTGGTTCGGTCCGCCGGCAATGCTTAAGGGATGGATGGACAGAGTATTTGTTTATGGTGCTCTGTATTCCAGTGAGCGCCGTTTCGAGAGAGGAAGGTGCAGGGGAAAGCGTATGCTTCTGTCCGTAACCACCGGCGCTTCGGTAGATGAGTGTTCCTACAATGGTAGAGAATTGAATACGCGCATGTTGCTGTGGCCAATCCAGTATGCGTTTCGGTACGTCGGCTTCGATGTCCTGCGCGCTCATTTGATTCATGGGGTGTGGTCTGGGCGATCAGACATGGCCCAAGCTATGGGCGCGGAGATGCGAAATTTGGCTACGTTTTGCTCACGCATCGACGAGGCGCCTCTATTGAGCTTCAATACCCCGATCGACTGGGACGAAAGTGGTCGGTTGAAACCTTATGCAGCTAGTGTCACACCTTTCATTCAGCACGGTGATCCCTGGAGTGATGTGGTAACCCGATTGTAGGGCAGAGCGGTTGTGCGTGGCGTGCGCCAACCTGTGAAGCGTGTTCGGAACGCGACAATCGTTATCCATGATCGAGTTTGCGGATCGCGGAAGTACTCTTCGTTCTAGCTGAATTGTCGCTCCCGGTTCGCGCAGGACAAATGCGACGACCAGTCCGCACGATCAAGCACCGGTTTTTCCTGGAACATTTGGCCCGGTGGATCGCCAATTCTGGCTGGTGTGATCTCATCCGCAACAGAAACGCTGGGTAGCTCCGAACTTGGGAGGTTGCAACGAAGCCGCGAGTGTGAATTGCTCTCGACGGTCGTATGCATTGTTGGCGCCGATTCGGTGCCATGTTATACAACCCTATTGGGCAGCGTCCGTAGGTTGCGGATATCGCTGAAATTTCCTAGTTCGATCTGGAGTAGATTGATTGTGATCAGACTCCTTGTGACTGGCGCAAATGGCTTTGTTGGCCGCGCGGTATGCCGTCTCGCGCTCGCAAGGGGGTATAGTGTTACGGGGCTTGTGCGTCGGCCGGGTGTATGCATTCCTGGCGTGCGAGAATGGGTGCACGATATCCCCGGTTTTGACGGCTTGATCAATGCATGGACCGCCAATCGGGAGGTGGACTGTGTGATCCATTTGGCGGGGCAAGTGCATGCGATGCGTAACCAGTCGGATGAACGCGACACCGCATTCGAGGCGAGTAATATTGCCGCTACGCTGCGCGTTGCAAAGGCGGCGCGGGCGTTCGGTGCCAGTCGGTTTGTTTTTGCAAGCAGTATTAAGGCCGTGGCGGAGCGAGACGTTGGAGTACCGCTTACCGAGCGTTGCACGGCTGCCCCCGAGGACGCTTACGGCCGTTCAAAGGCGTGTGCAGAAGAGCGGCTTATGGAGCTTGGAGGGTCTGCGGGACTAGACATCGTGATAGTTCGTCCGCCAGTTGTCTACGGGCCCTGGGTGCGGGCGAACATTCTACGGATGATGGATGCGGTGGCCTGCGGCATGCCATTGCCCCTCGCCGCCGCCCATGCGCGCAGGAGCGTCATTTTTGTCGACAACTTTGCCGACGCGCTACTGTGCTGCGCGACTGACCCGCGCGCACAAGGTGAATGTTTCCACGTCGCCGATGATGATGCGCCTTCCATTGCGGACCTCCTGCGAATGACGGGTGACGCGCTTGGCAAGCCGGCACGGCTTTTCTCTCTACCGGCTGGTGGTCTACGCATGTTACGGTTCCTACCGGGGTGTAGCGGAGCCATCCAGCGTGTAACGAACAGCCTGCAACTCGATACCAGTCACATCAAGAATGTGCTGGCGTGGCATCCTCACTATACAACACGACAGGGTTTAGACTTGACCGCCGAATGGTACTGGTCGACGGTTGCCCGGAAGTAGGTTCAGCTGAATCACCGTGGCCGAAGCGTGGTTTCTGTTATGTGGTTGCAGGTCTTTATGGCAGCGGCATTGTGCCAGCTTGCGCTTTGGGGTAGTACCCAATTGGCATATGAAGTACGGCCCGTCTTGCTCGTGAGTGCAATAAGCATCGCATGACGCCCGTCTTAGTTTATCGGCGCTTGCGAACAGCCTGAAGGGTGTTTCGAGCCGGCTGATTCACCAGAAGTTGTGCCCGTGCATCGGTGTAAGTTGTGGGGCGGTGCGCGATGGTCACCGTCCGACTTTGCCGGGTCGTGCGCCAGTACATCGAGCAGCAGCGGACGCCACACTAACGCCGCAGAAGGAAAGCTACGCTGTCCGCGCTATCCTTCCCCCCTGAACGGGAGGATTGCCGCGCCCCTGTTCAAGAAGATTGCGGTGCTGCACACGTTCGTGTCAGGCGAGATGTGTCCGGGATCGATGCCCTGTCGATCCGGAGTAACGGAGTAGGAAACCAAATAGGATATGGTTCAGTCTCCCGCGAACCCATTTGTCGCGTCCGCGGAGCACTCGGCGTCCCGCCACGCTTTTGCCTTTGCTGCGCTCCCCGCACCGGAATCGATGTGCGGATGCCACAGCGCACGATCGGAGACCTTCAGGGTCCGGCATTGATCGATTCGGTAGGGCATCTTGGCTCGGATGAGGCGAATTACCGCGGGCGGTGATAGCAGTTTGTCGATACAACGAAATATGGCGTACGTAGGTCAAGACACGGGTGTCGGCGAGCGAACTGAAATGGAGATGACCCGCTTTCGTGGACACGATCTATCCTGTCAAGAAGGAGGTGCGGATCATGTCCAAATACCGAGCGCCTATGCACCGGAATTTCGGCAACAGATCGTTGACTTGGTACACGCCGGGCGTCGCCCCGAAGAACTGGCCAAAGAGTTCGGTCCGAGCACGCCGACTACCTACGGCTGGGTTGCCCAGGCTGATCGTGACGCTGGCACACGACACGACGGATTGACCTCGGCTGAACGCGAAGAGCTATCGCGTCTGCGCCGTGAGAACCGCCAGCTCAAGCTTGAACGCGAGATCTTGGCAAAGGCTGCGGCCTGGTTCGCGAGGGAGACCAGAACGCTGCCCGACAAGGGTTCGTGTTCATGAAAGCGAATCAGGCCACCTGGCCTATTGCGACGATGGCACGGCTGCTGGGGGTCTCTGCCAGCGGCTTCTACGCTTGGCGTCAACGCGCGCCCTCGGCGCATGCTTGCAGTGATGCCGATCTGTCGGCCCGCATCCGAGCCATCTACGCCGGCTCGCGCGGCACCTACGGCATGCCTCGCGTTCACGCGGAACGGGCTGAGCAAGGCATCCACGTCGCGCGCAAACGGGTCGCACGACTGATGCGCAGCGCGGGTCTGCGTGGCGTGAGCCGGCGCAAATGGATCACCACGACACAACGACAAGTCGGGGCACGCGCCGCACCAGACTTGGTGCAACGGCACTTCAACGCCAATGCGCCGAATCGCTTCTGGGTCGTCGACGCGACCTTCGTGCCGACCCGCGCAGGCTTTCTCTATCTGGCCGTGGTGCTGGACGTGTTCAGTCGTCGCATCGTCGGCTGGGCGATGGGCCACCACCTGCGCACGGAGCTGATGCTCAAGGCCTTGGATATGGCGCTGGCGCAACACCACGCCAAGGGTGTCATTCACCATTCCGATCAGGGTTGCCAATACACGTCCCTGGCGTTTGGGCGGCGCTGCCGCGAGGCCGGCGTGCGCCCATCCATGGGCTCCGTGGGCGACTGCTTTGATAACGCCATGTGCGAGTCGTTCTTCGCCACGCTCGAATGTGAATTGCTCGCACGCACGCGATTCGAAACCCGCGAGCAAGCAAGCCGCGCGATCTTCTCATTCATCGAAGGTTGGTATAACCCACATCGCCGCCACAGCAGCCTTGGCTACCGCTCGCCGATGATGTACGAGCAGAGCCACCGCGAACAAGACCGAACATGCTCGCCGAGCGAGTTGCCCACCGCCGGCCAGCGTCATGGTCGTGATAGGCGACCTGCCGGCCGTGGACAACTCGCAGCACGATGCCAAACGGAGGAGCTCCATCTGCTTAAAATTCAACTGCCCAACCGTTCACGGAAACGGGTCAGCCTCAAAATGGGCTCGTTTGACAGCTGGCCTCGACATTGGCGCCGGTGCAATATGGCCGATCGGACACAGCTCAACTTGCGCCGGGTCCTACCAACCACTTTGACCGCCTGGTGACGCGCGAACTGCTCGGGCAGGGAGGGGTGCCGAGGGGCTGCACGACGTCCGCATGTTGGGTAGCGGACGGGTACAGCGCGCTTCTTCGCGTTGGCAGATGGGACAATTGAGCGTGTTTCCACCGCATTCTAGACGCCGGAATTCCGCGCATAAGCCCCCCGGCCGCAAAGCGGGTGGTCGGTTTGTCCGTCTCACGACGGGAGCCGTTTCATCTGCGGCGACTAGATTTTTCCTTTTGAAGAGCTTGAGTATTTCCGCAATATCGTCTAATAAAGGAGAAGCGCAGTAGTCGAATGAGTACAACGCGGACGCATCGTACAGTTCGATTCACGCTCTCGCCAGCGACCAAAGGCGCGGAACATCTCTTAGAGTGAAATTGTTGCTAGCGAGCGTGTCGTGACGAAGAACAGGCTCGACAACGCTTGATGTTATTGAGGATCGCATTTCATGTTGTAGACCGTCCGCGATTGCGCGCCTGTAGCGGCGCGTGGTTTCGACCCGAACGGTGAATACAAATAGAATGTTTGCAGCGGAGTGTCTGCCCAGCGTCGACTCCGGCGAACTTGGTCTGCGGATGCGAATATTGCGCAATCGCCGTATTGGTAGTATGTGCACGAGGTTAACATCGAGGAGCGTCAGCGATGAACAACGTGAGTCCTCAGATACGCCCGCAGCCTGAACGTCAGACGATGATGGAGCGTGTTAGACAATTTACGCCGAACTGGTTCGCGGTGACGATGGGAAATGGGGTCATCCTGTTGATCCTTGAGTCGCTACCCAGCTACTCTACTTTGCAATCGGACTTTGCGTTTGCGTTGTGGTGTGCCAACGCGGCGTTATATACGTTCTTCATCGCAATGTTCGCGGGCCGATGTGTGATTTTCCCGAAAACTATCAAACCCCTATTTCATCACCCGATCCAGTCGATGTTCCTCGGCGCGATTCCGATGGGTCTCGTACCGATTATCAATGGTCTGGCATTGTTCAGCGAGCGTCATCTGGGTGGTGGCGTGACAGACATTGCCCTATTGCTGTGGGCGGTGGATTCACTGCTGGCTGTGGTGATTAGTATTGGTGTGCCGTATCTGATGTTTACCGAGCAGAGCCATGCGCTGGAGCAACTCTCAGCGGTTCTCTTGTTACCGGTAGTTGGCCCCGAGGTGCTCGCCTCCAGTGCTGCGGTACTGGCCCCACACTATGCGGCACCTGCAGCGCGCTTTGTCGTGCTAGCGGGTTATGTGTTGTGGGCCATTTCCGTGCCACTCGCTTTTTCGATACTAACGATCATTTTTTTCCGACTGGTCATTCATAAGCTTCCGCCGGCACAACTGGGCCCATCTACATGGCTGACGCTGGGACCAATCGGGACGGGTGCCCTTGGGTTACTTACACTCGGGCAGGTGGCGCCAGCTGTGTTCACTGGGACCATGATGGCTGGTGTCGCGGTATTAGCCCGCGATTTCGGTATTATCTGCGGCTTGCTCCTATGGGGCAGCGGCCTGTGGTGGTTAGTGACTGCCGTGCTGTTCATGGTGCGCTACCACAGTATGGGGCTACCATTCAATCTTGGTTGGTGGGGGTTCACATTTCCACCGGGCGTTTATACGCTCGCTACGTTGAAATTGGGCCAGCTGACCGGATATGTTGTATTTACTGTTTTGGGCCAGATTCTAGCCTTGGCAGTAGCGATCATCTGGATGATCGTGATCATGAAGACGTTACGAGAGGTAGCGAATGGACGCCTATTCCAGGCCCCCTGCCTAATGAACTCCGAATTCCAAGTACATGCCGGAGCGGCCCGCCAATTGGCGCGATAAGGATTCGCCTGCGGCGCAAATCCTTATTCGCTTTCGTTAAAAGTTTGGATTCGAAGCGCTGGGGATCTATGTGTGCCGCCGCAGCCCTCGTTGACGCATGGCGCTAAGCGCATGTCGGCCGGCACGCGTCAATTTGACGCCGGTGAAGTTGTCGGCCGATTGTTTCGAATACGTGATAAAACCGCTCGCAGCAAGCCAACTCATCGCATTGAGAAACATTCTTGTTTCGTTCGGGCAATCATCGTGCGTTAGCTCATCGCGTTCGGGATGTGGCGGAGTCGGTGCATGCGAGACTTCAGAAAATTGCCGGGCACATAGCGCAATTGGCTCGGCGCAGCGCTCAAGCGCACCGAGTACCGTCGTGTTCCACTGGTCAAGTTGCTCAAGTCGATTCACCGGCTTTACCTCCTGTTGTAGCGAGACGCGCAGCTTCGGATGATGACGCTTGTTTCCTCGAAATTTGCGATGAGGACACCGAGGAGCCAATCGTCGCGAATCAAGGTATTGTCTGCGACAGTCGGTCGGCTGACCGCTATGATCGGTAACTGTCGACGAAACAAATCGTTGAGATCAACTTGTAGGTTCAACGATTCGTGCACGGCGGCCGTGCCCGCATTTCACGCTGGCACTCGCCTCAGTCGCCGGCGTATCGTATAGAGTGCTTCTCGACCATTATCAGTGAGCCGAACACCTGTAAAGTCTTCGCCGGCTTGTTGTGTATAGGCGAGATAACCCGTAGACGCCAGCCAGCATACGGTGCTTGCGAAGTATCTGCCGACATTCGATTCATCATCATGAGGGCGGCCGAAGCGGTTCGGCCCCGAATGAACATCCGTAAATTGCTTGGCTTGGAGCGGAATAGGTGCTCGGCAGTATTCGAGCGCTGAGAGGATCAGCGCAGTCATCCGGTCATGCATTTCTAAGCGAGTCATTGGCGTATCCTGACAACGATATGTGTGCGGGATGGTAGTCGCATGCATCGCAATGATCTTGATAAATGCGCTCACTAGTGCAGGTACGGGGCACCTTTGGGACTGTAAGAAACACGTACCGGAAACTTATATTGACATTTCGCAAATGGTGGGATGTCTCTTAAGTTCACGCGCGAATGTAGGGAAAGATTCAGCCTGTAGCAGGTTCGGCTGGGTGTAGCGGATAGCGAAGGCGAAGTAAGGCCCGCGCCACTCGGGACTAGCCAAGCATGGTGATCCAGTAGCACTGGCAACGGAGTGGCACTCATGCTTGTAAATATCGCTCGCTGAGTGCGGCTGACGTCGGCAAACGCGGCGGCATCCAACGTTCCTGTGCCGGCTTCGCGCATTCACGCGGTTGGCGAATCGCTACCGACCGGCAGCGCATGTGCTTGCGGCATTGTGTGGAATTGGCCGCTACAAGCGTCGAGACAATTCCGACTTGTCGCGTATCCGCATCTAAAATTATCGAACGCCTGTTCGTCGTGGGTCGATTTTTGTCCGGTGCGGAATGTACGCGGCGGCGACATTTTTTATTCCATTCATGTAAACCAGCTGGGCTGCCGGGGCGTTAAATGTTAACAAAGATAAAATTACTGGTTCTGCTTGATATTTTTTTAACGTTTTTGGGTTCGCGGCGCTCGAGAAATTTCAGATCTCACGGAAACGTACGACTCGAAGAGTCGATCATTGTTTGGTGACCGATGCTCGCCTGTACGGCCTCGTGAAACTGGTGCGCCAATGTGCACGGGCCGTTGCGGTGAACGGTAAGTCTGTTGAATTGAGAGAATGGTGGGGTCATGGAGCAGAACGTTTTTCAGCAAGTGACTACCGCGGCGGACGCGACGTCGAATGCCTGCCAGAACGTCGTACGGGATAAATCGAAGTTTGAGGAAATCACGGACGAAGAATGGCGGGCGCTCGCCCCAATTTTTTACGATCCCATATTGCATCATTCTTGCATGCGCGGACGTCCTCGTGCCGATCCGCGTGTCATCCTCAATGCCGTGCTCTGGGTTTACACAACGGCTAATCGCTGGTCGCAACTACCGGCACGTTATCCATGCGGGATAACTTGCCGACGGCGTCTCGAGGAATGGCAGCTCGATGGCACGTTCGCACTCGTCGTCGCGCGGCTATCGGAAATGGGGCGCGCGCTCCCTTATGAGCCGCCGCCGCCGCGTGGCCGACCGGAGACCGGGTCGTCCGGAGGGCGCGATGGTGGCTCACACGCGGGAGTCTTCTGGCAGAGCCCGTCGACGTGGCAGTCAACTCACTGTCCTGTAATCAATGATCCGCTTCGTGAGGCCGCGGAAAACAAGGTAGGCAACGGGCTTGACCCGGTTGCGTCTACAGTGTCGCGCGGATCCGAATGTGGAGAGGTGTCCAGAGAATGTGTGGCCGGTCCGCTGCGATTGACTCCATTTCGCGACGCCACCTGGGTGACTGCCCCACACCGCTACGCAATTTGTGTCGCAGCAGATCGGATGACAGACGGTTCATATCGATGCCGCGTAGAAATTGCGAGGGACGGCAGGCGAATCGAACGTTCAGGTTTGATCGGTCCGAAGTTTTTGGACGAAGCGCTTGCACTTGAATACGCGCTTGACTGGGCGGATAACTGGATATGTCGGCATGATGATGACGGGGCTCAGTGCCCGCGCGATCAAGGTCCACCGGAAACAGAGTAGAGATCGGTCTTCGTCGCGGTGTTCGCAGCGGGGCATGAGTTTGGAATCGGACCATGTCACGGAGAGAGCGAATTCGGAAACGGTGCATGCCGATGCTTTGTTAAGATCGAGCAAAAGTCGCCAGGAGCAAGTGGATTGTTGCTCTCCTGCACGAAGTGTTCTAAGGATGAGCGACTGCAGCCACTTTGCGGGAGTGCGCCTATAGTCGGGAAAATCGACTTCGGTACGCGCCATCATGTTTGCCCGACTATAGGGGAGTAGCATCATATGCTCGCTACAGATTATTTCGATCGCTTTTTGGCGCGTGAAATGCCGATCATCGTTGATACCCATCAGGCGGAGCGCGCAGCGATTCGCCATGGTTTCACTGCATTGTCGCGCTACGACATGCCGGAAGGAATCGAAGCTGCACTTCAACTGCGTTGCGGGGCGGAGAGTGCTACCGACGCTCAGGTCCTTTCGGAAGGCGCAAATGTGATCGTGGCATACCTTGCTGTCGCCCCCTATGAATGCAGCGATATTGCTCTGGATTACTCGATATTGAGGCTGGGGTCGCTGTGTATGCACAACACGCTCGAGCGGCGATCGCTGAACTATCTATTGCTATTGTCGAGTCGGACACTCCTACTGTGTTGTCGAGGTTATACACTTGCTTGTTATCTCGGTGACGAAATAGAACATCGGGGCGACATATTTTCCATGAGAGAGGGGAGGTGTTACGCGATAGGCGAGTTTATGAGATTGCCGATAATCGCGCGGTCAAGACGAAGATCAAGCGCCGCGCTCGATGGTGATTTTGCATTTGATGGTGTGGTATACCGTGTCGGGGCTCCAATGCTTAAGTCGCGGCAGGAAATTTTTCTTGGTGAATTAATGGATCGCTGTGCTGACGGAGACAACAGGCTGCTAGTTCGAGAGAACGAGATTTCCCGTGTAATTGTAAACAATGTCGATATTACAGATGAATTCATGCGGCAACTAATTTCGCGGCACGAATATCTTGATATTGGTGAGTTTTCATTGGGTTGCGCGGATTTTGAAGTTCCTGCAAACTGGAAGATAAACTCATCGCTTAATGAGGGCACGGTTGGTGCAAGTATTTCGATCGACGTCGGGAGCAATATGTCCAGAATAACATTCGTGAGCGCGGGAGCGAGTCTAAGGGCCGCGTGAAGCGGGTCAGATGTTACTGGATGCGTTGAGCGGCCCGCCAATTCATCTTGCCACGCGAGTTTAGGCGGCGTCTAGGGAAGGGCGTCAGCGATAGAGCAAAGCACCTCTATATTCGTCTTGATGGCCAGCAAATCGCCTTCACAAGCCGCGTATGTGCGGTTTGCTCGCTGTTTAACGAGTCGCTGCGTCGGCCGCGCTGTTGGCGCTTAAGCGTCGGGACCTCATGGATGAGTTGATCCGGCGCGAGGCAAGCCTCGGCCTTCAGGCCCGAACTTTATCGACAAGTCCGGTTGTAAACTGGATCGGACGAGGTTCACTTTCCCGCATCCAATTGATGTAGCGATTGCGGATTGGTGATCGGAGACGACACGGCAAACTGAGCAAGCGAGGAATTTGCGCATGAGAATCTCGTGGACGGCCGCCTGTCGCATCGTCCGCCTGCGTTGGCACGTCACAGGCGGCAAATCCCTACACGCCGCTGCCGCTCGCTCTCTCGTAAGCTAACCCAAGGCGGCCTACCAGGTCTTTGGCGACGTCCAGGTCGATGCCGACGGTGTCGTGCGCCGCATATCGTGCAGACGTTGCACCGTATGGAGCGGATCCCGGTAGTGCCGCCCATACCATATAGGGCACAACCGAATTCACCGGACGCATTTGTCTGCCGCAGATGGTTTGGGACGCTGTGCGGGTGACAATCAATGTGGGTTCTCGCTGCACTGCTCGCTGGCGGTAAGTCCGCAAAGTTCGCCGCTTGGGGTACCTGGTCATGAAGACGTGCGCATGTCCTGAAGGAACCCAGAACAGCGCCGCCGAGCACAAATCCCGACCCATCCATACGAAGGACAGCAGCGCGTGCATCGAGGGGCTTGCGCACTGGGCGGCGCTGAAGTCACCCTGTGAACAGGGGCAGCTAATGGCATCGGCGAATCGCGAGAGCGATGACTAGAACCGTTTGCTCTGCAACGCCCAGGCGGGGCGGACTGGCTGGTGGGTGCGGCATGGAATCGCTGCGCGGGCCATCCCAGCGCACCGCACGCTGCTCGGGCCCGTCGTTCACACTGTGGGAGGTGATGTTTTCCGGATGGCCACGCCCGGTATCGGCCGGAGTTTCACTCCGAGCGTGGCAGTGAGTACTCGTACATGTAGCGCCGCGACCACGGCAGCGTTTTCGCGCTGCGGCCGGCTTTGCGGCACACGATCTGGAAGATCGACACGTCGTCGTGCTCGAACGCATACGCGCAGCCGGCGAGATAGACGCGCCAGATGCGGAATTTTTCGTCGTCGACGAGCGAACGGGCCTGTTCCGCCTTCGCTTCGAAGTTCTCGGTCCAGATATCGAGCGTGCGCGCATAGTGTCGCCGCAGGCTTTCGATGTCAATCGCCTCCAGCCCGCCGCGCTGCGCCGCTTCGAGTGCGAGGCTGATGTGCGGCAGCTCTCCGTCCGGAAACACGTAGCGGTCGATGAACTCGCCGCCGCCGAGCGCTGTCTCGCCGCTTTCCGCGTCGGTCGACGTGATCCCGTGGTTCATCGCGATGCCGTCGTCGGTCAGCAGGTCGTGCACGCGCGAGAAATAGAGCGGCAGGTTCTTGCGTCCGACGTGCTCGAACATCCCGACGCTCGTGATGCGGTCGAACTGGCCCTCGATCTCGCGGTAGTCCTGCAGGCGGATCTCGATCTTGTCCTCGAGCCCCGCGGCCTTCACGCGCGCGGTCGCGAGATCGAACTGGTTCTGCGACAGCGTCACGCCGAGGCACGTCGCGCCGAACTTCTGCGCGGCGCGCAGCACGAGCGCGCCCCAGCCGCAGCCGATGTCGAGCAGGCGCTGGCCGGGCTCGAGCTGGATCTTGGTCAGGATGTGGTCGATCTTCTTGATCTGCGCGGCCGCGAGGTCCTCGTCGCCGCTCTCGAAGTACGCGCACGAGTACACCATGTTCTC
>NZ_ML058669.1 GCF_003635165.1 Burkholderia sp. Nafp2/4-1b | reverse complement strand
GAAAGATCCGCCGTCAGCGCCCATACCTGACCCAGCGCCGCCAGTTCCTTGCGCGCTTCCTCCGTCTTCTCCGCACGGTGGCCAACGATCACCGCGCTGCCGCCCTGGGACAGCACCATGCGCGCCGACTCCATCCCCATCCCGCTCGTGCCGCCAACAACCAGCAGCTTCTTACCCTTAAATTGGGTGCTCATTACCACCTCCAATTAAATGACCAACTAAATGGTCAGCATCACTACTTTGAAAAACACCGGCCTTAGCCGGCGCCATAGAAACAAAGCGCGCAATGGTTCGCCGCCGCTCGCTTACCCGCTGGGATCCCCACCGGGCCAGCGCCCCGACATACTGTCCCGCGCCGTTGTCCAGATGTTTCTGGTTGCCGAGGCGAGACACGCCACAGTTCCCCTGGAGCGAATTTTTGGCTCAGTCCATATATGCCGACCGATTAGTTGGTACTTTAGTAACCCTCCTCCCTCTTGTCAACAAGAGCCTTGAGGATTCGTTGGCGTGCCTCAGGTTCGCCGCACCCTCGCTTTCGACCTCGCGTTACAATCCAACGGTCCGGCACCCGGGGAATTTCAGTTGCGACGCCGCCTTCTGACTGGATCAGCACTGGCGAAGACACCGCAGCGTATATCCGATAACTCCGAAGCCGCCATCGGCTACGAAGCGACATGCTCGATCACATCGTCTATTTGAGCTAGACGCTGACGCTCGTCAAGCGTCGCTCGCCGACGCGAAGGCAGCCGTCGAATACTGTGATCGCACCCGCGCTGGGGCGTGTCGGTCAACAATGCGCCCGCGCCCACAGTCGCTCGATGACGACGCCCCATGTGCAGCGAGATTGGGTTCCGGCGATCACCCAAGGTAAGCCGTTACATGAGCCAGGACTACTGGCTATATCCGCCCGGTCGCGCTGCGGGCGGGGTTCGCACGCGCAGTGGCCGCTTCGCCGCCGTTGCGAGCGCGGCCAACACGCTCAATTTCGGCGACAACACCCATATGGGCGCGCTGTTTCTAGGCAATCGGGCCAGCCGATCGCCGGACGCGGGACGGGCCTCTGACCGAGATCCGCCGCCTCGGGTCTGGTGCATCGCGCACGAGGTCGGACCGAATCGTGCGCTGCCCGGCCTGCTCGGTCCGGGAGCGAGCCTCCACTGTCGACCATCACTTGTCGAGTTTGCCTGTCGCCAACGCTCGCGTCGGTGCCTGCTCCGTTTGCAAGTCGGCGAGCACAAACGTACTCACTGTTGCCAGAACCCCCGGAACCTTTTGAACCTGCTTCAGGATGACGTCCGAAAAGTGCTCCATGTCTTTCGCGCGCACTTCGAGGAAGTAATCATGCTCCCCGCTGACAATCCAGCACCTAGCGACTTGCGGAATGGCCCGGAGGCCACGGCTGAGCTCTTCGGGAGAGGCTGACGGATCTCGTCGCACGCCTACAAATGCTTGAATCGTAATGCCCAGCGCAGCCGGGTCTATATGTGCGCCGTAGCCTAGGATCGCGCCTTCAGATTCGAGGCGCGACACCCGGCGCGAAATCGCGGAATGCGAAAGCGGCACGAGTTCGGCCAACTCCGTGTTGGAAAGTCGCGCGTTCTTGGCCAATTCGGTCAGGATGCGGCGATCGAGGTCATCGAGTCGGTAGTTGGACATGCAAAGCCTTTGCGTTGAGAGGGTCGAGCCCAAGCAGAATTGCAAATAACCCACGCCACACCCTGCTGATAGCGAATTCTTTGCAAATATACTTGCTTGTCATCACGAACATTGCAAATTGAAATTCTCCGCAGGATACTACACCTACGATAGACGAGTGCTTGGGCGCCAGCTACTGCGACGCTCTAAGCAGCCTCCTGTCCGCGGCTATACCGTTTCTCTTGGCATAGCTATGCGTTTGCTCTTCCACCTTGCAGCCCACGCCTTTACTGCATCGGTCCCGTCAAGTCAGTCCGGAAGGAGCCGACAACTCTCGTCGTCTCGCTAACGTATTTTTGGGTTCGGCTGGACTTTTGGATCCGAGCGGCTGGGTAACGGATTCCGTTCAAACGCCGGGGGAAAGACGGAGACGTTGTTCAATATCAGCAAGTCAACCTTGTACCGCCGCTAACGCCTCGGACATGGTTCGTTTGACGCGAAAGGTTTGGGAGGCCGATCATGATTTCGTTCAACTACACATCTTCAAAGAGGCTGGGTCTTCTAAGTCTCTCGCCGTTCCATGTAGTGCTGCATGCTGCCAACGAAGAGGCCAATCGTGGTCGCGACGTCATCTACCTCTCCGTGGGTGAGCCGGGATACGTGACGCCGGAAAACGTCAAGGAAGCCGCGATTCGTGCAATCAGGGACAACAAGACCCGATATACGGCTACCGAGGGCACCGTGGAGCTACGCACCGCGATCCGCGACAAGCTCATCCGCGACAACGACCTGACTTACGCGCTGGACGAAATTACAGTCACCATGGGCGGTGTCCAGGCGATCTTCAATCTGTTGATGGCTACAGTTGAAGACGGGGACGAGATCGTGCTGCCAGCCCCATTCTTTTCTCCCTATCTGTCGTCGATCCAGCTTAGCGGCGCAAAGCCGATCCTGTTGCAGACCCAAAATGCGCACGGATTCGTTCCCCGCGCGAGCGAGATTGAAGAACTCCTTACGCCACGATCCCGATGGCTGGTCCTTAATTCGCCGTCCAATCCAAGTGGAGCGGTTATCGACGAAGACGAATTGCGCCGCATCGCTGCGGTGGTGGAGCGCCACCCGAGGTTGATGGTCTTGTCTGACGATATGTACGAAGCTCTTCGCTTTGACAGTGGCCCCTTCCGGAACATCCTGAATGTTGCGCCAGGACTGGCGAACCGTACGGTCGTCCTGAATGGAGTATCAAAAACATACTCGATGACGGGCTGGCGTCTGGCCTATCTTGCCGGGCCAAAGCCTATCATCGCTGCTGTGACACAAGTGTCACTTAGTACTGCTTTTGCACCCAATTCCATCTCCCAAGTCGCCGCGACTGAAGCCCTGGTCGGACCTCAGACAGAAATTGCTATGCAGGTGGAGGAGTACAAGGCACGTAGGGACGCCCTCGTCGAGGCATTGAAAGTCATCCCCGATCTGCCGTTCGCGATACCTCGTGGCACCTTCTTCCTGTTTGCGAACTGCGAGGCCTATTTGGGCCTGAAGGACGCGAGTGGACGACTTGTCGAAACAGACCTTGATTTGGTACTGCATGTTCTGCGCGAAACAGGCGTAGCGCTGATGCCGGGTTCCGGCTTCGGCACACCTGGCCATATCCGGATCTCGTTCGCAGCCCCCGAAAAGAGACTGAAAGAAGCCGTCGGAAGGTTGGCACATGTGCTTGCGGAACTAAAGCAGGCGCCAGCTCGATCTTGCGCCGCGGTATGACAATCCCCCCCTTCATCCTCTCAATCCAAAGGAGCCTAACATGCCCGTCGCCAAGATCTACGTTCACGAAGATTCTTTCACCAACGAGCGGCTCGAAAAAATCGGCCTCGCCGTGCAGGCTGCTCTTGAAGAGACTCTGCAAATCCCCGCCGACGACTATTTTCGAATGTTTCACGTTCTGCCAAAGGAGCGATTTGTCCACACACCTGGGTTTCTGGGTCTGATCTACTCAAAAGAATTTATTCTCCTCGAAGTGACGTTCATCGTTTCACGCCCGCCGGAGGTCCGCCTCGCCCTTCTTCGGTGTCTGAACGAGAAAATCGTCGAGGCGGTCGGAATTTCCCCCGACGATCTCGTGATCACTATCTACGAGATTGCGGGCGAAAACATTTCGTTTGGACGCGGGCAGGCACAGCGCGCACATATCTCGTCGGGCACGACCAACCACTGAGCGGCGGATCTCGCACATCGCGACGCGTGCTTGCGTGACTGCCCTGCTTATGGAGCCGGCTCGATGTCGAAGTGCGGCTCCGTGCTTGACTGAGCGAAGCCATGCGAACGTAGTCCATTTATATGGCATATAGCGAGACACTAAGGCGGAATCACTTCGACCTCGGTGGGTCTCCTGTTGTCGCTCCGCGCAGAGTCGAGATGTTTCGCGCAACTCCCGGCGACCTTCGTACGAAGGTCGCACTCCAGTCGCCTTTCGGTTCGCACACGAAAGTCGTCAACGTCGTTCGGCTTGCAATGCCTTTGTCGCAATGAGCGATCACGGTAGGATCGCAGTCCTATCAAGATACCGCCCTGCACAATTTCCCGTTAGAGAAACCCAGGAACCGCGCTTCGAACCGGCCCCTCTAGTACGACAAGGAATAAAGAGATGAGATATGTCAGTTTCATGTTAGATGGCAAAACCATGCTCGGCGTACGAGAGCGAGGAAAAATTCGACTTCTTGGTGAGGAAACTCTCGACAACCTACTTGCGTGCGGCTACGACCTCTCCGAATACGCCGCTAGCAACGGCACAAGTATTCTCCTCGACGAGTCTGCCCTCACGCTTCTCCCACCTCTTTCCCGGCCGTCGAAGATCATTTGCATTGGTCTAAATTACCTGGATCACACCGCGGAAACTGATCTGGCCCAGCCCGACTATCCCACCGTCTTTCTGCGCGCTGCTACCAGTCTAGTCGCTCACAACACACCGATGATCAAACCTGCTGCATCCGACTCTTTTGACTATGAGGGTGAACTCGCGGTGGTGCTAGGGAAAGGAGGCCGCCATATCCGGAAAGCTGATGCCCTCACACACGTTGCGGGCTATTCGCTGTTCAATGACGGTTCGGTCCGCGAATACCAGTTTAAGACGCCGCAGTGGACGATAGGGAAGAACTTCGACGGAACCGGCGCATTCGGCCCCGATCTTGTTACTGCAGACGAGCTGCCGCTAGGCGCCACAGGGCTTCTGCTCGAAACGAAATTGAACGGAGAAGTCGTTCAGTCATGCAGCACCGCCCACATGATTTTCGATGTAGCGACGCTGATAACCGTGCTCAGCGAAGCGATGACGCTCGAGGCCGGCGACGTTATTGTTAGTGGCACTCCCGCTGGTATTGGGTGGACCCGAACTCCCCGGCTACTCATGAAGGATGGCGACGTTTGCGAAGTCTCAGTGGAGGGACTTGGCGTACTTAGAAACACCATCGCAAACGAGGCTCGGCAATCCCAATTTGCATGTCACGAGCAATCGTAACACTGGTACAAAGCATACGTCGACGATAAGGCCATACCGTTTTAGGCCATGGCAAAGATGTACAGGAAGAGACTTCGCTTGAGAGAAATGGGCTTCTTCCGGTGAGTTATTGTATGCGGCAGACCAGCTCGGAGGGGCGATGTACTCAGAACCGGACTAGATGTCCATCGCTGGGCATCCCCGTGAAAACATTTCATCCGGCGACAGCAGTTCGCTGCGATGCCCCGCCGCTGGCACGATGTCGTGTGTCGACGATCGGCGCCATGCCTAGCGTTCGGTTTAAACGGCACGACGCGCGCAAAGGTAAATATGGAATCGCATGAATCGACAGCGCCGCGAGAATTTCACCATACTCTTGCCGGCCACTTCGGGGCTATGCCCGTAGTGCGCACGTGACACCGCCGGCAAGCCACTACCGGACCCAGGCAATCATCGTGCATCAACACACCGCGATGAACGCGTGCGCGAAGTCGTCAATGAGATCCTCTACCTCCTCCAGTCCCACGGACACACGAATCAGGCCATCCGGAATGTCCATTTCCTTCCGCTTGGCCGGCCCTGCTTCCCAGAAAATGGTCGACGCCACCGGAATGACCAGCGTCCTTGTATCGCCCAGCCCGGTTGCTTTGATCGGGACTTGAAGGGCATTGAGAAACTCGTTGGTGCGCGCCGCGTCCCGCAGTTCGAACGACAGCAGCCAGGCATTAGCACGGAAAAGCTGCTTTGCGCGCTGGTGCTGCGGGTGCCCGGGCAGCCCAGGATAGGACACTCGAGCAACCGAGGGATGCGCGACCAAGTACTCGGCCAACTTTTGGGCACTTTCGCTGCTCTGGCGCACACGTAGCGCGAAAGTCTCCATGCCGATAGAAATCTGGTTGGCCTGCTCCGAAGACAGCGAAGCGCCCATGTCGCGCAGCGCCTTCTTGCGGATTTGCCGCAAGCCTTGCTGTGCAGGGGGAGCGCTGCGGTACTCGTCTGCGATGTTCGGATAACCGATCCAGTCGAACTTTCCCGTATCCGTCACCGCGCCACCCAGCGCCGCCCCATGGCCAGAGAGGGTTTTTGACAACGAGTTGACCACCAAGCTTGCACCCACGGTCGCGGGCTTGAACAGCGCAGGCGACGTGATGGTATTGTCCACCACGTACACCAGACCACGCTCCCGACACAATTTCCCAACACCCTCAAGGTCCGCGATCTGGGTGCCAGGATTGGCGATGGTCTCGAGGAAAACCATTTTGGTCGTCGGAGTCAACGCGTCGGCGACGGCCTGCGCAGACGCCATGTCAACCATTGATACTGCGATGCCGAGTTGCTGCAAGGTCCCCAACAGGCTATTGGTGTTACCGAAAACGTGGCGACTCGAAATGAGATGGTCCCCTGCCTTGAGCAGCGTCAGGAATATTGCCGTGATCGCCCCCATGCCGGTAGCGAAGCACACGGTGCCGACACCATCTTCGAGGTCGTTGACCTTTGCCTCCAGCAAAGCGGTCGTCGGCGTACCTTGGCGCGAATAGTTGAAGCTGCCTTTCTTCGTGCCTTGGAATATCCCGATCAGGTCTTCCACTTTTTCAAAGCCATATTGCGCCGATGTATGCACGGGCGCGCGCAGCGAGCCGTGCTCCATGCCGATGCGGCGATCTCGGTGGACAATACTCGTGGTGAATCCGTTCTTTTTCGTTGCATTCATTCTGTGCGTTCCTCCAAGAGCTCGTAACCGAATATCAATCGCCTCCTCCGACGTGCGGGCTACCTATCGCAGGGTCACAAATTCCTCGGCCGCCGTGGGGTGGATCGCTACCGTGTTGTCGAGGTCCGCCTTGGTGGCACCCATCTTCAACGCAACAGCAAATCCCTGCAGCATCTCGTCCATGCCGAATCCGATGCCATGGATGCCGACGATCTTCTCGTCGGGCCCCGTGCATACGAGCTTCATGCGGGCAAGCTGGCGATGCCGAGTCATCGCGGTAAACATCGCTGTGAATGCTGACTGGTATACCTTCACGGCCGAGTCGCCGAACTTCGCGCGGGCTTCAGGCTCCGTCAGTCCCACGGTGCCGATTGGCGGATGGCTGAATACGACAGTGGGAACATTCTCGTAGTCGAGGTGTTCATTGGGCTTGCTGTTGAATAGGCGTTCGGAAAGGCGTCGTCCCGCGGCCACCGCCACCGGCGTCAACTGAACCAGGCCGGTAATGTCGCCCACGGCATAGATCCCGCGAACGCTGGTGTTCTGGTACTTGTCCACCATCACATAGCCATCGCGGCTCAGCGCGACGCCAGCCGAGTGCAGGCAAAGGTCGGCAGTATCCGGCTCACGGCCAATGGCCCATACGATGCAGTCGGTCGTGTGACTCTTTCCGCTTTCGAGTTGCAGGGTCAGGCTGCCGTCGATGTTCTTACGCACGGCCATCGGAACGGCGTCAGTATGCAAGGTAGGGCCCTCGGCCTGCATCACTTCCATTAGCGTGCTGCGCAACATAGGATCAAACTGGCGCAGCGGCGCGTCCCTGCGGACAAACAGATGCGTTTGTGAGCCCAACGCGTTCAGCACACCGGCCAGTTCGACCGCGATGTAGCCGGCGCCTACCACGGCCGTGCGTCGAGGCATTTCCGGCAAGGCAAAAAAGCCCTCTGAATCTAGTCCGTGCTCCGCGCCCGGGATGTTAGGGCGCGACGGGCGGCAACCCGTGGCGATGAGGAAATGGTCGGCCGTCATCCGCTCGCCACCTACCTCGATTGTGTGGTCGTCGACGAATCGGGCGAAGCCCTGAATCACGTCTACTTTGTTCCTATCCAGGCCCGTTTCGTAGGAGGCCTGGATGCGCTCGATATAAGCGCTTCGGTTTTTCACCAAGGCTGCCCAATTGAAGCTATTCACCGTTGTGTCGAACCCATAGTCCGGGCCGTAGCGATGAATGGCCTCGGATATCTGAGCAGCATGCCACATCACTTTCTTAGGCACGCAGCCGACGTTGACGCAGGTACCACCAAGGTCCTTGGCTTCGATGAGAGCGCACTGCTTGCCGTACGTCGCCGCACGATTCACCGAAGCGATGCCACCACTGCCGCCACCGATAGCAATGTAGTCATAGTGTTTCATCGAAATCTCCTCACTTTTCAGTCTTCGCACGGGCAAAGCGGGTCGTGACCGCAACACCGACCAACACCACGATGGCCGCGAGTGCACTTCGAGCCGATAGCGCTTCGCCCAGCACGACAATGCCGAGCAGCGCACTCAATACGGGAACCGACAATTGCACTGTCCCTGCGCTGATCGCCGTCATGCGGACTCGCACCCAGTACCAGACGACGTAAGCCAGCGCCGAAGTCAGGCATCCTGACAAGGCGGCGTAGGTCAAGCCGGTTGCATCGACACGGAGCTGGTCCCGCTGGAACCACAGCAGCACTAACGCGAACGGCGCGGCCAAGATGAAACTGCTTGCCGTGCCGACGACGGGCGAACCATTGGCACGCCCCAGCAAAGAAAAACCGCCCCATGCCAGCCCTGCCACCAACATCAGGATTGATGAATCGAGGGGCGGCGCAATATCAGACGGCACCAAGAAGACAGCCAGCCCTGCAAGCGCCAGCATGACACCCCAGAGGTTGGTCTTTTCACCCTTGGCGTACCCGTAACCGATCATCAGCAATTGCGCCGAAGCAAACAGCACCAGAGCACCCGCGCCCGTATCCATGCCACGATAGGCGAAGGAAAACGCCGTGACGTAAATAAAGAGCAGCACGGCAGAGAGCCATTCGCTCCGAGATGTGCGAGGTTTGCAGCGCTGCAGGCCCACGATACACGCTAACGTCAACGCTCCCGCCATTAGCCTTGCGGCCATGAACGAAGCCGGGTCAATGGGCGTGGTCTGCAACGCCATGCGCGTGAACAGAGAGTTTGCCGCAAATGCCAGCATCGTGATGCCCGTCAAGGACGCCAGCCACCACGAGGCTCGCCCCGTGTGCAACCTTCTGGCGTTGTTGAATTCGGTTTCCGGTGTCCGCATGCCGTCGCCTCCGCCGATTGAATTTAAATGGGCAAAAAACCGTCGACCGACAGATAGCGTTCGCCCGTGTCGTAGGCAAAGCCCAACACGCGAGCACCGGCGTGCAACTCGGGCAACTTTTGTGCGATAGCGGCGAGCGTGGCGCCGGAAGAAATGCCGACCAGCAAACCTTCCTCGCGCGCGGCGCGACGTGCGAACTCCCTGGCAGGTTCACCTTCGATCTGAATTACGCCGTCGAGGAGGCTGGTATCGAGATTCTTGGGTACAAAACCTGGGGCGAGCCCCTGGAGCGGGTGAGGCGCGGGCCGGCCGCCAGAAAGTACTGGCGATTCGGCTGGTTCCACCGCAAATACCTTGAGATTGGGGAACCTGGCCTTTAGCACTTTGGCCACGCCGGTCAAATGCCCGCCCGTGCCCACGCCCGTAATCAGAGCGTCTAAGCCCTCAGGGAAGTCTTTGAGCACTTCCTGAGCGGTGGTGGCTTGATGCACAGCTGCGTTGACAGGATTTTCGAACTGCTGAGGCATCCAGGCGTCTGGCATCTGGGCGCGTAGTTCCTGCGCACGGTCAATGGCGCCCTTCATGCCCTTTTCCTTCGGCGTTAAGTCGAAGCCAGCACCGTAAGCCAGCATCAGGCGACGGCGCTCGACGGACATATTCTCGGGCATCACGAGAATCAACTTGTAGCCCTTGACCGCTGCCACCAGGGCGAGGCCCACGCCGGTATTCCCGCTGGTCGGCTCGATGATGGTGCCGCCTGGCTTCAAAGCACCGGACTTTTCGGCATCTTCCACCATTGCCAATGCAATGCGATCCTTGATCGAGCCGCCGGGATTTCCTCGCTCCGATTTAATCCACACATTGGCGCTCGCGCCGAACAGCCGGTTGATATGGATGGCGGGCGTATTGCCGATGGTCTGCAGCACGTTGTCGAATTTCATGCCCCCTCCCGCAGATCGTGCATCGTCAGGACCATGCGGAACCTGACATCACCAGATTTCATTCGCTGGTATGCCTCATTGGCCTGTTCAAGAGGCATGATTTCAATCTTCGGACGCACGCCGGCAAGTACGCTGAAGTCCAGTGTCTTCTCGTTTTCGTAGGGCGTACCGGTGATCGAGCCGAGCACGCTGCGCTCGCCTACCACCAGATGGCCGGCCGAGACAGGCAGCGGATCCTTGCCGGCGCCTAGCAACACGAGTCGCCCTAACGGTGCCAGACCTCCTATCAACGCCGACACGGTGTCCGTATGACCGATGGTGCTTACAATGGCTTGCGCCCCGCCCATGCTCTTGAGCTTGGCTGCCGCATCTTCCCCGTTCGTGTCGATGTAGAGGTGCGCCCCCAGGCTCAATGCGTCATCAGCAATATCACTTCCGCGCCCGATGGCGATGACCCTGAATCCCATACGACGCGCGTATTGCAGCGCCATATGTCCTAAGCCACCGATACCCAGGACGGCTACGATGTCGCCGGCCTGCGCACCGCACTTCTTCAGCGCATTGAATGTAGCGATACCAGCGCAGAGGATCGGCGCTGCTTCCTCGGCATTGAGTTCATCGGGGATGGATACCAGCCCAGTGGCACGCGCAAGCATCATTTCGGCATAGCCACCATCGCAGGTGGCACCGACGAACGGCTGCTTCTGGCAAAGTTGGAACTGCCCCTGTCGGCACTGTATGCATTCGTTGCAATGTCCACCCAGCCGGCCCACGCCCACGCGCTGGCCCAGCTTCCAAATAGAGGGAGCATGCTCACCCAGCGCCACAATGCGTCCAACCACTTCGTGGCCTGGCACGCGCGGTTGCTGCAGCGACGAGTCGATCCTCTCGATATCACCGATGTCTGCACCGCAGATGCCACAAGCCTCTACCTCGATCAACGCTTCGCCGGTGCCCGGCTTCGGTATCGGGCGCTCGACCATCTCGAGAAGGCCTGGGCGTGATGCTTGCATGGCTCGGTAGGTGGTCTTCATATTTTCCAGTCCTAATATAATTGGTCTTTCTGAAAGAGTCGGAGCAAGGACAATGCGACGAAATTTAATGCTTATGAAACAACAGCACGCCTCATTTCCTGGTTTTTTTGGCGACGTCGCTCCGCATCATTGGAATCGTACATGTAGGTTCATGTTCGATACGGTTTTTTGCACATGTAGTCACCGTACGACTCAGCTTTCTCAGAGCTGTGCGAAGCCGCCGTCCACAACGATTTCTGCGCCAAGCATGTAGCGCGACTCATCACTAGCCAGGAACAGAACGGCTTGAGCTATTTCCAGCGGCTCACCCAAGCGGTGGGCTGGAATCCGCAGCGACATCTGCCGTTTGGTCTCGGCCAGTTGCGCCGGCGTAGCGCCTTCCAGTTCGAAAATGGGCGTGTCGATCGCACCCGGACTGATAGCGTTGACGCGAATTTTGCGATCGAGCAGTTCGCATGACCACGAACGAGCGAACGAACGAACGGCCGATTTGGTCGCCGCCAGCGTCGAGAAGCCGGCCATGCCCACCGCGTTGAGCCACGCGGAGTTGAGAATCACCGAAGCACCATCCCGCAGCACGGGCGTGATCGCCTGCATGGAAAAAAACAGCCCCTTGACATTGACGTCCATCAACTCGTCGAAGCGAGCCTCATCCGTGCCCTGCAGCGGCGTGGAGAAAGCCACGCCGGCGTTACCGAAGAACACGTCCAATCCACCGTGACCAAAGGCATCCGCAACCTCCCGCGCCATACGTTGCATGTCCTCGCGCACCCGCACGTCGGCCTTAATGATCGTAACAGCGCTACCAAGCTTGGCCCGCGCCTGCTCTAGCCTGGCTTCATCGCGGCCCGTGATTGCCACCCGCGCGCCTTCTCGTACAAATAGTTCGGCGGTGGTCAGACCGATGCCACTTGTCGCACCGGTAACCAAGGCGGTCTTACCTTTTAACCTCATTGTCAGCTCCTAGATGGAATCCGGTTTTTCGGAAAAACCATGGTTGCTGCCGGGCGCAGTCAGCGGCTCTTGCCTCTCCCCCTCCGCTTCGAGAAAGGTACTGACGTCCGAGCCACGAACGAGCGTCAAATCGACGGGGCATCGATCAGCGATTGACAGCAACTTCTCGCGTTGCTCGTCGTTGAGCGGCCCGTGAAGAGCGATCGTGCGAGTGAAAAGGTCCGCAGGCGTTTGGTCGGCCCGCTTGGAATGAGTCACACGGGTGCTCGCGCGCACGAGTGGGATCCCTTTTCGACGCGCGTACATGCGCATTGTCATTACCGTGCATGCAGCGAGACCTGCAGAGACGAACTCGTAAGGTGACAGTCCGCTTGCCAACCCGCCAACTGACTCGGGTTCATCGGCCAGGAAGCTGTGCTTACCGCTGCGCATGGAGAGTTGGAACAGGCCGACACCCGTTTCCTCGGCCAATACGCCATCCCCATGCGAAATATCCGGCAGGTCTTCGACCAGGGCAGGAAGGTAGCGTACCGCCCAAGCCGCGATCACCGAAGCGACGTAGTCAGAGTCCGACCGACGGGTTAGCAAATGGTCGGCATCGTCGAGCGATACGAAACTCTTGGGATGACGCGCCGCTAGAAAGATGCGCGTCGCGTTATTGATGTCCACAATGCTATCGCCTGGCGCGTGCATCACCAGCAATGGCTTGCTCATCTGACCGATACGATCTTCCAGTTTCTGTTGACGAGCATCGTCGAGAAACGACTTGCGTATCGTAAACGGACGCCCTGCCAGCAGCAGTTCCGCTTCCCCCTCTCGCTCGATCTGCGCGAGCGAATCACTGCCGAACAGACGAAGAACGTGTTCGACACTGGACGGAGCTCCTATCGTTGCCACCGCTTTCACTGAGGGCATGTCCGCCGCGGCCGCCAAAGCCGCAGCACCACCGAGACTGTGACCAATCAGTAATGATGGTGCGAGGCCCGCCTCGGTCATGGCGCGACCGGCTGCAACAAGATCATCAACGTCCGCCGCGAAGGTGGAATCGGCGAACTCGCCTGCGCTGCCGCCTAGTCCTGCAAAATCAAAGCGAAGCACGCCGATTCCCGCCAATGCAAGGGCTCTTGCAACACGAGCGGCGGCGAGGCTGTCCTTGCCGCACGTGAAGCAGTGAGCGAAAATCGCCCAGCCGCGCGGTGTGCTCTGTGGGCGTTCTATCCGCCCAGCTAACAGGCTTCCGTGTGCGCCGACGAAGTCAAAACGTTGCTCTGCCATGGTCATCTCCTTGATCGAATCAGGTCCATCGAAGACTCGTCTCCTTGAACGACAGACGCGGGCAATGCGGTTGAAGCAACTAACGCCCGAACACCATTGCCTGCGGCCTCAATCGCGCCAGCGAGGTAACCAGGAAACTGCGGCGACCATTCGCTGCCAATACCGGTCAGGCGCTCTCGCCAGGGACCGGACGCGGCCGTCGGCGCAGGGGCCGCCGCGTGGTGCGCAGCGCCGCCCAGATCGGCCAAAGTGGCCGTGTACGGATCCTGCGCCCAGTCCTTGATGGCCTCGGCACGGGGCATCGCCGCCTGCAGCCCGAATAAGCGTGTGAGTTGCGCGCGGCAGTGTGTGCGCAACACTTCCTGCTCCACGTTCTTGCGCACTGAAGCCGGCACACCGAAGAAGCCGAACAGCGCCGCACTTCCGTCTGGCATGGAAGCGTCATGGATCTCGCCGAGCGGCCCATGTGCGCTACGCGCGTCGCCTGACAGGCCCTCCTCGCGCCAGAACGGGCTATCGTAGATGGCGATGTATTTGGCATGGGGGGCCATCCACGTCGCGGTTGCGCGCCACTGTCGGGCCAACACCTGTGGCAACGGCGGCTCGAACGCGATGGTATGCTCGGCGAGGCGCGGTGGCATGGCCAGTAGCACGTGCTCGGCACGCCAGATGGTGACGTGCCCCGCGGCGTCTTCAACATCCACGTCGACATGCTGGTCTAAGCAGCGCAGGTGGCGCACTGTGGTCCCAGTGATGATCCGCGTGGGATTCAATGTGCGGTGCAGTGCGTCTACCAGCGCGCTCATTCCGCCGATGAGTCGCATCGAGGCCGGCGAATTCGCATAGCCACGCATGCGGGCAGGAGGCTCGTCGATTGAGCGCTCCACTACCATGTCGCCAGTTTCGAACTGCTGGAAAGTCCTCAAGCCGAGGACCTCGATGAGGTGATGCAATTCGCGCTGGTATTCAGGCCAAAACCACGTCGGCCCAAGGTCAAAGCGGTCAATGGCGTCAGCGATCGCACGGGGGGACGGCTCTTTCGGTGCGGTGATCGACGCAATGCGACCGCCGAGCGCGTCACGCGCCTCCAGCAGCACATAGTCGTGAATACCCTGCCGCTCCAGCAGCCATGCGGCATACAGGCCACTCAATCCGGCGCCGATGATGGCAATGCGCGTCGTTTGCATAGTCACGCCTCCACTTCGACGGCAGTCAGGTGGCCGGTCTTGAGATAGATAGAGGCGCCCTGCGCGCCCGCGACAATGTCAAGAGACTCGCCTGCCGGCAGGCGGATCCAACTGCCCTGTCCATAGGCTCGCTCTTCCATCACCACATCGCCTCCGAGAACCAGCAGTTCAGTGCCTTCGGAGTGTTGCGAGAACAACGCTTCATGGACAGCAAGACGCTGCAGACAGACCTGTTCCAATTCGTCCGAGAACAGCGGACAGATATCGCGCCCATCCTGGCGGTGCCACGCCATCGGATCGCGGGTGTCGATACGCACGGGCCGCTGCTCGTGCGCCGGCATTTGCTGGAGTTTGACGAAAATGGTGGCGCCTTCGGCGCTCGAAGGCTGATGACTTGAGCCGGGCGGATTGCGCAGGTACCAGCCTGCCGGATAGTGCTGATCTCCTTCGGAGAGCGTGCCCGACAGGACGAGAATCTCCTCGCCACCCGGATGTAGGTGGCGCGGAAAACAAGAATGAGGAGCGTACCGCACGATGCTGGTTGCACGGGCCTTCTCCGCACCCACACGATCCAGCATCACACGCTCTACACCGCCCTGGGGTGAGGCGACCCAGTGGTATTGGTGGGGCGCGATGATAGCGCGGCGGGAGAAATCGGCGTTGATTAGCATGGGTCCTTCCAGACATCGTAGGGAAAGGTGCCAGCCGGCCGCCCGATAGGCGCCGGCGGTCACCTTTTTGTACTGCTTACTTGGTGGGCAACTGCTGATAGGTCTCGATGACGCGCGCCGAATAGGTCAACGCAGCGCCTGCATTCAGGGCGATGGCGACGCCAAGCGCCTCGGAGATTTCCTCCAGCGAGGCGCCCGCCTCGACCGCCTTCTTCGTGTGCACGGAAATGCAGCCGTCGCAGCGCGTGGTGACGGCCACCGCGAGGGCAATCAGTTCATGCATTTTCGGCTCGAGATGACCGGTCTTGGCTGCGGCGTTATCGATTGTCATCAGGCCGCGAACGACGTCAGGGCTTTGCTTGGCGTAGTCGCCCACGCGCTCGAGCAGGTCATCACGGTAGGCGTTCCAGTCTTGCATCATGGCTCTTTCTCCTGTTCAGAATTGGGATGCCTGGCGTCGGCATGACGCCCGGCAATGTCGACTTACGCCGTCAGATAGACGCGCACGTCGGGCGCGGCGTCCAGCAGCGGCTTGAGGCCGCCGACGACATCGGCGGTGAACAGCTCGCTTTGCAGGTAGGCGTTCGCGTTTTCCTTCGTATCGAAGCCGTGCAACACCTGCACGTCTTCATCGCGCACCAGCAGTTCCTTGGACTTCGCGCCCTTGATAGTGTCGAGGAACGGCGCCTTGAACTTCTGATAGATCCCGGCGGCCGCAGCGCGATTGGCGTCGGCAATCTTGAGCGTGATTTGCAGATAGACCATTTGCAGTTTTCCTTGCGAAGTGGTGGGTGGAGGAACAACGCGGACAGGTATCCGACCCTGTCCGCCGAATATCAGTTACGGCCGGCCATCA
>NZ_ML058668.1 GCF_003635165.1 Burkholderia sp. Nafp2/4-1b | reverse complement strand
GCCATTTCGCGCTCATTCTGCCCATATCGGGCAGGAAGTCGAAGTCCATTATCGCTGGCATCCGCTGTACGGACGTCGCGTCAAGGTCAGAGACGTCGAACATCGTGGCGGAAGCCAAGTCATCCACGTGGAGACGGACGGTGCCGTAGTCAAGATGATCGCAGCGTGGATGCTTGATGCCGCTGTATGTTCAGCCATGGTTCTCGGCGAACCGAGGGTTTCCGTAACGGCACTGCACAATTTGCATCAGTTACTGGCCGATCGGCATTTGCGGGGACACTCTCCGGACGGTTCCACCAACGTCCGGGAGAAACGCAATGGCCACTCTGCCAAACGTCGTTCTAGCAGATCAACAGTCGTCGCGGTCGATGCCGCAGCAGATGAACCTGACGTTCGATACGGTCGAGCTTCAGGGAATGAACGCGGTGCAGCGAGCAAACGCGCTCAGGCATCTCGCGTGCCTGCTGATGCAGGCCGCCGGCATCTCGACTGCGAAGGGGCCTGACGATGAAGAATGATGATCGTTTGCCCGCAGATCTTCTTAAACGCAAGGCAGTAGTTTATGTCCGGCAGTCCAGCCAGACACAGGTCCAACTGAACCTCGAGAGCCAGCGCCGGCAGTATGACCTTGTGCATGAAGCAAAGCGACATGGATTTCGCGACGTTGAAGTCATCGACGACGACCAAGGGCGCTCGGCGAGCGGCACGGTTGCGAGACCGGGCTTCGATCGTCTGGTCGCGTTATTATGCGCTGGCGACGTCGGCGCAGTGCTTTGCCTCGATGCCTCACGCCTTGCTCGCAATGGACGCGACTGGCATCATCTGCTCGAGCTCTGCGGTCTCGTTGAAGCGCGGGTAATCGACCTTGACGGCGTGTACGACCCTTGCCGGGCAAATGACCGGCTGTTGCTTGGCATGAAGGGCAGCATCAGCGAGTTCGAACTTAACGTGCTTCGAACGCGCATGCACGACGCCAAACGAGAGAAGGCACACCGTGGTGAATTACGTATCAGCGTGCCGGTTGGCTATATCTGGCATCGTGATGTCGGTCTGGGATTCGATCCAGATGCGCGGTTGCAGGAAGTCATACGCTTGATTTTCACCCGATTCCGGCAACTGGGCAGCGCGCGGCAAGTCCTGCTGTCGATGAGGGCTGAGCAGGTTCATTTTCCGCGTCCATCTGATGGCCGGACGCTGACGCAGGTCGACTGGACTCCGATACGTTACCGTAACGTGATCTCGGTGCTCAAGAATCCGTTCTATGCTGGTGTCTACGCGTATGGCAAGAGCGGTAGCAGATGACGATCGTCGAAGGCCGTGCTCGCAAGAGCTACAAGCACCGCAAGCCGTTTGAGGACTGGGACGTCATGCTCCGGGAGCATCACGAAGGCTACATCGACTGGGCCGAATTCGAGCGCAACCAGGAGAAGCTGGCCACCAACGCCTATGGCAAGGCTGGTGACGTAAAATCCAGTCGTGGTGGACGCGCGCTGCTTGCCGGTTTGCTTGCCTGCGCCCGCTGCGGACGTCGCCTGTCAGTAGCCTATGCAGGACGCATCCCGCAGGCAGTCTACCGGTGCAATCGCTTCGACATGCCGCCGCGATGCATGACGTTCGGCGGCTCACGCATCGATGCCGCTATCGGCAAGGAGCTTCTGCGCGTCGTGGAGCCATTGGCGATTGAAGCGGCCCAACAGGCCGAGCAAATGCACATGGATACCCTGAACGAGCAGCGGCGAATCGTGGAGCTTGAACTGCAGCAGGCTCGGTACGAGGCCACGCTGGCTGAGCGGCGCTACGCCGCCTGTGATCCTGAGAACCGTCTGATTGCCGCGCAGCTGGAGAAGAACTGGGAAGCGGCATTACGTCGTGTACAGGCCTGCCAGGCCCGCCTGGAGACGGTCACTAAACCAGACGCGCAGGCTCCCCTGCCTGACTTTACGAAGCTCGCCGAGGATCTTCGTGCTGCGTGGAATGCACCGGGCGTCACCATGCGCACACGTCAACAGCTTGTTCGCGCGTTGATTGCCGACATCGTTGCCGACGTGGACGAAGCCGCTCGCGAAGTCATCCTCACGATTCACTGGCAAGGTGGCCAGCATTCCGAGCTTCGAGTCCGCAAGCCTCGGACTGGCGAGCATGGATGCAGTACCTCTGACGACGCGCTCGCGGTCATTCGCAGCATGATCACCCGGTGGTCAGACCAGGACATCGCAGCGTCGCTGAATCGGATGGGGATTCGCACCGGCCAAGGCAAGACCTGGACCGCACACCGTGTCAGATCGATACGGCAAGTGCGCGACATTCGAGCCTACAAGTCGGCGGATAAGGATGGACAATGGTTGACGATGTCTGACGCGGCGAAACTGCTCGGCGTCACTCATTACATGATCCGGCGTCTTATCAACGATCGGATTCTGCCAGCGGAGCAAGTCATGCCCGACGCCCCATGGCAGATTCGTGCAAGCGATCTGCACAGCGACGCTGTTACGGCGGCCCTGGCGCGCAAATATCGCCCGTGTCGCAACGATGTCGAAGGACAAATCCCAATGTTTATCGAGGCTCCGGAAGGAGGTGCACAATGAACGCCCCATTGC
>NZ_ML058667.1 GCF_003635165.1 Burkholderia sp. Nafp2/4-1b | reverse complement strand
CTGCGCCCGCCTGTGTGACGGTCCACCCATCATATGTTGTGACGCGAACCCATCGGTAGATCCCGCATCGCCAGGTTCCGCGTTACTCGTCTCCGGATCGTCCAGTGCTAGACGATAGCCCACCGCATAGACCGTAATAATTCTTATCTTCTTGTGTTCGTCCAGCCGCAGCTTCGAGCGAATTTGCGAAATATGCGCTTCTAGGGTCCGTGACGACGCATCGAGCTCGCGTCCCCATACGGCTCTCTGAATCGCGCAGCGCAACACGATCTTGTTCCTGTTGCGGAGCAAGAATTCGAGCACATCGAATGCACACGGTGTCATGCAGACCGCCTTCCCCTCAATTTTTATCGTGCGAAATACGAGATCGATCTCGATGTTGTCGATGTACAGGTATCTGCGTTTCATGTCGCCCCTCGAGTGTCTGTTCAAGAGCCCCGTTCATCACCAGACCCGTGCCATCGTACGAGCGGTCCGTCTATGAAAAAGCCCGCACGAAGCGGGCAAGGCGCCTCTTGCAGCGCGCCGACGTGATCTCACGTTGATCGACCGGGCAAGGATCGACGCAAAGCCGTAGCCCGCTCGATGGCGCGCTGACGTTCAGCGTCCGGGCCTTCCAGCTGTCCAACATAGGCAGCCGGCAACGCATCGCGCCCGAACTGAAATTCGAGCGACGTGAGCACGTTGCGTGTGAACACCGGATCGCTACAAGCGCCAGGCACCTTACAGCCATTCTTGATCAATTCGAGCGCTGCGATGTCCCCGTGGGCTGCCATTGCATACAGGTGATCAACCAGCATCATGCCGTCAGGCAGTGCAATCGTGTTCCATTGCATGGGGTGCCTTATAGCCAGTTCCAGCACGGCGCCAGGCTGACCAGTGCCAGCGGCCGCGCGCAGCAGGTTCAATGCATAACCCGGGTCGCGCAATTGCGCATCACCGCAGCGCTGCGCGTCGTCCTTCAGCTGGTGCTGCGTGCATGCCATGGCCCAAGCGGTAGCCTCAAATTGTCCCTCTGGATCATGCCGCTGCGCGAGCGCTCCGAAGACCGGGTATTGCAGAGCACGGCTCAGCGCAATGGCAAGCGAGTTACTCTGGTCAGACCCGCGCCGCACGACGGGCGCCTTTGTACTCGTCAGCATAGTCAACACGTCGGTGTTCACCATGCTCGACGCTACCGGCGATGAAGCCGCGACGGCTAGTGCCGGCTGCGGCGACTGTCCACGAGCACCGACTCTGGGCGCTGCCGGCGTCGCTTGGCTCTCGACAGTGGCAATGTCGCGACTCGGCAATTCTGGCCATCGTTCCATTACCAGAAGCGTGAAAACGCAAGCGAGCGCGCCGCAAGTTGCGGTGCAAATTCCCCAAACCACTTTGGCAAAAGGGTTCTTTACCATCTTCCGACAAAGTGAACTCAAGCAGCGCAACACGCATGCTCAATATGAAGAAAACTGGCTCGCCAACCAGCGAGCCGTCCTAAACCCTTGACCAAGGGATACAATTTTCGCGATCAGCGCTGGCCTAGCCACCCAACCGCGTAATGAGCCTACAAGCCCAAAGCGTTGCACATGGCAATTTCCGTCACGGTTACAGGATTAGAAGCACACGTTTGCTGGGTGCTACCACAACGGTACTGTACTCTCCATGCGACGGGATTCGAAGGATCGTCCGGTCCCGAATACGTTAGAGTCCACGGCTGAGTGACTGACGCGCTTACCGCGCTGCCGCTGCCCACGACTTGGTTTAGCGACGGGCACGACGCTGTCGCTGTAACAATCGAAGTGCCTTGCGCAGTTGCTTGCTCCACCGTCACCGCCTGCGCGGTTCCGATATATGCACAAAGTACCACCGATGAAATGAGCAACTTTTTCGCGGACATGAAAGCTGAACTCGCATCAACTTAAACCAACCAGCCTCCACGATTCCCGGGGCGGTTCAAGTACTCCCCGCGGCCACTAGCCGCATTAACCGAGCTATAAAGGACTACCTGTTTTCGCTCTCTCTAGAACGCGGCACCTCGGGAAGCCGAGTGAATCATAGCCAACTTCCCAAAGACCGCCGACTTTTCTTGATCGATCTCAACAATCTTTACGAAATCCTTCATTTCTAACAATTCGCAGACGCAGCAACGCCTCTTCCGAAAAATGAGCAGCACGTGCAGCGCCGGTCGCTCACGTCACGCAGGCCGTGCTCGCGGCGTTGACGAGCACGGCCACCCGGTATTGAGCCGGCGAGTCAGCCGAAACAAGCTCCTGGAAGCGGTCGTTTGTCTGCCATGCTGCCGCATTGTGATGGAAGCTTGTGATGGAGCACTCTCCTTCGTCAAGAAGACGCGGGAGACGCCAGACAGCGAACTACGGATTGCCCGCAAGCGATTGAAGGAGGTACAACGCCATGACTAAGACTCGACTGCAACACGACCGCGACGAGCGGTATGCGCCGGTGCCGCACGACAAGGCCTTTGTCGACCAGATGATGGCCAAACCCGGGGTGAAAGCTGCATACGATGCGCTCGAGGAGGAATGCACCGCGCTCGACGCGCTTCTCACCGCACGCCGAGACGCGGGCTTGACGCAAGCGCAAGTAGCCGATCGAATGGGAACCACGGTGTCCGCGATATCGCGCCTCGAAGCCTCGTTCGCCAGCGAAAAACACTCGTCTTCGTTTTCCACGTTGCGCAAATATGCAGCAGCTTGCGGCAAGAAACTCGTGATTTCGTTCGCGTAGCGTCCACCAGTAGGCTGGATTCTCCGACGGCATCAGCCTGCCCCGGGCCGCGTGCAGGCTGATGCCACAAAACTCGATCCAGGCTGTTCAGGCCGACTGCTGCACATCATCCTCGCTTGCGACCAAGCCCGTGCACTGGAAATACGGGGTCCGTCGAGCGATCGCCAAGGCCTGCACTTCCCGCATGCGCTTCGCGGTCTTCTCGTATGCCCTCTTGTACGTCATGTGATTCCCGCCAAACTGTCGTGCAAGATCGCGGAAGCTGATCGTGGTCTTCACATGATTGGCATAGAGCCGGGCAAGTAGGCAGTCGAGAGCCAACATCGAGACTTCCGGCAACGACGGGGCGAGCCAGCGCGACAGTGCCGGATGGCTACAAGAAACGTCTCAGGTCACACCCACCACATCAGCCTGTCCGGGATCGCGTGCAGTGTGATGCCGCAGAACAAGTCCAGGCTCTTCACGCCAACGTCGCCGATTACCTCGCGCGATCGCCTATTAACCAGTGATCCCCTCGCGGGCCTCCGGTTTTGCCAACTTCTCATCACCGGAGGCCTACGCGATCACCTACCGCATCGCCTAGTTCGGGTGTGCCAAGGCAGCCGCATCGCGAATAAATTCACGAATGAACGCATTTTTGCCTCTCATCCCGTCGACACACCACTGATTGACCGGCTCGAGCTGACCGTATTCGTCCAACACCACCTTCATCAGCACACCGCCGGCTGCCGCAATTTGCTCTGGTGTCACCGTCGTGTCATACGCGGTACCCTCCCGCAATCTCACGGCCGCGCGCCTCTCTGGGTTCTGGATCAACTGATCGAGACGCTCGTTAGCCCAGATTCGAAACCCGCTATCGTTCTCATACGAATCTACGATCAATTGGCTCACCGCCGCCATGCATCGCGGGTCGGAGTCCAGTGCAAAAAGCCTCATCAAATCACCTTCGTGCCTCTTGGATGCATCGGGCTCGATCTTCTCCAGAGCCAAGCGGATGTCCATATCTTCCTGGCTCCCGTCCAACGCACGCCGGCTGTTCGCATTGTTCCGGTAATACTCCAGCGCACACAGACGATCGATTTCTGCGGTAGTCGAGTTGGAGGCAGTGGGAATGGAGGGGGCAATCGAAAGAGGTGCTCGCGAAATTTGGGTGACTGGCATATGAGCTTGTACTCCTCAGGATAAAGGACTGCAGCAATATTGCATCGCCTACGCCAAGCGGCTATCAATTCGAGCCTATTTCGAACGACTGCGGTCTCGGCATCGATCGACAATGTGGCCATCGGTTTTCCGGGGCGGCGAGGTCGTTCGCCCTTGGTTCTCCCGGTATGATGGCAGTACTGGAGCCGGGGAATCCGCACGGTCAGGTCGGCCAAGGTCCGTATGCCGTGCCGATGCAGCACGGCGACGACGCGAGGCGGCAGTCAGGCATCGACTGGGTCGCTCACCGGCGGTTGCGGGACCGCAAGCGTCGGCATGATGTCAAGCGCCGGGGTCGCGGCTTTGTGATGGCGGGCCCGACCGCCGGCCGCGCACTGGAATCGCCGCGCCACATCTGCGGGATGACGCCGCCGCTATAGATAATATAGGCTTAGCGCTAGCGCGTCACTATGGTAGTTTTGTGAATTCTGGCGCGGCACTCTATGATTGCTCTCATGACTAACAACACGAAACATAGCCCGGTGACAAAATCTTCCCGACTAATTTCTCACGATGCTCATATCGACTCCACAAACGAGTGGATAATCGAAACAGTCAAAGCGCGGCTCCGTGCTTCCGGAGATCTTCCTGCAGCCCTTCTTGAACCACAACTCGCCCTCGTCGAGCAGTTGTCTGGGTTTGAATTTGGCAGGTTCCTGCTGCTCAATCGTGGGCTTGATGCATACTGGACACATCGCCTTGTAACCTATGAGCCTGGCTCTTTGCAGCAGGGTAGCGTGTCCGAACTCGAATACCTCATTTTTGAGCGACTCCCGGCAGTACTGGCTACGCGCGAACGCTGCAATATCTTTCGTCGCGAATTGCAGGTAAAGCTCAAACCGGGAAGTGTGCTCGCGTCAGTCCCTTGTGGATGGATGGGTGACTTGTTGTTGCTCGACTACGACGCTTGTCCCGATGTCAGACTGCTTGGTGTTGACCTGGACAGAAAAGCACTAGACGGGGCGCACAGGCTGGCAAATGATCGCGGCCTGGCGCAGCGAGTAACGCTGCATCATGCTGACGCATGGGAGATGAGCCTCAATGCCGAAGTCGACGTATTGACAAGCAATGGCCTAAATATTTACGAATCGGATAACGAACGTGTGGTTACCCTGTATCGCAAGTTTTTTGATGCACTCAAGCCAGGCGGGCAGCTTATCACTAGCTTTCTGACTCCGCCGCCGACGCTGTCGAATAAATCGGCGTGGGATATGAGTGCAGTTGCCCCGACATTGCTTGAGCTGCAACAGCTGCTATTTACGAGGATCATCGAGGCCAAATGGAATACTTTCCGTACGCATGCGCAAACCAGCGAGCAACTCGAACGTGCTGGTTTCAGGGATATCACGTTTTTCGATGATCGCGCGCGCATGTTTCCTACTGTAATTGCTCACAAACCGACGAAATTTTGATGGTATCTCATATTTTGTGGATGCTAATACTAGCGTACCTGTACCGTGTGAGGGAATACGATATTCGTACATGGGAAGGAAACAGGCAAAAGACGAATTCGAACAGTACGATCGTGGCTGAACGTCAAGCCGTACTATGGGACCGCTGCGAACGAGATCGCGATGCGTGCGACTCACGAAGCGTCCCAGTCGATGGATCAGCCTGTCGACCTGATCAACGCGACGATCAAAGCCTTGGTCACACTGAATATCGAATTGCCGGCCGTTCCCACGCTCGATCTAATTGGTGAGGAAATCCATGCAAAAGCCTGGGTACGTCCCTTCTACCTCGCTTCCCGCCGGATGAGCGACCTGAATCAGTGACAGACCAATTGCCACCGAGTCAAGCGACACGCTAAGCGAGCATGTCACCAGAATCCGAACCTCCTGATCGACCAGATGGCCTGGCTCGATGGCCGCACCGGCGAGTGCCCAGTCACGTGAAACGTCTCCGGAGTTGTCAGCGGTATCGGAACCACCCGAGTCAGACTTCGTGCAAATCGTCTCTCCACAGACACCGATTCCGATCGATCGCGGCAGGACGCCCTGGCTAGGCTGGCGGTAATACTTGGGAAGCGGCAGGCACTTTCGACGGAGTCGTGACGACAGGAGCGAATGCCAGCGCTTCGCTGATCGGAGCCCGACGTGCATGGCCCGGAATGTCGATCGATACGCGGCAGATCACCAGCGGGCCGGCCTCGTTGGGGTTTGCAGCGTATGCTGCTGATGGCGCGAGATCCAGTGGCGGAATGCAGCAGCAATCCCGGTTGGGGCTTGTGTTGCCAGCAAGCGCTCCGCAACGCTTGGCAGACCCGATCCGCGTCGATCCGCACTGACATCGACCAGCCGACGATTCGCCGACTCGCCAGATCCAGGTCCGCCGCGTATAACCAACCCTCGCCGATCTTGATGAAGGTGATGTCGCTCACCCCGACATGATTGAGTCGCCAGCCATCGAAACGCCGATCCAGTAGATGCGGCGCCACCGACAGGTGATGCGTTGAATCCGCGTTCGCCCCGATAAGGATGCTCCTAGATCGCGCGCAACCCCCGGCGTAGCCAGCTGCGGCGCACGCGTTCGGGGTACGCCGGTCGGCCCTGAGCACGCAACTGCGGCACAATACGAGCACGCCAGTAGCTGCCGCAGTTGGTGCGGTAAATGGCTGCCACTTCAGCATCCAGCACGGCATTGGCTTGGGCTCGCGATGCTGATCAACCCATGCATACTCCATCGCGATCCCTTTCCGAAGTATGCGGTCGCCTTTCGAAGGATCTTGATGCCCAGCTTCGCGCTGGCCAGTTCCGTGCGCAGCTTGCTGATCTCGGCTTCCAGATCGTTAGCCGGCCGACAGCTGGACACCGGCGTGCTGGCGGTCGGCGCACGAAATCGTGCCGCACCTCTTGCTCTCAGGTTCGCGCCGGCCCGCGAGCTTCGACGCCGGTTTCGGCAAATATCTTGCCGTCGTCAGGATCCGAAACGATGAGACCACGCCTGGGTGCGATCGACGTTTGTGGCCCGCACGCCGATCGTCTGGTGACGTTGCACGGCCCCGTCCATCGACAAACTAACGGTCGCGCAGTCTGACACGAATGCATCTGCACGCCGCTCCGCGCCGAGTCGAGACCGACCGTCGGTAAAACCTATTGAAGATTCACACACAGCCGGCCCGAGCGTCGCGAAGGATGGCATAATTCAACCGTTGTGACTCGTCGCAAACGACAACTATGGGGAAAACGAACATGGCAAATAGCGACTACAAGACATTGAAGGCGCAGCTATCCGCATTGCAAGAGAAAACGGAAGCAGCACGTATTGCGGAATTGGAAGCTATCGTTACCGACATCCGAGAAAAGGTGGCGGAATTCGGAATTACGAGCGAGCAGATTTTTGGGCGTCAACGTGCAGGCAAAAAAGCTGAAGGCCGCCTCGCCGCGAAGTACCAAAACATCAAGACCGGTGAGACGTGGAGTGGCCGGGGCCGTGCTCCTGCCTGGATCAAGGACGTAAAGGACCGATCGCGATTCCTAATTGGAAGTGCAACGGAGAAGCAGGCTGATGCCAATACCGCGGAGACAAGAGCTGCGGCAAAGAAGCCTACTGCAAAGGGGCGAAAAGTCAGCGCAAAATCAATGAAATCCCGAGGAGCGACAGTTGCGGGCAAAAAAGCGCGCGCGTCAACCAGTGCTGCCGCAAAGAAAACGGGACCTCGGCGAACTGCCGGGGCGAGAAAGACGACTGGCAGCCCCGTCAAATCTGAAGTGATGGCGGACGCACCAAGCGAGTAACGGCTCCATTCCGGCGCCTGAGAGACAAGGAAAGCTGGTACTTGACTCTCGGGCCGCCCTCCATTGCACCTTTCATCTAGCTGGCCGTCCATGTGAGAGCGCGCTGTCCCACCGTTTCGTGCGAAGTTTGACGTCGCCTATACGCGGCGTTGATGCAGAAATTGAGCATGAGGTCGACGTGACTCCCTTGCTTGCGGAGTAAGGCAATGCGGACGATCGTGGGCGTGCGAAGCCCGCCACGCGATTCAGCGCGCCCACGTGGATATTGACGTCGGTCGCTTGCGATTCCGTCCGATGTGCTCATAGCTGATTGCCCATGAGCGTATTCAGGTGATACACGCGTTCTCTGCCACCGAATGCCGATGGGTGCTGCAGCCCTTCTTCCAGTCGCGACGGCCACGCGGCCAAGGTGCAGACGGTGCTGGAGCGGGATCCGTTCTGTGGACACGTCTTCGTCTTTCGCGGCAAACGCGGGAGTCTCGTGACATAGT
>NZ_ML058666.1 GCF_003635165.1 Burkholderia sp. Nafp2/4-1b | reverse complement strand
GGATGCGGGCAAGGTGTGGCTGGGGCTGAACCCGATCGAGGCGCACCGGTTGGGCGCGGTCCGACGCACGAAGAAGGGGATGCGGGCCGGCAAAACGCTGTTCGACGGGGCGTGGCGCAAGACGAAGGCGCAGCCAAACGGCGCGATCTTCCGGCGGGTCGGCAAATCGCGGCTGCCGTATGAGGTCGTCCAGGTGGACTGGGCGCCGACGGGTGATGCGGCGTTTCGGCGTGCGGCGCAGGCGTGCGAGGCGCGGCTGATGACCGTGCTGCGGCAGGAGGTCAATTATGAACTACAGAAGGCGATGAACCGTGCTCGATAGCGTGAATGTACAGAGCTTGAAACAACTGCACGACGCGATCGAAGCGGGCCTGCGCGAACGGTTGCCGGATCTCGCGCGCATCCACGCGTATCCCAAAATCGGCAAGTCGATCGACACACCGTTCATTGCGCTGGAACTCGCGGAGCTTGAACCGGGCCAGGACGACGGCACCGGCCGTGTGCCGCTGATCGCGCGGATGCAGGCGCGCATCGTGGTGGATCCGCTGGTGGACGGCGCCGAGCTGCAGGTGCGCGAGCTGGCGGCCCGGGTGCTCGCCGCCGTGCACGGCACGACCTGGGATTTACCGATCACCCCAGGCCGGCAGGTGGGCTCAGCGGTGGACGATCCGTTTCGACCGGAACTCGATACGTATCTCGTGTGGCTGGTCGAATGGGTGCACGAGTTCGAGCTGGGCGACGGCGTCGAGCCGCCTGCGCCGGGGCGGCCGATTGTATGGGGCGTGGATCCCGAGACCGGGCCGCAGCATAAGGACTGCTACCGGAGCCATGCGGACGAAATAGAGGGGTAATGTGTGAGCGACTTCGAACTGGGCGAACTGGACCGACGCATGGCGTGCCTGACGCAGTCGGCCACGGTCGAGGCGATCACCTTCGAGCCGCCGCGCGTGAAGGTGCGCATCGGCGAGTGGGTGAGCGACTGGCTCAAATGGCAGGCGTCGGCAGCCGGCAAGGTCAAGGTCTGGCGCCCGCCGTCGATCGATGAAGAGGTTGCGCTCTGGGCACCGTCGGGCGACCTGGCCGGTGCGTTCGTCGCGCCCGGTTACTACACCGACCAGCACGGCGGCGCCGGTCGCACCAGCCCGGACGAGACCGCCACCGATTACCCGGATGGTGCGTTCGAGCAATACAACCACGCGAGCCACGAATACGTGCTGTCGGTACCGGCCGGTGGCCGGATCGTGTTCCGGATCGGCGACACCGAGCTCGAACTGCGGGCCGACGGCGCGACGTTGAAGGCCACGTCGCTGCTCGCCGACGTGCCCGATTCGACCTTCACGGGCAACACGACGACCGAACAGCTGCTGACCTTTAACGGCGGGATGCAGGGCAAGCCGGGCGAGGGCGGTGGCGTCACGATGAAGATCACGGGCGGCGCTGAGTTCAGCGAAGACGTGGTGGCCGCGGGCAAGTCGGTGAGCCGACACCAGCATCGGGAAGAGGGCGACGGTGCGCTGGTGAGCGTGCCGGTCTGAGCGATTCAACCCGCGATTCAATTTTTGAATATTCGAGATCGATATGGATCAGCAAAACAAGGCAGTGGACGCGCTCAAGCGGGCAGTGGACGGGTACTGGAACGGAACGTATGGCGATACCCAGGCTGCAGGACTCGCGGCGGCCATGATGCAGGAAGATGATCCGGTTGCCTTTGCACAAGCGCTCTCCCAACTGCTCAAGACGATCATCGCGCGCGGACGCGACGCGCTGCAGCAGGCGTGTGCGTGCGCGGCCGAGGGTGCCACTGACGCGCGAGCGGCCCGGATGCCGGATCCCGCGCAGCCCGCACGCGGCACGCTCATCGCGTGTTGCGAGGCGGCATTCCAGGGTGTGATGGGATACACGCAGACCGCAGCCTGGGCCAGCGCCTTCGTGCAGTCGGCCAGTCCCGAGATGTTGGAGGCCGAGGTCGTCGACGCGCTGCTTTACATCAAGGCGCTCGGACGCAAGGCACTGCGCTGGCAATGTTGTCGCGCAGGGCGTCGCTAACCCATGTCGGATCGGGCTCCGCAGTCGCGGGTCGTTTTGTAGGACTACTCATGGCGAAAGATGCTGCGCAAATCACGGTCGCGCCCGTGACCTTCATCGACACCGCATTCCGCAGCCGCGTGATCGTGTTTCCGGACAACACGTGGGCCGCGGTGGTGGCGAGCCGCCTGACCGTGTCGGATCCGGCCCACATCGGCTGGCTCGACGGTCAACTGGAATTCCGCCGCCACACCGAGGCTGAACGATGACGGCATTGATCGGCATGTGCCGGCATACCGGTCGCCCGATCGGCGGTGTCGCGCACCTGAAGCAGAGCCTGGCCGACATCCTCGGCACGCGCAAGGGCACGCGCCGCGAGCGTCCCGAGTACGGCTCCGATATCCCGGCAATGGTCGACCTGCCCGTCACGCGTGGCTGGATCTCCAGCGTGCAGGCCGAGGCGGCCCGCGCGATCGGTCGGTGGGAGCCACGCCTGAAGCTCTCGCGCGTGGCCGTGCTCGCCGTCGTCGACGGGGCGATCATGTTCCGTATTGACGGCACCTATGAGGGCGACGACATCATGATTGAGGTCACAACATGAAGACGATTGACCTGGCGGCGATCGACGCACCGGACGTGGTCGAGGCGCTGGACTTCGAGTCCGTGTATCAGCAACTCGTCGCGCACTTCAAGGCCATTTATCCGCACTGGCGCGCCGCGCTCGAATCCGATCCGGTGGTCAAGCTGTTGGAACTCTTTGCGTACCGCGAACTGCGTCTGCGGGCGCGTATCAATGACGCGGGGCGTTCGGTGATGCTGGCCTATGCGACCGGCGCGGACCTCGAGCACCTGGCCGCGCTGCTGAACGTCGCGCGCCACACGATCGTCGAAGCGGACGAGCCGACCGAGGCGGTGCGCGAGAGCGACCCGGACCTGCGCGCCCGCACGCAGCTCGCGCCACAGGGGTTTTCGGTGGCGGGGCCTGAAGGCGCATACATCTCGCATGCACGCAATGCGCACGCCCAGGTGCGCGATGCGTCGGCAATCAGTCCGGCGCCGTGCGAGGTGCTCGTCACCGTGCTCGCGCGCGACGGCGACGGTACAGCGGATCCTGCACTAATCGAGGCGGTCAGCGCCGCACTGCGCGCCGACGATGTCCGGCCGCTCACCGACCAGGTGACGGTGCAGGGCGCCGAGATCCTGCGCTATGCGGTGCGCGCCCGCCTGGTGTTTTTTGCGGGTCCGGACCGGGCGGTGGCGCTCGCCGCAGCGAACAAGGCGATGCAGCAATACACGAATGCGATGCACCGGCTGGGCATGGAAGTGACGCTGGATGGTCTGTATGCGGCTGCCCGTGCGGCCGGCGTACAGAAGGTGATTCTGGAAAGTCCCACGACCGGGATTGCGGCGAGTCGCCAACAGGCGCCGTACTGCACCAGCATCGAGCTGATCGACGGTGGCGTCTATACACATGACAAAGGCGCCCATGACAAAGGCCCACATGACTAATTTGCTCCCCGCCAATTCGACGCCGCTCGAGCGGGCACTGGCCGCGGTCGGCGAGCGGCTCGATACGTTGCCCACACCGCTGGCCACGCTCATGGATCCGGATGCGATCCGGCTCGATCTGCTGCCGTGGCTCGCGTGGTATCTGGGCGTGGACACGTGGAAGGACAGTTGGCCCGAGCACGTGAAGCGCACCCGGGTCAAGCGGGCGATCGCCATTGCGCGGCGCAAGGGGACGGCCGCCGCCGTGCGTGAAGTAGTCGCCACCTTTGGCGGGAACATCGTGCTGCGCGAGTGGTTCGAGCAGACACCACGCGGTCGGCCCGGCACGTTCGATCTGGTGATGACGGTCAGCGGCCACGAAGGCGAGCCGCCTACCGCCGAGTACATCGCCGACATCCTCACCGAAATCGACCGTACGAAGCCGGTGCGTGCGCACTACACGTTTACGCAGGGCCTGGCCGCGCAGACGCAGCAGAGATGTGGGGCGGCTGCACGCGTGGCGGTCTATGGACGTCTGAACCTTTCTGATCGGTAGCTGTTTATGGGATTACTCATCACGATCACCGACGCGGGACGCGCCGCGCTGGTGGCGCCCGGCCACGACGGCACGAACGGGCACCGTGTCGCGGCCATCGGGCTCGTGACCGCGCCGTTCGCGCCGGACATGGATCGCGCAGCACTCAAGGCGCTCATCGCGCTACCGCACGAACACAAACGCGTCACGACCTTCGGCGGGGCGAACGTCGCGCCCGACACGATCCACGTGACGCTGACGGACGACAGCGCGGAGCAGTACACGCTGTATGGCTTCGGTTTATACCTGGAGAACGGCGTGCTGGCGGCCGTCTATGGGCAGGCCACGCCGATCATGGAGAAGTCGCCCGCGGCCATTTTGCTGCTGTCGGTCGACATCCAGTTCGCGACGATCGATGCGGCCCAGCTCGTGTTCGGCGACACCACGTTCGTGAACCCGCCGGCCACGACCGAGCGCGCCGGCGTGGTCAAGCTCGCCACGCAAGCCGAGGTCGATGCGGGCGAGGACGACACGCGGGCCGTAACGCCCAGAACGGCCGCGCAGCGCTATGCAGCGCTCACCGGCGCGCGCTTTACCGGCGACGTGCATCTCGATGGCGCCGACGTGGTCCTGGACGGGCCCGCTGAGCGCTTTCGGGGTGTCGCCTGCAAGACCGCTGGTCGCATGCGCTGGTTCATGGGTGTCGATAACGCACCCGAACGCGGCGGCGGCCGCGGCTCGGACTTCACGCTGATCAGCTACACCGACGACGGCGAGTGGGCAGGCGGGGTGATGGTGATCTCCCGCGAACACGGTACGGTCCACCTGGTCAAGCGCCCGAGCTTTGACGGTCACCTCGCGTGGGATGCGGGCAACTTCGATCCCGCCGAGTACCTGCCGCTGGCCGGTGGCGTACTGCGGGGTGATGTGCGTTTGGAGCCGGGCGCGCGCCTGGCGATCGGCGCCCCGCTGCTCGGTGCGCTCAAGGCCGCGCTGCAGGTGAACGGCGGCATCGCGATCGATCGCTACTCGGATGAAGGGTCTGGGCGTCTGCTGCTCGGGCCCAACGATGGCTATCTGTTTGGGGACAATAAAAGCGTCGGGTTCTACTCGCCCTCGTATGGTTCGTTCCAGTACCTGTTTGCAGATCGCACGTTCCGCATCGACGGCAAGATTGCCTGGCATGCGGGCAACGTGACGCCGCTGGACCAAAAGAAGGGCGGCACGCTCGCGGGCGACCTCGCGTTCGCGCCGGGCAAGCGCCTCAAACTGGCGCCCGGCTCGGCCAGTGCGCCGTCGCTGACATTCGAGCGGGATGGGGCACTGGACACGGGCCTGTACCACACTGCTGATGGCCAGTTCGGTGTGTCGTGCAACGGCGCTGCGGTGGTGCGGTTTGCGCCGACGCAGACGACGTTCGAGCGGCCGGTCACGGTGCCGACACCGGCCGCGGGCGATCGCTCCACACGTGTGGCGACCACCGAGTGGGTGCTGGCCGCGCTGGGCACCACCGCGATCGGCCAGATCGTGTTCGAGCCGCGCACCACCGTGCGGGCCGGCTTTCTGAAGGCGAACGGCGCGGTGCTCAAGCGCGCGGATTATCCGGCCTTGTGGGCGTACGCGCAGGCAAGCGGCGCCCTCGTGGCCGAAGACGTGTGGCACGACGGGCGCTCGGGCTGTTTCTCGAGCGGTGATGGCGCGACCACCTTCCGGCTGCCCGAGCTGCGCGGCGAGTTCCTGCGGTGCTGGAGCGACGACCGGTCGGACACCGACCCGCAGCGCATGATTGGCTCGTTCCAGCGTGACCAGCACCGCTATCACAAGCATGACGCGTACTCGAGCGAATCCGGCGAGCACGTGCACCCGGCCTGGACCGATGCGCAGGGGCAGCACGGGCACCCCGTGCACGATCCTGGTCACGGCCACCCCGTTCGAATGGGGCGCGTCGGCGTGGTCGCGACCGAGTACGGACAGGGCTGGGGCCCGTACAACTGGGACAGGCAGGACGTCCATGGCACCGAGGCTGCGGGTACCAACATCGGGATCGGGGACGCCGGCAACCACGGCCACAACGTCGGCATCGGCGGGGCTGGCCGCCACGTGCACACGATCACGGTCAATGGCGACGGCGGCAACGAAGCGCGCCCGCGCAACGTCGCGCTGCTCGCGATGATCCGCGCATATTGAATCGAGCGTATTGAATGAAGGAACTTTCATGCTGATCCACCACTACGATCGCACCACCGGCGCGTACCTGAGCAGCAGCCAGCCCGACGTCGATCCACGCAACGCCGAACGCTGGCTGATTCCGGCGGGTGCGACGCTCGATGCGCCGCCAGCGCGCACCCCGACCACCTGGCCGTTCTATCGGGACGGCGTGTGGTGCCTGCTGCCGGATTACCGCGGGCTGCTGTGCTATCGCACCGATACCGGCGAGGCGGTCGAGATCGCTACCGTCGGGCTCACGCCCGAAGAATTGGGGCTCACCGTCGAAGCCCCGCCGTCGCCGCGTCACACGTGGCTCGACGGCGCCTGGCGTATCCCGCCCGCCGTGCTCGCGCGCGAGCGGCGGGACGCGGCGATGGTCGAGTTCGAACAGCGGATGGCGCGTGCGCGTCGGGCCAACGCCGGCAAGGCCGATGCGTATGCAGCGGGGCTACTCGATGACGCGGGCGTGTATGCGTTCAAGGCGTGGTCCGCGTACCAGATGGCGCTGGTGGCCACG
>NZ_ML058665.1 GCF_003635165.1 Burkholderia sp. Nafp2/4-1b | reverse complement strand
GGATGCGGGCAAGGTGTGGCTCGGGCTGAACCCGATCGACGCGCACCGGCTCGGTGCGGTCAGACAAACGAAGAAAGGGATGCGGGCCGGCAAAACGCTGTTCGACGGGGCGTGGCGCAAGACGAAGGCGCAGCCAAACGGCGCGATCTTCCGGCGGGTCGGCACATCGAGGCTGCCGTATGAGGTCGTCCAGGTGGACTGGACACAGACGGGTGATGCGGCGTTTCGGCGTGCGGCGCAGGCGTGCGAGGCGCGGCTGCTGACCGTGCTGCGGCAGGAAGTGAATTACGAACTACAGAAGGCGATGAATCGTGCTCGATAGCGTGAATGGTCTGAGCTTGAAACAACTGCACGACGCGATCGAAGCGGGACTGCGCGAACGGCTGCCGGATCTCGCGCGCATCCACGCGTATCCCAAAATCGGCAAGTCGATCGACACGCCGTTCATTGCGCTGGAACTCGCGGAGCTTGAACCGGGCCAGGACGACGGCACCGGCCGTGTGCCGCTGATCGCGCGGATGCAGGCGCGCATCGTGGTGGATCCGCTGGTCGACGGCGCCGAGCTGCAGGTGCGCGAATTGGCGGCCCGGGTGCTGGCCGCGGTGCACGGCACGACGTGGGAGTTGCCGATCACGCCAGGGCGGCAGGTGGGCTCAGCCGTCGACGATCCGTTCCGGCCGGAACTCGATACGTATCTGGTGTGGCTGGTCGAATGGGTGCACGAGTTTGATCTGGGCGACGGGTTCGAGCCGCCTGCGCCGGGGCGGCCGATTGTATGGGGCGTGGATCCCGACACCGGGCCGCAGCATAAGGACTGCTACCGGAGCCATGCGGACGAAATAGAGGGTGATGTGTGAGCGACTTCGAACTGGGTGAGCTCGATCGCCGCATGGCGTGCCTGACGCAATCGGCCACGGTCGAGGCGATCACCTTCGAGCCACCACGCGTGAAGGTACGCATCGGCGAGTGGGTCAGCGACTGGCTCAAATGGCAGGCGTCAGCGGCCGGCAAGGTCAGGATCTGGCGCCCGCCGTCACTCGATGAGGAGGTGGCCGTGTGGGCGCCGTCGGGCGACCTCGCCGGTGCGTTCGTCGCGCCAGGTTACTACACCGATCAGCACGGCGGCGCCGGCCGCACGAGCCCGGACGAGACCGCAACCGATTACCCGGACGGCGCGTTCGAGCAGTACAACCACGCGAGCCACGAATACGTGCTGTCGGTACCGGCCGGTGGCCGGATCGTGTTCCGCATTGGCGACACCGAGCTCGAGCTGCGCGCGGACGGCGCGACGTTGAAGGCCACGTCGCTGCTCGCCGACGTGCCCGATTCCACCTTTACGGGCAACACGACGACCGAACAGCTGCTGAGCTTTAACGGCGGGATGCAGGGCAAGCCGGGCGAGGGCGGTGGCGTCACGATGAAGATTACGGGCGGCGCCGAGTTCAGCGAAGACGTGGTGGCTGCGGGCAAGTCGGTGAGCGGCCACCGGCATCGGGAAGAGGGCGACGGTGCGCTGGTGAGTGCGCCGGTCTGATGGGTTTGACAGCGTTCTGCGATTGCCGGCCGTTTGTTTGAAAGGACTGCGAATGACCAAGACGATCCCACCCGATACAGCCACCCCGGTGACCTTCATCGACACCGCGTTCCGCAGCCGCGTGATCGTGTTTCCGGACGGCACGTGGGCCGCGGTGGTGGCGAGCCGCTTGACCGTGTCGGATCCGGCCCACATCGGCTGGCTCGACGGTCAACTGGAATTCCGCCGCCACACCGAGGCGGAACGATGACGGCGCTAATTGGCATGTGCCGGCATACCGGTCGCCCGATCGGCGGCGTCGCGCACCTGAAGCAGAGCCTGGCCGACATCCTCGGCACGCGCAAGGGCACGCGCCGCGAGCGGCCCGAGTACGGCTCGGATATCCCGGCAATGGTCGACCTGCCCGTCACACGCGGCTGGATCTCCAGCGTGCAGGCCGAGGCGGCTCGCGCGATCGGCCGGTGGGAACCACGCCTGACGCTCTCGCGCGTGGCCGTGCTCGCTGTCGTCGACGGGGCGATCACGTTCCGTATTGACGGCACCTATGAGGGCGACGACATCATGATCGAGGTCAGCACATGACGACGATTGACCTGGCGGCGATCGACGCCCCGGACGTGGTCGAGGCACTCGACTTCGAATCCGTGTATCAGCAAGTGGTCGCGCACTTCAAGAGCATTTATCCGCACTGGCGCGCGGCACTCGAATCCGATCCGGTCGTCAAGCTGCTGGAACTCTTTGCGTATCGCGAACTGCGCTTGCGGGCGCGCATCAACGACGCGGGCCGCTCGGTGATGCTCGCCTATGCGACCGGCGCGGACCTCGAGCACCTGGCCGCGCTGCTGAACGTCGAGCGTCACACGATCGTCGAAGCGGATCCCGATCAAGCGAGCGAAGCGGTGCGCGAGAGCGACCCCGATCTGCGCGCCCGCACGCAGCTCGCGCCACAGGGATTTTCGGTGGCGGGCCCCGAAGGCGCGTACATCTCGCATGCGCGCAATGCGCACGCGCAGGTGCGCGACGCGTCGGCGATCAGTCCGGCGCCGTGCGAGGTGCTCGTGACTGTCCTCGCGCGCGATGGCGACGGCACCGCCGATGAGTCGCTGATCGAGGCGGTGAGTGCCGCACTGCGCGCCGACGACGTGCGCCCACTCACCGACCAGGTGACGGTGCAGGGCGCCGAGATCCTGCGCTATGCGGTGCGCGCTCGCCTGGTGTTTTTTGCGGGCCCGGACCGGGCGGTGGCGCTCGCCGCGGCGAACAAGGCGATGCGGCAATACACGAATGCGATGCACCGGCTGGGCATGGAAGTGACGCTGGACGGCCTGTACGCAGCCGCGCGTGCGGCGGGCGTACAGAAGGTGATTCTCGAGAGTCCTACGACCGGGATTGCGGCGAGTCGCCAACAAGCCCCGTACTGCACCAGCATCGAGCTGATCGACGGTGGCGTCTATACACATGACAAAGGCGCACATGACACAGGCCCACATGACTAATTTGCTCCCCGCCAATTCGACGCCGCTCGAGCGGGCACTGGCCGCCGTCGGCGAGCGGCTCGATACGCTGCCGACACCGCTGGCCACGCTGATGGATCCGGATGCGATCCGGCTCGATCTGCTGCCGTGGCTCGCGTGGTACGTGGGCGTGGACACGTGGAAGGACAGCTGGCCCGAGCACGTGAAGCGCACGCGGGTCAAGCGGGCGATCGCGATTGCGCGGCGCAAGGGCACAGCCGCCGCCGTGCGCGAAGTGGTCGCCACCTTCGGCGGGAACATCGTGCTGCGCGAGTGGTTCGAGCAGACACCGCGCGGTCGGCCCGGCACGTTTGATCTGGTGATGACGGTCAGCGGCCACGAGGGCGAGCCACCTACCGCCGAGTACATCGCCGACATCCTCACCGAAATCGACCGCACGAAGCCGGTGCGCGCGCATTACACCTTTACGCAGGGCCTGGCTGCGCAGACGCAGCAGCGAATCGGCGCGGCTGCACGTGTGGCGGTCTATGGCCGTCTGAACCTTTCTGATCGGTAGCAGTTTATGGGATTACTCATCACGATCACCGACGCGGGGCGCGCCGCGCTGGTCGCGCCCGGCCACGACGGCACGAACGCGCATCGGGTCGCTGCCATCGGGCTGGCGACCGCGCCGTTCGCGCCTGCCCGCGATCTGACGGCACTGCCGCACGAGCACAAGCGCATCACGACCTTCGGCGGGGTGAACGTCGCGCCCGACACGATCCACGTGACGCTGACGGACGACAGCGCCGAGCAGTTCACGCTGTACGGCTTCGGTTTATACCTTGAGAACGGTGTGCTGGCGGCCGTCTATGGGCAGGCCACGCCGATCATGGAGAAGTCGCCCGCAGCCATTCTGCTGCTGTCGGTCGACATCCAGTTCGCGACGATCGATGCGGCCCAGCTCGTGTTTGGCGACACCACGTTCGTGAACCCGCCGGCCACGACCGAGCGCTTGGGCGTGGTCGAACTCGCGACGCAAGCGGAAGTCGACGCGGGTGAGGACGACACGCGGGCCGTGACGCCCAGGACGGCCGCGCAGCGCTATGCGGCGCTCACCGGCGCGCGCTTTACCGGCGACGTGCACCTCGATGGCGCCAACCTGAACCTGGACGGGCCGGCAGAGCGCTTTCGGGGTGTCGCCTGCAAGACCGCCGGCCGCATGCGCTGGTTCTTCGGTATCGATAACGCACCCGAACGCGGCGGCGGCAGCGGCTCGGACTTGAAGCTGATCAGCTTCACCGACGACGGCGAGTGGGCAGGCGGGGTGATGGTGATCTCCCGCGAACACGGCACGGTCCATCTGGTCAAGCGCCCCAGCTTTGACGGTCACCTCGCGTGGGATGCGGGCAACTTCGATCCGGCCGATTACCTGCCGCTCGCCGGTGGCGTGCTGCGGGGCGATGTGCGTTTTGAGCCGGGCAAGCGCCTGGCAATCGGCGCACCGCTGCTCGGCGCGCTCAAGGCTGCGCTGCAGGTGAATGGCGGCATCGCGATCGATCGCTATGCGGACGAAGGGTCTGGGCGTCTACTGCTTGGGCCGAACAATGGCCACTTCTTTGGAGACGATAAAAGCGTCGGGTTCTACTCGCCCACCTACGGGTCGTTCCAGTACCTGTTTGCGGACCGCACGTTCCGGATCGACGGCAAGATTGCCTGGCATGCGGGCAACGTCACGCCGCTGGACCAAAAGAAGGGCGGCACGCTCGCGGGCGACCTCGCGTTCGCGCCGGGCAAGCGCCTCAAGCTTGCGCCCGGCTCGGTGAGTGCGCCGTCGCTGACGTTCGAGCGTGATGGGGCACTGGACACGGGCCTGTATCACACCGCTGACGGCCAGTTCGGCGTGTCGTGCAACGGCGCCGCGGTGGTGCGGTTTGCGCCCACGCAGACGACGTTCGAGCGGCCGGTCACGGTGCCGACACCGGCCGCGGGCGACCGCTCCACACGTGTGGCGACCACCGAGTGGGTGTTGGCTGCGCTGGGCACCACCGCCATCGGCCAGATCGTGTTCGAGCCGCGCACGACCGTGCGGGCCGGCTTTCTGAAGGCGAACGGCGCGGTGCTCAAGCGCGCGGATTATCCGGCCTTGTGGGCGTACGCGCAGGCAAGCGGCGCACTCGTGGCCGAAGACGTGTGGCACGACGGGCGTTCAGGCTGTTTCTCGAGCGCCGATGGCGCGACCACCTTCCGGCTGCCGGAACTGCGCGGCGAATTCATCCGGTGCTGGAGCGACGACCGGTCGGACACCGACCCGCAGCGCATGATTGGCTCGTTCCAGCGTGACCAGCACCGCTATCACAAGCATGACGCGTACTCGAGCGAATCCGGCGAGCACGTGCACACGGCCTGGACCGATGCGCAGGGGCAGCACGGACACCCCGTGCACGATCCCGGTCACGGCCACCCCGTTCGAATGGGGCGCGTCGGCGTGGTCGCGACGTCTTACGGCGAAGGCTGGGGTCCGTACAACTGGGACAGGCAGGACGTCCATGGCACCGAGGGCGCGGCTACCAATATCGGCATTGGCGAAGCCGGCAACCACGGCCACAACGTCGGCATCGGTGGCGCTGGCGGCCACGTGCACACGATCACGGTCAATGGCGACGGCGGCAACGAAGCGCGGCCGCGCAACATCGCGCTGCTCGCGATGATCCGCGCATATTGAATGAAGGAACTTCCATGCTGATCCACCACTACGATCGCACCACCGGCGCTTACCTGAGCAGCAGCCAGCCCGACGTCGATCCGCGCAACGCCGAACGCTGGCTGATTCCGGCGGGCGCGACGCTGGATGCGCCGCCGGCACGTACCCCGACCACCTGGCCGTTCTATCGGGACGGCGTGTGGTGTCTGCTACCCGATTACCGCGGGCTGCTGTGCTACCGCACCGACACCGGCGAGGCGGTCGAGATCGCCACCGTCGGGCTCACGCCCGAAGAACTGGGACTCACCGTCGAAGCTCCGCCCTCACCGCGTCACGCGTGGCTCGATGGCGCCTGGCGCATCCCGCCCGCCGTGCTCGCGCGCGAGCGGCGGGACGCGGCGATGGTCGAGTTCGAACAGCGGATGGCGCGTGCGCGTCGCACCAATGCCGGCAAGGCCGATGCGTATGCGGCGGGGCTACTCGATGACGCGGGCGTGTATGCGTTCAAGGCGTGGTCCGCGTATCAGATGGCGCTGGTGGCCACG
>NZ_ML058664.1:7371-7549 GCF_003635165.1 Burkholderia sp. Nafp2/4-1b | reverse complement strand
ATACGCGATCGCCAGCGGGTTACCGCCCGCTTCCGAGAGTTTCGTCGCAAGCGTCTTGCCGTCCGCGTAGGTGATCGCACCGGTCTTCGTATCGACGTTGGCGGCCCCGAGCACATCCTTGATCTGCTTGAGGTTCACCGCGTCGGTGTTCTCGGTGCCGGCGGCGACGTTCACCAGC
>NZ_ML058664.1:0-7243 GCF_003635165.1 Burkholderia sp. Nafp2/4-1b | reverse complement strand
ACGTCGATGCCGTTCACGTTGGTATAGGCCGGCGTGCCGATCTTCGCACCGGCACCGAGCGCCACCGACGAGTCGCCGACCACCTCGGCGCCCTTGCCCACGGCCATCGCATTCTCGCCATTGGCGTAGGACTCGCCACCAATCGCGGTCGACATGCCCTTGGCGGCATGCGCGCCCGCCCCAATCGCCACGCTATGCGAACCCTTGACCACCTTCGCCTTCGGACCGATCGCCAGCGAGTTGTCGCTCTCGAGAACCTCCGCCGACTCATCCGCATCGTCGGACACTGCGATCAGCTTGATATCGTTGTCGCCATCCGCGTCTCCGACGGCCCCGTCCAGACCCTGCTTATTCTTGCTGCCCTCGCTGGCCAGCTTCTTGATCTCCTCCTGGACCGAGGAGAGCTTTTGCGACAGTTGTTGCTCATGCGCCGAGTACGCCGAATGGAATCGCGCGTCCATCTGCCCCTTCGTCACCACGTCGGCCGATTCCGTCCCAGCCTCGACGTTGGTGATCCGGCGTTTTTTGGCAGTGCTACCGACCGACACCACGCCATCACCGTCCGCGATCGACCCATCGCCAATCGCGATCGAATCCGCGCCCGTGGCGATCGGCGTGACCGTGATCGCGTGGCTCATCGCCAGACCCGGGGTCTGCGCAGCCAGCGCCTCGATTTCGGCCAGCCGATCCGTGACCGTGCCGTACGCGTTGTTCTTCAGCTTCACTTGCACCGCGCCCGAGCCATCGACCTGGATGTCCGAACCGAAGGTGGCCTTCACCTGCTCGAGGTTGACCGCCTCACCGTCCTTCAGACCGGCCTTCACACCAACGATCGTGCGCACGCCGTCGGCGCCCGTCACATCGAGCGTGGTACCCGCGAGCGTCTTGCCCAACTGCACCGTCTTGGTATCCGTACCCGTGACCTGCACCGGGCCCGCCTCACCACTGACGACCTTCGTCAGCTTCTCGGTGGAGGCCTTCGTCGCCTCGCTGATGGCCGTGTTCATTGCCGTGGTCGACACCTTGTCGTCCACTTCCTGCTTCAGGTTGGCGATTGCCTCGCCCTTCTCCTTGAGCGCGTTCTGGGCCGCCGTCTCGACGTTGTCGAGCTGGTTTTTCGTAACCACGTCCGTCTTGTGCACGCCGTCCTTGACGTTGACGATGCGGCGGGTCGATTGTTCCTTGTAGGTGACGCTCGGTCGACCATCAATTGCGGACGTCTTCGCGTCAGCGGCGTGGCCCACCGATACGGTATCTGCCTCGGTCGCAATCGAATCAGCGCCCAAGGCTACCGCGTTGCCTGCAGCGGTGCTCGCCCTAGCTCCGATTGCGGCGCTCTCTGTATACATCGCAAAAGCATCCGAACCAACCGCGACGTTGCCTTTGTTATAAGCGCGCGAATTTTCGCCAATTGCAATTGCGTTGACGTCCGTCGCTTGCGCCATCGCCCCAAGGGCGATGCTCTTCCGCGCGGCGTTCGAATCCTTGCCGAACTGAACGTTTTCGCCCTTGGTCAGCGATTCGACCTGTTGCGCGAGCGTGTTGGCAGCCGACTTCAGGCCTTTGATCCCGCTCGCGTTCGTCGTGACGGCTTTGTCCACTGCACCCAGTGCGCCCGACAGGGACGTGAAATTGGCGCCCTGCGCCGTAAAGGTGGGGTCGTTGAATTCACCGCTCGCGTCCGGCTTGAAGTCGTCGGCGATTTGGCTCGCGACGTCCTTGAGCTGCTTCACCGTCGCCACCGAGTGATCCTTCGTGCCCGCACGGACATTCACCAGTTCGCGGGTGTGCGTTTCGCCCGCCGCGCCGCGGATGGAACCTTCGCCCTTCTGGTAGCCGAACGACACGGTTTCGGCCTCGGTCGCAACCGAACCCCGGCCGATTGCAATCGAGCCTTCGCCAATTGCCTCGGCGCCGGAGCCGATCGCGATCCCCTTACTCTTCTGCACCATGGCGTCGGTGCCCAGCGCAATACCGCTGATCGCGTTATTCTTGGCTTCGTTCTTGCCAACTTGCGCGTGATCGCCGATTGCGATCGACTGTTGACCGTACGCCTTGGCGTATTGGCCCATCGCCACCGACCCGGTCGTGCCAGCCAACGGGGCAACGATCGCGGCATCCTTGCCGAAATGCACCTTGTTGTCGTCCAGTCGGTCCTGGACTTTTTTCACCTGCCCGTAAGTCGCCGCGTCGGTCTCATGCCGACCATTGGCCACGTTGGTGATACGGGTCTTGACGTCAGACCCGTGCTTGCTCGGCGCCCTGCCGTGCACCTCCACGTTACTGATATCATCTTTCTTGTGACCCAGCGACAGCACGCGTTCGTTGGCTGTGCCACCGGTCGCGACGCTTTCCATACCCAACGCCATGGTGTACTGGTCGACTGCGACAGCGTCCTTGCCGAGGGCAATTGAACTTTCACCGGCGGCTTGCGAGCCGACGCCCATCGCCGTGGAATTCTGCCCGTAGGCACGCGCGTTCCAACCCACCGCGGTAGCGTTGTAGGTTGCCTGAGCCGTGGTACCAATTGCCACGGAGTCCTGACTGTCAATGGCGGCGTCCGCAAGCGTTCGCTCAGCGGCTGCCCACTTATCTTTGTCGATCATCGCGTTGGCGCCCTTACCGATCGCGATCGCGCGACCCCGGGCCTTCGCGTCCTTGCCGACCTTGAAGCCGTCGCTGTTGGTCAGCGTGTCGAGGGTTTTCGTGTTGGCATTGGCGAGGCTCTCAACGCGCTTGACCTGACCATAGCTGGCCGCATCGGTGTTGTCCATCGCATCGGCCACGTGCAGGATACGGGTCTTGAGGGAATTGTCCTTCTTGCCCAGCGACAGCACGCGCTCCTGAGCGCTGCGGATTGTTTCGTTCTGGGCAACGCTGCCCGTGCCGAGGGCGATGGATTGTTTATCCAAGGCGCGTGTATCGTAGCCAATCGCAAAGCCGTCTTCTGCCTCCACCATCGAACCCCGACCCAGGGCGATCGACCGCGTGCCACGCGCTTTAGCGCTCTCCCCGATTGCAAGCCCGTCGTACGCTGCTTCAGCACTTCGCCCGATCGCCACGGAGTCCGTGTCGGTAACGCTTGCTTTCTGGCCATACATCGCGTTGGCGCTCTCGCCGATTGCCACCGCACGACCCCATGCAACCGCGCCTTTGCCTTGTACGAAGAGCGGCTTATTGGCAGCCATTGCCGCGTCTTTCTGCGCTTGGGTCATGTTCTCACTGGTCGGATCAGGCTGCGGATCCGCCGCGGCCAGCGGGCTATGCAGCACGCCCGGCATCGACACCGGCGTGTTGCTCGCCATCAGGAATTGCGCGTGACGCGCCCGCTTGCGGGTCTCATCGTCGTCGGCGAGCGCCAGGTTGAACGCGGCATTGGCATTGCCCGAAAACGGCGACAGCGCGTCGCCCGACGCGTTCAGCTCGCCCACAGAGCCTTCGGCCGGCACCGGCTCACCGTCGGCCAGCGCCGCCGGCGCCCACGCACCCAGCGTTACCGCCAGCACCGCTGCAGCGACGCTCGCGCGCGCCACGCCCGTCGAACGACGCGTGCTGCCCTTGGTTTTGCCCTTTGCGGTTTCCTGCACCGCGTTCCACGTGCGTGTGGTCTCGTTCCAGACCGACCGATAAGCCCTGTTCATTTCAATTCCCGGATCAAAAAAATTCGCTGCGGCCGACTAGCCAGCACGCACACCGTCAACAACACGTCGTCGGCGCAGCGCAACAGCGAAAGGATGGAGAAACAGTTCCCGCCTTGACTTCGGACCACCGGTGGTGGCCTCCACGTGATGCCAAGCAGGTTCTGCGTGTTCGGAGGGAATTCTAAGAACGCCGGGCCTATGTGAAAAATATATTCTTGATATCTATGGCATGCGTTTAAGGCATGGATGCACTGCGCATCCGGAAACCGCCGCGCTGTCTGACACTAGACCTCACAGCACAGCGAGCCTTGCTAGTCGGCCCTGAACAATTCGTTTTGTCGCGCAGACGAAGCTACGTCGCCGACGGCGCGGCGGTTTCGAAGCCAAGCAAAGCGACGAGGATCAGGGCGTAAAAAAGCCGCAGCTTGCGCAGGATCATCCGCAGGTTGTGACCGGCGCCGCACAGCACCGCATGAATCGCATCGCCCAGCGAACCCTTGAGCCAATTCCGGTCGAGTTTGCCGTCGGCCTTCATGTGTCCGATGGCCGGCTCGATGGCGCTGCGACGCCGGATCATGGCTTGCAGGCCGCGCGTGATACCGCGTCGCAGTCCCGGGTGATAGACCTTCACACCATCGACGGCGACGCCCTTGTAGCCACGGTCGACGACGGCAATCTCCGGCTGAACGTCGCTCAAGATCGCCGCCTGCTCCAACGCTTCGGCCAGCGTGTGCCCATCGTAGGGATTGCCCGGCATCGAACGAGCTCCGACGACCAGCCCCTCCTTGTGCGTCGTCGTGATCGACACCTTCACGCCGAACTCATACGGCTGCCGAGCTTTGCCCTTGGAGATGCATTCGACCTCGGGCGCGTGCAACGCATACAGCTTGTTCTTGTTCTTGTCCTTCTGCTTCTGCGTGAGAATCCGCTTCGTGCGGCCAAGCAGATCTTCCAGCGCCACCCGGCTTTGCTGAGCGACGTCGTCCAGTTGCCGCTCGACGTCACGCATCACGCGTCCCACTCGAGAACGCAACGTGCGCAGCGATTTCTTCATCCGCTTGTACTGCTTCGCATGCGCGTAGCGCCCGATCTGGCCGGCCAGACGTGGCGCTTCGCGGTTGTAGTTCTGCCGCAGCTTCAACCCGTGCTGCGCAGCAGCCTTCACCAGATGTTCGCGGCAACGTTCGAGCAGACGCGAATCGGTTGGATGGGCAATCGCCTTCTCCATGACCGTCGTATCCACGATCACTCGCTTCAGGCTCGAAGTCTTAATCACTTTGGCACGCTTGGCCGCTTCGATCGTCTCGGCCAGCAGTTCTTCGACACCAGCCTCGCCCAGTCGCTTGCGCCAGCGCGTCAGGCTCGACGGATCGATCGGCGGCTTCGTCTGCAAGTACGTCTCGCCAGTGAACACTTGCCAGTACGGGTTCTCCAGCCATTGCCAGACGACCTCTTCATCTGACAGGTCGAATGCGTGCTGCAAGTACAGCAGTCCTGCGATCAAACGCGGCGACGATGCCGGTCGGCCACGAGACGACGCGAAACTCACGCTCATCGCCGAGTTCAACCGATCCCAGTCAATCAGATCAGCCAGGCGAATCAACGGATGCTTCAAGTTGATCTGCTCGCGCAGCGGTTGGCGGAAGAAATCTACCTCTGTCACCAGCGTCTTTAGACCCATCCGCACCTCGTCAGGATTTGCAGGATTCACGCGTCAATATGCCCGCTTCCTGTAAATCCAACAACACCGTTTCGGCCTCACAGCCTTTCTGAACATGCCTCGCAGGATTGTTCAGGTCCGACTTGCTAATTTCGCCGCGCCCCTCAATTAGCCCGTTCGGCGTCGGTTCAGCGGGACGGTGCGTCCGCCTGACATCAATAAACAGGAAGTGTGTTCGGCACACGCAATGAGTCGTCGCGTGTTTCAGAAGTGCGGCCACATCTGGAATGTTGACTGCGCCAGAGCTCTTTGCAGCATATCAACTGTGTGGCAAGAATAACGCGCCTGCCATTTTCCAGCAGTGGGGTATCAATCGTGCAGACGCCCATGGAGCACGACATCAATCCAAACCTCATTCGGACATGGATTTCCAAGTATCAGCGCGAACAAACCGCGAGCGAGATAGTCAGCTCCGCAGAGAAGCCGCCACGAGACGCTCGTGCGAGTTGTCGATAGCTTCCGCTCCTGCAGAATCAGCGTTTATGCAGATCGTCGCTTCCGGGATTGCCCACACGTCGGCCGAATCGGTTGCTGTGTTTCTCGCTACATATGCACCGACCAAACGGCGTTTCCGTGGAGTTGAACCAGGCGAACTTCGCTGAATTGACGTTGATCGTCCAGATGCTCCGGAGGTTGCCATTACTGGCTCACAAGAACTGCAGCTTATCTGCAGCGCGATCCTATCGATTTCCACATGGCAATCAACAGACTTCAATTCTGGTCGAAAAGCCGATGCGCCCGAGTCCAATGCATGGCGTTGTTGCATTAATCCGGCCCGCCGAGGTGACGTTTACGCGCCACAGGCGGAGCGATGCCTCTGTTAACAATTCGGGTTCGTGCGTAGATTCTCGATCTTTGCGTGCGAGAACATGCGCAAGGACAAGGGCACGACTCAGGGCCAAAGGCGAAGTACCGCGTCAGAAACTGGACGACGTACAACGCCGGCCTGACCAATCGAGGCAACATCACCATGTGGATTGACGATGATGTTCTTGCGAACGTGCCGGACACCGAACCCACACGTGGCCGTCCGCGGCTGTACAGCGATGCACTGGTTCAGGCATTGCTCGGCTTGAAGACAGTGTTCCATTTGCCGTTGCGCGCCTTGCAAGGCTTTGCGCAAAGTCTGCGCGATCTGGCCTTCGCCGATTTGCCTGTACCGAACTACACGACCGTGTGCCGTCGCGCACAAACGCTGCGGGTGAAACTGCCTGTCATCCATAGCGGTGAACCTCTGCATTTGGTCGTCGACAGCACGGGCGTGAAGGTCTACGGCGAAGGCGAGTGGAAGGTCCGCCAGCACGGTTACTCGAAGCGCCGCACCTGGCGCAAGGTCCATCTCGCACTCGACGTGAACACCGGCCAACTGCGAGCGGCGCTCATGACGCATCAGGATGTCGCGGACGGCGAAGTGCTGCCCGAATTGCTTGATCAAATCCCGACCGACGAACCTATCGATACCATCGGCGGCGACGGCGCATACGACACGCAGACCTGCTACGCCGCGATCGCCGCGCGCGACGCGTTGCCCTCGATTCCACCTCGCGAAGGCGCAGTTCACTGGCCGCCTACCACGCCCGGCGCAGCTCAGCGCAACGAAGCTGTCGACACCATCGCTCGAGGCAGTCGACGCGAATGGAAGCAGCAAAGCGGTTACCACCGTCGTTCGCTGGCCGAGAACGCGATGTCCCGGTTCAAGACGCTCACAGGTCCGCGCCTGTGGGCACGTCGTACCGAAACCCAGGCGACCGAAGTTGCCGTTCGAGTGGGTGTGCTCAACCGCATGGCCGAACTCGCCCGCCCGCAGTCCGTCCGTATCGCCTGAGATCATGAACAAAGGCACCACTTCGTCCTCACGCCTGATTTATGCAACAGCGCCCCA
>NZ_ML058663.1 GCF_003635165.1 Burkholderia sp. Nafp2/4-1b | reverse complement strand
GCGAGCGTGCCGGAGCTGACCGCGCAGTTCGTGGCGGACGGCCTGACGCCGGATCACGTGCGCGCGCGCTTGTTCGAGCGGGTCACAGCCTCGCAGTCGCGCATCAATCCCCGCGCACAACCGAGCGCGCACAACGAGCCCGCCGTGGTCGCGCATGCGCCCCGGGCGGCCTCCATTTATGCGGCTCGCAAGAGCCCCAAGTAACTTTGAAGATACCCGAGGAGGGGAACACGCATGTCGAACATCAAGGTACAAGGCAGCCAGACGGCCGAGTTTCTGGTGTCGGAGGGCAATGGCGAGATCTCGCGCGAGCGCATCACGGTGATCGCCGGCCCGGCGCTGCCGGCCGGTCAACTGCTGGGCGTGATCGGTACCGGCGAATACGCGCCATACAACAATGCCGCGGACGATGGTTCCGAAGTGGCGGTCGCGGTGCTGTACGCGCCGTTGCCCGCATCCGACGCCCCGCGCGCCGCGACCGGCATCGTGCGGCTCGCCGAAGTGGCCGCCGTGCGTCTGACGGGGCTCGATGCTACCGCACGCACGGATCTCGCCGAGCGCCACGTGATCGTGCGCTGAAGCACATTTTTTTTTAATCTCATTTCCGTAGGAGCGTTTATGGCGGATATCGCCCTGTTTCAAGACGACGCGTTCTCGTTGTCGTCGCTTACCGCCGCGATCAACGAGCAACCGCATGTGCCCGGCCGTGTCGGCGCGTTGGGTCTCTTTGACGAAGACGGCATTACGACCACGACCGTGCAGATCGAGCGCGACGGCGACACGCTGTCGCTGGTGGCGGCCGGCGAGCGCGGCGCACCGTCGGCGATCGTGGTCGGCAGCAAGCGCAGCATGATCCCGTTCAATACCGTGCACCTGCCGCAGCGCGCGTTCGTGAAGGCCGACGAGATCCAGAACCTGCGGGCCTTCGGCTCGGAAAGCGAGCTCGAAGCGCTGCAGACGGTGGTGAACCGGCGCTTGAGCAAACTGCGCCGCCAGCTCGATGCGACCCACGAATTCCACCGGGTCGGCGCAATCAAGGGCGCGGTGCTCGACGCCGACGGCAAGACGGTGCTGATCGACCTGCTCAAATACTTCGGCATCGAGCAGACCGTGATCCCGTTCGAGCTGGGCAAGGCGGATACCGAGATCCGCGTGAAGTGCGTGGAGGTGCAGGACGCGATCGAAGACGCGCTGGGCGCGACGACCTACACGGGCGTGCGGGTGCTGTGCGGCCGGGCGTTCTGGAACAAGCTGATCGTCGCGAAGACGGTCAAGGAAACGTACCTCGCGACCGCGATGGCCGCATCGCTGCGTGGTGACGCGCGCGACGCGTTCGACTTCGGCGGCTGCACCTTCGAGCGCTATCGCGGTCGCGTGGGCGATATCGGCTATGTGGCCGATGACGAAGCGTATGCGGTGCCCGAAGGCGTGCCGGAGCTGTTCATCACGCGTTTTGCGCCCGCCGACTATGTCGAAGCGGTCAACACCACAGGCCTGCCGTACTACGCGAAGCAGGAGCTCGCGCAGTTCGGCAAGGGCGTCGATATCGAGGCGCAGTCGAACCCGGTGCACCTGTGCACGCGCCCGAAGGCGATCGTCAAGCTCAAGGTCTGAGATGGCGTTCCGGGACCTGATGGCGGCGGTCGATGCGGCGGTCAAACGCGACCTGGCCGACGACGACGTGACGATCGACGGCCGGCCGGTGCTGGGCATGTTCATGGCGCCCTGGCTGGGGCCGGATCTCGGCAGCCAGCGCACGCAGCTCGTCGCGCCGGTGCTGCACGTCACCGACGACGATGCGCAAGTGGTGCGCGAAGGCAGCGTGGTGGTGGCAGGCGGCAACCGATACCGGGTGGTGGAGCTGCATCCGGATGGCACCGGCTGGACGATTCTGATGCTCAGGTGACGGGAGACACGATGGATCTGCTCAAAGTCGAGATCGACATCAAAGGGGCGCTAGAAGCGCTCGCGGGCCTGCCGCCCGCGGCCATGCAGGCGGCCTGGCGCCGCACCCTTCGTAAAACCGGCACGTGGATTCGCAGCCAGACGGCCAAGGAGGTCAGTCGCGCGACGGGCATCCAGCAGAAGCTGCTGCGGCAGCGGATGGTCTTTTTCCTGCGCTCGGCGGATGCGGGCAAGGTGTGGCT
>NZ_ML058662.1:5463-5610 GCF_003635165.1 Burkholderia sp. Nafp2/4-1b | reverse complement strand
CCTAACGATCGGTTCGGTCGACGCGCGGCAGAAAAGCTGGCGAAAGCGCAACGGGCGCGAAAGCACAAGCGGCATATCGCGAAGCTGCACGCCAAGGTCGCGAATGCCCGTGCCGATTTCCAGCACAAGCTCGCGCTCGATCTGGTG
>NZ_ML058662.1:0-5244 GCF_003635165.1 Burkholderia sp. Nafp2/4-1b | reverse complement strand
TGGGAATCCTCTCCCTTTAGGAAGAGGAGGACGTCAAAAGAAGCGGGCGAGTTTCAACAGCTTATCAGCGGCTGAGCCGGCCGCGGGTGTCTGCGGGGGGGCGGGGTAGGGGAACGCGGCGAATGTGCGCTCATTTGGCGTGTTCGCGGGCTCGATCATTGCGGCGCGCACGTCAGCGCCTGCGTCGACTAACGGCGGCAGTCTCGACGCGAGTATTGTCGCCACAATGCACGCATCCGCATCGCGCTGCCACCAGTGCACGGCCGCCACCGTTGCGGTCTCGATGAGGCGTTCGGGCAACGCAACGCGCGCCGATGAGCGCCATCCGCGATGCACCGCGAGCAATTGTGTGCAAGCGCGCTCGCCGATCCCGCCGACCAAATGTGCGCGATATTGCTTCACGAGAAGGTGATCGGCGCAATCGAGTGCGATCACCCCGAGCGCGATGATCAAGGAGTCGATCCTAGGCTCGGCCGCCAGCAGAGCGTTTTGCCGGCTATCGAGGCAGGCGGGTAGCGGTGCACGCGGGAAGCCTCGACGCGCGACGATTACCCGGTCGATCGCTTGACGGCACGCCGGATAACGATGATATTTGTCACGCCACTCGGCGAGTCCGAGATGTTGCCACCAGTCATCATGCATCGTTGCACCCGGTTGCCAACCAAGCCTATGTAGGCGCTGCAGCGCGGATGTGAAAGGCAGTGTGCTCATGACGTCCGTTGCTTGCCGGCGGACCAAATGCGCAGTGCGATGGCGGCGGCCGCGAGACTCACGACGATGCCGAAGGCGCCCAGGGCGGTGCCGAGCTTGACGCGGTGCACGCGCACCCATGAGATGAGGCCAGTGTCGGCTTGCGGCTCGAGTCGGGTTGGCATTTCGTAGCGGTAATCGGCGCGCTGCAGCACGACGCTCACGTGGTCGGATGATAGCCCCGTGGTGCCATTGACAACGAGGCTACGGATCTCCGCCTCGTGCGCAACGAAATTGCGCTCGGGGCTATATTTCACGAATACCGACGCGGACGTGCGAGGCGGATCGCGTCGATTCTGAAGATCGCGCTCGGCAATTGAGACCTGTGCGTCGACGACGCCGTCCATCGACCGAAGCATTTTCTCGAGCTGTTGTTCCTTGAGGAACGTGATCTTGGCCTCCTCCTGTGTTGGCGAAGTGACGAGCTGGCCGGGGGGGAATAGGTCATTGAGCGCGGTAACCTTGCGGCGCGGCAGCCCGTGCTGCCGCATTAGTTCGACGGCGTTGACGAACTCGTTAGAGTCGATGCGAATGGTTACGTTGCCGTCTTTAGATAGCTCTTTATCAACATTTATGTCGCGCAACATCAGTAGCGCAATCATCTGGTTCGCCTCGGCTTCTGGCAGGTTCGTGTAGAGGTCGGTCTTGCATGCCACGAGCGATAGACCGAGTATGGCCGAGCAAGTGACGCGCGAAGTGCGCGCCATCATTGCATGTTTACCAGTTTGTTGATGCCCTGCGACACCGAGCCAGCCACCTTCGCAACAAGATCAACTTCGAGGATCGCATGCAGCATTGCAGACTGATTCGCGAGCATCTCAAGCGGTTGCATGAGCGCGTCGCTGCCGCGATCGCGCACCGTCTTTATTGCGCGATCAAGGTCAATCGCGCGATCATGAAAGGCAATTGCGGCCTGTGCTTCTGGTGTGCTCGCGTCCTGACCGAATAGCGCGCGTGTAAACGCCTCAATCTGAATATGATCGGGTGGGGTCGCGCCCGATTCCTGCTTTGTTGCCTGTACCTGGAGTGCGCGTTGCGCGGCTGTTATTTCCATGGATGGATTCTTGCGAGTTCGGATGAAAACTGGTGGCCGTCGCGTTTAGCGGGGCATTCGAGGGCGCGATCAGACTACGCAGCAGGGCGGCTTCCGAGCCTGGCGTCGATGCAAGAAGCCTCGCGGCTTGGCCATCTCTGCCGAGACCGATGAGCATCGCCGCCTCGACCAGGCGCCGATCGCCAGGGGCTGAGAGGAGCGTCGGCAGGGCCTCATAAATGTCCCATGCATGTTGCACGAGGTTGTGGTTTGCTGCCGCGAGACCGCACTCGACCAACAGACGACGCACGTCCGCTGCGAGCGTCGTCATATCTTTTGAATGATTCCTGAAAGCATGTCCTTGACAGCCTTGAGCACTGCGCTCTGAAGGCCCACAAACACTGAGTATTGCTGAAGATCAAATTGCACCTGCAGCAAGCTAGATGGATTGCTGAGATCGGATGTGGACATTCTGGACTCGACGTTGTTACCAACCTTGTCGACGAGACGCGAAAGTTGCTGATTGACGGCTTCGATATCCATAGCGGCGCCTCCGTCAAATGACTGTGATCGTCGGTTGTTTTACGCGCAGCCTGAATTGCGTCGGATTGCACCGGTAGCGGCGGCGGAAGCGGTCGGTGAAATGCGCGTGATTGGAGAACCCACATTCATGTGCGATGTCGACGATGCGCATCGACGTCGACGCGAGCAAATGCCGCGCGTGCGCTAGGCGGCGCTCGACGAGCCACAGTTTGGCGGACATTCCGTACTTCTCGATGAATAGCAAGTTGAACTTGCGTGGTGGCAGCCCGAACTCGGTGGCAAAGCGGGCCACGCTCCAGGGATTTAGGGCGTTCGCGTCGACGAAATCGACAAAGTTTGTATCGCCTGCCATCGTGGAGTGCAACAATCGGGAGAAATACGCTCGATCGGCGCCGACGCAATACACGTATAGGAAGCTGAGGAGCGCCGGTCGTGATACAGGCGCAAGCAGTTCCAGCATGCCGATCACCTCGCGTGAGGTCGGTACTACGCGAATCGATTCACTCTGAAATGGCGCCGCGATTGGTGGATCAATTAGCGCGTTGACTTCACCGTAAAGCGTACGGAAGTCGGCTGCGTAGAAATCGGCGAACTGAATGTCGGTGTCGGCGCCGGCGTCGCACAGTGCGCAGTCGCTACCGGTGACGGCAATACAGTCGCCCGGCACTGTGTGGATCGTCCCGCACGTTCTTACTTGTCCGCTGACGCGGCCGAACATGAATCGTACCACTTGCATCAAGCCCTCGCGGCTGTTGTTGCTGCCCGTTCAAATCATCCGACACTTGGCTGAGGAATCGTCTCAGGCCATCACCTGAAACCGTCGACGGCTGAGGTAAATTACCGCTCAACCACATTGGTTGTTCTTTACAAGTAGCGGCCTCTAGGCAAAAAAACGAAATCCGTGGCCGGATTCCGATAAACGTTCGCTACGTAGGCGGCTATGATAGGTGCACCGATGGACGTTCACCGCAGATGCGGTCCGCGCGGGGGCGACACGGATTAATAACCGACTGCATGAAATAATTGGAGGTTACCCATGAGTGGTTGTGTCATCGAACGTCAGCCCTTGCCCGCTTTTAATTCGGATTACATCGCGCATGCGCGTGTCGAGCACGCCGACACGAATCAGCATCCGATTGGTGACGCAATTGGAGTGATGCTGGTGATCATGAATCTGCTGAGTTCCAAGTCGACGGCGGTACTCGACGACATGCAGAAGAAGTCAAACATTTCGCGTGACGCGCAGGATATGGCGAACAATGTCGAGGCCGCGCTCGCTAAGCTCGTCAAGCCGGAGGACAAGACTGCCGTGCCAGGTGAGGTGCTCGAATATATGAGGGCCAACCACATCCTCGTGAGCGGCAAGACTATCGACGAATTCGTTGCTTCGAAAACTAAGGCCGGTCAGGATGCGACCAAGTCCGCTCAAATGATCGAGAAGATGCATTCGATGATCGAGAAGGCCGGTTCGGAGGGGATGACATCAAAGCCATGGCAGGAAGTCGTCAGCTACATGGATTCGCTCGGCATCAAGATCGACGGCAAGCGAGTATGCGACTACATCTGGTCTCTGCCAGAAGTGAACTACCGATCTGACCACAAGATCAGCGTCGATCACATGAAGACGCTCGCGAGCGCATTGCAAGGCGCGATTAGCCTCGACAAGGCGGATCTGATGTCGGTGAAGTCATCGCTGGAATCGGTGTCGACTCGCGCGTCGGATTTTATTCAGCAATGTCAGCTGAAGATGCAGCAACTGATGCAGAACTACAACACTGCAGTGGAGATGATCAAAAGCCTGCAAGCGATGCTTGCTGACTCGACGAGTGGCATCGCGAAAGCAATCCGCTGACGCCAGCATAGCGACACGTTGTCGAAAGCGGGGCGGGTGTATGTGCGGTATGCATCGAGATGCTGTAGCAAATTTCGCTAGAGTGAGCCTGGAAAAGTTGTGGTGAATTTGTCGAGCGGAGGTGAGCGATGCATGAGTTGGATCAACTTAAGGATGCAATGACAGACCTGAGGCGACACAAAGATGCGCTGCGCGGGCAGATGCAGGAGTTTCAGGAAGTGCAGAAGGAGATTGCGGAGCTGCGTGCGCGAGCGTCACGCGATCCGGACGCGCGCCGCAAACTACAGCGTTTCGACGATTTGATGAAGCAGGGCGGGGACGGTTTGGTCGAGCGAATGCACATACAGGCCGACAGAATTGAAGTATGCCTGAAGCGCCTCGGCGACGGGTTCGCGCAGCTTTCGGATGCTGGCGCGCCGCTGCTTGGGGCTTCACGTGAGAGCCGGCCACAGAGAAAACTCGTGCGCGAATTCGTCTGATCCGGACAGGCGCAGTAAGGCAATATGCATCGAGCAACAGAGGATCGTTGCGAGACACATTAGTGCACAATGGAGAATTCGAATGATTTCAACTGATCCATCGCTTCTGCAGGTGCGGCATCGCCGCACCAATCAGATTGGCGCAACAGTAAACCGCTGTCGCAAATATCCGTCCGAGCGCGGTGGCGATTGCAGTTGTGGTCTTGCATGCACCCGCTGAGCCGGCATCTGAGGATGCGGCTCCCCGGCGTTTAGAAGAAATTCATCAGTTGCTCCGAGAAACCCCCGTCCTTCATGACGGGGAGGAAAGGGGCGCCGCTGTTTGACAGCGGCATTCCAACGTTAAAATGACCGGCATGATCCTCGTCTATCGCTACCGGGTGAAATCGCTCAACGGACTGCTTCACAAGCAGAGCCGTGCGGTGAACTACGTGTGGAACTTCTGCAACGACACGCAGAAGCACGCGCTCAAGTGGGGCAAGAAGTGGCCGACGGGATTCGACCTGAACGTGCTGACGACCGGCGGCAGCAAGGAACTCGGTATTCACTCCGGCACGGTCAACGCAACGTGCGAGCAATACGCGAAG
>NZ_ML058661.1 GCF_003635165.1 Burkholderia sp. Nafp2/4-1b | reverse complement strand
ACCGTGAACGTGTGCAGCGGCATCGCGCATTCGCTGACCGACATCGTCGACATGTGCCGCGAGATCTCGGGACATGACCTCAGCGTCGAGGTCAACCCGGCGTTCGTTCGTGCGAACGAGGTCAAGATGCTGACCGGCGTGCCGGACAAGCTGCGGGCCGCCGTGCCGGACATCGCGCCGATCGATCTGCGTTCGACGCTGAGCTGGATGCTTGCAGCAGACTAACCGGACCTACCGACCCGCAATGCGCGTCCTGCACTTCTACAAAACGTATAAACCCGACTCGATGGGCGGCGTCGAGCAGATGATCTGGCACATCTGCGACGGCGTCGCCGCACGCGGCATCCGCAGCGACGTGCTGACCGTCAGCCGCAACACGTCGACGGTCGATCTCGGCAGTCACCTGCACCACCGCGCGAAGGTCACGATCGATATCGCGTCGTCGCCGTTCTCCGTGTCGGCGTTTCGCCTGTACCGGGAGCTGGTGCGCGACGCCGATATCGTGCACTACCATTTCCCATGGCCGTTCGCGGACATGGTCCATCTGAGCGCAGGTACCGGCAAGCCGTCGGTCGTCACCTATCATTCGGACATCATCCGGCAGAAGAACCTGCTGAAGGTGTATCGGCCGCTGATGCTGCGCTTCCTCGACTCGGTCACGCGCATTGTCGCGACGTCGCCGAATTACGTCGCCACGAGCCCGGTGCTGCAGCGCTTCCGCGACAAGGTGGACGTCGTGCCGATCGGCATCGACGAAGCCGCTTATCCGCGTGCGACCGAGGCGACGCTCGCGCGCTGGCGGCGCGAAGTTGGCGGCAAGTTCTTCCTGTTCGTCGGCAACCTGCGCTACTACAAGGGGCTGCACCTGCTGCTCGACGCGTTGCACGGTACCGGCCACCGCGTCGTGATCGTCGGTGCCGGCCCGATGGAGCAGGAACTGAAGGCGCAGGCGCGCAGGCTCGGCGTCGAGGGCCAATTGCTGTTTACCGGCGCATCGCCCGACGAAGACAAGATCGCGCTGCTCGAGCTCTGCGAGGCGCTCGTCTTCCCGTCGCATCTGCGCTCCGAGGCGTTCGGGATCTCGCTGCTCGAGGCGTCGATGTTCGGCAAGCCGATGGTGTCGATGGAAATCGGGACCGGCACGTCGTTCGTCAACGTGGACGGCGAGACGGGGTTGGTCGTCCCGCTCGGCGACACGCCTGCGCTGCGCAATGCGCTCGACACGCTATCGAACGATGCGGCGCTCGCGGCCCGGTTCGGCGCAGCCGCACGGCAACGCTACGAAGCGCGCTTCACCGCGGACAAGATGGTCGACGGCTACGTCGAGATCTACGAGCGCGTGTTGCGGGAGCGGCGGCACGCCTGAGCCGTCGTCAGCCGTCCATGCCGTCCAGGCAGAGGCGCAATGCATCGCGCCATTGCGGCGCCGCGAGGCCGAATGCCCGCGCGAAGCGGTCGTTCGCCAGGCGCGAATTGACCGGTCTCGACGCGGGCGTCGGATAGGCCGAGGCCGGAATCGGCAAGACCGTCGGCACGCGTTCCACGCGTGCCTGCTCGAAGATGGCCGTTGCGAATTCGTACCACGAGGCGGCCCCCGCCGCCGTCATGTGATAGAGCCCGCCGTGCCGGCGCCACCACGCGTCGGCGTCGTCCGCTGCAAGCGCCTGCGCAACGATGTGCGCCGTCAGCGCCGCGATCGTCTCGGACCACGTTGGAGCGCCGAACTGGTCCGCTACGATGTTCAATTCGTCCCGTTCCTTCGCCAGACGCAGCATCGTCGTCAGGAAGTTGCGCCCTCGCGCGCTGTAGACCCAGCTCGTGCGCAGGATCAGGTGACGTCCGCCGACCGCCGCGATGCCCTGCTCGCCCGCCACCTTCGACCGGCCGTAGACGTTCAGCGGGTTCGTCGCATCAGTCTCGACATAGGGCTCGGCCTTCATCCCGTCGAACACGTAGTCCGTCGAATAATGAATCAGCGCGGCACCGACCTGTTCGGCCGCTTCGGCGAGCACGCGCGGCGCATCCGCGTTGATCGCCATCGCGAGATCGCGCTCGCGCTCGGCGATGTCGACGGCTGTATGGGCGGCGGGATTGACGATCAGCGTCGGGCGGATCGTGTGCACAACCTCCCGGATCCGGTCCGGACGCCCGAGATCGAGCGCCGTCCGGTCGAGCCCGACGATCTCGCCGAGGCCCTGCAGATGGCGCAACAGCGCGAAGCCGACCTGGCCGCCGGTGCCCGTCACGAGAATGGTGGGTTTGCGTTGCATCGTATCGCTCCGGCTCGCCCTCACTCGTACACGTCGGCATCGGCCAGCCGCTTGCCGGCCGCATCCTTCGCCGCCAGTTGCGGTTCGCCGTCGCAGCGCCAATCGATGCCGAGCGCGGGATCGTTCCACAACAGGCACCGCTCGTGTTCCGGGTACCAGTAATCGGTCGTCTTGTAGAGAAACTGCGCAGTGTCGGACAGCACGACGAAGCCGTGCGCAAAGCCCGGCGGCACCCACAGCTGGCGATGATTGTCACCGGTCAGCACGACGCCCGCCCACTTGCCGAAGTTGGGCGAGCTGCGGCGAAGGTCGACCGCGACGTCAAACACCTCGCCGTCGACCACGCGCACGAGCTTCCCCTGCGCATGCTCGATCTGGTAGTGCAGCCCGCGCAGCACCCCCTTCGCCGAACGCGAGTGGTTATCCTGAACGAAGTCGACACCGGCCTCGACATGCTCGGCGAATTCGCGTGCGTTGAAGCTCTCGTAAAAGAATCCCCGCGCATCGCCGAACACTTTCGGCTCGATGAGCTTGACTTCGGGCAATGCGGTTGCGGTTACTTGGATAGCCATGCGACCTGGTCCGTCAGGATGTTCTTGAGATACTGCCCATATGCGTTTTTCGCCAGCGGCTGCGCGAGCTTCAGCACCTGCTCCGCATCGATCCAGCGGCGGCGATACGCAATTTCCTCCGGGCACGCGACGACCAGCCCCTGCCGCTTCTGAAGCGTGGCGATGAAGCTCGCCGCCTCGATCAGCGAATCGTGCGTGCCGGTGTCGAGCCACGCATAGCCGCGCCCCATGATCTCGACGTTGAGCGACCCATCCGCAAGATAGCGCGAATTGACGTCGGTGATTTCCAGCTCGCCGCGCGCCGACGGCTTGATGTCGGCCGCGATGTCGCACACGCGGTTATCGTAGAAGTACAGGCCCGTAACCGCATAGCTCGAGCGCGGCTTCGCCGGCTTCTCTTCAATCGACAACGCGCGGAACGACTGGTCGAATTCGACCACGCCATAGCGTTCGGGATCGTGCACGTGATAGGCGAACACGGTCGCGCCCGTGTCGCGTGCATCGGCACGTTCGAGCTGCTTCGCGAGATCGTGCCCGTAGAAGATGTTGTCGCCGAGGATCAGCGCCGACGGATCGTTGCCGACGAAATCGCAGCCGATCAGGAATGCCTGCGCGAGACCGTCCGGCGACGGCTGAACCGCGTACTGAATATTCATTCCCCACTGGCTGCCATCGCCGAGCATCGCCTCGAAGCGCGGCGTATCCTGCGGCGTGGAAATGATCAGCACGTCACGGATGCCCGCGACCATCAACGTCGACAGCGGATAGTAGATCATCGGCTTGTCGTAGACGGGCAGCAACTGCTTCGATACGACATGCGTGACCGGGTACAACCGTGTGCCGGAACCGCCGGCGAGAATGATGCCTTTGCGTGCCATGGGGTGAGCTCTCAGTTTCGTTCCGCGTAATTGGTTTCGACCCACTTTCGATATTCGCCCGACGCGACTTCGTCGACCCATTGCTGGTGATCGAGGTACCACTGCACCGTGCGGGCAAGCCCGGTCTCGAACGTTTCGGCGGGACGCCAGCCGAGTTCACGCTCGAGCTTGCGCGCGTCGATCGCATAGCGGCGATCGTGGCCTGGACGGTCCTTCACGTACGTGATCTGGTCGCGGTACGAGCCGACCGCCTTCGGTCGGGCACGATCGAGCAGGTCGCACAGCGTGTGCACGACTTCGAGATTCGTCTTTTCGTTCCAGCCGCCGATATTGTAGGTTTCCCCGGGCACGCCGCGTGCGAGCACTTCGCGGATCGCACTGCAATGGTCGCCGACGTACAGCCAGTCGCGCACGTTCAGGCCGTCGCCGTACACGGGCAGCGGCTTGCCGGCGAGCGCGTTCGCAATCATCAGCGGGATCAGTTTCTCGGGAAACTGATACGGGCCGTAGTTGTTCGAGCAATTCGTGGTGAGCGTCGGCAGGCCGTAGGTATGATGATAGGCGCGTACGAGATGATCCGAACCCGCCTTCGTGGCCGAATACGGGCTGTTCGGCGCATAGGGCGTCGTTTCGGAGAATTGCGGATCGGTGGCCGACAGCGAGCCGAACACCTCGTCGGTCGACACGTGCAGGAACCGGAAGGCCGCCTTGTCGGCATCGCCGAGACCGCTCCAGTATGTGCGCGCCGCTTCGAGCAGCGTGAACGTGCCGACGACGTTGGTTTGCACGAAATCGGCCGGCCCGTGAATCGAGCGATCGACGTGGCTTTCCGCCGCGAAATGCAGGACGGCGCGCGGCTTCGCGTCCGCGAACAGCGCATCGAGTGCTTCGCGATCGCAAATATCGACGCGCGCGAACACGTGCGCGGGATTCTTTTCGACGGATTGCAGCGTGCGGAGATTGCCCGCATAGGTGAGCTTGTCGACGTTGAGCACGGCTTCGTCGGATTGATTCAGCCAGTCGAGCACGAAGTTGGCACCGATAAATCCCGCACCGCCCGTAATCAGAATCATGAGAGTCTCTCTAGTAGTACGCGGCGGGCACCGGATGGTACCGCCCGCTGTCAACTTGCCAGTGCAAATCGCCGTCACGTCCGGGCCGAAATTTTACCGGATCATCCTTACTGGTCCGCGAAGACTGTAAAAATCGCACAACCGGCAAACCGCCGCTGCGCCGACCGTGCCGACGCTTCATTACGCGCACCCGACAGTCGATTATCATGAGATCGCAATCGACGCATCGCCGTGGCCTCGCCGCTTGCGCCCGTCACGACTTCAACCTCCTCGACAACGCACCTGACTTCATGACCGAGCCCCCCATCGCCATCGGCGACATCCAAGGCTGTCATTCAGCTTTCCAGACATTGCTCGAAAAGCTTTCAGCCTCCGCCGACACCCCGCTATGGATCGCCGGCGACATCGTGAACCGCGGCCCGGGCTCCCTCGCCGCGCTACGCACGCTGGTCGACCTCGGCCCGCGCGTGACGGCAATCCTCGGCAACCACGACCTGCACCTGCTCGCCGTCTCGGCCGGCATCCGCACCGAGCGCCCGGGCGACACCATCGGCGAGATCCTTGACGCCCCCGATGCCGAAGCCCTGCTCGACTGGGTCCGTCACCGCCCGTTCGCGCACTTCGAAAACGACATGCTGCTGGTACACGCGGGCGTTCTGCCGCAGTGGGACACCACGCTCGCGCTCGAACTCGCAGACGAACTCCAGCGCGCGCTGCGCGCCCCCGACTGGCGCGACACGCTTCAAGGCCTGTATGGCAACGAACCGAACCAATGGAGTCCGAACCTGAAAAAACGCGACCGCATGCGCGTCGCGTTCAACGCGTTCACGCGCCTGCGGTTCTGCACGCCCGACGGCGTGATGGAGTTCAAGACCAACGGCGGCCCCGACAGCGCGCCGCCCGGCTACCTGCCGTGGTTCGACGTACCGGCGCGCCGCACGGAAAACGTGACGCTCGTATTCGGCCATTGGGCCGCGCTCGGCCTGATGCTGCGCGACAACGTGATCGCGCTCGATTCGGGATGCGTATGGGGAAATCAGTTGTCGGCCGTGCGACTGACGGCCGACCCGGCACAGCGCACGGTCACGCAGGTGCAGTGCGAAGCCTGCCGCACGGCCGGCGGCGAATAGCCTGCACGGCCCGCACGCATCGCGCACGTGCGGAATGAAACCTCACCCCTCCCGCCCCGGCACCGGCTCCTCGGCCGCCGCATCGCTCGCCGCGCCGGCACCCACTTCGGTGGCCGGATACGCATGCTTCTCGAGCTCCGCGAGCGCCTGCGGCGACGGCTTGCCGACCTTCACCTGCATCGCTGCCAGGGCGGCCGCGATCGCGTCGCGCGCCGCCGCGGAGGTGGCGCGGCGATCGCCGCCCGGCGCGATCGGCTCGCACACGTAAAGGTGCGCGACGAGCGGGCCGCCGCGCAGCACCATGTCGAGCGACTTCCCGAGCGACAGGTCGCCCGTGTAGGCCGGCGCGACCGACTGGCGCCCTTGCGCGTCCTCATACATCAGGCACACCGGCTGCACCGCACAGCCGGCCGACACCGCGGCCTGGAACAGGTTCGCGTGAAACGGCAGCAGCGCCTGCCCGTCCGACGTCGTGCCTTCCGGAAATACGCACATCAGCCCGCCGTTGCGCAGACGCTCGGCCATCTCGTGCATGATCCGCATCGCCTCGGTACGCTTCTCGCGCTGCAGGAACACGGTGTCGAGCTTCTCGGCGAGCCAGCCGACGACCGGCCACTGCCGCACCTCGGCCTTCGACACGAACGGCGTCGGCCGCCACGCGTTGATTGCGTAGATGTCGAGCCACGACACGTGATTGCCGACCACGAGCGCGCTTGCGTCGAGCCGCGCGCCGTCGTTGTGCACGACGAGGCGCATCCCGCAGATCCGCAGCATCTTGATCGACCAGCGCCGCGTCATCTCGGCGCGGCGCGCGGATGTGACATGCGAAAAGCGCAGCGCGACGATTGCCATGCCGCGCAGCAGATGAAAAACGAGACGCAGCTTGCGAAGAGCGGTCATGGCGAGGATCCGGCGTGGTTCAGTGACGCTCGAACGCGACCTGCCCGGCCACGAGCGTCGTGCGCACGCAGGCCGGCAGTTCGTAGCCGAGGAACGGCGAGTTGTGGCCCTGGCTCTTCAGCGCGCGCGGCTCGACGCGCCAGTGCGCACGCGGGTCGAACACGCACAGGTCGGCCGCACCGCCTTCGGTCAGGCGGCCTGCCGGCAATTGCAGCACGTCGGCCGGCGCGGCCGTGATGCGGCGCAGCGCCTGCGCGAGCGGCGTATTGGTTTCGTCGGCCCACTTCACCGTCAGCGACAGCAGCAGCTCGAGCCCCGTCGCACCGGGCGTCGCTTCGCCGAACGGCAGCAGTTTCTCGTCGTCGTCGACCGGCGTGTGGTCGGAGCAGATCGCGTCGATCGTGCCGTCGGCGAGCGCCACGCGGATCGCTTCACGATCGCGCTCGCTGCGCAGCGGCGGATCGAGCCGGAACTGCGAATCGAAGTAGCCGATGTCGACGTCGATCAGGTGCAGATGGTTCACGCCGACGTCGCACGTCACGGGCAGCCCTTCCGCCTTCGCTTCACGCACGAGCGCGAGGCCGGCCGCTGACGACAGCCGCGCGAGGTGCACGCGCGCGCCAGTCACGCGCATCAGTTCGAAGATCGTGTGCAGCGCGATCGTCTCGGCCGCGACCGGCACGCCGGAGAGCCCGAGCCGCGACGCGAGCGGGCCGCTCGCGGCGACGCCGCCGCGCCCGATGAACGCGTCGAGCGGACGCAGCCACGTCGTGTAGCCGTAGGTGCTCGCGTACTGCAGCGCGCGCAGCAGCACCTGCGTGTCGCGCACCGGCACGTTCGCGTGCGTGAAGCCGACGCAGCCGGATTCGGTCAGCGCAACCATCTCGGTGATCACTTCGCCCTTCAGGCCGACAGTGAGCGCGCCGAGCGGATGAACGTTCGCCTGGTGCAGGTTGCGCGCGCGGAACTTGAGCATCTCGACGAGGCCGGGCTCATCGAGCACGGGGTCGGTGTCGGGCGGGCACACGAGGGTCGTGACGCCGCCGGCGACGGCCGCGGCCATCTCGGACGCGAGCGTCGCCTTGTGCTCGTAGCCGGGCTCGCGCAGCCGCGCGCACAGGTCGACGAGGCCGGGGGCGACGATCAGGCCCGACGCGTCGATGGTCTTCTCCGCGTTGAAACCGGCCGGCGCGGTGCCGAACGCGGCGATCTTGCCGTCCGCGACGAATACGTCGGCCTGCCGCTCGGTGCCGGCGACCGGGTCGATCAGCGTGCCGCCTTGGATATGAATCTTCATGCGCTGTGTTGAATGCGTTGATTGCGTTGAGTGCCTGGATCAGGATGCGCGAATGCGGGCTCAGTCGCTGTTGCCGGCGACGATGCCCATCACCGCCATCCGCACGGCGATGCCGAACGTGACCTGGTTGAGGATCACCGACTGCGGACCGTCCGCGACCTGCGAGTCGATCTCGACGCCGCGGTTCATCGGGCCCGGATGCATCACGATCGCGTCGGGCGCGGCGAGCGCGAGGCGCTCGGGCGTCAGGCCCCAGGTCTTGAAGTACTCCTGCGCGGACGGCAGCAGCGCGCCGCTCATCCGCTCGTTCTGCAGGCGCAGCATGATGATCACGTCGACGCCCTTGAGCCCTTCGTCGAGGTTGTGGAACACCTTCACGCCCATCTGCTCGAGGCCGCCCGGCAGCAGCGTGCGCGGCCCGATCGCCCGCACCTCCGGCACGCCGAGCGTGGTGAGCGCATGGATGTCGGAGCGCGCGACGCGCGAATGCAGGATGTCGCCGACGATCGCCACGCGCAGTTTCGTGAAGTCGCGCTTGTAGTGACGGATCGTGTACATGTCGAGCAGGCCCTGCGTCGGGTGCGCGTGGCGGCCGTCGCCTGCATTGATCACGTGCACGTGCGGCGCGCAATGCTCGGCGATCAGGTACGGCGCGCCGCTCGATGCATGGCGCACGACGAACAGGTCGGCATGCATCGCCGACAGGTTGTTGATCGTGTCGAGCAGCGACTCGCCCTTGCTCGTCGACGACGCATTGATGTTCAGGTTCAGCACGTCGGCCGACAGGCGCGTCGCGGCGATCTCGAAGGTGGTGCGCGTGCGCGTCGAGTTCTCGAAGAACAGGTTGAACACCGACTTGCCGCGCAACAGCGGCACCTTCTTCACCTCGCGGTCCGTCACGCTGACGAACTGCTCGGCCGTATCGAGGATGTGGTTGACGATCGAGCGCGGCAGGCCCTCGATCGACAGCAGGTGTTTGAGCTCGCCGTTTTTCGTGAGCTGCGGGTTGCCCTTCAGGAAACCGTAGCGGAATCGCTCGGGGCTCGCGGCCGCAGCGGGATTGCCGGTGCGGCCAGTGGTGTCGGTGGTCATGGTGTGCGTGATTCCAACTATGCAAACGGGCCGCGGCGCGAACCGGCGGCCCGGGATACGGTTGCGCGGTTCGCTCAGGCGCCGTGGGCCTCGACATGCAGCGTGAGCTGCGCGGCTTCGTCGCGCGCGAGCACGAGCGTCGCATCGGCCGGCACGTCGAGCGTGCCGCCCGCGAAGCGCGCGGCGACCGGCAGCTCGCGGCCGCCGCGATCGGCAAGCACCGCAAGTTCGACGGCGGCCGGACGGCCGTAGTCGAACAGTTCGTTGAGCGCGGCGCGCACGGTGCGGCCGGTGTACAGCACGTCGTCGACGAGCACGATGCGCGCGCCGTCGACGTCGAACGGCAGCGCGGTCGGGCTGGCCTGGCTGTGCAGCCCCTTCTTCGCGTAGTCGTCGCGATGCAGTGCGACGTTCACGACGCCGAACGCCGGCGCGCCGAGATCGCGCGCGAGGCGCTCGGCCAGCCACGCGCCGCCGCTGTAGATGCCGGCGAGCCGCGGGCCGCCCGGCTCGGCGAAGGCCGTGCCGTACGCGTCGCGGATCTGGTCGAGCAGGACGCGGTAGAGCGCGTCGGCGTCAATGGGGCTCATGTTCGGACAATTGATCGAGATACTGTTGAAGGATCACGCGCGCGGCCTCGGCATCGAGGATTTCGGCGCGGGCGCGGCCGCGCACGTTGCGCTCGCGCAGCCCGGCCTCGGCCTCGACCGACGAATAGCGCTCGTCGACCCACGTGACCGGCAACCCGAAGCGGCCGTTCAACTGGTTGCCGAAGCGCTTCGCCTGCTGCGTCATCTCGTGCGGCGTGCCGTCCGGATGCATCGGCAGGCCGACGACGAGCGCGTCCGGCCGCCATTCGGCCAGCAACTCGCCGACCGCCTTGAAGCGGTGCTCGCGGTTCAGGTTGGGAATCACGACGAGGGCACGGGCCGAGCGCGTCAGCGCATTGCCGATTGCGACCCCGATCCGCTTCTCGCCGTAGTCGAACGCCAGGAGCGTCGCATCGCGCGCGCTCGCGCCACTCATGCGTGCCCTGCTTCGCCGGACAGCATCGACGAGCTGACGCCGAGCAGTCCGAGCGCGGCCTCGAAGCGTTCCTCGGCCGGCGTGTCGAACACGATGCGCGGATCGGCGGCGACCGTCAGCCAGCCGTTGCGGGAAATTTCTTCCTCGAGCTGCCCGGCGCCCCAGCCTGCATGGCCGAGCGTCAACAGGAAGCGTTTCGGGCCGGTGCCCGTCGCGACCGCCTCGAGCACGTCCTTCGACGTCGTCATCTCGAGCCCGCCCTCGACCGACATCGACGAGTTGTAGTTCGCGCCCTCGACCGGCTCGTGCAGCACGAAGCCGCGCTCGGTCTGCACCGGGCCGCCGAAGTACACGGGAATGTGCAGCAGCGGCTCGATGTCGAGCTTCAGGTCGATGCGGTTGAACAGCGATTCGAGGTCGATGTCGGTGGGACGATTGATGACGAGGCCGAGCGCACCGCGCTCGCTGTGATCGCAAAGATAGACCACCGTTCCTGAAAACGTCGGATCCGCCATGTTCGGCATGGCGATCAGGAACTGGTTGGTGAGATTGATGCGATCGGAAGGCTTTGACATGGTTTGAATTTTAGCAAAGACGCCGCGACCTGACCGGGTCGCGATCAACAAGCAACGACAAGCAACGCCGCGCGACGCTGGCAACGACGCGCGCGGATTACACGGCACTCTAACACGCGCGCGGGCGCTGTCGGCAGCCTGTTGCCGGCCCGTGCGGCAAGGGCTGCCGCCGCGTACGCGCGCTGCTGCGCGTCAGGTCCGGCCGAGCGCCGCGCCGAGTGCTTCGGACGCCGCGGTGAGGTCCGGCGGCGCCATCCCCGCGGCGATCTTCAGCAGCGCGCCGCGCAGCACGTCGGACGCGCGGCCGTGCGCGTCGACGCCGCCGCAGGCGAGCGGCTCGCCATGCGCGGCACGGCGCCACGCGAGGCCAAGCGTGTCGGCCAGCAGCGCCGCGTGGCCGAGCCCGAGCGCGCACGCGGCGGTCCCGACCCGATAGGCGGCGGCCGACGCGCGCCATGCGGCCCCCGGGTCGGCAGCCGCGGGATGGATCGCGAGATCGGCCATCGACGCGTCGGCGGTCTGCAGGAAATCCTCATAGGCGTGCGCGTTGACGGTCACGACACCGAGCATGCGGGTCGGCGCCACCGCGACCGCGTCATGCTCCGCCCGTGCGGCGCCGGCTTCCCACAGCGCCTCGGACGCAGGCGTGCCGGCGACGTGCCAGTCGACGGTCAGGCCGTAGTCGTGCAGCACGTCGACGAGCGCGACATCCTCGGCGGCCGCGCCGAACAGCGCGAAATCGCGCCAGAGCAGCGCAACCGTCTCGCGCACGAGCGCCGGCGGCGCATGGCGCAGGCCCTGCGCGTGGTCACGGAGCAGCAGGTTGGTCCGCGCGAGGAAGCGCTTCAGCTCGGGGGCGGCGCTTGCGCGCAGTGCGCGCAGGCACGCGGCGGCGAGCCGCCAGAAGTCGTACGGAACGCCGTCGGCGAGCGCGGTCAGGGTCGCATCGAGTTCGTCGAGCGCCGCGTCGGACGTGCCGTTCGGCGCGCGCAGCACGCCGAGCAACGCCTCCTCGTAGCGCGCCCGGGCGCGGCTCGCGAACGCGTCGGGCAACGCGCGCAGCGTCGCCGGCGGCACCGCGCGCCCGACGAGCGCGAGCACGTCGAGCGGCACGCTCGCGTGCAGGTCGGCCGCGCTTTGCGCGCGCAGCGCACGGAAATGGTCGAACAGCACCGGCGAGCAGGCCAGCTCGCGCAGATTGTGGCGCCCGACCGCCGCGCGGAAATCGTCCAGCGCGATGCGCCAGGCGGCGAAACCCGGTTCGGCGCCGACGAGCGGCGCCGCGGCGGCCAGTTGCCCCGCGAAGCGGGCGGCCGGCAGCCAGCCGGCCTCCGCGAGCACGGCGGCAGCAGCCGACAGCGGCGCGGCCGCGTCGTCGCGACGCATGAATGCGTCGGCGGCCGCCGCGAGCCACGCGTCGGCTGCCGGCACGGCGCCGCCGCGCGGGTTGGGCAGTGCGTCAGGAGGGGGAACGTTCGCCGGATCGGACGTCATGGACACGCGCGCCTGTCATCGTCAAGTCGCTCGCGCCGGCCGCGGCGCGCAAGCGCCGGGCAATCGCGAGGCTGGAGCCGTGTGTCCGTGGGCCAAGGGTCCGGTCAGATCTGGACCATCTCGAAGTCTTCCTTGCGAGCGCCGCATTCGGGGCACGTCCAGTTGATCGGGACGTCTTCCCAGCGCGTGCCCGGGGCGATGCCCTCTTCGGGCAGCCCGGCTTCTTCGTCATAAATCCAGCCACAAATCAGGCACATCCAGCTCTTGTATTCCATCTTAAGCCGCGTCGGGAAAGTCGGTAAATTCGGGAGCCATGATGGTACCGTGTCGGGGCCGGACTGCCTAGCAATCGCGCTGGAGGACGGCGACTACGTTGCGCTGCGCTAAAAAATCCGTCGTGCGGGCCGGATTCCGCCGCATAATGGCTGCAAAGTGCGGCCTGCCGGGCAACACAGGGCCGAAAACGCCCCCATTCGCCTCGCCGTCCGCAGTTCCGTCGCTTCCCCGTTTTTTCTTGCCCCATTTTTACATGTCCAGCAACGCCCCTCCGATCGTCCTCACCTTCGGCCTGTCCGATCCCACCGGCGGCTCCGGCCTCCAAGCCGATCTGATGACCCTGGCGAGCATGGGCTGTCACGGCGTGTCCGTCCTGACGGGCTATACCGTGCGCGACTCGGCCGCCTGCGACGAAGTGACCGGCCTCGATCCCGATGTCGTCGCCGCCCAGGCGCGCATGCTGCTCGAGGACATGCCGGTCGCCGCGTTCAAGATCGGCGCGGCCACGCGCGCGGAAGTCGTCAGCGCGATCGCCGAAGTGGTCGCCGACTACGACGGCGTGCCGCTCGTGCTCGCACCGGACTTCACGCTCGACGACGAGCACGTGCTCGCCGCCGACGACCTGCGCGAATCGATCGCCGACCTGCTCGCACCGCAGACGACGCTGCTCGTCGCCGACCATGCAACGCTGATCGCGCTCGCGCAGCCGGACGGCGACGCCGAGGCGCCGAACCTCGACGCGGCCGTGTCGCACCTGCTGTCGCAGGGCTGCGAATACATCCTGTCGTCGGAAATGGGCTCGCACCGGCTCGTCAATACGCTGTATGGCGAGGAAGGCCAGCTCCGCGAAGACATGTGGGATCGCTCGCCGCACCGGCTGATGGGCATCACCGACACGCTCGGCGCGGCGATCGCCGCATTACTCGCGAACGGCCAGGAGCCGCCCGAAGCGGTGCGCGAAGCGCAGGAATACCTGTACCAGGCCGTGCGCGACGCGTTCCGGCCCGGCATGGGCGCGCACCTGCCCGACCGGTTCTTCTGGGCGCGCAGCAACGACGATGCGGACACGCCGCCGGCCGTGAAGGCCGATGCGGTGCCGAGGACGTCGCACCGGCATTGAGTCGCGGCAGGGACGCGCCGGCGTTTGAGCGATCGAACGCCGGCCGTCCTTCCCGCCGTCCCAGCAGTGCCCATCCCGTATCGGCACATCGACGCTGACGCATACGATACAGTGACAACGACCGCCGGCTTGGCGCGACACCCTTCCAACCTTCGCCCCTCCGTGCAGCCTGAGATCCGATCCATCGGTCCGCGCAATCACGCCCCTTCAGTCACCGCAGCCGAATCCGCATTCGTGTCGACCCCACTCGTATCGACTCTTGGCTGGCCGATGACCTGACTTCGTACGTTTCAACTTCCAAGCTCGCCGAAAATCGAACCGGTCCAATAGATTGGCCGCCAAGCGCAATGCTAGGGTTCATTTCATTCAATGTGACCGATGCGAAGGAGATGCGATGGCGCAGGACATTTTCCTGAAATTGACCGGCATCAAAGGCGAATCTCGAGATGCCTCTCACCCTGACGAGATCGAGGTATTGGCGTGGGATTGGTCCGCCGACCAGCCATCTATCACGCGCTCAGGGACACGCGGCATTGGCGGCAAGTGCGCGGCCAACGATCTGACCATCGAGCATTATGTCGATCGAGCATCGCCGGTCCTCATGCTGCATTGCCTGAAAGGAAATCACATCGACAGCGCCGTTCTGGTAGCGCGCAACGCCGGCGGCACGCCGCTCGAATACCTGAAGATCACGCTAGACGACGTACTGGTCACGCGAATCCATTCGGTCGCCAATTTGAACATGGCACGGCCGCGAGAGGAGGTCCAACTCTCATTCGCCCGCATCCGGCAGGAGTATGTCGTTCAGAACGCCCGAGGCGGGAGTAGCGGAACGGTCGCAGCTGGATACGACATCAAAACCGGCAAAGCGACCTGAGGAGCGGAGCCAGTCATGCTCTTCATTTCCAAGCAAGGCCATGTCGACGCCGAACGCGTGATCGTCAAAATATATTCGTCCATCGAACGAGGGCCGATGGCACACGTGAACGGAATCGTCGTCCATCAAACCGGCGGCGCCACCGTCTCCAGCACTTTCAATAGCTATGGCAACACCGCGCACGTTCCGAACGGCGCCCATTTCCTGATCGACAAGGACGGCACCATCTATCAGACAGCCTCCTTGAACAGAATCACCAATCATGTCGGCAAATTGCAGTCACGTTGCATCGTCACACTCAAGTGCTCGACCACGGGCCTCGCAACGGCAACGCGTGCGTACCGGGCCGGCCCAGCGGCATTCCATCGTCATGAATCCCGGAAAGCGTTTCCGGACCGCTATCCGTCCAACTCCGATGCAATCGGAATTGAGCTCGTCGGCATGTACTATCCCGACGAGAAAACTGGGGAACCGGTCTATGAAAGCGTCACAACCGAACAAAATTCATCGCTCCAGTGGCTGGTCCGCGAATTGTCCGAGACGTTGAACGTCGAGATGAGCGAGGTCTATCGGCACCCGGAGGTCGGGCGCAAGAACGCCACCGAAGCGAGCACGGCACGGTGGGAATGACGCCATGAATTTCACCAGATGCGTCGCCGCGGTTGCCTTGTGCGTCCCGATCGTCATCTGCCAGGCCAGAGGGGTAAGCGCCGTGACAGTCGAGCAATCCGGCCAGACGTCGGATCCGAACGATGCGCGGGCAAGAGACGCATGCAGCAACTTCACGCCGACTGTCGCCCAGTTGAAGCGGTTCTTTTCCAGAGCGGCGCCGATCGACGGTAAGTTCGTGGCCCACGATTACTACTCGCCCTGCCATTCGAGCGGCACCGTTTCGTTCCCGGACGGCAGTTCGGGAACGTGGCGCGTTTATTCCAGCGGGACCGCGTCACTGACATGGGCGTCGAACGGCACCACGGTCTATCTCTACAACGGCCGCCACAACGGCTGGCACGACCCGTTCGCGTGCAGCTACGGCCTTCACGATGAAGACGACGACGCTTCGTGCTACCTGCCGGGCTTCTGATCCCGATCGCATCCGCGCGCACATAAAAAAAGACCCGCATCGCTGCGGGTCTTTTCTTTTGGCTGGAACGCGCATCGCTGCGCGTTCCGGACACCATCGACCGAAGTCGATTACATGTCCATGCCCATGCCGCCCATGCCGCCCGGCATGCCGCCCGGCATCGGTGCATCTTCCTTCGGCAGTTCTGCGACAGCTGCGTCCGTCGTCAGCAGCAGGCCAGCAACCGAAGCTGCGTTCTGCAGTGCGGTGCGCGTGACCTTGGTCGGGTCGACGACGCCGGCTTCAACCATGTCGACGTACTCGCCCGTTGCTGCGTTGTAGCCGTAGTTGCCATTGCCTGCAGCCACTGCCGCCACGACGACGCTCGCTTCTTCGCCACCGTTCGTGACGATCTGGCGCAGCGGCTCTTCCATCGCGCGCAGCACGATCTTGATGCCGGCGTTCTGGTCGGCGTTCGCGCCGGTCAGGCCTGCGATCGCGGTGCGAGCGCGGATCAGCGCAACGCCGCCGCCTGCCACGATGCCTTCTTCCACAGCCGCGCGCGTTGCGTGCAGTGCGTCTTCGACACGTGCCTTCTTTTCCTTCATTTCGACTTCGGTCGCAGCACCGACCTTGATCACTGCAACGCCGCCGGCCAGCTTGGCCACGCGCTCTTGCAGCTTTTCACGGTCGTAGTCCGACGTCGCTTCTTCGATTTGCGTGCGAACTTGCTTGACGCGCGCTTCGATGTTCACGGCTTCGCCTGCGCCGTCGATGATCGTCGTGTTTTCCTTGCCCACTTCGATGCGCTTCGCCTGGCCCAGTTCTGCCAGCGTTGCCTTCTCGAGCGTCAGGCCGGTTTCTTCCGCGACGACTTGACCGCCGGTCAGGATCGCGATGTCTTCCAGCATGGCCTTGCGGCGATCGCCGAAGCCCGGCGCCTTGACCGCAACGGTCTTCAGGATGCCGCGGATGTTGTTGACGACCAGCGTTGCGAGTGCTTCGCCTTCGACGTCTTCTGCGATGATCAGCAGCGGACGGCCAGCCTTCGCGACTTGCTCGAGCACCGGCAGCAGATCACGGATGTTCGACACCTTCTTGTCGTGCAGCAGCACGAACGGGTTGTCGAGGACGGCGACTTGCTTGTCCGGGTTGTTGATGAAGTACGGCGACAGGTAGCCGCGGTCGAACTGCATGCCTTCGACGACGTCGAGTTCGTCGGCGAGCGACTTGCCGTCTTCGACGGTGATCACGCCTTCCTTGCCGACCTTGTCCATCGCTTCAGCGATGCGATCGCCGATCGACGAGTCGCTGTTCGCCGAGATCGAGCCGACCTGTGCGATTTCCTTGTTCGTCGTGCACGGCTTGCTGATCTTCTTCAGCTCTTCGACAGCCGCTGCGACTGCCTTGTCGATGCCGCGCTTCAGGTCCATCGGGTTCATGCCCGATGCGACGTACTTCATGCCTTCGCGAACGATCGATTGCGCGAGGACGGTTGCCGTCGTCGTGCCGTCGCCTGCGTTGTCGCTGGTCTTGGAAGCCACTTCCTTGACCATTTGCGCGCCCATGTTCTGGAGCTTGTCCTTCAGCTCGATTTCCTTCGCGACCGACACACCGTCCTTGGTGACCGTCGGGCCGCCGAAGCTGCGCTCGAGCACGACGTTGCGGCCCTTCGGACCCAGCGTGACCTTGACTGCGTTGGCGAGAATGTTCACGCCTTCGACCATCTTCGAACGGGCGGAATCGCCGAATACGACGTCTTTAGCTGCCATCTTCTAACTCCTTGAATTCTTGGGAATATGTACCGAGTGGACGCTTACTTCGCGTTGACCACGGCCATGATGTCTTCTTCGCGCATGACCAGCAGTTCCTGGCCGTCGACCTTGACGGTCTGACCAGCGTACTTGCCGAACAGGACGCGATCGCCGACCTTCACGTCGAGCGCGATCGGCGCGCCCTTGTCGTCACGCTTGCCCGGGCCGACCGCGAGGATCTCGCCTTGATCCGGCTTCTCAGCAGCTGCTTCGGGGATCACGATGCCCGAGGCGGTCTTGGTTTCCTGATCCAGGCGCTTGACGATCACGCGATCGTGCAAAGGACGAAGGTTCATATTCACTCCTCTCTTGACTGAGATTGAAGAACGCTTAGGGAATCTGCCCGGCTTATCGCCCGGCAGAGAATTGTTAGCACTCTCGTGCAGCGAGTGCTAATTATATGGACGGGTTTTGACAAATTCAAGAAGGAGCGGCGCAGGTTTTTTCACCCGCCGCGGGGAGCGGGAAAAACGGGGAATAAATCGACAAAGTCCTTTTGAAACAACACGATAGCCTACAATTCCGGCCAGGGACAGCGACCGGGATACGGGATATCCCGGTCATTGCATCGATTTGACACGGGGTAAGCACCGAGTTCCCGCGATCGTCCGGCACCACGTCGGAAAAGCTGTTCGGGCGCCAAATGGCACCCCGCACGCGGGTCGCCGGCCGCTGGATCGCCTGCCGCTGGATCGCCTGCCGACGGATCGCCGCCCGCCCGCTCGTCACATGTCGGGGCAGCCCGCGACCGGCTGGAACGTCCGGCCGTCGGTCTCGACCGTCGCATCGAGCCGGCGCGCGAGCCCTTTCGCGCCTTCGCGCATCACGACGTCGTGATTCCAGATGAACAGCGGCCGCGCGACCGGCTCCAGCCAGTTCATCCAGCGCTCGCGCGTACGGATGTGCCAGTCGTAGCGCACGACGGTGCGTGTCCCGTCGCCCGAGAACGACCAGCGGCCGTCGCCTTCGATCGCGCCGCTCGCACGGCCTTCGAGCACGTGCGGCGGCTCGACGCGCAGCACACGCATGTCGAAAGTGAGCCGGTACGGCAGTGCGCCTTTCCACGTATAGCGCTGCAGCGCGCCGACGCCGCGCGCGTCGCCGCGCTCGATCTCGACGGTCCGCACGGCGCTCTTCCACCAGTCGGGCCAGCGGTCGACCTGGTAGATCGCGTCCCAGACCGCCGCGAGCGGCGCGTCCACGCGCCACGTCGTCGAGAACCGGTATTCCGCCATGCAGCCTCCGAAGCGAATCGGGATCAACAGCAGGATCGAAAGCGAAATCGGCCGCCTGATCGGGCGCGAAAATCAGGGCGCGAAAAAGCGGGCCGGAAACGCGACGTCGATCTCGACGTCGTCGAGTGTCACCGTTTCGAGCGGCGCGCCGTCGTCGTCCGCGAAGCTGACGACCTTAAGCGGAAAGCCGTCCTCGGTGTCGAGCCACAGCTCGTAGCGATGCACGCCGTCGACCACGTGCGCCGGCGCGCCCGTCACCGACACGCGCAGCGCCGGCCGGCCGCCGATGCTTTCCTTGCCTTCGGTCACGGTCGCGCCGCCCTGCTGCAGCGCATGCACGTTGCGCAGCAGCTCGCCGACGTCCGACCGGTCGACCCGATGGCCGCTGCGGTCGCGCAGCAGCGGATTCGACGGCGACATCGTCAGTGCGGGCAGCGCATGTTCGCCGAACGGGCGCAGCCGGACCTTGCCGGCGCCGGGATCATACGCGAGCACCGCGCCATGATGCGGCGACACGAAGTCCATCCGGACGAAACCCGGTTTCAGGTACGCATAGTGGAATTCGGCGTGCTCGCCATTGCGCGCCGACGAGCGGATCGTCGCGCGATACGAGTGGACGTGATCGAAATGCGCCTGCGCGACGGTTACGGGGTCGGCTGTCATGCTCGCTCCTATCAGGCTTGCGGCCAGCAACGCGGCGATCACGGCGCCGCCTCGACGTCGAGCACGCCTTCCATTCCGCGCTCGCGATGGCTGCGCAGGAACAGCAGCCGATGCGTGCAATAGTAGGCGAAGCGGCCCGACGCCGTCGGCGTGAAGCGAAACGTACGCGGCGTCGTGCCCAGTTCGGTGCGCACCGCGATGCCGGCCTGCGGCGCGTCGATTTCGAAACTGTGCGGCACGACGCCCGGTTCGGACGATACGGTCAGCTCGACCGGCGCATGCGCGCGGACGATCACGTGATTCGGCCGAAAGAAATAGCTGCCGCCGACGATCGTCACCCGCTGCACGCCGTCGGCGTCCACCGGCACGCGCACCGCGGCGTCGCCGTCCGCCCGCGCGAGCCCCGCGCCCGCCGCAAGTATCGTCACCGCCGCCACCCTCGCCATCGCCGCCTTCGTGTTCATTTTCCGCTCTCCCTGCCGATGCCCCGTGCGTCACCCCTTCCACGCGTCGGTCGACCCGCCGAGCGCCCCGCACGCTTCGATCGCGATCTCGCGCAGGCGCCGTTCGTCGCCACGACCGGACAGCGCATAACCCATGCCGCGATCCGACCAGAAATACGTGTAGCGGCCGTCGGCGGACCTGGCCCGCGGCGCGAGGCGTCGTGCGTCGTAGGCCGTCAGGTACAGCGTCACGCGCGTGCCGTCCGCACGCTGGTACATCAGCTGCGCTGCCGGCCCCGCGTCGCCCGGCAGCAGACGGCCGCCCAGCAGCGCATAGCCGTATTCGTCGAGCGACGGTGCGCGCACGGTCCGGCCGAGCCGCGCGGACAGCCATCCGGCCAGGCGCGCCGGATCGCGCGCGTCGATTTCCACCGGGTGGTCGCGATCGGCTGCGTACACGGCATATGCGACATCCGCGCGGGCCGCGAACGCCGGCTCGACGCCGAATGTCGTCCAGCCCGCGTGCAGCGCGATGCCGAGCACGAGCCCGGCCGCCAGGCCCGCGCAGGCATAGGCGAACGTGCGCCGGCGCGATGCGCGCCGTTGCACGAACAACGCCGGCGCGGCGGCCGGCAGCGGAAACAGTGCGTGCAACGCGTCGCGTTGCGCGCCGTAATGCGCGAACCGGTCGGCTTCCCGCGGATCGGCCTGCAGGCGCTCGAGCACCTCGCGGCGCTCCGCGTCGGACAGCTCGCCGTCGAGCAGCGCCGACAGCAGCTGGGCCGACGCAGCGGCGCCGTCGTCCCGATCGTTCGAAGGTTTGTGCGGATCGTCGTCCATCATGTCTTCCCGATCACCCGTAGCGTGGCGGCGCCGTGCGCCGGCGGCTCGCCGGACAGCAGCGCACGCATCTGTTCGCGCGCCCGCGACAGCCGCGACATCACCGTCCCCACCGGCACGCCGAGCACCTGGGCGGCGTCGCGGTAGCTCAACTCCTCGAGCGCGACCAGCAGCAGCACCTCGCGCTGCTCGACGGGCAGCCGGTACAGCGCGCGCTGCACGTCGCGCAGCAGCAGACCGCCGACCTCGTCGGCCGGCGCGGCCATCGTCTGCCACGGCGCGGTCGCATCGTCGACCGCGATCTCGTGCCGCGCGCGCAACTGGTCGATGAAGCGGTGGCGCAGCAGCGTCAGCAGCCACGCGCGCAGGTTGCCTGTGTCGCGCGGCGGACGGTTCAGCGCGCGCTCGAGCGTGTCCTGCACGAGATCGTCCGCCCAGGCCCGGTCGCCCGTCAGCGCGCGCGCATACCGCGTGAGATGCGGCAGCCACACCAGCAAGTCCGATTCGTAGCTCATCGGGATGCCTCGCGCGTTGCCGCGCCGTCGAACCGTCCGTCAATCCGTCAGTCTGTCGATCCTCAGGGACGCGCGACGTGCCACATGCCGCCGATCCCGTCGCCGCCCGTGTCGCCGGCCTTGTGGTCCATCTTCCAGCGATACAGCGGGCGGCCTCGGTACGCCCATTGCTTCTTGCCGTCGTCGCGCGTGACGAGGCTCAGGGCACCCGCCGCCTTGTCGTATCCGTCGGCGAGCGCCGGCGGCCAGTTGGCCGCGCACGTGCCGCTGCACGTGCTCTTGCCCGGCGCGTCGTGATCGAACACGTACAGCGTCATGTGATCTTCGTCGACCAGTTTCCCGTCGCCGGCCTGCGGCGGCTCGGCGGCCGCGGGCCGCGCAAACGCGGTCGTCAGCGCGATGGCGAACAGCATCGTCTTCATTTCCCGTTCTCCTTGGCATGGCGGCGCGGCATGGCACTGCCCAACGGGACGTCGACTTCGTCGTGGTCATTATCCCGCTGTCCGGCTGTGCCGCGCCTCGGTAGGTAAACGGACTGGCGCGGCCGGTTATTCCATGCCGCCCCGCACGGCACCCGTATTCGTCCGATTAAGACGCTTCGGAACCCAAAGAAAACGCGGCATGACATTGCTGTCATGCCGCGTGGTACGACGCGTTGCGCGCTGCATGCGATGAATCGCCGCCGCGCGTTCCGGCCGGTTACTTCGGCAGTGCGCCCGTGACGGTCTGGAGCAGCGTCGACACCGGGGCGAGCGGGTTGTTCGCCGAGCCGTTGCCCGAGTGCGGCGTGACCGACAGGCCCGGTGTCGAACCCAGTGCCGTGCCGAGCGTCGTGCCGACCGCATTGACGACCGTCGCCGTCGCGTTGCCGCCCGTCGACAACAACGCACCGGCTGCGCCGGCCGTGCTGCCCGCCGCGCTCGCGCCCGAGCCGAGCAGGCTGCCGCCCGCTGCCGCCGTCGAACCGGCCGCGCCCGACAGCGCGCCGGCCGCCTGCCCGAGGGCAGCCGGACCGTTGCCGAGCGCGCCCGTGACCGAACCGAACGCGCCGGTCAGTGCGCCGGCCGGATTGCCGCCGCCGGTCAGGCCGCTGACCAGGTTCGTGATCGGTGCGATCGGGCTGCTGCCGCCGGCGCCGGACAGCGTGCCGACGACCTGGTTCACGACGCCCTGCACCGGCGCCAGCGGGTTCGTGCCGCCG
>NZ_ML058660.1 GCF_003635165.1 Burkholderia sp. Nafp2/4-1b | reverse complement strand
GTAAGCCGTCAATAAACGACGCCCTACCAATGGTAGGCAGAAGGTCAGAAGCTAAGTGTCCGCGTGGACACATGCATTCAGACCGTGATGACAGAGAAACAGGACCTTCGAAGCAGACTGGTGGTCGGCCGCCGACGGGATGGCCGGCGGGAATTTGATGAGGCTGCCGTCCAAGAGCTGGTCGAGCTTTGCCTGAAGCCGGGCGTGTCGATTGCCCGAATGGCCATGGATCACGACGTCAACCCGAACCAGTTGCGTCGCTGGATCTCGCGCTATCAGCAGCATACGCTGCAAACGCCAACTAGACCGGACCCGCTGGTGATAGACGGCGTATCGATCGACATCCCGGGTTCGGCGCGTCGTGTTCCGGTGAGTGAAGCGCAGGCATTTGTCCCTGTCGTCACCGCGCCATCGACAGTGCCCGCCGTTTCCCCTGTACTGCCACCGGACACGTCGTTGATGGCGCTCTCGTTACATGTGCGCCTGTCGAATGGTGTCGAATTTGATCTTGGCGAGGCGAGCGTCGATGAGCTGGCCACGGTGATCCAGATGCTCGGGAGGCTGCCGTGTTCCGGTTCGACGAAGGGTTGAAGGTCTACCTTCATCGCGATCCGGTCGACTTCCGCATGGGCATCAACGGGCTGTCGATCCTGGTCGAACAGGCGATGCGCCTGAACCCAATGACCTCGGCGCTGTTCGTGTTCGGCAACCGCCGTCGCGATCGTATCAAGATTCTCGGCTGGGGCGGCAACGGCTTCTGGTTGCTGCTCAAGCGACTCGAAGCCGACCGCTTCGTCTGGCCGAACGGAGGCGACACGATCACGCTCAGCGCCGAGCAGTTGCACTGGCTGCTCGACGGCATCGACCTGGCCGTGATCCAGAAGCATCCCCAGCGATATTACGCGCGGATGAGCTGAACACCACGCGGGTGGCATAGTCTAATCGGCCATGCCGAACAATCCCGTCATGTTGAGCGCCGAGGAGTACGAGGCGCTGATTGCCGCGAGCGCCGAACGCGATGCGCTTCGTGGCGAGCTTCGACTCGTGACGGCCCAGCGCGATCTGGCCGAAGAGAAGCTGCGAGCCTACAAGCACGAACTGTTCGGCGCATCGAGCGAGGCGCGCCATGCCGATCAGCTCGGCCTGTTCAACGAAGCTGAAGCATTGGCCATCACTACCGATGCGCCCGCGCGCGAGGACGTGCCCGGCACATCGGTCGCCGCCCACACGCGCGGCAAGCGTGGGCGCAAACCGCTCGATCCGAACCTGCCACGCGAGGTCGTGCGGCACGAACTACCCGAGTCCGAACGGTTCTGCGCGCACGACGGCCATGCCCTCGTGGAGATCGGCGTCGAGACGAGCGAGCAGCTCGACGTGATTCCCGAGCAGGTGCGCGTCGTTCAGCACCAGCGGGTCAAGTACGCGTGCCCGTGCTGCGACCTCGGCATCAAGGTCACGCCAGCGCCGGCGCGCATCATTCCGCGCGGGCTGCTCACGGAATCCGCGCTGGCGTGGATCATCACTGGCAAGTACCAGTATGGTATGCCGCTGTATCGCCAGGCCACGCTGCTGCGTCGCTTCGGCGGCGACATCTCGTCGAACACGCTGGCGGCCAGCGTGGTCCGGGTGGGGCTCGCCACGCAACCGGTGATCAATCTGATGCGCGACGCGCTGCTCGAATCGAACCTGATCTACGGCGACGAGACAACGTTCCAGGTGCTGAAGGAGCCAGCACGCAGGCCGCAGGCGAAGAGTTACCTATGGGCGCAGGTCAACGGCTCGGGGCCACCAGTACGGATGTTCTCGTACTCGCCGGGGCGCGGCGCCCAGCATGCGCAGAAGCTCTATGCCGGCGTGCAGCCTGGCACCGTGCTGATGACTGACGGGTACGAGCTCTACAACGGCATCGCCCACGATCACCAGCTCGTACATCTCGGGTGCTGGGCACACGTGCGCCGCGGCTTCATCAAGGCCGAGGAGTCGGTGCCGAAGGCGGCACGCTCACCGGATCTGCTGGCCACGCGCTTCGTCGTGCTGATCGGCAAGCTGTTCGCGGCCGAGGCGCGCAGCGCGAAGTGGAAGTCTGAACGTCGGCAACGGCTGCGCGCCCGGTACAGCGCCCGCGTGCTCGCCATCATCGAGCGCATGCTGGTCGAGCATCTGCCGGGCGTCGTGCCGTCGAGTCTGCTCGGCAAGGCATTGCAGTACATGAGCGGACAGTGGCCCAAGCTGGTCCGCTACGTCGGTAACGGCAACTGGCCGATCTCGAACAACCTGTGCGAGAACGCGATAAGGCCGTTCGTCGTCGGCCGCAAGGGCTGGCTGTTCTCCGATACCGTTGCCGGCGCGCAGGCCAGTGCCAACCTGTACTCCCTCGTCGAGACGTGCAAGGCGAACGGCGTCGAGCCGTATCGCTATCTGGTTTGGCTGTTCACCAGGTTGCCGCTCGCTGCAACCGCCGACGACTACGCCGATCTCATGCCTTGGAGAATGCCTGCCGCCCTCAACCTCTGAGGGGCGTCGTTAAAAGACCGCATAC
>NZ_ML058659.1 GCF_003635165.1 Burkholderia sp. Nafp2/4-1b | reverse complement strand
CGGCCCAACTGAGCCGCTTACCGATCACCGTCTGGTACGCGGTCTTCAGTGCGGACACGGTAGAGCACGCCTGCATCAGCGGCGTGCCGTTTGCGCCGCCAAACGACACAGCGACCTCGCCGCCTTTGGCTCGATAGCTGGCAATCGAAGCGCTCAGCGATGTAAGTAGATCGCCGGTAGCGTCGCTGCCGATTGTCTGCACCCCGCCCCACGATGGCGTAAGCGCTCGACACGTACCGTCTGTTCATGAGGGCACGGCACCGGCAATCTGATTCCCATCAGATGTAATGGGAATCAGATTGATGAAGCCAGTGGTGCATGGAAGACGACCGGGATCGAGGAACTACACGAAGGAGTTTCGGGAAGCGGTTGCTGCCGAAGCGAACGATCCGAATCGCTCGATTGCCGAGGTAGCGCGTGCGCACGGCTTGAACGCCAATATGGTCGCGCAGTGGCGAAGAAGCTTACTCGATACGCAACCTGCACCGTCGGTACCAAACATCGCGCTGCTACCGGTTGATGTGGTCGATCTGCCTGCGAAGGACATCCCACATCACGCTCTACCGCAAACGCCGGACGTGTCGGCGAGCCCGGCGATGCCGCCAGGCTGTGAAATCGAGATCGAGGTCGGCAAACGACGTATTCGTATCCGCGGTGTGTCGCAGGAGTTCGCCGAACAGTATTTGCGAGACTGTCTGAAGTGATCCCGCCGAACACGCGAATCTGGATCGCGGCGGGCGTCACGGACATGCGTTCCGGCTTCAACTCGTTGGCCGCGAAGGTACAAACCGTGCTGGAGAAAGATCCGTTCTCCGGACACGTGTTCGTGTTTCGGGGCAAGCGAGGTGACTTGCTGAAGTGCTTGTGGTGGTGTGACGGCGGCCTGTGCCTTCTCTCGAAGCGCCTCGAGAAAGGACGTTTCGCGTGGCCGCGCGCCGATGCCGGTGTTGTTGCGCTGACGACCGCTCAGCTCGCGCTCTTGCTCGAAGGTTTCGATTGGCGGCAGCCGATCGATGCGGTACGCCCGCGAAGCGCATTGTAAACGTTCATTACGCGTGGAGAGCTTGTGGGTGGCGTCGTGTAAGCTCACCGCATGTCCGCTGCTCCCACCGATCTCCCCGACGACATTGAAGCGCTGAAGGCGATGGTCGCCAGCTTGCGCGAGCAGCTCTCGTCGCGCGCGATCGAGATCGAACATCTGAAGCTGACGATTGCCAAGCTGCGCCGGATGCAGTTCGGCCGAAAATCGGAGAAGCTGGATCGCCAGATCGAACAGCTTGAATTGCGGCTGGAAGACCTGCAGGCCGATGAAGGCTCGGCCGATATGGCCGCGGCTGCTGCAGTGAAACGGCCGAGTCGCGAAGGTGTCGGCCGCAAGCCGTTGCTCGATCACCTTGAGCGCGAAGAGCGCATCCATCTTCCCGCCGATGATGACTGCCCCGATTGCGGCGGGCAACTCAAACCGCTGGGCGAAGGTAAGCCGTCAATAAAGGACGCCCTACCAATGGTAGGCAGAAGGTCAGATGCTAAGTGTCCGCGTGGACACATGCACTCAGACCGTGATGACAGAGAAACAGGACCTTCGAAGCAGACTGGTGGTTGGCCACCGACGGGATGGCCGGCGGGAATTTGATGAAGATGCCGTGCGGGAACTGGTCGAGTTTTGCCTGAAGCCGGGGGTATCAATCGCCCGGGCGGCCATGGACCATGACGTCAATCCGAATCAGTTGCGCCGCTGGATCTCGCGCCATCAGCAGCATACGCTGCAAACCCCAACGAGGCCGGACCCGCTGGTGATCGACGGCGTATCGATCGACATTCCGGGCACTGCCCGTCGGGTTCCGATGAGTGAAGCGCGGGCATTCGTTCCTGTCGTCACGACTCCGTCGACAGTGCCTGCCGTTTCCCCAGTATTGCCACCAGCCCCGTCGTTGATGGCGCTCTCGTTACATGTGCGCTTGTCCAATGGTGTCGAATTTGATCTCGGCGAGGCGAGTGTCGATGAGCTGGCCACGGTGATCCAGATGCTCGGGAGGCTGCCGTGTTCCGGTTCGACGAAGAGCTGAAGGTTTATCTGCATCGCGATCCAGTCGACTTCCGCATGGGCATCAACGGGTTGTCGATTCTGGTCGAACAGGCGATGCGCCTGAACCTGATGACCTCGGCGCTGTTCGTGTTCGGCAACCGACGACGCGATCGCATCAAGATTCTCGGCTGGGGCGGCAACGGCTTCTGGTTGCTGCTCAAGCGACTCGAAGCCGACCGCTTCGTCTGGCCGAACGGAGGCGACACGATCACGCTCAGCGCTGAGCAGTTGCATTGGCTGCTCGACGGAATCGACCTGGCCGTGATCCAGAAGCATCCCCAGCGATATTACGCGCGGATGAGCTGAACACCACGCGGGTGACATGGTCTAATCGGCCATGCCGAACAGCCCCGTCATGCCGAGTGTTGAGGAATACCAGGCACTGCTCGCCGAACGCGATGCGCTGCGCGGTGAGCTTCGACTCGTGACGGCTCAGCGCGATCTGGCCGAGGAGAAACTGCGGGCATACAAGCACGAACTGTTCGGCGCATCGAGCGAAGCGCGCCATGCCGACCAGCTCGGTCTGTTCAACGAAGCTGAAGCATTGGCCACCACTACCGATGCGCCCGCGCGCGAGGACGTGCCCGGCACATCGGTCGCCGCCCACACGCGCGGCAAGCGTGGGCGCAAACCGCTCGATCCGAACCTGCCACGCGAGGTCGTGCGGCACGAGTTGCCTGAGTCCGAACGGTTCTGCGCGCATGACGGCCATGCCCTCGTGGAGATCGGCGTCGAGACGAGCGAGCAGCTCGACGTGATTCCCGAGCAGGTGCGCGTCGTTCAGCACCAGCGGATCAAGTACGCGTGCCCGTGCTGCGACCTCGGCATCAAGGTCACGCCCGCGCCGGCGCGTATCATCCCTCGCGGGCTGCTCACGGAATCCGCGCTGGCGTGGATCATCACCGGCAAGTACCAGTACGGTATGCCGCTGTATCGCCAGGCCACGCTGCTGCGTCGCTTCGGCGGCGACATCTCGTCGAACACGCTGGCCGCCAGCGTAGTGCGGGTGGGGCTCGCCACGCAGCCGGTGATCAATCTGATGCGCGACGCGCTGCTCGAATCGAACCTGATCTACGGCGACGAGACAACGTTCCAAGTGCTGAAGGAGCCAGGACGAAGGCCGCAGGCGAAGAGTTACCTGTGGGCGCAGGTCAACAGCTCGGGGGCGCCTGTGCGGATGTTCTCGTACTCGCCGGGGCGCGGCGCCCAGCATGCGCAGAAGCTCTATGCCGGCGTGCAGCCTGGCACCGTGCTGATGACTGACGGGTACGAGCTCTACAACGGCATCGCCCACGATCACCAGCTCGTGCATCTCGGATGCTGGGCACACGTGCGCCGCGGCTTCATCAAGGCCGAGGAGTCGGTACCGAAGGCTGCACGCTCGCCTGATCTGCTAGCCACGCGCTTCGTCGTGCTGATCGGCAAGCTGTTCGCGGCCGAGGCGCGCAGCGCGAAGTGGAAGTCTGAACGCCGGCAGCGACTGCGCGCCCGGTACAGCGCCCGCATGCTCACCATCATCGAGCGCATGCTGGTCGAGCATCTGCCAGGCGTCGTGCCGTCGAGTCTGCTCGGCAAGGCATTGCAGTACATGAGCGGACAGTGGCCCAAGCTGGTCCGCTACGTCGGTAACGGCAACTGGCCGATCTCGAACAACCTGTGCGAGAACGCGATCCGGCCGTTCGTCGTCGGCCGCAAGGGCTGGCTGTTCGCCGATACTGTCGCCGGCGCGCAGGCCAGTGCCAACCTGTACTCCCTCGTCGAGACGTGCAAGGCGAACGGCGTCGAGCCGTATCGCTATCTGGTCTGGCTGTTCACCAGGTTGCCGCTCGCTGCAACTGCCGACGACTACGCCGATCTCATGCCTTGGAGAATGCCTGCTGCCCTCAACCGCTGAGGGGCGTCGTTAAAAGACCGCGTACGGGCGAAGACGTCGCGGAACAGCTTGAATACGTGCGGGCGCACTTCCGCGTGATCCGCCACCGTCGTCCGAAGCTGGCCTGCGCATGCTGCGATCGCATCGTGCAGGCCGCGGCACCGAGTCGACCGATCGATCGCGGCGTCCCGGGTCCGGCGCTGCTCGCGCACATCGCCGTGTCGAAGTTCGCGTACCACATCCCGCTGCATCGCCAGGCCGTCATGTACGCGCGCGACGGCGTCGAGATCGATCCGGGTGCGATGGGGTATTGGATGGGAAGCATCACGGCGCTGCTTGCACCGCTGGTCGCCACCGTCCGCCAATACACGTTAGCCGGCGGCAAGGTTCACGGGGACGACACGCCGCTGCCAGTGCTGGCGCCCGGCAACGGTCGCACAAAGACAGGACGCCTGTGGGTCTACGTGCGCGATGATCGGCCGAGCGCTTCCGAAGAGCCGGCAGCAGTCTGGTTCGCCTACACGCCCGATCGACGGGGCGAGCACCCCCAGCAGCATCTTGCAGCCTTCACCGGCGTGCTGCAGGCCGATGCGTTTGCCGGCTATGCCGAGCTGTATCGCGGCGGCACCATCCAGGAAGCTGCCTGCATGGCCCACGCTCGCCGAAAGATCCATGATCTACATGCCGTCCGTCCCAATGCGGTAACGGAGGAAGCGCTGCACCGGATTGGCGCGCTCTACAAGATCGAGGAGCAGATCCGTGGCAAACCACCTGATGAGCGACACAGTGTGCGCCAGGCGCGAGCGATACCGCTGCTCGACGACATGAAACGCTGGTTCGAAGCAACGCTCGCCACGCTCTCTGCAAAATCCGACACGACCAAGGCGATTCAGTACGCGCTGAATCGCTGGCCGGCGCTCATCTACTACTGCAGCGACGGGCGTGCGGAAATCGACAACCTGATCGCCGAGCGAGCACTGCGTGACGTCGCGATCGGGAGGCGTTATGCGCACTTCGGG
>NZ_ML058658.1 GCF_003635165.1 Burkholderia sp. Nafp2/4-1b | reverse complement strand
ACAATGAACGCCCCGTCGCGAGCGGCCTGATTACGCGCTCCGCCGTATTATTGTCCACCTCGACGCGCCCGTCTTCGCAATAGCGTGTGAGTGCATGCCAGTGCCCCAGCGAGTATCTGATCGCCTTCGCCAGCCCCGACTTCGCTGATACCTGTGACAGCGTGTGTTCGAACCAGGCCTTCAGCTCAGTGAGCAACGGTGTCGAGCGTTGCTGACGCGTAGACAGGCGCACCTCCGGCGTTTCCCCGCGAACCTCGCGCTCAACAGCATACAGCGCCCCAATGCGGCGCAATGCTTCTTCGGCAATCGGTGAGCTATCCAGCTTGTAAAGGTCGTAGAACTTGCGCCGCGCATGCGCCCAGCATCCGGCCTCGATGACCGTGCCGTCACGATACAGGGCGTCATACCCGCTGAAGGCATCTGCCTGCAGGATTCTCGTGTAGCCCGCCAGATGTTCCCGAGGTCGCTCGCCTTTGCGGTCGGGTGAGTACCTGTACCAGACTGCTGATGGCGCGCGGCTCCCTGCCGGGCGATCATCCCGCACATAGGCCCACAGGCGCGCCGTGCGTGTCTAGCCACGCACGGGCTCCAGCACCACGGACGTGTCGTCGGTGTGGATTTTGTCTGCGTCGGGCACGTAACGACCGAGTGCATCGGACAGCGGTTGCAGCAGTGCAGCCGCTTCACGAACCCACGAAGCCAGCGTTGCCCGGTCCAGTTCGATGCCTGCGTGCGCGGCGGTAGATGCCGGCCTGCCAGTATAGCGGCGTATGGTCAGCGTACTTCGCGACCACGACCTGTGCGAGCAGCCCGGCACCCACCATTGATCGCGCTATCGGTCGCGAAGGTGCCGGCTCCTGTACTACTGCGGCACAGCGCGGGCAGCTCAACTTCGGACGTACGTGACGCAGCACCTTGAAGTAACTGGGCACATAGTCGAGTATCTCTGATACGTCCTCGCCCAGCGCACGCGTCTGTTTGCCGCATTCCGGGCATCCGCTGTTCGTCGGCGCATGAACAACCGTATCGCGAGGTAAATGGGCAGGGAAGTGCCGCGGCTTGCGGCGCAGTGGAACAAGGTTCGTTGTGGCCGACGTATCCGCAGTCGCGTCGGCATCAGGCACCTTCGCCGGTGCGGCCATATCTGGTTCATGAACAGGCAGCTCACCGAGGGCGAGCTGCAGCTGGTCCATCAGTTCTGCCATGCGCTCAGATGAGCGGCCATACTGCCATCGTTTCAGTCGCGAGATCTCGGCCAGAAACTGCGCGATGGTCTCGTCGCGCGAGGCAACGATGCGCTTGAGAGCGGCGATGTCATCGGGCAGACGGCTGGCTGGCATGCATGCCAGTGTAAATGAAGGCCACGCGCTTGTGGGCTCCCGCACCCTGCCTTATGCCGCGTGCGTCGGCTGCCACGTCCTCTCGGGATGCCGCCAGTCAATCCCTTCGAGCAGCATCGACAGTTGGGCGGCTGACAGATGGACTGTTCCCGAGTCCGCCTGCGGCCACACGAAGCGTCCACGCTCGAGTCGTTTCGCGTACAGGTTCATGCCGTCGCCGCTCCACCATAAAATCTTGATGAGGTCACCGCGACGCCCGCGAAACAGGAAGATGTGCCCCGAGAAGGGATCACGTCCGAGTGCTGACTGCACCAGCGCGACAAGTCCATCCATGCCACGGCGCATATCGGTAACGCCCGCTGCCAGCCAGACACGGGTACCGGTCGGTGGGGCAATCATGCCGGCATCAGGCAGCGCAGCACGAGGCGCAACTGCACGGGGTCGACCATGCCCGTGACGCGTACGCGGGCACCGTTCAGTTCGATCTCGATGCCCGACGCTGCCGGTACGCTCTCGCGATGTGGCTCGACAGGTTGTAGAGCGAGCGACGCCGGTTCTGCGGTCTCGCCGGTCGGTGCATCCTGTAGCGCTACGGGCAGCAACACCGCTGTGCTGTTCGCCACTCCTTCAAACAGGCCAGCCCGCAGTTGCCGGCGCCACTTGAACACCATATTGGGATTCAGTCCGTGCGCCTGCGCGAGCTTGGCCACCGAAATACCCGGCTCGCACGCCGCGACGGCAACTTGCCGTCGGTACTCTGGTGTGTAGTTCGGTCGGCCCTTGCGGTTCGATGATCGCGCATTCCGTGTGTCCAAAGTAGTCCCCATCACTTGAAGTAACGGACATCACTTTGGACACGGGCTTCAGCTCTGTCCATGCGGCCACGAAATGACGCTTACGTTGCCGCCGTGGTAGTAGCTGGGGATGTACGGCGCGGCGGCGCCCGACGACGAGGCGAGTGCATGAAGTGCGATCCGGCATGAGAAGGGTGTGCGTTTATAGCTCTTCACATGGCGCATCACCGTGTGCATCGCCTGCATTGGCGAGAGCGCAAACCCGCACGAAACAGGGTTTAAGTCTGTTTTTAATCTTATGCGAATGCTGCTGAATTGAATGGACGGTGACTTCGGTTGGTTGGTATAAGTCCAAAAATAGAGATCCGATTGGATCTCCATTTCTCGGCGGGGGCATACGGCACGTCGGGGCCGCATTGTTTCAACGTCGGGCATTGGCCCGGCGTGGAAACAGATCGAAATGACTCACCTGTCGCTCGCAAATGCCTATTCGATGCGACCCGCAAGTCGCTTCAAGCCTTGAGCTAATTGGCGGGCTGTGTCGGCTTCGCAGCCTTTGGCGCAAGTGGACGCGGAGCCGTCGTCGCGCACTGTGACCAGCTTTGCGAGGAGCTAGAGCCCGTCTTCGGGGCCCCGTAGGACATTCACGAGATCGCCGCGACGACAGCGGAAGATGAAGACGTTGCGGCCCGCACCGGAGGATTCTCCGGCGAGTCCCATCGCACCTTCGCCGCGAGCCCCTGGAGCCCGCAGCGGTGGCGCCTGCAGACAGCGCGACGCGTGTACCGGCTGGCAGGGAGATCGCGAGCGCAAACTCGCCAATATCAATATGGCCGGTCGCCTATCGGCGTCAACGACGCCTCCGACCGTGACTACCACGGCGTCAAACCGAATCTCGATCGTCCCGGCTTGCGCAGTCGAACTGCCGACGTCACGTCACTCAGCGGGCACCGCCGCGCGCTGTGGCGGCGTCTCATACACCGCAATCTGGGACGTCGTTTCGGCCTGCAACTGCGCACGATGCCGACGGTGCCCTGTGAGCAGCATGTTTGCGTTGATGCCACCATTATCTCGCACCGGTTTAGCAACCGACACGCCACGCTCACGTGCCGCGGCTGCAAGGCGGCGTCGAAACTCGCGATCATAATCCGGGGGGCCATTGCGGCTACCCGGCTTGGCTTCCGGCTCTGGCAAAGTGGTGGCATCAAATCGAAAACGAGGGGCACCACTTTGATGTCGCTTTGCGTCGGTGTCTATGACGGTCGCCGCGAGGTCCTAACATACAACCAACGACAGACGCAAGGGCAGGCGCCGGATGTTCGCATATGGCAGCGTTTGTCCTGGACTCCTCACTTCGGGAGGTCATCGGTCGCGCCCACCGACCGTCACCCGACACCTGCCTTACGTCTGTGCGGTGCAAAACGAAGACACTTGACTTTTTCTATCAGGCGCAGTCCCGTCCCGCCGTGGTCAATGCTACCGCCGCGTGCCAAATAGCCGTCCGGACGTAGCGAGACTCGATGTCAGACTCACGATCCCATCATCTGCATTCTTTATGCTACATACTTTGGAAATGGCTACAGCCGCGGTGCCTCTGTCATTGACAAAAGCGTGGCCACATGGGCGTTCGGTGTTCGCATATGGCAGCGTTGTTTCGGCCGGCCCGAACATACAGGGTTTGCAGCCGCGCCCACCGGCTGCCACCGAGCGCCCGTGTTGCCGCTTTCAGCAAGTCGAGGCAAAGCGTACCATCTCATTGACGGCTGCAGCGGTCCGCTGCGCGGCCGCCTCCGCGATTTGCTGTTCGCGTTCTTCGCGGGTGGGGCGTCGGACGCGGTCGGAACGAGGGGCGGGGAGAGGTGGGGCATCGTCTGCCCACCGATATAATCTCGGGCAGTTGTCGGTGCGCTGCAGATAGCCTGCGTCGACCAGCGACGGCATCAGTTGGCGCACGTGCTTCACGTCGATCGAGGTGCCGTGCGCGATTTGGTTTGCGGTCGCCCACACATCGTCTATCGCACGAGATTGTATGAAATTGCAGATTGTCCATTTTGGCTTTGTGACGTTCACAACATGCATTCCTCAAAATAATTCACCACAACTTTGTTGACCGCCGGGTGCAGGTTGCTTGTCAAGTTCGACGTAACACGTTCATGGTGGTGAGCGTCCCTGATGTACGAACTGGCGGGTACTATTTCCGTGAAGATTCAAGCTTATACATGATGTATCTAAGGCATTCAAAAATACCAGAGACGAGGCGTTGCTCAATACGATGCCGAAATTGATGATGAGATTCTTGCAGAAAGCGCTGATTGCGCCCGGTTTGCGTGCCGCGACTCATTGAATGGCCCCGAATAACAACCGATTGCGCTTACGGCTATTTGGGGATGTACACCGTATTCGAAATCGATACGTACCGTCTTCGCGATTCACTGATGTCACGCGGCGCGCCTTCCTGTGCCATCAGACCCTTGACCGTGAGCGCGGAACTCCATTCGTCGATTGGATTTTGTCGATGTCTCCCATACGGGTCGAGATACTAACGTACGCCTTATCGGCCCTACAGGGCTAATGCCGTACAGCTAGGGCGAGGCGAACGTCGAGTCGAGGATTTCCATCTCGTATAGGGCACACCAGGCAGGGCCTGTTCCATCAATCCTGCCGGTGCATGCTGAGTTGGTAGCGACTTGGTGTGAAGCCACCGGAACAACATAACCGTTCATTGAAGGGGCAAAGGGTCTTCCTCTGTATGCACCACGTAGGCCATCGAAATGCCCGCACGGGGAGTATTCGCATCTCGTGGCGATATCGCGTTTGGTCGCTATGATACCTGCGAGATGATGTGAAAGAAGGCTCGTGCGGCACATGTTTCGGAGCATTCGCTCGTGGCCTTCGACGGATGCTTCGTGATCGCCGCAACCTACGCAACCTAATCTCGAGTGAACGCAATCGTCACTTTCTGATTCCGACAAAGGCGAGACGGGTTGGAACGCCTGTCGGGAAAATCAGATGATGCCCCTGGTCGCATGCGCGTCTCGCCTCCAGCGCGGCAGAAGCGTCCGGATCTACCAGAGTAGTGGGCGGCTCGCGCGTTGCGCATTCAGGTTGCATCGGAAGGGAGTGCGCTTCAGACGTCTGTGGCCCACCGTTGCCAGCAGTTCGACACCGGCTATTGCGAACTGAAACGATGATCGGCTTCGGCCGCATCGACCCCGCTTGCCGCGAATAGGCGGGAGTCTTGTAACGTTGTACGATTTGCGCTCGTGCGGATCCGCGAACAGAACGTCCTACACTTGGTCACAAGCAATGCTTGCAACCGCGTCGTGGATGGTCATCGGAGTAGTGCCTCACTTTGACCGGACCTCGACGTGGTTATCTCGATACCGTACAACGCCTATCATTTGATATCTTCGCCAGAGCCTTCTTTGCCGCTCAGCTGTGCCTCATCGCCGTTACGATCCACTCTTTCGTGCACCTGCGCTTCATCGTCGCGTTCCTTGCCAGCTGCAGAGTTAAGAAGAGTGTCCAGATAGCCTTGCGCCTTGATGCGGATATGTTCACAGGTTGCCACATCGCAAATCAAGGCTTCGAAGCAGTGCTTCGCATTGCCGACTCGTCTGAGGAGCAGGTTGCATTGCCCCGCATACAATAGTGCCCGATGGTCGCCGCCGCTCATGGTGTACCCCATCGCGTATAGATCGAGGGCCTTGCGGTACTCTTTGCGGATCTGCAGTACGGCGGCTAATCCCAAGATATAGTCGACGTTCTGAAAATCGTAGATACACAGAAACCGGAAAAACGATTCAGCCTCATCCAGCCGGCCCCCCTGATAGAGTGCATAAGCTTGGGCATAGAGAATTGCCATCGTGTCACCAGATATGCGGGACATTTCTCTGAACGTTGCCCCGTGCTCGATATCATCAATCACGAGCTCACGCAACCGCTCGATGTTGTGCTCCGCAGATCCAGATTGACCGTTATGGCCCGTGGTGTCATGCGTCTTCGTGTCTGACTGAGTCATGTTGCTTATCACATTTACCTGGTAGCGCACGAAGCGTGCAGGCCAGCTTGCTCGATCGACGCCGAATACGCTGCGCGCACTTCGGTCGGATCATGAGCACTCGCAGAAGAACATGTACCGTGAGGTTTCCAAGAAGATCTCGTTACCCAGGTCGGTGAAAACCAGCAATCGCGTACGCGCCCCTTGCATATATGGAATTTGATCTGCTCGAGTGTTGCTGATCCGCAACCACGCTTGCCCTTGACGGCGAGAAGTCGTTCACTAACCGCCTGACCACGCTTGCGTCGCGCATGGGAGCGAACTCGGCGGTCCAGGCCGTTCGAGCAGCAGACCGAAAACCGGCGGAGGCTCTCACAAGAAGCCGGAAGCCGCGACTCTTTCGCATGCCAACTGTCATTAGGCAATTCACTCTGACAATTAACGGAGGCATAACCTCCCCAATCGGCCGCGCATAAATCTGTCGCTGACCACTCGCTGAGCGTAATGATTGGGTGTGCGCTGGCATCCCGCCTCGCATATTGAATCCACCACGGCAACAAACGGCTCCAGCGCGTGAGTGAGATGTTCGGACAAAGCACCGCTCGCAACGATTCGAAGTCAGTGCACTCGCGCGCGTCAGTCACCGCTGTCGGATCAAACCTATCACCGGCAGTAGAGCTGTGGGTGCAATGGTACGGATCTTAACGCGTCCAAGCCATGAGAATGCTCTCACTGCTCCCCTCGCGCCCGCCTATCTTAGCGGTCGACCATATCGCACTAGCCCGCTTTGAGAGTGTTCTCATTTCCTGGGGGGCGATCGGTTTCTAGTATTCAACCGACGGCTTACATGTAGCCGGCATCGACTACCTGCATAACCAGTGAGATCAACGTTCGACGATGTATTCACCGACGTAAACGACGGAATGAGGGAGGAGAGCGATGGAATGCCAGACAGATTTTCCCGGGCGCACGCTACTGGAGCCGCCGGTCAACCGGCGGCTGTACATGCCGGCCAATGTGTGCCCCGTTATCCGGCAGAGCGCTGCAAGTTTTGGCGCCGGTTCGCTACTGGCCATTGGTCCCGGGCCCGCATGTGAAGTCGTCTGTGAGCGGCGCTCAGGAAGTCCGACAACTTTGCATATTGATGTGCAATCCTATGTGTTGGCTAGTCATGAGCGATTCACCGTGCGATTCGAACCGGGTCGCCTTGCTTGGATGCTAAATGAATACACGCTCAGTTCTTGGCTTGCCGTGATAGATATTGCACTCGGCGTACCACCCGTGTTTAGACGAAAAACGGATGATGTATTGTTGGAGCCAGTAACGCCGGAATGGATCGAATCGAGCGCTACTTTATCACACTGGCTCGCACTGGATGTATTGCGCGGTCACAGGAACGTAAATCTGGCTAATCACTTACGAAGCTTGGAGTCCTATCGACTTACTCGTTACCTGATTAGCGAGCCGGTCGAGGAGAGTCAGCTTAGAGAACTGGGTCAGCGTTACGGCGTATCATATTCACATTTTCGCCGGCTCTGTCACAGGGCGTTTGGCTGCGCTGCTAAACCTCGTCTGCGCGCATGGCGCGCCGCACGTGCAGCTCTGCAGCTTATCGAAGGCAGTGACTCGGTACTCCAAGTCGCCATTAGCCATGGTTACACATCGGCCTCGCACATCACGAACGACATCAAAAAACTGCTTGGCGTGACGCCCAGCACGGTTAGAAATGCGCATGTCCTGCTCCCTTGACGCCGACACGACCGACGACGCGCTCAGTGGGTGATCGCGAACGGTTGGTCCGGCTGTTCGCGATCACCGGCTGGATACCTCGACTACACAGGGTTTGCCGATGCTGTTCCTCGGAGTCGTAACCGCGATCGGCATAGACCGTACGTGGCCATTGAAGCGGATGGCCGCGTAGGGCGTGAATCGTAAGCGTCAGTCTGGACCATCTTGATCGAGAAGCGCGTCAAACCTCGTCCTTCAGGGGGCGAGGAAGGAAAGCGCGGACGCCAAAGGCGGCCTTGACAACGCGTCAATGCTGATACGATGACTTCCATGCAAAGACTCCAGGCCTTCAAGTTCGAACTGATGCCAACCGGCGAGCAGCAGCGCGATATGCGCCGCTTCGCCGGATCGTGTCGGTACGTCTACAACAAGGCGCTGGCGTTGCAGAGGGACAATTACGCCGCGGGCGGCAAGTTCATCAGCTACGTGGCGATGGCAAAGCACCTCACGGCGTGGCGAAATGGGTCGCAGACTGCGTGGCTCAAAGATTCGCCCGTTCAC
>NZ_ML058657.1 GCF_003635165.1 Burkholderia sp. Nafp2/4-1b | reverse complement strand
TTAAAATCTTCGCCATAGCGGCCAAACTCCAGACTGAAGGTTTGTTTGCGCGGCACGCCGTCGGCGAGCAGCGCGTGTTGCTCTTCGTCGATGCGCTGCAGGTACCAGCGGCCAAGCACGTCGCCCGCGCCGGTCGTCAGCTGCACCGGTTTCATGTCGGCGCCGATCGCCCGCAGCCGCTCGATCTGACGCACGCCCGCACCGAGCTGCGGAAACACCACGCCCGCGAGCGTGATCGTCTCGCCGCCGACGCTGACCGCCTGCAACGCTTCCTGACGGTTCAGGCGCTCCTGGGTCACGACCCGGTAGTGCGTGGCACGCCGCAGCGTGTCGAACGCGGCCGTCGACAGGTTGAAGTGGAAGGTCTGGCCCGTCTCGGTCGCCAGCGTCATCAGGTGCGGCGTACTCGACGATGCGCCATCGAGCGCGCCTGTCCCGAACGCACCGGTGGCCAAACCCGTGGCCGTTGAGCGGACGTCGTCGAGCGCAGCGCTAACCGTGCTCACAAACCGGTTGAACGGCTGGCGCACCGCGTCGAGCGCTGAGGTGACGCCCTCGGCCGCGGCCCGCACCGCCGGAAAGCGCGAATCGCTGGCGGTCTGCAGGATCGTGCCGACACCCGCCTGTACCGCGTTCAGGCCGCGCATGGCGGTCGCGACCTGCGGGCTGAGGTCGCCGGCCACCGACAAGGCGCTCGCGGCGCCCGACAGCAGATCGGCCGCGCTGGTCAGGTTGCCGGTCGCCAGGCGCTGCAGCGTGTCGACGGTGTTTTGGCTCGCCGGCCGATTACGATCGGCCACACGCGCCAGGTGCTGCACGCGCTCAGTTGCAATGCTCGTCTGCGTCGCGGCCTGCGTGATCGTCTCAATGATGTTCATCGCGTTCAATCACATCCATTTGGTTTCCTACCGATCCCTTCCTACAGATGCGGACTGTCGAACAACGCCGCATGACTGTTGGCCTTGCGCTGGTGCTCGTCCATCATGCGCGTGAGGACCGGACTCACGCGCGCGAGGAACTTGTCCGCGGCATCCGTTTCATTCGCCTCCACGCGCACGTGGAATACCGGTGCAAACGTATTGGTCTGCTCGAGGCGCGGACCCGTACGCGGCGCCGCGGCGAGCTTCTCGAGTCCCTTGAGCTTGGCCGCCGCCTCGGCCGGCAGTGGGGCCGGTTCGGGGCGCGAGAATGTCCGGCGTGCGATTGCGCGCAGCGCCTTGTCGCCCGCAAACGTGCCAATCGCCCCGCCGACCACACCCGCGACCGCCACGCCGATCGGGCCACCGAGCGCGCCGATCGCCGCGCCGATCTTCGCGCCCGCCAGACCGCCGGCGAGCTGCCCGGCAATGCCGGAGAACTGCTCCGCCTTGCGCGCGCGTGTGTCGCTGCCGACCGCGACGCCGTATGCGTCCTTTGCCGCCAGCCCGAACTTCAGCGCCGTGCCGGCCAGCGCGAGCTTGCCCGCGTAGGGCATCACGCGACCGAGCACGGCCCGGCCGGCACCGATCACGCGGCCGATGCGCGACGCTGGCTTCGCGGCACGTTTGCCAGAGGACTTACCGATCGACTCGCCGAGCACACCGCCGGCAGTTGGCAGGTTGACGACGAATACACGCTGTACGGCGCCGGGAGCACCCGGAGCGCCGGCCGCTGCACCCAGCGTATCGAGCGCCCGGCCGACCGCACCGCCCTTCGCGCGCCCGCGCGCACCGCCTCGTGCCAGGACCGCGCCGCGCGCCAGATCCATCGCGCCACGTCCGAGCGTCCACACCGCCTTGACCCCGCGCAGCGCCACCGCCGCACCGAGCACGCCCACGACCGCCGCTGTCGCCTTCGGCGCACGCTCGGTCACGCTCTGCAGCCCGGCCCCGAGCGTCTTCGCGCCCTGTCCGAGCGCGTCGGTCGCCGGCCGCAACGCGTCGCCCAGGCTGCGCATCGCATCGTCCCAGCGCTGCCCCACCTCGCGCCAGATCTGCTTGCTAGTCTCGCGCCGCGCCTCGAGGTCCCTCCGGATCTCGCCACTGGCCTGCGTCGACTCACGCTTCAGGTTGCGGTACAACTCGGCATGCTGCATGTAGCCGGTCAGCGCCGCCTTCGCCTGCATGTCGTTAAAGAGGTCGCCCGTCTTCATCGTCTCGGCGAACGCGGCCATCTGTGCTTGGCGCTTCGTCGGGTCCATCTCGCGATTGAACTGCTGCGCGGTAGCTGCGAGTTGCTTCGCCTTCTCGGGATCGACCCGTTCGATATACGCGCGGGCCAGCACGAAGGACGCCTCCATCGTCGACCAGCCCTTGCCGATCGCCTCGCGCATCTTCGCCTGGTAGTCGACGCCGGCCTTGGCATAATTCCGTTCGGTCTCACCGGAACCGATCTTCGAGAACCAGTTTTTCAGGTTGTTTGCCGCCTCGTCCGCGCTGCCCGCCGTCTTCATCTGCACCTGCAGCATCGCGCCCAGCTGGGTGACGGCATCCTGCCCGCTAATCCCCAGTTTCTGCATCTCCGCGAGCAGCACCGGGAACCAGCGCGCCATGTCCGCCGATTCGAACGAGCCCGCCTTGCCCAGGGACGCGATCGACTCGAGCGCCTGGGCCATCTGGCGGGGATCGGTCACGCCCGCGTTCTGCTGCAGCGCCTGGATCATTTTGGCGGTCTCGACGCTGGTGGCGCCCTGGCCGATTGCGAACCGCGCGACCAGCGGCGCAAAATTCAGCGCCCGCTCGAGGTCCATGCCACCGGCCACCATCTGGTTGACCGCGTCGGCCAGCTCATTACGGCCAATCCCGTTCGTCGCCGCGTCGCGTCGAATCCGCGTGCCGATCGTCGCCTCTTGCTGCGTGCGCGCAATCCCCGCCTTGATCGCGATGTCCCGAATAATCGCCTGATAGTTCGCCGCGATCGTGGCCGGCACGGCCACCGCCCCGGTCAATTTCATCGCATCGCCGATCGTGCCGCGGGCCGCTTCGCGCCCGGCCATCAGCCGTTGCTGGCCGATCGCCTTCAGCTCGAGCCCGCGCACGGTACGTCCCAGCCGCGCATACGCGCGATCGAGCCGGCCCACCTCGAAACCCGCGTCGCGCAGGGAACTTAAATTGCGCTCGAGCTGGCGGCGCATTCCGTCGGCGGTCCGGTCTCCGGTGCGCTGGAGGCGCCGGAACGCATCCTGCAACTGCAGCGTCTCGCCGATCTGGCGATGCCAGAGCCGTGCGTCGTTCGCGCGACGCTTCAGGCTGTCGATGCGCGAACCCGTATCGGTAATCGCGCGGCCGAAGGTCGACGACACGGCCCCGCCGATCACGATGCCCAGTGCAATATTGCTTGCCATGCCCATCCTTTCAATCCGTCAGCCACCACACCACGTCGTCGAGCGTCAGGTCATCGATCGACGCGGGTGACATGTGCAACTCACACGCGAGGCGCCTGGCCAGCACCTTGAGCGCCTTGCTGTCGAGCGTTGCGTACGGTTCGAAACGAGTAGTACGCGTCTTGCACGCGTTCGTAGTCGGCCAGGTCCATCGCCTCGAGCTCGTCGGGCGCGACCTCGGCAAGCGACGCGAACAGGATCAGCTCCTGTTGCTCGGGATCGTTCGGGGCGAGTTTCTGCGCGCCGCGCATGTCGCGCACCTTCGGGCGACGCAGCGTGAGGCGATCACACGACACGCCATTGAGTTGAATCGGGTACGTCAGGGTCACGGTGACCTGGTCCATTCAGGGTTCCTCAAATAAAAAATGGCGAACGAGCGGTCCGCCATTCGATTGAAATAAAAATCCACGGGAGCTTACGAACCGGTCATGCGAGCTCGCGCTCAATGAAGTGGTTTTAACCGGTCTAAGGATGCACTTCGCAACCATGTTTCCCGTAGCGAGTCATTCATTTCAGCGCTGGTCACGTGATTAACGGCGCGTCGAGGCGACATTCGGGCAGACGCGCAATGTCAATCAAGGTGGGGGAGCCCGCCAGATCCCGGATGACGACCCTTGCCGGTCAATTCGCGAGTTGGCGCCTCAGGTACAGGTTGCCCAGCGCGAACAGCGTGACGGGTAAGCTCACCGCCCGAATGAAAGCGGCAAAATAAATGTGATGTAGAAACGCACAGCGTTACTGGCGCATTCGGTCCCGAAGCGCGGTCGAAGCGCGGTTGTGAAGCGCATCAAGCCCAAGCAGGATTCCGCTCCTCAGCGGTCGCGCGACGGGTTTCTCGACGGCGATGTGCACCGCCAATGCAACGGCGATGGCCGCTGCGATAACGCCCCAAAACAGCACATCGCTATTCACCGTCGCATCGATCAAGTTAAATAGCATGTAACCGATGTTCTGATGGATAAGGTAAAGCGGATAGCTGACTGCACCGAACCAAGACCATCGCGGACTACGAAGGATCGGCGCTCGACGAAGCGCGAGCCCAAGCAGCACCACGAAAAAAGACGTCATCACAATACCGACAACCACCGGGTTCAAGTCCACTTCATAGTGTTCGCTAAAGTACGGCAGCAACCGGAATTCGTGATACAGCGATAGCGCCCACGAGGCACATAGCAGCACGACGAGTGAGCGCGATAGTCCGCGCGCCCGAATGAGAAAGCACGCCGCGCCAGCAATGAAAAAGCCCGCGTAATCCGTCACCAGGAAAGTCTTGAGCTTGATGACGGAGAATGTCTCGACGAGCACCGTGCCGATCAACCATACAAACAACCATCGCTCTGAACGACCAATTTGGCCGACGATGATCAGAATAGCGACCAATCTGTAGAACCGCAGTTCTGCACCCAGCGACCAATATGCGCCATCGATCGGATCAGTCCCGAATCCGCCGCCGAGCGTCAGCATGTTGACGATGTATTGCTGCCACGTCGCTGTAAACCGGTCCCCGCCAATTGCAAGCGTCACGAGGAACGTGATCGTGCAACAAACCCAAAACGCCGGCAGCAAACGCGCCGC
>NZ_ML058656.1 GCF_003635165.1 Burkholderia sp. Nafp2/4-1b | reverse complement strand
AATCTCGAAGTGCGCATAACGTCGATTATGCTCAGATCAGCATAAGCGCCGCAATTATCTGTTCGCAGGCTCCGACGGCGGTGGCCAAAGCGCGGCGGTGATCTATAGCCTCATCGGTACGGCGCGCCTGAACGGCATCGAGCCGTTTGCCTACCTGCGCACGGTGCTCGAGCGCATCGCCGATCATCCCATCAACCGCATCGACGAGTTGCTGCCGTGGCGCCTGATGCCGGCTGCACACATCGAGCAGCAAGCCGCCTGACAATCAATCCGATGGTCCAACCCCGCAAACCTACCGTGCGCCTGGTCAAGGCGCCAGTGCCCGATTATGTGCTGCACGTTGAGCTGAAGTACATCAAGCCGGCCATCTGGCGACGAATCATCGTTCCCGGCTCGATCAGGCTGGGCAAGCTGCATGTCGTGCTGCAACTGGCCATCGGCTGGGAAGGCGGGCACCTGCACGAGTTCGTCTTCGGCGAAACCAACTATGGTGAACCGGATGACTTCGGATTCCAGAGCGATCCGCCAATGCTCAATGAAGCACGGGTCACGCTGGCGAAGGCACTGGGCGGGCTGAAGTCATTCACCTACATCTACGACTACGGTGACAACTGGCAGCATCGGATCAAGGTCGAGAAGGCTCTGGTGCCTGATCCAGACATGCGCCGGCCACTGTGCCTGGACGGGCAGAATGCGTGTCCACCGGAAGACGTCGGTGGGGTGCCAGGATATGCCGACTTCCTCGAAGCGATCGCCGATCCGAGGCACGAAGAGCACGACCACTTCCTTGAGTGGTGCGGCGGCAGCTTCGATCCCGCCGCCTTCGATCTCGTGCTCACGAATCAGCAGCTCTTGGAAGTCAAGTTCTGATCGTCAAGACGGCCTCGGATTGACGCTTACCAGAAAGGCGGAGTTTCGTGTTTGATGGCGTTATCGATTGGCGTGGCCGTCTTCGACGTGACGGCTCAGATATCCTGCATTCCCGTTGTTTGGCGCGGGTAGCTCATTCCGCCAGGAGAGCCGAATCAGTAGGACAACTCTGAAATACCGTGGCAGCGAGCTTCTGAAAAGCCTGCGCACTGGGGCTGAGGCTGCGGCCCTTCCGCCAGATCATCGTGAAATCCCGTGAAATCACCAGGTCCCGCACCGGTAGTTGCACGAGTAGCTGCATATTCAACTCCTCAGTGACTGTGTAGCGAGACATCCACGCCACGGTGCGGCCGAGGCGTAACAGGCGTTTAATCGCCTCCGTGCTTCCGACAGACATCATGGCCGTGAATGTGAGACCGTGCCGCGAATATGCATCCTCGACGACGGCGCGTGTGCCCGATCCAGGCTCGCGGGTTACTAATTCAGCCCCACTCAGATCGCGAGCTACGAGCGTCCGCTGCCGTGCCAGTGTATGTTGCGGACTCGCTACCGCTATCAGCTCATCTCGACCCAGCACTAGGGCCTCGAACGAACTCTGATCGAATGGCCCCTCAACCAGTCCTATCTGGTAATTGTGCGCGACTAGTTCCTGTTCAATTTGCTCTGTGTTAGACACCATGACTTCGACTGTGACCCCGGGATGCAAGCGTCGGAACTCGTCTAAAATTGCAGGGAGTAAATAAACACCCACTGTTCGGCTTGCCGCAAGACCCAAGTGGCCGCGCGTAAGCCCAGCAAATTCTTCAACTGCACTTTCGGCCGCGCGCGCAAGTCCGAAGATTTGTGAGGCATAGTCGGCGAGAAGTCGACCGGCCTCAGTGGGTTGCATACCTCGCGGTAGGCGGTCAAAAAGCGGTACGCCGAGCCTGCCTTCCAACTCCCGGATTTCACGCGTGAGTGCTGGCTGACTCACATGCATGCGCTCAGACGCCGCCGTTACACTGCCGGTTTCGACAACGGCTTGAAAGGCAGCAAGATGAGTAAAGTTGATCATGCTATGCCGTTATGGTATTGGTTCGACTCCAATTATATGTTGAAATCGTGCAAAACGTGCTCTTATCGTTCAAGCTCTTCTCGTGCTCGTCAGAAATATAGACATAGTAAAGATGCGCTAAAGAATGGCGTGCCAAAAGGCATGCAGTCGATAAATGACGCCCTTCTCCTGAGAGGCTGAGGCGAGACGGCGGACGCGAATTTGATGAGAGTGCACGACAAGAACTGGCGAAGCCTTGTTTGAAGCCCCGGATGTCCATTACTTGCACGGTGATGGATCACGACGTCAATCCGAACCTGTTGCGTGATTGCACTACGTGCCATCGGCAACGACAACTGAGGGCATAGGCGCACTGTCGCACGCGGCTCCATCGCTCGACGTAGGTCGCTGCGACATCGCCATCGTCCCACACATCACCACTGTCGACGGCGACGCTCACGTTCAAGTGCATCTGTCGAATGGAGCCGAACTCAAACTTGCGACACCATCGCTCGCATCGGCGAACGGTCGATGCGCGTGAATCGGATGGACTCGTCACTTCACATCTTGGGCAATCGCCGTCGCGACCGAATCAAGATACTCGGCTGGAATTGTTAGCGGATTCTAGCTTACGAGAAAATGATTTCACGGGAGCCACTTCATCTGGCCCGACAATCTGGCGGGGTCGTGACGATGGCGACTAACCGGAAACCTTCCGCTGACGACCACCGTCGACCGCCTGCGGCTTCCGCGCAATATCCCCACCAACCTCCACTGATGCGCATCGCGCACACCTCAAACGTTCGGCCAGCTCGCTCTGAGGAGTATCGCTCGTGCATCGCTTACATACTCCCGACGGGCAGCGAACACTTCCGATGTTCTCGCATCAGTCAGTCGCATCAGAATGGAATGTTAACGCTCGTCGTTGACCGCATGCGTAGCCACGATCTCAGTACACCTTTTAACACTCTGCGTGTTGACAGCACAGTAGCCGTCAACCGTGGCGGAGCTTACCACGGCGCGCAGTCCTCGACGCGTGAACAGCAGTATGGTGGCACAGGCCGCACAAATGGCCAGCGCAATGAGGCCGAACCCCGTATAGAACTGATCGTCGAACAAATAAGCGTTGCAGAGTCTGACATCGGCGTCCAAATACAATAACCCGGTGATCGCTATCATGCACACAAGATTCGTTGTGAAGAAAATCGCAAGCGGCCCGACGCAAGTGTGAGTCAGATGGCGTATCCATGCCCCGCTTGCCACGATGGTTATGAATTTCACTGCATCCACCCACGCAGATTCGACCGCCGCGTCCATTGCCGCCGGAATCATCCAGACCATCAGCGTTACTGCCACGCATATCCAACCGCACAGGTCACCACTGACCACGTGAATGCGCGACTGAGGTGAGCGAGGATAAAGTAGCATGCCCAAGCCGAACAGCAGCGGTATCTGAATCAGCATATGCGACCACATCGCCGCCTCGAGCTCGGCTCGCACCGACGGCACCGTGAACAGCAGAAATATCGACGATGCGACGAGAACCCGCGCACGCGCCATGACGCTCATTATGGCTCGTCCCCGGTCAGCGGTAGATCGAGTACTCTTAATGTAGCGCTGTCAAGTAAGACGTCGTTGCGCGTATCAAATGTCATGATCTTCACCAGATTGCCCTTTGCGTCAACGATGTGAAACGCAGCATTGTGCTCGAACTGCCCTAGTGGGCCAGCAATAACGCGAATGCCAAATGTCTGCAGAATGACAGGCAATTGAGCCGGGTCGGCCACGCGCGCGATCTGCCACGTTCGCGCATCGGCATGCATCCGTTCTGCATAATGCGCGATGGTCGACACGGTGTCATGCACGGGATCGAAACTTATACTTACCAACCGCACCTTGCCAATCCATCCGTGCTGCGCGATTTCCTGTTGCAGTTGCTGGAAACGTGAGCCCATGGCGCTGCACACGGTCAGACAACCGGTATAAACGAAATCCACCACTAGCACTGCGCGATCGGCCATTGGCGACCTATTGAGAGTAAATCGGTGTCCGGTCTGGTCCATCAGCACCACGGGCGGTATCGGTATTGGATGCGATGCTACCCGATAGGCACGGATCGTTTCGCGGGTGAGGCCATGAAAGCCGCCAGTGGCCCATGCCAGAGCCCCGAAGGCATAGGCGAAAGCCGCTAATGTCTGCAGCACCGAAAGGAGGAGCCGGCGGGACATCGTGCGCTTGCCTTCCGCCTTAGCTTGCTTGGTCGTCGACACGCGACGGGCCGGCATTGTCCGAACGGCCATCGATCACGAAGAAATAACGTGACAGTGTCCGGATGTCGTCATCCGAAACGGGGGCACCGAAATGACCGCGCATCTTCTTGATGACCGCTACCCACTCTGCTTGCGTAAGCTGCGGTTGATCAAGCACCATAGCAGGGTCATGGCACATCACACACTGCCCTTGGGCGAGAGCTGCGCCAATACCACTGGGGAATGGCACCGTAGCATCCGGGAGTTGGACGACGACGCGCTTAAAGCGAACCGGTGGCACGAGATGCGTCTGACGTTCGATCAACGTCGATGCCGACGTCGGGAGATAATGGCTACCCAACGCGCCAACCGAACAGCCGATCACAATCGGCAGCAACCAGGTCGCAGCGACGCCGCGGATGCTTGTGTTCATCGCTTGTGTTCCTCGGATTAGGTCACTGTGACATGGACGGCCTCAATGACGTTGCGCATGAACCCGGATCCGTTCCAGTTTGCCCCAGCGGGTTGGGACTGTCCCGTCGCATCAGTCGCGCGAACCATCAGGCTCTGAGTGCCCGGCTGCGTGAAGCGCAGATTCGTTTCCCATCGTCTGAAGCTAAATGCACCGTAGTCGGCACCGAGTTCCACCGGACGCCATGTCTGGCCCTGGTCAGCCGAGATTTGTACGCGCGCGAGTGCGTGCGCACCGCCAAATGCAATTCCCCGCACAGGCACGGGTTGCGACACGCGGAATACCGCACCGTCGCGGATGTTGGTGATAAATGAACGTGGGACCATCTCGCTCACGGGCGTTACCTTGAAACCGTGTTCACCCGGTCGGATGCTAGCGTGAGGCGTATCGGGAATTTGATATGCTCGGGTCGTCCAAAAATTCTCATCTGGCCCGGCGAGCACCTCGATATCCGCGAGCATTTTCATCCAGTAAGTGGCATACCAGCCCGGCACAACCAGACGCAACGGATACCCGTTGAGTAACGGCAGCGCTTGGCCGTTCATCGCGTAGGCAACCATGACTTCGCCGCCTAGGCAATGGTCTATGTTAAGCGACTTCATGAAATCAGGTGTTTGCGCTATTACGCCTTTATCGAGCCCTTTGAAGCGCACACACTGCGCTCCTTTTCGTACCCCGACACGCTCCAGGATGTCTTTAAGACGCACGCCGGTCCAACGTGCGTTGCCCATTGCGCCATTGCTCCATTGAGCGCCGGTCACGCGCGGATCAAAGTGCGAACGCGAGTTGCCGACGCATTGATTGACTGCAACGACTTCGTGGCGGTTGAATTTGCTGAGTAGTTCATTCAACGTGATGCGCATTGGCTGATTGACGTGACCACGAATGGTCAGCCGGAACGTTGCCGGATCGATGGTCGTCGGAATGTTGGCCAAATGCCAGCGCACGTAGAAACGCTCAGCGGGGGTAAATACCCCATCGTCGAACACCTCGAACGGCGTTTCCAGTAAGGGGGGGCGCGTGCGATGAAGGATCAGAGAGCCCTTTTGAGGAAAATCCGTGGTGAGGACCGTCAGCGCACTTGCAGGTGGCGTCTCGTCGGCCTGCGACAAACGAATGCCACCAAGTGAAGTGATGCCCAAAGCTGCTGCACCAAGCAACACGCTGCGGCGCTGGGCATTAGGCGGGAGTACACGATCTGAATTCATGTCGTTATCCGGATGTTGCTCTAGATGCAGGCACTTCGTGGCACTGCTTACTCGGGCGCGGGGAGATCACTGTCGCCGGCAAACGGTTTGATCTCGGCGGGAAGTTTCGCGCGTTCAGCCTTCACAAGATCTGCCGAAACAGGGTCCGGGTGGGCTGGTTTGTTACCGAAGCTTGTACGAATGTGAGTCGCAACCGCAGCAATTTGTGCATCGGACAAATCCGAGAAAGTCGGCATCTCCCCATCGAACACTTGTTTTCCCACACTGAGCTTGCCCTGCACACCGCGCAGCAAAATTTGAACAAGAGTCACGGGGCTACCGGTTACCCAGGGGGACCCGGCAAGAGGTGGGAATCCAGGGGGCGCTCCGCCACCAGAAGCCTGATGGCACGCAAGACATCGCTCCCGGTAGATGGCCCCACCGTCAGCCGCCGGTATCGCCGCTGCCGAGTCAACGGAAACGGCGCTACCCGTCTGATGACTGGCGGGCACAAGCAACGGATCCAACAGGAAGTAACTTACGCCCCAGACAAGCAGTGACGCGGCGATCAGCCCGAGCAGCCACGGCACCGGATTGGCTCGCTCGCTGGGTTCGGCATATTCGCGTTTCTGGGCGTTGTCGTGCGGAGCGGCGTTCTTCATTGGGGAACTCCTGAGAGGCCATTGGCAACCGGGTAGGTATGGTTCAGGGATGTAAGGTAATCAACGAGATCTAGTGCCTCCTGGGTGGCAATGACCTTGCCGCGTGCAGGCTCAAACTGCGGCGGCAACGCAACGACTTTGTCCTTGGGGTTGGGCTCGGTGGTGATGCGGAACAGGAACGGATAGGCAGGCATGACGCTGCCAGGGCTCACGGCTCGTGGCTGATACAGATGAACCAGATGCCAGGTGACGCTAGGTTGGCGCGCGCCGATGTTGAACAGGTCAGGGCCAGTGCGCGACACACCTAACAAATGCGGATAGTCGTAGGCATAGTCGGCCGGAACCGATTGACGCCCCCATCCGCGCAATGCATCCGGGCCGAGCGAAGGTGCGCGTGGCTGCTGCGAATGGCAATAGACGCAGCCAAGGCTGACATAGGTCAAACGCCCGCGGAGCTGAGCCAAGGTGTAAGGCTTAAGTTGTTCAGGTGGCAACTCGTCCTTCAGTTCCCCGTAAGGAATTGCCACGAGGACGAGCGTGGCGAATGCGAGCAGAATCAATGAGCCAATCACGATGGTCAATATGCGATTCATCAGCGCGTCCTCGCGACAGAGGCAGAACCGCCAAGAACGGCCATGCCGGTACGGCGCGGCCCCTTGTTCATGATCATTATCGAGAAGTGATAGGCAAACACCAGATGTCCCATCGCCATGAGAACGCCGCCGATCGTTCGGGCAACTAGATACGGCTTCAGAACTTCAACCGAATCCATGAACGGCCGCGACGGATCAAGCATGTCGATGCCCTGCAACATGCCACCGATTGTTAAAAAAACGAAATAGATAGAAAATCCGATGCTTACGCTCCAGAAGTGGAGCGAAATCAGTCTGGGATATGGCCACTCACGACCAAATACACGCGGGAGTACGAAATAGATCGAACCGAACATAATCATCGAGAAAAATCCATACAATCCTAAGTGGGCATGCGCAACCTTGTACTGGGTGAAATGAACGACCCTATTGAAGAACGGCAGGGCCTCGAGTGCACCTTGAAGGGAAACCAGCGTGTAGAGGACTGCGCCCAGCACAACAAAGCGCAGCGTCGGAGAGTATTTGAGGGTGGCAAAGCGCCCTATCACTGTCATGTGTTGATTGACACCGACTGCGACGACCGGCACGATCATCATCACACTTTGCACAACAGACACGCTGACAACCCATGGTGGGATTGGCCCCCCGATCAAATGGTGGATGCCCGCCTGACTATAGAACATAGCAAGCGCCCAAAAGCCGACCAACGAGAGGTTGTATGAGTAGATTGGGCGGCCGAGCACCTTAGGAATAAAGTAGTAGGCGGCCCCCACCCCCAAAGGCGTAAGCCACAAGCCGAGCACATTATGGGCATACCACCAGTTGACGAGAGCCTGTTCGACCCCGAAATGGACGTACGGCACTTTGGCCAGCGCATAAAGAATGGGAAACCACAAAAGCGCGGCACAGATGTACCAAACGGACACATATAGATGGTCCACACGGCGACGATGAATTGTTAGCAATAGCGGTATCGCACACAGAGCGCCGCCGAGGGCAAGCATGATGCCAATTTGCCATGGTATTTCCAGCCACTGCAGTCCATCGGTCCAGCCAAGGAGGATCGCGACTACGCCGGCTGCCACTCCCGCGTTCCACATTGCGGCACCCAAGACAGCGACTCGCTCCCCGACTAATGTCGTTGCCAACAAACGTGGCAACATCCAGATCGCAATGCCTAATCCCGACATAGACGCCCACCCATAGACGACCATGTTGAGGTGCGCGGTACGTACGCGTCCGAAGGTAAGCCACGGCAATGAACTTAGAAAATCAGGAATACTCAATTGCTGAGAGGCAATTAGCCCAGCTATCGAGCCCAGTACCAGCCAAAACACTGCAGAACCCAGAAAGGCGAACGCGGCATGGCGGGTTGATTGGTCCTCCATCAGGCGCTCGTCAACTTGCATCGACGAAGCGAAAGTTTCGTCGGTCACGACTTCGAGTCGCTGCAAGCCGCGCCCTGCCCCCTGCAATGCATACAGCGTGCTGCGATCGACCGCCGGTTCCTCGACGCGTCCTAGCTCACCTTCCCGAAAAATAACTTGGGCCCCTTCGTTACCCGCCTTCATGAGACCATTCATCTGAGCCCAGATGAATAAAAACAAGCCCAGCACCGAAATCAGGAACGACAGACCCAGCAACGAGCCAAGAGTAAGTGTCATGGCCTAGACCTCTTTCCCAATATAATGACGAGTCTCTTTATAATGTTTCTTCAGAAGTAAAACCAACAGAATACCGTCCAGATATAGAGGTCCACCGCAACGCAATAACCATGAAGCGAAGTAGCAACACCCGAAACGCCGAACGATCCATTGCTCAACAACATGACCAAATAAAATTCGGACACAAGCTCGCCGATGGCATCCGGCAACAGAATACGCAACACTCCACCATATATAATGGTACACACTCCATGCGCACAAGGAGCGTTTCGGCGCAGTCGCGAGATTCAACACAATTATCCCGATTTCCCGTCCACGGTCTTATGTTGGAAATTGAATAATTTGCATAGTCTGCCGTGCGGGACATGCCGACCAATGGAGAATTGCCAAACCGCAATCTCCGAGAAATTTGCATTAGCCAAGCAGTTTCTCCGACACAGCATTACGGCATAATCGTGGCGCCGACATGTATTCGCGATCATTTTCACTCAGGTTGCGTGCGAGGCGCCATGGATATTTGTTCATGGCGAATGTGCGGCGGTGCCGCGCTATGGTCTGGTGTTTGGTCACGTGCGACACTTAATGACCTCAGCAGTATAGAATTGTGTCGAAAAACTAAATCGGCGCACGATTGCGGTGTCGACGATATCGTTTGTATTTCTGCTACCGAGTATGGACCACCGACGCCTCGAACTGCAAAATGTAACTAAAATTCGCTATCTTTCAATTTGAAATATTTTGTCACCAAGAGAAAGCGAGAAAATTGCGATTTGGACCGCCGAATCGCTATCGGAGGCCGGCGGAAAATCGGCGAAGAGGCTCGGAGAGTGGCCAAGTTTTGCCCAAAGCCGGCATATGGGCGGCTCGAGCGGCCATGGGCGAAGAATTCGGCAGCAACAGACGCTGCAAACCTCACGAGGTCAAGACGCGATGGTGATAGATGGCGCATCGATCGACGCGCCGAGCACGGCAGTGCGAGTTCCAGATGAGGACCAACCTGCGGTCGATTCAGGTCTAACCGGCATCGGCGCTCGTTGAAGGACACTATCACGCGGTGGAGCCGGATCGTGATCGCTTAGAAATTGACGCCCCTCAATCTGGAATCTGACCGTGCAAGGCCAATGTCTCGGATAAATGCGCTCAGTTCCGGGCAATCACGGCCACAGCGACGTTCTTCTGCTTGCGTGCGAGCGTTCGATAGCGCGTACTACGCTCGATCTTACGTTCGGTTTGGGACTCCTTCGAGTCGACGCTGAATCTCCGGACCGACACGAGCGGGATGCTGATAGATTAACGCCGACTCGACGAGCAGCCTTCTCGCAAACTGTAGCCATTCGCGGTGATAGCGCCCTTGCGACGCTTGTCGCCGTCGAGTGTGCTCGCTCGCTGCTACACCAAAGCACGCCATTATCCGGCGGGCAAGCACGAAGCGTGACGGATCGCCCAGCACGGCAAGCATTCCGAACCGCGCGCGCCAAACCTGAAATGGCTCTCAGCGGTTCCACCGCCGGTGAGCTTCGCGGGCCCAGCGAAATCATTGCTCGGCGCTGCACTTCACGGCCGATGTGCTTGCGGCGACCTTCCCGCCCCACCGGTGGCTTCGCGCCAGGCGTTCGAGAGAGCTGGGCGCTTTTATTTGGGAACCGCTACCCAGAGTGCGGGCGAAACCGGCTCGGCGACATGCTGCGGCTCGAGCCGGCGCTGGTGCTTCCACGCTCGAAAAGATCGAAATTAGAAAGTGGCCAAGCACAGCACATACCACAGTAAATCCACATGCGGTTTAAATTGAGCGTTGTCAATCAGAACGGCCAGCGCGTACACACATCAAGTAGGCAATTTGTTCTGCGCAGAAGACACAAATGTGCCAAATCCGATGCAATAACGTATGTTATGCGCATAATGAAACGCCCCCGGAAGTCCGACGAACACGTCCGTTCAACCCGTTCGCGTTTGAAAGGGCAGTCGATAGCTTGCTCAAAGCGAGTGGCGTTGAAATCGACGCCGCACATACCGGTCGCGCTTCACAACGCGTTCGTGAGCTCTGGCAGAGGCGTTTGCTCGATGATAAGGATATCGATCCCGCTGAGGCTCGACACGGGTTTCGACAATCACCGGAAAGACACGGCCGTCCTCAGCAGCATCGCGGTGCGTTGCGTTGGCCTGCATCATTTTCTGCCATATCGCGGTATGGCGCATGTAGTCGACCTACGCGAGGCGTCTGCATGGCTTCGGTCGCATCGACGGATGATCGATGCGACCATTCATCGCTCTACGTATCAGAAATGGGTCACAACGGAAGTCGCGACAGATCTTGTTACTAGGCTACACCCGAGGAGCAACGCGACTGATTGAAACCATCACGTCCGATGTTTAGAGAGCGTGATTCACACTGCAGTGTCCTACGGTCAGGCTGCCATTCGCACGTGTCCTACGGTCAGGCTGCCATTCGCACGCAGGAGAGTGTATGTCTCCAGAATACGAAAACCGCCATCTATACTTCGCAGCTAATTATAATAAGGAAAATCGGTCATTCATCCAATCCATCGATCGCAACACTTAATATCGGCCACCACTCACCCTTCATAGGATCAGAATGAACATGAAGATTTACGCCCTGGTTGCTACGGTTCTGATGCAAAGTGCTTGCTATGCTGAGCCAACATTCAAGATAAAGCCCAATGAAAGCATTCCCCTAGACTCGAGCATTACGGGAATGGCTGCGGAAATTTGCACCGCGACACCAAACCAAGGTCCACTTGCAATCGAAGTAACACGGAACCCAAATACGAAAAGCAACACTGCCACGATTGATGGCCAAAAGAAATATCTGAGCCTGCTCGCGCCATTCGAATTTCAGCCAAAAAGATATTTTGATTTTTGCGCTGGCGCCGGATCGAAAATGACCATCACGAACAAGGGCAACGCAACCGTAACAATCAGTTGCCAAGAGGGCGGCTTGGTAGATTGGTGCAATTGAAATAAAGCAACGGTGCGCGACAAAATGGTCGGTGAAGTTAATAATCGCACTCCCCATTGTCGTGCGCCGTAAAACTCGTCCACTATTGTCGGCAAGCACCGAGAGCTACCCCCGACTCTCTCAGCGGGCCATCACAAATGGGTGGCCGACCGGGAATCGGCGCAAGGCCGTAACCCGCTTGATGCCGCCCTGACGATCGCGGCCGGCCCTCCAACTGTCCAACATAGGCCGGGCAGCACATCGCGCGCGAATGGACATTCACGCGACCAGCGCGCGCTCGTGCTCGGCTCGCGCCCTGTCGCTCCATGTGTCAATCCTCTAGTCCGGCCTGGGCCGACCGCCGATGCCCCCGGTTCCGCTCACCGAATGGCATTCGCCCGTTCACAGAACCTTCGCGGGCGCGACTATGACCACTGACACAAGGAGGTCGCGATTTTGACATATCAAACCTTAACCCAGCTCAAATCCCTGAAGCTGGACGGCATGGCCTGCGCATTGGAGGAACAAGCAGCGTTGATCGCCAGCACCGGCCTGTCGTTCTACGAGCACATCGAATACCGGCAGAGCCGCGGCAGCGGCAAGCCGCGCGTGACGAAACAGAAAGATACTTTGCCATCCACCGCATTGCCCATTTACGTCCGGCGGACGGCGACACGAGTTGCACGGGTCGGTGACACCTGGCAGCGATCCCGGATCTGGCGAGTCGGCGCATCGTCGGCTGGCCTATGTCGGAGCGGATCGACGCGGATATGGTCTGCCCGGCGTTGCGCAGCGCTTGCTGGCAACGCAAGCCGCCATCGGGATCGCTGCTGTACTGCGATCGCGGCAGTGGATGGTCACCATGCCTACCGGAAACTGGCCGCCACGTTCAAGATGAGCGTCTCGATGAGCCGCCGCGCCAACACAGCAACGCAGAGCCCCTTCAAGACGCTGAAGGCCGAAAAAATCTCCCAGACCGACCAGAAACGCGCGCCCGCGCTCGCCTTGATATCGTCGATTGAATCGAGGACTAGTACAATCGGCGACGCTTGAATACCTCCATCGACTGCCTTATCCCCGCGCACGCACTCTGGCTGCAGACACACCTCGATCAACTCGGCGCCGGATTCCGGTCATACTTGCACCGTCGGTCTCCCCTGCGTTCGACCACCGACCGGTTCGGCAAACGTGAGCTTTGTCCGTTCATGCACATCTTGTCCACGCTCATTGAACATGGGCACACCGCCTCGGTGAATCAGTCTCGTCGTGCAATGCAAGATTAGGGAAGGCTACCCTGACTCACCATTCTGTGAAGGGCAGCGGCGGCCCATTGCGCAGCCGCTTCGGCGATTTCCCGTTCTTGCTCTTCATGGGTGAGGCGAGGAGCGCGGTCGGGGATTGGTTCGGGTAGCGGAGGAGCGTCATCAGCCCACTGGTAGAGCCGTGGACTGCTGTTGATGCGTCGGAGATAACCTGTATTAACGAGCGATGCAATCAGCAACCGTACGCGTTTGACGTCTACTGACGTACCTTGCGCGATATCGACTGCCGTCATCCAAGTCTCGTCGATTGCCTGCGATTTCACAAAATTGCAAATCGTCCACTTCGTGATATTCATAGTGAATGCTCCTTGAGTTCGGGGAAATCTCATTCTGAAAAGCCAACAGGATCGCCTCTGACTGTGTGCATCACGCCGATCAGATACTCAATATATTTGGGGTCTTGCAACTGAATGCCTTCCATCGCGCTGCCATGTCGAGGTCGCAAAATTCGCAAGACGCGCTGGACGACGCGCTATTAGCACGCATCGTCCGCTATAGAAAATGTGATTTAGAGATTGCGCGGACACAAGAGCCATATCCAGCACGGCAATATATTTATCATCAAATATTATAGTAGCGAAATTTGCAAAATCCTTCTTTAAGAAAACGCCACTTCCCAACACCAAATCTATTTTCTCAGGTGTCGCAAATTATCGTGCAGGCTACTGCGCAGCGGATGAAGGGCGAGTTCCTCCACTCGTATTAGGACACACGGCGACAGTGCCAAATTCACTCTTCTCGTGTAGGAGCCTCATCACGTGGAGATCGTTGTCAACGACTTCTCGTCAGCTCCAATTCCGCGGAGTCGTGTCGCCTGGACAGCAACCAGAAGCCATTGCCGCCGAATCTCAATCCGGTCGCGACGTCGGCTGCGGCGTGTATCTCTATCTAGGCGGTGGTTTGTTCGCGTTGATACTTGGAAATCCATGTTCGAACAATATTCGGGTTGATGTCGTGCTCCATGGCCATCCGTACGAACCCCTCGCTTCAGACAAGCCTGCAATGAGCTCGCCGTCGGCGTCCTTCAACCAGCTTACCGCTCAACCGCATCCACGAATTTAAGCCTTGGGTCGTCGCCGAAAAATTCTCAATCGTATAAGCAAGGCAATTGACAATCTTGAGTCGCTTTCCCAGGGACGCCAAGCGCGATGGCAAATGCGTATAAACTTTACGAACAACCATGTCAGAAAGCCACTCGCCAACCATTGCGCAACAAAAGCGAGGGCGACGTGTTCCACACTCAATGCCGCATCATACTGGCGCGTCAACACCACCAATCCAATAAACGTCACTGGAGTAAGCATGAGCACAACCGTTGTGCAACTAAGGTGGCCGTCTTCCTTAAGGGAAGAGTGCATTGCGAACCTCTTGTGCGTTGCCCTGCTCACATTCCAATCGTGACCAGCCCCACTGATGAACCAAGCTCACCGCCACATATCGACACTCGTCCTAAGGACGCTCTTCGAAACGAACTCGCGCCGAAGCGATTCATTAATTTCTGTGCTGCGGCGAAATTTTCGACGCGTCAAGGCGATATTCTGACGGACGTGACGTGTCCATCCAGGCCGGTAAGTACCGCCAAGTGCCGGATTGCCGGCCCCGGCTGCGTCAATTCGCTTGTTGACGGCGCGTCGGGTATAGGTGGTGCAGCGCAACGAGCCGGGCCATGCTCTTCGCTAAGGCCTCGATATAGCGTCTTCGCACAACCGAATTGCCGCTTGGCGGTCCTCAATGAATGCTCCGCGCGTTCACCGTCGCAGCACATGATCGATATCGCGTTCGATGCGCCAACGGGCGTCCCCAAGTTCCTTGCGGCATCAGAATCCCGCAGACATGCGGCGCCAAGCACAATGTCGTCGGATGTCCGGTAAGCTGTAGCCGAGGTCGCCCACAGCCACCACTCCTCGCCGTGCAGCAATTCACGAACCAAGGCTTATCGTTGACTTTAGCCGCCGCCGTCGTCACGAAGGCATGCACGACGCCCAGTTCCGCGTCGACACCGCTGGCGAAGTGCCTCCGATTGCCCTTTTTCGTCCGACTTCTCTCAGGGTCGCGCTCGCCCTTTTCATTCTTCGCCAACTGGGCGCGCAAATCAGCGTCGCGCCCACAATCGTTTCTTCGGGCAACAGCAGTCCGCGCTCGTCGGGTATCACATTAACTTCGCCCAACATCGCCAGTCCTAGCTGCTGCCACTCCATCAAATACACATAGGGCTGCAGCATTGTCGCCCGCGGTATCACGGCCGGCGGTCATTCGGTCCCGCATTCGAAGACACCAGCTCTCGATCAATGCAATTGGCCGGTGCCACGAAACTACCGTCCCCGTCGACGCCAGGATGCGACGCGAACGACGTTAAAATTTCGATTCCTCAATTACACCAAGTGAATCCAAATCGCGGCAATGGCAATTGGCGCAACGATTGCACAAACGAAGCGGAATGCCAGGGCGATCGTAGAGGAGCCCGCATCAGTTAATTCGTGATGGACCCGCGGCCAGATGGCCCAGCCCACGAATAGCGCCACCAATAATCCACCGGCTGGCATCAGCAGATTGACCGCAAAGTAGTCCAACAAATCAAAGGCGTTCCTCCCGAAGACCGTCACTTGGGCAAGTGGTCCGTATGCCAACGCAGCCGGCATACCTACGACGTAGGCCGCAACTGCAGCAATCAGTGCCGACACTTTGCGCGTCCAGCCAAATTCGTCAATGAGAAATGCGACCACCGGCTCAAGTATCGACACCGACGATGTAAGTGCGGCAAAAAATAGCAGGACGAAGAACAAGATGGCGAAACCTTGGCCGAACGGCATTCGCGCGAAGATTGCCGGCATTGTAATGAACGTCAACCCAGGCCCCATTGCCGGATCGATGTTGAATGCAAACACCGCTGGCAGGACCATCAAGCCCGCAAGCAAACAAGCCAACGTTGCAAGTCCACTAATCGACCACGCTATCCCAAACAGCCTCGTTTCTTTTGGGAGATACGACCCATAGGCAATGATCGTCCCGCCACCAAGCGAGAGCGAAAAGAATGCCAGACCTAATGCCTCTATAAACATTTCCGGACTCAGTTTTGCGAAATCCGGAATAAGAAAATGTCGCACACCATTCCATGCATCCGGCAATGTTACCGAGCGGAAGATCAGCACGATCATCAGGAGAAAAAGGGCCGGCATAAGCACACGCGCGGTCCGCTCGATCCCCTTTTCGATCCCGGCCATTACAACGGCAGTCGTTGTACCGAGAAATAACGCCGCGAAGCCAAGGACGGATGCGGCGCTTGCGATGAACCTCCCGAACTCGCCAGCGAGGATTTGCGGGTCGTGGCTGAACGCCCCTCCGACCGAAGCTCGCACAACAAAGGCCATTGTCCAGCCCCCAACCACGGAGTAGTACGTGAGTATGGTGAAAATACACAACACCGATAGCCGCCCGGCCCACGGCCACCAGCCACCCTTAAGCTCACGAAATGCAGTTGTCGCGGACTTCCTTGCTGTTCGTCCAATTAGCATTTCCGCAAGCAACAACGCCACGCCGATCGTAAAGACGCAGAGCAAAAAGATCAGGAGAAAGGCACCGCCGCCGTTTTTGCCAACAACATAGGGAAACTTCCAGATTGCACCAAGACCAATCGCGGAACCCGCGGCGGCAAGGACAAAACCGAGGCGCGAACCCCAATTTGCCCGGTCAACTGTACTCACTGGACCCCCTAGTACGAAGTTTAAGATTGCAAAGGTACGATACTTGCGCCGTTAGCACGCGTTAGTTCGGCGGACGCAGCCGGCCGGATGGCTGTCATATTTGCATGCTATTCGAGCCGCATCTATGAGACTTGTCTCATCCTTACGGTTGAGTGACAACTCGCTCGTTATCTCGAAGCTCGCTCGTGTCGTTCCGTAGTTTTGAAAGTGCATACCATGCACTCAGCAAATTGCAGATCAGATATACGATTCTGGTCTGAATTCCGGATAGACCCCCTCGTTCATAACCGTCCCTCGTGGCGAATCTCTCACTACAGCGCATCAAAGCATACGATCGTGTACATGACCTCGAGCGGGCGTGGCAAATTGCCACACGCACTCCAATCCTCGTTTTCAATCAAGGCGTTGGGCGAGAAGTTGACGACAAAAATCCTGTCGATTTAGGCAGGTAGCGGCCGGTCAAATCAATGGCTTACCAGAGTGTATAAAGTGGTTCGACAGACATGCGCAGGCACTTGCAATCCGCGCGCAGGATGGGAATACTTGTCTCCCTCACTCAGACTGCGAGGCGCGTATGAATCGCAATGAAAAGCTGATCGGCGACCTGGACATTCCAAAATTAACGGGCTTGGAGATCGGGCCTCTATGTCGACCCGTGGTCAGGCGGTCTGATGGCAAGGTCCTGTATGTCGACCATGCGGACACAGAAACTCTCTGCGGCAAAATGCGCCAACGATTCAGGGGGTGATGCGAGCACAATCGTCGACATCGATGCTCTCTGGGGTGCGAATACGCTTTCTGAGGCTCTGGATGGTCGGCGCGTCGATTACATGATTACATACACATACATCATCTTACCTCTTTGCCGGATAACGTCCCGACGAATGGCGACACGTGTCGCGCATCGCGTCTTCGATAATTGGATTGCCGCTTGATAATCTGGAACGGATTCATCGAAACAGCGCTTGTCGTCAACTTCGCCATCGTCGTCACGATGATGCACGATGCGCGATGTCAGGTCCATGCCGATGTGTGCCTCCATGCCGAAGTACCACTGGTTGCGCTTCTTCGTGTGGCTCATCTCAGGGTCGCGCTGGCCATTTCCATTCTTCGTCGAGCTGGGCGCGTGAATCAGCGTCGCGTCCACAATCGTGCCTTCGGATAATAGCAATCCGCGCTCACCGAAATTGCGTTGACTTCGGCCAACATCGCGGGCGCCAAGTCGTGCTGCTCCAGCAAATGCCGAAAACGCAGCATCGTCGTATCCGACCCCATAGCATCTTCGTTCAGCTCCAAACCCGCGATACGCCGCATCGATTCGGTGTCGTACAGTGCATCTTCCATCATCGCCGGGTCGCTCAACGCGAACCACCGCTGCATGAAATAAATCCGCAGCATCGTCTCCAACGGCATCACCGGCCGGCCGCCTTTCGGTCCCGCCTTCGGATACATCGGCTCAATCAGTGATCAACCGTTGGGATGAAACGACCGCCCCATCTCCATCTGGAACTTCTCACAGCTGGTTACACGCTTCTTCGTTTCGTAGCTCACTGGCAAACGTCTTCTGCTTCATCTCGTGGCTCGTCTCGAGGCAAACATCGCAATTCTATTCCGTAATGACGGTTGTGAAGCGCGCCCGTAGTTGTCAAACAGTGGAAAACGATTTCGCTTTTTTCGATTCTTTCGTGCAGCCCCACCTTTCACACTAACATGGGGCGAGCGAAATTTGCAATGTCTTGGACTGGTCAAACGGGCTCGTATTCCGATGGTTTCATGCGTAGCAGCGACACCGCCTCGTGAGCGCTGCCAAGTCAAATATTCCTTTGCCGATAGTCGGAATAACGATCGTCCCCTGTTCACAACATATGTATCCGTCAGGCTAGCGCCATCGCCACCCCCTGACGTCGATCGAGCGCGTCGGCGATACCTCGGCCAACGTATCAATCCTCATCACGGAGGACCTCATGAAAAACCGTGTGTTTTCACATTTCATCCCGCGTTCGATCGCGGTAGGCGGTCTACTCGCTACGGCGAACATATCGCAGGCGGCGGGGGTTTACGCCCCTTACGTTGACGTGACACTCTACCCGACGCCACTCGTCGACCAGATAGGCGTTCAGCAAGGCATCCAGCAGTTCACACTCGCATTTGTTGTCGCGGGCACCGACTGTACGCCATCATGGGGTGGGGTGCAGACAATCGGCAGCGGCGCCGCCGGCGATCTGCTCACGTCGTTGAGTGCCTCGATTGCCAGCTATCGAGCCAAAGGCGGCGAGGTCTCCGTGTCGTTTGGCGGAGCAAACGGCACCCCGCTAATGCAAGCGTGCACGACCGTGTCCTCGCTGAAGACCGCGTACCAGACCGTGATCGACACGTACGGTCTCGGGCACATCGATTTCGATATCGAGGGCTCGGCGCAGCAGGATACGACTTCTGTTGCCCGCAACTTCCAGGCAGTCGCGCAACTACAGTCAGCCTATGCGGCGAAGGGGAAACCGCTGCACGTCACGCTAACACTTCCGGCGATGCCAACCGGACTCACGCAGGACGGGCTCAACATTGTCGATGCTGCGATAGCAAACAAGACTGTGTTCGACGCCGTAAACCTGATGGCGATGGACTATGGTCCTGCGAATCTCGACATGGGCGCGGCCGCGATCAACGCGGCACAGGCGCTCTACTCGCAACTCGACACGGCTTTCAAATCGGCCGGCCAGACGAAGACAAGCGCACAGCTCTGGCAGATGGTCGGTGTCACGCCGATGATCGGCGTGAACGACGTGCAAGGCGAGACATTTACGCTTGCCAATGCACAAAGCACGCTGAATGCGGCCGTCAATAACGGTGACGGGTTCATCGGCAACTGGTCGATAGGCCGCGACCAGGCGTGTCCGAATAACGCCGTCTACACGTCGCCGACCTGCTCGGGCATCGTGCAGCAACCCTATGCGTTCGCGTCGATCTTCAAACACCTCGGTGGCAAATGGGGCGCGGGTGTAACACAGGATCCGAACTACGGCGGCAGTTCTGGCGGCGGGTCTAGCGGTGGAGGTACGCCGTGGTCGGCGAGCCAGATCTATAACGCCGGCGCGACTGTTACGTACCAGGGCACCACGTATCAGGCGCAGTGGTGGACGCAGGGCGATGTGCCTGGTCAGTCATCTGTATGGGTGTCAATCGGTGGTAGTACGCCAGCTTGGTCGGCGACGAACGCGTATCAGGGCGGTCAGTGCGTGATGTATCAGGGTGCGAAGTATTGTGCAAAATGGTGGACGCAGGGAGACACGCCGAGTGCTGGCGGTGTGTGGGTCACTTCGTGACGGTGGCCGTGGCGGCGCCCTGAGTGTAGCCGGTTTCGACAGCAGAGGTCGGTACACCGAGCGCGGGATTTCGACCATGGCTCAACGTGCTGGTCCGGTTTGCTCTGCGCTCTGGGCCAACACGAGCACACGCCATCGCTGCCGCCGCGAAACGCGTCCATCCCGGGTATCCCCGCCGCAGTGCCGCGTAGTCCGGCGGCGACGCGCGGCGGCAGCACGCTGTCGTAAGCACCGTTGCGACGGAAGACCTGCACATTGCTCATAGGCCAGCTCAAAAATCCTGCTCAGCACCCAAACATGTTCAGACAGAGGAGCGAGCAGCCGAGTTTCAAAAATGCTTGGTGAATGTCTGCGGGACGATCGAAGCGAACAACTAGACTAGGGAAATTGTGGAGCTAAGAGTGTGTGCGTTCGGCGATCCAACGATACGTGCCTAGTCCGCTGCGGTGCTTGGTACGGCACTTTGCGATCACGGGCTTGATGCCGTGTTCGTGCAGCGCGCCTCGGCGTCGCTTGCAGTCGTAGCTACAATCGGCATAGACGATACTGGGCTTTGCAGCGGTCGCCCGTGCACGCCCCGAATCGGCAGAATCGCATCGACGAGCGGCAGCAGTTGCGTAACGTCGTGGGCGTCCGTGCCAGTGAGAATCGCGGCGACGCGAATCCCGTTGGCCTCTACGAGGATATGATGCTTGCAACCGTGTCGCGCGCGATCCGACGGATTCCGGCCAGGCCGGCATGACATTCCATGAGGTACGGACTGCCCTGACGTGCGGAGTCGAACGCGGGTTAGCATCGCTGCGTTTGACTCGACCAATTCGGCCCTTCAGCTCCGCCAAGTCTTATCACCGGAGGACTACGCGAGCACCTACCTCCTGATTCTCGCGTGCCAGAACGGCCGCATCGCGAATTAACTCACCGATGAGTGTATTTTTGCCGATCATCTCGTCGACACTCCCCGCGTTAGCCGTCGCAAGCTTGCCGTGCTCGTCCAGCATCACCTGCATCACCGCACCGCCGGCTACCGCAATCTGTTCGGGTGTCACCGTCGAGTGATACGAGTGTTCCGATAGTAGTCGAGAGCATGCAGTCGATCGATATCCGCAGCCGTCGGAGTGGAGTCTGCGGAGCCGCCCACCGAGGTGAAAAGCGCCGCTCTCGAAATTGGGGAAACTAGCACATCGGCTCATACCCCTCACGGTAAAGGACTGCAGCAATATATATTCCGTATGCAAAGCGACCTTCTTTCAATTCGAACTTATCGCAAATAACTGCCGAGCCTCATCCGAGATTGACAATATTGCCTCCGCGGCGTTGCTCCAGGCGCAATGCACGCGCAGACGATCCTCGCCACTCGAAGCCGACGATTACTCAATTGTGGGGGGATGTTCGAACGTGTGAAAGGGAGCCGGGCTCGGCACCGTCCACTCGAGGCCCGTCGCGCCATCCCATGGATTGTCCGCCGCCCTCTCCAACTCGCCGCTACCCCGATACGTTGGTAGCACGATGGCAAACAGAAAGTACAACTGTGCGAGACCGAACCCGAATGCGCCGATCGTCGCGACCTGGTTGAAGTCCGTGAACTGCGCCGGGTAGTCCGCATAGCGGCGCGGCATCCCCGCAAGGCCTACAAAATGCATCGGGAAGAACGTGAGGTTGAAGAAGACCATCGACGTCCAGAAGTGGATCTTGCCGCGCGTCTCGTTGTACATCCAGCCCGTCCACTTCGGCGACCAGTAGTACCAGCCCGCGAACATTGCGAACAGGGACCCGGCCACCAGGACGTAGTGAAAGTGCGCGACCACAAAGTACGTGCCGTGGTACTGGATGTCGAGCAGCGCCATCGCCAGCATCAGCCCGGAGAGGCCTCCGAATGTGAATACAAACAAAAACCCGACCGCAAATAGCATCGGGGTTTCGAACGTCATCGAGCCGCGCCACATCGTCGCGACCCAGTTGAACACCTTCACGCCCGTCGGCACCGCGATCAGCATCGTCGCGTACATGAAGAACAGCTGACCGGTAACCGGCATGCCCGTTGCGAACATGTGGTGCGCCCAGACCATGAACGACAGAATCGCGATCGAAGCCGTCGCGTAGACCATCGAGCTGTAGCCGAACAGCGACTTGCGAGAAAACGCCGGGATCACCTGCGAGACGATCCCGAACGCCGGCAGAATCATGATGTACACCTCGGGGTGACCGAAGAACCAAAAGAGGTGC
>NZ_ML058655.1 GCF_003635165.1 Burkholderia sp. Nafp2/4-1b | reverse complement strand
GCCGGACGTGTCCGGCGTGCGCTTGCGTGAGCGCGCAGAACCGGCTTACGCAGGCGCGGTTCGCCTGTATCGAATGCGGTTTCGAGGAAAACGCCGACGTGGTTGGCGCGATCAATGTTTTGGCGCGGGGACACCGCGTTGCAGCCTAATGAAATGGACGCCTCCCGCCCACGGCGGCATCAGAAGTGCCAAAGTGGGAGAGTTGGTCAACCACTGAGTGGGGAGAGGCGTCATGGACAAGATTAGCGCAATCGGACTTGATTTGGCCAAGAACGTATTCCAGGTGCACGGGGCCGATGCCTCAGGGAAGAAGATTTTGTCGCGTCGGCTCAAGCGCTCGGAAGTGATGGAATTCTTTGCGAAGCTGCCCGCGTGCCGGGTTGGCATGGAAGCGTGTGGTGGCGCGCATGAATGGGCGCGGCGTCTGACAGCGTTGGGGTATGACGTCAAGCTCATGGCGCCGCAGTATGTGAAGGTCTACGTCCAGGGAAGCAAGACCGACGCGCGCGACGCCGCGGCGATCTGCGAAGCGGCCAGCCGCGACAACGTGCCAGCCGTAGCGATGCGCAGCCGGGGCGACCAACAAGTTCAAGCTCTGCACCGGGTGCGGGAAGGCTGGATGAAGCAGCGTACGGCGACGGCCAACCAGATACGCGGACTGATTGCCGAATTCGGCGGGGCGATCACGCGGGGCATACGGAATCTGCGCCGTGAAGTGGTGGCATGGCAAGAACGAGCACGTGCTGAACTGGGCGTGCTGTGCGGCGTGCTTGATGACTTGCTGGCCCACCTGGCGCAACTGGAAGAACGGATTGCACGGGTCGAGCGGCAACTCATGCAGGTACGGCGGGACAACGCGGCCTGTCGCCTGATCGAGAGCATCCCGGGCGTCGGCCTTCTGACTTCCACGGCGGTGCTCAGCAGCTTTGGACGGGCCGATATGTTCGGCACGGCCCGCAAATTTGCCTGTGCATTGGGCTTGACGCCACGCGAGCATAGCAGCGGCGGCAAACAGGTATTGCTGGGGATCAGCAAGCGCGGCAACAGCTATGTACGCCAGTTACTAGTGCATGGCGCGCGGTCGGTACTGCGAGCGCGGACCAACAAACCCGCCTACGCTGACGACTGGGCGGTGAAACTTGCGGCGCGGCGCGGGATGAACATTGCGGTCTGTGCACTGGCGGCAAAAAATGCACGACGTATCTGGGCGGTGCTACACAGCGGCGAAGTGTTCCGAGCCGACTACGCCACAGTGGTGGCGTAATCAACTCGGCCAGTATCTCGATACAAGGTAGTAGGGAGGTATTCCACCGATTGCCAGGGCAATCCCAAGTGATGACAAGACTGGTCAGACCGGGATGGTTGCAACTCGTTCTCCACAGCGTGTTTCGAACACGATAGCCTGTTTGAGAAACCATCCGCGAAATTCATCATGCGTCAGCAGCCTATATGCCGGCTGCAACAAAGACCGAATGTATGGCTGCAATCGACTTCGTCTGTCAGCGCTTGAAGAGCCGTCCTTGCAATAGGGAGGCGTCCATGTATGTGGAGAGCCGGTGCAGTCGGGTCGCTCCGTGAAGCAGGAACCCGCCGAGGCGACCTAAAGCAAGCATCATCGTTTCAGGAGCGGTAGGAATCCCCTGCATTCAGGCAGGGGAGGATGTCAAAATCGGAATTTGACCGCTGAGCCACGAGCAAGAGTTCGAAGGCGCGGGATCAAAGCTGCCGCGACACCACTCGAGGAAGCGCCGTGCTCCACTTGCGTCGGATCGTTGACCGCTTCAGGAAGCCTGCATATCCTGGCACTCCGCCGACGTCGTTCGGTGGACACGCGTTCTGCTGTCCAGGCACAGCGGCCGCAGCATGTCTGGCTCTCGCGCCGACGTCTTCGCGCCTTTGATCCGATGCTGCCAGTTGTCACCAATCGTAGACCTTCAACGTCGGCTTTGCCTACCCGCTTGCGTTAGCGCGTCACAGTCGACCTATCGATCGGCGACTTAGCCTGCAAATATGGGTCGCCGGTGAAGACCTGTCGGTACGGGTTGTCGAACCATTGGCAGACCGCGTCCTCATGACAGGTCGCAGGCGCACTGCGAATACAGCCAGCTAGCGGGTGCTCCATGTTGATCTGCTCGCGCAGAGGTCGACGGAAGAAATCTCCTCCTGGCACCGGCGTCTTTGGATCCATCCCAAACTCGTCAAAATTTGCGGGAATATCACGGCAATATGCTAGCTTCTTGCAAATTCCACAACACAATTTCGCCACATAGCCGCACTTGGCGGGCGTGCGCGGATCGTTTAGGGTCGGCTATCTACGATTCGTCATCAACGGTCAGCGCTTGCACATGATCTCGCTGCTCAGATGCTCAACGCTAACGGCCGCCGGCGATGCTAAAAATCCGCGGAACGTTTTTTTGAAATATCATCTTGCAAAAAAACGCAGCGATCGCTGATTAAATCTTAGCATTCAGATTTGGGGGGGCGGTGAGCTTGAAAAATATAAGGCATGCTGAATCACTAATTGTTTGGTTTGCTTAAAAATTCGTTAATTGTTTTGTTGGATGAGATAGCGGTCCCTGTTCTTTACATCAGCTATCCATGCCGGTGGGCGCCCGCGGCCGCTCCACGTCTGCCCTGTCGCGGAATTCAGATACTTGGGCGGTGGTGCCTGACGATTTTTTCTATTCTGATGCCCGAAAATATCACCGCTCGAAATGTTGTACATGGAAATGAGCTCCTTAATTGTTTCTATTGCTTTTATTTTTTCTTTGAGCTTTGCTGCTTCTATTTGTTTCTCTAGTTCCGCAAGCTGAACTTTAAGTATGGAGTAACGGTTTTCCGGCATGTCTGGTCTCGTTGATGAAATGCGAAATCGTGTATATTCGGATTGCTAGATGTTCGTGGGGTATTCAATGAAATGGTATGGGTTGATACGGTGCAATTGCTCTTCGTTAATTGGATTGAAGATCATATAATTCACCTTGTTGGTTGAGTGTATGTCGCCGCAAATTGCTCATTATTTTAGAAACTCGCACTCAAGCGAATTTCGATGCGCCACTCTGGCAACGAAATAAAGATCGTCAGACGCGTCGGGATATAACCGTTTTTGTATCAACCCGGTCGCCACTAATTCGTCAATTATATGCACGAAATTGACGGCCTGCTTACAAAAAACGAGCGAATTCCACTGTAACGTGGACTGACTTATGAATGAGAAGGAATTGAGCCGCGAGCCATGAACTTGCTTGTAACATCCGCGTAACGGTTGTTAATTGAATAGTGCGCTGTATAAATCTCGCGAAGCACAAGGGCGCGCGAATGGACCGGGCGATGGCAAAACCGTTGTTGTGGATAGTGCACCGACATAGATTGGCGTTGCATAAATCCGGAGGGGTATGGTGACGTTTACGCGCAACGGCAGGGGCACGCCGCTGTTAATAAATCGTGTTCCTGCGCAGATTCTCGCTTTTTTTCTAGACAATGCGTAGGTACACGAGCAAGACGCGAGAGCCGAAGGCGCTGCGCCGCGTCGAGAGCGTCGCCGCTACAGCGCGACCGACTTTGCGAACCTGCTGATGTGCCAGTTCATCGACGATTCGGTGTCGGTGTTCAAGCTGGCCGAGCTGCAGCGCTGTATGGTCGACTCGTGGGACGAATGGGCCGACGACTACTCGCCGTTGTTGCTGCGCCCGTTCGGCTAGCGCGAGGTGTGCGTCGGTTATCCGGCGCTCACCGGCGACTCGGCGGGCTTGGTCGTGGTGGCACCGCCGCACGTCGAGGGCTGGCCGTTTCAGGTGCTCAAGCGCCAGCAGTTTCGTGGCAACGATTTCGAGGTGTGGGCCGCCGCGATCGAGTCGATCACGCAGCGCTATACGGTTGGCTATATCGCGATCGACACGACTGGCATGGGACAGGGCGTCTATTAACTTGTGCGCAAGCTCTATTCCGGTGCGGTCGCGCTGAACCACTCGCCCGAGGTCGCGACGCGTCTGGTGCTCAAGGGGCAATCAGTGATCCGCAACGCCCGGCTGCAGTTCGACGCGGGCTGCACGGCCCTAGCGGCGTCCTTCATGGCAGTTAAGCAGACGATGACGCCCAGCGGCCGGCAGCCGACCTACACCGCCGATCCCAACGACGAGACGGGTCATGCGGGCCTCGCGTAGGCGTGCCTGCATGCGATCAATCGCGAGCCGCTCGCCGGCGGCGACATCCACGCATCCTCTTTTATGAAGTTCTACTCAGGAGCAAGCGCCGATCACGAGCGCTCCGCACGTTCGCGGCCGCGTCAATTCGAGCACCATCCGTGCAACACTGGCGTGCGCCGAAGCTTTTACCCTTCGATGATCCGACGCCGGTCATGAACTATACCGAGTCGGCCCTGAACAATTCGTTTTGGTCCACGGATGAGGGCATGCCGCCAGCGGCACAGCGGTTTTGAAGCCGAGCAATGCGACGAGGATCAGGGCGTAAAAACGCCGCAACTTGCGCAGGATCATCCGCAGGTTGTGACCGGCGCCGCACAGCACCGCATGAATCGCATCGCCCAGCGAACCCTTGCCAATTGCGGTCGAGCTTGCCGTCGACCTTCATGTGTCCGATGGCCAGCTCGAGGGCGCTGCGACGCGCGGATCATGGCGCGCAGGCCGCGCGTGATACCGCGTCGCAGTCCCGGGTGATAGACCTTCACGCCAGCTTCCAAACTGCTGCGCCGTCAGCGGCGTAGCTTCGTCTGTGCGACAAAACGAATTGTTCAGGACCGACTGTCTAGGCTCCGGCGCGGTGCAAGCGAACGAGGCGGCACGGACAGCGCGAGATAGCTTTGTGTCGGGCGGACGCCTTGGCAGCTGACCGCATAGACCAACCTGAATATATGCGTGCGCAATATTCGATAACGCTTTCGCATTCGACCGATTTCGTCACTCGAAGAAAGCGATTTGTTGACATGTGAAATTTATCGACAATGTCGTTTTTTGGACGTGGATATCCTACTCTCTAAAAGATCTTCGATGAAGTGGCGAATGTCTTATATTTATGAAGAAATTGAGCGCTCAATTGATCGAGCGGTGTTTTCGGAATGTTGCGTGCATGGAGATGATCATGAAAAAATTTTTATTCTGTATGTTGTCCTTGCTCGTTTGTGGAATCCTATTATCTCCGGTTGCACGAGCACAGAACGTGATCTCTGCGCAGCCGCTGTACGGCTGCGTCGATTTGGGGTCAGTCGTAACCTGGCAAACCACTCCATGCGCAGAAAACGGTTTGCAATCGTCAGGGCAACTGAAAGGGCAAAATTGGATTGCAGAAATTGACGCGAATGGAAATGTTAAGAAAGGGAAAAGTTGGATTGCCAATGTGAGCGTTTCAAGTGATGGTTCCGTCTATACCATTACGTTCAACGGCACGTTCTCCAGAGATGTAGGATGCATCACCACCAGTGATTTGCCTCCCTACTTGGCATACGATGAAGAGACTGAAACGCCTCAAGGCGTCACTGTGACGACGACCGACAATACGGGCCAACCGCGGTCCGTCCCGTTCAAGATTGTTTGTTCGGAAATTTAGTGTCTGGATAGTCGACGTACGACGGAAATCCTCCAGTCAGCGTAGAGATTGCATTGGTCGTTGGCGATTCCACCGTCGTCGCACCGATTCAAGCGTGTCTCCTCACAGTAGTACTTTGCCCGCTTAGCGCGGGCATTCTTTTACGCGATGCGTGCTCCACTTGATCGCCCTCCAGGCCCCTCTAAGACCCTCCCCGTGAGGGTAATGCCGTTCAGTTAAGGTTCTTTCTGAGGACCGGACGGCATAACGAGCAGGGCGGGACTTGACGGCCCGATCTCCGCTAATTCCCTTCCGCAATCGTTTGCCCACATCAGGATGGGTTTGGGGTGCCGTGGTGGATCCAGTGACTTGGGCGATGCGATGGTTTGCGAGCCGGCGGAATCTCTCGTTCTCACCGTACGTTCGCTCCACCAGTTGTCTGATCGCATCGCCGAAGTCCAGAAACTCAGCACGTCCCCCAGCATATGAACGCAGTCGGTTTCCTGTGCGACCGCGTCCAGATCGAGCCGTCCCCGCGCGGGACGGGCCGCCATCTCGAGCAGAATGGCTTCGCTTGGCGGATGTGCACGATAACCGGCGAGGGCATCAGCATCGCGCGCGGCGCGCATTTCGCCGGGCGTTGGCGCCTCGCCGGACTGAAAACCGAGCAGCAGGGGGGCGTACCAGGTCGAATGGTAAACACGAGTGATGCCTCCTTGCCGCAGTGGGCCGGCGATCATGGTGAAGGGGACGGAAGTTCGAGCGAGCGGGAATGGTCGCGACTTGTTCGACAGAGCGCTTGCCGATTTCGTGCACGTCGACGCTCGACGACCGTCGATTCGGTCGCGACGAGCAGCATGCGAGCTCGTAACGCGGCCACCGTGGCCACCCGGGCCGTCGCTGCAACCGCCGCTGCGCGGTGCCCCCTCCCCTGCGGGGCTCGCTTAAGTGGGCACTTTCGGGGCACCCTCGGACCGTGTGCTGAGGTCCTTGTGGCAACGAACCTGGCGCGTTTTGAGGCCGCAGAAAATCGTGCGTTTTGATGCACTTTGATAGGAACTCACGCGGCGCGCCAACGAGGCCAGCTGGGGATCTTTTGCTCTGAACGCTACATAGCAGGCGATCGTTGATTCGTTAGTAACAGCTGGAACTCGACAGGTCCCACGAACGTTTGCGACTTCGATGGCGAGACATTCAGTACACCCCTGCACAAGCACGACGCGCCCGCTGTCGCGCTCCCGAGCGGAATCGGGCATTTGGCTTTTGCATCAACCGACGCATATGGGGGCACGGGATTGGACTAGAAGTGAGGAGTAGCTTGTTTTTTTGTCATTTGGGTGAATTGGAATATTTCGGAAAGGATATTAAATTTGATAAATTCGTCTCGCTGCTGCGTAAAATTTGCTAGGCTAATGTTGGTTGGTTGGTTGGTTGGTTGGTTGGTTGGTTGGTATGGTTCGGTTAATTGGGTAATTAATTGCAGTGCCGCGCATGCGTTAGTTTTTGTTTTGTTATTCGAGTCGTATCAAGAGAAATGGTGCGTGCGTAAAAGCTGCCTTGGAGGAAATAATGAATCGACGGTCCTTTATCCAAGCGCTCACCGTGTCTGGGGGGCATACATCCTGACGAGGGAGCGGAGAGTCCTCGCGCAGTCCTGTTCGACAATATATACGAGACGCGATTTGCTATCGCTATCGTCGTTGGATCTGCAGAATTTCATTAGTGCGGTGCAGAAGATCAATGCGCGAAGTTTGCTTGGTGCCGTGACCGCGACACAATATGACGTTTTTTCTCGGGATCATGCGGTTAATGCTCAACAGTACCTCCAATATACAACAGACAATCCACCGACCGGTTTGGCTCGTTACCGCCAACTGTTACTAAGTTTTGAGCAAGCGCTGCAGGCCCAAAATCAGAGCGTAACGCTACCTTACTGGAATTTCCCGATCGACTTCGCGTCGCCGGAGAAATCGGCAGTTTTGTCCCAAAAATACATGGGGGGAAATGGCACGGGCGCTGGAAGCACGGTATCGGATGGCCCCTTTAGTGGGTGGCAGGTCGCATATCCTGGGTTAGATGAACTCGTGCCGGTCGTGCATGTATTGCGGCGTGCATTCGACCAAGGCGCAACGATAAGTCCATGGGCCTCACCTGAATTCTTTGCATTGACCGTTCAAACATCGCCCGATCTAGCGACTTTTACGCAAAGGGTGATGGGTGCGACCTCCAACGTTTTCACCGGAATTGGGGGGCAGTTTGGGGATATGGGAACCACTAACAGCCCAAACGATCCACTGTTTTGGATCGTTATGGCCTATGTGGACAACCTTTATGGTCGATGGCTAAGCAACCATCCCGAAGCGCCTCAACCGGCACCCGTCTGTTATAACTACGCGTAACAAAGGATGCAACTCGAGGTTGTGCGTAGCCCTCGCCCTACAACTTGATTGTCGACAAAAAATGATGTCCCGGACCATCTCTGAAGTGCCCGTGACGGCGTGGGCTTCAAGGTTAGCTCCCGGTCAAACTGACCGTCGGCTGTCGCGTGTCCAATCCAAATTGGAGCGTCAGCAGATAGGGTTTTCCGGGTGATCACGTGTGACATCATGGAAAAGTCAAATTCTGATAAGTGATTGTATTTATTGTATATTACCAGTGCTTTGTAATTAATTGCACTTCAAATTGAAGCGGAGTAGTCGAACGTATGGCGATGCGATGGCGGGCGCGAGCGCTCTGCACCAGGTGGACCTAAACTGCAGCTCGGGCGAATCAGAATTGTCGTGATCTATCGTGTTTGACTTTGGCTATGCAGTGTGTGGGCGAGTTGCGCCAAGCTTTAATTTACAAGGATTTGATGTGCGTCAGTAATGCTTCCCATGCCATCGGCACAGAGGCTGGCGGACGACCCAGCAGTCTCTTAGGAAGTCGACCCTCCGCCTCAGCATCCAGCGCCGTAGCAGATTTGCGTTGAGCGTATGCTCCAGAGCGATCAGTGCAACCGATACGCCGATTCCCTGGCAGGCCGGTACCACTGCGCCTTGAACTCCCCTATAGCGTTGTCGGCGACGACGCTCTGGAAGTGATTCTGATTCAATATTGTTCACGCGTCCGGTTATTCGGGGACACGATACTCCCAAGCGCTTCGGCCAAACTCACGACGGGTTGCCCGGCCGCTTACGGACATTGATCCTTTTCCGCAGGCATACCGGTTATGGAGCCGGCGACCTCTTGAAAGCGCGTGAAGTGCTGCCGAAGAATAGCAGCGCGCATCGGCTCGGGCCGCACATACCAAACGCTACTGACTGGCTGCGCGGTACAGCTTCCTACGTCTCGCCATCCGAGCGAGCGTGCCGCAAGTCGTCCCACGCCCGCGGTCGCGAGCATTTCGGAGTCCGGGCTGATGTGTAAAGTTTTACCAAACGCGTTCGCCAAGGCCTGCATGAATATCTTGCTTCTAGTGCAGCCGCCGATGGTCCTCAAATAACCATCCAAGGGGATGCCGAGCAGGTCGCCGCACCATCGCAGCGATTGTGCGAGTCCTTCGCATACAGCCTGTAGCATGTGCGCGCGCGTAGTCCGTGATGAAATTCCTATAAATGCGCCGTGGGCAGACAGGGTCCTAATTGGACATCGTTCAGGCGAAATAAATGGAACGAACATCAAGCCGTCTGCTGTCGGCCCGGGCGCGGCTTGCGCGTCGAACTGCTTGAAGACTCGGACGGGATCTTCTCCTGGATGGTGACCGAGCAACGTAAGTGCCCACGCGAGAACGTTGCCGGCGTTCAGTACGGGCGCGATACGGATCATCTCATCCGCTTCCCACGACCGTAGGGTGAACACTGCCTCAACTGCCGCACATGGTGAACTGTCTCTGTCAACGATTTTTGCGACCCATCCTGTCGTTCCGACGTACAGATACGGTTTTTGCTTGTCAGTGATACCTGCGCCTAAAGTGGTGGCGGCCGCATCGCCCATGCCACACAGCACGGGCGTCCCGGTGCGAAAGCCTGTTGCGAGTGAAGCCGCCGCATTGACGCAACCGACGACCACATCGGCCGCACTTAGCTCGGGCAACAGCGAGCTGTCCACGCCGAAGCTTTCCAGCAAGGTGGAATACCACGCGCATTCATGCGCAAGTATCAGACCAGTAGTTGACGCGGTGGTCCAGTCACAGACGGACTTGCCGCAAAGGCGGTGTACGAGATAGTCCTTGGCGCTGAATAGTACTCGATGCGTTTTGATAAATCGATCGGGATCATGTTCCAAAAAAAAATCAACTTCGGCAGCAACGACGCTGCAGTGACCGCGCCGCCGATAGTGTTACGCAGTTCCGCCCGGCCGAATCGGTCATTGATTGCGTCGGCTTGGACGGACGCACGCACGTCGGCGTACAGCATTGCCCGCCCGAGCGCGATACCATGACGGTCCACGGTAATGAGGTTCTGCATTTGACCGGCCGTTGCAATCATCTCGATATGCGCCGGGTCAACGCCGCGGCGCCACCATGCGTGCGCAGCTTCGGCTAGGAGCCGGTACCACTGCTCCGGCTCCTGCTCAATCGCACCCAACTCATTCGACCATGTACTGACCGATTTTGTTTGCGAATGAATCAGGTTGCCATCCCGCGTTATAAGCGCGGCTTTGAGCGATGTCGTCCCGACATCGAAAGCGGCAATAAGCGGCATTATTGGAAAGGCAACATAGAGAAAATGGAGCCATCAACAAAAATCCGACGATGTGCGCTAAAGAGTGCTAATTCGCACATGCTGGGTTGGTTCGCTGACATATTAATGCATTCAAAACTGACCATATGCATCGTAGCGGACGCGCCCGCGCAGGCCATACAAAAAGCGATCACGCATTTCGACGCCAGTAAGGCACGGATCGAGACGGCAACGCAACAATCGTCGCCGCTAATCCGATTTCAACTACGGTCACTCATCGAACCACTGCGATCTGTGCGAGCGTCACGCAAGTGGCAGTATGTGGACCCAAACCGACGCCCAACCGCGCAGTGCTGGTCGGCGCGGAGTTCGATTTCCGTTCGGTCATCGCATGGAATCTACTCCCACGAAATGGGATGCGGTTCCCGGCGCGGGTTGTTCGCAATGTCTCGATGCGTGGCAAAGGCGGTGTCTGGCAACGCAGCCATGAAACATCGCCGGCTGAGTTGCGTCGCTCTGGCGGAATCAACCACCCTGGGGCGGCGACTCGTCAACATCTCATTGATCCGCGCCGTGCAGGCCGCAAAAAGCCGGCCCAAGCCCGTCAGCAAACTACCTCTTCGTCGACTCGTACGACATCCTGCTCGTGGTCTTCTCAGTGCCGCAAATCATGACGGTATATCCAGCCTGATGCGCTATTTGATGCCATTGCCGTTATCCGGGGAAAACTGGGACGTCCGTTTACCCACGCCGAAAATCGTACAAGGCGACCGGGGCTCCAGCTCCAAACCCCATCGGCAGCGCGCGTGAGCGCCGCATCATGCCGGTGTATCGCAAAGATCGGCGCGCGGCAGAGCGGTGCGCCCGGGGAAAAACGCGAGGGCCGGTGGGCCGTTCGATTGCCCGACTGACGCCATGAGACTCGTTCCGAACTCTACGCTTATGGTCATACAGCCTTTATGCGAGCCCTTGGCTTTTGCCTCGATTTTTCGGACGCATTGCAAGCCACAATTAACCAATTTCGCAACGGATCCTAAACCATTAAGATTGCATGAGCAGTTGGCGAGACGGCGCAACGAACAGTATGCGCCGTTGATCACCTTAACGCTGCGTTTGAAGCAATGTCAGGATCGACTCGTAATCCGGCTCTTTAGTTACGTCCTGCATTCTCTCGCTATAGATGACCTTGTTTTGCGGATTGAGTACAACCACCGCACGCGCGTTGAGTCCCTTTAAGGGGCCATCCGTCATCGCCACGCCATATGCTTTACCAAATGACGGCGAACGGAAGTTCGACAATGTCACGACATTATCGATGTTTTCGGCGGCGCAAAAGCGCCTTTGTGCAAATGGTATGTCTGCGGACACGCTAACGACCACGGTGTTGTTCAGCTTACTTGCCATCTCGTTGAATCGCCGTAGAGCGGCACCGCAGACGGGTGTATCGACACTCGGGAAAATATTGATGATCTTGTATCGGGTATGAAAATCCGCCAGCGACACGTCGTTCATTTCGCCATTCACCAGTTCGAAATCTGGTGCGATCTTTCCAACTTCAGGAATGGGACCTGCGACTGTGACCAACTTGCCATTAAGGGTTACCGTATCGGACATTACATGTGCGCTATCTTTTTTCATATCCATTGAGTATGCCTGTGAATAAGCAACGGTTGTAAGCACTGCCGCAGCAATGCAGAGCATCCGTTTCCTGATCATGATCTCTCCATGTTACAAGTAAGCTATCGTAGGGGCGCTTATGTAGGCCGATCGCCAGCCTTGTAAGCAACCCCCACAAGTGTAGTTGGATGATCGGTTTGGGCTCTCAAATTTCACTCTTCGCTCTGGCATCAATCCGGTGGACTCTCGCAGTCGTACGTAGGTCCGGACTTTCGGATTCCGCGATGATCGGCTTTGGGCGTATGCAATCCACGGACAGCTCTCCTCAGAGTAAGGTGACTGGAGCAGCCCCCTGAAACACAGAACATAGCCTCTCCCTCAAACTATCGGGGATGCCCTATGTCCTTCGTCAAGCGTGAGTGGCTGACTTGGGTTGGTAAATGGTGCCGTCGCGCAGCATGGCGAGCAGGACGTCGCAGCGTCGCCGTGGGAGTGCGATGAGCGCTTGGTTGTGGCGCTTGCCCTGTTGGATCTTGCGGGCGTAGTAAGCCCGCGAGACGGGGTCTCGTATTGCCACGAAGGCAGGTAGGAACAAAGCGCGCTATAGAACCTTGTTGCCGCGTCCGGACGGATGCTCACCGCGGATCGATGAGCCAGAGCATCGAGTGACCGGGACAAGGCCAGTGTAGGCGGCCAGGTGGGCGACCGAAGCGAACGTTTTATGGGCAACCTCGGTCAGGAGTCTGGCGGCGGTCCTGACGCCGACTCCCGGCGTGCTGGTCAGGACCGGCCAAAGAGGGTGAGCAAGCACCAGTCCGTGCGTGAGCGTATATGTAGCCATATGGGTTCTGGAGCAGTGCGCAGGCGAGCAAAGGGCGCGCGCTCGGCGAGCGACTATCGACGACATGAGTCCCGACGCGTTGAAGGGCGGTCGCGTGTGCGTGGACGCGAGCAATCACGCCAGATCGTGATCGTTCACGATGCGGTTGCGGGCGGTTGCAATCTGTTCTACCTGGAGCGCTTGCGCCGCCGCTATAGTGCCGCAGACTGTGCGAACCTGCTGATGTGCCGGTTCATCGGCGATTCGGTATCGGTGCTAGAGCTGGCCGACGTGCAGCGCAGCATGATCGACTCGTGCGGACGAATGGACCGACCACAATTCGCTGTTGCTGTCGCATCCGTCAGCGTGCCGCGAGCGGTGGGTCGGCCACAACTGGGACGCACCGGCGACCCGGTGGGCCCGGTGGCCGTAGCGCAGCCGTGCGTCGAGGGTGGATCGTTTCGAGCGCTGAGCGCCAGCAGTTTCGAGGCACAGGCCGTTGCGGTCGAGCAGATCACGCAGCGCAATAGGGTCGGTTATATCGCGATCAACACAACAGGCGTCGGCAGGGCGGCTATCAACTGGTGCGCAAGTTCTACCCGGGTGCGGCCGCCCTGAATTAGGCGCCGGAGGTCAAGACGCGCCTGGTGATCAAAGGGCAACCTGTGATCCGCATGCTCGGCTGCAGTTCGACACGGCCTGCACGGATCTGGCGGCGTCCTGAGACCGGACTTTTATTTTTCCGGTCCGGACTCAGGCGATGAAGGTGCGGCCGTGATGTGCGGCTTCATTCGTACCACCTGCCTGAATGGTATCGATCCCAAAGCCTAACCGGCACCGGCAAAGCCACAGTGGCCCCTATTCGGCTAGATATTGGCGCCGCGCGTGAACTCCAGACTCTTGTTCCGGTCGTGCTTACAAGGCGGAGTCCGAAACACTATGCTTGGAAAGAAGTCGTTACGCGGCAGCGACCGAATTGGCGGCTGTTATTTGAGTGTCCTGTATGGCTACCCGGTTTCTCCATCGACTCAGGCAAAGTCCGCAGAACGTGCCATGCAGGACAGCGGCGCGCCGGAGGCGCTAATAAGAGCGCCATCTTGTCTCGCTAAAGAGGCAATCCGGCGCTCGCTTTGCGGCTTGAGCATGCGCGCGAATCGTTAGTGTCCGGCGGCGAAGAATGCATTGACAGCTTCGGCTTCCCGCACCAATTCTGCTACCGAACGATCGATAAATTTGCGCGATTCCGTGTCGATTTCAAGGCCCTTCACGCGCTGATAGATCCTACTGTTCGTACACGTCACCGGCACCCCAAACATAAGCCCTTCGGGAATGCCGTAGCTGCCGTCGGACGGCACGCTCATGGATACCCATCTACCGTTGCTACCATTCACCCAATCTGACATTTGATCGATTGCCGCGTTCGCCGCCGACGCAGCGGACGAGGCACGCCGCGCTTCGATGATTGCGGTGCCTCGACCGGCGACGCGCGGAATGAAAACCTCACGATTCCAATCTTCATCGTTCACGACCTCGACTGCGGGTCGTCCGTCAACGCGCGCGAAACGATAGTCTGCATACATCGTCGGAGAATGATTACCCCACACCACCATACGTTCAATCGAATCGACAGGGCGGCCACATTTTTGCGAAAGCATCGAACTGGCTCGATTCTGATCAAGACGGATCATCGCGGTAATCGCATCTTCAGGTAGATCGACGGCAAACTGACGGGTAATTAGTGCATTCGTATTCGCGGGGTTACCGACGACCAAGACCTTTATATCGCGACTCGCTACTTCGTTAAGTGCCTGCCCCTGTGTGCGGAAAATTGATGCGTTAGCTGCTAGTAGATCGCTGCGCTCCATGCCCTTACTTCGAGGTTTCGAGCCAACAAGCAGCGCATAATCCGCGTCGCGGAATGCGACGCGTGGATCATCCGTCACCTGCACCGAAGTTAGCAGCGGGAACGCGCAGTCTTCGAGCTCCATGACCACACCGCGCAATGCGTCGAGAGCATGGGGGAGCTCAAGCAGTTGCAGACTTATCGGCTGATCATTCCCAAGCATGTCTCCGTTTGCGATACGAAAAAGCAGAGAATAGGCGATTTGGCCGGCAGCTCCAGTGATTGCAATCCGCTTAACGTGCTTCTTCATGATATTTTCCTCCAGCAATGGGTGATACAACGTCCTTCGCACGTCACGCGGCAGTTGGGCGGAGTATTACGGAGCGCCCAGACCATCGAAGTTCCAGCGAATGTTCTACGCACTGTAGCGTCGTCGTTGACACAACAAAAATATATCGTTCGCATGGAATCGATGCGAAACATGCATATCGTCGCTATTTCCCCTACCGAGGATTGGGGCGTTAACGCAATAGCAAAGTAATAGCTAGGAATAGCAAGACCTTCGTGTCCCTCACCGATCTAGGCGCTTGGCGAGGCCGCATACGCGGCCATTGCTGCGCATTGAGCGCGGCGCGGATCAGCAAGTCCTGGAATTGTCGATGCACTACTGGCGGACGTTAGGCCGGCCGTAACGTCTTCACCCTCAACGGCAAGAAAGCGAGGTCGAGGCTGTCAACTGCCATTGTGGTTGGGCCCGCGAGGGTGGGTTGCGGACACAATCAAGATCGGTTCGGCAGTGTCGGGTGGGTGCGGATGATTTGACGCTTACGGTCGGCCAGCGCACTGACATTGTCGCGCGCCGCGTCCCGGCCCGATTGGTGGGCAATACGCGTGAATTGGCGTGTGTCGTGGTATCGTGTGGCTTTCGGGCGACAATCTTAGGGTGCAAGCGTGGCGAGTGCACGCTATAGGATCGTCACGTCTCGTGGACGGCACTACGATATTCGCTTTGGAGCAAGCGGATGTCGTACTTGGCTGGGTCCTTCAATGTAAGGTATCGAGACGGACAGCACGTGCACGTCAAGTCCGCCGGCGTGCGTATTTCGGTCCGTACGATCCCTGTTTCAGTTTGCACTGGTCGTTTCTCGTTGTTGCCGGGACCGATCGACGATTGCGGCAGTCCCACGGCGCTTTAAGGCAGCCACCCTGAAGACTCGCTCTTGTAATGCACCGTGTCACTCGCCGCGGGTTTTCGACGTGTTTCCGGATTTCAGAATCGGTGATCATCGCTTCCGGAATATGCGCGCGCGCTCTCAGCGTGCTACATAGACAAGGACGAGCGCCAAGGCTCGCGGCGCTCGCCGCAGTATTGACTGGCTCTATCCACGGCATTCATCCTGCAACCGATGGCCCCGGAGGAAGCTCAGTGGCGCCGGCGTCCGGATCAGGCTCGCCGATATCATGGTCGTAGTGCAATTCCATCGCGACGCGGAGTACATGCGCAACTGCCTCGAATAGATCAGGCGGAATACGCTGCCCGACTTGGAGTCGCCCTGCGAGCGCGCGCGCGAGCAGCACGTTCTCGACGACGGGCACGTTCGCGCGTTCGGCGAGCGCCACGATGTGCAGCGCCAACTTGTCATGGCCGATCTCGACCACCTCCGGTAGCGGCGTTTCACCGCGACGGTAATAAACGCAGACTGCAACATGCGTGGGATTGCGCACGACAACTGTCGATTTCGCGACATTCGCGGCCAGGCTCCCGCTGTGAACTTCTCGATGGATCTCACGCCGCCTGTGCTTGATTTCCGGATCTCCTTCCGAATTCTTGAACTCCTGTTTAATGTCCTCCGGCGACATCATCAGTTGCTTCCTCGTGTTGTAGCACTGGAACGCGAAATCGGCGATGCCGAACACGACATAGAAGGCGATAAGTGCTGCCCACATCCAGTACAGCAATTGCGTGCTGACTGCAAGCCCGGATTCTATGCTGAAAAGCGAGAGGAATTGCAGTGACGGTGCGTACTGACGGATCAGATAAAAGAAGATCGCTGATAGCGCGCCGACCTTAAACAGCGATTTTACGAACTCGAACAGGCCCTTCAGCGAAAACATTTGCTTGAAATTCGAGAGGGGATTAATCTTGTTGAACGATGGTTTGAGCGCCTCGATGGCGAACAGCGGACCGATTTGCGCGATCACTGCGACGACCGTGGAGGCAATCACGAGCATTGCCATGCCGATGGTAAAGCGAATCAGAACAGCACCGAAAGCGCGCACCCAGTGAGTAATCGCGGCAGTGAAGTCATCGTTGACGCTCTCGATCGACACGTTCACGAGCATTTGGAACGCGTGTAGCAAATGTACACCTTCGAACAGAAAATAGCCGAGCAACACTGTGAGCTGCGCGCCGCTTGTGATCTCAGTGCTTTTCGCGACCTGGCCTTTCTTACGTGCTTCGGCGATTCTTCTCGCTGTCGGCTTCTCGGTTTTCTCGCTCATCGGAGCATTCTCGACAAATGTGCGGCTAGTTCAGGAAGCGTTGCGATTTCGGCGAGCGGCAGCCGAAACGCGAAGCTCGCACACGAGACGACCAACAGAAGAGCAAGTGCACTCTTGATCGGCATCGACAGGAAGAATACGTTAAGCTGTTGCGCGGAGCGATTGACTAGACCGAGTGCCATATCGACGAGTACCATCACCGCCAGTGCCGGCATCGCGAAGCGCAGACAAATCTCGAGCATCATGTGCCACTGCTGTGCGAGGAATGCGAGCGCACTGGGACTGAAGCGTAGTGTTGAGCCGGGAGGTAGCGTGACGTAGGACGCGTAGATCGTCTCGATCAGCGTGTTGAATCCGCCCGATACCAAAAATAGCAGTGTGAAAACCTGCGAGAACACCATCCCGAACGGCGACGATTGCGTGGTGAGCAGCGGGTTAAGCACGCTTGCCATTGAGGCGCCGCGTGTTGTATCGATCAAAAATCCGGCCATGTCGAGCGCCCAGAACGGAATTGCTGCGCAAAATCCGATCAGCGCACCGATGCACAGCTCTCCAAGCGCGAGCCACAAAAAAAATTGCGCCCCGTCCGCCTCCCGCGAGAACGCTCGCCACGTATCGTGAACCGGTAGCATGGGCAGCACGATCATTAGTGCTAGCGCGTTGCGCACTAGCGACCCGCCGAGCGCTGCTGGCGTGAAAACGGGGAGGATCACTAGCGTGCTGAACGGGCGCAGGATCATGATTGCGATGATCGGCAACCATTGGACAAGTAATTGCATATACCGCCCGTTAGAAGCGCATTCTTCCAATCTGATCGAAGCTCTGCAGCGTGTAGTTGATAAGCACGTCGCCAGTCCAGTGATACGTACCGGCGAGCGTGACGGCGATTGCGAGCAGCTTGATCAGGAACTGGATAGTTTGGTCTTGAACTTGTGTGAGTGCTTGCACGAGGCTGACGAGAACACCAACTACCGATGCGACGACGACGACTGGCAGCGAGAGCAGCAATACAAGCCACATCATTTGTGCGGCGAGTTGTGTGAGCACGGCTTCGCTCATATGCGGCGTGCGTGGGGTTAGGCGAACGACATTATGAGCTGGCTGATCAGCCTCTCCCAGCCATGCACCAGCACGAACACGAGCAGTTTTAGCGGCAGCGCGATCGTCATCGGAGACACCATCATCATCCCCATTGCAAGCAGAACGTTCGAGACGATTAGGTCGATCGCGACGAATGGCATAAACAGCAGCAGACCGATCTTGAACGCTTCGATTAACTGGCTTACGGTGAACGCCGGCAGCAACACAAGTAGCGAGTTGTCAGCTATCTTGCTGCGGTACGGCTCAGGCCAAGACTTATGACCTATGTCAGCGAAGAAGCGGACTTGGTCTGGCATGGTATTGCGCTCAAGAAATGCACGATACGGCCCCAAGATCGTTTTCTCCACCTGCTGTGCGAAATCCGGAGCCTCAATCCTGATCGGATGCCCGGTGAGGTTGTCTTGGATTGCTAGTCCCACGGGGGCCATTACAAACATCGTCAGCACTAGCGCGAGTCCGTGCAGCGCAATGCTCGACGGAATCTGCTGCGTGCCGAGTGCGTTCCGCAGCAGCGCAAATACAATCGAAAGCTTGAGGAATGACGTCCCTAGCACCACGAGAAGTGGCAAGATCGATAGTGCGAAGAGCACGCCGATCAACTGGAGCGGCTGGTCGAGAAGATTCATCCACGGATCCGGAGGAACGCGATACGAGATGCATTATTAGAATGCGCCGTGCGTTAGCCAATCAGGCCGAAACCTGAAATCATCTGGATAGAAGCTGTTCGATGCGCACGGCCAGGCGACCGCCGATTTCGAGCAGCGTGCCGCGCGCAAAGGGCTTTCCCGCGACCTGGAGCGTGATGAGATCTTCAGGCTGCGCGGGGCCGTCGAGAATGTCGCCGGCGCGTAGACTTGCGAGTTGTACGAGCGGCACGTCAATTGTCGCAACATGCGCCACGACGCGCACGCGGGCCTCAAGCACATATGATGACGGTGCATGCGCATCGCGCTCATCGAAAGCATCGGGTGTATCGGGCACGTTCCCTGCATCCTGCGATGGAGTGGGGGTGACGTCGAGCCAGTCATCGAACGTTTCCATCATAATTCCAATTGTGAAAGAACCCTGCCGGCATTCAAGCACGGTGGCGAGCGGACGATCGGCGTAAAGCGAAAGCTCACCTTGCGTGACTGCATAGGCATGTTGCAGCACCAGCGCGTCGCCCGCGCGAACGCCCGCGAGCATCGCGGTGTTGATGATGGTCCAGCCGGCAGCGAGTGAGAGCCGAATCGCGGGTGCTGCGGCGTGCTCGTCGTGTGGGCTCGAGCGAGGCGAATCCGGCTGCAAATGGACCGGCAGCGGATCAAGTCCGCGCGCGAGCTGTTCGAGCCACTTGTGTGGCGCCTCCATGATCCGCAAGTCGATCGAAGCGAATTCACGCTCGCGCTCGATCCGGAGCGACCACATGGGCTTGGCCTTGCATGCGCCTCGCTCAATTGCGTCTGCGCGTAGCCATGAAATGCCGGCCGACCCGAGATCTTGTTCGATACATGCGCACGTCCACGCTGCGAGGGCACCACGTAGCTCGACGGGCGTCGCGTCCCAACTCGGCACGCTCAGTATCGGCTCAATCCAACTGCACCACGATAGGGCATCGACCCAAAGGCGCACGGGACCGTCGTCCGTGCGCGCCGATACAATAAGCCCATCGCCGCCTGCGTGCCCGAACCGCATCGTCAGTGCTCCGCCGTCGAGCGCCAGCCATCGGCCCGCACCGACCATACGTAGCAGCGCGAGCGTAGCGCGGTCAATCTGGAGTGCTCGCATTGGACCACTCGAGTGTGACGTGCTGAGAGAAGCATGCGACCAGCGCCGTTTCGAGGGGGCCGCGCAGCCGGCGCGCTCGGGCACGCAGATGCGCCTCGACGTGGGCTGAATCGAGCGAGACGGCGAGCGTGCCATCCGCACAACGCGCGTGCAGCGTGAATCCGGCGAGTGGGCCGTTCGCGATACGTAACGTTAGTACGTCGGAGGACGTCTGTCGCGCCGTGGATGATGGACGATCAATCGGCGCGGTCACAAAGACCGGTAGTGCGCGTCCCGCATGCCCACTCACGCTCTCGGCCACGCCGCGCGTTTCAGGTGCAGTCTCTTCGCAGCCGTGAATGCGTGGAAGCTGTGCGTCGTCGGCCGACGCGTCGAGCCACGTACAAAACTCGTCGGCGTCGCCACTTGCATGCATTGCGTCGCGATCCGCGGCGCTCACGGTGTGCGAAACACGCGGTTCCCGGAACCGCGCCAGTGTCATTGTCATCGTTTTCACAGCGGATCCCGTTTCGTCATTCTAGCAGTCCGTTTAATTTTTCCTGACCGACCAGTATACGGTGCAGTTCACCGAGCTGACTGTCGCGCTCCTGCCGGAGCGCCCGCCGCTGCGTGTCGACTGTCTCGATCTGTTCGGCGAGTGTCCGATCGCGTTCATGATAGGTCGCGAGCTCACGCTTGAGCGTCTGCAGTGCCGTAGGGTCGTACACTGCGTCCACGTCCGCGCGCATGCGCCATTCGGCCACGAGGGAGCGGCGCGCCTCAAGTAGGCTCGTCTTGCTCGCGACCAGCGACGCGTCCCGCTGCTCGATCGCTGCGAGCTTGCTGCGTATGCCGCGCTCGCGCCGCTTCTTGAGCGTCACGAGTGTGGTCAGCGTTGACCGTCCACCGTTGTCCATAGTTTATCGATCGTGTGTTCAAACGTGCTCCTTTCTGTCGCGGACTGGCACAGGAAGCTGCGGATCGCATCGCGGCGAGCGAGCGCGTCGTCTGCTTCTGAATCACGTCCTGGTTCGTATTCCCCTACCCGCACGAGTAGCTCGATGTCACGATAAACGGCATCGAGGCGTCTGATCCGGGCGGCGAGATTCAGATGGCGCGCATCGACGATTTGGCTCATCACGCGGCTTACGCTGGCTCCGATGTCGATCGCCGGATAATGATTCGCCTGAGCGAGCTTGCGTGATAGCACGATATGGCCGTCGAGGATCGAACGGACCTCGTCGGCGACGGGCTCGTTCATGTCGTCACCCTCGACAAGCACCGTGTAGAGGCCGGTGATACTTCCCCTTGCAGCAGGCCCGGCGCGCTCGAGCAAGCGCGGTAGCCGCGCGAAGAAACTCGGTGGATAGCTACCGGCTGCGGGCTTCTCCCCCGCTGCGAGGCCGATTTCGCGCGCCGCGCGCGCGAACCGCGTAAGCGAGTCCATCATAAGTAGCACGTCACGGCCCTGATCACGGAAGTGCTCGGCGATTGCGGTCGCCGCATAGGCGGCCTTCAGTCTTTCAAGCGAGGAGCGGTCGGATGTCGATACCACGACAACCGACCGTGCTCGTGCCTGCGGGGTCAGCACGTGTTCGAGAAATTCGCGCACCTCGCGGCCGCGCTCCCCTATTAGCGCCAGCACTGTGACATCGGCGAGGCTGGCATCGCAGATCATTCCTAGTAGCGTGCTTTTGCCGCCGCCTGCTGCAGCGAAGATTCCGATTCGCTGTCCTCGACCGCAGGTGAGCACAGCGTCGATTGCGCGCACACCGAGCGGCAGGGGCGTATCGATAATCGGGCGAGTGAGCGGTGCGGGTGCCGCGCGGTCAAGATCGATCCACTCGGCGTCAGCGGGTGGCGCGGGGCCGTCGTCAAGCGGTCGGCCGACACCGTCGACGACGCGTCCGAGAAGAAAATCGCCGACCGGTATCCGATGCGGTCGCCCCAGCGAGCGCACTGCGCTGCCGGCTGAGATCCCACGCGGTTCGTCGAACGGGGACAGCAATGCCGCGTCGCCGTCGACCGCAACGACTTCGGCGTCAATCCCGCTTGGTTCAAGTCGGCACAAATCGCCGAAGCGCACGCTTGACAGTTTCGCGCGCACGAGAGTCGAGCCGATTTCGACAACGCGCCCATAACGCATGTTCGGTTCAGGTGCGACACCTCGCGGTGCGAGTCGTGCATCGACGAGAGCATTGACCAGCGCACAATCAAGCTGGCGCATCGGCGAACTCTCCCATCAGATCGGCGGTACCGATCACGCGTAGCTCTGCCTCCTCGCCGATTTCCTGAAACGACAGCACCGAGAGATCGCCGAACTCACGTTCGACGATCTTGCGCACGAAGCGGCGCACGTCGATAGCAGTAACGAGAACGGTACGCTGCAAGTCTGCTTCCGCGAGCGCGACCCTCAGGCGCTCGAGGATCGCTTTCGTATGGTCAGGCGCGAGTGACGAATACGACCCCGCGGCTGTCTGCCGGATCGATTCCCGTATCAGCGACTCGATTCGGTCGCCGATCATCCAGCAACTAATCCAAGGCTGACCTGCGCGATGACGCGTTGCAATGTGTCGCCGCAGCGCAACGCGTACGTATTCGGCGAGCATTACTGGATCTTTTTCGCGCGGCGCCCATTCGACAAGTGCCTCGAAGATGGCGCGCAGATCACGCACAGAAACGCACTCATCGACGAGCCGCTGCAGCACGTTCGCGATCCGACCGATCGGCATCTGACGCTGCACTTCCTTCACCAGCTCGGCATACCGGGGTTCCATGGCATCCATCAGGAACCGGGTCTCCTGCACTCCGATGAACTGTGCGGCGTGGCAATCGATGACGAGCGACAAGCAGTATGCGACACGCGCATCATCGTGGTGAATCGTGATGCCAAGGGCAGCGATCGCCTGCGCTTGCGCGATATCGACCCATCGCAGTCGCAACCGCGCGAACGGCAGCGGTTCTATGCGCACGCGTTGTATCAAGGGCGCGGAGTTGTATGCATCAAGTAGACACTCGTTCGGGGGCATCGCGAGTGTGAGGACGGGCTCCTGATAAAGAAGGATCTGTACGGTATCAGAGGGAAGGCCGGCGTCGGCCTGTAGATGGATTTCAGGTAAGGGAAGTCCGAGCTTGTCGAAGGTCTGCGTACGCAAGGCGTCGAGTGCTTCGGCGAGCTTAGCCGGTCGCACCGCCGATTCCCCGTGGCGAATCATCAGTGGAATTGCGCCGGGCGACATCGCGACTCCGGGCGTGCCCACCGCGTGCCCGGCAAGCGCGCCAGGCGGCGAGGCAGTTCCGTGTGCCGCACCGCTGACGCTGGCCGAAGCTGCGCTGTCGGCGCGCCGACGCAGATGCCACGCGCAGCAAAACGCAAGCGCGGCGAGTAAGACGAAGTAGAAGACCGGAAAGCCGGGGAGCATCGCGAATACGAGCAACACAGCCGCGGCGAGCCAGAGCGCCTGCGGCTGTCTTCCAATCTGTTCGGTAAGGTCCGCGGCGAGCGGCTGGCGTATGTCCCCCGGCACGCGCGTGACGATCATGCCCGCGGTAATCGAGATTAGCAGTGCGGGAATTTGGCTCACAAGGCCGTCGCCGATCGAAAGGATTGCGTACGTTGACATCGCGTCGCTTGCAGTCAGTCCGTGCATGAATACGCCGACCGCGGTGCCACCGAGGATGTTAACGAGAATGATGATGATGCCGGCGATCGCATCACCTTTGACGAACTTCATCGCACCATCCATCGCACCGTACAACTGGTTCTCCTTCTGCACGAGGCCGCGCAGTCTGCGTGCCTCATTTGCGTCGATCGTGCCCGCACGTACGTCGCCGTCAATGCTCATCTGCTTACCGGGCATGCCGTCGAGCGAGAATCGTGCGCTTACCTCGGCGACGCGCTCTGAGCCCTTTGTGATGACGATGAACTGGACGATGGTGATGATCACGAATACGATGAGACCGACGCCGAGGTTACCCCCCGCCGCGAAACTGCCGAACGTGTAAACAATTTCGCCCGCGTCAGCCTGAAGCAGGATGAGTCGCGTCGTGCTGATGGTTAAGGCGAGCCGGTACAGCGTCGTAATGAGTAGTAGAGATGGAAACACCAAGAATTCGAGCGGATCGCGGATGTACAGCGACATCATCAGCAGGATGATCGAAATCATCAGGTTGAACGCGATCATCAGATCGACGAGTCCCGTGGGCAACGGCACGATGATCATGAAAACCGCAATAAGCAGCATCATTGCCAGCACGACGTCCCGACGGCGCGCGGCGCGCGCGAGCCACGGTGTTAGCCGTTTCATGCAGTGACTCCATCGTGAGCGTCGAGCAGGCGGCGCATCGACCGGTGACCGGCCAGCCAGTCGCGGGTGCTTGTATCACGCGGGAACACGCAGCTCACGACGAGCTGCGACCTCGTCGCAAATGCATGTAGAGCCAGGCCTTGTGCGCGCATCGGGTCACACCGCGCGATGACCCGCATCAGTGCGTCTCGGCGGCAAGCGGTGTCGACCGCATTCGCAAGCGACAACGTGAGTCGTCCCTCGTCGACTTCGATGAAAAGACGCGTACCGGTTCCTGCGAATTCCATTCGCTCGGCGATGCGGTCGCAGGGCAATTCGAGAAGGCGTAGCAGTTGCTCGAGTCGGCGCTCCGTTTGCAAATCCATTCGATTCCTTCGTGGGCGGAAGAAGCAACGTGAGACACGGTCAAATATCGTGCCGAAGCGCAGCGGCGTAGAGCATACGGTAAAGGCCTGAATTTGCACGTGCGCAAAGTGTCCCAATGCGATAATTGTGCTGCAGATGTTGGAAGGGACTCGTCAATAATGCGCGCATTGTGGGAAAAGTCGTTGACCGCGCGGATCATGGTGATCCTGAGTTGCGCGATTATGGTCTTCTGGCTGCTGTCCGAAGCCGTCGGCTTTTATTTTCGGTACGTCGAGGCACAGAAAGAGCTGCGCACGGAGCTGACCCGGCAGCTCGAATATATCGCGCGGGAGGAAAGCTACCGTTACGAATATGCTGAGCGACATGCTCGGATGCTGATGGCGTGGTGGAACATGCACCTTCTCGACAATCGCAGCAGCCGACTCCAGAGGGTGCCGGGGAAGGCGCAACGCGTGATCTTCGTGCCGTTTGAGGACGCGCAGGGAAATCGCAAACTCATCGAGCGTGCATGTGACATTGTCGCGGCCCATGCGCGCATGATCGCAGATGTCCGGATGGACACTTTTCTTCTACTGCCGACGGAAGGGATCGTGCTTCTCGAGCCGGAGGCAATGCCCAAGAAGGACATGCTGCTCAAGATCGGCGCACTCATGTCACTGCGCACGCTGGCGAACCTTCCGGGCGTACATTGGGGAGCGACGAATATGGATTCTAATGGCGTGCCGCGAGTGGCCGTGGCCGTTGTCGATCCGCACACCGGCGTCGTCACGGGGCACTGTTTGCGGATTGGCGATTTTCCCGCAATGGCGAAGGACGGGGGATTTAGCAACGCTCTGCGCTTCGCGTTGGAGACTCAGGGGGGCAATGTGTTGTGGATGGGCTCGGAGACGCCTACGATGCCGCCGCCCGTATCGCTGCTCTCGCTGGAATCCGATAGCACGAAAGGGAACCGTCGAGACGATCATTTCGTGATCTGCGCACCACTGGAGGGGCCGGGTTGGTGGTTGAGGGCAGTTTATCCGAAGAGTTCGGGCGTAGACAATGCGATTTCTCTGCTGCCGCTGACGACGCGTTTCGCCTTCGTCATCCACCTGTTGCTGATCGCGTTTGTCTACGTCACTCTGCAGCAGCAGCTCGGCCGACCGCTACGCCATTTCGTCGAGGTTATAGACGCGCAGCGCGAAGGCGATCTCGGTCGCCGCCTTCCGACCGAGTCGAGTGACGAGTTGAGTCGTATCGGGTTCGCGTATAACTCGCTGCTTAGCACCGTCAATACGTACTACAAGACGCTCGAAAGCAAGGTGTCGGAACGCACGCGCGAACTCGCGGAGGCGAAGCGGCTCGCCGAAACGGCAAGCAATCGCAAAAGCGAGCACATCGCGGGCATTAGCCATGAGCTTCGCACACCACTCAACGGTATTATTGGGGCGCTTGCGCTGCTGAATCGTAGTGCGCTCCAGCCAGAGCAACGCGATCTCGTTCTTGTCGCGCAGCAGTCGTCGTGCTATCTGCTTGGGATTGTAAACAACGTGCTGGATTTTTCGCGAATCGAGGCCGGCCAACTCGAAATCGCGAGCGATCGGACCGATCTACTCGCGCTGATCGACCAAGCAATGCTGACGATCCATATTCGCGCGCACGAGAAGAGCCTGAGCATGCGTACTTTAGTTGCGGCCGATGTTCCCAGGCGAGTATGGCTCGACGGCCTACGGGTGCAGCAGATCTTGGTCAACTTGCTCGGCAACGCAGTGAAGTTCACGGAGCGAGGGCACATCTATTTGCTCGTCGAGCGCCGGGCTGACATGCTGGCGTTCGTCATCGAGGATACCGGTACAGGCATTCCGGATGAGTATCAGTTGGATATCTTCAAGCCATTTGTGCAGGTGCGCGCTCACGACAGCGGCAACGGCCTTGGCCTTCCGATCGCATCGCGTCTCGCAAACTTGATGAACGGCGAGATCCTGCTCGACAGCAAGCCCGGCCAAGGTACGCGCTTCACGGTGCTGCTGCCGCTGCAGGCGGACGGGATACCGCCAGCACCACTCGCGGGCCATTTCGTCGCGCCATCCGCGCTGCACATGCAGTTACGCACGTGGGGGCTCCGTGTTGAAAAGGGTGAGAACGCGCTGTTTCCGATGCCGGAGTCCGGGTATTTGCCAGGCAAGTTGTGGGAGAAGGTCGTGTTAGCGCTGCGAGGTGAGGCCGTGCGAGAAGAGGCGGGACCGAAGGCGGTATGTGCATGGTCGCTGAAGATCCTCGTCGTTGACGACGTCGCGGTCAATCGTGACATCGTTGGCAAGATGCTGCGGGAGCTTGGCCATCTCACGTGTGCCGCAGCGTCCGGTCAGTGTGCGCTCAAGCTCGGCCACTCGCGCGTTTTTGATCTAGTGTTGATGGACCTGCGTATGCCAGAGTTGGACGGTATGGCCACTGCGAAGCGCTGGCGCCGGCCCGAAGAAGGCGTGCTCGACCCGGATACGCCGATAGTCGCGCTCACCGCAAACGCATCTCCCGCCGAACATGAGCGTGCGAAGGCGGCCGGGATGAACGGCTATCTGACAAAGCCGGTATCCCTCGAGCAACTGGCCGAGATGGTCAATCAGGTTTCGTCGATGCAGCTCATGCGCGGAGTTGAACTCACCCCGAACGCCAAATCGTGCCCGTCGCTGTTGAATTCGAGCGACGCCGCGATGCGCGAGAAGCTGCATCAGACGCTTGTCGATCTGCAGCGACAGGTGGACGTCGTATGGCATACGAATGACGTCACGTCGATGCTGAACGTGCTGCATGCCCTGAAGGGTTGCGCGGGACAAGGCGGGTTGGATCTCTTGCGCGAGGCAGTCGAGGCGCAGGAGCACCGAGTGCGTACAGGTAACTGGATGAGCTATCAGGACGTGCTGAATTTGGCGGAACTGATTTCCATTCAGAATGCTTGATTGCTGCCGACAGAGAGGGGCGGTTCAGCGCAGTCCGAGCCGATGTGCCCAGTTGGCCAGTTCCGCCGCGTTGTGCGCGTCGAGCTTGCGCATCAAGTTCAATCGATGTGTCTCCACCGTCTTAATTGTTATTGTGAGCTTCTCCGCGATGTCGCGATTGCGGCAGCCTTCGGAAATCAGTTTGAGAACTTGACGTTCGCGCGGCGTGAGCTTAACCGAGCAGTCCGGCGCGGCCTTTGTCGTGATCTGGGTGAGATTGAGCGCCGGATCGATCGCGGTCTGGCCGCGCCACACTTTCCAGATTGCGTTGAGCAGCGTTTGCTTCGAACTGTTCTTCAACATGTAGCCGTTTGCGCCGGTCGCGAGTGCAGTTATCGCGCGATGCTCGGCAGTCTCCGCGGTGACGACGAGGATGCCGAGGTCCCGCCAGCGCCGCCGCAATTGATAAATCACATCGAGTCCGTTCATGCCGGGCAGCCCAAGGTCGAGCAACACAATGTCGGGATTGAGCCGCTGGCACGCCCTGTACACTTCGAGACCGTTGCCGACCTCGTCGACCACAGACAACGGGGGCGATGTATCCAGCAGGTTTTTGAGGCCCAAGCGCAGTAGAGGATGGTCTTCCGCGATTAGGACGCGTATTTCGGCGGGAGCAGTAGTATTCGTGAAAATCATGAGAGGAGTGCCGTACGTAAAAGAAAAATTGCTCCAAGCCGTCCTAACTTCAGGTGATGACCGGATCGATTCTATCAACATTTATCCAGAGAATGGCGCACCATGGAGCATGGATATCAGATTGACGTCCCCGCATGCATTCGCTACCTTGAATCGGTCTCGATCGGCAGCGCGCGACGTGGACGGTGGTCGCTGAGGATGGACGAGTTGGACGGCTGGTGCGGCGAAGGGGCATACGGTGTTTGGGTCGCGTTCCCTCTCGGTGGAGCACCGCCCGAACCAGCATGGATTTCGCACGCGGCGTTGTGGCTGGCGTCACAGCGTTGTCAGTTGGACGATTCGCTGTGGCTAGATGGTGGCACGCTATACCTTGTCCGTCGCTATGACAGCGACTCCGATGCAATAGCGCTGCGCGATGGGATTGAGCAGCAAGGTTCGGTCGTGCGCTGGCTCGGCGCGCATTACGCAGCCGCGTGCGGCTTGCCTTCCGCTGGACGGCGGGAATGATGCTCCTGCGTCGCTTCAAGAGAGCCCGTGCATTGGCTAGTGCGGTAGTCGCCACGAGCGTGGTATTCGGTCCTCCTACGGTTGCGTGGCCCTCTTCGATTTCAACGCACGGCGCGGAGCCGTTCTTTTTCGCGACGCGTGGTACTAAACTCGCCGACATGCTGCACGATCTCGGCGCGAACTATCGCGTGCCGGTTATCGTTAGCGAACAAGTGAACGGTGCGTTCATCGGCACGATCGACGGTGGTTCACCGGACGCGACGCTCGATCGTCTCGCGCGTCTTCATCGGCTTGCGTGGTACTACGACGGTCAGACGCTCTACGTGTATCGCGCAAATGAGGTGTCGAGTCGCCTAATAGCTCTCGACTATCTGCTCTCGTCGACGCTAATTGCGCAACTGGACTCGGCTGGCCTGCTCGATGGTCGGCAATGTCGCGTGCAGGCGATCGAGCAGGCGAACGCGGTCGAGGTGTACGGTGTGCCCGTCTGCCTTGAACGCGTTGCGCAATTCGCAAAACGCCTCGATCAGCAGGCGGTCAATCGAGAGCAGAATCAGGAATCAGTTCGTTTATTCCCGCTTAAGTACGCGACAGCCGCAGATACTTCATATAGCTATCGATCGCAGCAGGTTACGGTATCGGGTGTTGCGTCGGTTTTGCGCGAGATGGCGCAGGGCCGCGCGCTACCACCCAAGGATAGTAAGGGGCAGTCCCTCGCGACCGACGGGTCGCTACCGATGTTCGCTGCCGACGAACGGCAGAACGCGGTGATCGTGCGAGACAAGCGGGCGAACATGCGTCTGTACGGCGACTTGATCGCGCAGCTCGACCGCAAACCAAAGCTTGTCGAGATCTCGGTGACGATCGTCGATATTAACGCGGAGGATCTCGGCGCTCTTGGTGTCGACGCGCATATGTCTGCGCGGATTGGCGGCGGCGCGGTGAGTTTCAATGCCGGCGGCGAGCGCGATACTGGCGGCTTCTCGACGGTGATTTCGAACACCGGCAGCTTTATGGTCCAGCTCACCGCACTGCAACAAAGTTCGAAGGCGCGCATTTTATCGCGACCCTCAATCGTTACGCTGGATAACATGGAAGCGGTACTTGATAGAAATATTACTTTCTATACAAAAGTGAGCGCCGAACGCATCGCGAAGCTCGAATCGATTTCGACCGGCTCGCTGTTGCGCGTGACACCGCGCATCGTCGGCGATTCAGGGCGGCAGGAGGTAATGTTGGCGCTCGTTGTGCAGGACGGCCGGCAGGCGAGCCCGTTGAGCAGTCAGGAGCCGTTACCGCAAACGCTCGGATCTGAAATCGCAACGCATTCACTGCTGAAGGAAGACGAAGCACTGCTGCTTGGCGGGTTCGTTCAGGATGAGCTGAGCGAAGGCGAGCGTAAGATCCCGCTGCTGGGCGACCTTCCGATTCTCGGTAGTCTGTTTAAGACGACCCGTCAAAGCAAGCGGCACACGATCCGCTTGTTCCTGATCGAAGCGAGCCCCTGGCAGCAAACGTAGGTGACATGTCGATTCGATGCACAAGCTGAAGTGGTTGAACGGCCCACTTGTAGGGTTCGAGTTCGACTTGCCGCTCGGGACAACGCAAATCGGTGGCGAAGACGCGGATATCGCGCTGCCGGTCGAAGGCGGTGCCCAAGCGACATTGACGAGTGGCGAAGATGGCGTACGCGTGTCTGTAGACGCGAGCGTATGGGTCGACGGCAAACTGTGGCACTCAGATTCCGTGTTGCCGTTTCGGCGGGCGATCGACGTCGCCGGCATCGCCTTCGTGCTTGGGGAAGCCAGCGATCGATTACCTACGTTGCCGGTGCCTGCGCGGAGGCGGGTGGCGACGCGGCCGAGGCATGCAATTGTGTGCGGAGCGGGCGCCACGCTCGCGGTAGGTGGTATCTTCGCGGGGCTTGCGCTTATCCTGTGGCGTCCGGCGGAGCCGAGGCACTTTGATGTCGATGCGTGGCTCACACAGCAGATGCATGCTCCTGCGCTTCGAGGCCTGCGCGCGCAGCAAATGCCGCACGGTACCGTCGTTGTGAGCGGCCTTTGTGCCTCGTCAAGCCATGTTGAACGGTTGCGAGTACTGATGCGCCAACACGGCCTGGCGATGCGCGACGAGAGCATTTGTGCAGATGCGCTGCGCGAGGCCGTCCGCAACCTGCTTTTATTGGGCGGTTATCGCGATGTCGACGTGCGCAGTGCTGCGACGCTGGACAGTGTCGAGATCCGCGGGCCGATTGTTGCCAATGCGGCGTGGCAACGCACTGCCGCGCAGCTCAACAGGTTGAGGGGACTGCGCGCCTGGCGCGTCGTCAATGATCGCTTGTTGTGGTTCGATCGACTGTTCGAGGCGCTGTCGAGCCGCGCCTCCTTGGAAGGGCTAAGCATCGCAATGTCTGGCAAGACGCTGATTGTGAGCGGTGCGGCCGATTCGCCCCGCGCGGCGGTACTTGCAGACGTACTCGCCGAATTCAACCGCTCGGCCCGCGACGGCTTCGTTGCGACGTGGCAGAACGTGCCTTCGCTGCAGGCCGCGAGCACGTATCTGCCTGCGCCTGTTGTGACAGTGGGCGGTCATGCTAGCGCGATTTACGTCGTGCTAGCAAACGGCATGCGGCTACAACCAGGCAGTGTATTGCCAAGTGGTTATGCAATCGTGCATATTACGCGTCGAGCGATGAGCCTGCGCAAGGGCGAGCACCTAGTATCAGTACCGCTCGACGTGTAACCCCCTGTTGGAGATTTCGATGGTACGACTGACTTCTCTCGAAGAAGCGCTGTTCGCAGACGCAACCGGCGAAGCACGTGACCGCATGACCGCTACGCTCGTACGCGGGATGACGTCGGATGTCGAACTCTCCCCGGCAGTGCGATTCGCTGCAAGCGCAGCGCTCGACGTAATCAACACGCTCTGGGCGAGGTATCACGAATGCGGCGGAAGCAGGCCGAGGGACGGCGACCGATAAGACGGAAGCCGATAGCAGACGGAAAATTTGCGCATCGTCGGACCTTGGCCGGCATTAGCTGCCCACGAGCGCATTGAAAGATGTTCTAGCAGATCGAGGCCATCGTGACGGCTGCTTGCATCCCCGCGGACGCTGTATCACGCCTCTGCTTGAAAAAATCGGATCATGCCGTGGCAGTGGCATCGCTATAACGCGCTGGCTCATCGAACGTGCTCTTTGCGTGGCTCCTGGCGTTCAGATCACTCAAGGTTCTCTACGAACGTATGCGAACATGCCGGAGGTGTTCCTCTCGCTCGCGGGCTGCTTGATCGAGAAGCGCGTCAAACCTCGTCCTTCAGGGCTGGGTTTTACCCACAA
>NZ_ML058654.1 GCF_003635165.1 Burkholderia sp. Nafp2/4-1b | reverse complement strand
GCACAATGAACGCCCCATTGCCGCCGGACGCCGCGGCTGGCTGTTCGCTGACACCGTCGCCGGCGAACACGCCAGCGCGAATCGCTACTCGCTCGTGTGAGACCTGTAAAGCAAACGCCATCGACCCGTACCGCTACCTCGCCTGGCCGTTCCAGCGCTTGCCGCTCGCGCAAACCGCCAACGACGACTACAACGCGCTGCTGCCCTAGAACATGCACTCCGAACTCCGTTGAGCCTCCCGCCTCTCGCCACAGCTCAGACTGGCGTCGTTCATTACCCGTACGACGGATGTACTGACGCTCGATGACGTGGCGTGGTGGCTCACTGGTTGAAGGAAGAGGCATGGCAAGCAATATTGCAATGGGCATCGTGATCGGCGGAGCCATCTCATCGACCTTGATCGCGCCTATGCGCGGCTGGAGTTGAAGGCTGTCGGCCAGCAACGGCCTGTTCCCAGCGCGAGGCAGGCTGCGGCCCGGTCCGCGATGAGATGTCACCGAGGAACTCGCCGTGCCAACCACGATCGCGGCCAATTGCCGGGCGATCATCCGGGACATCGCGATCGAGGCCGGTATCGCGCGCACTGCTTAACCTGACCCGGCGCGATGAGTTGCTGTCGGGTGCGGCCAGCGCCCTGTCGGTGGCCGGTGATGTCAGCCCGCAGGTCGTCACCGCGATGCGCGGCCTGAATGCGGTACAGGCGGGCGTCGGCACGATCCTGCAGACCACGACGATACGGCCCTTCCCAGCCTTTCCCTCCGCCGTTCAGGGCACCACGTCAGCGCTTGAGGACGTTCGCTCGACGGCCACCGGTTCATTCGGGACGGGCGGACTCGACGGCGCACTTTCCAATACGCCGCACCTGATGACGCCGGCAACGGAGGCGGGTCGGACCTTCCACTCCAATCTGTCGACCGCGGCGTTCGATACGCTTCGACGCGTCACAGACTATCGGGGGCCACCCAAGAACAGGAAGCGTTGCAGGCAGTCAGCGCAATTGGACACACCGCCAGAGTCATGGTCCGAGGAGCAAAATTTGCAAGGTCATTCGCCCGAACGCCATGCAGACTCGCAATTCACATGCGGTCTTTAGGGCACATGCAGTCACTATTGGAGCGCTGTATGCTCAGCAGCAACAGTTAGATCGTCGTGTGTGTGACGTGTCAAACATTCGATGTGGTCAGAAGCTTCATGAATAGCCGGAAACCCTTAATATCTCGAAAAACGCAAGCTGTCAACATGCGTAAGACATTTAGTGTAGGCGTGGTGCTCGCGGGCGTTTATACAGTCGTCATCAGCGTAGCCTTACGAAGACTGTATGGCGAAATACCCTTAGTAGTTCACATCGTCCAATTTGGACTTGCAGTGCTTTGGTGCTGGTTTATCGTTTGGAATGTGTCGAGCGCATGGCGATATTTTCGTAGATCGGCGCGCTGATGACGACCTCAATCTTTGTTGGGATCGGGGCGGGTTGTCGCGTTGGTGTCCCAATCCTCTCGACTAGGAAGTGGTTTAAAGAATCCAAGATGCTGTTAAAGACGGTTTCATAAAACAGTGCCGGGTCCGCTGCTTCGGCTCGATCGAGCGAAATTTGAAAGTAGCCAAGCGCGGCAGATACCACTGTAAAACGGCACATGGTCTAAATTCGGTGTCGTCAGTCAGGACATCCGCCACGAGCGCAAATTCATTAGACATTTATTCAACGTAGGAGATAAGTATGCACCAAGTCGGAAGCAATGATATATGCGATGAGCATAATGAATCATCTACAGAAATTCGACGAGCACGTCCGTTCGACCCGGTCGCGTTTGAAGATGCAGTCGACAACTTGCTCAGAGCAAGTGGCCTCGAAATCGACGCCGCACATACCGGCCGCACAGCACGGCGTGTTCGCGAACTCTGGCAGAGGCGCTTGCTCGATGGTTACGATATCGATCCCGCTGAGGCTCTCGGCACGGGCTTCGATGATCGTCGAGAAGATATGGTCATTATCCGTGGCATTGCCGTGCATGGCGTCTGCCCTCATCACTTGCTGCCATTTCGCGGTGCGGCACATGTAGCCTACTTGCCTGGAGGGCGCCTACATGGCTTCGGGCGGATTGCACGGATGATCGACGCGATCAGTCATCGCTTTACGTATCAGGAATGGGTTACAAACGAAGTCGCAACGGCTCTTGTTACCCATGGCTATGCCCGAGGCGCAGCGTGTCTGATTGAAGCTGAACAGCTGTGCCTGCTTATGGGCGAGAACCGCCGGGGCGATGAGCGCGTAGTCACGCAGTGTTACGTTGGTGAATTTGATCGAGACATCCAGGCGCGCAATGAATTTCTTCGCGGAATTAATCGGTAAATGATTTCAAGCATTTTATTCGCAATGCTAGCCTGCGACCGCTCGGCAAATTGAATATTTCTTATAAGATGGAGGATTTGCGGAGAGCTAGCCGCCTCAGTTCATTACGCGGCTTAAATCGGAATCGAAGTCGCACCGGGTAATCGGACGACATATGGCCAAGACGCCGACTGACGATATAGCAGCCCGGAAATGAGGAACAGCACGTAGTAACAGACGATACCGTCATCGTTATCTCGCTGTGTGCCTAGCCAGCCGTATTAAAAGACCTCATTGGCCAGACCGATCACGCCGTCGAATGCCAGGTCTATTACGTTTTGCTGTTCCGGATCACAACACGTTCCGCGCACGCTGCGGGAATTTGACGCCGGTCGTCGGCCCGGCGTTCACGCCAATATCGAACAACTTGTTGGCCGGCGTCGGCGAGATCGCCTTGAACTGGCCAAACTTCGACTGTCACCAGTGCCGCATTTCATACATTGCAATCGCCATCCTGCGCGGCAAGTCCTGCATTGGGCCGGTATAGCCGTTCACGCGCATCGGCCGCAGGGATGCCCCACATGGGTTGATCGAATTTATCGAGAAATCAGTTGCAACGATCGGCCGGATCACTTGAGAATTCACCTTCGCCCGAGCGGCCGGTCTTTGTGTTCCCTGTTCCAACCGCTCTGACGCTGCTGTCGCAGGCGGTTCAGTGCGTCGCCTTCGTTGATTTTCTCCATGCTGGCCGCCACAATCCACATGTGCTGCATGAGTATCGCAACCTGTACCCCTAATTGCTGTTTTCCTCGCCCATCGCCCGGTAGCGGATCGCCGATGGAGGTCGAGACATCTGCGTTTGCGGGGATTGACCTCGAGGCTGATTGATTTTTGAAAGCTGAGTGCGCGGATTGGCGGCATGATGCGTATCGATGTCTTTACGTAGAGGCATCGATTTCTCTGCACGTTTCTCTCATTCCATTTTTATGCCACCCCAAGCGGGTGGCATTTTTTTGTTCATCGAGGATTACCGTGAAACGCTACGCGGATTTTCAGGAATAAGTGTTCTTCGTCGCGGTACCAGTAAGTTCACGACCTGACGGCCCAGATGGTGTCGTTTAGCCTTCTACGCCGCAGGTATTAAGAGCCGCTAACACAAGTCATCGACGAAGCGTGAACAAATGATGGCGGCGGCTAGCGTGAGCAGCGCAGCATGAATATCGAGCCTCCGCTCGAAGCGGACTCGCAGCTTGCCGAACCCGGCAAACCACGCATGGGTGCGTTCGACCACCCATCGGTAACGCCCAAGGCGGTCTTTGCTCTCGATGCCTTTGCGGGCGATTCGAGCCGTGATGCCGCGTCGGCGAAAATCATTTCGGCATCGACGACAGTCGTAACCCTTGTCGGCATGCAGTTTGTCCGGACGCTTGCGTGGTCGCCCTTCGAGGCCCGGCACTGGCGGAATAGCGTCTAACGTCGACTCGAAAGCCATCGAATCATGACGATTCGCTCCCGTCACGGTAATCGCCAACGGGATACCTTGGGCATCGACGATGATGTCGCTTGCTGCCTAGCTTGCCCCGGTCGGTCGGGTTCGGGCCGGTTTCCTGGCCCCCGGGGGCTGGCCACACTCGCGCCATCGATACTTGCTCGCCCCCAATCGATTTGATCGTGCTCGCGCAAGCGGCGCAGCATCGCCACATGCAACTTCTCCCACACAACTGCCGCGTGCCAATCACGTAACCGTCGCCAACATGTCATGCCACTGCCGTAGCCTAGCTCTTGAGGCAAATCCTCCCAAGGAACACCCGTGTGCAGCGCATACAAGATGCCGTTCAACGCTGCTCGGTCGTCAACGGACCGACGCCGTTGGGCGAATGCTCAAATACTGGAATCGGCTCAAGAGCAGCCCACAACTCGTTACTGATTTTTCTTCTTGCCATCCGCGGCACGATACAAGCCACCGCCAGCCGTGTCCAGTTGTGTTAGCGGCTCTAAATCTGCTGCGCACGGCTGCGGCCGCCGTGCCAGTTTGGCGCCGTTCTCGATCTCGCTAGCCGGCATCCCATGCAATGGAACACGATAGTGCTGCCTGACGGCATGATGCTGGCGGATCACGTGTATGCAATGGCGGCCCACGGGGACATCACGGCGCTCGAATTGATCAAAAACGGTTGTAAGGTGCCTAGCGCTTGTAGCGATCCAGTGTTCACACCCAACGTGCTCACGTCGCTTGAATTCCAATTTGCGGGCGATGCGTTGCCGGCGACCTATGTTGGACAGCTGGAAGGGCCGAACGCTGAACGTCAGCGAGCCATCGAAAGGGCTACCGCATTGCGTCGGTCATTGCTTGGTCGCTCATCGTGGAATCGCGTCAGTGCGTCGCCGGACCGCGTCCGACGGACGATTAGTGGAACGGTTCTCGAACGGGAGCTCGAGTGGCGGCTTGACGTCTTCCTCTCCCTAAAGGGCTGAG
>NZ_ML058653.1 GCF_003635165.1 Burkholderia sp. Nafp2/4-1b | reverse complement strand
CGTGTCGACCGTGTTTTGGCTGGCCGGCCGGTTGCGATCGGCCACGCGCGCCAGGTGCTGCACGCGCTCGGTTGCGAAACTCGTTTGCGTCGCGGCCTGCGTGATCGTCTCAATTACATCCATCGTGTTTCCTACAGATGCGGACTGTCGAACAGCGCCGCGTGGCTGTTGGCCTTGCGCTGATGCTCGTCCATCATGCGCGTCAGCACCGGGCTCACGCGCGCGAGGAACTTGTCCGCGGCATCCGTTTCATTCGCCTCGACGCGCACGTGGAACACCGGCGCAAACGTGTTGGTCTGCTCGAGGCGCGGGCCCGACCCGGGCGCCGCGGCGACCTTCTCGAGTCCCTTGAGCTTGGCGACCGCTTCGGCTGGCAGCGAGGCCGGCTCCGCACGCGCGAATGGCCGGCGCGCGATTGCGCGCAGCGCCTTGTCGCCCGCAAACGTGCCAATCGCCCCGCCGACCACACCCGCGACCGCCGCGCCGATCGGGCCGCCGAGCGCGCCAATTGCGGCGCCGATCTTCGCGCCCGCCAGGCCGCCGGCCAACTGACCGGCAATCCCCGAGAACTGCTCGGCCTTACGCGCGCGCGTATCGCTGCCGACCGCTACGCCGTATGCGTCCTTTGCCGCCAGTCCCAACTTCAGCGCCGTGCCGGCCAGCGCGAGCTTGCCCGCGTAGGGCATCACACGGCCGAGCACGGCCCGGCCGGCACCGATCACACGACCGATGCGGGAGGTGGGCTTCGCGGCACGTTTTCCAGAGGGCTTACCGATCGACTCGCCGAGCGCACTGCCGGCGGCTGGGAGGTTGACGACGAACACACGCTGCACCGCTCCAGGTGCGCCCGGAGTGCCGGCCGCAGCACCGAGCGTATCGAGCGCGCGGCCAACCACCCCACCCTTCGCGCGCCCGCGCGCACCGCCCCGTGCGAGCACCGCCCCGCGCGCCAGATCCATCGCGCCACGCCCGAGCGTCCACACCGCCTTGACGCCGCGCAGCGCCACCGCCGCACCGAGCACGCCCACCACCGCCGCCGTCGCCTTCGGCGCATGCTCGGTCACCGTTTGCAGCCCGGCACCCAGTGTGTTCGCGCCCCGCCCCACTGCATCCGTGACCGGCCGCAGCGCGTCGCCCAGGCTGCGCATCGCATCGTCCCAGCGCTGTCCCACCTCGCGCCAGATTTGCTTGCTGGTCGCGCGCCGCGCCTCGAGGTCCTCGCGGATCTCGCCGCTGGCCTGCGCGGAGTCGCGCTTCAGGTTGCGGTACAGCTCGGCATGCTGCATGTAGCCGGTCAGCGCCGCCTTCACCTGCATGTCGTTAAAGAGGTCGCCCGTCTTCATCGTCTCGGCAAACGCGGCCATCTGCGCCTGGCGCTTCGTCGGGTCCATCTCGCGATTGAACTGCTGCGCCGCAGCGGCGAGTTGCTTGGCCTTCTCAGGATCGACCCGTTCGATATACGCGCGTGCGAGCACGAACGACGCCTCCATCGTCGACCAGCCCTTGCCGATCGCCTCGCGCATTTTGCCCTGGTAGTCGACCCCGGCCTTGGCATAGTTGCGTTCGGTTTCACCCGAACCGATCTTCGAGAACCAGTTTTTTAGGTTATTCGCCGCCTCGTCTGCGCTGCCCGCCGTCTTCATCTGCACCTGCAGCATTGCGCCCAGCTGGGTGACGGCATCCTGCCCGCTAATCCCCAGTTTCCGCATCTCCGCGAGCAGCACCGGGAACCAGCGCGCCATGTCCGCCGACTCGAACGAGCCCGCCTTGCCCAGGTACGCGATCGACTCGAGCGCCTGCGCCATCTGCCGAGGATCGGTCACGCCCGCGTTCTGCTGCAGCGCCTGGATCATCTTGGCGGTCTCCACGCTCGTCGCGCCCTGGCCGATCGCAAACCGCGCGACCAGCGGCGCAAAATTCAGCGCCCGCTCGAGGTCCATGCCGCCAGCCACCATCTGGTTCACCGCATCGGCCAGTTCATTGCGGCCGATCCCGTTCGTCGCCGCGTCGCGCCGGATCCGCGTGCCCATCGTCGCCTCTTGCTGCGTGCGCGCGATGCCCGCCTTGATCGCAATATCGCGGATGATTGCCTGATAGTTCGCCGCGATCGTGGCCGGCACGGCGAGCGCCCCCGTCAATTTCATTGCATCGCCGATCGTGCCGCGCGCCGCTTCGCGCCCGGCCATCAGCCGTTGCTGGCCGATCGCCTTCAGCTCGAGCCCGCGCACGGTGCGCCCCAATTTCGCATACGCGCGATCGAGCCGCCCGACCTCGAAACCCGCGTCGCGCAGCGTGTGTAAATTGCGCTCGAGCTGGCGGCGTATCCCGTCGGCCGTGCGGTCCCCGCTGCGCTGCAGGCGCCGGAACGCGTCCTGCAACTGCAGCGTCTCGCCGATCTGGCGCTGCCAGAGCCGTGCGTCGTTCGCGCGACGCTTCAGGCTGTCGATGCGCGAACCCGTATCGGCGATCGCGCGGCCGAAGGTCGACGACACGGCCCCGCCGATCACGATGCCCAGTGCAATATTGCTTGCCATGTCGGTTCCTTCAGTTCCCTCAGTCCATTCAGTCGGTGAGCCACCACACCACGTCGTCGAGCGTCAATTCATCGATCGACGCGGGTGACATGTGCAACTCAGCCGCCAGGCGCCTGGCCAGCACCTTGAGCGTCTTGCTGTCGAGTGTTGCGTACGGTTCGAAACGAGTAGTACGCGTCTTGCACGCGTTCGTAGTCGGCCAGGTCCATCGCCTCGAGCTCGTCGGGCGCGACCTCGGCAAGCGACGCGAACAGGATCAGCTCCTGTTGCTCGGGATCGTTCGGGGCGAGTTTCTGCGCGCCGCGCATGTCGCGCACCTTCGGGCGACGCAGCGTGAGGCGATCACACGACACGCCATTGAGTTGAATCGGGTACGTCAGGGTCACGGTGACCTGGTCCATTCAGGGTTCCTCAAATAAAAAATGGCGAACGAGCGGTCCGCCATTCGATTGAAATAAAAATCCACGGGAGCTTACGAACCGGTCATGCGAGCTCGCGTTCAATGAAGTGGTTTTAACCGGTCTAAGGATGCACTTCGCAACCATGTTTCCCGTAGCGAGTCATTCATTTCAGCGCTGGTCACGTGATTTACGGCGCGTCGAGGCGACATTCGGGCAGACGCGCAATGTCAATCAAGGTGGGGGAGCCCGCCAGATCCCGGATGACGACCCTTGCCGGTCAATTCGCGAGTTGGCGGCGCCGTGCCCAGCGCGAACAGCGTGA
>NZ_ML058652.1 GCF_003635165.1 Burkholderia sp. Nafp2/4-1b | reverse complement strand
CGTGTCGACCGTGTTTTGGCTCGCTGGCCGGTTGCGATCGGCCACGCGCGCCAGGTGCTGCACGCGTTCGGTCGCAAAACTGGTCTGCGTCGCGGCCTGCGTAATCTGTTCGATTACATTTATTTCTATTCCTACCAATCCTTTGCTACAGATGCGGACTGTCGAACAGCGCTGCGTGGCTGTTGGCCTTGCGCTGGTGCTCGTCCATCATGCGCGTGAGGACCGGGCTCACGCGCGCGAGGAACTTGTCCGCGGCGTCGGTCTCATTCGCCTCCACGCGCACGTGGAATACCGGCGCGAACGTGTTGGTCTGCTCGAGGCGCGGGCCCGCGCGTGGCGCTGCGGCCTTCTCGAGTCCCTTGAGCTTGGCGGCCGCTTCGGCCGGCAGCGGCGCCGGTTCCGCACGCGCGACTGTCTGCCGCGCGATCGCGCGCAGCGCCTTGTCACCTGCAAACGTGCCGATCGCCCCGCCGACCACACCCGCGACCGCCGCCCCAATCGGCCCACCGAGCGCACCAATCGCCGCGCCGATCTTTGCGCCCGCCAGGCCGCCGGCCAGCTGGCCGGCAATCCCGGAGAACTGCTCGGCCTTGCGTGCGCGCGTGTCGCTGCCGACCGCCACGCCGTAGGCGTCCTTCGCCGCCAGCCCCAACTTCAGCGCCGTGCCGGCCAGCGCGAGCTTGCCCGCGTAGGGCATCACGCGACCGAGCACGGCCCGGCCCGCACCGATCACGCGACCGATGCGGGAGGTGGGCTTCGAGCGGGGTTTCTGGCGAGCGTGGCCGATCAGGTCGCTGGCCCCCGAGGCCGGCAGATTCACGACGAACACACGCTGTACGGCGCCGGGAGCGCCCGGAGTGCCGGCCGCAGCACCCAGCGTCTCGAGCGCGCGACCGACCACCCCACCCTTCGCGCGCCCGCGCGCACCGCCTCGTGCCAGGACCGCCCCACGCGCCAGATCCATCGCGCCACGCCCGAGCGTCCACAGCGCCTTGACCCCGCGTATCGCCACCGCCGCACCGAGCACGCCCACGACCGCCGCCGTCGCCTTCGGCGCACGCTCGGTCACCGTCTGCAGCCCAGCGCCCAGCGTCTTCGCGCCGTGTCCCACCGCATCGGTGACCGGCCGCAGTGCGTCACCCAGGCTGCGCATCGCATCGTCCCAGCGCTGTCCCACCTCGCGCCATATCTGCTTGCTGGTCTCGCGCCGCGCCTCGAGGTCCCTCCGGATCTCGTCGGTCGCCTGCGCCGAGTCGCGCTTCAGGTTGCGGTACAGCGCGGCATGCTGCATGTAGCCGGTCAGCGCCGCCTTTACCTGCATGTCGTTAAAGAGGTCGCCCGTCTTCATCGTCTCGGCAAACGCGGCCATCTGCGCCTGCCGTTTGGCGGGGTCCATCTCGCGATTGAACTGCTGCGCGGCGGCCGCGAGTTGCTTCGCCTTCTCGGGATCGACCCGTTCGATATATGCGCGGGCCAGCACGAACGACGCCTCCATCGTCGACCAGCCCTTGCCGATCGCCTCGCGCATCTTCGCCGGGTAGTCGACGCCGGCCTTGGCATAGTTGCGCTCGGTTTCGCCCGAACCGATCTTCGAGAACCAGTTTTTGAGGTTATTCGCCGCCTCGTCCGCGCTGCCCGCCGTCTTCATCTGCACCTGCAGCATTGCGCCTAGCTGGGTGACGGCATCCTGCCCGCTGATCCCCAGTCTCTGCATCTCCGCGAGCAGCACCGGAAACCAGCGCGCCATGTCCGCCGACTCGAACGAGCCCGCCTTGCCCAGGTACGCGATCGACTCGAGCGCCTGTGCCATCTGGCGGGGATCGGTCACGCCCGCGTTCTGCTGCAGCGCCTGGATCATCTTGGCCGTCTCGACGCTGGTCGCGCCCTGGCCGATCGCAGACCGCGCGATCAGCGGCGCGAAGTTCAGCGCGCGCTCCAGATCCATGCCGCCGGCCACCATCTGGTTCACCGCGTCGGCCAACTCGTTCCGTCCGATCCCGTTCGTCGCCGCGTCGCGCCTAATCCGCGCGCCCATCGTCGCCTCTTGCTGCGTGCGCGCAATACCCGCCTTGATCGCGATGTCCCGGATGATCGCCTGGTAATTGGCCGCGATCGTGGCCGGCACAGCGAGCGCCCCCGTCAATTTCATTGCATCGCCGATCGTGCCGCGCGCCGCTTCGCGCCCGGCCATCAGCCGTTGCTGGCCGATCGCCTTCAGCTCGAGCCCGCGCACGGTGCGTCCCAGCCGCGCATACGCGCGATCGAGCCTCCCCACCTCGAAACCCGCGTCACGCAGCGTGTGTAAATTGCGCTCGAGCTGGCGGCGTATCCCGTCGGCCGAGCGGTCGCCGGTGCGCTGCAAGCGGCGGAACGCGTCCTGCAACTGCAGCGTCTCGCCGATTTGGCGCTGCCAGAGCCGTGCGTCGTTCGCGCGGCGCTTCAGGCTGTCGATACGTGTACCCGTATCGGTGATCGCGCGGCCGAAGGTCGACGACACGGCCCCGCCGATCACGATGCCCAGTGCAATATTGCTTGCCATGTCGGTTCCTTCAGTTCCCTCAGTCCATTCAGTCGGTGAGCCACCACACCACGTCGTCGAGCGTCAATTCATCGATCGACGCGGGTGACATGTGCAACTCAGCCGCCAGGCGCTTGGCCAGCACCTTGAGCGTCTTGCTGTCGAGTGTTGCGTACGGTTCGAAACGAGTAGTACGCGTCTTGCACGCGTTCGTAGTCGGCCAGGTCCATCGCCTCGAGCTCGTCGAGCGCGACCTCGGCAAGCGACGCGAACAGGATCAGCTCCTGTTGCTCGGGATCGTTCGGGGCGAGTTTCTGCGCGCCGCGCATGTCGCGCACCTTCGGGCGGCGCAGCGTCAGGCGATCGCACGACACACCGTTCAGTTGAATCGGGTACGTCAGGGTTACGGTGACCTGGTCCATTGCGGTTCCTCAAATAAAAAATGGCGAGCTAGTGGCTCGCCATTCTGTCGACGCGAAAAATACGCTGATGCTGATTTTCTAATTCTACATTATGGATAACATAGAATATTTACGTCACTATCCTGTCCCACATTCAACACACCGGCTGCTTCCGCCGAGGTATTAATCGTCAACAGCGAGGAAGCAGCAAATGGGTTTAGATGATTGTCATCCCAGGAGCCATTGACCACCCATGCAGTCGTACTCGCACTCTTGTTGAGCGTCAACTCGCAACTGACGACGGAGCCTGTGCCTGGTTTCTGTATAGTCAGTTGATACGTTCCGGCAGAAGGATGCTTCGACGATTCAATACTGCATCCATCAGATATCGCCCCGACTAACGTACCATCTGCTCGCAAATATGCGGAACAGATCGCATGCGCCGTGGACATATCTAACATGACAATCAGAAAGACGAATAAAATTCGCAATAGTTTCTTCACGATTCACCTCCAGTCTAATTGAACCTGCCTTAGCAACCCGCATGAACGAGGGCAGGCGAATTTCGCATTCGATCAGCGGACAGGCTGCCGCGCCATGCAACAGTGCCCCCACATGGCCGAATTCAGTATAGAACGCAAAGATCGGGTGCCAAATAATATTCCTGAAACGTCAACCATTTTCATATTGCCTGCAGCGACATTCCGAGCAGTAAATGTGTTAATTCGACATGCCGGAGGCACCTAACCTGCATCGTGCTTCACATCCCCAGGTGCTTGCGCACCTCGGCCAGCTGATCGACCCCGTTGATCACGCGCTTGCACGCGAAGATATCGATCTCATGCACGATCGCGCCGTTCACTTCCAGCTTGTAATACGCGCACGAGACCGTGTATTTCACCTCTCCCTTCTCGCCCGGCTTCCAGTTGCCGGGATCCACCTCGTAACACGCCGTTAAACGCGTTGCTGTCCGCCAGCCCAAAGTACCGCAGTACGTCGTATTCCATGCTCGCCATCGTGAACGACGCGTCGAGCCCCTCCATGCCCTGGTCCGTCTTGACCGATGCGTCCATGCCGCCCGCGCGATAGTCGTCCGTCTTGAGCTTCAGTTTCGGCGGTGTCATCTCCAGCGCCCGGCCCGCGTAGCCGCGGCCATCCACGAACAGGTTGCAGTTATAAAGCGTTTCCGGAACGATCGTCGCCCCCTTAAATCGGGTTATCGAGCACTTCGGTGAGCCACTGGTTGGTGACTTCGAAGCGGAAAATCGGGTTCTCGGCCGGCGGCACGTCGGTGAACCGGATGTTCCAGTACACCTTGCCGTCCTCGAGCTGGGTGGCCGTATTGAGCTCCGGGTCCGGGTAGACCTCGAAGTTGATCAGCGCACCCTGACGCTTCAGGTCGCGCATCGCCATCCAGATATTCGATCGGGCGGCCGGTACCGGTGATGCCGGTCAGCTCCTTGTTCGACGGCGAGGCCCAGAAACCGATGCGCGCATCGGTCTGGCAGAACAGGCCCGCAGCGAATGCCGAGGCGGGTAGCGAGATTTCGCCGTCGGTGGTGGTGTCCCACATCGCGGCACGCGGATCGACCATATTGGAATTGCCAACCGCCTGCGGTCGGCTCGTGAAAAGCGCCGTCACCCTGGCCAGCGGGCCCAGCGTATCCGCTCTGTCTGCCGCCAACACCTTGGAGACAGACTCATCGGGGATCTCGCCCGAGGCGTCGACCATCGTCGCGAGGTCGATGGCGTCCCGATACAGCACGGATGCATCATTCCAACGATCGGCGTTGGCCAGCACCTTCTCGGCCTACAGGTCCGTTCGAGGCGCCCCGCTGCCGCGGGCAACTCATCACGCCTGCGGCTACCGCCGTCACGCGCCGGTCACCCAGCCCGAGCGTCGAAGCGCGATTGGAGCGGCGCTGGCGAAATCGACTCTGCTCGATGGGCGGCGTTGAGGCGAGGTGCGCTTTCCAGTTGGCCAGTTTGTCACGACAATCGTGGTGTAGTGATAAGAAAAGTTATCTTGCTGCGGCGATAAGACTCTACCGGTGCGAGGAATTTGAGCACTCTCACTTTTCGCTACGCACTGGTCGCGCCATGTCCAGAACGCCATGTTTGACCCAGGCGAAAGTTGCGCACCAGGTGTTCTAATCGGCCCAGGACGCCGCCATTGCACATCTTCTATGAGCAATCCGGATCGGGCCGCCTGATCGTTAGGTATCCGTATTTAAGGGCCGCGTGCAACTCCCGCCGACTGGATCGGTCTGCGCCAGCGGATGGCGGTTCTGGGGCGAAGCGAACGACTCTGAACGAACCCGAAGCGGTCCTTCGACTTTCACCGAGTCAGCCATCGCAATGAGCTAAGCTATCGGTAGCCAGTCTTCCCAGTAGTGAGCGAAGGACCGTTTTGGAGGTGCAGCGTCTGGCGTAGGCGACTACAACATTAATCCAGGAGGCAGACGTCGTGGCAGATGAACTGGTTCTATCTGCAAAGCGTATCTGGTACTACTCAGAGTACGATGAATCCGCATTCTTCGAGTGGCTCGATAAGCTACCTTGTGTGAAGCGCTATGAAGGCGAGCTCGACGTATTGAGCATTTATGTCGATGAAGCAAAGGTCGATGAGAGTGCTTTGCGCGAGTTGCTTGCGCTGTTCCGACGTTATGCGATGGAGATGGAGCAACTTCGAGTCTTTGACCGAAATGCATTCGCCTCCTGGTTCCGCGATTCGCGGGCCTATTGGCATGCCTCGGTATAGGTAACGCTGTCCGGGAAAAAAGCTAAATCAACTCTGCTGCTTCACGTATCCGCTGAGCGGTTGCCGGCAGGCCACCGCGTTCCAGGGCTTGCGCGAAGTCCTCGGCGGTTGCCTGAGGCTTTTTGCGACGGGCACGCATATGCTTGAACGCGGTCATCGTAGTAACCGGGTCGAGATCCCACTGGTTAATAATGAACCGGTCGGGATCAACGACCTCTATGCCGTACGCACTGACGATCTCGGACGGGAAGTCACGAAGGTTCGCGGTCACGATGCAGTCCGCGTGTCCGGCAACTGCGGCTGCGAGGACATGTCTGTCGTCCGGGTCCGGAAGCTCGTACGCCGAAACGAGCGGTGCCCAGGCAGTCTCCGGGACTTCCCAGTCCGGCACCGCCGCGCGCATGCAGTCTCGCCGAAACTCGAGCCTGCCTTTCAGGTCTGCTCGCTGATTTTCCAGCGCGGTGGTCCATTCCTGTTCAATTCTTGTCGACCATTTCGCGGCGAAAAGCCCCGCAGTAGCTAGGCTCATCAACGAGTCGGCAATCGCGATCGGATAGAGGGCACACGCGTCCAATAGGGCTGTGTAACGTGCGTTACCCGCCATCTCAGTAGTCCAATCCCAATTCGCGAGCGTTGTCAGCCATGCGATCGAGTGCGGAGGCCTGTTTCTCGCGCATTTTGTTGGCGTATGTCACCAAGTCGTCAAAGGCGATCCGTCGGTGTGTACCCACCATCCGATGCGGCAACCTGCCTTCTTCAATCTCCTTGATCACGAACGGCCGCGATACGTTCAGAAAATGGGCTGCCTCCACCGTGGTGAATTCCCGGTTTGCAGGCATGAGGGTGATCGAACGGCCTTCGCTCATTGCCCCGAGCAGTTGGCCGATGAGTTTCAACGCCGGCGGCGGCACTTCAACCGACGGATGTTCGCCTGTGTCGGTGGTGAGGGTGATGGCCGCAGCGCGTGAGTGATCGAGTGCTTCCATAATGCAGCGCTGCGCGACGCGTGCCATCTCCAGCTCTTCATTGGTGAGTGGTGGTGGCGTCACCTCGCGGATTCGGTCTACGGTACGCATGTACGTCCCCCTTTTTCATAATGCGGTGATGCGATGTGTCAAGCCTTGCTTCCGCAAGGCGGAAACAAGGCTACCCGACATCTGCATTAAATGCAACAAGTGCATTAAATGCAGCGGCGCCTCTTAGAGGCCAGTTCAAAAAG
>NZ_ML058651.1 GCF_003635165.1 Burkholderia sp. Nafp2/4-1b | reverse complement strand
CGCGTTCATATAGATTCACTGAGAATGGCGCCGCCCGATACGCGGCGCCGATCATCATGCACCCGGGACAACCCGGGGCCATGGCAGGAGACAAAGATGAGAGCAAAGTACCCCGCACCGCCCGTCGAGGGCGAGATGCTGCAACGGGACGACGCGCGGACGTTCGAAGCGGCCACCTACGCGAAGGTCGCGCGACGGCTGATCCCGTTCCTGATGTTGTGCTACCTCGGCGCGTATCTCGACCGCGTCAACGTCGGCTTCGCGAAACTGCAGATGCTCAACGACCTGCGTTTCAGCGAGACGGTCTACGGGATGGGCGCCGGCATCTTCTTCCTCGGTTATTTCCTGTTCGAGGTGCCGAGCAACCTGATCCTGCATCGCGTCGGCGCGCGCCGCTGGCTCGCGCGCATCATGCTGACCTGGGCGGTGATCTCGGCGAGCTTCGTGTTCGTCAAGTCGCCCACCGCGTTCTACGTGCTGCGATTTCTGCTCGGCGTCGCCGAAGCCGGCTTCGCGCCGGGCGTGATTCTGTACCTCACGTACTGGTTCCCGTCGGCGCGGCGCGCGAAGGCGCTGTCGCTGTTTTTCATGGCGATTCCGCTCGCCGGGATCATCGGCGGGCCGCTGTCGGGCGCGATCATGCATTCGCTGCACGGCGCGATGTCGATGGCCGGCTGGAAGTGGCTGTTCCTGCTCGAGGCGCTGCCTTCGTTCGTGCTGGGTTTCGCGATCCTGCTGTATCTCGACGACGGCATCGCCAGCGCGAAATGGCTGACCGACGCCGAAAAAGCCTTGCTCGCGCGCAACGTGTCGGCCGACGCCGCGCACACCACCGCCCACCTGTCGATTCGGACCTTCGTCGCGGACCGCCGGCTGTGGCTGATGGCCGCGATCTACTTCTGCGTGGTGCTCGGGCAGTACGGCCTTACGTTCTGGCTGCCGACGATCATTCGCAAGGCGGGCGTGGCCGATCCGCTGTGGGTCGGCCTCTTCACCGCGATTCCGTATGCGTGCGCAATCGTCGCGCTGCCGCTGATCGGCATCAGCGCAGATCGTCGCCGCGAGCGCCGCTTCCATCTCGCGGTGCCGATGCTGGTCGCGGCGGCGGGCTTCGCCACGTTGCCGATGCTCAGCAGCGTCGGCGCATCGATCGTGTGCCTGAGCATCGCGTCGGCCGGCATCCTCGCGTCGTCGTCGCAGTTCTGGTCGCTGCCCACCGCGTTGCTGGGCGGGATGTCGGCGGCGGCGGGCATCGCCGCAGTCAACTGCTTCGCGAATCTCGCGGGCTTCTTCTCGCCGGCGATCGTCGGCTGGCTGAACGACCTGACCGGCAAGTCCACCGCGGGCCTCGTGTTCATCTCCGTCGCGATCACGGTTGGTGCGCTGCTGGTGTTCCTCGTGCCCCGATCCGTGAACCGCTGATAACCGCTGACAACTGCTGATTCATTTGCATTCTTTCCGACCCGATACTGGAGTGATCGATGGCTACCGAAACCATCCATGAAGCGGTCACGCTCGCCGAGCGCGCGTACCGCATCCGAAGAAACGCCGTGCTGATGGGCGAAGTGCAGGGGCAGGGCTATGTCGGCCAGGCGCTCGACATCGCCGACGTGCTGGCCGTCGCGTATTTCGGCGCGATGCGCTATCGCGCCGACGATCCCGAGTGGGAAGGGCGCGACCGCTTCCTGCTGTCGAACGGCCACTATGCGATCGCGTTGTACGCGGCGCTGTTCGAAGCCGGCATCCTGCCGGCCGACGAACTCGAAACCTACGGCAGCGACGACAGTCGCTTGCCGATGTCCGGCATGGCGAGCTACACGCCCGGCATGGAAATGTCCGGCGGCTCGCTCGGGCAGGGGCTGACGATCGCGGTCGGCCGGTGTCTCGGCTTGAAGCGCAAGGGCTCGGATGCGTTCGTCTATACGCTGTTTTCGGACGGCGAGCTCGACGAAGGCGCGATCTGGGAAGGGCTGATGTCGGCCGCGCACTGGAAGCTCGACAACCTGATCGCGATCGTCGACGTGAACAACCAGCAGGCCGACGGCCCGTCGACGCAGGTCATGGCGTTCGAGCCGCTGGTCGACAAGCTCGAGGCGTTCGGCTGGTACGTGCAACGCGTGGACGGCAACGACATCGACGCGGTGAAACGCGCGTTCGACGATGCGCGCCGGCATCAAGCACCTCAGCCGCGGATCATTGTCTGCGACACGAAGATGGGGTGCGGCGTGCCGTTCCTCGAAGCACGCGAGAAGAGCCATTTCATCCGCGTCGATGCGCACGAGTGGCAACTCGCGCTCGACGCACTTGAAGCAGGGAGACACGCATGAGCACCGTCGACAACAAGCCGCGCCTGAAGACGTCGGCGATGATCGCGTCCATCGCAGCCGAAGGGCAGGCGACCCGCTCTGCGCCGTTCGGCCATGCGCTGACCGAACTCGCACGCACGAACGGCAACGTGATCGGCATGACGGCCGATCTCGGCAAATACACCGACCTGCACATCTTCGCGAAGGCATTCCCCGAGCGGTACTACCAGATGGGCATGGCCGAGCAGTTGCTGATGGGGGCCGCCGCGGGGTTCGCACACGAAGGCGCGCAGCCGTTCGTCACGACCTATGCGGTGTTTGCGACGCGCCGCGCGTACGACTTCATTCATCAGGCGATCGCCGAGGACAATCTCGACGTGAAGCTGATCTGCGCATTGCCGGGGCTCACGACCGGCTACGGGCCGAGCCACCAGGCCGCCGAGGATCTGGCGCTGATGCGCGCGATGCCGAACATGACCGTGATCGATCCGTGCGACGCGCTGGACATCGAACAGATGGTGCCGGCCATCGCCGCGCACAAGGGGCCGGTGTATGCGCGCCTGCTGCGCGGCAACGTGCCGGCCGTGCTCGACGAATACGACTACCGCTTCGAACTCGGCAAGGCCAAGCTGCTGCGCGACGGCAACGACGTGCTGCTGATCTCGTCTGGCATCATGACGATGCGTGCGCTCGAGGTAGCGAAGGCGCTCGAAGCCGATCGCGTCGATGTCGCCGTGCTGCATGTGCCGACGATCAAGCCGCTCGATACGGCGACCCTCGTCCGCGAGGCCGCGCGGAAAGGGCGCATGGTCGTCGTCGCGGAGAACCATACGGTGATCGGCGGGCTCGGCGAAGCGGTCGCGACCGCGTTGCTCGCGGCGGGCGTGGCGGTGCCGTTCCGGCAGATCGCGCTGCCGGATGCGTACCTCGCCGCGGGCGCGCTGCCGACGTTGCATGACCGATACGGAATCTCGGCTGGCGCGATGCGCGCCAATATCCGGTCGTGGCTCGGATGATCGGCTGACGATCCGGTACCCGCGTGTAGATGCGCAAGGAAGCCATTGGGGCATCGACGCTCATCGGACCGTCCGATACCTGCGCCCGGCGGTTCGAGCGTCGGTGAATGCCCCGGCTGCCTACGCGCATCAAGCCAATCCGTTGGCGTGGCAACGGGGCCGTGGCCGGCAGCAAGCTCAACGTGCGTCGCGATTATCTCGTGCTCGCTGGCGGTGGCTGGCCGATCTCGAACAACGCGTGCGAAAGCACGATCACGTCATTTACAGTCGGCCGAAAAAACTGGCTTCTACGACACGGTCCGCCGCGAACGCGGCGGCCAACCTGTACTCCTTGATCGAAACGTGTAAGGCAAACAGCGTCGAAGTTTCACAGCTAATCAAGGCTGATCGGATTCGGCGGGCAACTTGAAGCGGTTACGATATGCTCCCGGACTCATCCCAATTCTCTGTCGGAAAAGTCGAGAGAACGAGCTGGAGTCGAGATATCCCACTCGGGACGCCACCTCTTCGACGCCGAGTCCGCCGGCTTCCAGCATTCCCCTGGCGGCTTCGAGTCGCAAGTCCTGAAGATACGCGAGCGGCGTGCGTTCGATCGCTGACCTGAATCGTCGAATCAACGTTCTTTCACTCACTCCAAGAGTCGAGGCGAGATCGGCTATTCGCACGTCATCGGTCATGTGTTTCTGAAGATGGTGTTGCGCTTGATGAATCAGGTGGTCTGCGTGCGCCTTGTCTGCCAGAAGGGGCAGATAGGGCGTTTGTTTGGTCTGACTTACGTCAATGAGCATTGTCTTTGCGCACTGAGAAGCAATGACTGAGCCGCAGAAACGTTCTATTACGCGAATTGTCTGTACGAGGTATGACGCGGACGCACCTGCACAGATCAGGCGGTCTACCTCGGTCAGAACTGGCTCGATCTGAAGGTCGACCGCAGGGAATCGGCAGCGAAACTGCTTTTCGAGCCACCAGGTCGTCGTCGCAAGTCTCTGGTCCAACAATCCGGTCTGGGCAAGGATAAAAGTGCCGGTGCAATTGGCGGCAAGAACGGCGCCTTTGCTCCATTGTGAGGAAAGCCAAGCGCAGACTTCCGACTGGCCGGCTAGCAGCTGATCGAATGCCTTGCGACCGCCGTAGTGCGCGCTCGGGACAAAAACGAGATCGAAGCGATCGCGGGACCCAAATCTGGTCGTCTGTAGCTGCAATCCGTTACTCGCCGTAACCACGCCACCGTCCGTCGACATGAAGTGCCACTCGAACGGAGAACTTCCGGCCCCTTGTTGCTGACGCAAATGGGAGTTCGCCACCTGCAGTACGTCGGCAAAACCGCCGAGGCTCGAGGCATAGCAGCCGTCATAGGCAAGAATCGCAGCGCGGTGCACCATGAGTCGTAAATCGCATGGAATGTGTCAGTTTCGCCAATGTACATCACCCATTCGATTGGCGACACTGCAGGCGAACCCTAACCAAACAGTGGCTTCCGACACGCCGCAGTGCTTCTTCGATTGGTGCCAGTGTGCTCCCTCATTGCGGATGCTGTGCTGAGCGGTGGCGCCTTGCGCGCTGAGGCGGAAAGCAGGGCCACGGAGGAGAACAGATGAGCCTCAAAGCCGATACCGAGAGCAGCCGCCGGCTGGTACCCCAACGACATCAATCGTTGCTGTATCACGACCTACTCGCGACGGAAGAAACAACCTCCATTCGGGAAGAGGTCAGGCGGTTTGCTGAGCAATACGTCGCCCCCGTGGCGTGGGGAATCGGACACCGGGAGGAATCGGTCGCGAATTTCCCTCACGACCTTTTCCGCAAGATGGCGGAGGCCGGACTGTTCCGTATTCCCTTCGCGGCGGCCGTGGGCGGCCGCGGGCTCAAGAACCCGGCGGCCGCCACCGCGGTAATGATCGAAGAACTCGCATACCACTCCAATTCGGTTGCAGCGATCGTCGATGTTCACTGCATTCTGGCGGGCCACGCGTTGGAACACGCGTCCCCCGAACTCCAGACCCGCTACCTTGCACCATTGCTCGCCGGCGAGAAAATTGGCAGCTTCGCCACCACGGAGCCAGACGCCAGTACCGATCTCAGTATCCACGCCATGCAGACTGTCGCCACAAAAGCGACTGCCGGCTATTCGATTACCGGGCGTAAGCGCTTTATTACGAATGCTCCGGTTGCTGACTTCGTGGTTCTGCTCTGCGTAGAAGAAGGCCGTATGACTGAGATAGTGGTGGATTTAAACTCGCCAGGCGTACTGGTCGGAGAGCCCGATCGCAAACTCGGCAACCATGGCCAACTGACCGCGGACATCTATTTTGACAACGTGCAGGTTCCCGCGGAAAACGTCGTCGGAGCGCCTGGTGGAGGCTTGAAGATAGCACTGCAAACATTGACCTACGGACGGATCGGTATCGCGGCGAGCGGGGTGGGAATGGCGCAGGCAATTTTCGACCACAGCGTAGAGCGCCTGAAAACGCGCAAAGCGTTCGGCAGGGCGATCGCGCAGTTCCAGCATTGGCAATTCAAATTGGCCGAGCGAGCAACCGAGATCGAGAATGCTCGCAGCCTCTACATGAAAGCCGCGTTGCGCATGGATGTTGGCGAGGCGTTTCCGGAGCCGGAAGCTGCAATGGCGAAGTGGTACGCGACAAATCTGGCTGGTGAGTTTGCGCGGGATGGCGTGCAGATATTTGGTGGCTATGGTTTCATGGAGCAACTCGCGGCGGATGAATCCCACTATCGCGTCGAAGAAATATATAGGGATTGCAAGATTTCAGAGATCTACGAAGGAACCAACGAAATCCAGAAGCTGGTCATTGCACGGTCGATATTCGGTAAAGAAATAACGGGCTGAGCTGTGACTGATCCGGAATGGATCATTTCGTCGCCCGTGCGGCGGACACAATGCGATGCGGATGATGTGGATCTGTTTATCGGAGGAAGCGGTGGAATCGCTGATCTTATTTGAGATCGACTGTCGCGAGTTCTTTCACGGTTATCAATGGGGAGGGCGAGTTATCATGGCCGCGACGATAATCGTCGGTACGTTGTTCAGCTTATTGGGTGCGTTCACGGAATGAAAGTGCTAATCGTCCATGCGCATCCTGAGAGTAAATCTTTTAGCACGGCACTGAAATCTGCGGCAGCGGAAGAGTTTGAGAAATGCGGTCATGAAGTTCGCATCTCCGACCTTTATGAGATGAATTTTAACCCCGTTGCCTCTGCCGATGATTTTTTAGCGCCGGCGAATCCTGATTATTGCGTATACGCTCTCGAGCAGCGGCATGGTGTGGCTACGCAGACGCTCGCGGCCGATATTCGCGCTGAGCTTGAAAAATTGCTCTGGTGCGACATGCTTGTACTCAATTTTCCGATCTTCTGGTTTTCTACTCCAGCAATCGTGAAGGGTTGGATTGATCGTGTATTTGTCTCGGGCGTGACTTACGGCGGCAAGCGCTTCTATGACCACGGCGGATTGCGCGGGAAGCGCGCGCTGATCAGCGTAACGTTGGGAGGACAGGAGCATATGTTTGCGCCTGATGGTATTCACGGCCCTTTGCATCTCATGTTGAGGCATCTCCTTCAGGGCACGCTCGCTTACACCGGTTTCCGGGTGCATGAGCCATTTGTCGGCTGGCACATCCCGTATATATCGGATACCAAACGAGGGGAGATCCTGGATGCGTTGCGCTCCCGGATCCGCTCTATTGAAGATGAGGCAGCGCTGCCTTCTCCGAGTGTCGACAACTTTGACGAGAAACTGCATCCATTGCATCGCGGATAGAGCAAATTGATAGCACAACGGAGACAAACGATGAGTCTGACCACCGTCGACCTTAACGACAAGTACACGCTGCAGCGGGGGCGCGTCTTTATTACGGGAACGCAGGCACTAGTGCGGTTGCCGCTGACTCAGCACTTACGTGACCTTCAATCTGGTAGGAATACTGCCGGGTACGTTACAGGCTATCGCGGTTCGCCTTTGGGCGCGTTTGATGATCAGCTCGTCAAAGCGAAAAAGCATCTGGATGCGCACGGCGTTGTATTCATACCGGGCGTCAATGAGGACCTTGCCGCTACAGCGGTTTGGGGGACGCAGCAGGCGGAAATCGGTGGGGAGGGAAAGTACGACGGGGTGTTCGCGCTATGGTACGGTAAGGGGCCCGGGGTCGACAGATCCGGCGATGTGTTACGGCATGCGAATCTTGCGGGCACCTCGAAGCTGGGAGGCGTACTGGTTCTCATGGGCGATGATCATACGTGCGAATCGTCGACAACGTGTCATCAGAGCGAGTTTGCAATGGTGGACGCCATGATCCCGGTGCTGAGCCCGGCTGGCATCCAGGAAGTCCTCGACTTTGGCGTGATTGGCTGGGAGCTGTCGCGCTATAGTGGGTGCTGGGTTGGGATGAAGTGCGTCAAGGATACCGTTGAAGCGACGGCGTCCGTCGATGTAGATATTAATCGCGTTCACATCAATATCCCGAAAGACTGTACGGCGCCCGAGGATGGACTCAATATTCGCCTGCCTGATACGCCGCACGCACAAGAGGCAAGACTGCATCGCTACAAGCTCAACGCTGTCCGTGCCTTTACGCGTGCAAACGCGATCGACAAGATTGTGATTGATCCGCCGGCGGCGAAGCTCGGCGTGATTACTCACGGAAAAAGCTATCTCGACGTGCTGCAGGCTCTTGATGATTTGAAACTCTCCGAGCAAACCGCCGCTGAATTCGGTATGCGCCTGTACAAGGTCGGAATGGTATGGCCGCTTGAGCCACTGGGCGCGACACGCTTTTCTCAAGGCCTCGAAAAAATTCTTGTGGTCGAGGAAAAGCGAAGCCTGATTGAGCTACAGCTTAAGGAGCAACTCTACGGCCGGCAAGATGCACCGACCGTTGTCGGCAAGGCGGACGAGGCGGGGCAGACACTCTTCCAGCCTGAAATGGCGCTCGATTCAAATCAGGTCGCCATAGCCTTGGGCGAGCGACTTCTCGAGCTGAAGGAGGATGCATCGTTGCGTCGTCAGGTCGAAGAACTGCGTTCTTACCGTGCGCCGAAGAAAGCTGTGGATAGCCTTTCCCGCAGTTACTATTTCTGCAGCGGTTGCCCTCATAACTCATCAACCGTTTTGCCTGAAGGAAGCAAGGGCTATGCAGGCATTGGCTGCCACTGGATGTCGCAGTCGATGGACCGAGCCACCGTTGGTTACACTCAGATGGGTGGCGAAGGCATGGCGTGGGTCGGGGAAGCGCCATTCTCGAAACGCCCGCATATGTTTCAGAATCTCGGTGACGGAACATATTTCCATTCCGGCTTGCTTGCGATTCGCGCGGCGGTCGCTGCACGGACGAACATCACCTACAAGATTCTTTTCAACGACGCCGTGGCAATGACCGGCGGTCAACGTCACGACGGTCCCCTGGATGTGCCTGCGATCGTGCGGCAGGTGCAGGCGGAAGGAGTCAAGCGCGTTGTCGTTGTAAGCGATGAGCCAGACAAGTATCACAGCGTCAGTTCGTGGCCGGCTGGCGTTAGCACGTATCACCGGGACTCGCTCGATCAGGTGCAGCGGGAGTTGCGTGTCGTCGAGGGAACGACGGTTCTCATCTACGATCAGACCTGCGCGGCCGAAAAGCGGCGGCGACGCAAGCGCGGCGCGTTTCCCGATCCTGCAAAGCGTATCGTGATTAACGACCTGGTATGCGAGGGATGCGGAGATTGTGGCGTCAAATCCAATTGCGTTTCGGTCCAGCCGCTTGAAACCGAGTTTGGCCGCAAGCGAGCGATAGACCAATCTTCCTGCAACAAGGACTATTCGTGCGTGAAGGGGTTTTGTCCAAGTTTTGTAACCGTACTTGGTGGAAAACTGAGAAAACCGCAGCCCGTGCAAGACGATCAGGTTTTTGCTTCGCTGCCAGAGCCAGCCCTGCCTCAAATTCATGACCGCGTCTATAGCATCATGGTAGCGGGCATGGGTGGTACTGGTGTTGTCACCATTGGTGCAATTCTGGGGATGGCCGCGCATCTTGAGGGCCGCGGTTGTGGCTTGCTGGATATGGCGGGCCTCGCCCAGAAGGGAGGATCTGTGTGGAGTCACTTGCGCTTTGGACCGTCTCCCGATTCCATCAAGACGATCCGTATTGCCGCAGGTGGAGCGGATCTGGTGCTCGGCTGTGACATGATCGTAGCGGGCGATCCGAAAACGTTGGCTGCCACGCGCCGAGGCCATACCCGGGTGCTGATCAACACTCATGAGATGATGCCGGGTGCGTTCACACGTCACACCGACATGCAGTTCCCCGGGGAGGCATTGCGAAGCAACATCAACGATGCAGTCGGGGCGGATTGCGCGGAATTCATCGATGCTGGCCGGTTCGCAACCAGTTTGGTGGGCGATAGTATCGGAGCCAATATGTTCATGCTTGGCTTTGCATATCAACGAGGTCTGATTCCGCTTTCAGCTGCATCTATCAATTCGGCAATTGATATCAATGGCGCGGCGACCAAGATGAACAGGGAATCTTTCCGTTGGGGGCGCCTTGCTGCAATGGATGCTGACTCTGTCAGTCGCGTTGTGGCTTCCACGGCAGCTGCGGGTGTCTCGAGTGTTTCTCCTGCACCTGCGGAAAGCATGGAAGACTCCATCAGGGTACGGGAAAGCTTCCTTGTGTCATATCAGGACGCAGCTTACGCGGCCCGGTACCGCAATCTTGTCGAGCGCGTGCGTGCGGCAGAGGAAACGCACTTCAGAGGGCGTACGGAGTTGACGAACGCGGCAGCGCGGTACTATTTCAAACTGCTCGCGATCAAAGATGAATATGAGGTGGCACGTCTTCATGTTCAAAGTGGCTTTCTTGATCGGCTTCAGCACCAGTTTGAGAGAAATTACAAATTGGTCTTCAACCTTGCTCCGCCCATGCTTTCCAAACGTGATCCATCAACGGGAGAGCCGCGGAAATCTGAGTACGGGGCTTGGATCATTCCAGTTTTTCGCATACTCGCAAAACTGCGACGTTTGCGTGGCACGCGCCTTGATGTCTTTGGCTACACACAGGAGCGACGCTTGGAGCGTTGGATGATCGGTCGGTATGAAGAATGCGTCGCTATGGCCCTGTCTGTCCTCGCCGTGTCCACTAATATGGACCATTACAACGCGGCTGTTGAGCTGATGTCATTGCCGGAGAAAATACGCGGCTATGGATATGTACGCGCGAGAAGTATAGCGGTCGCCCTGAAACGGGAAAAAGAGCTCTGGGACATTCTGCAAGGACGCGTCATCGTGTTTAAACAAGCGGCGTGACCGCCGCTCGGTCCCATGCACATCGCCCTTGGGGCTTGGCCGGCGAGCGCCGTAGTGGCTCACGAGCATGGAGCAATTGCGAAACTTGCAAGTCCGCACGTTGACTTGCAAGTTCAACTGTTTCTTGCAAGCGGTGCTGCATCAGGCTTGGGGTCTAGCGGCGATTCGTCGAGGCCCCCCGGCCTGCTGGCCGCGGCGGTATCCCACGCGCCGTCAGTGGGCAGCGGTAGCAATGCTGCCTGACATGTCGACGCGTCGGTGCAAGGCCCACAGCTATGCGACAGTCTCGCCCGCGCTTTTTCGTGGGAAAGGGCGGGCGTCTACTCAGTGGTGGAGACCCTTCGCAGCGTTTGTTTCCGACCCTTGACGTGTAGTTCCGACGCGAGACGACCGATAGTCTTGATTGCGTTGACATAGCGGTCGTCGATTTCCTGGCAGCACGCAAGTCGAATGTAATGCCGGTAGCGGCTGCTTCTCGAATACACCTGGCCAGGCATGATGACAACCTGTTCTTCCAGCGCCGCATGAAAGAGTTCGCGGCTATCAATGGTCGGTGGCATTTCCACCCATAGCAGGAATCCACCCTCCGGTTGTGTCGCGCGCGTACCGTTTGGAAAATGACGGGCGATCAATCCACGCACAGTAGCGACCTGGGAAAAATAGAGTCGCCGGACAGTTCTTATGTGATGCTCGTATCCGCCGCTCTCTAAAAACAAACCGACGGTTTCGCTCAGCAGCATCGATTCCGACGCACTAGATGCGAATTTCAGATTCCGCACTTCGTGCGCGAAGCGCCCCCCATCTAGCCAGCCCAGCCGATAGTCTGGCGCAAGGGTTTTCGAAAATCCCCCGCACGCCATGATCCATCCCTTTGAATCGAAACTCTTTACCGCCGGCTCGGGTACTTCGGCGAATTGGAGGTAAGCCGTCAATAAACGACG
>NZ_ML058650.1 GCF_003635165.1 Burkholderia sp. Nafp2/4-1b | reverse complement strand
GCCGAGCGCACCCGTCACCGAACTGACCGCGTTGCTCAGCGCGCCGGCCGGATTGCTGCCGCCGAGCGTGTTGACGACCTGGTTCACGACACCCTGCACCGGCGCCAGCGGGTTCGTGCTGCCGAGGCTGCCGAGCGCGCCCGTCACCGAGCCGAGTGCGCCGGTGAGTGCGCCCGCGGCGCTGCCGCCGGTCGGCAGCGCGTTCTGCAGGCCGCTGACGAGGTTCGTGATCGGTGTGATCGGGCTGCCGCTGCCGCCGCCGCCGCCGGCGCCGGACAGCGTGCCGACGACCTGATTCACGACGCCCTGCACCGGCGCCAGCGGGTTCGTGCCGCCGAGGTTGCCGAGCGCACCCGTCACCGAGTTCACCGCGTTCGCCAGGGCACCGGCCGGGTTGTCGCCGCCGAGCGTGCCGGCGAGTTGCGTGACGGCGCCTTGCACCGGCGCCAGCGGGCTCGATGCGCCGCCGAGATTGCCGAGCGAACCCGTGATCGTATTGACCGCGTTGCTCAGCGCGCCGGCCGGGTTGCCGCTGCCCAGCGTGCCCGTGACCTGGTCGACGACGTTCTGGATCGGCGTCAGCGGGTTCGTGCCGCCGACGTTGCCCAAGGCGCCCGTTACCGTGCCGAGGGCGCCGGTCAGTGCACCGGCCGGGTTGCTGCCGCCGACGTTGCCCAGCGCACCCGTAACCGAGCCGAGGGCACCGGTCAGTGCTCCTGCCGGATTGCCACCGCCGAGCGCGCCCGTCACTTGATTCACGACGCCTTGCACGGGTGCCAGCGGATTTGCACCGCCGCCGACGTTACCCAGCGCTCCAGTCGCCGTACCGACCGCGTTGCTCAGCGCACCCGTCGCCGTATTCAGCGCGCCGGTCAATGCACCCGCGGGGTTGCCGCCGCCCACGTTGCTCAGCGCACCCGTCGCCGTACCAAGCGCGCCAGTCAGCGCACCTGCCGGGTTGCCGCCGCCGAGCGCACCCGTCACTTGATTGACCACACCTTGAACCGGCGCCAGCGGGTTTGCGCCGCCGCCGACGTTACCCAAGGCACCCGTCACCGTACCAAGCGCACCAGTCAGCGCACCTGCCGGGTTGCCACCCCCGAGCGCGCCAGTCACTTGATTAACGACACCCTGAACCGGCGCCAGCGGGTTCGCCCCGCCGCCGACATTCCCCAGCGCGCCCGTTACCGTGCCAACCGCATTACTCAACGTCCCCGTCGCCGTATTCAGCGCACCGGTGAGCGCACCCGCCGGATTGCCGCCCCCGAGCGCACCCGTCACCTGGTTCACCACGCCTTGCACCGGCGCGAGCGGCGTCACCGTGCCGCCAGCGCCGCCGAGCGCGCCCGTCAGCGCGTTCACCGCGCCCGACAATGCCTGCGCCGGATTGCCCAGCGACGTCTGGATCGCGCCCGAGCCGCCCGCCGCCACGGTGACCGAACCCAGCGGCGACGTGCCGGTGGCAGCCAGCCCGATCGACACGCCGTTCCCCGACGGAGTCACGATCACTTGCGGAATGGGCAGCGCATCGAGCGACGCCCCAATAGCCGAACCTGAAGCCAGTACCCCGAACACCGCCGCGACCGACAGCGCCACACCCGTCAATTCAAGATTTTGTCCCATCTTTACCGTGTCTCCGTTGGCACTACGTTGATAAAGCATGGGGACGGATTGCAGGAAGTGTGCCACTTCGATAAAACGAGCTCATTCGTTGGCCCATTTCAAGCCAATAACGGATCTATATGGATTTCCGGGCAGATAGACGGGCCGCGCCCGCGTCAATAATCAGACGAAACTGGCGGGCGGAGCGCCGATGTAACGTAACGTTTGCGAGGCCGAAGTAACGTGTTCCGGTACATTGCGGGCCACATCGGGACGGATTGTTTCTGCGCGTCGACGGCGTGCCGGGGCGAGCTACTTATTCCGCATTTTCATTTCCATGAAAATGCATTGATAAATCACTGCTTTTCTGATTTTCTTATATCGCGATTTCTTTCCGACCAATTACGCAGAGCATTTTCCGCGAATCGATTTTAGACAATGCGGACAGCCGAATGAAAAACTGTGACGGCCGCCCGCGCGACGGCCGTCGTGCCGCGACACGCTCAACCGAAGCGCGCGGGCCGGTACGGATGGGGATCGATATAGGTCGGTGCGCCGGTCATCATCTCGGCGAGCAGACGTCCGGTCGCGGGGCCGAGCGTGAGCCCGTGGTGGCAATGGCCGAACGCGAACCACAGATGACGATGGCGCGGCGCAGGCCCGATCACCGGCCGCATGTCGGGCGTGCACGGCCGCATCCCGAGCCACGGGGCCGGGTCGAGCCGCTCGCCGATGCCGAACGCATCGCGCGCCAGCGGCTCGGCACGCGCGAGCTGCACGCCGGTCGGCGGCGCGCCGCGCAACGCGATCTCGACACCAGTCGTGAGCCGCAGCCGTCCACCTTCCATCGGCGCGACGACGAAGCCCGACTCGGTATCGCACACGGGCACGTTCAGCGGCGTGCGAGTCGGCCGGTAATGCATGTGATAGCCGCGCTTCGAGCGCAGCGGAATCCGGTAGCCGAGCGGCGCGAACACGTGATCGGACCACGGCCCGAGCGCGACCACCGCTGACCGGGCCGCGATCGGCCCGTGTTCGGTGTCGACCCGCCAGCCGTCGCGGATCTGCGCGAGCGTCGTCGCGTCGCCGCGCACGAACGTGCCGCCATCGCGCTCGAACAGCCGCGCGTAGGCCTTCGTGAGGCCGCCCGGGCTCGACACGGTCTTCGGGTCCTGCCAGTGGAATGCGCCGCAGAATGCATCGCCGATCCCGGGCTCCCGTGCGCGCAGCGCGCGCGCGTCGAGCACGCTCATCCGCAGCCCGTGCGCGTCGGCCACCCGCTGCTGCGCGCGCGTTTCGGCGTCGAACAGCGCGGGCGAACGGAACGCCTCGATCCATCCGCCGTCGTGCACGAGCGGCTGCGCGTCGGTGCGTGCGAGCAGCGCGTCGTGCTCGACGACGCTCGCCGCGACGAGCGGCAGCATGTCGCGCGCGGCGGCCGCGAGCCGTTGCGGCGACGATTCGCGCCAGAAACGCGCGAGCCACCCCGCATACGCGGGCAATGCCTTGTAGTCCCAATAGAGATCGACCGAGCGGTTGCGCGCGTAGCGCAGCAACGTGCCGAGCCGGCGCGGGAACGCATACGGCACGACCGACGAACGCTCGATCAGCCCGGCATTGCCGTGGCTCGTTTCCTCGCCGGGCGCGCGCCGGTCGACGAGCGCGACACGCAGCCCGCGATCCTGCAGATGCAGCGCCGACGACACGCCGACGATGCCGGCCCCGAGAACGATGACGTCGAAATCCATGATTTTCCGTACTGCGTCGAGATTCGGTGCGAGATTGGGTGTGAGATTCGGTGCAACACGCGCCGGCCCCGCGGCCGGCGCGCCACCGAGGCTTACTTCGCGACGATGTCGCGCTTGAAGTACTTCTGCGACAACGCGCTCAGCGTGCCGTCCTTCTTCAGCGCATCGAGCGCGCCCACGAGCTTCGCCTGCAGCGCCTTGTCGCCCTTGCGCATCCCGAAGCCGGTGCCTTCGCCGAGCGTCGCCGGATCCTTCAGCGGCTCGCCGACGATCTGATAGTCGCGGCCGGCGGGCTTGTCGAGGAAACCGTCCTGCGCGGTCTGCGCTTCCTGCACGGCCGCGTCGAGACGCCCGGCGACGAGATCGGCATAGATCTGGTCCTGATCCTGATACGGCACGACGGCCACGCCCGCATTCGCCCAGTGCGCCTTCAGGAAATCCTCCTGCGACGAGCCCTGCAGCACGCCGACGTGCTTGCCGCGCAGGCTCGCGACATCGGGCCGCAACGGCGAACCGCGGCGCGCGACCATCACGATCGGCACCACGTAGATCGCCGGCGTGAAGTCGATGCTCTGCTTGCGCTTCGCGGTGATGTTCATCGCCGAGTTGATCGCGTCGAACTTGCGCGCCTGCAGCGCCGGGATCAGCCCGTCGAACGCATTCTCGACCCACACGCACTTCATCTTCAGCTTCGCGCAGACGGCGGTGCCGACATCGACGTCGAAACCCTGCAGCTGGCCGGCCGGCGTCTTGCTCTCGAACGGCGGATAGGCGGCTTCGATCCCGAAGCGCAGCGTGGTCTGTTCCGCGTGGGCCGTGACGGCCGCGCACGCGAGCGCCGCGACGGCGCAGAGGGAAAGCTTCCAGTTCATGACGGTGTCCTTCGATTGCGGATGGAGGCGATGAAGACCGGTCGCGCGGTGCCGTCGCCGGGCGACGGCACGCGGGTCTGCATTCCGAATATAGACTCTTAGTCTACTATAGACTATAGGGGATACGATGATCCTGGCCCCCAAGGTCGTCCCTCGGGCTTTCGTCGATGTGCAAAACCCGTTGATTTATCGACAATTTTCTCGAGAAAGGGGCCCAAGCCGAGGCTCGAAAGGAAAATTCCACCCGGCTTCTTTTGTCTATATTAGACTTTTAATCCACCACAAACACCGCCGGACGCCCGCTTTCGAGACTGTCCTGTCCGGCCCCGACCGGAGAAGTTCCATGACGCAACCCGCCCCGACCCTGCCGCTGACCGTCGACGAAGCCGCGGTGCGCGCGGCGCTGCCGGCGCTCGACGTGCTCGGCACGCTGCGCCGCATGTTCGCGTCGCTCGCGTCGGCTCGCGCGGTGCAGCCGCCGCAAACCCTCACGCTGTTTCCCGAGCAGGCTGGCGATTTCATCACGTACCTCGGCGCGCTCGCCGACGAGCAGGTGTTCGGCGCGAAGCTGTCGCCGTACGTCGTGACGGGGAGCAAACCGATCGTCACCGCATGGACCGCGCTGATGTCGATGCGCACCGGCCAGCCGCTGATGTGGTGCGATGCAGCGCTGCTGACGGTCGAACGCACGGCCGGCACGACGGCGCTCGCGGTCGACTGCCTCGCGCCGCGCGACGCACGCCGGCTCGCCGTGATCGGCGCGGGCGCGGTCGGCCTCGCGCACCTGCGCCACACCGCCGCATTGCGCGACTGGGCGTCGATCAGCGCCTATTCGCCCGCGCTCGCCGGCGACCCGGCGCTGCAGGCGACGCTCGCGCAGGTCGATCCGCGCGCCCGTGCGGCCGCGAGCGTCGAAGCCTGCGTGCGCGACGCGGACGTCGTGATGCTGTGCACGTCGTCGGGCACGCCGGTGCTCGCGGACGGCATGCTCACGTGCCCGGCGCTCGTCACGTCGATCAGCACCAACGTCGCGCGCGCGCACGAGATTCCGCCCGCGTGGCTGCCCGACATGGACGTGTACTGCGACTACCGCCACACGACGCCCGCGAGCGCGGGCGAGATGCAGATCGCGGCGGCCGAGCACGGCTGGACGCCCGAACGGATCGTCGGCGACCTGCCCGCGCTCGTCGCCGGCACCTGCGCGGCGCCGTCGCGCACGCGTCACGCGTTCTTCCGCTCGATCGGCCTCGGGCTCGAGGACATCGCGATCGCGCACGCGCTGTACACGCATCTGACGCGCGCATGAGCGGCACGCGCACGCGGGGCCGATACAATGGCGCAACCGCCGCGGCGGCGGCGCGCGGGCGCACGGACCAGCCGGTCGACGGCCTGCCGGCGCGCCGCGCCGACGCACCGCCCGGCCCCCGCTCACCCGAGATGGCGATTCCGATGCGCAAGAAGCAATCCCCCGTCAAAGACCTGCTGCTCACCCGCTATGCACCGATCGCCGACGGCATCGCGGCGCTGTTCTTCCCGTACGCGGAAGTCGTGATCCATGACCTGCACGACCAGACCGTGCTGTACCTCGCGAACAACCTGTCGAAGCGCGAGGTCGGCGACGATTCCGCGCTCGAGGAAATCGATCATTCGGCGCGCGAGCGCGTGATCGGCCCGTACGAGAAGCTGAACTGGGACGGCCGGCGCATGCGTTGCGTGAGCAACGTGCTGTTCGACGACGAAGGCCACCCGGCCGGCATGATGTGCATCAACTTCAACATCGCGGTGTTCGACGACGTGCGCGCGACGCTCGACGTGTTCATCAAGGGCGCGGGCATCGTCGCGCAGCCGGACGAGCTGTTCCGCGACGACTGGCAAGAGCGGATCAACACGTTCCTGCACGGCTGGCTGCGCGAGCGGCAGGTCGGCCTGAACGGTCTCACGCGCGAGCACCGGCGCGAACTGGTCGAAGCGCTGCACGCGGAAGGCGCGTTCCGCGGCAAGAGCGCCGCGAACTACGTCGCGAACGTGCTCGGGATGGGGCGCGCGACCGTCTACAAGCACCTGAAGCATCTGAAGGAAACGCAGGGCGACGCGTAAGCGGCAAGCGGCACGCGCACCGAGCCGACGATCCGTGCCGGCGGCGCCCATCGCTCGTCGCTCGTCACGACATCGCTATCGGCACGCGCGGCCCGTGCCTATGCTTCGCGATACGTCGGCGGCCGCGCCGTTCCACCCCGGCCGGGCCGCGACCGAGTGACGATGCATGAAATGATATAGTCGCGGTTACACTTTTTGCCTCCCCGGATCGCCCATGACGACCACCCCTGCCCCGAGTGCCCGCACGACCCTCACCGTCGAAATCTGGTCCGACGTGATCTGCCCGTGGTGCTGGATCGGCAAGCGCCGCTTCGACGAGGCGCTCGCCGCATTCCCGCACGCCGAGCGGGTCGACGTCGTGCTGCGCGCATACCGGCTGATGCCGGGCCAGCCGGTCGAGCCGGTCGAGGCGATGCTTGAAAGCAAGTACCGGATGTCGGCCGCGCAGGTCGGCCAGATGCTGCGCCAGGTGACCGACGCGGCCGCGAGCGTCGGGCTGCGCTACGACCTGCCCGGCACGTTCGTCGGCGACACGCTCGACGCTCACCGGCTCGTGAAGCTCGCCGAAGCGACCGGCCGCGCCCATGCGTTGACCGAGCGGCTGTACCGCGCGTATTTCTGCGAGCACGGCTCGCTGTTCGATCACGCGGCGCTGATCGAATTCGCGGTCGAGGCAGGGCTCGAACGCTCGGCCGTCGAAGCCACGCTGCGCAGCGACGCCTATCGCGACGAAGTCGAAGCCGACATCGCGCGCGCCGCGCAGATCGGCGGACGCGGCGTGCCGCTGTTCGTGTTCGGCGGCCGCTACGCGGTGTCGGGCGCGCAGCCGGCCGACGTGTTCGCGCAAGCGCTCGAGCAGGCGTGGCGCGACGGCGGCATCGTCGAACCGGCGGGCGGCGACGCGGCCGCGTGCGGCCCCGACGGCTGCGAGCTGCCGCCGTGCGGGTGACCCGCCGCGGCCGCGCGACCCGCGCCGCCGCTACGCGTCGCTGCTGCCACAAACCGGCAGGAAGCGTGCGCGAATGACGTCTACAATGCAGCCTTTCAAATAACTATCAGAGAGAAGGCTGCGGCCCATGACCCACGGTATTCACGGCGAGAAGCGCTGGTACGCATTGATCGTCCTTTGCCTCGGCGTGCTGATGATCGTGCTCGACAGCACGATCGTGAACGTCGCGCTGCCGTCGATCAGCACCGATCTCCATTTCACCGAGACGGCCCTCGTGTGGGTCGTCAACGCGTATCTGCTGACGTTCGGCGGCTGCCTGCTGCTCGGCGGCCGGCTCGGCGATCTCTATGGCCAGCGGCGCATGTTCCTCGCGGGCCTCGTCGTGTTCACGCTCGCGTCGCTCGCATGCGGCCTCGCGCAATCGCAGGCGATGCTGATCGCCGCGCGCGCGGTGCAGGGCTTCGGCGGCGCGATCGTGTCGGCCGTGTCGCTGTCGCTGATCATGAACCTCTTCACCGAACCGGGCGAACGGGCGCGCGCGATGGGCGTCTACGGCTTCGTCTGCGCGGGCGGCGGCAGCATCGGCGTGCTGCTCGGCGGGCTGCTGACGAGCACGCTGTCGTGGCACTGGATCTTCCTCGTCAACCTGCCGATCGGCATCGCGGTCTATGCGATGTGCGTCGCGCTGCTGCCGCGCATGCGCGCACCGGCCGGCGCCGCGCGGCTCGACGTCGCGGGCGCGATCACCGTGACCGCGTCGCTGATGCTCGCGGTCTACGGGATCGTCGGCGGCAACGAGGCCGGCTGGCTGTCGACGCAGACCGTCGCGCTGATCGGCGCGGCCGCCGCGCTGCTCGCGCTGTTCGTCGCGATCGAGGCACGCGTCGCGCATCCGCTGATGCCGCTCACGCTGTTCGCCGCGCGCAACGTCGCACTCGCGAACGTGATCGGCGTGCTCTGGGCGGCCGCGATGTTCGCGTGGTTCTTCCTGTCGGCGCTCTACATGCAGCGCGTGCTCGGCTACGGGCCGCTGCAGGTCGGGCTCGCGTTCCTGCCGGCGAACCTGATCATGGCCGCGTTCTCGCTCGGGTTGTCCGCGCGGATCGTGATGCGCTTCGGGATCCGCGGCCCGATCGCGGCCGGCCTGCTGATCGCCGCGTGCGGCCTCGCGCTGTTCTCGCGCGCGCCGGCCGACGGCAGCTTCGTCTGGCACGTGCTGCCGGGCATGACGCTGCTCGGCATCGGCGCGGGCGTCGCGTTCAATCCGGTGCTGCTCGCCGCGATGAGCGACGTCGATCCGGCCGATTCGGGGCTCGCGTCGGGCATCGTCAACACCGCGTTCATGATGGGCGGCGCGCTCGGCCTCGCCGTGCTCGCAAGCCTCGCGGCCGCCCGCACCGATGCGCTCGCGGCCGCCCACGCGGTGCCGCTCGACGCGCTGAACGGCGGCTACCACGCGGCGTTCGCGGTCGGCGCGGCATTCGCGGCCGCGGCCGGGCTGCTCGGCCTCGCGCTGCGGATCCGCCGCCAGGACGCCGTGTCGGGCGCCGGTCCCGCCATGCACTGACGGCCGGGCGGAACCGCTGCAGGTGCCGCCCGGTCCTTTCAGGTCCGGTCGTGCGCGCTGCGCCCGATAGCCCGCCATCGGGAAGACCACCCGTCGACGTCACAGCCCGCCTCGCCCCATCAGGCCCGGCGGCGCTTCGAACGCGCGTTTCACCCTGGGCGGACAGCCCGTCCGACGGGGCTTCCCGGCCGATTTTTAACGTAGTCGTACACCGACGCGTCACTTTTGCGACAATGGCGGACTTTGACGTGCGCGCCGCGGCCGCGCGCCGCCGCCGCCGAACGCCGCATAACCGCCTGCTTCCGATGTCGCTTCCCCATATCGATCTGCTGTACTCCCTGTCCGGCCTGTTCGTCGGCATTCTCGTCGGCCTGACGGGCGTCGGCGGCGGTTCGCTGATGACGCCGATCCTCGTGCTGCTGTTCGGCGTCCACCCCGCGACGGCGGTCGGCACCGACCTGCTGTACGCGGCCGCGACCAAGGCCACCGGCACGCTGGTGCACGGGCTGAAGGGGTCAATCGATTGGCGCATCACCGGCCGGCTCGCGGCCGGCAGCGTCCCGGCCGCGGCCGTCACGCTGTGGCTGCTGCATACGCACGGGATGAATTCGCCCGGCACCGCGCGGATGATCCAGCTGGTGCTCGGCATCGCGCTGCTGCTCACGTCGCTCGCGCTGATCTTCCGTCCGCAGCTGACCGCGCTCGCCGCGCGCAACCCGCTCACGCCGAGCCCCGCACGCACGCTGTGGTCGACCGTGCTGACGGGCGCCGTGCTCGGCGTGCTCGTGTCGATGACGTCGGTCGGCGCCGGCGCGATCGGCGTCACGGTGCTGCTGCTGCTTTATCCGGTGCTCGCGACCGCCCGCATCGTCGGCTCCGACATCGCGCACGCGGTGCCGCTCACGCTCGTCGCCGGGATGGGCCACTGGCTGCTCGGCTCGGTCGACTGGTCGATGCTGCTGTCGCTGCTGCTCGGCTCGCTGCCCGGCATCGTGGTCGGCAGCCTGCTGTCGGCGCGCGCGCCCGAGCGACTGCTGCGCAACCTGCTCGCCTCGACGCTCGTCGCGGTCGGCGTGCGGCTCGTGCTGGCGTAAGCGCGCCTTTCGTTCCTGACTAAAAACACCGTCTCGGCACGCGCACCCGCGATCAGTCTCCACAATCCTCAACAGAGGGCTCTTCATCCCTGTTTTAGGGATCAAGGACGCCGTCACTTGCGACTTCCGGGGTGACGCCGGATCAATTGCACCGGCGCTCCGCACCGGGAGTGCATTCGTTGTGCGATGCACCCCGAGTTTTTTACCGGACCGGCGAATGCCGATCGGCACGATTTACCCCACCCATATTTCACGACTGCACAATGGAATCAATTCCATTGCGAACGACAATTCAATAATTCGCGACAACGCGAATTGACGCCCGTCATTGGCACGCACGAGAAGCCGCAAGCAAAAGCATCCCCCGCGAAGCCCGCCGTACAACGCGCCTTCGCTTTGAATGAACGAACGATTCCGCTCGGCGAGATGCCGATTAATTGCGAAACGGCGACCGACCGCAGCTCCAGCCGAATTAATAAAACCGAAAGAATAGATTAACTATATGGAAAGGAATATCGTCTTGATGGGAATTTATTAAATTAAGTGAAAATACCGGCGCATAATAGGTTCCGGGTTTTCTGCCGCAAAGTAATAATTTCTTACGGCACTCGCCATTCCGAGAAACGCCAGTG
>NZ_ML058649.1 GCF_003635165.1 Burkholderia sp. Nafp2/4-1b | reverse complement strand
TCGCGACGGGGCGTTCATTGTGCACCTCCTTCCGAAACCTCGGTAAACATTGGGAGTTGCCCTTCAACGTCGTTGCGACACGGGCGATGTTTGCGCGTCAGCGCCGCCGTAACAGCTTCACTGCGCAGATCGCTTGCGCGAATCTGCCATGGGGCATCGGGCATTACCTGCTCGGCAGGCAGAACCTTATCGTTGATTAGACGCCGGATCATGTAGTGGGTAACGCCAAGCGCTTTCGCCGCCTCGGACATCGTCAACCAGTCACCATCCTTCTCTGCCGACTTGTACGCATAGATGTTGCGCACTCGCCGTACGGAGCTGACGCGATGCGCAGTCCAGGTCTTGCCTTGGCCAGTACGTATCCCCATCCGGTTTAGTGATGCAGCAATATCCTGATCAGACCATCGGGTTGCCATGCTGCGCATGACTGCGAGCGCTTCGTCGGACGTGCTGCATCCGTGCTCGCCGGTCTTGGGTTTGCGGATCCGCACCTGCGAGTGCTGACCACCTTGCCAGTGAATCGTGAGAATGACTTCACGCGTTGACTCGTTCACGTCTGCGACTATATCGACGATCAGTGCCCGAACCAGCTGCTGGCGCATGCGCATGGTGACGCCCGGAGCATTCCAGGCGGCATCGAGGTCCTCGGCGAGCTTCGTAAAGTCAGGAGCAGCGATAGGTGACGCCGGTGCACGTGCCGTCTCCAGGCGAGCCTGGCAGGCCTGTACCCGACGCAATGCCGCTTCCCAATTCTTCTCCAACTGCGCGGCGATCAGACGGTTATCCGGATCGCAGGCGGCGTAGCGCCGCTCTGCCAACGTGGCTTCGTACTGAGCCTGCTGCAGTTCAAGTTCGATGATCCGCCGCTGCTCGCTCAGGGTGTCCATATGCATTTGCTCGGCCTGCAAGGCCGCCTCTATCGCCATTGGCTCCACGACACGCATCAGTTCTCTCGCGATCGCGGCGTCTATGCGAGAGCCGCCGAAGCTCATGCACTTCGGTGGCAGGTCAAAGCGATAGCATCGGTAGACCGGTCGCGGTGTGCGTCCAGTATAGGCCACCGATAGACGGCGTCCGCAGCGCGCGCATCCAAGTAGCCCTGCCAGCAGGGCTCGCCCACCACGCCCCGATTTTACGTCGCCTGCCTTGCCGTAGGCGTTGGCGGCGAGCAGCTTCTGATTGCGCTCGAATTCCGCCCAGTCGATGTAGCCTTCGTGGTGGTCTTTGAGCAGAACCTCCCACTCCTCGAACGGTTTGCGATGCTTGTAGGTCTTATGTGCACGGCCATCGACGATGGTCGTCTGCTTCCCACTCTTGCCATATGCGTAGGCCCCGGCATAGAACGGATTCCTGAGCACCGAGATCACGTTACGGTAACGTATCAGCGTCCAGTCGAAATGCGTCAGGGTCCTGCCATCGGTCGGACGCGGAAAGTGGACTTGTTCGGCCCGTAACGACAGGAAGGCCTGCCGTGCGCTACCCAGTTCGCGAAAGCGAGTAAAGATCAGGCGTATCACTTCTTGCAGCCGTTGGTTGGGATCGAGACCCAGGCCGACATCACGATGCCAGAGATAGCCAATCGGCACGCTGATGCGCAATTCACCGCGCTGAGCCTTGGCACGTGCGGCATCCAGCATGCGCGTTCGAAGCACATTGAGCTCGAATTCGCTAATGCTGCCCTTCATGCCGAGCAGCAGCCGGTCGTTCGGCCGGCAGGGATCGTACACGCCATCAAGGTCGATGACCCGCGCCTCGACGAGACCACACAGTTCGAGCAGATGGTGCCAGTCGCGCCCGTTACGGGCAAGACGTGATGCATCCAGGCAAAGAACAGCGCCGACTTCACCGGCACAGAGCAATGCCACCAGGCGCTCAAAGCCGGGCCGGGCCACCGTTCCGCTCGCCGATCGACCCAGATCATCGTCGATGACCTCGATATCGCGAAACCCGCGGCGCTTTGCTTCTCCCACGAGCTCGTACTGGCGACGCTGGCTCTCGAGGTTCATCTGGACCTGGGCCTGCGTCGACTGACGGACATAAACTACCGCCTTGCGCTGGAGAAGGGGCGCCGGCAAACGATCAGCGTTCGTCATCGTCACGCTCCTTCCCGGCGGTTACGCCGGCGGCTTGGATCAGCAGGCTTGCAAGATGCGCGATTACCTTTGCGCGCTGCGCCGCGTTCATTCCCTGAAGCTCGGCGTTGTCGAACACCATGCTCATCTGGCGCGGCGTCACCGCCGGCGATTGCGGTCGTGCTGGAACACCCCTTGGCAGCTGGCCCATTGCGTTTCTCCCGGACGATGGTGGAACCGTCCGGCGAGTTTGCTCGCAAGCGCCGATCAACGAGCAGCCGATGCAGGGCGCATAGCACCGCCACGGTAACCCTCGGCTCGCCGAGCTCCATGGCTGAACACACGGCCCGATCGAGCATCCATGCCGCCACCACCTTGACTACGCCAGAGCCGGCTTCGATATGCACGACGCGGCCGCCGCTACGTTGCTCGACGTCTCGGACCTTGAGGCGGTGGCCATACAACGGATGCCAGCGATAATGG
>NZ_ML058648.1:0-3023 GCF_003635165.1 Burkholderia sp. Nafp2/4-1b | reverse complement strand
TATCCGGGTTGTGATTGTATCGATGTATCTCAAGATGATTCGAACTCTATGTTTGACTCAATTGGAATACGGCAAATGCGAGAACTCAACCTGTAACGACTGTCGAGAGACAGACTCGTTATAGGGTCAAGCGAACAAGTGCATGTGGTGGATGCCTTGGCGATCACAGGCGATGAAGGACGCGGTAGCCTGCGAAAAGCTACGGGGAGCTGGCAAACAAGCTTTGATCCGTAGATGTCCGAATGGGGAAACCCACTCCTTTTGGAGTATCCATGGCTGAATACATAGGCCATGTGAAGCGAACGCGGTGAACTGAAACATCTAAGTAACCGCAGGAAAAGAAATCAACCGAGATTCCCAAAGTAGTGGCGAGCGAAATGGGATGAGCCTTGCACTCTTTATTTGTATTGTTAGCCGAACGCTCTGGAAAGTGCGGCCATAGCAGGTGATAGCCCTGTAGGCGAAAACAGTATGAAAGAACTAGGTGTGCGACAAGTAGGGCGGGACACGTGAAATCCTGTCTGAAGATGGGGGGACCATCCTCCAAGGCTAAATACTCGTGATCGACCGATAGTGAACCAGTACCGTGAGGGAAAGGTGAAAAGAACCCCGGGAGGGGAGTGAAATAGATCCTGAAACCGCATGCATACAAACAGTCGGAGCCTCGTAAGGGGTGACGGCGTACCTTTTGTATAATGGGTCAGCGACTTACGTTCAGTAGCAAGCTTAACCGTATAGGGCAGGCGTAGCGAAAGCGAGTCCGAATAGGGCGTTCAGTTGCTGGGCGTAGACCCGAAACCAAGTGATCTATCCATGGCCAGGATGAAGGTGCGGTAACACGTACTGGAGGTCCGAACCCACTAACGTTGAAAAGTTAGGGGATGAGCTGTGGATAGGGGTGAAAGGCTAAACAAACTTGGAAATAGCTGGTTCTCTCCGAAAACTATTTAGGTAGTGCCTCGTGTCTCACCTTCGGGGGTAGAGCACTGTCATGGTTGGGGGGTCTATTGCAGATTACCCCGCCATAGCAAACTCCGAATACCGAAGAGTGCAATCACGGGAGACAGACATCGGGTGCTAACGTCCGGTGTCAAGAGGGAAACAACCCAGACCGCCAGCTAAGGTCCCCAAATATAGCTAAGTGGGAAACGAAGTGGGAAGGCTAAAACAGTCAGGAGGTTGGCTTAGAAGCAGCCACCCTTTAAAGAAAGCGTAATAGCTCACTGATCGAGTCGTCCTGCGCGGAAGATGTAACGGGGCTAAGCTATATACCGAAGCTGCGGATGCGTGCTTTGCACGCATGGTAGGAGAGCGTTCCGTAAGCCTGCGAAGGTGCGTTGAAAAGCGTGCTGGAGGTATCGGAAGTGCGAATGCTGACATGAGTAGCGATAAAGGGGGTGAAAGGCCCCCTCGCCGTAAGCCCAAGGTTTCCTACGCAACGTTCATCGGCGTAGGGTGAGTCGGCCCCTAAGGCGAGGCAGAAATGCGTAGCTGATGGGAAGCAGGTCAATATTCCTGCACCATTGTTAGATGCGATGGGGGGACGGATCGCGGAAGGTTGTCCGGGTGTTGGAAGTCCCGGTCGCTGCATTGGAGAAGGCGCTTAGGCAAATCCGGGCGCAGGATTCAAGGGTGTGGCGCGAGCTCCTTCGGGAGCGAAGCAATTGGAAGTGGTTCCAAGAAAAGCCTCTAAGCTTCAGTCTAACGATGACCGTACCGCAAACCGACACAGGTGGGCGAGATGAGTATTCTAAGGCGCTTGAGAGAACTCGGGAGAAGGAACTCGGCAAATTGGTACCGTAACTTCGGGATAAGGTACGCCCTTGTAGCTTGATGCCCCTGCGGGCAGAGGGTGAAGGGGTTGCAATAAACTGGTGGCTGCGACTGTTTAATAAAAACACAGCACTCTGCAAACACGAAAGTGGACGTATAGGGTGTGACGCCTGCCCGGTGCCGGAAGATTAAATGATGGGGTGCAAGCTCTTGATTGAAGTCCCGGTAAACGGCGGCCGTAACTATAACGGTCCTAAGGTAGCGAAATTCCTTGTCGGGTAAGTTCCGACCTGCACGAATGGCGTAACGATGGCCACACTGTCTCCTCCCGAGACTCAGCGAAGTTGAAGTGTTTGTGATGATGCAATCTACCCGCGGCTAGACGGAAAGACCCCATGAACCTTTACTGTAGCTTTGCATTGGACTTTGAACCGATCTGTGTAGGATAGGTGGGAGGCTATGAAACCGGAACGCTAGTTTCGGTGGAGCCGTCCTTGAAATACCACCCTGGTTTGTTTGAGGTTCTAACCTTGGCCCGTGATCCGGGTCGGGGACAGTGCATGGTAGGCAGTTTGACTGGGGCGGTCTCCTCCCAAAGCGTAACGGAGGAGTACGAAGGTACGCTAGGTACGGTCGGAAATCGTGCTGATAGTGCAATGGCATAAGCGTGCTTAACTGCGAGACCGACAAGTCGAGCAGGTGCGAAAGCAGGTCATAGTGATCCGGTGGTTCTGTATGGAAGGGCCATCGCTCAACGGATAAAAGGTACTCTGGGGATAACAGGCTGATACCGCCCAAGAGTTCATATCGACGGCGGTGTTTGGCACCTCGATGTCGGCTCATCTCATCCTGGGGCTGTAGCCGGTCCCAAGGGTATGGCTGTTCGCCATTTAAAGAGGTACGTGAGCTGGGTTTAAAACGTCGTGAGACAGTTTGGTCCCTATCTGCCGTGGGCGTTGGATATTTGAAGGGGGCTGCTCCTAGTACGAGAGGACCGGAGTGGACGAACCTCTGGTGTACCGGTTGTCACGCCAGTGGCATCGCCGGGTAGCTATGTTCGGAAGAGATAACCGCTGAAAGCATCTAAGCGGGAAACTCGCCTTAAGATGAGATATCCCTGGGGACTAGATCCCCTTGAAGGGTCGTTCGAGACCAGGACGTTGATAGGTCAGGTGTGTAAGCGCAGTAATGCGTTCAGCTAACTGATACTAATTGCCCGTAAGGCTTGATCCTATAACAAGTCTGTCTCG
>NZ_ML058647.1 GCF_003635165.1 Burkholderia sp. Nafp2/4-1b | reverse complement strand
GGGGCGGGGGGCGGGGGGCGGTGGACCGTAGGCGGTGGGCGGTAGGCGGCGTCCCTGTTTCCGACGCCGCAGCGACGCGAATCGCACAGCTCGACTTGAAGCCGCCGTTCTCGGTTGCCGGCGTGTGCGCTCCGGGCGCCGTACCGCCCCCGGTCTGCCGCGGCCGGTCTGCAGCAGACTACGAAACGATCGCGCCGGCGGCGGGTGTCGCGCGCGCGGCCGCAGGAAGCGGCATCGCGCCCTTCGTCACGCCGTTCGTCGCGTCGTCGGGCTGCCCGGGCTGCGCGGCCTGCGTCAACAGATGGAGCACCGCGCGCTCGAGCGCGTCGACTCCGATCGCGTCGACCGTCGGCCCCGCCCGCAGGATCATGTGCGGCACGCCGAGCGGATGCCAGCGCCGGTACTTCTCGGGACGGTCCTCGAACAGCGCGGCCACCGGCACGCCAAGCGCCGACGCGAGATGCACCGGGGCGCTGTCGGCCGACACGATCGCGTCGAGCAGGCTCGCGGCGGCCATCAGCTCGGCCACCGACGGCGGCGCGACATGCCGCGCGTTCACGTCCCGCCACGCGTCATCGGCGGCGCCGGCTTGCGCCGACATGACCGGATCGCGGAACACGATCACGTCGGCGACCGGCTCGAGCCGCCGGGCCAGGTCGCGCCATCGATCGGCCGGCCAGCGCCGCTCGGCGGCCTTGTTCGACACGAACAGCCCGACGCGCGGTTTGGTGCGCGGCCCGAGCAGCCGATACCAGGTGTCCTGCAGCGCGCTGTCCGGATGGACAGACAATGCGAGACCCTCGAGATCGGTACGCGCGAGTTCGGGGACGAGCCGGAATCCCGACAGCGCTTCATGGCACATCGGCCGCGACGCGACGTGTTCGGGCTTGCGATCGTCGAATTCGGATTCGGCATCGTGCCAGCGGCAATCCTTCACGCGAAGCTGGCGCGCGAACTGGATGCTGCTGCGATGCATGCCGCCGTTCGGCACGACCACGAGGTCGAACCGCAGGCGGCGCAGCCGGCGCACGAGCCGCAGCCGGTCGAAGAACGCGCGCATGCGCCCCGGGCGATCGTTGCGCTCGCACTGACGGCTGTACACGTAGGTATGGACTGAATGCACGTGCGGGTTGCCGGCCAGCGCCGCCGCGTTGTAGCGGTTCGCGACCACGTGCAGTTCCGCGTCAGGCCAGCGCTGCTTGAGCGCGCCGAGAAAACCGGTCGTGCAGAGCATGTCGCCCAGAAAATCTATCCGGATCACGAGGATCCGCCGCATCGGTTTCCGGTTGGCCATTGTAGTGGTCGTGCTGTCGATTTTTTATCGTCTCGTACCGACCGGCATCCTGGCGCCCTGCCCGTGCCGGCCTCGTCGCTTGGTCGATTGCGGTACCGTGCGGCATCGCGTGCCGCGCCGAACCGTCCCCGTTTTCACGCGTGCGATGCTGCGTGGCCCGCGGACGAATCGCGGCAGGCGCCGCATCTGCCTCGTGCGCGACGGATTGTATAGCGTCCGGACGACAGCCCCAAGCGTGCGCCGAAATGAAAACGGCCCGCCGCACCGCACGATGGCGATGCGACGGGCCGCTCGGGCGACGCGCTCAGTACGTGATTTCGACGACGCTGCCGTCGAATGTCGCGCGCAGTTCCGCGAGCAGCGTGTCGCTCGGCTTCACGCGCCACGCGTCGCCCAGGCGCATTTCGCCCTGCGCGCGCGCGTTGCTGTAGTGAACCTGGACCGCGAGCCCGTTCGGCAGCGGCGCCTGCGGGCGGCGACCGCCGTCGCGGCCACCGCCGCGCGGCGCGGGCGCCTCGAATGCGGGCGCGGCAGCCGGTTCGTCCTTCGACACGTGCGGCTCGAGCACGCGACGCAGCGCCGACGCATCGGCATTGCCGTTCATCGTGAGCCGCACCGCCTGCGCATAGCGGCTGCGCGCGCGTTCGAGGTCCATCACGGTGTCGGCCGTGAAGCGGATGCCGCCGGTGAACGCATCGTTGCGCGCCTGCCCCTGCACGATCAGCAGTTCATCTTCCTTGAACAGTGCCTTGTTCGCCTCGAACTGCTCGTTGAAGATCGTAATTTCGCACTGGCCCGAACCGTCGTCGAGCAACGCGATCAGCATCTTGCCGCGCTGGGTCATCTGCGTGCGCAGCGACGCGATGATGCCCGCGACGAGCTTGTCGCGCCCTTCCTTCAGGTCGCCGACCTTCTGCCGCACGAATCGGCGCACTTCGTCGCGATACGCGTCGAACAGGTGGCCGGACAGGTAGAAGCCGAGCGCGCCCTTCTCTTCCTGCAGGCGGCGCTTGTCGTCCCATGCGGGCTCGTCGACGAGCGCATGCGCGTGCGGCGACTCGGCGCCCATGTCGAACAGGCCGGCCTGCATCGCGTTCGCCGCGGCCTGCTCGGCCGCTTCCATCGCGAGCGGCACCGACGCGAGCATCTGCGCGCGGTTCGCGTTCAGCGAATCGAACGCGCCGGCGCGGATCAGCGCCTCGACCGTGCGGCGGTTGACGATGCGCCGGTCGATCCGCTCGCAGAAGTCGAACAGGTCGCTGAACGGCTTTTCCTCGCGCGCGCGCAGGATTTCCTCGATCGCGTTCTGGCCGCTGCCCTTCACCGCGCCGAGACCGTAGCGGATCGTACGCGAGCGCTTGCCATCGGCTTCCGCGACCGGCTCGAACCGGTAATGCGACTGGTTGATGTCCGGCGGCAACACGACGAGGTTGTTCACGATGCAGTCGTCGAACAGGATCTTCACCTTGTCGGTGTCGTCCATCGCGAGCGTCATGTTGGCCGCCATGAATTCGGCCGGATGGTGCGCCTTCAACCACGCGGTGTAGTACGCGAGCAGAGCGTACGCGGCCGCGTGCGACTTGTTGAAGCCGTAGCCCGCGAACTTCTCCATCAAGTCGAAGATCTCGTCCGACTTCTCGCGCGTGAGGCCGTTCTTCGCCGCACCTTCGGCGAAGATCTCGCGGTGCTTGACCATCTCCTCGGGCTTCTTCTTGCCCATCGCGCGGCGCAGCAAGTCAGCGCCGCCGAGCGAGTAGCCGCCGATGATCTGCGCCATCTGCATCACCTGCTCCTGATAGACCATGATGCCGTAGGTCTCTTTCAGGACGGGTTCGACGCGCGGATCCGGATACTCGACCTTCTCGCGGCCGTGCTTCCGTGCGCAGAAGCTCGGGATCAGGTCCATCGGGCCCGGACGGTACAACGACACGAGCGCGATGATGTCCTCGAAGCGGTCGGGCTGCGCGTCCTTCAGCATGCCCTGCATCCCGCGGCTTTCCAGCTGGAACACGGCGACCGTGTTGGCCTTCTTCAGGATCTGGAACGATGCGGGATCGTCGAGCGGCACCTGCGCGAGCGACCAGTCGGCCTTCGACGCATCGAGGCGGCGAATGTAGCGCTCGGCCCAGTCGAGGATCGTCAGCGTCGTGAGACCCAGAAAGTCGAACTTCACGAGGCCGACGGCTTCGACGTCGTCCTTGTCGTACTGGCTGACGACGCCGCCGTCGTCGCCCTGCGTGTACAGCGGGCAGAAATCGGTCAGCTTGCCGGGCGCGATCAGCACGCCGCCCGCGTGCATCCCGACGTTACGCGTGAGGCCCTCGACGCGCTGCGCGAGGTCGAGCAGCTGGTGCACTTCGTCTTCGTGATCGTAGCGCTCCTGCAGCTGCGGTTCTTCCTTCATCGCGTCGGCGATCGTCACGTGCTTGCCGGGCTTGAACGGGATCAGCTTCGCCACGCCGTCGGTGAACATGTAGCCGAGATCGAGCACGCGGCCGATGTCGCGCACGGCCGCCTTCGCGGCCATCGTGCCGAACGTGGCGATCTGCGACACCGCATCCGCGCCGTATTTTTCCTTCACGTACTGGATCACGCGATCGCGGCCGTGCTGGCAGAAGTCGATGTCGAAGTCGGGCATCGACACGCGTTCCGGATTCAGGAATCGCTCGAACAGCAGGTTGTAGCGCAGCGGGTCGAGATCGGTAATGCCGAGTGCGTATGCGACCAGCGAACCGGCACCCGAACCGCGGCCCGGCCCGACCGGCACGCCGTTGTTCTTCGCCCAGTTGATGAAGTCGGCCACGATCAGGAAGTAGCCCGGGAAGCCCATCTTCGTGATGGTCCCGCACTCGAATTCGAGCCGCTTGTAGTACGTGTCGCGCTGCGCGTCGCGCTCCGCCGCGTCCGGATACAGCTGCTCGAGGCGCTTCTCGAGCCCGTCCTTCGACAGCTGGACCAGGTAGTCGTCGAGCGACATGCCGTCCGGCGTCGGGAACAGCGGCAGCTTCGGCTTGCCGAGCTCGAGCTTCAGGTTGCAGCGCTTCGCGATCTCGACCGTGTTCGCGACCGCCGACGGCAGGTCGGCGAACAGCGCGACCATGTCGTCCTGCGTGCGGAAGTACTGATCGGTCGTGAAACGCTTCTGGCGCCGCGGATTCGCGAGCATGTCGCCTTCCGAGATGCACACGCGCGCTTCGTGCGCGGTGAAATCGTCGTCGGTCATGAACTGCGTCGGGTGCGTCGCGACGACCGGCAGCTTCAGCGACGCGGCAAGCGTCGCGGCCTGCTGGATGTACGCCTCGGCGCCCGGCTGGCCGTAACGCTGCAGCTCGATGTAGAAGCCGCCCGGAAATACCTTCGCCCAGCGCTCGGCATGACGGCGCGCGGCTTCCTCGTTACCGGCCGCGAATGCGAGCCCGATATCGCCCTGCTGCGCGCCCGACAGCGCAAGCAGCGCCTGCGACAGCTCGCCGTCGAGCCAGCTCGCGTCGAGCTCGGCGCGACCGCGGTACTGGTTCGTGAGCCACGCCTTCGACAGCAGCTCGCACAGGTTCAGGTAGCCGACCTTGTCCTTCACCAGCAGCAGCAGGCGCGACGGTTTGTCGCGATCGTCCGGATTGGTGATCCAGACGTCGCAGCCGGCGATCGGCTTGATGCCCTTGCCGCGGGCTTCCTGGTAGAAACGGACGAGGCCGAATGCGTTGCCGAGATCGGTGAGGGCGAGCGCGCCCTGGCCGTCCGCGGCCGCCGCCTTGACGATGTCGTCGAGACGCACGATGCCGTCGGCAATCGAGAATTCGGAGTGAACGCGAAGATGGACGAAGCGGGGATCTGACATGGGCGTTATTGTAGCCGCGTCGTCGCGCAGGCTGCCCAAAAAATCCCCCGCGCTGGCCGTTCGGCCGATGCGCGCGGGGTCGGCCGAACGGTCGAGTGCCGACGCATGCGCAGTTTGCGGGATAATACGGGTTTTCGAATCTTCGCCCGGGCTTCGCACCCTTATTTGCGGGGCCGCCGTGCGCCCGCCGCACGGCCGCGGCCGTTTTCCCGTCCGATCATCATGACCATCGTCAACCTCGCCGCCTACCACTTCGTGTCGCTCGACGCGACCGAGCAATGGCGCCCGCTCGTCACCGCCCGCTGCAACGAACTCGGCCTGCGCGGCACGATCCTGCTCGCGCCGGAAGGCATCAACCTGTTCGTCGCCGGCCCGCGCGAAGCAACCGACGCGTTCATCGACTACCTGCGCCACGATCCGCTGTTCGAAGGCAAGTTCGCGACGCTGCAGTTCAAGGAAAGCCTGTCCGATTCGCAGCCGTTCCGCCGGATGCTCGTGCGCCTGAAGCGCGAGATCATCACGATGAAGAAGCCGGCGATCAAACCCGAGCTCGGCCGTGCGCCGTCGGTCGATGCGCACACGCTGAAAACGTGGCTCGACCGCGGCCACGACGACGCCGGCCGCCCGGTCGTGATGCTCGACACGCGCAATGCGTTCGAGGTCGACGTCGGCACGTTCGACGACGCGCTCGACTACCGGATCGACAAGTTCAGCGAGTTCCCGGAAGTGATCGACGCGAACCGCGCCGATCTCGAGGGCAAGACGGTCGTGTCGTTCTGCACCGGCGGCATTCGCTGCGAGAAGGCCGCGATCCACATGAAGGAAATCGGCATCGAGAACGTGTACCAGCTCGAGGGCGGGATCCTGAAGTATTTCGAGGAAGTCGGCGGCGCGCACTACCACGGCGACTGCTTCGTGTTCGACTACCGCACCGCGCTGAACCCGCAACTGCAGCCGACCGAGAACGTCACGTGCTTCGCATGCCGTGCGGTCGTCACGCCCGAAGCCCAGCAATCGCCGAGCTACGTGCCCGGTCAGTCGTGCCCGGCCTGCGCACAGGCGGCAAGCGCCGCGTAAACGCGCGTTGCGCCGCGCCCCGATGAACGGCTATCGCGGCCGCTTCGCGCCGTCGCCCACCGGCCCGCTGCATTTCGGCTCGCTGGTCGGTGCGCTTGCGAGCTGGCTCGACGCACGCGCGCACGGCGGCGCGTGGCTCGTTCGCATCGAGGACATCGACGGCCCGCGCACGGTGCCCGGCGCCGCGGACGACATCCTCGCGACGCTCGCGCATTTCGGCATGACGCCCGACGAGCCGCCCGTATGGCAAAGCACGCGCGAGGCCGCCTATGCGGCCGCGCTCGAACGGCTCGTCGCCGCGGGGCGCGTCTATCCGTGCGGCTGCACGCGCAAGGAAATCGCCGATTCGCTGCGCGCGGCGCACGAGCGCCACACGACCCTCGCGTATCCGGGCACCTGCCGCACCGGCCTGCACGGCAAGCCCGCGCGCGCGTGGCGGCTGCGCGTGCCGGACGGCGACGCTGCGATCGTCACGTTCGATGACCGCTGGCAGCACACGCAAGTGCAGAATCTCGCGACGGAAGTCGGCGATTTCGTGTTGAAGCGCGCGGATGGCCAGTGGGCGTACCAGCTCGCGGTCGTGGTCGATGATGCCGACGCGGGCATCACGAGCGTCGTGCGCGGTGCCGACCTGCTCGACTCGACCGCGCGCCAGATCTACCTGCAGCGCTGTCTCGGCGTGCCGACGCCTGACTACCTGCACGTGCCGGTCGTCGTCGACGCGAACGGCGAGAAACTCAGCAAGCAGACAGGTGCGCTCGCGCTCGAGCGCGACGATCCGCTGCCGGCGCTTCGCGCCGCCGCCGCGCATCTTGGCCTGACGGCCGATGGCGAACTGTCGGGCAATACGATGGACGCGTTCTACGCGGCCGCGACGGATGCGTGGGCGCGTCGCTTCGGGCCACGGCGCGCTTGAACCGCTCAGGACCGGCTTGCGCTGGTCGCCTGTCTCACCTTGACGGTTCACCGCCTCACCGCCTCACCGCCTCACCACTTTACCGCTTCACCGCTTCACCGCCTCAGCCTGCCTCAGCCTGCCTCACCGCCTCACCACTTCACCGCCTCAGCCTGCTTCACCGCTAAATCACGACCGCAGCCCGGAACGGCACGCATGCCAACGACACGGCACGGTAACGCATCGGCAACCGCCGCTGCCGCACACGGCAAGCAACCGCCCCTCGCGCGCCCTCCCAAATGCGTCGTCCAATGAAAAACGGGCACATGCTCAACGCATGCACCCGTTTGCGCGGCAGCGCTCGCGCGCCGCCTCGACCGCCTGAACCGTCCGGTTACGCCGACGGCTTGCGCGGCATCCCGAACCCGCCGAGCAGCGCGGCAACCTGACGCTTCGGCCCCTTCTTCTCGGTCTGCTGCGCGGACTTCGTGTCGTCCGGCTGCGTCGCCGGCACCGACGGTTCGTACGGCTTCAGGAAGAAATCGTCGACCGGCGCCTCGTGGCGACGGTGATGGCCACCACGCTCGGAACCGCCCGAACGACGCGCCGACGCACCGCGATGCTCTTCGCGATCGCGACGGCCGCCACGTTCGCCGCCGCGCTCACCTCGATCGCCGCCACGCTCGCTGCCACGTTCTTCGTGACGATGGCGTGCGGGCTTGTTGAGCACGAGCGTCTGCACGTCGAGCGGACGCTTGATCAGCTTCTCGATATCGGCGAGCTGCTTGCGCTCGTTCGGGCTGCACAGCGACAGCGCATCGCCGGTCGCGCCCGCGCGGCCCGTACGGCCGATCCGGTGCACGTAGTCTTCCGCGCTGAACGGCAGGTCGAAGTTGATCACGGCCGGCAGTTCGGCGATGTCGAGACCGCGCGCGGCCACGTCGGTCGCGACGAGTGCCTCGATCTCGCCGCGCTTGAACGCGTCGAGGGCCTGCATCCGTTCGAGCTGCGTCTTGTCGCCGTGAATCGCCGATGCGACCACGCCGTCGCGCTCGAGGTTGCGTGCGAGCCGGCTCGCGCCGATCTTGCTGTTGCAGAACACGATCACCTGCTTGAGCCCGCGATCGCGCAGCAACTGCACGACGGCCGCCTGCTTGTCGCCTTCGGCGACGTCGTAGACGATCTGCGTGACGTTCGCGTTGGTCGAGTTGCTGCGCGCGACCTCGATCGTCTGCGGGTTGCGCAGGTAGGTCGACGCGAGCTTCTTGATTTCGCCCGAGAACGTGGCCGAGAACAGCAGCGTCTGGCGCTCCTTCGGCAGCAGGTTCAGGATGCGCTGCAGGTCGGGCAGGAAGCCCATGTCGAGCATCCGGTCGGCTTCGTCGAGCACGAGGATCTGGACCTGACCGAGATTCGCGGTCTTTTGCTGCACGTGGTCGAGCAGGCGGCCCGGCGTCGCGATCAGGATCTCGACGCCGCGGCGCAGTTCGGCCGATTGCGGGTTCATGTCGACGCCGCCGAACACCACCGCGCTGCGCAACGGCGTGTGCTTCGCATACGCGTGCACGTTCGCGGCGACCTGGTCGGCGAGCTCGCGCGTCGGCGTGAGGATCAGCGCCCGCACCGGGTGGCGCGCCGGGGACGCGCTCGTGTTGGCCTGCGGCAGCAGACGCTGAATGATCGGCAGCGAGAAGCTCGCGGTCTTGCCGGTGCCCGTTTGCGCGGCGCCCATGACGTCGCGGCCGGCGAGCACGACCGGAATGGCCTGCGCCTGGATCGGCGTCGGCGTCGTATAGCCCTGCTCCACAATGGCTTTCAGGATATCGGGGGCAAGGCCGAATTGATCGAAGGTTGCGTCGACAGGCTTGGCGACAGAATCGGACATGGTGGCGTTTCGCTCAAAAGGCGCGGCGGGGACATCGTGCGTCAGGCCGGCCGGGCCTGCGCTCATCACAATTCGGAAATAGACGGAGCCGCGGCGCGCCGCGCGGCGCCGCTCTGGCGCTTGGGTCCGGTTCAATGCGAACGCTGGACGCCAGGCCGTGCGGACTCCGTTCGGCGCGAATGCCGGCGGAAAGGGCCGTATTGTAGCACTGCGCGGCCATCTGTCCGTGACAACGCCGCGAACGGCCACCGAGGCGGTTCGCGGCGTGCGCCGGCAGGCCGGGCGCACGGCGATGTGCGAGCGGTCGGGCTATGTCGATCGGCCGACGGCCAAAAAACGGGGCCGAATCGCGGCTGCGGCGATCCGCAAAGCATCGCGCGGCCGAAGAGCGCGACTTGGCCGGCCCCGCCGCGCAGAGGTCAAATCGGGCTGCCGGCGCTGAGTGCTGCGATCGCGGTGATCGGGGTGATTGCGGCGATCGCGGCGATCGGCACGCTTGCATCGCCTCTCCGATCGCGCGCGACGCTCAGCTCTTGTTCTTTTTCTTCTTCTCGACCTGCACGCAGTCGCCGAGCAGCGGCGCCGCGTTCTGATCGGCGATCTCGTCGCGCAGCGTCCCTTCCTTGCCCTTCGTCCACCACGTATAGCGTCCGGCCTGGTAGCGCACGCCCGACGCCGACACGGTATCGACGAACAGCAACTGCTGGCCGTTGACCGGCACCAGCGCGAAGCTCTGGCCGTTGCCCGCGCGCCAGTACGACACGCGTACCGGCTGCTTCTGGCTCGCACACTGGTAGACGGCCTGCACACGCGCATCGGCGTCGATTTCCTCGACGGTAAGTTGCGCGGCATGCGCGACGGAAACGACGGAAACGGCGGTGCCGGCCAGCGCGACCGCGGCGAAGATGTGGCGAATCATGCAGGTCCTCTCACGAGACGGGTGGAAGCGCGCCCTCGCGGGGCGCGGTTATCGTCGGGATGAATCGAAGGAAGTCGAAGAAATCGAAGGTCCGTCGGTCAGGGATCGATGACGTCGGCGCACGCGTCGGTCGGCGCGGCCGCCACATGGCCGACCAGCGGCACGATCTTCAACCCGGCCGACGCGACCCGGCACGGCGCGGCCGCGAGCCCGCACCCTGCAAGGCTCGCGACCAGCGCCAGCGCGGCGCCCAGCTTGGCCGTACGTCCGATCCGCCGCCATGTCGACGCCTTCGTTCTCCCCTGGCTCGGTCAGTTCGCCGACACGGGCCGCACGGCCGCCGCCGCGCGCTTCGCGCGTTCGCGGGCTTCGTCGACGGTCGCGCCGGTCGCGAGCGCAACGCCCATGCGGCGCTTCGCGAAGCTTTCCGGCTTGCCGAACAGTCGAAGGTCGGCGCCCGGCACGGCGAGCGCGTCGCGCACGCCCTCGAACGCAATCCCGCGCTCGTCGAGCCCGCCGTAGATCACCGCCGACGCGGCCGGCGAGCCGAGCGTCGGATCGACCGGCAGCCCGAGAATCGCGCGCGCGTGCAGTTCGAACTCCGACTGGCGCTGCGACGCGAGGGTGACCAAGCCGGTGTCATGCGGCCGCGGGCTCACCTCGGAGAACCAGACGTCGTCGCCGCGCACGAACAGCTCGACGCCGAACGTCCCGCGCCCGCCGAGCGCCTCGGTCACCTTGTGCGCGATCTCGCGCGACTTTTCCAGCGCAACCGCGCTCATCGGCTGCGGCTGCCACGATTCGACGTAGTCGCCCGCGACCTGCACATGGCCGACCGGCTCGCAGAAGTAGGTGCGCGTCTCCAGCGTGGCCGGGTCGATCGCCCGCACGGTCAGTTGCGTGATCTCGTAGTCGAAATCGATGAAGCCCTCGACGATCACGCGGCCGTGGTTCACGCGGCCGCCCGCCATCGCGTAGTCCCACGCCGGCTTCACGTCGGCTTCGGTCCGCACGACCGACTGCCCCTTGCCCGACGACGACATCACCGGCTTCACGACGCACGGCATGCCGATCTTCGCGACGGCCGCGCTGAACGCATCGAACGACTCCGCGAACGCGTACGGCGAAGTCGCGAGCCCGAGCTCCTCGGCCGCGAGCCGGCGGATGCCTTCGCGGTTCATCCTGAGCTGCGTCGCGCGCGCGGTCGGGATCACCTCGGCGAGGCCGGCCGCCTCGATCGCCGCGAGCGCGTCGGTCGCGATCGCCTCGATTTCCGGCACGATCAGGTGCGGACGTTCGGCCTCGACCACCGCGCGCAACGCGGCGGCGTCGGTCATGTCGATCACGTGCGCGCGATGCGCGACCTGGTGGCCCGGTGCGTCCGCATAGCGGTCGACCGCAATGACTTCGACGCCGAGCCGCTGCAACGCAATGATGACTTCCTTGCCGAGTTCGCCCGCGCCGAGCAGCATGACGCGCGTGGCCGAGGGTGAAAGCGGCGTACCGAGCCGCTGACCGATCTGCATGTGATTTCCCGCTGGTTCTGTTGGAGGACGAAAACGGCTTCGATGTTAACACGCGCATCGGCGTCGGTTCGGGCGGTTGTTTCGGCGGCTTCGTAGCGCCGCCGCCGCGCCGCGTGCGGCCCGCAGGCACGCTGCGAACGTTTTCACGCGTGAAGTGTCGGCTCGCCTCGCGCGGGGCGGGTGCGTTACTCTTACGCCTTGATCAGAATCCGATGAGGAACGAGGCTCATGTCCCACCTGTCCGCCGCCGCACGCGCACGCACCGGCCTGCTTCGCCCGTTGCGCGCGCCGCTCTGCGCGTTGACGCTTGCCACGCTTCTCGCCGCCTGCGCGATGCCGACCCATTCCGACTCCGCCGCCCCCGCCCCCGACCCGTACAACCCCGCCGCCGTCCAGTTGCTCGACGACACGAGCTGGGAGCTCACGAGCTGGCAGAACGCCGACGGCACGCCGCGCACGATTCCGCACGGCGACAACGGCGAGCCGATCAAGCTCGCGCTGTCCACCGATTCGGGCGTGCGACGCGCCAGCGGCTTTTCGGGCTGCAACCGCTACATGGGCACCTACGCGCTCAAGAACGGCCTGCTGAGCTTCGGCCCGCTCGCCGGCACGCGGATGGCGTGCCCGAACGCGCTCGGCGGCCAGCTCGAGCGCGCGTACCTCGACGCGCTCGCGCACATCCAGAAGACCGGCGTGCAGATGCGCGAGCCGCAGCAGTTGCAGATCGTGACCGAAGCCGGCGAGACGCTGACCTTCACGCGCCGGAACTCCTGATGCAGCACGCGGGCGAAGGCCGACCGACCGCCTTCGCCGCACGCGGATTCACGACATATGCGCGCGGCAGCCTGAACGCGCATCGCTGCCTTCATACTGCCTCGGCGCGCTGTCAGTCTCGTTCGTCGGCCGGTTAAACTCGGCGGGTCGCGCACCGCGCGCCCCACCCTCTTCCTGTTTCATCAAAGCATGCACACGGTTGTCTTCGGCTGGTTCGGCATCTCCGCCGTCTGGTTCCTCCTTCTCTTCTGGCGTCTCGTTCAGGCGATGCTGCCCGGCGGCGGCGGGCTCGCCGGCCCCGGCTCGATTCGCCTGTGGCTCGGCTTCGCTGCCGTGTTCGTCGCGAGCTGCGCGCTGACGAGCCCGTTGTCGGGCCCCGACATCAACGCGCTCGGCCATGCGCTCTCGAACGGCTTCACGCATCTGCTCGGGCCGATCGGCACGCCGGTCGCGATGGTCGTGCTGTTCTTCGCGGGCCTGCCGTGGCTGACCGGCATCGGCTGGCGGCAGTTCGCCGCATGGGTCGATACGTCGTTCGGCGTGAAGCTCGCGCGCGATGTCGCCGACGACGACGTGCGCGGCGTCGCCGACCTGCCGCGCAGTGCGCTGCACCGCGACGACGACATCGTGCAGCCGACTACCGCCCACACCGTCAACTCGATGGCGCCGCGGCAGAACGGCCGGTATTCGCGCCCGACGCTGTGGAAGCCCGATCCGCAGGCCCGGCCGAAGCCGCGCAGCAGGCCCGCGCCGCGCCCGTTCGCGGAGCCGGTCGCGCCGTCGGGATGGCTGAAGCCGACGCCCGCCAACCGGATGCCGGTGCCGCCCGCGCCGGGCACGACGAGCGCGATGCCGCCCCCGACCACCGGCAGCACCGCGAGCCTCGCGCGTGCCGCCGCGAACGCACAGGTCCCGCGTCCGAATCCGGCGCCCCTTCCGGTCGGGTTCGAACCCGTTCGGCCGCAACCGGCCACCGCGCGACCTGCCGCAGCCGCACTGAAGCAGCCGGCCGCACCGCGCGCCGCCGTCACGCCGCGCCCGGTCGCCGCAACGCCGCCGCGCACGCCCGCGCGCCCGATCACGGGCGCCGGCGCCACCGCCGCCGCCGGCCAGTCGCAGGAAGCCGCGCGCCGGCGCCCGGCGCCGCCGGCCCCGGCGCGCGCACCGCTCTACGCATGGGTGCAACAACCCGCGGAGCCGATCACGCCGGCGCCGAGCGTTCACGACACGCTGCGCTCGATCGAGGCCAGCACCGCGCAGTGGGCGACGCTGGACGGCGTGCGGTCGAGCGATGGGTCGACAACGACGGCCGCCGTGGCTGGCGCCGCGGCCGCGGCCGCGGCAGGCAGCGTGGCCGCGATGGCATCGATGGCATCGACGGCCGCACCGGCCGCGGTCGTTGCGGGTGCGCATCCGGTTGCGCCGCATGATGCAGGCCGCCAGGAGGCGCGGGAAACCGTGTCGTCGGCATATGACGACAACGAGCCGATCGTGCTGGATGCGTTCATGCCGGCCGAGCCGAGCGTGCGCACGCCTGTTTTCGATGACATGGATACCGGCGCCTCGGCGTTCGGTGACGCTGCGCGCCATGTCGTGTCGGATCTCGGCGTCGAGACCAACGCGCCGGCGCATCATGCCGACGACGAGCCTCTGCATGATGCAGATGCGCGCACCGCGCCGGCCTTCGACGCGCCGATCGACTTTGCGCCGTGGGAAGACATCGTCAGCCAGCCGGTTTCCGGATTCGGCGCGTCGCACCAAAGCCCGATTTCCACGCCGCTGTCAGGCGTGGGCGAGTCGCTCGCTGCAGGCGCGGCAGTCGAAACGTCTTCGAGCGCCGTCAACTCAACGGCGAGCGATGCGGGCCGCATCGTCAATACGATGGACGCGGCCTCGGCCGCCGACATCGTCAACCAGCACCCGTCGCGATCTGCACTTTCCGCCGATGCCGGCGTATTGGCCGATGCGGAACAACACGCGCCCGTCGCGCCGGACGGCGTGAAGCCCGTCGAGCACGTTGCGCCAGCCACTCCCCTCCCCGCTTCGTCGATCGCGGCAACGCCCGCGCGTCCGCTCCCCGACGTGATGCCTGCAGCCGCGGCAGCTGTGGCGACAACGTCGACCTTGGCTGCGGCGAATCCGGCGCCGGCCGACGTCGCGACGGGAACGGTCTGGAAAGCGGCAGTGAAGCGCGAGAGCGAAACCGCGCCGTCGCCCGCAGACACGCAACGCGCCGCGCCGCCGGCACCGGCACCTGCTGCGTCGACTTCGACGATCCCGGAACCTGCTTCCATCGATGCCACCGCATCCGCGTCGTGGTCGAAGCCGTTGTCCGCTGAACCCTTCGCCGCCGCGCCGATGATCTCGCCAACCGGCGCGTCGTCGCTCGTCGGCAGCGCAGCCAGTTCTGCTGCGCCGGCGCAGGCGAACACGGCGGGCAACTCGCCGGTCGCCGCGACGTCTTCGTTTACCGGCATGACGAATACGGCCTCGGGTTCGCCGTCGCAACCTGCCGTATCGGCCATGTCCGCTGCATCGGTCGCGCCATCCGCAGCGACGGGGGTCGCGAGCACCGCGTACGGATTCAGCGATCGTGCAGGGGCGCCTGCACCGGCGACGCCGGCCCACACGACATCGGCTGACACCGCCTCCCCGTCCGCAGCGCTGCCGGCGGCAACCGCCACACCCGCGCCGGTGGCTGCAACGAGTGCATCGGGCTCGGCCACCACGCAGCCGTCCTGGCCTACGCCGAACGCAACGGCGGCAACGTCCGTCCCGACGTCCGTAGCCGACGCTTCCAGCTCGAGCGCGACGCAGCTTCCCGCAGCGGCCGCGACGATTGCGACGGGCGCCTCGGCGATGAGCACCGCGCCCGCTTCCCCGACCGTGGCAGCCGCCTCGACCGGCACGGCCTTCGGCGTCACTGCATCGCAACCGACGGCAAGCGCGCCGGTGTCGCCTGCCGCCGTGGCATCCGCGCCGTCCGGTAGCGCATTCACCGCCGCCGCTGCGACGAGCACTTCGGCGATGAGCGCCGCACCCACTTCCCCGACCGTGACAGCTGCGTCGACCGGCACGGCCTTCAGCGTCGCTGCATCGCAACCGACGGCAAGCGCGCCGGTGTCGCCTGCCGCCGTGGCACCCGCGCCGTCAGGCAGCGCATTAACCTCTGCTGCGACGGCCTCGACCGCGCCTTCCGCGCCGCCGTCAGTATCGGCAGCGCCGGCCTACTCCGCCCCGGGCGCAGCCATCAACACACCGCTCGCGGCGCAACCCACCGCGCCCGTGCCGGCACCGGCACTGCAAGCCCAGTCATTCGCCGCCGCACCGGCAGCGGCACCGCAAGCCCAATCGTTCGCCGCCGCACCGGCACCGGCACCGGCACCCGCACCGCAAACCCAATCGTTCGCCGCCGCGCCGGCAAGCTGGTCCATGCCCGGCGCCGGCGCAACGACCGCGCCCGCCGTCACAATCGCGCCGCCTCCGCCCGTAACGCTTCCGGAAGCCACCCAGCCGCCGGCCGCCGACCCCACGGCCCCCGCGGAACCGGATATCGCGGCCGCCGACGCATTGGCAGCCCCCACCCGGCCGCCGCGTCCGAACGCATTCGAATTCCACGCGCCCGCGTCGTTCAACGTCGAACTGCCGACGCTCGACCTGCTCGAGCCCGCTTCCGACGACGTCGAAACGATCACCGAAGAACATCTCGCGCAAACGGCCCAGATCATCGAACAGCGCCTGCAGGAGTTCAAGGTGCCGGTAACGGTGGTCGGTGCATCGGCCGGCCCGGTGATCACGCGCTTCGAGATCGAACCCGCGCTCGGCGTGCGCGGCAGCCAGATCGTCGGCCTGATGAAGGACCTGTCGCGCGGCCTCGGCCTCACGTCGATCCGCGTCGTCGAGACGATTCCCGGCAAGACCTGCATGGGCCTCGAGCTGCCGAACGCGAAACGTCAGATGATCCGCCTGTCGGAAATTCTCGAATCGCGCCAGTACCAGCACTCGACGTCGCAGCTGACGATCGCGATGGGCAAGGACATCACCGGCCACCCGGTCGTCACCGATCTCGCGAAGGCGCCGCACATGCTGGTCGCCGGCACGACCGGTTCCGGCAAGTCGGTCGCGATCAACGCGATGATCCTGTCGCTGCTGTACAAGGCGACGCCGGAAGACGTCCGGTTGATCATGATCGACCCGAAGATGCTGGAGCTGTCGGTCTACGAAGGCATCCCGCACCTGCTCGCGCCGGTCGTCACCGACATGAAGCTCGCGGCGAACGCGCTGAACTGGTGCGTCGGCGAAATGGAGAAGCGCTACCGGCTGATGTCGGCCGTCGGCGTGCGCAACCTCGCGGGCTTCAACCAGAAGATCCGCGATGCCGAGGCGAAGGAAAAGAAGATCGGCAACCCGTTCTCGCTGACGCCCGACGATCCCGAGCCGCTGTCGAAGCTGCCGCTGATCGTCGTCGTGATCGACGAGCTGGCCGACCTGATGATGGTCGCCGGCAAGAAGATCGAGGAGCTGATCGCCCGTCTCGCGCAGAAGGCGCGCGCGGCCGGCATCCACCTGATTCTCGCGACGCAGCGCCCTTCCGTCGACGTGATCACCGGTCTCATCAAGGCGAACATCCCGACGCGCGTCGCGTTCCAGGTGTCGTCGAAGATCGACTCGCGCACGATTCTCGACCAGATGGGCGCCGAATCGCTGCTCGGTCAGGGCGACATGCTGTTCCTGCCGCCGGGCACGGGCTACCCCCAGCGCGTGCACGGCGCGTTCGTCGCCGACGAGGAAGTGCACCGGATCGTCGAATACCTGAAGCAGTTCGGCGAGCCGCAGTACGAGGAAGGGATTCTCGACGGCCCGGCCGCCGACGGTGCGACGCAGGACCTGTTCGGCGACGCGCCGGATGCGGAAGCCGATCCGCTGTACGACGAAGCGGTCGCGTTCGTCGTGCGCACGCGGCGCGCGTCGATCTCGTCCGTGCAGCGTCAGTTGCGCATCGGCTACAACCGCGCGGCACGTCTCGTCGAGCAGATGGAAGCCGCCGGACTCGTATCGCCGATGGGCATCAACGGCAGCCGCGAGGTGCTCGTGCCGGCCGCGGCCGACTGAGCATGGCGGCCGCCCGGGCCGCCGACGACCGACACGGGCACCTGCGCAAGCGGGCCTCCCTCACGAGAAGGGCCGAAGGGCGCTGCATCTGCAGCGCCCTTTTTACATCGCCCCGGATTTACTGCGCGACCGGCACCAGCTTGAAGTCGACCGGGCTGCCGAGCGCCACCTTCCGCGGATTCGGGCCGAGCTGCCCCGTTTCGACATCGCGGTTGAACACGTAGAACGTGTCGCTGTCCTGGTTGCCGACGATCAGCCATTTGCCGGTCGGGTCGATCAGGAATTCGCGCGGCGTCTTGCCGAGGCTCGACTGGCGCCCGACCGTCTTCAGCCGGCCGTCCGCGTGGTTCACCGCATAGATCACGATGTCGTTCACGTCGCCGCGGTTGCTTGCGTACAGGAAGCGTCCGTCCGGCGACAGGTGGATCGCACCGCCGCCGACCTTGCCCTTGAAGCCCGGCACCGTCATCGGCACCGTCTCGACCGGCGTCAGCTTGCCGTCGTGATAGCCGAACACCTCGACCGACGCGTTGAGTTCGCTCGTGACATAGGCGAACCGGCCGTCGGCGCTGAACACCATGTGACGCGGGCCGGAGCCGGCCTTCACGGGCGTGTAGCGCGTGTCGGTCGGGCTGATCAGCCCGCGGCTGCCGTCGACCGTGTAGCGATACCCGTAGATCTTGTCGGCGCCGAGGTCCTGCACGAACAGGTAACGGCCGTCCGGCGAGAACACCGTCGAGTGCACGTGCGCACCATCCTGGCGCCCTTTCACGGGCCCGGTGCCTTCGTGATGCACGGTCAGCACGGCCGGGCCGACCGCGCCGCCGTCGGCAATCGGCAACACCGCGAAGCTGCCGCCCGGATCGGCCGCAACCGAATAGTTCGCGGTGACGAGGTACTTGCCGTCCGGCGACAGCGCGAGATAACAAGGGTCATTCCCTTCCGCCGACACACGGTCGATGAACGTGAGCGCACCTGTCTTCGCGTCGAACCCGAACGCGCTGATACCGCCGCGCTGCGAGGCCGGCCCGTTGTCGCCGGGCAGTTCGTTGACCGCGTAGACGGTGCGACCGTCGCGGCTCGGCAACAGATAGGACGGATTCACGGTCTTCGCGGACGACACGGGCGCGACGCTGCCGGTTTTCGTATCGAACCGGTACACGTAGATGCCGTCGCTGCCGTGCCCGGTATAGGTGCCGACGAGCAGGTTGTAGACGCCGTCGGCCGGTGCCGGCGCTTGTTGCGCGAACGCGTGACTTGCGGACAGGGACAGCACGATTGCGAAACCTTTCACCCAATGAGCGACCCTAAGCGGGAACCCTCGTGTCGAAGCGCGCGCGTCATGCTCGCGTAATCGGTTGGGCATTGAATCCTCCTTGCGTCGAGTCGCTTCAAGTGTTGAGATAGGGCGGACCGCCGGCCGTTCATGCGCTCCGCCGCCCGGCCGAGTATACGGGGCGCGGCGCCGGCGCGTGAAACCGGAGCGCCGCAGCTGCATTGTGAACTCGAATACCTAAGGACCGCTTGCCCATGCCCGCCTTGATCGAAGACTACGCCCTCGTGGGCGACGGCCACACGGCCGCGCTGATTTCGAAAGACGGCTCCGTCGACTGGCTGTGCTGGCCCCGCTTCGATTCGGGCGCCTGTTTCGCGGCGCTCGTCGGCACCCCGGAGCACGGCCGCTGGCTGCTTGCACCGGCCGCCGACGCCGCGATCACGCACACGACCCGCCGCTATCGCGGCGACACGCTGATCCTCGAAACCGACTACGAAAGCGCCGACGGCGCCGTCACGGTGATCGACTTCATGCCGCCCGGCAACGGCTGGTCGGAACTCGTGCGAATCGTCGTCGGCCGGCACGGCACGATGAAGATGCGCATGGAGCTGGTGTTGCGCTTCGACTACGGTTTCTCGATTCCGTGGGTCACGCAGCTGTCGCGCGAAAGCGGGATGAAGGCAATTGCCGGTCCCGACACGGTCGTGCTGCGCACGCCGGTGCCGCTCACCGGCAAGAATCTCCATACGCTCGCCGAATTCACGGTGAGCGCCGACGAGCGCGTGCCGTTCTCGCTCGGCTACGCGGCGTCCCACCTGCGGCTGCCGCCCGCGCGCGATCCGCTGTCGATGCTCGCGCGCACCGAGAACTACTGGCTCGAATGGTCGGGGCGCTGCCAGGTGCAAGGCCGCTACGCGGCCGCGGTGCGCCGCTCGCTGATCACGCTGAAGGCGCTCGCGTACGAGCCGACCGGCGGGATCGTCGCCGCGCCCACCACGTCGCTGCCCGAAAAGATCGGCGGCAACCGCAACTGGGACTACCGCTACTGCTGGCTGCGCGACGCGACCATCACGCTGCTCGCGCTGATGCGCGGCGGCTACTACGACGAGGCACGCGCATGGCGCACGTGGCTCGGCCGCGTGATGGCCGGCTCGCCGGAGCAGATCCAGATCATGTACGGGATCGCGGGCGAGCGCCGGCTGCCGGAGATGGAGCTCGACTGGCTGCCCGGCTACGAGGATTCGAAACCGGTGCGGGTCGGCAACGGCGCCGCGAACCAGCTGCAGCTCGACGTGTTCGGCGAAGTGATGGCCGCGCTGCACCTCGCGCGCGTGGGCGGCCTGCAGGCCGACGACACGGTGTGGTCCGTGCAGTGTTCGCTGCTCGACCATCTCGAGAAGATCTGGCAGGAGCCCGACGAGGGTATCTGGGAAACCCGCGGCGGCCGCCGCCATTTCACGTTCTCGAAGGTGATGGCGTGGGTCGCGTTCGATCGCGCGATCAAGTCGGCGGAGATGTTCCGGCTGCCCGCGTCGCTCGATCGCTGGCGCGGGCTGCGCGACCGGATCCACGCGGACGTCTGCGAAAACGCGTGGCACGAAGGCAAACAGGCGTTTGCGCAAAGCTACGGCAGCGACGAACTCGACGCGAGCGTGCTGCTGATGCCGCTGCTCGGCTTCCTGCCGCCGGAAGACCCGCGCATCGTGGGCACGGTCGATGCGGTGGAGCGGGAATTGCTGCATGACGGGCTCGTGATGCGATACCGCACGACCGAGTACGACGACGGCCTGCCGCCCGGCGAAGGCACGTTTCTCGCGTGCAGCTTCTGGCTGGTCGACAACTATGCGCTGCTCGGCCGGATCGACGACGCGCACCGCCTGTTCAGCCGGCTGCTCGCGCTGTCGAACGACCTCGGGCTGCTCGCCGAGGAATACGATCCGGTCGACGGCCGGCTGGTCGGGAATTTCCCGCAGGCGTTCTCGCACGTGGCGCTGGTACATACCGCGATGAACCTGATGCACCACGAAGAGGCAATGGCGCGCGCGGCCGGGCAGCCCGCGCCAGCCGTGGCGACGGGGCGCTGAGCGGCGGTGGTGGCACACTAGGACAATAGAGGAGCGGCTTCTTCAGAGATCGTCAATTCACAAAAGTTTGATGAAACAACGGAGAAATGTTGCATTGCAACATTCATCGTTGTCCGATATGATCGACACGATTGTCCGGCCGCACTGCAACATGGCCGGTCGCTGACCCACACGGCTCGCCGCGACGCCTCACGCCGCCCGCACCGTCCCCCACGCGGGAGTAGTCTGCATGCTTTACCAACTGCACGAATTCCAGCGGGCAATGCTGAGCCCGCTCACGGCCTGGGCCCAGGCCGCTTCCAAGTCGTTCGCCAATCCGTCCAGCCCGTTCTCGCTGATACCCGGCGCGCCGCGGATGGCCGCGGCATATGAACTGATGTACCGGCTCGGCAAGGATTACGAGAAGCCCGAATTCAACCTTCATCAGATCGTCAAGGACGGCCACAACATTCCGATCGTCGAGCAGACGATCATCGAGAAGCCGTTCTGCCGCCTGCTGCGCTTCAAGCGCTATTCGGACGACGCCGACGCCGTCACGCAACTGAAGGACGAGCCGGTCGTGCTGGTCTGCGCGCCGCTGTCGGGCCACCACTCGACGCTGCTGCGCGATACCGTGCGCACGCTGCTGCAGGACCACAAGGTGTACATCACCGACTGGATCGACGCGCGCATGGTGCCGGTCGAGGTCGGTCCGTTCCACCTGCACGACTACATCGCGTACATCCAGGAATTCATCCGCCACATCGGCGCGCGCAACCTGCACGTCATCTCCGTGTGCCAGCCGACGGTGCCGGTGCTCGCGGCGATCTCGCTGATGGCGAGCCGCGGCGAGGACACGCCGCTCACGATGACGATGATGGGCGGCCCGATCGACGCGCGCCGCAGCCCGACGTCGGTGAATTCGCTGGCGACGCAACACTCGACCGCGTGGTTCGAGAACAACGTGATCCACACGGTGCCCGCTAACTACCCGGGCGAAGGCCGCCGGGTGTATCCGGGCTTCCTGCAGCACACGGGCTTCGTCGCGATGAACCCGGAACGTCACGCGCAATCGCACTGGGACTTCTACCAGAGCCTGCTGCGCGGCGACGAGGACGACGCCGAAGCGCACCGCCGCTTCTACGACGAGTACAACGCGGTGCTCGACATGGCGGCCGAGTACTACCTCGAGACGATCCGCGTCGTGTTCCAGGAATTCCAGCTTGCGGAAGGCACGTGGGACGTCGACGGCGAGCGCGTGCGTCCGCAGGACATCAAGCACACCGCGCTGATGACGATCGAAGGCGAACTCGACGACATCTCGGGCAGCGGCCAGACGCACGTCGCGCACGAGCTGTGCACGGGCATCCCGCAGGACGACCGCCGCAGCCTGACCGCCGAGAAGTGCGGTCACTACGGGATCTTCTCGGGTCGCCGCTGGCGCACGATCATCTACCCGCAGCTGCGCGACTTCATCCGCGAGCATCCGCCGGAACCGAAGAACGGCGCGGCCAAGCTGCCTCCCGATGCGCAGGACGCGACGACGATCGGCGCCGTGCCGGCCGCCAGGCCACTGCCCGAAACGACGGCACGCACCGCCACCGCGAAACGCTCGCGCGCAAAGGCACCGGCCGTGACGGTGGCGCCCGCCAAGACGGCCGCCGCGAAGGCTGTCCCGGCCGCGAAACGCACGGGGAGCACGCGCGCCAAGCCCGTGCGTGTGCGCAAGGCCGCCTGACGCACCGCGTTCCGACGCAAAAACGCCGCCGTTGCTTGCGCACGGCGGCGTTGTTTTATCCGGCGGCCGCGCGCGCGCGACACATCGGCTCGGGGGTTCGTTCGTCGGTTCTCGAGTTCAGCGCCGCAGCAGGTACGCGAGCAGCACCTCGGTGTTCATCTTGACCATTTCCGCGCGCTCGTCGGCGTCGCTGAAGTCGCGGCCGAGCGTCGCGGCGAGCGTGAAGCGGTTCGACACGATGTAGTAGCCGAGCCCCGACAACGTCACGTAGAAGTGCAGCGGATCGACGTCGCTGCGAAACAGGCCGGCCTTCTGGCCGCGCATCAGCACGTTGCCGAGCTTCGCGACGATCGGCGACATCATCTCGCGAATTCGCGTCGACTTGTGCAGGTAGCGCGCTTCGTGAAGGTTCTCGTTGTTGATGAGCCGCAGCAGTTCCGGGTGGTCGCGGTAGTAGTCCCACACGAAGTGCGCGAGCCGCGTGACGGCTTCGACGGGCGCAACGCCATCGAGATCGAGCACGCGCTCGGCTTCGGTCAGCGCGGAGAACGCGTGTTCGAGCACGGCCGTAAACAGCTGCTCCTTGCTGCCGAAGTAGTAATAGAGCATGCGCTCGTTGGTTTCGGCTCGTCGCGCGATCTGATCGACGCGCGCGCCGAACAGCCCTCCACTCGCGAACTCTTCGGCTGCCGCCATCAGGATGCGGCGGCGTGTACCTTCAGGATCTCTTTTGATTTTTGGCTGATTCATGTGGCGTTTTGCTATGTGAGCCGCGTGATCCGGACCGGCACCCCCACCGCCTCGGCGCCGGCCGCCCTGGAACGGGTGCGCCGCGTACGGCCGCCCTCCTGCTGAGCCCCTGCAAAAAAGCGGTTCGATTATGCGCACAGACGGCGTCCAGCGCAATGCGGGAAATCGGCGATAATCGAGCTTTGGCAAACCTTTCCGGCCGCGCCAGACGCGGCCGAGAGCCAGTCGGCGCTGCTGCGCCTGTTGTCAGCCTGTCGTCACCGTGACCGATTCCAAGACTCTCGCAGATCGCATCGAAGATCTGCTGCCCCAGACGCAATGCACGAAGTGCGGCTATGACGGTTGTCGTCCGTATGCCGTCGCGATCGCCGCCGGCGACGCGAACTACAACCAGTGTCCGCCCGGCGGTGCCGAAGGCATCGCGCGCCTTGCGAACCTGCTCGGCAAGCCCGTGATCCCGCTGAACCCCGTCAACGGCGCCGAGCATCCGCGCGCCGTCGCGTTCATCGACGAAAGCCTGTGCATCGGCTGCACGCTGTGCCTGCAGGCGTGCCCGGTCGACGCGATCGTCGGTGCACCGAAGCAAATGCACACGATCATCGAGTCGCTGTGTACGGGCTGCGACCTGTGCGTGCCGCCCTGCCCGGTCGACTGCATCGCGATGGTCCCCGTGACCGGCGAGCGCACCGGCTGGGACGCGTGGTCGCAGCAACAGGCCGACGCCGCGCGCGAGCGCCACGATCGCCGGCTCGCGCGCCAGCGCCGCGAACGCGAGGCCGCCGAAGCGCGCGCCGCCGCCCGCCGCGCGGCCAGCGCCGGTGCCGGTGCCGCCCATGCCGCGCCGGCCGCGGCAGAATCCGGCACGCAGCCCGGTGCACCGAGCGCCGCGCCGGCCGACGACGCCGACGCGAAGAAACGCGCGATCATCGCCGCCGCGCTGGAACGCGCCCGCAAGAAGAAGGAAGAACTGTCCGAGCAAGGTGCCGGGCCGAAGAACACCGACGGCGTCAGCGCGGCCGTACAGGCGCAGATCGATGCGGCGGAAGCGCGCCGCAAGCGGCTCGCCGAACAGCAGGCGCAGCGCGACGCCGAGGCCCCGACAGCCGGTGACGACCACGACGCTCCAGACAACAACGACGACCGCAACGACTCGTCCGCGCCGTCCGACAAGCACCGTCCATGAACGCCACCAAACGACGCGCGATCTACGAAACGCTGCAGAGCCTCAATCCGCATCCGACCACCGAGCTCGAGTACACGACACCGTTCGAGTTGCTGATCGCGGTGATGCTGTCCGCGCAGGCAACCGACGTGTCGGTCAACAAGGCGATGCGGAAGATGTTTCCGGTCGCGAACACCCCGCGACAAATCGTCGCGCTCGGCGAAGAAGGCGTCGCCGACTACATCAAGACGATCGGCCTGTACCGCACCAAGGCGAAGAACGTGGTCGCGACTTGCCAGATCCTGCTCGAGCGTTACGACGGCGAGGTGCCGGCCGATCGCGACGCGCTCGAGAGCCTGCCGGGCGTCGGCCGCAAGACCGCGAACGTCATTCTGAACACCGCATTCGGCCACCCGACGATCGCGGTCGACACGCACATCTTCCGCGTCGCGAACCGCACCGGGCTCGCGCCGGGCAAGGACGTGAAGGCCGTCGAGGCCGCGCTCGAGAAATTCACGCCGAAGGAATTCCTGCACGATGCGCATCACTGGCTGATCCTGCACGGCCGCTATGTGTGCAAGGCGCGCAAGCCCGAATGCTGGCACTGCGCGATCGAGCCGCTGTGCGAATTCCGGCCGAAGACGCCGCCGCCGAACGAGTGACGCGCGTCGGCCGCGGCTGACGTACCCACGCATCGCGCCGGCCACTCGCGCCATGCGCGATACAACCGACCGGCCCTGTCTCGGCGCCGGCGGCTTCCCCTTCCCCGTCATGCATTCGACGTCGCCGTCGCATCGTCGGCCGCCGCGCCGCCCGCGCGCACGAGCGCCAGCACGGCCGCGAGGATCGCGACGCCGCCCGCCCACTGCAGCGGCGACAGCGCTTCGCCGAACAACAGCGCCGCGAGCGCGACCGTCACCACCGGTTCGAGCGTCGACAGCATCGACGTGCGCGCGGCCCCGAGCCGCTCGAGGCCGGCGAAGAACGCGAGCATCGCGGCGACCGTCGACACCAGCGCGATCGCGAGCATCGCCCCCCAGCCGCCGGCCGTCGCCGGCCAGCGCGGCGGCGCGCCGAACGCCGCGGTGCGCACGAATGCGATCGCGATGAGCGTCGCGGTCGCCGACAGGCAGATGATCGCGGTGGTCGCGAGCGGATCGACGCCGCGCGTCGCCTTCGTGCCGCCGACGATGTACAGCGAATAGATCACCGCGGCGGCCAGTGCGAGCGCGATGCCGAGCGGCTCGCCGTGGCCGCCGCCGACCATCAGCGCGGAGCCCGCGACGCAGAGCACGAGCGCGACCGCCTTCGCGCGCGTGAGGCGCTCGCCGAGCCACCACGCCGCGAGCAGCGTGACGAAGGCCGGATACAGGTACAGCAGCAGCGCGACGAGGCTCGCCTGTGCATGCTGGAGCGCGCTGAAATAGCAGAACGACTGCCCGACGTAGCCGAGCGCGCCCATCGCCACGAGCGGCGCGAGCGTGCGCCCGCGCGGCCACGCCACGCGGCGGTGCCGCGCGATCGCCGCGAGGATCGCACCGCCGATCGCGAAGCGTACGATCAGGAGCCCGAGCACGTCGACGCCTGCCGCATACGCATAGCGGCCGAAGATCGCCATCGCGCCGAACGCGGCGGCGGACAGTGCGACATAGAGTGCGCCCTGCAGCGCGGCGGACGATGAGCGGGTGGTGGCGGACATGATGAGACGGTGCGAGCGCGACGACGGGAATCGTCGGAGTGTAGCGGCGCGGCGCCCGGCAGCCTAGTCCGCGCTTACCCGTTGCGCCGCGCGCGGCCCCGCGCCGGCAGGCTTCGACCGGTGCCGCCGGCCCCAGGCAGCGATGCACGTTGCGCCGATGCGCGGGCCGCCGCCAGCACCGCACGCCGACCCGGCGTACAATGCCCTACGCGGCATGACGCCGCCCGATTCACGACGTTTCCCCACCATGTTCAATCCGAGTCGCGACGAAGTCCGTCGCTTTTTCACCGAGACCTGGCGCAAGCAGCGCGCAGGCGAGATCCTGACGCCGCTGGAAGCGATGGCCGCCGACTGGATCGTCGAGCACCCCGAATATCACGACGACCTCGCGGACGCCGACAGCGCCGCCGCGCGCAACTACACGCCCGAGGAAGGTCGCACGAACCCGTTCCTGCACCTGTCGATGCACCTCGCGATCAGCGAGCAACTGTCGATCGACCAGCCGCCCGGCATCCGCGCCGCGCACGACAAGCTGGCCGCGAAGCTCGACTCGCCCCACGACGCGCAGCACGTGATCATGGAATGCCTCGGCGAGACGATCTGGGAAGCGCAGCGCACCGGCACGCCGCCCGATACGGACGCATACCTGCAGCGCATCCTGCGCCGCGCGTCGCGCGACTGAGCAACCGGGCGACCGGCGACCGGCACCCGCACGCACCGGACAAAAAAATACCCCGCCGACCGGGGTATTCTGGCTGCACGGACCGGCAAGGCCCGGCGCGCTTACTTCTTGAAGACGAGATCGGTCTCTTTCAGCGACTCGATGTAGGCCGCGATGTCCTTCATGTCGCTGACCGACAGGTTCTGCACCTGCGCCTGCATGATCGCGTTGTTGCGACCGAGCAGCGGGTTCGTCAGCCCCATCTGGTACTGGCGCATCGCCCACACGAGGTAGTCGGCGTGCTGGCCCGCGAGGCGCGGATACTCGGCGTTGATCGGCTTGTTCAGCTGCGCGCCGTGGCAGGCCGCGCAGTTGTGCGATTCGACCAGCTCCTTGCCCTTCGAGGTGTCCGCCGCATGCGCGGTACCGATCGCGAGGCCGGCCACCAGTGCAACCGCCGCCGTCTTGAATGCGTTGTTCATGAATGCTCCTGTCCCGCCGGTAAGAATCGGCGGCGCGCGCTTTACTTGTAGGGATTGTCCTTCGTGTCGGCCTTCTGGGCGGCGTAGTAGGCCGCCAGATCCGCGATGTCCTGATCCGTCAGCGAACCGGCGATCGCGTTCATCGACGGGAAGTGACGATCCTTCTTGCGGTAGGCCTTCAGCGCGTTCTCGAGGTATTGCTGGTTCTGGCCGCCGAGGACGGGCACCCGGTAGACCTCCGGGTACGCCGCGCGGTAATCCTGGATGCCGTGGCAACCGATGCACATGGCGGCCTTGCCTGCCCCGTCCTTCGGGTTGCCGACCACACCGGCCGCCTGCGCGCTGCCCGCGAGCGCCACGAGCGCTGCGACAACGACGTGTTTGCCGACGAATTTGTTCATAGCTCTTGTAACCTAGCTTGAGGGGAAACTGGCGCCGAAGCGGCAACGGCCCGCGCCGTATTGCTTATCGGATCGCCACGCAGGCCAAAAAAAACGGCCAGATTGTACCGCGTCGGCGGGGAATGCGTCCACATGGCGCCCCGGGGTCCGTCCCGCCGCAACCCCGCAACGATACGCGGGCGCGGCCCAACCGGACAGCCCTTCTGACTTATACTGGGTTTTTTTGCGATTAAAGAAGAGCGCCGCCATGCGTTTCGAAGGATCCTCGCACTACGTCGCGACCGACGATCTGAAGCTCGCCGTCAACGCCGCGCTGACGCTGCAGCGCCCGCTGCTGATCAAGGGCGAGCCCGGCACCGGCAAGACCATGCTCGCCGAGGAAGTGGCCGCCGCGCTCGACATGCCGCTGCTGCAGTGGCATATCAAGTCGACCACGAAGGCGCAGCAGGGGCTGTACGAGTACGACGCCGTATCGCGGCTGCGCGACTCGCAGCTCGGCGACGCGCGCGTGAAGGACATCGCGAACTACATCGTGAAGGGCGTGCTGTGGCAGGCGTTCGACGCCGAGCGCCCGACCGTGCTGCTGATCGACGAGATCGACAAGGCCGACATCGAATTCCCGAACGACCTGCTGCGTGAGCTCGACCGGATGGAATTCCACGTGTACGAGACGCGCGAAACCGTGCGTGCGAAGCACCGTCCGCTCGTGATCATCACGTCGAACAACGAGAAGGAGCTGCCCGACGCGTTCCTGCGCCGCTGCTTCTTCCACTACATCCAGTTCCCCGACGCGGCGACGATGCAGAAGATCGTCGCGGTCCACTTCCCGAACATTCGCGAAGAACTGCTGCACGCGGCGCTGCAGAGTTTCTTCGAATTGCGCACGGTGTCGGGGCTGAAGAAGAAGCCGTCGACGTCCGAACTGCTCGACTGGCTGAAGCTGCTGCTCGCCGAGAACATCCCGGCCGACGCGCTGCGCAGTGCCGACGCGAAGCAGATCGTGCCGCCGCTCGCCGGCGCGCTGCTGAAGAACGAGCAGGATCTGAGCCTGCTCGAGCGGCTCGTCTACATGAACCGGCACAACCGGTAACCCACCCGCGAAGGCCCGGCCATGCTGCTCAATTTCTTCTACGCGCTGCGCGCAGCCAGGCTGCCCGTCTCGGTGAAGGAATACCTGACGCTGCTCGAATCGCTGAAGGCCGGGCTGATCTCGCCGTCGATCGACGCGTTCTACTTCCTCGCGCGGATGACGCTCGTCAAGGACGAACAGTATTTCGACAAGTTCGACCAGGCGTTCGGCGCGTATTTCCACGGCGTGTCCGCGCTGCCGTCCGAAGCGTTCGACATTCCGCTCGACTGGCTCGAGAAGCGTCTCGAGCGCGAGCTGTCGCCGGAGGAAAAGGCGCAGATCGACGCGATGGGCGGGCTCGACAAGCTGATGGAGCGCCTGAAGGCACTGCTCGACGAGCAGAAGGAACGCCACGAAGGCGGCAACAAGTGGATCGGCACCGGCGGCACGTCGCCGTTCGGGCACGGCGGCTACAACCCGGAAGGCGTGCGCATCGGCGGCCCGTCGAACGGCAACCGCACCGCGGTCAAGGTGTGGGAGGCGCGCGCGTATCGCGACTACGACGATTCGGTCGAGATCGGCACGCGCAACATCAAGGTGGCGTTGCGACGCCTGCGCCGCTTCGCGCGCGAAGGCGCGGCCGAGGAGCTCGACCTGCCCGGCACGATCCGCAGCACGGCCGCGAACGCCGGCTGGCTCGACCTGCGGATGGTGCCCGAGCGTCACAACAACGTGAAGGTGCTGATGCTGCTCGACGTCGGCGGCTCGATGGACGACCACATCAAGCGCACCGAAGAGCTGTTCTCGGCCGCGAAGGCCGAGTTCAAGCATCTCGAGTTCTACTACTTCCACAACTGCGTGTACGACCACCTGTGGAAGAACAACCGCCGCCGTCACTCCGAGCGCACCGCGACGTGGGACGTGCTGCACAAGTTCACGCCCGACTACAAGCTGATCTTCGTCGGCGACGCGACGATGAGCCCGTACGAGGTGCTGCAGCCCGGCGGCTCGGTCGAATACAACAATCCGGAAGCCGGCGCCGTCTGGCTGCGCCGCCTCGCCGACCAGTTCCCCCACCATGCATGGCTGAACCCCGAGCCCGAGCGGCTATGGGAATACCGGCAATCGGTCTCGATCATTCGCGACGTGCTCGGTCAGCGCATGTATCCACTGACGCTCGCGGGTCTCGAAACCGCGATGCGCGCACTCAGCAAGTAACGAACCCACCCTGCAGACACGAAGGCCGCATCGGAGCGGCCTTTCCCCGGAGATAGCATGAACCCTTCGCCCACCGTGAGCGCTGGCCGCGCCGGCGGCCGTCGCTTTTTCGCCGATACGTCCGTCTCGACGCTCGTCGCCGGCTTCGTCGCGATGATGACCGGTTACACGAGTTCGCTCGTGCTGATGTTCCAGGCCGGCCGCGCCGCGCACCTGACCGATGCGCAGATCTCGTCGTGGATCTGGGCGCTGTCGATTGGCATGGCGCTGACGACGATCGGCCTGTCGCTGCGCTTTCGCGCGCCCGTCGTCGTCGCGTGGTCGACGCCCGGCGCCGCGCTGCTGATCGCGTCGCTGCCCGGCGTGCCGTATCCGGAGGCGATCGGCGCGTTCGTCGTGTGCGCGCTGCTGCTGACCGCCATCGGCGTGAGCGGGCTGTTCGACACGCTGATGAAGCGCATTCCGGCCGGCATCGCGGCCGCGCTGCTCGCGGGCATCCTGTTCGAGATCGGCATCGAGATCTTCCGTGCCGCGCAGTTCCAGACCGCGCTCGTGCTCGCGATGTTCTTCACGTACCTGATCGTCAAGCGGCTCGCGCCGCGCTATGCGATCGTCACGACGTTGATCGTCGGCACCGCGGTCGCGGGCGGCCTCGGCCTGCTCGACTTCAGCCATTTCCACATCGCGCTCGCCAGGCCCGTGTTCACCATGCCCGCGCTCTCGATCGCGTCGATCGTCAGCATCGGCATTCCGCTGTTCGTCGTCGCGATGGCGTCGCAGAACGTGCCGGGCATCGCGGTGCTGCGCGCGGACGGCTATTCCACGCCGTCGTCGCCGCTGATCGCGACCACCGGCCTCGCGTCGCTGCTGCTCGCGCCGTTCGGCTCGCACGGCGTGAACCTCGCGGCCATCACGGCCGCGATCTGCACGGGCCCGGAAGCGCACGAAGATCACGCGAAGCGCTACACGGCCGCCGTGTGGTGCGGCACGTTCTACCTGATCGCCGGGATCTTCGGCGCGACGATCGCCGCGCTGTTCGCCGCGCTGCCGAAGGCGCTCGTCGTGTCGGTCGCCGCGCTCGCGCTGTTCGGCTCGATCATGAGCGGCCTCGCGAACGCGATGCAGGACGTGAAGCAGCGCGAAGCGGCGCTCGTCACGTTCATGGTCACCGCGTCGGGCCTCACGCTGCTGTCGATCGGCTCGGCGTTCTGGGGGCTCGTCGCGGGGATCGTCACGCAGGTGATCCTGAACGCGCGGCGCCCCGCGTAGGCCGCATCGCACGCGCGTGCCCTGCAAAAGGCACGCCAAAACGTGCGCGACGCGAATCGGGCCTAAAATAGTGGATCGCAGGCGGTGCCCGGCGCCGCCTCGCTTCGCTGCCGCGCTCGCGCGGCCCGTGAGAACCCAGGCGCCCCGCGCCCTCCTCCCGAATCGCCATGACTACCGCACTCGACCAGCTGAAGCAGTACACGACCGTCGTCGCCGACACGGGCGATTTCCAGCAGCTTGCGCAATACAAGCCTCAGGACGCGACCACGAACCCGTCGCTGATCCTGAAGGCCGTCCAGAAGGATGCGTACAAGCCGATCCTCGAGAAAACCGTCCGCGATCACCGCAACGAAAGCACCGATTTCATCATCGACCGCCTGCTGATCGCATTCGGCACCGAGATCCTGAAGCTGATCCCGGGCCGCGTGTCGACCGAGGTCGACGCGCGCCTGTCGTTCGACACGCAGCGCTCGATCGACAAGGGTCGCGAGCTCATCAAGCTGTACGAAGCCGCCGGCATCGGGCGCGAACGCATCCTGATCAAGCTCGCGTCGACCTGGGAGGGCATCCGTGCGGCCGACGTGCTGCAGAAGGAAGGGATCAAGTGCAACATGACCCTGCTTTTCTCGCTCGTGCAGGCCGCCGCGTGCGCGGAAGCCGGTGCGCAACTGATCTCGCCGTTCGTCGGCCGCATCTACGACTGGTACAAGAAGCAGGCCGGTGCCGACTGGGATGAAGCGAAGGACGGCGGCGCGAACGATCCGGGCGTGCAGTCGGTGCGCCGCATCTACACGTACTACAAGACGTTCGGCTACAACACCGAAGTGATGGGCGCCAGCTTCCGCACGACGAGCCAGATCATCGAGCTCGCCGGCTGCGACCTGCTGACGATCAGCCCCGACCTGCTGCAGAAGCTGCACGACAGCAACGACACGGTGGCGCGCAAGCTGTCGCCGGACGCGCTGCACGACAAGCCGACCGAGCGCGTCGCGATCGACGAAGCATCGTTCCGCTTCCAGCTGAACGACGAAGCGATGGCGACGGAGAAGCTGTCCGAAGGCATCCGCGTGTTCGCCGCCGATGCGGTGAAGCTCGAGAAGCTGATCGACGCGCTGCGCTGAACGACACGGCACTGAAGGCTGAACGCCTTCAGGTGGACTGTCAGCTGCACTGTCAGCAAGCCTGACAACAGCCGTCAGCAAGTGCGATGAACGGCCGCGAACTTCGTGTTCGCGGCCGTTTTTATTTTTCATTCGATCGTCAAGCGCGCGCACTACAATCCACGTCACGAGTGCGGCGGCCGCATCCCGCGCGCTCTTCCCGGTCAATCTTCGAAGCACCCGATCCGGCACCGACACGCCGGCCCGGTCAACAGGAGACAACGATGCAAGTCCAACCGTATCTGACGTTCTACGGCCGTGCGGACGAGGCCCTTCAGTTCTACGAAAAGGCGCTCGGCGCGAAGACGATGTTCAAGATGCATTTCAAGGATGCGCCGCCAAACCCCGATTACCCGATGTCGCCGGAAATGGCGGACAAGGTGATGCACGCGAGCTTCACGATCGGCGACTCGATGATCATGTGCTCGGACGGCGACTGCAGCCAGCCGGCCGGCGCCGCGCACGCCGGCTACTCGCTGTCGCTGAACCCGGCGACGGTCGAGGAAGGCCAGAAGCTGTTCAATGCGCTCGCCGACGGCGGCGAAGTGACGATGCCGTTCGGCAAGACGTTCTGGGCGCTCGGCTTCGGGATGGCGAAGGATCGTTTCGGCGTGCACTGGATGGTCAACGTCGAGGACCTGTCGCAGCGCGAGGATCTCGCGAAACGCGCACAGGGCTGACGCGAACGAAAACGCCCGCCACTGCGAAGTGGCGGGCGTTTTCATTGCCGGACGGCGTACGGCGCGCGCCCCGAGGCCGCGCCGCCCGCATCAGCTCTCGACGACGTCGAGATAATCCTCCGGCCGCGTGCGATCCTCCGCATGCGCCATGCCGATCGCGCGCACCAGCACGCTCACGACCACCGACACCACCAGGTTCACGATCAGCGACCAGACGGCCGCGTAGCCGGGGATCGCGAGACCGAACAGGTGGATCGTGAAGATCGAACTGGCCAGCTTCAGCGAGACCGCCATCCACGTGCCGCACACGATGCCTGCCGCCCAGCCGGCCAGCAGGCCGCGATGGTCGAGCACGCGTGTGTACAGGCCGAGCACGATCGCGGGCAGCGTCTGGATGATCCAGATGCCGCCGAGCAGTTGCAGCTGGATCGCGTAGGTCAGCGGCAGCCCGAGGATGAACGCCACCGCACCGACCTTCACGATCAGCGACACGAGCTTCGCGACGTGCGTCTCCTGATCGTGCGACATGTTGCGGTTCACGAACTCGCGATGGATGTTGCGTGTGTACAGGTTCGCGGCCGCGATCGACATGATCGCCGCCGGCACCAGCGCGCCGATCCCGATCGCCGCGAACGCGACGCCGACGAACCACGACGGGAAGTACTCGAGGAACAACGCGGGCACCGCGAAGTTCGGGCCGAACGCCTTGAAGTACGGCGCGTACTGCGGCATGTCCTTCACGCCCGACGCCAGCGCCATGTAGCCGAGCAGCGCGAGCAGGCCGAGCACGAACGAGTACGCGGGCAGCATCGCCATGTTGCGGCGGATCGAGTTGCCCGACGCCGACGACAGGATCGCCGTGACCGAGTGCGGATACAGGAACAGCGCGAGCGCGGAGCCGATCGCGAGCGTCGCGTACGCGCTGTAGCCGTTCAGGCTCATTGCGTCCGGCGCCTTCAGCAGCAACTTGGCCGGCGGCACGGTCGAGAAGATGTGCCCGAAGCCGCCGAGCTTCGCGGGAATCACGATGACCGCCGCGGCGATCGTGATGTAGATCAGCACATCCTTCACGATCGCGATCATCGCGGGCGCGCGCAGCCCCGACGTGTACGTGTACGCGGCGAGAATCGCGAATGCGATGATGAGCGGCAGGTCGCCGATGAAGCCCGTCGTATCGAAACCGAGCGCGCCGATCACGACCTCGATGCCGACCAGCTGCAGCGCGATGTACGGCATCGTCGCGAGGATCCCCGTCACCGCGATCGCGAGCGCGAGCATCCGGCTGCCGTAGCGTGCGTTCACGAAGTCGGCGGCCGTCACGTAGCCGTGGCGCTTCGCGATGCTCCACAGCTTCGGGAACACGACGAACGCGAACGGATAGATCAGGATCGTATAGGGCAGCGCGAAGAAGCCCATCGCGCCGGCGCCGAACACGAGCGCGGGCACCGCGACGAACGTGTACGCCGTATAGAGGTCGCCGCCGAGCAGGAACCACGTGACGATCGTGCCGAAGCGGCGGCCGCCGAGGCCCCATTCGTCGAGGTGGGCGAGATCGCCGCGCCGCCAGTTCGCGGCGAGAAAGCCGAGGATGGTGACGCCGATGAACAGCAGGACGAAGACGAAGGTAGCGCCGAGATTCATCGTGCACCTCCCTGCGAGCCGCTCGACTTCCACGCGTTCTTGGTCTTGTAGTAGACGAACGCGGTGATCACCGCGCTAATGAACACCCATAGCAACTGGTACCAATAGAAGAACGGAAATCCCAGCCATTGCGGTTCGATCTTGCTGTACGACGGCACCCACACCATCGCGATCAGCGGCAGCACCAGCAGCCAGAGCCAGCGCTTGGCGGCCCGATTGGCGTCGGCATCGTGAGCCATGACGTCTCCTCATCTTTCCCGGTTATCGATCTTGTTACGCGGGTACGGCGGCGAGAGGAGCGGCAAAACGGGTAAGCTGCGGCTCCCCTGGCTTCGCGCAAGTATAGGAGCCGCGAGCGCGCGGTCAAGCGGGGGCGAACCCGAGGTGATCCGCCCCTAGTCGCGCGGTTGCGCCGGCATGCGGCCGACGCATGAGCGTCAGATCGCGAACGAGGATTCGCGGGCGCCGGTCGTTTCTTTCAAAGCTTTCACCCACTTGCGTGCGGGCAGCTTCAGCGTGTCCTCGATCAGCTTCGCGCGCGCATTCAGCTGCTCGAACGACACGTCGAGTGCCGGGCCCGAGAACGCGATCGCGATCCGGTTGCCGTCGTGCACTTCCGGCAGCGCGATCACGCGATGGTCGAACGCCGCGTTCAGGTGCTTCATGTTGCGCACGAAGCTCGGATGGTCGCCGAACAGGTTGATCGTCGCGATGCCCGCTTCCGACAGGCAGCCGCGCACCGCGCGGTAGAACGCGACGCTGTCGAGCACCGGGCCGCGCGCGGTCGCGTCGTACAGGTCGATCTGCAGCGCGCCCGCCGTGCCGCGGTTGGCCGGATCGTTGACGAAGTCCCACGCGTCGGCTTCGTGCACGACGAGGCGATCGTCATCGGGCGGCAGCGCGAACATCGTGCGCGCGGCGACGATCACGGCCGGGTTCAGTTCGACGGCCTCGACCTTCGCGTGCGGCAGGAAGCGATGCGAGAACTTGGTCAGTGCGCCGGTGCCGAGCCCGAGCTGGACGATCCGCTCGGGCGTTTCGAGAAACAGCAGCCACGCCATCATCTGCTGCGCGTATTCGAGTTCGATGTGGAGCGGCTTCGAGATCCGCATCGCGCCCTGCACCCATTCGGTACCGAAGTGCAGGAAGCGCACGCCGCGCTCTTCCGAGAACGTGACGGGCGCGAAGCGCGGCTTGCGCGGCGCGTCGAGGACGGGCACGTCGTCGTGTTCGTCGATCTCCGGGCGGCGCTTCAAGCGCGCCGGCTGGAGCTTTTCGGAACCGTTGTAGGCGGACGCCTTGCGTTGCTTGAACGCGCGCGCCTCGGCGGACGCGCGCTTGATCAGTCGGGTCATGTTGAATCTCGCTGGGTAATGCTGGATGAGGCTGGATGAGGCTGGATGAGCGGACGAGAGGATAGCATTGGTGAGGATCGGGCCGCCGGCGGCGCGCGCGTCGGTCGACCAGCCATTCGGGCAACTTGCAGGCGACATGGGCGTGCGCGACAATGTATCGCAATTGCGATGCAAAAGAGGTCACGATGAAAACTGCGACTTTTCCGTCTGTGCGCGTCGAACCGGAATTGCGCGAGGCCGCCGAGAATGTCCTTCAGGAAGGCGAAACGCTGTCGAGCTTCGTCGAGCAATCGATTCGCGAAGGCATCGAGCGTCGGCGTCTTCAAAGCGAATTCATTGCGCGTGGTATCGCGTCGCGCGACGAGGCTCGACGGACCGGCGAGTACGTATCTTCGGCCGAAGTGCTGGAACGACTGGCGCGACGACTCGATACGCTGCGTGACAGGAAGCGACAGACTCGATGACGTATACGGTTCGCTTTACGTCCGCCGCATCGGACGATCTGGACCGGCTTTATGGTTTCGTCGTCGACCGTGACGATGCGGAGGTGGAAGTGGCTGAACGCGCGTTGGTGGCCATAACGTCCGGAATCGCCACACTCGAATCGTCGCCGTTCACCTGCCGCAAAGTTCATCCGTCCATGCCGTTTCTCCGTGAACTGATCATTCCATTCGGCGCATCCGGCTGCGTCGCATTATTCGAGATCGATGACAGCCGCACCGTGACGATCCTGGCAGTTCGTCACCAGCGAGAAAGCGACTACCACTGACGACGAGGAATCACATGACCTCGAACGACAAGAAGCTCTGGTTTCCCGCGAAGCGCTATGGATGGGGATGGGGTTTGCCGGTCGCATGGCAGGGGTGGGTCGTGCTGCTGCTGTTCGCGATCGGAGTCATCGCGAGTGGATGGCTCGTTCCGCCGCATCGGTCGCCGGTGGCGTACGCCGCCTGTGTCGTGGTGTTGGTCGCACTGCTGACTGCCATTTGCTGGCTCAAGGGCGAGAAGCCCCGCTGGCGATGGGGCGACGACGATTGAGCCTCGACGCGACACGCAAGCCATGCGGTCGCGGTTCGTCAGCAACGCCCTTCCTTCCGTTTTCGATACGCCGCGACAGCGCTCTGTCGAACGGCTGAATTGTCTCGACTCTCAACGCGACGCAACAATGTGAAGCAACGGCCGCCCGGCCAAGCGTTCGCATCGCGTTTCCCGTCGGCGGCACCCGACTGCTGAACCGGCACCGCCCGTGGGTGGTCACCGCCCGCTGCCCCGCTCCTGACACCGCATTCGATCGGCCGCGCCGAATTCCTCCGCGGCCCTTGAAAATATACCCAAATAGGGATAAATTCATCGATGGATCCATACATCAAACCGCTGTACTGGCTCGGCTCGGAGCGCAAGGACTTGAAGGCAATGCCCGAAGCCGTGCAGGACACGCTCGGTTATGCGCTGTATCTGGCGCAGACGGGGCGCAAGCACGATCAGGCCAAGCCCTTGAAGGGATTCGGATCGGCAGGCGTGCTGGAGATCGTGGAATCGGAAGACAACGGCACGTACCGCGCGGTCTACACGGTGAAGCTTGGAAACAGCGTCTACGTGCTGCACTGTTTCCAGAAGAAGTCGTCGTGCGGCATCGCGACACCCAGGCCGGACAGCGCCCTCGTCCGCGAACGCCTGAAAGCGGCCGAAGCACACGCACAAGGAGAAAGGCGATGATCGAAATCGAACAGGGCAGCGGGAACGTCTACGCTGATCTGGGCATGCGCGATGCCGATGAAATGCGGGTGAAGGCCCAACTCGCGGCGAAGATCGCGGAAATCATCAAGGCGCGCAACTGGACGCAGCAGCACGCGGCACGATTGCTCGGCATCCCTCAGCCGAAGCTGTCGAACATGCTGCGCGGGCAGTTCCGCGGCGTGAGCGAAACGAAGATGCTCGAATGTCTGGCGAAGCTCGGACGCGACGTGCAGATTGTCGTCGGGCCCGACCGTCGGTCGGAAGCCGAGGGGCACATCGAAGTCGTATTTGCAGCGTGACGACTGCGTCGTTCCGATCGCTTCGATGCGCTGGCCGCACATGCTGCCGGCAGCCCGCTCGATCAAAGCATCATTCGACGCCAGAGTTCCAGCTTCCGCTCGAACGACAGCATCGCATTCGCCGGGCTCGACCAAGGCAGCACGAACGTGTCGTACCCGGCCTCGCCGACCACGTCGGCAGCGCGGGCCCCCGCGACGGCGCGCAGTGTGCGGCGAGTTGCTGGAATGACCCATACCGGGAAAACTTGGAGGTTCAATGGCCGATCACGACAGACTCCATCCACTCCGTCCGTTCCTGAAAAACTGGGTTTGGGAGCACGGTCGAATCGGGACTCGCTATCTCGACTGCGTCGACGGCGCAATCAAGTTCGACGAAGGCAAGAAGTCGCATTTCGCTGCCGAGCAATATACCTACGTGCCGCTGGGCAAGGACGCTGACGACGACGCATCCGCGGAGGGCCCTGCGATCCATGAGGCGGGACTCGCGCGCTTTCTGCGGGCTGCGCAGTTGGGCACGCCCGGGGAAGCCGGTTCTGTCGCGGAGGTTCAGCGCGCAGTGCAGGATTGCGTGGAGATCGGCCTGTTCAGCGCGTATCAATGGGAGGCTCGAAACGCATTGGCCCGCTACGCGCAGGAACCGATGTTCGAGGACGAGATCCGCGCGGCGGTTGTCGACGACATCCGGCGAACTTACGTCGGCATGCGAGAGCAGCTGGCGTTGTACGATTTCAGTGTGCTCTACGGCTTGCCCACGCCGCTGCTGATCTGCGACACACCCTTCATCGACTGGCGCGTGACCGCCAGTCCGGCACTTCCGTACGTATCGCTTCCGCTCGGGCCTTACTGCCTGCTGGTAGGCGCGCCGTCGGGCAGGAGTAGCCGAATCGGCCCGGTGGTCTGGAAGGCCGCTGCCGCGATGGGGCCGTTGAAGGACCACAACCGCCAGATCGAGAAGCAGGCACGTCTGTGGCTGGTGGCAACCACCGATGATCAACTCGTCGCTGCACAAAGTCGCATGGCCTCGGCCACGGGCATCAGGCAAGGCGACGCGAAGCCCTGACCGGTAGAGTCGAGTTGCGGCGCAGTCGCATCAGGTTCGGTTTGTCCTGTTGCCGCTCCCGCCCTGCGACGTCTTGCAATGCGGCCGAATACGAGGGCAACCCTGCGAGGCTCACGGCATTGAAACGGAATGGGTAACGGCTTTTCGCGAGCAGATCTTCGAGGTAGTGTCGTAACTTGACTATTCGCCCGCTCGTGACCGGCGGCGGGAGGCAAGATTGCAGAGCGAGAGACGCGATCGCGTACTGCTGCATCGCGACGCGCCTCTCGTGGCATCCATGGTATGTCGATCGGGAGGATCGATGGATCGCCGCCATTTCCTCAAGTCGTCGACCTTTTTCACGATTGCGGCAGCCGCCGGTACGCTGGGTGTTCCGCGATCGGCCCGGTCTGCCAGACCAGTGCGCAAAGGCCGGTATCGGTTCCCGCAGGGCGTCGCGAGCGGTGATCCGCGCGATCGCTCCATCGTATTCTGGACGCGATGCGTACCGGTCATTGAAACCGCGCGGCACCGCGCAAAACGCGTCGCACCCACGGTACCGTTACGGCTCGAAGTATCGACGCGGCCCGATTTCTCGGCGCTCGTCGCCAGCGTGCCGTTGCGCGCACGCGCCACCTATGATTTCACCGTGCGCGCGAAAGTAACGGCGCTCTCACCGAATATCACGTACCACTACCGGTTCGTCGCCGGCGACGACGTGAGTGCCACCGGCGTCGCGCGCACGGCTCCGGATGCAAACGACGCCAACAACCGCGTTCGCTTCGCATGGCTCACCTGCCAGGACTGGAGCATCAACCACTGGCAAGCCATGAGCCTGCTGGCCGCCGAAAGAGATCTCGATTTTGTCGTGCATGTGGGCGATTACATCTATGAAACGGTCGGTGCTTCGAGACCCGGCGCGGTCGAGGCGGCGCATCCTCCGCTGCGCCTGCCACACGGAAAGCCTCTCGCCGATGGCAGCGTGTACGCTGAGACGCTCGAAGACTATCGGACGCTCTATCGCACCTATCGCACCGACCCGCGCTTGCAGACGCTGCACCAGCGCCTGCCGATGATCGCGATATGGGACGACCACGAATTTTCCGACGACTGCTGGCAGGATCATCAGGTCTACACCAACGAGGAAAGGCAGGAGACGCAGCGCCGCCGCAACGCCAGTCGTGCGTGGGCGGAGTACATGCCGGTGGACTGGAGCGACGTGCGGTTCGAACCGGACAATCCGTCGTACACCAACATTCGCATCTATCGCGAATTTCGCTTCGGCCTGCTGATGCATCTCGTGATGACGGACGAGCGACTGTATCGCGACGACCATGTCGTCAGCGAGGCGGCGGCTGCGCGCGCACACGGGCACGACCCGGTCAATGGCGATGACGCAGCCGGCTCGCGCTACTTCGTCAAGCAGGATGTGCTGCAGCGCTACGAGGCGCGGGATACCGAGCAACTTGGTCGCCCGCCGTCGATGCTCGGCCCGGAGCAGACGCAATGGTGGAAGGCCACGATGAAGGGTTCGCCTGCGACCTGGAAGGTATGGGGCAACGAGGTGATGTTGAACCGTCTGTGGGCCGTGATGCCAGGCGCGCCGAAGACACCGGCAGCACGCCTCGTGGTCGATTGCGACGCATGGGATGGCTATCCGGCGCATAAACACGAACTGCTCTCATACCTGAACGAGCAGGGGATCCGCAACGTCGTCGCGATCAGCGGGGATCTCCATGCGTTTCAGTGTGGCGTCGTGCGGGACGACCCCGACCCTGCAATAGGTACGCCCGTGGCCGTCGATTTCGTCTGCGCAGGCATCAGCAGCGCGTCCTTCTATTCCTACCTGAAGGCCGCATGGAGCGGCACGCCGCTTGCGTCGCTGGCCGCCACCCCAGCCAAACTCGACACCTTCCTGATGACGAACAACCCCGATCTGTGCCACGCCGATCACGACGCACAGGGTTACGCGTCGGTCACCGTCACGCCGGAGCGTATTTCCGTGGTGTTCAACAAAGTGAAGCCGCTGAACCCGGACGGCACCGCACCCGCGGATGCCCTGCTCGACCGCACGCGGCTGACCGTGCACAGGGATTCGGTCGAGGTACGCGTCGAGCGTTTCTAGCTTCGCGCTTCAGCGATGGTGCATGCTCGCGCAGCGCATCGAAATCATTCGAACGGGTTGAGGTTCTGGCTGATTTGACACCTACCTCAGTCCCGCCGACTTCGACCATCGACTCCAGGGTTTTGCCGCTGTTGCTCTTGACGAGCATGCTTTCAAACGAATTACACTTCGGAACATGCCTGCGTCTCTCATCTGTCGGCGAAACCCTGAACTTGCATACGGGTCGGCCTCCCGAAGGGCAAGACGTTCAACGATGACAAGTGATAAGGAGCGATGGTGCTATGAGCGACGTGACAGTGCCCGAGGATGACTATCGGAAAACGCTCAGCGACGTAGTCGCGATGCTCGAGCACGGTCGACAGGCCGCGGCACGCAGCATCAATGCCCTGATGACGGCGACTTACTGGCAAATCGGCCGTCGCATCGTCGAATCCGAGCAAGGCGGCGAGGCTCGCGCGGCGTATGGGCACGCGCTCCTGCACCGATTGTCTGCGGACCTGACCAGACGATTCGGGCGCGGCTTCGGGGTCGACAATCTGGAGCTGATGCGACTGTTCTACCAGAGCTATTCTCCGACCACGATTTCCGAATCACCGATTCGGAAATCTGCGGCAACGGATCCGGCAACAAAATCCGTATCACCGACTCGGAATTTTTCGCTCCAGGAACTGACTGAGAGTTTTCCGCTTTCCTGGACGCACTATGCCCACCTGATCCGGCGCACGCGTTCGCGCGAAGAGCGCAGCTTTTACGAAGCCGAGGCGTTGCGCGGCGGCTGGAGCGTGCGCCAGCTTGACAGGCAGATCGGCAGCCAGTTCTACACTCGGGCACTGGCATCCAAAAACAAGCGCGCGATGCTCGATGAGGGTGGCATCGCGCATAGCTCCGATGCAATGACGCCTGAGGAGGCGTTGACCCACCGGCTTGAAGATTTCCTGCTCGAACTCGGTGGCGACTTCACGTTCGTGGGCCGACAGCGAAGACTGCGCATCGGCGACAGTTGGTTTCGCGTGGACCTGCTCTTCTTTCACCGGCGTTTGCGATGCCTCGTCATCATCGACCTCAAGCTAACTGAATTGAATCATGCCGACGTCGGCCAGATGCATATGTACTGCAACTATGCGAAAGAGCACTGGACGCTCCCGGGCGAAAATCCGCCGGTCGGGCTCATACTTTGTGCTCGGACCAATGCCGCGATTGCGCGATACGCTCTCGAGGGGTTATCGAACAAGGTGCTCGCCGCCGAATATCACATGGTCCTTCCAGACGAGGAATTGCTCGCGCAGGAGTTGGCCAGGACGCGACGCGAATGGGAAGCCCGGCAAGCTACGCCTTCGAACTCTGTCCAGGCAGAAAGCGGCAGATGACCTGCCGGTCAAAGACTGATGCGGCGCCAAAGCTCCAGCTTCTGCTCGAACGACAGCATCGCATTCGCTGGGCTCGAAGACGGCAGAACGAGCGTTTCGTAACCGGCGGCGCCGATCACTTCAGCAAACCGCCCCGCCGTCTTGCCGTTGAAACACACCTTCTTCAGCAACGGCGCATGCTCGCGCAACGACGCGAAGTCGTTCGGCTTCGCATTCCGAATGGCCGAATCGAGACTGCCTTTGCGATGGCACGCATCGAGCACATCCCAGATACCGATGCCATGCGCAAGCACGCGTTCGAGCCGCACGTCATACGCGAGCTCATGCAGCCCCGGCTCGCCGAGCACCGCGCCCAACAACCGCCAGAACTGATTGCGCGGATGCGCGTAATACTGCGCGGCGTCGAGCGACGCCTCGCCGGGAAAGCTGCCGAGAATCATCGTATGCGTATTCGGCCCGGCGACCGGCGGAAAGCCTTGCAGCATCACCCTTCTCCGTGCGGCCCGGCGGATCGCGGCCCGTCGCCGTACGCATCGAGATGACGCCACAGCGCCGGCAGCATGCACTCGGTGACCATCAACGGCTTGCCGTGCCGCTGAAACACCGAGCGCCGTGCGGCGAACGCATGCGGCGCCCGCGCGCCCTGCAACGCATGGGTCGCGAGCGTGTACAGCGGATGACCGGCGATCACGCGCCGGCTGACGAGCGCCGAGCGCTCGACCTGCGGATCGCTGTACAACAGTTCCGCGAGCGGTCGCGTGCGCAACCGCCGCATCGCCTGCCAGACGCCCTTGCTGGCCGCAAGCGGCGCGATGCTGTGCGCGGCGACGTACGGCGTGCCGTCGACCGACAGGATCACCTCGCGCACCCACATCGGCGCGCGCGGCGCACTGGCGAGGGCGTCCGGTTCGTCGAACCACGGACAGTCGACGGCCTCGCGCGTCACGCGCACCTTCACGCTGCCGAGCCGCGCGAGGTGCGCGGTCAGCGAACCGCCGCGCGTGAGCCAGTCGCGCTGGTCGAGCGTGCAGCCGGGCCGGGGCGTTGCGCGCCAGCCCGCCTGTGCGCCGTCGAATCGCATTCGCGAGTTCACGCGGCGCGCGACAGCAGCAGCGCGTTGGTCCGCTTCACGAAGCTCGCCGGATCGTCGAGCATCCCGCCTTCGGCCAGCAACGCCTGGTCGAACAGCAGATGGCACCAGTCGCCGAAGTTTTCGCTGTCGGCGTTCAGTTGCTTCACGAGCGCGTGCTCGGGATTGATCTCGAGGATCGGTTGCATCGCCGGCGCGTTCTGGCCGGCCGCCTTCAGCATCCGCTGCAGGTAGCCGCTCATGTCGTTGTCGTCCGCGACGAGGCACGACGGCGAATCGGTCAGGCGGAACGTGACGCGCACTTCCTTCACCTTGTCGCCGAGCGCTTCCTTCATCTTCTCGACGACCGGCTTGATCGCCTCGCCGGCCTGCTCCTGCGCCTTCTTTTCGTCGTCGTTCAGCTCACCGAGGTCGAGATCGCCGCGCGCCACGCTCGCGAGCGGCTTGCCGTCGAATTCATGCAGGAACGACAGCATCCATTCGTCGACGCGATCGGTCAGCAGCAGCACCTCGACGCCCTTCTTGCGGAACACTTCGAGATGCGGGCTGTTCTTCGCGGCCCGCCACGTATCGGCGGTCACGTAGTAGATCTTGCTCTGCTCGGGCTTCATGCGCGACACGTAGTCGGCGAGCGACACGTCCTGCGCATCGGTGTCGCCATGCGTCGATGCGAAACGCAGCAGCTTCGCGATGCGCTCGCGGTTCGCGTGATCCTCGCCGAGGCCTTCCTTCAGCACCTGGCCGAACGCGTTCCAGAACGTCTTGTACTTCTCCTTGCCGGCATCGTCTTCCGCGTTCGCGAGCTCCTCGAGCATCGACAGCGCGCGCTTCGTCACGCCTTCGCGAATTGCCTTCACGTCGCGGCTTTCCTGCAGGATTTCACGCGACACGTTCAGCGGCAGGTCGGCCGAATCGACGACACCCTTCACGAAGCGCAGGTATTGCGGCAGCAACTGCTCGGCGTCGTCCATGATGAACACGCGCTTCACGTACAGCTTCAGGCCGCCGCGGTAGTCGCGGTTCCACAGGTCGAACGGCGCGTGCGCCGGCACGAACAGCAGCTGCGTGTATTCGCTGCGGCCTTCGACGCGGTTGTGGGTCCACGTGAGCGGATCCTGGTGGTCGTGCGCGATGTGCTGGTAGAACTGCGTGTACTGCTCGTCGCTGATGTCGCTCTTCGAACGCGTCCACAGCGCGCTCGCCTGGTTGACGGTCTCGTCCTCGTCCTTCAGGACCATCTCGCCCTTTTCCTGATCCCACTCTTCCTTCTGCATCAGGATCGGCAGCGCGATGTGATCGGAATACTTCTGGATGATCGACTTCAGGCGGTGCGACGACAGCAGGTCGTCCTCGCCTTCACGCAGGTGCAGCGTGATCTTCGTGCCGCGCTGCGCGCGTTCGATCCCGTCGATCGTGAAATCGCCCTCGCCCGCGCTTTCCCAGCGCACGGCTTCGTTCGCCGGCAAGCCGGCGCGGCGCGTCTCGACGGTGATCTTGTCGGCAACGATGAAGCCCGAGTAGAAGCCCACGCCGAACTGGCCGATCAGCGCCGCGTCCTTCTGCTGGTCGCCGGACAGCTTCGTGAAGAATTCCTTGGTGCCCGAGCGCGCGATCGTGCCGAGGTTCGCGATCGCCTCGTCGCGGCTCATGCCGATCCCGTTGTCTTCGATCGTGATCGTGCGTGCGGCCTTGTCGAAGGCGATACGGATGCGCAGGTTCGGATCGTTCTCGTACAGCGCGTTGTCCGCGAGCGCTTCGAAACGCAGCTTGTCGGCCGCGTCGGACGCGTTCGACACCAGTTCGCGCAGGAAGATTTCCTTGTTGCTGTAGAGCGAATGAATCATCAGGTGGAGGAGTTGCTTGACCTCTGCCTGAAAGCTCATCGTTTCGTGTGCCATGGATGCTGTTTCCTCTTACTTGAACTTGAATGGTGTGGCGCAGGCGCCCGGCGCGCGAGGCCGGCGCCCGTCAAGGACAACCGCCTGGCGCAAGCGGTTTGCGCGGGTATCTGGGGCCGGGCGGCCGGAATTCAAGGGGCCGGCATGCCGCCTGCCGTCACGATGCGCGCCGCGCCGCCGACTCGATATAGCGCGCGAGAAACCCCGGCAGCGCCGGATCGCCGCAGTTCGCGACATTGAAGCGCGTCCACGTCGACGACGACTGCTGCGGCGAGAACAAGCTCCCGGGCGTGAGCAAGAATCCCTCCTCGTGCGCGGCGGCCGCGAGCGCGTCCGAATCGACGCCGGTGTCGGCCCACAGGAACATCCCGGCCGCCGGCATCGTGAAAAGCCGCAGACCGGTGCGCTCGAGCATCCGCGCGGTCTTGTCGCGCACGCCGTCGAGCCGCGCGCGCAGCCGCTCGACGTGGCGCCGGTAATGCCCTTCGGTCAGGATCTTGTAAAGCACGCGCTCGTTGAGCTCCGGCGTCGTCATGCCGACCAGCATCTTCTGGTCGGTGATCGCCTTCGCGATTTCCGGCGCGCACGCGACATAGCCGACCCGCAGATTCGCCGCGAGCGTCTTCGAATAGCTGCCGAGGTAGATCACGCGCTTCAGCTGGTCGAGGCTCGCGAGCCGCGTGGCGGGATAGCTGGGCGGACACAGATCGCCGTACACGTCGTCCTCGACCACGAGGAAGTCGTACGCCTCCGCGAGCTTCAGGATCCGGAATGCCTGCGCGGCCGACAGCGACGTGCCGGTCGGGTTCTGCAGCACCGAATTGATCACGAGCATCTTCGGCCGCCACATCTGCACGAGGGTTTCCAGCGCGTCGAGATCGGGACCGTCGGGCGTGTACGGCATGCCGATCAGCTGCGCGCCCTGCGACGCGAAGCGGCCGAACATCTGGAACCACGCGGGATCGCCGACGATCACCGCATCGCCGGGCCGCACGTAGATCCGCGAGATCAGGTCGATCGCCTGCGTGATGCCCGACACCAGCACGAGCTGCTCGGGCTTCGCGCCGATCTCGACTTCCGCGAGCCGCGTCTGCAGTTGCTGGCGCAGCGGCAGGAAGCCCTGCGCGGTGCCGAAGCCGAGCATCTGCGCGCCCGACTGGCGCCCGAGCGCGCGCAGCGCGCCGGTGATCAGCTCGCCGTCGAGCCAGCGGCCCGGCAGGTAGCCGAGGCCCGGGCCCTTCTCCGGGCTGACGGTGTGCAGCATGTTGCGCAGCAGCCAGACGACGTCGATCGTGTTGTGCACGGGCGCGGCCTCGGCCACGCGAGCGACGCCGTCAGCCGGCTGCGGGCCGGCGCCGGTGCGCTCGCGCACGTAGAAGCCGGAGCCGCGGCGCGAATCGAGGTAACCCTGCGCGACGAGCCGCTCGTACGCCTCGACGACGGTGAAGCGCGACACGCTCTTGTCGAGCGCGAGCTTGCGGATCGACGGCATCCGCATGCCGGGCCGGAACACGCGTTCGTCGATCCGGCGCCGCGCCCACTGGACGAGCTGGTCGACGAGCGTGAGCGTGGCCGTGTCGTGCGGCACGGGAATCTGGGCGAGAGGGACGGTGGACATGGTGGACATGGGCGGCAACTCCAACTGTACCGAAGGCTATCGCGCCGATTGTACCGTTACTGTGCCGGTCCCGACGATTACAGTTGACCGCAATGGCGATCGTGCGGCCGCCGTTCCGGCCCTGCCGCACGCGGGGCAGCCGCGCCGGGCCTGGGTTCCCGGCCCGGGCGCCGGCCGGCCGCGCACCCTTCCGGCGCGTCGCCCGCCCACCATGACACTTTCGTTTTCCAACCGACGTTCATGCCAGCCCGCTCCCTGACTCTCGACCATCTCGTGATCGCCGCGCGCACGCTCGACGAAGGCGTGCGCCATGTCGCCGACGCACTCGGCATCGAACCGGCCGGCGGCGGCCGGCATCCGCTGATGCGCACGCACAACGCGCTGTTCGGCGTGTGGGGCGGGCTGTATCTCGAAGTGATCGCGATCGATCCCGACGCACGCGCCGCGAACGACGACGCGACGCCGCCGCGCGCGCGGCTGTTCGCCCTCGACGATCCGGCAATGCACGCGCGGCTCGCGCACGGCCCGTTTCTCGCGCATTGGGTCGCGCGTGTCGACCGTCCGCGCCAGCTCGCGCTGTGGCAAAGCCAGTACCCGACGCGCATCGCGCCGGTCGTCGCGATGCGGCGCGGCGACCTGAGCTGGGGCCTGACCGTGCCCGACGACGGCGCGTTTCCCGCATGGCAAGGCGCCGGCGACGGGCTCGTGCCGTCGTTGATCCAGTGGGACAGCGCGCGCCATCCGGCCGAATCGCTGCCGAACGACGGCGTCGCGCTGAAGGCGCTCAAGGGTGCCCACCCGCGTGCGGATACGATCCGCGAGCAGCTCGACTGGCTCGGCGCCGGTCATCTGCTCGAGCTTGAAACCGGCGACGGCCCGCCCGCGCTCGTCGCCGAATTCGACACGCCGCAGGGCGCCCGCACGCTGCGCTGAGCGCCCTGCCGCCCGCCCTGCCGCCGCTTTCCGCCGGTTCCACTACACCAACCCAGCAATACGGAGACACCCAGTACATGAATTCGCGCGAAACCCGGGGCATGCTGCTCGGCCTCATCGGCGTAATGATCTTCAGCCTGACGCTGCCGATGACGCGTATCGTCGTCTCCGAACTCAATCCGCTGTTGAACGGGCTCGGCCGCGCGCTCGCGGCGGCCGTGCCGGCCGGCCTGCTGCTGTGGTGGCGCCGCGAACGGCTGCCGACGCGTGCGCAACTGAAGAGCCTCGCGGTCGTGTCGGCCGGCGTGATCATCGCGTATCCGGTGTTTTCCGCGTGGGCGATGAAGACCGTGCCGGCGTCGCACGGCGCGGTGGTCAACGGGCTGCAGCCGCTGTTCGTCGCGCTGTACGCGGCGTGGCTGTCGCACGAACGGCCGTCGAAGGCGTTCTGGGCCAGCGCGCTGGCGGGCAGCGCGCTCGTGATCGCGTTCGCGCTGCGCGACGGCGGCGGCACCGTGCAGGCCGGCGACGCGCTGATGCTCGTCGCGGTCGGCATCGGCGCGCTCGGCTATGCGGAAGGCGCGCGCCTCGCACGCCAGATCGGCGGCTGGCAGGTGATCTGCTGGGCGCTCGTCGTGTCCGCGCCGTTCCTCGTGCTGCCGGTCGGGTGGCTCGCGTGGACGCAGCACGTCGCGCACCCGGCTCCGCTCGCGCTGCGCACGTGGCTCGCGTTCGGGTACGTGACCCTCTTTTCTCAATTCATCGGGTTTTTCGCGTGGTACGCGGGGCTCGCGATGGGCGGCATCGCGCGGGTCGGCCAGGTGCAACTGCTGCAGATCTTCTTCACGATCGCCTTTTCCGCGCTGCTGTTCGGCGAAACGGTGACGCCGTCGACGTGGCTGTTCGCCGCCGCCGTGATCGCGACCGTGATGCTCGGCCGGCGCTCGGCGGTGGCCACGGCCCCGCGTCCCGCTCGCGCCGGCTGATGAGGTGCGCCATAATGTTTGTTTTGCCTGAACGGTTTTGCCCACCCGGCCGCGACGGCTTCATCGTGCTCGCGCTCGCCCACCCGGCGGCGTCGAAGCGATCCGCCCGAACGACCTTTCTTGACTGACCACGATATCCGAACGAGGAGACTATGAATCCGAGCGACCTGCATCCGCCGCACTGGCAGCTTTCCGAACGCGCACGCAAGCTGACGAGCTCGGCGATCCGCGAGATCCTGAAGGTCACGGAACGCCCCGAGGTCATCTCGTTCGCCGGCGGCCTGCCCGCTCCCGCGACGTTCCCGGCCGAGCGCATGCGCGCCGCGGCCGACCGCGTGCTGCGCGATGCGCCTGCCGCCGCCCTCCAGTACAGCGCGACCGAAGGCTACCTGCCGCTGCGCGAGTGGATCGCCGAGCGCTACAGCGTGCGCGTGTCGCAGGTGCTGATCACGACCGGCTCGCAGCAGGCGCTCGACCTGCTCGGCAAGGCGCTGATCGACCCGAACAGCCCGATCCTCGTCGAAACCCCGACCTACCTCGGCGCGCTGCAATCGTTCTCGCTGTACGAGCCGCGCTACGTGCAGGTGCCGACCGACGAACAGGGCCTGCTGCCCGAAGGCCTCACGCCGGAACTCACGCAAGGTGCGCGCCTGCTGTACGCGCAGCCGAACTTCCAGAACCCGACCGGCCGCCGCCTGCCCGTCGAGCGCCGCCGCGCGCTCGCCGCGTTCGCGCAGACGAGCCCGTTCCCGGTGCTGGAAGACGATCCGTACGGCGCGCTGAACTACCAGGGCGAACCGCTGCCGACGATGCTGTCGATGGCGCCGGACCACGTCGTGCACCTCGGCACGTTCTCGAAGGTGCTCGCGCCCGGCCTGCGGATCGGCTACATCATTGCCCCCGAGGAACTCCACTTCAAGCTGGTGCAGGCCAAGCAGGCCACCGACCTGCACACGCCGACGCTCACGCAGCGCATCGCGCACGAAGTGATCAAGGACGGCTTCCTCGACGAACACATCCCGACGATCCGCCAGCTGTACGGCGCGCAGTGCGAAGCGATGCTCGCGTCGCTCGCCCGCCACATGCCGGAAGGCGTCACGTGGAACCGTCCGGAAGGCGGCATGTTCATCTGGGTGGACCTGCCCGCGCAGATCGACAGCATGAAGCTGCTCGCCGCGGCGGTCGACAACCACGTCGCCTTCGTGCCGGGCGCGCCGTTCTTCGCGGAGAATGCGCAGCAGAACACGCTGCGCCTGTCGTTCGTGACGGTGCCGCCCGAGAAGATCGAGGAAGGCGTCGCGCGGCTCGGCAAGCTGCTGCGCGAGCGTCTTTGAGCCCCTTTTTCCTGTCACGACTCTCTACGAGGAATCGAACGCATGGCTAACGTCTACGACAAACTGAAGTCGCTCGGCATCGAGCTCCCGACCGCCGGCGCACCGGCTGCCGCGTACGTGATGAGCGCGCAAAGCGGCAATACGGTCTACCTGTCGGGCCACATCGCGAAGAAGGACGGCAAGGTCTGGGCCGGCAAGCTCGGCGCCGATCTCCAGACGGAAGACGGCAAGGCCGCCGCCCGCTCGATCGCGATCGACCTGCTCGCGACGCTGCACGCGCACACCGGCGACCTGAACAAGGTCACGCGCATCGTGAAGCTGATGAGCCTCGTCAACTCGACGCTCGAGTTCACCGAACAGCACGTCGTCACGAACGGCGCGTCGGAACTGATCGCGGAAGTGTTCGGCGACGCCGGCAAGCACGCGCGCTCGGCGTTCGGCGTCGCGCAGATTCCGCTCGGCGCGTGCGTCGAGATCGAACTGATCGCCGAAGTCGCGTAACGGCACGATGACCAGCCGCCGCGTCCGTTTCAAGCAGGTCGACGTGTTCACGTCGGTGCCGTTCAAGGGCAATGCGCTTGCCGTGGTGTTCGACGCCGATTCGCTCGGCGACGACGACATGCTCGCGATCGCCCGCTGGACCAACCTGTCGGAAACGACGTTCGTGTGCACGCCGACCGATCCGGACGCCGATTACCGCGTGCGGATCTTCACGCCGGGCGGCGAACTGCCGTTCGCCGGGCACCCGACGCTCGGCACCGCACACGCGTTCGTCGAAAGCGGCGCGCGGCCGCGCACGCCGGGCCGGCTGGTCCAGCAATGCGGGGTCGGCCTGGTCGAACTGCGCGAACAGGCCGATGATGGCTGGGCATTTGCCGCCCCGCCGGCCCGCTTCACGCCGCTCGACCGTGCCGACTACCCGGCACTCGCGGCCGCGTTGCGCAGCGACGCGATCGATTTCGATGCCGAAGCGTACGCGGTCGACAACGGCGCACCGTGGCTCGTCGTGCGGCTCACGTCGGCCGAGGCCTGCATCGGCCTCGCGCCCGATCCGGCCGCGCTCGAGGCCCTCAACCGCCGCTACGGCGCGGACGGCCTCGCCGTATATGCACCGCATCCGGACGGCGGCCCCGCGACGTTCGAAATCCGCTGCCTGATGACGGGCGGCAATTTCGGCACCGGCGAGGATCCCGTCACCGGCAGCGCGAATGCCGCGCTCGCCGAACTGCTGAGCCGCCAGCAGCGGCGCCCCGGCAGCGCCTACACCGCCCGCCAGGGCACGGCGATCGGCCGCGACGGCCGCATTGCCGTCCGCTATGACGACGACGGCACGATCTGGATCGGCGGCCACGTCGTGACGGTCGTGGACGGCACGTTCCTCGCGCCCGCCTGACGTTTCGCGGTGCGCGACGGCTCCGGCCCGGCCGGGGCCCTACGATTCCCCCGTCTATCGCAAAAACGTTCCAGCCAGTAATATCGGGCCTAATCCGTCGCTTCGGCGGGTCTGTCCTTGGTTGCGCATCCCGCGAACGAACAGACGCCGGTGCGACCCCAACCATAGCCGACCATCCCGACGGGGGATGGCGCACGCGAGCAGGACGCCGCCCTCTTCGATGAGTTCCGCCCGGTCAAACCACACACCGCCGACCCGGCCGCTGCGCGCGCCGCGCAAGTCGCGCCGGCGCGCGCTGTTCGCGATCCCGCTGCTCGGGATGCTGGCGCTCGCGCTGCTGTGGGCGGTGATCGTCGCGCGGCTGTCGGTCGAAAAGGACAGCGCGTACAAGGAAGCGGCGGCCTCCGCGGCGATCCTGTCGTCCGCGCTCGAGCAGCACACGGTCAAGGCGATCCACCAGGTCGACCAGATCACCCGCTTCGTCAAGTTCGAATTCGAGAAGTCGCCCGCGCATTTCAACCTCGCGAGCGCGGTCGAAAAAGGCGTCGTGCCGAGCGACACGCTGGTCCAGGTATCGCTCGTCAACGCGAAGGGTATCCTGTTCGCGAACACGGCCGAACTCCATCCGCAGCCGATCAACCTGGCCGACCGCGAGCACTTCAAGGTCCATCTCGCGCACAACGACGATCGCCTGTACATCAGCAAGCCCGTGCTCGGCCGCGTATCGAGCCACTGGACGCTGCAGATGACGCGGCGCCTGAACAACCCGGACGGCAGCTTCGCCGGGATCGTCGTCGTGTCGGAAGACCCGAGCTACTTCACGAACGACTTCTACAACAACGCGGCGATCGGCAAGGAAGGCGTGATCTCCGTCGTGTCGGACACCGGCGCCGTGCTCGCGCGCCGCACCGGCTCGCTCAACAACGCACCCGGCGCGTTCTCCGCGTCGGGCGTCTACCCGATCGCCGAACGCGTGACGGGCACCATCATCGATCCGATCGACGGCGTGACGCGCATCGTGTCGTACCGCCACCTCGACGGCTACCCGCTCGCGGTGATGGTCGGGCTGTCGCAGACCGAGGAATTCGCCGACTACTACCACACGCGCAACGTCTACCTGCTGATGACGAGCTTCATCACGCTCGCGATGCTCGCGTTCTTCGGCGTCGCGACGGGGCTGATCGGCAAGCTGCTCGGCCGCGAGCGCGAGATGACCCAGCTCGCCGAATACGACCTGCTCACCGGCCTCGCGAACCGCTACGCGACGCTGCGCGGGCTGCGCAACGACGTGGCGATGCCGGCCAGCCTGTCGCGGCTCGGCCTGCTGTTCATCGATCTAGACAACTTCAAGACCGTCAACGACACGCTCGGCCACAACGCCGGCGACATCGTGCTGCAGATGACCGCGTCGCGCCTCGCCGAGGCGGTCGGCGACGAAGGCTCGCTCGCGCGCATCGGCGGCGACGAGTTCGTCGTCGTGATGAAGGGCGACGACGTCGAACGACGTGCGGTACGCCTCGCGGAAGCGATCATCCGGATGTTCAGCGAACCGTTCGACGTGCGCGGCAGTTCGTTCGTGCTGCACGCGAGCATCGGCATCGCGCTGCACACCGTCGCGAACGAAAGCGAGATCGACCTGCTGAAGAAGGCCGACCTCGCGATGTACAGCGCGAAGGACGCGGGCAAGAACTGCTACCAGTTCTACGCGCCGCACCTGTCGCACCGCGCGGACCACCTGATGCGCTGGGAACAGCAGCTGCGCGTCGCGCTCGCCGAAGGGCAGCTGTTCCTCGCGTACCAGCCGAAGATCGACCTGACGCACCGCACGATCACCGGCTTCGAGGCGCTCGCGCGCTGGGACCATCCCGAGCACGGCATCATCTCCGCGAACGAATTCATTTCGATCGCCGAATCGACGGGCCTGATCGTGCCGATCGGCGACTTCGTGATCCGCACCGCGTGCAAGCAGATCGCGCGCTGGCGCGACGACGGCCACGACACGCTGACGCTCGCGGTCAACATCTCGCCGGTGCAGTTCTGGCGCGGCGACCTGATCGAGACGATCTCGCAGGCGCTGCAGGACACCGGCATCGACGCGAACCGGCTCGAACTCGAGATCACCGAGACCGCGATGATGGAATATCCGGAGCTCGTGTCGGAGAAGATCGTCGCGCTGAAGAAGCTCGGCATCCGGATCGCGCTCGACGATTTCGGCACCGGCTACTCGTCGCTGTCGTACCTGCACCGCTTCTCCGTCGATACGCTGAAGGTGGACCGGTCGTTCGTGCAGGCAATCCCGAACGATCGCAGCGTGTGCGTGATGGTGTCGTCGATCGTGCATCTCGCGCGCTCGCTCGGCCTGACGGTGGTCGTCGAGGGCACCGAGACCGAGGAGCAGATCGCATGGCTGTCCGCGCTCGGCGAGATCGAGGCGCAGGGCTTCCTGTTCTCGCGCCCGGTGCCGGCCGACGCGATCCCCGCGCTGATCGCGCGCTTCGGCGTGCGCGGCGACCGCCCGAACGTCCTCGCGCATCGCGCGACCGGCAGCACGGGCGCCTGATCCGCTCGACACGCGCGGCCCCATTTTGTTGCGTGGCACACCGATCGTTTCGGCCTCCGATCCGGTTGTTTAGTTCATTAACTAGCGTTTCCGCGCATGGCAGTGTCACGATGCGCGGCGGACAATCGGAAGGGCCATCGCGTCGGCGGGCCGCCGGCACGTTCTCATGCGCAACACCAGGCCCAGCGCCACCATTTCAACCATGACCACCGTCGAAGTCGAAACGGCCGAACGTGCCGAACAGGCACAGGCCTCCCTGTGGGCCTTGTTCAAGGTCATTGCCGGCATTTCCGCCGTATCGTGGGGCGGGCTGTCGATGATGGCGCAACTCGAACGCCACTACGTCGACCGGTTGCAGCGCATCGAGCCGCACGTGTTCGCCGATTTCGTCGCCCTTGCCTGGCTCGTGCCGGGCCCCGTCGGCTGCAACGTTGCCGTGCAGGTCGGCCAGACGCTGCACGGCCGCGCCGGCGCGTGGATCGCCGGCATCGCGAGCGTGCTGCCGTTCTTCGTGCTGATGACGCTGTTCGCGATCTTCTATCGCACGCCGATCGTGCGTTCGCTCGCCGCGCCGATGCTGGTCAATCACTTCGGGATGGTGCTCGCCGCGCTGATCGGCGTCACGTGGATCAGGCAGTTGCGCACGCTCGCGCGCACGCGGCTCGAACAGACGATCGCCGCGCTATCGACGATTCTGCTCGCTTTCGCGCATAGTCCGGCCGCTTTCGTCGGGATTCTGTTCGCCGCGTTTGCAGCCGGCTGGCTGACCGGGCCGCTGCAGCACGACGCGGTCGACTTCAGGCTGTCCAGGCGCGATCGCAACCTGCTCGTGCTGCTCGCCGTACTCGTCGCGGTGTTCGCGGTGCCGCTGCCCGGCGACTACCAGATGCCGCTGCTGTGGCCGCGGCTCGCCGGCGCCGGCATGACGCTGTTCGGCGGCGGGTTCTCGGCGCTGCCGGTGCTGAAGGCGGTGTTCGTGTCGCCTGCCACCGGCATCTCCGATCACGACTTCACGCTCGCGTTCGCGCTGTCGCCTGTGTCGCCCGGCCCGCTGCTGAACGTCGTGCCGTTTCTCGGCTACCTGACCGACGGTTGGGTCGGCGCGCTGCTCGCAACCGCCGCGCTGTTCATTCCGTCGGGGTGCCTCGTCGTGTTCGCGCAGAACCATCTGTTCCGGCTCAAGCGCCACTCGCGCTTCGAGCACGGGATGCACCTGCTGCGCGCGGCGACGACGGGCTTTCTCGTGGTCGCCGTCGTGAAGATCCTGCATCGCGAGCCGGCCGATCCCATCTATTGGCTCACGGGCGCTTTCGCGACGCTGTGCTTCGCGCGCTTCAAGGCGCCCGTGTATGTGGTGTACGGCGCGGTCGCGATCGTGTGCGGCGTGTGGCTGTGGGCCGCCGCGCACTGACGGCGGGCTTCGGTCCCGGCCGGCACCGCCGCCCCGCCGGCCGCCGGTCGCTCAACCGGCCTGCACCGCGACGCGGCGCGCAACCCAGCGTGCGCGGAGCGCGTCGTACGCGAGGTTGAAGCAGAACGTGTAAGGCAGGAAGAACAGCACGATGCCGAGGTCGAGCACCAGCGCCTCGACGAGGCTCACGTTCAGCCACCACGCGGCCACCGGCACCACCATCGCGACGAGGCCGAGCTCGAAGGCGACCGCGTGCGCGATCCGCATCCCGAGCGTGCGCGTGAGGCCCGCGCGCCGCTCGAAGCGGTCGAACAGCGTGTTGAACGTCATGTTCCATGCCATCGCGATCAGCGACACCATCACCGTCAGCACGCCGACATGCGACACCGGCATGTTGAGCAGCCATGCGCCGATCGGCGCGCACAGCGCGATCGCCACCAGTTCGAACGTCAGCGCGTGGACGAGGCGTTCCGTCACCGTTTTGTTCATCTGTTTCATGGTTCCCTCCGATTCGTTTGTACGGTTAGTGCTACCGATGTCGAGCATTTTGATCGGTGCAACCGTATGAATCCAGTTTGATATCATCGGTTTTACCGATATAACGCCATGAGATCCGCCGCATGCGCCACGCGCCCGAAGCCCTGCTCGCCTTTGCCGAAGCCGCCCAGCTCGGTTCGTTCACGGCCGCCGCGCGCAAGCTCGGCAAACGCCAGTCGACCGTGTCCGAAGCGATCGCGAACCTCGAGATCGATCTCGGCGTGCAGCTGTTCGATCGCTCGACGCGCACGCCGACGCTCACCGATGCCGGCCGCGCGCTGCTGCCGCAGGTGCAGCGCGCGCTGGAGGCCGGCGCCGCGATCGACCGCACCGCCGCGCGGCTCGCGCAGGGCGAGGAAGCGCGGCTCACGCTCGTCGTGTCCGACACGTATCAGTCGAAGCATTACGAGGAAACGTTGATGGCGCTCGAGCGGCGCTTTCCGGCGCTCGAGCTCGAATGCCAGATCGCCGAACATGAGGACGTACTAGACCTGATCCAGCAGGGCCGCGCGCAGCTCGGCCTGATGGCCGCGCGCGCCGTCTACCCGCCCGATATCGGCGCGGCGACGGTGGCGGAAGAATCGGAGATCGGCCTGTTCGTCGGGCGCACGCATGCGCTGGCGGCCTACGGGGACGCCGAGGTTCCGCACGCGGCGCTGCGCGATGCGCGCGAGTTGCGCCTCAATACATACGTGAAACCGGAGGATCGCGGCGCCGACGACCGGATCGTCGTCGGCACGCAGCGCTGGCTCGCACCGAGCTATCTGATGCTGCTGGAAATGGCGGTGCTGGGCTTCGGCTGGGCCGAACTGCCGCGCTGGATGGTCGAGCACTTCGCGGGCCAGCGCCTGTGCGAGCTGCGTTCGCGCGGCTGGCCGCGGCGCGTGCGGGTCGATGCGGTGTGGTCGCGGAACCGGCCGCTCGGCCCGGCCGGCGCGTGGCTGCTCGATGCGATGCTGGCCGCCTAGCTTGACGGCGCGCGGCGCCGCGCCGGCCACGGGCGCCGAACCGCGCCGCTAGGCCAGGGACCGGCGATCAGAAACCGCGCGACAGCACGGCCGCGCCGATCGTCACGACGCCGAGCACGAGGTTGACGACGACGAGCAGACGCACCGTGTTCACCGCGCGCGCGCCATCGGGCCAATTCTGCGCCTGCACCGCACGGCGAATGCGCGGAAACAGCGCGAAGCGGATGTGGCCGAAGATCAGCATCATCACGACGCCGAGCCCCGCCATCGCGTGCAGCGACCACGTTGCATGCGCGCCGCCGAACGCGGTGAGCAGGAACCCGCCGGACAGCAGGATCACGATCACCGAGCCCGACACCCAGTTGAAGAAGCGGCCGAACACGCCCTCGATCAGCGGCAGCCGCAGCTGCGGCGTCAGGTCCGACAGCGCCGGGCGCAGGCAGAAGTTCGCGAAGACCATCCCGCCCACCCACACGGCGACGGCCAGCAGATGAAGAAACAGCGCGACGGAAACGGCGTGGGACATGGCGGCAATCCTGTTATCGGTTGAATGCAACGTAGCGCCGCGTCACGCGCGGTCGAGCGACGTTCGACCGGCGGACTGCCGCTCGGTTCAGGCCCATGGCGGCATTTCACAATATTTTGCAAGTTCCGCGTGACGGCGCCACTCGCGCTTACGTGAACATGCGGTCCGAAAAAGAGCAAGGCCGCACGCCCGCCGAAGCGGGAGGTGCGGCCTGCGATGCCGGTCGAGCCGGCAAGCGGATGCGGTATCAGCCGAGCAGCGGACGCAGCTCGTTGACGACCTTCAGCTTCGTGTCCGGCGCACGGCCCTTGCGCGCACGCTTGCCGATGTGCGGCGCGAGCCCCGCGTACGACAGCGTTTCGTCCTGCGCCTTGCCGCCGCGGCCGGTGCCGATCAGCACGACGCCGGCCGGGTCGATCGCGAGCGCCTGCACGAGCGCTTCCTTGTCGTCGAGCGCCATCAGGATCACGCCGCGACCGCCGCCGGACAGCGTCTTCATCTCGTCCATCCCGAACACCAGCAGACGGCCGCCGCTCGACAGGCACGCGACCTGCGTCGCGTTCGGCAGCACCGGCATCGGCGCAAGCGGCACCGCGCCCGCATCGATCGTCATGAACGACTTGCCGGCCTTCACGCGGCTCACCATGTCGCCGACCTTCGCGAGGAAGCCGAAGCCGTTGCTCGACGCGAGCAGCAGTTGCTGGTCGGCCGGCGCTGCGTAGTAATGCATCAGGTGCGAGCCTGATTCGAGCTCGATCAGCGACGTGACCGGCACGCCGTCGCCGCGCCCGCCCGGCAGCACCGACACGTCGACCGAATACACGCGCCCGCTGCTGCCCCACGCGATCAGGCGATCGGGCGTGCGGCACTGGAACGCCGCGTACAGGTGGTCGCCCGCCTTGAACGTGAAGCCGGCCGGGTCGAGCCCGTGGCCCTTCAGCGCGCGCACCCAGCCCTTCTGCGACACGACGACCGTGACCGGCTCGTCGACGACCTTCGCCTCGAAGGTCGCGCGCTTTTCCTGCTGGATCAGCGTGCGGCGATCGTCGCCGTACTGCTTCGCATCGGCCTCGATCTCCTTGATCATCAGCCGCTTCATCGCGCTTTCGTTCGCGAGCAGTTCCTCGAGCTTCGCCTTCTCGTCGCGCAGCCCTTCGAGTTCCTTCTCGATCTTGATCTTCTCGAGCCGCGCGAGCTGACGCAGCCGGATTTCGAGGATGTCTTCGGCCTGGCGGTCGGTGAGGCCGAACGCGCTCATCAGCGCGGCCTTCGGCTCGTCCGCCTCGCGGATGATGCGAATCACCTCGTCGATGTTCAGGAAGACGATCATCCGCCCTTCGAGGATGTGGATGCGATCGTCGACCTTCGCGAGACGATGGCGGCAACGGCGCGTCATCGTCAGCTGGCGGAACTTCACCCATTCGTCGAGGATCGTCAGCAGGCCCTTCTGGCCCGGCCGGCCGTCGGCGCCGATCATCACGAGGTTCAGCGTCGCGTTCGATTCGAGGCTCGTGTACGCGAGCAGCGTGTTCACGAATTCCGTCTGGTCGATCGTGCGCGACTTCGGCTCGAACACGAGCCGCACCGCCGCTTCCTTGCCCGACTCGTCGCGCACCGCGTCGAGCAGGTCGAGCATCGCCTTCTTCGTGTTCAGCTGTTCGGGCGTGAGCGTCTTCTTGCCGAGCTTGAGCTTCGGGTTGGTCAGCTCCTCGATTTCCTCGAGCACCTTCTGGCCCGACGTGCTCGGCGGCAGTTCGGTAACCACCAGCTGCCACTGGCCGCGCGCGAGATCTTCGATCTTCCATTTCGCGCGCACCTTCAGGCTGCCGCGGCCGGACTCGTAGGCCGCCGCGATTTCCGTGTCGCTCGAGATGATCTGGCCGCCGCCCGGGAAATCCGGACCGGGGATCAGGTTCATCAGCTCCGCGTGCGTGAGCTTCGGATTGCGGATCAACGCGACGGCCGCGGCCGCGACCTCGCGCAGGTTGTGCGACGGGATTTCGGTCGCGAGACCGACCGCGATGCCCGACGCGCCGTTCAGCAGCACGAACGGCATGCGGCTCGGCAGCGTCTTCGGCTCCTCGAACGAGCCGTCGTAGTTCGGCATGAAGTCGACCGTGCCCTGGTCGATCTCGTCGAGCAGCAGCTTCGAGATCGGCGTGAGCCGCGCTTCGGTGTATCGCATCGCCGCCGCGCCGTCGCCGTCGCGCGAGCCGAAGTTGCCTTGCCCGTCGATCAGCGGATAGCGCAGCGAGAAATCCTGCGCGAGACGCACGAGCGCGTCATACGCCGACTGGTCGCCGTGCGGGTGATATTTACCGAGCACGTCGCCGACCACGCGCGCCGACTTCACCGGCTTCGCATCGGGCCCAAGGCCCATTTCGTTCATCGCGAACAGGATCCGGCGCTGCACCGGCTTCTGGCCGTCGCACACGTCGGGCAGCGCGCGGCTCTTCACGACGCTGACCGCGTAGCTGAGGTATGCCTGCTCCGCGTAGTTGCCGAGCGTCAGTTCGTCGGCGTCCGGTGCGTCGGACCCGGCGAAGAGATCGGAAGTCTTGTCGTCCATCTGTATTCCGTATTCGTAAGTGGCATGAGGCCGGGCCGGGCGTCATGCCCGGCCGCGCGGAAGCGGCGGTGCAGTGTTCGATGTCAAGCGGTGCTGATGCGCCAGCGGATTCGCGTTCGTGGCAAGAAGCAAACCGCAGCGATGCCAGACGCATCGCGAGGATTTGCGACGCCGCCACGGGCGCGAAGCCGCAGCGCATCAGTGCCGATTGGCGTCGAACACTGCACTAAATATCCGCTTCGACGTCGTTGCCCTTTTCCTCGAGCCAGCCGCGTCGCGCGGCTGCCTCGCCCTTGCCCATCAGCATCGTCATGCGCGCAACCGTCGCCTCGTAGTCGAGCTCGCCGAGCTTCACCGGCATCAGGCGGCGCGTGTCGGGGTTCATCGTCGTGTCCCACAGCTGCTCCGCGCTCATTTCGCCAAGGCCCTTGAAGCGGCTGATGCTCCACTGCGTGTCGCGCACGCCGTCCTTGCGCAGCTTGTCGAGCGTCGCCTCGAGTTCGCCTTCGTCGAGCGCATAGAGCTTCTGCGCGGGCTTCTTGCCGCGCGCGGGCGCGTCGACGCGGAACAGCGGCGGGCGCGCGACGTGCACGTGACCGCGCTCGATCAGTTGCGGGAAATGCTTGAAGAAGAGCGTGAGCAGCAGCACCTGGATGTGCGAGCCGTCGACGTCAGCGTCCGACAGGATGCAGATCTTGCCGTAGCGCAGGTTCGACAGGTCGACGGTCTCGTCCGGGCTGTGCGGATCGACGCCGATCGCGACCGAGATGTCGTGCACTTCATTGTTCGCGAACAGGCGATCGCGCTCGGTTTCCCACGTGTTCAGCACTTTGCCGCGCAGCGGCAGGATCGCCTGGTACTCCTTGTCGCGGCCCATCTTCGCGGAGCCGCCCGCCGAGTCGCCCTCGACCAGGAACAGTTCGTTGCGCGCGATATCTTCCGTCTCGCAATCGGTCAGCTTGCCGGGCAGCACCGCGACGCCCGAGCTCTTGCGCTTCTCGACCTTCTGGCCCGCACGCGTGCGCGCCTGCGCCTGCTTGATCACGAGTTCGGCGAGCTTCTTGCCGTGCTCGACGTGCTGGTTCAGCCACAGTTCGAGCGCCGGACGCGAGAACGACGACACGAGCTTCACCGCGTCGCGGCTGTTCAGCCGTTCCTTGATCTGCCCCTGGAACTGCGGATCGAGCACCTTCGCCGACAGCACGAACGACACGCGGGCGAACACGTCTTCCGCGAGCAGCTTCACGCCCTTCGGCTGCAGGTTGTGCAGCTCGACGAAGCTCTTCACCGCCTGGTAGAGACCGTCGCGCAGGCCCGACTCGTGCGTGCCGCCGGCCGGTGTGGGGATCAGGTTCACGTACGACTCGCGCACGAGCGACCCTTCCTCGCTCCATGCGACGACCCACGACGCGCCCTCGCCCTCGGCGAAGGTTTCGTCGGTCGAACGCGCATCGGCGAAGCGCTCGCCTTCGAACAGCGGGATCAGCAGCTCGCTGCCGTTCATCTCGTCGAGCAGGTAGCCGCGCAGGCCGTCTTCGTATTTCCAGGTCTGGCGCTCGCCGGTCTTCTCGTTGACGAGCACGACCTCCACGCCCGGCAGCAGCACGGCCTTCGAGCGCAGCAGGCGCTGCAGCTCGCCGAGCGGCAGGTTCGGCGAATCGAAGTATTTCGGATTCGGCCACACCTGCACGCGCGTGCCGGACTTCTTCTCGCCGCGGGCCGCGGCTTGCGTCGACAGCGGCTTCACGACGTCGCCGTCGGCGAAACCGAGCTCGGCGATCTTGCCGTCGCGCCAGACCGTCACGTCGAGACGCGTCGCGAGTGCGTTCGTCACCGACACGCCGACGCCATGCAGGCCGCCCGAGAACGTGTATGCGCCGCCGGCGGCCTTGTCGAACTTGCCGCCCGCGTGCAGACGCGTGAACACGATCTCGACGACCGGCACGCGTTCTTCGGGGTGCATGCCGAACGGGATGCCGCGGCCGTCGTCCTCCACCGACACCGACTGATCGGTGTGCAGCGTGACCGTGATCTGCTTGCCGTAGCCGCCGAGCGCCTCGTCCGACGCGTTGTCGATGACTTCCTGAATGATGTGCAGCGGATTTTCCGTACGGGTGTACATGCCGGGCCGCTGCTTGACCGGCTCGAGACCCTTGAGCACCTTGATCGATGCTTCGCTATAGGCCGCGCTGGGCTTCTTCGTTGACATAGGCGCTGAATTTCGTCATTCATCGGGACGTTTTCCACATCTCGTGTGGATAACGTCGTGGACAAAACGTTGAGTTCCGTAAAAAAGCGAATCGAAACAACGGTGTGCTTGGACTGCTCCGAAAGCGGGCGCGCGGCGTGCGCTGCGCGGCCCGGGACGCGCGGTATTTTACTGGTTCCGCGTGGCGCGCCGCCGCAAGATTGCTCACGCGGCGCGCGGAGCGTCAGGCCGGCTTGCGCTTCGCCTCGAGCGTCTCCCAACGCTCGAGCGCGGCGAGCAGTTCGTCGTCGATCGCCGCGAACCGCTCGGTCAGGCGCGTGCCTTCCTGCGGATCCTTCGCGAAGATCGAGCCGTCCTCGAGCCGTGCGTTGATCGTCTTCTGTTCTTCCTCGAGCGCGGCGATCTTCTCCGGCAGCGCATCGAGCTCGCGCTGCTCGTTGAACGACAGCTTCACCGTGCGCTGCGCATTGCGGCCGGCCGCGCTTTTCGCCGCGTCTTCCTTGAGCGGCGCCGCCTCCTTCACCGCACGCTTCGCCGCATCCTGCTGCGCGAGCTGTTGCGAACGCTCGCTCTGGATCTGCCAGTCGGTGAAGCCGCCGACGTATTCGCGCCACTTGCCGTCGCCTTCGGCTGCGATCACCGACGTGACGACGTTGTCGAGAAACGCGCGATCGTGGCTGACGAGCAGCACCGTGCCGTCGTAGTCGGCCAGCAGCTCTTCGAGCAGTTCGAGCGTCGGGATGTCGAGGTCGTTGGTCGGTTCGTCGAGCACCAGCACGTTGGCCGGACGCGCGAACAGGCGCGCGAGCAGCAGCCGGTTGCGCTCGCCGCCCGACAGCGACTTCACCGGCGAACGCGCGCGTTCCGGCGCGAACAGGAAGTCGCCGAGATAGCTCATCACGTGCTTGCGCACGCCGCCGATCTCCACCCATTCGCTGCCGGGGCTGATCGTGTCGGCGAGGCTCTTTTCCTGGTCGAGCTGCGCGCGCATCTGGTCGAAATACGCGACCTGCAGGTTCGTGCCCGTGCGCACCGTGCCCGTGTCGGGCTTCAGCTCGCCGAGGATCAGCTTCAGCAGCGTGGTCTTGCCCGCGCCGTTCGGGCCGACGAAACCGATCTTGTCGCCGCGCATGACCGTGGTCGAGAACGTGTCGACGACCGTGCGATCGCCATAGCGCTTCGTCACGTCCGTCAGTTCCGCGACGATCTTGCCCGACTTCTCGCCCTGCGCGACGTCGAGCTTCACGTTGCCCTGCGTATTGCGGCGCTCCTCGCGCTCATTGCGCATCTGCACCAGCCGCGCGATGCGGCCGACGCTGCGCGTGCGGCGCGCCTCGACGCCCTTGCGGATCCACACTTCTTCCTGCGCGAGCAGCTTGTCGAACTTCTCGTTTTCCACGCGCTCGACTTCGAGCTGCTGCGCCTTGCGGGTCTGGTACGCGGAGAAATTGCCCGGGTACGACAGCAGGCGGCCGCGATCGAGCTCGACGATGCGCGTCGCGACGCGGTCGAGGAACGCGCGATCGTGGGTGATGAACAAGAGGCCCGCACGTTGCGCGACCAGCAGCTCTTCCAGCCAGCGGATGCCGTCGAAGTCGAGGTGGTTGGTCGGTTCGTCGAGCAGCAGCACGTCCGGCTGCAGCACCAGCGCGCGCGCCAGCGCAACGCGCTTCTGCATCCCGCCCGACAGCGCGTCGACTTGCGCGTCGCCGTCGGTCAGGCCGATCTGCGCGAGCGTCATCGACACGCGCGTGCGCCAGTTCCACGCGTCGTGCGCGTCGAGCGACGACTGCAGCGCGTTCATCCGCGCGAGCAGTGCGTCGTGCTCGGCGCCTTCCGGCGTTTCCGCGAGACGATGCGCGATCGAATCGTATTCTTCGAGCACTTCGCGCGTGTGCGTGAGCCCCGATGCCACGGCGTCGAACACCGTCGCGCCGGGTTCGAACTCGGGTTCCTGCGGCACGTAGACCGTCACGAGTTCCTGCTGACGCGTGATCAGCCCGTCATCCGGCTTCGCCAGCCCGGCGACGATCTTCAGCAACGACGACTTGCCCGCGCCGTTGCGACCGATCAGGCCGACGCGCTCGCCGGCCTCCAGCGAGAAGTCCGCGTGATCGAGCAACGCGACGTGACCGAACGCGAGTTGCGCGCCCGTAATGGAATAAAGCGACATGGGGAGACGGCGAAGAGAGAAATCGGAAGCGCCCATTGTACCGGTGGCGGACGCCTGCGCCGGGATGGCCGGATGGACTAGGCCGGTGAGCGGGGCTTTTCGTGCTGAATCGGTGGCGAATCGGTGGTGAGGCTGTGCGCGGCGGTGTGCCGCGCACGGGCCGGCGTCATGCGCGATCGGTATCGCGCGGCGCCGGCGGCGGGCGTTCGGCCGCCGCTTCCGGCCGGGCGCTCGCTGGCGGGAGCGGTGCTTACTTCACGTTGACCGTGATCGTCGAGCCCAGCTCGGGACCGTACGAACGGTGCGTGCCGTCGCCGAGTTGCAGCGTCAGCGTGTGCTGGCCGGGCGGCAGCTTCACCTCGGTTTCGGTCTGGCCCTTGCCGAAGTGCAGCGAGTGGTCGGTTGCGGGGATCACGTCGCCCTTCGGCACCGGCTTGCCGTCGATCAGCAGGTGATGGTGGCCCGTGTCCGGCGTCATGTCGCCGGCCGGCTTCAGCGCCATCCCTTCGAGACCGAACTTCACGTGCACCGGGCTCGAGACCGTCGCGCCGTCTTTCGGCTCGGCGAAGAACACACGCGCCTCGGCGCGCGCGAGCGTCGACACGGCCAGCGACGCGACACAAACCACGCCCGCGATCCACTTCTTGTTTAGCATCGTTTTTTCTCCTTCAGATTGAAAGGCTCACGAAGCATACACTGCGTGCCCGGGCCGCGCGATGACGGTCGTTGTTCGCGATGCGTACATTTAAAACGACGTTGCAGAGGCGTTCGGCGAAATTCCGGTACTATTGCGCCTTCGTTCGCCGGCCATGCCACGGACGGCATCACCGACTTTCATCATCCGAGCGCTACATGAGCGAAGTAACCGAATACCAGAGCTGGGTCTGCCTGATTTGCGGGTGGGTCTACAACGAAGCGGAAGGCCTACCCGACGAGGGCATCCCGGCCGGCACGCGTTTCGCCGACATTCCCGCCGACTGGCGCTGCCCGCTGTGCGACGTGGGCAAGGAAGATTTCGTCGTCGTCGATTTCTGATTCGTCGATTTCTGATTTCTGCTGCTGAAAACGACTGAGCGCCGCGCCGGGCATCGGCGCGCATTCCGTCCGCCGATGCGCCGCGCGTTTGCTATACTCTGCGCGCTGTCCACATTGCCGTCCCGTTCGCGTCTCCTGCACGCCGAACCGCGGACATGGCCCTCCCCGTAGTTCAGGGGATGGAATGATAAGCGCAAGGCTTGTCCAGCAAGGATCTCCACCCTTGCTGTAGCAAATTTGTAGCACGCAAAAAAGCCGGCCTGCAGCGAACTTTACTATTTTTGCGAGCCAGCTATTAGCCGATGAGATGTCGCTCAACAACGCTCACACATGAGCCAGTTCGACACGCGGATGGAACCCGATTCGCACCGCCAGAGTGACAAGCGCGCAACTGGAGCAAGGTTGCCTCTTCGTCAGAGAGGCCAAGATCGACGAATACGTTGCCGCTCGATTCGATGACAGGCTCCTTCATCGCGTCATACCCTTCGTCGTCGCGCCTGCGCCCTCAGGCGAACGAAATCACCAGCTTTTTGCCACACGCTGCCGCATACTTGCGAAGCGTACTAAACGATGGCGAATGCTTCTCGCTGGAGAGGGACGCCTCAAGTCGTGAAATTGCCGATGGCGTAGTGCCCATTTTGTCCGCCACCTGCGCTTGAGTTAGCCCGGCCTGCCTGCGGGCCTCCAGTAGCGCGTTGAGTGCCGTGTATTCCTCTTCGAGCGCGTCATATGCTTGGCAAAATTCCGGGTCCGAGAACATACGAGCGTCGTCTTCCGGAGTATGGGCGACCGGATGGTATTTTTCGTCCAGTTCGCGCTGCAACCGTGTCTTAGCCATTGTCATGTACGTCCTTCATGCGCTTGCGCGCGATATGCAATTCGTCAGCCGGCGTTTCCTGCGTCTTCTTCACGAAAGAGTGCAGGATCACGATTTGTCGCCCTATCAGCGTACAGTAGAAAACGCGACCGATCCCTTCACGACCACGCGGGCGCAGCTCAAACAAGCCGCCGCCCATAGCGCGCGAGTGTGGCATTCGGAGGTCAGCACCATGCTGTTCCATAACTCCGACAAGGTGACGGTATGCGGCACGAATTCCTGAGGGCAACTCGAGTACTTCGCGCTTGACTCGCTCGCTGTAATACGTGATTGTCCACTTCATACACACATGTTAGCATATTTGCTATGCTGCGCGACGGCCCATCCCTCTTGCAATCTGCGGCGCGCCGTCCTAGACTCGCGGTACTGTCAGCAGACAACTGACGGCCGGGCTTGGACGCCCGACAAAAAGAAGGCGCAAGAAGCCGCGCCGTCACTCGACTCGCGGCTTTGTTGTATGCGCACGTCTGGCGTTGCTTCTATGGCGGCTCCGGGCGGGGACACCTTCGGGTGTGCCGGTTCCTTCTTTCCGGTCGTCCAACCCCGTTCGGTAGCCGTCACCCTCTTTGGACGGAGGGCGTCGGTTTTGAAAACCGCAAAGAAGGATTATCGCCATGACATCGCTTGCTATCGGCACGTCCGCAATCCGCGAACTCGACGGGCTGTATTCCCTTAACGATCTTCATGCCGCCAGTGGCGGCGAAACGATTAAGCGCCCAAACCAGTTTTTGCGTAACGAGCAAACGCAAGCGCTGGTGACTGAATTGGAAACTGCGCAAATTTGCGCTGTAAAGACCAAGGAAGGCCGCAACGGCGGCACCTACGCCTGCCGCGAACTCGTCATCGCCTACGCCGCCTGGATCAGTCCTGCGTTCCATCTCAAAGTGATTCGCGTGTTTCTCGACGCGAGCGCCGAAGCCACGTCGACGGACGCCACTACGCCACCCCGACCCATCGCACCTATCGACGTCCGTGGACTGCTGCTGAAAGGACAAATCGAACCGACAGTCCCGTGCCCCGCCGATCTCAAGAACGCCATCGACAAACGCGCGTGGATGCTCGCCGGTGAAGCCTTTGAGCTAATCCGCGCGCACCTTCTCCGGCGCGCAGCATACAGCGGCGAATTTGGCACGCCCCGGACACTGAACGTAGAAAACGCCATGTCGGCCATCATGCGCGGCGACCTCGGCGACGCGCTCGCGCTCGAGTTCGACCAGAAGCTCGCGAACATGCGCCACGCGCTCACCTTCTATCTGCACCAGGGCAACGAACTGCTCAAAGAAATGGACCGCGTCCGCGCATCCTGAAGACTTCCCCGCGGTGGCTCGCGTAGTCGCGAGCCAATCCCGTGTCGCAAAACCGGCCGACGATCCGGCCGCGCGAATCCCCTCTTGCAATTGCCGGCGCGCCGTCCTAGACTCACGCTACCGTCGGTAGACAACTGGCGGGCGGGATTGGCGTCCCGAATGCGGCGGCGAAAGCCGTCATGTGCAAGCAAGACGGCTTTTTTGCGCTTGGTGTCCGCTTATGGGCGGCCGGGCGGGAAGGAGCCGCGAGGCTCGCCAGTGCCGCACTGGTACGCCAACTTCTCGCTCTGGTCGCCCACCCCGATTGGCGTCGGGCGTGGACGGTAAACCGTTTGCGGAGGCCCATCATGACACTTTCACCGAACAGCGCGTTCGCCCTCGATCAGGTCACAATTCACGAAATTGATGGCCTGTATTCTCTTAACGACTTGCATCAGGCAAGCGGCGGTAAGTCAAATCACAAGCCAGCATTCTTTCTGCGCAACAAGCAAACCACAGCCCTGATTGCGGAAATCCAAGTTACAAATTCGCAACTTGCCTTGAAGGTGACGCACGGAGGGGAGTGTCGCGGTACCTTTGCTTGCCGCGAACTCGTCATCGCATACGCCGCCTGGATTAGCCCGGCCTTCCACCTCAAAGTAATCCGCGTGTTTCTCGACGCGAGCGCCGCAGCCACGGCGCCGGACACCACCGCGTCACCCGAGCCGACCGCATCGATCGACGTCCGCGGACAGCTGCTCACAGGACAGATCGCGCCGACGGTCCCGTGCCCAACCGATCTCAAGAACGCCATCGACAAACGCGCGTGGATCCTCGCCGGTGAAGCGTTTGAGCTGATTCGCGCTCACCTTTTCCGGCGCGCAGCATACAGCGGCGAATGCGGCACGCCCCGGACCCTCGACGTCGAGAAGGCCATGTCGGCCATCATGCGCGGCGACCTCGGGGATGCACTCGCGCTTGAGTTCGAGGAGAAGCTCGCGAACATGCGCCATGCTCTCACTTTCTACCTGCACCTGGGCAACGAACTGCTCAAAGAAATGGACCGCGTTCGCGCTTCCTGAAGACTTCCCTGCGCTGGCTCGTGTAGTCGGCCCTGCAAAATCAT
>NZ_ML058646.1 GCF_003635165.1 Burkholderia sp. Nafp2/4-1b | reverse complement strand
CACGAGGCCCGGCTTGTGCTTCGCGGGATCGATTTCCCACAGCTCCTTGATGCCGATCCCGTACGCCTGCGGATCGGCGTTCGCGTCGAGCTTGAACTTCGAGATCAGCTGACGGCCGAGATGACCGCGGCAGCCTTCGGCGAACAGCGTGTACTTCGCGTGCAGTTCCATGCCGAGCTGGAAGTTCTCGGTCGGCTCGCCGTCCTTGCCCACGCCCATGTTGCCGGTGGCGACGCCTTTGACCGAGCCGTCGTCGTTGTAGAGAATCTCCGCCGCGGGGAAGCCCGGGAAGATTTCCACACCAAGCGCTTCGGCCTGTGCCCCAAGCCAGCGCGTGACGTTACCGAGTGAGATCACGTAGTTACCGTGATTCTGGAAGTTGGCGGGGAGCGCCCAGTTCGGCGTCGTGACCGCACTGCTCTCGGACAGGAACAGGAAGCGGTCTTCCGTCACCTCGACGTCGAGCGGCGCGCCGCGTTCCTTCCAGTCGGGAAACAGTTCGGTGATCGCACGCGGGTCCATCACCGCGCCCGACAGGATGTGCGCGCCGATTTCCGAACCCTTCTCGAGCACGCACACGCCGATCTCGGTGCCTTTCTCGGCAGCCAGCTGCTTGAGCCGGATCGCAGCCGACAGCCCGGCGGGGCCGCCGCCGACGATCACGACGTCGTATTCCATCGATTCGCGCGGGCCGTATTGCGCGAGCAAGTCCTGTGTGGTCAAAATCGTGTCTCCTCCTGCGCCCCGACCGTTACGGTCAGAACTGGTCTTCCGTCAACGCGAGCACGCTCTCGTTGCCCTTGGCGCCGACGATCGACGCTTCGAGGCCACCTGCCTGGACGAGCACGTGTTCCGCATAGCATTGTGCAATCGCGATCTTCGCATCGAAGAACGCGGTGTCGCTCGCGCGGTTCGCGTGCGCCGCCAGCAGCGCGCGCGCCATCTGCCATCCGCACAGCACGACGCCCGCGAGCTTCAGGTACGGCACGCTGCCCGCGAACACCGCGTTCGGGTCCTGCTTCGCGTTCGCCAGCACGTAATCCACCACCGACGACAGCGACCGCGCGCCCTTCTCGAGCTGCGCCTTCATCGACGCAGCCGCTGCGCCGTCGAGCTTGCCGAGCGCCGCGACAGTCTCGCCGATTTCGGCGATCAGTGCCTTCGCAACCGCGCCGCCGTCGCGCAGCGTCTTGCGGCCGACGAGATCGTTCGCCTGGATCGCGGTCGTGCCTTCGTAGATCGCCAGGATCCGCGCGTCGCGATAGTACTGCGCGGCACCGGTTTCCTCGATGAAGCCCATGCCGCCGTGCACCTGCACGCCGAGGCTCGCCACGTCGTTCACCATCTCGGTGCTCCAGCCCTTCACGACCGGCACCAGATATTCGTAGATTGCCTGATGACGTGCGCGCGTCGCCTCGTCCGAATGGCGGTGGGCAATGTCGCTGTGCGCGGCAGCGACGTACGCGAGCGCACGCGCGCCTTCGGTCAGCGCGCGCATCGTGCCGAGCATACGGCGCACATCCGGGTGATGGATGATGGTCACCGACTGCTTCGCCGACCCGTCGACCGGGCGGCTCTGCACGCGCTCCTTCGCGAATTCCGCGGCCTTCTGGTATGCGCGGTCGGCCACGCCGATCCCCTGCATCCCGACACCGAAGCGCGCCGCGTTCATCATGATGAACATGTATTCGAGGCCGCGATTCTCCTCGCCGATCAGATAGCCGATCGCGCCGCCGTGGTCTCCGTATTGCAGCACCGCGGTCGGGCTCGCCTTGATCCCGAGCTTGTGCTCGATCGACACGCAGTGCACGTCGTTGCGTGCGCCGAGCGAGCCGTCTTCGTTGACGAGGAACTTCGGCACGATGAACAGCGAAATGCCCTTCACGCCTTCCGGCGCGTTCGGCGTGCGTGCCAGCACCAGGTGGACGATGTTGTCCGCCATGTCGTGCTCGCCCCACGTGATGAAGATCTTGGTGCCGAACACCTTGTACGTGCCGTCGCCCTGCGGCTCGGCGCGCGAGCGCACCAGCGCGAGGTCCGAACCGGCTTGCGGCTCGGTCAGGTTCATCGTGCCGGTCCATTCGCCCGAGATCAGCTTCGGCACGTAGCGCTGCTTCTGCTCGTCGGTGCCGGCCGTCAGCAGCGCCTCGATCGCGCCATCGGTGAGCAGCGGACACAGCGCGAATGACAGGTTCGACGCATTCAGCATTTCGATGCACGGCGTCGCGATCAGCTTCGGCAGCCCCTGGCCGTCGTATTCGGACGGATGTTGCAGACCTTGCCACCCGCCTTCGACGAACTGGCGGAACGCCGCGCCGAAGCCGGGCGTCGCGGTCACGACGCCGTCCTTCCAGCTGCTCGGGTTGCGGTCGCCGTCGACGTTCAGCGGCGCCAGCACCTCGCCGCAGAATTTCGCGGATTCGTCGAGCACGGCCTGCGCGGTGTCGTAGCCGGCTTCCTCGAAGCCCGGCAGTTGCGCAACGGTGTCGATGCCCGCGAGTTCCTTCAGCACGAACAGCATGTCCTTGACAGGGGCGTTATAGCTCATGGTCGATGTTCCAAATCAGGCGGTGAATGAGGCGCGCGACCCGGGCGGCTGCGGCAAGACCGGCCGGCACCAGGCGACGTCGTGAGCCATCGTAATGCCGCGTCGACGGTTTCCCATTGTCATATCCGGCCCACATGGTGACAAAATCGGCCACGCGATGCAGTGGACGGAGGCGGGAACGGTCGTCCGGACGCGGGTTTGGGGGGCGGCGGTTTTGGCGAAAAAGCGCGCAACCGGCGTGCCGGTGGGGGGGGGGGGTGGGGGGGGGGGGGGGGGGGGGGGCGGCGGCGGTTCGGCGGTTCGGCGGTTCGGCGGTTCGGCGGTTCGGCGGTTCGGCGGTTCGGCGGTTCGGCTGGTCGGCTGGTCGGCTGGTCGGCTGGTCAGCCGGTCAGCGGCTCTGCGGGTCGGTCGGCGGCTCCGCTTTCCCACGGGCCGGACGGCAACCGCGGCGAACTCATGGCGGCCGAGGCCAAATCGGCCACCATTTTTCTAGTCCGGCCCCACGCGTTCCTGCGTAGACTTTCGTGTCATCGCCCCACCTGACCCGGGAGCAGCGAGCAAGATGAGTGAACGCCCGAAGCCCATCGCGGATTTCGTCCGGATCGCCGGCGAACTGTTCGAGTCGGACAAGCTTCCCGCCCCCGCGCGTGCATTCGCACCGAAAGTATTCGCGCGGTTGCAGCAGCCGTCGGACAACGGCATGCGCAACGCCATTCGATATCCGGCGTGCGAATGGCTCGATCGCGCGCTCGAGTCGGTCGCGCGCATCGATCCGACCTTTGCCACCGTCGCGCAACTGATCAAATCGCTCGAGCCGGTGGTCGGCTGGACGCGCCGCACGTCCGGAAAGGACGGCAGTCCGAACTACATCGACGGGCACGTGAACGGCATGATCTGCGGCCCCGGCGGCGCGGAAAGCCGCGACGACGTCCAGCTCGGCTTCTCGCTGCTGATGCCCGACGTCAGGTATCCGGACCACGGCCACGCGCCGGAGGAAGCGTACGTGCTGATGACCGCCGGCGAATTCCGGCAGCAGGACGGCGCGTGGTTCGATCCCGGCATCGGCGGAGGCATCCACAACCCGCCGGGCGCGCTGCATGCGATGCGCTCCGGCAGCATGCCGTTCCTCGCGATATGGTGTCTGCTGAATTGATCAGACGATCGGTGCGATGAGCGATCAACGATCGGTGATCGACAATCAACCTACCGGTCGGTCTGAATTGAAGCCGAGCACTGTTGAACGCGAGCGTGCCGCCGTGCGTGAAAACGATTCGATGCTCCACCATCGAAACGACACTCCGCCCGCGTCGTCAACCTCCGTTCGATCGACGCGTTTTCGCCCGCACGTGGATAAAACACAACACTGCAACGGAAGACGCCGCAGATATATTTGCCTCCTCGATCGCCCCGTCGTTATCGGGCATACTCTATTCACGCCCGACGAACGGTCGTACTATTTCTGACGCAAACCTGCGCGCGCGCCACTAAACACGCACATGATTCTGGTACCTTGACGCACCGGCCCGAGCGCTTCGCGATGGCCATCACCCATCTTTCACACTATGACACTACAGATTGGGATTCCTCTGGAGACAGCCACCGGCGAACGGCGCGTAGCGACCGTTCCCGAGGTGGTCGAGAAACTGATCAAGCTGGGGTTTTCGGTCGCCGTCGAAAGCGGCGCCGGGGCCGGCGCGAACTTTGACGACGACGCGTACCGCGCCGCCGGTGCGAGCATCGCCGCCACGGCCGCCGAGCTCTGGTCCGGCAGCGACATCGTGTTCAAGGTGCGTCCGCCGAGCGCCGAAGAAGTCGCGTTGTTGCGCGAAGGCGGCACGCTGATCGGCTTCGTGTGGCCCGCCCAGAATCCCGAACTGATGCAGCAGCTCGCCGCGAAGCGCGCCACGGTGCTGGCGATCGATTCGCTGCCGCGCACGCTGTCGCGCGCGCAGAAGATGGATGCGCTCACGTCGATGGCCGGCATCAGCGGCTATCGTGCGGTGATCGAGGCCGCGCATGCGTTCGGCCGCTTCCTGAACGGGCAGGTCACCGCGGCCGGCAAGATTCCGCCGGCGAAGGTGTTCATCGCGGGCGCCGGTGTGGCCGGTCTGGCCGCGATCGGCACGGCCGCCAGCCTCGGCGCGATCGTGCGCGCGAACGACACGCGAGCGGAAGTCGCCGATCAGGTGAAGTCGCTGGGCGGCGAGTTCGTCAAGGTCGACTACGAGGAAGAAGGCTCGGGCGGCGGCGGTTACGCGAAGGTGATGAGCGAAGGCTTCCAGCAGGCGCAGCGCGCGATGTATGCGCAGCAGGCCAAGGACGCCGACATCATCATCACCACCGCGCTGATCCCCGGCAAGCCCGCGCCGAAGCTGATCACGGCCGAGATGGTGCGGACGATGAAGCCCGGCAGCGTGATCGTCGACATGGCCGCGGAACAGGGCGGCAACTGCGAGCTCACGGTGCCCGGCGAAGCGGTCGTGCGCCACGGCGTGACGATCGTCGGCTATACCGATCTCGCGTCGCGCCTGTCGCGGCAGTCGTCCACGTTGTACGCAACCAACCTGCTGCGCGTGGTCGAGGAGCTGTGCAAGAACAAGGACGGCACGATCAACGTCGACTTCGACGACGACGCGATCCGCGGCCTCACCGTGATCAAGGAAGGCAACGTCACGTGGCCGCCGCCGCCGATCAAGCAGGCGGTCGTCGCGCCCAAGCCCGCGGCGGCCGCTCCCGCTGCAGCCGCGCCCGCGAAGTCGAAAGGCCACGGACATGCCGGCGAGCCGATGTCGGCGAAGGCGCTCGCGATCGTGTTCGCGATCGGCGCGCTGGCGTTCCTGTTGGTCGGCCAGTTCGCGCCGGCCAGCTTCCTGTCGCACTTCACGGTGTTCGTACTTGCGTGCTTCGTCGGCTACATGGTGATCTGGAACGTCACGCCGTCGCTGCACACGCCGCTGATGAGCGTGACCAACGCGATCTCGTCGATCATCGCGATCGGCGCGCTCGTGCAGGTCGCGCCGCCGCTGGGCGAGCTGGCCAATGCCGGCGATCGTCCGTCGGGGCTGATCCTGGGCCTCGCGGTCGGTGCGCTCACGCTCACGGCCGTCAACATGTTCGGCGGCTTCGCGGTCACGCGACGCATGCTGGCGATGTTCCGCAAATAAGGGGACGACAATAATGACTTCCAACCTGACTACCGTCTCCTATATCGGCGCCGCGATCCTGTTCATCCTGAGCCTCGGCGGCCTCGCGAACCCTGAAACCGCACGCCGCGGCAACCTGCTCGGCATGATCGGCATGCTGATCGCCGTGGTGGCCACGGTGCTCGGTCCGCGCGTGTCGGCCGCGGGCATTCCGTACGTAATCGCCGCGCTGGTCGTCGGCGGCGCGGTCGGCCTGTACGCCGCGAAGAAAGTGCAGATGACGCAGATGCCGGAACTGGTCGCGCTGATGCACAGCCTGGTCGGTCTCGCCGCGTGCCTGGTCGGCTTCGCGAGCTACATCGACACGTCGCTGCAGTTGACCGGCGCGGAGAAGGCCATTCACGAGGTCGAGATTTACGTCGGCATCCTGATCGGTGCGGTGACCTTCGCGGGCTCGGTCATCGCGTTCGGCAAGCTGTCGGGCAAGATCGGCGGCAAGCCGCTGCTGCTGCCGGCACGGCACTGGCTGAACCTCGCCGCGCTGCTGATCGTGATCTACTTCGGCCGTGCGTTCCTGCATGCGGAAACCATCCATGACGGCATGCTGCCGCTCGTCGTGATGACCGTGATCTCGCTGCTGTTCGGCGTGCACATGGTGATGGCGATCGGCGGGGCCGACATGCCCGTGGTCGTGTCGATGCTCAACAGCTACTCGGGGTGGGCGGCGGCCGCGACCGGTTTCATGCTCGGCAACGACCTGCTGATCGTGATCGGCGCGCTGGTCGGCTCGTCCGGTGCGATCCTGTCGTACATCATGTGCCGCGCGATGAACCGCAACTTCATCAGCGTGATCGCCGGTGGTTTCGGCAGCGGTGCCGGTGCGCCGGCGGCAGCCGGCGGCGGTGCTGCGCAACCGGCCGGCGAAGCGGTCGCGGTGAGCGCGGCGGAAACGGCCGAGCTGCTGCGCGAAGCGAAGCGCGTGATCATCGTCCCCGGCTATGGGATGGCCGTTGCGCAAGCCCAGCACACGGTGTTCGAACTGACGAAGCTGCTGCGCGACAAGGGCGTCGACGTGCGTTTCGCGATTCACCCGGTCGCGGGCCGCATGCCCGGCCACATGAACGTGCTGCTGGCCGAGGCGAAGGTGCCGTACGACATCGTGATGGAGATGGACGAGATCAACAGTGACTTCCCCGAGGCCGACGTGTCGATGGTGATCGGCGCGAACGACATCGTGAACCCCGCCGCGCAGGATGACCCGTCGAGCCCGATCGCCGGCATGCCGGTGCTGGAAGTGTGGAAGGCGAAGACGTCGATCGTGATGAAGCGCAGCATGGCCTCCGGCTATGCGGGCGTCGACAATCCGCTGTTCTACAAGGACAACAACCGCATGTTGTTCGGCGACGCGAAGTCGATGCTGAATGAAATCTTCGGTGCACTGAAAGCCTGAGTGCAGCCACGCGCGCGGGGCGGCCAACCGGCCGCTCCCGCGCCGCGTGGCGTCCGATCCGCCGTCACGGGCGCCGGGGCCGGACGCATCTTCCTCACCCGGCAACCTTCCCCTTCCCGGGTAATCTCCCCTTCCACACCCCGCCTCGCCCCGGTTCGACGCCGGACACCTGGCACACATTGCATACCGATTGGCGTGCATTGCGAGTCACCGGCCGGCCAAAAAGCGGCATCATGTTCAACATCTTCCGCAACGGAACCCGTGATGTTGACGTCCTCCTCTCCCTAAAGGGAGAGGATTCCCACACCTGGCGATGCACGTCCGCATCGGAGAATGTTCAACGCAGCGTTGGTATCTCGATCATGCTCGACACCACAGTCACTGCAGGCCCACTCTCTTATTCGCAGTCCCGCGATACCTTTCGGTCGCGTCGTGCTGTCTTTCGATCCGCACGACGAACAGGACTGGGTCGAACCGCTTTCGTCCACTTCCTCGAACGTGGCTCCGTGCGCGATCGCCTTGTAACGGAGCTTGTTTCGGAAGGACGACCAGGATGCGTCGTAGACGCTCCTCGCCATCCTGGTTCTGGCGAGCTTCGCGGCCGACACGTTGCCGACCGCGATGTAATCGAAACGCCGCACCAGATCGAGCGCGAGCTTATGCTGGAAATCGGCACGCGCATTCGCGACCTTGGCGTACAGCTTCGCGATATGTCGCTTGTGCTTTCGCGCTCGCTGCGCTTTCGCGAGTTTCTCGGCCGCGCATCGACCGAACCGATC
>NZ_ML058645.1 GCF_003635165.1 Burkholderia sp. Nafp2/4-1b | reverse complement strand
CTTTTTGAACTGGCCTCTTAGGGATTGCGTGTGAGGCGTTGCAAGAACGCCGAGCTTATCGTGCCACGGCTATGCGTCGGAACAGGGGCAAAAGGAGGGTTCGCGTGACAGTATGCTCACGATCCATCTCGAAATATCATATTGACGGCAGAGCGCTCGCGCCGCCGTCCAATCTCGGTACGTTCGACTACTCTGTTTGAATTCGTGGCACAATTCGTTACAAAGCACTCACAATATATCGCTATCGCCCGGAACGGCGGGTCGAGCAAAGGCCATATTTGGATTGGAAACGTGACGATCAAGCTGAAGACTTTCTTCACAACGTCACGACGTCATAGAATTACGATGTCTCCCATGAGATGAGCCACTCGATGAAGCGCAATAGCACGCGCTGAGCATCATCCATTCCGGGATCATCGAATTCGGCCATGTGAAGAAACGATATCGGCGATTGGCCAGGAGCACGGACCAAATCATTAGGCTGTCGCACTGGGCACTGCACCTGACGCGCCATCAACTCGTGAATTGATGCGGCAAGGGCTCCAACCCGGGCTCCCGATCGTGCTCCCCCGCCTCGATTGATGGCGTGCGTCTGCTCACACGTCGCTTTTGACGTACCGCGAGTCACGGCGTGCGCCGAAATGAATGAATCGCTGAAACATGGCTGCGGAGACGGTCCCCAACTGAGAATGAATGGCTCAGATTGAGCTGGACATCGCGAGCGAAGTTACAACCTGGCGCGTCGTTTCCAGAAAGTAGTAATGCCGCCCAGTTTTCTCCGAACGGCATTGCTCCCACCGAGATCGTGCGCGAGGGATCTCCGCGCAATGACGATGTTGACGCCGCATTGCGCCTCGGCGAAGAGCGGCCGCAGGGCCGACGAGCTGGGTGAACGTGAACGTTTTCTAGGAGCCGTGCATCGGCCTTTCCTTCATCGTCTGAAGCCCTTCTTCACCTTGTGCACCTGCTCCCATGAGAATCAACCAGTTTGATCGTGGCGCCCTCGTCCTTGCCGTCGCGATGTACGTGTCAACGAGCCACGCAATCGTCATCAGTGACAATGACTTCGTTCGTCTCGGTGGGAACGCTTTTGACGTCCGCGGTACGGCCGGCAGGGCGATGGCGACGCTGCAAAAGCAAAGCCGCGAGCCTCGGTTTCATGCCGTCGGATACCTGAACGGCCATTGCACCGCGACGTGGATTGGCGATACGCTTGATGGCAAATGGTCGTATTTCATGACGGCCGCGCTTTGCGTCGACTACGGTCACCCGCACCCGACGGATGAGGCCGTCCGACGATACAAGGCGACCTTTACCGACTGGTCCGGAACCGAGGTGGCCAGCGGCGAAGGCGAAATCATCCGGCCATTTCAACGACTTGATCCAGCTGCCGCGAAACTAGGCAGTCTCTCAACCGATCTCGCACTCGTGAAGTTGCCCAAACTTGCGTCGATCCTCGGTGCGGACGGAGTTACGCCGATTCAGCCTCCCGTCCTGTATGACGGCAACAGCGAGACCGGCGTACCGGTCACGTTTGTCGGCTACGGCCTATGGGGTCCGGGAACGAAAGGCGGCCACGACGAATTCAGTTCTGGAGGTGCGCTCTCCCGCCGGGCGATTGGTTCGTCCGTCGTCGGTCGACTTCTTGAGAATGATCACGGTGTAGAAGCCGGTTTCAATCCCGTGACAGGGGGAGAACTATGGGCCCGGACGGCGAAGCACGATGGCGGTGCACCGTGGTGGCAGCGGCAGGTCGGCTACGACACGATCGTGGCCGTCGCCTCGAGCACCGTCAATGCTGAGGCAGTCAAAGACAGTCCATTCCAGGCTCGGTCAGTAGGTCCACGCATCTCTCGCTATGTGGACTGGATCAAAGCGGTATTTCCTCAAGCCCGTTTTCTATCGGATACCCATTACACTCTAACGAACGCGCAGCCTGTGGTAGTGTCGCCGGACATCGCGCCTGATGCACAAAAGGGCAGCGTCGCCTTTACTGTCCCGTCCCAAATTCTGACCCATGGCCCTACGAACATGGTCTGGGAAGGCGGTCACAATGGCGAGGCGAGCCAGATCAAAATGTATGTCGTCCCAGAAGGATCGCGAATGGGTATTCCCGTGTACCTGCGAGCTTGGCGTGACAACGGTATGGGACCTGATCGATACAAACCAATGAACAACGCTGTCGAGATTGGCTCCTCGGGCCTTCGCAGCGAAGAAGAAAAGCGTACCAGCCGACTGGTGCTCAAATTCGATCCCCAGGATAACCCCCAGCTCGCCAAGGACAAGGGTGTATTCGAGGGCGAGTTCGACATCGAGGCGCGCGGCTGGCACGACACGAATTTCAAGCGCACCATCCGCGTGAAGGTGCACCTCGAACTGGCATAAGCACCGCCCTAGTCTTACTGTGTCAATAAATTCGTGCCATTATAGAAAACTTCTTCATCCCTGGCGTGAGGAATGATGGACTGGGAGACAGCATTCGAGTCGTATCTGGAACATTTGTGTGAAGCGCTGGGGCATAACGACCGCGCATCAGGATTGAGGGGCTATTGCCAGGGGCTGATGCTGCCAATTCGGCGCAAGAGCGTCGAGCCGCTGGCGGCACATCTGGAACCGGAGCATGTGAGCGCGCGGCACCAGTCGTTGCATCATTTCGTGGCTAAGTCGGAATGGTCCGATACGGCGTTGCTCGAGCAGGTGCGGCGCTGGGTGCTGCCGCACATGGATCTGGTGGGCGGGTTGTACTGGATCATTGACGACACGGGTTTTCCCAAGAAGGGCAAGCATTCGGTCGGTGTGGCGCGGCAATACTGCGGTCAACTGGGCAAGCAGGACAACTGCCAGGTGGCGGTGAGTCTGTCGGTAGCGACGGAAGAGGCAAGCTTGCCGGTCTCGTATCGACTGTATCTGCCGCGTGAATGGAGCGACGATCCCGCGCGACGACAGAAAGCCGGCGTACCTGAGCAAATCGAGTTTGCAACGAAACCGCAGATTGCGGCCGGTCAATTGCGAGAGGCTCGGCAAAGCGGCGCGCCCGACGGTGTCGTTCTGGCCGATGCGGGCTATGGAGGCGACACCTCGTTTCGCGAGGCCGTCGGCGAGCTCGGATTGCAGTACGCGGTGGGCATTCGCTCGAACACACGCGTATGGGCGCCGGGTACTGCACCTCTATCGCCGGAACCTTCCGCGGGGAAGTCGGGCCGGCCGCGCAGCTTATTACGGCGCGCGCCGGGACATGAGCCGATCGGAGTCAAAGATCTGGCCCTGACGCTCGATGCCTCGCGGTATCGCACGGTGATATGGCGTGAAGGCACGTGCGCCGCACTCAGTTCACGCTTTGCCGCCGTGCGCGTGCGTGCTTCACACCGCGATTACTGGCGCTCCACGCTGCGCGATGAAGAATGGCTACTGATCGAATGGCCCGAAGGTGATGCGGAGCCACTCAAATATTGGCTTTCGACTATGCCCCCGGACACGACGCTCGAACGTCTGGTTCATGTCGCCAAGATGCGCTGGCGTATCGAGCGGGACTATCAGGATCTCAAGCAGGAATTCGGCTTGGGACATTTCGAAGGACGTGGCTGGCGTGGATTCCATCACCATGCATCGTTGTGTATTGCTGCCTATGGGTTTCTTGTCGCTCAACGCCTCATTCAAGGTGATAGTAAAAAAAACTCCGCGATCCGCGACCCATTTGCCTTACCCTCGAATTACGTGCCACGCGGGTCCCCAGCGTGCGCAGCGCCACGTGGCTGATTCCATTACCACGCTGCGCTGGCGTATCGCTGCATACATCGCGCGCCGGCTCCTGCGATGTCCGTTTTGCTTAGCGTCCAATGCTGATTTGTTGACACAGTAAGACTAGAGGTCGAAAAGGCTGGCACTGACCTCTTGCGTTAGCCGCTCGCAGATTGCGCCGGCTTCGCCGGCTACCTCCTACACTGTTGTCATTCGCAGCCCAATCGAGACAACATCATGCTCCCTATCCGATCTATTGTTCGCGGATCTGCGGTTCGCTCTCTCGCGATAGACGAAACCCGGCCAATCTCGGCACGCGAATTCGGCACGCGAGAGGTAGAAGCAGTAATCGAAATCCATCGCGATAATCCGTACGCCGCCAACCTTTTGGACAAAATGTCGCGCGCCCCTGCCCAAGCGCGACTTGAGTTGGACGACAGAGCGCGAGCGCTCGACTTGCGCCATATATCTGGCAACGTGATCTTTCAGTGGTGCTCCGATCAACATTCGGACCCGCATTGTGTCACCGCCGTTCAGGAATTGGTAGCGAAGATGTACCAGGAAAGCGAAGTATTTCGCCGATTGGTGAACCATCGTCTGGAAGAAATCACGAGGGGCGAGCATGGTGATGATACCGTGCGCCCTAAACCCATGATGATGTGGGGTGACGCCTATGGTATCAAGGCGACACAGATGGGCACCTTCATGCGGTTCATGCACGACGGCCGAGGCAATTTGGTGCCACCTCCCGACGGGGGCAGTACCGAGCGAGCGGTGATCCAGACGCTTGTTCAAGACATCACCGGATTGCCTCGGGACCACCCCGCGGTAGTGCAATACACGAACCTGATCATGGCGGGCGAGCCTACCCGCGAGCCACCATCGGTGTCCGGAGCCGAGATGATAGCCGCAGACCAAGCCGAGGCGCAACGTGTCGGCTACGTCGTCAGTGACGGCGCGCAAGGTGGGATAATTCAGGGCGTTTGTCCCTCCCTTTTCACCACACCGGCTCTGCCATGGTCACATGGCGATGTCGCCAACCAGCCTGCTTCTGGACAAGCGGCACCGCAGCCTGCCCCGAGCGTCCACCAGGTGTATATGGGCCCGGAACCGGACGATCCGAGTTCGCTTGAGGTGCCGGAGCAATCGCTGTTCATGAGCCAACAAATCGGACTGGACGGAGCGCGTAGGCTGGGTGTATTTGAATCCTGCGGCAATTCGAATCCGGCGACGGCGACGATCACGTCTTTGTCTCAACCGTTCCATCCAGAACCGCTCGGGGCAGTGTCTGCACGACAACCGGCGATCGGGACACAGGACGCCCGATCGGATGATCTGAGTTCGGTCGAGGCGCTTGAGCAATCAATTTTCGTTAGCCAACAAATCGGACCGGACGGAACACGTATGCTGGGTGTATTGGAATCCAGCGGCCATTCGTATCCGCCGACGGCGATGAACACGATCGCGTCTCTGTCTCAATCGTTCCATTCAGAACCGCTCGGAACAGTGTCGGTACTACAAACGGCGATTCGGACACACGACACCCGGCATCAATCTACGACCCTCGACCCCGCACAGGCAAGCGGGCCCGATCTGACACCGCTCCAGCATCTTACGCACATGGTTCTGTTCGGTCCCACACGACAGCCTCAGGAGCCGTGGCCCAATGCCCCTACGACTGGCCCCGCGCACGCACCTCATCATCCAATTCCGGCTGATGTGCGGCAACAGCTCGTCGATTGGGAATTTACGGACCGGCAGATCGCGTCGATTGCCGACAGCGAATGGGGACTCCGTGCCGTCTGGACTTACCACAATAGGTTATCCATCCGAGATTATACGGCCCGTCACGTGGCTGAGATAGCTACCGCGAAGCATCCTCGCGGACTGTTCCATGCCATTTGTTGGTACGACGCCGTACTAACCGGTCCCGTGCATCCGCGCATCGGTTCGGGCGAAACACAAGGTCTGGGCCTGTCACGCGATCAAGTCGTGGAGAAGGCGAAAGAATTCAACTTTCCGAGAGGTTTCACGACATGGGTTATGTCGCAAATGAAAGATCTCTATGGCTACGCACCTCCGAATACCGGCTCACGTCCCAAGGAACGCGATATGAACTTGCTTGCTCCGCCGGCAAGCGCTGCTTTTTATCAACTTCGAACATTCGGATACCCAGAGGATCTGCTCCGAGAAATACACCAACTACCATCAAGCCGTGGCGATTTTGCGGCAATACTCGAACGACACGCATCTCTTACTGAGCTAGGCTACACGCCCTTCCTGATTGCCACGATAGCCACCGGTGACCGCATTCGCGGTCTTGATGCGGTGCTCGAATATCATGCCGCGCTGAAAAATCACGGATATACGGTGGCAGAGATCGCTCGGTTGGCTGTTCACCATGGAGAACGGACGCTAAAAAGCATTGCAATCCATCACCCCGTGCTGACGCATGCACCCGATGACGACCCGCCTGGTCTCGGTCTGGCCAGAAGTGAAGTGGGGCGAATTGCTTCACGTCAGGCGGGGGGCAGATCATTGACACACTCGCGGCGAACAGCGAGGCGTTACGTGTGCTGCAGTTGCCCCCATATGCGATCGTTCTGCTCGCGGCGACCGGGGAAGGGGAATTTCGGATACGGGAAGCAGCCGGACTGCCTGCCGGGCTTTCGACAGCAGACGTCCTACGGCAAGTCACCATGTTGACTTCTCTTTCGAGACACGCATCCGGACGCCCACCGCAATATGTTCCATGATTCGACGCCTCCAGGGTCGGCTCCGGGGAATATCGGTGGCCGCCTGGGGCAGCGAGAAAAATGCGCGCCCGAAGGCGGACCCCGGAGGCCCCTCGCAGGGAAGTGTGCTCGAGCGGCCTGGAGGACGATCGAGTGTAAGTACGAGACCAGTACCGTCTGTGAACGCTCGGTGACGAGTGCCATCATGTCCTGTGAAGGACACGAATGACCGGTCGTGTCCACGATAGGAGTTGTGGACAGCGTGATTCAGACAGTCGAGATCCCGCCGAAACGGCAAACTCGCCGACATCCACGGAATGGAAGCGGACCATCGTCGCGCTGACATTCGAGCCCGGCACGTCGGTCGCCCGTGTTGCTCGCGAGAACGCATCAATGCCAATCAGGTGTGGGCATGGCGCCGCCTCCATGCGCAAGGCCTGCTAACGGCCGATGCGATTCCAGACGCAATGCTGCCGGTTGTCAACGAATCGTCTCAGCCGTCGATGGCGCTCGAAGTGCCGACTGCGACCGACAACATACCGTCCGGCTCGATCCAGATTCAGCATGGCAAGACGTCGATTCGCATCGAAGGCGCGCCGGACCCGGACGTGCTGCGTTCTGTTCTCGATCGCATATTACGATGATCGGTCTGCCTCAAAACACCAGGATCTGGATCGCGGCGGGCGTCACCGATATGCGATGTGGCTTCAATTCGTTCGCCGCGAAGGTACAGACGGTGCTGGAGAAAGATCCGTTCTCTGGTCACGTGTTCGTGTTCCGGGGCAAGCGCGGTGACCTGCTGAAGTGCTTGTATTGGAGCGACGGCGGGCTATGTTTATTGGCGAAGCGGCTCGAAAAATGACGCTTTGCTTGGCCCCGTGCCGACTCTGGTGTGGTCGCGCTGACAACCGCGCAGCTGTCGTTGTTGCTCGAGGGCTTCGATTGGCGGTAGCCGGTCGAAGCCGCGCGCCCACGTAGTGTGCTGTAAACCTTGCAAACTGGCGTTCGCGCGATCGTGGGCAGTCGTAAACTGTCCTCACGGAATCACCTCGACCGCGCTGCCCGACGACACATCAACGCTCTGAGAGCGTTGCTGCTTGAACGTGAAGCTCAGGTAGCTGAGCTGCGAGTAGCTCTCGTTGCGGGCTCTCGAAATCGAGCATCTGAAGCTCACGATCGCGAAACTGCGCCGAATGCAGTTCGGCCGGAAATCGGAGAAACTAGTACAACATCCCTTAAATACGTTGAATAAATAAGCGCCTCGGATCTCATGCTGAGATTAGTCGAGGCCGCCATGCAACGCCAGTTAAGCTGGCGAATAAAGAACGACAGGAACTGCTATCGCTGATCGAGCGGAAGACGGCTGCGCAGCGAGATGTGATGCGGGCGCGCATCGCGTTGTGGGCCCACGAGGGCCACTCCAATACGGTGATTGCGCGGGAACTTGGGGTCTCCGTACAAACGGTCTGCCTGTGGCGCAAGCGCATAGCGCGGCAAGGTGTCCAAGGCATTCGCGAGAGCGAGCGCAGTGGCCGTCCGCCACGCATCACGCACGAAGCGCGACTGCAGCTAATTGCGCTGGCGTGTGAAGCGCAGGAACCTGAGGGGCGGGTCACGCCGACGCTCGACGAGATTGCGGCGCGTGCTGTGGAGCGCGGCGTCGTCGAGCAGATCAGCCGCAGCCACGTACAGCGCATTCTGCAGGCCGGCGATGTACGCCCGCACCGGGTCCAGCAATGGCTGCACAGTCCAGACCCGGCTTTTCGCGAGAAGGTCAACGGGATTTGCAAACTGTACCGCAAGGCGCCGCGAAACGCGGTGGTGCTCAGTATTGACGCGAAGACCGGCATTCAGGCCATCGAGCGCAAGCACCCGGGACGCTCGCCCGCGCCAGGACAACTGCGTCGTCGTGAATTCGAATATATCCGTCACGGCACCCAGGCGTTGATTGCCGCGCTCGATGTGCATACCGGGAAGGTGCTCGCCGAGTGCCGCGATCGGCGCACCCAGGACGATCTGGTTGCCTTCATGGAGCGCGTGGCAGTCGCGTACCCGGGCAAGCAAGTGCACGTGGTTTGGGATAACCTGAACACGCATCGTGCCCAGGTCGTCTGGCAGGAGTTCAACGCACGGCATGGCAAGCGGTTTCACTTCCACTTCACGCCGTTGCACGCGAGTTGGGTCAATCAGATCGAACTCTGGTTTGCGCGCTATACCCGCCGGGTGCTGCGCCACGCCAGTCACACCAGCACTGCGCACCTGCGCGAGCGGACCGAGCGATTCGTCAGCGAGCACAATCAGGCCACGCGCCCCTTCAAATGGAGTTTCAGGGGCTATCCGCTACAAGGTGGCGCATCGTAATTGAGGGATCGACATGCCTGCTTTACCCGCCAAACACTATGCCGCTGAACTGCAGCGGCAACTGCGCAGCCTGCTCGGCCATGAGCAGATCGTCACGCAAGCCTACGGGCGTCATCTGCTGATCAAACGCTTAGACGATGAGGAAGCCACCGTGGTGGCTCGGCTGACCGAACTCGGCCGCAATCGTTATGGTGCCGCCTTTCGCAGTCGTAGCGGACGTTGGGAACCCCTGCCGGGTACCGGTACGCTCGACGAGATGGCCGGAGTGGTCGTCACGCTGCTGCAGCCGTATTTGCAGCCCGATAATTATTAAATCTATTTGCGGGACGCCGTACTAGATCGCCAGATCGAACAGCTCGAATTGCGGTTGGAGGATCTGCAGGCCGACGAAGGCGCCGCTGATGCGGCTGCCGCTCCCGAGGCAAAGCGGCGCGCCGCAAAGGTGCGAGCCGCAAGCCGCTACCCGAACATCTTGAACGCGAAGAGCGCGTCCATCTGCCCGCGGATGATAACTGCCCCGGTTGCGGTGGGCAGGTCAAGCCGTTGGGCGAAGACATCGCGGAGCAACGCGAATACGTGCGTGCGCACTTCCGTGTGATCCATCATCGCCGTCCGAAGCTGGCCTGCGCGCGCTATGATCGCATCGTGCAGGCTGCGGCCCCGAGCCGCCCGACCGATCGGGGCATCCCTGGGCCGTCGCTGCTCACCCACATCGCCGTGTCGATGTTCGCGTACCACCTTCCCCTGCACCGCCAGGCGGTGATGTACGCGCGTGACGGCGTCGAGATCGATCCCGGCACGATGGGCTACTGGATAGGTAGCATAACGGCGCTGCTCGCACCGTTGAGCGACGCCGTGCGCCGCTACATTCTGGCCTGCGGTAAGGTGCATGCGGACGCCACACCGCTGCCGGTGCTGGCGCCGGGCAACGGTCGCACGAAGACAGGACGTCTCTGGGTCTACGTGCGCGATGATCGGCCGAGCGGCTCCGACGAACCGCCGGCGGCCTGGTTCGCTTACACGTCCGATCGCCGCGGTGAGCATCCGCAGCAACATCTTGCTGACTTCGCCGGTTTGCTGCAGGCCGACGCGTTCGCTGGCTATGCCGAGCTGTATCTCGACGGCCGCGTCCAGGAAGCCGCGTGTATGGCTCACGCGCGCCGGAAATTCCACGACCTGCATGCGGTGCGCACCAGCGCCGTGACGGAGGAGGCGCTGTGCCGGATCGGCGCGCTCTACAAGATCGAGGAGCAGATCCGCGGCAAGCCGCCCGACGAACGACGCGGTGTGCGCCAAGCGCGGGCGGTGCCGCTGCTCGATGACATGAAGCGCTGGTTCGAAGCGACGCTTGCCACGCTCTTGCAAAATCTGACACGACCAAGGCGATTCGGTACGCACTGAATCGCCGGCCGGCGCTCGTCTACTACTGCAGCGATGGGTGTGCGGAAATCGATAATCTGATCGCCGAGCGAGCACTGCGAGGCGTCGCGACGGGGCGTTCATTGT
>NZ_ML058644.1 GCF_003635165.1 Burkholderia sp. Nafp2/4-1b | reverse complement strand
CACGTCCGCATCGGAGAATGTACCTTTCGGCCGCGTCGTGCTGTCTTTCGACCCGCACGCCGAACAGGACTGGGTAGAACCACTTTCGTCGACTTCCTCGAACGTGGCCCCGTGCGCCATCGCCTTGTAACGGAGCTTGTTTCGGAAGGACGACCAGGATGCGTCGTAGACGCTCTTCGCCATCCTGGTTCTGGCGAGTTTGACAGCCGACACGTTGCCGACCGCGATGTAATCGAAGCGCCGCACCAGATCGAGCGCGAGCTTGTGTTGGAAATCGGCGCGAGCATTTGCGATCTTGGCGTGCAGCTTCGCGATATGACGCTTGTGCTTTCTCGCCCGTTGCGCTTTCGCCAGCTTTTCCGCCGCTCGTCGACCGAACTGGTCATTGGGCAGCTTCTCGCCGGTCGAAAGTGTGGCGAAGTCTTTCAGGCCGAGATCGATGCCGACGCCGGAACGGATTGGGCGGGCCAGAACATCGGGCATCTCGATCACGATGTTGAGGAACCAGTTGCCGCGTGCATCCTGCGCAAAGTTGGTCCCGTCCTTGATCTTGCCTTCGGGAAGCGGCCGGCTGTTGAACACGCGAAAGGTGTTCCCGGCAAAGCGGAACGCGTCACCTTCGCGCTTCAGATCTCGGCCCTTCAACGGCACCCAGCCGAGCGACTTCCTGCCGCGATAACGCAGGTACGGGCGACGGTGCTGGCTGCGCGACTTCGCGTATTGCTCACACATTGCGTTGACCGTGCCGGAGTGAATGCCGAGTTCCTTGCTGCTGCCGGTAGTCAGCACGTTCAGGTCGAATCCTGTAGGCCACTTCTTGCCCCACTTGAGCGCGTGCTTCTGCGTGTCATTGCAGAAGTTCCACACGTAGTTCACTGCTCGGCTTTGCTTGTTCAGCAGGCCGCTCAACGATTTCACCCGGTAGCGATAGACAAGGATCATGCCGGTCATTTTAACGTTGGAATGCCGCTGTCAAACAGCGGCGCTCCTTTCGTCCCCGTCCTGAAGGACAGGGTTTCTCGGAGCAAATGATGAATGTGTGAAGTGGTTTCACCTTTCGCGCAGCGCAGTGCTCTCCTTGTCACGTTGATTCGACGCGACTGCGGGGGCCGTGAGATGCGAGAGGGCCCTTGATCCACCGTTGGTGGCTTCCGCATCGATTGATGGGGCAGCTGCTTCGTACGTTTTTGCCAGAGCGCACAAGGAGGCTGAACCATGCGAGAGCTGAAGAAGCTGGTTCTCGAGGACCTGAACTGGTCAAACATCTTTCCGCATTACCTCGACAGTCGTTATCTGGGGGATGGCAAGAAGCGCTGGTGGGCGTGCCCGCTGTGTGATGGCGAGGAGACATTTCGGCTCTATTCGCCCGAGAAGGATCCGAAGGGCGGCTGGTACTGCGCTCGCTGTGCGAAGGGCGGCACGGGCGTGCGGCTCATCCACGAGGTGACTGGCAAGCCGTATCGCGAGATCTACTACGAGCTCGAGACAGGAAACTATAACGGTGGCATTCCCGTCGAGGTGGCGCGCAAGGTGAAACCTGTCCCGGTCCGGCCTGAGAAAAGTGACGAGCAGAAGTGTCGCGCGATGCAGGTCGCATGGGATGGCGCCGGGCCCGTCACGGCGGAGTCGCCGGTATGGGCGTATCTGGCGAGCCGGATTCCCGGGCTGCAGATCGAATGGATCGGCAAGGATGTGCGCTACCACCTCGGTATGGAGTACGTCGATGCGTGGGGAAAGAAGCAAGGAAAGTTTCCCGTCATGCTGCTGCGTGCGCGTTCGCCGGCCGGAAAGCCGCGTCGCCTTCATCGGACCTACCTCACGGCTGATGGCGCAAAGGTTCCCTTCCTGACGAAGAAAGGGAAGCAGCGAGCGAAGCTCGAGATGAGCGCGCCGGACGGAAGTTTTGGTTCGTCGGTGCTGCTCAACACGACGCGGTCGCGGACCCTCGCGCTGGTTGAGGGTTCGGAGACGGGGTTCGCGGTGGTTGCGCGGTATCAGAATCGTATCGAGGTTCGCAGCCTGCTGAACTGCGGCGGCCTCGAGCGCGCTGACATCCGTTGGGACCATTACGACCACGTGATTATCTACGCTGACCGCGACCGGGTCGACGCCCGCCACGGGTATCGGCCCGGCGAGCATCACGCCAATATCCTGGCCGATCGGCTTCGTAGCCTAGGAAAGCGCGTCTCGATCGTCCGTTCGGTGGTCGAAGGCGTGGATTTCTGCGATGTGTGGGCTCAGCAGTACAAGCGCAGGACGCAACGTTACGAGCTTGCGACCGCGAGACGGGCGATGCGCGATGAAGCGCGTCGGCGGAATCTCGCGCTCGCGGATGGAAGCAAAGTGTGCCGTGTAGTTTGAATTGAACGCCGGCGATTGCCGGCAATGCCTTGTTTGCCCGGTGGGGATACGTCCCCGCCGGGCCGTATTGCGCCGGGCCTCATTCGGAGACTGATGATGGCCTTTCGTATGTTGCTGGGAGAGTTCGAGATCGTCGCAACCACGGGTGCGGCGAATGGCGGGCAGCCGACGGTGCTGTCGAAAGCGCAAGCGTTCGACGTCATCGACCGGAAGTGCGAGGGCGAGGCCCGCTACGTGTTGCGGGACGAGCCGTTCGAACCGGCTGTGGACTTCTGTATGGCATGGCTCGCGCAAAAGGCGGCCAGTCGCAGACATTGATCTTGAAGCGAAGCGGCTCACCATTTGGTGAGCCGCTTTTTTTTCGTCCATGGATTCTGCATCGGCAACGGCCTCCCGGAGCCTACAGCACGATCCGGAGGATCAGCAGGAAAAGCTTATAGGCGCCCGAAGCCCACACCGCGCCAATCGCTCCACCGATGAGAAACGGCTCGGCCAGAGTCCCATAGTGGTGCGCATGCAAAACGATGCCGATGAGCCAGACGAAGGCGAAGGCGTATGCGAGGATGACGCGTCGGACCAGGAACGGCAGGTGCTTGTACAACTGATACGCCGCCGATGCGATCGCCGTTACCTTGTTCATTCGCGGTCTCCAGACATATGTTCCAGCTTGGCCAGCCCCGCGAAGAAGTATTCAATCGCGATGCGCATTGCAACAAAGCTGAGCCAAAGGTACGGCGATGACAGCTTGTGGATTAGCTCGCCGTGGCGAATCCAGTCGATGAGTTCCAGCATGGTGTGCATCCTCTATGCACCGGTGCATAGCGCGATGTGCGCCATGAACACCGGTGTTATGTATCCATCTTCGCAGCTGCGCGGCGAAGTCAAGTTCAGCTAGTAGAACGCCGAGAACTGATCGGCGATAGCTGACGTGTCGTGCCCGTTGTCGGTCGGCAGTGGGTCGGGGCCGCGGACGTGCGCCGCGACGTCGACCGCGCCAGCAGGTCCCGTGTTACGTCCGTGCTCGGTGACCTTGTCCGACCCGACGGGAGCCGGGCGGTCCAACGCGTCGTCCCCGCGCGCGGCACGCGGCTCGACGACCGTGCCGCGGCAAGCCGCTTCGGCAAGCGTGCGCAACAGCGCAGCCCGCGCGCGCGGGGACTCGACGGCCGACAGGCGCGCAAAGAGAAACGGGCAGGTCACGTCATCGATGACCAGCTTCATCGGGAACTTCGCGCTCATGCTTTTGCCGGTTCGCGCGTCCGTTCGCGCGCGAGGCCGGCCTCCCCGACGATCAGGAAGCCTTTCGCATTGGCGAGGCAGGGCGTATCAATCACTTCGATATGAACGCGCGGAAACGCCCTTCGGATGACGGCCGCATACGGCGCCGCACCTCCACCACACAGAATGATGGAGCGGACGTTCGTGAGTTGGCCGACATTGTTTTGAATCTCCTTCACGACCGCCGCGATAATGGGTTGCGACCTCTCCAGATACGGATCGAGATCGATATCCGAACCGTAGAAGTAGAAAGTCGTTCGCTCGCGCAATGCCTTGTCGATACGTTCGAGGTCATCGACCTGCTCGCCCTGGTCGCGAGAGATCAGTCCCGCGATTCGCTGGTAGATCTGCGATGCGCCGCCCGGAATACCGCCGCTACGCTTGTCGTCCATCGTGAAGCCGTTCGCGTACACCCAGTCGGTGGTGAAGTAGCCGACATCGATGACCAGGTGTGCGCTGTCTCGGCCGAACTCGTTCTGCCGGTTGCCCGACGCGGCAACCAGCGAACCGAGCGGCTGCGGGATCACGACCACCTTGTCGACAGTAACGCTCGATGTGCCAAAGTCGAGCTCTCCGGCGAAGCGCTCCTTAAGTTCGTTGGAGTACTTCTGCATGTTGTGGACGGGCAGACCCAGCACCAGTCGCTCGACATGCGTCACGCCGGCAAAGCGCATCGCGCCCGCAAGCAGGGCCGCGTAGTTGTTCGACAGCACGAAATCATTGGACAGTGCGCGGCCGGTATTGCCGTACGCGGCCGTCAGCGAGACATCTGGGCCGACTTCGTACTCGACGTCGTCAATTACGATCGAGGCGATCTTCCGTGAGGCGAGCACACCCTCACCAAAGTTGGACAGGGTGCGGCTCGCGGCAAGCGGGGCGAGCGACGGGAACATGCCGGTCGCGATCGCGCCGTTTGCGGCACGGTGAGCGTATTTGGTATTGCCATAGCCGACATCGACGGCGAAGACGGAAGTTTTCACAAGGACTCCATACGGTAGAAGTTGGTTGCCAAGTGGCATGTGCCACTTATCTGACACTTAAGTGTCACTTCGAGCCCTTGTAAATTGATCGGCATCGGAAAGTGACACTTATCTATCAGTTAAGTGTCACTTCGTGCCGAAGCGGCAGGCACCGAACGGCAAGTGACACCTATCTGTCAGATCGTGTTGAACCAAGTCTATCGAGCGACGCGCAAAGTCAAGTTGCGCAAAGCGCGCCGGTTCCCGCCAGCTTTCGGCCGGCGAGCCGGCGCAAATCGCTCTATTCTTCTTCTCACCTACCGCGTCATCGACGCATCGAAACCGAGTGCAAGGCACTCGCTCGTCCTCTTGGCCCGCAACGGGCGTCAAAAAGCAGTCAAGTGTTCGGGCCGCACAACGAAGCGGCCTTATTCTGAATCAGATCAAGTACACAGCGGTCCACAGTGAGGACCGCTGGACAGTGCGACATCCATACGATCGGCGACGGTTTGTCGCCACAGGACAGCATGAGGACAAGTGGAGACCCGGACACCGGACACTCTACGAGTGCTCATGCATGTCTGAACACGCCCTTTCAGCGATCGATGCTGGGTGCACTCAGGAAGCCCGATACACCGCGGCCGACATGAGTGTGCTTGGGGGCGGGGGAAGTCTTGCGAACCGGAGAGACCGGTGTTGCGATTCCCTGATTGGAAGAACGAACGGTAGGCGCAGCCATAACCCAAATGCGCAACAGGAATTACCCGGCACATAGCGCGGCGCGGCGACCGCGAGGTCGGTCGTCGCCGAGACGCGCAAGCGTCAGGCTGGCAGGGTAGCCACGAAGCTGAACTGGGCGGAGTCGATCCGCGCAGCGCGTCCGTCAAATGGGCGCGAAATGATCGGCGACGGGCTGCGCGAAGCGCGGACTGCGTCGGTCAATGCAGCAGGATGGACAGTCGGATTGCATGCACTTCCCATGCAACGGGCTGATCGGATGGAATCGCTAAAGGATAGGAAGCAGTAGGACCGCGCCGGCGGATACCGGTGGAACCACTAGCGCGGGAGCGTCGGTGGTAGAGGAATTGTCCGGCACGGCGCCAGGTAGGGGTCCGTGGTGGAAAGGTGAACATTTATGGGGCGTAACGTGAATAGTCTAGACCGACTTGCGCACGCGGAAAAGCAAGTGGCGGTGAGGATGCAATCACTGGTAGCGATTGCTCGATTTGCGTTGCCGGAACGGCTGTCGCATGAACTGCTGGCATTGGATGACGAGGGTTTCGCGAGTGCGGTGATACGCGGGACGGGGCGCTACCTGCCGGATGACCTGGCGCACATGGCTGAGACCGCTCGGCGCGCGAATCTTTTTCTGCTAGCGATTCCACGCGTCCGATCTATGTTCGACCGTTGGGAACTCGCTATGGCCGACTGGATGCACGCCGATATTGTCGTAGAGGAAGAGGCGAGCGCGTATCAACAGGGTATCGCCGAAACCCACGAACTGATCGAGCGCGAGATGTGGGAAGACGTCGCGGATGAGTGCCGCGAGCTGGGTTTGATCGATTAACCCAATTGACCGGTGAGTGATTTCTGCCGGGAATGCGCGGCGTTGGCCGCGAGGAGCAAGTGTATGGCTGCCATCCTCAATGTACGGGCGGTTGTGGGCCGCTATCAACTGTCGCCCGAATTTCGCGATGCGCTGCTCGTGCTTTTCGATCAGCACGTTGCAGACATCCATAGCACGACACGCATCAGCACGCGGGCGCTCTCGATCAGGACGCAGGAAAACCGCGCGGCTGCTCTTTGCAAGGCGTTCGTTGAGCTGCGCGAAGGCGGCTTCGCATTGCAGAGCCCGTGGTCGCTGAAGGAAAAGCACGTGAAGTATCTCGTTACGCGGTGGGTCGATGCGGGGCAGTCAGGTGGTCGGATCGAGAACAAGCTCACCTACCTGCGCGCAATCGCACTGTGGATGGGCAAGACCAATCTGGTTGGCACGCTCGGCGATTACGTGGACCGGCAAGCCGCGGGCCTGGTGCGCAGCTATGTGGCGACCGAGGACAAGTCCTGGGTGGCGCATGATGTGGACGCTGTAGCGAAGATCGACGAAATCGCGTCGACCTGTCCGTATACGGCTGTGCAGCTCAAGCTGCAGGCGGCATTCGGGTTGCGGGTCGAGGAGAGTTTCATGCTACGGCCGCTCGAGGCGGTGCGCAATCCGCAGACGCTCGCCGTTACGCGTGGCACGAAGGGTGGTCGCCCCCGTGAAGTGCCGATCGAGCGGAAAATCTCGATTCTGGAAGAGGCGGCTCGGCTCAGTAACGGTTCATCGGGGTCGACGATTCCGGCCGGCCGCACGCTCAAGCAATGGCGAGACTGGTACTACTACGTGCTCGGCAAGCATGGGGTGACGAAGAACGGGCTTGGGATTACGAGCCACGGCCTGCGCCACGAATACCTGCAGACGCTATACGAGCAGGTCGCCGAGGTCCCGGCACCGGTCAAGGGGGCGTCGGTCCGGCCTGATCCCCAGGCGCACGAAGAGGCGAAGCGCCGGGTCGTGGCGGCCGCCGGGCATAGCCGCGAATCGAAGGCGAATGCGTACCTGTCGACATTCGCGCGGCAGGAGGCAATGCGCAAGCAATGGCCGACCGTGGATGCGGTTGAAGCCGCATTGCGGACCGCCGCCGGCAACAAGAGCCATGCAGCGACAGCACTCGGGATTTCGAGGCAAGCGCTCTATCGGTTGCTCGCGGCGACTCACGATCGGAAGTAAGCGATGAAGAGGGCACCGTTCGCTAGGATTGCGCGCACGTCGAAATGAGGGCGGAAATAGCGTGCGTTATGCTCGCTGGGCCGATGGCATGTTCGGTAAGATGGATTTGTCTCTCAGGTTCTAGCTCGGCCCTCGGATATGGCTAGAACTCTTTTTAAGCCGGCTCGCGCCGGCTTTTTTTTTGTGCGCCCAGCATGGGCGCACTCCTGCGGGTGCAAGTCCCGCCATAAGCTGGTCACGGCGAATGAAGCGAAGCGCAACTGCATGAGGGCGACCGAATGTGGGGAGGAAGCGTGGAGCGTAAATCGCGAGCCGATGAACAAGAACCGCATAGAAGGCGCTGCCGAGCAGGGTGAGCGGGCATAAAACCGCGAAGCTCTCGTGACCAAGGCGAAGCGGCGTAGATGCGGCGGTTGTGCGATGAAGGAGTGCGTTCTTACCTGGGGAGATCTCGCCTCATGCCTGAAAGGGCGACGGTGCTAAGCCGGAGCGAGAAGTCAGCAGAGGCCGTAGTAGCTGCCGGTTGGGGCGAAGGGCCGAACGAGTAGGAGAGCCGAAGGCCATGTTGCTCGGACGTGCAGTGCATCAGAAGCCCGCGCAGGCGGGGCGCAACGCGGGAGGGCGAGGTGAAGCCGCGCCTGAAGCGGAGCGTGATGAAGTACGGACGGCGCGGCACGAAACGGGAGGCTCAGGGCGAGACAGCCTGCTCTCGCAGGCGCTCGCGAGGACGAATTTGGTGATGGCGTGGAAACGCGTCAGAGCCAATCGCGGCAGTGCCGGGGTGGATGGGAAGTCGATCGCCGAGACGGCGGACTACCTTAAAACGCATTGGCCCGGGATTCGGGAAGCACTACTGGATGGAAGTTACCGGCCCCTGCCGGTGCGGCGCGTCCAGATTCCGAAACCCGATGGCGGGATGCGTGAACTGGGGATTCCGACGGTGACGGATCGACTGATCCAGCAAGCCCTGCTGCAAGTCTTGCAGCCTAATATTGATCCGAGCTTCTCCGAACACAGCTACGGCTTCCGGCCGGGACGTCGAGCGCGTGACGCGATGCTGATGGCACAACGGCATGTGCAGGACGGCTACCGGGTGGTGGTCGATGCGGATCTGGAGAAGTTCTTCGATCGGGTCAATCACGACATCCTGATGGAGCGGCTATCGAGGCGGATCGCGGACAAGGCCGTGCTGCGGCTGGTTCGTCATTACCTTGTGGCCGGGATCATGGATGGCGGGGTGGTCTTGGAGCGTCACGAAGGTACGCCGCAAGGCGGACCGCTGTCGCCGCTACTGGCCAATGTGCTGCTGGACGAGGTGGACCGGGAACTGGAGAAGCGAGGCCATCGCTTCGTTCGCTACGCCGACGACTGCAATGTGTACGTGCGCAGTCGCCGCTCGGGCGAACGGGTGCTGGTTAGCCTGCGCCAGGTCTACGACCGACTCCATCTGAAGGTCAATGAGGCCAAGACGGCGGTTGCGCAGGCGACCGGTCGGAAGTTCCTGGGCTACGAACTATGGCGCAGTGCGGACGATCGGATCAAATGCGCGGTAGCCCGAAAGGCCCTGGAGACGTTCAAGCAACGCATCCGCGAACTGACCCGCCGCTCGGGCGGGCGAAGCCTGCCCGAGGTGGCGGAGCGACTGAAGACGTATATGCCGGGATGGAAGGCTTACTTCCATCTGGCGCAGACGCCGAAAGTGTTCCGTCGACTCGACGGGTGGATCAGACACCGGCTGCGCGTGCTGCAGCTCAAGCACTGGCGTCGAGGAACGACGATGTACCGGGAGTTGCGTGCGCGGGGCGCCTCGCAAGAGGATGCCCGCCGGGTGGCTGCGAACAGCCGCCGCTGGTGGCGCAACGGTTCCTTGCTGCTGAACCGGGCGCTGCCCATCGCTTACTTCGACCGGCTTGGTGTTCCCCGGCTCTCATAACCTCAACTGCTCGAACCGCCCGGTGCGGACCCGCATGCCGGGTGGTGTGGGAGGGGAGCGGTCAGATTACCTGACTACCCCTATCCCGATCACCAGCGATCCCGATCGGGCATCGCGTCGACCGCCATCGCGATCCGGTCTTCGAACAGGAAGTCCCTGTGTTCGGAAGGCGACGGAATTTTCGGGAACTGCACATAGTCTTGCCCGTCGATTTCCACCCACTTCGCTAGCTGGACGAGCTTGCGGTATCGCGCGGCGTCTTCGAGCACGGGGGAGATCGGCCACGTGTCGAGGGTGACAACGGTCGCATCGACGATGCGTTGCGCGAGCATCTTGAACACGGGGCCAAGCGTGGCCCAATCGCCCTCGGCACGAGACAACAGGTCGAGGACCAACTGCGCATCGCATGCGCCGAGCTCGCGTTCGACAAGTGTTTGCAGATCGTTCTCGCCCGCCTTCGGGCGGCTCAGACGCCGGTTCCACGTTTGCGCGCAGCGCTTCTTGGCCGCGATCTCGTCATCGCCGATGGGTTCCCACTGCGTCGACAAGCCGCAGCCTGTGCAATGGATGCAGACGAGCTTTTCGGTCAGCGGTGCTTCGGGCGGGCGCGGCAGCACGTCTCCCAGACATGGCGGCCCGCCAAAACGACCGAACTGGCTGAAATCAAACGCGCGGTTCTCTGGGCAATCGATCAGTCGTTGCGACCGCCCGATCGTGGCCCGCCCTCCGCAGTGGTCGCAGGGATAAAGCTGCTCCAACATTTGTAATATAAAAATAAGGTCGTGACCGCCGCATTATTGCCGCTTTTGTGTGACAGACAAAGGGGAATTAAACGGAGATTGTCCCCAATTAAATTCACGACTCGGTAACTTGCGCTTTCAGGCGGTCGCCTGTGACCAGACGACCGTGCTGCGCGCAGCCGCTTCGACGCGCTCCAGATACCGAAGATAATCGTTGGTATCGTGCCGAGTAACGGTCGTCGGAATGACGGTCACGGTGCGCTCGTCGCTCGGCGCGCGAGTGAAAATCCTGCGCATCGACTCTGGCTGATCGACGATCCAGAAATTCCACTGGCGGACGAAATGCCACCAGGTGCGTGCGCGCTCCAGCTCGGCCCACGTTGCACTGAAATCGAGGACTGCGCCGAGGTTCGTGAAAAACGTGCATCGAATGCCATCCGCGTCGGCGGCCGCGACTACCGCCTGGCGGCCATGCGAGATCGAGCCGGCTTCGCGGCATGCCATCGACAGGGCGGGAAAACGCGGCGCCCAGTCGTGTGAACGGGAGACTGTGCGGTCGAGAAAGAGTGACTTGCCTTGCATATCGGCCTCCATGGGCATTGAGCATGCATCCATCTTGCCGGTCGCAAGTCAATGTCAAGGTTCGTCGCCGCCAATCGGCTAAAGCGTGCGCTCCTGGATGCCGTAATCATTGGACATTGCAACCGCTTGAGCGTCCTACATGAAGCCGAAGTCCGCGATTCGATCCAAGTCCGATCTGTTGCCCATCCCTGCCGCGGATCGTGACGGGATCGCGCTCGAGTGCTATCTCGCGCTGTGCACGCTGCGGGCTAGTCAGGGAGATCGCCATACGCTGTCTGTGCTGACCCATGCGCTTGTCGCGGCGCACTTTCTGCTGGAGGCCGAGGTAGGTGACGGAAGCGAGAGTCGGGCGACGTTTGCGGCAGCGCAGGATGCGATCAACGAAATCGACTCGGGTCCGGTGGTTGCTGGACGGTGTGTGGTGACAACGGAATCCTCGGCAGCCGCGATCGGCGCGTTGCTGGCGCTCTACGATCGGCAGCTGAAGCGGGCACCGCGCGCGACGGTAGCCTGGGTCGTCGCGCAGGTGAATGCATATTGGCGCGAGTCGTCCGGGGCGCCGACCGAGCCGGAGCGGCTCGCGGCCTAGGCAGACCAATGACGGGGCGACGCGGGGCCGTTCCGCATGCTCAACGTCCCCCGGACGGTGCCGTAAACCCGGGTGGAAATTGGGATTTCTTCCTCCTCGTTGTACTCCACCTCGCCCCGCACTTGGCATCCAAGGCGGGGTTCTTTTTTCGTCTGCGCCAGCTCAGGCGGCGGGGCGACGTTGCGCGGTTGGCGGGAGTGTTACTGACGAGAGCGGATCCTCGATGTTCCATTCGACGACCGGAATCTCGCCGCGCATCACGCATTGGGCTTGGCCGGCTCAGATCGGTTGTATTCTCGACCGGTCGCCTTCTCGGTCAGAAACCATTGGCCGCTCGATAGGCGGGTCACGTGGCAATAAGGGAAACGTTGTTCCATCAGCATTTTCTCATTGGCGTCGCGTTGGTCGCGCCAATGTCCAATGAGTCGAAGAATTTCCCCGATCGCCCACCCGCAGGCGAACAATCCCGCCAATGCGCATCCGCAGATCATCCTGGTGCGGGGGCTGAGCCGAGTGAAGACCGTCACGAGGTCGGCGATTAGCATGACGATGAACGTGGTTGGGAAAAGACGTTGCATGATGGTTAAGGGCTCGGATTGGAGGTTCCCGAAGGCAAGCCGGCTGGCGTGAGGACCAGCCGGTCTAACGGAACATGGTTACGCCCTCAGAATGAAACGCTGGGGCAATGGCCGTCAGTTCGATTGTGGCCAGTGGCCACCACGTGCTCAGTCGGAAAGCCTCTTCAATTCGGTCAGCTTTCCCGCAACCGTCATAGCGTCCGTCAACCGGTCGTCGAAGCTGGAAAAGCTATACGTTTTTCTCGAGCTTTCTGGGTTTGCCCCCTCAACCGGTTGAGCTGGATGGCGTCTTGCCTAAAAAATGTGCAGGGAGCGCTCCGCCACGTCCGGTGCGGTCTTCCGGGACTTTTCCACAACCTTGTTCAGGGAAATTGTGAGTATCTTGCTCGCCTTGCACTACGCACGGCTGGCAAAAGCTCCTGCGATATCCAACTCATTGCCCGGCCAGTGATGGGCGACCACGCGATACGATCCTTCCACCTACCGCGTCATTGACGCATCGACCAGAGTCTGCCGCCGGCGGCCTCCCATATCACCCAGACGGGACCACTCCCGTCGGGCGTGCTCTCCCGTTCATCCCTGGAGAGCATCATGTCCCATCTGCATATCGGCGCCTGCGAGGTGCTTGCATGAGCCGCAAGAGCGCAGAACGCAAACACGACCAAACCGCGGACCCGTACCAACGCGAGTTAGTGCAAATGATCAAGGCTTTCTCGTACGGCCAGCACACGCATACTGTGTTTGCCGACTTCGTCGAGTTGGCCGCGCTGTCGATCAGCAACAGCGTCGATCGCACGCAGTTCGAGGCGCGCGAGAAGCGCTATCTAGAAATCGTCGGGAAGTACGAGCGCGAAGACGTCGAGCGGTTTCCCCGCATGCTTGGTGCGCTGACACTGTCATTCGAGCATCGGATGCAGGTGTCGGAGAAAGCCGGGGCACACGCCGTACCCATCTTTGATGGTATGACCGACGTTCTTGGCGAAACCTACATGATGCTGGAGCTCGGGAATGCCCGGGCCGGGCAGTTCTTCACTCCATACCACGTGTCGCGCCTGATGGCGATGCTGACGACCGGCGACGGCCAACCGCACATCCAGCAGCACGGATTCCTGCGGATGCGGGAACCGGCGTGCGGTGCCGGCGGCATGGTCATCGCGACGGCCGAGGCGCTCGCGGCCGCCGGTCATAATTATCAGCAGACGATGCATGCGACCTGCGTCGACATCGACCTCGTCTGTGTCCACATGACGTATCTGCAGCTGTCGTTGCTGCATATTCCCGCGATCGTCGTGCATGGCAACACGCTCACCGGCGAGGTATGGGGTGTTTGGTATACGCCGGCTCACATCATGGCCGGTTGGCGATGGAAACTGCGCCGACGCGAGCGCGAGCTCTCCACGGCGGCGCTCGCTCTCGAGGCGTCGACAGCGGACACCCCGCTGACGGAAGACGTGTCCGAGCCGGAGCCGGTGCTCACCGCTACGATCGAGTCGTGCGTGTCGAGACCTTTGGTCGATGACGAAGTCGGCGACATCGCCGTTGCCGAGCCAGATGTGATCGCTCAACCCATGAACGATCCGACGTCGATCTCCGACCTGTTTGAGGCTGCTGTCGTGCAGACCAGTCCCGCCGCGATCTTTGCGGCGATCGACCAGATGACCTTGTTTTAGCGACAGTCTCCTGAACCCGGCCCGATCTTTGTGATCGGGCTTTTTTTTCGAAAGCTAGGCTGAAATTCAGCGCTTTCCTGACGCTCGTCCGTTATTCGAGCGGTATCGTTGTCCTATCTATCGCGTCTCTGACGCATCGACCCGCCGGCTACGCTGGCAATTCATTTCTTATCAACCCCATCGGGAACCACTCCCGACAGGGGGCAGGTTCCCACTCTGGAGAACCTGTCATGCAACACGCCAATCTTCAACAACCCACCATCCCGCTCGGTCGCATCGTCCTCGGTCCGAACCCTCGAACCTACTTCGATGATGCGGAGATGGAAGAAATGCGCGCGTCCGTGCGCGCACGCGGCGTCGACACTCCGGTGCTCGTGCGTCCGCTCGACGACGATACATTTCAGCTGATCGCCGGCGGACGCAGGTACAAGGCCGCGATGGAAGTTCACGGTGAGACCTATGCCATGCCGGTCTCGATCAAGTATGTCGATGAGATCGAGGCACAGGAAATCGCGCTGGTGGAGAATATCCAGCGCGCGGACATGTCGTCTGGCGAAGAGGCGGTCGAGGCGGCCAAGATGGTCGGCCGCTACAAGGGCGACCGGGAAGAGGCCGCCCGCCGCATCGGCTGGAGCCTTCAGACGCTCAATAGCCGTCTTGCCCTCATGAACTGCAGCGTGAGCGTGCTGGAAGCGCTCAATACGCGAAAGATCATCCTCGGCCATGCCGAGCTGCTCGCCGCAATCTCGAAAGAGAATCAAGACAAGGTCCTGCCCGTCATCGTCGCCGAGAAGCGGTCGGTCGCCGATGTGAAGAAGCTGGTCGAGTCGGTGTCGTGCTCGCTGAACGCAGCGATCTTCGACAAGGGAGAGTGCACCAGCTGCCCGCACAACTCGTCGACGCAGTCAGCATTGTTTGGTGAGTCGATTGCGGATGGTAACTGCACCAACCGCACCTGCTACAACGAGAAGACCGAGAAACAACTCGAAGCAACGGCCGCGGGCCTGCGCGACGAGTTCCCCCTCGTTCGTATCGTGCGCGCGGGCGACAACCATACCCGCGTGCAGATTGCGGTCGATGGTCCAAACGGTGTGGGCGAAGATCAGGCGAAGGCCTGTCACTCGTGCCAGAACTATGGCGCCGCGGTGAGCGCGTTGCCGGATTCGATCGGCAAGGTGTTTCGCGGTCAATGCTTCGATACCGTGTGCAACATGAAGAAGGTTGCGGCACGGATTCAAGCGTCGAAGGCGGCAAATCAGTCATCGGCAACCGCGAAAGCGGGGGCCGCGCCCGATAAGGGCGCCGCAAAGGCGGGCGGCTCGAAGTCCGAACCGGCAGCCGTCACGGTCGTCGCGGAATCCGACAAGGTGAAGCAATACCGTGTCGCCGTCTGGCGCAAGGCGCTTCGTCGCGATATCGGGACGAACGGCATGCTCGCACGTCAGTACCTGATCGCGATCGTCCTGGCCGGATACGCCCGGCAGATCAAGGACGACACCTTCCGGCTCGTGTTCGAGAAGATGACCGATGAGAAGGTGCCGTCTGGCGATCTCGCGAAGGCGGTCGATCTGGTGCAAGCGACAAGCGAGCAGCAACAGGCGGATCTCGTGACCGGCATGCTGCTTTCCGCGATCGAAGGGCTCGACGTGTCGTACCTGACGCAGCTTTGCAAGCAACACAAGCTGGATCTGGCGAAGCACTGGAAGCTCGACAAGATCTTCCTCGAGCTGTTGACGAAGGCCGAGATGATGGTCGTGGCCGACGAAATCGGGCTGCGTATCGCAATGGGCGACGACTTCAAGAAGGTGTTCTCGAAGTCGAAGTCGGAAGTGGTCGAGGCGCTGCTCAACGTCAGCGGTTTCGACTACGCAGGCAAGATCCCGAAGGTCCTCAAGTTCTGACATGCGGGGCGGCCATGCGCCGTTCCCTCCTTCATGTGCGCCGCCATCGTGCGGCGCTTTTCATTTTCCGGAGATTTTCATGTTTCAAGCACTCGAACCGCTGATCCGTTCGGCTGAGAAGTTGACGCTGTCACTCGCGATGGACGGCGACAACGTCGTGGTGTTCCTGACGCCGCAAGGCGGCAAGGACGCCACGCTGCGTCAACCGCTCATCCTGAAGGCGACGGCTGCGGAGTTGGATGAAGGGTTCGCCGCGGCGGTCACCTCCTACTCGACGGCACACAAGTCGCTCGAGGAGCAGGTAGCGGCAACGAACGCGATCCTGGACGAGCAGAAGGCGACGCAGGTGACGAAGGCGCAAAAGGCCCTGACCAAGGGTTCGAAGGTGCCGACGGCCGGCGCAGCAAGCGGCGCGCAAGACGAGGACGACGACAACGACGACGACGACGACGGCAATCAGCCGGCACCGTCCGCGCCGCAGACCTCGGTTGCCGAGTCGAAGCCGGCCGGCACCGATCTCGCATCCTTGCTCGATTAAGGAGGTATCTCATGTCAATCAGCATCGCAGCAGTTGTTCGCGAATTCCTCTACAACGGCATGGCCTTGATGGATCCCGGTGCGGCGTTCTCGCCCGATCAGGTCCGCGATCTGTACACCGCCCAGTATCCGGAGCTGACGACGGCCGCCGTCTCTGGCCCGCAAATCAAGGGCGAGGTCATGTCCTACACGTTCGTTCGCGCGGCGGGCGCCAAAGGCGCCCATGCGTAAGGACGCTCTGCTCAAGGCCCTGTCCGATCCGGATGGTGGCTTCAACCAACAGGAGCCGGCCGAAAGGCCGGTTTTTTTATATGACGAGGAAATGCGGAAATGTTCTTCGATCCTGCACTCCCTGATTCAAGCATCGCAGCTGGCTCGGCCGCGCGCTGGCAACCGCCACGCGCTGCTCCTGCCCGACGTCGACCTGCCGCTGATCTTCTGACGCTTCCGTCCTTCTCGACGGAGGTGCTGCAGGCGGTTCGGTTGAAGTGGCGTGAAGACGTGAACCTGTCGGACCTGGTCCTGAAGCACTTCCAGTACGGGCCGTTGCGCGCACGTGACGTTCATGATCCGGCCGACGCCGGCGACGCGTTCCAGCAGGCGTTTCATGCGTGGACGCAACGGCAGTATGCGCGTCTGTCTCGGCTGCGGTTCGCGCCGCAGCTGTTCGATGCGCATGCGGTTCGTGATGTTCTCGATGGCCTGGGTAACGGGAACAACGATGACGACCCGACGCCGCTGTTCTTCGGGTTCGGCCTTGAAGATGAGTGGGTGTACTCGCTTGAAGGGGCGATCGAGACACTGCGATCGGCCCACCCGTTGCTCTTCCGGACGGTAATGGCCACGTTGCACCGCGCATCGGCCCGGACGATGTTCATCCGCCTGCCAGACTGGTTCATGTACGAATTTTCGTGCTGGTACTGGGACGGCGATCCCGACATTTCGGACAAGGATGCGGACGAAGCGCTGAAGGAACGCTTCGAGGACGACACAGAAACTCGGTCTGCGTATCTGCCGTCGGTTGTTCGGCCACAGCTTTGCCCGGACGACGCTGATCCATCTGTGTTTGACGGCGGTAAGTGGCGTGATCGACGCGTCCTGACGGTGCCGGAGCTGCTTCGGCTTCGCGCTCGCAGCAGCGGTATGCCCCGGCGCGTCTGCACCGAGGTGCTCAAGCTGCGCGCACTCATGCGCCGTAGCCGAACGCGAGATTTGTTTCACGTGAGCTACGCCGCAAATCCGGTGTACGCGCTTTGCTCGGTAATCGTCGAGGACAACCAGTTTGTCGGCGACCTTCTCGATTGTCATTTCGACAATGAAGCCCAAGCCGGTGATGCGACCACCTACAGCGGATTTTCCCGCTTGGCGTCGACTCCGAAGGCCATTCGCCGCCAGTACGCCGACCTGGCACTGGCGTTTCGCATTCTCACTCACCTTGACCGGCTTCTTGCGCTGGTGAGCCAACCTACTTAAAGGAGTGTGTCATGTTTGGTATCTCGGCCGGCAGAACCGGCTCTGATGTCGCGTTGTCGCAAGCGCTGTTGCTCTATACGGGCAAGGATGGTGCGCATTTTGCGACAGCCCACGCTGTCATCGCTGACCGCCAAAGCGGTCGACCCGTCATTGGCGCCGGTCGGCCGCTCGACCGAAAGGCGCTTGTTCAAACGCTTCAGCAGCTCGCCGAGCACGTCGCCCCGCGGGCGGAGTTTTTGCCCGCGACGGTGCTCGGGGTCTCGCCTGAAGCAGTCACGTGGTGGTGTCCGCCATCGATGCGCCGGGTGTTCTTTGAATGCGAGAACCTGGGTAAGCGAAGCGCCGTTGTGCCGCATCCGGGGCTAGTGTTCCAGGCCTCGAATCAGGGGTTTCGCGTGTTCGCGGTGGCATGCAGCGATCGCCCGGTTCGGGAGACGCCGTTGTTCGAACCGCCGTACTTCAACACCTGGGACATGGGCCGGATCTGCATCGGTAGTGCGCAGGTTCCGAAGCGTGTGGATGTGGCGTCGATCGATGGCTGGGAAGCAGGGTTCTTCGATTCGGCCTTCACGCATCCAAACGCAGGCGGCAAACGGATCGAGTACAAGGATGGCGAGTACGCATTCTGGCGCGACATGCTCGACGGCAAGTTCGGCGAGACGTTTCCGCTCAATGCGCTGGTGCCGATGAAACGAACGCTCGAGCAGCTGGTCAACGGTCAATTCGGGAGGGGGCGCATGAATCCGCTCGATACCGTTCTCCAGCAGTCGTTCCCGTCGGTGATGGTTCCGAAGCGGGAGGCCGTTGTCCCGATGACGCGTCCGGGTGAGCGCCTGCTCATCGCATCGGATGGCGTCTATCTCGAAGTCCTGCGTCCCTGGGTGCGCGTGGTGCGTCGCATCGCGCAGTACGCAGTCTCGACAGCTGTCCCGTACGGGAAAGTCGAAGAGACGACGGCGCTCTTGTGCGGGCAGATTCCGGCCGCGCTCGTCGCTCAGTTTCATGCGATGGCCCGGGCAGCGATGCCAAACGAGGTCGGCGCGTGGATTGTCTGGAACAGCGTGACCTGTGCGTTCCGCATCGTTGCGTTGCCATCGTTGTCGCACGGGTCGGGGCATCTGGTCTATGAGCGGCCGCGACTGGCAGACGGCGAATGGCTCGTGGTGGATTGCCATTCGCATGGCACGGGCCCGGCGTTCTTCTCGCGCACGGACAACCAGGATGACCAGCATGACGTGAAGTTTGCGCTCGTGCTGGGCCATTGCGATCGTACGCCGTCCGTCGCGCTGCGGCTTTGCGCGAAGGGGATCTTCGAGAAATTCGAGCGTGTGCCCGAGCCGTGGGCGGCCGCGCTAATGATGGGGGTGGTGTGATGAGCGAGGCAATCACTCACAGTATTCCGGCCGACATGATCCGCCGGCCCTGGCGCGTCGTGGTGGTTGGAGCAGGCGGGACCGGGAGCGCATTTCTTCCCAGTCTCGCGCGGCTGCATCACGCGATGATCGAGCTTGGCCACCCTGGCGGGATCGAGTGCACGGTGTACGACGACGACACCGTCAGCGAGACGAATGTCGGGCGGCAGGGGTTCTATCCCAATGACGTCGGGCATTACAAGGCGCTGCTGCTCGTGAATCGGCTCAACAACCTGATGGGAACCAACTGGGTTGCGGAGCCGCAGCGTGTCGATTCGTCGGTGCGGATCGTCGCCGATATCGTGGTGGGCTGCGTCGACTCACGTCGTGCTCGGCACGCGATCGTGCAGGCAGCGAAACGCGGGAGTTGTCGCTATTACCTCGACTGCGGAAATGAGACGGATCGTGGTCAGGTCATTCTTGGGGAGTTCGGCAAGGCTCGGCACGACCGCTTGCCCCATGTGGGTGATCTGTTCCCGGAACTGCTGAACGCCAAGAATGACAAGGGCGACGACACACCGTCCTGCTCGATGGCCGATGCGCTGCGCAAACAGTCCCTGGTCATCAATCAGGCGATCTCGGTACAGGCCTACAACCTGCTCTGGACGCTTTATCGGACGGGGTCGCTGAAGTATTCGGGCAGCTTTGTGAACCTGGAGACAGGTCGCACCAGCCCGATACCGATCGATCCCGCCGCGTGGGCGCGCTTCGGCTACGAGGCGCCCGCGCCGAAAAAGCCGAAGGCTCGCAAGAGCCGGAAGTCGACGGCAGCAGTTTGACTTTGCCGCCTCATTTCGGGGCGGTTTTTTCTACCCAGCGGGTGCCTGCCCGGTGGGTCGGTGCGCGCGACATTGGAGCAACATATGAAGGATGTTGGGGCAACGACGGAAGCGGTTCGCGATGCTGACTTGCCGCATGCAGTGATCCGGTTCAAGCGTGCGATTCGGTTTCCACGGTTCAGCATGGCCGAAGGGGAGCGATGGGGGTTCGTCGTTTACGGTAAGACGGCGGACCGAATCGCCGCGATCAAGGCAGGCGATAGGTTCGATTTTGCAGGTGGCCAGTGTCTTGCCATCGATGTCGACATCATCTACGAAGGGCCCGGCAATCTCGATTTCAGCCGGGCCGCCGGATACATCTAGCAGATCGCATTTTTCTGGTACCAGCGCCTCCCGAGTGATCGGGCAGACGCTTTTTTTCTTCCAGAGGAAAGCGGGGCCGTTTTCGCAACGATTTCGGCGCGCGGCGCTGGCGCACAGTCCTACACTGATCTTGTTTCTCGCGCTTGTGCGCATCGACCTAGTCGCACCGGCTCCGGCCGTGCGCGTTTCTCTCACCGACAACGTGTCGGCTTCCCCGTCAGGGCAATTTCCCTGACGGGCGATTGCCCTCTTTTTTTGAGGCAATCGTCATGTTCAAGCTTCTCATCTCTGTTCTCCTGCTTGCGTCCTTGACGGCGTGTGCGTCGTACGACTTCGGCTCGCCGGACGTCTACCAGCGCAACGACGTACAGCACGCAGGATCGATCGAGGCGGCCACGGTCGTCAGCGTTCGCACCGTCACGATCGACAGCGGCTCCGATAACTCAGGCCTGTCGTCGCTGCTCAGCGCGGGCGTGAGCGCTTTTCTCGGCTCGCGCACGATCGGCGGCGGTAACGGCCGCTATATCGCCGGTGCCATCGCCGGCGCGAGTGCCGGCTTTATCACGCAGAAGGTATCGGCGGTCCTGCAGCGTCACGTAGGCGTCGAGATCGTTGTCCGTACCGGCGCCGGCCGAGTGCTGGTCGTCGTGCAAACGGACGACCAGCGCTTCACCACGGGCGACCGTGTGATGCTGGTCAGCAGCAATTCGGGGCTGCGCGTCACGCGCTGAGCCCATTTTCGAATCCGGCGATTGCCGGCTTTCCCATGCATAGCGAGGCACTCCGAAAGGGGGCCTCGCTTTTTTTGTTTCGAGGGCAAGATGTTCAAGGTACCGAAAGTTCTCTTCGCCGATCGGCGCGCGGCGGGTGCCGCCTCCGACGCGGCGCTGACGCACCACGTGACCCGAATCCTGCATGGCGTCGCGCGCGATTTGCGGTTGCGTGCGGGCGAGCATGAGGTGGTGGCGGAGCCGGCGAAGGCCGGCCGTGGCTGCCGTGTCACCCTGCGCACCAACAGGATGATGTTTGAGGTCTCGGATGCGGCTTCGCGCCAGCGAGTCGCGATGTCCTTCCGGACGCGGCGCGGACACCGTGACCTGTCGGGCGGCGGCGATAACGCCGTAGCGCTCGGGCAGCTGGACACGGACGAGGGCTACCAGGCGTTGCTTGGGGGCTTGCGGCTCGTAGATGGCCTCGATAGCGATCGACGATAGGAGGCGCGATGCAATTCGTTGAGGTTTGCATCGAGTTCCCATCGGGCTTATCGATCATCGATCGTTGCACATACGCGCCCGATATCGGAATGGTTTACATCTCAGTGAGGCTGCGCGATTTTCTCGCAATAGTCGGCCAGAGCGAGTCTCCACCGACCATCACGGCGAGTTGGGATGGTAACGAGGCGACGTTGATTCAGAGCACGGCTGATAGTTTTGCCGTGATCGAATTGTGGGCGTCTCCAGCTGTCCAGCGAACGTGGCTTAGCTCTAGGTTGATTCGCTCGACGTGGTCGAAAGATCAGCGTCAGCAGTACGGGCGGGTCTGTCACGCGCTGACCGTATCGGCGATCGTGGGCATCGTTGGGTATGCCAACTCGGCTCCCGGCTGGACCTTTCAAATGGCCAGAAACATCGCAGCAATGATTGTCGTCGCTGTGATAACCTTTATCGTCGGAATGGACTCCATGAACGGAGACTAATATGGATTTCGGAATTGTTGCACTGCTTTTGACTCTCGTGTTCTGTGGCTATGGCGTCATCGCGTGCGAGCGCGGCCGGAAGGCAGAGCGCGAGCAACGCCGATTTTCGCATCGCCGCATGCGTTGAGTCGTAGTGACGGCCGCGCATTGTCGCGGCTGCTCTCTCTTAAGGGCTGCACCTTACGGTGCGGCCCTTTTATTTTGGAGTTTCCATCAGTTGCTCCGAGAAACCCCGTCCTTCATGACTGGGTTTTACCCACAAGTTACGGACCTGAATTAAAGATGCGAAACATCTCGGT
>NZ_ML058643.1 GCF_003635165.1 Burkholderia sp. Nafp2/4-1b | reverse complement strand
GCAGAATGAGCGCGAAATGGCTCTCGGCCGGAAAAACTTCCTGCACTTCGGTTCCGACAGCGGGGGCGAACGCGGGGCCGCAATCTACACCCTGGTCGGTACCGCCAAACTGAATGGTCTTGACCCCGAGGCCTACCTGCGCCACGTTATCGCTCGAATCGCCGAGCATCCCGTCAATCGCGTCGACGAGCTGTTGCCATGGGTCGTCACCGATCAGTTGCACGCGAGCAGCGTTTGAAGTTCGCATTGGCCTGTCCAGGTCATCGGCGCGAACAGCTGAATCACGCGCCGTCCGCCCCTACTTCATCGGAGCAAGGGTAGTAACTAATGGAAAGCGACAGACGCAAGTCGTCGAGGATATCGAGAAGCGTACGAGAAAGTATGACAGGCACGAACGCATAATCCTTAGTCTGGAAGAAGGCTCCTACACGCAGCGTCGCCCCCAGTTCCCTAACCGACAGCCGGCAGGGAGCAAACGCGAGTAAAAAGGCGGTCAAAGCGATCTCGAGGTTCGAATTCTTCTGTTCCGAATCATCCGTTCTCAGATAGACAGAGGCAACCTTGCTTCTTGTGATCAACGTTGCTGTCTGAACCGCCTGAGCCAGCGCCTCCGCTGCCGGCTTGTTCGCTTCGGATACTTCGAGTTCGACATCAAAATCCATGGTTCGCCCCCCATATGTGAGCAGCCAGTATAGCGATGTCAACCACGGTATCAGTCGGACGCTTACCCTTCGCAGGCTGCCCGCGAAAGTGTGACCATAATGTGTCCACATGCCGCTTCAAACCGCTCATAGCGGCTCATTTTCCTTCTTTTGGCGAAAGCCTCGATGCTGACCGGCGCGAGACTATTCGTTAATAATCAATGGGTTGCGGTATAGGCTCGCCCTGATGGTTGTGGTAGGCGCAAGGGTTGATCCCGTTGCGCGCCCAAGCTGTACATCGCGGCAGCCCGCTTACCCCCGCCATTGGAGCCGACGAAAAGAAAACTTTTTTGCCTCGGAGAGCGACCCAGCGCAAGTCGTTTTTGGAAAGCATGTTGCAAATTTCAACACGAGCGTGCGCGCAGTAAAGCTTACACAAGAACACTCCGTACATACTTGGGACGTCGACTTTATTTGACATAAGCTAAATTATCAAAGTTAAAAAATGTAGTAGCTAGATGGAAATGTCCGCTTTTGGCTACATAGAAATGTCCGCTTTCGGGCCGCGTAAGCTGTTCGGCCGCCGGGTGTCCGGCGCCGGAGGCTGCGATGGCTGCAACGGAGCGGATCACCATGACGATGCGCGAGCTGGACAGGTTCAAGGTCATTCAGGACGTGGCCGACGGCAAGCTCAAGCCGTGGCGTGCAGCGGAACGGCTGGAGTTGACGACACGGCAGATTCGCCGGCTGGTCGCCCGGCTGCGGGAGCACGGCCCGGCGGGATTGGTGTCGGGACATCGGGCAAAGCCTGGCAACCGCCGTCTGGACCCAGGCGCCGCCGACCGGGCGCTGTCGATCATCCGCGATCGCTACGCCGATTTTGGGCCGACGCTGGCCTGCGAGAAGCTGTGGGAATGCCACGGCATCCGGCTGGCCAAGGAGACCGTCAGGAAGCTGATGACGGACGCTGGCTTGTGGATTCCGCGTCGGCAACGACCGCCGAAGATCTACCAGCCGCGAGCGCGCCGGGCCTGCCTCGGCGAATTGATCCAGATCGACGGCAGCGACCATCGGTGGTTCGAGGAACGGGCGCCGGCCTGCACGCTGCTGGTGTATGTGGATGACGCGACGAGCCGATTGATGATGCTGCACTTTACGCAGACCGAGTCGACGTTCAGCTACTTCGAAGCGACGCGAGCGTACATCGAACGGCACGGCAAACCCGGGGCGTTCTACAGCGACAAGGCCAGCGTGTTCCGTAACGTGAAGCCAGGCAAGACCGGTAATCGCGTGACACCGTTCGGCCGCGCGATGTACGAACTGAACATCGACACGTTCTGTGCAAACAGCAGCTCGGCCAAGGGGCGAGTCGAGCGCGCGCACCTGACGTTGCAGGACCGATTGGTCAAGGAGATGCGATTGCGCGGAATCAACACGGTGGCCGACGCCAACGCTTATGCGCCCTCCTTCACGGCCGCCTACAACGCGCGCTTCGCGAAGCCGCCGAAGAGCGACTTCAACGCGCACCGGCCGCTGCGGACCGACGAGAGTCTCGACTTGGCGCTGACGTGGCGCGAGCCGCGGAAAGTGACAAAGTCGCTGACCGTACAGTACGACCGGGTGATGTACTTGCTGGAGGACACGCCGGAGAATCGGAAGTTGATCGACCGGCAGATCGAGGTGTGGGAGTACCCGGATGGACGGATCGAACTCCGGGCTGACGATCGTGTATTGGACTGCAGACAGTACGACCGTCTGGCGGAAATCGATCAAGGTGCAGTCGTCGAGCACAAGCGTCTGAGCCATGTGCTGCAGGTCGCGCAAGCGCTTCAAGCGCAACGCGATAACAGCAGAATCGGTAAAGCGCCGTCTCGAACGCATCGAGGCGACTCGACTCGTACCGACCGAAACGACCCGCAAACGGGCAAGAAGAAGCAACGCGAGATCACGCAGGCGGACGTCGAACACGTGATCGTGGAGCTGGCGCAACGTCGGCAGACCGCAAAGCCGCCAAACAAACCCGGCCGTCGGTCCACAAAAGCTGGAGCAACGGACGTGAGCGCCCTGCCCGTTCAGGCGCCGACCTGCGACACTGCGTAACGGTCAAAGCGAGGAAACAGAAGCAGCAAAACCAACCTTAAAACCGGACATTTTTAAATGGCTGGCAGGTGGACATCTGAATCCGGGTATGACAAAAAAAATTTTGCAAAATAAAAATGTCGTGTTTTGGCCTGTAGGTTGATCGTCTGCACCCTTGGGAGCGCCGGCGATGAACGCGACTGGGACGATCACCATGACGATGCGTGAAGTGGATCGGCTGAAGGTCATCGACGCTGTAGCCGAGTGTCGGCTCAAGCCTGGCCAGGCGGCCGAACGGCTGGAGTTGAGCGTGCGCCAGGTTGAGCGCCTGGTATCGCGCTATCGCGCTGCCGGCGTGGCCGGATTGGTCATATGCCTCGTCGCCCCTATCCGAGGACGATGGCATTTCCTAATCGCTGCACTCCGCTGCACGTCGACGAGCGGCTCGCACCAGATGAAACTCTCTATGCCATTAAAACGAATGCGGACGAAAAAAAGCCCGCCCGAAGGCGGACCGAAGGGCCCCTCTAGCGGCCTAGAGGAGCCTGGAGAGTGAACAAGCTGGCCACCGGAGAAAGTGCACGGCACCGCGCCAAAATAGTGCGCGCGCCAAGCGGCGCAAAATACTACTGAGCGAGGAATCTCACTTGTGCGGTCGAGCATAGTGCATTTTTGAATTTGCGACCTCGATCTTTTATAATTTTCGAGATCCGACAAATTGCTTTCTCTTTGGCGGAACAAATCGCTCAAAGGCGAATGATTCTCTGTGCACGTTGGCATGACCGATCATTGCCCCAGCATGCCGTTCGTATGGACAAAACCGAGAGATGGGCAATTTGACACGCATCCTGCCACCAAGCGAGCAGTCCGGGCGCCGCTAGGTATTGTCGAATTGCCACTCCTCGATTCGCTCAGGTCCGTGAGCTGTGAACAGTCGATTTTGCCATTGAGGCGCGGCAAGCGGGACGGCATTTGCTCGATAACACAATCAGGCAACAGCAGTGCATTTTGGGCATTTCAAGGTGGGTAGATCGCCAGTAACTGGGACCGCGAGCCGCTGCCGATCGTCAACATACTGGTACGCGCTGCCCGCGATTTTCATCGTGCTCAGCTGGACACTGTCTCTAGGCACCGGCCTCTCACCTTGCATCCCACGATATCCTCCAGCACGCAGGGACTCGATCGTAGAACAGCGTAGGCTCATGCACGGTCAATTCTGGCAGGGAACGCTGGCGCATTCGCATGCTTTCGTACTTCATTGTTGCGACGCTCCTTTGACTGGAAAACGTTCGACGTTGTTTTTCGTCGCGGCCGCGACGGTTGTCTGATATTCGGGGACCCAGCGCCGCAGATCGCGCCGCACTTCGTCGTCGGTGAGCACGCGACATTGCATCAACCACGGTAGGAGGTCATCAAGCAGGCGGTCCGGCACACCGCGAGCCTGCGCAACCCGTAATTTTGGATGTAGTGTGCGGGTGGTCGCCTCATCGTTGGCCAACAATTCCTCGTAAAGTTTCTCGCCCGACCGCAAGCCGATGAATTCGATACGCACCTGCTCGTCTGTAAAACCATACAGTCGAATCAGGTCTCGCGCGAGGTCGACGATCTTGACGGGCTCGCCCATGTCGAGGATGAAGATCTCACCGCCGCGCCCCATGCTCGACGCCTGCAACACGAGCTGCGATGCTTCCGGAATCGTCATGAAGAAACGCGTGATCTCGGGGTGCGTGACTGTCACAGGGCCGCCCTTCGCAATCTGCTGCTGGAACTTCGGAATCACGCTGCCGGCACTGCCGAGCACATTGCCGAAGCGCACCGTCTCGAACTGCGTGCCGTCGCTCGTCTGCTGCAACGCCTGGCACGCCATCTCGGCAAGCCGCTTGCTCGCGCCCATCACGTTGGTCGGATTGACGGCCTTGTCGGTCGAGATCAACACGAAATGGCGCACGTTATGACGGATAGCCGAACGCGCGACGCGGTAGGTGCCCAGCACGTTGTTGCGCAGCGCCTGCCATGCGTTGTGCTCCTCCATCAGCGGCACGTGCTTGTACGCGGCCGCGTGGAAGACGATATGCGGCGCATAGCGCGACATCACCTGATCGAGCAGCAGCGAATCCTTCGCGTCGCCGATGATCGGCACGACCGGCTGATCGGGGAAACGCTCGCGCAACTCCTCGGCGAGCCGGTACATCGCATATTCGGAAAGGTCGAACGCGACCAGTTGCGCCGGTTTGAAGCGGAGGATCTGCCGGCACAGCTCCGAACCGATCGAGCCTCCCGCGCCGGTCACCACCACGACACGGCCGCGCAGCAGCGCCTCGACGTGCGGCGTGTCGATCGTCACGGCGTCGCGGCCGAGCAAGTCTTCGAGATCGATGTTCCGCACCTGCGACAGGAACCCCTGCCCCGGCATCAGCGCGGTCAGCGACGGCAGCACCATCGCCTTGATGCCGGCGCGCACGCAGAGCGTCGCGACACGGCGCTGCGTTCCGACCGATCCCGACGGAATCGCGATGATCGCGTATTCGACCTTCATCGCGTCGGTCCAGTGCTTCAGGTCGTTGAACGAGCCGAGCACCTTGTAGCCGTAAATCTCGCGGCCTTGCTTCGTTGGATCGTCATCGAGCAGGCCCACCAGACGCCATTCGCCCGAACGCGACAGTTCCCGTGCGAGGCTCGCGCCGGCCGTGCCGGCACCGAGCACGAGCACCGGCTTGCCCTGCCCGACCAGCCCGCCGTACAGGTAGAACTCCTTCGTCGCGCGGTACAGCGCGCGCGCGCCTCCCATCGCAAGGAACAGCATCAGCGGCGACACGAGCAGCACCGAGCGCGGGATAATCGGGAACGGCTGGAACATCACGGCACCGATCATCACGATCACGCCGCCGCCGACGACCGCCTTCGAGATCCGCATCAGGTCCGGAAGGCTCGCGAACACCCACAGGCCGCGATACAGCTCGAACACGTGGAACATCAGCGCGTAGACGGGCAGCACCCAGACGAGCGCCGTCAGCGCGCCGCTCATGAAATCGGACGGAACGCTGCCATTGAATCGGACTAGATATGCACACCACCACGCGATCGCGGCCGCTAGTATATCGAACAGCAAGGCGCAGGAAGCAAGCAACGGAATTTTAAATCTTACCATCGGCGGAGCCTCGGGAGTTGTGTTCGGCCTCGTGAGATCACCGCTACACTGGTTATTGATAAATCGACTCAGCGATCATGCGATACCGCTCGGATACTCGAAACAGCGCCGTACGGTAAGTGCTACTACACGCGTCTCACGATCGTACGTCTCACCGCATTCAATCCGATTCGGGATCACAATTCGCCAAACTTGAAATTGCATGATTGGTATCGTCCAGGATCTCGCCACGGACGCGCTTACGCAATGTAATGTCATCAGACTGTCCAAGTGTGCAATCTTTCGATTCTCACTTTGTAGTCTGTACCTACTATCTGCCCTAACGCGAGTGGCTCTAGCTAGACCTACCGGTCTAGACGTTCGGTTGACCAGCGCCACGCAAATCGTGCGCACCAAGTTGTTTGCCAGCGGAACGGTCGCCATATTCGCTCGATGATCGACGAGCCCGAACCTTTGCCGATCCCAATGGCCGTGATTGTGGTGCCGTTATTCCAACTCCGCGCCGACCAAGCATCCAGTTTTAAACCAAGGAGCGAAATCCTCCAAGAACTATTTCAATAGCTAGAAATGACGGGCTCGTGCGACACGTGGCGCCGCCTGCCAGACGTAAATCGACAAAGTAGTGGATGGCAAAGTCTGTTTCTTTCGTATCACGCGCGGCTTGCCGTGCCGTGATCTGCCGTATGACCGCCAATCTCCTACCCGGAGTGCGTGACAGGAAACGGTGGAGTGCGAAGCTCCAGGGACGGCGCACTCGTCGAAAGACGTCATCACTGGCGACGGTGAGCGACGACGCCACACGCCGCAATGCTACCTGGACGCCAGGCAAGTTCCGTATGGTGCGACACGTGCTGCTGCCCGCGGTGTGTCGAGCGTCAAGCAGTAAAGGGCAGCAAAACGCGTTTTTGTCTTGTCACACTCCGTCCGCTTAGGGTCTGGCGATGGAAGCTGTGACCTGTTGTGCGACCAACTGTTGCCTGCTTGGACATGCGTGATTGGTGACGATCGGTATGAAGCTCCGGGAACAATGTACTTCTTGAAAGGCGCCTATTTCGGTGACGGGGTCAGGGCGACGCTCCCTGCCGGCAGAGAGACAGGCGTTAAGCGGATAGTCCCGAGAACATTCGGGTCGGCAGGAACGGGAACACGGTAAGCCCGATTCTTCGCCATCGCTTGGGAGTTTGGCCCAAGGCAGGTGAGCCGCGAGGCAAGCTGATGAGGGAGCGGGTACCCACTAAGCGAATGGCGGACTGTCATGGTTCGCATAGGGGTTCATAACTTTGCCCACGCCTGAAAAGGCGCAGACTTCCGCTTGGTGCGGCTGTCGTAGGCTCATGTTTGAAGTTCGATGCAGGGAAGATTGGAAGAGACTGCCGTGTTGCAGTCCTGCGCCCTCGTCTCAGCAATGGGATGGACCAACGAAATGATATTTGCGAAGGTCTTGTGCAGTCTGGCCAGACCGGTATCAGTTGATGGTGCTTGAGCCGTGCTTGAGCCGTTTGCGGTGAAAGTCGCCTGGGCGGTTCGTTGGGGAGGGGGAGGCAGCAATGTCGTCTCCTTACCCGCTCACAACAGATGTGACCGCTTATAACCCTTGTCATGTATGACGGGCCGAATCGGCTCGCAGGCACGAGCAAAAAAAGCGCGCAACTGAATGCTCATTTGGGTTGTAGGAGTACCTCGTCGTAATACTGCCAGGGGAAAGGACGGGCGCCGAACGGACAGGCTCGCTGCGAGGTCTACGCAGAAGATGTAGGAACACAGAAAGACGCATACTGGCTGTCTATCCCGACAGAAGTCCTCCAATACGCGATTTTCTTCATCACATCATCGAGAAAATGCCGCCCGGATTCAGCGTATTCAGACTGATCGAAGGCGGCCGCTCCCTTCGCCGAGGCGGTACAGTGGCGTCAGATGAGCGAGCGCATCAAATTCAAACTGATCCGATCACGCTCTCCACACCTTGATGGCAACGTCGAGTGTTCGCAACTCACAGACTGGAACGAGTTTTTGGACCCGTCATCCTTCGGCTGAAGTTGCGTTCGATGAGCGAATTGAGGAACGGCAGTTTGACTACAACTGGCCCCGCCCATACAGCTCACTCGGCGGCACGTCGTCCATCGATCGCGTAGCGGAATTGGGCGAAATCACACCGTCCTTAGAGCGGATAGCCAGCGCCTACGGCCAACTGAAAGAGCGAATCCGGCACCGCGAATGCAGAGTCGACAAGACAGTTGCTGAACATCACCGGCGCGCGCTGGAACTCGAGAAATTGAAACGATGTTCATGAATTGAATTGCACAATTTATATATATACAACGCGGGGCAGAATCGGCGCCGTCAGTAATTACCTTCCTCCGCATCTCCGCCACACACGTGCGGAGACCTGTGTGAGCAAAAATCTAAAGCTCTGCCCTCACCTCTCCTATAGGGTGTCACAAAGGCACGTGGCGCGCTTCGAGCCACAACCAAACCCTCAATCCTGCACCAACGTGGAGATAGCCTCGCGCCAACTGCAAATTCATCAGTATTTTTCTGTGAAGGACTGCTCCAATGGTCAGCTTACTCAAGCCAAGCGATAATCGACGTCGCTTTCTCGTCGTTGCCATTTTTTATATATTGGCGATTTTGTTCACTATCGCCTTTATCGATCGAGCCGCGTCGACATGGTCCAATTCATACCTGCAGCGAAATGAAGTTTTTGTCTGGATGTCACGCCTTTCTGAGCCAATTGTACCATTGGCGTGCGTTGGCCTATTGGTTTCCGGATGTGCGATGCTGGCTGGCTGGCATCCTAGCGACCGTGTTCACGTACTACTGACGTGCTGTCTGGCTGCAATCGTAGCGGTAGTTCTAAAAGATCAACTTAAATTCCTATTCGGGCGTACATGGACAGAAACGTTCATTGATAGCAATCCGTCCTGGATACAAAATGGCGTGTACGGTTTCTTGCCTCTCAACGGGGGGAAAGGCTGGGCATCTTTTCCCTCCGGGCACGCCGCCGTAATCGTGGCACCTATGGTCGTTCTTTGGAACCGCGCCCGCAGCTTTCGTTGGCTGTGGGCCATGTGTATTCTCATCGTCATCGTCGGCCTCTTTGGCGCAAACTATCACTTCGTGAGCGACATCCTGGCCGGCGCTCTTCTGGGCATATTTAGTGGTCGCCTGACAATCGCAATGACGGCTATAAAGCGAAAAAATGTCGGATAAATCTGTAACGCAGTATGACTGTCGCTGAGGCAGCGGCTAGCCTGGCACGGCGAATAGCCATCAGGTAGCAGTGACGCGTTGCTGCGTCCCGGATGCGTTGCCAGACACCGTCCTCTTGCCATGCAACCAGCCGTCGTCAGCACGCCGCGCCCGAGCCGCAACCAAGTTCTCGCGGCAGCGGATACGAGGCGATGCCGAAGGCGGCACGAATGCGTGCCGGTCAGCACCGCTCGGTGCGGCGTCGGCTTGCGTACCACGTATCGGCGGTTGGCCGACGCTCGCTTCGGCAGCAAAGGTTCGATGACTGACGACAGCGCGTCGTCCATCAGTTCTTTGGGCATCGCTTCCTGGCAAGCAAACCGGCCAGAAATCGATGTGATTTCGCCGGTCAATAGGGATCGATTTTGGCTTGGTTGAACGCATGTTGACCGAATTTCCTGACGGCGACGTAGTAGCAAATCTCGACGGTTGATCATGTCGATATCCTCGGGTTCGGTATGGCATTACAGAAGTCCGCACACCGCATCTGCCGCTATCCATCATCGCAAGCCCGGGTGCACTCCGTTGGCTAACTTTATCGCAGGCAACGCATGTGCAGGGTTACGCCGCCTGCAGGAAACTACTACCAACGCCATGAACCCGGGGGGCCAGCTCCGTGGTGTTGCTGCATTACGTTGAACGTACCACATTGGGTACGGCAAACGACATCACACGGCGGGTGATGTCCCAGATGAACTCACTTGGGTTGCCGGCGACGGTCACTAGAGTCTGTTTTCTTTCAATGAAATGTATTTACTTCTGGTGTTTGGCGCGAGCAGGCGAAGTTGATCCGAGCGTTACTGCGCGACGAGGTATTGGCACGAATCAAATGACGCCCGGCAAGGAAGGCGATCCAGGGGAGAACGGCGGCCGAAAATCGCTGGTTTATCGAAGCGGTTTTGTGGATCGCCGGACCGCCGTGGCGCGATCGGTCAAAGGAATTCGGACGATGGCATTCGGTGTACATGCGCTTCTCCAGATGACGCCCCCAAGGGAGTATGGGAGCGCGCGATCCATGCCGGCGAGACCGAGATCAAGCACGTGTTAATCGACTCGAGCAACGTGCGGGCCCACAAGCATTCGTCCGGAGCAAAAAGGACGGACCACAAGCGCTCGGTCGCTCGCTCGGCGTATTGACGACCAAGCTGCATCCAGCCGCCAACGATGTCAGAGGGTCCTTGCGGCTGATCGCTACTGCGGGTCACGTGGCCGACATTTCGAGTGCAAGCGAGCTGGTCCAGCACCTGCGTACCGAAGCCGTGATTGCAGACAAAGGCTACGGCTCCAATGCGTTTGCCGCGACGACTCGCGCGGCTGGTGCGAAGGTGCTCGTCATCCCGCCGCGCTCGAATCGAGCAACTAAGCGTCGATATAGCCGCGCGCAGTATCGGGCTCGGAACATCGTCGAATGCCTCTTCAATCGCATCAAACATTTTTTTCCGCGTCTCCGCTCGTCACGACAAGCAGGGGTTATTTCCTTGGTTTTGCGTCGCTTGATTGTGCGTTCGGAGCGCTGGTGAGAATGTGAAAAGAACGTAGCGCTCGGAGGTGATCGGCCGACCGAGAAAATCCGGTGCGCGTCTCGGATCTTCCATTTTCCTTGAACGCCGCGGTCGAACAAAGATGCACAGGACGCTCTAGCAATCAGCACCCATATTGAACGTCGCCGTTTAGGTCAACTCGGTGAACGTCACGTACCGTGATGCTCCGCCCCTGTCATCGCCGCTGTATCGGACACGCTAAAGACGATCGCACCGTACACCGGCAGGAAAACAACGAGCATTCCCAGCTTGATCAGGTAGTCAGCAAGAGCCCACGAAATCCATGGTACGTCGGATCCATAAAAGGCCAGCACAAAGAACAGCGTGCCGTCCACCGCCGACGCCACGACGCCGGAAACCATCGGCGCAGTGCACCACGCTTGCCTTCGCATTCGATCGAAGACGATCGCGTCGACCGATTGCGCGAGCAGGAAGGCGGTGCCGCTGGCGATCGCGATACGGTGTTCGGCGAAGAGAAACGAGACAATCAGGGCAATGACGAATGATCTTCTCACCATGCGCCGGGTTTCGCGCAAGCCGCGGCGGCGGTTGCACGTGTCCGTAACGAAGAAGGAGACAGGGGAGACGAAAGCGGCCCATGTCAAGAAGGTCGGCGCCGCAGGGAAAGGGTGCGACACCAAGAGATTGGCAACGACTATAACAATAGCGTGGGCCAAGGCATACCGCCAATTCACGGTAAAACAGAAACGCTCCATCCACTATTTTTGATTGCGTGCGATTGGATACCCACCTTTTCTCGGCCCCTACGTTCAAATGACGTGCTCATTTTATTACTTATCTTATGGGACCGAGCTCGGGGAAAATCGGACATTATGCAACGCGCAAAATATTCGATATCCCAAAGATGTATAACGCGCTAGCTAGGCTCGGCCTTGACCGTTAACGGGACGCCCCGGCTTCCGGCGTAAAACACTATCAACTCTACCGGCTCATCGCCACTTTGACCGCGATGAAGTGCGTCGACCATCTCGGGGAGTACGTCTCCGGGGCCAATCACCATTGTTTTTCTGTCACTCTTCCGGATCACCGTTAGTTGGCCAGAAAGAACATAGGCGGCATTGATTACCGGATGATTGTGCCACGGTAGCGCGCTACGGGCTGGAATCTTATAGCGCAGTACCGACACTTCAGGTTGTCCATTCGGATACGCGCGATATCGGGTTCCGTCCCACGAGTGCGTTGTTTTCAGCAACTGCGTGACTTCGATCGATTGATCGGATGCGACGGCCATCGAACTATGTGTGGCACCGCAAAATATAGACAGTGACGCCATCACAATAGTGGCGAAGCGCGTGCGGTGAGGTGCAAGGTAGTGCATAAACAGACTCCTTAGTTGACAATGAGGCCGGCTGAGGACGCTTTGTTGACAAGCGACGATAACCGACTTTAGCGAGCTTGATAACATTTCGGATGACAGTCCGGTCATCATGCAGGCGTTTTTCGCAACCTTGCTTTAAGAAAATGGCTGTCGCTATCATGCGCTTCCGGTTGAACACTGGCGCGGCCATAACCAGCTCGACGCTTGCATCCAGAACCAGAGAACCCCTCGCGCACCCGAGGCGTCTGGGCTTTTCGAAGACGCCACACCCTTCGCGTTGGCTTGTTCGGTGGATAGCCTAGACAGCCCGCAAACCGCGTCGTCGCGGAAACGCTACGCCCCGCCGAAGATGCTGCGATGAAGCGCAGAATCTTTGAGGTACCTTCAGCGCATCATCGTCGGGTGACGTGAGGTATCGAAGCGATTGCAAGTCGCAAGCTTGTCGCATGTCCTCAAATTGACAGCGTGCAAAAAAACGGAGGAACAACAGCTCGCAGCGCTGCAAGGAAGCGGTGAAACGGCCCGCCAACTTCCGGTGAAGCGGGACGTCGCTTCCGCTCCCGCGCCCAGCGCCAGCCGACTTGCCCAATTAGGACAATCTAAGAACCGCCTCGGCGAACAGGACGTGATCATTCGTCCTATGAAACACCGGAAAAGCCTCTAGTAGACGTCAACAGTGCGGGATTTTTCGTTCGCAAGTCGAGCGTCAACCCGCGCCGCACGGACGCTCGAAAATGATGTCACAGGACGGCAGAATGAACGACGTCATCGTCGGCAGTCGGGTGCCGCTCTTAGCATGACCAACATGGAAGTCGGCCGGGCGCGACGTACCGCGACATCGTAAAGCTCAGGCGTTGTCGAACCACCTCATCTCGCGCTGACTTTGCCTGCGGCCGTATACGCGTTCACCGCCGAACGAGGCGTGGTGAGTTTCCAACTTGCATCATTGGCGAAAGTTTCCAACACAACCGTGCCGTCCTCACTCGGTTCGACTCGTTCATCTCCATGTTCGACATGGGACAGTACGACGGAAGTCCCGACCGCCGAACACGTTCGGAAGGACGCAGGCCGAGCCCACTCCGGCTCCTGAACCACCATCGCCCGCCGAACGGTGGCGAGTCGCACGTCAACAACTTGGAGTGCCGCAATTGGATGCATTGGTCGACCCGCTGTTCGCACGCCCGTACCGCTATGCTGCGCACCGCAGTCGACCGGAACAGTTATTCGCCGTTCGGTCGCATGGTGGGCGATCCGCTTCGTCTCGCCGATCGCTCATCCTGGGTAGCCGCAAATAGGTTTCGGTTCGATAAGATGATGTTGCTTCGGGCGCGGCCGATACATCCGGCCGAGATGCTCCAACCCTTCCGATCTCTTTCGCCCACGGAAATCTGATGTGTGATCGCGTGTTCAGTCGTGTTTATGACGGCTGCTTGTCCTCACATTGGGCAACCCGTCTGGACAACCTGGTCGATGCGAAATTTTGAATAATCGCTCGGGGCGCACTATTTTGAAGAGAGCCCCACCGTCACGACGGAACGCTCTCGCACAATAACTCCAATCAGCTAAATTTTCCGAACTGGACGAAAAATGCAAGCATCTCACTGCAACCCTTCTAGACTTGCTAGTTCATTTAAAGAGGCGTCAGTGGCGGAAAGGAATCTGCCGAAATTCAGAAGTCAGTGTCAAGTAGCGGCAATACTTTCCTGAGTCCAGTGATGTTTGGCGTCCGAGCCGCACCGATCGGAAATAGTAACACCGCGCTGCCAATTGAAGGATTACAGCATCCCTTGCCACCCGATTTGTGATAAGTGTGTTGCCAGCTATTCGATTCGTTAGCGGCATTCTCGGCGCCCGCTTATAGCATAGCGAGTGTAAAAATTTTCGATGTTAATTGCGACTCGCATTCATCGACCAAATATCCAACGAGGAACATCTCCGCCATAAACGGGAGGTCGAAATCATCGCACCAACGCGGCTCTTTGCAAATTGGGAATCTGATAGTAACCAGATTAACTTTATTTTTACCGGATGGTAGATCAGATTACCCGGAAATTCTCCATCGATATTCACAGAAATCGTCTGACGATGAAGCGCGCACGCGACTTTGTCCGATCGCGCTCATCCCAATCCCATCGATACGCCAAGTACAACATGGTTAATCAAATCGCTTAATTTTCCGCCAATGGCTCCCCCATCTCGGAGCGTGGTCAACCGACATTCTATGGACCATTTGTTCTCATGATGTTGGCCGAATCAGATAAAACTTAAGCCTTGCGGACAAATTGCACAATGTCATGCGTCTACGGGGTTTTTTGGCAACTTTCACGGTAAATTGATGACATGATTGCTGTCGCACCCTCGCAAAAAGAGCCGCAAGCTTACGCACGATTTGTTTGCCTTGTCGCCGCGCTGGCCGGACTATTGTTTGGTCTCGACATAGGGGTGATATCGGGCGCACTACCCCTGATCAGTTCACAGTATCAACTCAGCGAAATATTGCAGGAATGGGTGGTGAGTTCATTACTAGCGGGAGCCGCATTAGGCGCGCTAATCACTGTGCCACTTTTACGGAATTTAGGCCGGCGCTGGGTATTGATAATATCCGGTATATTTTTTGTATTCGGCGCGACAGGATCGGCGGTCGCCGATGGATTCGCTAGCCTGATCGCCGCTCGCGTAATCCTCGGCGTTGCTGTTGGAATGGGATCATTTGCAGGACCTTTGTATTTATCCGAGATCGCACCAAGCCCAATACGGGGGGCGATGATCGCCACCTATCAATTGATGATCACCGTTGGCATTCTCACTGCATTTCTTTCCAACGCGGGACTGAGCTATGTCGCCGATTGGCGCTGGATGCTTGGTCTCACAGCCGTGCCGGCGGCGCTTTTCCTCGTTGCTGTCATACAGTTGCCTGAAAGCCCCCGCTGGCTCATATTGCGCGACCGCCATACCGAGGCTCTATACGTGCTCAGGCGACTCTATGGCAACAAACATGACATCGAGCATGAGTTTCAGCAGATCGCACGGGGACCAATTGTCTGCGCGTCGGGCTGGACGTTGCTGCGAAATAGTCCACATTTCAGGCGCGCTGTCGCACTTGGTATCGTCCTTCAGCTATTCCAACAATTCACCGGCATCAACGTCGTGATGTATTACGCACCGCATATCTTTGATCTGACTGGCTATTCCACTCAAGCATCGCAGCTGTGGGCCACGGTGCTGGTCGGCGTCATGAATGTGATTGCAACAGTAATCTCGATTATGCTTATAGACCGATGCGGGCGCCGGCCGGTTCTACATTTCGGAGTTGGGGTGATGGCGTTTGCCATGACTGCACTCGGTATTCTAATGCACTTGGGAATGGGCGCTGGTGTGGTCGCAAGCATTGCTACAATCACCGTTGTGCTCCTCTTTGTGGGCGGATTCGCGATGTCTGCCGGCCCACTGGTTTGGGTACTATGTGCGGAAATCCAACCTAGTCAGGGCCGCGAATTCGGTATAGCCGCTTCGACGTTCGTCAACTGGATCGCCAACCTCATGGTGGCCTCCACGTTCCTCTCTGTCCTCACCATGATCGGCGAAACGCTTACGTTCTTGCTATTTGCTGGCATCAACGTGATCTTTGGTGCGTTCGTGTATTTCTACGTTCCAGAAACAAACGGAGTGACGCTGGAACAGCTTGAACACAATCTGATGCGGGGCGGCCGCCTGCGCGACCTAGGCAAGCACAATTCTTCGATCCCTGGATGATGAAAACGCAACGAGGCTATGTTGAGTTGCCGAGGGTTCGTTTGCGTCCGCAGCATTCCAGCGGTCAGTGAAGGGAGTAGCAGTCGCATCGTACCGCGAGCACGCATGCCGAATCGGCATGCCAACGACCGCCCGCGCATAGCCGTGCTCGAGCAGGAAATCCCGCCACAATTTGCCGATCGATCCGACTACATATCGTGAAAGACCGATCTGCATGCCCAGTTTGTACTGGTGGCTTGAAAAGCATGCTGGCGATGCTTCACTAGTCCGGTACGTAAAGCGAGGCGCTCAGCGGAGCTGTCGCCTTGCAGTCGACGCTGGTTGCTGCAGTGCTTCACACTTGCGGCTTGGTTGATCGTGATGCGCCGCGCCATGTCGCCGAAGCACATGCTACGGATTGTCACTTCGGATACGCGCGTTGGCCCAGCGTCGAAATACCACCTTGGTCTCATACGCGTCCACGATCAACTGGACGCACTGCCTCCACGCATCGCGGATTGGAGTCCGCCGCGAACAGCTTCATCAAGTCGCCCTTGTGCCGCTTCTTCGTTTCCGGCGCCATCTTGTCCAGTGCCAGGCGCACGGCCGAATCTGCCTGCATCGCGTCCAGCACGCGCTGGCTGTGAGCGTTATTCCGGTGATAGTCGAGCGCACGCAAGCGGTCGACGTCCGGATCGGCATTGCGTCGCGGGTCCGTCTGGGTCGACCGGCTCACCGTACCTGAACGCGTCGCTTGCGAAATTTGGGGAAGAGGCATAAGGCTCACGCTCATCGAAGGAACCAGATTCCGTCAATATTGCGTGACCCACATCATCCGACTATCAATTCGCATCCATTCTGCGCTTCATGTCACCGTCGGGTGTCCGTTCAAGAGCTGTCCCGCTGTCCGTCCATTACACGAGCCGTCCGTCTACAAAAAAGCCCGCGCGAACGCGGGCAAGGCGCCTCTTGAGAGGCGCTGACGTGTTCTCATGATGATCGGCCCGGGAACGCTCGCCGTAATGCTGTAGCTCGCTCGATGGCGCGCTGGCGCTCACCGTCCGCGCCCTCCAACTGTCCAACATAGGCCGCCGGCAACGCATCGCGCGCGAACTGATATTCGAGCGACGTGAGCACGTTGCGCGTGAAGACTGGATCGCTACACGCACCAGGCACCGTACAGGCGTTCTTGATCAATTCAAGCGCGGCGATGTCCCCGTGGGCGGCCATTGCATACACGTGATCCGCCAGCATCCTGCCGACAGGCAGCGCGATCGTGTTCCATTGCATGGGATGCCGGACAGCGAGTTTTACCGCAGCGCAAGGCTGGCCAGTCCCCGCAGCCGGGCGTAACAGATTCAAGCGGCAGCTCGCCGCGCGCACGATCGTCGGCGCGTGAGCGGCCCCACGGCAGACCGACGTCCTCGCACACGGTTTCAGCTCGCACCGCCATCTCCGCGAGCCGCCGATCCAGATCCGAAAACGGCTGCACCGAGCACTCGATGTCCTCGATGTTGACCGCCATCGCTCGCATCTGTTGCGTGTGCGTCGCGACGCTGCACCGCGAGTTCCTGTTTTTCCTCACCCATGGTCAACGCTCGATTATAAAGGTTCACCGCGGATGGCCGGTGGATGCGGCAAAGCCCCGCCTCCAGCCGGGTTGATTTTTGAAAGCTATGCGAGCTGGATCGCCGGCACGATTTGTCATGATGTCTCTACTGCGGCGCATCTATCTCTGTATGTTATTTCTTTCTTGCGCTTTTATGCCCCTACGGGGAGAGAGCCGTTTTTCGAGGCATCGATAGGTTACCGGCGTACGCCACACACTTGGGATTGAGCAACGCGACGATGCTGTTCTCTGAACAGCCCCTGCACTGGATCAGATGGTCCGACTGGCCTATCGAGGGAGACGGTACAGGCACCGCAAGACTGGCGCTGGGTGACAGTCGGTGGGCGCAGCTGCAACGATCCTGTTAATGGGACCAACTGAAAAACGCTGCCTGACGCGAACACCAAGCGCCGGCCCTGCCGTACCTGGTCCAGAACAACCATTGCCAAGGAGAGTCTCCGTGCATGTCATGCAAGCCATTCAGGAAAGACGCTCAGCGAAACATTTCGACGCCCACCATCGGATGAGCGAAGCGGAAGTGCGTCAGCTTCTCGAACTCGCCATGTTGTCGCCGACGGCGTTCAACCTCCAAAACTGGCGGTTCGTCATCGTAAGCGACCTGAAGCAACGCCAAGCCATTCGAACGCACGCGTGGGATCAGGACCAGGTGACTGACGCTTCCCTGCTAGTAGCACTGTGTGCTGATTTGCAAGCTTGGCAAGACCGTCCCGCACGCTACTGGTCGCATACGTCCCGGGAAGTTCAGGATTTCATCGTGCCGTCAATCGATCGCTACTACCACAACAAGCCACTTGTTCAGCGTGATGAGGCTATGCGCTCGTGCGGGCTTGCCGCCCAGACTTTGATGCTGGCGGCAAAGTCAATCGGATACGACTCGTGTCCAATGGACGGGTTCGATTTTGATGCTGTGGGACGATTGATCAATCTGCCTGAGGATCACGTGATCGCAATGTTTGTGGCCATTGGCAAAGCAACAACACCGACATGGCCGCGCGGCAGTCAACTGCCCTACGAAAGTGTTGTGATGGTCGACCGGTTCGGGACAGCGCAGCGATCAAGCTTCGGCAGTACCGAACCGAGCTGATTTTTGAAAGCAACGCATGCTGGATTGCTGGCACGATATGCGCCGATGCCTCTGCCGGGGCATCGGTCTCTCAGGTATTTCTTTCATACCGTTTGTGCCACCCCATGCGGGTGGCACTTTTTTATGTTCCGTCGCAAGCCCCAGCCCGGCGCCGGAATCACCAGATTGACGGACTTCGTCGGCAGCTTCCCATGCCCGACCTTCGCCTTGCCCGCGTTGCCCCCATTGAGCGTCACCACCATGATCCAGCCGCGCGATGTGTAGCTGTGCTCCACCGATTCGATCAGGAACGCGCCGTCGACGCCGTCCTTGAAGCCCTTGAGCATCACCGCCTTCTCCGCTGCCAGATCCGCCCGTCCGCGCAGCGTCAGCCTGCTCGTTGCCGTCTGCCGGTTCAGTTTCACCAGACGTGAGGGGGTCGCCGCCTTCGCCACGCTCGCGCTCGCAAACGCGTGCCGCTCGGTGTGCACCGCGGATGCACCCGGCGGTGCGTCAGGGTTCGGGATCGTCAGCTCGAGTTTCTTGCCGGTCTTGCGGTCGTGCACCTTCGCGCGCACCGCCGCAAAGCTCGCCCGGTCCGGGAACTGGACGTCGTAGTCGATCAGCATCTCGGGGATGAGCGTCACGGCTGGCAGCGGCTTGCCGCTCGCGCACTTGCCCGCCCCGCGCGGCAGCACCGGCAAGCGCCCTGCCTTCACGGTCGCGGTCGCCCCGACCTGCCGGGCCAAGCGCGTCACGAAGTGCAGATCGCTCTCGCCGAATTGGTCCACCCGCGGTATCACCACGTCTAGTTCGCACACTGCCGTCTATGCTACGCCAGCATCGCACGTGGCCACACGAACCGACCACGCTCCAGGCGTTTCATCAGCAAGCACATG
>NZ_ML058642.1 GCF_003635165.1 Burkholderia sp. Nafp2/4-1b | reverse complement strand
GACTTGTGTTAGCCGCTCTAAAGCGCGCCGGCATCGGCTGGACTTCGTTGTGCTCGAACGCGCGATCGTACACGAGATCAACGTGCTCGCGTGTGGGCACGCGATCAACGGCATCAATGAGCTGGCCGAGGTCCGCAAGCATCTGGGGATGTGAGCTTTTTGTCGCATGACGCGTAGGCATGCTTGGCAATACGCTGACGCAGCCATTCAGGCAAGGTCCTGTAAAAATTAACGTCAACATCTTTCAACAAAATTATTCTTCATTTTGATATTTATATCCTATGCTGAATTCCGGACGCAAGAAGTGGGGGGTGAGATATCCTGCTTAACACGACGGCTTCCTGCGGCCGTTGATCGCACATTTCCGCAGAATTTGGGGCGGGCTATGGGCCTGTCTAGAATCTAGCGGTTGCGACATTTCTGATGTCTGCCATCGAGGCGCCGGATGAATTTCAACGGAACATCTTGATTTATCTCGTTGGCATCTGGTCTTGGGAAGTGGCGATGGCCAGGTCGCTCTATGCTCAATTTCTATTCGAGAGTCTGCCATGACAACGCTACAGTCGGGAAATGTTCCGGAGCGAATTGGGAGGGCGTTATCTCGAGATGGAGTATCCACCAAGCGGCGAGGTCCACAGTTCGATTTTGCACAATCGAACTTCGCGAGGTGGAATCGGGATGGCCCGGTCGCTTCAAATTTTTTCAATGCGCTTTCTCTATTCTTTCCGGCGGGTGAGAAATTTTTCATTCATTCAGTAAGATGTTTTTGTGCAAAGGTAAGCGATCCATTTCTGATGGCGGAAATTAGGAAGTTTATCTCGCAGGAGGCGAATCATTCGAGCGAGCACAGGAGCTATCTGAAGGCGATGGAGCGGCAGGGATATGTAATTGAGCAACTCGACATCCGGATGTTTTCCCGGCCGCTTAACACGGTCGATCCTGTATGGCGTCTTGCCATGACGGTTGCCATGGAGCATTTCACGGCATCTCTGTCGCGGTTTTTTCTTCAAGACGGACGTGTTGGCGGCGATCCCGCCCTAACTAAGCTGTGGCTCTGGCATGGTTGTGAGGAACTGGAACACCAATCGGTCGCATTCGACGTTTACCGGAAAGTTATCGGAGAAGGCCCCTACGCGTACTGGCTGCGTGTCGCAGGCGCCATTCGGGTGACGTCGAATTTTCTTCCCCGGTTGACCAGCAATTTTGTCGCGCTCTTGAGCCAGGACTTGGAGTGCACACGACCGATTTGCTATCTGAAGGCCATGTACTACATGTGGGTGCATCCGGGCATACTTCGGAGGTTGATCTTAGATTTCATTGGCTACTTCCGACCACGATTTCATCCGAGCGAGCAGCAGGAGCACGATGAAACGCTTGTTGCGACCGTTCGAACGTCATTGGGGATCTCGGATGCAACGTGATTTGACCGGTTACTCGAGTTGTGAAATTCCGACTTATCGACGACGTATATACCACGCAGATACTGACGCCGGCGGTGTTGTTCATCATTCGCGATACCTCGTCTTCCTGGAGGAAGCGCGAACGGAATGGATGAGCGGGATTTGTCACGAGGACGTTGCTGAGTTCCAGCGTGGGGTCAAGGTAATGGTCGTGACTTCTGCCAAACAACGCTTCCTTAAACCGATACGATTCAATCAAGTTGCAGAAATTTCGAGTCGAATAGCGGAATTGGGAAGGGCGAAGCTGACCATCGTGTATTCGATTACCGTTGGCGGCAAGTGTTGCCACGAAGCTGAGATTCGCTTTGCGTGCATGGATATCGGAGCCCAATGCATCTGCTCGGTTCCCGACTCGATCCGGAATTGGGTGCTGTAAGAGCTGGTGAGGCTCGACCGTGGAGAGCGAAAGGATTTGAAAAAAGGAGATGAGCGTGAGCACGCATTGCCTGGTGAATCCGCAGCGGCGCTTTGAAAATTTTAAGCAAGCTATGCTTCTCCGAATTGACGGCGAGCCACATGCTCGCATTTTTATTTGAGGGTTCATATGGATCGGTACCCGTGACCCTGCGGTCCCAGATTCGACTGAACGGTGGGGTGCGTCGGCGTTACATGCGGAGCGGCACGCGCTTGCGAGTGCGAGGTGGCGAAAGCCGGCGGCCATGTCGCGCCTTGCACGGCTGAGCCTGCATACAGCGACGAGTCAGCTGACGTTGAGCGGCAGGGTGCATCTCGCATCGGGGAAGATTGTTATGCTCAAGGGATTCAAGGACGGAATCGGCGGCGCGTTGCTGATTGAATCCGTCGAGCATGGTCGGGCGTCACGTGGCTGGAGCAGGGTGTTTTCGCTTAATTGGGTGAACGCCGGCAAGCCCTGGTTGGGGGCACGTGAAGCAGCCGGCGAACTCCATATCAGATGATTCCGCCGTCTGGCTGACGAAGCGCGGCAGGAGTATAAAAAAGTGCCACTCGCATGGAGTGGCACAAATACAGACACAGAGGTCGACACCCCAGGGCAGAGGCATCGCCGACAATCGTGCCGGCAATCCAGTTCGTGCGGCTTTCAAAAATCAACCAGGAATATAGGGCGCTTTCCGTGATCACGCCGCACTCACCGGCGGTGTGTACCGGGTATCGCGGTGATGGCCGCAACCACGATCGCGGCGAATCTGGGGCTCGATGATCGTTCAGTCGAGGCAATGAAAGCTGCGCTGAGCGGCGAGGTGCTGACGCTCGAGCAGTGGCCACTGAAGGAGTCGGACGACGACTTTGAACCGAAGAAGCGCCAAGCCGGCTTTACGCACGCACAGAACATGGCAGGGAGCCTAGGTGCAGGCCGATCGGTATGCAGCCGGGGATCGGGCAACCGCGCGGCAAATGGCCGTCTCCGAACACGATTAATACACGCGTAATCTGGAGTACCTGTACACGCTCACGTGTTCGCGGTGATCGGGCTGGAGTTCCATTTAGCGATCGGCGGTAACCGGATGCCCGCTATCGTCAAGATCACAGTGGCAGGCTGCGCGGAGTGCTGATCACGATGGTAGTCGGCTCGAAGGAATATTTCTTGGGGTCGTCCTCGCGATGGGATCGGTAGGCCGATCGGATCACGCAGTTCAGGTGGCGCCGGATATTGCGGTGCCGGGCAATGGGCGACTACGGGATGACTCAGGCGCGATCATGAGGGCGTCGCCGTGACGCGTCGACGCTAGTTGATGTGAGCAAAGCGGTTCGGTGCCTGTGTCAGTGCGGTTGATTGTCCAGAACGAACGTGCCTCGACGGCGGAAACTGCGAATTAGACCGCGCTTGGCCGCCTTTCGGAAGGCGATGTACACCGTGTTGTGATGAAAACCTAACGCGTCGGCAATTGCCTGCTGGGTCGGTAAACGGTCCCCTGGGCGAAGGGTCCCGGCTCGAATGGCTTCCTCGATCTGATCGGCGATCGCGTTTGCGACGCATCCTCTGATGCGAGCAAAGTCCGGTCGCCAACTCTCAGAAGATCCGAGATGGGGTGAGTGCGTTGTGGCAGATGAATCGCGATCGAATGAAACGATGTGCATAGTGGCTTCCCCTCGACAAGCAGAATGAAGGCGTGCACGTGGACCTTATGCCGGTAGCGGTGAGCGATAGAGGGCGGTAGTGATCGAACAACAGTGTTGCTTGCAAACCTTGCCGACTTCCGATCAGATTCCACCAACATGGCGAACATACGCAAAAGACGAACGACCGTCAAACAGTGGAAACGGCAATTAGCGACGTGTTCGCGTGGGTCTTCGTCGCTCGGCGTGTCGACGAGGCGCATATCCCGGTTTGTCTCTGACAGGGCCATGACCGAGCGGAAGGTGTATCGCGGGGCCGCCAGCGTCAGCTGAAGCGGACTAGACTAACTCTGACGGTGGCCGTTTTTTCCTGCTGGCGCGCATTGCCGCTGTGGGCGCAGCCCGGAGCGGCAATGCGCGCCACGAACAACACGGAGTCCGCCATGATTCAGTAGCATAAAGTAATGCGTGCCACGGTCGGCATACTCGAGTTGGCCCGGCAACTCGGTAACGTCAGTCAGGCCTGTCGCTCGAAGGGTTCTCGAGCGACGGCTTCCGATTTAACGAGCTGTACGATCGAGGCGGTAAAGTAGCGCTGCAAGAGATTTGTCGCCACCGGGCGCTATTCCAGAACCGCATGGACCCGCGGCTCGAGGCCGCCGTGGTCGAAGTGGCCCTCGGATTACCGACGATGGCCAGGTGCGTATCGCCAACGAAGTCCTTATTCGGCATGCCCCTTCCGCCTTGCCCCAAGGCGTCCGGAGCATCGTCGCGCCACCACCCGGAGGCCACGCCAAAGCGCCGAAAGGCCGTGGAAGCAAGATCCGCTCAGAAACGGTTGGTGTTGACCGAGGCGCAGCTGGTCGCGCTTCGGATGCGCCAAGCACGAGAAGGAAGTGCGCGGAGAAATTAGAGTCAGAATATCAGGCCTACTGCGGCGTCGTCACGTATGTCGACATCCACCGGATAAGCGTCGGGGCGACCCGGCTGATCGGCGCGATTTATAATTGCAGGGAATGCCACTTGTTCCTTCGCCACTACCGGCAGATGCTTCGCCAGGCCGTGCACGACCGCAATGTGGCCGCGGTGATCGCGCAGATCGCCGCTGAGAACTTGCAGGTCTTCCAAGTTGCGTGGGCGACGATCCGTGTGAAAGAAGCGTTAACGAGTTGCCTCTTCCCCAATTGACCACTGAACGGCTTCCGATGTTCGGTTTGGTGAAATACCTTGGCGCCGGACCGCGGTGATTGCGAAATCGGTGTGCACTCGATCGGCAGAGATGGCATGGAACTGTCAGTTGAACAGGCGGTGCTCGGTGTAGTCGCACGCGCCACATTGATAGACGCGGCGCTGCATTCCTGACGTAGCGAAGGTGGGATCCGGCTCGGTCTTTCGTAGCCGGTACGAAAGTTCGCGGCATCTCGGACATTGATTGGCTTGGGGAGCCCGTTGCAGTGCTTGTTCGAGAATGTCAATTCGCTGCTTGAGCGTATCGATTTCCTTAACGATCTCGAGGATCTGTTTCCATTCAGGCAGTTGTTCCAGGACTGGACGCAGGTCCGATGGCGAGGATAAAAACATGAATGCTCCTTTGAATACCGTAATCGCCACCGACACTGGCCCGAGATCGGACGAGTCAGCGTCGCCAGTCTGGAAATCGATCATTGCCCGAGCGGCGTGATGGCGAGCATCATCACCGGAGAAGGTACTGCGCATGTTTCCAACGCCAGTTCAGGCACCGGCGGTGATCCAATTGCTCGACCGAACGAGAGCAGCTTCACGAGACGTCACAAACGCAAACGCTGGTACGCTCGGCTACCCAGGTCTGGGCGTCCAGTGCAGAAGCGTAGGCGATCAATCCTCGTCATCCCATCGCGACCGGAGCGTGCCCCGACGTGATTGATCGCGTCAACCGTGTTCGCCACATCCGTAGAGGGCGCGCCCCGCGCCGTTGTAACTAGCACATGTTTGATAGCCGACGATGCGCGTCGGTACTTTTACCCGAACTGCGACTCTCGGAATTGCAAATAATGCACATAGACCACATGGTGCTAGGTTCGGTGAGTTGAGCGTATTTGTTGCTTGCATAGGGTGGTTGGCCTACCGTCCCAACAGGCATCGGTTCCGCATTCCAAGACATTGCAGTGTGTGCTGCGGTGCACAACGTCTAAATGAAAGGCAAAGGAACATCACGGATACCGTTCCCTTGTAGGTTCATGATCACCCGGGTGACTGAGTCACTTGCGCCGGGGGGATTTCGGGATGCTTCGCGACAACGTGAATACGAACAAGGAGATGCGCAAGCGGACATTCGTTGACGTGGGGCTCACGAAAGTGTGGAAACGAGAATCAAATTATGAGGGCGTGGCGCGAGGGCGGTTACGCTGGTCGGGATTCGCCGCCGAGAAACCTCTCGCGTGGTGGAGTCGCCGAAATGATGGCCAAGAGTTGGGAGGCGAACGGCGCGATTCGTCTCGAGATCCGCGCATGTTCGAGCACGCGGCTTGAAGCAGCACAAGCCGCTGCGGGCGGAGGGCCGGGTGAGGAGTCGATCCCAGACTGCTAGGTCTTGCGAGTCGAATCGAAGGTGTGCGGTATCGGGCGAAATGTCGCGACGGTCCTCGGATATCAACGCGCTAGGCACGCCGCGTCGCAAAAGACTGCAAGGGGTGGTAAACGCCGCTGCCGCCTTACTTCGAGCGGCGAGCAGGATGTTATCGGTATTGCCGAACGCGATGTCTGTCGGTTGGGATAAGCGTGAAGTTTCTGAGCGGTTCGCCAAGTCTTGCCGAGCGTTCGCAAGATCGGCGCAGCTGGTGCCGTGGCGTTCACGATCCCCGCAGACGCTACCGGATGCGTTGCGCCTGGCCTTGAACCGCGTGCAAAAATGCGCGCGGTTCGAAAGCGACGTGCGGGCTACCGTCCAGAAGGTGGAGGTGCTGGATAGCCTCACGTACGCGGGCGCTGCAATGTGCATCACTGATGTGGCTGAGACGAAAGACTCTGTTGAACTGACTCAGCGCTAATCAAGGGATCCACCGTCGCCCGGGCAGCGTGATGTGAATCGTCTACCAGGACAGGCTGCAGCGTGGCGTGATCGATCACAAGATTACGACCGTTAATCGCACCGATGGGGCGGAAAAAGTCACGGCATACGTGCTGGTGACGCCGCGAGCCTTGCCGAGTTGGCGCACATTACGGTTGCGGCACAGGTGCAAGGAAGCGGTGACTAATGAACATGTTGATGGACGCGCCGGCGCCGACGATCGAGCGCCTCGGCTTACGGACAGTGATTGCTTGTCCCGTGACGCTGGAAAGATCGCAGGCGTGCGTCCAATGGTTGAGTATTTGCCGGGCGCGCATGCGGTATGCAGCGTCGGCTCGCTTCACGGCGTGAGAGGCGTACCGGTAGTGGTAGCTTTCTGGCATGGTGTTCGACCGCTACCCGGTTGTCGGCGGTGAAATGCTCAATGCACTGACGCTTGCGGACAACGCCCATGACGACGGTCCCCACGTTTTTCCGAGCGTCGCGACGATGGGCGAAAATCCGTGGCAGTCGGTTCTTGAGCGACTGGGACAGGAAGTGAACAGGAAACCGAAGCCACTCCACAAAAGTACCTTAACCAGATCGTCGCTTGGCAACGGAACACGAACGCGTGACGGCTGAACGGGTCTCGCTCCAGTACGATTTGGCTCTTCACCGCCAAAACGGTTGAAGCCAGAGTGCCTGTTGGTCATGCCACCAGCTACCGATGCCCACCTTGTTGCTGGAAACTCGGGGATGATGGCTTAGCCGGCAAGCTACCAGCACGGTCTGGGGTATGTGCAGATCCGGAGCTCCCCGAATCGCACGCGTACCGCGCCGCGCTCGATGATAATGACGGTCTGCTCGGAAGGATTGACCTCAACTGTCAGCAAGGTCTCTGGAGCCGGCAGTTAAACGAAGATTTCGCCGCGCTCCGGCTCTCACGGTTATATTGAGTCCTGATTCGCGTTCAGTCCATGCGAACGCGCGACTTCTGGAGTGGCTTGGGCGCGAAACTCGCGAGCGTAATTCTTCGAGCCTTGTTGGCGGCTCCGTGCCCGGATCTCTATCATCCGATCTCCGTTAGAAATTTGTGATGGGAATAAGGGCGCCGCCTTCATGCCCTCATGAACGGACGGTGTTGCACGCTCGCGTACGATGCAATAGCTTGGTGATGGATGTTGTGATGTTTGTAAATTGTAATAAATGAAGTGGTTTAGAAATATTTTTGAGATTGGATAAAAAATCGAAACAAGCGCTGTGCGGCCGACTATGCTCATTGAGAATTCAGCAAGACATTGTGCTTTGCGTACGGAGACGTGCGCGGACCGCTTCGCCCCAGCTATATGACAGAGGCTTTGCCACGAGAGAGGAATCATGCAAGCAGACAGGCAGAATTGGTAATTGGTAGTACGAATGTTATGCCTTTCAATTCAGAGGTGGCCGACGTGTGATCGGGCGTGTTGTTTAATTTTCGCCAGCGAAGATAGCGGCGATGGCGAGTAGATCGCATGCAGTTTGGAAACGCATTGTTCACGCTCCGCTGCCAATGAGGAATTCGAAATCAAGGAGGCAACCATGTCGACGAACCAGACAAAAAGATATCGTGTTGTGCTGCGACCACTATCCGTTATCGTTTTCTCGGTTGCCGCTATATGTGCGAGCGTGCTCGCAAATGCGGAAGGTGATGGCGGATGTGACTACGGCGGTCCAAACGTTATTGATACAGGTGGAAATGTAGGAGGGCAGTGCACCAATGCGACGAACATCTATGTCCTCGGCAGCAATGGCTGGAAGAAGGGGCCACCCATGGATCATGCCCGATGCGGCCTGACGTTAGCGAGAGCGGGTGCTGCCGGGCTGATTTATGCGATTGGTGGGTACGACAATAGTGGAGCTGCGGTTCCATATGTTGAAGCGTATGACGAAAAGGCAATGACTTGGAAATCTGTCGCTTCTTTGCCAGAGCCACTCGCGGACTTTGCTGCGGTGTCGTGGGACGGGCTTATCTACGTTTTCGGTGGTACGTCACAGCGCAATAACGCGAGCAAGGCATCCACTTCTGTTTACGTCTATGACCCGAGCGATGACACCTGGGTATCTGGAGGTATTTTGCCCGCACCAGTGTGGTATGGGCGGGCTGCTGTCGGGCCGGACGATTATATATATCTGGTAGGTGGCAAAGATAACTACGGAAAAGACTTGGGAACAACGTTGCGTTTTGACCCGATTTTGGAGGAGTGGGCGCCGCTGCCGTACACATTAAATGTGCCGCGTAGCGGTTTTGGTATCGCGATGGCCGGAGACAATAAAATTTATGTGCTGGGTGGGCAAAGCGGTAGCTCAGCATTAGCTTCAATTGAAAGCTTCGATCCGGCTGATACGGCGGGCTGGCAGACCTCATCGGCATCGTTGTTGTTTCCAACTGCAGCGATTGCTAGCACCGTGATGCAAACCGGGAACATTATGGCTCCGGGAGGCATACATTCGCTATCGCAGTCAGGTGGCTCTAAGGACGTTCAAGAGATCGACCTCTTGCCAACGGGAAAGCCGCATACAGTGACGCTTTATATGCACGGTCCCGAGAGTTCACCGGACTACGGTGGACTAATCATGAACCAAACCGCGCCGAAAACGGCCAGTGCCCCGTTCCAGCTAAATATTCTGAGCAGCCAGAGTTGGTATAGCATGCCATCCTTCAATGGGACTCTTAATTCGAATTCGTCCGTAACCGTGTCAATTCCGTGTTCGCTCGGAGTAGGTTTGCTGAGCTGGGTAACGCTTTCCGCGGTTAGCGCGACTGGCAGTGGGGCGGCTCGAACGTTGGGTGGTGCGAGTATTCCCGTGGGAGCTTGTCTAGGGTTGCCGAGTGTAGACGTCAATATTCCCATCTCGGGAGTCTCAGCGGGTGTCCAGCTGCAGAACGAAGAACTTGGCATCACATTATCGACGGTTGCCAGCGCATTGCTTACGTTATCGCCGAAGAATCCGATGAAGGTAACGATTGCGGGTTATAGTGGCATGCCCGGTCCCAGCGCCGGCATTGTCGTTAAGTCCGATCCGAGCGTGCCGTGAAGAAGAATGGAGCTGCGATTATGCACTTGAGAGCTCTAAAAAAAATGAGCGTTTGGATGGTTAGCCCACCACCAGTTTGCTAACCTTTTCGTTGCCGCACTGACCAGGAGCTTATGGCCAGACCGAGACTCGCCGGCGAGTTGGGGTCACTAATCGAACCGCTGCTGTCGCCACCGAAACCACGCCGTACGCATGGTAGTCGGTAGCTGGCCAAACTTCGTGCAGCCGATTGCATCGATCGGTGGCGTGTGGTCATCGATTGGTTCTCCATTCGTGCAGTGGAATCAGGTCAAGATCAGGACATAATTCCACCGATCGGGCGTGACGCGGTTCAAAGCATCGTAACGTTATCGAATCCCACGGCATCCCGCTCGCGCTGATTCTCACTGGAGTCAATCGCAATGACGCCACGCGACAGCTGCCTCTGATCGAGGGCATCCCGTCCATTCGTCTCTATTAACGTCTGTCATTGTGCAGGTCGATCGCGGTTACGAACACGACAAATATCGTAAGCCATTGGGTGCTGTCGGCGTTTCCACGCAGATCGCACGCGGAAGACAGCTCTATAGCAGCGGCCTCGGCAAGGCCCAGTGGGTCGTCGAACGCACCTTCAAATCATTTTCTTAACGTTTCTAAAACATGCATGAGGTGGCTCACATGGAATGCAGATACCTATATGTCGACAACGTTAAGATCGACTTCGAGCGGCGCAACATTGAGATTGACGGTAAATCGGTCGGTGTGACGTCGCAAGAGTTCTACATCATCGAAGGCCTGCTCGATAGGGTGAGCGAGATTGTGCCGCGTGCGGCAGTCCAGAAGGTGACGTGGGGGTGCGAACTTGACGCGTCATCTCGAGCTCTCGACGCGCACATTTTTCGTATCCGCGCAAAGCTGCATCTTGACGAGCACGGGGGCAAGAACATGAGAATCGTTGCGGCCTACGCTGTTGGCTATCGGTTGTTGCTGGATGGCGCGGTGATGAGCAACGAGGAACTCAAGGATGCAGAATCTGCCGCCCGGATCACGTCGCGACGCGCGATAGCTGAGCAACCCCACTGCTGACTCGTTGGAGTAGCTGATGGCGTATGCGAATTGTTGGAAATGAAAGCGGAAATCAAGATTAATGAGATTTTTGACGAAGAGACAATTTTTATGAATATTTCATAAGATGTGTACTGAACAAGCTGAATGCAAGCTCGGCTTATGATAGACGATTGAAAACCGCTGTTGGAGTCGGTTATTGTCTGCTTCCCTAGGAAGAGGGGCTGAGAAGTAGTCGATGAAGTACTAAACGTTTTATTGGGCATTGAGAACGGAGACAATCCCGTTCTGGCGATCGGGAAGCTCCGGTGGTTGGGCTCAACTAGATAGGTGACTTATGAGCGTGCTAGTGCGGTGGCGCAATGCGCTTTCCCTTATATTTTCTCTTGTCTTTGTCGGTCTGCTGGCGTCGTGTGGTGGCGGTGACGACGGGGGCACCAGTACACCCCCGACAGTCAAGTCCGTTTCCCTTGTCACCAGCACGAACCGTATCAGCACCGGACGGGCCGATAATACCGCGGTGCTTACCGCAACGGTTATCGGAAGTGACGGAAAGCCAATGCGCGACGCAGTTGTGACCTTCTCGGCAGACAACAACGCGCTTCTTTCGCCTAGCAAGACAGCTGCCACGGATGTTGGCGGTCACGCTACCGCAGTATTAACTTACGGAATGGACAAAACCAACCGCACTTCGACCGCAACCGCGTCAGTTGGCAAGGTATCGTCCGGTTCAGTGAGTGTGGCCATTGGCGGGACTACGATTGCCGTGTCTGCGCCGGCGAGCATCGCGGTAAACGACACCGAAACGGTTACTGCGACTGTAAGCGACGCAAGCGGAGTCGGTGTTCCCGGGGTGTCCGTGGCCCTTGCTTCGGCAGCCGGCAGTGCGATCGTGCCCACGCCGACGTTGACGGATAGCAACGGTGTGGCAGCATTTGCTGTTACTCCGACGCAGGTGGGTTCGGAATCGTTGACTGCCAACATCACTGGTGCAAGTGCGGTGCAAGCGGTGACGCTGATGGCTGCTACGGCAGGCGTTAAGCTGTTTGCAGCACCATCGTCCATCAGCTCTGGGCAGCCCAATAATTCAACGGTACTCTCCGCGAAAGCGGTCGACGGGAACGGAAATCCGGTTGCAGGCGTTCAAATAACGTTTTCAGCCACAAACGGTAACGGTGCCGTCAACCCGTCACAAGCCACGACGGATTCTAGCGGTATTGCGACGACTACGCTGACAACCGGCGCGGACAAAAGTAACCGGAACATCTTCGTGACTGCAGCCGCGAGCAATGGACAGACGGGCAGTATTCCAGTGGAGGTGACTGGAACGAGAATCGCGGTAGGGTGGCCTCTTGAGACACCGACCAACGCATCAACGTCGTATTCGATTACATTGCTCGACGGCAGTAATCAACCCATTACGAATGCCGCGGTGAATGTGGCAATTGTCACGGGTGGAGACGTCGTATTGGGTGGTGGTGCTTTGACGACGGACGGGAACGGCATCGCCCGATTCAATCTGAAGGCGGGTTCGTCGGCGGGTGCCTTTAGCATGCGCGTAACGTATGGCTCGCAAAATCAAACGTTTGATGGCAGCGCGGGAGATGATTTTACCAAGATTGACGCCGACGGAAGTGCGTTGCCTTTCAATGCGGAGTCGTGGTCATGCGTGCGTGATAACAAGAGTCTGTTGCCCGACGGCCGGCATCTGTGGTGGGAAGTAAAGACCAACGACAGTGGTCTTCGCGACATGAATACGAGGTACACGAATTTCGGTAGTCAAAATTCGTCAGGATCAGACGAAGACGCTTCGACGTTCGTGAATAATGTCAACGGGAAAGCCCTTTGCGGAAAGAATGATTGGACGCTTCCGGGTCTTGTAACTGGATCGACCGTTGCGATGCAATTGCTCGAGAATTCAGTAATGGATGTTGGGGGATGGTCGCATGCCGTGGACTGGCTTCCTAACACCCTGCAGGACTACTACTGGACGAATGAAGAAACTATTGTCAATAACCCGTCTAGCGAATGGGCCGTTGACATTACAGCCCTGGGAGACCATCTAGCAGAACTTTCGATGAATCGCAGGACTCCGCTTCCGGTTAGGCTTGTTCGGATAGAACCGTAGTGTAGGCGCTGGCGCGAGCTTCCCGAACCGCACCGGGGAGCAAACGCCACTTGTCTTGGCCGCGTTTATGGCGAGGCCTTGTTTGTTGGGAGCCGTGTGACGCGGCGATGCGAAATGATTGAACAATGGTGGTTCACACAACAGTGGTTTGACGCTCATGAGGGACGGGTGGCGGCACAACAGGGTGTAACAATTGCCCAGCTCTCCGGACCACGTTCTTCTTTTTTCGTAGGCGTCGCGGCGATCTCATCAAGATTTTGGGGGGGAGCCGCGATCGCAGTGTGCGTAGTGATTCGCATCAAGCCAGCCATGCAGGCGAGCGCGAGAACTCTCCGCTTGCGCAGCTCATGCGAATGAACCCGGCGACCGAGCGAGTCGGCTGATGTTGCGCGGTCGGACGGATCTGGCGGCGGAGCAGATGGTCATGCTCAACGGTTTCAACGGGGCGTGGACGGCCCGTTCCTGATCGAATCGATGGAGCACCGTTACGCGTCACGCGGTCGAATGACGGTGGTGAGGCTCAATGATGGCAATGCGGGCTGCGTGAAGGACGGAGCGGAAGCAGTTGGCAGGTTACCCAATCTGAGATTCCGGTACCGGATTAATGGGGCGCGACGGAAATAAAAAATGCCGCCGCTAGGGATGGCATAAAAAGTGAGCATGCAGAGACACGCGCCATGGCGGAGGCATCAATACGTATAGTGGGCCATCCAGTTCGCGTGCCTTTCAAAAATCAATCTAGTTCCGGGCTCTGCCGGCTGGTTGCGATGAATATTTGCGAATGGGAGCGTGCGATGGGTGAGGAAAAACAGGAGCTCTCGGCTAAGATCGCGACGCTCACGCAGCAGTTGCGGGCGGTGTGCAGCGGTGAAGACATCAAGCGTACGGTGCGGCCGTTCGACGATCGGAATCGACCGCGCCGAGATGGCCATAGCACGAGATCGATATCTTCACGTGCAAGCGTGTGATCAACCGCGTGGATCAGGTGGTCGAGATGCGCAAGCATCTGGCAATGTGATTCCCTAGCTGGGGCTTGCTTATTTTTCCACTTGGCCATGCGGGGTAGTGCCTAATCTTTAGAGTCTTTCTAAAGTCAGTGTGTCGATGCCTTTGCCTTAGAGCAGCTAACACAACTAGA
>NZ_ML058641.1 GCF_003635165.1 Burkholderia sp. Nafp2/4-1b | reverse complement strand
CATGTGCTTGCTGATGAAACGGCTCGAACGTGGCCGTTTCATCTGGCCGCGCGCGGATGGAGGTGTCGTCTGCCTGAGTCAGGCGCAGCCGTCGATGCTGCTGGAAGGCATCGACTGACGTCAGCCGATACGCACGGCGGCGCCGACCATTGTAAACCTGCAGGCCGGCGCGTAGACTGCCGGCATGACGACGGCGAATACGTATCTGGATGATATCGAAGCGCTCAAGGGCTGCGCTTGAAAGAGCTCGAGGCTGACGAAGGCGCAGCGCTCGCCGAGATCCCTAGAATGCCACGCACGGCGTCGGAAAAAGTACAAGCAAGCCATTGCCGGAACATCTGCCGCGCGAGATCCAGACCTATTGGCGCGAATCCCGTAAGACCTGCACGGCGTGCGCGCAACGAAGCTCCATGCCGACGATACGCCAGTGCCGGTGCTTTACGGGACCGAATCGACGTTTGCGACGTATCGCTTCGTCGCGGTGGCGAGACGTCTTGCCGTTGCCCTGTGGCGCTATCTGAAAGACAGAGTCTTTCCCGAAGACGCGGATCTTAAGTCAGCCTAGGTTTCTTCATGATTCTCGGGATCGGACGATGCAAAGGTTAAGCACTTTATTTACAAAGCTACCACCGGTTGGAACGAATACCACCGGTGGTGACCACTCTGGGTTGCCTGAAGTGACCGATTATTTTCAACTAGGGCATGTTCTCGGAAGAGGTTCCGGTGCAGCGCGCATGAGGATAGGGCCGGCAACATACCAGCGGATAGAAGGTGGTGAGATACTGGTTCATCTCTCGACCGCACTGGCGACTTCAGACCGTGTCCCGCAGGAAACATGGTATGCCGATATCGGCGAAAGCGATCTTGGCATAATCTCGCTCATAGAAGCGTGCTCTGTCATCGAACCAACTGTTACGCCCTCTCAGGAAATTCGGAGATGTATTGGGAAATCAATCGGTTGACTCGGAAAATCATATCAGTTAATGGCCTCGAAACGTAATTTCGAGACAGCTTCTCAGTGTCGGCATCATAGAAACGCCAGAATCACCATTCGCAGCTGATGCAATCCACGTGCCCAGGGGCGAAAAATGAAACTGGCGCGCGGGTCGTGATGCGCATGAATATGCTAAGGTGCCAAGTACCTTTTGTAAGATAAAACATAGGCCGTTTTTTAGGCTGCAAGAGCTAATCTATCACGTCCGGGATATGCCTTGAATCAATAAGCATTGTGCCGATCTGCGTACACGGAGTGAAACTAACATATTTTACCCCCGTCGATTCCAGAAAACGCAAGCAATCAGGAGTTCAGCGTCATGCTACGATTCGAAATCCTCTTCCAACTTGGATATTCGATCCGGCTCGAGAGAATGCACGAGATATTGCTGGCTCGCATGGATCGCTTTATCAGCTTTACTCAAATCTTCCTTGGAATTACCATCGTGGTCGGAATCCTCCCAATTACGGGTGGCATTATTGTCGCCGCACTAAGTGCTTTCTCGTTTGCATACCAACCCGGCGTCAAGTCAGTCCGCGCTTGTATGCAGAAACGGAAGTACGAAAGCCTGCTGGCAGAGGCTAGCAGCGTCGACAACGATACACTGTTGGAGCGCTACTGCGCTCTTCAGGAGAATGGCTCACAAATCATCAGAGTGTTGATGCATCCCGCGCACGTCGGTGAGGAGATCCGGCTAGGTCGCGAACCGACCCTCGACCTCACGTTCATTGAGCGCATGTCCGCATTCATCGCCGGTGATTTGCCACGACGTACGAAGCCTTATGCATAGATCGCTTCAAAAGTGGCGGGAACGCAAAGTTCATTGTTACATGAGCGCTGCTTGAGGCGGCGGGCCTCTGCCCCACGAGAAATTGCAGAGTCGGGGGAGATACGTTATCTGATGCAAGCATTCGGCGCCGGCTGGTCAGCGGTGATAAATCACTTTGAAGAACAGGAGCTAACGCTACGACGCCCAAACGGGCAGTTTGCAATTTCATTCAATCCTTCGGAAAGTGGGCTCCTGCAACGCGAATCGCACGCGGTATCTTGGTCAACGTGAAGCGCGGGGTGCGTTCGCTCGTTTGGGCTCGCAGTCAGGAGTGCATCGACAACAAGCCAACGTTGTATCGGTGCGTCAATCATGCTCAACCTCTGGCGGCCCGCTAACAGTGCCCAAGACTCGCACGCGAAGGCGCGGAAGAGAAATCTCAGAGTCAGCTGTACAACGCACCGCTGCAGCTCCACGAGAGATCGTCCCTCCTACCGCCAATTGCTGAGAGGCTACTCGGGAGGTCGGTGGCGCTGCCAGACACGGCTGCAAAACGTGTATGTTTGGCCGTCCGACACGATGGCATCGAGCGCCAGAGTAGCTAAGCTTTGTTGGGCAGCCGGGAGCATCCCGTGCTGATCGTTTTCTAAAAGCGTGCCGCGTGAAACGCGAGCAAGATAATTCTACGTTCCTTGGCTGGCGGTTGTTGTATTCAAGAGTTTTGTAGCACCCGTGCGGTCGGCATTTTCTTAGGCGGTGGCCTCGATTGTTTATATGGACATAAGAACAATATCAGATAGAGGGGCTATTTCAAAATAGGCGTCGATCGCCTTGAAAATCAAATTGATAAAACGCCGGCGACGGGGCGCTTTATAGGTTGAGTGGGGGCATAAGGTCGAACGCTGAATGACGGTGCGTCGACGCGGTCGCCAATTAGCCTCCATTCCCAGCTCCTTCGGGATGGAGACCTCCTGTCAATGCTGCTATACGAGAGCATCCGGATTCTTGCAATTAGTTATGGGAATTACTCCAGATGTCAATTCATCAGCAAGGAGTTGCTATGTATTTCCGGTCAGAATCGCATTCGTATTTAAAGCCATATTGGCCGTCATGGTTCGCTGCATCTCTTGTAGCTGTTTTTCTTACCTGTGTATCGGTCGATAACGCACGTGCATCTATTGCAAAGCTCAATGAAGCAGCGGTTGCGTTGGCGCCAGCATGTCGGCAAATCGGATCTGATGGCCGATTGCAAGTGCCATCGAACCTGATTGCATTAACGCAACCGGAGGGCCAACAACGACTACTGGATACTTCGGCCAAGCACGCTTACTGGCCGTTGTCGGCACATTTCGAGACTCAGCAGAATCAAGCATATTGTTCCATCGCAACATCGGTCATTGCATTAAATGCGTTGGGTATACAACGGCCCCAAAGTACACAGTGCCCATACCTCGGTTACTTCACGCAGAACGATTTCTTTGAGTCGGTAAATCCTCAGTTGGCCAGCGCGACGACGGTCGCTCAACATGGCATGACTCTGGAACAGTTAGGGATGGTACTGGAGAATTTCCCAGTTAAAGTGCAAAGATTCTACGCCGATGATATGACATTGACACAGTTTCGCACGATGATCCATGCGGCGGTCAGTCGCAGCGATCAGTTTGTCTTATTGAATTTCAAGCGCTCCATAATCGGAGAAGCAGGTGGCGGGCACTGGTCGCCACTCGCAGCATATGACGAGTCCAGCGACAGCGCGTTGCTGCTTGATGTCGCACGTTACAAGTACCCGCCCGTATGGGTTCCAATTAAACAGTTGTATCAAGGCGCGGTTGCGATCGATGATGAGAGCGGGTTTGCGCGTGGCGCGCTCATTGTCAGCAAGCGATGAAACCACCTGACCGCTGGTGATGGCTCCATGGGGGATACTGACAAGGGTTGGCGACTGCGGTCATCATTAGTGGAAGCTTCGGGATATCCGCCGCCATATGAAACCAGCGCACACAAATTGGGTTTTCGTTCAGCAAGGGGTCTGCGACTATAGCGTTTTTTTAAAGTGCGCGCATGCAGATTGCGTGATGATGAACTGGTCGAGCGTAACATGGGCCACAATGCTCGGGCGTTTTACGGCTCGCCCAGGTGCCATACCGCCGACGGACTATTCACTACCACGGGGCGGACAGAAGCGCGTCTGATGGAGATATCGTGCCGGCCGGTTTACAGTGGCAGATGTACACCAGATATCGAGGGACCATAGGCGATTGCGGCCGTTGATCTCAAAAAGTGGAGGGCGAGGGCAAACACCGCCTTATACGAACACTCGATATCTCTCTTACGTCCGCCTCGCTTAGCCCCAGATGTCAGCATCTTCGCATTGAATGTAGCAAACCTATCTTCGGCTTCGTCAGATGAGGCGAGGGCGATTCGTCGACGACTATCACGGTGCGTCCACGGCAGGTTGCTGATGTTCTTCGGATGCGAACTCTTGTCAGCGCGGTGCATTTGGACCGATTGGCAAGTACCCTTGCGGCCAACGATGCGGCAGTCGGACGAGCGCCCGGTACTGAAGGAGTACGTACATAAGCATGAGCGAATAAAGCTGCGGGGCGTGGGCACGGCAAGACGGGCGCTTGGTGGCAGCCGGTGGGCGCGGCTGCAATCATAGTGCATTGTTTGGAGCAGTACAGGGGAAAACGCTGCCTGATGCGAGCATCGAGCGCCCGTCTTGCCGCATCTTGTCGATCTGATTCAGAGGCCAGTTCAAAAAGACT
>NZ_ML058640.1 GCF_003635165.1 Burkholderia sp. Nafp2/4-1b | reverse complement strand
CGTTCTTGGTGACCGGCAGCAGGTCCCCCTCGAGCAGCTGAATCTGCAGCGGCACCGCGAGGCCCGCGTGCGGTGAGCGCAGCCGGCGCCGCACCAGCACCTCGCCGTCGCTGAAGAACGCGCGCGCGGCCAGCGTCTGCAGTCCGTACAGGTCGTGCACGCCGTCCGCGTCCAGTTCGCTGGTGCTGTCGTCCCACAATTGCTTCTGTTCACGGCGCACCGTCGCGTCCGGATGCTGCGGGTGCGGCTGGACCCCGGTGCCGATCGTATTCGACACCAATCTCGCGATTGCCGTCTTGGCCCACGCGTCGTTGCGGATCGCATCGCGCGCGCGGTGGCGCATCAGCGGCAGGTTCTGCACCACCGACGCGTTGGGCCCCGCGCTCGATGCGTGCCACGACTTCGCGCGCGCGCCGCGCGTGCCGGCCGACTCATACGCGGCCGCTTTCAGGCGCGTCGGAACCACAAAGCCACGTTGTGCCAGCACCGGATACGCGCGACTCATCGCATCCCCTTGCCGGCGTGGCGCAGGCGAATCAGCCGCGAGCGGCCCGTCGCGCCGTCCAGCGCCCGAATGATCTCGGTTTGCGCATCGCGCAGCTCGGCAATCGAGCGGTAACGCACCTTGCGGTCCGCGTACTGGACCTCCAGCTCACCCTTCGCGATCGCCGACTGGATGCGTTGCAGGTCTGCCATCGTGTATGCCATCTGTTTCTCCTAGCGGCGCTTCAGGTACGCGGAACGTCCGACACGCCGGCCCTGAATGCGCGAAGCCCCGCTCGGGGGCGGGGCTTCAGGTAGTTTCAGCGGCGTCGTGACGACCGCGGTCGCCTCGGCGGGCTCGGTCGTCACTTTGTCCGGCGGATCCGGCTGCTGCTCGAACGGTGGCTCAAGCGGTGGCGCGAGCGGCAACGCTTCGATCACCGGTACCGTGTCGAACAGCATCACCTGCGCGATGCGGTGCTGCTCGATCAGCCAGTACGGCTCGGTCAGCAGGTGTGTCTTGATGCTGCGCGCCGCGTGCAGCGCGTACACCTCGCAGTCGAGCGCTTCGTTACGCGCGCCGGCCTTCTTCTGCCACACGCGCTTGCTGCCCGTGCGGCCTGGCACCTTCACTTCGGCCGTGACCTGCGCGAGATAGTCGGCGCGCACGCCAACGTACCAGTGCATGCGTCCCGGTCCGTCGCCATCCAGCTTCAGCCGATTGTCGAGAATCAGGTCTTTCGCTTTACTCACGCCGACCATGAACGGCCGCAGGCCGTATTTCGCGGCCTTGCTGTTGTTGCGCGTCGAGTCGATCGATGTCTTCGGCACGCTAAAAATCTCCGCACCGACGTCGGTACTGCCTTTGATCGCCATCACGTTCAGGCCGACGCGTTGTGCCGCCCGCACATACTTGTACACCGCGTCCGACGTGGAGCCGTCCGACGAGTCGATCGACGCCGCGCGAATCCGTGCAAGCCCACCACTTTCATGCCGGTACGCCTGCGTCAGCAGTTCGGTCAGTGCGCCCCATACGCCGCCCGTCAGTGGGTTCTCGCCCTGCTCCAGCACATTGCCGTGCAGCTCGTCCCACAGCACCAGCCAGCTCTCCTCGCCCCGGCCCCAGGCGCGGATGATCACCGCGATACGATCGTGCTGCACGTCAACACCGATCGTCAGCAGCAGCCCGCGCGACGGCACGGTGAACGGCGCGTAGGGCTGCGCCCGCTCGGCCAGCCGATCCAGTTCCGGCAGGTCCGATTTGTATTTGTACGGCCGGCCCTGCGTGTTGTTCACGAACGCGCGCATCTTGGTGTCGTCACCCGCGCGTAGTGCGCGCTCGGCCGTCAGCCACTTCTTGACCAACTCGCCCATGCGCGAGCCGGGAAACGGTGACACCAGCTCGTTCAGCCGGAAGCCCGCCACACCGTAGAACGGCGCGGTCGCGAGCCACCGGCCGCGCCGAACCGCGCGAATGCGCGCGTTGTCGTCCCACAGGCTGCCGCAGTGCGGGCACGTATAACGCGCCGACTCCGGCTGCGCCCGGCCGAACACCTCGTGCTCGACCTCGGCCCCTTCCGACCACGTCACGTTTTCCCACGCCAGCTCGTGCTCTTCGCCGCAGTCCGGGCACGGCACCAGGTAGACGCGCTGATCCGAGGATTCGAACGCCTGCTGGATCCGCGAGAAACCGTCGACGGTGGGCGTACCACCGAAAATCACCTTGCGGCGGCTATCCGAATAGCTCTTGTTGCGCTCCTCGAGCAGCGTGATCGAATCGCCCTGGTCGCGCACGTTGGTATTCGCGTCGTCCGGTTCCTCGACCGCGACGACCGGCGCCGGTGTCGACTTCACGTCGTCCGGCGCGTTCGACGTGATGAATTTCAGAAAACCGCGCTGGAAGGTCTTGTGGTCCCACAGGTTGCGTTTGTCGCGACCGGCGTGCACCGGCACCTTGGACGCGAGGCGCGGCGTCACCTCGACCATCGGCTCGAACTTCTCGAGGTTGAATTTCTTGGCCGACTTCTCTTTGGCGAACATCACGATCATCGGACATGGATCGACATCGATGCGCCGGCCGATGTAGTTCAGCAGCACGCCGTCGGTCCACGCGACCTGCGCAGACTTCATGCACACGATCTTCTGCACCCGCGGATCGTCGAGCGCCGCGTGCATGCCAAACACCCACGGCGTGATGTTCGGGTTGTACCGCCCGGGACTCGCGCTCGCCTTCGCGCTCATGCGCCGGTACTGACGCGCCCAGTCCGTCGTGCCGATCCGTTCAGGCGGGCACAGCAGCCGCGCAATCCGGCGGATCACCGCGTGGACGGTCTGGATCGTATTGAGATAGCTGCTCAAGGCATCCATACATATGCTCGTTCAACCACTCGACGTCGACCTCGACGTCGTACAGCGTACGCAGCTCCTGCGCGAGCTTGTCGGGCAGCGCCAGCAGTTCCGTCTGAAATGCGCCGACCATCTGGCCGTACGCCTGTTCGAGCTGCGCGACGTTCACCAGTTGGCCCTTCTTCTCGGCCAGCGTCAGCAGCTTGATCTCGCGCTCGACAATTTCGGTCTTCGCGCGTTCGGCCACCAGATCGATGCCGGTGCCGCTTGCGCGGCCCGCCGCCATCTCGCGCAGGTGCCGGATATACGCGCTGCGGATCGCATCGAGCGTTGCCTCGCGATAATCGAACTGGATCTTGTCGACGAACCGTGAAACGGCCGACTGATCCAGGTCGAGGTGTTCGGCGATCTGTTGTTGGGTCGGCATGAATATGACCCCCTAGGGAGATTCGACAGTAGAGAAAAAACGCGGGTCTGAGCCCCCGCATGTCGGGCCGCCTACAGGGTCCCCGACTGCTCAAAATTGGGCATGCCCGCACCGACCGCGACATCGGCGATCGCGCGATCGCCCGCCCGGTCCATTGCCCACACGATGCGGTCCATCGCATCGTCAAACACGAAGCCCCGCGCGGTAACGTGCCCCGTACTTCGATCTTCATCCCACGTCGACCAGACCTCACGCGGCCCGGCGCTTGTCGACTCGATTCGCATTTGAGCGCCCCAATGCAAAAAGCCCCGAGGGCTTTCGCGCTCAGGGCTTCAGAATTCATTTCGTCGGGGCGAACGCCCCCACATGACCTAACGGGCTCCTCGTATCGTTGTTTTGTCCCGAGAGGTTTGCACGACTCACGCGCGGTGCCAGCGAATATCCAGTGACGCGGTAAAGGATGTCCGGAGTTTACGCGATCTACTCTTGGAATGGAAGACGTTTCATTCTCGCAATTGCCGACGCATTGTGTCGGACACCGATCCGTCGACCGCGTCGAGCAACCCCAGCATGTCGTGAAAACGCCACGACCAATTTCGTCGGCACTCCTTCAAGGCTACGCCCAGCGCTTGTGCGCGGGCGGCTTCATCGATCGGTCGTTTGCCGGTACCGCCGCAGTCCGAACAAATGTGGCGCCCCTTGACATCGGCGGGCCGCATCGCTGCCACGCGCCCCAAGCCGCCGCAGACGCTACATCCTTCGTACTCGCGGAATACCAGCGGTCCGTTACGACCATGAAAGAACGGAATGCGCTCCTCGGCGACACATACCTTTCCCCGTCCCGCACAGACGAGACACCGTATCGGCGCTTTTGGCTGATCTGGCGATCGCCGAAACACGCCACGGCCTTCGCACGTCACACACTGATCGTTGACCCACTCGTCGATCAACCGCAGCGCGAATCGCTCGATCACGTCCACCTGCGCACGCTCGACAACGTTACCCGCACGTTGTTCGCGGCGCTCGTCGCGCTTCAGTCCGGAGAATTTGCCTCGTTTGAACCGCCCCGACGTTCGCATCATCTGAGCCAGCAACAGCGTCGCGCGTCGAATCGTTTCGGGCTTCGCCTGCTGCGCGGCCTTGATCCGGACCAGCATCCGGCCAAGATCGCTCGCAAAGGCAAGCGCACCCAAAGTCACTTTGGGATCGGCAATCGGGTCGGTGAACTGACCACGAGCGCTCATTGCGATGCCTGCCCGCTCTTTCAAATCAATCACAACGCTCTCCTATTCGTCCTAATGTCTCAATGTCCCAAGGAATGAGGTATGCAGTCGTGTGCGCCTGCGACATGCGACATGCGTCACGTCGCGCATGTCGCGCCCCTGCGCGCACACACGAGGCGACGCCTTGGGACGTTGGGACATCGGACGTCCACGGCGCGCCATCGCTGGCGCCACGGCGCGCCGACCATACCGACACGGCGCGCCAACCGGTTACAGCGGACTGTCGTCATCGCCGGCCGCGACCAGTTCACGCTTTACGTCCGGGGCCTGCTCCTCGCGCTCGTAGTACCAGCCACGCGAACCGGTCGACTCCCGCTTGCGCACCCAGCCGAGCGACTTCAACGCCTTGCCGATACGGCGCTGTTCCGGCAGCGTCCATTTCGACGTGTCGAGCTTCAGGACGTCGGCGAGGATCTCTTCCATCGTCGTGCGTGCAACGTATTCCAGCGCCTTCGCGATCTTGTCCTCATACACGTCGCCTTCGTAGCGCTCGGCCTGTTCGATCTCGAACAGCGGGCGTTCCTGCTCCGTCACGTGCCAGACGACGCCCGATCGGTACAGGTGCACGGCCTCGGCCCACAGCTGGTCGCGCACCGCCACAATGCCGTCGATGTCGACCAGGCCGCCCACACGCAGCGGCCAGTAGCGTCGGTTGCCCGACTCATCTTTGAGGTACGTATCGAAGTTGACCGAACCGGCGAACACGCACTGGCGCGGTACGTCGGTCGCACGCTTGCCGTAGAAGTTGCGGAACCGGTCGACCGCGGTCGCAAAAAAGCTCTTAACCGCCGACGAATCGGCCTTGTTCAACGAATCCAGCTCAGCGAGCTCGATCACCCATTTTCCCGCCAGCACCGCATATGTATCCTTGTTGCCGATCTGGATCGGTGTATCGGTGAACCATGCGGCGCCGGCCAGTGCCTTCAGCGCGGTCGATTTGCGGTGCCCCTGCTTGCCTTCGAGGATCAGCACGTTGTCGACCTTGCAGCCTGGCTCCATCACACGCGCGACGGCCGCGATCATCCATTTCATGAACGCGAGCTGCACGTACTCGCTGTCGGCCACGCGCAGGTACGTCGCGGGCATCGATCGCACGCGCGGCACGCCATCCCATGTGAGCCCGTCGAGGTACTCGCGCACGTCGTGGTAGTGGGTCGCATCCGCCACCAGCAGCACCGCGTTCATCACGATATCGGTGCGTGCTTCCATGCCGTACCGCTGAGATAGCCAGAGGACGGTGCGCTGATCGTCCATGTCGGTCCATTCGCCCGTTGTGCCTTGCGAGAACGGTGGCGCACGGCGTTTCATCACCCGGCCGCCGAAATCGTCCTGCTTGATGACACCCTGCCATGCCTTGTGGTTCGACAGGATCAGATGGACGTTGCCGAGTGTCGGCAGCAATTTGCCCTTGTCCGTGCGCGTGAGATCCTGCTCCCACGTGTGTGCGCCGTTTTCTGCCTCGCGGCCGTCCCATTCCGGCTGTTTCGCGGCAGCGGACGTCGCGGGCGGTTTCGGTTGCCGCGCGTGTGCACTGGGCGGTGCCATCGTCGCCGGCCGGATGTCTTCATTCGCTGGCGCGATAACGCGCAAGATTGCCGCTTGCATCTGCGTGGAGACCGCTTCGAGACCGTCTTCGACGTGCAGGTCGTTGAAGTCCGTCAGCTTGCGCTCGCCTCGACTAGCGAACACGGGATAGACCACGCTCACGTCGTCGACCTGAGCTGCCGCCTCATACGCACGTTTCAAACCTGTGTTCTCGAAGCGTTTGCGGCGCTGCGGCATCACGTCATTACCGTAGCTCACCTCGACGTACGGCACGCCGTTGTCATCGCGCCGGCGTGATGCCGCGACCATATACCAGGTGTTCTTCGCTTCGATCCGAACCGGATCGGCACCCAACTCCAACTCGCCCCGAAAGGCGAACTCGTCGGCGAGCCACTCGCGCATGCGCTGCTCGATTTTCCAATCGTCGTCGGCGCAGATCAGCACGTGCACGTCCGGGTACGTCGCCCGCAAACGGCGTACGGCCGGCAGGATGCCACCCGCGTCAAAGCACACGTCGACCGCGAACGCATGGTCAAGCGCCATGCGAATCGATCGCGCGGTCGCATAGCCTTCGGCGACCAGCACAACCTGATCGTCGGCGCTCACCGCGCCGAGCAGGCAGGATGCGCCCTTCTTCTCCATGCCCTTGTTGAAACGCTTGGCGCCGTCCGGTGTGATCTTCTGCAAGCCGACCAGGTGCAGTTCGCCGACGTCGTCGTACTGGAACATCGGCACGAAGATCGTGCCGTCCGCGTCGAACCGAACGCCCTCGGCTGAGATTCGTTTACGCTCCAGGTACGTAGACTTACCGTGCTCGGCCGCACGGTTCCACTGATCGCGGGCACGGTTCGCGGCAAGCTTCGCCTGCCGCGCGTCGCGCTCGGCCTGCTCACGATCGGCTGCCTCCTGCCGGCGACGGGTTTCTGCGAGCACCTCGTCGCTCAACGGTGCGCCGCTCCATTCGAAGCGCTCGGTGCCCGGATCGTCGCCCGAGAAATGGCCGAATGTGCCGCCGTAGCCGATGACGGCCCCCTTGCTGATGACCTCGCGAAGCTGATACCAGTACTTCTTGCGCGGCCCATATCGATGATGCCGTCCGTCCGCGATCGGATGGCCGGCAGGCAGGTCCGGATGCCCGGCTGCGCGCAACTGCTGAACGATATGATCAAGTGTCGCCATATAAAGATCTCCTCAATCAAAGTGACTTTGGCCGCCCAGGACACGGTTGGCGGCCAGATCACGATTCCTCACACTGCAACCGCAAGTGACGCAACGCGCCTTGCTAGCCCGCTCGCCGGCCCAGCTCGGCGAGACGGCGCTCACGCGCGACCTGGTGAGAAAAGCTGCGCCATACGCCACGCCCGGCCGCATAGCACTGCCGTCCGCTCGGCGAGCGGCTGTATTGCGATGTGCGGCTTCGCAAGGCGCTGCTGATTCCGTTCACGTTCACAAGGGTCTCCGGTTATTTGCCGCGCAGTCGACGCCATTCCACCGACATGAGATCGTCGAATGCGGCAAGGTCCAGCGCGCAGAGACGATGGGTAAGCTGATCGCGAAACGCGTGACGTTCCATCTTGGTTGCGAGCGCGGCGCACGCACGCGCGGCTCGCTCGATAAACAGGCGCACGCACCCCGCATCGTTCGCTTCCGCAAGAAGCGCAGCGAGCCGATCAGGGAACGTGGCAATGAGTTCGGACAACAAGCGCCCCGCGTCGTCGGGCGCGCACTGGAGTCGGGATGCAAGCGTTGTGACCGCGCACGCCAATTGCTGCTCAGGCGAGCAGCCCAGGCCGATGTGTTCACGCTCGGCCCTGCAGCACCCCATGCCGCGCTTAAACCGCTCCATGACGGCGACGGCGACGGCGACGTGCGGCGAGGTTGCGAGCAGCATGGATCAAACGCTGAAACAAGCGCTGGCCCTTGCGGCCGGTCGCAATGAGCTTCTCGGCGTCTCGATCGTCGATCCGCTGCTCGGTCAGTGCGCGTGTCACGTCGTCCGCAACGAGACCCACATGCGCCTGCAGGTGCAAAGCCGTCGAAACGAGCCGCAACGTGCCAGGTTCGCCGGCATCGTCCGCCACCTGGTCGTCGACGTGTTCAGCAACCAGCCCGAATCGTGCGTTCAGCGCGTGCAGCGCCTCGAGCGCAAACGTCTCCCCTTCGGTCTTTTCCTGCATCCATTCGATCAGCAGCTCGAACATCTCCATCGATAGGCGACTGTCGCCGACACCGCGCAGGCGCAGGCGAAGCGACTCCGGCGTGATGTTCTTGCCGCGCCTGGTCGTGAGGTAGTTCGCCGCGTCGGCGACGCCGCCAGGCGTGTTGCGCACGGACGTATAAAGCACGTCCAGCCATTCGGTGCTGTCGTATCGGCAGGTCATGCTGACATTGGCTCCCGGTAGATCTCGCCGCAACGTGAACGAGCGCGGGCCCGATGGAAAGATCGTCGTGCCAATTCCCGGTACAGTCCAACGCCGTCAAAATCTCTGACGATGAAAGTCATTGCGTCGATCCCTCATCCGGAGTTTGGCTTTGCGGGCGACAAGCTCGACACGCTTCGCTGTTCGGCTTGCGCTCACGAAGAGACCCGGACACGGCAATCGCGCTAGCGACGCCTCGTCCAAGCACTTCGGCCACAGCACTGAAAGCCTCCCGACTCGCATCCGCGTTGTCCACTATCCCGGCAATAACGCGGACACCACCGGCATCGCCATCGCAGTTGTCGTGTGTCGTGATATGGACTACTCCGCGAATCCAGTTCATCCCTCCTCCTTTTCAGCCGCGATCGCGGCGAGCGTGAAGTACACAGTCATCGCCAAAAAGCTCAGGTAATTCCCGTGGCAGCGCCGTCGGGTCACACGCGGAGCGGGCAGCGCTGTTGTCGTATCGACCGCTCATAGCGCTATTGGCGCGAACTCGCTTTCATACTGTCGATCGACATGACGACGACGTACGATGCGGAGTCACAGTGGTGGTTTATCGCGAAGTCGACGAAGCTGACGCTTGAACACACACCGCCCCGTCGCGCTCCCGAAGGCAGTCGTAAAGCGCTTGTACGGTTGAGATCCGGGGATCGCCGACAAGGCGCCCCGCAATCTTCGTGAGCGTCTGGTACGGAACTCCGCTTCGCCGTGAGATTTCAGGCCAGTCGCCCTTAGCCGCGTCAAGCTCGCGAAGGACGAACGCCAAGATGGGCTCGCGTTCAATCTGCATAGGTCTCCCCGATAAACAAACCGGCCCAAGTTTATCCATTTATGGAATTTCATGCAACCCAGCAACTCGCACAATAATCCTCTTATGGTTATCCATAACCGGCAAGATACCAGCATGAAGCCACTGCCGACCAAATCAAACCTCCGCGCCATCTTGGCCCGAAAGCTACGCTGGTATATGGACCACTATGCGCACGTCGACCGCCAAGAGAAGATCGCGAAACGTGCGGGAATTTCACAAAGCTCGGTAAATCGCGTGCTGTCTGCAAAGGTCGACACCCAGATGCGGGTCGTCGAATCCCTGGCGCAGGCAATCGGCGTATCGCCAACAGAGCTCCTGACCGATGACGACAACGACGCGGCCGTGATTCACTATGACCGCGTGCGCTTTGCCCGCCTACCTGACGCGGACAAGAAGGCAATCGAGCGCTATATCGAGTTTGTTCTGAGCCAATCCGACGTCGTAACGCTAGAAGACGACGGATCAACAACCATCGAAGAAGTCATCGCCGCAACGCCCGCGTCGAGGCGACGCGCCCAAGCCGCGGCTCGCCGCCCATTGTCGGATGAACTGGTGAGCGACGAAGACGAGCAACCCCGTCACACACGGCGCCGAGAAACCAAAACAAGCTCCTGACTGTCCCCGGTATATTCGTAACGTAGAGGCTTTGTGACGGCGCCACCCGAGCTTTTCGCAACAGCCAAGTTGAACGTCACAAACGCCTCACCGGCGCAATTGCCCCCGCAGTCGCCGGAGAGGGCGCCACTTCCGCCTAAAGCGCAGATCCCGTGTTGCAGAGTGCGCACCAACGTGCGCGCGTCAGCTCGTAAAGCACCAAGGCGTCATCTGCCAAGCCCAACCCTGCAACCCAGCGGGATGTATCGCCTGGCTGGCCGCTCACGCGCCCGCCCACCGATCTCACCGGAACATCGTCCAACCTAGTAGGGATTTTTTGCGCCATATTATCCATTAACGGGTTGACACATCATTTTCCTTTAATGGATACTTCGGTTGCCGCGTCACTGACGCTTAACCGGAGATTCACCATGAAACCGATCGATCAGCACGCGGACGCCCGCCACAACTGGCTCCACAACGAACAAACACCCCGCGTCACGCCCGCGGAACCGGCTCGCCGAAGCAACTTCGAGAAGTCAGCGATGTTCCGCTGGACGGTCATCGCGGCCTTGCTGTTCGTCGCCGTGAACGTGTTTCAGGACGTGGCCGTCGACGCGCCTGCCATCGCGTACCACGCCACCGTCTGAGGAGGTTGAAATGAAGCGAATCGTTGCAGCCGTCGCATCGCTTTTCGCCAAGCGACCGGGCCGGGAAGAACTCGATGCCTCATCAGGTCGATCGGACATCGCCGCATGCGAACCGTTTGAAGCGCCCATCCGGGAATTTCTGGCGAATCGCACCGAGACATCGATGATGGAGCTGCTGGAAGATTGCCTGAAGATTCCCCCAGGACAATGGGCTATTCCGGTGCAGCGTCGCGTACGGAATGTGGTGAAGACCTTCGGCAGGCCCCATGAGCGCGAAGCCGACGGTTACAGTCATCGTTTTGTCGCCCCGGGATATGCCGATCCGCACAACGGGCACGGCAGATTCCGCCAGTGCGCGGTCTGCGGCGGCTACTTCGGCCGCCATTACTACGCGAAGGACATTACTCCGTGTCCGTGTGGAGCGCGCGAGCCCGTCGGGCAATATCAGACATTACAGCTTGAAAAATCGCCGCCGCATGGTCCGGTGTCGCCTCGCGCCCAAAGTGAGCCTTCGCAAGTGCTCGCGCAAACGTCATTGCGTCGTTCGCCTCAGCCCATGCCTGCCGGGCATGTTGAGGAAGCCGATGATCACCAATCTTCTGCATGTACTCGTCAAAGTACAGGTCCCCATGCTGCACCATCGGGTGAAGATCCGGCATGCGCGCCTCCTTACAAAAAGCTTAAGCATACACCGATCGCGTGGCCGCGATATGGCAGATCGATACCGCCTCACCGAGGTAGATATCGCCCAAGAACACCGCCTCTGCCATCTTCCCGGCCCCGTCCGTCAGTTCGATCAATTTCGCCTCTGGACCGCCGAGCAACCTGCGCGGCGATCTGTAAGCGGGACGCTTAAACCGATGATCACTCGATCGACGCCGCCGCCTGATCGCCCCGACCAGGCGAGCAGCCCGGGCGTCGTGGAGACTGCCATGCCGCGCATCAAAGTCAAAGCCGAACCACTTTTCGACGTCGAACGTCGAGACACAATCTCTTTGCGAACCGTGGTGCGTTACGACCCGGACGCGAAGCTCCCGACGACACCAATATTGGTCGGAAAGTACGTCGTTGGACGACGCCCGTTACCCGATGGCGTATACACGGAGTACTTGATTCTCGACGGCAACGAGATTGCAGACAAGCAGATCTCGATTCCGAGCGAAGGCGACTGTGCGGCCGCGATCAAACGCCTACGCAATGCCAAGCGCGCATCCGAAACCGCGACTGCCGATATTATTGCTCGCGTTAAGAAGCCGCGCAAATCGCGCGCTCGCACCATGCGGGAGGCCGCCTGATGACGGGCACAACCAATCCCAACCCGCGTGTGAGTCCCTTCGTAGTCCTGACATCGGCACAACGCGCCGACCTCACCATTCGTATCCTGGATGTGTTCAAACGATTGGATCGCGCGATGACGTCCGAGGAGGTCTGCGCGTCGTACTTCCCTGACATGGCCCGTGTTGCAGCTCAACATATCGACAAGCTCGCGCGCGCGGGACTACTGCGTCGACAACCCCGCCCGCACGATCTGCGCTTCGTGTACTGGCTTGCCGGATCCGATGCCGCACCGCCGCTGCCGATTCCCTGCAAACAAGCGGACGGCACGTACGCCACTGACGCGGACGATACGTTCAGACCACGACGCGCAGCACACGCGGACATCGTCGCCGGATCGACCCATACGCGTCCGGCGTTTCATCCAATCGTCACGCGCAACAATCGCAACCACGTGGCCGTGTCGTTCCCGCATCTGTACCCGCTCGAGATCACGCCGGACGCGTTGCAGGATTCTGCTGTGCACGCGCTGCGTTATCTCCGGCTTTTCCGCCAAAGCATCGACCTCGAAATCGCACGCCTCGAATCGTTGGTTCAACGCCGGAGGGTTCCATGATCGACGATCGCACGCAACAGCTCGACCTGACCGCGCCGATCCCAACCGGGAACATCAAGGTCGCGGCCGCCGCTGCCGGCGCAACGTCGGCCGATCTCTGGATGACGCCGTACGAGTCGCTCCATTACGATCCGCGCGACAACATCCGCCCGATTGACCCGGCGTGGGTCAAGGAACTGACCGCGCTGATGATGAAGAACGGATACGACAAGGGTTCCCCGTTGCACTGCTATGCGCGCAAGGTGGATGGGAAGGATTATTTCTACGTATTCAAGGGGCAGCACCGCTACCTCGCGGCAGGTGAAGCAATCAAGGCCGGGAAGGATCTTGGAAGGATTCCGATCGTCGTGCTGGATTCGCGCGAAGTGAAGCGGCCGAAGATGGTGATCTCCGGCTACTTGAGCAACGTCTCGAAGCAGTCAACACCGCTCGATCTCGCTACCTCGATCGCTGAGTTGCGCGACGCCCATAAACTGGACGTGAAAGCCATCTGCGAGCACCTGAACATTTCCAAGCAATCGATTCGCGATGCCGCACTGCTTGAAAAGGCACCGGCAGAACTTCACGCGCTCGTGCGCGACGGCTCGATCGCCGGCACGCTCGCGATCGAGGAAATCCGGACGCACGGCGCCGACAAGGCGCTCGAACGCATCGTGGCCGGGCTGTCGAGAGCGAAGGAAGCCGGCAAGGGCAAGGTCACGAAAAAGCATCTGACCGCAGGTGGCAAGCCGTCCCAAAAGCCGGTGACGGCAGCACCCGCGAAGATTAGCGGCGGGAGCGCAAAGCAACTTTTGCAGGCGTTACAAGCGGTCCTGCACGACCCCGTTTTTGGCAAGCTTTCCCCCGGAACCATCCAAGCTGTCCACACAGCACTCACGCCGCTCACCGATCTCCTCGACACCCCGCAAAAGGCAAGGATCTACCCCGTGACGGCACCAGATCAAGACGGCCGCTGCGTCGCGACCGATACCATTCGCTCGCCCATCAGCAACCGGACGAAAAAGCCCCTCGCCGAAATCTATGTGGCCCAACCGAAAGCGGATCAGTGGATTTGCGCGGCTATGTACAACTTCGGGGACAGCTTCGCATCGACGCCACTGAAATTCGGCGCGGGCACCACGATCTACCCGACGCGAATGCAGGCAATTCAAGAAGGCGCTCGATGGCTTAAAAAAGTTCTCGGCCACGAGAACATCAAGCGCCAGAAAGACCTTCCGATCGTCCTGCAATGGCTCGACGACATCCTCCAGTTGCCCGCCCCGGATTGGACGCCCGAATTGGCGCTGGAGGCGGCCCAATGACCCCGCGCCCGGCTCTTTCTACCCCACGTCCGCTGCCGCGAAAGCGGGAACACGCGGAGAAGCGCCCGGCTATCGCACTTGCGAGCGTCAACGGTACTTCAACGCAGTCGGACTGCAGCGGGCTGACGCCCGCAAAAGCGATCCAGAACGACGAAGCGCCGCTCGCGCGGCTCAAACATATCCAGATGAACGAAGCCTTGACGGATACCCGCCAAGGCAGGCTCACGCGCCTCGACGCCCTTCGCAACGAGATCCGCGCGTTGATCACGGAGATTTCGCACGCGGCCGACGTCGAGCTGCTGGACCTGATGGCCGACGAGGTCGGATCGTTCGCTCGCCACAAGGCGGCGCAGGACGCACGCACCTGGGCAGCAACCGCTGGGATCACGCTGGAAACCGGCTTGATGCAGCTTGGCCGTGCACTGCCGCAACGTGAGGCAGATTCAAAGAACCAAGGATTCGAATTGAAATGATCCCATCACGGAACAACCCGGCCGAAGTGTACGGACTTAAGCCAATCAGGCAAGACAGCAAAGGCCCTCTTTTTAGCAACCTCGATACGCTGACGATGGTTGCGAATTACATCAACGCCGACTCTCACTACTTTCAACGCCGACTTAAAGACATGAACACCGATTTCGCAAAGGCTGAATCCACCACGCAAGATGCAATCGCCCTCTTCGAACGCTCGCTGTCCCGCATGATCGATGCCGAGAAGCATGTCTCTGAGTCGACGAAAAAAGCGGCGGGGAGTGTTCGGAAGTCGGCAAACGAACTCGGCGACACGATGCAACGTCTCCTGAAAACGGCCGACATTGACCGCCTTGAGCGTTATGCCACCGTCCTCGAACGCATGGCAACCGCAATGCAAGCATTGGCGACTTTGGAGATCGACGGCAAGCTCGATCGTATCGTCAGCGCCATTCGATAACCGAGGACCGATATGGAAAACATCACCGGCAACTACGATGCCCTGCAAGCGGCTGCCGAAAAGGCAACCAAGGGGAGCTGGATCAACGTCGGCGCATGGGTAGAAAACGAGCATGACGACCGGAAGGACATCTGCGATTGTCGCCGTAACGGGAACGAAGACTACGAGCAAACGTTGCGCGACGCCGCCTATATCGCCCTCGCGAACCCGGACACCATCCTTCGACTTCTCCGCGACCGACGCACCGCGCTCACAGCCGCATTGGGGCATCCAACGCATGCAAGCGTTGCAGCTATTCAATATGCCCTTGACGCCGAAGAAGGCTTCGAATGGTTGTCGCTCTGGAATGAAGGCGAGTTTGAGCGGTGCAGACGGGATTGGCCTGATGCGCCGGACGACTGTTACATTGGCGCGGGCCCGATGCATCCCGAAACACAACGGTTGCTTGCCGCGCATGCCACCCATGATGGGGAGGTGACGCAATGAGCCTGCTGACCCGTGCATATATTCTGGAAAAGTACGGCCCTCGCATGACGCTAGCGCAGCTCGCGCAACTGCTGCTGATGTCGGAGGGAACAATCCGTAATCAGATCAGCGCCGAAACTTTTCCCATTCCGACCTATAAGGAAGGCGGTGGGCGGTTCGCGCCATATGACGCAGTCGCTGACTACCTCGACGCCATGTCTGCCAGAGCTCGTCACAACGTGTCGGCCGTTGCCTAATACAGCCGCGATGGGCGACCCACACTCAGCCAAGAAATTGAGGAGGTCGCCCTACCCTGCGTCGCAGAGTCTACTTCTTGATATGGATCTGAGTCGCAACCTTAACGGGCTGCAGCGTCTTGTACCTTTGAAGAACGTTGTTGTACACACCAGGCGTATTTGCCACGGACACAGTAACCACCAGCACATATGGGAGTGGCACCTGATCCTTCGATGCAACCACCTTGCCTTCCTCTCGCGTTAAGTACTCGATGTCGAAGACCGGATCATTCAACGTCCCAGGATTGAAACGCCTAGTTCTCGAAAGACAGGACTCCCACTTTTGTGCATCTCGCCGAAGATCACTTTCGCTATCGAACTTATCCTGATTAAAAAATGGGATGGTTTTTTTGTCCGCCCCCACGGGACGGAAAATTACTCCGAGCCCTGCTTTTGTATAGTTCAGAGAGTGTGCTGGGTCAGTAGGCGCAGTAAATGCAAAAGTTGCTTTTATGGTCACTTTACCGTTCAACGGAATATTTGGAAACGGAATCTTCGCCCTCACCGGTTGACCTGGGTTTATCGAGCCGGTGTATATGACCATCGCCTCATGGTCGCCACAGACAATGAGCCTTTCCGGGTCGGTCTCGAAACGCCCCCAACCGGTTTCACGCCCTCCAGCCGTGTCATGTGGTTCGGCACGATGAACCATTAGCGCTCTAAGTGCTGTTGCCGAAAGCGGTGCGTCCAACGTCGCCGCCACTCCGATGGCTGCTCGTAAGACGAGTGGTGCAGAAAAGCTCGTGCCCTCAAGGCCGACTAATCCGCCATGTACCGGGGAATACGCATGAAACGCTTCCGCGCCCGAACCCCCAAATGCCACACCATCAGGCTTCATGAGCCCCGGGCTTCGCCCAGGGCCGATGCAACTGTACGGGGCTCGATTCCAGGCCGAACCGGCTGAATCGGCGGCCCCAACTCCGAGCGCATTCACCATATCACTCGGTGGCTGCACTCGCGACAATGACGGATCTGGGTCGTCGCCGTCGTTACCAACCGCTACGGTTGTAAAAGTTCGACCATTTGACAGGCGATGATCTAACAATGTCGTCCAGACGTGCACATCATCGTCATCGATCGGTATGCACGGCCCTAAGCTCAGGTTCATAAACTGCGGTTGCTCGTTTATCAAAACCCAGTCAATCTTTTTCAATACATCAAAAAGATCGGGGTCACCACCGCTATCTTTTCCAAGAACACGATAATGACGGACACGAGAAAATGGCCGCGGCATAACCGCTTTTTTTGCGGAACCCTCGCCAAACAGAACCGTCGTAGTTACGGTATTGCCATGCAGCAATAGATTTGCCGCCGTAACTTTCGTATCGGGCCACGTATATTCATCGACCCACTTAGACAGATCTGCATGTCCAATGCCCCCATCGAAGATGGCGACCGATACGCTGGGGTCGAGTTCAGTTTCCTCTGGAAGTGATACCGCATCCCCTCCTTGAACATTCCGCACGGCGACGGGCCGGCTTACCCTTAACGGGGCAAGGCTTCGAACTGCACGCACAAAAGAGAACTTCGCAAGCTCAACAACATTATTGCGGCTCACGTTCACGGGCAAAAATGTCAATCCCGGGACGAATATGGCCTTATCAACAAATACTTCCCCGCCACACTGCTCCGCCCATTTAACGAAACTCTCGAGAATGTAGCTCTGATGAGCCGCCGCGTGAAGCACAACTTCGAGGCTCACCAAATCCGCATCGGAGTCGATCCACTTCACCTTCTGTTCTGCGTGGAAAATTTCGAAATTTTCTATTTTCCTGAAATCATCCTGAAATAACTTCGGGAGTCCTTTTCCCGTAAGACTGGACTCCATAGCCTCGAAGTTCTCGGCACTCCCCGCGACAAATAAAACCGGAGCGGCCTCACCTTCAGGGGGTTCATCCTTGCGCAAGGAAACCTCAGGATGAACAAAGCGACCGCGGCTACCGACGTGACGAAGACCGAATTCGTTCAACAACTGCTGAGGAAAATAACTTTTCGCCAAAAATGCTGGATGCAGGGTCATTTCGACGACCGACTCTCCCTTAGGAGCGATTTTCTCGTCCGTCTGCTTGACCTGCTGAATCACGGTCTTTATCTGCTTGGAAAGTCGACCGCGCATCTCCGAAAATTCGTATGGATAGCGCTTCGCCCCGCCGCCTCGCTTCAGCTTTACAGGCTCAACTAATGTTTCGCCGTACCCAATAAGTAAATTTTTATCGGCCATCCTTTTCCCCGAAAATTGCCTTTATATGCCTACCGACAGTCGTGTGCGCCATCTTGAGACGCGCCGCAATTGCGCGCTGCGACAACCCTTGCAAATGAAGCGAAATTAACTCTAGCTCCATTGCATCATCGTCCGCAAGAGATTTCTTCATTTGCGCCACGATCGCCTGACATAGACACTCTTCATAGGAACGACGGTCGAGCACCGATCCTTTCCGGGCAATATTCAGAATTTTTTCGATACGTGCGTACGTCTGCCCGCGAAGCAAAGCTGATGCGACACGCGAAAAGTCGGCCTTTACCCCCCGAGAAATCATGAATTTCTCAATTGCGGTGGCATCTGGCAAATCAAAGCTTAGGACCAGATCGAAACGGCGCCACACGGCGGGATCCAAGAGCTCCTCGTGGTTGGTCGCGGCTATCAGTAGGGAGGTATCTCGCCAGCTATCGACTGACTGCAGCAATACAGTGACCAGCCTCTTCAGCTCCCCAACGTCAGTCTCGTCGTCTCGACGCTTTGCAATAGAATCGAATTCATCCAGTAGCAGGACGCAAGGAAAGCTGCGTGCAAAGTCAATCACTGCTCGGATATTGTTCCCTGTCTTTCCGAGAAAACTGCTCATGACAGTTGAGAGATCAAGTGTCAGAAGAGGTAGCTGGAGCCGAGCAGCAATCCAAGTTGCCGTCATCGTCTTGCCGACCCCCGGCGGTCCCTCCATCAAAACCGATTTACTCGGACTGAGGCCGTTATCCCGCAACTCACTCGCGAGATCCCATTCGCGAATCAGTTGGCTTACGGGAACTCCCACGGACTCCGCCCATGCTGGACACTCCGCCTCTTCGATAGTCGGGTTGGTAACAGTCACCAAAGTCTGACGACTGTCACCATCTACTGGCACTTGGGTCGGGATTCCGGATTCAACCGCGAAACTTTGCGTAGGCGCCCCCCCCCGACGTGCCTTTAACGGCCCATCAGGGGCACCGCCGGCACCTGTACCACCCGCCCTGTCGCGGCCATGCTCCACCTCCGACTGGAAAGCATAGACCTCTCTCGTTGGAGCAGTCCCTTCTGACAGTACGTCAATCAATCGCCCAGCAAGCTCGGGCTCGGCGTCGCGCAAACGGCTGACAGCGCGCCGAAGGCGAAGTTGAAATGCTCGACTATCACCCTTGACCCCCTGATGCGCCAACGAAACCACGAGATCGATCAGAGCGTGATCCATTTTTTCCCTTTAAAATCAACGTGTTCATGCACGTGGTGCATGCAATGACTCTATTATAGGGAAATGCGCACCAACTTGCCGAGCCATTTCGCGGTCATTCAGTCGTCCCATCAGACAACGCCGCTCGCTCGACCAACCTGCCCTTGATGGCGACACTTTTCGGCTGCAAGTTTGTATACCGCCTGAGGTTGCGCCAGTCCTTATGTCCGGTAACAGTGGCGACCTCGGGAATCTGCCAACCGGCCTCGAACAGCGCGCTGGCTGCCTCGTGCCGCAGATCATGCAGGTGCAAATCAACGATTCCTTTCTCATCGCACGCCTGCTTGAAATACTTGCTGGCCGTGCTTTTGCTGAATCGGAAGATGTACTCGTTCGGATGTGGCTCGATCGTCGGATCAGCCTTACGCTTCGCCTCGTATGCGGGTGGCACCGGATATCGCGGTTGACGCAGCAACACTTCGAGCGAATCGCCGATCAGCGGCACCCATTCATCGTTACCCTTCTTCTGTCGCGGGTGTTTGCGATCACGGACGAGCGCGAGCCGACGCTCGACGTCGAGATCCGACCACGTCAGCCGAAACAGCTCCCCCCGCCGGAATGCGCTGTTCATTGCAACTCGGATCACATCCGGCACCGCCTGCTCCCGTTCGGGATGTTCTGCAAACCACTGGAAGATTTTCACGATCTCGTCGCGAGTCGGCCGGCGATCGCGATGCTTGCCGGGGCCGATGAGCTGCAGGTGGTCGAGAGTCGGCCGTGCGATGCTAGGCGCATGCGGCAATCTCAGGTCGAGAAGCGACGCCATATGCTTGTACACGGTCCCGAGCTTGGAGATATCCATGTCGATCGTGTACTGCCCCGCCCCTTCCTTCTTCCGCTCTTGCGCAAACTTCACGAGTCGTTTCGTCGACAGCTTCGCAGCCACCTCGTCATCAAAGTGACTTTCCAGCCGCTTGAGCATGTAGTCTTCGTTCGACTTCTCGGCGACCGGTCGTCCGGAATCGTTCCGAGCGTTTCGATACAAGCGCACCAACTCGCCGACCGTGATCGTCTGCTCGTCGACGGCGGCTTGCCCCTTGTCGATACCGCCCTCGATCTCTCGCGCCCATGCTTCGGCCGCGCCCTTGGTTCGAAACGTCTTTGCTATACTTTGTCCCCGCCGGCGGATTTGAGCACGCCAGCGGTCGCCGATCTTGAGGATCGAAGCCATGAAACACCCCGTTTGTGAACTGTAGCAATGCGTCATCCACATACGCTGCTACAGGGTCGATTTGTAGCAGAATTGTAGCAGGCGGGGCGTTAAACTATGCTTCACAACCTGTCATTTCGCGTCATGCGCGGAAAGACGAAAATCCCGGAAAGGCACACGGGACAAGGCTAAGCACCTGATTCATAAGGGTTCAGTCCATCCCGCTCAAACTATCCGCTCCCCGTAGTTCAATGGATAGAACAAGCGCCTCCTAAGCGCTAGATACAGGTTCGATTCCTGTCGGGGGGACCAGTCATGCTCCCGACCATTCTCAAGATTCACCAGAAATCCCCTGCTTAAGCCCGCCTGGCGGCCCTCTAGCCCCCATCGTTACCCAAGGTTGCTCAGTGACAACCGGAGAATCTGTTGGTATTTTTGTTGGCATCAGCAAATACCAACAACCGAGATACCAACAATGCCCCTCACTGACATACAGGTCCGGAACGCGAAGGCCAGCGCGGCCCCGTACAAGCTCACGGACGGCAACGGGATGTTCTTGCTCGTCCAACCGAACGGCGCGAAGTACTGGCGCTTGTCCTACCGCTTCCTCGGAAAGCAGAAGACGCTCGCCCTCGGCGTCTATCCGGCCGTCACGCTCGCCACGGCTCGGAAAAAGCGCGACGAGGCCCGCGAGCAGATCGCGGCCGGCGTCGATCCGGGCGAGGCAAAGAAGGTCGCAAAACAGGCCGCCCAAATCGCGGCGGCAAACTCGTTCGAAGCGGTAGCACGTGAGTGGTACGATTCCCAGCGCCTGGGCTGGAGCGACGGCTACGCGGAGAAGGTGCTGCATTCGCTTGAGGTCGACGTGTTTCCGAAGATCGGCGCGCGCCCGATCACGGAGATCGATTCACCTCAGATGCTAAGCATCGTTCGCGAGGTCGAGGCGCGCGGGGTGCGCGAGACGGCGAAGCGGATTCTCCAGCGCTCTCGCGCGGTCTTCCAATACGGGATCATGACCGGACGATGCGCCCGCAATCCGGCCGCAGATATTGACGCGCAAACAGTGCTGAAGAAGGGTCCAGGTGTTCGGCACATGGCGCGCGTCAAGGCCGCTGAGATACCGCAACTGATGCGTGACATCGACAACTATCAAGGCGATCTAGTAACCCGGCTCGCTCTCCGCCTCATGGCGCTCACGTTCTTGCGCACAAAGGAAATGATTCGTGCCGAGTGGAACGAGTTTGACGAAGCCGCCGCCGAGTGGCGCGTACCTCCCGAACGAATGAAGATGCGCGATCCGCACATCGTGCCGCTGTCAAAGCAGGCGCTCGATGTGCTCGCCCAGCTCCGCGCGATCAACGGTCAGCATCGATTCGTCTTCTACAGCGTGCAGGGCCGAAGCCACATTTCGAACAACACCATGCTCTATGCGCTCTATCGCATGGGCTACAAGTCGCGAATGACGGGGCACGGCTTTCGCGGGTTAGCCGCTACGGCTCTGCGTGAATTCGGCTTCGCCCGGGACGTTGTAGAGCGCCAGATGGCACATGCCGAACGCAATCAAGTGACGGCCGCTTACGTCCATGCGGAATATCTGCCGGAACGCAGGCGCATGATGCAAGTTTGGGGAGATCATCTTGACAAGCTCAAAGCCGGGGCGGAAATCATTCCGATCGCCGCGGCAAGATAGACCCGTGCCGCCACGCGTATGCCCCCGTTGCCGCGCACTTCTCGCCGATTTTTCAGAGTTTGCACCGCACTGCTGGCCCCGTGCATTTCGGTATGAATATGCCCCCCCTTAGGGGCGTCGACAGTAGAGAAAATGCGCGGGTGTGATGCCCCGCGTCTTTGCCATGAACGCAGGGGCCCCCGCTTGCCGCTCGCCCCGATACTTGCGGCGGGCGCAACAATGCGCACCCCGTGAGAGGCGCGGACACCCCCCTCGAAAATACGCCTCCGATTCCCGTCAAATCCCGGAGAGCCGCGCCCTGCTTGGCCTCGCTGTCGATACGGACGATCGAGCCTATCCGCTCAGTGCAAAACGAGTTGGAGATTTGGAGATAAACGCCTGAATCGGCCGCAAAGCCTTATGGGGTAAGGCTTCGCGTGTCTCCCAACGATTTGGAGAACGCTGGAGATAGTGGAGATAAACCGGGCTGGATTGTTACGGCTGAGGCAAGATTCGCGGCCATCGCCGGCCCGGTTCCGTCTGGAGCGTATCGCTCAAAGTAACTTTGACGCACGGGCCAAATGCCGCGCAAAGGAATGCCCGCCACCGCCCTCCCGGACGGCGGCGGCGTCTTTCACAGTTCGAGCGTGAAGATCGACGGCAGCACACGGTAGACCATGAACTTGCCGTGACCGGGGATGTATTCCTGCCGGTACGGATAGCCGTCGCTACGCGGCATCAGCACGCCCCGCTTCATCAGTGCCTTGGCGACGATCTTGTGATCGAAGCCGGCGCACACGTCCTTGCGGAACACGGCCGCTTCGATCAGGTATTCCGTCTCGACGCTTTCGGCATCGTCGGCGCTCATCTTGCCGCCGAACTCGGCGTAATACTCGCGATCGGAGGCGATGGGCGTGCGCCGCTCGTCGCGCTTCACGTGCTGCTTGAAGCCCGCTCGATGCGGCACGTTCGGCCGATGGTCGTCCTGCGCCCGGTTCATCCACACGAAACGGTTGTCGCCGTGCGCGGCGAGGAAATGCTGTACCTGCCGCACGGCTTCCGCCTCGTCCGAGTTGCCCGTGCCGCCGCGCAGTTCGAGCCAGCCTTCGAAGCAGCGACGCGCGGCTTCGACCGCTTCGCCCTGCGGCCAGCCGGTCAGCCCGTGCGCCGTCGCCAGTTCGCCGGCCACCGCGACGAGGCAGAACCGCTTGGCGACGCGTGCGACCTGCGAATGCGAGCCGTCCGGCACCCATTGCCCGACCAGCTCGTCGACGCGCATGCGCAGATGCTCGGCCAGCTCGCCGGCCTGCGACGACGCCCACTCGATGAACGCGGGGCCGGCCGTGCCGTAGTGCATGCCGGCGTGCCGCTCTAGATGCTCGATCAGCGCGGCCGGCGTCGGGAAGCCGTGCAACCTCTCCACCACGCCCATTTCGCCGACCTCGGCCGGGATCGCGGGCAAGCGCACCTCGATACCGCCTTTCATGGGCTTGTTGCCCTCAGCCATCAGCGCGGACACGCTCTTTTCGCCGTTCGACAGGAACAGCAGCCGCCACGTGAGTACGGGCTTGGCCGAGCCGCTCCGCGACGCACGGGCCTTGCCCGACTCGTTCGCAAGCATGTAAATCACATCGCCGATCAAGCGCGGCTCGACTTGCCCGATTTCGTCGAGGATCAGCAGCGCGTCGCTATGCTGCGTGGCGACGGCTTCGAGGGCGTTGTCGGTCGCCTTCCAGCTCCGCACGTAGTCCGGCGAGCCGAACACGGACGCGGCGATGACGCCGCCGGTCGACTTGCCCTTGGACGTCGTGCCGAGCAGGTGGAAGCCGCCCGACTGAAGCCCGGAGAAGTGCAGCAGCGGACCAGCGAAGGCGGTAGCGACGCAGAACAGCAGCCGGCTATTGCCGACGCAGTAGGCCGCGACCTCGCGTTGCCAGTCGTCCAGCGTGCCGCGTTCCTTGAACTGGCTTTGGATCGGCGTGTCGGCCTGATAGATCAGCGCCTCTTTGCCGGTGCCGATCACGCGATCCGGCAGCACGAACGCGCCATGATGCCAGCCGACGCGCGGCACGCAGCGCACGCGCTCGTCAGGCTGCGCCATCTGCACATAGTTCGCGATCTGCGTGCGGGCGATCTGCGTGACGCCGAGCTTCACGCCCATATCGAGCAGCATACGGCGCAGCTCCGTGCCGTCGCCGGCAAAGAGGCCGGCCGGCACCGCCCACCGTTTCAGGATGCCGTCGCGATCGGTGAATTCGAGCAGGTAGCCCCACTCGCTGTTCATCTCGTTTCGCGTCTCCGCGATCACGTCGATCCGCGTGCTGACCCAATGCGGCGGGAGCGGATCGCCCTGATTGTTGAAGCCGTGAAACCACACGCCCTTGTCGTCGACGACGAACCGAGACTTACCATCCTGCGCGCGGGCTGTTTTCGGGCGCTTGGCGGGCTTCGCGGCGGGCAGTGCGGCCTTGCCCTTGCCGGCATCCGGCGAGCCGGCCGGCGCGAGCGCAGCACGCACGGCGGCGGCCACCGCATCCGAGCCGACGTGCGCAGCCAGGTCGTTGAAGTCGGTGCCGGCCGCCGGGCGGTTCGGACCGAAGTCGGGCACCGCGACGATGCCGGCGACGGCCTCGGCCGCCGCGCGGGCCTTCGTCACCCCCGGATTGCCCTTCGTCGTGTGGTCGTCGTCGGCGCATACGACGATGCGGGCGTCCGGATACTGGCCGCGCAGTGCCGTTGCCACTGCGTGCAGGTTGCCGGCGTCGAACGCGACGGCGGCCGGATAGCCGGTCGCGGCCGCGAGCGTCGCACACGTGGCGTAACCCTCGCCAATCAGCAGCGTGGACGGCGCGGAAGATAGCGGACCGCCGATCAGCGAGAAGCAGCCCGCCTTGCGGCCGTTCGGCAGATAGCGTTTCTGGCCGTCCGTCAGGACGAACTCCAGCGTCCACAGCTTGCCGTCCGCGTCACGCGCCGGGATGACGAGTGCGCCGTCGCATGCGGCCGTGCCGATGCACAAGCCGCCGCGATAGACGCGCAGCGCGTCGACCGGGATGCGCTTTCGAACAAGATACGGATGATCGGCCGGTGCCGGCTCGGCCGCCGACCAGATCGATTCAGCGAGCGCCGACGCGGCTTGCTGCTTCTCGGTCAGTTCGGCCAGCTCGGCCGCTTCACGTGCCGCGCGCTCGGCTTTCTGTCGCTCGCGCTCCGCTGGATCGACCGGCTTCGCTCGATGCGCACGCGGATCGAAGCCGCCGAGCTTGGCGAGGTGGAACAGCGTGTTGATGGTGATCTTGCCGCCCTTGAACGACTTCCACACATCGCGCGCGTCCTTGCCGTTGTAGTTCTGCGCGCCTTGGCTCCATTCGTTCCAGAGGGCGAAGCCCTCCTCGCCAAACTCGGCCTTGAGCGCCATCCCCACCTGACTCCACGTGTCGCGGTCGTCAGGCGGGACATAGCCGAGCGCGACTCTCGCCCGCTCGAATTCGGACATGGGTGCGTTACTCATAGGTTCCCACTGGACGCGCGTCGGCAGACTCCCGATTAGTAGTCCATATCGGGCAAGCAGCTCCCCGACGCGCGAAGAATTGAATGATGCGACGATGCCTAGCGGCGGGGCGTCAGCCGGCCGCGCGAGGCACCGACAGAACCGCCCCGCCGGCCGTGACGTCGTTGCTGTAGACGTAGCGGCCGAGCCGCGACTCGCCAAGGGCGTCGTTGGCCGCCTCCAGCGCCGCGCCGATCGACGGAAGGGACGCGCGGAACAGGCTCAGCACAAGCCAGTAGTCGTCATCGGACATGGCCTTGTCGGCCGCCCAATGCAGGCTGTCCAGCAGCTCCATTGCATCGCTGATGCGCGTGCCGATGCGGTTGTGATCGGCGCGATTCACCTCGGCCACGAAGTGCGAGGCGAGCGGTTGCACGGCGTTCTTGTTCGTCTTTGCCATGACCGTCCCCTCAGTGCGTCGTGCGCGGTTCGCGCGTGACGAGGCCGAGCGCCGCAAACAGGTGCTGTTGTACACGCCCCATCAGGCCGGCCGCGAATGCTTGGCGGCTGATCGTCACGCGGTGCGCGTCGACGTCGCCGGAATCCTGCATGGCGGCTTCCATGCCGCGCGCGAACGCGGCGGCCTGATGCGCCGCGTAGTCGTGCAGTCGCACGTCGCCTTTCAGGTCGAGCCATGCGTCGGCGCAGATCGCGCCCAGGTCGACTGCGAATTGCAGCTCGATCGGTGCGCCCGTATCCAGCGGCGGTGCGTTGTCGAATCCGTCGACAACCGCGGTATGGATGCGCTGCTCAGTCATGGCACGCCTCCGGTTGCGCGGTACAGCGCATTTCGGTGGAGTACCGGCTCGCAACGCTATGTCCCATGTCGACCAATGAGCACTCGTAGGTGCACTTCGTGAGACGCGCACGGACTGCATCGATCGGGGCTTCGAGTTGGGCGAACTGCTCGGCCACACATGCAGTAACCATCGCGGCTTCCTTCGGCACACGCAGGTCAGACATGGCGCACCTCCGCACGGACGAGCGCCGCGATTGCGGCCAGTGCCGCGCCGGTTGTATCGAGCGCGTCTTGGTACGTATTGGCGGTTGCTGCGTCGCGCAGTGCGGCGCGGACGATTGACTGGATGAGGTGGGATTGCTTCCCGATGAGGACATGCGTGTGCTGGCGCATTGGATGCGACCTCCGTTTGTTGCGGGTTGAACCCCGCTCCCCATCGCCAAATGGGGTGAGCGGGCGCAAGACAGGGTTGGCGAACCGGTACAAACGGAAACCGGCCGACCCGAAGGTCGCCCTACCAAGGCCCGCCCATTGATTGTAGAGGCGCGCGAAGGCACACGGACGTAAAAAAACCGCACAGAGGCGGTCGTCCGCCGTTTGATTCTCGGGTCGCCAAACCCGGTCGCCGTTGTCTCAGCGACGCCGATAGCATACTGCGCGCCGCCCCGATGTGCAAATCGGGGGAGGGACGGACCAGAGAAGGCGGGGCGAAACGACTGAAGCCGGCCGCTCTGCATCATCGCAAAGTGACATTGGCAACGCGTTGCCGTCATACGCTTACCCCGCTCTGGATCAGAGTTACCGCGATGTGTTGCAGATGTATGGCGGCGCGGGCGTGCTTGTTGTCGCCACGCGACCAGAGCATTTCCGTTAGCGCGTCAACCTGCCGCACCATCGGATCGGCGAGTGCGCGGCCCGCGCTGTCCAGTGCGTCGCCAACATCGAGAATTGCCCCCTCCAGTTCGCTCGCAAACTCCGAGCGCGGCACCGCTGGCGGCTCGCCCTGTGCGACGATCAGCGCGGCAATCTGCAATGCGTGAATAGCGGCGACTGAGCTTGAGCGGTCGCCATGCCTCCAGAGGGCGACCGACACGCGCTCCAGGTACCGGGCCTTGCCACGCAATTCACAATTGCTGCACATCTCGCACGCAGCCTCGAATGCTGCGCAGGCGTCAAGCCAAATACGGCACGTATGGGCAGTCGGCCGTGCCGACACTCGTTCGCACGCTTTCTTCAAAATGCTAGCCATTACGCGCCCTCCGTCGTTTCGCTCGCCACGTCGGCGGCGCGATAGTTCAACGGATCGGCCATCCAGCGATGAATTTCGCGATTTGGCCAGACGGTGCAACGCTGCGTCAGGCGGCTTGCACGCGGGAACCGGCCTTCACGCTCGCGCTGGCGGACGGTTTCTCTGGATAGCGGGATGAAGACGCGCAGATCGCCCCAGCGCGAGAAACCGTCATGCGGCAGGCCGATGGGCGTTGGCACGGACGAGTTGAATTTGGGCATTTGGGCTCCTTGTGTAAAAGAAGGCACAAATGTAAGCGAGCAATTCATGTCAACCAAAATGGTTGACATTCGATTCTTAACTTGGCTCCGTTTTTCTCACCTTACTCCCCGCGCCCGCTGAATCGTGCTACGCGACACTCCATGCTCGGCCGCCAGCTCATTTTCGATACTCTCGACTTTCGCACGCGAATCGGCGTCTCTACGCGCCTGAAATGCCGTTCGAATTTGAGCCGCCAACTCATCGGTCAATTTACGCGTCGCATCCGTCGCCCTGGCCGCATTATTCTGCTGACGCTGTCGACGTGCCCTCATTTCTAAACGCAGCCTATTCGCTTCCTCCTGCTCCGACGCGATGCTGGCAACAAGTTGGCTCATCTCGTGGGCGGACAGACGACCCAGCGCGCTCACATCTGCAAGCAAAAGCAACTTTTCCGCGTGGATGCGATACGCCGTCACGTCCTCTAATTCGGGATAGAAGAAACGGACTGCCGCACGATCGAGGGCTGACTCGACCTCATCATTAAACATCGCGCGGCCAATTTCGTCCGCTTGGATGTCCAACTCTCGCCAACGATATAGCCGTCGAGCAAACGAGAGATCGTTCTCAGTAGACTTCACACCATCGACCAAGCACTCAATCGCCACAGTCGCCTGATGGACCGCAAGCCCTGACAGCAACTGCGCGTCAGACAGCGGGCCGAGATATCCAACGTACTGACGGGCAAATTCGAGCAGGTCGCCATCATCAGCGTCCGCCTCGCCGCCTCGCTTGAAGATGCTGTACGCCCGACGCATAAGGTTCGTTGAGGCGCGTTGCGCCCACGCGGGATAGTCCCATCGCTCCACGACCTCAGCACGTCGCCAACAATACACATTTCGACGGCATGCGCCGACGCTTTCCCAATGACGTGAGAGCGCTGCTTCGATGAAGCGCGCCATGGGAAGGGCCAAATCTCGCCACTCAGGACGACGGCGAATCACTTCGGAACGATCGAGCGGAGCGAGCAAATCCTCAAGAAAATGCTCCGAGAGTGGATTTATTGTGTAGCGGCGATTTCGCATGGCGATCGTTTCAAGGCATCGTACCTCGTCATCAAGATCACCAACGACCGCGCCAAACGGCACGACAGGGTTCATTGCGCATCCTTCGCATGCGCCCTTCATGAAGAATGCCAAGCCAGCCGGTGAAGGTTACCGGTTTTCGGGTGGCCGCCCTAGGCTCGACAGACCGCATTTTCTCACGAATTGCTACGCGAACCGGTCTGTGTCTGGGCGGATGCGATCAGCAGTATCCGAAGCAACCATTATCTTGTCGAACCGAAACCTATTCGCGACTTCCCAGAATCCCAGAATGAGCGATCGGCGAGCCGAAGCGGATGGCCGACCATGCGACCGAAACGAGAATATCTGGTCCGGCTCGACCGCGATGGCGAGCAATAGCAATACGGGAGGGCGAACAGTGGATGGACGATGGCGTCCAATTGCGGGACTCATCGTTGGCGTTGTTGACGCGGGTCTTGCCAGCCATCGAAAGGCGATAGCGGTTCAGGTGCCGGTACGGCACGATGTGCGCCCTTCCCCAAACGCGTCCGGCGACCGCGGCTTTCGTCGTACTCCCCATGCTGAACATGGAGATGAACAAGTGGAACGGCACGGTTGTGTTGGACACTTTCACCAATGGTGGAAGTTTGACTCACCACGCCTCGCTCGCTGGTGAACGTGTACACGGCCGCAGGCCAAGTCACCGCGAGAATTTTCTCAACTTGAGAAGATTCGATAACGCCCGAGCTTTACGATGTCGCGGCGCATCACGACCAGCCCGGCGATTTCCAGGGGGCACGCTGGGAGCGGAACCCGAACTACCGACGATGACGTGGTTCGTTCTGCGGTTCGTTTCGTGACATCCGTTTTGATCGTCGGAGCAGTGCCCCACGCTTCGCGGGCCCACTCACGACTTGCGGACGGACAATCCGGCACCATTGACGTCCGCCAGAGGCTTTTCTTGTACGTTAGGGTGAGCGATTACGTCCTGCCCGCCGAGACGGATCTTAGCTTCCCCCAATGGGGGAAGTTGGCTGGCGCTGGGCTCGAGAACGATAGCAACGTCCCGCTTCACCGGAAGTTGGGGGGGCGGCGTTTCACCGCCCTCCCTTGCAGCGCTGAGATGGGTTGTTCCTCCGGCTTCTTGCACGTCCTCAATTTGAGAGCATGCGACAACGCCGTGATTCGCAAGCGCTTCGATGGTGCACATCACGGTGTCGTGGCACTTCTCTATTCTTGTCGGCAAGTACCCGTCCACATCGTCGAACCACGTTTCCTCACGCTGAGGAAACGCAAGCGCGTGCCGCGGTATTGCGCCGCGAGCCGGCCGAGATCGCCTCGATATTCCACCGGCGGTGGAGCATCTACAACACCGCATTTGGCCAATCTCTCGGCCGCACCATCGAATCGAACACAGGTCCGTCCTCACCCGAACCGTTGGCGCTCGCTCGAGCATTTTCCTGTATGACGGCAGAAGCAATCATGCTCATGCCCGACAAGGGCGTCGATCGCAACCTTCGCGGTGTCGCGACATGACTGGACCGGATTCGCTGCGGGCTCGGCGAAGGCCGGGACCTGCCCCGGGGATTCCCCGGCCCGGACCCAGTCACCTCGCGATACGTAGGAATCGGTTTCGTCGTAGGACGTAATGTTGCGGCGGTCCGCGAATATGAACGCCCGCCGCCGCGCACCGTGTCGCAATATTGCACGGAGGCCGCAAGACACCGCCCCGTTGCATCGTGTGGCGTGCAGGTCGGATTGGCGGCGGCCCCACTCGGGGCGTCCAACAAGCGTCGATTGATTGCCGATTCGCTCAACGCAGCTTCTCGTTGAGCTTTGAAATCAATGGGTTAGTGAATGACCCGAGAGATGGGCAAGCAAGCACTGCGCGACGGCTGATTACTCAGCCCCGTCGAACGGGCTGCAGATTGAGCCGCAAGTACAGCGGCAATTTCGGCGAGGGTGCCATCCCGACGCCCTTGCAGATACTGGATTCTGAACAAGTGGCGGCCCTCAGCAACCAAGGACGTTTGCGGGTAGGTGTAAGAATTGCGACTTTCGCCGAAGACTAAGGCGGCCAATCGAAAGAGAGTGGCAGCCGTCGAGAATCGGTGCGGCGAACTGGGGGGCATTCACACGATCGGTCGTAACGAAGAAAGAGGCCGTTGCCGAGGCTGTAGGCGGAAATTGTTCCGCACGTTCAGAATAGGCGAAGGCAAAACTAGAGTGCCACCGCGTCTATCATTTGGCGTTCTGCTCGGTATCACGTTGCCTCATTGCCCACCGCGCCAGCATCATCTTTAAGTTCGAGTAGATCACCGGGCTGGCACTCGAGATGGCGGCAAATTGCTTCAAGCGTCGCGAAACGAATGCCCTTGACCTTGCCCTGTTTGAGCAGCGACAGATTCTGTTCGGTGATGCCGATAGCCGCCGCAAGATCCTTCGACCGTACCTTGCGGATTGCAAGCATCACATCAAGCTTTACGATGATCGACATGGCCTGCGCCTCAGACAATTTGCCGATGTTCGGCGTCAAGTTCGCTTGCCCGCCTTAAGATGAGCGCGATAACGGCGATACAGGCAGCAGTAAACAGTGCAACGACATACGGCACGCCAAAGCTGAAGGTGATGAGACGTTGCCCGACCGGCTCGCACATCGTCGCCCATACGCTGAGCAAAGGCTCGCACAACAGGCTCAGCATGACCCAGACACCAAGCGAGCTGCCTACCTTGCCGAAGTGGTGTGCAGCCCTAGCCGAGAAGTACTCCTGCCGCGCATAGATGCGAAACAGCAGGCGCAGGTGTCGCAAGCCGTTCGCAAGCGGGACGAACGGTACGCTCGACAACACAATACCGCCCGTTTTCTGCCACCACGGAAACGTACTGATGTCAACATTCAGGTTGGACATCAGCGAATAGGTAAGTCCAAAAGCGAGACCTGCGCCGGCCTTGACCGCGCCCAGCGATGGATAAACCCAGCATGCGGCGTTCAGCAGCATCATCGTGACGATGAAACCAAGCGTAACGGCGGCCATACGCAGACTGAGGCGGGCGACGCGATCGGATTCCATATAGATTCCTTTCCTTTGTGAGAGGGAGCGCGTAGCATCGTATTCAATAAATGTTCGTAAAACAATAATAAATGAATGTTGTTGATTACTTTTTGATAGTGATGCCAGCAGGATTGGTTTGACGACGAAGCGAATCGCATGCTGGCCTGTCGCCTCGAAACCCTTGTCAGATAAGGAAGGTGATCCCCAGTGACCGAAAAAAGGTGGGGACGGTGAAGAAGGAATCGTATGGCCCGGACCAGTCGACCGCAATGGCGTAAAAGTCGCCCGGGACGCAAGTGCTTGTCTCGATATTGCCCAACTCCAGTTCGACGACCACTGTATCCGTAACCCAGCTCAAGTCCCTGAAGCTCGACGGCATGGCCCGCGCGTTCGAGGAACAAGCGGCGCTGACCGCCAGCACCAGCCTGTCGTTCGAAGAGCGCTTCGGCATGGTCGTCGATCGCGAACTCGCCTGGCGCGATACCCGGCGGCTCGAGCGGCTGCTGAAGTCCGCGAAACTCAAGAATCCCCAAGCCTGCATCGAGGACATCGAGTACCGGCAGAGCCGCGGCATCGACAAGAGCGTCGTCGCCGCACTTGCTGGCTGCGACTGGATCCGTAATGCACAAAACCTCATCCTGACGGGGCCGACCGGAGCAGGCAAGACGTGGATCGCCTGCGCGTTTGGTCAGCAGGCCTGCCGACAAGGCTTCTCCGTGATGTACGTCCGCGTTGCGCGGCTGTTCGAGGAATTGAAGATCGCCCATGGCGACGGCAGCTTCACGCGACGGCTCGCACAGCTCGCCAAGATGGACGTCCTCCTGCTCGACGACTGGGGCCTGCAGGACCTCGATCAGAGTGCCCGAAACGACCTGCTCGAGGTGCTCGACGATCGCGTCGGCACGCGATCCACGATCATTACCAGCCAGTTGCCACTGGAACACTGGCATGCGTGGCTGCAGGACCCGACGCTCGCCGACGCGATCCTCGACCGGCTCGTCCATCAGGCCCACAAACTACCATTGAAGGGCGAATCGATGCGAAAGACCAACGCCAAGCAGTCCTCCGCATCCTGATCGTGATCACCTTCGCTATAATCCATTGACCGCGCAACACCACCTTCCAAACTGATCACGTTCGCCGAAACGGCTGATCACCATCACCGAAATCCGCACCGGTGATCGCCAAGCGCCGGACAGAACACGGCAGTGGTCTGGGCAAATTCCGCTGGGTTGTCGAACGTACTCATGCGTGGCTTCACAACTTCCGTCGTCTTCGCATTCGCTTCGAACGTCGAGCCGACATTCACGAAGCACTTCTCAAATTCGGTTGCTCCCTCGTCTGCTGGAACATCTTCAGACGCACGGAGCAGCCTTTTTGAATCCGTCTCTTACAAAACTCCGACAATAGTCTGTTGCTGGCTATTGACTATTGTCCTCAAACTCACAATCCTGACCCAGACGACCGGGCCGGGAATTTGAACAGTCAAGCCAACAGCGAATTTGCCGCCACGTTGCGAAAGCTTCGGAACGAACGAAGCATGTCGCAGTACACCTTGGCGAAGGTGACAGACCTCGATCGGACCTATATCTCGCTTCTCGAACCTCGAACGTGGGCTGCGCTCGCCGAACCTTGACACGACGCTCGCGCTCACCAAGGGCTTGACCGTGTCCCTCGTTGAAATGGCGGCCGCGGTGAATCGGTGCTGCTCGCGAGTTAGCCGCCGAACACCCTAGCCGCGATACCGTCCGCCACCGCTTCCGCGCCGGCCGGAGTCAGGTGCGAATCATCGAACATGACGATGTTTCCACGACCCGAGCCCGTGCGGGTAATGCAGCCCGCGTCGTTGCACATCGCGTCAAATGCGGAAACGTACTCAATACCGAGCTGCTTCGCGATCGTCGCCCCGTCCCGGTCATACTGCCTTGATGCGGGATCTAATCCGAAAAAGGAACGCGCCGGCATCTTCTCGTGATGCTCTCGCCAGTAAAGCCAGTAGAGCTTCGGCAACGAACTTTGCCAGGTGGCAACCTGCCCGATTAGGACAATCCGCCCGACGCCGGCTGCACGCAACGCATCGACGGTTGCCGAAAGCGCGTGAAGCCGATCCGTGGTCCAATTTGCTGTCAGCAACACGATTTCCGGCTTCATCGCCTTCACTATCTCGATCACACGCGCATTCGCTTGTGCGCACCGCGGATCGCCACCGGTGACGGGGGGGCATCCGGCGGTGCTGAATTGCGCCAGCCGCACACCGCGCGCGCTGCTGACACTACGCAGGCCAGGATACAGAGCAGCGGATCGAGAGTCGCCCCACAACATAACGAGTGGCCCGGTGCCGACATCCACGCAAGAGTCACTGAAAGACGACTTATCGGAACCTTCGAGATAGCATTCCCCACGACGCCAAATCTTGTCGCGGTCGAAGTTCACTCCGTCTGCAAACGCGCCGACCATGTGCGACATTCGAAATTCCAGTCCGCCACGCTGGTAAGCGTTGTAGCCAGCAAAGCCGCAGCCCGCCATCAGAAGGACGAGAATGCTCACCACCACGCGAGGATGCCGCGATTTTCTGATCGGCGTCTCGATATAACGATACGTCGCCAGGGCTAAAGGGAAGCAAATCAACAGCGCAACGACGCGCCAAACGGCCGAGACTGCACTGCCGCCCGAGATCTTCAGCGCGGAGAGAAGCGGCCAGTGATACAGATACAGCGGGTAGCTGATCAACCCAATCAGGACGAGGGGTCGCCAGCCAAGTACGCGAGAGGCAAATGTCCGACTCGCGCCAGAATCAATGACGAGATAGGCTCCCACGGTCGGCATGAGCGCCCACCAACCCGGAAACGTCAAAGACTCCTTGAGAAATACGAACGAGACGACCAGGAGAAGTAGCCCGACGATGCCCTTGATACTGGCATCGCTTGAAGAGGTGCTGCTGTCAGCGGAGTGTCGATACGCAAGCAGCGCGCCGAGCATCGGCTCCCAAGCTCGTGTCCACGGTGCGTAGAACGCCTCAACCGTGTCATGGCGCACAACAGAAACGTTCAGCGCAAACGAGCCAAGGCCCACGAGCACGATAGGCCAGTACGTGGACCTACGCGCTCGCACAGCCGCGAGAAGCAAGATGGGCCATGCCAGATAGAACTGCTCCTCGACGCCAAGAGACCACAGGTGGAGCAGTGGCTTCAACGCAGCGGATACATCGAAGTACCCGGCTTCGTGCCAGAGCACGAGGTTAGCAACGGAACCTGCACCGCCCGCGATGTCGAGCCCCAATTGTTTGAATTCCTCGGGCAGCATTTCAAACCAGCCGACCCCGTAGATGCAAACAAGTACCGGCAGTAGCGCCGGGAAAATCCGCCGAATACGCCGCCCATAGAACGCGAAGAAACTGAAGGTGCCGGTGTCGGCCTCGCGCAACATATGCTTCGTGATGACGTAGCCGGAGATCACGAAAAACACGTCCACACCAACAAACCCGCCGGTCAAAACTGCCGGGAAAGCGTGGAAGATGAGTACCGCCAGTACCGACACGGCTCGCAGCCCGTCGATGTCTGGACGGTATCCAGGGATGCTATCGGGGATAGTAGCTACTTTGCTCGATGCGTGATTTGGCGATTTAGCGCCAAGGCCGTTCCGTAAAATTTCCATGTTCACAGCGGTGTGTTCGGTGAAGAAGCCCGTGGCAGAGCAAGCGCCCACAATTATCCCCGAGCGACACGGAAATCGAAAGAATCATCGCCCGCGCAAAATGGCGCGCATGGCGGACATAGGAAGGAGTATGCCGAGACTCCGCAGACTCCGCTGTTGGCGGCCGAATCACCCGCGATATGGCAACTGGATGCTCGACCGCCAGTAAGCGCTAACACGTCGCTGACAACCTGGCAGTGATCGGGATACTTCGCTGCCGACTGGAGCTAGCCGGCGTTGACCACACCGGTATCCGACTCGGCGAACGCGCGCTGAACGACGATCGTGCCGCCCGGATCGGTCTTGGCCTTCATGCCCTTGAGTACCGACTTGCGCATTTCCTCGCTCGGCAGCGCCTTCATCAGCGTCGAGATCTCGCCTTCGTTGGCGATGAAGTCCTTGTCTTCGGCGCGTGGTGCCTCGAGCGGCTTGTCGCTCTAGTACGGGCGCAGCACCACGGGCATCCTCCATCCGGTACAGCGGCGTGACGTCGACGTACTTACCGGCCGTGACGGCGGCAATCATCGAGGGACTTGCATGACTGCCCGGCAAGGGCTGCGCCGGCATCGGCGCGACCACGATCGGTGTACGCACGCCGTGACGTTCGCAGTGCCGGCACGCATATTTGGCGCGCGCGTGTTGCAGTACCGACACCTTGACCTCCATGTGCAACTGCTCGCTGACTTCCTCGCCCATGCGGTGCAGGGCCTTGCCGCAGCACGGGCAGCTCTTCCGGTCCTCGGGCAGGTCGTACTCGATGCGCTCGCGCGGCAGATCCGCAGGCAGCGGTTTGCGGCCTCCCTTGCGAGGTTCGGGCTTGTCGAGCTCTGGCAACCCGGTGTCCGGCAGAGAGGGCACGTCGCTGTCGTCCTCGCCGGCCGGCTCCGCTGCGGCTTCTTCTTCGGCCTCGTTGAACACGCGGTCCCGCCGCTTCTCGCTCTTCGGCGCATACTGCCGGGCCAGCGCGAGACGATATTGCTCTTCCAGCGCATCGAGGCGCTTGGTCAAATCCTGGCGTCACGTTCGGCGATGAGCTGCACGTCGGTGGTGACGCGCTCCTCGAGCTCATGGGTGTAGGTCTTGACGGCCCGCGGCAATCGGGAGAGATCAGCTTTCATGCGCTTCACGATAGCGAAGCGCGATGCCGCACAGGTTTACGGAAATTTGTAACGGCAGTGCCGCCCGTTGTTAACCAACAACGTTCGCGACACCGCGACTCAACTCGTGAAGCAGTACTGTCGCGCGGGATGACGACGCACCGCGTCGACATCGACGCCGTCAGGCAGCAGGTGAAGCTGTTCCACCGTGAGTTCGATCACGGTCTGCTGACGGCGAGGCCAGGCGAAACGGTCTACCTCCAGCCGTTTCATCATCAGCCAGAAGCCGGCCCGGTCATAGAGCAACAGCTTCACGCGATCCCGTTTCCGGTTATGGAACCCGAAGACGGCTCGCGCAAGCGGATCGAGCTGCATCGCCTGCTCGACCATCGTTACCAGCGTGTTCAGTCCGGCGCGGAAGTCGATCGGCTCGCGATGCAAATAGATCCGCAAATTGTCGTCGAAGCGGAACATCAGCGCGCTCCAAGTGCCGCGATCATCGCCGTCACCAGCGAGGCGTCCCGCCCAGAACACTCGAGCTCGATCATCGCGCCGTTGGGTAATGTCGCCGACAAACGCGCCGACGACGCAGATGAACGAGATGTAAGCGCCCGGCAATGTCATCTTGAAGAGTCAGGGTGACGAAAGCGACGATCGTGTCCACCTAATTTTTAAATGGACACGTGTACGCTATGGACGAGAATGAAACGATTTCGGAGACGGTAGAGCCGACGCGGAGACGCCGCCACAGCAAGGAATTCAAGGAGAAGGTGATCCGTGCGGCGATGCAGCCGAACGTATCGATCGCGGCGGTTGCGCTGCATTACCGGTTGAACGCGAATTTGCTGCGTCGATGGGTGGCCGCACGGGAGGAACTGGACGCAGCGGAAGAGGCACGCCAGTCGCGGAGTTTGCCGGCGGCGGAATTCGTCCCGCTGCAACTGGAAGCGCCGGGTGCGGCGGCGACTCCAACTGAGATCCAGATCGAGGTACGCCGGGGCGCGGCGACCGTGACGGTGCGCTGGCCGCTATGCGCCGCGGCCGATTGCGCGGCATGGTTGCAAGGGTGGCTGCGATGATCCGCATCGAGGCGATCTGGCTGGCGATCGAGCCGATCGATATGCGCGCCGGCGTCGATACGCTGCTGGCGCGCGTGGTCAAGGTGTTCGGCGCGGTGCGGCCCCACCATGCGTACCTGTTTGCCAACCGGCAGTCGACACGGATGAAGGTACTGGTCTATGACGGCTTGGGTGTGTGGCTTGCCGCACGGCGTCTGAACAAGGGGCGATTCGTCTGGACCAACGGTGAGCAAGCGATCGCGTTACCGCTGAATCCGGAGCAGTTGCGCGCGTTGGTGGCGGGATTGCCGTGGCGCACGCTTACGCCGGACCACGCGATCACCGTCCTATGATGCTGCGCCGGACGTAAACTGTTCCGCTTCCGTATCTGGTGGGCGTCTGGCAGACTGGTTGTCATGGACCTGCCATCCGACCTTGACGCCCTCAGCCCCGAACAGCTCCACGCCTTGGCCGCGGCGTTGATAGTCGAGGTCAAGAAGAAGGACCGCGAGATCGATGAGAAGGAGCGGGAGCTGCGGTATCGACAAACGCGGATCGATCAGCTCACGCACGAGCTGTCGCTCATCAAGCGGCAGCAGTTCGGCAAGCGCAGCGAGCAGTTCAACAAAGAGCAAATGAGCCTGCTCGACGAAGCGATCGACGCGGATCTGGCTGCGATTGAAACCGAGCTCGAAGCCTTGCAACCGGAGAAACGGGCCAGCCAAGCGCGTCAGCAACCGAAACGCGCCCCGCTGCCGCCGCAGTTCCCGCGCACCGACATCCATCATGAACCGGACAACACGACCTGTGCGTGTGGCTGTCAGCGCGTACGCATTGGCGAGGACGTCAGCGAGAAGCTGAACTATACGCCCGGCGTGTTCACGGTCGAGCGACATATCCGGGGCAAGTGGGTGTGCAAGGTCTGCGAGACGTTGGTGCAGGCGCCGGTTCCGCCGCAGGTGATCGACAAGGGCATCCCGAGCGCCGCGCTGCTCGCGTGGGTGCTCGTGGCGAAATATGCGGACCACTTGCCGCTCTATCGACTGGAACGCATCTTTGCACGTGCGGGGCTGGCGATCCCGCAATCAACGCTCGGTGCCTGGGTCGGGGTATGCGGCGTGCGATTGCAGCCTCTGGTCGACGCGTTACAGCAGGAACTGTTGCAGCAATACGTGTTGCACGCCGACGAGACACCGGTACAGATGCTCGCGCCGGGCAAGGGCAAGACCCATCGCGCTTACCTGTGGGCCTACAGCACCACGCAGTTCACCGAACTCCGGGCGGTGATCTACGACTTCGCCGACAGCCGCGCCGGCGAACATGCACGTGCCTTCCTCGGCGAGTGGCGCGGCAAGCTGGTGTGCGATGACTACGGCGGCTACAAGGCAGGCTTCGAAAACGGGATCACCGAGATCGGATGTCTTGCCCATGCTCGTCCGAAGTTCTTCGACCTGCACGTCAAGCACCACAGTGAGCTGGCCGAGCCGGCGTTGCGGTACTTCGGCGCGCTGTACGAAGTGGAGCGTGACGTAGCAGAGCTTGACCCGGACCGAAGGCGCCTCATGCGCCAGGAGCGGGCTCGGCCGATCGCCGATGCCTTCCATGTGTGGTTGGTCGAGCAGCGACAACGCGTCGCCGAGGGTTCTGCGATCGCCAAGGCACTCGATTACAGCCTGAAGCGCTGGGAGGCGCTCACGCGCTATCTGGACGATGGGCATCTGCCTGCGGACAACAACTGGGTCGAAAACCAGGTCCGTCCATGCGCCGTCGGCAGATCTTATGCGCACTTCGAGATTAT
>NZ_ML058639.1 GCF_003635165.1 Burkholderia sp. Nafp2/4-1b | reverse complement strand
AGCCAAAACACGGTCGACACGCTCCAGCGCCTGGCGACCGGTAACTTGACCAGCGCGGCCGACCTGCTCTCGGGTGCCGCCAGCGCGCTGTCGGTGGCGGGGGATGTCAGCCCGCAGGTTGCGACCGCCATGCGTGGCCTGAATGCGGTACAGGCGGGCGTCGGCACGATCCTGCAGACCGCGAACGATTCGCGCTTTCCGGCGGTGCGGGCCGCGGCCGAGGGCGTCACCTCAGCGCTCGACGCGGTGCGCCAGCCGTTCAACCGGTTTGTGAGCAAGGATAGCGCTGCGCTCGACGACGTCCGCTCAACGGCCACGGGTTTGGCCACCGGTGCGTTCGGTACAGGCGTACTCGATGGCGCATCGTCGAGTACGCCGCACCTGATGACGCTGGCCACCGACGCGGGCCAGACCTTCCACTTCAATCTGTCGACGGCCGCGTTCGATACGCTGCGACGCGCCACGCACTACCGGGTGGCCACGCAGGAGCGCCTGAACCGTCAGGAAGCGCTGCAGGCCGTCAGCGTCGGCGGCGAGACGATCACGCTCTCAGGCGTGGTGTTTCCGCAGCTCGGTGCGAGCGTGCGTCAGATCGAGCGGCTGCGGGCGATCGGCGCCGACATGAAGCCGGTGCAGCTGACGACCGGCGCGGGCGATGTGCTTGGCCGCTGGTACCTGCAGCGCATCGACGAAGAACAACACGCGCTGCTCGCCGACGGCGTGCCGCGCAAACAAACCTTCAGTCTGGAGTTTGGCCGCTATGGCGAAGATTTTAAGCACGTGTGAGGGCGACGTCCTCGACACCCTCTGCTATCGCGTGTACGGCAGCTTGCGGGGCACGGTCGAGGCCGTGTATGACGCGAATCCGGGGCTGGCGGCGAAATCGCAGCCGTTCGAGGCGGGGGTACGCATCGTGATGCCCGAACTCGAGCGCCCGCGCGACGAGTCGATCCAGTTGTGGAGTTGAGATGGAAGCGATGTTCCAGGTGATCGCGAACGGCGAGGACGTGACGCGGGTGATCCAGGACCGGGTGCTGGAGATCCGCACTGTCGACAAGCCGGGGCTGGACGCGGATGAATGCACGCTTACGCTGGACGATCGCGACGGCCGGATCCGGTTCCCGCCCAAAGGTGCGACCCTCAAGATATCGCTGGGCTGGATGGGACAGGGATTATCGATGCTCGGCGAGTATGCGATAGACGAGGTCGGCGTGCGCGGGCCACCGGCGAGCGTGGTGATCCGTGGCAAGCCGGCGAACATGCGCGCGAGCGCGAAGACGCAGCGCGAGGGCAGCTGGACCAATGTGAAACTGGCCGACATCGTGGGCGAGATTGCGCGCCGTCACGGCTGGACGGCGGTGTGCGAGCTCGACGTGCTGATGCCGCGCGTGGACCAGTTTGGCGAGAGCGACCTGCATTTCGTGACGCGCGTGGCCCGGCAGGTTGGGGCCACCGCTACGGTCAAGGCCGGCCGCTTGCTGGTACTACCGCGCGGAGCGGGCAAGAGCGCGAGTGGTAAGCCGCTGCCTGTCGTGACGCTGACACCGGACATGCTGCTCGACTATGACATCCAGTTCCCGGACCGCGCGAGCTTTGCAGCGGTGCGCGCGAAGGTGCATGACCGCAAGACCGGCAAAAAGCTCGACCTGACGATCCCGAATCCCGACGCGCCACCGGGTGCATCGGCCATCCACACCGAGCGGCATGCATTTGCGAGCGCGAGCGTGGCGAAGGTGGCGGCCACTTCACGCCTGGCGAAACTGAACCGGCAGACCGCGACGAGCCGGCTGACGCTGCGCGGTCGGGCGGACCTGGCGGCGGAAAAGACGGTGATGCTCAAGGGGTTCAAGGACGATGTGGACGGCGCATTCCTGATCGAATCGGTGGAGCACAGCTACGCATCGCGTGGCTGGATCACGGTGGTGACGCTCAATGGGGGCAATGCGGGCAAGGCGAAGGTCGGGCACGGGAAGCCGCCGACGAAGTCCGTCAACCTGGTGATTCCGGCCCCGGGCCGATGGCGCGCGACGGAACATAAAAAAGTGCCACCCGCTCGGGGTGGCACAAATACAGATACAGAGGTCGACACCCCGGGGTGGAGGTATCAATGCGCATAGTGGGTCATCCAGCCTGCGGCACTTTCAAAAATCGCTCTAGCTCAAGGCGACTTGAGCGTTGCTCGGTCTCGGTCGTCCACGATCGTGTTGAACAAAAAAATGCCACCCGCACGGGGGGTGGCGTAAAACGGATTGACAAATTACCTGAGAGCCCGACGCCTTCGTCAGTGGAGACGTCGGGACATATCGTGCCGGCAAACAGGTTCGCCTGGCTTTCAAAAATCAATCTGGCTCGCGGCGTTGGCCGGTAGCTCGCGATGAACCTATTAAAGACGAGAAACGATGGGTGAGGAAAAACAGGAACTCGCGGTACAGATCGCGACGCTCACGCAGCAGATGCGGGCGGTGGCGGCCAGCGTCGAGGACATCAAACGCTCGGTGCAGCCGTTTGCCGATCTGGATCGGCGGCTCGCGGAGACGGCCGTGCGAGCGGAAACCGTACGCGAGGACGTCGGTTTGCTGTGGGGCCGTTCGCGGGCCGACGAGCGTGCGCGTGGCCAGTTGGCGCACGAGATCACCGACGTCGACCGGAAAGTCGACGCGATGAAACACACGGCTCGAGGCGCAGTCTGGGTGCTCGGCATCTGCCTGGGTGTGGTGCAGACCATGATGGTTGGTGCAATCGTGTGGGTGTTCACCCATATCAACGAAGGCGACGCGCTGAACCGCCTGCAACAGCAGCGTCTCGAGCAACTCGAGCAGGAATTGAACGGGAGACCGAAACCATGAAACTGCAAGACCGAATGGATGCGCTGATCGGGCGCGAGGGGGGATTCTCGAACGATCCGGCTGATCGCGGCAACTGGTATCTCGGCAAACTCGAAGGAACCAGGTGGGGCATCACGGCGGCCGAGGCGCGCGCGAACGGCTACACGGGGCCAATGCAGGACTTGCCGCGCGAGACAGCGATTGCGATCTACGAAGCGCGCTACTGGCGAGACCCGAAGTTCGACCAGCTCGAGGCAATCTCGCCGGCCCTGGCCGACAAGCTATTCGATATCGGCGTGAATGCGGGGCCGTCGACCGGCGTCAAATTCCTGCAGCGCGCGCTGAACGTGCTGAATCAGAACGGCAAGACGTTTGCGGACCTGGTGCTCGACGGCGTCATCGGGCCGGCCACGCTTACTGTGCTCGAAGCATGGCTCGCACTGCGCGGCGTGGACGGGCACCGCGTGCTGCTGGGGATGATCGCGGCGCAGCAGTCGGTGTACTACCTCGAGCTGGCCGAGCGCCGGCCGGCCAACGAGACCTTCGAATACGGCTGGCAACTGAATCGGGCTTTGGGAGGGTAAAAGATATGCTCGAAATGCTGAAGACGGTCGCGCCCTGGCTGGTGACCGCACTCACGGGCGGGGTACCCGGTATTGCGGTGATGGCCGCAACCACGATTGCGGAGAAGCTGGGGCTCAATGACCGTTCGGTCGAGGCCGTCAAAACCGCGCTAAGCGACGAGGCGTTGACGCCCGACCAGTGGCTTGCACTGAAGCAGGCGGACGATGAGTTTGCGCTGAAGATGCGCCAGGCCGGCTTTACGCACGCGCAGAACATGGCGGGAATCCAGGTGCAGGCCGATCAGATCGCCGCGGGTGATCGGGCGAGTGCGAGGCAATTGTCCATCGCCGAACACGACCACACTGCGCGCAATCTGGCGTACCTGTATACGCTGGCGCTGTTTGCGGTGATCGGGCTGGAGTTCTATCTGGCGATCGGCGGCATCCGGATGCCAGATATGGTGAAAACGACGCTCGACACGCTGCTCGGCGTGCTGATCACGATGGTGATCGGCTCGAAGGAATATTTCTTTGGATCGTCGTCGCGG
>NZ_ML058638.1 GCF_003635165.1 Burkholderia sp. Nafp2/4-1b | reverse complement strand
GTGGCCCGGGCAGTCGACGTGGGCGTAGTGGCGGTTAGCCGTTTCGTACTCGACGTGTGCCGTGTTGATCGTGATGCCGCGCGCCTTTTCTTCCGGTGCCGCGTCGATCTGGTCGTAGGCCTTCGCTTCGCCGCCGAACTTCTTCGTCAGCACCGTCGTGATCGCTGCCGTCAGCGTCGTCTTGCCGTGGTCAACGTGACCAATCGTACCAACGTTGACGTGCGGCTTGGTCCGCTCAAATTTACCTTTTGCCATGATTCTCTTCTTTCAAAAAATATCGGTTGGTAGCTGCAGATTTACTTCGACTTCGCGCTGATGATCGCTTCAGCAACGTTGCGCGGAGCTTCAGCGTAGTGCTTGAACTCCATCGTGTACGTTGCACGACCTTGCGTCAGCGAACGCAGCGACGTCGAGTAACCGAACATTTCCGACAGCGGCACTTCGGCGCGAACGATCTTGCCGCCGCCGACCATGTCTTCCATGCCCTGGACAATGCCGCGACGACCCGACAGGTCGCCCATCACGTTGCCCATGTAGTCTTCCGGCGTCTCGACTTCGACAGCCATCATCGGCTCGAGGACGACCGGGTTCGCCTTGCGCATCGCTTCCTTGAACGCCATCGAACCGGCCATGCGGAACGCGTTTTCGTTCGAGTCAACGTCGTGGTACGAACCGAACGTCAGGTGGACCTTCACGTCGACGACCGGGAAGCCAGCCAGCACGCCCGACTTCAGCGTGTCCTGGATACCCTTGTCGACCGCCGGGATGTATTCACGCGGAATCACACCACCCTTGATCTCGTCGAAGAACTCGTAGCCCTTGCCTTGTTCGTTCGGCTCGAGCGTGATGACAGCGTGACCGTACTGGCCGCGACCACCCGACTGCTTGACGAACTTGCCGTCGACGTCCTTCGCCGTCGAACGGATCGTTTCGCGGTATGCAACCTGCGGCTTGCCGACGGTCGCTTCCACGCCGAATTCACGCTTCATCCGGTCGACCAGAATTTCGAGGTGGAGTTCGCCCATGCCCGAAATGATGGTCTGGCCCGACTCTTCGTCGGTCTGCACGCGGAACGACGGGTCTTCCTGAGCCAGACGGTTCAGCGCGAGGCCCATCTTTTCCTGGTCAGCCTTGGTCTTCGGCTCGACAGCCTGCGAAATCACCGGCTCCGGGAACACCATGCGTTCGAGAACGATCGGGTTCGCCGGGTCGCACAGCGTGTCGCCCGTGGTTGCTTCCTTCAGGCCGACCGCAGCAGCGATGTCGCCTGCACGGACTTCCTTGATTTCTTCACGCTGGTTCGCGTGCATCTGCAGAATACGGCCGAGGCGTTCCTTCTTGCCCTTGGTCGAGTTCAGCAGCGTGTCGCCCGAGTTGACGACGCCCGAGTACACACGGAAGAAGATCAGCTGGCCGACGAACGGGTCGGTCATGATCTTGAACGCGAGCGACGAGAACTTCTCGTCGTCCGACGCCTTGCGCTCTGCTGCTTCACCGTTTTCGAGCTCGCCCTTGACCGGCGGGATGTCGACCGGCGACGGCAGGAAGTCGATCACGGCGTCGAGCATACGCTGCACGCCCTTGTTCTTGAACGCGGTACCGCACAGCATCGGCTGGATTTCGCATGCGATCGTACGGTCGCGCAGCGCCTTGACGATGTCGGCTTCCGGCAGATCGCCTTCTTCCAGGTACTTGTTCATCAGGTCTTCGTTGGCTTCAGCAGCCACTTCGACCATCTTTTCGCGCCATTCCTTGCAGGTCTCTGCGAGTTCGGCCGGGATGTCGACGTAGTCGAACTTCGTGCCTTGCGACGCTTCGTCCCAAACGATCGCCTTCATCTTGATCAGGTCGACCACGCCCTTGAAGTTTTCTTCCGAGCCGATCGGCACCACGACCGGGACCGGGTTCGCCTTCAGGCGCAGACGGAGCTGGTCGTAGACCTTGAAGAAGTTCGCGCCGGTACGGTCCATCTTGTTGACGAACGCGAGACGCGGCACCTTGTACTTGTTAGCCTGGCGCCACACCGTTTCCGACTGCGGCTGCACGCCGCCCACTGCGCAGTACACCATGCACGCGCCGTCGAGCACGCGCATCGAGCGCTCGACTTCGATCGTGAAGTCGACGTGGCCCGGGGTGTCGATGATGTTGATGCGGTGTTCCGGATAGTTGCCGCCCATGCCCTTCCAGAAGGCGGTGGTAGCAGCGGACGTGATCGTGATGCCACGCTCCTGTTCCTGCTCCATCCAGTCCATCGTTGCTGCGCCGTCGTGGACTTCACCGATCTTGTGGTTCACACCGGTGTAAAACAGAATGCGCTCGGTCGTCGTCGTTTTGCCGGCGTCGATGTGAGCGCTAATACCGATATTGCGGTAGCGCTCGATAGGAGTCTTGCGAGCCACTTTGATCCTCTACTGGGATGACACGATGCAGCGCTGCTGCATCGTGCTTCAACACAAACGGGCGAGGCGCCTGAAAAGCGCACCCGCCCGGAATTTATTTCCGAAAAGCCCAGCCAGGCGCTTAGAAACGGAAATGCGAGAACGCGCGGTTGGCTTCTGCCATGCGGTGAACTTCGTCGCGCTTCTTCATCGCGCCGCCACGGCCTTCGGCCGCTTCGGAGAGTTCACCTGCCAGGCGCAGAGCCATCGACTTCTCGCTGCGCTTCTTCGCAGCCTCACGCAGCCAGCGCATCGCCAATGCCATACGACGCGACGGGCGCACTTCGACCGGAACTTGATAGTTGGCACCACCAACGCGGCGGCTCTTCACTTCGACCACCGGCTTCACGTTGTTGAGCGCAACCGTGAACACTTCCAGCGGGTCCTTGCCACCCTTGGTCTGGATTTGTTCGAATGCGCCATAAACGATGCGCTCTGCGACCGACTTCTTGCCGGACAGCATCAGCATGTTCATGAACTTGGCTACATCAACGTTGCCGAACTTCGGATCCGGCAACACTTCCCGCTTGGGGACTTCGCGACGACGCGGCATGATTCTTCCTTTACCTGTTCAGTTGGAGCTGTATCCAGCCCCGCGGCCACCAACAAACCCGATCACATCTTCACGACTAACCAGCTTGGCCGGGTGACCACTTACTCGACAGCACCGGCAATCCGGCACTCCCGCCTTGACCGCCCTTGGGCGATCCCTGATCAAAAACTGCTTACTTGGCAGCCTTTGCACGCTTCGCGCCGTACTTCGAACGCGCTTGCTTACGGTCCTTGACGCCCTGGGTATCCAGCGAGCCGCGAACCATGTGGTAACGCACACCCGGCAAGTCCTTCACACGGCCGCCGCGGATCAGCACAACCGAGTGTTCCTGCAGGTTGTGGCCTTCACCGCCGATGTACGAAATCACTTCGAAGCCGTTCGTCAGACGAACCTTGGCAACCTTACGGAGTGCCGAGTTAGGCTTCTTAGGCGTCGTCGTGTACACACGGGTGCACACGCCGCGACGCTGGGGGCAGTCCTGCAGGGCCGGGCTCTTGCTCTTCGTCGTTTCCGACTGACGGCCTTTGCGAACCAGTTGGTTGATGGTTGGCATTGTTTATTCCTGAAATTGAACAAAATCTGCACATCGATTTCGGGCAAAGCGAGAATCGACGCACAGTTGACTTCCGAACCGGCGATACGGACACGAACCTTGGAACGCGACTCGGCCCGCCGAATACCGGAACCCAGCATCATATTCCGGAAATGCCAACTAAGTCAACGGCTTGCGTGATTTGCCCGCCGCGCGGGTGGTTTACCGAAAGGGTCGAAACAACTGTGGGTCGCACACATCACACCGATTCGACGACGTCGATGATTTCGTCGCCGAAGCGTTCGAGCTTGCGCACCCCCATGCCGGGGATATGACGCAGGTCGTCGATGGTCTCGGGCGCGTTGCGTGCGATTTCGGCAAGCGTCGCGTCGTGGAAGATCACGTAGGCCGGCACGCCGTCGGACTTCGCGGTTTCCGCGCGCCATGCGCGCAGCGCATCCCAGCGGGCGCGTTCGCGCGTGCCCATGCCGGCCGTCGGGTCGACGCGCGTGCCGCTGCGGCTCGACGACTGGCGCGTGCGCTGCGGCTTCACGTAGCGCCGCAGCGTGACCTTCTCCTCGTTCTTCAGTACCGGCTTCGCGGCCTCGGTCAGCATCAGCGCGCCGAAACCGCCGTGGTCGACCGCCAGATAGCCGTACGCGACAAGCTGGCGGAAAATCGCGCGCCACTCGGGCTCGGACAGCGACGCGCCGATCCCGAACGTGCTGAGCTGGTCGTGGCCGCGCTGCAACACCTTCTCGGTGCGGCCGCCGCGCAGGATCTCGATCAGATGGCTCGAGCCGAAATTGAAGCCGCTCGCGCGCTGCGCGCGGAACACGCACGACAGCGCCATCTGCGCTTCGCGCGTCGCGTCCCATGAATCGGGCGGCTCGAGGCATGTGTCGCAGTTGCCGCACGGCTGGCTGGCCTCGCCGAAATAGTTCAGCAGCCGCACGCGCCGGCACGAGATCGTCTCGCACAGCCCGAGCAGCGCGTCGAGCTTCGACGTCTGCACGCGCTTGTGCGCGTCGTCCGCATCGGACTCGTCGATCATCTTGCGCTGCTGGACGACGTCGCCAAGGCCGTACGCCATCCATGCGTTGGCCGGCATCCCGTCGCGGCCCGCGCGGCCGGTTTCCTGGTAGTAGCCTTCGACGCTCTTCGGCAAATCGAGATGCGCGACGAAGCGCACGTCGGGCTTGTCGATGCCCATGCCGAACGCGATGGTCGCGCACATCACGATGCCTTCCTCGCGCTTGAACATTTCCTGGTGCTGCTGCCGCACCTCGAACTCCATCCCCGCGTGATACGGCAGCGCGCGCACGCCCTGCGCCTTCAGCCATTCGGCCGTTTCCTCGACCTTGCGGCGCGACAGGCAGTAGACGACGCCGGCGTCGGTCGTGCCGTCGGCATTCGTATGCTCCGCGCGAATGAAATCGAGCAGCTGCGAACGCGCGTTGTCTTTCTCGACGATCCGGTAGCGGATGTTCGGGCGGTCGAAGCTGGACACGAACACGCGCGCGTCGTCGAGCGCGAGGCGATGGATGATCTCGTCGCGGGTGATCGCGTCGGCGGTGGCCGTCAGCGCGATGCGCGGCACCGACGGAAAACGCTCGTGCAGCACCGACAGCTGGATGTATTCGGGACGGAAGTCATGCCCCCACTGCGACACGCAGTGCGCCTCGTCGATCGCGAACAGGCCGATCTTCGCGCGCTCGAGCAGCTCGAGGAAGCGGCCGGTCATCAGCCGCTCGGGCGCGACGTACAGCAGGTCGATCTCGCCCTCGCGCAGCGCGCGCTCCGTCGCCGCGGCCTCGGCGCCTGACAGCGTCGAGTTCAGGTAGGCCGCGCGCACGCCGACTTCGCTGAGCGCGGCGACCTGGTCCTGCATCAACGCGATCAGCGGCGACACGACGATGCCGGCGCCCTGCCCGGCCTCGCGGCGCAGCAGCGCCGGAATCTGGTAGCACAGCGACTTGCCGCCGCCGGTCGGCATCAGCACGAGGCAATCGCCGCCGCCGGCGACATGTTCGACGATCTCGCCCTGCTGGCCGCGAAATGCGGGATAACCGAAGACTTCGTCGAGGATTTCGAGGGCGCGGGACATGAATGAGAGCGAGGACGGCGGAACGATGACCGCAATTTTAACAACCCGCTCGCGCCACGCGCCGCGAATCGTGCAACGTTGGCCGATCGGACAGGTGACGTGCGGGGACGTGCGCGCGCATGACGGGCCTGCACAACCGTGCGGCAAGCCCGTCATGCACGTGAACGACGGATAAAAAAAACCGCCCGGCGGACCGGGCGGTTTCGATGACAGCGAGGTCAGCAACGTGAGGCGGCTCGCGCCGCCTCGTGCTTACTCGGCTGCCGGGTGTTGCGGCTCTTCCGCCGGCGCGCTCGGCGTACCGAAGTCGAATGCCTCTTCCGCTGCGATCTGATCGAAACGCTCGCGGTCGGACATCTCCTTCGCCTTGCGTGCCTTGTGGAACGCGAGACCCGTACCGGCCGGGATCAGACGGCCGACGATCACGTTTTCCTTCAGGCCGCGCAGATCGTCGCGCTTGCCCATGATCGCCGCTTCGGTCAGCACGCGGGTCGTTTCCTGGAACGAAGCCGCCGAGATGAACGAGTCGGTCGACAGCGACGCCTTCGTGATACCGAGGAGCACGTTGTCGTACGAAGCCGGGCGCTTGTTCTCGGCGATCATGCGATCGTTCTCGTCCAGCATGTCGGAACGCTCGACCTGTTCGCCCGGGATGAAGCGCGTATCGCCGTTGTCGGTGATCTGCACACGACGCAGCATCTGGCGAACGATCACCTCGATGTGCTTGTCGTTGATCTTCACGCCCTGCAGACGATACACGTCCTGCACTTCGTCGACGATGTAGCGCGACAGCGCCTCGATACCCTGCAGACGCAGGATGTCGTGCGGATCGGCCGGGCCGTCCACGATCATTTCGCCCTTGTTGACGACCTGAGCATCGTGGACCAGCACCTGCTTTTCCTTCGCGATCAGGAACTCGTGCTGATTGCCTTCGAGGTCCGTGATGACGAGACGCTGCTTGCCCTTCGTGTCCTTACCGAACGACGTCGTACCGGTGACTTCCGCGAGAATGCCGGCATCCTTCGGCGAACGCGCTTCGAACAGTTCCGCCACCCGCGGCAGACCGCCGGTAATGTCACGCGTCTTCTGCGCTTCGGTCGGGATACGTGCAAGCACTTCACCCACCTGCACTTGCTGGCCGTCCTTCACGGTGATCAGTGCGCCGACCTGGAAGCCGATCTGCACCGCGTGCTCCGTGCCCGGGATCTTCACTTCGTCGCCGTTCGCGTCGAGCAGTTTCACCTGCGGACGCACGCTCTTCGAAGCCTGCGAACCACGCCGCTTCACGTCGATCACGACCAGCGTCGACAGGCCGGTCACGTCGTCGATCTGCTTCGCGACGGTCACGCCTTCCTCGACGTTCTCGAACTTCACCGTACCACCGTACTCGGTGATGATCGGACGCGTCAGCGGATCCCACGTGGCGAGCTGCGTGCCTGCCTTGATCGATGCGCCGTCGAGCTGCAGCAGCGTCGCGCCGTACGGCACTTTGTGACGCTCGCGCTCGCGACCGATATCGTCGGTGATCATCGCTTCGCCCGAACGCGAGATGACGATCTGCTCGCCCTTCGCATTCGTCACGTAGCGCATCGTCGCCGTGAAACGCACGATACCGTTGCTCTTCGCTTCGACCGACGACGCCACTGCCGCACGCGATGCCGCACCACCGATGTGGAACGTACGCATGGTCAGCTGCGTGCCCGGCTCACCGATCGACTGTGCCGCGATCACGCCGACTGCTTCGCCGACGTTCACGAGCGAGCCGCGGCCGAGGTCACGGCCGTAGCAGGCCGCGCACAGACCGTAACGCGTTTCGCAGGTCAGCGGCGTGCGCACGCGCACTTCGTCGATGCCGAGGCGTTCGATTTCCTCGACCGCCGTTTCGTCGAGCAGCGTGCCCGACTCGTACAGCGTTTCCTGCGTTTCCGGATTCACGACGTCCGCGACCGCGACGCGGCCGAGGATACGGTCGCGCAGCGCTTCGACGACTTCACCGCCTTCGACCAGCGCCTTCATCGCGACGCCGTTCGACGTGCCGCAATCGTCCTCGACCACCACCAGATCCTGCGTGACGTCGACCAGACGACGCGTCAGGTAACCCGAGTTCGCGGTCTTCAGTGCCGTATCAGCCAGACCCTTACGTGCACCGTGGGTCGAGATGAAGTACTGCAACACGTTCAGGCCTTCGCGGAAGTTCGCGGTAATCGGCGTCTCGATAATCGAGCCGTCCGGCTTCGCCATCAGGCCTCGCATACCGGCCAGCTGACGAATCTGCACCGCCGAACCCCGGGCGCCCGAGTCGGCCATCATGTAGATCGAGTTGAACGACTCCTGGCGCGTCTCGTTGCCGTCGCGGTCCGTCACCGGCTCCGTCGACAGTTGCTCCATCATCGCCTTGCCGACCGCTTCCGACGTTGCCGACCAGATGTCGACCACGTTGTTGTAGCGTTCCTGCGCGGTGACGAGACCCGACATGTACTGGCGGTCGTACTCCTTCACCTTCTTCGCGGCGTCGCCGACGATCGTTTCCTTCTGCGGCGGCACGAGCATGTCGTCCACGCAGATCGAAATACCGGCGCGCGTCGCGAGACGGAAACCCGACTGCATCAGCTGGTCGGCGAACACGACCGTCGCACGCAGACCGCACTTGCGGAATGCGGTGTTGATCAGGCGCGAGATTTCCTTCTTCTTCAGCGGCTTGTTCAGCACCGAGAACGGCAGGCCGTGCGGCAGGATCTCCGACAGGATCGCGCGACCGACGGTCGTCGCGTACAGCGAGATCTTCGGCACGAATTGCGGCGCGCCTTCCGACGTGTCCTCGTTGTGGACCATTTCGGTGATCCGCACGTTGACGCGCGAGGCCAGCTCGACTTCCTTGTTCTCGTACGCGCGGATCACTTCCGACACGCCCGTGAACGACAGGCCTTCGCCCTTGCCGTTGACCGCTTCGCGGGTCGCGTAGTACAGACCCAGCACGATATCCTGAGACGGCACGATCGACGGATCGCCGTTGGCCGGGAACAGCACGTTGTTCGACGCCAGCATCAGCGTACGCGCTTCCATCTGCGCTTCGAGCGACAGCGGCACGTGAACGGCCATCTGGTCACCGTCGAAGTCGGCGTTGAACGCCGCGCAGACGAGCGGGTGCAGCTGGATCGCCTTGCCTTCGATCAGGACCGGCTCGAATGCCTGGATACCGAGACGGTGCAGCGTCGGCGCACGGTTCAGCATCACCGGGTGCTCGCGGATCACCTCTTCGAGGATGTCCCACACCACCGGCGTCTGGTTCTCGACTTCCTTCTTCGCAGCCTTGATGGTCGTCGCGACGCCCATCACTTCCAGCTTGTTGAAGATGAACGGCTTGAACAGTTCGAGCGCCATCAGCTTCGGCAGGCCGCACTGGTGCAGCTTCAGCGTCGGGCCGACCACGATGACCGAACGGCCCGAGTAGTCGACGCGCTTGCCCAGCAGGTTCTGACGGAAACGACCGCCCTTGCCCTTGATCATGTCGGCGAGCGACTTCAGCGGGCGCTTGTTCGCGCCCGTCATCGCCTTGCCGCGACGACCGTTGTCGAGCAGCGAGTCGACGGCTTCCTGCAGCATCCGCTTTTCGTTGCGGACGATGATTTCAGGCGCCTTCAGCTCGAGCAGACGCTTCAACCGGTTGTTACGGTTGATCACGCGGCGATACAGGTCGTTCAGGTCCGACGTCGCGAAACGGCCGCCGTCCAGCGGCACCAGCGGACGCAGTTCCGGCGGCAGCACCGGCAGCACTTCGAGGATCATCCACTCGGGCTTGATGCCCGAGCGCTGGAATGCCTCGAGGACCTTCAGGCGCTTCGCGTACTTCTTGATCTTCGCTTCCGAGCCGGTGTTCTTCAGCTCGGTGCGCAGCGTCTCGACCTGCTCGTCGATGTTGATCGCGCGCAGCAGTTCACGCACGCCTTCCGCGCCCATCTCGGCACGGAATTCGTCGCCGTATTCCTCGACCTTGTTGTAGTAATCCTCTTCGGTCATGATCTGCCGCGCCTTCAGCGGCGTCATGCCCGGTTCGATCACCACATAGGCTTCGAAGTACAGCACGCGTTCGATGTCGCGCAGCGTCATGTCGAGCACCATGCCCAGACGCGACGGCAGCGACTTCAGGAACCAGATGTGCGCGACCGGCGAGGCCAGTTCGATGTGGCCCATGCGTTCGCGACGCACCTTCGCCAGCGTCACTTCGACGCCGCACTTCTCGCAGATCACGCCGCGGTGCTTCAGACGCTTGTACTTGCCGCACAGGCACTCGTAGTCCTTGATCGGCCCGAAGATCTTCGCGCAGAACAGACCATCGCGTTCCGGTTTGAACGTACGGTAGTTGATGGTCTCCGGCTTCTTCACTTCGCCGAACGACCACGAACGGATCTTGTCCGGCGAGGCCAGACCGATCTTGATCGCGTCGAAAACTTCTTCCTGTTGGACTTGCTTGAATAGATCGAGCAGAGCTTTCATTGCCTTCTCTCCGTAGTCCGATTAATTGCGGTCGAGATCGATATCGATACCGAGCGAGCGGATTTCCTTCACCAGCACGTTGAAGGATTCCGGCATGCCTGCATCGATCACGTGATCGCCCTTGACGAGGTTCTCGTAAACCTTCGTCCGGCCGTTCACGTCGTCCGACTTCACCGTCAGCATTTCCTGCAGCACGTAGGACGCGCCGTACGCTTCGAGTGCCCACACTTCCATTTCACCGAAACGCTGGCCACCGAACTGCGCCTTACCACCCAGCGGCTGCTGCGTGACGAGCGAGTACGGGCCGGTCGAACGCGCGTGCATCTTGTCGTCGACCAAGTGGTGCAGCTTCAGGTAGTGCATGTAGCCGAGCGTCACGCGACGTTCGAACATTTCACCCGTGCGGCCGTCGTACAGGCGGACCTGGTTCTTCGACGGGTTCATGCCGAGCTGTTCGGCGATGTCGTCCGGGAACGCGAGGTCGAGCATCTTGCTCATTTCTTCCTCGGTCGCACCGTCGAACACCGGCGTTGCAAACGGCACGCCTTCGCGCAGGTTCTTCGCGAGTTCGAGGATCTCTTCGTCGGTGAAGCTTTCCAGATCTTCCTGGCGGCCCGACTCGTTGTAGATCTTCGTCAGGAACACGCGCAGTTCCTCGATCTTCGCCTGACGCTGCAGCATTTCGCCGATACGCCAGCCGAGGCCCTTCGCGGCCCAGCCGAGGTGCACTTCCAGAACCTGACCCACGTTCATCCGCGACGGCACGCCGAGCGGGTTCAGCACGACGTCTGCCGGACGGCCATCGGCCATGTACGGCATGTCTTCGATCGGGACGATCTTCGACACGACACCCTTGTTACCGTGGCGGCCTGCCATCTTGTCGCCAGGCTGCAGACGGCGCTTCACCGCCAGGTACACCTTGACCATCTTCAGCACGCCCGGCGGCAGTTCGTCGCCTTGCGTGAGCTTCTTGCGCTTCTCTTCGAACGCGAGGTCGAACTGGTGACGCTTCTCTTCGATCGAGTTCTTGATCGCTTCGAGCTGTGCCGCTGCTTCGTCGTCCGCGAGGCGGATGTCGAACCAGTGGTAGTGGTCGAGGTCTTCCAGGTAAGCCTGGTCGATCTTCGTGCCCTTCGCGAGCTTCTTCGGACCGCCGTTCGCGACCTTGCCCACCAGCATGCGGGCGAGACGCTGGAACGCGTCGCCTTCCACGATGCGCAGCTGGTCGTTCAGGTCGAGACGGTAGCGCTTCAGTTCGTCGTCGATGATCTGTTGCGCACGCTTGTCGCGCTGGATGCCTTCACGCGTGAACACCTGGACGTCGATCACGGTACCGCTCATGCCCGACGGCACGCGCAGCGACGTGTCCTTCACGTCCGAAGCCTTCTCGCCGAAGATCGCGCGCAGCAGCTTCTCTTCCGGCGTCAGCTGGGTCTCGCCCTTCGGCGTGACCTTGCCGACCAGCACGTCGCCCGCTTCGACTTCGGCACCGATGTACACGATGCCCGATTCGTCGAGACGGCCGAGCTGGACTTCCGCCAGGTTCGAGATGTCGCGCGTGATTTCTTCCGGCCCGAGCTTCGTGTCACGTGCAACGACGTTCAGCTCTTCGATGTGGATCGACGTGTAGCGATCGTCGGCCACGACCTTCTCCGAGATCAGGATCGAATCCTCGAAGTTGTAGCCGTTCCACGGCATGAACGCGATCAGCATGTTCTGGCCGAGCGCGAGCTCGCCCAGGTCCGTCGAGGCGCCGTCGGCCAGCACGTCGCCGCGCGAGACCTTGTCGCCCATCTTCACGATCGGACGCTGGTTGATGTTCGTGTTCTGGTTCGAACGCGTGTACTTGATCAGGTTGTAGATGTCGACGCCGACTTCACCCGCGACGGCTTCGTCATCGTTCACGCGAATCACGATACGGCCTGCGTCGACATAGTCGACGACGCCGCCGCGGAACGCCTGAACCGTCGTACCCGAGTCGACCGCGCAGGTGCGCTCGATGCCCGTACCGACGACCGGCTTTTCGGGACGCAGACACGGCACGGCCTGACGCTGCATGTTCGAGCCCATCAGTGCACGGTTCGCGTCGTCGTGCTCGAGGAACGGGATCAGCGAAGCTGCAACCGACACGATCTGCGACGGCGCGACGTCCATGTACTGGATACGATCCGGCGTGACCATCATCGTTTCGCCGGCTTCACGCGACGACACGAGTTCGTCGATCAGCTGACCGTTCTCGTCGATCGCGGCGTTCGCCTGCGCGATCATGTAGCGGCCTTCCTCGATCGCCGACAGGTAGTCGATCTGGTCGGTCACCTTGCTGTCCACGACCTTGCGGTACGGCGTCTCGAGGAAGCCGTACTCGTTCAGGTGCGCGTACAGCGCGAGCGAGTTGATCAGACCGATGTTCGGACCTTCCGGCGTTTCGATCGGGCACACGCGACCATAGTGGGTCGGGTGCACGTCGCGCACTTCGAAGCCTGCGCGTTCGCGCGTCAGACCGCCCGGGCCCAGTGCGGAAACACGGCGCTTGTGCGTGATTTCCGACAGCGGGTTGGTCTGGTCCATGAACTGCGACAGCTGCGACGAACCGAAGAACTCGCGGATCGCCGACGAAATCGGCTTCGAGTTGATCAGGTCGTGCGGCATCAGGTTTTCGCTTTCGGCCTGGCCGAGGCGTTCCTTGACCGCGCGCTCGACACGCACGAGACCCGCGCGGAACTGGTTTTCCGCCAGTTCGCCGACGCAACGCACGCGACGGTTGCCGAGGTGGTCGATGTCGTCCACTTCGCCCTTGCCGTTGCGCAGCTCGACGAGGATCTTGATCGTCGCGAGGATGTCGTCGTCCTGCAGCGTCATCGGGCCGACGATCTCGTCACGGCCGACGCGGCGGTTGAACTTCATACGGCCGACCTTCGACAGGTCGTACGCTTCTTCGCTGTAGAACAGACGGTTGAACAGCGCCTCGACCGCTTCTTCGGTCGGCGGTTCGCCCGGACGCATCATGCGGTAGATCGCGATGCGTGCGGCCGTCTTGTCGGTCGTTTCGTCGACACGCAGCGTCGACGAGATGTACGGACCCTGGTCCAGATCGTTCGTGTAGAGCGTCTGGATGTCCTTGATGCCCGCTTCGCGCAGCTTCTCGAGCACGCTTTCCGTGACTTCGTCGTTCGCGCTCGCGATCACTTCGCCGGTGTCGCCATCGACGACGTTCTTCGCCAGCACGCGGCCGAGCAGATAGTCTTCCGGCACCGAGATGAACTTGGTCTTCGCGGCTTCGAGGTCGCGAATGTGCTTCGCGTTGATCCGCTTGTCCTTCTGGACGATGACCTTGCCATCACGATCCGTGATGTCGAAGCGCGCGACTTCACCACGCAGGCGCTCGGGCACGAACTCGAGTTGCGCGCCTTCGTCCATCAGCGTGAAGTTGTCGAACACGAAGAAGTTCGCGAGGATCTGTTCCGGCGTGAGGCCGATGGCCTTCAGCAGGATCGTGACCGGCATCTTGCGGCGACGGTCGACGCGGAAGTACAGGATGTCCTTCGGATCGAATTCGAAGTCGAGCCACGAGCCGCGGTACGGAATGATCCGTGCCGAGAACAGCAGCTTGCCCGAGCTGTGCGTCTTGCCCTTGTCGTGTTCGAAGAACACGCCCGGCGAACGGTGCAGCTGCGAGACGATGACACGCTCGGTGCCGTTGATGACGAACGAGCCCGTCGGCGTCATGAGCGGCATTTCGCCCATGTACACTTCCTGCTCCTTCACTTCCTTGACGACCGGCTTGTTCGGCGATTCCTTGTCGAGGATGACGAGGCGGACCTTCGCGCGCAGCGCGGAGCAGTACGTCAGGCCCCGCTGCTGGCATTCCTTGATGTTGAATGCCGGCGAGGACAGCGCATAGCTCACGAACTCGAGGCGCGCGAAACCGTTGTGCGAAACAATGGGAAATACCGATGTGAATGCGGCCTGCAAACCTTCAGGCTTGCGTTGCGTGCCGGGCACATCAGCTTGCAGAAACGTGCTGAATGATTCAAGCTGGGTAGCCAGCAAGAACGGAACTTGGTGAACGATGGGGCGCTTCGCGAAACTCTTGCGAATGCGCTTCTTCTCGGTGAAGGAATATTGCATACGATCTCCGAATCACGGCGGGTGCTATCGAGGTGGGATACCTGGACGTTTCAAACCCGAGTGTTCACCGACTGAGACCCGATGGCCGCCCGATGGCTTGAACGAGCCGAGAAGCTTGGTGGTTGGCCGCTACCAACCGCTGGCTGACGGCAGCGGATGCCTGTGTTGCCCGCTACCCGACCAAACTTGCCTTCTGCAGTCGCTTCAGAAGACAAAGAGAAACGCCAATCGTGACCATTGACAACGATTAGGCGGTTTTCTTTGGCTTCTGGGGCCGATCATTCGGGCTCCCAAAAGAGTGCCAGAATAACGTCCCCACAAAGCACAAAAAGGCCGGCGGTGAAAATACCGCCAGCCTTCGCACAGCGCGTCGAAACTTACTTGACTTCGACCTTCGCGCCTGCGTCTTCCAGCTTCTTCTTGGCTTCTTCAGCAGTAGCCTTGTCGACGCCTTCCTTGACAGCCTTCGGTGCGCCGTCAACGACGTCCTTCGCTTCCTTCAGGCCCAGGCCCGTCAGTTCGCGAACTGCCTTGATGACTGCAACCTTGTTGCTGCCTGCTTCAGCCAGGACGACCGTGAATTCGGTCTTCTCTTCTGCAGCAGCAGCAGCGCCGCCGCCTGCCGGGCCAGCGACTGCCACTGCAGCTGCCGACACGCCAAACTTCTCTTCGAACGCCTTGACCAGTTCGTTCAGTTCCAGAACGGTCATCCCTTCGACTGCTGCCAGGATGTCTTCTTTTGCGATTGCCATTTGAAATACTCCTAAATTGAATTCGGATACAGCCAGCGATCAGTAACGCTGATGCACGTTCGCTTATGCAGCTTCCGCTTGCTTCTTCTCGGCGAGCGCGGCGAGAGCACGCGCAAAGCCCGAAACAGGCGATTGCATAACGAACAGCAGCTTCGAGAGCAGTTCTTCGCGGCTCGGGATGCTTGCCAGCGCTTGCACGCCAGCCTTGTCCATCACCTTGCCATCGAACGAACCAGCCTTGATGACCAACTTGTCATTGCCCTTGCTGAAGTCGTTGACGACCTTAGCAGCAGCAATTGCATCTTCCGAGATGCCGTAGATCAGGGGACCAGTCATCTGCTCTGCCAGCGGAGCAAAAGGCGTACCTTCGACAGCGCGACGCGCCAGCGTGTTCTTCAACACGCGCAGGTAAACCTGTTGCTCACGCGCTTTCGCGCGCAGCTTGGTCAGATCGCCAACCGCAATTCCACGATACTCAGCCAGCACAACGGTCTGGGCCTTCGCGACTTGCGCGGCAACCTCAGCGACGACGGCTTGCTTGTCTTCTCTATTAAGCGGCACGGTTAGCCTCCAGAAACGATACGCTCGGCGCGGCCGGCATGGCCGAAACCTCACGTACCTCGTTCAACAACGGCGTCCGACCTCGTTAGGAGTATTTCCACCTCACGCCGTGAATCGCTTCACGACCTGCGGCTTCACCACTGCAAAACTTTTTCGGGTTCGCCATCTGCGTTGGCTTGAATTAAGGGATCGCCCGCCTGCTGCGCCCCACCAACGGTCTTTGATAACCGGTTGCCCGCCCTGCTGCACGAACAACCGCCCAAAGCCCATGTAGGCCGCTTCGCGAACGAAGCGGCCCAAATACTTGCTTACTGCGCTGCCAGCGTAGCCTGGTCGACACGCACGCCGACGCCCATCGTGCTCGACAGTGCGATCTTGCGCAGGTAGACGCCCTTGCTCGTTGCCGGCTTGGCCTTCTGCAGCGCTTCGATCAGTGCCGACAGGTTCGAACGCAGTGCGGTCGCTTCGAACGATGCACGGCCGATGGTCGCGTGGATGATACCGGCCTTGTCGACACGGAATTGCACCTGACCAGCCTTCGCGTTCTTGACTGCAGTCGCGACGTCCGGCGTGACCGTGCCGACCTTCGGGTTCGGCATCAGGCCGCGCGGGCCGAGGATCTGACCGAGCGTACCGACGATACGCATCGTGTCCGGCGAAGCGATCACGATGTCGAAGTCCATCTGGCCAGCCTTGATCTGCTCAGCCAGGTCTTCCATACCGACGATTTCCGCGCCTGCTGCACGAGCCTGCTCGGCCTTGTCGCCTTGCGCGAACACGGCAACGCGAACCGACTTGCCCGTACCTGCCGGCAGAACGACCGAACCACGAACCACTTGGTCCGACTTCTTTGCATCGATGCCGAGCTGAACTGCGACGTCGATCGACTCGTTGAACTTCGCGCTCGCGCATTCCTTCACGAGTGCCAGTGCGTCTTCGATCGCGTACAGCTTCTGACGGTCGACCTTGGCGGCAAATGCCTGACGGCGCTTGGAGATCTTAGCCATTTACACGCCCTCCACAGTGATGCCCATCGAGCGTGCGCTACCAGCGATGGTGCGAACGGCTGCGTCCAGATCAGCTGCCGTAAGGTCCGGCATCTTGGTCTTCGCGATTTCTTCGGCTTGAGCGCGCGTGATCGAACCGACCTTGTCGGTGTGCGGCTTGCTCGAGCCCTTGTCCACCTTCGCCGCCTTCTTGATCAGGACGGTCGCCGGCGGCGTCTTCATCACGAACGTGAAGCTCTTGTCAGCGAATGCCGTGATGACCACCGGCACCGGCAGACCCGGCTCCATGCCTTGAGTCTGCGCGTTGAACGCCTTGCAGAACTCCATGATGTTCAGGCCGCGCTGGCCCAGTGCCGGACCGACCGGCGGCGACGGGTTGGCTTTACCTGCAGGAATCTGCAGCTTGATAAAGCCGACAATCTTCTTTGCCATTTGTAAACCTCGTTGGAACGCCAGACGGCGTTCGGTGAGTGATAACGCGCGTTCGCCGCTGGCTACTGACGCTCCTCAACGGCCATAACGCGGACCGTAAGCGCGAAGGTGGGCAGCCGAGGCTGCCCACCGAATCGGGATCAAACTTTTTCGACCTGGCCGAACTCGAGTTCGACAGGAGTGGATCGACCAAAGATCGTGACCGACACACGCACACGCGATTTTTCGTAGTTGACTTCTTCGACCGTGCCGTTGAAGTCCGTGAACGGGCCTTCCTTGACACGCACCATCTCGCCAACTTCGAACAGGGTCTTCGGGCGCGGCTTTTCGACGCCTTCCTGCATCTGCGACATGATCTTTTCGACTTCCTTCGGGGAAATCGGGGTCGGGCGGTTGCGCGCACCGCCGACGAAACCGGTGACCTTCGCCGTGTTCTTCACGAGGTGCCACGTTTCGTCCGTCATTTCCATTTCCACCAGCACGTAGCCGGGGAAGAAACGACGCTCGGTCACAGCCTTGTGGCCGCCTTTGACTTCGACCACTTCTTCGGTCGGGACCAGGATCTGACCGAATTTGTCCTGCATGCCAGCACGTTCAATGCGCTCCTGAAGCGCACGTTGCACGCTCTTCTCCATACCGGAGTAGGCGTGCACGACGTACCAACGCTTTCCGCTCGGGGATGCCGGAGTATCGCTCATATCATTTCCAACCCAGAATCGCCGAGAAAATCACCCATTCGATCGATTTGTCACTCAACCAGAGGAAAATCGCCATCACGAGCACGAAACCGAACACGACGAGTGTGGTTTGCGTTGCTTCCTTGCGGGTGGGCCAAACGACCTTGCGGACTTCCTTGTACGAATCCTTGGCAAACGCGATGAGGCCTTTGCCAGGTGCGGACATCAAGCCGACGGCCACGCCGGCGATGATACCTACCGCCAATGCGGCACCGCGGACATACCACTGCTGGTTGGCCAGCCAGAAGAAGCCCACGAATCCGGCCAAGACCAACAATACGCCCAGGGCCAGCATCAGCTTATCGCCGGAGGTATTTACAGTTTCGACGGATGGATTCGCCATAACACCTTAAAACAAATGCCACGTGGGACACGTGGCGATTTTTGGCAGGGGCAGAGGGAATCGAACCCCCAACCTTCGGTTTTGGAGACCGACGCTCTGCCAGTTGAGCTATACCCCTAAACCATGCTGGGGCCGGCTGATGCCAGCCCCAAAACTGTCGATCAACGAATAACTGGCTTACTCGATGATCTTGGCGAC
>NZ_ML058637.1 GCF_003635165.1 Burkholderia sp. Nafp2/4-1b | reverse complement strand
CGTCGTTAAAAGACCGCATACAATTGGAGCTCTGCATACACGGTGTCCTCGATCAGCGGCACACGGTGATGGTTCACCAGCTTTGCCAGGCGTTCTTTGGCACCGAGAGGCATCGTGCAACCCAACGGGTTGTGCACGGTGGGCATTGCTACCAAGGCGCGGATCCGCCTCGAGCGTAGCAGTTGTTCTACCGCGTCGACATCAAGGCCATTTCTTGGATGTGTCCGGATTTCAATGGCGTTTAGCCCGAGGCTGGACAATAGCGGGTAAAGGTTGAAGTACGATGGCGCCTCTATACCGACATGGTCCCCGGGGCGCGTGCATGCTCTGAGTGCCAGTTGAAGCGCTTCCACCGCGCCGTGGGTAAGAACTATGTTCTCGGCGGAAAGGTGCATGCCTAGTCGTTGGCCTCTCCGTGCAATCTGTCCGCGTAGTAGTTCCGATCCCGGGGGCAATGCGTAGGTCGACACGATCCCGCTGTGGCGGCAAAGAACCGACCTCGTCAATCTTGCCAGGCGCTCGCTTGGATAGAATTTTTTTCCGCTGGGGCCTGCAAACGCGAGATCGACGTGGCCGGGGCGGCGCTGGGCACTCAGTACCGTCGCCATGAGGTCCTCTTGAGCACCCTTTGTCGCGACGCTCGGCGCGGTACGCGATGCCTGTTGCGGCTCGGGCAGGTCGCTGCAAACGTAAAATCCGGACTGTGGCCGCGCTACGATGAGGCCGCGATCTTCAAGAAGCCGATACGCAGCGGTCACGGTGTTGAGGCTCAGCGCACGCCGCGCGGCGCATTCGCGCAACGACGATAAGCTGGCCCCCGCCGGGAGGCGGCCGGATGTTATGGCCTCTGTCAGTTCGTCGGCCAAGGTCTGATAGAGCGGGCTTTTAGAGTTGGCTCTTCCCATCACGGTCATCCATTGGGGACGGTGGCTGAATTTTGAAAACTGTACCCATTCGATTCTGCCGGAACTGGGTCTGTTTCCATCAGTAGCATAACATTAGGATGTCCCTGATGGCCCAATGGACGAGCGGCCCCTCGTATGCGTTGGCGCCCCTACTTCAGGACCCTGTTGCCGCTGTTCAATTCATCTGGCTGGACTCGTTCAGCGTCATCGCCGCCGTCACAGCCTCAAGCAAATCACGAGAGTCGCATTTTTCGAGGAATACCCATGTCGAATGTCCCTTTCAAGCAGGTCGACGTCTTTACCAACGTGCGGTTCAAGGGCAACCCCGTCGCGGTAGTGTTACGTGCGGACGGACTCACCAGCGAACAGATGCAGCAGATCGCGAACTGGACCAATCTTTCCGAAACGACATTTGTCATTCCGAAAAGCAATGTAGACGCCGACTACCGCGTGCGTATCTTCACGCCAGGCGGAGAACTGCCGTTCGCTGGCCATCCGACGATCGGTACGGCGCATGCATTGCTGGAAGCTGGCATGATCGAGGCTCGCGATGGGAACCTGGTTCAGGAATGCGGCGCGGGTCTGATTAAGCTTAAGGTGACCCACGAGGACGGCGAACGGTGGATTTCATTTGATCTGCCTGCGCCAGCTGTAGCCCCGCTGGACGACACGCAGCGTACCGAGCTCGAAGCGATTCTGGGTACGCCGTTGAAGCCCGAATTCAATCCGTGCCTGATCGATGTCGGTGCGCGCTGGATCGTTGCCCAGTTGCCCGATGCTCGTGCGGTGCTGTCGACCCAGCCGGACCTGTCCCGAATGAAAGTCCAGGACATCAACGCGAAAGCGACCGGCGTCGTTATTTTTGGCGAGTATGAAAGCCCGGATCGCGCTCGGATCGAGGTTCGCGCATTTGCGCCTGCCGTGGGCGTCAGCGAGGATCCGGTGTGTGGAAGCGGGAATGGCAGTGTTGGCGTCTTTATCCGACATACGGGGCAAGCTGCGCATTTCGGTAGCGAATTCTTATCCTCGCAGGGAGCAAAAGTGGGGCGAGCAGGCTTACTCCGACTCGCGGTGAGCGAAAATTCCATTCGTGTGGGTGGGGTCGCAGTGACATGTATCGACGGGCTGTTGTCGACCTGACGGATCCGCCCTGAAGTTGATGCGTACCCGCCATAAGCGGGCACGCATCGCGAATGTTAGAAAGGTTTCGAATAAATGAAACGTTGGGTGACGTGTATTAAAAACTCAAGAGACGGAAACAGCAGCTCGCAAGGCAAGTACGCAGCCGAGGGGATCCGATGAGTCTCGAGTCCGTGAAAAAATTTCTCGCTGACAAGGCCAACGACCTGTCGGTGATTGAGCTCAGCGAAAGCACTGCCACGGTGCAGCTTGCCGCGAATGCGCTTGGTGTTGAGCCAGGGCAGATCGCCAAGACACTCTCAATGCGGATCAATGATGACGTCATCGTGATCGTGGCGCGAGGCGACGCGCGTCTGGACAACAGGAAGTTCAAGGAACGGTTCGGCGTCAAGGCGAAGATGCTCGATGCAGCCGACGTCGAGGCGCGCACCGGTCACCCTGTAGGCGGCGTTTGTCCGTTCGCTCTACCGGACGCGGTCTCAGTCTATTGTGACGTGTCGCTGAAGGCATATGACGAAGTAATCCCAGCAGGGGGAGCGCCCAACGCCGCCGTTCGGGTCAGTCCAATGCGCATGGCAGATCTAGTCAACGCTCAGTGGATCAATGTCACGCAGTCTTAACGTTGGTCTTCGATCGCTTCGGTTAGCGCCGTCTAACAACAAATGACCAAGCGCTAGCGGTCCGCTTAGTGAGGCATCGTCGGCTCGAGAGCGACGTAGATGGAGTTAGGTCTGAGAGGAAGACCTGCGGTTGTTCGCGGAGCCAGTCAGGGGCATGGGCGAGGGTGCGCACTGACTCCGGCCAGAGAGGGAGTGAACCTTGTCCTCGCCGCCCGGCAATCGGAGCCGCCTGAGCGCCGCGCGTGACGCGCTTTCCAGCACCCACGACATAAGGTAGCTCCGACGCAAGGTTGGTTAGGTTTGCATTTTGAGTGATCGGGTTACTTGTGTATGCATCACGTCGACCGCGACTGAACGCTTGGAGCGCTTGCTCCGCACAAGTGCCACTTCCAGTTCCGGCAGTTCCGGCAAACCGTTGCGCGTATCCAGTACCTTAAGGCCAGGAGGCACACAGCAGCGCGTGATGGCAGCTACCGCCATCCCACTTTCCGCGGCGGCAAGTTGGCCCAGGACGTTCGGACTGTTATAGACGACCCGATAGTCTCGCTGCTTGGCCGAGATGGCGGTAATTACCGCCGAGCGCAGGCGCCCGTCGATGCCGTGTACCGCGATGGGGAGTGGATCTCGCTTCCAGACTTCGTGCTGCTCGGACGCGACCCAAATCAGGCTCTCTCGAAACAGCAGCTCCCCGCGGTTCGGCGTGTCGCGGGTCATGACCGCCAGATCGACTTCCCCGCGTTCCAGCCTGGCCAGAAGCGCGATAGATGGCTCGCACAGCAAGGTCACTTCTACGTCGTTGAATCTGCTCGAGAACGTGCGGAGCACCGGGGCGAGATACGCCTGTGCATAGTCATCGGGTACGCCAATGCTGACGCGGCCCGATACGCTTCCGCCGTGCATAGCCACGAGCGCATTGGAATGAAGCTCCAGCATCTTGCGCGCATAGCCCAGCAAGTCGAATCCAGCTGGGGTCAGCGACATTTGTTGTCTCGTCCCGCGATTCAGCAGCGGTCGACCAATGCTTTCTTCGAGCTTCTTGAGCTGCATGCTGACTGCGGACTGTGAGCGGAAGACCTGCCGTGCTGCAGCTGTCACCGAGCCGGTATCAACAACCGCAATGAAGGCCCTCAACCAGTCAATTTGGAGGTCTTTCTGGAGCATGGATGGATCGCCACCATTTATTCGATAAGCGAAATTATCACATCAAAATTATTCGCTTGATTGAATCATCGGGGCTGCACAGAATTCAGATGTGTGACGCCCGCGCTGGGGTTGAATCATCCTCGCATGTGTCGCAATCCTAATTTTTCAGTACCCAACCACTCAGGGTCTTAGCAATGGGAAACACCTCAGTAGTAGCTGGCGTGACGGTACACAAGTCGACGCATGCACTTGGCGCAGTCGAACGGCAGGCGGTCATCGAAAGCAAGCCGCCGTTTGGCAGCGCATTCACCGACCACATGGCGATTGCGAAATATACGCCCGAGAAAGGCTGGCACGACTGCTCCGTGGTTGCCTTTGCGCCTTTCGAGATGCACCCGGCTTCGGCAGTGCTCCATTATGGGCAGGCTATATTCGAGGGCCTCAAGGCCTATGCGACTCCGGATGGCGGCATCACCTTGTTCCGACCGTCAATGAACGCCCACCGCTTCGCCGCGAGCGCCACGCGGATGGGGATGCCACCCTTGTCGGAAGAGATGTTCCTTAGCGCCCTCAAGGCGCTGGTCAATGTCGAGCGTGACTGGGTGCCGCGAGGACCGGGGGCAAGCCTGTATCTTCGGCCCATGATGTTTGCACGAGATCCAAGGTTGCTTACTAAGCCGTCGGAAACCTACACGTTTGCAGTCATTGCGAGTCCAGTGAGCGAGTATTTCTCCAAGGGGCTCGCGCCGGTTTCGGTCTGGATTTCAAAGAACTACATCCGCGCTGCCCGGGGCGGCACGGGGGAAGCCAAGTGCGCGGGCAACTATGCCGCCAGCTTTGCTGCGCAGGCTGAGGCGATGGTTAATGGTTGCGAACAAGTAGTCTGGCTCGACGCCATCGACCGCAAGACGATCGAGGAGATGGGCGGGATGAATCTTTACTTCGTCTTCAAGGACGGCGCAGGCCACAAGTTGGTGACGCCAAAGCCGACCGGTTCGTTGCTCAAGGGCGTGACGCGGGACAGTCTGCTGACGCTCGCCTTGGAGCTTGGTTACGCCGTTGAAGAACGCGTCATCGACGTGGATCAATGGCGGGACGGATGCCGAAGCGGGGAAATCACTGAAACCTTTGCGTGCGGGACCGCGGCGGTCATCGTTCCGGTGGGCCGAGCCAGAACTTCGGACGACGAGGACATTGTGGTCAACGGTGGTGAACCTGGGCCCGTTGCAACACAGCTTCGCGAGAACCTGCTTGGTATTCAGCATGGTCAGCGCAGCGATCCTTATGGGTGGACCGTTCGGGTGGTTTGAATTCCCAATCAACGTCGCTGGGTTGCTGGAATCGGCTGCCCAGCAATTTGCACGCGATCACTCGTGATTCACGACGGCCAGCGACCATAAGGTGCGGCTATACGTGACCACTGCGATTGCATATCGAAATAGAAGAAGAATTGATTGAGCTAATTCTGCAAGCTGGCCGTGGCGCACTGGAGGTTTGCTTTTACACGCTACTGCCGATCATGGTCGTAATGACGATCTTGTTACGCGTTCTTGAAGTAACGGGTCTCCTTGAATGGACCATCCGCGGCCTGACTCCAATTGCACGGCCATTTGGTCTAACCGGCCTTGGGGTTCTAGCCATGTTCCAAGTCAGCTTCGTCAGTTTTTTTGCGCCGCTGCCGACTCTAGCGCTTATGGAGCGCAGAGGCGCTTCTGATCGACATCTGGCCGCGGCGATGGCGGGTTCGTTAAGCATGGCTCCAGCCAATGTTCTTTTCCCCATGGCAGCAATGGGACTTGATGTGGCCACTACCTTGACAATTGCTGTCGTTGGAGGCCTTGTTGCCGCGTCTTGTACCTACTGGCTGTTTGGTGGCAGATTGTCGAATGTCTCTGAGTCGAACGCCGGGCAAGATCGCGAGGAAACCAGCAGATCGTCCCTGTTGAAAATCATCAATACCAGTGGCTCAGAAGCAGTCCACATGGTCCTCAATGTTATTCCAATGTTGTTGATCTCCATCGTTGTCGTTCTTCTTCTTCAGAAGATTGGCGTGACCGAAGCACTGGAAAACCTGCTAGCGCCAGCACTAACCTCCATCGGCATTGCACCCGGGTTGGTTCTGCCTAGTCTCGGTAAGTACGTGGGTGGGGTCAGCGCGTTTCTTGGCATTGCCCATGATGCTGCTTCCAAAGGGAAATTGGAGCCGGCCCTCATCAGTCTGGGCAGCGCCGGTTTTCTTCTTCATCCTCTTGACCTTCCTGGCGTCGCAGTGATGCTTTCAGCCGGACCACGCCTAGCAAAAAATGCCATGCCAGGAATAATCGGGGGCTGTATCGGAATTACCGTGCGCACGTTGTTGGGAATCTGGGTCGGTTAGGAAATCGACGGCATGGTACTACTCGGGCGCCCATGGCTGTAGATTTCGGTAATGGCGGTCAGTCGCTTCGTAGTCCGAGACGGTTTCTTCCAACGGTAGACGCTAGCACGTCCGGTTGAGGTAGCCGTGGGGGCGATACGATCGCCCCTGCAGGTCTCGATCAACGAGTAGAGCCTCGCACTTGGCTGCGTACCCTAGGCAACCAAGATGTGCTTTGTGAGAACGAGTGTAGCCCTGATACCGCATTCGTAGGCAAGCCGGCGAGGCCTTTCGCCTCAGGCTGGTTGCTTTACCGGTGAGTTGCCTCCTCGAGCAACCATTCGCGAAAGGCCGCCAGCCTCGGCAGTGCGGCGCACTCGGGCCGGTAAACAACGTAGTAGGCCAGCGCGGATGCGAATTTGATATCCGGGAACAGCCGCACCAGGCGGCCGCTGACCAAATCATCATGGGCCATAACGCTGCGCGCCAAGGCAACGCCGTGCCCCTCGATGGCCGCCTGCAAAACAGCCGCTGAGTTGTTGATTTGCATGCCGCGCGTGGGAGGGGCGTCGGTCACACCAGCTTTCTGCATCCAGGTCTCCCAAGTCGGAAAGCCCGCGTGGCCGTCCATCGACAAATCGTGGATCAGGGTTTCTCGGGCCAGATCGTTTGGGGTGCGCAGGCGCCAGTGCTGGCGCAGTAGCTCGGGTGAACAGACCGGGTAGACCTCTTCTTCCATCAGTTTGTCCGCTCTCAGACCTGGCCAGCTTCCCATGCCGTAGCGCACGCCGACATCGACCCGTTGTGCCACGAAATCCACCGACTTGTGGTTCGTGTCCAGGCGCACGTCCGTGTCCGGCCACGCGTTCTGGAACCGATCGATGCGCGGCAGGAGCCATTTTGCTGCAAAGGCTGGGCTGACAGTCACGGTGAGTACGCCGTTGGCCGAGCCTTCCCGCAGCCGTTCCAGACCCAACACCAGGCGATCGAAGCCAGCCCGGATGTCCGGCAATGCGCGCTCCGCCGCCTCCGTAGGGACGAGGCGCACCCGCCCGCCGGAACTCCGTAAAAAAAAGCGGCGTACCCAGCCACTCCTCGAGCGTCCGGACGAGTTGACCTACCGCTGCGGGCGTGACGTTCAGCTCGACCGCTGCCGCAGAGAAGCTCTGGTGGCGGGCGCTGGCTTCAAAGGCGCGCAGGGCATTCAGATGGATGGGTGATTTCATCGCGATAAAGTTTTTCTTTCATTGGCTGACACTTTATCTCGTTTGCGGGTAGATGCAAATAGGCGAAAAATTCCCCCTGAGTCGAAGGTCAGCACCTTGTCAGTCCCGACGGCATCGGAATGCTGCGATGCGGAGTTGGGTGAATAGTTTTTCTGCTAGAGGGGCGCTGGCGTCGATCGCGACCCGATCGGTGCGAAAGGTCGTAGCGGGCCGCACGGGGCCGACACCGGCATGAGCCGGCAGTCCCATTCGGGCTTTTCTTCTATCAAGACCTGTCGATTGGCAGGCGCAAAGAGAGGTTTAGAGATGAGCACCCAATTCAAGGGTAGGAAGCTGCTGGTTGTAGGCGGTACGAGCGGGATGGGGATGGAGTCGGCGCGCATGGTGCTGTCCGAGGGCGGCAGTGCGGTGATCGTTGGCCACCGTGCGGAGAAGACGGAGGAAGCGCGCAAGGAACTGGCGGCGCTGGGTCAGGTATCGGCGCTGACGGCGGATCTTTC
>NZ_ML058636.1:3428-3906 GCF_003635165.1 Burkholderia sp. Nafp2/4-1b | reverse complement strand
GCACCTCTTTTGGTTCTTCGGCCACCCCGAGGTGTACATCATGATTCTGCCGGCGTTCGGGATCGTCTCGCAGGTGATCCCGGCGTTTTCTCGCAAGTCGCTGTTCGGCTACAGCTCGATGGTCTACGCGACGGCTTCGATTGCGATTCTGTCGTTCATGGTCTGGGCGCACCACATGTTCGCGACGGGCATGCCGGTTACCGGTCAGCTGTTCTTCATGTACTCGACGATGCTGATCGCAGTGCCGACGGGCGTGAAGGTGTTCAATTGGGTCGCGACGATGTGGCGTGGCTCGATGACGTTCGAGACCCCGATGCTGTTTGCGGTCGGATTTTTGTTTGTATTTACATTCGGAGGCCTCTCCGGGCTGATGCTGGCGATGGCGCCGCTCGACATCCAGTACCACGGCACGTACTTTGTGGTCGCGCACTTTCACTACGTCCTGGTGGCCGGATCACTGTTCGCAATGTTCGCGGGC
>NZ_ML058636.1:0-3289 GCF_003635165.1 Burkholderia sp. Nafp2/4-1b | reverse complement strand
CCTCGAGTGGACGGTGCCGAGTCCGGCTCCCTTTCATACATTCGAAAAGCCCCCCAAGGTGGAGTAACGGGTTGCGCGCCGAGCACAGTACGTGAGCGTGTCACCGACACGCTCACGACCGCAGTTGACGTAGTCTAGGAAGTTGTTATTTGTCAACTGCGTGACGCCGTGTGCTGGAGCATTAGTCGCATGGCCTACATTACGCGTGGAGAACCGGGGCTTTGTGGTGGCTATTTCCGACAGGATTTCGTCTTGTCGCAATCAGGCTCTGAATTGTTCAGGACGTCCCGGCACCCGTCGATACGTTCAAGCAAGCTTGGACGGCCGCTCGCCGTTGTTGCCGTATCGCACTCCCAAAGGGCAATGGATCAAGATTCGCTTGACCAGCGTCCATGAGAGTGCGCCCAGTGATCCAGTAACAGTCGAGCGAGGCGCGCGAGTGCGCGGTGCTGGTCCCCGCAGCGCGATTAGCGAAGCCGCACCCATCAAGGCCCGAGGCAAAACTCGAACCGACGCGTCTCCTGCGGTTCGTTTCCGGTCCGGCCATATTTAACCCGAACCCCCACCCATGGCCATTATCGAGGGCATTGTGAATACCCAGCCTCATATCCTGGTCGTCGGCGACGTGATCCTCGACCAGTACTGGTTCGGCAACGTCAACCGAATTTCGCCGGAAGCGCCGGTGCCAGTCGTCGCGGTCCAGCGTACCGAAGACCGGCTCGGTGGCAGCGCCAACGTCGCGCATAACTGCGCTCGGCTCGGCGCGACCGCCACACTGCTCGCGGTGGCGGGACGCGACGCCAACGCGGACACGATCGTGCGCCTGTGCCGCGAGAACGACATCGACGCACGGCTCTGCGTCGACGACGACCTGCACACGACGGTAAAGCTGCGCGTGGTCGGTCATCAGCAACAGCTGCTGCGCCTCGACTTCGAACGCACGCCGGCGCCGGCCGTGCTCGCACAGATCTCGGCCGCGTTCGACGATGCGCTGCCGAGCGCCGACGTCGTGATCTTCTTGGACTACCACAAGGGTGCGCTCGACGGCGTACAGGTACTGATTCAGCGCGCCCGCGCGCAGGGGAAGATGGTGTTCGTCGATCCGAAAGGCGACGACTACGAACGTTATCGCGGCGCGACGCTGCTCACGCCCAATCTCTCGGAATTCAAGGCGGTCGCAGGTCGGTTCGGTTCGGAAGCCGAACTGACCTCGAAGGCCGAGGCGCTGCGCGAGCAGTTGTCGCTCGACAAGCTGCTCGTGACGCGCAGCGAGGAAGGCATGACGCTGTTCGACGCACGCGGCGCCCATCAGCAGCCGGCGAAGGCCCGCGAGGTGTTCGACGTGTCCGGCGCGGGCGATACCGTCATCGCCACGCTGGCGGTGCGATATGCAACCCATGGCGACTGGCTGCGTGCGATGCACGAAGCCAATGTCGCGGCGGGCGTCGTGGTCGGCAAGCTGGGTACCGCAGCCATCACGCTCGACGAACTCGAAAACGCGCTCGCGGCCGAGTAAATCTGCCCGCCCGCTTAATCATCGTAAGCTACAGAGGATCTGACATGCAAAAGAAAACTGCAATCATCACCGGCATCACCGGTCAGGACGGCGCGTACCTCGCGGAACTGCTGCTCGGCAAAGGCTATCGCGTGTTCGGCACGTATCGCCGCACGAGCTCCGTGAACTTCTGGCGCGTCGAGGAACTCGGCATCGCCGGTCATCCGGACCTCAACTTAGTCGAGCACGATCTGACTGACTTGTCGTCGACGATCCGCCTGTTGCAGATCGCGCAACCGACTGAAGTGTACAACCTGGCGGCGCAGAGCTTCGTCGCCGTCTCGTTCGACCAGCCGGTCACGACCGCCGAAATTACCGGCATCGGCGCGCTCAACGTGCTGGAAGCCATCCGCATCGTCAACGACAAGATCCGCTTCTACCAGGCGTCGACCTCGGAGATGTTCGGCAACGTCCAGACCGTTCCACAGGTCGAAACGACGCCGTTCTATCCACGTAGCCCGTATGGCGTCGCGAAAGTGTACGCGCACTGGATCACCGTTAACTATCGCGAATCGTATGGCATCTTCGGTTCCTGCGGGATCCTGTTCAATCACGAGTCGCCGCTGCGCGGCCGCGAGTTCGTCACACGCAAGATCACCGATTCGGTCGCCAGGATCAAGCTCGGCAAGCTCGACGCGCTCGAGCTCGGCAACCTCGACGCGAAGCGCGACTGGGGCTTCGCGAAGGAATACGTCGAAGGGATGTGGCGCATGCTGCAGGCGGACGAGCCGGACACGTTCGTGCTGGCAACGAACCGCACCGAAACCGTGCGCGATTTCGTGACGATGGCGTTCAAGGCGGCCGGCTACACGCTGCGCTTCGAAGGGACGGCGGACAACGAGCGCGGGATCGACGTCGCGACGGGCAAGACCCTCGTCAGCGTCAACCCGAAGTTCTATCGCCCGGCGGAAGTCGAACTGCTGATCGGCGATCCGGCGAAAGCCAAGGAAAAGCTCGGCTGGGCGCCCGAGACGAACCTCGAAACGCTCTGCGCGATGATGGTCGAAGCCGACCTTCGCCGCAACGAAGCCGGCTTCTCGTTCTGACGGTCCGGCGCTCATGGAACGTCATGCGCTGATTACCGGAGCGAGCGGATTCACGGCGGCCTACGTCACGGAGGCGCTCGTGCGCGCGGGCCATCGCGTCACGGGCGCGGGAAATCATGCCCGCGACGGCCTGATCGCGCTCGACATCTGTTCGCTGGAAGCCTGTCGCGCGACGATCGACGCGGTGCGTCCGCCCAGCATCGTCCATCTCGCAGCGATCAGCTTCGTCGGTCACGACGACGCCAGCATGTTCTACGACGTCAACGTGATCGGCACGCTCAATCTGCTGGAGGCATGCGTAGACGTCGGCCACGTGCCGGACAAGATCCTGATCGCCAGCAGCGCGAACATCTACGGCAACGCGAGCGGCGCCGTGAGCGAAACGCAGCCGTTCGCACCGGTGAACCACTACGCGGCCAGCAAGGTCGCGATGGAACACCTCGTGCGGACATGGTTCGACCGGCTGCCGATCGTGATCACGCGTCCGTTCAACTACACCGGACGCGGCCAGTCGCCGCGCTTCCTGGTGCCGAAGATCGTGTCCCACTTCGCGGAGCGCAAGCCGCGGATCGAGCTGGGCAATCTCGACGTATCGCGCGACTTCTCCGACGTGCGTTACGTCGCCGAAGTCTATCGCGCACTGATCGAGAACGACACGGCCGGCGAAACCGTGAACGTGTGCAGCGGC
>NZ_ML058635.1 GCF_003635165.1 Burkholderia sp. Nafp2/4-1b | reverse complement strand
TAGTTGTGTTAGCTGCTCTTAGACACAGAGCGGTTTTTTGCAAAATGTCGATGATCACTCGTGGGCTCAAAATCAACGGTGATGCAGCGAAAGGTAAACTTGATGGCGGAAAGCAGTTCGACTTGTCGGGAACTGTATTTGATTTACAGTGCCCTCTGGGCATCGAAACATTCGCGGGGACCGCAACGTTTGAGGATGTCACCGTCCAAGGCGATGGAACCCGCCACGTGTCAATTGATGATGTTGGCATCCATGTTGTCGGTACGCGGTCTTGCCGTACGGCAGACCTCGTTGAACTATTCACGGCTACCGTCGACACTCGGGTTCCCGGTCCCTCGATAGGAGGAATGCTCGATAATGATCGCACCGGACACGTGGTGAGGGACTAGCACGGCATTCTGGAGGCCGAGTAATCGCGCAACTGCCTACGCTCCAGCAGTGGTGTCGCGATAAGTCTTACAACGACACCGGTTTGACTCGCTGAAATCGTATTAGACGATTTCGGGTGCGACACGTGCCGCCGTCCGCCGGATGTAGATCGGCAGCTTAGCGGATGGCAACGCTCTTATCTGCATTGTCACATTCAGTAACCTGAACACCGAAGATTGAAGCCTTGACCTGTTGTACGACCAGCAGCTGCCTACCCGGACGTGTGCGTGGAATATTTCGTTCTCACCGTACGTTCTCCCCGTCGACTCTTTGATCCCGTCAACGCAAGCCGGATGTCGCGAAGTCCAGAGACCCAACACATCACACGGCACCTTAACGCGATTGGTTTCCTGTGCGGCCACATCCAAACAGCAGCCGTTCTCGTGCGCGAGGGGCGGCTATCTCGAGCAAGATGGCTTCACTTCGCGGATGTTCACGATGACTGGCGAGGGTATCATTCGCATCGCGCATCGCGCGCATTTCACCGGGGCATCGTCGCCGCCCCAGACTGAAAATCGAGCAGCAGGCGGCTCGTACCAGTTCGAATGAAAGACACGAAAGATCTCTCTTTGCTGAAGTCAGCCCCCGGCGGTGGTGAAGGCGACGGAACGTGCGCGAAGTTGAATTGGCCGCGTGCCGATTTCGTGCGCCCACGCTGACAACCGTCGATCTAGCCGCGATGAGCGGCAGGTGAGTTTGTGATGAAGCGCGAGTGTCGCGTACGCGCGGGCGAAACCTGCGGACTGAGGCTGCAAAGGCTGCTGCGCGGAGCCCTACGTCAATCGGGGAGCGGCGAGGATGTCCCCACCGGCCCCGCATCTGCACATTCCGACGTTGGTGTGGTGCTTAGCCCAGGTCGAGGCGAACCTTCACGCGGATGGTGCGCTTGAAGTTGGTGTCGTGCCAGCCGCGCACCTCGATGTCGAATTGACCTTTGTACACGCCGTGTTTGCCCGCGAACTCAGGATTGTCCAGGGGATCGTATTTGAGAATGAGTCGGCTGGTGCGCATCTCCTCTTCACTGCGCAGGCTCCCGGAGCCGATCTCGACTGCGTTATTCATCGGCGTATATCGCTCGGGTCCCATACCATTGTCACGGAAAGCTCGCAGGATCACCGGAAAGCCAATTCTCGTTTCCTCTCTGATGACGTGCATCACGATCCGACTCGCCTCACCATCGTGACCGCCTTCCCAGACTATGTTGGTGGGACCTTGGGCAAGAATCTGCGGAGGGACGGTGAAAGCTACGCTGCCCTTTTTTGCGTCAGTTGCGATGTCCGGCGACACCACCATCGGTTGCGCGTTCGTCAGGATGTAGTGGCTATCTGACAGAAAACGGGCCTGAGGAAATACGGTTTTGATCCAGTCCGCATAGCGCGAAATGCGCGGGCCGACCGAGCGAGCCTGGAACGGACTACCCTTGACTGCCTTCGCATTGGCTGTAGTCGAGGCGACGGCCACGATCGTGTCGTAGCCGACCTGCCGCTGCCACCATGGCGCACCTCCATCTTGCTTCGCCGTTCGCGCCCACAACGCTCCACCCGCTACGGGATTGAAGCCAGCTTCTACGCCGTGATCGTTTTCGAGGAGGCGACTGAGGATGGACGAGCCGACCATTCGACGCGAGAGGACATCTGGAGCGCTGAATTTTCCGTGGCATCCCGGCGTTCCTGTACCCCACAGGCCGTAGCCTACGAACGTGACCGGTACGTCGGTCTCGGTGTTGCCGTCGTACAGAACGGGAGGCTGAATGGGCGTTTTGTGGTCCGTCCCGAGGATCGACGCGTGCTTGGGCAACTTCACGAGGGCAAGATCCGTTGAAAGACGGCCTAGTTTGGCGGCGGCTGGGTCCAGCCGTTGAAACGGTCTAATGATTTCCCCCTCGCCACCGGCTACTTCAGTGCCGGACCAGTCGGTAAACGTTGCGGTGTATGGTTGGGTGGCCGTGTCAATCGTTTGAGGCTCTCCATAGTCGACGCAATGTGCAGCCGCAAGGAAGTACGACCATTTGCCGTCGGGTGTATCGCCGATCCACGTTGCAGTGCAATGGTTCCACAGATAACCGACCGCAAGAAATTGTGGCTCAAGGCTTTGTTTCTGCAGCGCCGCCATGGCGTGGCCTGCGGTACCGGGGATGTCAAAGCCGTTGCCGCCGAGGCGGACGAACTCGTCGTCGCTAATGACAATCGCGTGGGTCGTAGAAACATACGCCGCCACGGCGAGACCGAGGACACCACGAACAAACGCGTTGGTTTGCATGGGAGTAGGTGAAGGTGAGGAAGGGCTACAGACGATGAAGGAGAGCCCGACACGGGTCTCTTAGAAAACGTCCACGGTGTGCCCAGTCCGCCGCACTGGCTGCCGAAGCGTCGCAGCTGTTTCGGTTCGCTGATCACTCATTCCGGGAACGTGATCACCCGTTTCGGCAAGATGATCGCTCGTTTCGGAAACCGGTGATCAGCGATCACCTTCGACCGAAACGGCCGATCACCATCAATCGGAACCACCGATCACGTTCAACCGAAATCGCTGATCACGTTCGCCGAAATACGCACTATACGGTCGGCTATATCGCGATCGATACGACCGGCATGGGGCAGGGCGTCTATCAGCTGGTGCGCAAGTTCTATCCCGGCGCGGTCGCGTTGAACTACTCGCCCGAAGTCAAGACGCGTCTGGTGCTCAAGGGGCAATCGGTGATCCGCAATGCCCGGCTGCAGTTCGACGCGGGCTGCACGGACCTGGCCGCGTCCTTCATGGCGATCAAACAGACGATGACGGCGAGCGGCCGGCAAGCGACCTACACCGCCGATCGCAACGACGAGACGGGTCATGCGGATCTCGCGTGGGCGTGCCTGCATGCGATTGATCGCGAGCCGCTCGCCGGTGGCGACATCCACGCATCCTCTTTTACGGAGTTCTACTCGTGAGCAAGCGTATCAACGAGCGCATGAGCAAGCGCGAGGGCGCGCAACGGCCGCGCGCCGAAGTCTTCACCTTCGACGATCCGACGCCGGTCATGAACCGTGCCGAGATACTCGACTACATCGAGTGCTGGTCGAACGGCGAGTGGTTCGAGCCGCCGGTGAGCTTCGCGGGCCTGGCGAAATCGTTTCGTGCGAGCACCCACCATAGCTCGGCGCTGTACTTCAAGGCCAATGTGCTGGCCTCGACCTTCCGGCCGCACCGGTGGCTGTCGCGCCAGGCGTTCGAGCGCTGGGCGCTGGATTTTTTAATATTTGGGAACGGCTACCTGGAGCGCCGGCGAAACCGGCTCGGCGACACGCTGCGCCTCGAGCCGGCCTTGGCGAAGTACACGCGACGCAAGGCGGATCTGAGCGGCTTCGTGTATGTGAACGGCTGGCAGCGCAGTGGTCATCGCGTGCACGCGTTCGAGCCGGACAGCGTGTTCCAGCTGATGCGACCGGACATCAACCAGGAGGTGTATGGGTTGCCGGAATACTTGAGCTCGCTGCACTCGGCATGGCTGAACGAATCGTCGACGCTGTTTCGGCGCAAGTACTACGAGAACGGCAGCCATGCGGGTTTCATCCTGTACATGACGGACGCGGCGCAGAAGCAGGAGGACGTGGACAACATGCGTGATGCGCTGAAGCAGGCGAAGGGGCCGGGCAACTTCCGCAACGTGTTCATGTACGCGCCGAACGGCAAGAAGGACGGCATCCAACTCATTCCGGTGTCCGAGGTGTCGGCGAAGGACGAGTTCTTCAATATCAAGAACGTGACGCGTGACGACCTGCTTGCTGCGCATCGGGTGCCGCCGCAATTGCTCGGCATTGTGCCGGGCAACACGGGCGGGTTCGGTACGCCCGATACGGCTGCGCGTGTGTTTGGACGCAACGAAATCCAGCCGCTGCAGGCGCGCTTTGCTGAACTGAACGAGTGGCTGGGCGAGGCGGTCGTGCAGTTCGACGACTACGAGATTCCGCCGGCGCCGGTAGCCACGTGAGCGGGTCATGGTGACCCGCGCCGAAGATCGTCGGCTTTCGCACTTGGGCGATTCTGTCTCGTGAAAAGAAAGCAATTTGTCGAATCTCGAAGATTCTAAAAGATCGAGGTCGCAAATTTGAAAACGTACTATGCTCGATCGCGCAAGTGTGATTTCTCGCACAGTAGTATTTTGCTCGCTTGGCGCGGGCATTCTTTTGCGCGCTAAGTGGCCAGCTTGATCGTCCTCCAGGCCCCTCCAAAAAACCTCCCTGCGAGGGGCCTTTGGGTCCGCCTTCGGGCGGGCTTTTTTCCGTCCGTATTCGTTTTAATGGCAAAGAGAACTTCATCCGGATCATTCCGGTGAGGGTCCAACTAAACGAGCTGCTCGTCGACGAGGAGCAGAGTGCAGCGATTAGGAAATGCCGCCGGCCAGTGACGGTGAACGCAAAGAAAACCGGCGGCAAGTCCTCTGGGTGCAGTCAGTGGGATGGATGCTGTTGCGAAGTCGATTGCGCGGGGGCCCGGGCGCTTCGTGCCTGTTCTAGTTGTTGCTCGACTTGACGGAGAATCTCACTATGCGAAAGACCTGGCTGCAAGCGCGCTGCGATTCTGATGCGCTCCTTGCCATTTGGTGATAAGGCGAGCTTGACTAGAGTCTCGGGAGGGATTCTCGCAGCACGTAGTGCTTCGCTATAGTACGCCAGACACTCGATGCTCAGGCATCCCCCCCTGCGCGCCGCGATCAAGACAACGTCAGCTCTGGAAAGGCCAAGGCCAGGCCGATTTTCTGGCGGCCCCTTGGGATCATTCGTAGGCGGGTTACACAGGTCGGGATGTTTCGTTTGCACACTTGCCAGCGTTCGCAGGGCGTCAAAAGTGGCCAACCGCGTGATCTCCGGACGCTCATAACCGAGATCAATGAGTGCCTGATGGCGTTGAAATACCGGATAAATATCCGTTACCCGGGTATTGCCGCTGGCCATCGTTGCGGCTTGTTGGGTCGTGTATCCCAGCGCCTTGAATTCCGGGTGATACAGCAGCATGGTTTCAAAAGCGTCCTGGTACGAGCGGCGTGTGCCAATCTTGTTGAGTATTTCATCCGGATATCCGAGGACGCGGAGCTCGTCGAGGGCGGGACTCCACGGCGCAGGCGGCAAGGATTGAGCTTTCCCGAGGCGGATGCTGGGCTTGGTGGAGTCGGGCGCATAGCCGTGCGCTGCGAACATCGCGGACTTGATCCAATCCTCGAATGCGCTCGGTCGTTTGAGTTCCCTTGCTTTTGCCACGACTTCGTCTTGCGACAGGCCTAGACCGGCACGCATGCCTGAATCCGGGGCAGGCTGCTGTGGACTGGTCAAGGCGCGGTGGTACCAACAAATGGCATGGCACAGTCCAAGCGTGTATTTCAGGGCGGCGAGTTCTGCAATCTGCTGGCAAGTGTAGCGTCGCTCCTGCAGTTGTGTATGGTGCCGCCGCACAACTTCAAGTCCCTTTTCGAAGCCCTCACTATTGTCAATTAATCGGATCTGGTCATCCGTATATCCCCAGGAAAGCAACTGCTGTCGTGCCCGACTTGTTATGTATTTGTAATTGATAAAATCGTCCGCCGTCGTGTTCGGCCTTGCAGCCGCTCCGTGCTCCAGCTGCTGTCTTATGGTCGCGTCGGCACGGGCCGGCATCATGCCGGCCGGGGGCAATGAATGCGCGATCGTCGGTACGACAAGATGATGTTGTGCTGGCCAGTCGCGAACCGGCTCCTGAATGCGGGGAGCCGGATTGGGCCATGGCCCCGATGCCGCCGTCCAGGATGGATGATTCGCGACAGATGCGTCAGTAAGCGGTTGCCATTCATTGCCATACGCCTGCAACGGTTGAGTGGCCGCGCTTGCCGGCAATGCCGCTGGCCGGAAAGGCTGAGGCCACGCGCCGGCCACATCCGCGAACGCATGTGTGTTTGTAGCGTCTTCCGTCGGGATTGTTCCTACCGCTGGAAATCCCACCTGTCCCGTCCCACTCGCAACGCTCACCGGTTGTGCGAACGACTCGAGTGGATTAAATACGTTTGACGTGAAACCCGATTGAAGCTCGGATACGGTGCCCTCCGGCCACTGCGGCGCGGGGGCGCCTGCGGAAAAATCGCTGGCAATCCATGTCGCCGGAGATTCACTAACGTGGAACTGGCTCGATTCAAACGTTCCCGTCGTGTATTGCGCCTGGCCAGTTGACCAGTGCGGCGGGAATGATGGTGGATCGGCATACGGAAATCTAAGGGTATTGACGTCGGGATCGCTTTGCGTCGGACCCAGCAAAGGTAGTCCGTCGCGCCCGGTGCCAGTGATGACGGTCGCAGACTCGAGCGCTTCAAGCGAGTCAAAGCCGTCGAATTCCAGCCCCGCATCGATCTCCGGTGCATCAGGCGCTAGGGAGAGTCGGGCGTTGTCTACGTGCCCGACCGCTGCGTTGGCGCCGGACCATGAAGGAAGGAACTCGCTGGGTGAAGGCGCGAAGGTGTCCGCGGCACGGAATGGCGCGCCGCTTTCCACGTAGCCTAGTGCAGGGTTCGTGAGTGCCGAGCTTCCGTCATACTGAACGGCCGGTGCGGCGCCGGAGGGAGGACCGATCGGCCGTTCATACCATGGCGGCCCCGCCATGATCAGGTTCGTGTACTGCGTCACCGCTGGGTGATCCCGAGGCAACCCAGTAATGTCTTGTATCAATGTCTGGATGACTGCCCGTTCAATGCTGGAACCATCGGCGGGCGGAATAAGGTTGCCCCATCCATCATGCCTCAATGCCACGAAGTTCGAGCCATTCTCCGCTAATTCCCTCCCGTAGTCGTTTGCCCACATCAGGATGGGTTTGGGGTGCAGTTGTGGATTCCCAGTGACCTGGGCGATGCGATGGTTTGCGAGCCGCCGGAATATCTCGTTCTCACCATACGTTCGCTCCACCAGTTCTCTGATCGCATCACCGCAGGCCCGGTCTCCCGAAGTCCAGAGACTCAGCACGTCACCCAGCATATGAACGCAATTGGTTTCCTGTGCGACCGCATCCAGCAGTAGCCGTTCTGGTGCCGGACGGGCCGCTATCTCGAGCAGGATGGCTTTACTTCGCGGATGCTCGCGATAACCGGCGAGGGCATCATTCGTCGGCCCTGCAAAATCATGA
>NZ_ML058634.1 GCF_003635165.1 Burkholderia sp. Nafp2/4-1b | reverse complement strand
TAGTTCTGCAGGGCCGACTCGCTACTGGGCGGGTTGAAATTCGCGGTTCATGTATCAATGCCTAGGATCACTGAGCAGTTTTTCGACCTGCGTCACCGAAGTGGGGATGCTGCGGCGCTCACGTACGCGCCGAATGGTATGCGTGCCGCTCGGCCTTGGTACCCGTCCACGGATACGTTCGAATGTACCCCTCGTCAACACGGCGACCAGTGAAGCCGCCCCGATCGACCGGGCAGCCAACGCGCCACAAGTAAAGTGATCCTGAATCGATGTGGCAGCGTCGGGAGACAGCACGCGGATCGCCGCTCTGAAAACGATTAACCAACGCGCGCCCACCACCAACCACCTTCGAATCTGGAAACCGGCATAAGGCACTCAATTCGGTATACCAATCCGCCCAATTCCACACACATTCGATTGATTGCGCTGAAACGCCGATCAGATGCCTTCACAAGTTATATCGAAGAAAGCATCGGTTGGGGTTGCAACAGCCCCGTTGACCGAGTCAATTTCGACCTTCACATTCGCTGGATTGCCTCCACCAACCGACTCTTTGTCGCTAACTGTCAATGCTGTATTCGCGGGTGTTGCGTTGCAAGATAGCGCCTGGGTGGGATTCCATACCTGACTGTTGATAGGTAACGTGAAAACACCCATACTTGTTCGCATACCCTGTTGCGGTAACCAGCAATTGCCAGCACCACAGACAGCACTGAAACTATTCGGGCCAGACTGCATGCCTGGGATTACCCCTATTCCGTCCACGGCTATCAGTTGGCCGGCAGGTGATATTGTCGCTGTGTGCTTCTGCTTTGGTACGGACGGCGCAGCCGACACCGAGGGCGGCATGACTTCCATTAACTGCAGCTGGGTCTCGAGGGGACCGCATTGTGGCACCTGATTGGGAGCGAAGTCTAGCAAGCGCGTGTCTAAAACCTCCCCCGCCAAAACGGAAAGGCAAAGCGTCCGCGCTCTGTCGGCATGGGCAGCGGTGGAAAACGCTACCATCACAAATGCAGATACGAATAGACGGCTTTTCATGTCGCCCCCAAACAAAAAGGTTGAGAAAATATTTCCCTGACAAATTCCTCTGGCTACCAGCACGGCGTTGTTGCATAAATCGGGTGTGAGGACGAAGTGGCTCCCATGTTTACGGCGTCAGACAATGCGGCCGGATTGCGGGCGTACGAGGTCCGCCATTCGGTTCAGCACGCCTACGCGGATAGCGACCTCGGTCGCCTGCGAGTCGGTGCGGCGTGCCCACAGACAATTGCCCGTGAGCGTCTTCAGACGATACATCGCGTTCTCCGCGAGCGAACGACGGTGGTAGCCGCTGTCTTTCTTCCATTCGCGACGACCGATTCGGGCAATCGCATCGACCGCCTCGTTGCGCCACGTCGCGCCCAGCGTGTTCACGGGCCAATGAGCGGCGCCTTCGCGCGGCGGAATCGAGGACATTGCACCGCGCGCGGCAATGGCCGTATGGCACGGTTTGGTGTCGCAGGCCCTGTCACCGCCGATGACATGGATCTGTTCGTCGCCCGGAATCTGGTCGAGCAACTCGGCCAGGACGTCGCCATCGGCGACGTCCTGATGTGTCATCAGCGCGGCGCGAATCTGACCGGTGTTCGTGTCGAGCGCGAGATGGACCTTGCGCCACGTGCGACGCTTCGAGTAGCCATGCTGGCGCACCTTCCGTTCACCTTCGCCGTAGACCTTCACGCCCGTGCTGTCGACCACCAGGTGGATCGGATCGCCGTCGCGAACGATAGGCAGTGGACCTCGAGTGTTTGTGTGCGACGGCAAAGCGTCGTGTAGTCCGGCACGAGCAAGGTGGCGAAAGCCAGATCGCGCAGGCTTTGCGCGAAACCTTGCAGGGCGCGCAGCGGCAAGCGGAACACGGTCTTCAGGCCAAGCAACGCCTGAATCACCCCATCGCTATACAAACGCGGACGGCCGCGCGTCGGCTCGACGTCGGGCATGCTGGCAAGGGCGGCGTCGTCGATCCACATTGTGACGTTACCTCGGTTGATCAGGCCGGCGTTGTACGCCGCCCAGTTCCTGACGCGGTAGCGCGCCTTCGGCTCGCGCTTCTTACTCGTGTCCCTGCGCATCTTCTCGGCAAAAATCGGGAATCTACGCAGGAACCCGGATTGTTAACAGCGGCACCGTACTGGCTGTGGCGCGTAAACGTCACCTGCCGCGCCCGATTTATGCATTAACGCCCTCTAGGAAGGGAAAATGCAAACCAGTACGCCGTTTCCGAGATCAGCTAGAGTACCGTCGAGTGATAAGCCAACCCCACAGTCGTCACCAGCAGCTGCGGCCCACGTGGACGGCGCAAAGGCAGCGCCAACAGCGAGCAAAATGACAGCAAAAATCTTAGATTTCATTTCACTTCTCCTGTTAAGCTAAGTAAGCATGTATACAGAAAGTGGCGCAGGAATGCTCTCTTTTTCAACCGTGGTGCGCCCGGCACGGAAGGCCTATCAATTGGATTGGTTCCGGTACATTCAGACCACCTTCCAAGACGTTAAAGAATAAAGAGAATGCACGGAAGCCAACCTTCGAACGTCAGCATAATCGATATTTAGAAACGCGCCAATTTTCTTCGCACACCCAACCCCATAACTTTATAAATTCGCATGATGCATTTGCGCCTTTGATGTCAATTATGATTAGTTTGCGAAGTTATCAAGTCCGCCATCTAGCAAATATCGCATTTACCATGGCAATGGTCTATCACAGGAATATGGTTGCACCGGCCGCCGAGCTTTCAATTCACAGCAAAGACACATCGTCAATCCCCGGCCAAAGAGCTCGCTTCAGAAATTTGTTAATTTTCGTTTTTAATCAATGAGGCAAACACGCGGCTTCAATACACAACGCCGCTTCGCTCGACCTCATCCCGTTCATATCAAAAACTCGCATTGAGCATAGTTCGTTTTCACGACAATCCCAGTGTTCGTGTTAAAAATTTGCAATCTGTCAAAGCCTTCATATTTCAGACATTTTCCATACAGCCCTGTTTCGTCGGAATTTCGCCTATGAACCCTTGCACTTACAGATTGTGCCCCACCTTTAAGGCGCCAGATGATCGCCCCTTGCCGCGACCACGCGCATTCCGCCGGATCCATCACTGACCGTAATATCCGGCGACACCGCAAACTGCGTGATCCGATCGGCCTGCCGATCCGCTCGCGACGACGACCCAAAGAAATATTCCTTCGAGCCGATCACCATCGTGATCAGCACGCCGAGCAGCGTGTCGAGCGTCGTTTTCACCATATCCGGCATCCGGATGCCGCCGATCGCCAGGTAGAACTCCAGCCCGATCACCGCAAACAGCGCGAGCGTGTACAGGTACGCCAGATTGCGCGCGGTGTGGTCGTGTTCCGCAACGGCCATCTGCCGTGCGCTGGTCCGATCCCCTGCTGCCACCTGATCGGCCTGCACCTGGATTCCGGCCATGTTCTGCGCGTGCGTAAAGCCGGCCTGGCGCATCTTCAGCGCAAAGTCGTCGTCGGCCTGCTTCAGCGCGAGCCACTGCTCGGGTGTCAACGCCTCGCCGCTCAGCGCGGTTTTCACGGCCTCGACCGAGCGCTCATTGAGCCCGAGCTTCTCCGCAATCGTCGTCGCGGCCATCACCGCAATACCCGGTACCCCGCCCGTGAGTGCCGTCACCAGCCATGGCGCGACCGTCTTCAGCATTTCCAGCATGTTTTATCCTCCCAAAGCCCGGTTCAGTTGCCAGCCGTATTCGAAGGTTTCGTTGGCCGGCCGCCGCTCGGCCAGCTCGAGGTAGTACACCGACTGCTGCGCCGTGATCATCCCGAGCAGCACGCGGTGACCCTCCACGCCGCGCAGTCTGAGCCACGCCTCGAGCGCCGCGAGCGTGCCCGGCCCGATGACGCCGTCGAGCGTCAGGTCTGCAAACGTCTTGCCGTTCTGGTTCAGCACGTTCAACGCGCGCTGCAGGAATTTGACGCCGGTCGACGGTCCTGTATTCACACCGATGTCGAACAGCTTGTCAGCCAGGGCCGGTGAGATCGCCTCGAGCTGGTCGAACTTCGGCTCTCGCCAGTAGCGCGCTTCGTAGATCGCAACCGCCGTCTCGCGTGGCAAGTCCTGCATCGGCCCCGTGTAGCCGTTCCCGCGCGCCTCGGCGGCCGTGATGCCCCACCTGGTTCCCTCGAGTTTCCCGAGATACCAGTTACCGCGATCGGCCGGATCATTCGAGAATCCCCCCTCGCGCCCGATCAGCGCATCCATTCGGTCTTGCAGTTTCATGGGTTCGGTCTCCTGTTCACTTCCTGCTCCAGTTGCTCGAGACGCTGCTGTTGCAAGCGATTCAGCGCGTCGCCTTCGTTGATGTGGGTAAAGACCCAGACGATCGCGCCCACCATCATGGTCTGTACCAAGCCCAGGCACACCCCGAGCACCCAGACCGCGCCTCGCGCTGTATGTTTCATCGCGTCGACTTTCCGGTCCACATCGGTGATCTCGTGCGCCAGCTCTCCGCGCGCGCGTTCGTCGGCCCGCGAACGGCCCCACAGCAAGCCGACGTCCTCGCGTACGGTTTCCGCTCGCACCGCCATCTCTGCAAGCCGCCGATCCAGGTCCGCAAACGGCTGCACCGAGCGCTTGATGTCCTCGACGCTGGCCGCCACCGCCCGCATCTGTTGTGTGAGCGTCGCGATCTGCACCGCGAGTTCCTGTTTTTCCTCACCCATCGTTTCTCGTGTTTAAAAGGTTCATCGCGAGCTACCGGCGGACGCCGAGAGCCAAGGTGATTTTTGAAAGCCACACCGGCGGATTGCCGCCACGATATGCCTTGGTGTCCCTCCCCCGGGATGTCGATCTCTGTATCTGTGTTTATGCCACCCCGAGCGGGTGGCATTTTTTTGGTTCATCGCGATCGTGGACAACCGAGACCGAGCAACGCTCAAGTCGCCTTTGACTAGAGCGATTTTTGAAAGCGCCGCGGACTGGATGACCCACTATGCGCGTTGATACCTCCGCCCCGGGGTATCGGCCTCTGTATCTGTATTTGGGCCACCCCATGCGGGTGGCACTTTTTTGTGCTCAGTCGTGCGCCATCAGCCCGGCGCCGGAATCACCAGATTGACGGACTTCGTCGGCAGCTTCCCATGCCCGACCTTCGCCTTGCCCGCGTTGCCCCCATTGAGCGTCACCACCGTGGTCCAGCCACGCGATGCGTAGCTGTGCTCCACCGATTCGATCAGGAACGCGCCGTCGATGCCGTCCTTGAACCCCTTGAGCATCACCGTCTTTTCCGCCGCCAGATCGGCTCGGCCGCGCAACGTCAGCCGGCTCGTCGCCGTCTGCCGGTTCAGCTTCGCAAGGCGTGAGGTGGCCGCCGCCTTCGCCACGCTCGCGCTCGCAAATGCGTGCCGCTCGGTGTGCACTGCGGATGCGCCCGGTGGCGCGTCGGGGTTCGGGATCGTCAGCTCGAGTTTTTTGCCGGTCTTGCGGTCATGCACGTTCGCGCGCACTGCCGCAAAGCTCGCGCGGTCCGGGAACTGGATGTCGTAGTCGAGCAGCATCTCGGGCGTGAGCGTCACAACGGGCAGCGGCTTGCCACTCGCGCTCTTGCCCGCGCCGCGCGGCAGCACCAGCAAGCGGCCGGCCTTCACGGTTGCGGTGGCCCCAACCTGCCGGGCCACGCGCGTCACGAAGTGCAGGTCGCTCTCGCCGAATTGGTCCACCCGCGGCATCATCACGTCGAGCTCGCACACCGCCGTCCAGCCGTGACGCCGGGCGATCTCGCCCACGATGTCGGCCAACTTGACGTTCGTCCAGCTGCCCTCGCGCTGCGTCTTCGCGCTCGCGCGCATGTTGGCCGGCTTGCCGCGAATCACCACGCTCGCCGGCGGCCCGCGCACGCCGACCTCGTCCACCGCATACTCGCCGAGCATCGATAATCCTTCACTCATCCAGCCCAGCGATATCTTCAAGCTCGCCCCTTTGGGCGGAAACCGGATCCGGCCGTCACGATCGTCCAGCGTGAGCGTGCATTCGTCTGCGTCCAGCCCCGGCTTGTCGACCGTGCGGATCTCCAGCACCCGATCCTGGATCACCCGCGTCACATCCTCGCCATTTGCGATCACCTGGAACATCGCTTCCATTTCAACTCCACAACTGGATCGATTCGTCGCGCGGGCGCTCGAGCTCGGGCATCACGATGCGCACGCCTGCTTCAAACGGCTGCGGTCTGGCCGCCAGTCCGGGATTCGCGTCATACACGGCCTCGACCGTGCCGCGCAAGCTGCCGTACACGCGATAGCAGAGCGTATCGAGGACGTCGCCCTCACACGTGTTTAAAATCTTCGCCATAGCGG
>NZ_ML058633.1 GCF_003635165.1 Burkholderia sp. Nafp2/4-1b | reverse complement strand
ATAGTCGAGCGCACGCAAGCGGTCGACGTCCGGATCGGCATTGCGTCGCGGGTCCGTCTGGGTGGACCGGCTCACCGTACCTGCACGCGTCGCTTGTGAAATTTGGGGAAGAGGCATAAGGCTCACGCTCATCGAAGGAAACCGATTCCATCAATATTGCGTGACCAGCACCACCCGACTATCAATTCGCGCCCATTTTTCGATGGCTGACCGACAAGCCAATTTTGCAAGCAAAACGCACAATCAAACAGATACAAAGCAAGAGTGCCGCCTAGCCTGCATTTCCTTGAGAATGCCGTTCATAGCAACGCAGCCCGGGCTTGCATCACCGAGAACCGCGCCATTATAGGAACTTCCGATGTACACGCTATTGAATCTGATGAGCGAAAATATTCATGCTGGTCCGCGCAGAGATCTTTATAGACTGCTTAACGAATCCTCACAATACGACGTGAGCATGTCAAAATCAGCAAACCGTGTGTTTGTCGATACGCGCGGCCAACGAATTATCGACTTCGCATCGGGAAACTATCTAGGCTTCGACAAGAGGCAGGATGAGCTATTGCCCCAAGCACTGCAGGCAACAAAGGAATATGGACTCCATACCGGACGTGCTCGCCTCACCGGTTACTATAAAATTTGCACCGAACTAGAGGACCGGCTGGCACGCTTCATTGGCGCGGAAGACGCACTAATTGTCACAAATACCTTTCTCGGATGCATTGGCATAATCCCCGCACTTATTGAGCGCGGAGATTTGATCGTAATGGACAAGTGTGCGCATGCGATCATGTTCCACGGAGCCCAACTCGCCAGAGACAAAGGAGCCATCCTTCGCAGTTTTGAGCATGACGACCTAAATCAGCTCGAAGATGTTCTAAAATCTCATCAAAACGCACGTCACAAAATGATCTGCTTGGACGGCGTTTATAGCATTACCGGCAATTACGCCAGACTAACCGAGTTGCAACAGCTGGCACACCAGTATAACGCCATCCTTTTTGTTGACGATGCACATGGTTTTGGTCTGCTTGGGTCACGCACGAATAGTCAAAATCCCTACGGAGATGGATCTGGTATTGTGAAACACCTAGATCTCTCATACGAGAATATTCTATACGTGGCCGGAACAGCAAAAAATATGGGGGCAGCGATGGCGTTTGCTGGCGTTTCATCCCAATTAAAGCGCACTCTCCTGGCATTCTCCAAGCCGCTAGACTATTCTCAACAACCAATTCCCTTCACGTTCGGCATTCTTAATGCAGGGTTAGATCTTCTCGAATCCGAAGGAGACCAACTCAAGAATTTCACCCACTCCTTGACCAGCGCACTGATTTCCGGGCTAACCGAGGCCGGATTCGATACCTTTAACGACAATTACTTTCCGATTGTATCAATTAAAATTTCAGACACTAATGTCCTGACTGCGTTTTCTAAAATCCTATATCACGATTACGGTATCTTCGTTACATCATGCCCTTATCCGACAATGCCACGCGGAAAAGAATGCATTCGACTCACCGTTACAGCGAAACATGAAAAGTGGCAAATTGATCACGTGATCAAGGCGTTCCGCGATCATGCCGATATGCTACTCCCAACCAACGCCAACTGAACCATGGGAACCACTTATTGCACCAATTCCCTCATGGCTTCCGAATACAATGCGTTGAGAAAATCCGTTGGCTGGACCGTTCCAACCCAAATATCAGCTTATTTTGCACTGAAAAATTCCCTATTCGTTTGTTCCGCCCATCGTGGCGAGATGGTGGTAGGAGCCGGCCGGGTCGTAGGTGACGGTCATCTCGCCTTCACCATCATGGACATCATGGTCCATCCAGATTTTCAACACCGATATGGCATTGGAGCCAAAATTATGCTGAAACTACTTAGCCATATCAAAGATCATTCAACTCCTGAATCGGACGTGTATGCCATGTCCGTACCAGACCAGGAATTGTTCTATCGCCGGCTGGGCTTTGTTTCTCGACCCACACCCTCACTTGGACCCGGAATGTCACTCCCATATGAACAACTGCAAAAATACTAGGCATTTTGCGCATGGAAAAATGGAGCGAACATCTCTTTCAAGGAGCACCTACAACAGCCCCTTATCATCAAGCATATTCAATCGAATGCTTATTCCGAAATGCAAGCTGGCCGCCGCCGAATTCCTTAGGAATGAGCGCACCTTTATTGAGAGCACGCTAAGCCAATTAGATCGATCCAATAGCATCATTGTAGTTGGCTGCGCAAATCTAGCCTATTATGAATTAATTACACAAAATGGATACTCTTACGTCGGCGTCGATCCGCATGTTGACACCAACGAGCCACGAATCACCCGCCAAACAATTGAGTCATTTTTAAAGCATAGAAATCGCAACAAAAATTACACGCTACTATTCTGGTTTAACGTTATAGCACACATCAACATTAACGAGATCGAAAACAACCTCGTAAGCGGAGACATTCTAATCAATTCCACATGGAGCAGAAGCTACACTTCACTAAAAAATTTCTCTGACTACTACTCATCTGTCATCGAAAATAATCAAACGAACATCGACGTATCCGCCATTTTTGATCGCAATCGATCTTTGGGCGATATCGGGCCCCGGATTCACAAACAATTCAAAAGAATCACGGAGCCAAATCTCTTCGAAATCGCAACAGTATCTTAACAAGCGCCTCGAAAAAGGTCCTCATCATGTATAAATTGTTGCAAGACTCATTTTACGATTGTGCAAGAAAATATCCGCATAATGCGGCAATCGTCGACGAGCATGGATGCGTTACCAGCTACCAGCAACTAAGCGATGCGTCAGTCCGGCTCATGGAGCTTCTCCTACGGATAAGCTGCGACACCCCATCCGGACGAACATTTATCGGTATTCTTTCGCATGTTAATGCACCAGCTGTTGCTGCTGTCCTCGGAATTCTGGAATCTCGGAAGACATATGTGCCGCTGGATACACTCTACTCTGATAGCCAGCTCGCCAAGGTCATAAAGACGACCGGACTTGAAATCGTTGTCGTTGATCGGTCTCTGCTGAAAAAATTTCACAAGCCCCTGCTAGAGTGCGGCCTCCAAGCGATTATTACGTTCGACACTGATCTCATTTTTGAAGTTCAAGATGCAAAACATCAATCCAGCACTCCATGTCGCACCATCAAGCATCAAGTAGCAAACGCAACAAAATCCTCAAGATTTCCATCTGACGATCTAGCCTATATATTGCATACCTCTGGCTCGACTGGTGAACCAAAGGGAATCATGCTAAGCCATCGAAACGCCACCACGTTTGTGGACTGGATGAGTGCGGAATTTCAGATAACCGAAAGTGACAGAGTGATGTCGAGGGCTCCATTGAAATTCGATCTCTCGGTATTTGATATCTTCAATACGCTGAGCGTTGGCGCAACATTGATTTGTTACGATTGGAATAGCGAGAGAGAGGGTGACGTCAAACATACCGAATATGTCCGACTATTGGAACGCGAGCACGCCACAATACTTTACACAACGCCCTCGACACTGATAACGCTTCGCGAGAAAGGAAATCTTTTTTCCTCTTCCAATCACCTTCGGACGATTATGTATGCTGGCGAGCCTTTTCCGGTCGCCAAACTGGCTGAAATTATGCTCGCAGCTCCCAATACTAAGGTAGCCAATATTTATGGTCCTACGGAAACCAATATTGTCACATATCACTGGGTGACCCACGACGATCTAAAAAATAATGTTATCCCGCTAGGAAGAACTGTCGACGACACCGAAATAATTGTGGTGTCGGAGGATGGAAAGAGAGAGTGCGAGCCCAATGAAATCGGGGAACTCTGGTGCAGAGGGGGGACCGTTACACCTGGGTATCTGAACCGCCCTGATTTGACGTCCAGTTGTCAAGCGGATAGCCCATTCCATCCATATCCGGCGAAGTATTGGAAAACAGGCGACTATGGTTATCGTGACGAGCATGGACTCTTGTACTACAGGGGACGAAAAGACCATATGTACAAAGTCAACGGATATCGAGTTGAGACTGGTGAGATTGAAGAAGCCTTGGCGAAGGTTCCGTCCTTCTACGAATCATGCATTACGATCGAGGATCGTGGAGGGAAAAAGCAAATCGTGTGCCATTACTCGCTGAAGACTAATATGGCATTCGACATCCGAGCAGCCACTAATATCCTGAGGTCCGAGTTGCAGTCGTTCAAAATTCCGTCCGCCTTTATTGAATATGATGAGTTACCAAAGACATCCTCTGGAAAGATTGATCGTATGCGTCTTCAAGAATAGCTTGCAATAGACATTTGGTTATTTTGGATCCGTGTTTCTGCGAACACGTCGGATATCTTCGGCAAGATGCGCAGCGACACGGCGAGCACCCGGTAATTTCCAGTGAGTCTTTTACGGCTCGTGCTGCTTCTCCAGCGCCCTTATGACCCTGCCTCGTTTTCACGTACAACTCATGCGGCAATCAAGCTGGCCTCGTAATCTACGGGGTAAGGAAGTCGATCGAGGTATGCAGGCGTTGCCGATTGTAATAGCCCTCGATCCAATCGACGATATCCAGGCGGGCGCGGGCAGGCGTTGCGTAGTGGTTCTGATAGATTCTCTCGACCTTCAATGGGCGGCCTCAAATCTGAACTGCAACACTCTCGCCAGCCGGTAAAGTTCCGCGAATGGCAAAGAGCACGTACCAACAACTGCAACCTGAAGAACGTATGCGAATCGATTTCTGGCGGGACGAGGGATTGAGCTTGCGGGCGAACGCCCGCAAGCTCAATCGTGCACGCTCGACGTTGAGTCGCGAGTTGGCCCGCAACGCGCAGACCAACGGTCTGTACTGCCCACGTGTAGCCCAAGCGTCTCGCAACGCCCGACGGCAGGCCGCCCGACCGCCGTTGAAGCTCGCCCCCGATTCGGTTCTTTGGGGAGTCGTTTGCCAGCGCTTGCGCGAACCCCAGTGGTCGCCGCAGGAGATTGCAGCTACCCTGAAGCGCACCTTCCCCGACGATCCGAGCCTGCACGTGTCCCACGAAACGATTTACAGCGCCATCTACGCCCAGCCTCGCGGTGAGTTGCGCCGCGAACTGATTGCCAGCCTGCGCCAGCACCGCAACAAGCGCCTGCCGCGATCGCGCGGCACCGATCGGCGGGGGGCGATTCCCGACATGGTCGGCATTCACGTTCGACCGCCCGAGATCAACGACCGCCTCATGCCGGGCCACTGGGAAAGCGACCTCATCAAGGGCGCAGAAAACAAGTCGTCCGTGGCCGTGCTCGTCGAACGCATGAGCCGCGCCGTGCTGCTGGCCAAGATGCCCGATGCGACTGCTGCATCGGTGCTCGCCGCCTTCACGACCAAACTGCGATCGCTCGTCAAGCCGCTGCGTCAAACCCTGACCTACGATCTAGGTCGCGAAATGGCCCGACTTGCCGAACTGACGGCCGCGACCAACGTGCGCGTCTACTTCTGTGACCCGCACAGCCCTTGGCAGCGCGGCACGTGCGAAAACACCAACGGCCTGCTGCGCCAGTACTTGCCCAAGGGCACCGATCTGTCCGTCTACTCTCAAGAGGACCTCGACGAGATTGCTGACAACCTCAACACGCGACCGCCCGCCACGCTGAACTGGCGCACGCCTCTGCAAATCCTCGCTCAGGTTCTGGCTAACCCCACGGACCGAGTTCCTGTTCAGTAACCCGCGAGGTGTTGCACTTCGCCCTTGAAACCGCCCATTGAAGGTCGAGAGAATCTATCAGAACCACTACGCAACGCCTGCCCGCGCCCGCCTGGATATCGTCGATTGGATCGAGGGCTATTACAATCGGCAACGCCTGCATACCTCGATCGACTTCCTTACCCCGTAGATTACGAGGCCAGCTTGATTGCCGCATGAGTTGCTGTACGTGAAAACGAGACAGGGTCAATTCGCATGTACTAACCATGCTGCGCAATCTGGCACCCCATCCGCCTCGACGTTGGCAGAAAGCACCACGCTCTCGCGAGCGAAGCGCCGTTCAAAGAACGGGTTACGTTGTTCCGGTGGCTTCACACCAAGTCGTTACCAACTCGGCATGCACCGGTAGGTTACGATTGCCGGAACAATCCTCTACGCGACTTTCACGTCGCACTAACTGAACGGCATCATCCCTACGAGGGGCCTTTGGGTGCGCCTTCGGGCGGGCTTTTTCCGTCCGCATCCGTTTTAATACCAACGAGAGCTTCACCTGGTGCGAGCCGGACGGAGCGAGCTAATCGTGGACGAGTAGCGGAGTGGAGCGATTAGGGAATGCCGCCGGCCTCAATGACGACGAACACATTGGCCGGCGGCAAGTTGTCAGCCTTCCGGATGCTGTTGCGAAGTCGATTGCGCAGGTCCCGCCACGGCTTGTGCTTGTAGGGCTAGCTGTCGTTCGACTCGACGGAGAACCTCATTGTGCGAAAGACGTGACGGCAGACCCGCGGCGATTCTGATGCGTTCCTTGCCATTCGGGGATATCGCCAACTTCACGATAGTTCGCAAAGGCAATCCCGAAGCACGCAGCGCTGCACTGTGCTCTGCCAAACTATTGAGCGTCTGGTATCCCGCCCGGCGCGCCGCAATCAAGACAATTTCGTCTATGGAAAGGCCGAGGCCGGGCCGATTCTCTGGCGACCCATGAGGATCGTTCGTGGGCGGATTAAATAGGTCCGGGTGATTCGTCAGGACGCTTACCAGCGTTTGTGAAGGCAGGAAACTCGCCAGTCGCGTGATCGCTGCTTGGTCGTATCCGAGGTCAATGAGTGCCTGATGGTGTCGGAGTACCGGGTAAATGTCTGATACGCGCGTATTGGCGCTCGCCATGGTTGCGACTTGCCGCGGTGTATATTCCAGCGCTGCAAACTCCGGGTGAACCTGAAGGAGCTTGTAGAACGATCTGGCGTGCGAGCGACGCGCGCCAATCTTGTTGAGAATATCATCCGGATATTCGAGTCGTCGGAGCTCGTCGAGGGCGGGGCTCCAAGGCGCAGGTGGGAATGATTTCACTTTCGCGATGTGGGTGCGAGCCTTGGTGGAGTCGGGTACATAGTGATGCACCGCCCGCATCGAGGACTTGACCCAGTCTTCAAAAGTGGTCGGTCCTTTGCTTGCCGTTGCCTTTGCCACAACGTCATCTCGCGACAGACCTAACCCGGCCTGCTGGCCTGAACCCGGGGCAGGCTGCCGGGGACCGGTCAGGAAACGGTCATACCAAATAATGGCCTCACATATTCCGTAAGGGTACTGCAGGGCGGCCAGTTCTGCGATCTGCTGGCAAGTGTAGTCTTGCCCACGTAGCCGGCTATGGTACCTGCGCACGGATTCCGGTCCCTTTTCCCGGCCGTGACCATTGTCAATCAAGCGGATCTGATGATCCGTATAGCCCCAGGAAAGCAGTTGCTGGCGTACCGTGCTAGTCACGTATCTCAAATTGGCCAAATCGTCGGTGGTGTCCTGCCTTGCAGCTGCTACGTGCTCCAGCAGCTGTCGTATGGTTGCGTCACCACTGGTCGGCATCATGTCGACCGGGGGCAATGAATGCCCAGTCGCCGGTACACCAAGATGATCTTGTTGTGCCGGCCAGTTCAGGCTTGGCTCTTGGTCGTGGATAGCCGTATGTGGCCACGGTTGCGACGCTGCCGTCCTGCTTGAACGATTCTCGCCAGACGCTGCCATAAGCGGTTCCGCTTCATTGCCATATGCCTGCAACGGTTGCGTGGCTCCACTTGCGGGCAACGCCGCTGGCCAGAAAGGGGGAGGCCAGGCACCGATCGCATCCGGCAGAGCATAAACGTTTGCAGTCGCCGCCTCAGTCGGTATTGCTTCCACCCAAGGGAGCGCTCCAAGCGTCGTCCCGCTCGCGACGTCCGCCGGTTGTGCGAACGACTCGAGCGGAGCGAACACGTGTGACGTGAAGCCCGATTGAAGCTTGGATACCGTGCCCGTGCCGTCGGACCACTGCGGCGCATCCGCGCTTGCGGAAAAATCACTGGAAGTCCACGTCGCCGGAGATTCACTTACGTGGAACTGGCTCGATTCAAACGGTCCCGTCGTGTATTGCGCCTGGACAGTTGGCCAGTGCGGCGGGAATGACGGCGCATCGGCATACGGAAATCCAGGGGTATTGACGTCGGGATCGCTTTGCGTCGGACCCAGCAAAGGTAGTCCGTCATACCCGGTGCCAGTGATGACGGTCGCTGACTCGAGTGCCTCAAGCGAGTCGAAGCCGTCAAATTCCAGCCCCGCATCAATCTCCGGTGCATCAAGCGCTTGGGATAGCGGTGCGCCGTCTGCGTGCGCGACGCCTGCGTTGATGCCGGACCATGAAGGAAGGAACGCGCTAGTTGGAGACGCAAAGTTGTACGCGGGCCGGAATTGTGCGCCGCTTTCCATGTAACCTAGCGCAGGGTTCGTGAGTGTCGAGCTTCCGTCATACTGAACGGCCGGTGCGGCGCCGGAGGGAGGACCGATCGGTCGTTCATACCATGGCGGCCCGGCCATGATCAGGTTCGTGTACTGCGTCACCGCTGGGTGGTCCCGAGGCAACCCAGTAATGTCCTGTATCAATGTCTGGATGACTGCCCGTTCAATGCTGGAACCATCAGCGGGCGGAATAAGGTTGCCCCATCCATCATGCCTCAGCGCCACGAACTTCGAGCCGTTGTCCGCTAATTCCCATCCGTAATCGTTTGCCCACATCAGGATGGGTTTGGGGTGCAGTTGTGAGTTTCCCGTGACTTGCGCCACGCGATGGTTTGCCAGCCGCCGAAATATCTCGTTTTCGCTGTATGTCCGCGCAACCAACTCGCGAATTGCATCAATGCAGGACTGATGTCCCGAAGTCCAGAGGCCTAGGACGTCGTGAGGCATGTGAGCGCAACCGGTTTCCTGTGCGACCGAATCCAGCCCCAGCCGTTCCAATGCGGGCGCCGCTGCTATTTTGAGCAGGATGGCTGCACTTCGCGGGTGTACGCGATAGGCCGCTAGCGCTTCATGCGCATCATGCGCTGCGCGCATTTCTCCGGGCATTGTCTCCGTCTCGGTCTGGGAATCGAGCCGCTGACGGTTCGTACCAGGTCGAATGGTAAACACGAGTGATCTCTCCTTGCCGCAGTGGGTCGGCGGTTATCGCGAAGGGGACGGAACGTCCGCGTGAGCGGGAATGGTCGCGGCTTGCTCAGCAGAGCGCTTGCCGATTTCGTGCACGGCCATGCTCCACAACCGTACATTTGGTCGGGACGAACAGCAGGGCGAATTTGTGACGAAACTGGGTATGGACGGCCGATGCATCCGGCGGCGCCTCGGGGTTCGAGATCGCAGGTAGAGCTTGCTGCCCCGGTCCTGCGCTCATGCACCTTTGCACACACCGCCGAAAAACTCGCCCGGCCCGGGAGCTGAATGTCTCGACCAAGCAGCATGTCTCCGTGCACCTGACGGACGGCAACAGCTTGCCGCTCGCCACTTGCTTGCCCGCTTGCGCGGCAGCACCTGCGCACTCACCTCACCGCCGCTGTCGCCCACACGACCTGCCGGGCCACCCGCGTCACGGCGTGCAGGTCGCTCTCGCCGAACTGGTCCAGATTTGGCACCACCACGGTGAGCGCGCACACCACGGTCCGGCCGTGACGTCGAGCGGCTTCGCCGACCAATATCGGCCAGTTCGGCGGTCGTCGGACTGCCCTTCCATTGAATCTTCACACTCGCCCGCATGTTGGTAAGCGCCCGAGCAGTACCGTAGTGCAGGTTGTTAACTGCGGAGCTCCGCGACGCTACCGGATGGGCTCGACGCGAGCAGTAGGCGGCAGCGATGGCGCGACGTTCCTCGGGAGCAGTTCGTCGACGCGGTTGGCCGGATGGTCGGCGATGCGCTCGAGCACGTAGGCGAGATACGCCTCGGGATCGAGGCCGTTCAGGCGTGCCGTGCCAATCAGGCTGTACATCGCGGCGGCACGTTTGCCACCGGAGCCGGCGCCGGCGAACAGATAGTTCGACCTCCGAGAGCAAGCTCGCGTTCATTCTGCCCATATCGGGCAGGAAGTTGAAGCCCATTATCGCTGGCATCCGTT
>NZ_ML058632.1 GCF_003635165.1 Burkholderia sp. Nafp2/4-1b | reverse complement strand
CTTTTTGAACTGGCCTCTTAGCCGCTCTTATGCTGAACCTCGAACTCGGATCAGAATGGGCAGGCCGATTTTTTGAAAACAAAAAATGAAGTACCGGAATAGCATGGGGAACGCCATGGATCGTTGAGGAGTAAGCGATGACGTCTTCAGAAAAGGACAAACCCGAATGCAGTTGTTTGCGTGGTCCCCAGCCGGTTTTTCCGCTGCCTTATCCGCCGGTTGTGCCGGCACAAGGGCCGGTGACGGTGCGCGTGTTGGTTTGCTACCAGCGCTCGGTGTTCAAGGCGCATGACTATGATCATGGGTCGATGTGGCTGACAGCGCGGGCATTCGAGCGGCAGACGAACCGGGTGTTGCAGAATTCTCTCGTCGCGCATCGTATCGAGGTCGTACATGTGATGATGCTAGAAGATGACCGGGAGAAGGTCAGCAACACGTTCGCGTGGGAACTAAAGGACAACTCGGTCGTCAAGTCGGCACGACGGAATCATCAAGCCGATGCGGTGATTTGTGCAGTGCTCTCGGGAGAATCCCTAGGCTATGCCCTTGCTCCGCCGGGTCGCATTAGCGTGGACACATTCGAGTCCGCCTATGTGGTTGTCGACCACGACTGCCTTTCCGGGTTGACGTGGACCCATGAAATGGGGCACGTCTTTGGCTTGGGGAATGTTGGTGATGTTATGTCGGTTCTTCCGGAGGTGGGTGAGGCGCGCGGTTGGACCCTGGAGCCGTTCCGAAAATACTGTACCGTCATGACGCATCGAAATGGTGTCGTGAAGCGCACCCGTATTCCGAATTTCTCGAACCCGGATGTGATTTGGCCCGATTCAGGAGAGCCCACGGGCGTGGAGGGGGAGGCAAACGCCGCAAAAGTATTGGGGTGGACTATGCCGATTGTTGCGACCTACCACACCCAACTTGGCAAGCCGAAGCACTTGGTCACGATGGAGAATTCAGTACGGCTGAGCATGAATGTGTTCCCCAATTCGGAAACCGGGCGTGTATGGATCACGCGCTCACCTGATATGTGGGAGGACGATGGTGCAATGCGTTATGAGCGTGGCACCAAGATCCATGTGGAGGCCTGCGCGACGGGAGGCTGGAAGCTGGCCGGTTGGCAAGTCGACGGTCAACGCGTCAAATCCGATGGTAATCGACTGACGGTGCCGATTTCGAGGGATCGTGGAATACCTCTTAACATCACTGCTGTGATGGCTCAAGTATTTTGATTGACGCTCGGTGAAGACTATCCGCCGGTGGGACGGTCAAACTGCAACGCGCCGTTATTGCAACCGAATGGCGGGCCCCTGCTCGCCATTTTTTGTTTGAGGAGCCCATCAGGTCACCGTGACACTCTCATACCCGATTCGACGGAACGGGGTCGTTCGAGCACCGCTCGCTGCGCAGCTCGAAGGAACGCGACATGCGCGGCGGGCGGAAAGTCAGCCACTGGGGTCGCTCGGGATGGGCGTGCGCGACGACGCGTTCTCGAGTACGCCGCACCTGATGCCCATTTTGACCGAGAGTGGCCAGACGTTCCACTTCAACCTGTCGACGTCCGCGTTCGACACGCTGCGGCGTGCCACCCACTACCGGGTCGCGACCCAGGAGCGCCTGAACCGCCAGGAAGCGCTGCAGGCAGTCAGCGTTTGCGGCGAGACGATCACGCTCTCAGGCGTGGTGTTTCCACAGCTCGGTGCCGGCGTGCGCCAGATCAAGCGGCTGCGGGCGATCGGCGCCGACATGAAACCGGTGCAGCTCACGACCGGCGCGGGCGACGTGCTCGGCCGCTGGTACCTGCAGCGCATCGACGAAGAACAACACGCGCTGCTCGCCGACGGCGTGCCGCGCAAACAAACCTTCAGTCTGGAGTTTGGCCGCTATGGCGAAGATTTTAAGCACGTGGGAGGGTGACCTCCTCGACACGCTTTGCCACCGCGCGTACGGTAGCTTGCGGGGCAGTGTCGAGACCGTGTATGACGCCAATCCCGGGCTCGTGGCCACGCCCCAGCCGTTCGAGGGTAGTGTACGCATCGGGATGCCCGAATTCGAGCGCCCGCATGACAAGTCTATCCAGTTGTGAAATTGAAATGCAGGCGATGTTCCAGGTCATCGCGAAGGCGAGGACGTGGGGAGGGAAATTCAAAGCCGAGCGCTGGAGATCCGCACCGTCGACAAGCCGGGGCTAGACGCGGACGAATGCACGCTCACGCTGGGCGATCGCGACGGCCGGATCCGGTTCCTCCCAAAAGCGGCGACGCTCGGGATATCGCTGGGCTGGATGGGACAGGGCTTATCGATGCTCGGCGAGTATGCGGTCGACGTGGTGGCCGTGCGCGAGCCACCGGCCAGTGTGGTGATCCGCGGCCAACCGACGAACATGTGCGCGAGCGCGAAGACGCAGCGCGAGGTAGCCGGACGAATGTGAAACTGGCCGACATCGTCGGCGAGTTTGCGCGTCGTCACGGCTGGACAGCAGTGTGCGAGTTTCGACATCGAGATGCTGAGCTTGGACCAGTTCGGCGAACGCGACCGGCACGTCGTGACGCGGGTAGCAGGCAGGTCAGGGCGATCGCAACTGTGTAGGCGGGCCGCTTGCTGGTGCTGCCGCGTGGGCCGGGCAAGAGCGCAAGCGGCAAGTCGCTGCCCGTTGTGACGCTCACGCCGAGATGCTCGCCGATTGCGACATCCAGTGCCCGGACCGGACGTACTTTGCCGCGGTGCGGGCGAAGGTGCACGACTGCAAGACCGTCAAAAAGCTCGACGTGACCCGGCGCGCGGCAAGCCTCGGCCGTCAGGCCGGGGAAGGATAGCGCGGACGCCGTAGGCGTCCTGTCGACGGTCAGTGTGGCGTCTGCTGCTGCTCGATGTACTGGCGGATGATCTCGATAGGCGCACCGCCGCAGCTTCCGGCGAAGTAGGACGGCGACCACAGCGCACTGCCCCATAGCTTCTTGCGGATGCTCGGGTAGTTCTGCTTGCGGATCATGCGGCTGGAAACACCTTTCAGGCTGTTCACCAGCACCGACACGGCCACTTTGGGCGGATAGATCACCAACAGGTGAACGTGATCGTCTTCACCGTCGAACTCCACCAGTTCCGCCTCGAAGTCGGCGCAGACGCTGGTGAAGATGCTGTGCAGGTCGTCCAAGATGTTCTTGGTGAACACCTCGCGGCGGTATTTAGTCACGACGACCAAATGGACGTGCATCAGAAAAACGCAGTGCCGCCCGTGCCGAATACCGCTGTCGTTGCTCGTACACCAAACTATATTATCTGCATACAACGTCTCCAAGCCTTCAAATATGAACTGATGCCGACTGGCGGCCAGCAGCGCGACATGCGCCGCTTCGCCGGGTCGTGCCGGTTCGTGTTCAACAAGGCACTGGCGGTGCAGACGGCACGCTATGAGCAAGGCGAGCAGAAGCTCGGCTATGCCGGGCTGTGCAAGCTGCTCACCGAATGGCGCAACGGCGCGGAGACGCCGTGGCTCAAGGATGCGCCGACGCATCCGCTGCAACAGACGCTCAAGGATTTGGAGCGGGCCTACACCAACTTCTTCGCCAAGCGGGTTAAGTTTCCGCGCTTCAAGAAGAAGGGCCAAGGCGACAGCTTCCGCTATCCCGACCCGAAGCAGATCAAGCTCGATCAGGCCAACAGCCGCATCTTCCTGCCCAAGCTCGGCTGGCTGCGCTATCGCAACAGCCGCGATGTGCTGGGCAAAGTGAAGCAGATCACCGTGTCCGCGAGCGGCGGCAAATGGTTCGCCAGCATCCAGACCGAACGGGAGGTCGAGCAGTCCGCCCCCAACGGGGACGCGGTCGGCATCGACATGGGCATCGCCCGCTTCGCCACGTTGTCGGATGGCACGTTCTACACACCACTGAACAGCTTCAAGCGGCACGAGGATCGGCTGCGCAAAGCGCAGCAGGCAATGAGCCGCAAGTCGAAGTTCAGCAGCAACTGGAAGAAGGCGAAAGCCCGTGTCCAGCGTATTCATTCCCGCATCGGTAATGCCCGCCGTGACTTCCATGCACAAGGCCACGACCACGATCAGCCAAAACCACGCGATGGTGTGTATCAAGGACTTGCAGATACGGAACATGTCCAAGTCGGCGGCTGGCAACACCGAGAAACCGGGAAGAAACGTTCGGGCCAAGTCCGGCCTGAACAAGTCCATCCTCGATCAAGGCTGGTTCGGGTTCCGCCGCCAACTGGATTACAAGCTGGCGTGGAACGGCGGGTATCTCATCGCCGTGCCGCCGCAGAACACGAGCCGCACCTGTCCGTGCTGCGGCCATCTATCGGCGGACAACCGGCAGACGCAAGAGCGGTTCGCGTGCGTCGAATGTGGCTTCGAGGAAAATGCCGATCTGGTCGGCGCGATCAATGTTCTCAGGGCGGGACACGCCCGTTGCGCCTGTGAAGTGAGCGGTGCAGTCATGCCGACAGCAACAGGAACCTACCGAAGCGACTCATCCCGGCTCGATGCCAGGTTGAGCGCCGTAGGAATCTCCCGACTTTAGGCGGGGGAGGATGTCAAGATCCAGAACCATGAGGCGCCACCGGGCGCGTCGGCCATCCACACCGAGCGGAACGCGTTATCGAGCGCGAGCATGGCGAAGGCGGCGGCTACCTCACGCCGGGCGAAACTGAGCCGTCAGACGGCCGCGAGCCGACTGACGTTGCACCGCCGGGCGGACCGGCCAGCGGAGAGGGCGGCGATGCTCAAGGGATTCAAGGACGGGGCGGACGGTGCGTTCCTGATCGAATCGGTCGAGCATAGTTACCTATCGCGTGGCTGGATCACGGTGGTGACGCTCAATGGTAGCGATGCGGGCAAGGCGAAGCAGTCGACGAAGTCCGTCAATCTGGTGATTCCGGCGCCGAGGCGACGGCGCGTGACGGACATAAAAAAGTGCCACCCGCTCGGGGTGGCACAAATTCCAACATCGAGGTTGACACCTCAGGGTTGAGGTATCAATTCGTATTGTGCCGGTCATCCAGCGCGTCGGACTTTCAAAAATCAACCTGACTCGAGGCGACCTTGAGCGTTGCTGCGGCCATGCAATTTTCGAAGAATAAAAAAATGCCACCCGCGAGCGGGTGGCATAACTCCATCAGTCAACACGCCGATGCTCCGGGGAGAGCCATCGAGATATATGGTGCGGGTAATCCGGTCGACGCGGCTTTCAAAAAGCGACCCAGCTCGAAGCGGTCCGGGGCGTTTCTTCGGCCTCAGTAATCGGTGACCGCAATTAACAAAAAAATGCCACCCGCTTGGGGTGGCATAAACACAGATACAGAGATCGACATCCCGGGGGAGGGACACCGAGGCATATCGTGCCGGCAATCAGGTCCGCGTGGCTTTCAAAAATCAATCTAGCCACGGTTCCGGCGGCAGGTTGCGATGAACCTGTAAGAACGATAAGTGATGATCGGAGGAGAAACAGTAACGCGCGATGCGAATCGTGATGCCCACGCAGTAGATGCGGGCGGTGGCAGCGCCGAAGACATCAAGCGCTTGGTACGGGCATGCGCAAATCGGGATCGACGGTGCGGCCACTTCAAGGCCAGACGCGGCGGTCGGGTATCAGGTCCCGCCGTCGGTCCGAGGTGCTCGCGACGGCATATTTCGCGGTTCGGGCCGGCTGTTAGTCCAGGCAGCTGCTTTTGCAGAGTGCCGCTTCCTAATCGACAAACGGACGAACTCACGAGATGGGTTTGTTCGATGTATATCAATAAAGCATCGATTCAATTGTAATTATGTATTTTTACTATGCTACGGGGTTGCCTAAACTTTGAGCATGTTACCCAGATCACGCGAAAGTTTTTGACGTCCTCCTCTCCCTAAAGGGAGAGGATTCCCACACCTGGCGATGCACGTCCGCATCGGAGAATGTTCAGGGCAGCGTTGGTATCTCGATCATGCACGACACCACATCCACTGCAGGCCCACTCTCTTATTCGCAGTCCCGCGATACCTTTCGGCCGCGTCGTGCTGTCTTTCGACCCGCACGCCGAACAGGACTGGGTCGAACCGCTTTCGTCGACTTCCTCGAACGTGACTCCGTGCGCCATCGCCTTGTAACGGAGCTTGTCTCGGAAGGACGACCAGGATGCGTCGTAGACGCTCTTCGCCATCCTGGTTCTGGCGAGTTTGACAGCCGACACGTTGCCGACCGCGATGTAATCGAAGCGCCGCACCAGATCGAGCGCGCGCTTGTGCTGGAAATCGGCGCGAGCATTTGCGATCTTGGCATGCAGCTTCGCGATATGTCGTTTGTGCTTTCGCGCCCGTTGCGCTTTCGCCAGCTTCTCGGCCGCGCATCGACCGAACCGATCGTTAGGCAGCTTCTCGCCCGTCGAAAGTGTGGCGAAGTCTTTCAGGCCGAGATCGATGCCGACACCGGAACGGACCGGGCGAGCCTGAACATCCGGCATCTCGATCACGATGTTGAGAAACCAGTTGCCGCGCGCATCCTGCGCGAAGTTGGTGCCGTCCTTGATCTTGCCTTCGGGAAGCGGACGGCTGTTGAACACGCGAAAGGTGTTGCCGGCGAAACGGAACGCGTCGCCCTCGCGCTTCAGGTCGCGGCCCTTCAGCGGCACCCAACCCAGCGATTTCCTGCCGCGATAGCGCAGGTAGGGCCGACGGTGCTGACTGCGCGATTTCGCGTATTGCTCGCACGTCGCGTTGATCGTGCCGGAGTGGATGTCGAGTTCCTTGCTGCTCCCCGTCGTCAGCACGTTCAGATCGAATCCGGTCGGCCACTTCTTGCCCCACTTGAGCGCGTGCTTCTGCGTGTCGTTGCAGAAGTTCCAGACGTAGTTCACCGCACGGCTCTGCTTGTTAAGCAGTCCGTTGAGCGATTTCACCCGGTAGCGATAGACAAGGATCATGCCGGCCATTTTAACGGTGGAATGCCGCTGTCAAACAGCGGCGCCCCTTTCCTCCCCGTCCTGAAGGACGGGGTTTCTCGGAGCAACTGATGAAAACTTTACTAGCACGCCGTCGCGTTGCCTCGCCTCCGACCGGACTCATTGCCAAGATTCGTCAGTTTACGCCAAATTGGTTTGCAGTCACGATGGGGACTGGTATTGTATTTCTAGTATTAAACGCATTGCCGTTCGATTTCAGTGGGCGCGATAGCATTGCGATGACACTCTGGTGTATTGACATCGTTCTTTACTTAGTGTTTGCCGTCATGTTCGCCGCTCGTTGGATTCTTTTCCCGAGTACGATTCTCCCCATGCTGCGACATCCATTGCAGTCGATGTTCCTCGGGGCATTGCCGATGGGTCTTGTGCCAATCATTAATGGTATCGTGCTATTCGCGGGTGATCGTTTTGGAACCCAGGCCTATTCGCTTGCCCATGCGTTATGGTGGTTCGATGCGGTGCTTGCCGTTGTGGTTGCTGTCGGGGTCCCATACTTGGCCTTTACCACGCAAGATCACGCAGCCGATCGTCTTAGCGCAGTGCTCTTGCTGCCGATCGTCGCGCCGGAAGTTGCGGCATCTAGCGCTGCGACACTGGCTCCGCACCTTGATGTGCAGGCCGCTCGAGTCTTGGTTGGTGCCGGCTATATGCTGTGGGCCATTTCTGTTCCCCTCGCATTCGGGTTGCTGACCATCATCTTTTTTCGGCTACTCATTCATAAGTTGCCTGCCCGCGAACTAGCAGCTACGGGATGGCTGCCGCTGGGCCCGATCGGTACTGGGGCGCTCGGGCTGCTGGCGCTCGGGCGGGTTGCGCCTCAACTGTTTGACGGGTCAGCGCTTGCAGGGACCGCGTCGTTCGCGCAAGATTTCGGGTTGATTTGTGCTTTGATGCTGTGGGGCACCGGATTTTGGTGGTTGGCAATCGCCATCCTGATTACAGCACGCTATTGCCGAAATGGCCTGCCTTTCAATCTTGGCTGGTGGGGATTCACGTTTCCCTTGGGTGTTTACACCTTGGCGACATTCTCTCTCTCTCGCGCGCTGGGCGCTGACGTGTTGCTCACTGTCGGCGTAGTCTTCGCGATGATGCTTGGCGCAGTTTGGATCGTTGTTCTATGGAAGACTCTTAAGGGGGTAGTGCGCGGAGAACTATTCGTTGCGCCCTGCCTTAGTACAAGCAACCGACCTCTCGCCAAGGATGGGGTAGTCACCTAAGATCATCTGTTACCCGGCCGCCGTGTTAGCAAGAGCGGCGTTACCCAACTCCGTGGGCGCGTTGACGAAACTCCGATAGCGTCGCCTCAGGCTTAATGCACGGGGAACGCACGTCGTCACAGGGCTCGGCCTGTCAGCCGCACTTCGCACGGCGGACAGTGGGGCGGATCGAGAGTATTGTGGCCTCAGAGCTGGTCATCCACTCGCAGGTATGTACGGTCGCTCGGACGTCGATTTTCACGCATCTCGATGGAGCATCGCATGGTCGCAAGGAAGTGAGCGAGGTGTGAGATGAACTACGCGAAGAATCTGCCGGCGCTGATTCTTGGCTTGCCATTCGGTCATTGTCTGGTCCACACCACTCTGCCTGCCGACAAGGTTGGACGGTGCACCGGTCTCGGCAACGGCGAGCGACTTGCGAAGTTGTTCCGGCAACACATTGCGCTGTCGCCCACCGAATCTCGTGTCACCGATCGAGAGCGAATCGCGAAGACCGGAATCGGTCTGACTGGCTCGCCGACGCCAGATCGCCGGCACGACGCACGATCGTTCGGATTGACGAGCGGACGGTCACGTCAGGATTCGCTCCCAGATTTAATTCTCGACCGCATCACTGCATAAGTCGTTTTTTTGGACATGCACGACCGCGTATTCGCTCGTCGCAATGCGGGCGTCATGCCGTGATCGCTGATCTGAATCAATAACGTGAAATTTTCGCTCTTCGTCTCACGGCGATTGATAAATAGGAATCCTATATGGCGAACGGCTATCGACCAGCTGTACGAATGCCGTCACGCGCAGTGGTGGGACTGTTCGCGCAATGGAGAGAGCTCCGGTATTCCGGAGCAGCCGATCACGTCGTGAATGCAGGGGCAAGATGAGCGAGACATCACATGTCGAGTACAGGTCGGTTGCGCCGAGCGTCCAGGGTGCCGCCACGCGCACGGTCGATCTGGTGTTGATCGTGTTCGGTGCCGTGCTGGCAGCGCATTGCCGTTTCGACGCGGTCGTGAATGCCCGGCTCGACACCACGGTCGTCGCGTTCTCGAGCGCCTTTTCGTTGACGTTGTTTCCGATGTTCGGCGTGTACCAGTCCTGGCGCGGACGCTCGCTGTTCCGGTTGGCTGGGCAATTGGCGCTGGCATGGCTGATCGCTCAGGGTGGCGCACTGGTGGTGACGTTCACCCTTCACAAGTCGGACGCCGTGTCGCGGTTGTGGTTTGCATACTGGACGGGCATGACGGGCACCGCACTCGTCGTGGTGCGGCTGGCCGTACACGCGATGCTGCGCCAGTTGCGGCATGCGGGCATCAATTTGCGGTCGGTCGCGGTCGTCGGGCACGGCGAGTATTGCCGTCGCGTACTCGGCACGATCGAGCGGTCGCCCGCGAGCGGGTTTCGTGCTGCAGCGGTATTTGACTTCGGTTCCGTGGCGCGCGGGGCGGTGTCAGGTGTTCCGACGTTCGACAACGAAGCTGCATTTATCGCCTATGTGCGCCAGCAAGGCATGCGCGAACTCTGGCTCGCGCTGCCGTTGTCCGAGGAGCGCACGATCCTGCGCTTCGTATCCGAATTCCGCGACGAGCTCGTAAACATCCGCTTCATGCCGGACGTCAGTGCGTTGTCGCTGTTCGACAGTGCGCTGACGGACGTGCTCGGCGTGCCGGCGATCAATCTCGCCGCGTCGCCGCTGCCGCCGCAGGCGCTGTTGAGCAAGGAGATTTTCGATCGATGCTTCGCGGCATTGGCGCTCGTGGCGCTGCTGCCCCTGATGCTGGTCATCGCGATTGCCGTCAAGGCGACATCGCGCGGGCCCGTATTTTTCAGACAGCGTCGCAAGGGTGCGGACGGGCGTGTGTTCCGCATCTACAAATTTCGCACTATGCGGCTGCATGCGGAGCCGCCGGGCGTCGTCAGGCAGGCGACCCGGCACGACGCGCGCATCACGCCGCTGGGGCGGTTCCTGCGCCGCACGAGTCTCGACGAACTGCCGCAGTTTATCAACGTGCTGCAGGGCGACATGTCGGTGGTCGGGCCACGCCCACACGCGCTGGAACACGACGAGTTGTACCGCAAGCTCGTCGATCGCTACATCCAGCGCTACCGGATCAAGCCGGGTATTACGGGATGGGCGCAGGTCAACGGATATCGCGGTGAAACGGATCAAATCGAAAAGATGCAGGGGCGGGTCGAGCACGATCTCTACTACCTGCAGAACTGGTCGTTCGGGCTCGACATGCGGATTGTGTGGACAACAGTCATGCGCGGTCTAGCGCACGGCAACGCGTATTGATGGAATGCGCGACCGGTCTCGCTGCGGAGCGGTGCAGATAACCCGGACAAAAAAGACGGGATGATTGACGAGGAATACATGTTACGAACAGGTTGGATTCGACGAATGTCTGAATGCCTCGCGCCGCGGCCGGCCCTCGCGCGCGCGGCGATGCTGATTGCCGCGAGCGGGATCGTGTGTGGCTGTGCGGTGGCCCCGGGCATGAAAATGTCAGTTCCGGCGACGCTGCCGGTGGCGGGGGCGACCGCATCCGCGCCGGCCGAACAATTGCAGATCCCGATCGAGGACATCGACGTCGCGCTGATTCGCAAACTGCAGCAGGACGAGCCTGGTCCGTCCGGGCTCGTAATGGAGAGCGGCCCTGCGTCGCCATATCTGGTCGGACCCGGCGATGTGCTGCAGATCACGGTGTGGGATCACCCGGAGCTCGCGCTTGCACAGGGCGCGATGCCGCAGTCGATGACGCAGCGCGCGTCGGACCCGGGTATCGGCTTCGTCGTCGACGATGCGGGCACCGTGCAGTTTCCGTTCGCCGGCCGCATCCGCGTCGACGGCATGACGACCGCGGATATCCAGCGCAAGCTTTCGTCGGCGTTGTCGAAGGCACTGACCAATCCGCAGATCACGGTCCGAATCGCGTCGTTCCGTGCCAGGCAGATCTATGTCGATGGCGAGGTGCGCTCGCCAGGCGTCCAGTCACTCAACGACATCCCGATGACGCTGTACGACGCGATCGGCCGTGCGGGCGGGTTCGGCCCGACGGCGGACCAAAGCAATATCGTGCTGGTGCGCAAAGGCGAGTCGTATCGGATCGATCTGACCGGAATGCTCGAAAAGAGCAGTAATCCCGCGAACATCGTGCTGCAGCAGGGTGACCTGCTGCGCGTGACATCGCGCGAGGACAGTGGCGTCTATGTGATGGGCGAGGTCAACAAGCCGATGAAGGCGTTCCCGCGGCGCAACGGGCGGCTCACGCTCAGCGACGCACTGTCCCAGGCGGGCAGCTTCAATTCGGGCAGCGCCGACACCGGGCGGCTTTACGTAGTGCGCGGTGCGTTGACCGCGCACCCGGAGGTCTACCGGTTGGACGCGTCGTCGCCGGTATCGATGATCCTAGCGAACCAGTTCCTGCTCCGGCCGAACGACATCGTGTATGTCGACGGCAACGGGCTCGTCAGGTTCAGCCGCGTGCTGAGCCTCCTCATTCCCGCGATCAACGCCGGGTTGACCGCTGCGATCGCGACGAAGTGATCGTGCATGAATACGTTGTCTGAGGTCCACCACCGCCGCGACGGACAAGCGGCCGACACGACCCGGGGCGAGCGCAGCCGGTCGATTCTCGTGCTGTGCGACGGGAATATCTGCCGCAGCCCGATGGCAGTGGCGATGCTCGCGCGCCGGTTCCCGTCGGACCGTATCGACTCGGCCGGCCTCGTGGCGTTGGTCGGAAATCGCGCGGAACCGATCGCCGTCGCACTGATGCGCTCGCGCGGGATCGACATCAGCGATCACATTGCGAAGCAGGTGTCGTGGAGCATGGCGAAATCGGCTGACGTGATCTTCACGATGACCGATGCGCAGAAGAAGCGCGTCGAGGCGCTTTATCCGTTCGCGCGCGGGCGCGTGTTCCGCATCGGCCACCTGTCCGGAAGCGATGTTGCCGACCCGTATCAGCGTGGCGAGGCGGCGTTCGAGTGGGCGCTGAAAGACATCGAATCAGCCGTCGCCAGCTGGCTTTCGGTCTTGAACAACGAAACAAAGTAAATCGGCTTGCATATGGAACGAATGACAGAGACCCAATACCTCGACGTCGAGCGGAACGACGACATCAGTCTTGGCGAGTACCTTGCGATACTCCAGGACAACCGACGGCTGATCATCTCGATCGCGTGTGCGATCACGTTGCTCGGCACGCTTTATGCGTTTCTCGCGACGCCCGTCTATAGGGCCGACATGGTCGTGCAGGTCCAGGAGCAGGACATGTCGTCGAAGGCGCTGCTCGGCGAGCTTGCGCCGCTGCTCGGCGCGAAATCCGAAACGACGGCCGAGATCGAGATCCTGCAGTCGCGCCTCGTGCTCGGCAAGACGGTGTCGTCGCTCAAGCTGTATATCGATGCTCGGCCGCGCTACTTCCCGCTGTTCGGGCAATGGATGGCGAAGCGCGCGGAAGGTCGCGGGCTGGCCGATGCGGAACAGAGCCGGTTCGCCGAGCCGTTCATGGGACTGACGAGCTTCGCCTGGGGCGGCGAAAAGATTCTCATGGACCAGTTTGACGTCCCGAAGACCTACTACGAGCAGAAGTTCATGCTGGTCGCGGGCGAAGCGGGCAACTACGCGCTGCTCAACCCCGACGGCGACACGGTGCTGCACGGGCGCGTGGGCCAGCTCGCGCAGGGGCGCGTCGATGACGGCCCGGTCGCGATGCGGGTCGGCGAACTCGACGCACGCCCCGGCACGCGTTTCCGGCTGATCCGCTATTCGAAGTTGAACCGGATCGAGGATCTGCAGAGCAAGCTGAAGATCGCTGAACAGGGCAAGCAGTCGGGGATTCTCGAAACCACGCTGGAAGGCCGCGATCCGATCGAGACAAGTGCGACGCTGAATGCGATTGCCGACGAGTACGTGCGTCAGAACGTGCAACTCAACTCCGCGGAAGCGGAGAAGACGCTCGTGTTTCTCGATCAGCAGTTGCCGGTGCTGAAAAAGGCGCTGGAAGCATCCGAGGAGCGCTATAACAATTTCCGCAACAAGCGCGGCACCATCAGTCTCAGCGAGGAAGCGAAGCTGGCGTTGCAGCAGTCGGTCGATTCTACCTCGACGCTGCTCGAACTACAGCAGAAGAAGCTTGAGCTACAGCAGCGATTCGGCCCGGAGCACCCTAACATCGTCGCGATCAACCGGCAGATATCGGCGGCGCAAAATGAGGTCAATGCACTGTCCGGACACATCGCCGGACTGCCGGATATCGAGCAGTCGGCGTTGCGGCTGATGCGTGACGTGACGGTTGACACTGATCTTTACACTGGGCTCCTGAACAGTGCACAGCAGCTCAAGATCCTGAAGGCCGGCAAGGTGGGCAACGTCCGGATCGTCGACCGGGCCGTCGTACCCGAGATGCCGGCGAAGCCGAAGCGTCCGCTGGTGATCGCGCTCAGCCTGATCCTGGGGCTCGGGCTGGGGACGACGATTGCATTCGTCAGGCGCTCGATCGTGCGGGGCGTCGAGAGCGCCGACCAGATCGAGCGCGCGACCGACCTCGCGATCTACGCGGCCATCTCGCATAGCGAGAGCCAGAAGACGCTCGGCCGTGCGATGCGCCGTGGAGATGCCGGCACGCATCTGCTCGCGGTGTCCCATCCGGACGATCCGACGGTCGAGAGCCTGCGCAGCCTGAGGACGTCGCTGCAGTTCGCGATGGTGGGCAGCGCGAACAACATCGTGATGGTCACCGGTCCGAGTCCGGGCATCGGCAAGTCGTTCACCACGGCGAACCTTGCCGCAGTTCTGGCTGCGTCCGGCAAGCGCGTGCTGCTGCTCGACGCCGATATGCGGCGCGGCCACCTGCATGAATTTTTCGGTGTCTCGCGCGACGGCGGCCTGTCGGACGTCATGGTTCGTGCCGGTGCGTTCACCGACGTTGTCCACACGAACGTGGTCGAGAACCTCGACCTGCTGTCGACCGGTGAGGTGCCCCCGAACCCGGCGGAGCTGCTGATGACGGACCGCTTCACAGCGTTCTTGGAGGATGTGTCGGTCCGCTACGACATCGTGCTTGTCGATACCCCGCCGGTGCTCGCGGTAACGGATGCGACCGTCGTCGGCAAGTACGCCGGAACGACGCTGATCGCGCTGCGTTACGGGCAGCACTCGATGCCGGAGATTCACGAAACCGTCCGTCGCCTGCGCAACGGCGGCGTGCAGCTGAAGGGCATCGTGTTCAACGGTATTCCGCGGCGCGGCCATGGTTACGGGCGCTATAGCGGCGGGTATTACGCGTATCAGTACCAGAAGGTCAAGGGCGGGGCCGGACGATGAAGGTTCGCCCGCGTCGCCACACATGAAGCATTATCGGGTTCCATCCGTATGTACAGGAAAATCATTGGCGCACTGTCGTTCCTGATGGCCATCCTCGCGTTCAACGCGCTGATCGGCCTTGCCAAGGACGGCGGCGCGCGCGAGGAAGGCCTGACCCACGCGATCAGTTACGACGGACCGTTGAATGCGCTGCCGATGCTCTGGGGTGCGCTGACGGTGTCCGCCGTCGTGTTCGCTTGCCTCGCGATCCGGTTTCTGCCGAAGCCGAACCGGTATCTGCTGACGCTCGTCGGCTTCTCGCTGGTCTCAGCCGCGTGGTCGGATGTGCCGAAAGCGGCGATCGGCGGGGCGCTGCTGCTGTCCGCTGCCTACGCGCTGATCATCGTTCACGTGCGACTGATGCGGACCGACGCGGTAATTCAGGCGGCACTTCGGTGCCTCTTTGTGCTCGAGGTGCTGTCGCTCCTGTTCGTGTTTTTCGTGCCGGATTACGGCATCGCGGTGGGCGATCACGCCGGCAAGTGGCAGGGCGTTTTCACGCACAAGAACGGACTCGGGTCATTTGCCGCGATCGCATTCTGGCTGTCGTACTGGGACTGGCTGACGCGGTCGCGAAAGTTCTCCGTACTGGTGGCGCTCTGCGCGGTGATGCTCGTGATCGGCAGCCAGTCGGCCACCGCAATCCTGATTGTCGCTGCGCTGACGGTGTTTCTGTCGGGATGTCGGATCGAGTCGATCCGCGATGCCGTCTACCGGTTCCGCGTGCCGATCGTGCTATGTGTGATGCTGGCGAGTTTGCTGATCGTATATGTATCGGTGACCTTCGACCTGGGCTCGACGGACGAAAAGTACGGAACTATCTCGAACCGGAATCTGATCTGGCTGTACATGCTCGGAAAGATCGCGTTGTCGCCGTGGGTCGGCTATGGCCTCGAGCAATTGAGCGTGATGAACAGTACCGACGGCGACGATTTCGCGTCGGGCGTCGGCTTTCTCGTCGCGTCCGCTCACAACGGGTTCCTGGAGCTGCTGTTCGCGCTTGGCGTGGCAGGAGTCGCACTGCTGATCGCGCTGCTGATTTCGTTCGTCGCGAACTTGCGGCGCGGCGCGCTGTTCCCGCTGATGATGGGCTACGTCTGCCTGTTCATCCTTGAGAACACGTCGGAATCGCGATTGTTCGGTCTCAACGGCGATTTCATCGCGCTGCTTTACCTGATAGAGCTATCGGCGGGTCACAACCGTGCCATTGCCCGGTCCACAGGGCGTTCGACTTCGGCGGGCGTCGCGGGGAGCCTCGCATGAGGATCGCGATGGGTGGGCAAAATTTTCACGTGAAGGGCGGATCGGACCGCGTGCTCGTCGACGAATTCGCGTTGCTGAGCGAGAACGGTCACGACGTCGCGCCATTCTGCGCAGCCAGCCCCGACGACTTGCCGACCGAGTGGTCCCGTTTTTTTCCGCGCAAGACGGCCGACCTCGTCAATCCCCGGCCGGTCGACGTTGCCCGCTACGTCTACTCGCTTGATGCGAAGCGCGCCGTGAAACGCTTTGTTAGCGCGTTCCGCCCAGACGTCTTTCATCTGCACATCTACTACGGCAAGCTCACCGCGTCGATCCTGCCGGCGATCGAGGCGGCGGGTGTGCCGATCGTGCAGACAATGCACGAATTCAAGTCGGTGTGCCCGACCTATCAGCTGTTGTCGAACGGGACGGCCTGCGAGAAATGCGCCGGGTTCCGCTATTACAACGCCGCCTTGAACCGGTGCAACCGGAACTCGTTGGCGAGATCGATTGTGTCGACCGTCGAGAGCTACACGAGCATGTGGAGCGGATCGATATCGAAGATCGACCGGTTCATCGCGGTCAGCGAATTCCAGGCGGGCAAGGTCGCGGAAATGGGCGTGCCGGGTAGCAAGATCACGACCGTCCACAACTTCGTCGATGCGGGTGCGATCGAGCCGTGCTTCCGGAAGGGGGCGTACTTCATCTATTTCGGCCGGCTCGAATCGATCAAAGGCGTGTGGCCGATGATTCGCGCGTTCGAACAAATGAGTGACCAGCGTCTCATCGTCGTCGGCGATGGCAGCGAGCGCGCCGCACTCGAGCGCTATTGCGGTCAGCGCCGGATGACGAATGTCACGTTCGCGGGGTTTCGCGGTCGGCATGAACTCGGCGATTTCGTCCGGGGGGCGATCGCCAGCATTGTCCCGTCGATCTGCTACGAGACGTTCGGATTGTCCGCCGCGGAGTCGCTCGCATACGGCAAGCCCGTGATCGCGTCGCGCATCGGCGGCCTGCCGGAAGTGGTCTGCGACGAAGAGGATGCGATCCTGATCGAGCCAGGCGACGTCGCGCAACTGAAGGTGGCCCTGAGACGTATGTCATCGAGCCGCACGATGGTCGAATCGATGGGGCGCGCAGGACGGCGAAACGTCGAGCGGAAATTCAGCCGGAGCGAGCATTACCGGAAGCTCATGTCGGTTTATCGGTCGGTTTCGTGAGCAACGGATGACGGAATGAAGATGAATTTTCCAAAGTACCTGATCTCCCGCGTCAAGCGCGAGGCTATCGCCTCGACGGACGCGGCCGTGACGAATCTTCGTTGGCGGTCGCTTCGTCATCAGCGCGTGCGATTGCCGATCGACGAACGGATGATCGTGTCGTTGACCTCCTATCCGCCGCGCTTCGGCACGCTTGCGCTCACGTTGAAGACGCTGTTGCTGCAATCGATTCGTCCGCATGCCGTCGTGCTCTGGATCGCCGGGCACGACGTCGGGCAGTTGCCGGCGAGCGTGCGTGCGCTGTGCCGTCACGGGCTCGACATCCGGATTTGCGAGGACCTGCGTTCGTACAAGAAGCTGATTCCCGCGTTGAGCGCGTTCCCGCGCCACGCCATCATCACGGCCGACGACGATGTCGTGTATTGGCGTCATTGGCTGCGAGATCTCGTATCGCAGTACCACGAGTCGTCCCGCGAAGTGCTTTGCCATCGCATGCACGAGGTACGGCTCGATGCCAGCGGCGTGCCGCTGCGCTATGCCGACTGGCGATGGTGCTCCGGGAAGCTGGTTGGCGACCGACTGAACTTCGCGACTGGGTCGGGCGGCATTCTCTATCCCCCCGGCGTGCTGGACGACCGGGTTCACGACGTTGCGGCGATGCTGGCGGCGTGTCCGACCGGCGACGACATCTGGTTCTACTGGATGGCGCGGCTGAATGGCGCGCGCGTGCGCAAGGTGCGATCGAGCGGCGAAGTGAGGTTCTGGCGTGGATCCCAGGATGCTGCGCTCTGGCGACACAACGTGGAGAACCACGAGAACGATTCGCAGATCGCCGCGATGCATCTCGAATTCGGATTTCCGGAATAGCGCAGCAATGGATATTGTCGATAGCGCCCGATGGGCCGCCATCTCCCAATTGTCGCGGGTCGGCATGCAGTTCGCCGGCATGATGCTGCTTTCGCGGTTGCTCGCGCCGGGCGATTTCGGCGTGATGGCGATGGCGCTGGCAGCGATCAATCTTGCGCACCTGTTGCGCGACATGGGGACGGCGGCCGCGATTGTCCAGCGCCGCGAGCTGGACGACCGAACGATCGGCGCAGTGTACGGACTGAACCTGATCGTGGGCGTCGGGCTGGCCGCGATCGTTTGCACCGCGGCCGCAGGCATCGGCCATTTCTTCCGGTCGGATGGGCTGCCCGCCGTGCTCGCGCTGCTGTCGCTCGTGTTTCCGATCAGCGCGAGTTCGGCGGTGTTTCAGTCGCTGCACGAGCGTGAATCGAATTTTCGGCTGCTCGCGCGCATCGAAATCACGTCGGGGCTGGGCGGCCTGCTGACGGCAGTCGCACTCGCATGGCATGGCGCCGGCGTCATCTGCCTGGCCGCGCAGTCGCTCGTGACCGTATCGCTGTCGGCGGCCCAGCTATGGCGGGCGCGCACCTGGACGCCGTCCGGCTTTGAACTCGGCGGCATCCGGTCGCTCGTCCACTACAGCGGCAACCTGACGCTGTTCAATCTGATCAATTACTTCGCGCGCAACGCGGACAGCCTGATCATCGGCAGGATGCTTGGCCCGATCGCCCTCGGGGTGTATTCGCAGGCTTACCGGGTGATGCTGTTTCCGGTACAGAACCTGACTTTCATCGCAACGCGCGCGCTGTTTCCCGTCATCAGCGGGCTGCAGGACCATCGGCCACAGGCGCGCGACGTGTACGTGAAGACTGTCATGCTGATCGTCGGCCTGACCGGACCGCTGATGGGCGGTATTTGGATCACGCGGGCCGAGTTCGTTGACGTCGTTTTCGGCGGCAAGTGGACGGCTGTCGTGCCGATCCTCGCATGGCTCGCACCCGTCGGATTTATCCAGTCGATCGTCAGCACGACGGGCACGGTCTTCATGGCGTTCGGCAGGACGAAGCAGCTGATGCAGCTTGGCATCGTCGCCACCGTACTTCAGGTCGGCGCGTTCGTGATCGGCGCGGGCCATGACGTCGTCCGCGTGGCCGAGCTCTATTGCCTCGCTAACCTGATCAATTTCGCGATCGCGATGCACGCAACGATGCGGCAATTCGATTCGCGCCTGACCATGTTGCTCGGCCGAATCGGACCCGCGCTCGGCAGCACGGCGATCGCTCTGGCCGCGGCCTGTCTGGTGCGCGCGTATCTGGTGTCGATCGGGGTGCGTGGCCCCATCGTGCTGACCGGTACGCTTCTGGCGGAAGCGGTCCTCTACGCGGCGCTGCGTTTCGACTGGATCGTTGCCACGCTGTCCGCGGCCGGAAACCGACGCACGGCGGGAGACGCACGATGACGCCACTGCTGATCTCGGTCGTCATCCCGACCTACAACCGTGCGCATACGATCGGCCGCGCGATTCGTAGCGTGCTCGGGCAGACCTATGCGCCCCTCGAAATCGTTGTGGTTGACGATTGCTCGACAGACGATACCGAGGCGGTGGTTCGCGCGATCGGCGCGGACAACCTGATCTACGTCTGCAACGATCGCAATCTTAAAGGTGGCGCGTCCCGCAACCGGGGCGTGAGACTGGCCAACGGCGAATTGATCGCATTCCTCGATTCCGACGACGAATGGATGCCCGAGAAGCTGGCGCTTCAGTATTCGGAACTCGGCCGGGCAGCGGATCCCGGGCGCGCGATCTGCTACACGCGTCTGCTGTTGAGTCATCCGGGCGGCCATCTTCTGAAGCCGGACCGGGGGCTCGCGCAAGGCGAGTCGATCGCGGACTACCTGTTCCGGCAAGGCGGATACGTACAGACCAGCAGCCTGCTCATGCCCGCCAAACTGCTGCATGCCCACCCGTTCGACGTCAACCTGAAGAAGCATCAGGACTGGGACCTGACGCTGCGTCTCGAGCGCGACGGCTTCGAGTTCCGTTATGTCGATGCACCGCTGACGATCTGGCATCAAGACGGGCAGCAACGAGTGTCCGACCTGATCGACATACGTGGATCGATCGCCTGGATCGAGGGCTTCAGGAGCGCAATTTCGGCGGCGGCGTTCTGGGGGTTCATGGTCACGATCGTCGTGCCGGAGCTCGCGAAGACGTCGATCCGGAACCGGTTGACGGGCATGTGGATCCTCGTGAGAGCGCTCGCCAGCGGGACCATCGGTGTGCGGCGATTTGTCTACGAACTCTGCCGGATGGGCAGTCCCGTGCGGCTTCGGCGCACGCTCAAGGAGATATTGTCCTCATGATGACGTCCGGTAAGACACCGACACGTGCTGCGGCGTCGGTCGCGAAGGCGCTCGGTTTTGGCTGCCTGGTATGGGCGAGCGCGTGCAATGGGTTCGACTGGTCGCATGCGCGGGGTTTCAACGTGACGCCGGCGGTCGACGCGGGCGATATCCGTTTCCTGAAATCGGTCGGCGTATCGGTGATCCGGGTGTCGTTCGCGGACGACCCGCTGATCGGGACGGCGCCACCGTATGCGAACAACGAGCCGGCGTTCGCGCGTCTCGATCGCATCGTCGAGTGGGCGAACGCGAATCGGATGGCGGTGGTGATCGATCCACATACGGCGCCCGGCTTTGCGAATCCTTATACGACGTCGCCGGACGATCTGTTCTGGCGCACGGCCGCGTTTCAGGATCGCCTGCTCGCGTTGTGGGTGGACCTGTCCCGCCGTTATGCCGACAAGACGACGCAGGTGATCGGTTTCGATCTGTTGAACGAGCCCGTCACGCCAAATTTGGCGACGTCTCGGGTGCAGTTCGACTGGAATGCTTATGTCGCGCGCCTCGTCGCGACGATCCGCCAGTACGACACGCACCATGCGATCGTGATCGAGCCTGCGCGGCAACCCGATCCACGCGGTCGTTACGACACGATGTTCGAGGCGCTGAACGCACTTGGCCTGCCGCGTGACGCGAATCTGGTCGTCAGTCCGCACATGTACCTGCCTGTCGCGTTCACGCACCAGGGCGTGCTGCCGCAATATTCGGCGCGCACGCACTACCCGGGCGAGGTGGACGGCACGTTCTGGAATCGCGACAGGCTGAATGCGACGCTTGCCGCCGCGCGCGATTACGGCGTCGCGCACGGCGTGCCGATCCTGATCGGCGAATTCAGCGCGTCGGTGCAGTCCGGCGACGACGGCATCCGCTATTTGAGCGACGTGATCGACGTGATGAATGGCTTGTCGCTGGGCTGGGCGTATCACGCTTACAAGGAAAACGCGGCGTGGGACCCGGGTCTCGACGTGGCGGCCTCCAGCGCGAAGATAGGCGCAAGCGCAAGCGCAAGCGCAAGTACGGGCACGGGGTCCTCGCGCGGCGCGGTGCTGCTCCGGGGGCTGAGTCGATGAGCGACGCAGTTCATTCGGTGCGCTGCGCATTGGCGTACGTCTCATGAAGACATATCTCGTTTCGCTCAGCCGCGACGCCGATCGGCGAGTGGCGATCGGCCGGCAATTCCCGGACACGAGCGCGTCGTTCGAATGGATCGAGGCGATCGACGGGCGCACGTTGTCGGCGCGCCGCTATTTCAGCCTGTGCGCGCCAGCGTTTCGCGAGCGGAAGATCCTGCTGAGTCCGTCGGAAATCGGCTGCGCGCTGAGCCACATGGAAGCGTATGGACGCTTTCTTGCCTCCGATGCGCGCGTCGCGCTGTTTCTTGAAGATGACGTTGAAGGTACCGACGCGGACCTCGATCACATCGCACGGGTTGCGGCGACGCTCGATGGCGAATTCTTTCTCGCGTGTGGCGGGCAGGACGGCTTACCGTCGCGTCGCTGGCTGATCGGTCAGCGTCTTCGCACTGCGGACGAAATTGCGTACTACCGGGTCAACCGGCATGCATACGCCCAGTTGTGGCGCACCTGCTGCTACGCGATGACGCGCCGTGTCGCCGAGCGAATGCTTACGCGCCAGACGGCGCTGCTCGCCAGGGCCGACGAATGGGAGCCGCTGCTGCGCGACCTTGGCGATGCGACGTACTTTATCGACGCGCTGTCGCATCCGCTCGACCTTGCGTCGAGCTCGATCGAGTTGGAACGCGTTGCGCTCGGCGGCGCGCTGCACGCGCGACGCGTCGGCCGGATCGGACAGCGAATCGCCGGGCTGTTCCGGAAGCGCAGGATCTATCGATCGATCCTGCTGGCCCAACTGGGACGGATCGGTGGACACGAGACCATCTTCCGAAGGCGATAGCGGCTCGATGTGCTACGTCCAGAAAGCATTGGCGCCGGCGCGTATGCACGAGCGTCATGGTGTTGTTGCGGAAGCGGATCGCCGGCGGACGGCGAACAATAAAAGCACAGTTGCGGGGAAGATATGAAGAAGAGAATTGCGATATTGGGCGCACGGGGCATTCCTGCCCGGCACGGCGGGTTCGAGACGTTTGCGCATCATCTGGCGCTGTATCTCGCGCATAACGGGTGGGACGTGACGGTGTACTGCCAGGGCGACGTCGGCAGCGCGGCGCGAACCGAGGATCAATGGAACGGCATCCGACGCGTGACGTTCGGCGTGCATGCAGCGGGGCCGGTTGGTACGATCGAGTTCGACTGGAGGTCGATCCGCGACGCAGCACGCGAAAAGTATCCGCTTACGCTGACGCTCGGCTACAACACGGCGGTGTTTTGCACGTGGCTCAGGATCGCTGGCATCGTAAACCTCATCAACATGGACGGTCTCGAATGGAAGCGGCGCAAGTGGCGCGCCCATGAGCGGGTGTGGCTGTGGCTGAACGAACGCATCGGCTGTCTTGTCGGCAATCATCTGATCGCAGATCATCCAGCGATCGCGGACCATCTCGCGACGCGCGTGTCCCGCACGAAGATCACGACGATCGCGTACGGTGCCGATACTGTGTCGAACACGGGCGCCGACGGGGCGGACGCTGCCGTGCTCGCGCGCCATGGTCTCGAAGCGGGCAGGTACGGTATCGTAATTGCGCGCCCCGAAGCGGAGAACTCTATCCTGGAGATCGTGACGGCGTTCTCGAAGCGCCGCAGAGGGATGAAGCTCGTCGTGCTCGGCCGCTACGAGCACGCGCACCCGTATCACGAGCAGGTGCAGGCCGCGGCGTCCGGTGAGGTGCTGTTTCCCGGCGCGATTTACGACGGCGAAGTCGTCGGCGCGCTGCGCGCCCACGCGCGTTTCTACGTGCACGGGCATCAGGTCGGCGGCACGAATCCGTCGCTGGTCGAAGCGTTGGCTGCATCGAGTGCGGTCATCGCGCATGACAACCGGTTCAACCGCTGGGTAGCAGGGCCGTCGGCCCGGTATTTCTCGTCCGTCGACGCATGCGACGAATGGATGACGTCGCTGGCGACGGACGATGCGGCGGTCGATGCGATGCGACAGGGCAGCTTCGCCAGATATCAGGCGGAGTTCCGGTGGGAGCGCATTCTCGGCGATTACGAAGACCTGTTCGTGCGTTTCCTGAGCGCGCCGCAGGCTGGACGCCAGCAGGGCGAGCGCCCGATCGGCGTGGACGCGAGCACCGGCGAATGGCGCGGGTGAGCGCCACGCATGCGCGCGCCGAGCATCCCGGTGGTTGCGGTTTGCTGGGTGCGGATCGATGAATGGCCAGCCTGTCGAGGTGTGGGATGCGGTTGAAAAGGGGCGCGGCAATCCTTCCCGTTCAGGGGAGGAAGGATAGCGCGGACAGCGTAGCTATCCTTCTGCGGCCTTAGTGTGGCGTCCGCTGCTGCTCGATGTACTGGCGCACGACCCGGCAAAGTCGGACGGCGACCATCGCGCACCGCCCCACAACTTGCACCGATGCACGGGCACTACTTCTGGTGAATCAGCCGGCTCGAAACACCCTTCAGGCTGTTCGCCAGCGCCAGTACCGTAACCTGCGGCGGACGCGCCCCGCTGCGTCTCAATCACCGAATTGCTGGCACCCGCATTCGCCCGTTTGTTCCCATGGGGAATCAGAATCGATATCCGACCTACAGGAAGGTCACGATGGGATCGATCTTGAATTTGCTGGTGCTGGCCACCGTACCGATCGAGGACTTCGTCGTCAGGGTAGCCCGGGTTGATACCAACGAGTATGCCACCGATGCATTGATCGACCAATGCGACTCGATGCTGTACGTCAGTCCCCTGTTGATGACAGGTGCAAAGGATTTACTGAGCGACACGGTTGTCGGCCCCCGAGTGCGGTGCCAACCGACGGAGAAGCGTAGATTTGACCGGTGGAGGCGGGGCTGCTGAGTTGATATTGCCGAACCACGTATACGTGACACCTGCGCCGAGATAAGGTCGGAATTTCGCGCTTGGTTGACCAAAGTAAGGTTGAAGATGAGCGCCGGGCTCCACGCTCGTGCGGTCCCCAATTCGCCGACGCTGCTCAGAGTGCCGGCACCGGTTAGGTGCCAGGTCGGTGGAATGCCCATGACCGTGGTCGCTGCGATGTGGTCAGTGACAAAGTACGTTGCGGTCGACGAAGTCTTCGTGGCTGCTGAAATCCTATGCGGCTCCCCTAAAGTGAACCTTCTCGCGACGTTGGGATTCCGGCAAAGTCAATGTGCGTTGCGGTGTATCGTCGGGCAAACCGGACCAGCGCTGCTCGTCTCTTTCCACGCCCAGACAAATGTCACAATCTGGCACCGGATGTGAGCGGCTCGGACGATACGTATTGAGGTGAGTACTGCTGTAGGCTTTGACCGCATGTTGGTAGAAGGCGTAAGCGGCTCAGTTGGGCCG
>NZ_ML058631.1 GCF_003635165.1 Burkholderia sp. Nafp2/4-1b | reverse complement strand
GATCTTGCCTTCGGGAAGCGGCCGGCTATTGAACACGCGAAAGGTGTTGCCGGCGAAACGGAACGCGTCGCCCTCGCGCTTCAGGTCGCGGCCCTTCAGCGGCACCCAACCCAGCGATTTCCTGCCGCGATAGCGCAGGTAGGGCCGACGGTGCTGACTGCGCGATTTCGCGTATTGCTCGCACGTCGCGTTGACCGTGCCGGAATGGATGTCGAGTTCCTTGCTGCTCCCCGTCGTCAGCACGTTCAGATCGAATCCCGTCGGCCACTTCTTGCCCCACTTGAGCGCGTGCTTCTGCGTGTCGTTGCAGAAGTTCCAGACGTAGTTCACCGCACGGCTCTGCTTGTTAAGCAGTCCGTTGAGCGATTTCACCCGGTAGCGATAGACAAGGATCATGCCGGCCATTTTAACGGTGGAATGCCGCTGTCAAACAGCGGCGCTCCTTTCCTCCCCGTCCTGAAGGACGGGGTTTCTCGGAGCAACTGATGAATATCGATACCGACCTGCCGGTGCTGGTGACCGGCGCCACCGGCTACGTCGCCGGCTGGCTCGTGCAGCGGCTGCTCGAAGCCGGCGTGACGGTGCATGCGGCCGTGCGCAACCCCGACGACCCGGACAAGCTCAAGCATCTGCAGCGCATCGCGGCCGGCAAGCCGGGCACGATCCGCTATTTCCGCGCCGACCTGCTCGAGCCCGGTTCGTATGCGGAAGCGATGGCCGGTTGCGGCACCGTGTTCCATACCGCGTCGCCGTTCACCGTGACCGTTCGCGATCCTCAGAAAGAGCTGGTCGATCCGGCGCTGCTCGGCACGCGCAACGTGCTCGACACCGTGAACCGCACGCCGTCGGTGCGGCGCGTCGTGCTGACCAGCAGCTGCGCCGCGATCTACGGCGACAACGCCGATCGCGACACGGCGCCGAACGGCGTGTTCACCGAGGCCATCTGGAACACCAGTTCGTCGCTCGCGCACCAGCCGTATTCGTATTCGAAGACGGTGGCCGAACGCGAGGCATGGAAAATCGCCGGCGCGCAGCAGCGCTGGGATCTCGTGACGATCAACCCGTCGCTCGTGATCGGGCCGGGCATCAATCCGTACGCAACCTCGGAGAGCTTCGAGATCGTCCGGCAGATGGGCAACGGCACCATGAAAATGGGCGTGCCGGATCTCGGCATGGGCGCGGTCGACGTCCGCGACGTCGCCGACGCGCACCTGCGCGCCGCGTTCCTGCCGAACGCGAACGGCCGCTACATCGTGTCGGGGCACAACACGAGCCTGCCGGCGATGGCCGCGACGCTGCTCGAACGATACGGCGCCGACTATCCGATTCCGCGGCGCATCCTGCCGAAGTGGCTCGTCTGGCTGGTCGGGCCGCTCGCAAACAAGAGCGTCACGCGCCGCGTCGTCGCGCGCAACGTCGGCATCCCGTGGCGCGCCGACAATAGCCGCAGCCGCGACGAACTCGGAATCCGGTACCGACCGCTCGCCGAGTCGATGAACGACTTCTTTCAGCAGTTGATCGAAACCGGGCAGTTGAAGCGATGAACCGCTTCGTGATTTCACCGGGCTTGCAGGTCATGCTGGCCGACCTCGGCGTGCGCGTCGACGAACTGCTGCTGCGCGCGCAGTTGCCCGTCGATCTGTTCACGCGCACGAAGTGCGAGCTGACGACCGCCGAATATTTTCGCCTGTGGCGCACGCTCGACGACATGGTCGGCGATCCGGCGCTGCCGCTGCGCGTGCTCGATTTCCTGTCGGTCGAAGCGTTCGATCCGCCGCTGTTCGCCGCACTGTGCAGCCCGAACTTCGACGTCGCGATCCGGCGCATCGGCGAATTCAAGCCGTTGATCGGTCCTTGCCGCTTGCGCGTGAAGCACGCGGCCGACGCGCTCGTGCTCGCGATCGATTTCATCGAACGCGACGTGCCGCCGCCCGCGACGCTGATCGCCGCCGAACTCGGCTTCCTCGTGAAGCTGGCGCGCATCGGCACGCGCACCGAGGTGGCCGCGCGGGCCGTCACGCTGCCGCGCGATCTCGCGCGGCATCACGGCTACGCAGGGTTTTTCGGCGTGACGCCGAAGTATGGCGACGCGCCGTCGGTCAGCGTGTCGCTGCACGATGCGCGCCGCCCGTTCGTCACCGCGAACGACGCGATGTGGACGATCTTCGAGCCCGACCTGCGCCGCCGTCTCGACGCGCTGTCGGCCGACGCCGGCATCGTCGAGCGCGTACGCGCCGCGCTGCTGGAACTGATTCCCGCCGGCGTCGGCACGGTCGACGACGTCGCGCGCACGCTCGCGATCAGCACGCGCACGCTGCAGCGGCGCCTCGGCGACGAAGGCACCAGCTTCAAGGCGCTCCTCGCGGAAGTGCGCGAGCGACTCGCACGGCACTACCTCGACCACTCCGACCTGCCCTACAGCCAGATCGCGTTCCTGCTCGGCTATCAGGATCCGAACTCGTTCTTCCGCGCATTCAGCGACTGGACCGGCATGACGCCCGATGCCGCGCGCTCGCGCGCCGTGCATTGAGCGTCGTGTGGGTTGCGGTGCAATGTGGTGCGATGCGGTGGTGCGGTGTGCCCGATAACAAGCGTGGAACCGCACGCACGATGACGCGCCACGACGGGGAGCCGTCCATGGGAGCGTACGAAGGATGCCGGTTATGGGAGCGGTGTTTGACGGCTAAATAAACCGCGTCATGCACGCCGCCGGTAAGTCCCCGGCGTGCTGCCCGTCCAGTGCCGAAACGCGCGATGAAACGCGCTCGGATCATCGAAGCCGATATCGGCGCCGATCGCCGCGATCGTGTCGAGCGTATCGGTCAGCCGCTGGATCGCGATGTCGCGCCGCAGTTCGTCCTTGAGCGCCTGGAACGTCGTGCCTTCGGCGGCCAGGTGGCGGCTCAGCGTGCGCACCGAGCAATGCAGATGCTCGGCCGCCTCGTCGATCACCGGCAGGTCGGGCAGCGCCGCCGACAGGTATTGCCGCACGCGATGGCACACGAGCTGTTCGCTGAACGATTCGAAGATCCAGTCGCCGGGTGCGCGCGCGAGGAACTTGCGCAGGTTGCGCTTGCTCTGCCGGATCGGCGCGTCGAGGTAATCGGCGCTGAAGCGCATCAGCGTGCGTTCGCGGTCGAACTGCACGGAACCGGAGAAGAAGTACAGGTGTTCGACCGCATGGCGCGGCCGCGGACACGCGAGCTCGATCTGCAGCAACGGGATCTTCTGCCCGATCAGCCACGAACACACGCCGTGCACGAGCTTGAGCATCAGCTCCTGGCCGAGCGCGCCGATCGGGCCGACGGCCGGGTTCGGCCGCAGCAGCACCTGCGCGACCAGGCCGTCACGCTTCGATTCGACGAAGAAGTCGTCGAGCAGGATGTGGAAGAACTGGCCGAAACGATGCAGCGCCGTTTCGAGGTTGCGCGCATCGAGCAGGCTCAGGCACAGATACTTCAGCGTGCCGCCGCGCAACGGGCGCGAGAAGATGCCCGGCATCTCGTCGTCGAGATCGATCGCGAGCGTGCGGTACAGCGTCGAGAACTGCTCTTCCGTCACGCGCGCATGCGGCTCGCCGAGCAGTTCGAGCGGAATGCCGGCGCCGCGCAGGTAGCGCTCGACCACGTCGCGCTGCGCGCCCGCGCTCGCCAGAAAACCGTTGACAAGCGAGATCGGCACCGTCGCGCTCGGCGACGGCAGCGCCCGCCCGGGCTGGTCGGAGGGTGAGTCTGAACCGGTCATCGCGTCCCCGTCGGTCGAACCGCTCGCATTGTACTTGAGCGATCCGTGCCGGGCTTTCGGCGTTTTCGGGGCTTGCCCGGCTTTCGGCGCGCCGGCTCGCGCGCCGCCGGGCGCGCGGCGCGTCGGCATCATCAGTCGGTGCGGCTGAGTTCGCGGCGCAGGATCTTGCCGACCGTCGACTTCGGCAGCCGGTCGACCACGCGGACCAGCTTCGGCACCTTGTAGCCCGCGAGATTCGCGCGGCAGTGCGCGACGATCGTCTCTTCGGTCACGGCCGTGTCGGGCGCGAGCACCACGAACAGCTTCACGGCCTCGCCGGTGCGCTCGTCCGGCACGCCGATGCACGCGCATTCGACGATGCCCGGCAGCGCGGTCGCGACCGCTTCCACCTCGTTCGGGTACACGTTGAAGCCCGACACGATGATCATGTCCTTCTTGCGGTCGACGATCTTCAGGAAGCCGGCCGCATCGAACACGCCGATGTCGCCGGTGCGGAAGTAGCCGTCCGCGGTGAACGCGGCCGCGTTCGCTTCCGGCTTCTGCCAGTAGCCGCCCATCACCTGCGGCCCCTGCACGCAGATCTCGCCCGCTTCGCCGATCGCCACCTCGCGATCCTGGTCGTCGAGCAGCTTCACGTCGGTCGACGGCAGCGGCAGGCCCGTCGTGCCCGTGAACGCGTCGATCGACTGCGGGTTGAAGGTGACCACCGGCGACGTTTCCGACAGCCCGTACCCTTCGCGGATGAAATTGCCCGTCACCGCCTTCCAGCGCGCGGAGATCACGTCGATCACCGCCGCGCCGCCGCCGGCCGACAGCTTGAGCCGCGACCAGTCGACTTCCTTCAGCCGCGGATGGCCGGCGAGCCCCGCGTACAGCGTGTTGACGCCGACGAACACCGACGGCCGCGCGGCCTTCAGCACGTCGATGAAGCCGTCCATGTCGCGCGGATTCGCGACGAGCCAGTTCTGCGCGCCGATCGCGAAGTAGGACAGGAAGTTCACCGTCAGCGCGAAGATGTGATACAGCGGGATCGCCGTGACGACGACCTCCTCGCCCGGCTGCCGTGCGCCCGGCACGATCGCACCGAACTGTGCGATGTTAGCGACCAGGTTGCGGTGCGACAGCGCGGCGCCCTTCGACAGCCCGGTCGTGCCGCCCGTGTACTGCAGCAGCAGCAGATCGCCGCCTTCGAGCGCGACCGGCTCGAAGGCGAGCGATGCGCCCGCGGCCAGCGCATCCGCGAGCGGGATCGAGCCCGGCGGCAGCGCTTCGCACGCGCCGGGCGGCGCATCGACCACGCCCAGGTCGCCGCGCCCCACGCTCAGCACAGTGCGGATGCGCGTCTTGCCGACCACGTCGGCGAACGTGCCCATCGAGCCGCCGCACACCACCGCCGCTTCGACGCCCGCGTCATTCAGCTGATGTTCGAGTTCGTGCGCGGTGTAGAACGGGTTGACGTTGACCTGGATCGCACCGAGCCGCGCGATCGCGACCGTCGCCACCGGAAACGCGAGCACGTTCGGCAGCATCACGGCAACACGGTCGCCCTTGCGCACGCCGACGACCTGCTGCAGATACGCGGCGAGCGCGCTCGACAGGCGGTCGACGTCGGCGTAGGTCAGCGTGCGGCCGAACGCACGGAACGCGGGACGCTCGGCGAAGCGGCGCATCGCGTCGTCCAGCAGCGCGGTGACGGAAGGAAAGCGATCGGCATTGATCTCGGCGGGAATCGAGCCGTACGACCCGATCCAGTGTCTCTTTGTCATGTCCTGCTCCTCGGGGGACGGCGCCGGGCAGCGCCGTTCGCACGGCGGCCCGTGCACCGGATGGGCATGGGCCGTCGCCTGATCGGCGACTATCGCCCGCCGAAGGCGCTTTGAAAATGATCCGGGCGGCCGAAAAGATGATCGAAACGGACACGCCGGCGCGCGACGGACCGCTTGGAGTCGCCAGTCATCGTTTGCGCCGGCGCTTCGGTTTGCCCGCTCGCATCAGGGTGAACCCTATGGCGCCGCCCCGGGTTCCGGCGCAGAATCGCGAACCCGGAACGATATCGAATCGGACGCAGAACCCGCCATGCCGCGCAGTACGCCCCCGAACCCGACGGCCGCCGCCGCGACGCTGCCGGACGCCCTGCTCGTCCGTGCGTCGCACGACAAGCGCTTCTCGCCGGCCAAGCTGGCCGTGCTCGTCGGCGTCACGCAGGAACTCGGCCTCGACCCGGCCGCCGTGCTCGACGGCACCGGCCTGTCGCCCGCCGCGATCGCCGACCCGTTCACGCTCACGTCGTCGCGGCAGTTCCTGACCGCCGCGCGCAACGCGATCGGCCGCTACGACGGCGCCGATCTCGGCGTGCGCGTCGGCCGCCGGCTGCATGCGTCGAGCTACGGGATGTACGGCTACGCGATGCTGTGCTCGGAATCGCTCGCGCATGCGTTCGATTCGGCCGTCAAATATCACCAGCTCGCGAACGGCATGCTCGCGATCCGTTGGGTCGAACAGGGCGATACCGCGTCGTGGCGGTTCCCCGATCCGCACGAAGCCGCGCTGCCCGAGCCGGACCTGCCGCTGTACCGCTTCCTGATCGACATGCAGTTCGCGCTGCACGTGACGGTCATCAAGGACGTGATGGGCGCGTGGTGCGTGCCGGCGCGCGCGCAGTTCGCGCAGCCGCGGCCCGCGCACGCGGCGCAGCTCGCCGACGCGCTCGAATGCCCGATCGCGTTCGACCAGCCGCACCATGTATTGAGCTACCCGGCCGCCTGGCTGACACGCGCGCCGCAGCTCGCGAACCCGATCACCGCGGCACAGGTGTCGTCGCACTGCGCGCGCCTGCTCGACGAATTGCGCAGCCAGGCCGGCGTCACGCGGCGGGTGTACCAGGAACTCACGCGCACGCCGGGCCAGTTCCCGGACATCGATGCGATCGCGGACACCCTATGCATGACGTCGCGCACGCTGCGCCGCAAGCTCGACGCCGAAGGCACGTCGTACAGCGAGCTGCTGACGAGCGTGCGCAAGGCACTCGCGATCGACTACCTGAGCACCACCACGCTCAGCACCGAGGACATCGCGCTGACGCTCGGCTTCAGCGATGCGGTCGGGTTCCGCCACGCGTTCAAGCGCTGGACCGGCACGACGCCGAGCGACGTGCGGCGCAAGCGCGGCGGGTAGCGCCGCCCGCTACGCGAGCAGGTATTCGCGCGCCAGCGTGCGGGCGCGATGCAGACGACTTTTTGCGGCGGCCGGCGTCGAGCCGACGCGCTCAGCAATTTCCGCGATCGTGAGTTCTTCGAAATCGCGCATCAACAGGATGTCGCGATAGTCGCGCGGCAACGATTCCAGGGCGTCGACGAGCTCGCGCCGCAATGCGTCCGTGTCGCGACCGGCCAGCCACTCGTCGACCTTCTCCTCGTCGTACGGATCGTAGTGCAGCGCGGTGCGTCCGAGCCGGCGGCACTCGCGGCGCACGACGCTGAACAGCCAGCCCGAGAACGCGGCTAGCGTACGCACCGACGTCACCTTGCGCGACACGATCAGCAGCGCTTCCTGCACCGCATCGTCGACGTCGGAAATGAAGCAGTTGCGTTGCGCGTAGCGGCGCACGTCGGGCTGGCACAGCCGCAACAGCCGTTCGAGCGCGAGCGGGTCGCCCGTACGGGCAGCCTCGATGGCAGCAAGCTGCTGCGGATCGGTCGGCATGTCAGTCCTTCGCGCGCCGCGACTTGTCGAGACGGCGGCCGACCATCGCGCACGCAGGACAGAAGCCGACCAGGCCGGACACGACGATGCCGGCAGCGGCCACCGCCACGGCGATGCCGGTCACGCCCTTGATCCACGCCACTGCCAGCACGGCGACGATCACGCCCAGTGCGATCCGGACCACGCGTTCCCAGCCGGGAACATTCTTCACATAGAACATCAGGAGCCTCTTTCAGGTTGTCGAGAGAAAACCTCTCGACTACCAAGAGGGCAGCACACGGCCGTTCGGTTCGCGCCCCATTTAATTTTTTCCTCCGCCGTCGGCCGATGCGACCGGCAGCGCAAATTCGAACACCGCGCCGCGCCCGTCCCGATCGACGAGCCGGATCCCGCTGCCGTTGAGCACCAGCATCCGGTGCACGATCAGCAACCCGAGCCCGCCGCTCGTCGCCGTGCCGCCGCTCATCGGCCGCTGCGGCCGCTGGAACAGACCTTCGCGCCGCGCCGGCGGAATCCCTGCGCCGGTATCCGACACGGTCACGACCACGCGATCGTCCTGCGGCGTCAGCGCGACTTCGACTTCGCCGTGCTGCGGCGTGTGCCGCAACGCGTTGTCGAGCAGGTTGGTCAGCACGCGCTCGATCATCCCGAGATCGGCCGATACCGTCGGCACGCGCGGCGGGATCCGCGCATGCAGCGCGATGCCGCGCGACTGCGCGGCCAGCTCGAATTTCTGGAATACGTCCTGCACGAGATCGACCAGCGAGAACGACTCGCGTTCGGCCTGCACGCCGCCGGACTCGAGCCGCGCGAGTTCGAACAGCGCCTGCGCGAGCCGGCCGACCTTCGTGCTCTGCGTGAGCGCGATCGACAGGTAGCGGCGGCGTTCGGCCTCGGCGAGCGTGTCCGACTTCAGCGACAGCGTCTCCAGATAGCCGTGCAGCGACGTCAGCGGCGTGCGCAGGTCGTGCGAGATGTTCGTGATCAGTTCGCGCCGCTGCTGGTCCTGGCGCGTCAGCGCGCGCCATTGTTCGCCGATCCGGTCGGCCATCTGCGCGAACGCGGATTCGAGCACCGCGATGTCGTCGCCGCGCCGCCCCGGCGCCGAGCGCGGCACCGGCGGCTGCGCATCGGGCGCGGCGTTCGCGTCGAAGCGGCGCATCGCGTCGGTCAGCCGGCGCAGCGGGCGCGTGATGAAGCTGAACGCGGTCAGGCCCGCGAGCAGGCCGAGCAGCGCGACCACCGCCATCGACCACAGCGTCGTGCGCAGCACGTTGCCGGCGTCGAAGCGTGCGGCCAGCCGGTCGTGCGCTTCACCGAGCAGCACCACGTAGATGTAGCCCGACGGCGGCTGCCCCGCGCGCTGCAGCGGCGCCGCGCTGAACACCTTGCGCGCGGCCGGGCTGCGCGGATCGTCGCCGAGGATCGGCAGCGGATCGCCCGCGATGAAGCGCTGCACCGGCGCGAGATCGACGCGGTCGCGCTTCACGTGGCCGGGCGGCGCGTCGTCGCCCTTGATGCGCCCCGCGTTGTCGAGCAGGTATACCTCGACGCTCGGGTTCACGCCCATCAGCTGGCCGAACAGCGTGCGCACGGCGTCCGGACGCAGCCCGTTCGCGTCCATCAGCGGCGTGCTGCTCGCGATGTGCGCGGCGAGATCGCGCGACAGGCTCTGCACGACTTCCTTCTCGCGCATGTCGTTCGCGCGGATCTGCAGCCACGCCGACGTGCCCGAGCACGCGAGCAGCAGCACCGCGAACACGAGCGACAGCCGCTGGGTGAGGGTGAGCTTCATCACGCGTCCCGCTGGTCCGGCGCCGCGAGCTTGTAGCCGCGGCCCCACACCGTGAGGATCCGCACGGGCTCGGCCGGATCGGCCTCGATCTTCGCGCGCAGCCGGTTGATGTGCGTGTTGACCGTGTGTTCGTAGCCTTCGTGCTGGTAGCCCCACACGGCGTTCAGCAGATCCATCCGCGAGAACACCTTGCCCGGATGCCGCGCGAAGAAATACAGCAGGTCGAACTCGCGCGGCGTGAGGTCGATGCGCGTACCGTCGACGCTCGCTTCGCGCGCGATCGGGTCGATCGACAGCCCGGCCACGTCGAGCGTGCCCGCGTCGATCCGCGAATCGCGCGCGAGCGCGTCGACGCGCCGCAGCAGCGCCTTCACGCGCGCGACGAGTTCGAGCACCGAGAACGGCTTCGCCAGGTAGTCGTCGGCGCCGAGCTCGAGGCCGAGAATCCGGTGCACCTCGCTCGAGCGTGCGCTGGTGATGATGATCGGCGTATAGCGCGCCATCGCGCGGGCGCGCCGGCAGATTTCCAGGCCGTCGACGCCGGGCAGCATCAGGTCGAGGATCAGCGCGTCCCAGCTGCCCTGTTCGAGCAGGCGCAGGCCTTCGGTGCCGTCCGCGCTGTGCACGACTTCGTAGCGCTCGTCGCGCAGGTGCAGGCTCAGCACGTCGGCGATGTCGGCGTCGTCTTCGACGATCAGGATGCGTTTGGGGTGGTCCATGGCGGTCGGGGGGCGGTGCGTCGGTCCGGGGCTCGGGTTCGAAGGGTCATTCCGGCCACCCCTTGCGGACCGGAAGGCCGGCCTGCCGGGGGCGGGTCGCGGCGGCAACGCCGCGCTGTCGCCATTGTGCGGAATTTTACGGCGGGGAGGGATCACAAATCGTTTAAGTTTGAATCGTTGTCGTGATGTGATCCAATTTCCGCAAGGCTTTCCGATCCGGCCCTTCAAACTCGCTTCCACGCGCCGCCGCGCGACCACCAAATGGAATCCTTCACCGGATGCTCAACAGCACCGCGAACAACACGACGAGCAGCAATACCGACACCATTTGCCAAAACAGCACGGGCTCGCGTTCGAGCAAAGGTGCGGGCCGCACCGGTTGCGCGGCTGTCGAGTCCGCGGCGAATCGCTCGAGATCGGAGCAGACTTCGAGCACGTCCTGATAACGGCGCGCCGGATCGGGCTGCAGCGCTTTCTCCAGCACCAGATCCAGCCACACCGGTGCGTCGGGCCGATGCTGATAGACCGGCACTCGCCCATTGAATCCGTACGGAAACTTGCCGCCGCTGAACAGCCGATAGAGCGTCACACCGTACGCGAAAACCTCGGAGCGGGCATCGCCCTGCGCGCCCCGCATCAGCTCCGGCGCCATATAGGCGGGCGTGCCGGGCGACGCATCCGGAACCGGCACACCGATGCCGGGCATATAGGCAAAACCGAGATCCAGGAGTCGCGTGCTGTTGTCGCGCATGACCAGCACGTTCTCGGGCTTGATGTCCCGATGATAGATATTGCGACGGTTCAACGCATGGATCGAATGCCCAAGCCGCCGCGCAATCTCGAACGATTGCGCGAGCGCGAGCGGCCGTGGTGAAGTCAGGATTTTTTCCAGCGTGACGCCATCGCCAAGCGGCATCACCACATAGAGCCGGGTCTGGCGCTCGGGGTCGATCGGCATCGGCGCAAGCACGCCCTCTTCGTCGATCTTTCCGGCCAGCCAGCGCTCGCGCACGATCGACTGGCGCACGTTTTCGTCCTGGTCGACGCGCGGCCTCGGAAACTTCAGCGCGAGTGGCGTCGACGGATGGGCAAGATCGTGGCCGGCAAAAATGCGCGAGTGAAAGCCGTCGCTCAGCACTCGCGTGAGCACGTAGCCGTCGATCACGTCGCCTGCCTGCGGCACCGCGGGAATGGGCAACGCGCCGACCACACGTTCGAGGTAACCGAGATCGACAGTGGGCAAGGTGTCCACGTCGATGACCGCAGCCGTCGCATCGTCCGACGAATGGCGCGCATCGGCGAGCGCGACGAGCTTTTGCGCCGCCGCCAGCGAACCCTTCGTCTGCAACAGAACGGTTTGCATTTCCCGCATCGGAATGCGGCGGTAGAGACCGTCCGAACACAGCAGCAGACGATCCTTCTCACGCAGTTCGAACGTTTCGACGCGCGTCACGAGCGCTTGCTGCAAGCCTATCGCGTGTGTGACGTATGAGCCGAATGCGACCGGCACAAGGTCGTCGTTACCGACCTGCGTCAGTTGCCCGTCACGCAGCAGGTACAGGCGGACGTCCCCCGCTGCCACCAGCCACGCATTCGCGCGTCGCACGATCAGCGCGGCAAACGATGCCGCCATCTGGCTCAAACCCGGATCGGAGCGGCCGATCTGATGAAGCCAGCCATGTATCGATTCCAGCGCACGGGCGGCGGCCGCTTCGGGCTGCAGCGTGTCCGTCATCCCGTAGTAGGCGTCGATGAACGTCCGTACCGAAAGCTCCGCCGCCACGCGTCCGCCCTTGCCGCCGCTCATCCCGTCGGCCAGCGCGACCACGATGCCGCGCGCAACGCGCTCGGAGAGGTTCCCCGCCATGACGCCCACGTAATCTTCGTTCGTCCGGCCCGCTCCGCTCGCGCGAGCCGGTGTCGACACACAGCCGAGGTTGAGCGCCGCGCATTCGCCGCGCGCCGGCTCTACCGTCAGTTCGAATACGGTGTCCGGGCGATCGGGCCGACCGCTCGCCCGGCCGTGCGCTGCGTCGGGCGCACGTGCCTGGCGAGCGACGGCCGGCCGGTCGAGGTCAGAACTCATCGATAAACCACGCGCTGTCACTTCTTGCCGAAGATTTCCGATTCGCTCGTTTCGAGGTCGTGCTCGATCCTGTCGAGCACCTGCGGCGAACGCTTTTTCAGCATCATCAACCAGATGATTCCGATCAGCATGTAGGCCACGAACAAATACGGCAGCACGTTGTACGGATAGTCCGGCACCGGGTAGACGCTGCCGACGAACGCGCCAATCATCGCGATCGCGCCGAGCACGCCCCAGACGACGTTGATCGGCTTCAGCTCACCCTGCTTCTTCAGGTAGATCGGCGCCGAGATCGAGATCAGGAAATAGGCGACCAGGAAACCGAACGTGGCGAAGGTGCTGGTGTAGCCGAACGTGTTGAGCGGGCCGGCGCCCAGCATCGCAAGACACACGCCCAACGTGACGACGGCCGAGAACGCGACCGCGTAGTGCGGCGTCTGATGCGTGCGATGCACCATCCCCATCGAGCGATGCACGAACTGATAGCGCCCCATCGAGAACAGCAGGCGGCTTGCCGAGTTCAGCGACGCGAGCACGCAGGCAAACGCACTGAACGACGCGATCAGGTAGAAGACGGGCCCCAGCGGCGACGCGCCGACATTCGTCAGCAACGTCATCAATACCGCCGAGTCGGCGCCGAGCTTGCTCACGTCACCGTTGTAGGCGACGACCATCGCGTAAGCGACGAACATGAAGAAAAGACCGGACAGCACGAGGCTCAGAATCACGGCGCGCGGGATCACGCGCAGCGGATTTCGCGATTCCTTGCCGAGCGACGCAGCGCTTTCATAACCGACGAACGAGAAGATCCCGAGCACCATCGCTTCGGCCAGCCCCTTCGAACTCGTGCCCTGCAGCGAGAGCTGCGCATGATCGACGATGTGATCGGGATGCAGCCAGAACACGTAGAGCAGCACACCCATCACGATGACGACCGACGCCGCCTCGATATACAGCGAAAGGCGCGACGACAGCTTGATGTCGCGGGCGGCGAGGTACCACGCGAGCGCCACCAGCACGACATAGACGGCCAGGCTCGGCACCTTGAAGCCCCACGCCGCGCACGCATTCTGCACGAACACGACGCCCGCGGCGCCCACGCCCATCGCGGTGCCCGTATACGCGGCGATCAGCCCCCAGCCGGCAATACCGCCCGCCATGGGCCCGAGCGCGCGCGCGATGAAAATGAAGAACGATCCCGCCGTCGCGACCCGGCTCGCCAGCACGATGATGTTGAGGCTCACCAGCAACAGCCCGAGCGTCGACAGGCCGTAAATGAGCCAGGTGCCGGTGCCGGCCAGCGCCGCAATGGCAACGACGTTGATCGACGGCGTGAAGGTCGGCGACAGGTTCGCCACCGACTGCCCGATCACCTCCGAAAATCCGAGGCTTCCGTGGCGCAGGCCCGCATCCTGAGCGGGCTTCGCTATTCCTTGCGTTGAGCCATTCATATCGCACTCCACAATTAATAAACATGATCGGAAAGACACGGACACTGCATCGGGCATTCCGACTACACGTCGAACTGCCCTATTCATCGCAAAGGATCGCGAACTCCGCTGCGGCAACCAGGAACATCAGGAAAAGGCCCCGTATCCGGATCAATGGCCCGGAATCCACGACGTGCCCGCGAGCGGCACCCGCGCCATCGCGGCGGCCTCCACGGTCAGCGCCACGAGGTCCTCCGGCTCGAGGTGATGCACGTTCTGCTTGCCGCATGCGCGTGCGATCGTCGCGAGTTCCATGTTCAGCGTCTTCAGGTAGTTCCGCACGCGGCGCGCGCCTTCCTCCGGCTCCAGCCGTCGTTCGAGCACCGCGTCCTGCGTCGTCACGCCCACCGGGCACTTGCCGGTGTGGCAGTGGTGGCAGAAGCCGGGCGACGTGTTCAATGCCGCGTAGTCCGCCTCGGCCGAGTGCAGCATGCCGTTCTGGAAATACCGGTCGCTGTTGCACCCGAGCGCCATCAGCACGCCCTGCCCGATGGCGACGGCGTCGGCGCCGAGCGCAAGCGCCTTCGCGACGTCGGCGCCGGTGCGGATCCCGCCGGACACGATCAACTGCACCGTGCCTTTCACGTTCAGATCCTCGAGCGCGTCGACGGCCTGGCGAACCGCGGCAAGCGTCGGGATGCCGACGTTCTCGATGAAGCAGGTCTGGGTCGCGGCGGTGCCGCCCTGCATCCCGTCGACTACGACGACATCCGCGCCCGCATGCACCGCGAGCTTCACGTCGTTGAACGTGCGGGTCGCGCCCACCTTCACGTAGATCGGGGTTTGCCAGTCGGTGATCTCGCGCAGCTCCTGGATCTTGATCGCGAGATCGTCCGGGCCCGTCCAGTCGGGATGGCGGCTCGCCGAACGCTGGTCGACGCCGGGCGGCAGCGTACGCATCGAAGCCACCCGCGGGTTGACCTTCTGCCCGAGCAGCATGCCGCCGCCGCCCGGCTTCGCGCCCTGCCCGATCACGATTTCGATCGCGTCGGCACGGCGCACGTCGTCGGGATTGAAGCCGTAACGCGACGGCAGGCACTGGTAGACGAGCGTCTTCGACGACTGGCGTTCCTCCTGCGTCATCCCGCCGTCGCCGGTCGTCGTCGACGTGCCGGCCGCCGTCGCCGCGCGGCCGAGCGCTTCCTTGACGTTCGCCGACAACGCGCCGAAGCTCATCCCGGCCACGGTGATCGGAATGTCGAGCACGATGGGCTTCTTCGCGAAGCGCGTGCCGAGCACGGTCTGCGTCGTGCATTTCTCGCGATAGCCCTCGAGCGGGTAGCGCGACAGCGACGCGCCGAGGAACAGCAGGTCGTCGAAGTGCGGGACCTGGCGCTTCGCGCCGAGGCCACGGATTTCGTAGAGGCCGCGCTGCGCGGCCGTGTGGATATAGTCGATCGTCTTGCGGTCGTAGCCGTGCGACTCTTCGTGCTGCAAGCGGGCGAAGTGAATGGTCTTTTCCATGGCGGGTTCTCGATCGAGCGTGGATTCAGTATTCCTGGTTCGCGTCGGCGTTCCAGTGATAGAGCGTGCGGGCCGACGCGATGCGCTTGAACGCGTGCGGATCGTGATCCAGCCCGGCCGCGTCGAGCAGCGCCGCGACCGCGCTCACGTCGGCGGCCGTCATCGGTTCGAACCGCGCATCCGCACCGAGCGACTTCACGTCGCCCTTCACGTAGAGCACCGCCTCATACAGCGAATCGCCGAGCGCATCGCCTGCATCTCCGCAGATCACCAGGCGGCCGGCCTGCGCCATGAACGCGGAAAAACTGCCGACCGAGCCGCCGACCACGATGTCGCCGCCCTTCAGCGAAATCCCGCAACGCAGCCCCGCATCGCCGTCGATCACGAGCAGTCCGCCGTGCGCGGACGCGCCCGCGCCGTTCGACGCAAAGCCCTTCACGTGCACCTTGCCGCTCATCATGTTTTCCGCGACGCCCGTTCCGGCGCTGCCCTCGATGACGATCGTCGCGTGCTGGTTCATGCCGCCGGCGTAGTAGCCGGCGTGACCGTCGATCGTGACCGTCACGTCGGCATCGACACCGACCGCGATGTTGTGCGCGCCGTTCGGCGACGTCACGACGATCTGCCGGCCGTCGAGCGTGTCGGCGCTGCCGTGCAGGTACTGGTTGACCTCCCTGACGGTCGTGCGCTCAAGGTCGAAAGTCACGCGTTCCATACGTACATCTCCTCGGGTGCGGGTTCGAATACCTTTGCATGCTTGATGTCGGGCAGATGCGCGAGCGAGCGGAACTCGGACGCGATCGCGACGTAGTCGTCGTTCTCCGCGACGACGGCGGGCTTGCAGGCGAACGGGTCGCGGATCAACGCCAGCTCGGTCGGCGTGCCCATCAGGAACGTGTAGAAGCCGTCGAGCTCCTCGAAGCCCTTCTGCAGCGCGTCCGGCAGCGCGTCGCCTTCGCGCAGGCGCCATTCGAGGAAGCGGCACGCGGCCTCGGTGTCGTTGTCCGTGTCGAAGTGAATGCCCTTCGGTTCCAGCTTGCGGCGCACGCCGTACGGATTCGACAGCGACCCGTTGTGGACGAGGCAGAAATCCTCGCCGGCCGTGAACGGGTGCGCGCGGTCCGGCGTGACCGCCGATTCGGTCGCCATCCGCGTATGGCCGACGAGATGCGAGCCCTGCAGGCCCGAGAACGCATAGCGATCGGCCACTTCGGCCGGTGCGCCGATGTCCTTGTACAGGTCGATCGAGCGCCCCGCCGACAGCACATAGATCCGCGGATAGTGTTCGTGCAGCCAGCGCCTGACCGTCTCGGCCTGGCTCTGCACGGTCAGCACCGCATGATTGCGCTTCGCGTCGATGCGCGCCGTCACGTCCATCGACGCGTTGAGCCGGTCGGCCAGCGCCTCCCACGCGAAGTGCTCGCCTTCATCGGTGAAGCCGGAATACAGGCTCAGCTTGCGCTGGCTTGCATCGAGCGACTTGCCGAACACCGCGAGCCCGGCCGAATCGGGGCCGCGCTCCGTCATGCCGATCAGCATCGGCACCATCAGTTCGCCGAGCCGCTCGCGCAATGCCGGCGTCTTCACCAGCAAACCTACGATTCCGCACATGTTGCGTTCTCCTTAAAAGAATTCGAGGTACTGCCTGACTTCCCAATCCGATACGTGCCGCATGTATTCGAGCCATTCCATCCGCTTCAGCTTGAGGAACTCGTCGGCAACCGGCCCGAGCGCTTCGCAGATCACGCGGTCGGCCTCGAGCGCGTCGAGCGCGTCGCCGAGGTTCTGCGGCAGCACGCCGATGCCGTGCTCGCGCAGCTTCTGCGCCGACCACTCGTAGAGGTTCTCGTTGGCCGGCGCACCGGGTGACAGTTCGCGGTCGACGCCGTCGAGGCCCGCCGCGATGACGGCCGCGGTCGCGAGGTACGGGTTGCAGGCGCCGTCGGGCAGGCGCAGCTCGATCCGGCCGCCCGGCATGCGCACCATCGTCGAGCGGTTGTTGTCGCCGTAGCTGATGTACGCGGGCGCCCATGTCGCGCCGGTCAGCGAACGGCCGACGACGAGGCGCTTGTACGAATTGATGGTCGGATTGCAGAGCGCGGCCAGCGCGGGCGCATGCGCGAGCAGGCCGGCCGTGAAGCGGTAGCCGAGCGTCGACAGGCCCATGCCGAGCGCATCGGCGTCGTCGGCGAACAGGTTGCGCTTGCCGTCGCCGATCGACATGTGCATGTGCATGCCGTTGCCCGGGCGGTTCGCGAACGGCTTCGGCATGAACGAGCAGATCATCCCGAGTTCGTTCGCGATCTCCGACGCGGCCATCTTGAAGAACACGTAGTGATCGCACGACGTCAGGCAATCGGTGTACGTGTAGTTGATCTCGAACTGGCCGTTCGCATCCTCGTGGTCGATCTGGTAGACGTCGATGCCGACCGCGCGCAGCGATTCGGTGAGCTTTTCCAGGAACACGCGCGTGCGCGACAGGCCCTTGTAGTCGTAGCACGGCTTCGCGAGTGTGTCGCTCGGGTCGCACGGCTCGAGGGTGCCGGATGCCGAGCGCTTGAGCAGCGAGAACTCGGGCTCGAGGCCGGTGAACAGCGTCCAGCCGCGCTCCGTCATGCGCGCGACCTGCTTCTTCAGCGTCACGCGCGAATCGAAGGCCCACGGCGCGCCGCCCACGTGGCCGTCGCAGACGATCCGCGCGAGCCCCGGCTGCCACGGCACCGGCGTCAACGTCGCGAGTTCGCCGACCGCCATGTAGTCGGGCCCGTTCGGCTCGATGCCGACACCCCAGATCGCAAAGCCGGCAAAGCCCGCGCCTGCCGTCAACACGCTCTCCAGGTGGGCGACCGGCACCGACTTCGCCTTGGCCACACCATGGATGTCGACGAATTGCGCGAGCACGTACTTCACGCCCTGCTGCGTGAGATACGCCTGCGCCTCAGCCGCGGACGCGAAGCGCGGCACGCTTCCGAGCGTGTTGACCGGCAACTTGCTCGCATCGTTCAGGTTCATCGTCACTCCTTGCAACTGCATCGTTTGCTGGTTTGAGAAATCCGCTCGACGCGCGAGGGACCGGGCTGCAATTCATCGGCGCGCACCGCTCGGGGTGAGCTGCGGCCGTCTCCGCACTACATGGAAGGATTTATTGATGTGCAACAATAGTTCCTGCCATGAAACTCCTTGCGCGCGCACCGGCGTGTCCCGCGATGCCGGTGTGCGCACTGCAATCTGCTACCCTTGCCCTTTTACGAGGTCGACGATGCACCCCGCAGACGACAGCAAGACACCGCTCGAACGCTACCTCGGCGCGACGATCCGCGAGCTTCGCCAGCACCACGGCCTGACCATCGCGCAGGTCGCGCAACAGGCCGGCATCAGCCGCGGCATGCTCTCGAAGATCGAGAACGCGCAGACTTCAACCGGTCTCGACGTGCTGCACCGGATCGCGCAGGCGCTCGGCGTATCCATCTCGACGCTGTTCCGCAACTTCGACGTCCCGCAAGGCGGCGCCCAGCTCGTGAAGAAAGGCGCCGGCATGGAGGTCGTCCGCAAGGGCACGAAGAGCGGCCACACCTACCATCTGCTCGCCTACGACCAGGGGCCGCGCAAACTGTTCGAACCGTTCCTGATCACGATGGACGACGAAGCCGAGCGCTTTCCCGTGTTCGAACATCCCGGCACCGAGTTCATCCACATGCTCAAGGGCGTGATCGAATACCGGCACGGCCAGCAAACCTACGTGCTGCATCCGGGCGACACGCTGACGTTCCGCGCCGATATCCCGCACGGCCCCGAACGCCTGATCAAGACACCGATCCAGTTCCTGTCGATCTTCGTCTACGGACAGACCGCCGAGGAATGAGCGCAGCGTCGCTACCGATGATGCAAACTCCGTGCCACGTTTATCGGCAGGAATCAAAGATTCCCACGGATAAACACTCTGGGCGGAATCGGGCCGGTTGTTCAGCGGTGTCATGCGTCGGTGCCTGCCTGTCGAAGGTGCGGTTCCGTGCCGAATGCGGTGCAGCGTCGCACTGAAACGGGAACCGCGGTTACGAAGATCTATCAGTAATGCTTATGCTGCTGCCGGCAGCGACGCGAGCGCGTCCAGCGCGCCATCGATCATCCGGCGCAGCGTCGGCTGCACGGCGGCGGCGCGCGCCGCATCGTAGTCGAACGGGCAGGTCTCGCTCATGTACGTCGACTGGCACATCTCGAGCTGGACCGCATGCACGCCGCGCGCCGGTTCGCCGAACCGGCGGGTGATGTAGCCGCCCTTGAAGCGGCCGTTGGCAACCGACGTGAACGGGCTCGCGGCGGCCGCGCGCACGACCGCGGCCTGCACGGCCGGTGCAGCGGTCCGGCCGTCCTGGGTGCCAATGTTCAGGTCGGGCAGCTTGCCGTCGAAGAGCCGCGGCAGCACGCTCGCGATCGAATGCGCTTCCCACAGCAGCACCTGCCCATGACGCATGCGCAGGCGCGCCAACTCGGCTTCGAGCGTCGCGTGATACGGCTGCCAGTACGCAGCCACACGACGCGCCTTCTCCTGCGCGTCAGGCGCGCACCCCGCCCGGTACAGCGGATCGCCACGAAACGTTTCGCCGGGGCACAGGCCGGTGGTCGTCTGGCCCGGATACAGGCTCTCGTCGTTCGGCGGACGGTTGAGGTCGATCACGTAGCGCGACACGCGCGCGCCGAGCACGGTTGCGCCGAGGGCCGCCGCGAACCCGTACAGGCGGTCGAGATGCCAGTCGGTATCGGCGAGCGCCAGTGCGTCGTCGCTATACATGTCGCGCAGCGACTCGGGAATCTCCGTGCCGAGGTGCGGAATCGAGATCATCAGCGGCGCGTCGCCGCATTGCAGCGTATAGATGTCGCTCACTCAGGGCTCCATTTGAATCAAAGCAATGCGTCGTCAGGCAGTTGCGGCAGGCTGCGCGCGAGCGCGGGCCGGATCGAGCGTTCGACCACGGTGCGCGTGAGCGCGACGATCTCGCCGACGAAGTCTTCCCACTCGCCCTGCCGGTGCAACAGGAAGAAATCCCGCCGCCCGAGCCGCCCGGACGGCAACGGGATCACGGCGATCTCGCCGAGGTAATGGCGCGCCTGCCACAGACACAGCGGTGTCGAGATCGCAAAGCCGAGGCGCGCGGCCACGAGACTCAGCAGCGGGTCCGTCGCATCGAATTCGAAGCGTCGCGGACTGTCGATGCCGAGGTGACGCGCGAAGCGCTCCACCTGCTGGCCGATCACCGAGCGCGCCGTGTAGCGGATCAGCGGCAGCTCGCCGGCCAGCGCGCGCCAGTCGAGCGTCGGCCGGCCCGCCAGATGGCTGCGCGCGACGACGGCAACGAACGCCTCCGAAAACAGCGGCACCTCGACGATGCGTGCATCGGTGAGCGCCGACTGCGTACACACCGCGACATCGAGTTCCCGGTCGTGCATTTGTCTGGAGAGTCCCGGCGTGAGCCCGGACCACATCGAAATCTGCCGCGACGAGCCCGACACCGCGCGGATCAGCTCCGGCCCGACCGTCGCCGCGAACGAATCGACGCAGCCCAGCCGCACGGGCATGCGGCCCGCATCCGACGCGTCGCCGACGCGGGTGCTGACCATCTGCGCATGCTCGAGCAGCGGGCCGGCGAGCTCGAGCAACGCGCGCCCGGCCGTATTCGGCCGCGGCGGGCGGCTGTCGCGATCGAACAGCGCGGTGCCGTGCTCGCGCTCGAGCGTGGCGATCGACTGGCTGATCGCGCTCTGGCTCACGCCGATGCGCTTCGCGGCGGCAGTCATCGAGCCGGATTCGCACACGGCGACGAACGCCTGCAGCGCGCGCAGATCGATTGGCGGTGGGGTGCGTCTCATCGCTTCTCCAAGGTTGCCCGGTCGGATGTGGCGGATCCGGCAACACGGGACGAATGGTGCGCCGGATCGGACGGCCCGCACGCTGAATGAGCATTTGAGGGCGCGCGTCATAAGTTTGCCTAATACAAAATTCGGCGGCACCGCGGCTTTCTAGAATCGGCTCACCGCCTACCCAGAGGAAATCCATGAGCCACTACGACTTCATCGTGATCGGCGCCGGCGTGATCGGCGCGTCGGTCGCGCATCACCTTGCCGCGCTCGGCGCCGGCAGCGTGCTCGTGCTCGAGCGCGGCATGATCGGTGCCGGCACCACGTCGCAATCGTCCGGTCTGCTGCGCACGCACTATTCGGTCCGTCAGAACGTCGAACTGGCGCGCGCGTCGTGGTGGGCGTTCAACAATTTCGCCGAATATGTGGGCGACGACGAAGCATCGTGCGGCCTCGTCAAATGCGGCTACATGATCTGCGCGCCGGACGGCGACAAGCTCGAGCCGCTGCGCGCGTCGCTCGACGCGCAGCGGGCGATGGACATCGAGGTCCGGCTGCTCGACCGCAACGAGGCGCGCGCGCGCCTGCCGATCGCGGAGTTCGACGATGCCGCGCTGATCGGCTTCGAGCCGGAAGCCGGATTCGCCGATGCGTACCTCGTCGCGACGGGCTTCGCGAAGTCGGCACGCCGCCGCCGCGTGAAGATCCTCGAAGGCACGACCGTCACCGGCGTCGTGCGCGACGGCCGCCGCATCTCCGGCGTCGACACGAGCGCGGGCCGCTTCACGTGCGGCACGCTGATCAGCACGCAGAACATCTGGACGCCCGAACTCTCCGGCTGGATCGGCGTGCCGTTGCCCGTCAAGCCCGAACGGCACACCGTGCTCGCGCTCGAATGCGACGACGCGAAATACACGTTCCAGATGCCTGCGTTCAAGGATCTCGGCTCGCCCGGGATGCTGTATTACCGCAGCTACGGCGGCAGCCAGATGCTCGTGTCGGAGGGCGTCGTCGGCGAGACGCTGAACGCACCGGAAACCGAACAGGGCGACATCTCGCTCGACTATGTCGCCGAAGTCGGCGCGCAGGTCGCCGAACGGTTTCCGGCGTACGAGACGGCCGGCCTCGCGTCGTCGTGGACGGGCGTCTACGACGTCACGCCCGACTGGAACCCGGTGCTCGGCGGCGTCCCCGGCATCGACGGACTGGTCGTTGGCTTCGGCTTCTCCGGCCACGGGTTCAAGCTGTCGCCCGGCATCGGCAAGCTGCTCGCGCAGCATGCGCTCGGCCTGCCGACCGACGTGTCGCTCACGCCCTATGCGCTCGAACGCTTCGCGACCGGTGCGCTGCTCACCGGCAAGTACGGCCACGGCGCCGTGTCCTGATCCCAATCGCTTCGACGAGACATTGCCATGCCCATCAAGATCCTGGTGCCCGTGAAGCGCGTCGTCGACCCGAACGTGCGGGTGCGCGTCGGCTCGGCCGGCGCGATCGACACGACCGGCCTCAAGATGTCCATCAACCCGTTCGACGAATGCGCGCTCGAAATGGCGCTGCGCCTGCGCGAAGCCGGCCACGCCGTGCAGGTGAGCGTGCTCACCTGCGGGCTGCCGGTCTGCCAGGACGTGCTGCGCACCGGCCTCGCGATGGGCGCGGACGACGCGGTCCTGATCGACACCGGCGACGCGACCGCGTCGCTCGACTCGCTCGGCGTCGCGCGCCTGCTGCACGCGTATCTCGGCACGTCGCCGTACGACCTCGTGCTGTGCGGCAAGCAGGCGATCGACGATGACACCGGCGGCGTCGCGCCGATGCTGGCCGGCCTGCTCGGCTGGCCGCAGGGGCTCGATGCGACGGCGCTCGCGGCCGACGGCAACGGCTGGCGCGTGACCTGCGGCGACGACAGCGGCACCGCGACGTGGCGGCTTGACGGGCGGGCCGTGGTCAGTGCCGACCTGCGCCTCGCCGAGCCGCGACGCGTGACGCTGCCGAATATCGTGAAGGCGAAACAGAAGCCGATCGCGATCGTCGAGGCCGGCCGCTTCGCGGTCGACCTGGCGCCGGCGGCGCGCGTGGTCCGGCTCGCCGAACCGGCGGTGCGCCGCGCCGGCGAGCGCGTCGCGGACATCGACGCGCTCGTCGCGGCGCTCGCCGCGCACAACGTATTTGCCCACCCAGGAGTGTCCGCATGAGAACGCTCGTTGTCGCAGAAACGACTGCCGACGGCACGCTCGCCGATTCGGTGCTTCGCGTGGTGAGCGCCGCGTGCGCGCGCCGCCAGCCGGTCGACGTGCTGGTGCTGGATCCCGCGGCGGCGTCCGAGGCGGCGCTGATCGATGGCGTGGACACGGTCATCCACCCGGACGCGCAACCCGCAGCGGCCGCGATCACGCCCGAGGGCCTGGCCGCGCAGCTGGCCGCACTGGCGCCGCGCTACACGTTGATCGCGGCCGCGCATCGCACGCTCGGCCGCAACGCGCTGCCGCGCGCCGCCGCGCTTGCCGGCGCGGCGTTCGTCGCCGACGTGACCGGCATCGCCGACGACGGCAGCTTCGTGCGCGGCCTGTATGCGGGCAGCGTCGTCGCGACCGTGACCAGCGCGCGCGACACGACCTTCATGACCGTGCGCGCGTCGTCGTTCGCGCCCGCCGGCGTCCGCACGGAACCGGCCGCGATCGTGCCGCTGGCCGAGCCACCCGCGTTCACCGCGACGACGCTGCTCGAACGGCACGGCGCGCAGTCGAGCGGCATCGATCTCGCGAATGCGCCGATCGTAGTGTCGGGCGGGCGCGGCCTCGCGTCGGGCGAGAACATGGCACGGCTCGGCGCGCTGGCGGCCCGGCTGGGCGCCGCGCTCGGCGCATCGCGCGCGGCCGTCGACGCAGGTTACGCACCGAACGCGATTCAGGTCGGGCAGACCGGCAAGACCGTTGCGCCCGACGTCTATCTCGCGCTCGGGATTTCCGGCGCGGTGCAGCACCTTGCGGGGATGAAGGATTCGAAGCTCATCGTCGCCGTCAACAAGGACCCGGACGCGCCGATCTTTTCGCTCGCGGACGTCGGCTTCGTCGGCGACCTGTTCGACGTGATGGCCGCGCTCGAGCGTCACGTCGGTGCAGGTGGCCGCGCATGACGCCGCTGCAATCCGCAGGCGGCGGGCACGGAACGCCGGCCGCCGTCGAGCGCGCGGCGGGCGGCCAACCGGCGTCGCGCTATCCGTCCGTGCAGTTCATCGATTGCACCAGGATCGCGCCGGAAGCCTGGGCGAACGGCAGCGGCGTCACGCGGACGATCGCGAGCCGCATCGGCGCCGATGGCGAGATCGACTGGCGGATCAGTCTCGCGACGCTCGACGGGCCGGCCCGTTTCTCGCGGTTTCCGGGAATCGACCGCCTGCTCGTGCCGGTCGACGACACGAGCGTCGAACTGCATGCGCAGGACGGACACCTGGTCGCGCGCCCGACCGAGCCTGCGCAGTTCCCCGGCGATCTGCAGATATGGACGAGCGGCATCGCGCGGCCGACGCATGTGCTCAACGTGATGACGCGCCGCAGCGCCTGCCGGGCGACCGTCGTCGTGGCGACGCATTCGTGCCGCGTCACGCCGGCGTCGACGCATCTGCTGATCTGCGCGGCGGGTCAGTGGCGCATCGACAGCGCACTGCTCGGCACGCAAGCGCTGCTGCCGATGCATGGCATGTGGCTCGATGGCCGCGGCGAGGATCTCGACCTGAAGTCCACGGCCCCCGAATCCAGGCTGATCTCGATCGCGATCGAGCCGGCCGCTCGATAACGCTTGTGTCTTGACGCTAATCCGTCGCCTACTCCTGATACCCGCTTATGTCCCACGTCTCGCTGATCGAAAACCACGGCCCACGCGAATCGATGGAATACGACGTCGTGATCGTGGGCGGCGGCCCCGCCGGGCTGTCGGCTGCGATCCGGCTCAAGCAGCTGGCTGCCGAGAAAGGCACCGAGATCGGCGTGTGCGTGCTCGAGAAGGGTTCCGAGATCGGCGCGCACATCCTGTCGGGCGCGGTGATGGACCCGCGTGCGATCACCGAACTGTTCCCCGACTGGAAGGAACGCGGCGCGCCGCTCGACGTCGAGGTGACCGAAGACCGTTTCCTGTTCCTGTCCGAGAACAGCGCGGTGACCACGCCGAACTGGGCGCTGCCCGCCAACTTCCAGAACCACGGCAACTACGTGATTTCGCTGGGCAACGTCACGCGCTGGCTTGGGGCACAGGCCGAGGCGCTCGGCGTCGAGATCTTCCCCGGCTTCCCGGCTGCGGAAATTCTCTACAACGACGACGGCTCGGTGAAGGGCGTTGCCACCGGCAACATGGGCGTAGGCAAGAACGGCGAGCCGACCGAGAACTTCCAGCTCGGCATGGAGCTGCACGCGAAGTACACGCTGTTCGCCGAAGGCTGCCGCGGCCATCTGGGCCGCCAGCTGATCTCGAAGTTCAAGCTCGACGCGAACGCCGATCCGCAGGCGTACGGGATCGGCATCAAGGAGCTGTGGGAAATCGATCCGGCCAAGCACAAGCCGGGCCTCGTG
>NZ_ML058630.1 GCF_003635165.1 Burkholderia sp. Nafp2/4-1b | reverse complement strand
GCCGGACGTGTCCGGCGTGCGTTTGCGTGAGCGCGCAGAACCGGCTTACGCAGGCGCGGTTCGCCTGTATCGAATGCGGTTTCGAGGAAAACGCCAACGTGGTCGGCGCGATCAATGTTTTGGCGCGGGGACACCGCGTTGCAGCCTGTGGAGAGCCGGCGCAGTCGGGCCGCTCCGTGAAGCAGGAACCCGCCGAGGCGATCTGAAGCAGCATCATCGTTTTAGGAGCGGTAGGAATCCCCTGCATTCAGGCAGGGGAGGATGTCAATTACTGAAACAAAGCGGCCGCAGCGGCGGCATAATCTTGCAACAGATTCTAAGCGCCTGCATCGGCCAACGCCTCGAGATGCTCGGCGAACGCTCCCAGAATTGCTTCGCGCTGCTCGACATCCTCGAAGCAGTCGCCGGGTAGCAGCTTGACGAGTTCGTGCATTGCTTTCGTGTAGCGGTAGCGTAGTGCGTCGTCATAGATCGTGCGATTCGTGCGCGCTGCCACCCAGCCCGCGCTGATCCAGCTTTGCTCGACGCACTCGATGAGCAACTGCATCAGGGAGTCAGCGGCGAAGTCGTGCGCGCCGGTGCCAGGTGCATTCAGCGCGCGAGCAGCTCGAGCGCAATGATCCTCGACGCTGAGAAATTGGAGAATGCGCTTTAGGTCACCGATCACCGCTGCGAGGTGTACATCCATCGCCGGACCTTGTGCGGACAGTTCAAATGCAAGAGCGCGGATGAGGGTCTTCAGCTTGCGTTGGCGATCGTGCAATCTACGAAATTCATCGAACCAGTCGGTCAAGCGCCTTTGCCGCGCTGCGGCGTGCTGATATAACCTGCGCAACTCGGTTAGGATACCACGGCTCGACTGACCGAATTCAACGCGCGCAAACAGCTGAAGCGCCCATTCGTCGCCTTCGAGGATTGTAGCTAGCGCTTCTTCGACGCGCTTGCGCCGCACGCCAGATAGGCTACCTTCCTCGAGCATCGCGCTGAGCAGCAGCGCGATCTCGCCCGCGTTAAAGCCGGAGCCGCGCATTGCGTCAGCCGGATCATCGAGCTCGTCCACTCCGGGAATCCGTTCACGTAGCTGAGCAAGCTCGGCCACGGACACTGCGCTGACCTGTTTGATCAGTTGTTGCAGCATGGAGCGTGTGCGAGGCAGCGCAGCGCGACCATCCGCCGCGCCGCGGCGAGCTTCGCGAAAACGTGAACCGATCGAGAAGCCGATGTCCTCGAGGGTTTCGGCGAATGATTCGCTGGACATACCTGTTTCGAGCGGAATGCCGCCGAAGTCGCTGGGCGTGTCGGCGAGTTCGCGCCTCGCGAGTTCGCGCGCTGATTGCGGCGGTACGATTTGCTTAACGGCTGGCGTAGAATCCAGGCCGGAACTGACGTGCGCTGCAGTGGCATTTATCTGTGAGAGCGGTGGATCAATACGGTGAATCATCGGAGGGAGAGTCCTCTGTGGAGCCGGCGAGGTGGCTGAGCAATAGGCGCAAGTGCCGATCGAGATCGAAATGAATGATCGCGTCAGATGTTTCGAGCCGTGCGTTGTGGGCCGACAGGGTCACGTCCGCGCCGACGCATACGCGCGGATCGTGTGCGAGAGCATCGCGCGCGCGCGATAGGTTGGCCGGCGAGACGCTGACACGGAACGCCGGTTCGTGCGCATCGGCACGAAGATGGGTGAGCACGCGCTGCGTAAGCAGGTCAACGGGCGCCAGCGTACCAAGATAAGGTTCGACCACGCTTGCAATGAGTGCGCGCACGCGCGCTTCGATGCGATCGGCGATTTGGATCTCGGCAGAATTTGCGTCGATCAGCCAACGGACGGTATCGTCGATCAGTGCCGCGCGGCGACTCTCAAGATCGGCTTCGGCACGCGCGGCACCCTCGCGCTGCGCGTCGTCGCGCAAGTGCTCGATCATTTGCCGTGCAACATCGAGCTCACGCCGGGCTTCGTCAACAATCGATCGTGCCGTTTCCCGTGCGGCCGTGATGATCGCTGCTGCGTTGACATAGCGAGCAAGCTTCTCCGCGCTTAGATGCACATCGAGCGGTGCTGGGCCAGGCAGCGAGACGATCGGAGGAATGATGCCATTCATCAGTTGCTCCGAGAAACCCCGTCCGTCATGACGGGGAGGAAAGGGGCGCCGCTGTTTGACAGCGGCATTCCACCGTTAAAATGGCCGGCATGATCCTCGTCTATCGCTACCGGGTGAAATCGCTCAACGGACTGCTGAACAAGCAGAGCCGTGCGGTGAACTATGTCTGGAACTTCTGCAACGACACGCAGAAGCACGCGCTCAAGTGGGGCAAGAAGTGGCCGACGGGATTCGATCTGAACGTGCTGACGACGGGCAGCAACAAGGAACTCGGCATTCACTCCGGCACGGTCAACGCGACGTGCGAGCAATACGCGAA
>NZ_ML058629.1 GCF_003635165.1 Burkholderia sp. Nafp2/4-1b | reverse complement strand
GCCGGACGTGTCCGGCGTGCGCTTGCGTGAGCGCGCAGAACCGGCTTACGCAGGCGCGGTTCGCCTGTATCGAATGCGGTTTCGAGGAAAACGCCGACGTGGTCGGCGCGATCAATGTTTTGGCGCGGGGACACCGCGTTGCAGCCTGTGGAGAGCCGACGCAGTCGGGTCGCTCCGTGAAGCAGGAACCCGCCGAGGCGATCTGAAGCGAGCATCATCGTTTTAGGAGCGGTAGGAATCCGCTGCATTCAGGCAGGGGAGGATGTCAACAGCTATTTACTGCGTCCTTGAACGCCTTGCCCGCAGTAAACTTTACTGTCGTTGTAGCCGCGATTGTGAGGGTTTCCCCGGTCGCGGGATTCCGCCCAGTTCGTTCGGCCCGCGCCGCGGTGGAGAATGATCCAAAGCCAATCAGTTGCACTGTATCACCACGGGCGACGGTGTGAGTCACGGCCTCAAGAATCGCTTCGATGATCGCTCCAGTATTGACCTTGCTTTCCCCAGTCGTTGCTGAGATTGCGTCAATAAGCTCTTGCTTGTTCATGGATTCCTCAGTTGAAAACGCGAGTGTGAACCCACACCCTATACCATTCACTGCGAGCACTGCAATGCCTTATTATTTGTTTCACTTGTAATCTTTCGATCCAAGTCAACCGATGGGAAGCGACTGCGTTAAGTGGTATACGTATCAGCGATTCGTTTGCCATCTGCTGTTGACTCTGTTGCCTCAGGAACGCATTGCAAGCGATGTACGGATACTGTTCGTCAGCGCCCTACTTGCTCGGATGGAAACAGAAACAGAAGCATCGAAATTCTGATGCTCCGGAAGCCTGTCGAGTATTTGCGCTTACGCAACTATCACGAAACAGTGTAGAGCAGATTCGAACGTAGTGACACCTGGATTCTTATGACAACGCCTGATATTCAGTCTCTGCACCAACAGCTTGGCCATCTTAACCTTCTTCTTGATGAAGCTCGGCAAAAAGAAAAGGCCGCCATCCTTGCAACGATACGTGAGCAGGTGAAGGAATTCGGTATCACGGAGTTGGAATTGCTTCGCGCGGCCGGCTTCGTAAAAGATAAGCCGAAGAAACATCCGGCCAAGTACTACGATCCATCGTCCGGCAGATCGTGGTCTGGTCGAGGTGCTTGCCCAAAGTGGTTAGCCGGAAAAAATCTGGATGACTATCTGATCCGACCAGCGGCGAAGCCGTGGTGGCCGGGGGAAGATTGATCGTACATGGACGCCCCCTGCCTGTCACGCGTACAGTGGTGACTAGTGTCATGTCCCAGAAGTAACTTTACAAGGAATTGTGTTGCTCTATGATCGAGCGATGTTGAGTGGAGGCGATCATGGTGCGCAAGAGAATCGAGGTGGTGGTGTCGGAACTGGAGCGGGAGCAATTGCTGTCTATGAGCCGTTCGTGTTCGCTGCCTCATTCGCTGGTGCGCCGAGCAAAGATCATCTTGATGGCAGCGGACGGTCATACGAACTAGGCAATCGCGGTGCAATGTGAAGTAACGTCCCCAGCGATCACGCACTGGAAGAAGCGGTTTGTCGCGCATGGGCTCGCCGGTCTGCATGACGAAGCACGCCCGGGGCGACCGCGCGCGCATGACGATGAAGCCGTGGCGGAGCTGCTGGCGAAGGTGCTGCACGAGAAGCCAGACGGGGCAACGCACTGGAGTGTGCGTTCTGCTGCTGCGCAAACGGGTATTTCGAAGAGTTCGGTTGCCCGGTATCTGTCGCTGTTCGGTGTACAGCCTCATCGCTCGAAGAGCTTCAAGCTTTCTACTGACCCGTACTTCGTCGAGAAGGTCCGCAATATTGTCGGGCTGTATCTGAGCCCGCCGACCAACGCCTTGGTGCTGTGTGTCGACGAGAAGAGTCAGTGTCAGGCGCACTGACCGTGTCGATGCCGCGCAAGGCGCGTAGCGCGGCCACCACCGATGCGGCCTGCTCACGCGGTGCGCTCTGCTCCAGTGCACCACTGAGCCGCTCCACGCGAGCCTGGGTATCTTCGACGGCATGCTGATATTCGGCAAACACCAGTTGATCGGCGCTTTGTTCGAACCGCTGATCGGCGATCCAGCGCAGGTGCATGCGGCTCCAGGCCGTCTTGCCCGGATAGACGCGTCCGTGGCGCAGCAGGAATGCCTTCAGTTGTTGACGGGCCTTGAGTCGCATGTTCACCGCGTCTTCGCGGGGCGCGCCACAGGTTGCGCAGTGCTTCATGTGCAGCATCGGGTATCCATATCGCCGTGAGCTCACCGGCCCGCGAGAGTTCCGCCAAGCGCAGGCAGTCGCGACGGTCGTTCTTGATCCGGTCCCCGCCGCGGTGTGGCGTCAGCGAGGGAGCGATCACCTGGCATGGATAGCCATGACCGGTGAGCTCGCGATACAGGCCATAGCCGGTTGGCCCCGCCTCGTACACCACGCTGACCTGCGCAGCTTCGCCGTATTTGCGCAGAACCTTCAACAGCGTCGGCACGTCATGCCGGATGGTGCCGGCATACCGTGCAGCTTCCCGGCCGGGCTCGCACATTGCGATCGAGATGCTGCCCTTGTGCACGTCCAGTCCGACAAAAAACTTGATAACCTTGTCCATGGCCCGTCTCCTGAAGTTCTGCACCTGGCCCACCCAGGCGTATGTGGCTCGGCACACTTCGGTGCGCAACCCACGATACGCGAGACGGGCCCTCGCAGGGTTCAGTCAGCACCGACCATTATGTCTAGCGGTTGACTTGCCAGCTATGCGTCAATGGCGTATAGTAGCCACCATGTACACCATCATCGAAACCCCGATTTTCCAGCGGTACGCAGATGAAATCTGGCGCAACGACGTGCGGGAGGCATTCATCAACTGGCTCGCGGACAATCCGCTAGCCGGTGACGTGATTCCCGGCACGTCGGGGCTGCGCAAAGTGCGTTGGTCGCGCGCCGGGATGGGGAAACGCGGCGGTTCGCGTGTCATCTACTACAACCTGCTCGATGACGGCGAAATCTGGCTACTGATTGCATACACGAAAGCGAAGTTCGACAACCTGCCGACGAGCTTTCTCAATCAACTTCGTGAGGAAATCGATCGTGGATAAGGAAATGGAACAGTTTCAAGCGGACCTGCTGAAGTCGGTCCGCCAAATGAAGGCTGGTGTTGCTGGCCGCGTGACGCGCGTACAGCCGACTGAGGCCTCCATCGCGCGCGCAAAGGTTGGCTTGTCGCAATCGGAGTTCGCCAGCCTGCTCGGCGTATCAGTACGCACCTACCAACAGTGGGAACAGGGCCGCCGCAACCCAACTGGCGCGGCGCAGACGTTGCTGCGCGTCGCCGTGCAGCACCCCGAAGCCCTGAAGGATCTTCAGCTGGCCGGCTGATCTCCACAGCGGACAAGACAGGAGTTCTACCGAACAGGGCTTTCGCGTGCGACGACTGATGACGGTGTGAACACAGCGACAACCTGGTCTACGCGATGACGATGATCACTGGCAACGCCGATGAGCACCACTTTGCAATGAGCTCGATCGACACCTCGAATGTCTCGAACTGAACGCGCGCGCGGACTGTAATCGAATTGCACCGCTATTAAAACAGGGGGAGTTGGCGTGGATCTCTTGTGACTACCGAGATGCAGTCGACATCCTTCCCGGCACGTTGCGTATGCGGTCCACGAACGACGCCCCTCAGAGGGGATAGCGGAGTGTTTGAGGTGTGGTAACGCTGCGGGTCAGCGGAGCTCGGCAGGCATCTTCCAGGGCAGCAGCGCGTCGTAGTCGTCGACGGTCTTCGCCAGGGGCAGACGCTGGAACAGCCAGATGAGGTATCGGTACGGATCGATGCCATTGGCCTTCGCCGATTCGACCAAGGTCGCGACAGCAGCAGCGCCGAGTGCCAGCGGCGTATGTCCAAGCGCCAGCCAAATTCCTGCGGCCCCGGCCCCGAGCCCCGCGAGCAATCCAGCCGCATAGCTCGTATTCATTGCCTATCCTTCATTAGTCCGGTATCCGACCGGTGCGGGGCGCTCGCGCGCAAGGTGTTTTCGCTTAAAAATCAACAAGGCCACTATACGACTTCCGTCAGCGCCAGCCCATTAACCGGGAAAAGTCCTTTCGAATCATGGGCGGCACTCTACAACTTTATTTTTTCTCTTCATACTCGCCCTCAGTTGATTTCCTATCGAACACTGCCGTTGTTGCAGTGACCGCACCACATCCCCTTGCTTGCGCTGCACAAAGCAAGACGGCCGCAGCGCGGACAACGGATCGAGATTGCTCCTAGATACATAGCGTTTTCCGTTATAGGTCGTATTTGGCACGCAATTCAACAATCCGCTCCAAGCGCACGTGATGCGTCGAGCGAGCGTCGGCCGAAACGTCCGCAAGATTCACCTTCCCACACGCGACCGACGTGTCCCATTCCGTCGTTCTCCGAACGAGGTTGAACAGCTCGCGCAGTTCCCGCTTCATCGTATCGAATACCATCGCGTCCTCCGTTTTCCTATGCTTTGCGCGACAGAGCGATCATCACTGCGATCGCTGCAAAGACTGCGACCTCTATCCCCGCCCCCGTTGGACCGAAGGCCAAGTAGACCGCTACGACAGACGCAACCGCACCGAGAACCGTCAACACCTTCTGTTCGTCGGTACGTGACATGATTGCCACGAGAAGTCTGCTCATCGTGTTTTCCCTATTGCTGGCCAGCCCAGCGTTTTCCGTGGCTTATTGGCTGCTGGTCCATGAAACTGTTGTCCCGCGAAAAGGCACCTCGAGGTCGGCTCCGACAATCTGGTCAGGACCGACGTCATTTACCGGAGAGTGGCCAATGACCTTGCCTACTACTTGCCCATAGAGGGTCAGCGTCCCGTGATTGATGATGTTCCGTGCGACTTGCCCGTGCACGACGGCGATACCGCCCGGTTCAATGATCAGGCCTCCCGCGAGTTGGCCATTCGCTATCAGACGGCCGCCGGGCCGAACATAGGTAGTGCCAGTGACCTGTCCAGTCGTTTCGTGGTCGCCGTCGACAATCAAATCGCCTTTGTGCTGCATCGTTTTCTCCGGTTGGTTTCCGAGGGCTATGCAGACTGCTTCTCGATGCGACCGCGTAGGGCCGCTCCAGCGATTCCGACCAGACCCAGCAAAATGGCCATGACAGATCTCCAGCCAACCGCATAACCGCCTTCGAACGCATTTACTACCGAGGCAGCACCGATTGCGACCGCCGCCACACTGCATGCCATATAGAGATGCTTTTTCATCTTGTCATTTTGCTACGGCTACCGGCCAATCGCGGGGCGCTGTCGCGCCGATTGACTTTCATCAAATGATTCCGTGCACCCTGGAGACTTGTGTTACAGGGAGGCCGTCCCCAACACGTTTAACGGCAGCGAGACTGGAAACTTCAATCGATCGTAGGAAAAGTTTCGACGACGGGCCTCGACGATGGAGGCTCGCCGAGCTGCGGTGGCGTCACCCGCTTTTTAAGCCCGTATGCTTATGCCGGCGCGAATGCTTTTGCAGCGTGTCTCAAGAATAACTGGCTGCACCTGTACGCGCGACTCGACGCATAAGGGGAATCGGCGCTCCGTCGCTGGCTAGGAACAGCGCGGCTTGTGCACAAATTTGAAAGGTCGCAGCCGGCGCGCAGACACGGATGCAGCACGGGTTGAGGTCGTTTTCCTTGTCAGCCCTTCGGCGGACAATCGAACCCATCGCGCTTCAGAAACCTGGCGTAGAAATTGAGCGCCGCGACGCCTTGAGGAGTAACCTCCCATCGATCGTCAACTTCGGACTTCCGCACGTACCCGAGCTTTTCAAGCTGTTGCAACGTTCGCATCTCGTATTGATAGCTTTTTTATCTTGCTGCGCCGATTAGACTCTACCGGTGCGAGGAATTTGAACACTCTCACTTTTCGCTACGCACTGGTCGCGCCATATCCAGAACGCCATGTTTGACCCAGGCGAAAGTTGCGTACCAGGTCTTCTAATCGGCCCGGGACGCCGCGATTGCACATCTTCTCTGAGCACATCCGGATCGGGCCGCCTGATCGCTAGGCTTCCATATCTAAGGGCCGCGTGCAACTCCCGCCGACTGGATCGGTCTGCGCCAGCGGATGGCGGATCTGGGGCGAAGCGAACGACTCTGAACGACCGAGGCTGTGTGGAAACGCGTAACTCAGCGTCGGCGGGAGTAGATCCTGTGCCGCATTTTCGCGGCCTTCAGGTGAACGAGCAGTGTCGCCATAGCTTCAGTGCCGAGTTGCTGTCGCCCCTCGGCAATGTAAGCGCACCCTGGAGTGCTTTACGCACCCACCAGCCGCATCGCCATTATGGTTTTCGAGAACCCGAGTATCGCTATGACGCGTGCCGGCAATATCGCGCATGGAAGCGCGGCGGAACACCGGGACGAACGCGACTGACGGACACGCAATTGCTGACGTTGATCCGCACGGTGCATGCCGAGGTCAAGGGGGCAGTTTCAAGACAAGGAGCTCAAGGTATTATCGGAGCCGCGCTCAGTGCTACTCAGTTTTGGAATGCATTTGGCGGACCATCGATTTGGGGTGATTCGGCACAAGGCTACCGTTATGGTGGCCTTGGGGGCGCAATCGGCCAAAGTACGTCAGGCGCGACCGGCTTTGCTGGGGGCGCTGGACTCGTCACGATCTTTGACTATCAGAGATCGCTGATTCAGGCGCTTGATGAACTTCGTCCCCAAGGCGATACCCGGCCACTCGACGCAGCGATACGTCAGCGTGCCGGCAATCCCCGCCAGCGCGAATGTCCCCAGGATCAGGAACAGCAGACCAGCCACTGGCGACATCGACAGGCTCGGCAGCACGTAGTGCGACAGAGTCAGCAGGATAGGCAGGTGCAGCAGGTAGACGCTAAAGCTGATGCTTCCGAACCAGACCGTCAGCCGATTCACGAGCACGGCATTCGACTGTACGCCAAGCGACAGGATGATCGCGACGAACGAGAATTCGTACAGCATCTGGTGCGGCAGGAATCGAACCGCCCCGCCGCCGATGTACAGCGCGGCCATGAACGCGAGCCCGGTGACCATCAGCATGCGTGCGCCCGCGCGCGAAATCGGCAGGCGACTCAGGAAGAATCCGACGATGCCGAACGCAAATGCCGACATCTGGTTCGGGAACCAGAAATAGGCGTATGGCGGAAACGCCGTCGTCAGATCCGGATGGCCGACGATCCATTGCGTCGCGTATTCGCCAATCACGAGGCTGCCGATCAACAAATAGACCGCGCGCTCAAGCGTCGTGACGTAGCGCAGCAGTAGCGGCATCAACGCGTAGAACAGCATTTCCGTCGCGACCGACCACTCGACGTTCAGAATCGAGTTCAGGAATTTCGGAAAGAACCCGTTCGCGAACAGCAACACCGACGCGATATGAAACGGGCCCGGCGCGCTCGCGTCGTGCGTGACCCACATCCGTGCCGATGCAATCAGCACGACCGGCCAGAACAGAGGCGCGATCCGGAAGAAGCGGCGCGGGTAGAAGTTACGCGCCTCGTCGCGCTCGGTCGCGTGTCGCGAATAGTGCGTCCAGAACAGCATAAACGCGCTCAGGGTATAGAACAGCTGCACACCGTACGCGAAGTCCGTCGTCGAGTCCGGCATACGTCCACCGATCTGGATGCCAGCGTGCGTGATGATGACGGCGAACGCAGCCCAGCCGCGCAGTGCGTCCAGGTGTGCGATCCGCCCGGGATGCTTCGTTTCGGCTGCCTGTCTGATCGAGCCCGGCGGCAGATTCTTGGCGTTCAGAGTCATAATCCCTCGGAATTTCTTATTCCCACTCTTCATTGCTGGCCACAGAGTCCAAACTAACGGCAATAATGGCCCTTGCTCTCAAAGGAAGGGAGGCCAAAATATCAATCAGGTCTTCGCTGGCGTAGTTGTGCCAGTTATGTGCGCGGCCGCCTTCGTCCCATTTCGGAGCGGCAAAGTCTGCCGGCGGAGGCCGGCGCAGCCCGTCTAGTTCAGTCATTTCCTTCTCCGGCAGATCTTGATCGTACAACGCTGACGCGCACGAATCCAATGGCGACTTCCATCAAGACACTGTACGCATATACAGTTATGCAGTGCATTGATTCCCGATTTTCAGTGGCGTCAGATATGGCGCGGGCAGAAAAACCCACACTAACGACGCTCCAGGCGCTCCACTTGGAGTGTCCGGAATCTCCGAAAACCCTTGTGGCGGAAGGCAGCCGACTCAATCGGTTGGTCGCAGAGCCTTGCTAGGTAAGGATTCCGCGAAGTCGAAAAACTGCTACCCACAATCGCGAAACGCTACCCACAATGGCTACTTCCCGCTCGGCTTCCAGCCGCAGTTCTTCGCGCCGGCCATATTGTGCGCAAGGATCTGGCGCGCCGTGTCGTCACTCAGCACGTCCGTCTTGCTGACGTAAATCGGCCGCGCCCAGTCGCACGCCGTGTCGAAGATGCGCGTCTTCGTAACAATCTGCGGCTCGCACGGCGCCGCCGACGGCTTAGTCGCGGGACCATCCGTCGCGCAACTGCTGCTCAGCGCCGCCCGCGGGCAGAGCGCCAACGTTCGTTTCTGCATCGCTTCTCTCCTTTGCGGCGACTGCGCCGGCCTGTGCGGCGTCGGCATTCGCCTGGGCTTCCGCGTTCGCGGACTGTGCAACCTGCTCGCGCGCCTGCGCCGCAGTCGCCTGTGCTTCGGCGGCTTTCTGGCCGGCCTGCGCGGTCACGGCGCGGGCTTGCTGATGCCGGCACATGCCGAACAACACGCCGGCCGCCGCGAGCAGCCACGGGCCGAATTTGAGCAGGATGGGGATGATCGTCATGACGCACTCCAGTGTCCGGTGAGGAAGAGATCGCGTTCGGCCGCGCGGCGCCGCACGAGGCCCGGCAGCACGACGCCGCCGGCACGGTTCCACGCCGGGAACTGGTCGGCCGCGCCGGCCATGTCGCCGATGTTCAGATGCCGCAGCAGCGTCGACGGCTGGCCGCTCGCGAGCGTGATGATGCCGTCGCGTCCGGGATCGCCCGCGCGCCGTGCGCGGCCCGGCCCGACGTTGTTCACGATGCTGACGAGCGCGGCCTTCTGCTGCGGAGACAGCGGCACGCGCGGCTTGGTCGACCAGCGTCGCCGAGGCGTGCAGATTCGCGTCGTGCCGCGCGTCGGCCGTCGCTTGCGTCCAGACCGTACCCTCGTGCACGTCCGGCCCCGTCGAACCCCATCCGCACGTCCACGGCGCGCCGCTCAGCGCGCGCAGCGCGGCGTCGCGCAGGATCGGCGCGCCGGCGAGCACCTTGTACCAGATGCCGCGCGCCTGCAGCGCTTTGCCGAGGTCCGACGCGGGATCCGGATAGGCGGTCAGGCAGCAGCTCTCGAAGTGCTGCGACAGCGGGCGGCAGAGCGCGAGCCATGCCTCGTCGTCCGTATCGGATGGAACGTTTTGCGGTACAGCCGGCGCGATTTCCGTTCCACTCGGGCCGGAATCCGGATCGGGAGCGGCCGGGCGCGGTACAGCGTCCTGCAGCGTCGGTGCAGCGTCCGACACGTTACTTGGCGAAATCGGCAGCGTCGGCACGTCGACGATCGGCGCCAGGTTCACGCCGAACAGCCGCGCGAGCGCGCCGAACAGATCACTGAGCGCCATCGCCGGTCCCCTGCCCGGCCGCCGCATCACGCGGCGCACCGCGGTGTAGCGCACGATGAGGATCAGCGCGAACGCGACGAGCGCCGCGTAGCGCTGCACACCCTGCGGCAATAGCTCTTTCAGGTCGGCCGGCGGCCGTCACGATCGCGAGCGCGCCGCTCACGATGACGGTGCCGCGCCGGTGCAGCGTGCGCCAGTTGTCGGCCAGCATGATTTTCCATTTCGTCATTTCGTCCACCGTCGCGTTTCGGGCCGGTTACCGGCCGCTCCGAGTACCAGCTGCGAGACCATGCCCCTGATGTCCTTCAGGTCGTCGCGCATCGCGTGATTGCTCTGCTCGAGCACCGTGACGCGGTTGTTCAGCCCCGAGTAGAGGCCGATACACCATGCCAAAGCGCCAACGAGAGCGGCCAAGATAGTCACGAGCCCCGCGACCGTACTAACGAAGGTTTTTGCATTAACAAGCCAAGAACCCGGGGAATTTTGCGGAATATTTTGACTATTCATTTAGCCGATTTCATCAATCGAAAATCAGGTGATCCGATTATGGGCCAAAGGTTTTATTTCTCATTCGAATGAGAAGCGACGAATCGATAAATTGCTGCGTGATGCTCATGCAGAAGCGCGGCAGCGTTGGGAGCTCCCGCTCGGGCCGCGGGATGCATCAGCGTATAATCGCGACGACCAAGCCTGAGGATGTCCATGCACGCCTATCTCCACGACTTCGCTGTTACCGTAACGACCTACGCTCGCAATCTGCTGCCAGTGCTCGGCGTGTGCCTGGCGCTCGAGTTGCTGCTGCCGCTGGGGAAGGCAGGATTCGCGTCGCGGTTCCGGGCAACTAGATTTTGGGTCGCATACATCTTCATCACGGCGGCATTTTTTGCCGCGTTCAACAGTCTGTGGTCGAAGATCGGAATCCGGCCGCTGTTCACGCTCGACCTAAGCGTCCTGAGCCATGCAGAACACTCGGCAGTCCGCTGGCCGGCCTATATCGCGATCGCGATTATCTCGACGATCCTCGGTGATTTCTTCTATTACTGGTTTCACCGCCTTCAGCACACAAGCTCGTTTCTGTGGCGATTTCACGAAGTCCATCACGCAATTCGCGACATGAATGCGATCAACAGCGCGCACCACTGGACTGAGGAGATTTTCAGAATCCCATTTATCGTCGTTCCAATGACGCTGCTTATTAATTGGAATACGGGATATGTTCCGGCGATTATTGCCGCGATTATGGGTGCGCAAGGGATTTATGAACACTCGGCAACGCGCATCAACCTCGGTTGGTTCCGGTACATCATCCCGGACAACCGCTTCCACCGCATGCACCACTCGATTCACAAGAGCGACTGGAACCGGAACTTCGGGTCGGGCTCGGCGATTTGGGACATCATTTTCCGTACGGCTCGATTCCCGCGCCGCAACGAATGGCCTGAGGTGGGAGTGCCCGGGGTTGCCGAACCCCGGACGATGGCGGACTACCTGTTCATGCCCTTCCGGCGCCGCAACCACGCGATCACTGCGCGGTCGACGGAGAACGTAACGACGCAGTAGGCGCCGGCATGTCGGCCCGTGCGTATTCCGGCTGTGTGTCGTAATACGTCGCCCATCGTGGATCCGCCGTGTCAAGCTCGGCGCAATTCGGGTATGCACCCGACGGCTGTGACATACCGAACCAGCCGCCGATTTCCTGCTCGCTTGCGTCGGTGAACTGCACGTAGATGGTCGCCATGGTCAGAACTCGTATCCAGAAGTGAACAGCTTCGCCTGCGTGAACGTACCAGACGAAAGGAGGGCCGACCAGTAGACGGTCTGCGGCGTGGTGATCGGAATCGGCCCCAGCGCACCGCCGTTCGTGCTTCCCGAGCCAGTCGTCGAGACGCCGCCAGCGACCTGCTGGTTGCCGGTCCCGTTTGCATCGGATGCGACGTTCACCTGCGCGTTAATCGATGCAGTCGTGTTGATCGAGGCCCACCCGTACCAGACCTTTGCGCTCGGGGGTACTGCGACGTTCAGCGCCGTCAACGTCGTCACCTGCGACGTCACCGATGCAGACGTGATCGTCTGGAACCAGACGCGACGATCGTATTGAATGCCCGGGAGAAACTGGCTCGACGCGTTGAGCACGCGCACACTGACGAGCACCGACGCCGAGCGTCGCGATTCCGTTCGAGATGAGCGAGTGGATTCGGGTCGTCGAGTCCGCGTCGGTCAGCTTCTGCGCTGTGTTCGTTCCTTCGGGCGCGATCGCGGCGGTCGGGACCATCGCAGAGACGTTCTTCGTCCAAGAGGTCTTATCGAACCCCTGCGAGTTCGTCGCGACGTTCGTGCGCGTCGCCGCAGAAAGGGGCTGATTGCCCTGCCAATCGTTGCGCCAGATGTTCGCAATCACGACCTGCGCGATCTGCTCGCCCGGGTTCGGGACGAGATCAAAGGCCGTCGTGGTGCCGTCGCCGACACCAATCTGGACGGGAGTGGAGATTACGCCATTCATATGAGCGCCACTGAGATGTTGGCGGCCGTGAGGGTCGGCGTCTTGTCGATGCCCATCACGACGCTGTTCTGGCTCGCGCTCGTCGTGCCGAGCTGAATCGACAGCAGCTCAACTGACGGATCGATCGCGATCACGCCCGGGTAGTAGCGGCCCGCGAAGATCGTCGAGTTGCTGCGCGCGCGAGCCGCCGTCTGTCCGGTAGCACTCCCCGTATTTGTACAAGAAACCACGCGAGGGCCTCCGCGTCAGTTGTTAGGGTGCAGGCGCAACATGGTGACTGTTTCCGAGAATTTCCCTGCACCGAGAGGCCGTGTATCAGCAAACACAGCGATAGCTACGCGCACGTCGCTTTCGATGCGATGATCGACGATCTGCGCTCAATCATTCGTGTGGTAGATCGACGCAAGGTCGCCTAAGCGCGAGGGCTTTCGATGGGCGAACGTTGCAATCAACGTGTGAGAGCAGTCCCCGTGCAGGATATGACGACTACAAACGCAAACTCGGTAGCAAAGAGCATATGACCGTCGACACGCTGTGTCATCTGCTGGCGCGCACATCACTCCGGCCAACGAGCAGAATCACGCTCACGCGCGGCATCTGGCGCAGCGGGTTTGGCAAGCCTACGGGCCAGACCGTGAAGCTCGCTTTTGCCAACCAGAATTATACCGACGAAGGCGTGGCGAAAGCGCGGGTAACGAAGGCATTGCGTTTCCGGTCATGAAATTGTTCGAGGCGAAGAAGGGCTTGGTGCTGCTGGCATGGCACTGGGTAGTCGAGCGCAGCTACGGTGGGGTCAACCGCCTTCACGGATTCACGCGCGACTACGAACGCTTTCCCGAAACCATCGCTGGACTGTATTCAATCGTCTTCGTAAACTTGAAGCATGGCTCATGCGTTCCGAATTTTTAAAATAGCACAACACGCTCTAAAACGGCATCGTTGCCCTGCAGCTAATAAAATGCACCTCTTCGTAAGGCAACACCCCATTCTCGATAGCATCAAAAATATCTTCCGTTTGCATTATCTCAATAGGCTGAATTAAATCAAATCTACCGCCATCAGGAACACGAAGACCACTCGAATTCTTATCCGGACGCAGCGTATAATTTTTTACAAGTCGCGAACCAAAATATTCCTTTTCAGGAGAAATATTGTTGCCATATTGCAAGGCGTAGTAAATTTCAAATGCCCGGCGCGATCGCATCGTCTCATTATGACGTATGTAGTGAAACACTTTAACCTCGCCGGGAATTTTGATGTTAGCTTTGTTTATAAAGTATTTATGGATCTGGAGACGCCCGTGACAAAATACGATAGCTTTAGTTGATGCGGAGTGCAAACAACTCGATTTGACAACAACACGCCTTCCATTAACAGATACCTCGCGCTCCGGGATGGCGAGTCTCACTCCCGCATCAAGGGAACAACTGTCGTCGTGCTGAAGGGGATTCTCCTGCGCAGGCACCGATTCCATTTGAGACCCAGAGGCGGGAACGGCAGTTGTGGTGGAGGCCCATGAAATCATCGGTGCAGTTCGATTCGCCTGCATCGAATTTAATGGCGCTTTTGATAAATTCGGCCTTGCGCGTGTCTCTGCGGAGACAAGCGCTACTGAGCCCGCCTCCAGCGTCGATGAGGTCGGAGCCATCATGACGTCGGTGGGCGCGTTGCCAGTTCCCGCCTGGAGAAATGCAGACGGCACCGAAACGTTCAAGCCTGCCTGCCGAGATTGCACCGAACCCGACGGTGGAGGCGGTGGATCTTCGTGGTGCAACGGGAACGCGATTATAGTGCGCTGGTTTTCTGCCATTTGATTAGCGAGATCATCCAGCCTGGTGCGCGGCCGTAGCGCCGCCAACTCCTTCTGAACGGACTGAATGAACTCCCGCTTCGATTGATCCGATCCGCGCTCGGTCGACAAAGGTAGAGATGGCTTCGTCAATGGGGAGCTTCGATTCTCGTCCAGAATTTTGGACAGTGCACTGGACAAGTTCACGCTAGCTGTTTCCAGTAGCTGACCAGCGCTATGTTTGACTATGGTCCGTTCTTGAATGACTTCAGCCGCTGGCGGTTCGGTCGTCACCGATTGCTTACTCGTTGTATCGAGGTGGCGTTGCAATTTTTCGGTCAGATCGGGCGTCGGTGTATAGGTCAAACCTACTCGCGGCGTACCACCGAACTCCAACGCAGGCAGTGGCGCGAAGTCCGTATGGACCGCCTTGGTTTCGTAGGACTTTCCTTTCGTCCAAGTATGGCGCCCGTCTTTGGTCGAAATGATCATCTCGGGCTTGAATTGAACCGAGGTTCCCGGTCCTACCGGCGAGACGAACTCCATAGCTCTGGCCAGCGTCTGCTCCTTCGTGTCGCCGTAGTTCGGGGTGTAGTAGACAACTTCCGTGATCTGGAAAGTGCTGACGATTTTCGGTGGTCCATCGAGGGTACCGGTACCCTCCGGTTTGCGTGCGGGGACTCCGACGCCGCCTTTGCCGGTCGATCCGCCCGACGGTATTTGCCATTCATTGGTCGTACCCTTCATTTCCTGAACGGCATAGGTCGTGGTCACGTTGAGCGCTTGCTTCCGAAACATCCAAAAGTCAGGCCCAGGGGTGGGACCTTGAGCTACACGATTCCTCTGAGTACGATCACCGGCCTCATTGTCCTCAATCTCCTTCTTCTTATCCGCCCACAAGCAGTTCTCCCTCCGCCGCTCCACCAATTCATTCTGGACTCTCGCGTTGGCATGGTTGCCCACTGCAATGAAGTGCGCGGTCTCCGCTTCCCACTGTGCCGTTTTCTTGTCGGCCTCGATCTCGCGCTCAACTTTTCCTTGACAGTCGAACAGCCATTCGGCAGACCGCCTCAACTCGGCTGACGGCTTCGTCGTTGCGTCCAGCGCTCGGTAAAGAGCGGAGGTGACGTCCGGCAGCCACTGATATTCGTCGTCCAGCTTGCCGCGCTCGCACAGCCTGTTCACCATCCCCAAGAGATCCTGTTCGAACTGCTGGACTTCCTCGGGTGAAGCGTCTTCCTCGGGGGCTTCAATGAGTTTCAATTCGCGCCCGAACGCTATCTTCTCCTCATCGCACATGCGCCCGGCCAGTGCCAACGCATCTCGCAAACTCGAATCAATCCCCACGCCCTCGAGCAGACGCTCCGGATCGAGCTCGCTGTAATCGCGCTCCTGCAACGGCTCCGGGTCGGGGCCATCGCCCTGGGTCAGGTTCTCGAACTGCTCGACCGTATCGGCCCGGCGCGTCTGTGTCTGCTTGTCCGCATGCCCGCCCTCTTCACTGCACACCTGCGCAATCACTTCCTGCACCGCCTCATCCTCGTGTGCCTGGGCGGTCGCATCATGATAGAACTCGTGGATGAACGCACTCGCGCCGCTCGTCTCGTCGGCACACCCTACATTGACCGGCGCAAGCTGGTCGTGTTCGTCCAGCACCACCTGTATCACCACACCGCCGGCTGCCTCAATCTGCCGGGGCGTCACCGTCGTGCCATACGTGGCGCCTGCCCGCAATTTCGCCGCCGCGCGTTTCTCGGGGTTCTGGATCAACTGGTCGAGGCGCGCGTTAGCCCAGCGCCGAAATACCACCTTGGTCTCATACGCATCCACGATCACCTGACGAACCGCCTCCACGCATCGCGGATTGGAGTTGTCCGCGAACAGCTTCATCAAGTCGCCCTTGTGCCGCTTCGTCGTATCCGGCGCCATCTTGTCCAGTGCCAGGCGCACGGCCGAATCTGCCTGCATCGCGTCCAGCACGCGCTGGCTGTGAGCGTTATTCCGGTGATAGTCGAGCGCACGCAAGCGGTCAACGTCCGGATCGGCATTGCGTCGCGGGTCCGTCTGGGTGGACCGGCTCACCGTACCTGCACGCGTCGCTTGCGAAATTTGAGGAAGAGGCATCAGGCTCACGCTCAGGAAATAGATTCCGTCAATATCGCGTGACCTGCACTAAACGACTATCAATTCGCGCCCACTCTGCGATTCATCAGTTTCTCCGAGAAACCCCCGTCCTTCAGGACTGAGGATTACCCATAA
>NZ_ML058628.1:162974-203863 GCF_003635165.1 Burkholderia sp. Nafp2/4-1b | reverse complement strand
AAAATCAAGTCGCCGCTGCGAGCGACGGAACCGTCGTTGTTCACGCCCGCGCCGAGCGTGCCGGTCGAATTGACGCTGCCGGCATTGACTGTCGTATTCTGCTGCGCCGCGAGCGTCCCGCTGTTCGTGAGATCGGCGGTGGTGTTCGCCGACAGCGATTGCTGCGCGTACGTCGTGCCGCTGTTGTGGATGCCGCCGGCCGCCGACAGCGCGAGGTTGCCGCTCGCCGTGGTCTTACCCGTGAGCACAAGTCGGCCGTTCGACTGCAATGTGAGATCACCCGCCTGCGCCGCAATCGTACCGGCGTTGGCCGCCCCCACGCCGTTCTCGTTCGATGCGAGGAAGATCCGATCGCTATACATGCCACCCAACTGGCTTACATCGATAGCAACCGACGGAGCAGGACCGTCACCGGCGATCGGCGTCGCGACAAGCGTGTCGTGATTAACCTGATTCGTACCGGCGATTACATTGAGGTTCTTCGCATAGACCGCCGCGTTCACCTGCACCGCGCGCGCAATCAGATCGACCCGATCGATATTGGCCGCATTCAGGCCTGCGCCTGCGACAGTCACGAGGCCGCGGTTAACGTTGTAGCCGGCAAGCGACCCATCGGTACCATAGAACGGCACGCCGGTTGTCAGGGTCGCGCGACTGGTATTGAGAAAGCCACCGCCGTCGACAAAAATCCCGGACGGATTAGCGATGACAAGCTCGGCCCGAGCGCCCGCGATCTCGACCATGCCGCGGATTTGGGACGCGTTCGGGCTGTTGACCTGGTTGACGATGATCCGCGCGGCCTGCCCGGCTCCGTAGTTCGGGTTGCCGTTGATCCAGCCTGCCTGCTGCGTCTGAACCATCGTGGCCGAATTGTTCAGGATCGCGCCGGCTTTTTGTACGTCGAACTGGTTGTAGGTGTTGACCGATACGCCCGCGCCAGAAGGCTTGGCCACGTTGACCTGAGGCAAGCCGTTCGGCGTCTGGATCACCTGTGTGCTGGTTCCCGGCGTCGGAACAATCTGCGCACCGGACAAAGCGGGCAACATGCCGAGCACGGTCACGCCCGCCGCGACGGCGCGCGTGCCGGACGTTGACGAACGCCGCCGCGTGCGCACCTCGCCCGTTGCCGATTTCCCTTCAGCAGTCGCCGTCTCCGCGACGGCCACTACCATTCCCCGAAGCCTGGAATACACCAGGCGGTGCGTATTCTTGTTCATTCTCGCCGACGCGGCCCGCGTCTATTCGTTAGTTATCGAGCGAGAGATTAACGAAACACCGGAAAACGACTGTCAAAAATTGCCAAGCCGTTGATTGAAAACCACAAATTTCCAATTTCAGATCTGTCTGATTGACATGCTCCGCGAACGCTTCAGTTGAGTCCCTAAGGCGTACTGACAGATAACCCTATCGACTTGTCGCACAGTTTTCGTTTGCCGATTTCTCACGCACGATTCTTGTCCGCAATTAATTGTTTCCGTATGCGGCGAATCAAACCATAGGCATTCGAGATCGATGGAAAGGCGCCGGTCCACTCGGTCACGATGAACCGGCGTATATCGGGGCGCACGTCTTCGCCGCCAAAAGCACGCCGCCGGGCGAGCCCGCGGGTGCAAGCTGCTCCGACTTCCTGACTTCTTCCGGCACGAAATGGCGCGCAATGCTTGCATTGGTTGGGGTAGAGACCTTCAATGCGTTCTCCCCGCCACGCGTCACCCGGCCGCGACCTCGATCACCGCTTCGCACCGGATCGGGAAATTCACCGAATTCGCGACGTAACACTTCGCATGCGCGTCGTGATGCAGCCGCTCGGCGAGCGCGCGATCGTCGCCCGCACGGATCGTCACGCGCGGATGCAGCACGATATCGGTGAAGCGCCCCGGCTCGGCGCTGTCGACCATCGTCCCTTCGGCATCGTCGACATACGCGAGCACGCGGATCCCTGCATCGGAACACAGATGCAGATACCACAGCTTGTGGCACGCCGAGGCCGACGCCAGCAGCAGGTCCTCCGGATTCCAGCGCGCCGCGTCGCCGCGGAACGCCGAGTCCGACGAGCCCGGAATATCGGGCTTCGAACCCGCGCGGATCACATGATCGCGGCTGTATTCGCGATACCCCGACGTGCCGGTTCCCCGATTGCCGATCCACTCCACTGCCACGCGGTACTTGTGTTCGCCATGCGCCATCTCGCTCTCCTTCGATATCGGAACGTGAGGCCGCCATTGTGGCACCGGAATGCCATTTGGTATACCATTATTCCAAAATGAGGGATCAAGGGATGGAAGCCAGACTCGATTCCACGGCGGACGCTGTGGCCGCATCGCTGCGGGAAATGATCATCAACGGCGAGTTGCAGGCCGGCGAGCGGCTCGTCGAGCGCGACCTTGCCGAGCGGTTCGGGATCAGCCGGATTCCGATGCGCGAAGCGATCCAGAGGCTGGAACGCGAAGGGCTGCTGGATATCTTCCGCAATCGCGGCGCGGTCGTGCGGATGCTGAGCGCGGCCGACGTGCAGGAGATCTACGACATGCGCGCGCTGCTCGAAGGCGACGCGATCTATCGCAGCGTGAAGCGGCTCGACGACGAAACGCTGGCACGCGCCGAACTCGTGCATCGGCTGCTCGGCGAATCGAGCGTGCCGCAACGGCAAGGCGAGCTGAACCGTGAATTCCATGCGCTGCTGTATTCGTGCTGCGGCAACGAGCGGCTGTTGAAGGCGATCGCGGAGCTGCGCAGCCAAGTCGAGCGATATGAGCGCCTGCAGGCCACGCTGCTCGCGGACACCCCGTCGTTCCAGGTCGAGCACGAGGAGATCCTGCAAGCATGCCGCGAACGCAATGCACGCGGCGCCCGCGCGATGACCGTCGCGCATCTCGATTCGGCTCGGCGCATCGTGTTGCGGCTTGTCGAAGGCGGGTGACGCAGGCCCGGGCCCAGCCGCAAGCCCCGAGCCCCGAGCCCCGAGCCCCAAGCCCCCAAGCCCCAAGCCCCAAGCCCTTCAGCCTAAACACAACAAGCTCAACTTACGATTGCAAATAGCTCTCATTTGCATTAGATTTCGGCGCGCAAATGTACTGTTTGGAACACGGTTGCCGGGGCAAGACGGCCCGCGGTGCCCGAACGCGGGCCAATCTCTGAAGGACGGGGTATGAGCAGGAAGAACTGGGCGGCCGCACCGATGGCCATCGTCGTCGGCACGGTCGGGCTGAGCGCCGCCGATGCTCAGGAGCTGTCGCTGCCCGCAATCGAAATCTCCGGGCAGCGCACGAAGGCGCCATTTCGCGCGTCCGAATCGACGAGTGCGACGCGCACCGAATCCGACGTGATGGAGATTCCGTTCGCGGTCAGCAGCGTCGATACGAAACTGATCCAGACCGTGGCCGCCACGCGCGGTGAAGACCTGTACGACTGGGTCGCCGGCGTCGCGCGGCAGAACAACTTCGGCGGGCTGTGGGACAACTATGCGGTGCGCGGCTTTGCCGGCGACGGCAACACGTCCGGCACCGACTACCTCGTCAACGGCTTCTCGTGGAACCGCGGCATCAGCGTGCCGCGCGACACCGCGACGCTCGAGCGCATGGAAGTCCTCAAGGGCCCGGCGTCCGCGCTGTACGGCCGCGGCGACCCCGGCGGGCTCATCAGCTACACGACGAAGCAGCCGCAGTTCGCGCGCTCGAACACGATCGGCGTGTCGGCCGGCAGCTACGGCGCGCTGCGCGAGACGCTCGATTCGACCGGCCCCGTCACGAAGTCGCTCGCGTACCGCTTCATCGCGATGAACGAGGACAACGGCAGCTTCCGCGATACGGTGTCGAGCAAGCGCTACCTGTTCGCGCCGTCGTTCACGTGGGATATCGGCGCCGACACGACGCTCCACTACGAATTCGAAACCGCACGCCAGCGCGCGCCGCTCGATCGCGGCGTGGTCGCGGTCAACGGGCAGCTCGGTGCGGTGCCGGCGTCGAGGTTCATGGGCGAACCGCGCGACGGCGACTACGACGTGCGCAACTCGGGGCACCAGTTCACGCTCGAACATCGATTCAACGCCGACTGGTCGGTCAACGCCGGCTTCGCACAGCGCGACACCGACCTGTCCGGCCGCTCGTCCGAAGCGTTCGCGCTGCAGCCGGACGGCCGCACGCTGTGGCGCCGCTACCGGCAGGTCGCATTTCACTCGAACGACGTGCAGGGGCGTGTCGAAGTGGCCGGCAAGGCCAGCACCGCCGGCGTCGGCCATTCGTTCGTGATGGGCGTCGACGCATATCGCTTCAACTACGACCAGTTCGTCTCGCGCTCGACGCCGACGGCCGCCGCGCCGTATGCGATCGACATCTTCGATCCGGTATACGGGCAGCCGGCGCCCGTGCCGCGCACCGCGACGAACCTGCTCGAGCGCGACGACGGCCAGGGCCTGTACGCGCAGGACACGCTCGCGTTCGGGCCGCACTGGAAAGTGCTCGCCGGGTTGCGCTGGGACCGCTTTCATCAGTCGGTCGAGAATCGCCTGAAGGGCGTGACGACGAGCCAGCTGCAAACCGCGCTGAGCCCGCGGCTCGGGATCGCGTACGAGGCCAGCCCCGCGCTGTCGCTGTACGCGAACACCGCGTACTCGTTCCGGCCGAACAACGGCGCCGACGTGAACGGCCGCGCATTCGATCCGGAGAAGGGGCACGGCTACGAAGCCGGCGTGAAATGGGCCGGCACGCGCTGGCTCGCGACCGTCGCCGCGTTCTACGTGAACAAGCGCAACGTGCTGACCGCCGATTCGGCAAATGCCGGGTTCTCGCGTGCGGCCGGCGAAGTACGCAGCCGCGGCGTGGAATTCGAATGGAACGGCGAACTGGGCCACGGGCTGCGCGGCATCGTCAACCTCGCGTACGTCGATGCGCAGGTCACGCACGACAGCGTGCTGACGCCGGGCGCGCGCCTCGTCGACATTCCGCGCGTGAGCGGCAGTGCGCTGCTGATGTACGAAACCGCGCTGCCGCTCGTCGACAAGGCCGGCGCGGGCGCGGGCGTGATCTACGTCGGGCGCCGCGCGGGCAACACCGCGAACACGCAGGACGGCTTCGACCTGCCGGCCTACGCCACCGTGCAGCTCAACGGCTACGTGCAGGTCAACAAGCATCTGCGCGCGTCGGTCGTGCTGAACAACCTGTTCAATCGCACGTACTACGTCAGCTCGTACAACAACCTGTGGGTCACGCCGGGCGCGCCGCGCAGCCTGTTCGCATCACTCGCGTATTCGTTCTAGGACGGCTGCAACGGCGCGCGCCGCACGGCGCAGGGACGCGACGACGCGACGGCACCACCGGCATCACGGACATGTCGATCCATTGCCCGCAACATGACGACATGCGGCGCGCATCGGCCACCGCTACGCGGCCGTGCGTCGCCGCGGCACCGCACCCGTCGTCCCCCGCACCACCAACCGCGGCAACGAAGCCGTCCGCACCCGCGACGCATCGTCCACCTGCCCACCCGCCTCGCGCAACGCATTGAGCAGTTCGACCGCGAGCCCCGCCGCCTCGCCGGTCGGGATCGCGACGGTCGTCAGCGTCGGCCGCGTGTCGCTCGCCAGATGAATATCGGTGATGCCGACGATCGACAGGTCGTCGGGCACGCGCCGGCCCCGATCGGCCGCCGCATGCAGCGCGCCGATCGCGGGCAGGTCGTTGGTCGCGACCAGCGCGGTCAGCTCGGCATGCGCATCGAGCAACTCGCTCGCCGCGCGCACGCCGCCTTCGATCGAATCGTGCCCGGCGCCGACGCGCGACGCATCCAGCCCGGCTTCGCGCATCACATCGACGAAGCCGTCGTAGCGCGCGGCCTGCACGCCGTTTGCCGACCCGCCGACGAGCACGCCGATCTCGCGATGGCCGAGTTCGAGCAGATGCCGCGTCGCGATCCGCCCCGCCTCGCGGAAATCCACCGCCACGCACGGCAACCCCGGCGGCGGCGCATCGGGCCGCTCCCACAGACACAGCACGACCGGCACGCCGCGCCGCGCGACGTCGACCAGATCGGGCAGGTGCAGGTTTGCATTGGTCACGAGAATGCCTTCGGAGATCGTGCCGGCGATCTGGTCGAGATAAGCGCGCCCCTGCAACGGATCTTCGTTCGTATTGCAGACGATCAGGAACTGCCCGTTGCGCCGCACCGCGCGCTCGACCGCGAGCGCGAACTCCGGATAGAACGGGTTCGCGATGCTCGATACCATCAGCGCGACCGTCGGCGCGCGCCCTTCCGCCAGCGCGCGCGCGGCGAGATGCGGCCGGTAGCCGAGCGCCTGCACCGCTTCGAGCACGCGCGCGCGGGTCGCTTCGCCAACCCGGCCGCGATTGCGCAGCACGTTCGAGACCGTCGCGGCCGTCACGCCGGCGCGTCGGGCCACTTCGTCGAGTGTCGCCATGACTTGCTCACTATATGAGACGTTGATCCAGTATTTGCTTCGCTCACCGAAGCGGCGCACTATCGCCGCACACCCTGCCGCCCGACCGACGGGCGCGACTCGGCCGCGATCGCCATCGGCTCTTTTTTTGATCGCGATGATTAAGCGCTTAAGCATCGACTCGAGCGCATTAAAACATGGAGCGGAGACAATGGCGAGCATCTCGATGCGACGCGTGCAGAAGGCTTATGGCGAGCACGCGCCGGTCATACGCGACGTCGATCTGGAGATCGGCGCGCACGAGTTCTGCGTGTTCCTCGGCCCGTCGGGCTGCGGCAAGTCGACCCTGCTGCGGATGATCGCCGGGCTCGAGGACCTGAGCGACGGCGAGTTGTCGATCGACGGCCGCCGCGTCGACGACGTACCGGCCGCCGAGCGCGGCGTCGCGATGGTGTTCCAGAGCTACGCGCTGTTTCCGCACATGACCGTCTACGAGAACATGGCGTTCGGGCTAAAGCTCGCACGCGTGCCGAAGGCCGAGATCGACCGGAAGGTGCGCGATGCCGCGCGCATCCTGCAGCTCGACACGCTGCTCGAACGCAAGCCGAAGGCGCTGTCCGGCGGCCAGCGGCAGCGCGTCGCGATCGGCCGCGCGATCGTGCGCGAGCCCGGCGTGTTCCTGTTCGACGAACCGCTGTCGAACCTCGACGCGGCGTTGCGCGGCCAGACGCGCATCGAGATCGCGAAGCTGCATCGGCAGTTCGAGCGCGCGAGCGTCGTCTACGTGACGCACGACCAGACCGAAGCGATGACGCTCGCCGACAAGATCGTGCTGCTGCACGCCGGCGCCGACACCGCGCAGCACGGCAGCATCGCGCAGGTCGGCGCGCCGCTCGACCTTTATCACCATCCGGCGAGCCGCTTCGTCGCCGGCTTCATCGGCTCGCCGCGGATGAACTTCCTGCCGGCCGTCGTCGCCGCCTGCGACGCGCGGCGCACCGCCGTCACCGTCGTACCGTCCGGCGAAACCTTCACGCTGGCGCGCGACGGCTCCGCGCTCGCGCCGGGCGCCACCGTGACGCTCGGCATCCGCCCCGAACATCTGACGCTCGGCACCGCCCCCGATGCAACGACGCTCGCGCGCGACGTCGCACTCGTCGAACGCCTCGGCGAGCAGACCTACGTGCACCTCGAGCAGCCGGGCCAGCCCGGCCAGCCCAACGCCATGCCGCTGATCGCGAAAGTGCCCGGCGACGCGCCGCTGCGGCGCGGCGAACGCGTGCACGCGCATGCGCCGGCCGCGGCCTGTCACCTCTTCACCGAAGACGGCCGCGCGGTGCCCGCGTGCGCCGACCTTCCCGTCCACCACTACGCATAAGGATCGGGCATGCGCCTCGGAGTCTGTTACTACCCGGAACACTGGCCGGAATCGATGTGGGCCGACGACGCCCGCCGGATGCAGGCCCTCGGCATCGCGCAGGTGCGGATCGCCGAATTCGCATGGAGCCGCATCGAGCCGTCGCCGGGCGAATACGACTGGGGCTGGCTCGACCGCGCCGTCGACGTGCTGGGCGCGGCCGGCCTCGAGATCGTGATGTGCACGCCGACCGCGACGCCGCCGAAGTGGCTGATCGACCGCCACCCCGAGATCCTCGCGATCGGCGCGGACGGCCTGCCGCGCAAGTTCGGCTCGCGCCGCCATTACGACTTTTCGTCGCCGACCTATCTGGAAGCGTCGCGCCAGATCTGCACCGCGGTCGCCGAACGCTACGGCCGCCACCCGGCCGTGCGCTACTGGCAGACCGACAACGAGCTCGGCTGCCACCAGACGGTCGTCAGCTACTCGCCGGCCGCCCTTGTGCGCTTCCGCGAATGGCTGAAGGCACGCTACGGCACGATCGACGCGTTGAACCGCGCGTGGGGCACCGTGTTCTGGAGCATGGAGTACCGGCATTTCGACGAAGTCGACGCGCCCGTCGGCACCGTGACCGAAGCGCATCCGTCGCACCGTCTCGACTACCGGCGCTTCGCGTCGGACGAAGTCGCGCGTTATCACCGGATGCAGGTCGACGTGATCCGCGCGCATTCGCCGGGCCGCGCCGTCGCGCACAACTTCATGCAGCTCTTCACCGAGTTCGATCACTACGAAGTCGCGCGCGACCTCGACGTCGCGACGTGGGACAGCTATCCGCTTGGCGCGCTCGAGGAGCTATGGTTCGCGCCCGACGTGAAGGCGCGCTGGCTGCGCACCGGCCATCCGGATTTCGCGTCGTTCAATCACGATCTGTATCGCGGCATGTCGAAGCTCCCGTTCTGGGTGATGGAACAGCAGCCGGGCCCCGTCAACTGGGCGCACTGGAACCCCGCGCCGCTGCCGGGCATGGTGCGGCTGTGGAGCTGGGAAGCGTTCGCGCACGGCGCCGGCTGCGTGTCGTACTTCCGCTGGCGGCAGGCACCGTTCGCGCAGGAGCAGATGCACGCGGGCCTGCACACGCCGGACAATCGGCTCGACGAAGGCGGCCGCGAAGCGCAGCGCGTCGCGCAGGAAATCGCCGCCGTGCTCGACGCGGGGGCCGATGCCGACGCGAACGGCGCGGTGCGCGCGCCCGTCGCGCTCGTGTTCGACTATGAAGCGAAGTGGCTGTTCGAAGTGCAGCCGCAAGGCGCCGATTTCCACTACCCGCGCTTCGCGTTCGAGTACTACTCGGCGCTGCGTTCGCTCGGCCTCGACGTCGACATCGTTTCCGCGCATGCACCGCTCGACGGTTACCGGCTCGTCGTCGTGCCGCCGCTTCCGATCGTGCCGGACGACTTCGCGACGCGTGTCGCCGCATCGAGTGCGCACGTGGTGTTCGGCCCGCGCACCGGTTCGAAGACCGTCGACCTGCGGATTCCGCCGACGCTGCCGCCCGGCCCGCTCGCATCGATCCTGCCGCTGCGTGTGTGGCGCGTCGAATCGCTGCGGCCGAACGTGACCGAGCGGGTCGTCGGCACGTTGCGCGACGGCGCGCCGCTCACCGGCGACGCGCGCCACTGGCGCGACCTCGTCGAACTGCGCGACGACGACGCACGCAGCGTCGTGCGCGCGCGCTTCGCCGACGGCCATCCGGCCTGCGTGTCGCACGGCACGCTGCACTACTGGGCCGCGCTGTTCGACGATGAGACCACCGCGCGCCTGTTCGCCGACGTCGCGACCGAAGCCGGCCTGACACCGACACCGCTCGCCGACGGCGTGCGCGTGAGCCGGCGCGGCGGCCTCACCTACGTATTCAACTACCGCAACACGCCGCACACGATCGATGGGGTGCCGCCCGCCGCATTCGTGGTCGGCGCCGCGCAGGTCGAGCCGCAAGGCGTCGCCGTGTATCGAAGCCGTTCGTAGCAACCGCCCCCGGCGCCATGACGCCATGACGCGCGCCGGTCACGCACAACGACATACAGGACTGGAGACACACATGACACATCGCCCCCTTCGCGTCGCCGCCCGACTCGCGACCGCCGCCGCCATCGCGTTCGCATCGTTCGGCGCCGCGGCGCCGGCCGACGCGGGCACGCTGACGATCAACATCGCGTTCAAGGGCGCCAGCCAGCGCGCCGTGTGGCAGTCGACGATCGAAGCGTTCCACAAGGCCCATCCCGACATCGACGTGAAGCCCACCTTCGTCGACGAGGAAGCGTACAAGGTGCAGTTGCCTGCATGGCTCACGACCGTCGCGCCGGACGTGGTGAACTGGCACGCGGGCGAGCGGATGGCGTACTACGCGAGGCGCGGCCTGTTCGAGGATCTGAGCGGCGACTGGACGAAGAACGGCTGGGACGCGATGTACGCGTCGACGCGCAGCGCATCGTCGTACAACGGCAAGCAGTACGCGGCGCCGACCGTCTACTACTCGTGGGGGCTGTTCTATCGCAAGGACCTCTTCAGCAAGGTCGGCATCGCCGACGAACCGAAGACGTGGGAGCAATTTCTCGATGCCTGCAAGAAGCTGAAGGCGGCCGGCATCACGCCGATCGCGGTCGGCGGCCGCGACGCGTGGACGCTCGCCGGCTGGTTCGACTATCTCGACCTGCGCGTGAACGGCAACGCGTTCCACCAGCAGCTGATGGCCGGCGACGTGCCGTACACCGACCCGCGTGTGAAGAAGGTCTACACGACGTGGAAATCGCTGATCGACTCGGGCTACTTCATCGACAACGCACTGTCCTACGATCTCGACGGCGCGCAGCCGTTCCTGTTCCAGGGCAAGGCCGCGATGATGCTGATGGGCACCTTCATCGCGGCGGGCTTTCCGCCGAACGTGAAGCAGCAAATGGGCTACTACCGCTTCCCGATCATCGATTCGAAGGTGCCGACCGCCGAGGACGGCCCGGTCGAGTCGCTGCACATCCCGACCAAGGCGAAGAACAAGGCCGACGCGCATACGTTCCTCGCGTTCGTCGAAACGCCGGAGATCGGCGCGAAGCTCGCGGAAGGGCTCGGTTCGCTGTCGGCCAACAGCAAGTCGCCGGAGCCGGCCGACCCGATCTCGCGGATCGGCTTCCGGATCCTTGCCGATACGAAGGGCGGCGTCGCGCAGTTCTACGACCGCGACATGACGAAGGAGATGGCCGACGAAGGGATGAAGGGGATGCAGCAGTTCGTCGCGAATCCCGCGCAGCTCGATACCGTGCTCGCTCAGCTCGAGCAGACCCGCAAGCGGATCTACAAGAAGTAATCGCGTGACCCCAGCGGCGGCCGTGTGCCGCCGCGTCCGCCCAGGAGGCTTGCCGTGTCCAGTCCGATCACGTCCAGACCCGTCGAAACGCCCGCCGCGCCTGCCGCCGCGCCGCCGGGCAGCAGGTTGCCCGCCGTACGATCCACGTGCTCCACGCTGCCTGCGCGGCGCCCGTCGCCGGCCGTGCGGCGGCAGCGCCGCGCCGCGTGGCTCTTTCTCGCGCCGGCGTGCGCAATGGTTGCCGTCTATGTGATCTGGCCGATCCTGTCGACGCTGTGGCTGAGCCTCTGCAACTGGGACGGGATGACCGAGCGCACGTTCGTCGGTGTCGCGAACTACGTCGAGCTGCTGCACGCGCCGACCTTCTACACCGCGCTGCGCAACAACGTGATCTGGCTCGTGCTGTTCATGCTCGCGCCGCCGCTCGGCCTCGCGCTCGCGCTGTACCTGAACCAGGCGGTCGCCGGCATCCGGCTCGTGAAGTCGCTGTTCTTCGCGCCGTTCGTGCTGTCCGGCGTGGTGGTCGGGCTGATCTTTTCGTGGTTCTACGATCCGACCTTCGGGCTGCTCGCGCTGCTCGCCGGACACGGGATCCCCGTGCTCGGCGATGCGCGCTATGCGACCTTCGGCATCGTGTTCGCCGCGCTGTGGCCGCAGACCGCGTACTGCATGATCCTGTACCTGACCGGCCTCACGTCGGTGGATCCGGAACAGATCGAAGCGGCGCGGATGGAAGGTGCTCGCGGCTTCGCGCTGCTGTGGCACGTCGTGCTGCCGCAGTTGCGGCCGACCACGTTCATGGCGATCGTCGTCACCGTGATCGGCGCGCTGCGCAGCTTCGACCTGATTTCGGTGATGACGGGCGGCGGCCCGTTCGAGAGTTCGACCGTGCTCGCGTATTACATGTACGACCAGGCGATCAAGTACTACCGGCTCGGCTATTCCGCGGCGATCGCCGTCGTGCTGTTCGCGATCATGCTCGTCTACATCGTGTTCCAGTTGCGCCGCCTGCTGCGCAACGAACAGTGACCTTTCGGGAGTTCATTCATCATGTTTCCGACACCCGTTGCCCACTGGAAACCGGTATCGCGCCGGCTGTACAAGCTGTCGCTGCCCGTCGCGCTCGTGATCTGGCTGCTGCCGATGATCGCGGTGTTCGTCACGTCGGTGCGCTCCACCGAGGAGCTCGCCGAAGGCCACTACTGGGGCTGGCCGCGGCATTTCTCGATGATCGAGAACTATCGCGACGCGCTGACTACGTCGCCGATGCTGCATTACTTCTGGAACAGCGTGCAGATCACGGTGCCGTCGGTGATCGGGTCGATCGCGCTGGCGGCGATGGCCGGGTTCGCGCTGGCGACTTACCGGTTCCGCGGGAATGCCGCGTTGTTCGGGACGTTCGTCGCGGGGAATTTCGTACCGGTGCAGGTGTTGATGATTCCCGTTCGTGATTTGTCGCTCAGGCTCGGGTTGTTCAATACGGTCGAAGCGTTGATTCTTTTTCACGTCGCGTTTCAGACGGGGTTCTGTACGCTGTTTCTGCGCAATTTCATCAAGCAGTTGCCGTTCGAGCTGATCGAGGCGGCGCGGATCGAAGGTGCCGGCGAGTGGACGGTGTTCTGGCGGATCGTGCTGCCGTTGATTCGGCCGGCGTTGGCGGCGCTGGCGATTCTCGTGTTCACGTTCGTGTGGAACGATTACTTCTGGGCGCTGTGTCTCACGCAAGGTGATGAGGCCGCGCCGATTACGGCGGGCGTGGCCGCGTTGAAGGGACAGTGGACCACTGCGTGGAATCTTGTTTCGGCCGGGTCGATTCTCGCCGCGTTGCCGTCGGTCGCGATGTTCTTCGCGATGCAGAGGCATTTTGTTGCGGGGCTGACGTTCGGGGCGACGAAGGGGTGAGCTGGCGGCGCCGCAACGGTCCCGCCGGTTTTTCCGCTCACCTGGCACGCCGCTCAGTTTGTCGTTGATGGCCGCAGCCGTCCGTTGGAAACCGGCGCCTGCCATTTTCAAGCGGGAATTGATTGACGCTGGCCGGCCTCTGCCTGTCAGGTCCACCCCTCAAGCCGCAGCGTCGAGCGCACGAGCCGCTGCTCCGCCTCTTCGATCTCGCGCGGATAGTCGACGCACTGCCGGACATGCTCGCTCGCGGCCTTGCGGCGACATCGACGCGTGGTGTCCGGCGATCGACGCCGGCGCGGACGCGGTCGTGCTGACGACGAGCGGCTGCGGCGCGTTCGTGAAGGAATACGGCAACTGCTGCGTTCCGACCCCGCCTATGCGAACAGCGCACGGCCGGACCTGATTGTCACGGCCAACATCGGCTGCCAGACTCACCTGAACGGCGCGGGCCGGACGTCCGTGCGCCACTGGATCGAGCTCGTCGACAACCGGCTCGTCAACTGACCGCCGATACCGGAGGAAATCCATGCAAACGAAACCCGAACTCGAACTCGCCGACGTCGAACGCATGCTCGCCGCCGCCCGTGCGGAAGCCGAACGTCACGGCTGGGCCGTGTCGATCGCCATCGTCGACGACGGCGGCCACCTGCTCGCGTTCGCGCGCCTCGACGGCGCATCCCCGGCCAGCGCCGCCATCGCGCAGGACAAGGCGCGCGCGGCGGCGCTCGGCCGTCGCGAGACGAAGGCGTATGAGGATATGATCAACGGTGGCCGCACCGCGTTTCTGAGCGCGCCGCTGACGGGCTTGCTCGAAGGCGGCGTGCCCATCACGGTGGACGGCCGCATTGCGGGCGCGATCGGTGTGTCCGGCGTAAAGTCCGAACAGGACGCGCAGATCGCCCGCGCCGGCACACAAAGCGTCGTGGCATAGCCAGCCAACGCGCGCGTTTTTCATTCCCCGGGAGGAATCACGATGATCGACCAAGCAGGACTGCAAGTCGCGCCAGCGCTGAGCCAGTTCATTGAAAACGAAGCACTGCCGGGCACCGGCATCGACAAGGCCGCGTTCTGGAGCGGTTTCTCCGCCCTGGTGCACGAGCTCGCGCCGCGCAACCGCGAACTGCTCGCGGAACGCGACCGCCTGCAGCAGGAACTCGACGCATGGCACCGTGCGCACCCCGGTCCGGTGCGCGACCACGCCGCGTATCGCGCGTTCCTCGAACAAATCGGCTACCTCGTGCCGGCCCCGTCGAACGTCGCGGCAGCCACCGCGAACGTCGACAGCGAGATCGCGACGCAGGCCGGCCCGCAGCTCGTCGTGCCGCTGTCGAACGCGCGCTATGCGCTGAACGCAGCGAACGCCCGCTGGGGCAGCCTGTACGACGCGCTGTACGGCACCGATGCGCTGCCGGAAGACGGCGGCGCCGAACGCACGTCGGCCTACAACCCGACACGCGGCCAGCGCGTGATCGACTACGCGCGCGGCGTGCTCGACAACGCGGCGCCGCTCGCGAGCGGCTCGCACCGCGACGCGCTGCGCTACCGCGTGCAGGACGGCCAGCTCGCCGTCGAAACCGGCAAGGGCGTCGTGCACCTCGCGCAGCCCGCGCAATTCGTCGGCTACCAGGGGTCGGCCGACGCGCCGTCCGCGATCCTGCTGAAGCACAACGGCCTGCACGTCGAGATCCAGATCGACGCGTCGACCCCCATCGGCCGCGCCGATCTCGCGAACGTGAAGGACGTCGTGCTCGAAGCCGCGGTCAGCACGATCATCGACTGCGAGGATTCGGTCGCGGCGGTCGACGCCGACGACAAGGTCCAGCTCTACCGCAACTGGCTCGGCCTGATGCAGGGCACGCTGGTCGAGGAAGTCGCGAAGGGTGGCAAGACCTTCACGCGCCGCCTGAACGCCGATCGCGAATACACGACGCCGGCCGGCGGCACGCTGTCGCTGCACGGCCGCTCGCTGCTGTTCGTGCGCAACGTCGGCCACCTGATGACCAACGGCGCGGTGCTCGACCGCGACGGCAACGAGATTCCGGAAGGGATCCTCGACGGCGTCGTCACGACGCTGTGTTCGCTGCACGACCTGAAGGCCAAGCGCAACTCGCGCACGGGTTCGATCTACATCGTGAAGCCGAAGATGCACGGCCCGGTCGAAGTCGCGTTCGCCGACACGCTGTTCGCGCGCATCGAAGACCTGTACAACCTACCGCGCAACACGCTGAAGATGGGCATCATGGACGAGGAGCGCCGCACCAGCGTGAACCTCGCCGCCTGTATCGCAGCGGCTGCCGCGCGCGTCGCGTTCATCAACACCGGCTTCCTCGACCGCACCGGCGACGAGATGCACACCGCGATGGAAGCGGGCCCGATGATCCGCAAGGGCGACATGAAGTCGTCGGCGTGGATCCAGTCGTACGAGCGCAACAACGTGCTCGCGGGCCTGTCGGCCGGGCTGCGCGGTCGCGCACAGATCGGCAAGGGCATGTGGGCGATGCCGGACCTGATGCATGCGATGCTCGAGCAGAAGATCGCGCATCCGCGCGCCGGCGCGAACACCGCATGGGTGCCGTCGCCGACCGCCGCGACGCTGCACGCGCTGCACTACCACCTCGTCGACGTGCAGGCCGTCCAGCAGGAACTCGAGAAGACGCCGTACGCGAGCGAGCGCGACGTGCTGCTCGAAGGGCTGCTGACCGTGCCGGTGGTCGAGCGCGCCGAGTGGAGCGAGGCCGAGATCCTGAGCGAAGTCGAGAACAACGCGCAGGGCATTCTCGGTTACGTCGTGCGCTGGGTCGAACAGGGCGTCGGCTGCTCGAAGGTACCCGACATCCACGACGTCGGCCTGATGGAAGACCGCGCGACGCTGCGCATCTCGAGCCAGCACATCGCGAACTGGCTGCGCCACGGCGTGATCACCGAGGCGTTCGTGCTCGACGTGTTCAAGCGGATGGCGCGCGTCGTCGACCAGCAGAACGCGGGCGACCCCAACTATCGCCCGATGGCGCCCGGCTACGACCAGTCGACCGCGTTCAAGGCGGCCTGCGCACTGGCGCTGCAGGGCACGGCGCAGCCGAGCGGCTATACCGAACCGCTGCTGCATCGGTTCCGGCTCGCGTTCAAGGCGCAGCACGGCGCGTAAGCGTTCGCACGCGGGGTGGGGTTTCCCGCAAGCGGTTTCACGAAACGGGCGGCCATCGCGGCGGCCCGTTTTCATATGCGGATTTCGGCGAACGTTGAAACAGATAATCGGCCCGTATCGCGCGAGTTCGGATTCCGGGTGGGCAGTCCGATAAAACGCGAAAGTCCGCGTTCGTGCCAAGCATGCCGCTCGAGCCCCACCGCAAAGCCTTGTGCCGCAACGCTGCGCAAGTTTCGGCGGTCGCGAAAATTTGATCCGGATCAAGCGGCCGCAACATTTTTCTCGCGTGCGAAGGCGCGCGTTATACTCGGACCCATTCGTGCCGCCCGATTCGTCGGATCGTCGAATCGCGGCAGGTCTTGCCGGTGCAACGCTGATCGAGGGATTTATCCAGCCGGGGCCCTCGATAATCGGCGACCGGCTCTTCGGGTCGGTCGGGCGCAATGCGCACCGAGAGCCGCATAAAAGGATTGCCGACAGCGAATCATACGAACAATTGCATCGCCTGCCGCCCGACGGCGATGCCCATCGATCCACGGACCATGGCAGAAACCGACTACGCAATGCCCAGCGAATCCGGCCGGACGAGCCGTATCGCCGCGCAACTGCGCCGGCTCCTGCTGCCGCACCTGATCTTTTATTCTGGGCTGCTGATCGGTCTGCTCCTGTTGCTGCTGTGCGGCATCGTGCTGTACGAAGCCCGCATCGACGCGCGCGACCGTGCGCGCACCACACAGCAGAACATCGCGCTGATGGCGTCATGGGACATCGAGCGCAACATCGAGTTCTATGCGCTGTCACTGCAGGCCGTCGTCGACGGCGCGAACGATCCGGCCGTCACCGCGCTGCCGATGGCGCTGCGTCGCCAGGTGCTGTTCGATCGCGCGACGTCGGCCAGGTATCTCGGCGGCATCTACGTGCTCGGCCCGAACGGCGACATCACGGTCGACGGCAAGAGCGACGTGCCGCGCAAGGCCAATTTCGGCAACGAACCCTATTTCACCGTGCACCGCGACCATCCGGACGTCGGCCTGTACGTCAGCGATCCGTACCGTTCGCGGCTGCGCGGCGGCTCGCCGAGCGTCGCGCTGAGCCGGCGGATCACGCGGCCCGACGGTTCGTTCGGCGGCGTCGCGGTGATGTCGATCCGCCTCGAATACTTCCAGAACCTGTTCTCGCGCCTCTCGCTCGGCGATCGCGGATCGATGGCGCTGATCAACACGAAAGGCCTGATGCTCGCGCGCCAACCGTACGATCCGGCGATCGTCGGGCGCAACATCAGCAAGGCCAGCACGTTCCGGCATTTCATGACCGCGAACGAAGGCAGCTTCGCCGATACCGCGTCGATCGACGGCGTGCGGCGCCTGTACGTGTTCCGGCACCTCGAGAACCTGCCGCTGATCATCATGGTCGCGCGCTCGGAAGCGGATACCTATGCCGCGTGGTACGACCGCGCGATCCCGATCGGCTCGGCGATGGCCGTGCTCGCGCTCGGCTTCGTCGCGCTGTCGCTGCTGCTCGACGTGCAACTGCGCAAGCGACACCGCGCGGAAACCGAGCTGCAGGCGCTGGCGCGCACCGACGGCCTGACCGGCCTCGACAACCGCCGGATGCTCGACGTGACGCTCGCGCGCGAATGGCGGCGCGCGGCGCGCTCGCAGCACGCGCTGTCGCTGCTGTTCGTCGACGTCGATCACTTCAAGCGCTACAACGACACGCAGGGCCACCAGGCCGGCGACGATGCGCTCGCCGCGGTCGGCCGCTGCATCGCCGGTTGCCTGCGTCGTCCGGCCGACTATGCGGCCCGCTACGGCGGCGAGGAGTTCGTCGTCGTGCTGCCCGACGTCGACACGGACGGCGCCGTGACGATCGCCGAAGCGATCCGCTCCGGCATTCTCGATCTCGGCATCCGGCACGACGCCGGCGCGTCCGGCCGCCTGACCGCGAGCATCGGCGTGACCACCTGCTATCCGGAACGCGACGACAGCATCCAGGCCGCGCTGAAGCTCGCCGACGACGCGCTGTACCGCGCGAAGGAAAGCGGGCGCAACCAGATCGCCGTGCTGACGGTCCCGTTCGCCGATCGCACGCCGCGGCGCGCGTGAGCCGATGCGGGCGCCGGCAGGCCGTCCGGCTGCCGCACCGCCACACCGACGTCGTCCGCAGGCAAAATCGCCGACAATGTCGGCTCGCCGCGCCGGCGCGCGCCCGCTTCGCACCACCATGAGACTCAAGGCAAAGATCTTCCTGCTGGCCATCGTGCCGTTCCTGCTCGCGATCGCCGGCATCGGCTTCGGCGTGCGCCAGCAGGCGACGTCGCTCGCGCGCACGCAGCACGCGACGATCCAGGCCGCGTATCTGTCGAGCAAGGAAGTCGAGCTCAAGCACTACGTCGAGCTCGCGACCAGCGCGATCATGCCGCTGTACGACGCGAGCGGCCGCAATGCGCGCGACGAGGGCATGCTGCGCACGCAGGCGCTCGCGATGCTGCAGAAGATGGACTTCGGCCCCGACGGCTATTTCTTCGTGTACGACCTGCACGGCAATGCGCTGATGCATCCGCGCGAGCCCGAGCGCGTCGGCCACAACTTCTGGTCGATGCGCGATCCGCAGGGCGCGCTGACGATCCAGCAGCTGATCGGCGCCGCGACGCACGGCGGCGGCTACGTGCGCTATACGTGGCAGCGTCCGTCGACGGGCAAGGCCGCGCCGAAGCTCGGCTACGTCGTCGCGCTCGAGCGCTGGGGCTGGATGGTCGGCACCGGCATCTATCTCGACGACGTCGACAACGCATTGCAGCGCATCGACGCGCGCGCGTCCGCGAACATCGAGCGCACGATGAGCTGGCTCACCGCGATCGCGCTGACCGGAGCGGCCGTGATCGCCGTCTGCGCACTGGTGCTGAACGTCAGCGAGTCGCGCAGCGCGGACGCGAAGCTCAAGCAGCTCGCCCAGCGCGTCGTCGAATCGCAGGAGCAGGAGCGCGAGCGGCTGTCGCGCGAACTGCACGACGGGATCAGCCAGATGATGGTGTCCGCGAAGCTGATGCTCGAATCCGCGCTCGCGCGTTTCGAGCGCGGCACCGCGCGCATGCCCGAAGCCGAGCAGGCCCTCGCGTCGGGTGTCGGGCGCCTCGGCGACACGCTGCGCGAGGTGCGGCGCATCTCGCATGCGCTGCGCCCGGCAATGCTCGACGACCTTGGCCTCGCGGCCGCGCTCGAACAGCTCGTGCGCGAGCTCGGTGCGGAAAGCGGCATCGACATCGGCTATACGCAGGTCGCGCACAGCGGCGCGCGGCCGTTGCCGGCGCCGGTCAACACCGCGCTGTTCCGGATCGCGCAGGAAGCGCTCAGCAACATCGTGCATCATGCGCGTGCGTCGCGCGCGGCCGTCACGCTCGACGTCGGCGCACATTCCGTCACGCTGACCATCGCCGACAACGGCTGCGGCTTCGATGCCGAGCGTACGCAGACCGATGCGCGCCGCGGGATCGGGCTGCGCAACATGCGCGAGCGCCTCGATGCGCTCGGCGGCGCGCTGACGATCACGTCGCAGGTCGGCCACACCGTCGTGGCCGCGCGCGTGCCGCTGCGCGGCGCCGCCTGACGACGCGCCACCCTGACCGGAGACCTTTGCCCATGAGCGCCCCCGACACCGCCCGGCCTGCTGCCCGACTGCTGCTCGTCGACGATCACCCGCTGGTGCGCGACGGCTTGCGGATGCGGCTCGAGGCGGCCGACCTGTCCGTGGTCGGCGAAGCCGGCAACGCGGACGAGGCGCTCGCGCTCGCCGCGTCGCTCGAGCCCGATCTCGCGCTGATGGACGTCGGCATGAACGGGATGAACGGCATCACGCTCGCCGGCGTGTTCCATGAACGCTTTCCGGCGATTCGCGTGCTGATGCTGTCGATGCACGACAACATCGAATACGTGACGCAGGCCGTGCGCGCGGGTGCGAGCGGTTATCTGCTGAAGGATTCCCCGGCGAGCGAGATCGTGCGCGCGATCGGCGCGGTGCTGGCTGGTCAGACGTTCTTCAGCGAAGGGCTCGCCGCGCGAATGATCCAGGCGAGCGCGATGGCGTCGCCGCTCGACCGTTTGACGCCGCGCGAGCGCGACATCCTCGATGCGCTGGCCGAGGGGCTGTCGAGCAAGCAGATCGCGCAGCAGACGGGGCTGTCGGTGCGCACGGTGGAAACGCATCGGCTCAACCTGAAGCGCAAGCTCGACATCGAAGGGCAGGCCGAGCTGATCAAGTTCGCGGTCGAGCATCGGCGGCGGTAGGGCGGCAACCGGGTGCCCGCCTCACGCGCAATTCGTCTTCCAATTTCATACTTGTCCAATCGACCTCACCGCGAGGGCAATGGAATCCTTTCGCTTGCCGGACCGAGCACCGTGCTCGTGATTCGCATGACGTGCGCGTGAACGCGTCACGCGGCCGCCGGCATCACCGGAGACAACGGTGACCTGACCGAGGAGCGAAGTCATGATGCGCCGCATCGCCGTCGTCGGCGACAAGCTGGAAACCGGGGGACACATCCTTCCCTATGCAGGGCCGATATTCACGTTCGGAGACGCCGGCCGCCAGGTTGCGCTGATCGGTGGCCTCGCTTTCTGCGAAGCATGTGAAAGCACCGGCCGAATCACCAAGACCGGCGGACCGAAGCGCATCGAATTCATGGGCGAGACGGCGGCCGACGGCGACATCGTTGAATGTCGATGCGCGAAACCGCCACGCATCGTCGCGCTCCTCTCCGGCAACTCATGGTGCGACGACGAAGCCGAAACGGCGGGCGCCATTGCCTCCGGAAAGAATCGGGAAGGCGATGTCCCGACCGTGATCACAGGGATCTACGACGAATGCGTTCGCGCCGTCGGAAGCGGCGCCTCTCCCGACTATCCGTACATCATCGAAACCTCGGACGGCCGCGTCCTCTCGGGCCGGCTTGACACCACCGGATGCCTGCCGCGCATCCATACAAGCGACAAGGACGAATACACGGTCTATTGGGGCGACGAAGCGCTCGCGAGATCGAACGGAGACGCCTAATGCCGAATGGAAAAACAGTCGTGAGGACCACCGCCGCGCGGAACTCGTACAAGGAAGTCGAGCTGAAGTCGGTGACGTTTTCCGAGCTGTGGAACAACTACGCGCACGGCAACCCGTTCGACGATCCGAACGGACAGTACAAGAACCAGTGTGCGATCCGGATGAGCGTGACACTCCATAAGATCGGCATCGCCATGAAGTCGTTTTCGCAGACGCGCATTCGGCCAATGCCAGGCAAACCGACGCTAGGCCGTCTTTTGCTCGACGGCAAGCCGACCGCCACACGTGCATACGAGTTCGCCGAGTGGTTGAAGCTGCGGCCGATCGCGGGCGTTCTGGCTCCCGAGAACATTACGGGACCGGATTGGGCGAGCAAGGTATCCGGCCGGACCGGAATCATATTCTTCGACGGCTATTGGCTGCAGGACGGCGATTCATCAGGCGACATGAGCGGCGGTCACGTCGACCTGTGGAACGGAAGCAAACTTACCGGCTTCGGATCGGGCGTACGGATTTCATGGAATATAGTCATACCGGGCATCTGGTCGGACTTCCGGAATTCGAAAACCATCTTGTTCTTTCCCGTCAAATGAAACTCGCGACTGCAATAGCAGCTGCATTCGTCGGCGCGGTGCTGGCGACGATAATCTGCTGGGGGGCGCTCACCGTTTACGGCGTATTCGTCCTGCGCGGCGAGGGAAGCCTTTTCGATACGAACCCCGAGATCGCGAATCTGTTTTTCGTCGGCTGGGGCGGGCTGATTGCCATTCTCGCGACGGCCGGCGCGACCGTCGTGATTCGCAGGAAATCCGCTAACCGCCCGACGGACAACTCAAAATGAGGCGTGTCGGATTTTCGCTCGTGTACTGGATCGCTGGCCTGATCACGACTTGGCTTGCATGCTGGATCGGAAGCCGAATCGATTGGGGCATTCATATCGGCTTGCGACTGCCTTGGGGCGGGGATGGTTGCTCTGAGATCGATCTTTGCTCACCGCCGTGGCCACTTGCCGCTCTGCTAATCGTATTTCTGCTCGGGCCATCACTTGGGTTTGCGTTCGCGGGATGGCGTATCGGACGCCGACGCGCAACACCGCAAACGGTACTCTGCACGCTGGCCAAGTTGGCTATGCCAACAATGCTGTTTTTTCTTGCTTCGTATGTGATGCGCTGAGTCACCATCGCGCGGTCGCGGGTGCCCTCTACCTGCGAACAAAAAAGAGCGCCCGAGGGCGCTCTTTATGCACGCTGAACAACAGACTTCCCGACGCTCAATTCGTCCGCGAATTGTGCTTCTGCAGATACGAGATCAGCCCGTCGATGCCGCCCGACGCGAGCTGGCTCTTGAACTGGCCCTGGTAGACCTGGATCAGCCACGCGCCTGACATGTCGATATCGTAGATTTTCCAGTCGCTGCCGACCTTGCCGAGCCGATAGCCGACCGACTGGCTGTCGCCCGGCGTCGTGACCGTCGACTGCACCAGCGCATCGGCGCCCGACGCACCGCCGGCCTTGAACGAGAACTTCGCGTCCTGGCTGCCGAGCTGCGCGAGCGACGCGGCATAGGTACGCGTCATCAGCAGCTTGAACTGCTTGTACAGCTCCTGCTGCTGTTGCGGCGTCGCCTGCTTCCAGGCATCGCCGACCGCGATGCGCGTCGTGCGCTCGAAGTTCGTTGCGGGCAGGAAGCGCTGCTCGACGACTTGCGTGACTTTTGCCATGTCGCCGCCGCGCGCACCCGGATCGGCCTTCATCGCGGTCACGGTGCCTTCGACCGCATTGCGCACGATGTCGACCGGCGCGCTCTGCGCGAAAGCGGAAACCGACACGGCGGCCGCCGCGACGAAAGCAAACAGATGACGTTTCATACGGATATCGCACTCGATGAGAAAAAACGGCCGGCGCATTGCATCGATCGCATCGGCCGGTGGGTCGAAGTATAGCGGCCCGGACGCCCGCCTGCCGCGCGGTGACCGACTGTTACCTTTGAGCCCCTTTTGTCACAGGGCCCGCTGCAGAGCGATTCCGATCGATTATGTAAATATCCGCTTACAAGTCGCGGGCCCGTCCGCACCCCATTCTGTGCGGCGGAGCAAATATCCTTCCCGCCCCATATCGTTCCAACGTCGCGACCGCCGCCACGTTGCGCCGGTATACTCGTTCCCTTGTCCTTGCCAGCCCCTTCCCACCGCCACATGGTGACATCTCTCATCGTCCGACTCGTCGCATGGTCGGTACGCCGCCCCGTCTGGGTCGTCGTGCTGTCGCTCGTCATCGCCGCCCTCAGCGGCGTCTATGTCGCGCAGCACTTCAAGATCAACACGGACATCAGCAGGCTCGTCGACGCCGAGCCGCAATGGGCCGCGCTCAGCAAGGCCGTCGACAAGGCCTTCCCGCAACGCAACGGCACGATCCTCGCGGTCGTCGAGGCGCCCGCGCCCGAATTCGCGACGGCCGCCGCGCACGCGCTCACCGAAGCGCTGCAGAAGCAGACCGACGCCGGCCGCATCGGTCAGGTCGCCGAACCGGGCGGCGGCCCGTTCTTCGAGCACAACGGGCTGCTGTTCCTGTCGCCGCAGCAAGTGTCGGATACGACGGCCCAGCTCGCGAGCGCGCGTCCGCTCGTCAACGAACTCGCGAAGAACCCGAGCCTGACCGGTCTCGCGACCACGCTGTCCACCACGCTCGGCCAGCCGCTCCTGACCGGCCAGGTGAAGCTGCCCGCATTGGCGAAGCTGCTCGCACGCAGCGCCGCGACGGTCGACGACGTGCTGGCCGGCAAGCCGGCCGCGTTCTCGTGGCGCGGGCTGGTCGACAGCGATGCCGCGCGCCAGCCCGCACGCGCGTTCGTCACCGTGCAGCCGGTCGTGAACTACGGCGCGCTGAAGGCCGGCGCGGAAGCGACGCAGGTGATCCGCGATACCGCGCAGGCGCTCGGCCTCGAGCAGCGCTACGGTGCGATCGTGCGCCTGACCGGCGAACAGCCGCTCGCCGACGACGAATTCGCGTCCGTGGAAGACGGCGCCGCGCTCAACGGCGTGCTCACGCTGCTCGCCGTGCTCGTGATCCTGTGGCTCGCGCTGCGCTCGAAGCGGATGATCGGCTCGGTGCTCGTCACGCTGTTCGTCGGCCTCGTCGTCACCGCGGCGCTCGGCCTCGCGATGGTCGGTTCGCTGAACATGATCTCGGTCGCGTTCATGGTGCTGTTCGTCGGTCTCGGCGTCGACTTCTCGATCCAGTACGGCGTGAAGTACCGCGAGGAACGCTTCCGCGATCCGCGCATCGATCACGCGCTGATCGGCGCCGCCCATTCGATGGGCATGCCGCTCGCGCTCGCGACCGCCGCCGTCGCGGCCAGCTTCTTCTCGTTCATCCCGACGGCGTATCGCGGCGTGTCCGAGCTCGGCCTGATCGCGGGCGTCGGGATGTTCGTCGCGCTGCTGACCACGCTCACGCTGCTGCCCGCATTGCTGCGCCTGTTCGCGCCGCCGGGCGAATCGAAGACGCCGGGCTTTCCGTGGCTCGCGCCGGTCGACGACTTCCTCGATCGCCACCGCAAGCCGATCCTGATCGGCACGCTCGCGGTCGTGATCGGCGCGCTGCCGCTGCTCATGTTCCTGCGCTTCGACTTCAATCCGCTGCACCTGAAGGATCCGCACAGCGAATCGATGGCGACGCTGCTCGCGCTGAAGGATTCGCCGGAAGCTGCCGTCAACGACGTCACGCTGCTCGCGCCGTCGCTCGCCGACGCCGACGCGGCCGCGAAGCGCCTCGACGCGCTGCCGGAAGTCGGCCGCACGACGACGCTCACGACCTTCGTCCCCGCCGACCAGCCGGCCAAGCGCGCGGCGATCGCCGCGGCCGCGAGCGAGCTGCTGCCCGCGCTGACGCAGCCGGCCGCGCCGGCCGCGACCGACGCGCAACGCGTCGCCGCACTCAAGCGCGTGTCGGACCTGCTGAGCTACGCGGCGGAAGATCACCCGGGCGCGGGCGCGGCCGCCGCGCAGCATCTGTCGGCATCGCTCGCGAAGCTCGCCGCCGCCGACAGCGCGACGCGCGACCGTGCAGAACGCGCGTTCTCCGACACGCTGCGCATCGCGCTCAACCAGCTCGCGACGCTGCTGCAGCCGCAGGACGTCACGCGCGAATCGCTGCCGCCGCAAATCGTGCGCGACTGGATCGCACCGGACGGCCACGCGCTCGTGCAGATTTCGCCGAAGGTGCCGAAGGGCGTCGACCCGGGCGACGACACGATGCTGCGCCGCTTCGCAAAGGCCGTGAAAGCCGCGGAGCCGGGTGCGACCGGCGGCCCGATCTCGATCCTGCATTCGGCCGATACGATCATCAACGCATTCCTGCACGCGGCGCTGTGGTCGATCATCTCGATCACGATCCTGCTGTGGATCACGCTGCGCCGCTTCGGCGACGTGCTGCGCACGCTGGTGCCGCTGCTCGTGTCGGGGCTCGTCACGCTCGAGATGTGCGTCGTGCTCGGCATGTCGCTGAACTTCGCGAACATCATCGCGCTGCCGCTGATGCTCGGCGTCGGCGTCGCGTTCAAGGTGTACTTCGTGATGGCGTGGCGCGCCGGGCAGACCGGCCTGCTGCATTCGAGCCTCACGCACGCGGTGCTGTTCAGCGCCGCGACGACGGCAACCGCCTTCGGCAGCCTGTGGCTGTCGCATCATCCGGGCACGTCGAGCATGGGCAAGCTGCTCGCGCTCGCGTTGACCTGCACCCTGATCGGCGCCGTGGTGTTTCAGCCCGTCCTGATGGGCAAACCGCGCGTCGGACGCGCCAAGAACCAATCGCAAGGAAACAATGAATAAGGTGCGAATCATTGCGGCGACCGTCGCTGCCAGCGCAGTGCTGAGCGGCTGTGCGACGGGCCCGAACCGCAACCCCAACGACCCGCTCGAGCCGATGAACCGGGCGATGTACAAGTTCAACGACACGGTCGACACGAACATCGCCCAGCCGATCGCGAAGGGTTACCAGAAGGTCACGCCCACGCCCGTGCGTACCGCGATCAGCAACTTCTTCTCGAACCTCGGCGATCTCGGCAACATGGCGAACAACCTGTTGCAGCTGCGCATCACCGATGCGACGCAGGATCTGATGCGCGTGACGATGAACTCGCTGTTCGGCGTCGCCGGCCTGATCGACATCGCGACGCCGGCCGGCCTGCCGAAGCATCACCAGGATTTCGGGCTGACGATGGCACGCTGGGGCATGCCGTCCGGCCCGTACCTCGTGCTGCCGGTGTTCGGGCCGAGCACGATCCGCGACGGCGTCGGCCGCGCGGTGGACGTCCGCTTCAACCTGCTCAACTACATCGAGCCGGCCGTGCGCAATCCGATGTACATCGCGCAGTTCATCAGCGCGCGTTCGGACCTGCTCGGCGCGACCGATCTGCTGAAGCAGGCGGCGCTCGATCCGTATTCGTTCGTGCGCGATGCGTACCTTCAGCAGCGCAAGTCGCTGACGTATCACGGCCAGTCGGCATCGGCCGCGCCGCCGAACTACGCCGAACCGGGCGAAGCGGGCGCGGTGCCGGGCGCGGTACCCGCCATGCCGGGCGGCTTGCCGAACTACGAGGATCCGGGCGACGGTGCCGCGCCGAGCAACGCGCCGGCCGCACCGGGCTTGCCGCAGTATGACGATCCGGGTGCGGACAGCGCGACGCCCGCGAGCGCGCCTGCTGCGGCTCCGGCGGCTGCATCGGCGCCTGCACCGGCAGCGGCGTCGGGAGCGACCACCGCGCCGGCCGCCAACGGCGCGCCGATCGCGCCGGCGATGCCGACAATGCCCGCGAGCACGCCGGCCGCGCAGTAACGCGGTACGGAATCCGCCGGCGAGCCAAAGAGCGCTGCATCATGCAGCGCTCTTTTTTTGCGCGTACGGAAAAGGAAAAGAGGAAGGGAGAGGGGAGAAACGAAACGCGGCGAACGCCGCTCAGACGATCCGCATCGCGCCCGCACGCTCGAACGCGTGCCGCGCCTGGATCAGCGTCGTGCGCGCCGCACGCGCATCGCCTGCCACCTGCAGCAGCGGGCCGAGCTGCGACGGCTGCTTCAGCAGTTCGCGCAGGATCGGCAGGATGGCCGTGCTGCCGTCGTCGCGCAGGCCGGCCGTCGCCGCACGCGGCAGCGTGCGCCACGCCGGGTCGACGATTGCGCGGCACACCGCAAACGGCACGCCGCGCGACGCGGCGAAGGCCGCGGCGATATGCGATTCCATGTCGACGGCGAGCGCGCCCTTCGCGCGATGCAGCGACGCCTTGTCCTGCTCGCTGACCACCGGCGCGCCGACCGCCGCCATCGTGCCGCGCGTGACGCGCGCCCATACCGGCGTGTCGTGCAGCGCGGCGACGAGCCGGGCACTCCAGCCCGGATCGGTCTGCACACGGCCGAACGGCCCGTCGATCGCATCCGCGATCACGAGCGCGCCGGGCGCGAGATCGGGCGCGAGCCCGCCCGCCGTGCCGAAGCTCACGATGCCCGCGCAACCGCGCGCGGTCGCTTCGGCCAGCGCGCGCTCGAGCCGGTCGGCCCGCGCGGCGAACACGGCCTCGACGCCGTGACCGCGCGCGATGCGCGCCTCGAACGCCATCCCCGTGACGGCGATGACGGGCAACGTGCCGTTGTGCTGCGTCGATGCCACGCGTTACATCCCGACCGTCACGCGCGTTGCATTGGCGCGCTTCAGGTTGCGATAGCGGGCGAGCGCCCACAGCGGGAAGAACTTGCGATAGCCGTGATAGCGCAGATAGAACACGCGCGGGAAGCCGGTCGCCGTGAAGCGCGTCTCGTCCCACAGGCCTTCTTCGTTCTGCTGCGCGATCAGGTAGTCGATACCGCGCGCAACGGCCGGGTTGTTCACCTCGCCGGCCGCCATCAGGCCAAGCAGCGCCCAGGCGGTCTGCGACGCGGTGCTCGGCGCCTGCTCGAAGCCGCGGTAGTTCAGCTTGTAGCTGTCGCCGTCCTCGCCCCAGCCGCCGTCCTTGTTCTGGATCGACAGCAGCCACTGCGCGCCGCGCTTCATGCGCGGATCGTCCGGCGTCAGCCCGGCCGCGTTCAGCGAGCACAGCGCGGTCCACGTGCCGTACACGTAGTTCATCCCCCAGCGGCCGTACCAGCTGCCGTCCGGCTCCTGCTCCTTCAGCATGTAGTCGAGCGCACGGCGGGCGGGCTCGCTGTTCAGCGGCGTCTCGCCGAGCTGCGACAGCATCGACAGGCAGCGGCCCGACACGTCGGAAGTCGGCGGATCGAGCAGCGCACCGTGATCGGAGAACGGGATGTTGTTCAGGTAGTACTGCGTGTTTTCCGGTTCGAACGCGCCCCAGCCGCCGTCGCTGCTCTGCATGCCGACGACCCATTCGCGTGCGCGCGCCATCGATTCGCGATACGTGTCCGATTGCTTGAGCTTCTGCGCGCGGTCCATCGCCATCACGACCACGGCCGTATCGTCGACGTCAGGGTAGTGCGCGTTCGCGTACTGGAACGCCCAGCCGCCGGGCCGCACGTGCGGGCGGCGCGAGATCCAGTCGCCGCGCACGTCGAGGATCTGCAGCGGGCGCAGCCAGTCGAGGCCGCGCAGCACGGCTTCTTCGGCACGCGCATCGCCGGTTTCGAGCAACGCATGCGCGACAAGCGACGTGTCCCATACCGGCGACAGGCACGGCTGGCAATACGCTTCGTCCTCATGCACGACCAGCAGCTTCTCGATCGACTTGCGCGCGATCGCGCGGTTCGGATGATCTTCCGCATAGCCGAGCACGTCGTACATCATCACCGCGTTGGCCATCGCCGGATAGATCGCGCCGAGGCCGTCCTCGCCGTTCAGGCGCTCGTCGACGAACGACACGGCCTGGCGGATCGCGCGTTCGCGCGTGTAGCTCGGGAACAGGCCATCGACCGCGCGCAGCGCATGATCGACCACGCGGAAGAACGCGAACCAGCCGGCGCTCTGGTGGCCCTGGCGCGGCAGCAGCCCGGCGTTGACGGGCGGGTCGATGAACAGTTCGTCGATCCGCACGCCGCGCGGGTTCTTCGCGAGCGGACGCTTTGCGTTCAGCACCAGCAGCGGCACGATCACGGTACGCGCCCAGTACGACACCTTCGACAGGTGGAACGGGAACCACTGCGGCAGCAGCATGATCTCGACCGGCATCATCGGCACCGCGCGCCACGGAATCGCACCGTACAGCGCGAGCTGGATGCGCGTGAACACGTTCGACATCTCGGCGCCGCCCATCGCGTGGATGGCCTTGCGCGCGCGCTGCATGTGCTCGGCGTTCTCGTCGTCGCCGATCACCTTCAGCGCGAAGTACGCCTTCACGCTCGCGCTGATGTTCGGCGCGCCGTCGGTGAACAGCGGCCAGCCGCCGTCGGCCTGCTGGATGCGGCGCAGATACTTGCCGATCTTCCGTTCGAGCTCGAGGTTCGGCGTCTCGCCGAGATAGTGGACGAGCAGCACGTATTCGGCGGGAATCGTCGAATCGGCCTCGAGTTCGTAGACCCAGTGTCCGTCCGCGTTCTGCGCGGCCAGCAGCGCATCGGTGGCGCTCGCGACGGCCGCGTCGAGCCCGGCCGGCACGGTGCCGGCGGACAGGGTGGCCATTTCGGTGAGATCGTTCATCGGTCCCTCTGTTGCTTACTGTGTCTGGAGCACGTCCGCGGCCAGCTGGCCGGAACGGATCGCGCCCTCGATCGTGGCGGGCAGGCCGGTGGCAATCCAGTCGCCTGCCAGCACGAGGTTGGTCCAGCGCGTACGCACGGCCGGACGTTTCATTTCCTGCGACGGCACCGCCGCAAAACCCGCGCGCGGCTCGACGACGAGCTGCCACGCGGGGATGGTTTCCGGGTTCGCGCCGGTCACGCGCGCGACGTCTGCCCAGATGCGCTGCGCGAGCACATTGTGCGGCAGGTCGAGCCAGCGGCCCGCGTCGCGGATCGTCGCGGCGAGCAGGCCGCTGCCGGTACGCACCGCGTCGACGACGCCGTTGACGACGGTCGTCTGCAGCGGGCTGCCGGCCGGAGCATCGGCCGTGAAATACGCGGTCACGACCGCGCCGAACGTGTCGGGCGCGGGGAGATCCGGGACGAGCGGCTGCGCGACCTCGGGCGGCACGGCCAGCACGACCGCATCGCCCGGCGCGAGATCGACGCGCTCGCCGCCGACGGTGATCGCATCGACCGCGTTGCCGTGCGCGCCGAATTCGAACGCATCGAGCCGCGAGTTCAACTGGATCTGCGCGCCGCCATGCTGCAGCATCCGCAGCGCCGGTTCGACGAAGGCGCTGCCGAGCCCGTGACGCGCGACGAGCGGGCGGCAGCCCGGGCCGCCCGCCGCAAACGTGCCGCACAGCGCCGCACGCGCGAGCTCGGCGCTCGCGTGGCGCGGCTCGACATTCAGCACGCCGAGGAAATACGGCCGCAGCCAACGATCCCATAGCACGCCGTCGCATCGCATCGTCTGTGCGAGTGAGCGGCCCGTGCGCGCGAACACGAGCGACGCCAGCGCGAGATAGTCGAGCGGCGTGGTGCCCGGCGCGCGCGACGCGGCGTCGAACAGCCACGACGGCCAGCGTCCGTTACCGAAGCGCAGCGTCCAGCGCTGCTGCGACGCGACGTCGACCACCGGACATTCCGATAGCGCGGGCCCGGCAAGCTGATCGGCCGCGCCGATCGTACGCAGGTAGCGCTGCGTCGCGGGCTGCCCCGCGAACACCTGATGCAGGCCGCTATCGAGCGTCGTGTTCAGCGTCCCGTCGAACCACGAGCGGCAGCGGCCGCCCGCATGCGCATGCGCGTCGTGCAGCACGATGCGCCGGCCGCGGCGTTGCAGCTCGACGGCAGCCGACAGGCCCGCGAGACCTGCACCGATCACGTGGACGGTTCTGGGCATCGGCTCAAAACAGCGCGTAGCGCGCGGCGATCATCAGCATGCGCGCCTTCGGCTTGCGCAGCGGCGCGCGCGGCGCGGCGAAACCGCGTGCGATCGCGGCTTCGAGAATGCAGCGATACGCACCCGACATGATGCGCGGCGCCTTCACCTGCGCACGCGTGCAGGTGTCCATCACGGCGTCCGCGTCGCGGAAGTGCGCGAGCGCGCGTTCGACGAGCGTCGCGCACACGCGCGGCAGCGCCGGATCGCGCACGATCGTCGCCGGATCGGTGATCGCGATGCCTTCGCGCGCGAGCAGCTCGCGCGGCAAATAGCAGCGGTTGATCGCTGCGTCGTCGTCGATGTCGCGCAGGATGTTCGTCAGCTGCAATGCGCGGCCGAGGTGGTGCGACAGCTTGATGCCTTCCGCTTCCGGGATCCCGAAAATCCTCACCGACAGACGGCCGGCCGCGCTCGCGACGCGATCGCAGAACAGGTCGAGCGTCGGTTCGTCGGGCGCGCAGATGTCTTCGGCGGCGTCCATCGCCATCCCGTCGATCATCGCGTGGAAGTCTTCGCGCTTCAGGTCGAACGCGCGGATCTCGCGCTCGAGCGCGACCAGATGGCGCGGCGGGTGGCCGGCAAAGCACGCGTCGATGTCCGCGCGCCAGCGATCGAGGCCCGCCTGGCGCTCGGCGCGCGGCAGGTCGCTGTCGGCGATGTCGTCGACCGCGCGGCAGAACGCGTAGACCTGGAACATCGCATCGCGCTGCACCGCCGGCAGGATGCGCATTGCCAGATAGAAAGAACTGCCCGATGTGACGGCAGCGGCGTCGGTTTCTTGTTCGTCCACGACGAGATTGGAAACGGCCAAGACGAGCTCCACGGAGACACCCACGCGGGGCGATTGAAGAAGCCATGCCCGGCTGGGTTGGTCAGGGCGTCAAATGCGTGCGAGATATGCGAACGATCGACGCAGACAGGCACAAATTACCGGCCGGAAGCCGGAATTGGGCGAAAGTATAGCAATCTTTGAAGTCCGATGGCGGACGCGCGGTGCGCCCGGCGGGCCGCCTGGGGCGTGGCGGGCGGGTGGGGGCGGCCCTGGCGGGGAACGGCGCCGCGCCGCCCGTCAGCCGTAGACGATGTCGCGCTGCAGATCGAGCGCGATGAGCCCCATTTCGCGGGTCAGCTGCAGCATCGAGCGGCGTTCGAGCCGCGAGCCCATGAAGCTCGTCACTCGCCCATCGGGCTCGGCCGTGAACTGGAACGACGGGCCGCCGGTGCCGAACCACGCGCCCGGCACGTCGGACGACTCGTGCCACGCGATCTCCTCGAACACGCGCGCGATGCCCGCGCGCACCACGTGGCTCGGGCCGATCGGCGGCGCGGTGTCGCCCAGATCGTCGAGCGAATAGGGGCCGGGTTTGTCCGGCCGCCGGTAGAAGAGGTAATCGACGTTCATGGGGCGCCATCGTGAGCAAAGCGTCAAATTAGCGCGGTTCGGCGCAAAATCAAATCAGATATGGACGAAATGTGGCCTGTACGAGACAAAAGGGCACCATCGCGACACTCGGTTCAAACGCAAGCACAGCCTGTCCGCGCGTTCAACCCAGGACACGCGCGGCTGCGTCCGCCCGGCTTCGTCTAAGATGAATATCCTTCTCGAAAAAACGGACACCATGGAGACGAACGTAACCGCCGCCCCGCCATCCGACCATCCCGTCTTCGTGCTGGTGCACGGCGCATGGCACGGGGCGTGGTGCTACGCGCACGTCGCGGCCGCGCTGGCTGCGCGCGGCTATCTGTCGATCGCGCGCGACCTGCCCGCGCACGGCATCAATGCCCGCTTTCCCGCATCCTATCTCGCCCGGCCGCTCGACAAGGACGCGTTCGGCGCCGAGCCATCGCCGGTCGCGAACACCACGCTCGACGATTACGCGACGCAGGTGATGCAGGCCGTCGACGACGCGTACGCGCTCGGCCGCGGCAAGGTCGTGCTCGTCGGACACAGCATGGGCGGCCTCGCGATCACGGCCGCGGCGGAACGCGCGCCGGAGAAGATCGCGAAGATCGTCTATCTCGCGGCGTTCATGCCCGCGTCGGGCGCGCCGGGCCTCGACTACGTGCGTGCGCCCGAGAACAAGGGCGACCTGCTGGCCCCGCTGATGCTCGCGAGCCCGCGCGTCGCCGGCGCACTGAGGATCGATCCGCGCAGCGGTGACGCCGCGTATCGCGAGCTCGCGAAGCGTGCGCTGTACGACGACGTGGCGCAGGCCGACTTCGAAGCGGTGACGAACCTGATGACCTGCGACGTGCCGGCCGCGCCGTTCGCGACCGCGATTCCGACGACCGCCGCGCGCTGGGGCGCGATCGACCGTCACTACATCAAGTGCCTCGCCGATCGCGTGATCCTGCCCGCGCTGCAGCAGCGCTTCATCGACGAAGCGGACGCGTTCACGCCCGGCAACCCGACCCACGTGCACCAGCTCGACAGCAGCCACTCGCCATTCATGTCGCAGCCGGCCGTGCTGGCCGGCGTGCTCGCGGATATCGCGAAAAGCTGAACGGTGTGCCCGGCGTGTGCATCGCACGCGCCGGGCCGTGACGAAGCAGTTGCGGTTACGCGTACGCGATCGACCGATCGCGCCCGAGCCGCTTCGCGCGATAGAGCGCGGTGTCCGCCTCGTTGACGAGTACGTCGCTCGCCGGTACGCCCGCCGTCGCGCATGCGCCGCCGACGCTCGCGGTCACCGGCACGCTGACGCCTTCCGCGTCGACCGGCGTGCTGCCGATCGCATCGCGCACCTTGTCGGCCACGAGCATTGCCTCGTCGAGATTCGTGCACGGCAGCAGCAGCGCGAATTCCTCGCCGCCGAAGCGGCCGAACGTATCCTGCGCACGCACGATCGACGCGACGCGGCGCGCCGTCTCGCGCAACACCGCATCGCCGACCGCATGCCCGTACCGGTCGTTGATCGTCTTGAAGTGGTCGAGATCGAACAGCAGCACCGACAGGTCGCCGCCGTAGCGCTGCCAGCGCGCGAACTCGTCGCCGAGCCGGGCTTCGAAGAAACGCCGGTTCGCGATGCCCGTGAGGCCGTCGCGGTTCGCGTGTTCGCGCAGCTTCGCGACCGCCTCCTCGCGCTCGCGCTGCATCACGCTCACGTGCGTGACATCCGAGATCGTCACGCACACGGCTTCGACTTCGCGGCCGCGCGTGAGCGGCATGAACGTGCAGTCCTGCTGCATGTAGTCGACGCCCCCTGTGATCGGCCGGTCGTGCTCGAAGCGGAACAGGTAGGGCCGCTGCTCCCACGAGCTGAACGCGAAGCTGCCGAGCTGGAACACGCTCTCGAGCTTGCGTTCGAGCCATGCGCGCGGCAGCTCCGGGAAGCAGTCGAACAGGTTGCGGCCGATCACGTCGTCGGCCGGGATGCCGCTGTGGTCCTGCATGAAGCGGTTCCACATCAACACGGTCATCGTGCGGTCGAGCACGAACAGGCCGAAGCCCACGCGCTCGATCACGAGGTCGCTCAGCGACGCGGCGGTGGCGGAGGGGGCGGCGGTAGTAATGGCATTCATAGCGCGGACAGCAACGCGTCGAGCGCGTCGCCCATCAACCGGATCGAATCCTCGGCCATCAGCATGACGAAATGTGCGCGGAACGCGTGGTCCTCGAGTCCGAAGTTCACTTCGAGCAGCAGCGCGACGTTCCACGCGAGCGCATTCGGCTCGAACACGTCGTCGAACGACACGTTCGCGCCGAGCAGCCCGGGCGGAAAGAACACCGGCTTGCGGCCGAGCTCGTCGAGGATCGACGCGACGCACGCGCTCATCAGCACGTTCGCGACATCGAACACGACTTCGTCCTGCGTCTCCATGCCGGCATATACGCCGTCGCCGAACGTGCGATCCATCAGCGACATCAGCCGCGCGACGCCCGCGCTGCGGCACAGCACGATGGCCTCGCCCTTGATGTCGGAACGGAAGCCCTGCCGCACGGCCGTGACGTTCTCGCGGATGCCCGTCATCTCGCGCAGCGCGTCGCCCGCATCGGCGGCCTTCACGACGCGCACGCGCGGGACCGACAGTTCGATGAAATGGCCGAGCAGCAGCGCGAGCCGTGCGGCGGCGCGGCCCATTGCGAGGTTGGCGATTTCCTGCAACGCATCGCGTTGCTCCGCCGTGAACACCGATTCAGGCATACAACCCATACTCCTTGAGAATGGGCAGCAACGCCTCCGACGTCACGGGCTTGGCTACGAATGCGATCGCGCCCAACTCGCGCACGCGTGCTTGCGCCTGCGGCTGAATATCGGCGGATACCACGATCACGAACGTGTTCAGATCTTCGTGGCGCAGTGTCTCGAGAACCTGATAGCCGTTCATGTCGGGCATCGTCAGGTCCAGAAACATCACGGAAGCTTTGCCGTCACGATAGAGCGCCAGGGCCTCGCGACCATTCGCCGCATATGCGACATCGACGTCCCAGTCTCCCGGCAGCGCCTTTGTCAGAAGCTTGCGAGCGAGCAAGGAGTCGTCGGCGATCACGATCGGCAAAGGCATGGCGGCGAAGCGGTATACGGAATGGTCTCTCTCGCGTTAACGACAGCGCGGCGCGCTTCTTGAGGGGCGCCTCGCAATCAAACGCGGCCACCGCCGTACGGCCGCGCGCGGGCGCCGCGGCATGACGCACGCGACACACCGCGCCGCAACTGCCGGCGGGCGCTTATATCTGTCATAGGGAAAGCAAGGCGCGATTCTCTGAGTAAACCGGAGGCGGTGCAACTCGCCATTTTCACCATTTCGAACAAAATCGATCGGATCATGCGGCATTCCGAAAACAGCCACGACCATTTTCGAGATAAGCACGCAAAATTTTTCTTTGTGTACGTTTGCGCTGCCGGATTCATAGCGTTTTCAATCTTTCACGTTACCCCTGTCGGAATCGTCAGGTAACCCACCGTGCCGAGGTACGGTAGGCGCGCGCAACTCGTTTATGATTGAACATCTCAGCCTGACCCGCTTTCTTCAATGACGTCCGAACGTCCCGCCGACTCCCGCCCCCCCGCCTCCTCGCCCGCCGACGACTGGCACGACGACGGCAGCTATGCGTCCGGCGCGCCCGAGCACGATTTCGCGGTGCGGCGCGTGACGCTGATCGTGCTGCTGGTCGCGGCGATCGTGCTGCCGTGCATCTATGTGTCGGTCATGGCGTACAACGACCTGAAGGCGCGCGAAGCAGCGGCGAGCGACGTGACGATGCGCACCGTGCGCGTCGCCGAGGAACATGCGCTCAAGGTGTTCGACCTGAGCGAGACGCTCGACGCGCGCATCGTCGACCTCGTGCAGGACATGGACGACGCCGCCGTGCGGCGCCAGGAGGCCGACATTCACGACGCGCTGAACACGATCGGCGGCGGCTATCCGCAGGTGGCGGCGGTGTCCATCTTCGGCGCGAGCGGGATGCTGCTCGCGAACAGCCTCTACTATCCGGCGCCGTATGCGTCGATCGCGAACCGCGACGACTTCGCCGGCATTCGCGACGGCAAGGTCATCGAACACATCTCGCGGCTGATGATGGGGCCGCTCAAGCTCGAGAACATCCCCGTGTTCAACACGGGCGTCGCGCGACGTCATAGCGACGGTTCGTTCGCCGGAATGGTGTCGATCGCGCTGAAGTCGTCGTACTTCAATGCGTTTTATCGCGACCTGCTCGGCGGCGTGTCCACGCCGATGACGATGGCGCTCGCGCGCTCCGACGGCGCGGTGATCGCGTCGTATCCGCCGCCGCCGTCGCTCTCGCACACCGATCGCACGGCGGCCACCTTCGGCAACGCGCGCACCGATCCGCGTGCGGGGGTCGTGCACGTGCATCACGAGGGTGGCAGCAGCGAGATCGTTGCGTACCGCCAGGTCGGCAGCTATCCGGTGTACGTGACCTGCTCGTACCGCACGTCGGCGATCTGGCGCGCGTGGGTCGAACACCTGAGCGTGCTGTTCATCTCGATGTTCGCGCCGTCGGTCGTACTGTGGTGGGTGATCTGGCTGTCGCTGAAACGGCTGAAGGCGGAAGAGGCGGCGTGGGACCGCTGGCAGGCCGAGGCGTCGATGCGGCGCTCGATCGAATCGGCATACCGGCAGTCGCGCAAGATGCAGGCGCTCGGCAACCTGGTCGGCAGCGTCGCGCACGACTTCAACAACCTGTTGATGATCATCTCGAGCAACGTGCAGATCGCGCGGCACCGCGGCGTCCAGCATCTCGACAAGGAACTCGGCGCGATCGAGCGCGCGCTGAAGAACGGCCAGTCGCTCACGCGCCAGTTGCTCGGCGTCGCGCGCAAGCAGCCGCTGCACAACGAGACGATCGACATCGGCCAGTGGCTCGGCACGTGCCGCGAACTGCTGAAGACGTCGCTCAGCTCGAAGTCATCGTTGGTCGTCGCGATCGAGCCGGGCGTGTGGCCGATCCGGGTCGACGTCGCGGAGCTCGAACTCGCGGTGATCAATCTCGCGGTGAACGCGCGCGATGCGATGGCGATCGGCGGCCGCTTCACGGTCAGCGCGCGCAACGTGACGCTGCGCCGCGAGGACGGCTTTCCGCTCACCGGCGACTTCGTGCAGATCTCGCTCGACGATACGGGCTCGGGCATGGCGCCCGACGTGCTCGCGCGTGCGTTCGAGCCGCTCTTCACGACGAAGCCGCAGGGGATGGGCACGGGGCTCGGGCTGCCGCAGGTGTTCGCGTTCTGCGAGCGTTCGGGCGGCCTCGCGACGATCGACAGCGCGGTCGGTGCAGGCACGTCGGTGCGCCTCTACCTGCCGCGCGCACGCGTCGAGGACATCGTCGCGCGGCCGCAACCCTCTGCGCATGGCACGGGCGCGCTCGCGGGCCTGCATGTGCTGCTGGTCGAAGACAACAGCGAAGTCGCGGCCGGCACCGAAGCGCTGCTCACGCTCCTCGGGCACCGCGTCACCTATGTGCCCACCGCCGACGACGCATTGCGCGTGATCGAGGGCGCGGCCGCCAACGACGGGTTCGACCTGGTGATCTCGGATATTCACATGCCGGGCCGCCTGAACGGCATCGACCTCGCCGAAGCGATCGACAAGCGCCCGGGGAAGCTGCCCGTGATCCTGGTCACGGGTTATGCGGAGGAGCTCGACCGCACGCGTACCGTCAACGTGCGCGTGCTGTCGAAGCCGTTCGACATCGCGCTGCTCGACGAGATCCTGCTCGGGATCCGCGAAGCGCGCGACGCGCGGCACGCCGGCGCCTGACCCGCGGGTCACGTCGCGGGCCGGCGCCGACAGCGGAAAGCAGGAAGCGGACGGCGATCAGGCCGACTTCAGCACGCGCACCCAGTCGACGTAGCGGTCGACGAAGCCCTGCAGGAACTTGCGGGTGTCCTCGCTGACGATCTGCCCTTCGTCGTCGATGCGTGCCGGGTCATGCTTGATGAACATTTCCGGCTGGCCGAGCGTCTTCACGTCGAGATACGCGAGCACGTTGCGCAGGTGCTGCTGCGCGAGCGCGGTGCCGACCGCGCCCGGCGACGTGCCGAGCACAGCACCCGGCTTGCCGGACCACGAATTGTGTCCCCACGGACGCGAGCCCCAGTCGAGCGCGTTCTTCAGCACACCCGGGATCGAGCGGTTGTATTCGGGCGTGACGAACAGCAGCGCGTCGGCGGCTTCGATCGACTGCTTGAAGCGCTTCGCGACTTCCGGAAAATCCGCATCGTAGTCCTGGCTGTACAGCGGCAGTTCGCCGATCTCGACGAATTCGAACGAGAAATCGGCGGGCGCGAGCGAGACCACGGCGTGCGCGAGCGCGCGGTTCCAGGAACCGCGACGCAGGCTGCCGACGACGACTGCAACACGATAGGGCATGGCTTTCTCCTTCCGGTGGGTGAGGAATCCAATAAATTGCTTCGGGACAGGCGACAAAGGTCTGTTTATAGGCAGGCCAGCCCGCGAGCCGTCCCACGGGGCCGAACGGCCGACTTTCCACAAGGTTTTCCACAGAAATTGTGGATAACTTCATCGTTATGGTCTGATGTTACAAACTGCCCGCGGCCTGTTTTCGCTGTGTGCGATGCGGAGTTCCGGCAAGCATAGCGCAGCGTACCGGCCCGCTTCATGAATTCGTGACGGAACATGCGTTGCAGCGTTGCGGCGTCACGGCGCGCCCAGTAAGCTGCTCGCACACCGCGATGCCGAGCTGCGCCTGCCCGGCGGCGCGGCATGCGATCGCGATCGCGCGTTTTCGCTTTTCGCTTTTTCGCTTCACAAGGCCTCCGACCCAACATGCTGTCCGCGTACGACGATCCCGCCTATCTCGCGCAATTGCGACGCGATCTGCTGCGCTTTGCGCGCCTGCAACTCCGCGATGCCGACGCTGCCGAGGACGCCGTGCAGGAGGCGCTGACCAGCGCGTGGTCGCATGCGGGAGAGTTCGCCGGACGTTCCGCCCACAAGACCTGGGTGTTCGGCATCCTGCGCAACAAGCTGATCGACGTGCTGCGCGCGCGGCAGCGGACGGTGAACCTGTCCGCGTTCGATGCGGAGCTCGACGGTGAAGCTGTGCTCGATCGCGAACTGTTCAAGGACAACGGACACTGGGCCGCGCACACGAAGCCGCGGCCGTGGCCGCGCCCGGAAACGCTCTTGCAGCAACAGCAGTTCTGGACGCTGTTCCAGGTCTGCCTCGACCATCTGCCCGAACACATCGGGCGCGTGTTCATGATGCGCGAATTCCTCGATGTCGAAATCGCCGATATCTGCAGCGAACTGACGTTGACGACCAATCATTGCAGCGTGCTGCTGTATCGGGCGCGCACGCGCCTGCGCACCTGCCTCAGCGAAAAAGGACTGACGACCGAAGATGCTGCCGGGGAAATGTAAGGACGTGACGCGACTGTTGTCGGATGCGCTCGACCGGTCGTTGACGTTGCATGAGCGCATGCAGGTGCGCGTGCACCTGCCGGTTTGCAGCGGCTGCAGGGCGTATCGCGGACAGATCGCGTTGCTGCGGACCGCTGCGCATGCGGCGGCGGGGCGGGCGGCGGCGGAGGGGGACGAGTCGTCGTCGGGAGACGGGCAGCGGTGAGTGGGTGGGTGGTAGTGCTGTGCGGGGTTAGGCGTTGCGGGGGACGGGCAGCTGGTACGGGCAGCTGGTACGGGCAGCACGGGAGATCAGCGGTGGAGCGCAAATTCGGCGAATCGATCCGGCACGCTCGCGCCGGATCGAAGCAATAAGAAAAATACGCCGGACAACTGTTATTCGAACAATACCTGCACCGACTCGGGCGGCCGGCCGATCGCCGCCTTGCCTCGATACACGACGATCGGACGCTGCAGCAGAATCGGATGCGCGGCAATCGCCTCGTAGGCCTCCGCATCGGTCAGATTCGCACGGGCGAGATCCAGCGTCTTGTACGGCTCCTCGCCATCGCGGAGCATGTCGCGCACCGGGCGGCCGAGCTGGCGATGCAGCGCTTCCAGTTCCTCGACCGTCGGCGGCGTCTTCAGATATTCAACGATGTTCACCGGCGTGCCGGTGGTGTTCAGCGTTTCGACCAGTGCGAGCGTCTCGCGGGACTTCGAGCAGCGAGGGTTGTGGTAGATCGTGATCATCATTCGGACCTGAATGGGAAAGGCCCGTATTGTAGCCAGTCTGGGTGGCGGGGTTTCGGCCGGGTACTGGCGCGTGGGCGGGTGGGGAATTGCGGGCTGGGGATGGTGCGTGAGGTGCTGCGAAGGTATCGCCGCGCGGTGAGTGCGGTGAGTGCGGT
>NZ_ML058628.1:0-162892 GCF_003635165.1 Burkholderia sp. Nafp2/4-1b | reverse complement strand
GCGCGGTGAGTGCGGTGAGTGCGGTCTGCGCCCGGCGCTCGCGGCGTTTATGCGCATAAAGTGCGGTGCACGGGTTGCTACTGGGTTGGGCTGGGTGGCCGCCGCCGGCGATAGCACCGGGTAGCGGCGCATCGCCTTGGCGCATTCCAGGCGACGCCGCGATCGCCCAATGATCCATGCGTCGACGGGTTTATGCGCACAAATCAATCGCCACATAAGGCGGGCGAGGGGGATCCACCGACACTAAGGCCAGCCCGTGCATTTCGATGCCAGGCGTGAGCCGCGTCCCGATCGTTGATGGTATTCGGCCCATCGGCCTGCCGGTGCCTTTTATGCACATATGCCAATCTCCGACCGCTAACGCGCGCTGGTCCTCTCCGTCGGTTTATGCGCATAAACATCGGGGCACTCACCGGTTCGTCGCCGCATACGCTCCGTGTCGCGAGCATCGCGTCGGCCTCGGCAATGTGGAGCGTGCCACATCGGTTCTAGTACAAGCACGGCCGCATCCTCGCTGGGACGCTCCACCCCGTGCGGAAGTTTATGCGCACAAACCCATCTGCCGCCCACTCCCCGCCCTTTCCTAACTCGGGAAGAGCAGGCGCCGACACATCGCAACGATCGGCTTCTCAACGGCGATCCCGGCCCGCCATCGGCACGCAGATCGCCGCCCTCATCACTCATCCGCAGCAGGCTCGCCTGCGTCCGCGCTGCTTATCCATCCGCCTCGCATCGTTTATGCGCATAAACCGATAGCCCGAATGGCTAACGCGTAGTTGGCGAACGACAATTTCATTGAAATATAAATATCGTCCTGTAGAATTCCAACGACCAAAAACAGGAGTGAAAATTGGCCGCGGAAATCATTGCAGTCACTCAACAAAAAGGTGGCGTCGGCAAAAGCACGATTGCCATGCACCTTGGCGCTGCATTCCATGAGAAAGGGAAGCGCGTCCTCGTCATCGACGCAGACGGTCAAAACACACTGATTCACTGGTCGAGCGCATCCGGCGACAGCGACACCGGCATCCCGTTCCCGGTCGTCAACCTCGCCGAAGCTGGCGGCCAGATCCATCGCGAGATCAAGAAGTTCATCAACGACTACGACATCATCGTCGTCGATTGCCCGCCGTCGATCACCGAAAAGGTATCCGGCGTCGTACTGCTGGCCGCATCGATCGCCGTGATTCCGACGTCGTCGTCGCCGGCCGATTACTGGTCGAGCGTCGGGCTGGTCAAGCTGATCCAGCAGGCGCAAGTGATGAACGAAGACCTCCGCGCCGTCTTCCTGCTGAACAAGACCGAAGAGAAGCGCATGCTGACCCGCGAGCTCAAGCGCGCGCTCGAGGAACTCGGCTTCCCGCTGTTGAAGACGCAAATCCCGACCCGGGAGGCGTACAAGCAGGCGATGGCGCTCGGTCAGACCGTGCTGCAGATGAACGATCGCGGCGCCAAGCTGGCCGCCGCTGAAATCCGCGCATGTGCCGACGAAATCGTCGCCATGCTGCCCTGACTTTATGCGCATAAAGGAATCACATGAAACCCTCCCAATTTGCAAAAGGATTCCAAGCGCGCCCGGATATCACGACGAGCGAAAAGCGCACCGCGCTTGATCGGCTGAATGCCATCGACGGCATCGTGAAGTCCGAGACGGCCACGCCTGCTCAGACGAAGTCCGCAAAGAAAGACATCGCGCCGCCGCCGGTTCCGGAAGTCCTGCTCGATCCGTCGACCGACGAGTCGCCGCAATATCGCGCGTGGCGTCTCGAGAACCGCTATGCGCCCGGCCAGGTGATCGAGCTGCCGCTGAAGGCGATCAAGCATAGCCCGTTCAATCCGCGGCACTTCTACCTGAAAGCGTCGATTGCCGAGCTCGCGGTCAATCTCGCGAAGCAGGGGCAACAGCAAGCGATCCACGTGATTCCGGACTACGACAATCCGGGTTCGTATTTCGTCAGCGACGGCGGCCGTCGCGTGCGCGCACTGAAGGAAGCGAACAAGGAATCGGTGAAGGCGATCGTGATCGACGTGCCGATCGGGATCGAGAGCTACAAGCTGGGCTACGACCTGAACGTGCAACGCGATTCGCAGACGGTGTTCGACAACGCCGTCGTGTGGCGCCGCTTCCTCGATGACAAACACTTCCAGAGCCAGAAGGAACTGTCCGAACATCTCGGCCTCGACGAGTCGACGGTCGCGGTCGCGCTGTCGATCGGCAAGCTGCCGGAAGCCGTGATGCAGGAGATGGTCGCGCGCCCCGATCGCTTCGGTTCGAACATGGCCTATCAGGTCGGCCGCTATCACAACGCGCGCGGTACCGAGGCGACGCTGCGGCTGATCAACAAGATCGTGTCCGACGATCTCAGCACGCGCCAGGTGTCGGACATCGTCAAGGGTCGCGTTGCGGCGCAGGAGACGCCGAAGCCGGCAGGCCGCCAGCGCTACGCGCAGCGTCTCGAGATCAAGCTCGGCGGCAAGTCCGTCGGCGACCTGAAGTCGTACGGCGAAGACCGTATCGAACTGCGCCTGCGCGGCCTGCCGAAGGACAAGCGCGACGCAATTCTCGAGCAGCTCGAGCGGATGCTGTTGTCGGAGTGACGGAAACGGCCGGCAGGGCCTGGCGAGGCGCCGGGCCCGCCGGGTCAGGCGGGCGACGGCGGTGGCCCGTCAGAGCCGCGTCAACGGGCCTCAGGCGGCCCGCGATTGATTCAGGGTGAACGACAGCAGATCGCCGTCGGTCGGCTCACCCCAGGTCTTCTGGGCCAGCCAGTCGAAAAACGCCGTCTCGGCCAGCTTCGAATCGAGACCGCGCTTGCGCCAGTCGTCACGCAGGTGCGAGCCCATCGTCGGCAACACTTCCGACTCGAACGACTCGCGCGCCACTTCGCGCTCCGCGTCGCCCTGCTCCTCGTACAGCACCTTCGCTTCCTTGCGGCGGAACGCCGCGAATTCGCTCAACAGACGCGCCTTCAGATCGTCCGGCTGCGCGGCCACGACCTTCGCCGAAGGCGTGCCGGAAGGCAGCGCGTCGACCGACTCGACCGGCGGCGCATAACCTTTCTTCAGCGCGTCCTTGAACAGCGCGGGCGCGCTGCGCACCGGCGGCAGCGTCGTGCTGCGCATCCGCTGTTCGGTCATCTGCAGCGCCGCGCGAATCCGGTTTTCCTCGCTGTCCGCGTAGAGCGTCTGCGCTTCCTTGAGCGGAATCCCGAGCTTCACCATCCGGTCGACCAGCGTGCTGTCGAACACGTTCGGATGCTCGTCGAGCGCGAGCATCGGCTGCTTGCGCTCGGTCACGCGAAACTGGATCTCCGCGACCCGCCGCCCTTCGCGATGCTCGATCAGCTCGACGAAGATGTTGGTGACCGCATTGACCTCGGCGATCGCCGGACGCAGATAGTCGCGCTTGAAGTACTTGTACTCGCGCTTCGCCTCGTCGCCGGCTTCCGTATCGGGCGTGCCCGACAGGATCGGCCGCCACCATTCCCACGGCTCGCGCATCGTCAGGTGGCTCGGGTTCGTCAGGTAGCGCACGCAGATTTCGTAGAGCGCGAGGCCGGCGCTGCTGCGCAGCTGGCTCTGGAACTGCAGGCTCAGACGCGCGTACTGGACCGGGTCGAGCAGCTTCTTCTTGATCTTCGGTGCGAACGAGAATTCCACCCACACGCGACGGGTGGTCGGATCCTCGAGAATTTCGGCATCGGCGATCAACGTCGAGATGCCCCATTTGCGGCCCGGCTTCTGGCTCGACGTGCCCGTGCTCCATTCGACCTGGACCGACACCATGCGGCGCAAGTGTTCCTTCACCAGCGCGGTGTCGTTCGAATCGAAAGCGGAGTTGGCGACGATATCCGACAGCAGCGCGCGATAGGTATCGCCGGAGTCGTCGGCCTGCTGCGCGACGGCCAGCAGGACATTGAACAGCTTGCGAGTCAGGAGCGTGATCTTGCCGCTCTTCGGCTGAATTGCGATCGCCTCGACGGCCTTACGCAATTCGGCTGAACTGGCACTCACCACATCCACATCGGTTTTCTTGGCGCGCTTCGTGGCCATGCGTCGGGTCGGAGGAGAAGTTTCACGGAAGGATAGCGCCTGTGGTGATGTGCGTCCAGAACGACATGCTCACCATAGCGGGTGAAGTCCGCGTGCAAACCGGCACTCACCCCAACCCGCTCCCGAAAACCCTCACCGGTCCGAATTTACAGCGTTTCAGACTCATCCAGACGTGTCGCGGGATGCGCGGATTCACAGATTTTTGCCTGTGCTCCACACGTGCGAAATTTGCTCCCGTATCGGCTCACCTTTCGATTTGTCGTAATTTTACGACTGCACTTCCGCGTCGCTCGTCACAGGGTCGCCACTCGATGCAGCGACTTCGAGCGTCGGGTCCCGGATCGGCCTGTATGCATGTACAGGCGCGGCTGTCGCGGAGATCGAAAGCCCGCTCGAGATCCGAAAACCCGCGCCCAAACGGCCCTGCGGGACGTCGGTCGCGGCGATTTCACGGGCCGGGCGCGCATTGTACAGCGCACAGAAACCGTTCGGTCCCGAAAATTCTCACCTCACCGGCTCGAAACTCTGTGACCCGGATACCGCCGAATCCCCGGCAGACGCGGGATCGGCCGCCAGAATCTCCCGAAAAGCCTCACCTTATTGAAAAAAGCGGCGCTATGACGGATGCGAACGCGACTCCCGAAAAACCTCACCGTAACCGCCGCGGTATCAAAAAGATCAATGGCATCCGATACTTAGGTGCGGCAGGCAATTTGCTGTGTTCGTCTGGCACCCCCCGAAAAACCTCACCTTTCCCCGGCCCTGACGAGCGCAACAGCTGTGTGGCAACTCCTGAAAAGTCTCACCTATGCCAAAAAGTGGCACAGCAAAAATCAGATTTCTGCCAGTCCCGGCGGGCTTTTCGCGGAATTCTCGCGCATGCCGGTCCTGAAAAGCCTCACCTTTGACCAATTTTCGTGCAACCGACGCTCCTGAAAAGTCTCACCTGTGACCTGAACGTCGCACGCCGAGCGATGCCCCGAAAAAGCTCACCTTACTGGGCTCCGGGCAGGGAAACCCGGATTTCGCTCCCGAAAAGCCTCACCTTTGGGCCCTCATCGGCCCCACAGTGCGCTTTTGCTGTGCAAAATGGCGGTCGCTTCCCGGAAATCCTCACAGCAAATCCCTGTGGAGTCCCGTGAAACCTCACCTTTCATGAAAACTGCCCAAAAGATGGGCAGAATCGGGGCGCGAAGAAGGTCCCGCAAATTCTCACCTATGTCTGCACAGGCAGAAAACTGTGCGCTCAGGCACAGCGCGGGTTCGGGCGCTGTGCGGCCCCGAAAATCCTCACCTTTTGGAAATCTCGTGTTTCACTGTGATCCCGAATCCGCTCACGACCTTTCCTGCATCGGCTCACGCAGCTCCCCGAACCCCATCACTTCAGTTCCCGCAGAAGGTCACCTTCGTTCCCGTAAAACTTCACCTTGTCGGCCGGAAAGCCTTGCTATATAAGGCTGTGCCGTGGCGTTAACGTTTTTAACTAAGGGTTCAAGGGTGTTTACTTCTAATACTCTCAAGCCGACGGTCGTCGAGTTTTCCACAGAGACACCACACCCGAACACCGCCCGCTCACGATCAAGCCCGTGATGTGAAACAAATGCACTTTTTCGGGGCTTGGTAGAAAACGCTTTCCGTACAAGCACTTGGGCTGCTTTCTTCGCTTTGTTTCACGGAATCCAAGGGCAGGCTCGCATGGATCGACTCACAGACGCGGTTTCTGTGCGGAGCGACGCAAATTCGCCACGGTCGACGAAAATAGGTATCAAAAAATACGTATTTCGTTATGATCGCAACATCTCAATGACAGTGAGTCGTGCCATGACCCTGGATGAAATGCGTGAAGTCATCCGTGAAGAACTGGAATCGCTGCGCTCGAGCGGCGCGCGCCGGCAGGAACTGTCGCTACATGCGTGCAAGCGCCTGTTCTTCGATCTCGGCATTCGGCCGTCGGCCGCCAACGTTCGCGACCTGACCCAGACCGGCAGCGCCAGCGACATTCCGAAGGACATCGATCATTTCTGGGAACGGATTCGCTCCGCGTCCAAAGTGCGGCTCGACGGCGCGGCGATCCCCAAAGCGGTCGAGGAAAAGGCCGGGGCATTGCTTGGCGCACTATATGAAGAAGCGCTGAAAGCGGCGCGGGAAAGTCTCGACATCGACCGCGAACAAGTTCGCGCCAGCCTGGCCGACGCGGAACAGCGGCTGCGCGACGCGTCGGTCAGGCAGGAAACGCTGGAAGCCGCACTCGCGCGCAGTGAATCGCGCAACGACCAGTTGCAGGCCCGCGTGACCGAACTCGAAGTACAGCTCGCCTCGCAATCGACGCACGGTTCGGCAAACGAAGCGACGCTGCTCACCACAGTCGCACGATTGGAAAAGGAACTGGCCGCGATGGCTGGCCGCGTCGACACCGAACAAACGCAGAACGCGGCGCTACGCGACCGCATCGACGCGCTGCAAGCCGAATTGCAGCAGCGCACCGAACACTATGCGCAGCAGATCAAGGACGCGGTGGCCGAAGCCGAGCGCCGCGTCAAACCGATGCTGGTCGAGCTGGACTCACTGCGCAGCATGGCGTCGACTTACCAGACCGGTTTGCGCGACGTGCAGCGAAAGGAATTCGATTTCCTGCAGCAACTGAGTTCGACCAAGGCCCGTGCGGACCGGCTCGAGGAACAGTTGCGCACGCAGAGCGATGAGCTCGAGCGGGCGATGCGCGACGTGAGTACCTTGCGCGCGAGCCGGGGCATGAATCCGGAAATTTCTGCACTGATACGGCGCCTGGCCGATGCGGGTCAACTGGATGCGGACGCGTTTTCCGCGATCGGCACGTCGCTCGACCACGAAGTCCCAGTGCCGAGCCAGTGCCCGCATTGCGACGGCGAACCGGAGCTGTCGCATGACGACGACGGCTTCGAAGTATCGTGCCCTGAATGCGAACATGCGTCCGGACCGTGGCCGTCCAGATTCGAAGCGGTCACGCGTTTCGCGCGCGACTGAACGCGTCGGCTGGCACAGCGATCGCACAGGTGAGGTGATCCGGGACGCGTGAGGTGAGATTTTTCGGGAGCTGTGAAACGGTGAGGCTACGCCGCACAAGGCTGCTCACGGATCACGCGCCGTGAGCAGCCGGTCGGCCATCAGTGAGTTTCGTCCTGCTCGGACGTGTCACCGGTCGCGAGATCGTCGCGCCAGTTTTTCCACGCGCGATGCAGGCGGTTCGACGAGATCGGCCGCATGAAGCCCAGCCATTTGCCGACCCGCTCGGGCGGCACGTCGTGCTCGAACAGTTCGGCCGCATAGGTGTTGCGCAGCGTTTGCGGACTCGCGCGCGCGGTGCGCGACGACGTGAGCCCGGCCGATTCGACGATCGCATCGATCGCGCGCAGCATTGTCGCCTTGTGCATTGGCCGTCCGGCGTGCGACGCCGGAAATACGAGCTCGCCCGGAATCTCCTGGCGTTTGCGCTCCACGAGCCACGCTTCGAGCAACGCGATCGCGAACGACGCCAGATGGGTTTCCCGCGCGAAATCCGGATGCGTCGACGGAATTTGCAGCGACGTTCCGCTTGTATCGATGCAACTAATCGTGAGTACGCGCGCTTCGCCGGTTTTCACGCCGGCACCCAGAAATACCGCGACGAGCGCGCGATCGCGTCGTTCTTTCCAGTAGGCAGAGCCCGACACGCCGATCGGTGAAAACAGGTAGGCCAGCAAGTTTGCGCGTTCGGCGGGCGTGAGGAAACCGGTCGGTTCGTTGTCGCGTGCCTGGCGCCAGTTCGCTTCGCCATCCTGAGCAATGAAGCGGGCAGGGTTCGTGGAGGCGAGTTCGGTGCGGCGGATATGGTCGAGCACGCGCTCGATCAACCGCAAATAACGCATGCGCTGCGTTTTCCGGATCGGAAGCTCAGCGACGAAATTCGCGATCGATGCGGTATCGACGGTGGCCAGGTTTTTCTGGTGTGCTCGCAGCCACGTGAGAAAGGCGCCCCATTGGGCGCGATAGACGTCGGCCGACGAACGGCGATATTCCTGCATCGCCAGCCAGGCGTCGAACGCAGTCTCGGGCGACACGATCCAGTCGGATGCGCCGCGGTCGAACAGATCCTTTTCTTCCGGGCGCGCTGGGGTGTCGGAGGGTGTAGGAAGGGACATGTTATTTATTCCGTTAGTTGCGTATATGGTAGCCCTTTCAGCAACGTCGCGGGCAGAAGGATGCGCGAGCCGGCCGTCGTGTCGGACGGCCCGGGCTGGACTCAGTCGCCCCACGCCTTGGACGGACGGTGAACGCGCTTGGCGGGCGTCGCTTCCTGCGACTTGGCGGCAGCTTCATACGCCAGGACCGCGAACGAGAAGACGGCCGGCAGCGCATTCGAGCGGCCGAAGTCGATCGGATCGTCTGTTTCGGGGAAGGTCATGTCCGACGGCCGTTCGAACAGTTGACGCATGCCGGCGTCGTGCCGGCTGGCAAAGCCGAGATCGGCGAGCGCCTCGGCTTCGATGGCGTGCAGCAGGCGCCAGGACAGCGGGACGCGCTGACGGATATAGCGCCCGGCTATATGGCGAACGATCAACTCGAGGTCGTGCGCGGCAGCCTTGAAGCTGAGCGCGGCCAAATCTTGTTCTTCTGTCATTGCAGGCTCCTGTCGACCGGCGCTGGCGCCTCCGTGCGCCGCTCCGGCCATGCATGGCGGAATGTCCGTATACTGTACAAACATACAGTACTTTCCGCAACTGGCCTTTCGGCCAGCTACCCGCCTCGTCAGCGATGGATCACGATCAGGAGTGCGCGCGCCTCGGCCTTGCCGGGGTTGCGGATCGCGTGCGGCGTGTCGGCCGGGTAGCGGGCGGTGTCGCCGGCTTTCAGGCGCCGGCTCGCATCGGCGGCTTCGATTTCCATTGCGCCCTGCAGCACGGTGAGGTGCTCGCGCGTGCCGGGCTCGTGCGCGTTCGATACGAGCGCGCCGCCGCCCGGCAGCGTCAGCTCGTACCACTCGAACTTGCCGGCAAGGTCGATCGGGCCCCATACGCGTAGTTGGTAGCGGCCGTCGTGGCCCGCCAGCGTCGGGATGTCGTGCGGGCCGTCCACGCGGATCGTCTCCGGCGCTTTCGGCTGCGAGAACAGTTCGTCGAGCGTGATGCCGAGCGCGTTCGTGAGCCGCCACGCGACTGCGATCGTCGGGTTGGCCTTGTCGCGCTCGATCTCGGAGAGCATCGACTTCGATACGCCGGCCGCGCGCGACAGGTCGTCGAGCGTCAGCTTGCGCTCGTTGCGCAGGCGCTGGATTTGCTCGCCGACGCGCGGCGGCGTCACGCCCGGCGGCTGCGGTACGGCGCCGGCAGGCGTGCGCCGCGACGCGGAGGAACTTGCCATTTGGTTTCCGTTCGCTTAGAGTTGTTCGGTATTTCGAATTGTAGTTCGGAATATCGGATAAATGCGGTCAACCGAACGACCGACTATAACAGTAGCAGGCCGCTGCGCTGCCGCCACGAGTGGCGCGCGACGGACTGCGAATCCCTGTCAGGAGCTTTGCGATGCGTGATGCCTTTCTCGCCCAGGTACGCGGGACGCTCGACCAGATCCGCGCGGACGGTTTTTACAAGACCGAGCGCGAGATCGCGAGTCCCCAGGCGGCGGCCGTGCGGCTCGCCGGCGGTGCCGGCGTGCTGAATTTCTGCGCGAACAACTATCTCGGTCTGGCGAACGATCCGCGCCTGATCGCCGCGGCGCAGGCCGGCCTCGATCAGGACGGCTTCGGCATGGCGTCGGTGCGCTTCATTTGCGGCACGCAAACCGTGCACAAGCAGCTCGAAAGCGCGCTCGCATCGTTCCTCGGCACCGAGGACAGCATCCTCTATTCGAGCTGCTTCGACGCGAACGGCGGCCTGTTCGAGACGCTGCTCGACGAGAACGACGCGGTGATCAGCGACGAGCTGAACCACGCGAGCATCATCGACGGCATCCGCCTGTGCAAGGCGAAGCGTTTTCGCTACAAGAACAACGATCTGGCCGATCTCGAGGCGAAGCTGAAGGAAGCCGACGCCGCGGGCGCGCGCCACAAGCTGATCGCGACCGACGGCGTGTTCTCGATGGACGGCATCATCGCCGACCTGAAAGGCATCTGCGACCTCGCCGATCGTTACGGCGCACTCGTGATGGTCGACGATTCGCACGCGGTCGGCTTCATCGGCGCACATGGCCGCGGCACGCCCGAGCACTGCGGCGTCGAAGGTCGCGTCGACATCATCACCGGCACGCTCGGCAAGGCGCTCGGCGGCGCATCGGGCGGCTATGTCGCGGCCCGGCGCGAGGTCGTCGAACTGCTGCGTCAGCGTTCGCGCCCGTACCTGTTCTCGAACACGCTCACGCCGAGCATCGCCGCCGCGTCGCTGAAGGTGCTGGAACTGCTCGGCAGCGACGAAGGCGCGAAGCTGCGCGAACGCGTGCGCGAGAACGGCGTGCGTTTCCGCGAGCAGATGACCGCCGCCGGCTTCACGCTGGTACCGGGTGCGCATCCGATCATCCCGGTGATGCTCGGCGACGCGCAGCTCGCGACGAACATGGCCGACAAGCTGCTCGCCGAAGGCGTCTACGTGATCGGCTTCTCGTTCCCGGTCGTGCCGCGCGGCCGCGCGCGCATCCGCACGCAAATGAGCGCTGCGCATACGCCCGAACAAGTCGATCAGACGGTCGCTGCGTTCGTGCGCGTCGGCAAGTCGCTCGGCATCGTCTGACGGAGGCGCGACCATGAAAGCACTGGCAAAGCTCGAACGCGGCCCGGGTCTCACGCTCACACGCGTGAAGCGCCCCGAAGTCGGACACAACGACGTGCTGATCAAGATTCGCCGCACGGCGATCTGCGGCACCGACATCCATATCTGGAAGTGGGACGACTGGGCGCAGAAGACGATTCCCGTCCCGATGCACGTCGGTCACGAATACGTCGGCGAGATCGTCGAGATGGGGCAGGAAGTGCGCGGTTTCGCGATCGGTGATCGCGTATCCGGCGAAGGGCACATCACGTGCGGCTTCTGTCGCAACTGTCGCGCAGGGCGCCGGCATTTGTGCCGCAACACCGTCGGCGTGGGTGTGAACCGTGAAGGCGCGTTTGCCGAGTACCTGGCGATTCCCGCGTTCAACGCGTTCAAGATTCCGCCCGAGATCTCCGACGATCTCGCGTCGATCTTCGATCCATTCGGCAATGCGACGCACACGGCGCTGTCGTTCAATCTCGTCGGCGAGGACGTGCTGATCACCGGCGCGGGCCCGATCGGCATCATGGCTGTCGCGATCGCAAAGCATGTCGGCGCGCGCAACGTCGTGATCACCGACATCAACGACTACCGGCTCGAACTCGCGCGCAAGATGGGCGCGACGCGGGCGGTCAACGTCGCGCGCGCGTCGCTGCGCGACGTGATGGCCGACCTGCGGATGACGGAAGGCTTCGACGTCGGCCTCGAAATGTCGGGCGTGCCGAGCGCGTTCACGAGCCTGCTCGAAGCGATGAATCACGGCGGCAAGGTTGCGCTGCTCGGCATTCCGCCCGCGCAGACGGCGATCGACTGGAACCAGGTGATCTTCAAGGGGCTCGAGATCAAGGGCATCTACGGTCGCGAGATGTTCGAGACCTGGTACAAGATGGTCGCGATGCTGCAGAGCGGCCTCGATCTGTCGCCGATCATTACGCACCGCTTTGCAGCCGACGATTTCGAGAAAGGCTTCGATGCGATGCTGTCCGGTGAAAGCGGCAAGGTGATTCTCGACTGGACGGTCTGAGTTTGAGTTTGATTAAGGCGGGGCAGCGCGGCGTGTTTGCCGGCTGCTCCGCTTCTATCGTATGAGCGTTCGTCGATGGCAGTTCGCGTCGACGAACGCGTAAGGTGAGACTATTCGGGAGCTGTGTTTTGTGTGCCGAGTGGCGGCTCGATCGCGCTGCCGTGGCGCGCATGAGCGCGGAAATCAACGGGCCGCGTGCACTTTCTCGTTGGCGTTACACCGACGATCGCTCTTCGATTCCCCGTAGCGCATCGGTGACATACGATCGCGCATGCACTTCACCCATCGGTGAGATGCGATCGCGCATGCGCCTCACCCCATCGCGGGTCACTCCCGTGTCTCCTCTGCCGCGCTGCTCGGTGCGTGTCTTTCTTCTATCCTTGCGCGTTTGCTCGACGTAGCTGAATCGCAAGCGCTAGTCGCCTCGCCTGCTTATCACGGCTTTGTCCGGGTCCCCGCCAGCACATCGGCGTGGCGCATCATCGCACCGTGTCAGCGAGCGTGAGGCGGTCGATCCCGCACGAACTCACCCATTACCTGCCAATCTACCGGCATCGATCGGTGCGCCTCCTGCTATTGGATCCGCTCACCGATCATCCATCGCGGTTCGAGTTGCAGACTCAACACGACGAGCCCAGCGTTTCGAGTATTCGGTGCGAGTTCGACCAGATCGCCATGCGCACCGGACACTGTCACGTACCCGGGCTACGCCGCATGCCGATACGCACGCGATGCGTCCGCCAGATGCCGGAACCTGACCGCGCCCAAGCGACGAACCGAAACGCCAGCCGCGTCGGCGCGTTCGGCCCTGCCGCTGTCAGGGCCATTGCAAACGGGGGTTGACGAGGGAGAACGATCGTTCTACCGTAAACCCATGAACACACATGATGACCTCGCCGCCGAGCCGGCTGTTCGCGACCGGCTGCTCGACGCGGCCGAAGCGCTGATCTATTCGGGCGGCATCCACGCCACGGGTGTCGATGCGATCGTGAAGCGCTCGGGTGCCGCGCGAAAGAGCTTTTATTCGCATTTCGAATCGAAGGAAGCACTGGTCGTCGCCGCGCTCGAGCGTCGCGACGAACGCTGGATGCGCTGGTTCGTCGACGCGACGCTGGCGCGCGGCAAATCGCCGCGTGCGCACTTGCTCGGGATGTTCGATGTGTTGCGCGACTGGTTCGCGCAACCCGATTTTCATGGCTGCGCATTCCTGAACGCGTCCGGCGAGATTGCCGACGCCGACGATCCGGTGCGCGTCGTCGCGCGCATGCACAAGGCGCGCTTGCTCGCGTTCGTGCGCGACCGGTTCGACGCATATGCCGACGCCGCCGGCATCGAGCGCCGCGGACTGGCCCGCATCGCGCGTCAATGGCTGGTGCTGATCGACGGCGCGATCGGCGTTGCGCTCGTCAGCGGCGACGCAACCACCGCGCGCGATGCGCGCGCAACCGCGGAACTCTTGCTCGATACGGTGTCTCGAGCGTCGAAGTAGCGTCCCTACCGGCTGCGTTCGTGCGCGGCCAGAACCTTGAACAGGAGCATCTCATGTCCGCTTCCCCGGAAGTTCGTCCGCCCGTTCCGCCCTTCACGCTCGAGACGGCACGCCAGAAAGTGCGTGCCGCGGAAGATGCGTGGAACACGCGCGACCCGCAGCGTGTCTCGCTCGCCTATACGCCGCAGAGTCGTTGGCGCAATCGCGCGGAATTCGTGACAGGCCGCGACGAGATCGTCGGCCTGCTGCAGCGGAAATGGACGCGCGAGCTCGACTATCGGTTGATCAAGGAGCTGTGGGCATTCGGCGGCAATCGCATCGCGGTGCGCTTCGCGTACGAATGGCACGACGACGCCGGCAATTGGTTCCGTTCATACGGAAACGAAAACTGGGAGTTCGACGAAAACGGCTTGATGGCGCATCGCCACGCGAGCATCAACGATCTACCGATTCGCGAAGCCGATCGCCTGTACCACTGGCCGCTCGGCCGCCGTCCGGACGATCATCCCGGCCTGTCCGATCTCGGGCTGTGACGCATCACGATGATGGCGCGCGTACGCGCTCGATCGTGTATCGAGCGCGTCGTCTGTGCTCAATGGTGAGGAAATTCGGGAGCCGAGCGTTGAGGTGAGGGTTTTCGGGAGAAGGGGCATTCTGTGCGGGACGGTGTGATTCTTTACGTTCTGCATCTCACCGATCAATCGTCGCAGGAAACCGGTCGATCGCGCTGACGAGAGCGGTGCGCGCGTTGCCGTGCGCGATCTTGCATCGTTCGAACGCAGGTTGAACGCGAAATCGCCGGACTGGGAGAACCGGGCGAGATCCAAGCGGTGTGTGTCGACCAGCGATGCAACTCACCGCTCAACTTCAATGCGATGCTGACCGCAAGGAAGGATCGACACGTAACCGTGCGCGCCACCGAATCGCGTTGCTCACCGTTCGATTTCGACGGCGAATTCAGCGCGCACGCATCAACGCGCGCGCACCGACATCGACCAAGGTGCGCGGCATTCAGTCGTGATGCTCACCCCCGAACATGACCTTCATCGACTGCTCGTCAGCCGCGCACGCTTCGCATCAGCGATCACCCAACGATCCGCGCCGCGATCGCCTCCCCGACTTCCTGCGTCCCCGCCTGGCCGCCGAGATCGCGCGTACGCGGGCCGGCGCGCAGCACGTCCTCGATCGCCGCGACGATCGCGTCGTGCGCATCGCGTTCGCGGCCCGTGCCATTGCCGAGGAAGTCGAGCATCATCGCCGCCGACCAGATCATCGCGATCGGGTTCGCGATGTACTGGCCCGCGATGTCCGGCGCGGAGCCGTGCACCGGTTCGAACAGCGACGGAAACGTGCGATCCGGATTAAGGTTCGCCGACGGCGCGATGCCGATGGTGCCCGTGCAGGCCGGCCCCAGATCGGACAGGATGTCGCCGAACAGATTCGACGCGACGACGACGTCGAAGCGGTCCGGCTGCAGCACGAAACGCGCGCACAGGATGTCGATGTGCTGCTTGTCGACGGCGATCTCCGGATAGCGTTCGCCCATTTCGGCCGCGCGCGCGTCCCACCACGGCATGCTGATCGCGATGCCGTTGCTCTTCGTCGCGACGGTCAGGCGCTTCGCGCGGCGCTGCGCGAGCTCGAACGCGAACTTCAGCACGCGCTCGGTGCCGTGACGCGTGAAGATCGACTGCTGCATCACCACTTCGCGCTCGGTGCCTTCGAACATCGTGCCGCCGACCGAGGAATATTCGCCCTCGGTGTTTTCGCGCACGATCAGGAAATCGATGTCGCCCGGCTTGCGGCCGGCGAGCGGCGACGGCACGCCGTCGAACAGCCGCGCGGGCCGCAGGTTGATGTACTGGTCGAACTCGCGGCGAAATTTCAGCAGCGAACCCCACAGCGAAATGTGGTCGGGCACCGTCGCGGGCCAGCCGACTGCGCCGAACAGGATCGCGTCCATGCCCGACAGTTGCGCCTTCCAGTCGTCCGGCATCATCGTGCCGTGCTGCGCGTAGTAGTCGCAGCTCGCCCAGTCGATCTGCTCGAACTCGAAACGGATGCCGAAGCGCGCGGTCACGGCCTCGAGCGCGCGCAGGCCCTCGGGCATCACTTCACGGCCGATGCCGTCACCGGGGATGACGGCAATCTTGTACGTCTTGTCGCTCATGCGAGCCTCCTTGGCTGGTCGGGCCGCCGGCAGCATGCGCGGCGGAACATGACGCCATTTTATTTATTTCCATTCAGATTAAAATCGGGCGAAAGGTTAATCGACTTTCCACGAATCGTGAATAAATCGCCAAATCTCGACGACCTGCGTGTCTTCAGCCTGGTCGTCCGCCTGACGAGCTTCAGCGCGGCCGCCGAGCAGCTCGCGGTGTCGCCCGCATACGTGAGCAAGCGCATCGCGCTGCTCGAGGCGCAGCTCGGCACGCGGCTGTTGCATCGCTCGACGCGCCGCGTGACGGTCACCGAGGCCGGCGAACGCGTGTTCGCGCGCGCCGAGAAGATTCTCGACGACGTCGATCATCTCGTCGAGGACGTGTCGACCACGCGCACGGTGCCGCGCGGCACGCTGCGTATCTCGAGCAGCTTCGGCTTCGGCCGGCATGTCGTCGCGCCGGCACTGCTCGACTTCTCCGCGCGCTATCCGCAGCTGAACGTGCGGCTCGATCTGTTCGACCGGCTTGTCGACGTCGCAGGCGAAGGCTACGACCTCGACGTGCGCATCGGCGACGACATCGCCGATCATCTGATCGCGCGCCGCCTGGCTGCGAACTATCGCGTGCTGTGCGCGTCGCCCGACTATCTCGCCCGACGCGGCACGCCGCGTACGCTCGCGGATCTTGCGTCGCACGACTGTCTCGCGATCAAGGAGCGCGATCATCCGTTCGGCGTGTGGCGGTTGAAGTTGCGCGGAGAAACGGCGACGGTGAAGGTCGGCGGCGCGCTGTCGACGAATCACGGCGAGGTGGCCGTGCAATGGGCGCTGGCCGGGCGCGGGATCGTGCTGCGTTCGATTTGGGAGGCCGGGCCGCTGATCGAGCACGGCGAGCTCTGTCGCGTGCTGCCGGACGCGATTCAGCCGGCGAACATCTGGGCGGTGTATCCGGAACGTGTCGCGGCGTCGGCGAAAGTGCGCGTGTGCGTCGACTTTCTGGCGGAGGCGCTTGCCGGGTTGAATGCGGCGGCGGCCGACGACGTGGGCTGAAATCGGTCAAAGGTGAGCTTTTACGGGGGCATGTGCGTGGCGTCGGCACACTCCCCCACACCCCCGTTTATGGCTCGCAAACGCATCGCGAGCACGACAGCGTGCAACAGGCACCCGATGCGTCGGGCAACCCGCAACCCGCAACCCGCAGTTCAAGCCTCAAGCCACCTTCGCCACACTCTCCACCCCAAGCATCAAGTCGAGATTCTGCACGGCCGCGCCGGAAGCCCCTTTGCCGAGATTGTCGAACACCGCGGACAACAGCACCTGACCGTGTTCGTCATTGACGAACACACTGAGCCGCATGTCGTTCGTCCCGTTCAGCGCTTGCGGATCGAGATGCGTGATCGCGCGAGTGTCCGCGAGCGGCGTGACCTCGACGTGGCGCGCGCCGGCGTAATGGTGCGCGAGACACGCATGCAGCATCTCACCGGTCACGCCGGCGGGGAGCAGGCGCAGCTCGATCGGCACCGTCAGCACGATGCCCTGCCGATACGCACCGTAAGCCGGCACGAACAGCGGACGATGCGCGAGCCCGGCATGCCGCTGGATCTCCGGCACGTGCTTGTGCGCGAGCGCGAGGCCATAGACCTGCAGCGGTTTCGCATGTGCGGCGTCGTTCGTTTCGAACGCGTCGACGGCGGCCCGCCCGCCGCCCGAGTAACCGGACACCGCATGGATGCTCACCGGATAGTCGCGCGGCAGCAGGCCGGCTTGTTGCAATGGCCGAAGCAGACCGATCGCGCCCGTCGGATAGCAGCCGGGATTGGTGACGCGCCGCGCGTGCGCGATGGCCTGCGCGTGTCCGTCGACCATCTCAGGAAAGCCGTAGACCCATGCCGGATCGGTGCGATGAGCCGAGCTCGCATCGATCACGCGTACCGCCGGATTCCGGATGAAGCCGACCGCTTCGCGTGCGGCGTCGTCGGGCAGGCACAGAATCGCGATATCGGCGGCGTTGATCGCATCGGCGCGCCGTACGGGATCCTTGCGTTCGGCATCGGGCAGCGTGACGAGCCGCAGGTCGGTGCGACCGCGCAGGCGCTCGTGGATCTGCAATCCGGTCGTGCCTTGGTCGCCGTCGATGTAAACAGTGGAAAGGCTCATGGTGGTCGCGTTCCTCGTTGCGGACGTCGGGAAAGCCATATCGTCCATCGAACGCCTAGAATAGGAAAAGTTGAATTTCCTGATTGCCGGATTCAGTTTTCCTGAACGAGAGGTAGCAATGCGCGAGATCAGTCTGGACCGGCTGCGTACGCTGGTCGCCATCGTCGACCAGGGATCCTTCGTCGCCGCCGCGCAACTGCTGCATCTTGCGCCGCCGACGGTCAGCCTGCATGTCGCCGAACTCGAAAGCCGCATCGGTGCGCCGCTGCTGTCCCGCACGCGCGGCAACGTGCAGCCGTCGACGATCGGTGCGGTGCTGGTCGAGCGGGCGCGTCGTCTGCTGGCCGAAGTCGAGTCGACCCTCGACGACGTCGAGCGGCAGGTGCAAGGATTGACCGGGCGGGTGCGCCTCGGCGCATCGACCGGCGCGATCGCTCATCTGTTGCCGCAGGCGGTGGCGCGGCTGCGCGAGCAGCATCCGGACATCGATGTGCAGATCGCGGTGCTCACGTCGCAGGACACGCTGGCGCGCATCGCACAGGGAACGCTCGACGTCGGGCTGGTGGCGTTGCCGCAAGCGGCGGTCGCGGGGCTGTCGATTCGCGCGTGGCGGCGCGATCCGGTGCTGGCCTTCCTGCCCGCGGACTGGCGGCTTCCGGCGCGCGTGACGCCGGCTTATCTGGCCGCGCGCCCGCTGATTCTCAACGACGCGACCACGCGGCTGTCACGGCTCACGACGGAATGGTTCGCGCTCGGCGGTCACCGGCCCGAGCCACGCATCGAACTCAACTACAACGATGCGATCAAGAGCCTCGTCGCCGCCGGTTACGGTGCGACGTTGCTGCCGCACGAGGCCGGCGCCCCGCTGCCCGATGCACGCATCGTGATGCGGCCGCTGCGGCCGGCGTTGTGGCGCGAACTGGGCATCGCGCATCGGGCCGGGCCGATCGAGCGATCGACCCAGCACGTGCTCGACGCGTTGTGGGCGCTCGGCCCGCGCTAGCGCGTTCGGGGGCCCGCGCTGCCGCGTTAAAGACGGTTGTCCTTCGCGAGCATCAGCACGCGCGCCCAGCGTTGCGCGTCGCGCTTGTCCGTCATCGGCAGTTTCCATTCGCCGCGCACGGCATCGCGCACGCGCACGACCAGATGCCAGCGGCCGTCGATCGGCGCGGCTTCGCACCCGTCGAGCTGCGACAACGTATAGCGGCCGTCCGCGCCGTCATGCGATAGCCACAGCAGCCCTTGCGTCGCGGACACGCGCACCTCGCCCCACGCGCGATGCACGATGTGGGTCCAGCCTTGTTCCTTCGTGTTCGGGGCGATGTCGCGGCGGCGTTTGATCCACCACGCGATCAGCGCGATCAGGATCGCGGCGGCGAGCACGGCGGCCGCGATCGCGACCGGCTGACCGAACTGCGCGGCGATGACGTGAAACAGGTGAACGGCGCCCCATCCCAGCGCGATGAGCGCGAACAGCGCAATGAAAATCGGCATATCTAATCGGAAAAGAGGACGGACCGGCACGGCTGACGCGCCGGTCCGTCGCACACGGCATTACCGGCGGCGGTGAATGTCGTGCGTGACGAAGCCCGCGTCGTTGACGGGCAGCGCGAGGCCGTCCTTGACTGCGAGCGTCTTGCGGATGTCGTCGAGCCCCGCGCTCCAATGGTCGCGCATCGTCGAAAGACCGAACTGATAGTCCTTGTAGTGGTGCTCGTACGCCTTCTGCTGATAGATCAGGTGCTGGATGTTGTACTTCTTCCCGCTCGACATCGCTTCAGCCTCGACGCACCACGGGTCGTTCTTGCGCTGCTCTTCGGGCACCTGGTCGAGCACGTGGCGCAGCACGTTGCGGTAGCGCTGTTCGCGCTGCAGCGTGTCGGTCACGAAACGCGTGCGGCTCGAATACTGCACGTCCTTCGTGCGTTCCGCGACGTCGGCCATCGTGCGGGGCAGCGGCCCGCGTGCGCTCCACAGATCGACCTGGAACGCGAGGGTGTCGCGGCGCGGCCGGGCGCGCAGCACTTCCATCAGCGGTGTGTTCGACACGACGCCGCCGTCCCAGTAGTACTCGCCGTCGATCTCGACCGGCGGGAACGCGGGCGGCAGCGCGCCGGACGCCATGAAATGCTCGGGCGTGAGGCGAATGCGCGAGTTGTCGAAGTACACGAAGTTGCCGGTGCCGACGTTGACCGCGCCGACCGACACGCGCGTCTCGCCCGAGTTGATCCGGTCGAAATCGCACAGCTTGAGCAGCGTCGCGCGCAGCGCCGACGTGTCGTACCAGCTGATCTTTTCCGGATGATCGGACACGCCGGGCAGCGGCGGCGGAAAGCGCGGCGAGAAGAAGCCCTGCTGGCCCTGCATCATCGCGCTTGCGGCCTGCGATGCGGTGAAGAACGTGCGGATCTGATCGATGCTGTTGAACAGCGCGAATTCGAACGCGGCCGGAATCGCGGGAAAGAACGCCGGCTGGCAGATCGTTTCCCAGAATTGACGCAGCCGCTCGACGCGATGCTCGGGCGCATTGCCGGCGATCAGCGCGGTATTGAGCGCACCGATCGAGATGCCGGCGATCCAGTCGAGCGGAATGCCTGCTTCATGCAGCCCTTCGAACACGCCGGCCTGATACGCGCCGAGCGCGCCGCCGCCTTGCAGGACGAGCGCGATCGTTTCGTACGGCAGCGACCGCGCAGCGGCCGGCGCGCCGGCTTCGTGGTGCAGGTCCGCCGCATCGACGGCCTGCTTTTCTGTACGCGCGTGCGGTTTCATCAGTTGCTCCGAGAAATCCCGCCGTGGACGGCGGTGACGGACGGCGTGGCGTCGATCGACGGCGCGCCATCTCGAGAATGGGCAGTGGTGCGGAAATCGCCTCCCGTCAGCAAGGAGGCGAGGACCTTACTGCATGAACCAGCCGTGGCTGACGACGAACGACTGGCCGGTGAGCGCGGCGCTCGGGAATGCCGACAGGAACAGCACCGTCTGCGCGACGTCCTGCACCGTCGTGAACACGCCGTCGACCGTGTTGCCGAGCATCACCTTCTTGATCACTTCCTCTTCGCTGATGCCGAGTTCCTTCGCCTGCTCCGGAATCTGCTTGTCGACCAGCGGCGTGCGCACGAAGCCCGGACACACCACGTGCGAGCGCACGTTGTGCTTCGCGCCTTCCTTCGCCAGCACGCGCGCAAGCCCGAGCAGCCCGTGCTTGGCCGTCACGTACGCCGACTTCAGCGGCGACGCTTCGTGCGAGTGCACCGAACCCATGTAGATCACGACGCCGCCGCGATCGTCCTTGTACATGTGCTTGAGCGCGGCCTTGGTCGTCAGGAATGCGCCGTCGACGTGGATCGCCTGCATCTTCTTCCAGTCCGAGAACGAATAGTTCTCGATCGGGTTGACGATCTGGATGCCCGCGTTCGACACGAGGATGTCGACCGAGCCGAACGCCTCGGCCACTTTGTCGATGCCGCTGTTCACGGCGTCTTCATTGGTCACGTCCATCGCGACGCCGATCGCCTTGCCGCCGGCCTTGTTGATCTCGTCGGCAACCGCATTCGCGCCGTCCTGGTTCAGGTCGGCGATCGCGACCGCCGCGCCCGCCTTCGCGAGCTCCAGTGCGATTTCCTTGCCGATGCCGCTTGCGGCGCCCGTGACGACTGCGGTCTTGCCATTCAGGTTGCTCATTTCGAATTTCCCGTGGTGAAAGGATTGACAGGGAGAAAGGACTGCGGACGTGGTACCGACGTTACTGAGCGAGGTAATCGTAGACGACTTCGCCGAGGCCGAGTGTCAAATCGGCGACGATATGGCGCGCTTCGACGATCTCGAGCACCGGCAGGTCGGCCACCGGCGCAAGCGCGTGCGGCGCCAGCTCGAGCGACGCGGGGCCTGTCCACGCCCCCTTCATCTTGATGTCCTGCATGTAGTAGCGCACCAGTTCGCACACGCGTGCGGTGCCGTCGACGTGCGGAATGATCTTCAGCAGGAAGTTCGGGCCGGCGAGGCGCTTCGTCTGCTCGTCGATGTCGAGTTCCTTGTGCTTGTAGCCCATCGTGCCGGTCGCGACGCGCACCTTGCCGTAGTCGAGCGTGCCGAGGAGGTGATCGGTGTTCACGTGCAGCGTCGGCGACGCGAGCTTCTTCGGGAAACCCCACAGCTCGCGGCCGCCGGCGATCGGCGGGTGATCGTCGAGATACATCGCGAGCGTATAGCCGCCGGCCTGGCCGTTGTATTCGACGGGAATCACCTGGCCGCTTTCGGTGTAATCGCCGAAGCCGGTGGAATCGGCCATCCGAATGAATTCGTAGTGCACGAGCGGCTCGGTGATCTGCAGCGGCTCGGGGACAATCTCGCGCAGACGATCCGGATCGGTGCGATACGTAATGATCAGAAACTCACGATCGACGAAACGGTACGGGCCCATCGGAAACGCGGGGCTGGTCAACGGCATCGCAAACGCTTTCGATCGGACATCGCTGGGTTTCATGCGGACTCCTTGTTGTTGATCGCTTCGTGGATGAGTGGTCGTAATCGTATGCCTGTGGGCCGCCGTTGTGCGATGCCGCATATGGAATTAATTGTTGCCGATTTCGAATTATTTGCCGCCTAAATGTTGAGGCGATCGGTACAAACGACGTGGATGGCGCCCGGCGCTCCAATGCTCTTGCCTCTCGATGACGGCACGATGTGAAACAGGTGAGCTTTTACGGGATGGGTGGTGAGCTTTTTCGGGAGACACTCGCGCGAGAGTGTGACAATTGTGTGAACTTGTGTTGCAGCGCGGGCTCTAAGTGCCTTCGCGCGCGGCGTACGGGCTTCGATCATTGATCGCCCGGCGCATTAAGCAACGCTTAAGCGAGTGAGCACTAGCATCGTTCGCATCCGACCGGCGCGCCCGGTCCAATCATCACGTCCCACGCAACCGGATTCATGCAGAACCTCAATCTCGCCCTGTTTACCGCCATCAACGCCGGCACTGCGCCGCATCCGGGCATGGCCCGCGTCGCGATCTTCGCCGCCGACTGGCTCGTCTATGCATTGCCGGTGATGCTGCTGCTGACGTGGATCTTCGGCGAGCGCCCGACTCGACGCCAGGCGATCGAAGCCGGCGTCGGCACTTGCGTGGCGCTCGTGCTCGCGCAGGTGATCGGGCATTTCTGGTTCTCGCCGCGGCCGTTCATGGCCGGCGTCGGCACGCAACTGATTCCGCATGCGCCCGACAGCTCGTTTCCGAGCGATCACATGACGTTCGCGTGGAGTCTCGCGGTCGGCATGCTGTTCGCCGGCACCACGCGGCTGACCGGCTACGTGATGATCACGATGGCCGCCGCGATTGCATGGGGGCGCGTGTATGCGGGCGTGCACTGGCCGTTCGACATGGTCGGCGGCGTGCTGGTCGGCACGGCCGGGGCGCTGGCCGCGCATCTGTATGGGCAGCGCGTGGTCGAATTGCTCGAGCGGATCGGCGATGTCGTGCACGCGGTGATGATGGGGCGCGAGCGCGCGCCGTAAGCGGGACAGCGACACGCGAGCGGTGCGGGCCGAACGCCGTCAGCCGGGCGTCCTGGCCGATTCGGCCGATGCCGACGTGCCACCGCCTGCTTCGTGCAGTTCAGGCGTTTCGCCCGGGTGCCGGGCGGCGTCGCGTTCGAGAGAACTTTCCTTCAGGATCGCGCACATCGCGACGAACAGCGCGAGCACGACGGCCGCCAGGCCGCAATAGCCGGCGATCTTCAGGTTGCGAAGGAAAGGCGAAGCGTGGCGTTCTTTTGTCATGACCGGGCGCTCCTCGGCGGGCTGCGGCGGCTGTCGCCCGACAGCGGCGTCGCAGACATAGATATATACCAGCCGCCCCGCCGATGCCAAGCCCGCCGCGCGGGCGCGCGTTCGCGTCAGTCTTCCAGCGTTTCATGCACGGCCGTCGCGCCGCGCTTCCAGTAAGCCGCCGCGCGAATGCGCGACTTGTCGACGCCGCGCTCGCCGGTCAGGTGCTGACGCACCGCGCGCATCGACTGCGCTTCACCCGCTGCCCACACGTAGCCGTCGCCGGAGGACGGCAGCGGCAGTTCGCGCACCGCGTTCAGCAGCACGTCGCCGTCCGCGGCGTCGCCTTCCGCGCGAAAGCGCCAGACTTCATGCACGTCGGCACGCGTATCGAACGCGATTTGCGCGGTGCGATCCGCGACTTCCAGCACGACGGCCGCGCGCGCACCGGTCGGCAATTGCTCGAGACGCCGCGCAACGGCCGGCAGCGCCGTATCGTCGCCGATCAGCAGATGCCAGTCGAAATCGATCGGTACCACGAACGAACCGCGCGGGCCGCCGATACCGAGCCATTGGCCGACGCGTGCCTGCGCCGCCCACTGCGATGCAGGGCCGGGATGGTTCAGCACGAATTCCAGATCGAGTTCGCAGGCGGCGCGGTTAAAGCGGCGCGGCGTGAAATCGCGCGCGACCGGCTTCGGTTCGCCTTCGGGAAACTCGGGGCCGTTCGCGCCGAGCGTCGGCATCGCCGGCCGTTCGGCGCCCGGCGCCGGGAAAAACACCTTCACGTGATCGTCGAACGACGACGATTCGAAATCGGCTAGGTCCGGGCCGCCGAGGGTGACGCGCAGCAGGTGCGGTGTGACTGCGTGCACGCGCACGACCTGCAGCAGGCGGAACTTGAGCGTATGGCGCACGCGGGTAACGGCGCGTTCGGATGGGTTCTGCATCAATCCGTTCTCCTTGGGTGTAGACGGGGCGGCGCGGGTTACGCGCCGGTGCCGCCTTCGATTTCGGCCGTCGCGCGGCGCATGATGGCCGCGATACGCCGCTGTTCGTCCGCGTTGGCGGCGCTCTTGTGGAGCAGCGCCCGCTTCAGCGCGAGGCGAGCCTCGACGAACTCCGGCAGCCAGCCGGGTTGAGTTTCGTCCTGGTTTTCGCTGGCCGCCGATTCGCCGGCGAACGCGCGACGCATGAATTCCATCTTGCGCGCGAGGTGCGTGAGGCGCGCGAACAGCGTATCGACGCGTTCGCGTTGCGCATCGAGATGCGCGCGACCGGCGTCGGTCAGCGCGTAGCGCTTGCGGTTGCCTTCCGCCTGCGACGCGACGAAACCGACTTCCTCGAGATAGGTCAGCGCCGGATACACCATGCCGGGGCTCGGGCTGTAGAAACCGTTCGAGCGCGTGTCGAGCGCTTTGATCAGTTCGTAGCCGTGGCTCGGCTGCTCGGCGACCAGCGCGAGCAGCAGCAGCTGGAGGTCGTCGGAGCTGAACTGGCGGCCGCGCGGCATGCCGTCGTCGCCGAAATCGCCAAAGCCGCCGCGTCCGCCGCGGCCACCGAACGGGCCGCCGCCGAATGGATCGTGGCCGCGCCGGTGGCGGCCGATTGCGTGCCAGAGGCCGGCGAACCAGTCAGGGCCGGCATGCGCACCATGACCGTCGCATCGGGCATGGCCGCGGGAGGGGTTGTGTCGCATGATCATGTCCTATATATCGTAAAACATATCTAAAGATATATATCGAAAGATAGGGTGTCAAGAGGGATTATTGGGGCCGAAGTGCGGTTGGGAGGCGGCGCGAATGGCAGCTGGTTTGCAGAACAAAGTCGTCCGCCGACGCATTCGCAGCGGAGTCGCTATAAGCGTCGCAGCGCCGAACGCGCAAGGCGGCCGCTCTTGTGCGAACCGTCGACCGGCATACGTTCAGCCGGGCTTCGTGGCGTGTGTGTTCGGGTGGCGATGCGGCTAGTCAACGGCGTGACGTCATTGAAGGTGGCGTTTATGGCCATTGCGCGCTGATGCACCGCCGCGACATACACCATCGTGCGTTTCGACAGCGAGAACTGGACGGCCGCCGGGAGCTGGTGCGCGTGCGCGTTGTCGAACGTGTCGTTGCCCTTCATGGATGTGTAGCTCACGTCGATCACCCACACCGGCGACGGATGCCACGCGGCGGCGGCTTCCGCCGACCACGCGCCCGCGCCGTTCCACGCGTTGCAAGTCGTGAAAAGCGCCTTCGCCGTGACCGTGCCGAGCGGATAGTGCGCGCCTGCGCCCGCCGGGCCATCGCCGCGATGCTTTCGATGATGTCTTGCGCACGCCGGCTGCTCGCCGGGCGTCAAACGATGTCGCCGACGACCCTATCCAAAGGTATATCGCCCTGCGTCCTCCGTATGAACGGCCGTAACGATGGTTTGATGGAGCCCGCGCGAGCGCCGGAATAAGCTTGAGGTGACGACCGGCGGGCAATCGCCGCGCCGATGTCTTCATTCCACTACAACGTCATGAGGTGATTTATGTCGCTCCGCTCACACGTGCTCGCCGCACTCGCCGTCGCTGTGTTCGCTTCGCCTGCGTTCGCGCAATCGAATGTTCAGGACTCCGCTTCAGGTGCACCGAGCCTCACCAAGGAACAGATCCGGGCACAAATGAAAGCGGAGCGGGCCGAAAACCGGGCCTTCTCGAAGAAAGTTTCGCAGGTCCTCTCCAGAACGAAGGGGCTCGACGGCAGCACGATCAGCGTCTTTGGACAGGCGCGTACCGGCAAGGTCATTCTGGCCGGCATGGTGATGGAGGAATCGCAGGATCAGATCGCGCAGGACGCCGCGGCGAAAGCCCCGGGCGTGCACGCGGTGACCAGCAAGTTGTCGGTGTACGAAGCGCACTGATCGATCGCGCAGCCGCCCATATCGCCACGCGGCAGCGCCGGCAAACGCGGTGGGATGGGATCGACACAGCCGAGCCGGCCCTGGCGTGACTCTTCGGCGTTCGTTGCGCATGCATCTAACATGCGTCGGCGAGCCGGCGGCCTGAACCGCAAGATATTGCGGCTCCATCCGCCGGCCCGTCGTGGACGACATCAGGCCGCGCTGGCCGTGTCGATCTTGCGGATGTCTTCGTCGTCGAGGCGTACGCGGATCGCGTCGCCGAGCGACGCGAGCTGTTCGAGCGACGTTGCGCTCGCGATCGGCGCGGTGATCGTCGGCCGCGCGATCTGCCACGCAAGCGCGATCGCGGCCGGTTGCGTGCCGTGCTTCGCCGACACATCGTCGAGGGCCGCGAGAATCCGCAGGCCACGCGCGTCGAGATAGCCGGCGACGCGATCGCCGCGCACGCTCTTCTTCAGGTCGGCTTCGCTGCGATACTTGCCCGACAGGAAACCGCTCGCGAGCGCGTAGTAATTGACGACGCCGAGCTTCAGGTCGCGCACGACCGGCTCGAGATCGCGTTCGTATTCCGCGCGGTCGATCAGGTTGTATTCCGGCTGGATCACCTGATACGCGGGCAGGCCATCGCGCTGGCTGATGTCGGCGGCCTCGCGCAGGCGCGCGCCGCTGTAGTTTGACGCGCCGATGATGCGCACCTTGCCCGCGTCGATCAGTGTCTGGTACGCAGCGAGCGTTTCTTCGAGCGGGGCCGTGTCGGCGAGATCGCGGTGCGAGAAGTACAGGTCGATGTAGTCGGTTTGGAGCCGGCGCAGCGAATCGTCGGCGGCCTTCAGGATGTTGTCCCTGGTCAGGCCGGCGCGCGCGCCGAGCAGGCCGACCTTGGTCGCGATCACGACCTGGTCGCGCTTGCCGGAACGCTTGAGCCACTTGCCGATGATCGTTTCGGATTCGCCGCCGCTGTTGCCGGGCACCCAGGCCGAATAGACGTCGGCCGTGTCGATGAAGTTGATGCCGGTGTCGGCGAGCGCGTCGAGCAGCGCAAACGATGCGTTCTCGTCGACGGTCCAGCCGAAGACGTTGCCACCGAACGCGAGCGGGGAAACCTGGATGTCCGACGTGCCGAGGGTGCGTAGTGCCATGTTGCTCTCCGTAATCTGCGGGTGAGGGGATCGAACGATTGGATCAGCCGAGATGAATGCGACGGGACGGCGCAGGAGAAAGCACGTTCGCCGTTGTCGCGGGACGCTCGAACATTCTCGCTGATCGACCGGAATCGTGCAGCGCATACGCGGCTGTCAACACGGAGGACTTGCGGCGGATCGCGGATGGATCGTCCGCTACGTGGATGATCCGTACGGCTGCATTCGATCGGGAACCGAATTTTGTGGTGGCCGGCCGCGGCAGGAGTAGCGACGTGCCGTGCTGCCGGACTGCGCCGGAGCAGAACGAACAACGGGCGGCAAGGTGCCGCCCGTGCTCGGTTGACGATCGATCCGGCGCGTTAGCGCAACTGCACGGCCGCCAGGAACAGCACCATGCTGCCGATCGCGCCATCGAGCACGCGCCACGCGACGGCCTTGCGGAACCACGGCGCCAGAAGTCGCGCACCGTATCCGAGCCCCAGGAACCACACGATGCTGACCGACATCGCGCCGATCGCGAACGGAAGCCGTGCGCCTTCCGGCTCGCGCGCGCCGGCCGTGCCGATCAGCAGGAACGTATCGAGATACACGTGCGGGTTGAGCCACGTGAACGCGAGCGTCATCAGCACGATCGCGGCCGCGCTCTGCGGCGGCGGCGCGACGGCGTCGCCCCGCACGTCGAGCGTTTCGTGTCCGGGCTTGAATGCGCGGCGCAGCGCGTTGAAGCCGAACCAGGCGAGATACGCGAGGCCGACGTACAGCACGACATGGACGAAGGTCGGATAGCGCTCGACGAGCACCGACGCGCCGCCGACGCCCGCGCCGATCAGGATCATGTCGGACAGCGCGCAGAGCAGCACGATCTTGCCGACATGCGAGCGCATGATGCCTTGCCGAAGCACGAACGCGTTCTGCGCGCCGATGGTGACGATGAGCGATCCGCACAGGGCGGCGCCGTGGGAAAAAGCGATCCAGTTCATGATGGGGAGCGGTGAGACAGTAGACGGGTGAATCGGTTAGCGCTAGTCTGCGGGCAGCCGGAACATAAGAGAAGCTAATTCACCTAATGCGGATTAAGGAAATCTAATGCTCGACTACGCGTTGCTCGACGCCCTCGCTGCGGTGATCCGGCACGGTTCGTTCGAACGGGCGGCCAAGGAGCTGAACGTGACGCCGTCGGCGGTATCGCAGCGCGTGAAGCTGCTGGAGGAGCGCGTCGGCAGCGTGCTCGTGAAGCGCGGACAACCTTGCGTCGCGACGACGTCGGGCGCGCTGCTGTGCCGCCATACGGAGCGTGTGCAATTGCTCGAGGCGGAGCTGGGCGGCCGGATGCCGGCGTTGCCGGGCCAGATCGCGAGCGCGTGGCCGACGTTGCGCGTGGCCGTCAACGACGACAGCGTTGCGACCTGGTTCATCGACGCGGTCGGGCCATTCTGCACCGAGCGCGAAACCTTGCTCGACCTCGTGATCGACGACCAGGACTACACGGCCGCGCGCATTCGCGACGGCAGCGTGCAGGGCGCGGTGACCGCGCAGGCCGAGCCGATCCAGGGATGCCGCTCGACCCGGCTCGGGCGCATCCGCTATCGCGCGGTGTGTTCGCCGGCGTTTCATGATCGCTATTTTGCGGCGGGCATCACGCGCGACGCGCTGCGACGCGCGCCGTGCGTGATGTTCAACCCGAAGGACGGCTTGCAGGCGCGCTTTATCCGGCGCGTGACGCGCGCGGATCTCGATCCGCCGCAACACTGGATTCCGCACGTGGCGGGTTACCTGCGTGCATGCGAAACGGGGCTAGGATGGGGAATGTGTCCGGACCGGATGGTCGATCGCCAGCTGGCGGCGGGCGAACTGGTCGACATGTCGCGCGGGCGGACCGTCGACATCGACCTTTACTGGCAGAGCTGGCGCCTGTCGATCGGCTGGCTCGACGATTTCAGCGCGGCGCTCAAGGCGCGCGCCGCGCTGTTTCTCGACTGATCGGGGCGAAAGAGGCGGAAGATGCGGGCTGCGGCGCGCAGGTCACGCGCCGCGCGGGATCACACGTGATGCAGGCCGTCGAAGTCGACGATCTGCACGAGGCGACCGTGCATTTCGATCAGGCCGCGCTTCTGGAACTTCGACAGCGTGCGGCTGACCGTTTCGAGCGTCATGCCGAGGTAGCTGCCGATGTCTTCGCGTGTCATCCGCAGGTTGAATTCCGACGGCGAGTAACCGCGCTTCAGATAGCGCGACGACACGTCGAGCAGGAACGCGGCGACGCGCTCTTCGGCGTTCAGCGAACCGAGCAGCATGGTTTGCGACGTTTCGCGCACGATCTGCTCGCTCATCAGCTTGTGCATGCGCAGCTGCATCGTGCCGGCTTCCGAGCACAGCGACTTGAGCGCGCTGTACGGAATCACGCATACCGAGCTATCTTCCAGCGCGACCGCGGTGCGCGGGTGGGTATCGTCGCAGATGCCGTCGAGGCCGAGCGCTTCGCCCGCGAGGTGCAGGCCGGTGACTTGTTCGCGGCCATCGTGGCGCGTGGCGACGGTTTTCAGCGAACCCGAGCGCACCGCGTACAGGTTGTCGAACGCGTCGCCTTCGCGGAACAGCGCTTCGCCGCGCTTGACCGGGCGTGCCGCGCAGATGACCGATTCGAGGCGGCTGAGCGCTTCGGGTGCGAGACCCTGCGGCATGCACAGGTGCCGCATCGCACACGACGAGCAGTGCGGGGCCTGACGGGGAGCCCAGTTGCCTGCATGGGACGGGGCGGCGGGGCGTGTGGCGACGGGCGTCAGCATGATCGTTTACTCCGGCGTTGAATCGACGAAATCATTGTCCCACCGCAAGTTGCTGCTGTCGGGTGACAAAACGTCGCGACCGCGCGCGCATGCCGCAGGGCGTCGTCGCAGCATGCGACTGCACGCATGCCGTGCGCCTGCGTGCCGCGATCCGATGCGCCGCGCTGCGTCGCCGACGCCTGTCAGCCTTCCTGATCGTCCGTATGCGCAGCGGCCGGGATCAGCAGCACGGGCAGCGTCGCATGGCGCACGCATTGTTCGGCGATGCTGCCGAGCACGAGACGACGGAACCCGCGACGGCCATGCGTGCCGAGCACCAGCAGATCGGCGCCGAATGCCTTCGCACCATCGAGGATCAGTGTCGACACGTCGTTGAGCGACGACGCTTCGTTCATCAGCGTCTGTCCCTTCACGCCGGCCGCCTGCATCAGCTTGGCGAAATCCGCCGCGAGCGCCTTGCCATGCTCGACGAGCTGGTCGCGCAGCACGGACGGATCGTAGCCCGGCACGTTGTAGTAGATCGCGGCGTTCTCGACGACGTAGAGCGGCTGCAGTTCGGCACCGTGCTCCTTCGCGAGCGCGAGCGCGGCATCGAACGCGTGGCGCGACGTGTCGCTGCCATCGATGGCAACCAGAATGCGCTTGTACATAGTGTCTCCGTGTGGCGTGTTGAGCGGAAGTCGGCCGAACGGCCAGATGGCCCCATGCTGCTGCGAGGCAGGGTAAACCAACGGCACGGACTTTGCAGCGACGTGCCATTGCAGCGCTTTTGCCAATGCAGCGGCGCGCGCCGATCGCGAGCCATGCGCGCGTGCATGCAACGCCGCGTGAAAGGTGCGCGAACGGTGCGGCGGGCTCGCGCCATTGAACCGCATCCGCGTCGCGACCACGTGACTTCGATCAACGTCGATGCATCGACATCGCGAGGCCTCACGTGCCGCACCGGCCCCGCGGCTGATATCGATACCCGCGCCGATACCGGCGATCGCGCGCCTGCGCACCGAACGATCAACCGGCGCGCAAGCGCGCGCGCCGATCCGCCGGCACCGGCTTTCGGCGCCGCCTCGATCCGCCGAGCGAACGATCGATTCAAGCGCCACGCGCTACCGCGGCACCGCGGTAATCTCGATCACCCGTTCCGGCCGGCGTCCGTGGCCGGGCCCGTACGCGCTGCCGTACATCCGGTGAACCGGGCCGAACAGTGCGTCGGCCCGTTGCGGTGACGGCGCGTCGAACCCTTTCTCGATCACCATGTAACCGGCCCGCAGCGCGAACGCCGGATGATTGCCGCCCGGCCGGCTGTCGAAGCCGGCGAAGCCGTCGCTGGCTTCGGGCACTGCGTTGACGAGCGACGCGTTGCTGCGCGTGATCTGGTCGGGCGAGAACGCGCGGCCGCTCGCGAGACGCGCGGCCTCGCGCTGCTTGCCGTCGGTGTCGACGGTGCTGTCGTGCGTGTCGTCGTTGTCGAGTTCGACACTCCGCGGATGCGCGGCGTGCGCGTGAGCTGACGTTTCCATCACGGCTCTCCTGACGGCGAAGCGCTCCGGATCCAAGCAAGTCCCGTTCCGGGCACGACGGGAAAATGGCGCGCGCGGCGATCGCCGTGGTCGTACGACGCGCGCTGATTTGTCATGATTTATTTCAGCTAGAACACCCGTTTTCTACAGAGTATGATTCTTTTCCTGCGAAGCGGCGACAGGGGATGCAGTCTCGCCGCCTCTGCCCGCACCGGGGGCCCGCAGCTCCCTTGAAGACGGGTAGTGAACAACAAACAAGGGACTAGAGGTGGCGGATTCATGCAAGCGACTACTGCCTTCACGCACCGCGGTTATCTGTTGAACTGCGCGCCCGCGCGCGCCACTGACGGATCGTTCAAGCCCTACGTCGTGATCTCCCGATCGAGCGACGGGGAACTCGTCGCGAACCGTTTTTTTCCGACCGAGCTCCAGTTCAACGACGAAGGCGACGCGATCGCGCACGCGCGCGACTGGGCCGTGCGCTGGATCGACGCGAGCAGCATCACGATCTGATGCCGTCTCGCGGCAGGAGCATCGGCCGTCAGGCCGATCCCCCGGCGTGCCGCCGCCGGACGAAAACGCGGTAATCTTGTCGAACCCGTCACTTTATTCGCGGCCGTGCGTTCGAGCGCGGCTGCCTGCATTGCCTTATGTCGACATCACCCGCCCGTCAGTGGGGCCTCGAAGAAATCGTTGCCGGCTTGCGCGAGTCGCGCGAGGAACTCCATCGCACGCGCCATCCGCGCGGCATCCGCGAGCTGCCGTCGCGCGATGCGATCTGCAAGATCGTTACCGGCTTGCGCGCGTCGATGTTTCCGACGCACTACGGCGCGCCGGACCTCACCGACGAAAGCGTCGACTACTACGTCGGCCACACGCTCGAAAGCACGCTGCGGATCCTGTCCGAACAGATTCGCCGCGCGCTGCCGTTCCTGCCCGAGCACATCGATACGCCGTTCGCCGAGCTCGACGAACGCGCGTTCGAGATCGCCCGAGAGTTCGGCCGGCAGCTGCCGGCGATCCGCGCGCTGCTGGTAAGCGACATCCAGGCTGCGTATGCGGGCGATCCGGCCGCGCAGCACATCACCGAGATCCTGCTGTGCTATCCCGGCGTGTTCGCGATGATGCACCATCGGCTCGCGCACGCGTTGCACCAGCTCGGCGTGCCGCTGCTCGCACGATTCATCAATGAAATCGCGCATTCGGCCACCGGCATCGACATCCACCCGGGCGCGCAGATCGGCCCGAGCTTCTTCATCGACCACGGCACCGGTGTCGTGATCGGCGAAACGGCGATCATCGGGGAGCGCGTGCGCGTGTACCAGGCCGTGACGCTCGGCGCGAAGAGTTTCCCGGCCGATGGCGAAGGCGCGCTGGTCAAGGGCAACGCACGGCATCCGATCGTCGAGGACGACGTGGTGATCTACGCGGGCGCGACGATTCTCGGCCGTGTGACGATCGGGCGCGGGTCGGTGATCGGCGGCAACGTGTGGCTCACGCACAGCGTGCCGCCCGGCACGAGCGTCGCACAGGGCAAGGTCCGCGAAGGCGGCAGCGCCGAGAAGCCGTAACGTGGTGCACGAACGGCGCGGGGCGTCGTTCGCGTTATTCGATCGAAGGTGGCGGCGGGGCGGTTGTCGCGCAGCGATAGGGCGACATTGCGTCGGACGCAGTGCCGCCCGATACCCGCACCCCGACGCACCCAGGCGGCGCACCACTTCGGCACATCCCAACCCGTCAGTGCTTGCCGCCCGGCGAGCGATGCTTGTACAGCACGTCCTGGTCGACACGAATCAGGTTCTGCCCTGCATCGACGACGAAATCCACGCCGTTGTAAGCGCTGCCCGTCAGCAGCAGGATCGCGCCCGCGACGTCGTCGGGGCCGGCGATGCGCGCGAGCGGCGTCGATGCACGGCTCGCGTGTTCGAAGTCGGCCTGCGTCTGGTCGTCGCTCGGCAGCATCAAGCCGGGGAACACCGCATTCACGCGCAGCACCGGCGACGACGACAGCGCCAGCATCTGCGTGAGATTGCCGAGCGCGGCCTTCGCCACCGTGTAGCTGAAATGGTCGCGATGGAAGTTTTCCTTGATCTTCTGATCGACGACGTTGACGACGACGCCTTGCGTGCCGGCCGCGCGCGCCCGTTCGTAGAACGCGCGGGTGAGCAGGATCGGCGCGCGGCAGTTGACGGCCCACGCCTGGTCGAACGCCGCGAGGTCGAAGCTCGGGAAGTGGTCCTGCCAGAACACCGACGCGTTGTTGACCAGCACGTCGAGGCGGCCGAAGCGCGCATACACCTGGTCGATCAGCGCGGTGATTTGCGCGGCATCCGACAGGTCGGCCTGCAGTGCGACCGAATCGTGCCCGCGTTCGGCGATCGTGCGGGCTGCCGCGTGCGCGGCGTCGGCCGAGCGATCGTAGTGGATCGCGGTGCGATACCCGTGCGCGGCGAAATACTCGGCGAACGCGCGCCCGGCCCGGCGCGCGGCGCCGGTCACGAGTACGACCGGCGCGTTTGCCGTTTGCTTCGTGGACTGCATTACGTATTCGTCAGGTTGACTGAAGAAGGATTCGCGACGATCGACAGGAATTCGCGCCGCGTCGACGGATCGGTGCGGAACGTGCCGAGCATGCGCGACGTGACCATTTCGACGCCCGGCTTGTGTATGCCGCGCGTCGAAATGCACTGGTGCGCGGCTTCGAGGATCACGCCGACGCCCTTCGGCTGGAGCACGTCGAACAGCGTGTCCGCGATCTGCACGGTCATCTTTTCCTGGATCTGCAGGCGCTTCGCGAACGCGTCGACGAGGCGCGCGAGCTTCGAGATGCCGACGACGCGATGGTTCGGCAGATACGCGACGTGCGCGCGGCCGATGATCGGCACCATGTGGTGTTCACAGTAGCTCTCGAAGCGGATGTCCTTCAGCACGATCATCTCGTCGTAGCCGTCGACCTCGCTGAACGTGCGCGCGAGGATGTCGCGCGGCTCCAGCGCATAGCCGGCGAAGAACTCTTCATAGGCCCGCACGACGCGTGCGGGCGTGTCCAGCAGCCCTTCGCGGGCGGGATCGTCGCCGGCCCAGCGCAGCAGCACGCGAACGGCATCCTCGGCTTCTTCCCGGCTCGGCCGGGAGGCGGCCGGCTCGGGCGGTGCGGTTTTCTTATCCTTACCCATCTAGTGGCTCCATCGAATGCGGCCGCCAGCGGCGGCGCGGATATCCGGGCATTGTTTCATGCTTTCGCGGCTCGTGCGTGCGGCCTGCCGCGCCTCTGCCGCCCACCTGCCGCCCGCCGCTCTGCTTTCGTCACTTCGGCCATTCGTCCTGTTCGTCGTTGAACAGCGACGCGACGACGCCGCGCAGCCACGCGGTGCGCGGATCGTTGTGGAACTTGCGATGCCAGTGCTGCTTCAGGTCGAAGCGCGGCAGCGGCAACGGCGGCTCGACCGGCACGATGAACGCGTGCTCGGCCGCATACGCATAGCCGATTGCATGCGGCACCGTCGCGATCAGGTCGGTGCGGCTCAGGATGAACGGCAGGCTCATGAAGTGCGGCGTCTCCAGCACCGCGCGGCGCTGCATGCGCTGTTTCGCGAGGTATTTCTCGAGCACCTCCTGGCTGCGCCCCTCGGCGCGCACCACCGCGTGTCCGCACGACAGGAACTGCTCGGCCGTGAACGGACGCGCCTGTTCGAGCGGATGGCCGCGCCGCATCAGGCAGACGAACCGGTGCGTGAACAGTCGCTGCTGAAAGAAGTTGTTGCCGTCGAGATCGGGGAAGTAGCCGACCGCGAGATCGATCGAGCCGGCTTCGAGCCCGCGGCCGACTTCGTCGTGCGCGAGCGAGACCGAGCGCAGGTTCGCATGCGGCGCCAGCGTCGCGAACGCCTGCAGCAGCTTCGGCAGGAACACGATCTCGCCGACGTCCGACAGTGCAATCGCGAACGTATGCGTGCTCGCCGCCGGATCGAAGTCGTGCGGCGCGACGAGGCCGCGCTCGATCTGCGCGAGCGCGTCGCGTGCGGCCGGCAGCAGCGCGAGCGCGCGCGGCGTCGGCTCCATCCCGCGCGACGTGCGCACGAACAGCGGGTCGCCGAAATAGTCGCGCAGGCGGCCGAGCGCCGTGCTCACGCGCGGCTGGCTCACGCCGAGCAGGTCGCCGGCGCGGCTGACGTTGCGCGTGTCGTCGAGCGCGACGAGGTAGGGAATCAGGTTCAGATCGAGCGGGTCCATCGCGGGGGGCAGTATCTTGGAAACGTATACAACATATCTCCTGAATCGCATTGCCGCATAGTCGGGAAAGCGCTCAAATGTGTTCGACGATTCGAATTAATGTTCAGGAGACGAACAATGCGCACCCAGGTCGCCATCATCGGCGCCGGCCCGGCCGGCCTTTTGCTTTCCCATCTGCTGCGCCTGCAAGGCGTCGATGCCATCCTCGTCGAGGCGCGTTCGCGCGAATACTGCGAGAACCGCATCCGCGCCGGCGTGCTGGAACAGGGCACCGTCGACACGCTGAACGAAGCCGGCCTCGGCGAGCGGATGCGCCGCGAAGGGCTCGAGCATCACGGGATCGAGCTGCTGTTCTCCGGCCAGCGCCATCGCATCGATCTGAGCGGCCTCACGGGCGGGCGCGCGATCACCGTCTACAGCCAGCACGAAGTCGTGCGCGACCTGATCGCGGCCGGCGACGCGCATGGCCATCAGATGCACTTCGAAGTCAGCGACGTCGCGCTGCACGATGTCGAAAGCGAGCGCCCGTTCGTCACGTTCAAGCACGCGGACGGCCGCGCGGACCGCATCGACTGCGACTACATCGCCGGCTGCGACGGCTTTCACGGGATTGCGCGCCAGACGATTCCGGCCGAGCGGCTGAACACGTTCGAGCGCGTCTATCCGTTCGCCTGGCTCGGCATCCTCGCCGATGCGGCGCCGTCGCTCGACGAGCTCGTCTATGCGCATCACGACAATGGCTTCGCGCTGTTCTCGATGCGCTCGCCGACGGTCACGCGCCTCTATCTGCAGTGCAAGCCCGACGAAAATCTCGCCGAATGGTCCGACGCGCGAATCTGGGACGAGCTGCACACTCGCTTCTCGAACGACACCGGCTGGACGCCGACCGAGGGCCGCATCACGCAGAAGAGCGTGACGCCGATGCGCAGCTTCGTGTCGGAGACGATGCAGCACGGCCGCCTGTTCCTGGCCGGCGACGCTGCGCACATCGTGCCGCCCACCGGCGCGAAGGGGATGAACCTCGCGGTGGCCGACGTCCGCGCGCTGTCCCGCGCGCTCGGCGCCCGTTACCGCAACGGCGATGCGACGCCGCTCGAGCGCTATTCGGCGACCTGCCTCGAACGCGTGTGGCGCGCCGAGCATTTCTCTTACTTCATGACGAACATGCTGCATTCGTCGCCGGAGGATTCGCCGTTCGTCAATCGCCTGAAGTTTGCCGAATTGAAATATGTGACGCGCTCGCGAGCCGCCGCGCAGTCGCTGGCCGAAAACTACGTCGGCCTGCCGTTCGACGACCAGACGACCCCCGAGGCATCCCGCCTTGACAACGCGCTGTGCACGACTCTATGATCGGCCATCGTTCGCTAATCGAATCTAGGTTCGAATAGCGAACAAAGCCGAAGGTCGACGAAGGCCTCCGGCGCGGCACGCGACACGCGCGTGTCCCCTCGACAGGCCGCGCATCGTGCCGCGGGTTCGTATCAGGAAGAGACATGGTCAACAAGATTTTCGAATCGCTTCAATCGGCGGTCGCGGACGTCCACGACGGCGCGACCATCATGATCGGCGGCTTCGGCACGGCAGGCATGCCGTCCGAACTGATCGACGCGCTGATCGAGCAGGGCGCGCGCGGCCTGACGATCGTCAACAACAACGCGGGTAACGGCGAGACCGGCCTCGCGGCGCTGCTCAAGGCGAAGCGGGTGAGCAAGATCATCTGTTCGTTCCCGCGCCAGAGCGACTCGCAGGTGTTCGACGCGCTGTATCGCGCGGGCGAAATCGAGCTGGAACTCGTGCCGCAGGGCAACCTCGCGGAGCGGATTCGCGCAGCGGGCGCCGGCATCGGCGGCTTCTTCACGCCGACCGGCTTCGGCACGAAGCTCGCGGAAGGCAAGGAAACGCGCGTGATCGACGGCAAGTCGTATGTGTTCGAGACGCCGATCCATGCCGATTTCGCGCTGGTGAAGGCATACAAGGGCGACCGCTGGGGCAACCTGGTCTATCGCAAGACCGCGCGCAACTTCGGGCCGATCATGGCCAGCGCCGCGAAGGTCGCGATCGTGCAGGTGTCGGAAGTCGTGCCGCTCGGCGCGCTGAACCCGGAACACATCGTGACGCCGGGCATTTTCGTGCAGCGCGTCGTCGAAGTGCCGCAGGCCGCGCATGCGGTCGAGCTGGCCGCCGAACGTGCCGCGTCGCAAGCCGCCTGACTGTCCTGAGGAAACCGAAATGAAACGACTGACCCGCGATGAAATGGCCAAGCGCGTCGCCCAGGACATCCCCGAAGGCGCGTACGTGAACCTCGGCATCGGCGTGCCGACGCTGGTGGCGAACCACCTCGACCCGAGCAAGGAGATCTTCCTGCACAGCGAGAACGGCTTGCTCGGCATGGGCCCGGCGCCCGCGCCCGGCCAGGAAGACGACGAACTGATCAATGCCGGCAAGCAGCACGTGACGCTGCTCACCGGCGGCGCGTATTTCCATCACTCGGATTCGTTCGCGATGATGCGCGGCGGCCACCTCGACTACTGCGTGCTCGGCGCGTTCCAGGTGTCGGCGAACGGCGACCTCGCGAACTGGCATACGGGTGCGCCCGATGCGATTCCGGCCGTCGGCGGCGCGATGGATCTGGCGATCGGCGCGAAGCAGGTATTCGTGATGATGGAGCACCTGACGAAGCAGGGCGAGAGCAAGATCGTCGCGGCGTGCTCGTATCCGGTCACCGGCGTGCAGTGCGTGAGCCGCATCTATACCGATCTCGCGGTGCTCGACGTGACGTCCGACGGCCTCGCGGTGAGCGAGATCTTCACCGACCTGTCGTTCGACGAGCTGCAGAAGCTGACCGGCGTGCCGCTGATCGACGCGACGCGCAAGGCCGCGGCCTGAACGGTAAGCATGCCGGCGGGTGCGATCGACAGATCGACTGCACGCCGGCACGCTTGGGTAGACAATAGGCGCACGCCGTTTCCCATTCTGATGCCATGCTCGAAGACAGCGCCCGCCTGACCACCCTCATCTGCGGCACCGAGCCGCTCAACCGGATCTGGTCGCCCCGCGCGACGATCCAGCGGATGCTCGACGTCGAGGCCGCGCTCGCGCGTGCGCTCGCCGCGCAGCAGGTGATTCCCGCCACCGCGGTCGAACCGATCGAACGCGCATGCCGCGCCGATCGGCTCGACGCCGACGCGCTCGCGCACGGCGCGGCGCTCGGCGGCAATCTCGCGATTCCGCTCGTCAAGCAGCTCACCGCGCAAGTAAAGGCCGACGACCCGGAGGCCGCGAAGTTCGTGCACTGGGGCGCGACGAGCCAGGACATCATCGATACAGCAACCGTGCTGCAGCTGCGCGACACGCTCGACGTGCTCGAGCCGCTGCTCGACGAAGCGTGCGCGTCCCTCGCGACGCTCGCGCGCACGCATCGCGCGACGCCGATGATCGGCCGCACGTGGCTGCAGCAGGCGCTGCCGATCACGCTCGGCCTCAAGTTTGCGCAATGGCTCGATGCGCTGCTGCGTCATCGCGCGCGCTTCGCCGAGCTGCGTGCGCGTGCGCTGGTGCTGCAGTTCGGCGGCGCCGCCGGCACGCTGGCGAGCCTGCGCGAGCATGCGGCCGGCGTGAGCGCCGCGCTCGCGGCCGACCTGCAGCTCGCGTTGCCGGCCGTGCCGTGGCATACGCAGCGCGATCGCATCGCGGAAGCCGCGTCGTGCTTCGGAATGCTGATCGGCACGCTCGGCAAGATCGCGCGTGACGTGTCGCTGCAGATGCAGACCGAAGTCGGCGAGCTCGGCGAACCGGCCGCCGCCGGCAAGGGTGGCTCGTCGACGATGCCGCACAAGCGCAACCCGGTCGGCTGCGCGGCCGTGCTGACCGCCGCGGTGCGCGCGCCGAACCTCGTCGCGACCGTGTTCGCGGGGATGGTGCAGGAGCACGAGCGCGCGCTCGGCGGCTGGCAGGCCGAATGGGACGCGCTGCCCGATCTCGCACGCCTGACCGGCGGTGCGCTCGCGCAGATCGCGCAGATCGTCGCGGGCCTCGACGTGAACACCGAACGCCTCGCCGCGAACCTCGACCTGACGCACGGGCTGATCCTCGGCGAAGCCGTGATGCTCGCGCTCGGCGACCGGATCGGCCGGCTCGATGCACATCATGTCGTCGAGCATGCGTCGAAGGAAGCCGTGCGCACCGGCGCAACGCTGTTCGACGTGCTCGCCGCCGATGCGACCGTGTCCGCCCACCTGTCGCGCGACGCGCTCGCGCGGCTGCTCGATCCCGCACATTACGTCGGCGAGGCGCAGGCCTATGTCGACGCCGTGCTCGCGCTGCACGCGGGCGCGCAATAACCAGGAGAACCTTGAGATGCCTTTCGCCACTGTCAACGGCGTGAAACTGCATTACCGGATCGACCGTGCCGCGCGCGACGACGCGCCGTGGCTCGTTTTCTCGAACTCCCTCGGCGCCGACCTGCAGATGTGGGCGCCGCAGATCCGCCCGCTCACGCAGCACTTCAACATCCTGCGCTACGACACGCGCGGCCACGGCCACTCCGAAGCGCCGGCCGGCTCGTACACGGTCGACCAGCTCGCCGGTGACGTGATCGGCCTGCTCGACCACGTCGGCATCGAGCGCGCGCACTTCTGCGGAATCTCGATGGGCGGGCTGACCGGCGCCGCGCTCGCCGCGCGATTCCCGTCGCGCATCGTGCGCGCCGTGCTGTCGAACACGTCGGCCAAGATCGGTTCGCCGGAGGTATGGGTGCCGCGGGCGCAGAAGGCGCGCACCGAGGGGATGGCCGCGCTCGCCGACGCCGTGCTGCCGCGCTGGTTCACCGATACGTTCGTCGAACGCGAGCCGCGCCTGTTCGATGTGATCCGCGACACCTTCGTGCACACCGACAAGGACGGCTACGCGGCGAACTGCGACGCGCTGAACGCGGCCGACCTGCGCGACGAAGTGAAGGGCATCGCGCTGCCGGTGCTCGTCGTGACCGGCGCGAAGGACATGTCGACGCCGCCCGACCAGGGCCGTGCGCTGGCTGCCGCGATTCCCGGCGCGCGTCACGTCGAATTCGACGCCGCGCATATTTCGAACATCGAGTGCACCGACGGTTTCAACCGTGCGCTGCTCGACTTCCTGACCGCGTGAGGCATCGACGATGGACGACCAGCAACGTTATGAAGCAGGGATGAAGGTGCGTCGCGCGGTGCTCGGCGACGCGCACGTCGATCGCTCGATCGAGAACCGCACCGAAGTGACCGACGAATTCCAGAACCTGATCACGCGCTATGCGTGGGGCGAAATCTGGACGCGCGACGGCCTGCCGCGCCATACGCGCAGCCTGCTGACCATCGCGATGATGGTCGCGCTGAACCGCGGCGAGGAACTCGCGCTGCACCTGCGCGCCGCGCGCAACAACGGCGTGACGCGCGACGAGATCAAGGAAGTGCTGCTGCAGACCGCGATCTACTGCGGCGTGCCGGCCGCGAATTCCGCGTTCCACCTCGCGGACAAGATCTTCAAGGAACAGGATGAGGCCGCCTAAGTGGGGTGCCTCGGTGGGGCTGATTAACACGGCCGGCGCACGCCGGACGTGACCCGATCGCGACGCCTGCCGCTGCCGGCAGGTGTCGAGACGCATGACGCGCCGGCGGCGAATCGGCGCGCGAACAAAGGAAAGGCGCGGCCACGAGGCCGCGTTGCTTACATAGGAGACTTGCGATGAATCGCACACCCGTGGTCGATGTCCAGACCTTCATCAACGAGCAGCCGTTCGGCGGCTTTCAGTGGCTCGTGTTTCTGATGTGTTTCGTGATCGTGCTGCTCGACGGCTTCGATACGGCCGCGATCGGCTTCATCGCGCCGTCGCTGCTCGGCGAATGGAACCTCACCAAGCCCGATCTCGCTCCCGTGCTCAGCGCCGCGCTGTTCGGCCTCGCATGTGGCGCGCTCGTGTCGGGCCCGTTGTCCGACCGCCTCGGGCGCCGTTCGCTGCTGCTCGGCTCGGTGTTCCTGTTCGGCGTCGCGTGTTTCGCGTCCGCTTTCTCGAACACCATCGGGCAGCTGACGATACTGCGTTTCGTCACCGGCGTCGGCCTGGGTGCCGCGATGCCGAACGCGGTCACGATGATGGGCGAATTCTGCCCGGACAAGCGCCGCGCGACCGTCATCAACCTGATGTTCTGCGGCTTCCCGCTCGGTGCCGCGTTCGGCGGTTTTCTCGCCGCGTGGATGATTCCGCATTTCGGCTGGCGCAGCGTGCTGATACTCGGCGGCGTGACGCCGCTGCTGCTCGGCGTGCTGTTGCTGCTGAAGATGCCGGAATCGGTACGCTTCATGGTCGCGCACGGCCAGAACGTCGACCGGATCCGCGCGACGCTCGCCCGGATTTCGCGCGATGCGCTGAACGCAGGCTCGTTCGCGATGACCGAAGCCGCGCCGCAGACCGGCAGCAAGGGGCTCGGCGTCGTGCTGTCGCGCTCGTACATCGTCGGTTCCGTGATGCTGTGGCTCGCGTACTTCATGGGCCTCGTGATCTTCTACGCGTCGATCAACTGGATGCCCATCCTGTTGAAGGACGCCGGTCTCACGCCGAAGAGCGCGACGCTGATCTCGGCGCTGTTCCCGCTCGGCGGCGTCGGCGCGGTGCTGTGCGGCGTGCTGATGGACCGCTTCAACGCGAACCGCGTGATCGCCGTGTGCTATGCGCTGACCGCGATCAGCGTGTATGCGATCGGGCAGGCGGCCGGGAATGTCGGGTTGCTCGTGCTCGTCGTGTTCATCGCCGGCGTGCTGATGAACACCGCGCAATCGTCGATGCCGGCGCTTGCCGCCGCGTTTTATCCGACCGAAGGGCGCGGCACGGGCGTCGCGTGGATGCTGGGCGTGGGCCGTTTCGGCGGGATTGCCGGGTCGTTCCTCGTCGCCGAACTGACGCGCCGGCACTTCTCGTTCGCGGGCGTGTTCGCGACGATTGCCGTTGCGGGCCTGGTCGCGTGCGGCGCGTTGCTGATCAAGCAGAAGGCGCGGCCGCACGGCGTCGTGCAGCCGGCTGGCAAGATCGAGTCGCTCGGGCACTGAGCGGTAAAAAGGGCCGGGGCGATGCGCCGGCCCAGCGTCAGTTGCGGTTGCCGCCGCGGATCGCGAGGCGGCCGACACGCAACGATAGAGCGGGCCGCTTCGGCGGCCCGTTGCCACTGCGGCCGTCGCGCCGCTATTCCTCCGCGTCGTGTTCCTTGACGAAATTGCGCAGATACGCGCGCAGCGCAGCCTCCTGGCTGCGGTGATCGTCGTGGTTCGCGGCGCCGAGCTCTTCCTCGTCGCCGAACAGCGTGGGCGGTGCGCAGTACGTGCCCACTTCGACGTTCTCCCGCAGTACGCGGATGTCGTGCGTGAGCGGGTGATACTCGGCGATCCAGTGCATGCCTTCGATGTGCTCGCCGGTTTTCAGCATTGGCTTCATCAGCGGTCTCCGTGCAGAGCAGCGGTGCAAGCGCCGAAGCGGTTGCACGCGCCCGTACGAAAAGGGTACGCCTGCACGACCTGAAGCTCAACGGGTGCGCTTGTGAGCGCTCACTGCGGCAGCAGATGCGCGACCAGTGGATACAGCGACAGGATCAGCAGCACGGCCATCGTCACGTTGAAGATGCGCAGCGCGCGGCGGTTCGACAGGAAGCGGCGCAGGCCCTGGCCGAACGCCGCCCACAGGCAGATGCACGGGAAGCCGATCAGGATGAATACGACGGACATCCACGCAGCGTTCATGCCGTAGTCGGCGGACAGCTGGACCGTCGTCGCCGCGGTCAGCACCATCATCCACGCCTTCGGATTGACCCACTGGAACGCGGCGGCTTCGATGAACGTCATCGGCCGCGGCTTGGCACCTTGCGCCTTCACTTCGCCAGACGTGCCGATCCGCCAGGCGAGATACAGCAGGTAGGCGACGCTTGCGATTTCGAGGATCGTGTACAGCAGCGGCACGCGGCGGAACGCCTCGCCGAGGCCGAAGCCGACGCACAGCATCAGGATCGCGACGCCGATGCTGATGCCGAACAGGTGCGGCATCGTGCGGCGGAAGCCGAAATTCACGCCGGACGCGAGCAGCATCGTGTTGTTCGGGCCGGGCGTGATCGACGTGACGAGCGCGAACAGCATGCCGGCAGGCAACGCGCTGAGGGTGAGGAAGTCCATCGGAGATTCTCCATTCGGGTTCGGGACTGGGATGGAGTCAGTGTAGCGACGGGTTTATGTACAGTACCGATACAGTTTGGGGGATGGTTGCCGGTACGGGATGCTGGTTGAATCGAGGCTTGGGAGTTTCGATGCTTGTGAATACCAATGCTCCAGTTTCACTGGGTCGGATTTAAATAAGACGTGACATCTCTGCGGCGCAGGTTGAAGAAACTCATCGCTCAGCCCGTTACCCTATGGATTCAGCAGGTCCTTGGCATCACAGCAGCGGAAGCAGGGGCGTAAGCCGAAATGGATGGCGTCGCCGCGTACTGCGCGGCTAGCGCGAGTTTGTCTGGGAATTTTCAACAGGCTAGAAACAGATGGCGGAACAGGAAGCGAAACCGGTGTTGAAGCCATTGGAAGCGCTGACACGATATTTCGAGGATCTGCATCTTCGATTGGACGATAACCGGGTGGGCGTGCTGCCCGGCGTAATCGGCACGGTGTTCTTCGAGCTCGGCTCGCAACCGGAAGTGCGGCAGGCGATTCTCGAGTGCTTCGACCGCTTCGACGCTTTGTTCGGTGCGCATCTCAAGGGTGGGCAGCTTGGGGAGGGGAAATTCGGGAAGCACAACGCGGCGGCAGTCGGCAAACTTCGCCGCGCCATTCTCGACACGCCGTCATACCTGCAGCTCCAGGTCGTTCGGTCGAGCGCAGCGGATCAGGATACGGCTGCAGCGTACGGCATCAAAACACTTACCGGGATCGCCAACCCTGAGGACTATGTCTCGCCGCGTGGATGGATGGCGCCGAAGGGGCAGGAATCTGGATTGTCGTACCTGAAGTTCAACGTTCCGATGGACCTCGTGACGACGATCGACGGCTTGGCTCAATATGAAGGCTACTTGCGTTACGTCTGCGAGAAGCTGACCGTGCGTGCCGGTTATGGCGGACTCGCGCCGGTCCTTCCGTACAGCTATCACCGCTATATGCCGCAGGAATGGGCATTGGCAGAACGCTTCAGCGGCCTGGAGATCGATAGTACCGCCCATCTCCAGACTCGCGAGTACGACCCGGTCTCTTACGAAGGTGAATCGACGGAGGCAATGACCGCGCTCTACCCGGATTTGCATCCTGGCGCCAAGGTTGCTCGCTGGGGCTTCATCAAAAGCGTGAACTGGTACACGATCCTGGGCGAGTTGTTCGTCGAGCGACTGGGCGGAGAAGCCGAATTACGGCGGCAGTTGGAACGTCCCGACATCCGTATCGAGCGCATCAATGCAAGTGTGCTGATTCGCGCCGGGGAGTTTCCGCGCCTCGGTGCGCCGGAAGAGGGGCTGCCGGAGCCGTACGTGTTCGTGAACCGCGTGCTGCGCGCACTGCGCAATCCGAAGGCGGATGCGCTGCACACGTACATCCCGGACTTGCCGAGCGCCGATACAAAAAATGCGCGCGAGTGGGTCGCTCGCTTCGACTTGCCGGGTGCCCAGCCGATTCCCGATCCACCGACGATCGTGCCGCAATCGTTGAGCAATAGTTCCGCCCATCCGAGCGTGCCAGGAGGGAGCCCTTGCCCGGTGGCGGGGTGGTGGCAAACGCCTGCAAGAGCGGGAAGCCGGCGATACTTCGAAGTTGGCGAGATCATGCCGGTCATCGAGGGCAGCGCGTGGGGCAAGACGCACTGGAATTGGTCATCGAACCAATCGTAGCAATCCGAGGCCTCGGACTTTGGCCGCGAGAGCGCCGGCAGAACAACCGCGTCTTGCCGTCGGCGGCCGACGCGGCGGCAGTATCGTGTTCGAGCTCACAGCGGTCTTTTCCACAGGGGTCCGAGCTACCGCCCGCAGCTTCGCAGCATCAACCCTTGCGCTCGCACTGCGGCAGCACCCACAGCATGCGTCCAACCGCTTCGGCCTGATTCCGCGAGTGTGTCTTTTCATAGATCGCACGCAACTGGGTGCGAACCGTCGCAAGCGAAACGCCCGCGATGGCTGCACATTCGTCGGGCGTCTTGCCGCTGATCAACGCTTCCGCGACCGCGGCTTCCGCGCTCGACAGGCCGAACGCCTGCCGCAGCTGTTGTGCGACGACCAGCGGAGCAGCACTGCGTCGCCGGGCCGTGATCAATATCGTCGCATCGCCGAAAGCGGCATGGAGCGCTTGTCCGGACAAGACCGCGATGCTGAGAAAAATCTCCTGCGCCGCGGCCAGCGTGCCGGAAAGGGCAAGGCTCTCACTCTTTCGGGTCTTCACGACGCGCGCCACCGCCGCCTTGAGCGCGTCGTTTTGCGGCGCACTCGTCGCGCTCAGGTAACCGTTCTCGAGCTTGAGGCAGGTCGTGGCGCGCAGCATCGACTCCGCCGCCTGGTTGACGAACCGCACGCGCGCATGCCTGTCCAGTGCAAAGACGGACAGCCCCAGCTCCTCCATCAGTTCGGTGCCGAGCAGGGCGTCGCGATGCAGCACTTTCGCGTCTTGCCACAGGTTGATCGAGCGCTGCAGATGCCCGGCCATACCGGTCAGAGCCGCACGTTCCTCCGGCGAATACGGTGTTCGGCCATGCGCTCGCAGTAACCCGAGCAGAATGTTGTCGCTGCCGGGACGCGCGAACCGGATCCCCATCAGGTAGCGAAAACCCGACGGAATCTGATAGTCCTGGAAGAACTCGCTGCGTTCGACGTCGCGCTCGGTCAGGTGATCCTGACAACAAACGAATTCGCCGAGCGGTGCATTCTCGACGAAGCCGCGGCGCGGATCGAGCGCGCCGTAATACTGGTCGTACAACGCGATGATCTCGTCGAATTCAACGCGCGGCGAGTAAATCGAGAATTTCGGCGCATTGCGTGCGGCGTCCCAACTGAACATGTGAAACACGTTTGCGCCGAGCGATTCGGATACCCGATGAAAGACTTCGAGAAAGCCGTCCGGATGCAGCGCGGCTTCGTAGAGGTCCCCGATGAGTTGGTCTCGTTGCATGCTGTCCCCGTCGCTTCGCGATCTTCGTATGTGTTTTTGTCTGACGATATTGCTTCGAATACCGAATTTTTGTCAGGCTAACACAGCTTGTTTGCGTTTCATGCCGTGTTATTTCCCGATTTTCATTCACCTGAATGATGATCGTAAAAATCGACTTTGCGAGAATCCCGGTCATTCAGCGTGCATGAGCGGTGTAGATGACACGCATCAACCAGAAGGGTCTCGGGGGAAACGCAATGAAACTCACGCCTGTCGTATCCGGTATTGCAGTGCTGTTCCTGGCAGCTTGCGGAGGGGGCGGCAGTTCCTCTTCGCCGCCGGCGGGACCCGCCGCGCAGACGGTCAGCGGGGTCGCGGCCGCCGGCGCTGCGATGCAGGCCGCTACCGTGAAACTGGTCGATGCGACGGGCACGGCGGTCGACTGCCCGGCCGACGCGGCAACGGGCGCGTTTCATTGCACGGTAACCGGCCTGACCGCGCCTTTCGCGTTATCCGCATACGGCAACGTCGCCGATTCGCAGGTCACGCTGATCGCACTCAGCGCGACCGCCGGCACGCAGACGATCAACATCACGCCGATCACGAACGCGATTGCCGCCACGATCGTCGGCGACAATCCCACCAAGCTGCTGGCCGACACCGGCTTGCTGCAAAGCAAGGTCACGGCCCAGGCCGTCGCCGGCACGATGCAAGCCTATTCGTCGGTGCTGGCCGACCTGCTGGCCGCAACCGGCAATACGGGCGTCGACCTGATTTCCGGCCCGTTGACCGCGGGTGCACCGGGTCTCGACCGTTTGCTCGATCAAGTGAAGATCAACGTCCTGCCGGACGGCGGCGTCCAGATCAGCTCGGTGGCGGGCGCGTCCAGCGATACGCCGGTGCAGCTTCAGCTCGCGCCCGGCGTCGCGCCGCAGGCGGGCGACAAGGCCAGCCTGCCGGCCGCGGCGACCATCAATGGCGCGGTGGTATCGAACCTGCCTAGCGCCAGCGACCTGGCGGCCTTGCAGAGCGCGCTCAACCGGTGTTTCGCGGGTTCGACCGGGGCTGCGCGCACGGGCGGCAGCGTATCGGCGTGCGGCCAGATCTTCGTCGACGACGTTGCGTCCGGCGCGCTGAATGCAGGCGTACCTGCCGCGTACCTCAACAACGGGATGTCGGTCGACCAGGAGTTCGGGGCGCCGGTCGGCGGCACGCCGGGCATCGTGGCCGACGATGCGATGAACAACGCCAGCTTCAGCTTGCCTGAGGTCATTCGTGTCGTCGCCAGCGACACGATGTGGGTCAAGCTCGCGTGGACGCGCAGCGACGGCATTCGCGACGGCATGCAGCAGCATGTGCAGCTTGCGGTGCGGGCGGGGAGCCTCGCAAACGGCGATACCGGCTGGCGCGTGGTGGGCAATCAGCGAGCGGTACTGACGAAGGTCAATGCGAACGCGCAGAAGTGGGACTGGCTGAATCCGGCCAATCCGTCGACGGGGACCAACGCGTTCGTCGATTCGCTGAACCTGCAGGTGGGCACCGTCGACGCGGCCGGCACCGCGGTGGACTTCGCGATCGTCAACGGCCCCGGCTTGCGCAACGGCGTGTTCCTCCAGCCGTCGAGCGGTACCTGCGACACGCTGAATGTCCGTGCGCAGATCGCAAGCCAGACGCCGGCGCAACTCGCCGCCCTGCCGAAGAATGCACAGTGCCGCAACAACTACCGACTGGCCGGCGTCGCGCAGGACCCGGCCAATCAGGGCCTCTTCACGTGGCCCGGCGACGCGCCGCGCAACAATACCGCTTGGGCGAAGCCGCAGCTGAGCGCCGCCGAGCTGGCCGACATCAAGCCGTTCAGTGCCTATACGATCGACGTCTACCAGAACGGCAACACGTCGACGCCGGCCCGGCACTATACGGTGCGGCTGCGTACGCCATCGCCGTCGCCCGACGCACTGCGCCAGTACGCGTGGCACGATCTGGCGCAATCCACGCGCGATGAGCTGACGCCGGGCACGGCCGGCACGTTCGCGGGCGGCGCGACCTTCGCGTTGGGCTGGACGTCGAAACCGGGGCTGCCGTTCGTCAAGCGCGGCAACGTGCAGATTCGCGCCACCGCGGCCGGGCAGACAGTGGCGACGTTCGTCAACGGTTCGGCATCGGCGTCGCCGGTTCGGCCGGGCGCCTCGGTGACGCTCAACGTGCCGGGCGATCAGGGCGTCGCATTCCCGTCGGTGGCCGGCTGGACGGGCAGCGCGGACTTCTCGTTCGTGAACCTGAGCTGGTCCGATCCGGTCGACACGCTCTTCACCGAGTCCTTCGAGTACGACCGCTAACACGCAGCCGGGCGAATTGCGCCGGGCGTTCGCATGGCCGACGGGACGATTCACCGTCCCGTCGGCTCGTTCGCATGTCGATATGCCGAGGCTCGTGAGCGGTGTGCTGGCCGGGCCGGCAAGCACGCTCGGCGAGCCGGCGGAAGCGCGCTACACACTCGGCGGGCCAGACTCGGCCGCACCGCGGACGCCCGCGCGCAGCCCCCCGACCATCTCCGCCAGCCACTTCTCGACGAGTGCCGAATACGCTTGCTGGCTGGCTACGTCCGACAGCCCGTGATCGGCGCCTTCGATGATCCGGTACGTCATCGAGCGTGCAGACAGGCACGCCTGCAGATAGCTGGCGATTGCCGTGTGCGGCACGATCTGGTCGTGCTCCGATTCGACGATCAGGACGTCGCCGCCAAATCGGGCCGCCGCGCGCAGCGCGCGGTTCTCGGACGCCGGCACGATGCGTTTGCGATACGCGACGAGATCGTGTTCGGCGTGCAGCGCCCGCTTCGGCGTATCCCAGCCGTCGTCGAGATAGAGCGCCGGTACGCGCAGGCCGAGCCAGCGCACGGGGCGCAGCTCCGTCAGGATGGTCGCGAGGTAACCGCCGTAGCTGCTGCCGACCACGGCGACGGCATCGCGATCGACCAACGGATGGTCAACGAGCGTGTCGTAAGCAGCGATCAGATCGCGAAGATGGGTTTCGCGCGTCACGCGCTGCTGCTCCTCCTGCGTCCGTCCATGCCCGGTCAGATCGAACGTCAGACAGACGCAGCCGAGCGCCGCCGCCTGCCGCGCCCGCTCGAGATACTGCTCCTGGTTGCCCCCCCAGCCGTGCACGAACAGGACGCCGGCGACGGTGGTCTTGGGCGCGAGCACGGTACCGTCCAGGTAGCCGTTCCCGACCTTGATCTGCACACGATAATGCTGCGCTGTCATGTCTCGCTGCTCCTTCGCAAGGGATGGCGATCGACCGTGTAGTACTTGGTGATGGCGCCCGCCTGGGGATCGACGCCGCGATAGACGACGTGCGCGCCAGCCGGTATCGCCGGGTCGTCGCCGTAGATCTCGTGTGTCGACGCAGCCACCGCGTCGACCTGCGGGTCTGCCCTGAACATGCGCAACGCACCGATTTCCGCACCGGTTGCGCCGCCGATCCGCCACGACTGCTCCAGCACGCCGCAGTGGCGCACGCCTTGTGCATCCGTGCCGAACGCGACGTCGTAGTTGCGCCGTGATGCGAAGAAGCCCGCGTAATCGCGGTGCACCGCGGCGTCGAACGCGCATGCCTTCGCGATCGCGTCACGGACGTCGGGCGTCACGTCGAGCTGCGCCAGCACGTCGAAGCCGCCGCGCACGACGACGAGATCGGTGCCGCCATATACGTGATGACCGTGGTTGTTGACGGTCAGGTGCTGCACGCCCCAGTAGCTCGCCACCAGATCGTCCAGCATGACCTGCCCGACGCTCAGCGTCTCGATCGCATCGAGATTGCGCTCGACGACGATGCCGCCCGTGCGCAATGCGTCGTCGTCGAGCGCGGCAAGCTCTCGTTCCGCTTCGGCCATATCGGCCACGAGCGCCTGGCCCGTTCCGCCGATGCCATCGGGCCGCTTGATCCGCACGCCGCCGTCCTGCAACAGCAGCTGCGCGGCGGTGCACGCATCCTCCCGCGAAAACGCCGAGTAGCCTGGCAGGGTCAGCGGCGCAGCGCTTTCGGCGAATGCGGCCGACCAGCCTGGCGGCTTGGCGTGGGCGCCCTCGACGAGACGATGCGCGATCACCTTGGTCGCGACAAACGGAAACGGGACGACGCCGCCGAACAGATCGCGTAACGATCTGACCCCGAGCTGGTGCGCTTGGGACAGTGTGAGCGTATCGTCCGGGATCATGTATCGGTGTGCAGGGTAACGTTGCGTCGGACGAAACTCCCCCGCAAGCCGCGTGCCCTTCAGTTCGGCGATTTGCGCGCCGAGTTGCCGCAGCGTGTCGGTGACGTGGCCGACATGGTCCGTACGATCGTCGCGGAAATGAATGAGGACGACCGGGAGTGCCGGCCTGATCTGTGCAAGATGGCGCAGTCGCTTCAAATTGCCCCCTTTCGCGCCGAGGGCGCACTCGTCACGGGCGCATGCGGCGTGCGATATCGCTCGCCGAAGCGGTCCGTGGCGGTGACGGAGCAAGATTCGTTCGCGCACGGTGCCGGATAACGCATGCTGCCGCGGGTGCAGGTGCGGTCATCCGGCAATCGCGATCACTGCTCCACGTCGATGCGGCCGTAGAGGCCGTCCTTTTCGTCGTTCGGGCCGGCCGCAAAGAACAGCGTATTCGTGGGCTGGTTGTTCAGCCCATTCCCGAATGCGATGCCCCACAGTCCCGGCTCGACGATTGCGTTGCCGTCGCCTTGCTCGAGGGTCCCGAGCATCACCCCGGTAGTCGCATCGAACGCGTGGATCATGCCGTCGCCAAAGTTGCCGACCAGCACCGCGTTGTTGAAGCGCCCGAAATTCGCGGGCGCCTGTGCCATGCCCCACGGCGCATTCAGCGGCCCGCCGGTGACGAAGCGCTGCAGGAATTGTCCCGACGGACTGAACACATCGATCACGCCCAGGCCCGCGCCCTTGACGTCATCATGTGCTGCCGCATCCTGCTTCGCGTAGGCGACGAACAGTTTCGAGCCGATCGCCTGGATGCCGAATGGCGCAAATCCCGCAGGTAACGCGGGATCCTGAAACGCGCCGGCGAGCGTGACTTTGGCGAAGGTCCGGTCGAACACGTCGATCCGGTTGTTGTGGAAGTCCGTCGCGTACAGGAAATTCGCCCCGTTGTTGCTCGCCATCGCGAGCCCCTTGTAAACGGCGGCGCCGCCGCTGTCGAACACCGTGATTGCCGACGTCGGGTTGACCGCCGGCGACCATGCGGTGATGGTCCCGCCCTCGCCAACGAAAATGAACGCGGCAGGCCCCGATTTGGTGCCCTGGGCCACCATGAAGTCATTCGTGCCATTGAACACGATCCCGGTCGGGTCGGGGTCGCCGCTCGTGCCGGGCGGGATCGTCACGACGAGCGATTGCGGCACGCCGTTGCCATCGTAGAGCGTCGCGTGCTGTGTGCCGTTATCGGCGACCCATACGAAGCCCTTGGGATTGAAGGCAATGCCCCATGGATTCTTCAGATTGGCATCGACGTGAGCAGCCGCAACAGCGCCGTCGGAAACCAACGCACTGACCACGTACTGTCTGTCGTGAGATGAACCGCCACACGCCACGACGCTCGCCAGTACGACAGCCGACAACGCCGCACCGAACGCCGTATGGACCTGTTTCATGATGGAACTCCGAATGTGGAAGAGCCGTTAGTAAACGGATCGGAAACCGCGCTTATTCCGCCCGTCTCGGCGTGCAGCATCAATTTTCGGAGCATGGTCACCGAAGCGAGCGAACTCGCTCCGATCGATGTCGATTCGCGGTTCGGCCAGGCCCGCCTTGTGATTCACGGTGCCACGACAAGCGCCGCGTGCATGCCGGCTTCATAGTGACCCGGCTTGTTGCAAATCAGCACGTAGTGGCCGGGCGAGAGCTTGAATGACGCGCGCTTGCTCTGGCCTGGCGCGATGTCTTCGACTTCTCCGACTTTTCTCAGCTTGTGCTCCATGACCAGTCCTTTGCCGACAGGGAGCGCATCGTCAGAGAGATCCGTCTTGATCACGACGAGTTCGTGCTCCATGTTGTCGTCCGCGGCATTCTTGACTTCAAATGTGACGCGACCCGACTTCACGTCGTGCGTCTTGAGCTGGATCGCGTTCGGTAGCAATGTCGCGTCGATTGTTTGCTGCGCCCAACCGGGATGTGATGCAATCCCCAGCGCGATCGCGGCGACGACGATTCTGTGAATGGCCTGCATGGTTGCCTCCATGTGCATCGAAGCATCGCGTCTGCCGTGCGCCATTCATCGAGCATACAAACGCCCCTGCCTGTGTGACGGCATGAACGTTAGCTGCGGCGCGCGAGACGTACTGTAAACGTACGCATCGGGACACTTATTCCAGGAGCCATGCGGTTGCCAACCGTCACTTCAGTGTCCTGGGCAGGGAGCGTCGCGAAGATTCGAACTGCCGGTGCCATTGCTCGCGTTTCGTTGGCGTGTATATACCCCTCCCCCTATATGGAAACGGAATTCGGTGTATAGTCCCCCCCGCTATATGAAGGGACCACCATGAGCCACACCATCAAGGAAAAGCAGAAGCTGCTGAACCGTGTCCGCCGCATCAAGGGACAGGTCGAAGCGATCGAACGCGCGCTGGAAGACGAGCGCGGTTGCAATGAAATTCTCCGTCTCATCGCGAGCGGCCGCGGCGCGATGAACGGCCTGCTCGCGGTCGTGCTGGAAGATCACATCCGCAGCCATCTGGTCGATGCCGAACCTCACGAAGACGAAGGCAGTGCGACCGAGCAGCTGATCGAAGTCGTTCACAGCTACTTCAAGTAATCGGGCGCGCAATGAACGGATTCACGAACGACGCCTTCGGCGCAGGGCACGACCACATCTTTCTCGGCGCCGCGCACGAGCAGAACGAACGCCGGACCTGGATGGTCATCGCGCTGTGCGCGGCGATGATGGTGGTCGAGATCGTCGGCGGGTCGATTTTCGGCTCTCTCGCGCTGATCGCCGACGGCCTTCACATGTCGACCCATGCCGGCGCGATGCTGATCGCCGCGATGGCGTACACCTATGCGCGCAAGTATGCGAACGACCCGCGCTTCGTGTTCGGCACGGGCAAGCTCGGCGATCTGGCGGGGTTCACGAGCGCGATCGTGCTCGCGATGATCGCGTTGCTGATCGGCTACGAGGCGATTGCGCGCTTGCTCGCGCCGGTGCCGATCCATTTCGGCGAGGCGATTCCGATCGCGGTTGCCGGGCTGCTCGTCAACGTCGCGAGCGTCTGGCTGCTGAGCGGCGATCATCATGGTCACAGCCACGGGCATGGTCACAGCCACGGCCATCATCACGGGCATGCGCATCACGATCACCACGATCACGACCATGAAGAGGAAGCGCACCGGATCTTCGATCAGCGGGGCGCGTTCTTCGTGTCGGTGTTCGAGGATGGCGTGCCGCCGGTTTTTCGCGTAACGCCTGCGACGAACGAAACTGAGCCCGTCGACGCGAGCGCCGTATCGGTGACGACGATCCGTCCGGACGGCACGCGGCAGACGTTTGCGATGCAGGATCGCGGCGGCTACCTCGAATCGACCGAAGCCATTCCCGAACCGCATGCATTCAACGCGATCGTCCGTGTGGACGGCCGCGAGCACGAACTGGCGTTCGAGGAACACGAGCACGACCACGGCGCGTCCGCGGCGGCGGCGCGCGATCACAACATCCGCTCCGCGTACATCCACGTGATCGCCGATGCGGCCGTCTCCGTGCTGACGATCGTCGGGCTGCTGCTCGCGCGTGCGTTCGGCTGGGTGTGGATGGATCCGCTGGCCGGCATCATCGGCGCGCTGGTGATCGCGAACTGGTCGTACGGCCTGATGCGCGACACGGGGGGTATCCTGCTCGACATGAATTCGGATCGTCGTCTGACGGAGAACGTGCGCGGCGCGATCGAAGGCAATGGCGACCGCGTCGGCGACCTGCATGTGTGGCGGCTCGGGCCGGGACACATGAGCGCGGTCGTGTCGGTGGTGACGAACGATCCCACGCGCGATGCGCGCTTCTATCACGGCGTGCTGCGGCGGTTCAGGAATCTGTCGCACGTGACGGTCGAAGTCGTGCCCGTGACGCGGGGACAATAAGCATGGCAGTGAAATCGCCGTGCACCGAAGTGTGCGCATTCGACGGAAAGACCGGCTACTGCGTAGCGTGCCTGCGCACACGCGAAGAAGCGCGCGGCTGGAAGAAGATGACGGATCACAAGCGTCATCAGATCGTGAACGACCGCGCGCGGCGGCACGCGAAGCTGGCGCGCGACACGACGGACTGACCCAGTCATGAGTACGCCATCGCCGATTGCCGGAAAGCCCGCGATTCCACGGACCGTATGGGCGTTGGGCCTCGTGAGCCTGTTCATGGATCTGTCGTCCGAGCTGATCCATGCGCTGTTGCCGATCTATCTGGTGACGACGATGGGGATGAGCGTCGTCGCGCTGGGCGTGCTCGAAGGGGCGGCCGAGGCCACTGCGATGATCGTCAAGGTGTTCTCCGGCGCGATCAGCGACTGGCTCGGGCGCCGCAAGGGGTTGCTGCTGCTCGGCTACGGGCTCGCGGCGTTGACGAAGCCGTTGTTTCCGCTGGCGTCCACGCCGGCCATCGTCGTGACGGCTCGCCTGCTCGATCGCGTCGGCAAGGGCATTCGCGGCGCGCCGCGCGACGCGCTGGTGGCCGACGTCGCGCCGCCTGAAATCCGCGGTGCGTGCTTCGGCCTGCGCCAGTCGATGGATACCGTCGGCGCGTTTCTCGGCCCGCTGCTCGCGATCGGGCTGATGCTGTGGTTCGGCGACCGCATCCGGACGGTGCTGTGGTTCGCCGTGGTGCCGGCGTTCATCGCGATCGCGTTGATCGTCTTCGGCGTGCGGGAGCCCGATCACGCAACACCGCGCCGCGGCTTTCGCTCGCCGCTGCACTGGCGCGCGCTGCGTGAGTTTCCGCGCAGCTACTGGTACGTCGTCGCGGCCGGCGCGACCTTTACGCTCGCGCGCTTCAGCGAGGCGTTCCTGGTGCTGCGCGCGCAGCAGACCGGGCTCGATGCCGCGTGGATCCCGGCCGTGATGGTCGCGATGAGCGTCGCGTATTCGCTGTCCGCGTGGCCGGTCGGCATCCTGTCGGACCGGCTCGATCGCCGCGTGCTGCTCGCGGCCGGCATGGTGCTGCTGATCGCGGCCGACCTGCTGCTCGGCATCGGCACGTCGACGCTGTCGATGTTCGTGGGCGTGGCCGTGTGGGGGCTGCACATGGGCTTTACGCAGGGCATCCTCGCCGCGATGGTGTCGGAGACCTCGCCGGCCGCGCTGCGCGGCACCGCATTCGGCGTATTCAATCTGGTGAGCGGGGTCTGCATGCTGCTCGCGAGCAGCATCGCCGGCGCGCTGTGGGTGCACTACGGCGCGTCGACCACGTTCGTGACCGGGGCCGCGCTGGTCGTGGTACCGCTGTGCCTGTGCCGGTTCATGCCGCGACCCGGTGCGTCGCAGGTGTGACGGGCCGGGTCGCGGCCGATGTCGCGGACATCGCGCGCGGGTGGGCTGACGGCGGGGCGCGACGGTTCCCCCGCCACCTTACCGCGCGCCCCCACCGACCGCTTTCAGATTTGAAAGATGGCCAGGCGTTTGCGATAGAATGCCCCGCCTGTTCGCCGTGGCCATACCCACGGCCGGGCTCCGGCACCTGACAAGTGCGCACCGCGCTCGCGGATTTCCGTCCCCATTTTGAATGTCGGCAATTGATCTGCCGTTGGAAACACCGTTCTGTAATCTGGATTGCTAATGAAGAAGAAGCACAACATCACCAAGTACATCGTCATCGCGATGGTGCTTGGCATTGCCGTGGGCTACGCCTGTCATAGCGCGTTTCCCGACCCGAAAATGGCCAAGGAAGTCGCCGGCTACGTGTCGCTGCTGTCCGACGTGTTCCTGCGCCTGATCAAGATGATCATCGCACCGCTGGTGTTCGCGACGCTGACGGTCGGCATCGCGCAGATGGGCGACAGCGGCGCGGTGGGCCGCATCGGCGTGAAGGCGTTCGGCTGGTTCTTCATCGCGTCGGCAACGTCGCTGGTGCTCGGCCTCATCACCGCGACGATCCTGCAACCGGGCAGCCATCTGAGCCTGCCGCTGCCGGCCGCCGATGCCGCACTGGGCCTGAAGACGGGCGCGTTCACGCTGAAGGACTTCGTCGTCCACCTGGTGCCGAAATCGATCGCCGAGGCGATGGCGAACAACGAGATCCTGCAGATCGTCGTGTTCTCGATCTTCTTCGGCACCGCGCTGTCCGCGCTTGGTGATGCCGGCAAGCGCCTGACCGCCGTGATCGACGATCTCGCGCAGGTCATGCTCAAGGTGACGGGCGCGGTGATGGGGTTCGCACCGGTCGCGGTGTTTGCCGCGCTGGCGTCGACGATCACGACCGAAGGCCTCGGCATCCTGCTCACGTTCGCGAAGTTCATGGCGAGCTTCTATCTGGCGCTGGCGCTGTTGTGGGGCGTGCTGACGCTCGCGGGCGTCGCGTTCCTCGGCAAGCGCGCGTTCACGCTGATTCGCCTGATTCGCGAGCCGTTCCTGCTGTCGTTCGCGACGGCGAGCTCCGAAGCCGCGTATCCGAAGCTGCTCGACGCGCTCGACCGTTTCGGCGTGAATCGCAAGATCTCGAGCTTCGTGCTGCCGATCGGGTATTCGTTCAACCTCGACGGCTCGATGATGTACTGCACGTTCGCGGTGCTGTTCATCTCGCAGGTGTACGGGATCGACCTGCCGCTCGGCACACAGATCACGATGCTGCTGATGCTGATGGTCACGTCGAAGGGGATGGCCGGCGTGCCGCGCGCGTCGCTGGTCGTGATCGCGGCCACGCTCAATCAGTTCCATCTGCCGGAAGCCGGACTGCTGCTGATCATGGGCGTCGACATGTTCCTCGACATGGGTCGCTCGGCGACCAACGCGGTCGGCAACTCGATCGCGGCGGCGGTGGTCGCGAAGTGGGAAGGCCAGCTCGGCGACACGCGCGACGATGCGGATTCGGATGGCGGCGACGAGATCAAGCAGGTGGAAGTGCGGGAGAGTACGACGTCCGCGTGATGTCTCCGCTGCAAATCAATTGAAGTTCGCCGGCCTGGATTCGACAGCGATTCAGGCCGGCGCGAGACCGGTCAACGGTCCCGCTGTTATCCGCATCCGGCGATTTTCCCGCTTCGCCGAAAACCCCTCCGCCATTTCAATACGCCGCATTCGAACCCGCGGCGATATTCCCGCCGGCGAAAACCGCATTCCCCCGATATCGAACGTGTTCGCGTAAGTGGTCATTCACTCACGCGCAATCGCACGCGCGGTCCATGCGAGCGGCCCGCAATTTTTTTCCATTTATATGAAGTTATGCTCGGCCGTGCCGATTATCGAAAGCGCGCCCGATGTAATTCCGACTGCACCGGGTGATTCAGGGGACGAATTTACACATTGCCGATTTTCAAACCTTCCGGCCGCCCCTCATGTGAATGAAAAAACCATTCAGGAGAGCCTCAGCCATGGTCGCCAGAAAACCGCTTCAGGCCGTGCTGCTCGCTGCCGCGATTGCCGCGGTCGCGCCGGCCGGATATGCGGGTAATACGACCGACTGGATCGCGAACACCTACGGCACGCTCGCCGCGCACGTCGGCAACGTCGCGCGTTCGATGTGGGTCGCGCCCGAAGGCGTGATCTACACCGCGTCGATGTGGGACGAGGATGAGGGCGGCGTCGCGATCTACCAGAACGGCAAGAGCGCCGGCTCGATCGGCACGCATTCCGAATTCCAGGGCAGCGCGATCACGGGCAACGCGACGTCGCTGTTCGTCGCGCTGCAGCCGGGCAGCGGCTACGGCAGCGGCGCGGTCGGGCGCTACAACCGCGCGACCCACTACCGCGACAAGCTCATTCAGGTCACCGCGGCGACGAATCAGCCGCGCATCGACGTCGTCACCGGGCTCGCGACGGCCGGCTCGCTGCTCTATGCGAGCGACTTCTACGGCAATCGCGTGCGGGTGTTCACGACGGATGGCGTGTGGCAGCGCGACATCGGTGTGTCCGCGCCGGGCGCGTTGGCGGTCGATGCGGCGGGCAACGTATGGGTCGCGCAGAAGAGCGCGGGTTCGATCGTCGAATTCAGCCCGACCGGTGCGCTGTTGAACACGATCCGGCTGGCTGCCGGGTCGCAGCCGTCGGCGCTCTATTTCGATGCGGCGGCGGGGCAGTTGCTGGTGGGCGACGAAGGCCCCGACATGAACATCAAGCGCTATACGGTGTCGGGCCGGCCCGCGCTCGCCGGCACGTTCGGCGTGCGCGGCGGCTATCTCGACACGACGACGGGCACCAAGGGGCAGGTCGGCGCGCAGCGCTTCACGCGCATTGCCGCGATCGGCAAGGACACGGGCGGCAACCTGTACGTGCTGAACAACCCGTGGGGCGGCAGCTGGGATCTCGGCCGCAACGGCGCGACCGACATTCATGCGTACAGCAGCACCGGCAGCCTGCGATGGACGCTGCAGTCGCTCAACTTCGAAGGCATCGCCGCACCGGATCCGGTGACCGACGGCGCGCTGTTCTACAGCGCGACGCACGTGTACGGCGGCACCGCGGGCGGCACGTTCGTCGCGAACACCGTCGACCCGTTCACGTATCCGTCGGACCCGCGCATCAACATGAGCGACACGCAGCGCGACGAGCACTTCGGGCTGCTGACGTCCGTTGGCGCGAACCGGATTCTCGTCGCGGTCGGGCAGAATCCGCCGGTCTACTACTTCTTCCACTTCAACGCGGCCAATGGCTACGTCGCGATTCCGGATGGATCGATCCCGGGGCCCGCGTTCAACACGACGCGGCGCGTGTCGGCCGGCTTCAGCGTCGACAGCCACGGCGGCGTGTGGGCCGGCCTCGACAAGACCGGCGCCATTCATCACTATCCGCTGACCGGTTTCGATGCGAGCGGCAAGCCGTCGTGGGGGCCGGGCGTGCCGACGCCGATCCCGGCGAGCATCCAGCCGCTCACGCGGATCGTCTATCTCGCCGACAGCGACACGATGGTGCTCGCGCAGGGTGTGGTGGGCAGTACCGACTGGACGTCGATCGGCACGCGCGTCGAGGTGTATCACGGCTGGCTCGCGGGCAACACGACGAAGCCGAATCCGGTGATCACGCTGCCGCACAGCGGCGCGAAATCGATCGACGCGGCCGGCAATCATCTGTTCGTCGGCTACTGGTTCAGCAGCAGCGGGCCGCTGTGGCCGAACATCGACGCGTTCAACCTCGACACCGGCAATCTCGACACGACGCTCGTGAACGCGAGCCCCGCGACGGTGGATACCAGCAGTGCGATCGATGCGATGTACAGCGTGCGCGCTTACCGCCGCACGAACGGCGAATACGTGGTGACGAAGAACAACGTGAAGGGGAACAGCATCACCGTTTATCGGTGGACGCCGTGACGGCGGACGCGTCGATCGCCACGATGACAGCACGATGGCTGTCATCGAAACGCCTTCGCTGTAACGATGTGTAATTAGCCATTCCGCAATGGAGCCGGTCACGCGCTTGACATTGGGCGGCGATGTAATGCCGGCACGTCGGCGATAGTCGACGCAGCATTTCGATCGATTGGCGCGCCCTCGCCGCCGCGCGATACGGGCAGACCACGCCACGACCATACCGGACACGTCAGACGATACTCGCCCCCACTAGTACAGAGGATTCCTATGAAAAATGCCAAGGTCAAGCGCGCGCTCCGGCTGGGCGCCATCATGTCGGCTGTGCTGCTTGCATCGCAGGCGCACGCGGACAGTTTCGGCACCGCCGATGCCGCCCGCGTGCCGAGCGGCCAGTTCGTCACGCCGCTCGCGGTGCGCGGCGCAGTCCAGCAGTTCCTGAATCCCGGGCTGCCGGCCTATCCGCATTTCGTCGCGGGGGAAGCCGTGCGCTCGCAATTGAGCCCGGACGGCAAGACGCTGGCGATCATCACCGCCGGCCAGAACTCGCTGTACAAGCCGGACGGTTCGGTCGACACGGCGGCCTCGACGCAATTCATCTTCCTGTACGACGTGGCGGGCGCGAACAAGACCCGCCCGGTGCTCCGGCAGGTACTCCAGCAGACCAACGCGTTCGTCGGCCTGGCGTTCTCGCATGACGGCGGCAAGCTCTATGCGACGGGCGGCAGCGACGATGCGGTCTACGTCTACGCGCAGCAAGGCGGCGCGTGGGCGCTGTCGACCACGATCGCGCTCGGCCACGCCGGCAAGGGTGTCGGCATCCGCGTGCAGCCGAACGCGGCCGGGCTCGCGTTGTCGGCGGACGGCAAGACGCTCGTCGTCGCGAACAACTACAACGATTCGATCAGCGTGATCGATACCGCGACCAACAACGTGCGCTACGAGCACGACCTGCGTCCGTTCTTCGCCGGCAACGAAGGCCGCAGCGGCGACGCCGGCGGCACGTTCCCGTTCGCGGTCGCGATGAAGGGCAACGGCATCGCGTACGTGTCGTCGGATCGCGATCGCGAAATCGTCGCGATCGATGTTTCGTCGCCGTCTCGCGGCCGTCTGGTCAAGCGCATCAAGCTGGACGGCAACGCGCTCGGCATGACGCTCGACGCATCGCAATCGAGGCTGTTCGTCGCGCAGGACAACGCCGACCAGGTCGCGGTGATCGACACGAATATCAACGCGGTCGTGACGCGGATCGATGCACGCGCGCCGGCCGGCGTGCTGGCGCGTGGCCAGGCGCACACGGGCGCGGCGACGTACGCGGTCACGCTGTCGCGCGATGGCCGCACGCTGTATGCGACCAATGCCGGCGCGAACGAAATCGCCGTCATCCCGCTCGTGGGCGAGCGCGCGTATCGCGTCACCGGCTTGATTCCGACCGCCTTCGAGCCGCACGACGTGACGTTCAGTGCCGACGGCACGTGGATGTACGTGGTGAACGGCAAGAGCACGACCGGCCCAAACCCGGATCACCTGTTCGGCGCGACTCCGCCACAGGGCGCTGCCTCGCGCGCATCGAACGAATACCAGTTCCAGCTCGAGCGCGCGTCACTCGTGAGCGCGCCGGTGCCGGCGGCCAACGAGCTGCCGGCGCTGACGCAGCAGGCCGCGCGCAACAACTTCTATCGCCCGGAAGACAGCGACAGGGATAACGAGGTGATGGGCTTCCTGCGCCGTCACATCAAGCACGTGATCTACGTCGTCAAGGAAAACCGCACGTTCGACCAGGTGCTCGGCGACATCGGCAACGGCGCGAACGGCGATCCGCGGATCGCCCAGTTCGGACGAAACATCACGCCGAACTTCCACCGCCTGGCGAGCCAGTTCGTGACGCTCGACAACTTCATGAACCCGGGCGACGGCAGCATGGACGGCTGGTCGTGGGCGCTGCAGGGGCGCGTCACCAACACGGAGACGATCACCCAGCAGATCAACTACGCGGCGGTCAATCGCGGCCTGTCGTACGAGAGCGAGGGCACGAACCGCAGCGTGCCGGTCAACTGGGAAACGGTGCAGCAGCGCGATGCGGCGGCCGGCCCGGCCGGGACGACCAACTACAGCAACGCGGCCGCCAGCCTGCCGGGCGGCGCGGCGAACCTGCTGCCCGGCACCGGCAACCACGCGTCGTCCGATGCGCCGTTCGGCCGCCAGCGCGGCTACATCTTCGACGCGGTGCTGGCCGGCGGCGGCACGGTCCGCAACTACGGTTTCCTCGTGAACAACATCGGCAGCATCGGCACGGCCGCGAATCCGGTCGTCGATCCGCGCGCGGCCGGCGTCGTTCAGGTCGCCGCGCTCGACCCGCGGCTCGCGTCGATGACCGACGTGTACTTCCGCGGTTTCGACCAGAACTACCCGGACCAGTGGCGCCTCAACGAGTGGAAACGCGAGTTCGACCAGTACGTCGCGAGCGGCAACCTGCCGACGCTGTCGCTGGTGCGCCTGTCGCACGATCACATGGGCGCGTTCGGCACGGCGTTCGCCGGCGTGAACACCCCGGAGACGCAGCAGGCGGACAACGATCTGGCGGTCGGCCGGCTGGTCGAAGCCGTCGCGAAGAGCCCGTATGCGAACGACACGCTGATCGTCGTGACCGAGGACGACGTGCAGGACGGCCCCGATCACGTGGATTCGCATCGCGGGCCCGCTTACATCGTCGGGCCGTACGTGAAGCAGGGCGCGGTGATCCGGACGCGCTACAGCCAGGTCAATGCGCTGCGCACCATCGAGGACGTGCTCGGCACGCAGCACATGAACCTGAATACCGCGTACCAGCGGCCGATGACCGACGTGTTCGACGTGCACGGCCCGGCGTCGTGGACCTACACGGCCGTCGCGTCGACGGCGCTGAAGGGCACCGGGCTGCGGCTGGCCGAAGGGGCGGGCGAGAACCTGCTGCACTACGCGGCCGGGCCGGACGTCACGCCGAAGCATGACGCGGCGTACTGGGCGAAGGTGACGGCGAAGTTCGACTTCGACGATGCCGACGAGGTGCCGGCCGATCAGTTCAACCGCGTGTTGTGGAAGGGCATGATGGGCACGCAGCCGTACCCGAAGCTCAGGGGCGTGACGCAGAAGGTCGCGAGCCGCGACGACGATTGATTGTCGGGCCGGACGGTCTGCAAGCGGGCCCTCCCGGCGGGAGGGCTCATGTGGTTTGCAGCCCCTGTGACAATGGCTGGTGTCACCGACCGCCGGCGGGGCCGCGCAACGTCACGCGCGCCATATCAGCGTCGCACTGCTTTCCGTTTCCGCCACGAGCCGGAACCCGAGCCGCTCGTAGAGCCGCCGCGCCGGGTTGCCACGCAGTACGCCGAGCGAGACCGGCACGTGCGCGCGCCCACCGCCGGCCTATGCGCTTTCCCGCCGACAGGCGATCCGCTCGCGAACCGCGGGCGGCGCGAGACACGTTTCCACGGCCTCGTAGCCGGGTGCACCGCGATAAGGTGCGACACGGGAAGGCGGGCTGTGATTCGCCGGACACAGGATGATCGCTTCATCGGGCCCGACCGCCGACAGATCGAGGATCGCCGTCGAACGCGTCATCAGGAACAGCGGCCGTGCGCCTGCCTCGGCGCGTTCTCGCAGCCACGCGATCAACGCCTGTTGCGTGGCCTCGTCGAGATCCTGTTCGATCAGGTCGACCACCAGTGTGCTCGGGCCATGCGTTTCGAGAGAGGCAAGCAGCGCGATCAGTGCGGGCGATCGGGTCGCGCCTGCGTCGGTGAGCGACGCCAACGCGAGTTCGACACGCACATTCAACGCCGGGTCGGCAGCCAGTGTGTCCAATGCCGCAGAAGCACCATTCTTCAGTCGATCAAGTCCCACGAACACCGCGCCGGGCAGCGCCTCGGCCAGCCGCATCGCGAGCCGCGTCTTGCCACTGCCGAGCGAGCCGATGATGTAGTTCAGCGGGCGGATGTCGCGGAACTCGAACCACTCGCCACCCCACGGCCACGGCAGATTGAACGCGACACCCGCGCCATCATCGTCGAGGAGCCGCAGCAGTTCGCCGTCCGCCGGCATCCGGCCGCGCGCAAGGCCAGCGCGGATCGCGCGCACCCGGTCGAGTTTGGCGACGTGATCCTGAATCCCTCGGTCGAGCGCAGCTTCGTGCGCGGCCAGCACCTCATCGAGACTGCGTGCGTCGCCGTCGAGCACGCGGGCGACTCGTGCCAGGCTCAGGCCGAGCGCCCGGAGCGCAACGATGTCGGCGGCGCGGGCGAGGTCGTCAGCGGCGTAGATGCGGTAACCCGCCGGCGTTCGCTCCGGCGCGACGAGACCGTGCTGCTCGTAGAGCCGCAACGTCTTGACCGATACGCCGAGTTGCTCCGCCGCGGCGGAGGCAGTCAAGCCGTGCGTGGACGTGCTCATTCGTCACCCCTGTCTGCTGTCGATTCGTGACGCCCAGCATAAAGGCGACCCCAAGGGCCGGGTCAAGCCCGTTCACGCAATCCGATACACACGCATTGCGTTGTCATGCCAGATCGCGCGGCGGGCGACTTCATCGAGGTCCGCCATCGCACCGGCAAACGTCCGCAGCAGCGCCGGATACGACACCCGCAGCCCGGCCACCGGAAAATTGCTCGCGAACAGGCAGCGATCCCAGCCGAATATCGCGATCGTGTCGCGGATGATGCGCGCGTTGTCCGAGTCGTTCCACACCGCGTCGCGCAAGCCGAGTTCCGAGATCTTCACGCTCACGCGCGGCAATGCGGCCAGCGCTTCCATCCCGCCGCGCCAGCGCGCAAGCCCCGCTTCCGAGCGATCCCAAGGCAACCCCGCGTGTTCGAGCACGACGTCGACGCCAGGCGCCTCGGCGAGCATCCCGGCCGCATCGCCGAGATGCCAGAACGGCACGCGCAGATCCCAGCTGAGCCCACGCGCGGCCAGGCGCTCCAGCGCGGCCGGCCAGCGCGGATCGCGCAGCGTGCCGCGCACGCCTTCGATAACCGCATCCGGCGCCGCCGCAGTGCGCGGCTTGAACCGCACGCCGCGCACGCGCGGCCATGCGGCCTGTTCCGCGAGCCGCTCGTCCGCATCGTCAGCCAGCAGGTCGACCCACGCGACGATCGCCGATGGCAGCCCGTGCACGGCTGCGACCTCATGCAGCCAGCGCGTTTCCGCGAGCGCTTCGTCGCGCGCGCGTTCGGCCTCGACGTGCACGCTCGCGACGATCGGCGCACCCTGCGCCGCATGCCGCAGATTGTCCACGCCGAAATCGCGGCACAGCGCCGCGTAGTCGCCGAACATGAAGTGCGCGGGATCGTACCGGTCCTGCAGCCACGGATAGTGTGCACCCGCACCGAGCTGCCACAAGTGATGATGCGCATCGACGAGCGCCGCCGGCATCCCGTCGACCGGCGTTGCGCCGTCGTGCCGCTCAGCGCGCGCCTGCGAGCACATACGACGCATCCGGTTCGCGCAGCGTCGGCAATGCGCTGACGAATCGCCACGCATCGAGATCGAGTTCGCGCACGTAGTCGTCCTGGAACGACACGTACGCGACGCGCCGCGACGGATGGAACGACAGCGCGGTCGGGTTCGCGGGCAGCGCGACGCGTTCGATCTCCTCGAGCTGCCGCGCATCGAACACCGAGATCGACCGTTCGCCGGAATTGGTCAGCAGCAGCAGATCGCGGCCGTCCGGCGCGGTGGTGCGGTAGATGCGGTTCGGATCGCTGCGCGTCTTCACGCGGCGGCCGCAGGTCATCGTGTCGGTGTCGATCTCGACGAGCGTATCGTCGCCGCGATTCGCGACGAACAGCGTGCGCTCGTCGCTCGACAGCGCATTGCCTTCGGGGCGCGGGCCGGGCATCACCGCGCGCGGCGCGACGGTCGCATCGCGCGGATGAAACTGCGTGACCGTGTTCGACAGCAGGTGCACGCCGTATGCGCGGCTCGCATCGCGCGTGAGCGTCACGAGATGGGTCTTCACGCCGCCGGACGGCACGGCCATGTTCGGCACGGCCTGGCGCGTCGGGTCGTCGAACACGAGCAGCATGTCGTGCGCCTCGCTCATCGCATACAGCCGGCCGTCGCGATCGGCCGCCATCCCGTGCGGCCGGTAGTACGGCCACAGGTCGAGCATTCGCGTGTGCGTCCGCTCGACGAGATCGATCTCGGCGATCCGGTGATCGCCTTCATGGCCGCGCGACCACGCGGTCTCGATCCCGAAGATGCCGACGTACGCGAAGCGCTCGTTCACGTCGACGGTGAACTCGTGCGGAAAGCTCGGCAGCACGATGTGCTTGAGTGCGGCTTTCGTCTCGAGGTCGTAGAAGCTGAAGGTGTGGGCGCATTTCTGCACCAGCAACAGGATGTCGTTCATGGGGTGTCTCCGTTGTTTCGTTCGCGTGCCCGGGTGTCGGCGCGCGGTAAATCAGTCTTCGCAGCGCTTGGGCAGCGTCAGCGCAAGCAGGCCGGCCACCGCGAGCGTGATGGCGAGGCTGTACACGCCGGCCGCCGCGCTCACGTGCTGGGTCAGCACGCCGACCGCATACGGGCCGCAGAAGCCGCCGAGGTTGCCGAGCGCGTTGATCAGGCCGCGCGCGCTGCCGGCCGTCTCGACGCTGCACAGCTTCGGCGGAATCGCCCAGAACACGCCGGCCGCCGCCTGCAGGAAGAAGCCGCAACCGATCAGGAACGCGAACGACACCATCATCGACGCATGCGTGAGCACCGACAGCGCGAGGCACGCGGCGAACCCGACGAGCGGCAGCAGCACGAACAGGCGGCGCTTGCCGGTTCGATCCGACAAATACGACGTGCCGAACATCCCGATCATCATCGCGACATATGGCAGCATCGCGAGCAGGCCGACCTTGCCCATCCCGCCGTGCGTGAGGTTCTTCAGCAGCGTCGGCAACCACATCGTATAGCCGTAGATACCAACCTGATAGCAGAAGTTGATCGCGATCAGCAGCCAGATGGTCGGATTGCGCAGCATCGCGCCGAATGAAGCGGCGGCCGGCGTGCCGGCGGCCTGCTTGCGCGCCTGTTCGTCGCGCAGCGCATCAAGGATGTACGCCTTCTCGCGCGGCGACACCCAGCGGGCGGTTTCGGGGCCGTCGTCGGCGAACATCAGCCACGCGACGAGGCACAGCAGCGACAGCGCGCCGGCGCTGAAGAACAGGTGACGCCAGTCGTACGCGGCGAGGATGAAGCCGGACAGCGGCGCGGTGATCATGCCGGCGAGCGGCACGAACATGATGACCATCGCGTTCGCGCGGCCGCGTTCGCGGTCGGGGAACCAGTGGCTGACCATCGTCAGCACGACGGGCAGCATCCCGCCCTCGGCCACGCCGAGCATGAAGCGCAGCGTCAGGAGTTGCCACGTATGGGTGACGAGTCCGGTCAGCACCGACAGCACGGCCCAGCTCACGAGCGACCATGCGATGAACTTCTTGCCGCTGCCGAGCGCCGCGCGCCGGCCGCCCGGAATCTGCAGGAACAGGTAGCCGAAGAAGAAGATGCCGCCGGCGAGGCCGGCCATCGTCGCGTCCATGCCGAGCTCGGCGTTCATTCCGCCCGGCATCGCGAACGCGATGTTCACGCGGTCCATGTACGAAATGATGCACGCGAGCAGCAGCGGCGGAATCACGCGCAGCCAGCGGCGGCGCGGAATGGCTTCGCCGGCTTCGTATGCCGGGTTGGCGGGGTTCAGCAGGTTCATGGTGTCTCCGAGTCCATGTGACGGGCGGCGGCGGCCTTCTGTCGGACCGCCGTCACGCCGATGCGCAACGCACGCGCGTTGCGGATGCAAAACGATGTTCTAGCGTCCCCAGCGCAGCACGAGCGGATCGAGCCGCCGCGCCGCGTCGAGCAGGCCCGCACGCACCTGCGGGTGCAGTTCGGGCCACGGCGCGCGCGGCCGGTCGCACGCGATCACGCCGCCTTCCTTCATCAGCGCCTTCGCGGTCAGGAAGCCCGACTGGCGATTCTCGTAGTTGATCAGCGGCAGCCAGCGCGCGTACTGCTCGCACGCTTCGTCGCGACGGCCGGCGAAATACGCGTCGGTGATCCGGCGGATGCCGTCCGGATAGCCGCCGCCCGTCATCGCGCCGGTCGCGCCGGCATCGAGGTCGGCGAGCAGCGTGATGCCTTCCTCGCCGTCCCACGGCCCTTCGATCGCGTCGCCGCCGAGCGCGATCAGCTCGCGCAGCTTCGATGCGGCGCCGGGCGTCTCGATCTTGAAGTACGACACGGCGTCGATCTCGCGCGCGAGCGTCGCGAGCAACGGAGCCGGCAGCGCGACGCCGCTCGCGGGCGCGTCCTGGATCATCAGCGGAATGTCGAGGCCGTCGGCGACTTCGCGGAAGAAGGCGCGCACCTGCTCTTCGGGCACGCGGAACGTCGCGCCGTGATACGGCGGCATCACCATCACCATCGCGGCGCCGAGTGCTTGTGCGTGGCGGTTGCGTTCCGCACAGATCCGCGCACTGAAATGCGACGTCGTGACGATCACCGGTACGCGGCCGGCGACGTGTTCGAGCGTGGTGCGCGTGATGAGATCGCGTTCGTCGTCGCCGAGCGAGAACTGCTCCGAGTAGTTCGCGTGGATGCAGATGCCCTGCGAACCGGCATCGATCATGAAGTCGAGGCAGCGGCGCTGGCCGTCGAGGTCGAGCGCGCCGTGCGCATCGAAGATCGTCGGCGCGACCGGAAAGACGCCCTGGTAGCGTGCGTTCATGGTTGGCCTCACTCGACGATGTCGAACTGGTCGAGGAATTCGGTCTTCAGTGTGAGACCGAGGCCCGGCACGTCGTCGCGCAGCTGCAGGAAGCCGTTCTCGGCCACCGGCTCGCCGTCGAAGATGTAATAGAACAGCTCGTTGCCGACTTCCACGTCGAACATCGGGAAGTATTCGCTCATCGGCGACGCGAGCGTGCTCATCGTCAGGTGATAGTTATGCATCTGGCCCGCGTGCGGAATCACCGGCACGCTGTACGCCTCGCACAGCGCGTTGATCTTGTGAGCCATCGTGATCCCGCCGACGCGGTTGGTGTCGTACTGCACGACCGACACGGCCTTGCGGTCGAGCAGCTGCTTGAAGCCATACAGCGAGAACTCGTGCTCGCCGCCGGAGATCGGGATACTCGTGAGCTGGTTCAGCTCCGCATAGCCGTCGATGTCGTCGGCGATCACCGGCTCCTCGAGCCAGCGCGGCTGGTATTTCTCGAGCTTCGGCAGGATGCGCTTCGCGTACTCGAGGTTCCAGCCCATGTAGCACTCGAGCATCAGGTCGTTGTCGTAGCCGATCACCTCGCGGATCGCCGCGACCGATTTCAGGTTCTCCATCACGCCCTGCTGCCCGTGCGCGGGCCCATAGCCGAAGCGCATCTTGAACGCGCGGAAACCCTCCTTCAGGTATTGCTCCGCCTCCTGCTGCATCGCCTTCAGGTCGGTGCGATAGAGCTTCGAGTAGTAGCAGGGAATCTTTTCCTTGGTGCGGCCGCCGAGCAGCTTGAACACGGGCTTGCCGACGCTCTTGCCGAGGATGTCCCAGATCGCGATGTCCACCGCCGAGATCGCCGCCATGCCGATGCCCTTGCGGCCCCAGGCGTGGGTGGCGCGATACATCCGCTGGTTCAGGTATTCGTAGTCCCACGGGTCCTGGCCGATCACGAGCGGCGCGAGGTACTGGTCGATGATGACTTTCGCGACGTGCGGCGCGAGCGCGACGTTGCCGAGGCCGACGATGCCGTCGTCGGTCTCGACCTCGACGACCGTCCACGAATGGAAGCGGAACGTGCTCATGCTTTCCTGCGGCGCGTACAGCAGGTCCATCGCGTTCGAGCAGAAATTGCCTTGCGGCGGGACGGTCTTGCCTTTCCACTGGAATACGCGGGCGCGCACGGAGCGGATCTTCATGATGGTGTCTCCAGAATCGATGTTGTCGTGTTTGGAAGGCGTGCGAGCGTCACGCCGAAACGGTGCGGGTGCGGCGCGCGGCGCCCATCCGGCAGGCGATCTGCAGTGCCTGCCAGGTCGCGCCGACGTCGGCGCTGCCGCGGCCCGCGATGTCGTACGCGGTGCCGTGCGCGGGCGTCGTGATCGGCACGGGCAGGCCGCCCTGCACGGTCACGCCGCGCGAGAAGCCGAGCAGCTTGATCGCGATCTGCCCCTGGTCGTGGTACATCGTGACGATCGCCTGGTAGTCGCCGGCCTGTGCCTTCAGGAAGATCGTGTCGGCGGGGAACGGGCCGTGGAACGGCGCGTCGGTCGGCCAGTCGCGCGCCTGCAGCTTGCGCACGGCCGGCTCGATGATGTCGACTTCCTCGCGGCCGCAGCTGCCGCCGTCGCCGCCGTGCGGGTTGAACGCGGCGATCGCGACTTTCGGCGCCGCGACGCCGTTCGCGAGCAGCGACCGGTAGATCAGTTCGGATGCCTGTTCGATCCGCTCGACGCTCAGCTGGGCCGCCGCATCCTTCAGCGGAATATGCGACGAGATCCGCGCGGTCCACAGTTCGCCGAGCGTGTTGAACTCGCAGAAGTAGCCGGTCACGCCGAGCGCGGCCGCGAAGTGGTGCAGCTCGTCGTCGTGCTGAAGACCGCCGAGCTTCATCGCGTACTTGTTCAGCGGCGCGAAGCAGATCGCGTCGATGTCGCCGGCGAGCGACGCGTCGAGGCACTGGTCGAGCACCGTGAGCGTCGAGCGGCCGCCGGCCGCGCCGGGCTGGCCGACGGTGACCTGCGCGGGATCGATCGTGTCGACGGCGACGAACGCGGCGCGCGCGGTGGACGGCCGGTCGCGCACGGCGGCGAGCGACGCGACGGGCTCGACGTCGACCGTCACGCCGGCCACCCGCTGGCCGGCTTCCCACAGCCAGCGGTCGCCGATCAGCACGAGGTTCGCGCGAGAGGTGGCGTCGGGCCGCGCAAGCAGTTTCGCGATCAGTTCGGCGCCGATGCCGGCGGGGTCGCCGAGCGTCAGCGCGACGACGGGCAGGGAGGCGGCGGCGGTCATGCTGCGTCTCCGTGACGGACGGCGGTCAGTTGGGTGTTCATGCGGTGTCTCCTGTGGCGGCGCGAAGCCGTTGCTGTATGGGGTTCATGCTAGGTAGACGGAATGAGTCGGTAAATTGAAACTTCTTGATGAATCGATAACCTGGAGTAATCGGAATGGGCTCGATCGATCGACGAGACTCGACCCCCCAATTGCTGAACCGGCTGCGAATGCGGCAGATCGCGCTACTGCTCGCGGTGGATGAATGCTCGACGCTGCGCGGGGCGGCCGGGCAGCTTGGCCTCACGCAGCCGGCCGCGACGAAGATGCTGGCCGAACTCGAAAGCGCGCTCGGCCAGCGGCTGTTCGATCGCGTCGGGCGCGGGCTCGTGGTGAACCCGGCCGGCGAGCGCGTGCTCGGCTATTTCCGTGGCATTCGCGGCAGCGTGGAGGCGCTCAATCGCGAGCTGGCCGAGCTGCAGCTCGGCAGCGCGGGGCGGCTCGCGATCGGCAGCATCATGGCGGCGGCGCCCGGGCGGCTCACCGAGGCGCTGGTGCAGCTGAAGGCGCGCTATCCGCTGCTCGCGATCGACATCGCGGTCGATACCAGCGACCGGCTGATGCCGCAGTTGCGCGAAGGCGTGCTCGAGGTCGTGATCGGCCGCAACGCCGGCACCGATTGCGACTTCCGCGTGGTGGACGACGAGGCGCTCGCGATCATTGCGGGCCGCGACCATCCGCTCGCGGGCGCCGGGCCGGTCGAATTCGACGCGCTGCTCGACTACACATGGATCCTGCAGCCGGCCGGTAGCCCGGCGCGCGAGGTGGTCGAGCGCGAGTTCCGCGCGCGTCACCAGCCGATGCCGCGCGGGTTGGTCGAAACGGGCTCGATCCTGACGACGATGAACCTCGTCGACCGATCGCAGATGCTCGGCGTGATCCCGCTGACGGTGGCGCAGCGCAATGCGGAGCACGGGCTGGTGGCGATCCTCGATTACACGCTCGACCAGAAGCTGCCGTCGTACGGGAGCCTCGTGCGGCGCGATCGGCCGTTGAGCATTCCGGCGCAGCACTTTCTCGCGCTGTTCCACGGGGACGGGGCGGGGGATGGCGGCGATGCGTAATGGCGCGGTTTGCCAGCCGAGGCGGCCGAGCCAGCCGCGCCAACCGCGCCGGCCGAACAAGCCGATCAAGCCGATCAAGCCGATCAAGCCGAATCAGCCGATCAAGCCGAATCAGCCGATCAAGCCGAACCAGCCGAACCAGCCAAGCACGCCAAGCCGCCACCATCACGGAACGCGGTGAAGCGTGATGGCGACGCCGGTGACGCGGCCGAGGCAGGCGAACCCGACGCGAACCGCTTCAGCGCGCCGACGGAGCAGCCGGCGCTTCGGCGAGCGACGGCATCGACTCCGACAGCGCACGATCGGGCCGAATCCGCAGCGCGGCGACGATGCCGATCAGCAGCATCGCGACCGACCCGACGAACGGCACCGTCCAGCTGCCGGTGTGGTCGACGAGATAGCCGAACAGGATCGGCGACAGGATCCCCGCGATCGCCGAGCCTGCGTTCATCATCCCGCTCGCGATGCCCGCATGCGTCGGCGCGATGTCGCTCGGCACGGCCCAGATCGGCCCGATCGTCAGTTCGAGGCACAGGAACGCGCCGGAGAGGCACAGCGCGATGCCGGCCGTCGATTGCACGAACGCGAGCGGCAGCATGCAGACGAGCGCACCGGTGAAGCTCGCGACGATCACGCTCTGGCGCGACAGCGCGAGGTTGCCGGTCTTGCGGTAGATGCGGTCGCACAGCCAGCCGCCGAGCGTGTCGCCCACCACGCCCGCGAAGAACACGCCGGATGCGAACAGCGCGGTCGACTTCAGGTCGAGGCCCTTGCCGTTCAGGAAGAACGTCGGCAGCCATGTGAAGAACAGCCACGCGGTCCAGCCGTAGCAGAAGTACACGAAGATCGTCGGGGCCATCCGCCGGAACAGCGCGCCCCATGGCGTCGGGCCGGAGGCCGTTGCCGGTCGGGAGGCAGCGGCAGTAGCGGTGGCAGTGCCGCGTGCACGGTCGTTGTCGCCGCCGTCGCCGAGCGGATGCTCGCGGAAGCCCACGATCCACCACACGAGCCACACCAGCGTGACCGCACCGATCACGAAGAACGCCGCGCGCCACGACAGCCACGTCATCAGTGCGGCGACGATCGGCGGCGTGACCGCGTTGCCGAGCCGCGAGAATGAATGCGTGAAGCCCTGCACGACGCCGCGCCGTTCGCGCGAGAACCAATGCGTGATCGCGCGGGCCTGCGCGGGCAGCGTCGCGCCTTCGCCGATCCCGAGCAGCAGGCGCGCGGCGAACAGCAGCGCGAGGCTGTGCACGAAGCCCGTCATGAACGTGGAAGCGACCCAGATCAACCCGCAGCCGATCAGCGTGATGCGGGCGCCGAAGCGGTCGGCGATCCAGCCGCCGAAGATCTGGCAGATCGCGTACGAATACGCGAACGCGGAGAAGGCGATGCCGAGCTCGGTGTTCGATAGCCCGAGTTCGGCCTTGATCGCGCCGGCCGCGGTCGCGAGGTTCACGCGGTCGACGTAGAGGATGAACGAAAGCGCGCACAGCAGCCACAGCGTGTGGCGCCGTTGACGATGATCGGTGGGCATCTGTCTCACTCCATGTTCGTGCGCGGCGTTGCAGTGACGCCGCGTTCACTGGCCGGGCCAGCATCGCGCGCCGGAGGAGGCATCGTCTATTGAATCTTTTGGATCATTTGATAACCGCAGGTGTTCGGTTTCGTCGCGCTCGGGCACTGGGTGGGGCGAGGTGCGGGTTTTCCATGGGCGGTTGCGGCATGATGTGGGATGGCCGCACATCGCACACGGCACACGGCACACGGAATACGGCACACGGTGATCTCGCATCGACACCGGTGCCGCCATGATGAAGTGACGCGGCGCAATCGCATAGTCGGGAATGGACGGACATGGAACAACAACTTGCACGCCACCGGGACAGCCGCTTCTGGCAATGGCCGCCGGTGAAATGGTGGATCCAGGGGCACGGCCGCGACGGCTATTCGTTCCCGCTGCTGCTGATTCCGCTGGTCGCGGTGTTCGTGCTCGAATCTCTGTGCGTGATGGTCGGCGCGCTGTACAGCGCGCTCATCGTAAGCGGCGCGATGACGCTGTTGCTCGGGATCGCCGGGTTTTACGGCGCGAAGCGCGAATGGCTCGTGCCGGCCGCGACGGCGCGCTCACTCGTGAAGGCGCGCACCAAGAAGGCGGCCGAGCGCTTCTCGTCGCTCGGCGCCGGCGCGACGGTGCTCGCGATCTTCGTCAGCGCGACGTCGCTGTCGCTCGTGCTGTCGGGACAGCCGATGCTGGACAGCGTGTCGAAGGACACGGTGTCGATCTTCATCGCGCTGGTGTTCCTGCCGGTGTACGTGTCGGGCGCGGTGCGCAAGCTGGCGATCGCACGGGTCGAGGAACTGGAGGCGCTGCGTCAGGCGGCTGTCGGCACGCGGTTGAAATTCGATCGGGCGGGCGCAGTGCGTGCGGTCGTCGTGCAGGGGCCGGCGGGGACATCGTCCGTATCGGTCGCGGAGTACACGGTGCTCGGTTTCGAGCCGCCGCTCGAACGTGTGGGGCGCGACACGCATGCATGAGAAAGGCCGCGTGCGAACGCGGCCTTGAGCGGAGATGCGATGACCCGGAAGACGGGCGTGGGCCGCATCAGTCGCTCGTGCTCGGACGCGAGTTCGACGGCACGGCCGACCGAGCCACCGCTTGCGCCGCCTGCGCCGGAAAGCGCCGCTCGTCCGGCGTCGGCTCCAGATCGTCGGGCCAGACCACCTCGAACCGCGTGCCGCCGCCGGCCGCCGGCGTGCACACGGCTTCGCCGCGATGCGCGTGCGCGATCGCCGCGACGACCGCGAGCCCGAGGCCGCTGCCGCCGGGTTGCGTATCGTCGACACGCCGGAATGCCTTGAACACGTGCGGCGCGAACTCGGCGGGAACGCCGGGCCCGTCATCCTCGACACGCAATCGGCACTTGCCGCCTTCGATCCGCGTCTCGATCCGGATCGCACCGGGCACCGCATGGCGGCGCGCGTTCTCCAGCAGCGCGAGCAGCGCCTGACGAATCCGCACCGGATCGCAGCGCATCGGTCGCGCGTCGAGATCGAGCACCGGATGCTGGCCGGCGGCTTGCAATGCATGCGCGAACACGTCGACGACCGCCCGGATGTCGGCCGCGACATCCGTTTCGCGGATCTCGATGCTGAGGTGGCCGCTATCGGCGAGACTGACCACGCGCAGATCTTCGATCAGCCGCGTCAATCCTTCCACTTGCGTGAGCAGGCTGCGGAACTGCGCTTCGCTCGGCGTGAACACGCCTTCGGCGAGACCCTGCAGGCGGCCGCGCAGCACGGTCACCGGCGTGCGCAGTTCGTGCGCGATCGCGGCGTTCCAGAACGTCTGTTCGTCGGTCACGCGCTGCAGCTCGCTCGCGAGTGCGTTGAAGTTGTCCGCGAGCCGTGCCGCTTCGTGCAGCGAGCGATCGCCGGCCACCGCCCGTGCGCCGAGATCGCCGCGCGCGACGCGGCGGATGCTGTCGGTCACCGAGTTCAGCGGCACGAGGATGCGGCGCGACAGGTTGATCGCGGCGACGATCGACAGCAGGAGCCCGACCGCCGTGGTGGCGATCAGCCACACCCATTCCGGCCCGGTGGGGAACCAGTTCGTCTGGTTGAACGACGCGGGCTGGTACAGGTACAGCAGGTAGTAGAACCCGTAAGCCGTCACCACGACAAGCAGCGTCACCACGAACGCCATCGCGCCCATCGTGAGCGCGATCTGCCGGCTGAGTCCTTCGAGCTTCACTCGCCGCTCCACAGCTTGTAGCCGACGCCGCGCACGCTGACCGGCACGCCGCCGACGCCGAGGTCTTCGAGTTTCTTGCGCAGCTTGCTGACGTGGCTGTCCACCGTGCGCTCGAGCGTGTCGCCTTCCGGCAGGCAGGTGGCCATCAATTCGGCGCGACTGAACACGCGTCGCGGTGCGCGCGCAAGCTGCGCGAGCAGCTTGAATTCGGTGAGCGTCAGCACGAGCGTGTGCCGCGTGCCGTCGACTTCGACCGTCGCTTCGTGATGCTCGAGATCGATCTCGAACGGCGCCGCGCGCAGCACGCGCTGTTCTTCGTGACGCGAGCCGGCCATCGAGCGGCGCAGCACGGCCTGGGCGCGCGCGACGACTTCGGCGGGATTGAACGGCTTGACCACGTAGTCGTCGGCACCGATGCGCAGGCCGGTCAGCTTGTCGATGTCCTGGTCGAGCGCGGTCAGCATGATGACCGGCGTGTCGCCGCGATGGCGAATCTCGGCGAGGACTTTCCAGCCGTCCACATGCGGCATCTGCACGTCGAGCAGCACGAGGTCGGGCTTCAGCGACAGGTGCAGCTCGAGCGCGCGGCGGCCGTCGGCCGCATGCACGGTGCGCAGCCCGCTGCGCGCGAAATACGCGGTGAGAATCTCGGCGATCTCGGGTTCGTCCTCGGCGATCAGGACGAGCGCCTGGCCGGCGCCGGGCGATGAGGAAATGTCGGACATGGCCGCTTGTTCAGGTGCATCGGGGTTCCATCGAATCGCAATACTACCGTACCGCGCAGCCCGTCGACCGGAGGCGGGAGGCAGGGCTCGGCTCGGGCAGGCGATGCCGGCTTTCCGATGCCTTTCAGCACGGCCGTCATCGCGAATGACAGGGGAATACCCTGTCTTTTTTTTCCGATTCGATTTTATGTATGATGACCTATCTTTTGCAACATGTACTAATTAAGAGCGCCGACAGATCCATTGCATGACACGGACTATCGGCAAGCGGCGGGGCCGGCGGAGGAAGCGGTCGCGTCGCGTATCCAGTCGTCGGATTTCGCGCGAACGAAGCGCGTGCCACCGCGCACGCCGTCGCTCGCGCCCTTTGCAGGTGGGAACCCAACCATCATGTCCAGCAAGTCATCCTCCCGCGGGTCGGCCGACCTGCAGCGCAGGCAGTGGCTCAAGATCGCCGGCGCGTCCGTCGCCGCCGGCGGCCTGGCGCTCGGCGCGGCACGCGCCGATGCCGATACCGCGCCGGGCGCCGGCAAGGACGGCGACGTGCTTGACGTCGCGATCGTCGGCGCCGGGCTCGCCGGCCTCACGACCGCGCGCGACCTGCGCTACGCGGGCTGCGAATCGTTCGTCGTGCTCGAGGCGCGCGACCGGGTCGGCGGCCGCACGCTCAACTTCGACGTCGGCGGCGGCTACGTGTCGGAAGTCGGCGGCCAGTGGATCGGCCCGGGCCAGACGGCCGTCGCGGATCTCGCCCGCGAACTCGAAATCGGCACGTTCCCGAGCTACTACGCGGGCAAGACGGTCATCCTGGGCGGCAACGGCCGCGCCGAGATCGACCTGGAAGGCACATTCGGTACCGATGAGGCCGTCGCCGCGAAGCTGAGCCGGATGTCGCACGACGTGCCGTCGGGTGCGCCGTGGACGTCGCCGAAGGCGGCCGAACTCGACCGGCTGTCGGTCGGCGACTGGCTCGCGCAGCAGGGGATCAAGCCCGAGGACCGGATGGGCTGGAACGCGTCGATCTCGCTGTCGGGCGGTGCCGCGCCGGCGAAGATGGGCTTGCTGCATTTCCTGTCGATGATCAACTCCGCCGATTGCGATTACGCGCAGCTCGACTCGATCAAGCACAGCGCGCAGGAAACCCGCTTCGTCGGCGGCTCGCAGCTTCTCAGCATCCGGATGGCGCAGCAGCTCGGCGACAAGGTGCGGCTCGCATCGCCGGTGCGCCGCATCGTCGGCTGGGATCGCGACATCGTCACGCTGCAGACCGATCGCGGCACGGTGCGCGCGCGCAAGGTCGTGATGGCGCTGCATCCGGCGCTGTGCCATCAGGTGCAGTTCGATCCGCCGCTGCCGGACCGGCGCCATGCGCTGCAGCGCGCGTGGCCCGCGCATTCGCCGGCGCGCAAGACGGCGATGGTCTATCGCCGCCCGTTCTGGCGCGACAAGGGACTGAACGGCCACATCTTCCAGACCGACGGGCCGATCTTCTGGGCTTACGACAATTCGCCGCCGGGCGGCGAGATCGGCGTGATCAACGCGTTCGTGCGCAATGCGCTGGTGCCGTCCGACCCGCAGGCCGCGAAGCAGGTGCACATGGACCTCTATGCGCAGGCCTGGGGCGACGACGCGCGCGCGCCGGTGTCGTACCACGATCGCGACTGGGGGCTGGCCGACCCGTGGACGATCACGTGCGTGTCGGCGATTCCGCCCGGCTTCTGGACCGCGCACGGCGATGCGCTGCGCGCGCCGTGCGGCAACCTGATCTGGTCGGGCACTGAGACCGCCAACATCTGGGCCGGCTACATGGACGGTGCCGTTCGCTCGGGTCACCAGGCCGCGCTTCAGGCGCTCAATGCACTGCGTCGCGCGTAGGAGACACGAGATGAAGAAACGCATGCTGCTGCTCGCCGCGCTCGTGATCGCCGGCGCGCTCCTGGCCATCTACGGCCCCACCGTCCTCGGCTTCTATCGCCTGCAACGCCATATCGATGCGACGACGCAGGCCGACGACGCCGACGGCGGCCGGTGGCCGCGCGCGACCGACGTGTGCATGGGCTGCCACGGTGTGAAGGGCACGTCGCTGAGCGACGCGTATCCGAGCCTCGCCGGCCAGCCGGCGTCCTATGTGGTTGCCCAGCTTCACGCATTCGCGAGCGGGCAACGCGCCAACCCGACGATGGGCCCGCTCGCGATGACGATGAGCGACGCCGAAATCGCGCGCGTGGCCGACTACTACGCGAAGCAGGCGCCGCTCGACAACCGCTATTTCAAGCCGGACGCGCAACTGCGCGCGAAGGGCGAGCAACTCGTGACGGGCGGCGCGTGCGTCGCTTGCCACGGTGCGCGGCTGATGGGGCAGGCGCAGTTTCCGCGGCTCGCCGGCCAAGGCTACGGCTACTTGCGCGCGCAGCTCGACGCGTTCGCGAACGGCAGCCGCAGCGAGGCCACCGGCACGATGCAGCGCGTCGCGCAGGCGATGTCGGCGGACGATCGGGCAGCGGTCTCGACCTATCTCGCGAGCCTCGGCCCCGCCAAACAGTGAATCAACGGCAGCACTCGACCTCGGGAGTTCGAACCATGGATCACAGATCACTTGCACTTTGCCTTGCCAGCGCGACGCTGGCGGCGACCACCGGCATATACGGCTTCAAGTTCGTCCGCAAGCGCAACTTCCTGCTCGGCTTCGAGTGGTGGATCGTGACGATCTCGGCATCCAATGCCGTGCTCTTCTTCGCGACGGAATCGCCGGTCTCGTACGCCATTTCGCACTTCCTCGACGCGTTCTCGCGCGGGTTCGGGATGCCGGTGATCGCGGTGGCCGGCCTGATGGCCATCACGCACGGCTACCGGCCGACGCTGCGGCAGGACGTGACGCTGTTCGTGCTCGCGACGCTCGGAACGATCGCGCTCGTGGCCGGCCTGTTGCAGCACGCGCTGCCGTATTTCTACGTGGCGATGTGGACGCTGATGTCGATCTATCTCGCCAGCTTCGTGTTGCGGCTCGTGCGTGCCGGTCACGCGTTCCATGCGTTGACGACGACGATCGCGCTCGTCGCTGCGCAGGCGATCGCGTGCATCTACGACTTCTACAAGATCCCGGGCGAGGAAACCAACGTGGTGTTCAATTTCTACGTACTGGCGCTGCTGACCTGGTCGTACCTGACAGTCGCGCTTTATTACGCCTATTGCGCACTCGAGCGCGACACCGGACGCGGTACGGTGAACGCGAACGTTCTGTCGTATCCGAAATGAGTAGAAGTACTGAGGAGGTGACGGAGAGCCGCACCGCGCGTCAGGTCGAGTGCGGCGGTCGCGGAGCGCACGGATGGCCCGGGGCGGACTGACCCGCGCACAGCGGCGCGAGACGACGCGCGAACGCCTGCTCGACGCCGGGCGCGCGATCTTCGCGGAGAAAGGCTACGCAGCCGCGAGCGTCGAGGACATCGCGTCGGCGGCCGGCCATACGCGCGGCGCGTTCTATTCGAACTTCCGCGGCAAGACGGAAATGCTGTTCGAGCTGTTGCGGCGCGATCGCGACGATGCGACGGCTGCGCTGCAGCGGATCACCGACGTGCCGACCGGCTCGGCCGACGACGCGCAGCGCGCGCTGCTCGCGTACTGGCGGCGGCGTGCAGCGCGCCACGCGTCGCGGCTGATATGGCTCGAAGCGCAACTGCAGGCGGCGCGCGACCCGATATTCCGCGCGCAGTTCGGCGCACTCCTGCACGAGCGGCAGGCGCTCGCGACCGCGTGCATCGAGGCGTTCGCGGCGCGTGCAGGCGTGTCGCTGCCGCTGCCCGCGCAGGTGCTGGCGCTCGGCCTGACCGCGCTGTGCGACGGCGTGCAGTCGTCCTGCGCGGCCGACGCGCGCAGCGCCGTCGACTCGCAGGCCGATGCCGTGCTGGTCGGTTTCCTCACGCATACGGTGTTCGACCGCATGCGCGATTGACGGAACGACGACGCGCCGGCCGCGTGTTGTCGTCCGGTTGTATGAAGGCTGAAAGCAGGTTGTCATCGCGGGCGGCAAACCGGCGCGACGCCCCCTTCGAACATGCAGACGAAACAGGGAATACCCCGTCTTTTTCTTTTCTCAATTTTTGTCATGATGACCTAACATTGTCACCATGTTCTACTGAAAGCCCGGCAGTGAGCGATCGCGGTCGGCAGTGGTTGGACGAATCAGGAGATCTACGATGGATGCACTGAAGCGCAAGGCTTTCTTCGAGGACGGTGCGGTTCTCGTCGAAGGCGTACTCGACGCGGCGCAGCTCGAACAATGCCGCGCGGTGTTCGACTGGGGGATGGAGAACCCGGGCCCGATGGCGACGACGCTGCTCGACGGCACCGAGTACCGGTCGCACAACGACAACGCAAACCCGTACGCGAAGGCGCGGCTCGACGAACTGGTCGCCACGCTGCCGTTCGGCAAGCTGTTCGCCGACCTGTGGGGCTCGAAGCACGTGTGGTACTTCGCGGAGGAGCTGTTCATGAAGGCCGGCGGCAAGAGCGCACGCTCGCCGTGGCACCAGGACACGTCGTATCTGCCCTGGCAAGGCATGCACTTCGGCAATGCGTGGATCAGCTTCGAGCACGTGCCGAAGCGCAACGCGCTCGAGATCGTGCGCGGCTCGCATCGCGGCGTGCGCCACGACGGCACCACGTTCCAGAACGCCGAGGATCCGACCGACCCGCTGCATGGCGGCGACGTGTGGCCGCGGCTGCCGAACATCGAAGCGGAGCGCCGCGCGGCGCCCGATGCGTACGACATCGTGTCGTGGGAAACGAAGCCGGGCGACGTGCTGCTGCTCCATCCGGGCGTGCTGCACGGCGGCGGCGCGGTTGATGCCGCATTTCCCGATCGCCACACGCTCGTGCTGCGCTTCTTCGGCGACGACGCGGTGTTCAGCCCGCTGCCTGATGAAAGCCGCTCGGGTTTCACACCGGCCGGCGTGCTGTTCGTCGAGGAACTCGCCGGGCTGAAGGCCGGGGACCCGTTCCGTGCACCGTGTTTCCGTCAACTCGTCTGAGCAAGGAGTTTTTCATCATGTCAGCTACCCCGAAGCGGCAGTCGATCGTTCCGCCGCCGTTCCAGCCGTGGTACGACGCGTATCACTTCTCGCCGGCCACGCGCGTCGGCGACACGATCTGGGTGTCGGGCCAGGTCGGCCTCGATGCGCAGATGCAGCCTGCGGACGGCGTCGAGGCGCAGGCGCGAATCGCGTTCGAGAGCCTGAAGATGATCCTCGAAGCGGCCGGCGCGAGCCTCGCCGATGTCGTCGAACTGACGACCTTCCACACGAACCTTCAGCAGGAAACCCAGGGCTTCGCGGCGGTCAAGGACGTGTATTTCCCGAACCGCTATCCGTCGTGGACGGCGGTCGGCGTGTCGCAACTGGCGCTGCCGGGGCTGTGCGTCGAAGTGCGTGCGGTAGCGGTGGCCGGGTCGGGCAAGGACTAAGGCGGTCGGCAGTACGTCATGCGTTCCGGACGAGCGTGTTTCATCAATCGTAGTCCTGACGAAATGACGAGGTGTATCGAAACAGGCAGGCGGCCGGCCGTCGTCGCGGACGGCCGCCATCACGGAGCAACGCGATCGTCGGGTGGCGAGAGCGGGCGGACTGAATGCGCGGCGCCCGAGACGGGCAAGCGAACGCGCGGTGGGAAGGAGAACCATGATGAGCAAGCATCGAATCTTGGCCGTGTCCGCGCTTGCGGCCGCTGCATGTCTCGCGATCGGCACGGCCGTCGCGGCGGACGACCTGACGCCGGCCGGCGCTGACCGCTCGGCCAGCAAGGATGGCGCGGTGCCGGCCTACACGGGCAAGCAGTCGCCCGACGCCGGTTGGGAATGGGGCAAGGTGCGCGCCGATTTCTGGAAGCACCGCAACGAGAAGCCGCTGTATTCGATCGATGCCGCGAACGTCGACAAGTACGCGGACAAGCTGTCGCCCGGGCAGGTCGCGCTGATCAAGCAGAAGAAGGGCTACCGGATGGACGTCTATCCGTCCCACCGCGAATGCCAGTTGCCCGATGCCGCCGAGCAGAACTCGAAGACGAACCTGACGGCCGCAAAGCTCGGCTCGTCCGGCGACACGCTTGCATCGGCCGCGCTGCCGGGCGTGCCGTTCCCGCAGCCGAAGAACGGGACCGAGGCGATTCTCAACTACGAGATGCGCTATCGCGGCGAAGGCGTCGAATGGGCGCAGATGGCGACGACCATATCGCCGCGTCCGGGCAGCAGCGAGTGGATCGACGCGGTCGGCCCGCAGACGTTCTACTTCCCGTCCGGCAAGCTCGGCAAGAGCTCGCCGCAAGATGTCGACCAGCTCAGCGCGGCCGTGTACTTCCAGATGAATTCGCCGGCCGCGCTGGCCGGCCAGGCGTTCGTGCAGCGCCAGTACTTCGACAAGGCATCGGAGACGTACTACTACTTCCCGGGCCAGCGCCGTGTGCGGCGCATGCCGGCCTATACGCACGACGCGCCGCTGATCGGCTTCGAGAACCAGTACCTGATCGACGAAGCGAACATGATCAACGGCTCGCTCGACCGCTTCAGCTGGAAGCTGGTCGGCAAGAAGGAACTGATCGTCCCGTACAACGCGTTCGGCATGTACAAGTTCAAGAGCAAGCTGCACGACGTCGCGACGCCGGACGGCGTCGCAGCCGGCAACCGCCGCTACGAGACGCACCGCGTGTGGGTCGTCGAGGCGACGCTGAAGCCGAGCGCGCGGCATGTCGCGTCGAAGAAGGTGTTCTATCTCGACGAAGACAGCTGGCTCGCGCTGGTCGGCGAGGACTACGACGCGCAGGGCAAGCTGTGGAAGGTGCGGGAGAGCTATCCGATTCCGGTGTGGGAGCTGGGCGGCACCTGCGACAACGAGCCGCTCGCGCAGTACGACATGAACAACGGCCGCTACGTGCTCGATGCGACGTCGATCGGACAGGGCAAGGATGCGCGCTGGCTCGAGCAGGCCGACGATCCGCGCTTCAAGTCGGACTTCTACACGGCGGAATCGCTGCGCTCGGTCAGCGAACGGTGACCGTCATCGGCTGAAGCAGTACGGACCGGCGCGCGCAACGATCGCGCGCCGGCGACGAACAGGGGCGGAGGTGGATCATGGAACCGGCAAGATTGGTAAGGAATGCTACGGTATCGATTGCAATGGCGGGCGCTGCGACGTCGAGCGCGTACGCGTATGACTTCACGTTGAACGGCGGGGCCCTGCAGGGATCGTGGGTGTCGAACCTGACGGCCGGCGCGGGTATCCGCACCAAAAACCCGAGCTGCTCGCTCACCGGCGATCCGAATGCATTCGGCTGCGGCGCGGGCGCGAACACCAACCAGTGGGGCTACGCGGACAACGGTGACTTGAACTACCGCAAGGGCCAGCCGTTCAGCACCTACATCAGCGCGACCAGCGAGTTGCTGCTGAAGATGCCGAGCGAAGGGTTGAAGTTCATGGTGCGCGGCACGGGCATGTACGACTTCCTCGCCGGCAATACGAACCGCACGCCGTTGTCGAGCACCGCGGCCGCGCAGGTCGTCTACAACGCGCAACTGCTCGACCTGTGGGCGCAGAAGGATTTCACGATCGGCGGGCGCAACGCGCACGTGCGGCTCGGCAACCAGGTGATCAACTGGGGCGAGAGCATGTTCGCGCAGAGCGGCATCAACGCGACCAACTCGATCGACGTGCAGAAGCTGCTGATTCCTGGTTCTCAGCTCAAGCAGGCACTGCTGCCGGCGCCGATGGTCAGCCTGGCGGCCGACCTGTCGCACGGGTTCAGCACCGAGGCCTACTACCAGTTCCAGTGGAACGGCAACCGCTATCCGCCGGTCGGCTCGTACTGGTCGGTGACGAACGGGTTCGGCCGCGGCGCCGAGCCGTTCACGATCAACACGAACAACCTGAACGTGATCGGCCCGAGCGCGGGCACGATCGCCAACGCGATCGGTGGACCCGGCACGGCCGGCAACCAGGACACACTCAACGCGATCAAGAACGGGCTCGTGAACGGCGCCTACGCCGGGCCGCCGTTCAACGACATCGGGCTGCCGTCGGTCACGAACCTGCCGGCGAAATACCGGCCGCAGTTCGGCGTGAAATTCAACTACTCGCCGCGCTCGTTCGACGCGAACTTCGCGTTCTACTACCTGAACTACACCGACAAGTCACCGGTGCTCGCGTCGCTCGCGAACGGCAACGTGCAATGGTCGTATCCCGGCCGGCGCCAGCTGTTCGGCGTCAGCGCGAACTTCGGGCTCGGTCCTTGGGCGATCGGCACCGAACTGTCTTATCGGCCGCGCGATGCGGTCGCGCTGTCGAGCTGCTACGGCGGGGGCGGCCCGCTCGACCTGAACACGAACGGCGTGGCGGGCGTCAATTGCTCGCAATGGGTCGACAAGAAGAAGTTCCAGTACGACATCAACGGGCTGCTGGCGCTCACGCGCAGCGAATACCCGTTCCTGAAACTGCTCGGCGCCGATTCGGCCGCGATGACCTGGGAACTGACGTGGATCTACTACCCGGGGCTGAGGTCGAGCGGCGTGACGCGCACGATCGACGGGCAGACCGTCACGCAGGTGCCGCAGGCCGGCTACCTGCCGTGGCTGAACAACGGCTCGTCGCTCGGCTATCCGATCGGGATGGGTCAGGGCACCGCGAGCTCGGTCGGCGCGACGATCGATTTCAACTGGACCTATGACGGCACGCTGATTCCGGGCTGGCAGGTCACGCCGGGCGTCACGTTCTCGGATGGCCTGTACGGCTACACGCCCACCTTCACCGCGAATTACATGCAGGGCGCGAAGTCGGTGAACGTCTACGTGCTGTTCAACCAGAACCCGCCGAACTGGCAGGCAGGCATCAACTTCACCGCGTTCTTCGGCGGCCACAACACGGTGGGGCAGCCGTACGCGGACCGGAATTTCGTCGGGCTGTTCGTCACGCGAAATTTCTGACGCCGATGCGCTTACGGGCGGCGCGTGTCGTACGCCGCCGCCAATCATCAAGGGGTAATGTCGTGCTCAATCGTTTGGTCAGCCGCCTCGAACGGCTCTTCTTCGGTCATCGCGCGATCGTGCTCGCGGCGATCGCGTTGTTCACCGTCGCGATGGCCGTGTTCGCCGTGCAGTTGCGCATGGATGCCGGCTTCGAAAAGCAGATGCCGATCGGGCACGAGTACATCCGCACGTTCCAGCAGTATCGCAACGACCTGCTCGGTGCGAACCGCATCACGGTGGTGGTGCGCGCCAAGCATGGGTCGATCTGGTCGAAGGAAGGGCTCACGCGGTTGTACGACGTGACGCAGGCGGTCACCTACCTGCCGAACGTCGACCGCATCGGCGTGCGCTCGCTGTGGACGCCGAACGCGTTCGTCAACGAAGTGACCGACGAGGGCTTTCGCGCGGAGCCGATCATTCCCGGCACCATCACGCCCGACCAGCTGACGCCGGATCGCGTGCAGGGTATTCGCCGCGCGACGACGCTCGGCGGCTACGTCGGCACGCTCGTGTCGCATGGCGAGGACAGCGCGATGATCACGGCCGAGCTGAACGAGCGCGACAGCGCCGGCAAGGTGCTCGACTACGTCGCGTTCAATCACCTGCTCGAAGAGAAGATCCGCAAGCCGTTCGAGGACGCCGGCTACGAGATCCAGATCATCGGCTTCGCGAAGCAGATCGGCGACATCGCCGACGGCGCGACCGCCGTGCTCGGCTTCTGCGCGGTCGCGCTGCTGCTGACCACGCTCGCGGTGTACTGGTACTGCCATTCGGTGCGCTTCACGGTGCTGCTGGTCGCGTGTTCGCTGACGTCGCTCGTGTGGCAGTTCGGCACGCTGAAGTTGCTCGGCTTCGGCCTCGATCCGCTCGCGGTGCTGGTGCCGTTCCTCGTGTTCGCGATCGGCGTGTCGCATGGCGTGCAGCAGGTGAACTTCATCGTCCGCGAGATCGCGCACGGGCAGAGTTCGTTCGATGCGGCGCGCCACAGCTTCAGCGGTCTGTTGATTCCCGGCGTACTTGCGTTGATTACGGCGTTCGTGTCGTTCATCACGCTGCTGCTGATTCCGATTCCGATGGTTCGCGAGCTGGCGATCACCGCGTCGCTCGGCGTGGCCTACAAGATCGTGACGAACCTGATCCTGCTGCCGGTGGCGGCTTCGTGTTTCAACTTCACGAAGACCTATGCTGACAACTCGCTGAAGCGCGCGCAGCAGCGTGCGAAGCCGCTGCGTCTGCTCGCACGCGTGGCGGAGCCGAAGTATGCCGGCATCACTGTCGCGTTGACGGTGGCAATTTTCGCGCTCGCCGCATGGCAAAGCCGCGACCGCGTGATCGGCACGCTGCAGCCGGGCGCGCCGGAGCTGCGCGCGGACGCGCGCTTCAACCGCGATGCGACGTCGATCGCCGGCAACTACGACATGGGCCTCGACTGGCTGACGGTGGCGATCGAATCGACCGGCAAGGCGTGCGACAACCCGGCGGTCGGCCTGTACGAGGACGACTTCTCGGCCGCGATGAGGACCGAGCCTGGCGTCGTGTCGGTGCAGTCGTACTCGGCGATGCTGCGCACCTACAACCAGGGCTACAACGAGGACTACCCGAAGATGAACGTCGTGCCGATCGCTGGCGAGAACTACGGCGCGGTGTCGGTGGACGTATCGCGCGTGAAGGGCTTCATGAGCCGCGATTGCGGGATGACGGCCGTGCACCTGTTCCTGACCGATCACAAGGCGACGACGATCAACCGCATCCTCGACGACGTGAAGCAGTACCGCGCCGCGCATCCGTTCCCTGGCATCACGGTGCGGCTCGCCGCGGGCAACGCGGGCGTGCTCGCCGCGACGAACGACGAAGTCGAGAAGAGCGAGCTGCCGATGATGCTCTACGTGTACGCGGCGATCCTGGTGCTCGTATTCCTCGCCTACCGCGACTGGCGCGCGATGCTCGCCTGTTGCGTGCCGCTGTCGGTCGCGACCTTCATCGGCTACTGGTTCATGAAGGAGCTGCAGATCGGGCTGACCGTCGCAACGTTGCCGGTGATGGTGCTCGCGGTCGGGATCGGCGTCGATTACGCGTTCTACATCTACAACCGGCTGCAGGTGCATCTCGCGGGCGGGCAGGACATCGTGAAGGCCGTGCAGCACGCGATGCTCGAAGTGGGTGTGGCCACGATCTTCACCGCGATCACGCTGGCGATCGGCGTCGCGACGTGGAGCTTCTCCGCACTCAAGTTCCAGGCCGACATGGGCAAGCTGCTCGCGTTCATGTTCATCGTGAACCTCGTGATGGCGATGACCGCGCTGCCCGCGCTCGCGTCGCTGCTCGAACGCTGGTTCCCGCGGCGCAAGCCGGCACGCGCGCCGGGCCTGTTCAGCCACTGACGCGCACGAACATTCCGACGGAGATCCAGCCATGGTCAAGACGCTAGCCGTTTGCGCCGCCCTTTCCATCGCGGCGGTTGCCTTCCCGCGATTTCATGAAGCAAGCGCGGACGGGAACGCGCCGGCGCATGCGCTCGCGACCGATGCCGGGCGGGTCGATACGCGTCACGCCACGGTCGCCGAACCGGTCGCCGTACCGGGACTCGCTCCGTCATCGAACGACGGCAACGCCGGGCTGCGGGCAGCGGCCGCGCAGGGCGCCGACAAGCCGCCCATCGCCGCGCTCGGCGTAGCGCATGCCGGCTGGTCGGATCTGTTCAACCACTGACGCTCGCGCACACCACGACAGAGACTCACCATGATCAAGACGCTCATCGCCTGTACCGCCCTTTGCGCCGCCGCGGCGGCCTTCGCACAACAGCAGGACGGCACGGTCACGGCCTGGGCCGCGAAGCCCGCCCATGCGTGGGCCGCGCCGACCCACATGATGCTCACCGACGCGACGCGCGCCGGCTCACGGATCGTCGCGGTCGGCGAGCACGGGATCGTGCTGCTGTCTGACGACGACGGCAAGACGTGGCGTCAGGCGCGACGCGTGCCGGTGTCGGCGACGCTGTCGGCCGTGTCGTTCGCCGATGCGAAGCGCGGCTGGGCCGTCGGCCAGTGGGGCGCGATTCTCGCGACCGACGACGGTGGCGACACGTGGGTCACGCAACGGCTCGATGCGTCGGTCGACCAGCCGCTGTTCTCGGTGCTGTTCACGAATGCGCGGGACGGCATCGCCGTCGGCCTGTGGTCTCTGATGCTGCAGACGCACGACGGCGGCAAGACGTGGACGCGCACGACGTTGCCGAAGCCGCCCGGCGGCGGCAAGGCCGACCGCAACCTGTATCACGTGTTCGCCGATGCCGCGCATGCGCTCTACATCGTGTCGGAGCAGGGAATGGTGCTCAAGTCGACCGATGCCGGCACGAACTGGAGCTACCTGCCGACCGGCGGCAAAGGCACGTTGTGGTCGGGCGTCGCGATGCCCGACGGCCGGATCGTGGTCGGCGGGCTGCTCGGCAGCCTGTTCGAGAGCCGCGACGGCGGCGCGACATGGGCCGCGTTGAACACCGGTACGCGCAGCTCGATCACCGATCTCGTGGCGACCGGCGGCGGGCTCGTCGGCGTCGGGCTCGACGGGCTGACGCTCGCGCAGCGCGTCGCGAATGGCCCGTTCGATGTCGCGCAGCGCGCGGATCGCGCGACGCTCACCGCCGCGCTGGTCGATGCGCGCGGCAAACCGATCCTGTTTTCGCAGGATGGCGTGCTGGCCGCGCCGTGACTTGAGTTCGCAGACATACAAGCAAGGAAGGATGGAGCACAGAAGATGAAGTCCAAGCACAAGCCGGATGTGCAGGCCCGGCGCCAGATTTTGCGGGTCGCGGCAGCCGGGGCCGCGTCGCTCGCGGCAGGACCGGTGTCGTTTGCGGCAGACATGCCACGGGCGTCGACCGAGAACGGCGTGTTCGACGTCGTGATCATCGGCGCGGGGCTCGCGGGGCTCACCGCCGCGCGCGACCTGAAGCGCGCCGGATGCGAATCGTTCGTCGTCGTCGAAGCGCGCGATCGCGTCGGCGGGCGGACCTACAACCACGATCTCGGGCACGGCGTCGTGTCCGAAGCGGGCGGCCAGTGGATCGGCCCCGGCCAGACGGCGATCGCCGATCTCGCACGCGAACTCGGCGTCGACACGTTTCCGACGTTCTACGCGGGCAAGACGGTCGTGCTCGCCGGCGACACGCGCGTCGCGCAGGATTTCCACGGCGGCTCGGGCGGCGACGACGCGATCGGCGCGAAGCTCGGCGCGCTCGCTCGCGGCGTGCCGTCGCGCGAGCCATGGACCGCGCAGCATGCGGCCGAACTCGACAAGCTGACGTATGGAGACTGGTTGCTGCGGCAAGGCGTGACTTACGAGGAAGGCTACTTCCTCGGGCTCGCGGCGAAGCTGTCGCTCGGCGGCGCTCCGGCGCAGCTCGGGCTGCTGCACTACCTGTCGATGATCAACAGCGCGGACTCCGACTACGCGAAGCTCGAATCGACCAAGGGCGGCGCACAGGAAACGCGCTTCGTCGGCGGTTCGCAGGTGCTGAGCCTGCGGATGGCGAGCGAACTCGGCGCGAAGGTGCAGCTGTCCTGCCCGGTGCGCAGGATTTCAGGCTGGGACCGCGACGTCGTCGACGTGCAGACCGATCGCGGCGTGCTGCGCGCGCGGCGCGTGATCGTCGCGTTGAATCCGGCGCTTTGCGAGCAGATCGTGTTCGATCCGGCGCTGCCGGCCGGCCGCGCGCAGCTGCAGCACAACTGGCCCGCGAATGCGCCGATGCGCAAGACGGTGCACGTGTACGACCGGCCGTTCTGGCGTGACGACGGTTACAACGGGCAGATCTTCGAGGTCGGCGGCCCGGTTTTCATGGCGTACGACAACTCGCCGCCGGACGGCTCGATCGGCGTGCTCGCCGCGTTCGTCGCGCCGGGCGCGTTGCCCACGGAGCCGAAGGCCGCCGAACGGACGCTGTCGGCCGTGTTCGCACGCGCGCTCGGTGACAAGGCGCTGCATCCGACCCAGTTTCACGACTACGACTGGGGCCGCGTCGATCCATGGACGCTGCAGTGCATCCATCCGCTACCGCCCGGCTTCTGGACGAAATGGGGCAAGTACCTGCGCCCGGAGGCCGGCCGGCTGATCTGGTCGGGCACGGAGACGGCCGACCTGTGGGCCGGCGCGATGGACGGCGCGGTGCGCTCCGGGCACCGCGCGGCATTGCAGGCACTCGGCAAGCTGGCTGGCCGCGGCAAGGAGGCTTGAATGAAACGAACCTGGATGATCGGCGCCGTGCTCGTGATCGCGGGCGTCGCGACGGCGGGCACGCTGTACGGCCCCGACTTGGTCGACGGCATGCGCTACGAGAAGTCGATGGCGGCGCTCGGCGCTGCCGACAAGGCGAACGGCGGCGCGTGGCCGCAGGCGCAGGAGACCTGCTTCTTCTGTCACGGCACGCACGGGCAGTCGCAGAACGCGTGGTATCCGTCGCTGTCGGGGCAGCCCGCGAGCTACATCGCCGCGCAATTGCGCGCATTCGCGACCGATCAGCGCCGCAATGCGTACATGGGGCCGCTGTCGCGCGAACTCGACGAAGCCTTGATCGACGCACTGGCAACCTACTTCGCGCGGCAGACGCCGGCGCGCAATGAAGCGGTGCCGGACGACGCGGCGCTTGGGCAGCGCGGGATGGCGCTGGTCGCGGCGCGAAGCTGCCAGGCGTGCCATGGCGCGGCATTGACGGGCAAGGACCACATGCCGCGCCTCGCGGGCCAGGGGCAGCTTTACCTGGAGACGCAGCTTGCCGCATTCCGGTCGGGCGAGCGGCGCGATCCGAGCGGCGCGATGAACGGCGTGGCCGCGTCGCTGTCCGGCGATGACACGCGGGCCATTGCGCACTATCTGGCCAGCCTGTCGCCGGACGGCGCGGGCGGCCCTGGCGCTGCGGCCCGATGATGCCCACGGCGCGTCAGGCTCGGGAATACCCTGCCTTTTTCTTCGTCGTTTACTTTGTCATAGTGACCTAAGATTGGTAATGTGTTCTAGAAATAAGCACCCGAATTCGAAGCGGTAGTAACGGTAACAACGGTAGTAACGGCCGTTCGGCCGAACCGGTTTTCAACAACTCACGTTTCAGGAGACAACCATGGCTAAGCACCCCGTCGTCGTTTATGGCGCAAGCGGTTACACCGGCATGTTGATCATGGACTGGCTGATCGACCAGAACATCCCGTTCACCGCGGTCGCACGCAACGCGGGCCGCGCGAAGGAAATGATGGCGCAGCGCGTCGTGCGCCTCGAATCCGCGCAATACGAAATCATCGAGGCCGAGCACGACGTCGACGCGCTGGTGAAGGCATTTCGCGGCGCGAAGGTGGTCTGCAATACCGTCGGGCCGTTCTCGAGCTTCGGGCTCGTCGGCGTCGAGGCCGCGCTGAAGGCCGGCTGCCACCACCTCGATACGACCGGCGAGCAGTCGTATATCCGCCAGGTGCGCGACGAGTTCGGCGAGCTGTATCGCCAGGCCGGGCTGCTGGTGTCGTCGTCGAACGCGTACATGTACACGTTCGCCGAGATCGCCGCCGAGCTCGCGCTCGAAACGCCGGGCATCGATGCGCTGGAAACGGCCACGCTGACGCGCGGCCCGCGCGGCGCGGCGGGCGTGAGCATCGGCTCGACCGCGACGATCTTCGACGGCGCGCGCCACGAGTCCTGCTACCTGTGGGAGAAGGCGCTCGTGCCGCACGCGGCGGACGCGTCGTTCACCGTGGCCACGCCCGAGCTCATGCAGCCGGTGTTCTGCCTGCCGTGGGGCGGCACGTCGCTGCCGGTCTACTTCGAGCGCGATTCGCGCGTGCGCAGCTGCATCTCTTGCGTGGGCTTCTACGACAACAACGTGATGAAGCTGGTGCACCAGTTCGGGCAGAAGTGGGAAGCCGAATACAAGCACCTGCCGCGCGAGCAGCAGGACGAGGTGCTGAAACAGGTGGTCGCATCGACCACGCCGACGATGCCGCCGCGCGAGCGCACGACGATCCAGCGCAGCGTCGACTTCGCGATCGGCCGCGGCCAGCTCGCGTCGGTGCGCGCGACCGTGCACGGTGTCACGCCGTACATTTCGACGGGCGCGATTCACGCGGCCGGCGTGCACAAGCTGCTCGACGGCGATACCGCGCGCACGGGCTTCGCGTCGGGCTCGAAGGCATTCGGCCATCGCTACCTGCTCGGCTTCCTCGAGCAGCGCGGGCTCGCGCGCGCCACGGTCACTCAACTGTGAGCGCCGCCGCCGCGCCGATCTTCATTCAACGGAACACGTGACATGGCCATTATCGATTTCTACGACCGCGGGTGGCGCATCAATCCCGACGGCATCGCGTACATCCAGGACGAGCGCAGCTACACGTTCCAGGAAATCGGCGAGCTGTCGTGCCGCATCGCCAACGGGCTGCTCGCCGCCGGCTTCGCGAAGGAAGCGAAGGCGGCGGTGTGGGCGGACAACGACGTGATCGGCTGGAGCTGCGCGCTCGGCATGTGGCGCGCGGGGCTCGCGTATATCCCGGTCAACGGCCGCAATGCGGCCACCGAGAATCAGTACGTGCTCGACGCGTTCGACTGCGAGGTGCTGTTCTTCCACCACGCGTTCGCGGACGCGATCGACGCGCTGCGGCCGAGCCTGCCGAAGGTTCGGCTGTGGGTGTGCATCGACGCCGAACTGCCGTGGGCGCCGTCGCTCGCCGCGTGGAGCGACGGGCAGCCGGCCACGCCGCCGGTCGTCGACTACGCGATGGACGACGTCGTCACGCTGTCGGCCACCGGCGGCACGACGGGCTTGCCGAAGGGCGTGATGAACACGCACCGCTCGTTCCAGACGTATTTCGCGAATTTCATGATCGCGATGTCGTATGGCGACGCGCGGCCGGTGAACCTTGCGGCCGCGCCGATGACGCATACCGCCGGGATGATGTCGCTGCCGTGCACCGCACGCGGCGGTACGGTGGTCGTGTTGCCGAAGCCCGACCCCGCGCTGCTGCTCGGTGCGATCGTCAAGCATCGCGTGACCGAGTTCTTCCTGCCGCCGACCGTGATCTACCGTCTGCTCGATATCCCGGGCATCGAAAAGGTCGACTTCTCGTCGCTGCGCTACTTCCTGTACGGCGCCGCGCCGATGTCGATCGAGAAGCTCAAGCGCGCGATCGAGGTGTTCGGCCCGGTGATGACGGGCGGCTACGGGCAGACCGAAGCGCCCGCGTCGATCTCGTACCTGACGCCGGCCGAGCATTTCGTCGACGGAAAGCTGGCGCCGGACGAGCGGCTGGCATCGGTTGGCCGCCCGAATCCGCTGGTCGGTGTCGCGATCGTCGGCGAGCGCGGCGCGGTGCTGAAGCAGGGCGAGACCGGCGAGATCTGCGTGCGCGGCGACCTCGTGATGAAGGGCTACTACCGCGCGCCGGACAAGACGGCCGAGACGATCGTCGACGGCTGGCTGCACACCGGCGATATCGGCCATCTCGATCGGGAAGGCTACCTGCACATCACCGACCGCAAGAAGGACATGATCATCAGCGGCGGCTTCAACGTCTATCCGAGCGAAGTGGAGCAGGTGATCTGGGCGCATCCGGCGGTGCAGGACTGCGCGGTGATCGGCGTGCCCGACGACAAGTGGGGCGAGGCCGTGAAGGCCGTCGTCGAGCTCAATGCGGGCCAGCAGGTGAGTGCCGACGAGCTGATCGCGCTGTGCAAGGCGCAGCTCGGCTCGGTGAAGGCGCCGAAGAGCGTGGACTTCATCGCCGCGCTGCCGCGCAGCACGGCCGGCAAGGTGCTGAAGAAAGACTTGCGCGAACAGTACTGGCAAGGCCAGCAACGCAGGATCTGAACCCGATCGATATGGACACCAGACGATGAGCAACATCTATATCGCCGGCATCGCAATGACCGTGTTCGGCAAGCATCCCGACCGCAGCATCGACGACCTCGCGCGCGAGGCACTGCAGCGCGCGTTGCGCGACGCCGGTTGCCATGCCGACGCGATCCGCACGGCGTTCTATTCGGGCATCACCAACGGCTCGTTGCAGGGGCAGCTGTCGATTCCCGGCCAGGTCGTGTTCAGCAAGATCGGCCTCGAAGGCATCCCGATGTTCAACGTCGAGAATGCATGCGCGTCCGGCAGCACGGCTGTGCACCTCGCCGTGCGCGAGCTGCAGTCGGGCGCATGCGACGTCGCGCTCGCGCTCGGCGCGGAAAAGATGAACATCCCGGACAAGGCGAAATCGTTCTCGTTGTTCGAGGCCGGCTGGGACGTCGCGCGCGTCGACGAGAACTTCGCGACGCTCGCGCGGCTCGGCGAGGGGATCGAGCCGCCGCCCGGCTCGGAATCAGAGCGGCCGTACAGCCGCTTCATGAAGATCTACGCGGCGATGTGCCGGCATCACATGCACACCTACGGCACGACGCAGCGGCAGATCGCGGCCGTATCCGCGAAGAACCACGCGCATTCGGTGCACAACCCGTACTCGCAGTTCCGCCAGCCGTTCACGATCGACGAGGTGCTGGCGGCGCCGCCGATCACGTACCCGATCACGCTGCCGATGTGCGCGCCGCTGTCGGACGGCGCGGCCGCGGCGATCATCTGCACCGAGGAAGGCCTTGAGCGCATCGGCGCCGATCGCAGCCGCTGCATCCGGATCGCCGCAAGCGTGATTCGAAGCTTCACGCGTCGGCGCATCGACGAGCCGCACAAGCACATCGGCCGGCTTGCCGCGCTTCAGGCATACGAGCAGGCCGGCCTCGGTCCGGAGGACATGGACGTCGCCGAAGTGCACGACGCGTCGGCGATGGGCGAAATCATCCAGGCCGAGAACCTCGGCTTCGTGCCGCTCGGCGAAGGCGGCCCGGCGGCCGAGCGCGGCGAATTCACGCTCGGCGGACGGATTCCGATCAACACGTCGGGCGGGCTCGAATCGAAGGGCCACCCGCTCGGCGCGACCGGCATCGGACAGCTGTACGAACTGGTCACGCAATTGCGCGACGAGGCCGGTGCGCGTCAGGTGAAGGGCGCGCGCCATGCGATCCAGGAGAACGGCGGCGGCCTTCAGGGGATCGAGGAAGCGGCGCTGGCGATTCACATTCTCAGCAGGGATTGACGGAGGCGAACATGAGCGACGCATACGGCGTGATGGCGACGGGACAGGCAGGACGGACCGGGCAGGCGACAGGGCGCGCAACGGGCGGCGTCGGCGCGGCGGCGGCGATACAGGCGGCCGGGACGGATGCGTCCGGCCCGCTCGCGCGCTGGGGCGAGGAACTCCGCGCGGACGCCGCGTTGCAGAAGTACCGGCCGATCGGCGGCTGGATCGACGCACCCGCCGACGCGCAGCCGCCGCTCGAAGGCGACGTGCAGGCCGACGTGGTCGTGGTCGGCGCCGGCTTCGCAGGCCTGTCGACGGCGCTGGAGCTGGCCGCGCGCGGCGCGAGTGTCGTCGTGCTCGAACGCGAGTTCGCGGGTTACGGCGCGAGCGGGCGCAACGCCGGCTATCTCGCCGGCGGCCAGGGGCTCGAATACGAACTGTTCGTCAAGCGCGTCGGGCACGAGCAGGCGAAGCGGATCGTCGGCTTCTACGACGAAGGCGTCGCCTATGTCGAACGCAAGCTCGCCGACTACGCGATCGATTGCGACTACCGCGCATCGGGCATCATCCGCGCGGGCGTGCATCCGTCGCAGGAGAAGCGCCTGCGCGAAAGCATGGAAACCGGCATCGAACTCGGCTCGCCCGCGCAGTTCCTCGACGGCGCGGCGATGCGCGCGCGCGGCATTCCGCCGGCCTTCCTGTTCGGCGCATACGTGCCGGGCGGCGGCACGCTCGATCCCGGCAAGTACGTGACCGGGCTGCGGCGCGCGGCGCTCGCGGCCGGCGTGAAGCTCTACGAGAACACCGCGCTGCTCGGCTTCGACGAAGGGCAGACCGTGCGCGTGCGTACCGCGCGCGGCAGCGCGAGCGCGCCGGTGCTGGTGCTGGCGACCAACGCGTACACGCCGCAACTCGGCCTGCTCGGCGACAAGGTAATGCCGTTGCGCGTGTCGGCGCTCGAAACCGAGCCGCTGTCCGATGCGCAGCTCGACGCACTGGGCTGGCCGAACCGCGAGGGCATCGTGACGCCGCACCTGACGATGGAAAGCCACCGCCTCACCGCGCGCAACACGCTGCTGCTGACGACCAAGCGGCTGCACTACGTGTACGGCTCGCAGACGCCGAACGTGCCCGATGACGTCACGTATCGCGCACTCGCGAAAACGCTGCACGCGCGTTTTCCGCAACTCGGCAACGTGCCGGTGCGCGCGTGCTGGAGCGGCTACATCTCGTTCGCCGGCGACGCACTGCCGGTGGTCGGCGCGGCCGGCGCGCACCGCAACGTGTTCTACACGGCCGGCTGCTCGGGGCATGGCGTCGGCACGCAGTCGCTGATCGGGCGCGTGCTGGCTGAGCGGATCCACGACGGCCAGTCGCCGCTGCTCGACACGCTGACGCACAAGACGCCGTCGGTGCCGCCGGAACCGCTGCGCTGGTGTGCGATGACCGCGATGCTCGGCGTCGCGAACCTGCTCGACGAACGCGTGAACCGCAAGGTGCGCCCGATGTAGCGGCGCACGCGCTCGTCGCGACGCGCGAAGCGGATCCGGCCGAACCGCCCGGCACAGGGGCGGCTCGATGGAAAACGAGGCTCGCATCGGGTATAGTCGTTTGCGCTCCGTAAGGTACGGAGCGTCATTTCGACGAAGCCGAAACGCCATTTTCACGACGAACACAATGACAGTGTCCAACGAGCAGCGCAGCACCCGAAAGCGGCGCACTTCGACTCCCACCGCAGCAGCGAGCAATCCCGACGGTTTGCGGGCGCAAGGGCTGCGCACGCGCAATACGATCATTCGTGTCGCGCGCAAGCTGCTGCTGGACGGCGGCCCGCTGGAATTCTCGCAGCGCGCGGTCGCGGCTGCCGCCGGGATCAGCGTCAGCAATCTGCAGTACTACTTCCCGACCCGGATCGCCGTGTTGCGCGCCGTGATCGAGCCGGTCATCGACACGTATCTGGAGGACATGAAGCGCGCGCTCGGCAGCGATGCGTCGCCGCGCGACGTGTTCGAAGAGATGATCCAGCGCTCGATCGCCGATGCGAAGGATGCGAAGTACAACGCACTGTTCCGGCATTTCCTGTCGTTCGCGGCCACCGATCCCGAATGCTTCAAGCTCTATGACGAGTGGTACGCGACGCTCACGCGCGACCTCGCGCAATTGCTGCGCGCGGTCAATCCGGCGTTCAGCGCGGCCGACAGCCGGCATGCGGCGACGATGCTGATCGCACTGGCGGACGGCTTCGCGATGCAGTACGGGACCGGGCGGCATTCGCAGGCGCTCGACGCGTATTTCACTGCGACCTCGCACGCGATCGCCTACGGCACGCTGACGGAACCCGCGCGCAAGTAACGGCGCGAGCCGCGCAGCGGCGAGTCAGGAACGGACAGGGGAATACCCTGTCTTTTTTTTGCTTCCTGTGTTTGTCATGATGACCTATGTTTGGTATGTGTTACTAGATGTGGGATGGCCGGGTGCGTCTGCTGCCTGGTCGACATGACTGGAGTCCAGGAGGAGAACGGAAATGATTCGTCTGAACAAGTCCGCGGCGCTGCCGCTGGTCGGCCTGACCGGCTTCGAGACGCCGCTGAGCGAAGAGGAAAACGCAATCCAGCACACGGTCCACCGCTTCGCGCGCGACGTGCTGCGGCCGATCGGGCGCGAGCTCGACCGGATGACGCCGGAGGAGGTGATCGCCCCCGGCTCGCCATACTGGGCCGCGATCGTCGAGAGCGCGAAGCTGGGCCTCGATCCGCAACTGATCGCGCAGTTTCCGCCGGAGACGGCCGTGCGTATCGAGTCGCTGATCGGCGAGGAACTCGGCTGGGGCGACTCGGGCCTCGCCGTATCGATCGGTGCCGCTACGATGCCGCTGATGATGGCGCATTCGGTCGGCAGCGCGGAACTGGTCGAGATGTGCACCGGCAAGGTCGGCTGCTGGATGAACACGCAACCCGATCGCGGCTCCGACGCGGCGATCCTGTATCGGCAGGAGCTCGGCGCGAACGGCCGGCAGCCGATCGGCAACGTGACCGCGAAGGTCGGCGCCGACGAGATCGTGATCAACGGGCAGAGCTCCGCGTGGATCTCGAACGGGTCGGTCGCGCAGGTTGCGCTCGCCTACATGGCCGCGGACTACGGCGACGGTTTCTACGGCGAAGGCGAGCGCAGCCAGTTCACCAACGGCATCGCGATGATCCTGCCGCTCGATCTGCCGGGCGTGTCGCGCGGCAAGCCGCTCGACAAGATCGGCCAGCGTTCGCTGCCGCAGGGCGAGATCTATTTCGACAACGTGAAGGTGCCGAAGCGCTTCGCGATCGCGCTGAAGGACGACTATCTCGGCAACCTCGCCTCAACGTGGTCGTATGCGGGCACGCACATGTGTCAGGTATTCGTCGGCGTCGCGCGCGCGGCGTTCGAGCTGGCGCTTGCTTACTGCCACGAGCGCAAGCAGGGCGGCGCGCTCCTGATGGATCACCAGATGACGCACCTGCGGATCGGCGAGATGCTGCGCCGGCTGGAGATGGCGCGCGCGATCGCGCGGCGCAGCCTCGCGTTCTCGCGGATGTCGCCGCAGAGTCATCCGTATGCCACCGCGCAGGCCAAGGTGAGCGTGACCGAGGAAGCGATGAAGGTCACGCACGAGGCGTTTCAGTTGTTCGGCGGCAACGGCACCACGCGCGAGTTTCCGATCGAGAAGCTGTTCCGCGACGTGCGCTCCGCGCTGATCGAGGATGGCGAGAACTACGTGCTCGCGTCGCGTCTCGGCGTGCTCGCCGGCGAGCTTTATCAGAACGGCTGGACGCGGGAGTAAGGGGCGCGCGGCGGCGGCCTCCCGTCCGCAGGTCGGGTAGCGCTCGGGCGGATTCGCATGCGGATTTGCATGCACCCGCCGGGCTGCCGTTCATCACCTACTTTTGTAAAGAAGCGACGACGGCAAGGAAAGGCGCGTGCCGTGCGAGCGGCACGCGCCTTTTTGCCTAAATGTGACCCAACAGCACCAGTATCACGACGATGATGACGACCAGCCCAAGGCCACCCGACGGCCAGTAGCCCCAGTCCCGGCTGTGCGGCCACGCGGGAAATGCCCCGATGAGCAGCAGAATCAGAACGATGATAAGGATCGTACCGAGCATCGCATCCCTCCTGAACGTGGTGACATGACGATGGTTGCGGTCGCAATTCGCGTGCCGCGACGGCGGCAACTCGAAAGCCGGTGCAAGCGCACTGTTTGAATAGCGGCAATTCATACGGTGAATACATGCCGATTCAGAAAATAAATTTCAAAAATGCAGGTCCGCTAGCTATGCTGGACCTTCGGTTTTCCCTCACGCGGGCACGCAATGGCTGAACTCTTTCTGGTACGGCACGGGCAGGCATCGTTCGGCACGGACGACTACGACCGTTTGTCCGCCGCGGGCGAGCAGCAGGGCGCGTGGCTCGGCGAATACTTCGCGCGGCAAGGCCTGGCGTTCGACCGCGTGATCTGCGGCACGATGAACCGGCATGCGCAGACGGTTGCCGCGATCCTGCGCGGAATGGGCCGCGATGGTGTGCAGGTCGATCGCCATCCGGGCCTGAACGAATACGACTTCCACGGCCTGTTCGCGGCGGCGGCCAGCGACTATCCGGAGATCGCGCGGCTCGTGGCCGGCTCGATGAAGGAGCACTTTCGTGCGCTGCGGCAGGTGCTGCACCTGTGGGCCGACGACAAGCTCGGCGATACGGCGCCCGAGACCTGGGCGAACTTCCAGCAGCGCGTCGCCGACGCGCGCGCCGCGATCCGCGCCGGCGGCAGCCAGCGTGTGCTCGCGGTGAGCTCCGGCGGCCCGATCGCGGTGACGGTGCAGCAGGTGCTCGCCGCCCCGCCGTCGAGTGCGATCGCGCTGAACCTGCAGATCCGCAACAGCAGCCTTTCGCAGTTTTTCTTCAACGCCGACGCGTTTCACCTGGCGTCGTTCAACGGCATCCCGCATCTCGAGGATCCCGAACGACACGCGTGGCGCACCTACGGCTGACCCTACGAACGATCGCGACGATGACGAACCCTTCCCAGCCCCTCGACGTAGCCCGCCTCACGCGCTATCTGGAAGCGCACGTGCCGGGCTTCGAAGGCCCGCTCGACATGGAGAAGTTTGCCGGCGGCCAGTCGAACCCGACCTTCCTGCTGCACGCGAAGAGCGGCCGCTACGTGCTGCGCCGCCAGCCGCCCGGCGAGCTGCTGAAATCCGCGCATGCGGTCGATCGCGAATTCCGCGTGCTGAGCGCGTTGTCGGGCAGCGCCGTGCCGGTCGCGCATCCGTATCACCTCTGCGAAGACCGCGACGTGATCGGCAGCCTGTTCTACGTGATGAGCTTCGAGGACGGCCGGATCTTCTGGGATCCGGCACTGCCCGAGTTGCCGAAGGCCGATCGGGCGACCTGCTACGACGCGCTGATTCGCACGATGGCCGCGTTGCACGACGTGGACGTCGATGCAGTGGGCCTCGCCGACTACGGCCGCCCCGGCAACTACTTCGAGCGCCAGATCGGCGTGTGGACCAAGCAGTATCGCGCGGCGGAAACGGAGCGCCTCGACGCGATGGAGACGCTGATCGACTGGCTGCCGAAGGCCTGCCCGGAAGACACGGGCCGGCCCGCGCTGGTGCACGGCGACTTCCGGATCGACAACCTGATCTTCGCGCGCGACGACTATCGCGTGCAGGCCGTGCTCGACTGGGAGCTGTCGACGCTCGGCAATCCGCTCGCCGATCTCGCGTACTTCTGCATGTGCCTGCGGCTGCCGTCGGGCGGCCAGGTGTGCGGGCTCGCGGGCCAGGATCGCGACGAACTCGGCATTCCGGACGAAGCGGCGATCGTCGCGCGCTACTGCGAACTGCGCGCGATCGAGCCGATTCGCGACTGGCATTTCTATCTCGCGTTCAGCTTCTTCCGGCTCGCGGCGATTGCGCAGGGCGTGAAGGCACGCGCGCTGCAAGGCAACGCATCGAGCGAGCAGGCGCTGCGCGTGGGCGCGATGGCCGGCCGGCTGGCCGAGATGGCCGTCGGCGTGATCGACGCGCATCGCTGAAAGCACGGACATCGCCGGGCGTCGCCGAGCCGCGACACGACAACACAAGACATCAATGGAGGAGCACAGCAACATGGCAACGAATCTGTTCGACCTGACGGGCAAGATCGCGCTGGTGACCGGCGCGAGCCGCGGCATCGGCGAGGAAATCGCGAAGCTGCTCGCGCAGCAGGGCGCGCACGTGATCGTGTCGAGCCGCAAGCTGGACGACTGCCAGGCAGTCGCGGACGAGATCGTTGCCGCGGGCGGCCGCGCGGAAGCGCTGGCGTGCCACGTCGGGCGGCTGGAGGACATCGCCGCGACGTTCGAGACGATCCGCGGCAAGCATGGCCGGCTCGACATCCTCGTGAACAACGCGGCCGCGAACCCGTATTTCGGGCACATCCTCGATACCGATCTCGCCGCGTACGACAAGACCGTCGACGTGAACATCCGCGGCTACTTCTTCATGTCGGTCGAAGCCGGCAAGCTGATGAAGGCGCAGGGCGGCGGCGCGATCGTCAATACCGCGTCGGTCAATGCGCTGCAGCCGGGCGACCGTCAGGGCATCTATTCGATCACGAAGGCCGCGGTCGTCAACATGACGAAGGCGTTCGCGAAGGAATGCGGGCCGTTCGGCATCCGCGTGAACGCGCTGCTGCCGGGGCTCACGAAGACGAAGTTCGCGGGCGCGCTGTTCGCCGACAAGGACATCTACGAAACCTGGATGACGAAGATCCCGCTGCGCCGCCACGCGGAGCCGCGCGAGATGGCAGGCACCGTTCTGTATCTCGTGTCGGACGCGGCGAGCTACACGAACGGCGAATGCATCGTCGTCGACGGCGGCCTGACGATCTGAGCGCGCGATGAGACTCGACAGCTACGCCGGGCAAGCGGTGATGATCACCGGCGCCGCGAGCGGCTTCGGCGCGCTGCTCGCGAGCGAGCTGGCCGCGATGGGCGCGCGTCTGGCGCTCGGTGACGTCAACGACGCCGCGCTCGAACGCGTGGCCGCGCAGTTGCGCGCGGGCGGTGCGGACGTGATCGCGCAGCGCTGCGACGTGCGCGTCGAAGCCGACGTCGCGTCGCTGGTCCAGGCGGCGGTCGCGGGCTTCGAACGGCTCGACGTCGGCATCAACAACGCGGGTATCGCCCCGCCGATGAAGGCGTTGATCGATACCGACGAAGCTGATCTCGACCTGAGCTTCTCGGTGAATGCGAAGGGCGTGTTCTTCGGGATGAAGCACCAGATCCGCCAGATGCTCGCGCAGCGTCAAGGCGTGATCCTGAACGTCGCATCGATGGCCGGGCTCGGCGGCGCGCCGAAGCTCGCCGCCTATGCGGCGTCGAAGCACGCGGTGGTCGGGCTCACGAAGACGGCCGCGCTCGAATACGCGCGCCACGGCATTCGCGTGAACGCGGTGTGCCCGTTCTACAGCACGACGCCGATGGTCACCGACAGCGATATCGGCGACCGCCAGGACTTTCTCGCGCAGGGCTCGCCGATGAAGCGGCTCGGCCGGCCCGATGAAGTCGTCGCGGCGATGCTGATGCTGTGCGCGAAGGAAAACACCTATCTGACCGGGCAGGTCGTCGCCGTCGACGGCGGCGTGTCGGCCTTCTGAATCGAACGAACGGAAACACGGAATCTCGAGGAGTCGATCATGGACTTTGGCTACACCCCGAAAGTGGAAGAACTGCGCGAACGCGTGCGCGCGTTCATGGATGCGCACATCGTGCCGCGTATTCGTCAGTGGAACGAGGAAGTGCATGCGGGGCAGTATCCCGTGTCGTTCATGGAAGAACTGAAGGAGCGCGCGAAGGCCGAAGGGCTGTGGAACCTGTTCCTGCCGCACCTGAAGGACGACGAGCCCGGCACGGGCCTGACCAACCTCGAATACGCGCCGCTCGCCGAGATCATGGGGCGCGTGGCCTGGGCGTCGGAGGTGTTCAACTGCAATGCGCCGGACACCGGCAACATGGAGCTGCTGCACATGTTCGCGACGCCCGAGCAGCGCGAACAGTGGCTGCTGCCGCTGCTGCGCGGCGAGATCCGCTCGGCGTTCGCGATGACGGAGCCCGACGTCGCTTCGTCGGACGCGACCAACATCACGACGCGCATCGAGCGCGACGGCGACGACTACGTGATCAACGGCCGCAAGTGGTTCATCACGAACGCCGCGCATCCGAACTGCAAGATCTTCATCGTGATGGGCAAAACCGACCCGCAGGCGGAATCGCACCAGCAGCAGAGCATGATCCTCGTGCCGCGCGACACGCCGGGCGTGACGATCCTGCGCAACATCACGGTGGTCAATCACTACGCGCCGGAAGGGCACTGCGAGATCACGTTCGACAACGTGCGCGTGCCGGCGCGCAACCTGCTCGGCGAGGAAGGCAGCGGTTTCGCGCTTGCGCAGGCACGCCTCGGGCCGGGCCGCATCCACCACTGCATGCGCTCGATCGGTGCGGCCGAACTCGCGCTGGAGCTGATGATCGACCGCGCACAGTCGCGCGAGGCGTTCGGCAAGCCGCTGAACCGGCACGGCACGATCGGCGAATGGATCGCGCGTTCGCGCATCGAGATCGATCAGGCGCGCCTCTTGGTGCTGAAGGCCGCATGGATGATCGACAAGGTCGGCGCGAAGGCCGCGCGCAAGGAAATCTCGATGATCAAGGCGCTCGTGCCGACCGTTTATACCGATGTGTGCGACCGCGCGATGCAGGTGTTCGGTGCGATGGGCCTGAGCCCCGACACGCCGCTTGCCGATTTGTGGACCTGGGGCCGCGCGCTGCGCTTCGCCGACGGTCCGGACGAGGTTCACCTGCAGGCGATCGCGCGCATGGAGATCAAGGACGCGGTGCGCGGGTCGACGGAACCGTACCTGACGCGCCCGCCGCGCGGCTGAGCGGCGCGACGTGGACGAACGATTGGCGCACGCCGTAAGATCTCGGCAAGGAGATCCGGCGATGCGCCTTTCGAAGATTGATCTGAACCTGTTCGTCGTATTCGAGGCGATCTACAACAAGCGCAACCTGACGCGCGCGGCCGAGGTGCTGAACCTCACGCAGCCGGCCGTCAGCAATGCGCTCGCGCGGCTGCGCAAGACGCTGAACGATCCGCTGTTCGTCAGCACGCCGGCCGGGATGATGCCGACCCCGATGGCCGAGAACATCGTCGGCCGCGTGCGCGAGGCGCTGCAGCTGCTCGATTCGAGCGCGCATGAAGGCGACGTGTTCGATCCGGCCTCGTCCGAACGCGTGTTCCGGCTCAGCATGAGCGACCTGACCGAGGCGCTGCTGCTGCCGGCGCTCGGCGAACTGCTGCAGACGCATGCGCCCGGCATGCACGTGCGCAGCTACACGATGGACCGCCGCGAAGTGGCCACCGCGCTCGCGAACGGCTCTGTCGACATCGCGATCGATGCACCGCTGATCGGTGATCCGCACCTGCACCAGGCGCTGCTCGTGCGCGACCGCTACGCGTGCATGATCCGCGACGATCACCCGTTCCGCGGCGACACGCTGACCATGGACGACTACCTGTCGATGGGTCACATCCACGTATCGAGCCGCCGCAAGGGCAGCGGGCACGTCGATGCGGAGCTGACGCGGCTCGGGCTGCGCCGCAACATCCAGATGCGCGTGCAGCACTACATGGTCGCGCCGCTGATCGCGATGCGCGGCGATCTCGCGCTGACGGCGCCGCTCAGGCTGCTGCAGCGCTATCCGGCGCGGATTCTCGAACTGCCGTTCGAGATGCCGGCGCTCGAATACTTCTGCTACTGGCATCGCAGCGCCGATCAGGATCAGGGCAGCCAGTGGCTGCGCGAGCAGTTGATGATGCTGATGGGCGGGATGGGGGAATCGCGGTGATGTGAGCGTGCCCGCTCAATACGAATCGTCGTCGAAGCGCGAGCGCGCCGGCCGGCGCTTCATGTCCTTCAACCAGTCCCTGACCTTGTCCGGATCCTCGAACTCGCGCAGCGCGACGCTCAGGTCCTGGTTGCTGCGCTGCATGCCGGCGATGTCGCGCGTGAGGATGCGCATCACGGTATCGGGTGCGACCTTCGTGGACGGCGCGATGCCGTACGTGCGCCGGAAGTCGTTCTCGACGTGGACGATCTCCTGATCGAGCTCGCGCAGTTGTTCCTCGAGGATGCCGTTGTAGCGCGTGAGCCGCGCTTCGCTGAGGCCGTCAATCGCACGCCGGTCGATCTGCTCGATCTCCAGCTGCAGTTCGAGGAGTTGCAGCAAATTGCCCTTTTCGTAAGCGCGATTGACCCGCTGCATCAGCACGGTCTTGCGTTGCTGTTCCTGCGGATCGGTTTCGCGATCGGGATGCAACGCGCTTGCGAGCTTGCGATAGATCTCGCGGATCGATTTGTTCGATTCGGCCTGTTCGGCTTCGATCCGCGCTTGCGCGGCCGATTGCTTCGGCGCTTTCTTGCGCTTCGCGCGCTGGGCCTCGCGGGCCGCATGAGCGGCCATGTCGCGCTCGAACTGCGCGTCGAGTTCGGCTTGCATGCGCTCGGCGAGTTCGTCGGGGGACAGCGAGTCGAGATCCTCCGGCGTTTGCGATTGCGGTTCGGGCTCCTGTTCCCGTTCCGTTTTGGTGGGCTCGGGAGCGGCCGCTGCGTGGCCGGTGTGCGCGGATCCGGCATGCCGGTTGTAAATAATCTTCAGCGTCGCGTCGTCGCTCACGTTCAGCAAATCGCCCGCCATGTCGGCGATCAGGTCGGACAGCGTGCGCTGCTCGGCCTTGCTCAGGCCCTTCTGCAGGAACGCGTCGTCGAGCAGATGGATCAGCTGGATTCGCAGCGCCGTCGCTTCCTGTTCGAGCGGCAACAGCCCGTCGACGAATTTCTTCTGGAACGCCGGCATCACGGCTTCCCACGCGCCGAGCCGCTCACGGCGCTTTTCGATGTGTTTGACGAGCGTATTGAACGTTGTCTGGGCTTTGGACAGACTGGCTGTCTCGTGACCGGGCGCGATGGCAACCGCGGCACCGCGACGTGCGGTCATGATTAATATCCTCCGGCCGCGGCAGGGGGCGCGGCAGGGCGGTATTTTAGCCGGACCGGCGCGCGCCGGTGCGCCGATGCCGACGCGTTACAGCACCGCCATCGATTCCGTCATGTTCTGCTTCATGTAGTCGAGGAAGCGCTTCTGGAACAGCATCGTGTGCTCGTGGGCGGCACGTTCGGCGGCGTCCGCGTCGCGGCGCACGATCGCGTCGATCAGTTCGTCGTGATCGCGGCCGAGCTTCGCGGCCGTCGGCGAACTCACGGTGAAGTCGAAATGCAGGTGGAGCAGGCGCTGCCCTTCGCCGAGCAGCCGTTCGTAGTAGCCGACGAAGTACGGGTTGTTCGCTGCATGCGCGATCGCCATGTGCAGCGCCTTGTTGGTCTCCGACATCGCCTGGAAGTCGCCGCTCGCGACGGCTTCCATGTATACGTCGTCGGCCTTGCGGATCTTTGCGAGGTCGCCTTCGGAACGCTGCGTGGCCGCGAGCCGCGTGACCGCACGCTGGATCAGATCGAGCGCCGAGATGTATTTCGGGAATTCCTCGATCTCGAATGGCGTGACGAGCGTCGTTCGGTTCGGCAGGATCGTGACGAGCCCTTCGCTGCTCAGTCGCGCGATCGCGTCGCGCACCGGCGAGCGCGACAGCCCGAACTGCGCGGCGAGCGAGATTTCGTCGAGCTGTACGCCCGGCTTCAGCTTCAGCGTCAGGATCTGCTTGCGCAATTCCTCATACACGTACCGCCCGCCGTGCCGGCGGCCGCCCCCTTCGGTTTCAACGGCCTCTTTGCTCATCTCGCTACCCTTCCTGTAATCGGCCCGGTTCGCCGGGCGCGCTCTGGAGTTTAGCATCGCGTCCTCACGTGCCCGACGCCGCGGACGACCCAAATCCGTCGCCCCACGTATCGCTGAGCATGAACCCGGCGGCGAGCGGATCGTCGGGGTCGACGCCGAGCTGCTGGAACCCGAACACCCATGCGCGCCCGGTCACGCGCGGCAGCACGGCCGGCCGCCCGCCCACTTCGGTCGTGCCGAGCAGCTCGACGCGGAATTCGCCGCCGATCGTCGAGCGCGACGTGAGCACGTCGCCGACCTGCACGCGTCCGCGCGCGGCCAGCGTCGCGAGGTTGGCCGAGCTGCCGGTACCGCACGGCGAGCGGTCGACGCGGCCGGGCGGCAGCGTCGTGCAGGTCTGGTAGACGGTATCGTCGACGCGGTTGCGGAACATCACGTACGCGACCTCGTCGATCTCCCGGAACAGCGGATGCTGCACGGCGACCTGCCGATTGATGATCTCCTTGAGCCGCACGCCGTGCGTCGCGAGTTGCCGCGCGTTGCCGGGCGCGATGTCGAGCCCGATCTGGCCGACGTCGACGAGCGCGTAGTAAACACCGCCGAACGCGATGTCGACCTTGATCGTGCCGAAGTCGGGCGTGTGCACGTCGACGTCGAGCTGTTCGACGAATGCCGGCACCATGTCGAGCGAGACGCCGACGCAGCGGCCGTTGCGGCACGCGGCCCGCGCGGTGACGAGCCCGGCCGGCGTGTCGAGCACGACCGTGGTCTCCGGTTCCCGCATCGGCACCATCCCGAGTTCGAGCAACGCGGTCACGACGCAGATGCAGTTGCTGCCCGACATCGGGTGCGCCTTGTCGGCCTGCAGCACGATGAAGCCGGCGTGCGCTTCCGGCCGTGTCGGCGGCAGCAGCAGGTTGACCGACATCTGCAGGCAGCCGCGCGGTTCGAGCACGACCAGGCGCCGCAAGCTGTCGTCCGTCTCGTTGATGTAATTCATCTTGTCGAGCATGGTCTTGCCCGGCACGTCGAGGACGCCGCCGGTGATGACCTTGCCGATCTCGCCCTCGCAATGCACGTCGACGAGCTGCAGCGTTTTGTTCCAGCGCATGATCGATTCACCTTCGTCTTACTTGATATACCAGCCCCATGGCTTGTCGCTGTCGTAGCGCGTGATCTGCTTGATTTCCAGGTAATTGTTCAGGCCCCACTCGCCGAGCTCGCGCCCGATCCCGCTCTGCTTGTAGCCACCCCACGGCGCCTCGGTGAACGTCGGCTGCGAGCAGTTGATCCACACGATCCCCGCGCGCATCGCGCGTGCTACGCGCTCGCAGCGCGGCAGATCGGCCGACATGACCGCTGCCGCGAGACCGAAGCGCGAATCGTTGGCCGAGCGTACCGCTTCGTCTTCGGTATCGAATGGCCGCACGCACACCACCGGCCCGAAAATTTCCTCGCGCCAGATCCAGCTGTCTTCCGGCACGTCGGCGAACACGGCGGGCTCGATGAAGTAGCCGCGTTCGAGATGCGCGGGCCGCGCACCGCCCGTCACGAGCCGCGCGCCTTCGTCGCGGCCGCGCGTGATCGCCTCCCGCACCTTGTCGTACTGCCCCCGGCTCACCAGCGGGCCGAGCAGCACGCCGTCGTCGCGGCCGTTGCCGATGGTGATTTTGCGCGCTTCCTGCGCGAGCCGCTCGACGAGCGGGGCATACAGCGAGCGCTCGACGAGGACGCGCGATGTGGCCGAACACACTTCGCCCTGGTTCCAGAAGATGCCGAACAGGATCCATTCGACCGCCGCTTCGAGATCGCTGTCGCCGAACACGATGAACGGCGACTTGCCGCCGAGTTCGAGGCTCACGTTCTTGATGTCGCGTGCGGCCGCCTTCATGATCCGGCTGCCGGTCGGCACGCTGCCGGTGAACGCGAGCTTGTCGATGCCCGGATGCTCGGCGAGCGGCGCGCCGGCGTCTGTACCGAGGCCTGTCACGACGTTCAGCACGCCGGCCGGCAACCCGGCCGCGTCGGCGATGCCAGCGAGTTCCAGCGCGGTGAGCGGCGTCAGTTCGGACGGCTTCAACACCATCGTGCAGCCGGCCGCGAGCGCCGGTGCGACCTTCCACGCAGCCATCAGCAGCGGGAAATTCCACGGGATGATCGCACCGGCCACGCCGATCGGCTCCTTGCGGACGACCGTGCTGAAGCGTTCGTCCGCGAGCGGCACAGGCGTCTCGGCGCTGCCGTCGAGCTGTTCGGCGAGCCCCGCATAGAAGTCGAAGCAACCGGCGGCGTCGCCGAGATCCCACAGCGCTTCGGGCAGCGGCTTGCCGTTGTCGCGCACTTCGAGTTCGGCCAGCTCGGGCAGGCGGTCGCGAATACCTTGCGCGATCGCGCGCAGCACGGCGGCGCGCTGCGCGCCGCTCATGCGCGGCCACGGGCCTGCGTCGAAAGCGCGGCGGGCGGCGTTGACCGCGGCGTCGATGTCTTCAGCGGTGGCGGCGGCCACCTTTGCGATCACCGTTTCATCGCTCGGATCGAGCGTATCGAAGGTACGGCCCTGAACGGGCGCTACCCAGCGGCCGTCGATGAAAAGTCGTTCGTAGGATTGCATGAAGAGTCTCGTAGGTCAGGCGAAGCGATAAGCGCTGAACGGCGCCAGGTCCTGCCGCGTCGGGCGGCCGGCCACGAGATCGCCGACCAGGCGCCCCGTGGTTGCGCCGAGCGTGAGCCCGAGCTGGCCGTGGCCGAACGCCATGATGACGTTCGGCAGTCGCTTCGAGCGGTCGATCACCGGTTTCGTGTCGGGCAGGAACGGCCGATAGCCGACGCCGTATTCGACGCGGGCGGTTTGAAGCTCGGGCAGGATGCGTTTGGCCTTCTCCAGGATGATGTCCGCGCGCCGGAAGTTCGGTGCCGCATCGCGGCCCGCGAACTCGATGGTGCCACCGATCTGCAGCCCGCGTGTCATCGGGCTGAAGCAGAAGCCGCCGTCCGCGTAGATCACGGAGTGGCGGAACTCGACGCCCGGCTCGGTCACCAGCGCCTGGTAGCCGGCGATGCCTTCGAGCGGCACGCGCACGCCGAGCTGGCCGAAGAATTGCCGCGAGCCGGTGCCGGCCGCCACCACCATGTGATCGGCCGCGAGGCGCTCGCCGTTCGCGAGCGTCACGCCGGTCGCGCGTCCGTCGGCTTCGTCGATGCGCGTGGCATTCGCACGGATGCGGCGTCCGCCTTGCGCTTCGAAGCTGGCGGTGAGCGCCGCGATGAAGCCTTCGGTATCGTTGACCGCGCGCCAGTCGGGGAACAGCAGCCCGTGCTTGAACCGGCCGGCGAGCGGCGGTTCGAGATCGCCGATGTCGGCGGCGCTCAGCCGCTGCGACGCGAAGCCGAGCGATTGCCGCAGTTCCAGATGCGGTTGCTCGTGCGCGATGCCCGCCGGATCGTCGAATACTTCCAGCACCGGGCGCTGGCCCAGCAGCGCGCGGTCGCCGCACGCATCGAGCAGCGGCGCGTAGTCGGAATAGACGTCGTGCGTGAGCGTGGCCATAGCCTGCGCGATCGACACGATCTTCGCGTGGCGGGCCGACGCGACGAACCGGAAGAACCACGGCAGGATGCCGGGCAGCGCGCCGGGCCGCAGCGCGAGCGGCCCGTTCTGGTCCATCAGCCAGCGCGGCACCTTCAGCAGGATGCCGGGTTTCGACAGCGGAATGACCTCGCTGACCGCCATCTGCCCGCAGCTCCATTTCGCGGTGCTGTCGCCGGGCGCGGCCGGATCGATCAGGGTGACGGCGCGGCCGTCGCGCTGCAGATAGAGCGCGCAGCACACGCCGACGATCCCGCCGCCGATCACGACGGTCGTTTCCTCGCGAGCGGTGCCGGGCGCGGCGGCCGCATGGTGACGCGGAATCGCGTTCAATTGACGAACTCCTGCAGGCTGAAGCCGTGCGCATACGGCTGGGACGCATCGACACGATACTGCGCGCGCCCGGTCACCCATGCGCGTCCTTCGATGCTCGGCCGCACCGCGTCGAGCCCGCTGTCCAGGCGTGTGACCGACTCGACGCGGCCGATGAAGCGGCTGCCGATCAGGCTCTCGTGGCAGTAGGCGTCGCCGGCGTTCAGCCAGCCGCGGGCGAAGCGCTGCGCGACGCGGGCCGAACTACCGGTGCCGCACGGCGAGCGATCGACGAGGCTGTCGCCTGCGATTACCACCGCGCGCCCTTGTGCGTCGTCCGCGATCGGCTTGCCCGTCCACATGCAATGCCGCACGCCGCGAATCGCCGGGTGATCGGGATGCACGACGTCGAGCGCCGTGTTCACCGCGCGCTGCACGTCGCGGCCCCACGCCAGCAGCTCGTCCGGCGTGAAGTGTTCGCAACCGGGGAAGTTCGGCTGGACCTCGACTATCGGATAAAAATTGCCGCCGTACGCGATATCGACGGCCAGCGTGCCGAGCGCGGGAACGTCGATCTCGACGTCGCGCGCGAGCAGGAAGCTCGGAACATTGGTGAAGCGCACTGACTTCACGCGAGCGCCGTCCAACTCGTAGCGCGCGACGATCTGGCCGGCCGGCACGTCGACCGTCACCGTGCCCGGCTGCTTCGGCGCGACGAGACGCTCCTCGATCGCGAACGCGATCGAGCCGATCGTCGCGTGGCCGCACATCGGCAGGCACCCCGACGTCTCGATGAACAGCAGGCTGAAATCGGCGTTGTCGCTGACCGGCGGATAGAAGATCGTCCCCGACATGTGCGCATGGCCGCGCGGCTCCAGCATCAGCGTGCGGCGCACCCAGTCGTGATGCGCGACGAAGTCCTCGCGGCGCGCGTTCATCGTCGCACCTTGCAGCGCCGGCGCACCGTCGATCACCATGCGCACCGGCATCCCTTCGGTATGGCCTTCGATACAGGTAAAGCTTTGAATCGTCATGTTTGAATTCCCCGGTCGGCGTACCGGCGCCCAACGGCGCCAGTACGGAAGCGCATTGCGGTATTACGCCTGCGACGCCTCGAAGATCGTGCGGAACTCGGCCTTCTCCTGATCCGTCAGCGGCTGCAGCGGCATGCGTGCATTGCCGACCTTGAAGCCGGCCAGCTCGCAACCGTACTTGACCTTCTGGATGAACTTGCCCGACTCCATGCTCGCCATCACCGGGAACAGCGAGCGCATCACGTTCTGTGCACCTGCGACATCACCGGCCGAGAATTTGTCGTAGAAGCTCACGACCTGTTTCGCGAAGCAGTTCGCCGGCCCGCAGATCCAGCTCGTCGCGCCCCACAGGAAGAAGTCGAGCGCCTGGTCGTCGGAGCCGCACGACAGCTGGTAGTGGTCGCGGTATTTGCCGCCGATCTCGATCGCGCGCAGCAGGTTGCCGCTGCTTTCCTTGATGCCGATCACGCGCGGATGATCCTTGAACGCGTCGAGCACGCCGAAGCCGACCTCGACGTTGGTGCGCACCGGGTAGTTGTACAGGATCACGTTCACGTCGGTCACCGCCGCGAGAATCGCGTCGTAGTGGCCGATCAGTTCGTCCTGCGACGGCAGCGCGTAGTACGGCGGCGCGATCAGGATGTTCGTGTAGCCGGCATCGCGCGCCTGGCGAACCTGCTCGATCACTTCGCGCGTCGAAGAGCCGTTCGCGCCCGCGATCAGCGTGCCGCGGCTGCCGACCACTTCGCGCACGGTCTTCATCACCGCGCGGCGCTCATCGTTCGTGAGCGCGTAGTACTCGCCGGTCGACCCGAGCGGCACGAAGCCGCTGACGCCCGCGGCGAGCTGAAATTCGAGGATCGACGCGAGCGTGTCGTGATCGACCGCGCCCGACGCATCGAACGGCGTGACGAGGGCGGGCAGAATGCCTTTCAGTTGCATGAGATTTCTCCGGCTTTGGTGAGAGCGTTGCGAGTTAGTAGGCATAGCGCCTGAGCATCCTGGACTCCACTACGCCGACCAGTCGGGTCAGCGGAAAGGCGACGAGGAAATAGATGATGGCGACGGTCGTCAGGAATTCGACGGGCCGCGCGGTGCTATTCGACACGTTCTGGCCAACGAACATCAGGTCGGCGATTCCCACCGACGAAATGAGCGCGCTTTCCTTGAACAGGCTCACGACGTTCGACAGCAGCGGCGGGATCGCGCGCAGCAGCGCCTGCGGAAAGATCACGTAGACGATCTTCACGTGCGGCGACAGGCTGAGCGCGATGCATGCGTCGTGCTGCTCGCCGGCGATCGACTTCAGTGAACCGCGGAACGTCTCGCTCGTGATCGCGGCCATGTACAGCGTCAGCGAGATCAACACCGACAGGTACGGCGGAATCGGCAGCCGCAGCACCACCGGGAAGCAGAAGAACACCCAGAACAGCTGGATCAGTAGCGGCGTGCCGCGGAAGAATTCGACGAACGCGGTGACTGGCCCGCGCAGCCAGCGCGACGGCGACATCCGCAACAGGCTCAGCACGAAGCCGAGCAGGCTGCCGACGAGCGCGCACGTCGCGGTGAACGCCAGCGTCAACGCGAGGCCTTTCGCGAGCACGAGCCAGTACGGCCAGACGACTGAAAAATCGAGATTCACGACGGGCTCCTCAGCGCTGGACGGCGACGTCCTGGCGGCGCTCGATGACGTTGACGAGTTTCGCGATCGGCAGCGACAGCGCGAAATACACCAGCGCGACGACCGAATAGGTTTCGAGCGGCCGGTACGCTTCGGTCGCGATGCTCTTCGCGACGTACATCAGATCGCCCACCGCGACGATCGCGACCAGCGCGCTTTGCTGCAGGCTGCCGATGCCATTGGTCAGCAGTACGGGCATCGCGCCGCGCAGCGCCTGCGGCAGCACGACGAAGATCGTGCGCTGCCACGGCCGCAGGCCGAGTGCCACCGCCGCGTCGAGATGCTCCTTCGGCACCGCCTGCACACCGGCGCGGTACGCTTCCGCGTTGAACGCGGTGAGGTTCAGGCCGAGCGCGAGCACGCCCATTGCGACCGGGTCGATGAACACGTCGACCATCATCGGGATGCAGTAGAAGAACCAGATGATCTGCAGCAGCGCGGGCGTGCAGCGGAAGAATTCGATGAAGAGCTGGGCGGGCCAGCGCACGATCGTCCAGCGGCTCATCGCGAGCAGGCACAGCGCGAAGCCGAGCACGAGGCCCATCGCATTCGCGGAGACGGCGAGTACGACGGTGACCTTCAACCCGTCGAGCAGCGCGCCGACGCTGCCGGCGAGGAAGCTGAAATCGAAGTGATAGTTCATGGCTTCGGCCTCAGTCGAGATGCAGCACTTTCTCGAGGAATTCGCGCGTGCGCGCTTCCTTCGGACACTTGAAGATCTGGTCCGGCGCCCCTTGTTCGACGATCTTGCCGTTCGCGCAGAACACGACGCGCGTCGCGATGTCCTTCGCGAAGTGCATGTCGTGCGTGACGATGATCATCGCCATCTTCTGCTCGGCGAGCTGCAGCATCACGTTCTGGACTTCGACGACCATCTCCGGATCGAGCGCGGACGTCACTTCGTCGAACAGCATCAGCTTCGGTTCGAGCATCAGCGCGCGGGCGATTGCCACGCGCTGCTTCTGGCCGCCGGACAGCTGGCTCGGATATGCATGCAGCTTGCTTTCGAGTCCAAGGCGCGCGAGATACATGCGGGCGCGCTCGGTCGCATCCGACTTCGACAAGCCGCCGACGCGCACAGGCGCGAGAATCAGGTTGCCGAGCACCGACAGGTGCGGAAACAGCGTGTAGTGCTGGAACACCATGCCGATCTGCTTCTGCAGCTTCGCGTCGATGCGCCAGCCGCCGCGGGCGTCGCCGCCGCGGATGTACGACGCGCCCTGGAACGCGATCTCGCCGCGCTGGATGCCTTCGAGTCCCATCATCACGCGCAGCAGCGAGCTCTTGCCGCTGCCGCTCGGGCCGATGATCACGAGCCGGTCGTCGACTCGCATGTCGAGGCTCATGCCGTCCATCACGACGAGGTTCGGGCCGTAGGCCTTGTGCACGTCGCGCAACTGCACGAAATCGCCGTCCGGCGCGGACGCGGCGACGCGCGTGGTCGAAAGGGGATGCATGGCCGACCGGACGGCCGTCGTTTGAGGCGACAACATGACTGTCTCTCCAGCGGCGCCCGAGCTCGGCGCGCAAAGTGCGAATCGGAAAACCGGTGCCCGGCGGGCTTCGCCGGGCCCGCAGGTAGCGCGGTGCGTGCGGCCGGCGCTTATTTGCCGGGCACGAGCATCGCTTGCACGGACGTCTTGATCAGGCGGTTCACCGCCCCCGACTTGACCTGCTGCACGAGGTAGTTGTTGAGCACGTCGAGGTCGGCCTTCGGCGTGTCCTTGCGCAGGCCGAACGCGACTTCCTGCTGTGCGAGCGGCGGCGCGGGGTCGAAGCTCGCCGCCCAGTCCGAGTGCGCTTCCGTCAGCAGCATGTTGGTGATGTTCGCGTCGGCGAGCAGGTCGGCGCGCTTCGAGATCAGCGACAGGCGCGTCTCGTCGTTGCCGGGCAGCCGCATGATCCGCGCCTGTTTCAGTTCGGCCGAGATCGCCTTGTCCTGCGACGTGCCGGACATCACCGCGACCGTGACGTTCGGCTTGTCGATGTCGGCGAGCGAGCGCAGGGGCTTCGCGATCTTGGGGTTGTTCTTGTTGTAGACGAACGAGACGTTGTAGTCGGTCGCCGGCGCGGAGAACGCGACGGCTTTCTCACGCTCAGGGGTGTCGTTCAGCGCGAGCGACAGATCCCACTTGTCCGATTGCAGGCCGGCCACGATGTTGTCCCAGCTCGTGTCGACGAATTCGACCTTCACCTTCAGCACGTTCTGCCCGAAATCGCGGCACAGATCGGAGAAGAAGCCGCTGTAGGCGCCCGTCTTCGGATCGCGCATCACGTACGGCGGCGCGACCGCGGCGCCGCACCGCAGGACGCCGGCCTTCTTCACGGCAGCCCAGGTGTCGGGCCCGGCGGCGTATGACGGCGCGGCTGCGACGAGCGATGCCGCCGCGACGGTGCACGCGGCGATCTGACGGGTGAAACAAGACAGTCGATTCATGGTGACCTCACTTGAGATGGGTAAACCCGCACGTCTGCTGTTTTCGACACACATCGATGTGTGTTTTATTGTGTGCAACGTTGTGTGCATATTAGAGGGGCAAAAATCGCCGTGTCAACGAGAAGTTGGGCTGTGACGTGATCGGGTTTTCCCCGGGGCGTATGCGGGGCGGTGCTGGAAGGCAGGCGGAGAAAGGCGGTACGACGTATGACCGGGGCGCGGTTAAGCCGGGTCGGTGCGGGAAAGATCAACGGAATGCTGCGGACGGTTGGAGTGGGGGCCGCGTGCGGCGCGAGTGTCGGTCGGAAGAAGGGGATGGGTGAATGGGGTGCCGTCGTGCTGGGCGCCGACGGCACCGCAGATCGGCCGGCGAACGGAGGGACACAACGCCGCCCGGACCGCCGCGCCGGTCGACGCGAGCACGCGCGTCAGCGTGCCGATACGCCACTCGTTTGCAACCGCGTATTCGGGCAGCAGCGCGATGCCGCTGCATCGGCGCGCTGTTCACGGTAATCGACGCATCGAACTGGATAGCATCGGGCGTGCCGTTAGTGCTGGCCCACCAGCAAGTTCTCACAGCGACGGGGAGGCGGACGAACCGGTCGTGGTTGAGGCCGGGCGCCACGGCGCGGCCGCGTCAGGCATGCAACCGTGCGATGGGACCGATTGCGTTGGAAGAAAGAGGGCGCTGCGGTGCGCACGGCGCCCAAGTCGGATTTCCGGCCGGGTCGGTCGGTTTTACTTATCGCCCGGCGCATGGGCCGGCCGGAATGCCGATCGTGGGGCACGCAAACTGAAAGGAAAATGGGGCGCGCGAAGTGGTTGCGTGAGCAACCATATGCCCGATGCGGCAAGCATGAAGTCGCCGCACCGGTGGCCTCAGAACAATTGCCCCTGCCCCGAAATCACGCGCTCGAAGTCGTCGCGCAGGAACGGCAGGATCGCATCGGCGACCGGCTGCAGCTGGCGGCTCACGTAAAACGCATAGTCGATCGGCGAGCGCATCGTCTCGAGCGGCTCAGGGCCGGCCGTCGTCATCACGTAGCTGATCCATCCGCCGCGCTGGTATTGCAGCGGCCGGCCCTGCGCGGCATTGAATTCGTCGGCGATCCGCGCGGCGCGCACATGCGGCGGCACGTTGCGCTGATATTCGCTCAACGGTCGCCGCACGCGCTTGCGATAAATCAGTTGCGCGTCGTATTCGCCGGCAAGCGTGCGCTGCACGTAGTCGCGGATGAAGTCCCGGTACGGCTCGCGCTTGAACACGCGCCGATAGAGCTCGCGCTGGAATGCCTGCGCGAGCGGCGTCCAGTCCGTGCGCACCGTTTCGAGCCCCTTGAACACGAGATCCTCGCCGCCGTTCGCCGCGCGCGCGAGGCCCGCGTAGCGCTTCTTGCTGCCTTCTTCCGCGCCGCGCACGGTCGGCATCAGGAAGCGGTGGTAGTGGCGCTCGTACTGCAATTCGAGCGCGCTCTCGAGCCCGAAGCGATCGCGCAGGTGCGCGTGCCACCAGTGGTTCACATGCTCGACGAGCGCGCGGCCCTTCGCGGCGGCCGCATCGTCATCGTGTTCGCTTCCCAGCCACACGAAAGTCGAATCGGTGTCGCCGTAGATCACTTCGTAACCCTGCGCTTCGATCAACTCGCGCGTACGGTGCATGATCTCGTGGCCGCGCATCGTGATCGACGATGCGAGGCGAGGATCGAAGAACCGGCAGCCGGTCGAACCGAGCACGCCGTAGAACGAATTCATGATGATCTTCAGCGCCTGCGACAACGGCGCGTTGCCCTGACGCTTCGCTTCGTCGCGACCTTCCGACACGCGCCGCACGATGTCGGGCAGGCAATGCGCGGTGCGCGAAAACCGCGCGCCGAGAAAGCCGGGCACCGACGTGTCGTCGCCCGGATGCGCGAGCCCTTCGATCAGCCCCACCGGATCGATCAGAAACGTGCGGATGATCGACGGATAGAGGCTCTTGTAGTCGAACACCAGCACCGAGTCGTACAGGCCCGGCCGCGAATCCATCACGAAGCCGCCGGGGCTGTTCTGTCCGACGACGTCACCGAGGTTCGGCGCGACGTAGCCGAGCCGGTGCATGCGCGGCAGGTACAGGTGCGTGAACGCGGCGACCGAGCCGCCGGTGCGATCGGCCGCGAGGCCCGTGACGGTCGCGCGTTCGAGCGCGAAGGACAGCAGGTCGGCCTTCTCGAAGATGCGTGTGACGAGTTCGCAGTCCTTCAGGTTGTAGTGCGCGAGCGCGGGCTTGTCGTGATCGAAGCGGCGCTGGATCTCATCCATCCGCTGATACGGATTGTCGATCGACTTGCCTTCGCCGAGCAGCGACTGCGATACATATTCGAGGCTGAACGACGGGAACGTCCACGTCGCCGACTTCAGCATGTCGATACCGTCAAGGATCAGGCGGCCGGCCGCACCCGCGAAGAAGTGGTCGGGCTGCTGGCCGTGCGCGCGCCACTCGAGCACGCTGCCGCCGCGCCCAAGCTTCAGCGGCACGCCGTACTGCTCCGCATGCGCATGCAGGATGCGCAGGTCGAACTGCACGAGATTCCAGCCGATCACTGCATCGGGATCGTGCGCGTCGAACCAGTCGTTGAGCCGCGCGAGCATCTCGGGCCGGCTGTCGCAGTAGTCGAGCCGGAAATCCGCCGCCGGCGCGTCGCCGTTTGGCGGCCCGAGCATGTAGACCTGCCGCTGTCCGCAGCCTTCGAGCGCGATCGAATACAGTTCGCCGTGCACGCTCGTCTCGATGTCGAGCGACACGCAACGCAGGGTCGGGCGATAGCCGATCGCGGGTTTCAGTTCGCCGTCGGTCAGCGTGCCGTCGCGGCCGGCCGCGCCGCGAAACAGCACGGGCGCCGTGATGAAGCGCTCCATCGTGTAACGGTCGGGCGGCTGCACGTCGGCTTCGTAGACGTCGACACCGGCCGCGGCCAGGCGTTTCTGAAGTCCGGACAGATGGCGATAGCGCCGGCAGTAGAGGCCGGCCACCGGACGCTGGCGGAAGTCGCGCAGCGCGAGCGGGCGCAGTTCGGCGTCGTGCTCGCCGGCCAGCGTGCGTTCGGCGAGCGCTTGCTGCTCGGCCGGCACGAACGCGACGGCTTCCTGCGGGCGCAACCGCACGCGGCGCGGGCCGTGTTCGGTTGCCAGCCAGAACTCGATCTCTATGCCGGACGCGGTGTCCCGCCAGTGGCGGGTGAGGATGAAACCCTGCTCGAAGTCCGTCAAAACGCTTGCTCGTCGTGGATGCCCAGGCGGCGAATTTTAGCGCCTGTCCGCGGTTCCCGCCGAAGGCGGCGCCATTGGCATCAGGTGACAGGAAGCCGCCGCGCGACGCGCGACCCGATGCGTGCGGGGTCGGTCGGCCGCAGCAGGATCGCAGCTGGCGCGCCCATCGTCACAGTCGGCCGTGGCGCCGTGCGTTGTCTTCGACAAGCACGAGCAAGCCGTCCAGCGCGTCGATCGGAATCGGCTTCGCGAAATGATCGTGGAAACCGGCGTCCCTGGTTTCGTTGCGGTCGGACGAACGCACATGGCCGGACAGCGCGACGCAGAACGCATCGGGTGCGGCGTCGGTCGCCTTCAGTTCCCGCAGCAGCTCGAAGCCGCTGACGTCCGGCATGCTCAGATCGATCAGCATCAGGTGCGGCGCGAACGCGCGTGCCAGCGGCAACGCTTCGCGCGCGTGGTACGCGACGCGCGTCGTGTGCCCCTTGATCTGCAGCAGGATGGCGAGCGTGTCGGCTGCTTCGCGGTTGTCGTCGACGATCAGCACGCGCAGCGCATGCGCGGTCAATGGCGCCGGCGCTTTCTGGGCGGGATCGACCGCAGGTTCGGGTGGTGCGATCGGCAGCCGTACGGTGAACGACGCCCCCTTGCCGATACCGGCACTGTTGGCCGTGATGTTGCCGCCGTGCAGTTCGACGAACTTCCTGCTGATGGCAAGGCCGAGGCCGAGGCCGCCGGGCGCGTGCCGCTCCGCGGCGTTGTCCTGTTCGAACAGGTTGAAGATCGATTCCTCCGCGCCGGGCACGATCCCGATTCCGCGATCGACGATATCGATCGCAACGGTGTTCCCTTCGGTGCGGACGTGAATCTCGATGCGCTCGTCGTTAGGCGAATACTTCGATGCGTTGTCGAGCAGGTTGTACAGCACCTGCACGAGCCGCACGTCGTCGCCGTGAATCATTACCGGTCCCGGCGGCAGGCGCACGAGAATCTGCTGACCGCGCGCGTCGACCTTCGGCTGAATGCCCTGCACGCTCCGGTACACGATGTCGCGCACGTTCAGCGGCGCTTTCTTCAGCTCGATCTTGTCGGACTTGATGCGCCCGATGTCGAGCAGATCGTCGACGAGGCGAACGAGCTGTTCGATCTGGCGATCGGCGATGTTCTTGCATTGCGTGAGCGCAGGGCCCAGTTCGGACGCCGGCAGGCTGTGAAGAATGCCGATCGTATTGCGCAGCGGCGCGAGCTGGTTGCGCAGTTCGTGCGCGAGCGTCGCGATGAACACGTCGAGCCGCCGCGTGGCCGTTTCGAGCTCCTCGACGCGCTTGCGCTCGGTCATGTCGCGCGTAATCTTGATGAAGCCGCGCAGTTGGTTCGATTCGTCGCGTACGGCCGTGATCGTCACACTCGCCCAGAACCGCGAACCGTCCTTGCGCACGCGCCAGCTCTCGTCCTGGAAGTGCCCGTACGCGGCCGCGGCTTCGAGCGCGTGCGCGGGGAGGCCGGCGGCAATTGCATCGACCGGATAGAAGCGCGAGAAATGGCTGCCGAGGATCTCGTCCATCCGGTAGCCCTTGATCCGCTCCGCGCCCGCATTCCACGTCGCGACGTTGCCGTGCGGGTCGAGCATGAACACCGCGTAGTCGGTGATCGAGGCGACGACCGTCTGGAAGCGGAATTCGGCGTAGCGGTCGAGCAGCGGCTGGTTGTCCGCGGCCGGCTGAAGGTCCGAAAGATTAAGCGGCGGTTGGTCTGGCGTCATCGGGAAACTCGTTCAACGGATCGATTGCGCTGAGGATTCCATGACAGCGCTATGGATTCATGCCCAGTCGGACGGCGACCGGGATAGTGGTGAGCATAGTTGCCGAAAGACGTCGAATCAAAGCCTTCGGCTCGGCATGAGCGTCGAGTCGCGAGTGTGGCCCGTGCGGCGGCATGCGCGTCGCTCGCCAGACGCATCGGCGAGCGCGTATGCAAGGATTCCGGCGGGCGATGCTTGCGCGCCGGCCGTGCGGTGGCGCTGCGACGCGCGGCGCCGTGGCGGTGTTCCCGACGCGGCCGAGCGCATTGCCGGCGCAGGGGAGGCACCGGGCAGACGGCAGCACCGTGGGCCCCGCACGCGACGCACCGGCCGGCGGCCGGGCCGACCGCTAAACCGGCATCGGCGCGCAATCCCGCTTCAGGTGTTCGGGCCGTTGCGGGCGCTGATACAGATAGCCCTGCGCGTACTGGATCCCGACCGCCTGCAGCGCGCGATGCTGCTCTTCCGTCTCCACGCCCTCGGCGATGATCTTCAGGTCGTAGTGGTGGGCGACGGCCGCGATCCCTTCGATCAGCTTGATGTTGCCCGTGTTCAACTGCGAGATGAACTGGCGATCGATCTTCACGTAGTCGAACGGGAAGCGCGACAGCATGTCGAGGTTGCTGTGATGCGTGCCGAAGTCGTCGATCGCGAACTTCGCGCCGGTCGCGCGCAGCGCGGCAAACAGCGCGGTGGTGCGCGCGTTCTTTTCGAGCAGGATGCGCTCGGTCACTTCGAGCACCAGCGTGAAGCCCGGCGGAAGCCCGCGAATCGTCTCCTCGACGATGGACACGAAGCGCGGGCGTTCGAGATCCCTCGGCGCGACGTTGATCGCGATGCGCAGCGGCATCGACGGCGCGACGTCGGCCAGTTCCGACACGGCCGTGCGCAGCACGAATTCGGTAATCTTCGGCAGGATCGTGCTCGATTCGACCTGCGGGACGAACACGGCCGGGCCGATGGCTCCCCATTTCGGATGCTGCCAACGGAGCAGCGCTTCGACGCCGACGGTTCGGCGCGTCTGGACGTCGACGATCGGTTGGTACACGACGTGGAACTCGTTGCGCTTGAGCGCATTGCGCACGGCCTTCAGCAATAGCCGGCGCGGCGCCATCGCGAGCAGGTAGGCCGCCGCGACGAGCCCGTTCACGAGCAGCGCAATCGTCAGGCAGATCATTCGATAGTGCCGCAGCACCTGCGACACGTACTGATCCGACGAGGCCACCGAGACCATGAACGGCCACGCGCGCGAAGCGATCGCGCTGCCCGCGGCCGGGGCCGTACCTGACGCCGGCACATATGCGCCACGTTGGTCGAGGCGGCCCGTGCCATTGACCGCCAGCGTGGCCGTTTCCGCACCGAGGCGAGCGCCGTGCGCGAGCAGGTCGGCCAGATAGTCGCCCTCGACCAGATACAGGACGCCCGATTCGGGCGCGGTCCCGCGAAACGCGGCCAGCACCGGGACGCGATGCTGAAACGGGGTCTGCGGCAGCAGCGTAATGGCCATCGTCCCCGGTTCCGGCGCACGCAGGTAGCTGTCGAGCGCCACGTCGATGGGGCCCAGCGCCGACGAACAGGTGACACGCCCTTCGTTGACCAGCGCAACCGCACGGAGGTAGCGCAGGCGCGTGCCGAGTTCGGCGAGACTTCTGAAGATTGTGGTGCAGGGTTGTCCGACCAGCGCGGTCAATTCGGCTGAATGCCGTGAACGCACCCCCTCGAGTATGTGGTCGACCGAGATCACGATGTCGTTCGCGACGACGCGCTCGTGGCGGGCAATCGACGCATGCCCGAGTCGTTCGGCAATGGCGAGCGCCAGCACGAGCACGACGATGCAGGCGATCAGCGCGAGCGGGAAGACAACGTGCGGCCACGCGCCGCTGCGTTGGAAGGCGGGCTTCGAGTCCTGCGTGGATGCTCCTCGGGTCGCATTTGTTGTTGTGCGCATGGGAATGCAGGTCGAGCCGGTCCATGAGTGCACGCGCAGCATTCTTCGTGCCTGGCCGGGACACGACGATGCGCGCCGATATCGGGACGCAAATCGTTTTTACGCTTGCGACACGCGTGCCGGGGCGTTGCGACGAGGTCACTGGATTCGAAGCGCTACTCACTAACATACATTTATTATGCATGTAAATGGGTATTGCGCACCGAAAAAACCCCCGGCCGCATCGGAATGCGGCCGGGATGGAAGACACCGTCTCTTGGCACGAGGATGGTGCGCGGGAAGTATATGTCGGGACGCTGGATTCCGAAATAATATTATTCAACAAATGGTGTAATTCTGTGATTGATGCTCAACAGGAAACATTTGCGTAGCGCGTCATCTCCGGCGGTCCAGCTCACCGGATCGTCGTCAACGATGTTCGGCGCGTTCGTCGGGGGCGTCTTTGCGATTTTCTGTCGCGCTTCGGAGCGAGGGCGGCCCCGACTCAGAAGTCATTGCGCATCTTGTGGAGCAGTTCGCGCGGCGACTGATGCGTGTCCACCGCGGTGAGCACGTCGGTCAGGAACCACGGCAGATTCAGTTGCGTGTCGGAATCGCCGACGCACACTCGGATCGGTGGGGCTTTCGATGTCGCGTGCGCTGCGTGCGTCGTGCCGGCGGAGGTGGAAGTGGAGGACGGTACGCAGTTTTTCGCCTGCTGCTCGGCCCATCCGGCGGTACCGCCGGCGCCGGAACCGCCCGCGCCGGAACCGGCAAGAGCCGGCAGGCTCGCAGCGGCAAGCACGATCAGGATGGCGAACGGGGCGGCGCGTTTCATGTGATTCTCCGGCGATGCAGCTTCGACACGATCGGCGCACCCGAGTTCGGGGCGCGACGTTGCCGGCTATCGACGTTTCGGTCACGAGAGGCTGCCGCGAGCGTTCGAGTCCATATTCGATACGCCATCGAACCATTGCGCGCGCCATGGCCGCGATGCGCGCCATATCGACAGGAACGACGGCCGCGTGCTGATCGTCATCGACCGGATGCTTCGGCGCGTATGTCGAGAAAACGGAATCGGTCGACTACGGGATCACACGTCGAATCCGTTCGTGCGCGCAGGTGCCCGTGTTCGTGAACGTGTAGCAGTCCGTGCCGAGCTTTGCGATGAATGCCGGCGATCCAGCGCGGCCAGCACCGTCTGCGCGACGTCCGCGGCGGAGGTGCGCGTCGGGCATGTCATCGTGGCTTGAAGCGAGCGGGGCGACGCAGGAAGCGCGTCGTGCCGTCTCCGGGTGGAATCGGCAAGCCCCGAACTGTTGCAAGCAATTTTGACGGCGGAATGTCAGGATTCGGTCGCGCGATTGCCGGCGTGGCGCCGGATCGCGACCGGCCGGCGCGAGCCGGCCCGTATGCAGGTGCTCAGGTCAGTGCACGCCTGCCGATGAAATCGAGCGCACCGTGTCGGTGATGCGCACGCAACGCGACAGGCCGAACGTCTCGGCTTCACGGCGTTCCGGTTCGCTGCTCGCGACGGCGACCGCGCGCTCGGGCGGCACACCCAGCGCCTGCAGCGCGACGTCGAACGGATGCTGATTTGCTATGGAGTCCTGCTGATGGGCGTCGGTCACGACGACCGAGAAGCGGTCGAGGTTTGCGCGGCCGAACTGGCCTTCGAACATGTCGCTGAGCCGGGCGGCCGGCAGCGTCGTGACGAGACCGAGTCGATATCCCTGCTCCGACGCGCTGTCGAGCCACTGGATGATCGCGTCGCGCTGGTGGCGCGACTCGTGCGAATCCGGTGTCGCTTCGATCTGCGCGAATGCGGCGTCGAGACGGGTGACGATGGCTTCGATGACCACGGTGATTCCTCTCCTGAGACGTGAAGATCCGTTCGCGGACGGGAATGCCACACACCTTAGCGTCCACCGGGAAAGTGCGACCAATTAATATTTATATGCGACTCATACGCTTTGGCTAATGAATAGGGCGGCAAGCCAGAGCTGGCGGGGATGCGTGTGATCCGATGTTTTCCGATGATCTGCATCGCATCGATGGGCTTCAATGGGATGCACCAAACGTGCGCACGCGATGAATGCACCGGGTGATTGCAGACGAAAAAACGGCGTATCGGGCGAGGTGTGCCCGATACGCCGTCCCGCGGTGCCGCGGACTCGCGTCGACGATCAATGCAGCTTGATCGACGGCTGGTTGCGGCTTTGCAGCCAGTGGCTCAGCGACTGGAACAGCGCGCGCTTCAGGCCGACCACGCTGAACAGATGCTTGCGGTACAGGAACTTGTACAGGCCGATCGCGGCGAGCCCGTCGACGATCAGCGAGCGCGAACGCACGCCGACATCGGCCTGGTACACGGCGCCGGCGCTGCCGAGGGAAACGACCGTGCCCGCGTCATGGAACCTGAAACCCGCGACAGACTTGCCGGCCAGGCGCCGCGCGAGTGCCTCGCCCAGATACACCGCCTGCTGGTGCGCGACCTGCGCGCGCGGCGGCAGGAACCCGCTCGCGTCGGCCGACGGGCACGCGGCGCAGTCGCCGAACGCATACACATGCGGATCGTCGGGCGTCTGCAGCGTGTCGGTCACGATCACCTGGTTCGACCGGTTGAGCGCGATGTCGCCGAGTTCCCGCAGGATCGCGGGGCCCGCGACGCCGGCCGCCCAGATCGTGATGTCGCTCGCGAGCCGCTCGCCCGTCGCGGTCGTGACTGCACCCGCGCCGACTTCCGCCACACGCGTATCCGTCAGCACGTCGACGCTCAGCGTGCGCAATTGCGCATGCATCTTCGCCGACAGCCTTGCGTCGAGCGCCGGCAGGACGCGCGGGCCGCCTTCGATCAGCCGGATGTGCACGTCGCGCGCCGACACCAGCGCCTTGAAGCGATAAGTCGTCAGCTGCTGGACGGCGTGGCGCAGCGCGGCGGCCAGTTCGACCCCCGTCGCGCCCGCGCCGATCACGTTGATGCAGATCGGTGCTGCGCGCTGCGCGAGCTGTTGCTCGGCCACGTGGTTCGCCTTCGTGCATGCGGCGAGGAACTTGCGGCGGAAATCCTCGGCCTGGTCGAGGTTTTCGAGCGGCAACGCATGGCGCGCGGCGCCCGGCACGTTGAAGAAGTTCGTCACGCTGCCCACTGCGAGCACGAGATCGTCATAGCCGAGCTCGCGTTGCGGCAGGATTTCCGTGCCGTCGGCGTCCTGCACCGCGGCGATCGTCGCCGTGCGGGCTGCGCGGTCGACCCGGTGCAGCGCGCCCTGCACGAAGCGGAAGCCGTGGCGCTTGGCTTGCGCCGCGTATTCGATCGTGTGCGAGGCCGGATCGCGATGGCCGGATGCGGCTTCGTGCAGCAGCGGCTTCCAGAAGTGCGTCGGGTAGCGGTCGACGAGCACGACGTCGGCCTGGCCGCGGCGGCCGACCGTATCGCCGAGACGCGTGGCGAGCTGCAGGCCGCCGGCGCCGCCGCCGACGATCACGATGCGCGGCACGCGCGGTGCGCGGTCCGTTGCAAGGGTAGGCGTGATGTTGTCCATGTTGTGGCTCCCGCTGATGACGATTCGGATGACATTGCTCAAGAACCGACGATATAGTTTTGAACCTACGCGAACAATTTAATGTTTATAAGCGACTCATATGTATTCACTTATAGGAAAGACCGCGACGTTCCGGCAGTTGAAGGCGCTGGACATGATCGCGCGGCTCGGCAGCGTGTCGCGCGCCGCCGAGGAGCTGAACCTGACCCAGCCGGCCGTGTCGCTGCAGGTGCGCCTGCTCGAGGAGGCGGTGGGCGCCGCGCTGCTGCAGCGAGTCGGGCGCGGCGTGCAACTGACCGCGGCCGGTGAAATCGTGGCGCGCTATGCGCGCGAGATCCTGCATCTGTGGAGCGAGGCCGGCGACGAGGTGGCCGCGCTGACCGGCGATCTCGGCGGCACGCTGCGGATCGGTGCGATCACGACGGCCGAGTACCTGATCCCGCCGCTGCTGGTGAAATTCACCGCGACGCGGCCGCACGTGAAGACGTATTTCAAGGTCGGCAATCGCGACGACATCATCCGCATGCTCGCCACGCATGAAATCGATCTCGCGGTGATGGGCAGCGCGCCGAAGGAGTTGCGCACGCATGCGGTCGAGTTCGCGAAGCATCCGATGGTGTTCGTCGCGGCGCCCGGTCATCCGCTGATGCAGCGCAAGCGTATCGCGCTGAGGGATCTCGAATCCGCGCACCTGCTCGTGCGCGAACGCGGGGCCGGTACGCGCTCCACCGTCGAGAGCCTGTTCAAGACCGCGGGCCACCGCTTCCATGTGGGTTCCGAGCTGTCGAGCAACGAGGCGATCAAGCAGATGGCCGAAGCGGGGCTCGGCGTCGCATTCCTGTCGTTGCACGCGTGTGCACTCGAGCTTCGCACGGGGCTGCTCGGGCAATTGCCGTTTCCGGGCAATCCGATCGTGCGCGAGTGGTACGTGATCACGCTTGCCGACCGGCGCATCTCGCAGGTGACCGGGCTGTTTCGCGACTTCCTGATCAAGCAGGGCGCGCCGGTGATCGACGGCGCGACGGCCGCGCCGCACGAGCGGCGGCGCAAGTAGGCGCAAGCAGGCGTACGAGGGGGATGCGGACGGATGCGGGCGGATCGGCGGTCAAACGACGCCGAAGTCGTCGTTGCTGTCCGGAATCGACGCGAGCAGCCGTTCGAGCCGGTACCAGCCGATCATGCGCAGGCATCGTGCGGCGAGCGCCGCCCGGACGCGGCCCGAACGGGAACGGGTGAGCGGGCGCGAGGTGGCACGTGTGGCGTGGGTGGCACTGGGCGGCGGCGGCGCGGCGAACGCCCCGCGAGGCGGGCAGCAATCGGGCATGACGGGCTCCGTAGGTGTCGGATGAAGCGATCGTAGGCGTGTCGGAGGCCGCTGGCGCGCACGCACGGATCGGCTTGAGCAGAAACGGATGATCTTTTTCAGCGTGTCGCGGGAGCGCGCGTTCAGGCCCGGCAGGCGCCCCGAAAAAGCGTCACAATGCGCGTTCGACACCCGATCTGGTGGAGGGGAACCATGAGCGATCCGATTCTCGCCGCGCCGACCGACAACGGCGTGCCAGTCAGCTTGCGCTCCAGCCGCGGGCTTGGCTGGCACGGCTTCGGTGCGTCGCTGCTGGAGATTCGCGCGGGCACCTACCGGATTCCGGCCGCCGAGCATCACCGCATCGGCGTGCATATCGGCTCGCCCGTGCGTGCCGATTGCGTGTGCGATGGCGAACGCGTGTCGCGCATCCAGGCGCACGGCGACGTCGATGTGGTTCCCGCCGGCCTGCCGGGCCAGTGGACCGACAGCGCCGATTGCCGGATCCTCCACATCGCGCTCAGCGACGCGTTCGTGCGGCGCACGTGCGATCAGCTCGAACTGAAGCCGTCGCAGGCGCAGATTCGCCGGCGGCTGCAGGTGCGCGATCCGCGCCTGCAGCACATCGCGTGGGCGCTGGCCGCCGAACTCGAAGCGGAAGACGCATCCGATCCGCTCTATGCAGAGAGCTTGTGTACGGCGCTCGTCGCGCGGCTCGTCGGCAGCCAGCCGGCGTTCCGCGAGCGCGGGCGGACGCTTGCACCGAAAGCGGCGGCGCGCGTGATCGACTATGTCGAGGCGAACCTCGAGCGGCGGATGACGCTCGCCGAACTCGCGGCACTCGTGTCGATCAGCGTGCCGCATTTCAAGGTGCTGTTTCGCGAGACGCTCGGGATGCCGGTGCATCAATACGTGGTGCGACGCCGCGTCGAGCGAGCGAAGGCGTTGTTGCTCGAGGGGCGGCTCAGCATCAGCCAGATCGCGCTCGAAGCCGGGTTTGCGCATCAGAGCCACATGGCGAACTGGATGAACCGCGTGCTCGGCGCGACGCCGACGGAGATCGCGCGGTCGGGTGCGCGCGGCGGGCTCCGGCTCGCTTATGACGGCGACGAGCGTTGATCGATCGCCGTGCCGAAAGAGTGCTCCGCGCGGGCTGATGGTCGGAGAGGCCACAGCCCGCCGGGTGCGAGCAATGCGGGTGCGAGCGTTGCCGGTCGGTCAGCGGAAGCTGGCCAGGCTCCAACGTAATCGTCCAGCCGCCACTTGGACAATGGCCAGGGCGGCCCACGCGGCGGCGAAGCCGGGCAATCGCCTAATCCATCATCCGTTTCTGTCCTGATCATCCATCCGTGCGCGTCGCGTTGGCGTCGAGCGCCGACAATCACCTCACCTTCATCCCCGGGAGCGGATCGTGTTCGTGATTTTCGGAGCATCAGGCAATGTCGGCTTGTCGACCGTGACGACCCTGCGCCACGCAGGGCATCCCGTGCGCGCGGTGCTGCGCGACGCACGCCAGCGTGAACGCTTCGCGCAACTCGGCTGTGATGTGGCGCTCGCCGACCTGACCGACGCGCGCGCGGTCGCCGCGGCGCTCGATGGTGCACACGCCGTGCAGATGCTGTGTCCGGTGCCCGTCGCCGACAGCGACCCGGCCGCGACCATGGAGCGGACGATCGATATCGTGACCGGCGCGCTCGCCGCCAATCCGCCACCGGCGCTGCTCGCGCTGTCGGACTACGGCGCGGAGCGCGACGGCAACACGGGTATCACGCGGCTCTTTCATCATCTGGAAGAAAAGCTGAGGGCGGTGCCGACGCAACTCACGTTGCTGCGTTCCGCTGAACACCTGCAGAACTGGGCGCGTGTCTTGCCGGTTGCGCGCGCAACCGGCGTGCTGCCAAGTTTTCACCATCCGGTCGACAAGGTGTTTCCGACGGTGTGGGCGCCCGATGTGGGTGTCGCGGCGGCGCGGTTGCTGCTGGAGCCGACCGAGTTCGGGAACGGGCCGCGTATCGTCAGCATCGAAGGGCCGCGGCGCGTGAGCGTGCGGGACATCGCCGATATGCTCGGCACGGTGGCTGATCGCGAGATCGTCGCGCGTGAACTGCCGCGCGACGCGTGGACTGCGACGCTGCTGCGCGCAGGGCTCAGCGAACGTCATGCGCAATTGATCGTCGATCTGTACGACGTGCACAACGCGGGGCAGATCGATGTGGAGGCTGGTGTGTCGGAGCGGGTGTTCGGGACTACGACAGCGGAGGAGGCGCTCGCTGCGTTGGTGCGTGCGCATGCGGCGCCGGCGTGATGCAGGCGGGTGGCACGTCGCGCTGGACGAGAAACGCGACTAGTTCAGGATCGCAATCGCGCCGACCGGGTGGACCGTGGCGCGATGTACGGGAGTGTTCGTGCCAGAATCGGTCAATCTTTTCGAGCGCCCCTATTCCAATCTATCCGTCCGGTCCCATTGTGCGAGGAGCTCAACCGGAATCGCGTTGACGATCTCGACGTAGCGTTTGCCAGCCAACAGCTCGGCCCGCTTCAGTAATACCGGGATCGGACTGCTTGGTTCATTCGTTTCGAACCACTGGCGCGCTGTACTGATCAGCGTCAGCGCCGCCTGGCGGTTCATCTGCACGGGTTCGGTACGGGCGGCGGTGGGTGCATTGGCGTCCGGACCAAGTTTGTGATCCGGAGGAATCGAGGCGGGTTCTCCACCGGGCTGGACACCGTCTGCATTCAGGCTGTCAAGATCATCAACGAGAACGGGGGCGGCGTTCGCTGATGCTGCGACGTGTGTACCCGCGACATTCAGCAGTTGCAGCAAGCGAGTCAGTGGCGAAAGATCGGGCAGACACGTGTCGAGATGCGTCGTCCCCCACATGTCGATCACGGCAAGATTCGAGATCGTTTCGTCGAACGCGCTCATCATTTCTGGCTGTTGGGTGCGCAGATCGCGCAACTGTTGGGTCACCGAATCCGGGGCGAGTGCGTCCGGGGATCGCGGATGGGCGAAAGCGCGCTCGACATCCCGCATCTGCAGGCGCGTGGCGGTCGACTTCATCAGCACGATCTCGCGGACGTCGGCCAGCAACCCGTCGGGATCCGCCAGCGCTTGCAGGGCGTTCATACGCATTTCCAATGCGGCGCCGCGATCGTCGTCCATGCCTGCCTGCGGATGAACGCTGTCAGGAAATGCCTGCAGCCATGCCGCGATCACCCCGGTTCCTTCCGCCAAGCCCGACGGACCGCCAAGGCGCGTGCGACAGCGGGCGTAGAGCACCGCGACACGTATGTCCTTCGTCCGCAGCATCAACCTGCGGCAGTTGCGCTCGAGCTCGTTCCAGTTGAGCGGTTCAGGCGATCCGACAAACGCGCCGTATTGCACGTCCGGCCTGGACGTTGCGTTGGCGAAAAGCATCACGAAATCGTGGTCATACTCGAGATCCAGGCCGCACGGTGCGTCGTCGCTTACCGGCGTCAGCCAGTCGAAGCGCGAGGTATCGGTCGCGGAGGGACGGCTCGGCTTCTCAAGTATGGCCCTTTGCCTCTTGCTCATGGTCGATCAGTTCCGGGGTTTGTCGGGCGGCGATCGAAATGACGCGCGTAACGTTCGGGTTCGAACCGCATGCCGGTAATGGGTTTGCGCTGATCCGGGCGGCCAAGCCATCCGGACCAGCCCATGCGTTGCTGGCCGCCCATTACCGCCGGCGGTGCACTCTCGGGCTTGATACGCAACTCGAGTTCCCATTCCATCTCGTAGCCGACGAACGTGCGCACCCATTCGACCAGCTGTGGCAGATCCTCGCCCTGAGGCGTGAAGCGCAGATAGGCGTCGAGATCCAGCGGACCGATGACGATTCGAAAACGGTGCTGACGATCCGGCGCGACGCGTCCGAGCATGGCGCCTTGTCCCATCGTCGCGGCAGCGCCCGCGCGACCCATGCGGCCGCGATCGGCCGGGTCGATTTCGATCCAGTGGAACACGTTCTCTTCCAGCGACACCGGCACGCCGAAGTAGCGTTCGAGCGTCGCGCGCAGACCGTCCGGATTGCGCGATTCGCGTACGAGATGTGCTGCGGCGGCGAGGCGCGCGTGTGAGGGCAGCGGGCGCCGGGCAATTTCGCCGACGTCCAGTCCCGCGAGGCTCGCGATGTAGAACGAAAAGCGCTCGTCGTGCGCTCGATCGAGTCCGGCGGTTGATTGAGCTGACGCCCACGCGCGATAGAACAGCGTGAAGTAGCGATGATGGAAGATGTCGAAAAAATCGACGGTTGTCGTGTCGCGCCGGCTGTCTTCGCGATCCTTCGCGATCTCGGTGAAGTGGATCGGTAGCGGACCATTGGGACCGAGCATCCCGAGACCGAAAAGCCGCACCTTCAACCGTCCCGCGGCGTGTTCCGCGCTTGCGACTTCTCGAGGGGCAAAAGCGAGGCTCGGTTGCTGGCCGAGCCGGAGGGGTTCCGAGCCTGGCCGGCGTGCCGTGCCGATCGGATCGATGGCGGGGTTCGCACCGACGCGGCGCAAGAGCGACAGAAACCCGAACCGCCATGGCTCGGCCTGCAGGCGTTCGAGCTGCTCGGGCGACAGCGTGCTGTCGCGCAACAGCGCGGGCAGCGTGGCGCGCTTCATCACAGCACTCCGCGTGTGCCTGTGCGCACCGGCCAGCGGGCGATGCGGCCTCGCTGCATTGAATGCAGTTCGGTTTGCGTAAAGCTGTTGATGGACACGTGCCGCGCGAGCCAATGTTCAAGGATCACGCCGAACAGATAGGGGCTCACGCCCGAGAAATCGGTCTCGTCGACGGTCAGAGTGCACTCGATACCGCGCCCGAATGTCATTGGACCACTCCCGGGCAGCTTGCGTGTCACCGGGCGCGTCTTCACGCCGACGAGGCTTTCGACTTGCCTGCCTTGTCTGGATTCACCGCCCGCGACATAAAGGCGAAGCAGATCGCGCAGCCCTTGGCCCCCTTCACGATGATCGAAATCGTCGAGGGGCAGATAGTTGAAATTGAGCTGGCGGATCAGGCGCCATGCCAATTCCCGCTCGGCATACGGCGGCAGCGGCGGGCTGGGCGCGCGGATTAGGCCGACGCTTTCAACCGGCGCGGATTCGGCCGTGTCCAGGTCGTCGATTCCGTTGCGCGGCACGAGCGTGGCGAGATCGCGGTTTGTCAGTAGCGCGTCGACTGACAGGTAGCGGATGTTTTCGTGATAAGGCGCCTCGTTCTGATCGACGAGGGACAGAAATACTTCCGTGCCGAGGTAAGGCGTGCGCGTACCGTAACGACGAGCGGAATCGGACACGAGACGCCGTTCGCGTCTCGCCGAAAAGTACCGGCCGTGATTGCCTTCGTCGTTGTTCAGCGTTTGATAGAGCGGGCGGAACGTGAGTTCGTCGGACGTTGCCGCCACGCGGCCGTGCACCGCCTTCACCGAAAAGACCTCGTAGTCGAGCGGTGCGAGCCGCGTCGGTACCAGATGAAACTCGGTTTCCCGCGGCGTGATCTCGATCCGGTCGGTATGCTTGCTGAAGAGATTGATGATGGGAGTACAGAACAGTGCGAAGCGTGAGGCGTCGACGAGGTTTGCCAGTTGAGCCGGTGAGCGGTCGAGCAGCACGACCACCTCGACTTCGCGGCCGTGTACCGTCGAAAAACCTTCGGTAAGCCCGTTCAGCGCAAAGAACCAGAATCGGGCGGGGCACGCGAAATACTCGTGCAACAGGTTATGCCCATGGAACTTCGTCCATGTGAGGGGCAGCAGGTTCTGGTCGGTGCGCAGCCCTTCATGCTCGAGTGCGTGACGCGTCACGGCGGCGAGCGGACGCCCCGGCATGCCGAACTCGCCTGGGGCGCCAATCACGGACGCGACGGCGCCGGCATGCAGCAATTCGAACAGGTGCGATGCAACCTGCTCGTCACCAGCAAGGTAGACGGGAAGTCGATCGAGCGCCTTCAGGTCGGAAATCCGGACGTCACCGGTCGTCGCGAGGCGTAGTCGCAATGCGCCGCGCACCTGCGTATCGGGCGGCACGTAGCGTTCGAGGCCGGCGATGTCCGGCGGAACGCCCGTCAAGCGGGCCTCGGTGATCGTCAGCGGCCACAGCGTCACGTCTTGTCCGCTCGTGAATCGGCACCCCGTTCTCTCGCCGTCGGGAATGCGGGCAGTAAACGCGGTGCCTCGCGCGATTCGATATCCGTTGGCGAGGTTGCCTTCCGTTCCACCGGGGTGCAGGCGTGCGACGGCAATCGATGGCGTGGGAGCGACGTAGTTCGGGTAAATGACTTCGAGCAACCGTTCGGTAAAGCGCGGGAATTCCGCATCGAGCTTGAGCTGCATGCGAGCGGCCATGAAGCTGAACGATTCGATCAGACGCTCGACGTAGGGGTCTGCCACTTCGCCCGCCTGCATGCCTAGTCGGCGGGCGACTTTCGGGTGTGCATGCGCGAATTCAGCCGCGAGCTCGCGCATGTAGATGAGTTCCTGGTTGTAGTAGTCGAGCAGTCGCGGGTCCATCGGATTGGTCTCGTTATCGTTGGGGCGTACCGCGCTTAAGTCGTGCGCATGCCGGTGATGCGAATCTCGCTGGTCTCGAGATCCAGCGAACTCTGCACCATGAATTCAAGTGGGTACGGATCCATGTGAATCAGGCCGCTGACTTCGAACGCGAGGACGTTGTGAGGCTCGCCGCCGTCGCTGCTGCCGGGGCGCGGAGCCACCACGAGAGAATCCGGAATCAGCCGCGGCTCGAAATCGATGATGGCCCGCCGAATCGTCTGCTCGACGTCGTTCCAGTGACGTGACGCGATGAAGGTGCCCGCAAGGGGCGGCACGCCGAAGTTAAGGGTCGACGCAGCGACTTGTGGGTGGCGGCTCCGATCGATCAGATCCTCGGTGCTCGTCGTGTTGAGCAGGTATGCGAGATCGCGCTGCACGATGTCGCGCATTTGCTTTCTGGTGACCGTGTACTCCTCTGGCGCTTCCGTGCTTCGGTGCGGTGCATCGTCACGCAGGCGGTCGAGCAAGGTCGGCATCAGATGCGTATTGGCTCGCCGTGGCGTGCGGACGGCGAACGAGTCCGCCGCCCGAGACATTTTCCTGCGCTCACTCATCAATCGGCTCTACGACGGTGGTGCTGCTTCCGATACCTGCGCCGAACGCCGCGGCGGCCAGTTCGAACAGCCCGAAGTCTCCTCGATCCGTTGCCCAGGTCTTTTGCCCAAGCGCCGTGACGCCGGTTCGGCCGTGCTCCCGCCAGGTGGTTTCGCGTCCGATGCGAACGGCATCGCTGCCAGCCTCCGAACCAGGATATCGAGCGGGCATGAAGCCATGAGTGATGGCGCCGTCGCAAAGCGTGAACGTGCAAGGTGCCCAAACCAGATCGACGACCTTCGTCGGCGGCGACACCTGCCACGACGCCAGATCGGCGATCGGAATCCAGCGATAGTGCCCGGCCACGATAATTTCGCAGACGGGGCCGAAACGGGAATCGCTATCGACAATCCAGGCCACCGCGCCCTGCGGGGTGCGCGCCGCGATGGTGGGAGCGGCATCGAGGGCCGCTTCTCGCGCGTCGTCAGCTGCGGTGATCCGTCCCGAGGCGGCCAGGTGCAGTGCATTCAGCACTCCGTCGATCCATGCCGGCTGCTCGAATACGAAACCCGGACGCTCGTGCCCCTCGACCACCTGCGTGCGCCTGCCTTCGGCGCGAATCAGGTCGCGATAGACCAGCGCGGTTGCCGTGTGCTCCGGTTCGAGCATGGCCCATGTCTGCAACTGCTGGATCGCCCGCGCCCATTCGCCCGTGACACACAACAACTGGAACAGCGCCCACCGATGAGACGCGATGATCGGCTGCATGCGCAGGCGCGCGGAGACCTGTTCGATCTGTTCGCTCAGGGGCGCCTCGTCCAAACGAACGAGAGTGGGCGGGGCGGAAGCGGTAAGCCGGGTCAATCTTCATCCTTGCGCAAGGGCGCGGACAGCGGGCTATCTATGGTCAACGAGTGGTGTTCGCGTCGTGTGAGCGCGGGGGGATGCTGTGCGGCTGCCGCTTGAAAATCGGAAGGGGCAAACAGATGCAGGATCTCCGGAACGGGCTCATCGTCCAGCATTGGAGCGGAGTGCTCATCCAGTCGCTCGAACACGTCCTCGAGCGTGCGATCACCAAGGAGCAGCGCTTCGATCGAATCGTGACCGCGACTTGCATCTGTGCAGTCGTGCGAATCGGGCACGACCGTGCGCGTGGCCGGCTCTGCCACTCCTGCGGTTGACGCCCATTCCACGGTAACGGTGGCGTGGGGATCGGCCAGCGCCCGCCAATACTGTGCGTGCAAAGTACCGATCAGCACGTCGGCGCTGTCGGGGGTGCCAAGGGAAGTGCGAGACGAAGGATCCGACTGTCGCGCGACGTGCTCCATACCGCGGATGCCGAGTTGGTCGAGCAGGTCGTCGGCACACGGTGACGCGGACGAATCATCGGCTGGAACGGTGGAGGTACCAGCAACAGCAAGGCCGGTCCACGCATGACTTGTGCCGCGCGGGAGCCCGGTGTGCGAGACGTCCGATTGGCGGCGCCACGGCAGGCGAAGGAAACGCATCTGGCTGTCCAATGACGAGAAGTCCGCATTTTAACCACGAGATTCAGTCTGTCGTTTATTGAGATGAAAATATTCGAGCGAATGAGGCTCGTTGAAATTTTTTTGAGATGGAATCTGAAATGTAAAAGAAAGTCACAAATCAATTTAATGCTTTTGAAATCAAAAAATTATCGACTGATCGGCGAGCGTTGACTCGTACGAAAACAAATTTATCTCAAAATAACAAGGGCTTGTGCGCGTGTGTTGCGGATGATCGGTTGGGCAAAAATCGGGAGCCGGGCCCGGCGTTGCGGATCGGATGGCTGGGGTTTTTCAAGAGAGGGTTATGCGGTGTTCTTGTGAAATATTGCTGAGTTGACGCATTGACGGAAGTTGTAATTCGTGCCGATAATGCGGCTCCGATTCGGATGGCCAGTTGAATCGAATTGAAGAGAGAGGGCGTGCACCAGTGCTTCCGGGGGGCACCTGGAATCCGGTCTGTATAGCAGTCCTGAAATATTCTGCATGGTGCTTGAAACCATCGCTGCCAACAACAAAGATCATCATGACCATTTCTCGCCAAGCGTTGTTCGGCAAGCTTGGGATCCAGCTTTACCGAGGTATCGAGTCGGCGACGAATTTCTGCAAGCTGCGCGGGAATCCGTTCGTCGAACTCGTCCACTGGCTGCACCAGTTATTGCAACAGCCGGACGGCGATCTTCAGCGGATCGTGCGTCACGCCGCGATCGATCGCGATGTGCTCGAGCGCGATTTCGCGCGGGCGCTGGCCGGCCTGCCGGCCGGCGCAAGTTCGATCAGCGACTTTTCGTGGCATATCGAATCGGCGATCGAGCGGGCCTGGGTGCTCGCAACGCTCGAATACGGCGACCGCCGCGTGCGCGGTGCGTGGCTGATCGCAGCACTCGTGTCCACGCCCGAATTGCGACGCATCATGCTCGCGATTTCTCCGGCGTTCGGCAAAATCCCGGTCGATGATTTCGGCGACGTGCTGCCAGCGTGGATAGCCGGCTCGCCGGAAGCGGACGACGGCCCGTATGACCATAGCGAATATCTGCCTGCCACGCCCGGTGACGCATCGGGCGCGATGCAGGGCACGCCGAAGGGCAACACACTCGACCAGTACTGCGCGGATTTGACGGCACGTGCTCGCGCCGGCGAGATCGACCCGGTCATCGGTCGCGAACTCGAGATTCGCACGATGATCGACGTGTTGCTGCGCCGTAGACAAAACAATCCGCTGGTCACCGGTGAAGCTGGAGTCGGCAAGACGGCCGTGGTGGAGGGGCTTGCTCGTGCGATCGCATCGGGCAACGTGCCGCCGAAGCTCGCGGATGTGCGCGTGCTAAGCCTCGATATCGGGGCATTGCTGGCGGGCGCCAGCATGAAGGGCGAATTCGAGGCGCGCCTGAAGGCCTTACTCGAAGCGGCGGCGAAGTCGCCTGCGCCGGTGATCCTGTTCATCGACGAAATCCACACGCTGATCGGTGCGGGCGGCCAGGCCGGTACCGGCGACGCCGCAAACCTCCTGAAGCCGGCGCTCGCGCGCGGCACGCTCCGCACGATTGGCGCGACCACCTGGGCCGAGTACAAGCGGCATATCGAGAAAGATCCTGCGTTGACGCGACGCTTCCAGGTCCTTCAAGTCGCGGAGCCGTCCGAGGCTGCTGCCATCGATATGGTGCGGGGGCTCGTGCAAACGTTTTCGACGCATCACGGTGTCGTGGTGCGCGACGAGGCGATTCGCGGTGCAGTGACGTTGTCTCATCGGTACATCCCGTCGCGCCAGTTGCCGGACAAGGCGATCAGCTTGCTCGATACCGCTTGCGCACGCGTGGCGCTGTCTCAGCATGCCGCGCCGCGAGAACTCGACGACGTGCGTCAACGGCTTGCGGCCGCGCGAGCGGAAGAGGCCTTGCTCGCACAGGAGGCCCGTATCGGACTGGGCGTGGATACGGCGCTGGACAGTGTGCACGAACGCATCGCCGCGCTTGCGGCGGACGAAGCCGCCGTCGAGGTTCGCTGGCGTGAACAGGCAGCGGCCGCGCAGGCGTTACTTGCCGCACGTGAAACCATGAGTGGCGATATGGAGCAAGCGCCGGTGTCGATTGATCGGCTCCGCGAACTCGAACAGGCGCTGCTGGCGCTGCAAGGCGATGCGCCGCTCGTGTTTCCGGAGGTCGATGCGGCGATCGTCGCGGAAATCGTATGCGACTGGACCGGCATTCCTGCCGGTCGCATGGTCACGGACGAAGTCGACGCGGTGCGTCGGTTGTCGGCAACTCTGGCGGCGCGTGTGGTCGGCCAGAACGATGCGCTGCGCTTGATCGGCGAACGCGTGCAGACCGCACGGGCAGGCCTGACCGATCCGAAAAAGCCGCTTGGCGTGTTCCTGCTCGCGGGCCCGTCGGGCGTCGGCAAGACCGAAACGGCGCTGGCGCTGGCCGAGGCGCTGTACGGGGGCGAACAAAACCTGATCACGATCAACATGAGCGAGTATCAGGAAGCGCACACCGTGTCGGGGCTGAAAGGGGCGCCGCCGGGCTACGTCGGATATGGCGAAGGTGGCGTGCTGACCGAAGCGGTGCGCCGCCGCCCGTATTCGGTCGTGCTGCTCGACGAGGTCGAAAAGGCCCATGGCGACGTCCACGAAATGTTCTTCCAGGTGTTCGACAAAGGCTACATGGAAGACGGCGACGGCCGCCATATCGATTTCCGCAACACGACGATCCTATTGACGAGCAATGTCGGTGCGGAGCTGAGCGCGAGCCTGTGTGCCGACCCCGCGCTCGCGCCGGACCTCGACGGCTTGCGGGAGGCGCTCGCCCCCGAGCTGCTGAAAACTTTCCCGGCGGCCTTCGTCGGCCGCGTGACGGTGGTGCCGTACCGGCCGCTGGCGGACGACGCGCTTGCTCGCATCATTCGCCTGCATCTGGGGCGTGTCGTGCAGCGCATGGTCGACGCTCACGATATCGCACTCACGTTCGACGATGCGGTGGTTCACTACATCGTCGGTCGCTGTCTCGTTCAGGAAACCGGTGCACGTGTCCTTATCGGTTTTATCGAACAACACATCCTGCCGCGCCTGTCGGCGCTCTGGCTTGATGCCTTCGCGTCGAAAGGCGCGCTCGCACACATCGCAATCGGTGTTGCCGATTCGACCGCCGATCCCGCGCAGGCGTTGACCTTCGATATAACGCATTCTCGCCTGGACGAGTCGCTTGGCTAAGCGCCGTCCACTTCCCACTGTTCAGGAGACCTGTCCATGTCCGCTTCCAGCAGTTCACAGAAATTCATCGCGCGCAATCGTGCGCCGCGTGTCCAGATCGAGTACGACGTCGAGGTTTACGGCTCGGAGAAGAAGGTCGAGCTGCCTTTCGTCATGGGCGTGCTGGCCGACCTGTCGGGCAAGCACCCGATCGAGCCCCTTCCGGCGGTGTCCGATCGGCGATTCCTCGAAATCGACATCGACAATTTCGACGAGCGGATGAAGGCCATTCGGCCGCGCGTCGCGTTTGCCGTGCCGAATACGCTGACGGGCGAAGGCCAGATGATGGTCGACATGACCTTCGAGAGCATGGAGGACTTTTCCCCGGCTGCCATCGCACGCAAGGTCGAACCGCTCCGCCAGTTGCTGGAAGCCCGCACGCAGCTGGCGAACCTGCAAACCTACATGGACGGCAAGTCGGGCGCCGAAGCGCTCGTGACGCAGTTGCTGCAGGACCCGGCGCTGCTGAAATCGCTGGCCGCTGCGCCGAAGCCCGAGCAACATGAAGCGGGTGCCCTCGACCAGAACGAAGCCAACTGACCGACGAACCGATCGAGGATGACCACCATGGCGAAGCAACACGCACAGGCCGCGCAAGTACAGACGGCCACTGAATCCGACTTCACGCAACTGCTGGAAAAGGAATTCCGTCCGAAGACCGACCAAGCGCGCGAGGCCGTTGAATCTGCGGTCCAGACACTCGCCGAGCAGGCGCTTGCACAGACCGCGACCATCAGCGACGACGCGTACAAGAGCATCGCCGCCATCATTGCGCAGATCGACCACAAGCTTTCCGAGCAGATCAACCTGATCCTGCACCACGACGATTACCAGGCGCTGGAATCGGCGTGGCGCGGCTTGAACCATCTCGTGTCGAATACGGAAACCGACGAGCATCTGAAGATCCGTGTCCTGGACGTTTCGAAGACCGAGCTGCACCGCACGATGCGCCGCTACAAGGGGCTGGCATGGGATCAAAGCCCGCTCTTCAAGCAGGTCTATGAACAGGAGTACGGTCAGCTCGGCGGCGAGCCGTACGGCTGCATGGTGGCCGACTACTATTTCGACCATACGCCGCCCGACGTCGATCTGCTGGGTTCGATTGCGAAGGTCGCCGCGGCATCTCACACGCCGTTCATCACCGGGGCCGGCCCGTCGGTGCTCCAGATGGAGTCGTGGCAGGAGCTTGCGAATCCGCGCGATTTGACGAAGATTTTTACGCAAAATCTCGAATACGCGGCATGGAATTCGCTGCGCAATACCGAAGATGCCCGTTATGTCGGCCTGACGATGCCGCGCTTCCTCGCACGGCTGCCGTATGGCGCGAAGACCAATCCGGTCGACGAATTCGATTTTGAAGAGGACACCAACGGCTCGGATCACAGCCGCTACGGCTGGGCGAACGCGGCATACGCAATGGGCGTCAACATCAACCGCTCGTTCAAGCAGTACGGCTGGTGCTCGCTGATCCGCGGCGTCGAGTCGGGCGGCACGGTCGAGAGCTTGCCCTGCCATACGTTCCCGACCGACGACGGCGGCGTCGACATGAAATGCCCGACCGAGATCGCGATCTCTGATCGCCGCGAGGCAGAACTGTCGAAGAACGGTTTCATTCCGCTCGTGCATCGCAAGAATACCGATCACGCGACCTTCATCGGCGCGCAGTCGTTGCAGAAGCCGGCCGAATACCACGATCCGGACGCGACCGCCAACGCGAACCTGTCGGCCCGCCTGCCGTATCTGTTTGCCTGCTCGCGCTTCGCGCACTACCTGAAGTGCATCGTGCGCGACAAGATCGGCGCGTTCAAGGAGCGCGAGGACATGCAGCGCTGGCTGAACGAATGGGTCATGCACTACGTCGACGCGGATCCCGCCAACTCGTCGCAGGACACCAAGGCGCGCAGGCCGCTCGCCGCGGCTGAAGTGCTCGTCGAAGACGTCGAGGGCAACCCCGGCTATTACCAGGCGAAATTCTTCCTGCGTCCGCACTTCCAGCTCGAAGGTCTCACGGTCTCGCTGCGGCTCGTGACGAAGCTTCCGTCGATCAAGGAAGCTGCGTAACCGGAAGGTAACCGATCTTATCGGGCCGGGCATTCAAGCGTTTCATCTTGTGGTGAACGGCCTGTTTCTACTCACATAAGTAAAGGAGTACTACTCATGGCGCAGGACATTTTTCTGAAGATCGACGGTATCAACGGCGAATCGCTCGATGACAAGCACAAGGACGAGATCGAAGTCCTGAACTGGGATTGGGAAATTACCCAGGAATCGTCGATGCATGCCGGTAGCGGTGGCGGCGCCGGCAAGGCGACGGTCAAGGACCTCACGTTCGAACACAACATCGATCGCGCGAGTCCGAACCTGATGAAGTATGCGCTGACCGGCAAGCACATTGACCAGGCGACGCTCGTGATGCGCAAGGCCGGCGGCAACCCGCTCGAGTACCTGAAGGTCACGATGAGCGACGTGATCGTCACGCGCGTGAAGCCGTCCGGCAGCAAGAGCGACGCCGAAAAGAGCCGCGAGACGGTGGCGTTGTCGTTCGCGAAGGTGAAGCAGGAGTACGTCGTTCAGAACGCGCAAGGCGGCAGCGGCGGCGCGGTGACGGCCAGCTTCGACATCAAGGGCAACAAGGAAGCGTAAGCCGGCGAGGCGTTGCGCGTGCGCAAGGGTGTCTCGGCGCACGCGCAGTGCCTTTCTGCAGCATTCCAAGGTGAGATCTGCATGCGTTCGAGTTTGATTGCCGCCACGCTTGCCGGCGCTGTGGTTCTTGCGGCCTGTGCGAGCGGCGAACCGAAGCCCAAGGAGCCGGTTCGGCTTGACTTGACTGTCAGCGCCCGACCGGACGTCAACCCTGACGACCGCGGCCGGGCCGCGCCGATCGTCGTTCGCATTTATGAGTTGAAGAACGACAACGCCTTCAGCACGGCGGACTTTTTCACGCTGCAGACCCAGGAAAAGACGGTATTGGGCGATGACGTCGTGAAGCGTGACGAACTGCAGTTGCGTCCCGGCGATCGCAAGATCTTCGTTCGGCGACCGGACCCAGCGACGACCGCCATCGGTGTGATTGCAGCCTATCGCGATTTGCCGAACGCGGTATGGCGCTCTGTTTATACGATGCCGACGGCACCCGACAAGGCGTGGTATCGCCTGTTCACGCCGAAGCTGAAACTGACTGTCGATCTCGAGGCGAAGGCCGTCAAGGTCGAGGAAGCGAAGAAATGAAACACGACGCGCAACAAACCGGACGGTATGTATGAGCTGGTATGCAAAGGTCGCCTGGCAGGAAGGGCTGTTTTTTCGGCCACAACTGTTCCAGCAGCAGGATCGCTACTTCGAGAAGTACGCGCATATGCGTGCGGCTCCGCTGTCGCCGTTCTTTTTCGGCTTCGCGAGCTATGCGCTCGACCTGGAGTCGCTGGCGCTCGGGAAGGTGATCGTCAAATCGGCTGCCGGCGTGTTCGCCGACGGCACGCCGTTCGATGCACCGGGCAATACGCCTCTGCCGCCACCGCTGACGATCCGGCCCGAGCACCTCGATCAGGTGATCTATCTCGCGGTGCCGGTCCGGCTGCCGAACTGCGAAGAAACGACGTTCGAGAACAGCATGGATTCCATGGCGCGCTACCTGGTGTTCGATACGGAACTGCGCGATACGAATTCGATCGGCCTTGCCCCCGAGTCTGTGCAACTGTCGAATTTGCGCTTGCGCCTGATGCCGGAAAAGGAGTTGGGCGATGCGTGGATCGGCCTCGCACTCACGCGTGTCAAGACGATCCGTGCGGACGGCAGTATCGAGCTCGACGATACGCTGGTGCCGCCTGTGTCGGGTTACGGTGCGAGCGACCTGCTCGCAAGCTGGGTGACAAAAATTCACGATCTTGCGCACCTGCGTGCGAATGCGCTCGCAGCACGGCTCGCCGGCACCGACGAGACGACGGCAAGCGCGGCGACGGTTACGGACTACCTGCTGCTGCAGATTTTGAACCGCTACGAACCGTTGCTGCAGCACATGCTGCGGGTGCCGGCTGTGTCGCCGGCCGACGTCTATGCGTTGCTGATCGGCATGGCCGGCGAACTGTCGACGCATCTGCGCACGGATACGCGTCGGCCGCTCGACACGCATCCGCCGTATCAGCACACGACGCCGCATCTGTGTCTGAAGCCGGTTGTCGACGATACGCATCGGTTGCTGAACGCCGTGCTGGTGCGCAGTGCGCAGAGCATCGCGTTCGAGGACCGTGGACACGGGATGCGCAACGCGGTGGTCGATCCGGTCGATATGCAGGGCTTTACCGCACTGGTGCTGGCCGTTCATGCGGCGATGCCGCCGGACGTACTGAAGCAGCAGTTTCTGGCGCAGGCGAAGGCGGGGCCGTCCGAGAAGCTGCCGAGCCTGGTGCGCAGCCACCTGCCGGGCATCGGCTTGCAGGCGCTGCCGGTGCCGCCGCGGCAGATTCCGTTCAATGCGGGATACATCTATTACGAGTTGACGCAAGGCGGGCCGCTTTGGGAGGAAGTCGTGCGGCATGGTGGTATCGCGTTGCACGTGGCCGGCGAGTTTCCGTCGCTCAAACTTGAGCTTTGGGGCGTGCGCACGTAAGCGTGATGTGTTCGAAGCGATGGGGTGGCTATCGGCAGTCGATGGCTCGATCGATTCAAGGAGATGTCGGAATGGCTTTGTTTGACGCACCACGGACGCTGTCGATTTCCGGCGCGGCCCTGCCGATGTACGGTGATCGTCCGATCCTCACGCCGGTGAAGCTTACGGGCGGCGAAACGCTCGGCGAGCTGTTCGAGTACACGCTCGAATTGAAAACCCCGGACGAACTTGGGTTCTCGCAGAGCATTGCCGCGAACATCGATCTCGACAAGCTGATCGGCACCGAGCTGACCGTCTCGATTCAGCTCGAAGGCGTCGGGCATTTCATTCGTGGCCTCGCCGGCAACGCTGGAATGGCGAACATCGGCGCAGGCACGCGCGAGATCACCGGCATTGTCACTCACGCATCCATCCTGCGAGAAGATGGTCGATCGATCGTGTACGCGGTCACGCTTCGACCGTGGCTCTGGCTGGCGACGAAGAACTGCGATTGCCGCATCTTCCAAGACATGTCCGTGATCGAGATCACCGATGCGGTGCTCTCGGCCTACCTGTTCCCTGTCGACAAGCGACTGACGCCGCCGCGTCCGAACAAGACCTGGCCCAAGCGGGACATCCAGCGTCAGCACCACGAAAGCGACTGGACGTTCCTGCAGCGCTTGTGGGAGGAGTGGGGCATCTTCTACTTCTTCGAGCACGACGACGGGAAGCACCGTCTCGTACTGTGCGATGCGATAGCCGCGCTCAAGCCGCATGGCGATGCCTATTCGACGATCCGCTACGAGGCTCCCGATAGCCGGCGTATTGACGAGGAGCATATTCATGCGCTGTCGGTCTCGAATGCGTTGACGGCCGGTGCGGTGACCAGTGTCGATTACGACTACACTCGGCCGCGCGCTGACCTGACGGTCGGACGAGAAGATCCGCGCAATACGGGGCTCGCGAATCAGGAACATTACACGTGGGGCGATTATGCGCAGCCGCGGGCCGGTACGGGCGGCTTGTCAGGCGCGCCCAACGAACCGCGGACCGAAGCGGAATACCTAACGCTAGTGCAGATGGAGGCGTGGCGTTGTCAGGGGCTCAGGGCCTCCGGCCAGGGCAACCTGCGCGGGCTGGTTACTGGCCAGACCTTTGTGCTTTCGCACTACCCGCAGAGCGCCGCGAACTGCGAGTACGCGGTTATCGCCGCGAGGCTGACGATCGAAGAGGTCGGCGAGGCATCGGGGTCCGGTCAGCGATACCACTGCGAAGCGGACTTCGTGTTGCAGCCGACCCACGAGCCGTTCCGGTTGCTGCGCACGATCGCGAAGCCGCGTATTACCGGCGTTGAATATGCCGTTGTGACGTGTCCGGAGAACCAGGAAATCTGGACGGATGCGTACGGTCGAGTGAAGTTGCAGTTTCTGTGGGATCGGCTCGGTAACAACGACGAACGTTCGAGTTGTTGGGTGCGCGTTGCTGGTGCCTGGCATGGCGATCAGTTCGGCGGGATATTTCTGCCGCGCCGGGGCCATGAGGTTGAGGTTGCATTCGCGAATGGCGATCCGGACTTGCCGATCATCGTCGGCAGTGCGGTGAATGCGTTCAACAAGCCGCCGTTTGCTTTGCCGGAGAATCAGACGCTTGCTGGTTTTCGCAGCAAGGAAGTTGGCGCTCGGCGAGCGAATACGCTGGCTTTCGACGATACGAACGGAAAGATTCAGGCACATCTCTCGAGCGATGAAGGCAGTTCGCAGCTGAATTTGGGTTACATCACGCGTATCGCGGGTAACACTGGTCGGCAGGACGAGCGCGGCCGGGGTGCCGAGCTTCGGACGGACGGCAAGGCGGCCGTGCGAGGCGCTCAGGGATTGCTGCTCACGACCTTTAGTAGACCAGCTGCAAACGGTGATGCATTTAGTGTCGACGAGATCGAGGCGCAACTTGCCGAATCTCTGGAACTAGCCGAAAACCTGGCGCAGGCAGCGCATCTCGCGAACGCACACGATGGCGAGCAATCCGCCGTTGCGGCTTCGCTTAAGACGCAGGCTGATGCCGTTCGGGGAGGTGGCAAGCTCGAACAATTCAAGGATCCGCAGCTTGTACTCGCTAGTCCCGTGGGTATCGTCGGCAGCACTCCCGAGCAACTTCATCTCAGTAGCGGTCGTGCCACTGCGGTGACCGCTGGCACCGATGTGTCGATCAGCACGGGTGGCGGGCTGTTCGCAAGCGCGAGAAAGGCACTTCGGCTTTTTGTCTATCAGGCCGGCATGCGGTTGGTGGCCGCCGCCGGCGACATTGACCTCAAGGCGTTGAAGGACAGTATCAACGTGCTGGCCAAGCTCAACGTGACCGTAGTGGCTGACAGGATTCGCATCCATGCTCAGAAGGAAGTGGAAATCAGCGGTGGAGGCAGCTATACGCGCTGGAATGCCGGCGAGATCCGGAGCGGCACGGGAGGCAAGTTCGAAGTCCATGCTGCCGGCCGTATTTTCACTGGTCCCGACAACAAGAGCACTCCGCTTGCGGTCGACGCGCCGGAATTGCCGGAAAACCTGCATTTTGCGTTAGGTGCGCTGCCGGGAGAGGCGAACCGGTACGTGGACGAACCGTACGAATTGTTCGAGGGAAACACGAAGATCGGAGAAGGGGTGACGGACGAGTTCGGTCGCGTGATTGTCCGAGACCATCAGCCAGGAACGAAGGCATATCGAGTAGAGCTCAGCAACGGTGGTCAATTCAATCTTAAGGTGCGCGACGCGCTCAATCACGATCCCGAGCATGCCGATCTGCGCTCGAATCGCGGCGAGCGTATGTAACTCGTGCTCTAAACGCAACGGAGAGAGAACATGACTCACGACATCAAGACACACAATCCTGTTGATATCGCGATCGATGAAGCCGGGCGCAGAGCGCAGGGCACCGTGCAATGGCTGCTGGAGAAGCGCGAGAAGAATCCAATCACCTATGGCAATGCGTTGCAGTTCTTTATCTGCGGACAGGAAGGCTTCAAGGAAATCGAGAAGGATATTCGCAACGCCAAATCTACCGTGGACATTGTCTGCTGGGGCTTCGATCCTGGAATGGAGCTTGTCCGTACCCGAAAGCATTGGAAGCGCGGCCAAACATACGGCGAGTTGCTGGATGAAATTACCACGCGAGCCAGGAACCCGGTGCGTGTGCGACTGCTGATTTGGTATGACCTTCTTGCGTCGACCAAACAGAACAATATGCCGGGGTACACCGACGCCAAACATGGCCCGCTTGGCTCGCCATACGGCAACCATGCCCGTCACGACTATTGCGTGAAGTGGTGGCAGAACAATCTGCCTTCGTCGCAAAGTGCCAAAGGAAGAAACCCGAAGCTGCAGATTGTTTTGCGAAGCATCACCAGATCCGATGTCAAGGCTTTGATCGATACGGTGCCGAAGGAAAAGGATGAACCTGCGTACGAATGGTATAACCCGGTTGACGAAGCGGGTCTGCTTTGGAACTTCCCGACGCACCATCAAAAGCCGATACTGATCGATTATGCGTACGATGGGGGGCGCCATGCCATTGGCTATGTCATGGGGCTGAATTCGGTGACTGACTATTGGGATAGCGAAAAACATGATATCGACGATTCCATCCGGGAGACGTGGTCTTCAGGGAAAGTTGCTGGGGAGCTGAGTCAAGCAGAAGCTACACAAAATCCAAAAAATGGGATTGGCGGAGGGCAATATAAGCACGCGAAACCACTACAAGATTACGCTTGCCGAGTGGTGGGGCCCGCGCTCAAGCGTCTGCACCATAATTTTGAGCAAGGTTGGAATTTGTTTGCGCCGTCTGCCCTGAAGACAAAGGAGCTGGCGGAGTCGCCACCCCGGATTCCCACGTTGCCGAAAAATTCGAGACACGCCGTGCAGATTGTGCGCACGCAGCCGCACGAACGGGAGAAGAGCATCAAGGAAGTGTACTTCCAGGCGACTAGCTACGCGCGCAATTACATCTATATTGAAAATCAGTACTTCTACTATCCTGAATTTGCGCGCCATCTGAAGGAGCAGCGGGGGAAATTCTGCGATGCGTGGGATCGACTCTCCAAGAAACCGATTTCAGAAGTTCCCAAGCTTCATTTGTTCATTGTCATTCCGCATCCCGAAGATGATGGAATGGTGCCGCGCACCTTTGACACATTGACGGAATTTGGTCGCAGCGAAACGATGCCGAATCAGGTTGATTTGGTGGATTCAGGAAAGATGAGTCAGAACTATAAGAACTCGAAGGATGCCAAGTACGCTATCAACTTGAAGGATGAACATGGTCGTCCAATGACGGTCATGGGCAGGCACAAGGTGCTCGACCGTCCAAGCGTGGAGGAATTGGAGAGCACGCTGGGCCTGAAGGTGAGTGTAGCGCGATTACGCACGAGCGGGATGGTGAGGGGCAAGACGGCGTACCGGGAGATTTACATCCACTCCAAGCTGATGTTGATAGACGATGTGTTTGTCACGTTAGGTAGTGCGAATTTGAATCAGCGGAGTATGTCGGTGAATAGCGAGATCAACATTGCGGCAACGGGAGAGGAGTGGGCGGCGAAGCTGCGTGAGCGGGTGTTCATGTTGCACTCCGGAGGGGGGATCAATGGGACGGGTGAGCGTTCCCTGGTTCCCGGTGTGTACAAAGCATGGGGCGACCTAATGAAGCAAAACGCCTTGGCGAGAAAGGATCGCATGGATATGCAAGGATTTTTGCTCGAATTCGAAGACTATCGAGCGACAACAACTATGCACGCTCAGGTCACGATTCCACCCTCTGATGGAACCGTGACCGTGTGAGTGGAGGTGATGATGATTTTTTCGAATGCCCTTGTGCACTTCATTTTCATTGCTTTGTTCCTGCATGCTTGCGACGTACAGGCGAGCCCTCTGACTAACTTGACCAACACATTAACCGCAGCCATGTCTGATCAACCGCGCTACGAGAGATTGCCCTTGTTCAATCCACACCGGAAGGAATTCAAGTGCGTGTATCAGGACGAACACGTCCCGCTGATTGATCCGCAGGCGGAACAGTGGTTCCAGCAAGCGTTGGCACTGGACGATCAGGATGTGTATTACAAGCGGCGCGATTACGTGAAGATTTACCGGCTGTACGAACAGGCGGCGGGGCGTAATCACTGGAGGGCGATGCTCAATCTCTCGTCCTTGATTCTGAGCACTTATCCGGGCGTGCCGGAGCGAAATCCCGAAGTGGCGATCCGTTGGGTGGAAAAGGCGATGACGCTGGGCGTGCCGGATGCCTATGACCGAATGGGGGTGTACCACCAGAGAGGGTTGGTCAGAGGGGGCAGTGCGACAAGCGCGTACGCTTTCTTCCAGCGCGCGGCGGACATGGGAAGCCCGTCAGCCATGACGTTTCTTGGTGACAAACTTGGCGGCACCTATGATTCCCCAGACGGCGACTTTTGGGGAAATCGACCAATTGCTATGCAGATGTTGCAATGTGCGATTGCGCAAGGGTATGGCGATGCTGCGTATGAGTTGGGTTTTTTGCAGTCAAGTGGATATTCATCTGAAGCCAAGGCGATTGCACTTGAAACATTTCATAATGGCGTAAAACTCGGTAGCGCGAAGTGTTCAAATAAGCTGTCAGTCGAATTCAATGGTACTTATCTAAAAAATGGTAAAAGTCTTGCTCCCCGTGTCGACAAGGACCGCGCCGAACGTTATAGCAAGATTGGCGACGCCTTGGAGCACTACCAAGGCCGTCTGAAACTACCCAACCTCGATAAGGTTCTACCGCTACCACCTGCGTCTCTGCCGAAATGGGACGGTGATGTGAAAACATTGATCGACGCGGCCAAGGCTGTGACGCCGCCGGTCAAAAAGGGCTCCATATCCACCCGTGAGGGACGAGAGCGTATGCCCGAAGGGGAGGGCGTGTTGTCACTTCAGCGGAGCCCATATGCTGTAAGTGGTGACAAGGTTGTGCCGGAGACCGGCTATTGGCTCGCCCTTTACGGCCTATCGACCATGCGCAAGGATCAACTGCGATATGCCCGCAATGGCAACCCCGAACGCTATCGGGCAGGTGAGCGGTTTGAGCCGCCGCACATGAGCTGGCTGGAAGCTGAACAGGTGCAGTGGCATTACTTGGGCGAACCACGGCCAGTGCCGCCGACCCGATCGGTTTTTCTCGCGCAACTGCGCGATGCCGGATTTCTACGCCAGCTCGCGCCGCACCCTGAGCAACTTTCGTGTCGCGGGGTGGAGCGGTGTCCGAGAACGGGTATCTGGGAGGCTCGAGTTGGCGTGGATCACCCGTTTGCCGTTCTATACAATCGCTGGGACCAGCAAGCGTTTGTACTGAAAGGGGAGTCGTTTCCTACGCCTGCGGATCGCCATCTGGATATCGAATCGAAGCACGTACAGTGGACCTTCTTGGGCGGAGCCAATACGAAAACGGAAGATGGCTTCGAGAGGATCTCGCTGTGAGCAAATCCGTAACGACTGCGGTGGGTCGAAACGTGCGCGTCGCTGCTGCAGGGTTGTGTCTGCTCGCGAGCAGTGTGCAGGCGGGAGCATTGACCGTCTTGACCGATAAGTTGACCACTGCCGTGTCTGATCTACCCCGCTACGAGAAACTACCGCTGTTTAATCCACACCGTAAAGATTTCAAGTGCGTGTATCAGGACCAACACGTGCCGCCTATCGATCCGCAGGCAGAGCAGTGGTTCCAGCAAGCGTTGGCACTGGACGATCCGGATGTGTATTACAAGCGCCGCGATTACGTGAAGATTTACCGGCTATACGAGCAAGCAGCGGAGCGTAATCACTGGAAGGCGATGCTGAACCTCTCGGCGTTGATTTTGAGCACATATCCGGGGGTGCCGGAGCACAATCCAGAAGTCGCGATCCGTTGGGTGGAAAAGGCGATGACGCTGGGCGTGCCGGATGCCTATGACCGCATGGGTACGTACCACCAGAGAGGTCTGGTTAGAGGTGGCAACGCGACGATTGCGTATGCATTCTTTCAACGTGCGGCAGATATGGGAAGTCCCGCAGCCATGACGTTTCTCGGCTACAAGATGGCTGGGACGTATGATGATCCGGATGGTGAGTTCTGGGGAAATGTGCCTATAGCGACGCAGATGCTCGAGTGTGCTCTGGCGCAAGGATATGGCGATGCAGCACACAAACTCAGCTACATCTATGCTCGACCGGAAACGCCGGAGGCGAAACGACGCGCACTAGAGACACTGCATGATGGTGTAAAACTAGGAAGTGCTAAATGTGCGAATGCGATCTTTGTCCAATTCGACGGATTCAATTTGACAGACGGCCGCAATCTTGTCGGCCATATTGACGCGGCGCGTGCTGATCGCTATAGCAAGATTGGCGATGCCTTGGAGCACTATCAGGGACGTCTCAAGCTTCCGAATTTAGACAAGGTTTTGCCATTGCTACCGAGTCCCTTGCCGAAATGGGACGGCAACGTCAAAACATTGATCGATGCAGCCAAGGCGGTGACGCCCGCCGAATGAACGGCCGAGTTTTCACTTTAGATCGAATCAACCGAAAAATATGACCAGACAGATCATTGTGGTCGGTGACACGCTCGTGCCATACGGTGGCGAGGTATTGACCGGTAGTGACGCCGATATCGTTGAAGGAAAGGCTATTGCGCGTAGATTCGATATCGTTCGCTGCGCAGAGCACGGTATGAATCGAATCGAGGAAGGCGATGCAACTTTCATGATCGACGGTCAGCCGGCGGCCCTTGAAAGACACCGCGCCACTTGCGGATGCACATTAATCAGCCGACGCGCGACAGTATCGGTTTCGTAAGCGTGTCGGATTTAATTTTGCGTCGACGCTAGAGCCTGAGAGTTTTTCTTATAAGAGCCGGTTTCTCGAAAGAGCATTGATTTCGAGATGACGTCGGACGGAACGAATTCTGTAATCCTAAAAAGATCATCGATTCACGTGTGCCTATGAACAATCAATCAAGTGGGACGCCATCTGCCGCTGCCGATCATGCGACCTCGTCCGAGAACGGACGTGAATCTGCCGACGCGAAGACGATCCCGTTTCGGGAGCGGCTTTCGGCGGTCCAGCGTGCGCGCAATCCATTGCTCGAAGCGGCGGCCCCGCTGCTTCGTGCCCAAGCTGATATGCCCCAACATCTTGAAGCAGAGCAGATACTTGCGCTGCGTATGCTCCTCGAGCAGGAGGTGAGGGTATTCGACAAGCTTTGCGAACAAACCAACATTCGCCGCGATCACATGATCGGCGCTCGGTATTGCCTTTGCACGGCGTTGGACGAAGCTGCAACGCAAACCGCGTGGGGAAAAAAGGACTCGTCGGCGATTGGGTGGATCAAGGACGGCCTTGCTATGACCTTTCACGGAGACCTCGAGGGCGGTGACAAAGTCTATCTCCTGATCGGCCGTCTGCTCGAGGACCCGCATGAGCATCGCAATCTGCTCCAGGTAATCTACCGTGTCCTCAGTCTCGGCTTCGAGGGCCGCTACCGGGAAGGCGCCGATAGCAAACGCAAGCACGACGCGATCCGCCAGCGAATCTACAACGTCATCACATCGCAACGCGAACCGGTGCCGATGGCCTTGTCACCCAACTGGCAATCGACGGCAAAAGGCAAGCGCCTGTCCTTCTACGAGTTCCCTGTGTGGATCACCGTCACCGTCCTGTCCGTGATCCTTCTCGGCCTGTTCGGCTGGTTCAAATACGAGTTGATGAACCGTGCCGCCGAGGTCCAGAAGCAGATCGCCGCGATCGCCGCGATGACACCGCCCCCAGCCCCCCCGCAACTGCACCTCAAGCAATTGCTCAAGGATGAAATCGCCGCCGGTACCGTCAGCGTCGACGAAGACGCCCGCCGCAGCGCCGTGACGTTCCGCGGCGACGCGATGTTCAAGCCGGGCGGCGCGTCGGTCCAGCCGTCGATGAACCCGCTGATTTCAAAGATCGCCGCCGAAATCTCCAAGGTGCCCGGCAAGGTAGCCGTTCTTGGTTACACGGACAGCGTACCGATTCGCAGCCGTCATTTCGCGTCGAATCAGGTGCTGTCGGAAGAGCGGGCCATTCAGGTCATGCAGATGCTGCAAGCCGCGGGCGTGCCGGCGAATCGTCTCGAAGCTGCAGGCAAGGGCGATGCCGATCCTGTCGGCGACAACCGCACCGTGCAGGGACGCGCGCAGAACCGGCGTGTCGAGATCGTCGTCGCGCGATAAGCGAGATCCGTTTCCGGAATAACACATGAAGAAGTTCCAGTTCCTGTCGTTTCTGGCCTCGCGCCAGTTCCTCGCGTTCCTCGCACTGATTGTCGTCGCACTGGTGATCTGGTTCGTGGGGCCGTTTTTCGCGTTCGGCGGCCTGAAGCCGCTCGCCGCGGCCGGCATGCGCGTGCTGTTGATCGCATTGCTGCTCGCCGGGGTGCTGCTCTGGCTCGTGGGTCAGTCGACGATCATCGTGTTCGTCGCACTGCTTTGCTTGTTGATCTGGTACGCGGGCCCGCTGCTTTCGTTTGGTCATATGGCTCCGCTCGAGCCGGTGTCGACCCGACTCACGGCAATCGCGGTGGTAGTGGGCGTTCTCTTGATCTTCGGGATGTATCGCGTCTGGCAGAGGATGCGCGCAGACGATGCGTTCCTGAAGAAAATGCTGCGCAAAGGCGACAAGAAGGACGAGTCGCCCGCCGCATCGCGTCTTCGAGAAATTGAACCGATCCTGACTAGCGCGCTCGCACGTCTCAAAGCCATGCGCACGGGGGCACGCGGTCTGGGTCGGCTGTTCCAGGGCAAGCGCTATTTGTACGAGTTGCCCTGGTACATCACGCTCGGCTCGCGAGGGTCGGGCAAGACCAGCGTGCTGATGAACGGCGGACTGGCGTTTCCCGTTGCCGAGCAGATGCAGCGCGCGGCGGGGAAGCCTGTCGCCGACGCTGCCTCGGTGGACTGGTGGTTGACCAATGATGCGGTTCTCATCGACACGGCAGGCTACTACACGCGTCATGGCACGTCGCCGACCGCTGACGTTGATGAACCGACACCGGCAACCAATACTGTCGGCGTGGATACTCGCGACTCAAAGCCGGATGAGAAACGTGCCGAAGACGATCCGAAACAGGATACGTCGACGCAATCGAAGGTGGTCACGGCCTCGAAATCGAGTGCCGATTCGGCTCCGAGTCGTTCGGCCCAGCGCCATGGTCGTCAGGATATCGACCGCGCGGAATGGCTCGGATTTCTCGGCATGCTGCGCCGGAACCGGCCTCGTGCGCCAATCAATGGTGCGTTGCTGACGATCGATCTTGCGACGCTGGCCAGCGCCGATGAACAAGCTCGTATCGCCGAAGCAGCTGCATTGCGTGCGCGGCTCGCCGAGCTACGCCAGGAGCTCGGCATCCGCTTCCCCGTCTACGTGATGGTTACGAAGGTAGACGGCCTGACGGGCTTCTCGGAGTATTTCGGCACGCTCACATCGGAGGGGCGGGCACAGACATGGGGCTTCACGCTTCCGTACGGCAAGGAAACGGTTGCGAAGGAGGGGCTGCGTGCGCATTGCCACCATGAGCTTACCCGGCTGTCCGAACGCTTGAGCGAATCGATCGATACACATCTGCAGGATGAGTACGATTTGCTGAAGCGGCGAAAACTTGCCGCGCTCCCGGAGGAGTTTTCTGCACTGCTCGGGCCGTTGACGGACCTGATCGACCGGGTCTTTCTCGATTCGCGCTACGACGATACCCAACTCCATGCGACGTTGCGTGGCGTGTATTTCACAAGCGCGCGGCAGTGGGGCGGCGAGGTCGTTGCGGAGCGCCATACGCTCGTTCAACGCCTGCTGTCGGGTCAGGACCACGCTGCCGTTTCACCGCAGCGTGCCGAAGGGAACCGGAGCTTCTTTCTGCACGATCTCCTGACGCGTGTCGTGTTCCCGGAGGCGCATCTCGTAAGCCCCAACCTGCGTTGGGAATTCCGCTATCGGCTGTTGCGCCTGATCGGCCACACCTTGACCCTGCTGTTGTTCGTGTGGCTGATGATCGGCTTGCGTGTGAGCTTCGGCCACAACAGCGACTATCTCGACGCGATGGGGCGCAAGGCACAGGCGTTGACAGCCAGGGTAACGCAACTCTACAAGACGCCGAAACTGGAGGCCGTGCCGGATACGCTGACCGAAGCGCGCTATCTGCCGACCTTTCCGCATCTGGATATCTCCGACCCCGGCAGCGAGTGGCGCTATGCGCTGTACGTGCCGTCGAGCATCGCGACGGAGAGCGGGCGCACGTACGATGCGCTTGAGGACAATCTGTTGTTGCCGCAAATCGTGGGCCGGATGGAGGACGTGATGTCCGGCGCGATCGCCGGTAACGATTCGAAGGCCGCCTACGATGCGCTGCGCGTCTACCTGATGCTCTACGACGCCGCGAAGTTCAATGCCGGTGACGTCAAGACGTGGGTGCTCGACGATTGGGCAAAAAATGACAGTGCCGCGGTCTTCGGTGGCCGCGCATCAATGGTCGACCATGTCCAGCAGCTCTTTTCCGGCGATCGCGTGGTGAAGTCGCCGCGCATTCGCAATGACGCGCTGATCCAGCGCACCCGGGCGTTTCTCGACGGCAGCAACGCGACGGGGCGCTTGTACGAGCGCGCCAAGGCGGCGATGCAGAAGGAGGCGCCGGACGAGTTCACGCTGCTGCGCGCGGTGGGCCCGCAGGCCGGCACGGTGTTCACGCGGGCGAGCGACGCGCCGTTGTCGCGCGGCGTGTCGGGACTCTTCACCTTCGATGGTTACCGGAATCTGTTCGACAAGCGGCTGCCTGAATTCGTGCAGATTGCTCGCGATGACGATGCGTGGGTGATGGGGCGCTCATACCTAGCGGGGACCGCCGATTCGGCTCAAAAAAAAACGGCTGAAATCGTGACCCATGCGACGGGGATGGACGACGCGCTGACGGATGCGGTCCGCCGCGAATATCTGACGGAGTACGCGCAGCAATGGGATGCGTTTCTCAACGACATCCGGACAGTGAGCGGCACGAGCCTCGCGTTCAATCTCCAGGTGCTGCGCCGTTTCGCGGCTCCCGACTCGCCACTCGTGCGGCTGGCCCGTGCGGCGGTGCATGAAACGACGCTCACGGCGCCGGTGAGCGGATCGGGCGGCACGTTTCTCCAGAAAGCTGCCGACCAGATCAACCAGAAGGCCGACAAGGCGCTCGGCATTCGCGCGTCGGAGCGCGTCGAACGGGACATCGTCGACGCCCATTTCGCCGCGCTGCGCGAAGTCGTGACCGGCAACGCCGATTCAGAGGGCGCTTCCCAGGCGGCATCTCACGGCGGCGGCGCGACGGGCCTCGACGGCGTGACCAACCTGTTGAACGACTACTACACGGCGCTCACGGTCTCCGATAATGCATTGTCGAACAACAGCATGCCGCCGGCCAGCGACGCAGCGGCGAAGCTCAAGATGGCTGCCAACACGATGCCCGCGCCTTTCCGAGCCGTGCTGCTGCAGCTTGCCGCGGATAGCTCGCGCGAAGTCAACCAGGGTATCGGGCAATTGTTGTCTCGCCAGATGCAGGCGACGGTCGGCGACACGTGCCGCCTGACGATCGACGGCAACTACCCGTTCTCGCCCGACAGCAAGCGCGATGTGGGCATCGATGATTTCACCCGCGTGTTCGCGCAAGGCGGCGTGATTGACGATTTCTTCGTGAAGACGCTGTCGCCCTTCGTCGACACATCGGCGAAGCCATGGCGGTACCGCACACTGCCCGGCGCGACGGAACCCGTGCAAGGGCCGGATCTCGAACCGTTCGAGCATGCGAAGGCGATTCGCGACGTCTTTTTCAACGATCCCGGTCACAAACAGCTCACATGGAAGGCCGATATCCGCATTCCCGAACTGGATCCGGCGATCATGGGCCTGTCGCTTGACGTCGACGGCCAGTCCTCGCTTTATCAGCATGGGCCGGTGGCGCCGTTCACGGTATCGTGGCCGGGCCCGCGTGGCGGCGTCCATGCGGAGATCACCGCGAACCCGCGCATTCGTCCTGAGACGTCGACGATCGCGGCCGACGGACCGTGGGCGCTGATGCGGCTCCTCCAGCGGGGACGGGTCGTCGAAACAGCGACGCCCGGCCGCACCCGTGTCGCGTTCGATTTCGACGGTCGCAAGGCAGCGCTCGATATTGCGAGTACCGGGAGTGTGGCGAATCCGCTGACGAGCGATGTGCTGAGGACGTTCCGCTGCCCGAGCTCGATGCCGCTGTTCAGTCTGTCGGACAGCGGCCCGCCGCCGGGATTGCCGCGCGGCATGTTGCCGGCAAGCCCGGTCAATACCGCTCAATGAATCGCGAGGAGTGTGCACGGTGACGATTTCGACGGCCGATCCGAGAGGTACTGCCGCGTTGCCGGCATCCCCGCCGCTCGCGGTGCGTCTCAGCGGCGCGGAGCAAGCGGTCAACCCGTTGCTCGAATCCGCGCGCATCTTGTTGCGAGCGCTGGCGGATACGCCCGATGGGCTGGAACCAGACGCCGTCGCGTACCGACGCCGGTGGCTGGAACAGGAGCTCAGGGTGTTCGCGCGTGTCTGCAACGAGCTGAAGTTGCGCTCCGATCACGTGGTTCGCGCGAGCTATTGCCTGTGCGCCGCGCTCGACGAAGCGGCGATGCAGATGCGCTGGGGCAACGGCGGGGCGACGGGAATCGACTGGCAGTCAAACAGCCTGGCAGCGGCGTTGGGTCACGATCGTCAGGGAAGCGATCGCGTGTTTCGACTGATCGACGACGCGCTGGGGAATCCTCGAGAACATCTCGATCTGATCGAGCTGTACCAGAACGTCCTCGATCTAGGTTTCAAGGGGCGATATCGCTTTGCAAACGATGGCTCGGCCCGGCTTCAGAATGTTCGCGAAGCCGTTCATCGGGTTGTCGTGACCGGTGGATTCGGAAGCGTGCGCGACAGTGCGCTGATCCGGCCGCCCCGGCAATCGATTGTCGACCCGTGGGTACGTCCCGCACCGGTGCGTCGAACCCGTTGGTGGATCGGCGCTAGTCTTGCCGTTGCGTTGTTTCTGGGAGCAGCGGGTTATGCGGTGATGGGCCACTGGATGCATGGCAAGCCGGCTACGATGACGTCCTCGCTTGATGTTCTGTCGGAACAGCTCGACTTGAGCATGCGTGACGAGGTGGCTGCCGGGAACATCGAGCTGCATAAGGATGTTGCGACGAACGCACTGATACTCCGGTTCAACGGCATGTACGCATCGGGTGACGTGACGGTCGCGCCTTGGTGGGCTTCCATGATCGCGACGGTGGGGCGGACCATTGTTGCATCTGTACCCGCCGCGCAGGTACAGGTCGTTGGTTACACCGATAACGTACCGGCTGGAGCCAGATCCCGGGACAACAATCAGGCGCTTTCCGAAGCCCGTGCTCGACAGGTCGCGCGAATTCTTGTGGCAGCGGGGGTGCCGATGCAAAACATATCCGCAACCGGACAGAGCGATGCCGATCCGCTCGCTGACAACGGCACGGCACCGGGCAGGTCACGAAATCGCCGCGTCGAAGTGACCGTAACGAACTGAACGGCGGGGTGGGACGCGCCGCGATTCGCTGATACAACGGACGTATCTGGTGCAGCAGGCATTGTGGGCCTGCTCAATCCCCCCCACGCCCCCGCACCCTGCTCAACACCACATACGCGACCGACCCGATCACGATCCCCCAGAACGCCGACCCGAGCCCGAGCCACGTCATCCCCGACGCGGTCGCAAGAAACGTGATCACCGACGCTTCGCGATGGTCCTCGTCTTCGAAGATCCCGTGCACGTTCGCGCCGATCGCGCCGATTAGCGCGAGCCCCGCGAGGATCGCGACGAACGCCTTCGGCAGCGCGAAGAACAGCGTGACGATCGTCCCCGCAAAGAGCCCTCCGATCAGGTAGATCACCCCGTTCGCGATGCCTGCGATATAGCGACGGTCCGGATCCTCATGCGAATCCTTGCCGGTACACAGCGCCGCGGTGATCGCCGCGACGACGATCGTGATCCCGCCGAAGCATGCGACGACGAGCGACATCACGCTGGTCGCCGTAATGATCGGCCGCGCGCTCGTGTGATAGCCGGACACGCGCAGGATCGTCATCCCCGGCAGGAACTGACCGGTGAGACTGACGACGACGAGCGGCAGCGCGAGGCTGAGCGTGGTGCCGAGCGTCCATTCGGGCGCGATGAAGATCGGCCGCGCGATGCTCGGTGACACGTTGCCGAGATGTGCCATGCCAAGCAGTGTCGCGAGCGCGGCGCCGGTCAGCAGCACGAGCACGATGCTGTAGCGCGGCAGCAGGCGCTTGAAGATCACGTACGCCGCGATCATCCCGAACCCGAGCACCGGCTGCGCGGTCGCGGCGGAGAACGCGTGCATGCCGAACGGCAGCAGGATGCCGGCCATCATCCCGCATGCGATGCCGCGCGGAATGTGGCGCACGAGCCGGTCGAAATACCCGGTGATGCCGATCACGAGGATGATCAGCGCGGCGGTGATGTACGCGCCGACGGCCTGGTTCAGCGTCAGTTGCGGAAAGAGGCCGACCAGCAGCGCGGTGCCGGGCGCCGACCACGCGGTCACGATCGGAACCTTCAGCTTCCAGCTCGCGAACAGCCCCGACACGCCCGCGCCGATCGAGATCGCCCAGACCCACGACGTCACCATCTCGTTGGATGCATGCGCGACCTGTGACGCCTGGAAAAAGATCGCGAGCGGGCCCGCATAGGAAATCAGCACCGCGAGAAAGCCCGCGGTGATCGCGGAGACGGACCAGTCGTTGCCGATCGAGCGGATCGCGTCGGGCGAGGTGTTCGGTTGCATCGTCGTTTGGGGAGTGCGGCGTGCGGCCGGAGGGCTGAGCCGGGGCGAATGATTGTTGGAAGCCCCGGACGAGCCGTCATTCTGGACATTGCCGATGGAATTGGCAATTCGCCGCTGGCGATCGGAGTTGTCGGCTTTTCGTAAGAAATACGTGCCGGCGCGGCCGGGCGGGGTTGCGGCGGAGTCGCGTGCCGTCGGGCGTTACGTACGTGTCACCGTCACGTACTGATCTGAAGATAACCGTCGACCGCGGCCACCTTCGCGCCGCTCCCCGTCGACAGGGATGCCGTGCCCTGGTCGAACGGATGCACGGGCGCATCGGTCGGCGTCCACGCGTGGCGTGCCAGCAGTTCGCGATAGCCACCGCGAATCACGAAACCGCCGCATTTTTCCGCATACGCATCGCGCCGCATCCGGTACGCGCGCGGCAGGTCGTACCACGGCAGCTTCGGCAGGTCGTGATGCACGAGGTGATAGTTGTTGTTCAGGTACAGCAGCCGCATCGCGAAGCCGGCCTCGTTGATCACGATGCGCGCCTTCGGATGCCGCGCGGCGCGATGCTCGAACAGTGACCGAATCATCGCGAGCGACAGCGCCGGCCACGTGATCGCCAGCAGGTAGTACCACCACGGCACGCCGATTCCCCACTGCAGCCACGCGAGCAGCGCCATCGCGCACGCGGCGTGCGTTGCCCACATCGGCAGATAGCGAAAGTCGCCGCGCCGGAACGCGACGAAGGCGTCGTGGATCATCGCGGCGATGCTGGTCGGCGGTCCGAATACCAGACGTCCGATGAAGGTTGTGCGCGCAACCGTCAGCACGCGGCGCCAGCGCGGCAGCCGCGCCCACTGCTCGCGCGACACGTAGTTCGATTCGGGGTCGACGCCCGGCACGGTCAGGTCCTCGTCGCGGTGATGGTCGAGGTGCGTGTCGCGATAGAGCGTGTACGGATACCAGATCGTCAGCGGCGGATAGCCGAGCAGCCGGTTCACAAATGGGGAGCGGGTCGGATGCCCGTGCAGCAGCTCATGCTGCAGCGACATGTGCCACGCGCCGAGCATGATCAGCGGCGGCGTCGCGGCCGCGAGCGACAGGCGCTCGGCACGCACGAGCAGCAGCACGGCGAGCCAGCCGCCGTAGATCGCGACAACCAGCAGCCAGGTTGGCCACTCGGTGCGGGCAGTGAAGCGCGCGCCGAGCGTGGCGATCGCGCGCGCGTGGTCGACGTCGAAGTATTCGGCCATGATGCTGGGGCGGGATGAAACCGGTGATACGGTCGATGCGGGTGATACGGACAGCGGACGATCGCGCCGTTGCGCGGCGTGATGCGATTGGCCGACAGGTGTCGCGGCTCGCTCGGAACGATCGCGACAATGGAACGCTAACCGGGCCGCGTCGCCAGTCAAACCAAGCAATTCGCATTTGCTTATCGCGGCGCGGCCGATAAGCATTGGCGCCAGCCGCCAGCCGCCAGCCGCCAGCCGGCAGCCGGCAGCCGGCAGCCCGCAACCGGCAACCGGCAACCG
>NZ_ML058627.1 GCF_003635165.1 Burkholderia sp. Nafp2/4-1b | reverse complement strand
TTATGCGCACTTCGAGATTATGGCGAGCATGATCCGTCCCCGGATTCCCGGCTGAGCTTCCAAGGCGTCCAGCGAGCAACGCCGAGGTGTTCTAACTCAGCATAATAAACCGTGGTGTGATGGTGTTCCGTGAACCTGCCTGCGGAGACCATCATGTCTACCGACGCATGCCTGAAACGTCTCGCTCGACGAGACTGGTTGATCTATGGGCCACTGAACCAGTTCCTCGATTCGTACATTGGCGAGCTGGAGGGACTACGTTATGCACGAGGTACTGTCGGAGCATACCTTCGATGCCTGGCGCATTTCAGTTATTGGATGAGACGCGAGCGGCTTTCTGCCCGGGATATTGATGGAGCGCTTGTCGAACACTTCATCCGGCATCACCTACCAGTTTGCCGCTGTCCAGAACCCTGCCGATCAGTTGTGTCGGAGATGCGCGCAGCACTGCATCATCTTTTGGCGTTGCCATTTTACGCGGACGTCATCCCCGCAACCTCGCCGGGGCCACTGGCAGACGAGTTGCACAACTTCCATGAGTATTTGCGCGATACGTGTGGCCTTGCTCGTTCGACGTGCGTCTATCGTGTTCGGCACCTCGAAGCATTTTTCGCTAGCTGCACGCCAGATGACCTCGCTGGGTCCATCAATCTGACGATGCCGGCTGTCGACTCATTCCTCACCAGCCTTGCCAGACAACACTGGAAACCCAGTTCGCTCGGGGTCATCTGTACGAGCCTGCGTAGCTATCTGAGATTCCGTGCATTGCAGGGTGACGACACTCGCCTTGCGGTTTCGACTTTGCCGGTGATCGCCAATTGGCCACACCGGAAGCCACCGAAGGTACTCTCGGATATTCAGCTCGAGCATTTCCTGCAGGCCTTTGATGTCAACATCCCTTCCGGTATGCGCGACTACGCTATCGCTCGCTGCATTCTTGATCTTGGCCTGCGCGGTGACGAAGCCACCCGCCTGACACTTGACGCAATAGACTGGCGACGTGGCATTGTGACCTTACGGCACACCAAGAGCCAGCGTGCGCAACGCATGCCGTTGCCTGAACAAGCTGGTGCTGCCTTAGCGCAATATCTGCGAGCGGGGCGCCCGCTAACCGACAGTCGATTTGTGTTTGTACGCCACCGGGCGCCGTTCGGCGTTCCGTTAAGCGTCGCGGCGATTCGCAACGCCATGAACCGAGCGTTCGCACGCTGCAACCTGGATGATCAGTTCTGCAATACGCATGTGCTGCGGAGGTCAACCGCCACTCGCCTGCAAAGGGCGAACGTGTCGATCAAGGAAATCGCTGATCTGCTACGGCATCGGAGCTTGGACACGGCCCGCGTCTACGCTCGTGTGGATATTGAACGCCTTCGCGAGGTTGCCCTTTCCTGGCCGGGGAGCACGACATGAACATCACCGGCGGTTGGGCCGCCCGTGTGGCGGCATATCTTGCGTATCGACGCAGCTTCGGCTTCGAACTCGCAATTGATGGCAGGCAACTCGAATCCTTCGCCCGCTTCGCTGACCGGCGTGGCACCGAGCATCTGACGCTGGATCTCGCCGCGGACTGGGCTCGCGATTCGAAGCGCGCCTCCTCGATTAGCTGGGCTCGCCGTATCGAAACACTGCGCGGCTTCGCCAAGTTCCAAATGCGTACAGATCCCACCACGGTCATACCACCGAGGAATTTGCTAGGTCGTGGGCACCGTCGGCTGGTGCCACATATCTTTACTGAACAGGAGATTCGAACGTTGCTGGCCGAAGCCAGCCTGCTCGGGCCACCTGGAGGTTTGCGCCCAGCAACATGTTGCGCGTTGTTTGGTTTGCTGTTGACGACAGGACTGCGGATCTCCGAAGCGATTCACCTGACTGTTGCCGACGTCGATCTTGATGCCGGCGTGCTCGACGTCCGCAACTCCAAATGTCATCAGCACCGTTATGTCGCCATGCACGATACAGTTACCAGGCAGTTGCGGGAGTACGCTAACTTCCGGGACCGATTTGTTCCCGATCGATGTTCGGATCGTTTCTTTCGGGGAGAAAGCGGTCAGCCGGTAACCCAGCGCCAGATGTTGTACACGTTGCACGCAATCTGTGAGAGGCAGCTCGGCTGGAAGCCTCGTGGAGACTACCGTCATCACCGACTGCATGATCTACGGCATACCTTCATCGTGCGTAGCGCGTTGCGCTTCTACCGGGAGGAAGAGGACATAGGGCGATGTCTGTCGGCACTGTCGATCTATGTAGGGCATGCCAAGGTAGTCGATACCTACTGGTACTTTACCGGTATCCCTGAGCTGATGAACATCGCGGGCGAACGCTTCCAACGCTACGTTGAAGGAGTTCCGGCATGAACACCCTGTTGACTCAACCAGCCGAATTCGCCGCGTTGGTCCAGCGCTTCTTTACCGAGCGTCTGCAGCAGCAACAGGCTGCAAGCCCCAGAACCGTCGCGGCATATCGCGATGCATTCCGTCTTCTACTTGGCTATGCAGAAGATCGATGCCGTAAATCAGCTGCACAACTTACATTGCTCGACATCGACGCAGATCTCGTAGTTGGATTCCTGGCCTATCTCGAAGAAGAACGCCACAACGCCGTACGAAGTCGCAATGCGAGGCTCGCAGCAATACGCGGGTTTGCGCAGTATATGGCGTCCCAGTGCCCGCCGGCTTTGTTTATCGCGCAGCGTATTCTGGCCATTCCGATGAAGCGCTCCGACAAGCCAATGCTCGGATTCCTCTCCCGTGGCGAGGCAAAGGCGCTCCTGGATGCCCCTGACAGTGACACCTGGTATGGCAGGCGTGACAGGGCACTCCTCAAGGTGCTTTACAATACGGGTGCCCGGGTTTCAGAACTGATTGGCATCCATGTCAGCGATCTTGAGCTTGATGTCACTCCGAGCGTGCGCTTACACGGTAAAGGGCGCAAGCAACGGACCGTACCGCTATGGAAGGATACGGCAGTCGAACTTCGGCGCTGGATCGAATTTGCAGGCCTGCGCGCCGAACAACCTTTGCTGCCCAACCGCTGGGGAAGATCGATGACGCGGTCAAACGCTGCGGAGCGGATCGCCGTCGCAGCAAACGCAGCTGTGACACGCTGTCCGTCGTTGCTCGGGCGTTCGATCTCGCCGCATACGCTTCGACATACGACCGCAATGCACCTGTTGCAGTCCGGCGTCGACATCACAGTCATTGCACTTTGGCTCGGACATGAGAGTCCGTCGACAACACACGGCTATGTTGAAGCAGATCTGGCCATGAAAGAGCGCGCCCTGGCGGCGATCGCCCCACTGAAGACCCGTCGATCCCGCTACCGACCACCAGACACGCTTCTAAAGTTTCTGGAGGCGCTTTGATTATGTGCTGTCCTACGTGGCGAGCTCCCCCCGATTGTGCAGCTCGCTACACTTACTTGGCATAATCCCGAAGTGCGCATAACG
>NZ_ML058626.1:80515-199557 GCF_003635165.1 Burkholderia sp. Nafp2/4-1b | reverse complement strand
AAAATCAAGTCGCCGCTGCGACCGACGGAACCATCGTTGTTCACGCCCGCGCCGAGCGTGCCGGTCGAATTGACGCTGCCGGCATTGACCGTCGTATTCTGCTGCGCCGCCAGCGTCCCGCTGTTCGTGAGATCGGCGGCAGTGTTCGCCGACAGCGATTGCTGCGCGTACGTCGTGCCGTTGTTCTGGATACCGCCGGCCGCCGCCAGCGCGAGGTTGCCGCTCGCCGTGGTCTTACCCGTGAGCACAAGTCGGCCGTTCGACTGCAATGTGAGATCACCCGCCTGCGCCGCGATCGTACCGGCGTTGGCCACCCCCACGCCGTTCTCGTTCGATGCGAGGAAGATTCGATTGCTATACATGCCACCCAACTGGCTTACATCGATAGCAACCGACGGAGCAGGACCATCGCCGGCGATCGGCGTCGCGGCAAGCGTGTCGTGATTAACCTGATTCGTACCGGCGATTACATTGAGGTTCTTCGCATAGACCGCCGCGTTCACCTGCACCGCTCGCGCAATCAGATCGACCTGATCGATATTGGCCGCGTTCAGGCCTGCGCCTGCGACAGTCACGAGACCGCGGTTAACGTTGTAGCCGGCAAGCGACCCATCGGCGCCATAGAACGGCACGCCGGTGGTCAGGGTCGCACGACTGGTATTGAGAAAGCTGCCGCCGTCGACGAAGATCCCGGACGGGTTAGCGATGACGAGCTCGGCCCGGGCGCCCGCGATCTCGACCGTGCCGCGGATTTGGGAGGGATTGGGGCTGTTGACCTGGTTGACGATGATCCGCGCGGCCTGCCCGGCTCCGTAGTTCGGGTTGCCGTTGATCCAGCCTGCCTGCTGCGTCTGAACCATCGTGGCCGAATTGTTCAGGATCGCGCCGGCTTTTTGTACGTCGAACTGGTTGTAGGTGTTGACCGATACGCCCGCGCCAGAAGGCTTGGCCACGTTGACCTGAGGCAGGCCGTTCGGCGTCTGGATCACCTGTGTGCTGGTTCCCGGCGTCGGGACAATCTGCGCACCGGACAAGCCGGGCAACATGCCGAGCACGGTCACACCCGCGGCGACGGCGACAGCGCGCGTGCCGGACGCTGACGAACGCCGCCGCGTGCGCATCTCGCCCGTTGCCGATTTCCGTTCAGCAGTCGCCGTCTCCGCTACGGCCACTACCATTCCCCGGAGCCTGGAATACACCAGGCGGTGCGTATTCTTGTTCATTCTCGCCGACGCGGCCCGCGTCCATTCATTGGTTATTGGGCGAGAGATTACCGAAACACCGGAAAATGACTGTCAAAAATTGCCAAGCCGTTGATTGGAAACCACAAGTTTTTAATTTCAGATCCGTCTGATTGACGCGCTCTCAAAAGTCTCGCGGAGCTCCCAAAGCATATTCATGGCATACCTGATCGATTCCTCGTGTTCGTGTCGAATGCGCGTGCCAATGGAATCGGCCGCTCACGAATACCTCGTCGCAAGCAGCCGAAACGACGCGCGGGGGATTCCGTGTATCGACAAGCTGAAAAACGGAACTGTGACGTGAGCGACGAGACGGGGATGCCGCCGCCGGTTAGCGCACGGCGCGGCGGGTCCTTGTCGGAATGTGCCGATTTTGCGGGCGCGCGACGCCAAGCCGGCTACCCGTCCCACCCCCTCGATCCAGATCCCGTCAGAACTTATGACGGATCCCCGCATGCACCATCAGCTGCTTCGACGTCGACGACAGATCGGCCGCGCCTGGGATAAGCGCCTGATCGAGCGACGAACCAGTCGCATCGCCCGCGACCCGCTGGTACGCGCCCATCACGTAGACATCGGTACGCTTCGACAGGTTGTAGTCGGCCATCAGCCCGAGCGAATGGATCTTCGGCTTAGCGCTACCCGTGGTCGCGTCGTAGCGCACGGTCGTATACACATACTGCGCACCGACGAAGAACGCCGGCGTGAACTGATACTTACCGTTCACCTCGAAGTTCTGATACTTGATCGCCGTGACCGCGCCGCCCGCGAGCGGGCCCGTCACAGGTTCGATCGTCTCGTCGCCGAACAGATAGCCGACGTTCGCGGTCGGCCGCGTGACGTTGCTGTTCGTATACGCGAACCCGATCGTCGCGGGCCCGGCCGTGTAGTTGATGCCCGCCCCGAAAATCCGCAGCCGTGCCGACGCGAAGTTCGCGTCCGCACCGACCGACCCCGAACCCGCGATCGCGCCGCCACCCGTCGCACCCGGGTTGTCCGCATTCAGGAACGCCGCTCCGACGAGCAGGCCGCCGTGCTCGTACTGCGCGCCGACGCTCCACTGCCGGTTGTTCGCGAACCCGGTGTCGTTGCTGAAGCTGTAGGTGCCGCCGAACGAGAAGCCGCCGAAATCCGGGCTCGCATACTTGACCGTGTTGTTCACGCGGAACGAGTTGCCGGTGTTGTCGTTGTCGAGCGGATGCGAGAACGGATAGACGCCCCAGCTGCCGTTCGCGGTCGTCGGCGCGAGATAGTCGACGACCGAATCGTATTGCCGGCCGAGCGTCAGCGTGCCGAAACGCTCGCTGCCGAGCCCGACATACGCCTGCCGCCCGAACATCCGGCCGCCCTGCGCGAGCGTGCCGCTGTTCACGTTGAAGCCGCTCTCGATCTGGAACAGCGCGCTGTAGCCGCCACCGAGATCCTCAGTGCCCTTCAGCCCCCAGCGGCTGCCCTGCGCGAAGCCGCTCGCCATCTGCCACGCGCCGTGGCCGCCGACGTTGTTCGTATAGTCGATGCCTGCATCGACCAACCCGTACAGCGTGACGCTGCCTTGCGCGAACGCCGGCGCCGCACAGAGGGCCGGCATCGCGACGAAAAACAATCTCCAGTTCATTCGTTTTCCTTATTGATTTGATGATCCCCATCCGCTCGATACAACTGGGCGTCCCTTACTTTGTGCCGTAGATGTCGAAGTCGAAATACTTTCGGTTGATCCGCTGATACGTGCCGTTCGCGAGGATCGTCGCGAGCGCGCGATTGAACGCATCGCGCAGGTCGGTGTCCTGCTTGCGCAGCCCGAGGCCGTCGCCCTGCCCGAAATACTTCGCATCGTCGATCGCCGCACCGACGAACATGAAGTCCTTGCCTTGCGGCTTCTTCAGGAAGCCGTCGCTCGCCGCGATCGACGCCTGGAACGCCGCGTCGAGCCGCCCCGTCACGAGATCGGCGTACACCTGGTCCTGGTTCTGGTACGACTCGATCTGCACGCCGGCCGGCTGCCAGTTCGCGATCGCGTAGTCGGCCTGCGCGGAGCCCTGTTCGACGCCGACCCGCTTGCCCTTCAGCGACGCGGCCGTCGGCAGCAGCGGCGAACCCTTGCGCGCGATCAGCCGCGCCGGCGCATTCGAGATCCGGTTCGTGAATGCGATCTGCTGCATCCGCTTCGGCGTGATCGTCATCGACGACGCGATCACGTCGAACTTGCGCGCGAGCAGCCCCGGAATCATCCCGTCGAAACTCGATTCGACCCACACGCAGCGCGCATGCAGCTCCGCGCACAACGCGTTGGTGATGTCGATCCCGAAACCGGTCAGCGTGCCGTCGGGCTGCTTGTACTCGAGCGGCGGATACGTCGGATCGACCGCGAGGCGGATCTCCTTGCCCGTCCAGTCACCCGCGTGCGCGGCCCCTGCGATCGTCGTTGCCGTCAGCGCCACCGCGAGCGCCGCCATCCACTGTTTCATTGCCTGTCTCCTGGTTTCCATCGTTGAAGGTGAATCAAATTGGTGTGTGCGCATGTCGTGTCCGCGCATCCGAATGCCCCGCTCACGCGAGGTAGCGTTCGGCCAGTGCGATCCAGTAGCTCGCGCCCGTCGCGAGGCATGCGTCGTTGAAGTCGTAGCCCGGGTGGTGCAGCCCGCAGCCGGCCGCGCCTTCACCGTGGCCATTGCCGTCGCCATTGCCGATCGACAGGTAGCTGCCCGGGCATGCCTCGAGCATGAACGCGAAATCCTCGCTCGCCGCGATCGGCCGCAGATGCGGAATCAGCGCGTCGTCGTCGCCCCATTCGCGCGCGACGTCTCGTGCGAACGCCGTCTCCGCCGTGTGATTGACGAGCACCGGATAGCCGTAGCGATAGTCGATCTCGGCCGTCGCGCCGTAGCTGTCGGCCTGTCCGTGCACGATCGCGCGGATGCGCCGCTCGAGCAGCGCGCGCACGTCCGGCGACAGCGCGCGCACGCTCAGGGCGAGATCCGCATGCGGCGGGATCACGTTCGACGCGGTGCCCGCGTGGATCGAGCCGGTCGTGACGATCGCCAGTTCCTGCGGGTTCACGTTGCGCGACACGACGGTCTGCAGCGCCATCACGATCGATGCGCAGACGACCACCGGATCGATCGTCGTGTGCGGCACCGCGCCGTGGCCGCCGCGCCCGGTGACGCGCACACGCACCTCGTCGGCCGACGCCATCGCCGGGCCGTCGCAGAAGCCGAGCACGCCGGCCGGCAGCCCCGGCACGTTGTGCATCGCGAACACGGCATCGCACGGGAACTGCGTGAACAGCCCATCGTCGATCATCCGCTTCGCGCCGCCGAGCCCTTCCTCGGCCGGCTGGAAAATCACGTTCAGCGTGCCGTTGAAGCGTTCGCGCTCGGCGAGGCAGCGGGCCGCCGCGAGCAACATCGCCGTATGGCCGTCGTGGCCGCACGCGTGCATCACGCCGTCGTGCCGGCTCGCATGCGGGAGCCCGGTTGTCTCGCGGATCGGCAGTGCGTCCATGTCGGCGCGCAAGCCGAGCCGTTTCCCGTCGCCGCGCGCGAGCGTGCCGACCACGCCGGTGCCGCCGAGGCCGCGCGTGACCCGATAACCCCATGTTGTCAGGCAGTCGGCGACGAGCGCGCTCGTCGCATGTTCTTCGAAACCGAGCTCCGGATGCGCGTGCAGCCGCCGGCGCAGCGCGATCATCTCCGTCTCGATGGCCGCCATTTCGGGCGCGATACGTGTTCGGTCCAACCCCGTTAATCCTCGAAAGATGCCGTATGACGATTGCCGAAAGGGCCGATCGTTGACGAGATCGTAGGCAGCGAAAAAACCGGCGAACAGCCGCAGTTTCGTTATGATGACAACCTTTCGTTGTCGGGTTACAGCCCGGGTTACAGCCCGCTTCATAGCCCGCTTCATAGCCCGGTTCATAGCCCGGTTCATAGCCCATTTCGCACCATGACCACAATCAAGCTGCATCAATTGCAGGCGCTCGTCGCGAGCGCGGAGGCCGGCAGCATCCGCGGCGCGGCGCGCGCGCTCGGGCTGTCGCAGGCAGCCGTCACCCGCGCGCTGCGCGAGCTGGAGGCCAGCGAGCGCCTGCCGTTGCTGGTGCGCGCGCCGGAAGGCATCGGTTTCACCGAATACGGAAAGACGCTGCTCACGCACGCGAAGCTCGTGCTGAAGCAGCTCGAGCACGCGCAGAGCGATCTCGAACGGATGCGCGGGCGTGTCGAGGGACGGCTGAGCGTCGGTGTCACGCCGTGGCTCACGATGACGTTCCTCGCGGAAACCGTGCTGCAGTTTCGCGAGCGGATGCCCGACGTGCGCCTCGAGCTCTACGAAGCGCTGATGGCCGTCGCGCAACCGCTGCTGCGCGACGGCAGCATGGACTTCGCGCTGGGCCATGTGCAACCCGGCAGCGGCGCGCAGGAATTCGCGTTCGAGCCGCTGCTGCGCTACGACACGTCGGTGATGGTGCGCGCCGGGCATCCGCGCGAACGCGCGAAGTCGGTGCACGACCTGCTCGATTGCGACTGGGTGCTGAATTCGTCGGCCGACGGCCAGGCCGCGCTCGTCGACTATCTGTTTACGCGGCACGGCGCGCAGATCGACGAACGGCGCATCGTGCGCGCGCAGTCGGTCGCGATGCTGCAGACGATGCTCGAACAGGCCGGCATGTGCACGTGGTGCCCGACGATCCTCGCGGCGGTGCCGCCGTTCGGCGACCGGATGCGCGTGCTGTCGCTGAAGGAAACGTTCGAGCCGAGCGAACTCGGCGTCGTCACGCGCCGCAGCAGCACGCTGAGCGATGCCGCGCGCTGCTTCCTCGACTGCCTGCTGCAGGTGATCCGGCGGCATGCGCGCTCGGCGCGCAAGGAGGATCTCGCGCTGTTTCGCACGCTCACGTTGCTGATCTGACGCCGACACCGCGCGCACCGGCAGCGCGAACCGCGCGGTCGGCCGCCGCCCCCTATACATCATTGGCCATCCGGGCACGACCGGGTAGACCGCCGCCCCCGCATTGTTCTATACTGCCCCCCAGTATCCGGAACCCACCATCCCATGCCGCATTCCCCCGAAGAAAAGAAACGCGTGCTGATCCGCGTGCGCCGTGTGCGCGGGCAGTTGAATGCGCTCGAGCAAGCGCTCGAGGAGGGAGCGGACTGTGGCCCGGTACTCCAGCAGCTGGCTGCGATCCGCGGCGCGATCAACGGCGTGATGGCCGGCGTGCTCGAAAGCCATTTGCGCGAGGAATTTACCCAGCTCGCGGATGCCCCGCGGCCTTCTTCCGAATCGATCGACGATATCGTGACCCTCGTCCGGTCCTACTTGCGCTGACCGGCGCAGGTTCGTCGACGTACCGCCCATTCGATGATTTTTTTAAGGAATTGCCATGAAGTCACGTGCCGCAGTCGCATTCGAGGCGGGTAAGCCGCTGCAGATCGTCGAGATCGACGTCGAACCGCCCCGCAAGGGCGAAGTGCTCGTCAAGATCACCCATACCGGCGTCTGTCACACCGACGCGTTCACGCTGTCTGGCGACGATCCGGAAGGCCTGTTCCCGGCCGTGCTGGGCCACGAAGGCGCCGGCATCGTGGTCGAAGTCGGCGAAGGCGTGACGAGCGTCAAGCCCGGCGACCACGTGATTCCGCTCTACACCGCCGAATGCGGCGAGTGCCTGTTCTGCAAGAGCGGCAAGACCAACCTGTGCGTGTCGGTGCGCGCCACCCAGGGCAAGGGCGTGATGCCCGACGGCACCACGCGTTTCAGCTACAACGGCCAGCCGATCCATCACTACATGGGCTGTTCGACGTTCAGCGAATACACGGTCGTCGCCGAAGTGTCGCTCGCGAAGATCAGCCCGGACGCGAACCCGGAGCAGGTGTGCCTGCTCGGCTGCGGCGTCACGACGGGCCTCGGCGCGGTGAAGAACACGGCGAAAGTGCAGGAAGGCGACACCGTGGCCGTGTTCGGCCTCGGCGGCATCGGCCTCGCGGTGATCCAGGGCGCGAAGCTCGCGAAGGCCGGCCGCATCATCGCGGTCGACACCAACCCGGGCAAGTTCGACCTCGCGCGCGTGTTCGGCGCCACCGACTGCGTGAACCCGAAGGATCACGAAAAGCCGATCCAGCAGGTCATCGTCGAAATGACCGGCTGGGGCGTCGATCACAGCTTCGAGTGCATCGGCAACGTCAACGTGATGCGCGCGGCGCTCGAATGCGCGCACCGCGGCTGGGGCCAGTCCGTGATCATCGGCGTCGCGGGCGCCGGCCAGGAAATCTCGACGCGTCCGTTCCAGCTCGTTACCGGCCGCCGCTGGCTGGGCACGGCGTTCGGCGGCGTCAAGGGTCGTTCCGAACTGCCGGGCATGGTCGAGGACGCAATGGCCGGCAAGATCCAGCTCGCCCCGTTCGTCACGCACACGAAGCCGCTCACCGAGATCAACGAAGCGTTCGACCTGATGCACGAAGGCAAGTCGATCCGGACCGTCGTGCACTACTGAAATAGGCGTCAGCGGACCGGTTGCTGCGGCGATCGGTCCCGTTGCGTGTGATGCGCGCCGGCAAGCTGAAAGGCTTGCCGGCGCGCCGCATTTCCAGCGCCCTGTTCCGGTGGGCCTGCGACGGTCGACGTCACGTCATGCTGCCGGCAACACCGATCTGGCGTGGCGCCGTGCGCGCCAACGTCAGTCCCGCGCGCCGATCAGCGCGCGGCGAACCGGCATCGTCCGCGCGCATGACGCGCATGAAGCTCGCGCTTCACACATGTCCCAGACATTCAACGTTGCGCGTGCGTCGTCCGCACAAGCCACAAGCCACAAGCTTCAGCACCGCACGCGCCGCATCCTGAGCGTCGCCGACGGCGATTCCCCGAACGCGCGCTTGTACTCGATCGCGAACCGCCCGAGGTGCGCGAAGCCCCATTTCAGCGCGATGTCGGTCACCGACGCGAGCCCCGGTGTCGCGTCGTCGAGCAGTTCGTCGCGCACATGTTGCAGCCGCAACTGTCTCACGAACGCCATCGGCGTGATGCCGTGCCGGTTGCGGAAACCGGCGAACAGCGTGCTCGGGCTCACGCCCGCGAGCTCCGCGAGCCGTTCGATCGTCAGCGGCTCGTCCACATGCGCGCGGATGTATTCCTCGACGCGCCGCACGTAGAACGGCGCGAGCGGCGCCGGTGCCGGGCGCGTGCCGTTGCGTACGGTGTTCGGGTGGCCGTACAGCAACAGGTTGAGCAGCGTCGATTCGAGTTGCTCGAACGCGAGCGGATGACGCAGCGGATGCCCATCGGTTGCGATCGCATCGGCGAGCATCGGCAGCATTTGCGCGAGGCACGCACCCTGCGGCGACGACAGGCTGAATTCCGGTTCGAACTCCACGGGCACGCGCCGGTCATCGCCGAAATGGCGTTGCGCATGCCGCTCCATCACGTCGCGTTCGATGCGCAGGATCGCTTGCGGGCACGCTTCTCCCCAGCGCATGCGCAGCGACAGCGTGGGTGACAGCAGCGACGCGGTGTCGGGCGACGACACGAAGCGCGTCGCGCCGCACTCGATCTCGGCATCGCCGCGAAGCGGCATCTGCAACAGATAGAAATGCTCGAGCGGCCCCGGCTCGATCGACACCTCGCCGCCGTAGTCGAGCAGGTTCAGCGACAGGTTGCCCCAGCGCGCATGGTGCATGCAGCTGTGCAGCCCGCGCGAGTTCCCGCTCAACGTGAGTCGATGCGGCTTGAACACATCCGCCACGCGCGCGCGCACTTCGTCGAGATCGTTCGACTGCAGCAGCAGCGTGTCGTGATTGAAACAGGCGGCGTCGCCCAGCCAGCCCGTTCCGGCAAATTGCCCCATCGAAGTTCTCCCGTCGTGCTCGATCGCACTTGCGCGGTGCGCGCGTTCCCGATCCGGGGAATCCGGTCGCACGATCCGGATAGCGTCCGGACTATCCGGACAATCCGCGTCGTTACACTACGCAAGCCCTGCGTACCTACGCAAGAAGCGGACCGTTCGCGCATCGTAGAAAACTGTGCGGGCCTTCCGCATCCGCACATACCCGCAGTGCGCCGCGTTCCGGCCTCGGCGCGGCCGGCCGCTCCACAGGTTTCCGGAATTCGCGGATACCGGCCGAAGAAAGCGGATAGAAACGCGCGTTTCGTCCACCAATACTGGGCCCATGCAAGCCACGAACAGAATGGAGGGACACATGAAAGGACGACACATCGAGATCCCGTCGCCGGACGGCGGGGCGTTTCGCGCCTACCTGAGCACGCCGGCCGGCGGCACGGGGCCCGGCATCGTGCTGTGCCACGAGATCTTCGGCGCGAACGCGACGATGCGCGACGTGGCTGATTATTACGCCGAGGAAGGCTACACGGTGCTCGTGCCCGACCTGTTCTGGCGCCAGGCGCCCGGCATCGAGCTCGGCTACACCACGGCCGATTTCGAGCGCGCGATGGCGCTGTACCGCGAGTACGACGAAAACAAGGGCGTCGACGACATTGCCGCCGCGCTGGCCGTGCTCACGCAACGGCCGGAATGCACGGGCGGGGCCGGCGTGCTCGGCTTCTGCCTCGGCGGCAAGCTCGCGTATCTCGCCGCATGCCGGCTGCCGAACGTGGCCGCCGCCGTCAGCTATTACGGCGTGGGGATCGAGCACGCGCTCGACGAGGCCGCCCACGTGCGCGGCCGGCTCGTGCTGCAGATCCCCGCGCAGGACCGCTTCTGCCCGCCCGACGCGCAGCAGCGCATCGCCGCGGCGCTCGCGGGGCGCGATGGCGTCGAAGTGTACGTGTACCCCGGCGTCGATCATGCGTTCGCGCGCGCCGGCGGCGATCACTTCGACAAGGCGGCCGCGGTGATGGCGCACCAGCGCGCGATCGCGGCGTTCCGCGCGGCGCTCGGCCCGCACTACGACCTGTCCACACTGTGGGAGGAACACCTGCGGCACGAGTTCGACACGCGCAACGTCGACGCGACGATGGACACGATGGTCGCGCAACCTTACGTGAACCATATTCCGACGCTGACGGGCGGTGTCGGCCATGACGAGCTCAAGCGCTTCTACACGCATCACTTCGTGCATGCGAACCCGCCGGACACGACGATCACGCCGATCTCGCGCACGGTCGGCGCGAGCCAGATCGTCGACGAACTGCTGTTCTGCTTCACGCACACGACCGAGATCGACTGGATGCTGCCAGGCGTCGCGCCGACCGGCCGGCGCGTCGAGATCCCGCTCGTCGCGATCGTCAAGTTCCGCGGCAACAAGCTGTATCACGAGCACATCTACTGGGACCAGGCGAGCGTGCTCGTACAGATCGGCCTGCTCGATGCAGCCGGCCTGCCGGTCGCCGGGGTCGAAACGGCGCGCAAGCTGCTCGACGAAACGGTGCCGTCGAACCGGCTGATGCAGCGCTGGCACGACAGCGCATAAGCGCCGGACCAGCGCGCGGCGCGGCGCACCCGAGCCGCGTCGATTCCAACCATCCAGGAGACACCCCATGACTGCTCTTTCCGGCAAAGTCGCGCTCGTCACCGGCGGCGCCACGCTGATCGGTGCCGCCGTCGCGCAGGACCTGAACCGCGCCGGCGCGTGCGTCGCGATCCTCGATCTCGATGTGCAGAACGGCGCACGCGTGGCCGATGCCCTCGGCGAACGCGGCATGTTCATCGTGACCGATATCACCGACGACCGTGCAATCGAACGCGCGGTGTCGGCCGTCGCCGAACGCTTCGGCTCGATCGACCTGCTGATCAACCTCGCGTGCAGCTATGTCGACAACGGCATCCAGGCGACGCGCAACGACTGGCTCGCGGCAATGGACGTCAACGTCGTATCGGCCGCGATGCTCGTGAAGGCCGTGCACCCCTACCTGACGCGCCGCGGCGGCGGTGCGATCGTGAACTTCAGCTCGATCTCCGCGCAATGTGCGCAGACCGGCCGCTGGCTCTATCCGACCTCGAAGGCGGCGATGCGGCAGTTGACGCGCAGCATGGCGATGGATCTCGCCGCCGACCGGATTCGCGTCAACTCGGTGTCGCCGGGATGGACGTGGTCGCGCGTGATGGACGAGCTGACGCACGGCGACCGCGCGAAGACGGACCGCGTGGCCGCGCCGTTTCATCTGCTCGGTCGCGTCGGCGACCCGGCGGAAGTCGCGCAGGTCGTCACGTTCCTGTGCAGCGACGCGGCGAGCTTCGTGACGGGCGCCGACTATGCGGTGGACGGCGGCTATTCCGCGATGGGACCCGAGCAGGCCGTGCCGGCGATTCCGCGTCTGGCCGAGTAAACGAGATCGTCACCACCGGGTCGCATTCCGGATCAAGTAATTCGTTATACGAAGGATTTCATCATGAAACGCATCGCTATCGTCGGCGCCGGCCAGTCCGGCCTGCAACTCGCCTTCACGCTGCTCGACCAGGGCTATCACGTCACGCTCGCGACCAATCGCGACGCGGAGCAGATCCGCACCGGCAAGGTCATGTCGAGCCAGTGCATGTTCCATACCGCGCTGCAGATCGAGCGCGATCTCGGGCTGAACACGTGGGAAGAAGCGTGCCCGTCGGTCGACGGCATCGGGATCGCGGTGCCGCATCCGGACGGCAACGGCGGCAAGGCACTCGACTGGTCGTCGCGGTTGACCCGCTATGCGCAATCGGTCGACCAGCGCGTGAAGATGGCCGACTGGCTCGACGCGATCCGGCGCCGCGGCGCGGACGTGCGCATCTGCGACGTCGGCGTGCCGGAGCTCGAGGAGCTCGCGCGCAGCCACGATCTCGTGCTGCTCGCGGCCGGCAAGGGCGAAGTCGTGAACCTGCTGGGCCGCGACGATGCGCGCAGCGCGTTCGAGCGCCCGCAACGCGCACTGGCCCTCACCTACGTGAAGGGCATGACGCCGAGCCAGCCGTATTCGCGCGTGCGCTTCAATCTGCTGCCCGGCATCGGCGAGTACTTCGTGTTTCCCGCGCTGACCACGACCGGCCCGTGCGAGATCATGGTGTTCGAAGGCATCCCCGGCGGCCCGCTCGACTGCTGGGCCGACGTGAAGACGCCCGAGCAGCATCTCGACCGCAGCCTGTCGTTCCTGCAGCAGTACGTGCCGTGGGAATTCGAGCGCTGCCGCGACGTCGAGCTCACCGATCCGAACGGCACGCTGTCCGGGCGCTTCACGCCGACCGTGCGCAAGCCTTTCTTCCGCCTGCCGTCGGGCCGCACCGTGTTCGGCATGGCCGATGCGGTGGTCGTCAACGATCCGATCACCGGCCAGGGCTCGAACAACGCGGCCAAGTGCGCGAAGGTGTACGGCGACGCGATCCTCGCGCGCGAAACCGCGCCGTTCGACGAAGGCTGGATGCACGACACGTTCGAACGCTACTGGGCCTATGCGCAGCACGTCGTGCGCTGGACCAACTCGCTGCTCACCCCGCCGCCGCCGCACATCCTCGAGCTGCTCGGCGCCGCCGGTCAGTTCCCGTCGCTCGCGTCGACGATCGTCAACGGCTTCGACGATCCGCGCGAATTCGCACCGTGGTGGTTCGAGCCGTCGGCCTGTGCGGCGCTGATCCGCGAACACGCCGCCCGTTCGGAGTAAGCGCCATGAACACCACCGCTTCCTGCGCCGCGGCCGTCGATCCGCTGCAGTTGCGTGCCGCCTTCGGGCAGTTTCCGACCGGCGTGACCGTAATCACCACGCGCTCGCAGGACGGGCGCAAGGTCGGTCTCACCGCCAATTCGTTCTCGTCGCTGTCGCTCGACCCGCCGCTCGTGCTGTGGAGCCTGCGCAAGGTCGCGCCGAGCCGCCCGGATTTCGTCGCGGCCACGCACTTCGCGATCAATATCCTCGCGCACGACCAGATCGAGCTGTCGCGCCGCTTCGCGACGCCGAGCGCCGACAAGTTCGACGGCGTGCCGCACGTCGACGCCGACGTGGGCGGCGTGCCGTGCCTCGACGGCTCGAGCGCCCGTTTCGTGTGCCGCAACATCGGTCATTACGAGGGCGGCGACCATCTGCTGTTCATCGGCGAGATCGAGCAATTCGACGCATTCGGCAAGCCGCCGCTCGTCTTCCATGCGGGCCAGTATCGCGCGATCTCGGCCCATCCCGACATTGCTCGCGCCGGTTGATTAGTCATACAAACAAAGCTTCAGGAGGTGGTGATGATGAAATGCGGCTCTCGCCTGCTTGCGATTGCAGGCCTCGTGTTGGTCGGCCTGACAGCCCACGCGCCGGCTCACGCGACCGATCTCCCGTCGGTCAACCTGGGGATGACCAGCTTCCTCGACGGGATGCCGCCGGCCGGCTCCGGCTGGTATGGCACGCAGTATCTCGAGTACTACACGGCCGGGCGCATCAACGACAACGCCGGCAACCAGGTCGGGCTGCCGAAGCAGGACATCGACTTATTTGCGGGATTGAGCCAGCTCGTCTACCAGTCGCCGCTGACGTTCGGCGGCCTGCATCCGGGGCTCGACGTGATCCTGCCGTGGGTGGCGTCCGTGCATACGAACGACGGGATCGGCAACGTCGCGTTGAATTCGCGTGCCGGCTTCGGCGATCTGTTGTTCGGCCCGTTCATCCAGTTCGATCCGGTGATGGGTGCGCAAGGGCCGCGCTTTGCGCAGCGCGTGGAATTCCAGTTCATCGCGCCGACCGGCGCATACGATCCGGCGCGCGCGATCAATCCGGGCAGCCATTTCTGGTCGTTCGATCCGTACTGGGCCGCCACCTTCTGGATCACGCCGAAATGGACCGTGTCGTGGCGGCTGCACTATCTGTGGAACGCGACCAACCACGAGCCGGCCACCGCGCTCGGGTCCGACGTCACGTCGACGCAGGCCGGCCAGGCCGTGCATGCGAACTTCGCGACCGAGTACGAAGTGCGGCCCGGATTGCGGCTGGGGCTCAACGGCTACTGGCTGCGCCAGACCACCGACATGAAGGCGAACGGCCAGGACGTCGCCGGCACGCGCGAAGCCGTGCTCGCGATCGGGCCCGGTGCGATGTACAGCTTCTCGCCGCAGGATCACCTGCTGTTCAACGCATATTTCGAGGTCTATGCGCGTAATCGTCCGCAAGGCACGCGAATGGTGCTGCGCTACGTGCATCACTTCCAGTGACGCTGCGGTGACGCGGAAATCCGGCCGGCATCTCCGTTATCGTCTGACCAGCGCATGGCGGCGATCGCTCCGGCACTGGCCGTCGGCATCGCCGTGTCCGCCTGCGGCGGCGACAGTTCGGTCGACTCCGGCGAACCGGCCTATGCGACCGGCGCGCGCCCGCAGATCAACGCGATGCTCGCGGACACGCTGACGCCCGGCGCGGTCGTCTATGTGCAGTCGCCGCACGGCAACTGGCTCGCGTCGTTCGGCACGGCCGTGCGCGGCAGCAGCACGCCGATCCCGACCAACGCGCACTTTCGCATCGGCAGCGTGACGAAGACGTGGACCGGCCCCGACGGACGCGCACCGGCCAACGAGCTCGCGCGGATCATCATGGCGGAGCTGAGCAAGGCAGCGGACGTGCCGAGCGAGGGGCGGCCGTGACGCGTCGGCGCGCGACCCGCGCGCCGATCATTTCGTCGCCTGTGCGGCCTGCGCCGCCGGCGTGAAGCTGCACTTCGGATCATCCTTGCCGCGCGCCGAACAGCATTCGAGCAGGTCGCTCACCGATTTCGCGTTCGCCGCGGTCCATTCGTGAAGGCTCCGGTTGTTGTCGATCGGCATCCAGTGCGTCAACGGATACCGGCTCGCGCGCGCGTTGCTGCCCGGCGGCGGCGACAGCAGGCCGGCCGCGAGCGGCACATAGATCTTGCAGCTGTTCTGGTCGCCGATCCGGTGACAGCCGATGCAGGTATTGCCCGGCGTACTGATCGCGTGCGACGTCCAGGATGCGAAGTCGGCGCCGAGGTTCACGTACTTGCCCCACGGATCGGTCGGCACCTTGTTCCAGACCTGCCCGATCCACGGGCTGTACATGACGGGGCTCGCGTCGTGACACGACACGCAGCGCTTCGTCGCGGTCGCGGCCGGCTTCCACCAGAATTCCGCCGCCGACGGATGGCCGGGCGGCGGCGTCGTCTCGTTCGGCGGCGGCACGCGCGCAGCGTTCATGCCGCCCGTGCCCGCCGTCTCCGCATGAAACCAGCACGTCTTGCCGTTGCCGGCGTGGTGCAGCACGATGTCGACTTCGTCGTAGTACGGGCTCCGGTTCGCGCGGATCTGCTTGCGGCGGCAGAACGCCGAGATCTGCGTGTCGCCGTGCGAGAGGTCGAGGATCTTCGAATACGGCGTGCACTGCCCGGAGGTCGGCGCGTCATACGGCAGCAGCGCCGGACGATCGCACGTCATGTGCGCCGCATAGCGCGCGGGCACGCGGCCGTTGACGGTGATCGGCACATCGGTGCCGGCGTTGCAGTCGAATGCGGGAATCTCGCCGATTTCGTCGGTGCACTGCTGCGCATACGCGTGCAGCGACCCGTCGCCGTCCTCCGCCGCGAGCGCGACGGGCGCGACCTGCGCGGCCAGCAGCGTCGCCAGCGCGACGACGCAGGTTCTGATCGTCATGCCGCCCCCTTCGTGTAGCGCATCGCCACCTTGCGAATGGCCTCGATGTATTTGACGTAACCGGTGCAGCGGCAGATGTTGCCCCCGACCCAGGTTTCGATCATCGCGTCCAGATCGCGCTCGTGCACCGGTTGCGCGCGCAGATGATCGAGCATCGCGGTCGCGGCCATCAGGAAGCCCGACGCGCAGTAGCCGCACTGAAATGCGAACGACTCGAGAAAGCCCTGCTGCAGCGGCGACAGCGCGCCGCCCTGCGCGAGCCCCTCGATCGTGTACACGTGCATGCCCGCCATCGCGCTGACCGGCGTCGAGCACGACAGCGTCTTTTCCATCGGCGCATCGGGTGCGTTGCGCACGCCGACCGTGCAAGCGCGGCACACGCCGATGCCGCAGCACAGCTTGGTGCCCGTCAGGTCCTGCCGCTCGTGCAGGAAGTCGATGAGGTTCATGTCCTCGTCGGCCGCATCCGCTTCGACGGGCCTGCCGTTGATGGTCATCCGCACCGGATTGCTCATTGCAGCGCCTCCCGAATCTTGTCCGGCGTCACGGGCGTCACCCGGAAGCGCCGCCCCGTCGCCATCGCGAGCGCATTGAGCAGCGCCGGTGCGATCGGACACATCACCGCTTCCGCAATGCCGCGCGCGTTCGCGGGATCGCCGCCGGGCGGCGGCAACGCGATCAGCTCCTGCTCGGGAATATCCGGCAGCCGCGTGACCTCGTAGCGATCGAGATTCCATCGGCCGCCGCCCGGTCCGTCCGGCCCGAGCGGGCACGTTTCGGTCAGCACGTTGCCGATGCCCATCGCGACCGCGCCCTGCGACTGTCCTTCCACGAGCTCCGGCGACAACTGCCGGCCGACGCTGACGGCCGTTACCACGCGCTCGACCTTCACGCGCCCGCTCGCCGCATCGACGGACACCGCGACGAGCGCCGCCGACGGCGCATAGGTCGTGCGCCCATAGAGCGTCGTATTCACGGGCGGCGCCTGCAGCGTGCGCGTCAGCGGCGTCAGGTAGTACGGGTCGAGGCCGACCGCCACGTAGTCGTAGTCGACCTGCGCAGTGCCGGACGCGAACGGATAGGTTCCCTTCCAGAAGTACCCGGCATAGCTCGCATGCACGGCCGCGACCGTCTGCAGGCCGAGCTTCGTGATCGTGCCGAGCAGCGCCGGCCACGCAATCGGGGCGAGGCCGTTCGCGACGAGCGCGCGATCGACCCAGCGCACGTCCTCGGCACGCACCGGGACGCCCCACAACACGCGCGCGGCCGGCAGCACGCTTTGCAGGAACAGCGCCTGCGCGGCGCCCTTCACCGCGTGGTACTGATGGAACGCTCCAAGGCACGCGCTCGACGAACCGTAGTTGTAGCGCACCCACTTCGGATCGCTTTGCGGCAGCTTCGGGCTGAGCCCCAGCGCGTTGAACGGTCCGATCTCGCTCATCGCAATCGTTTGCGCGTTTTGCCCGAGAAATTCGGCCGGTGCGAGACCCAGCGTCGTGGCCGCGCCGTTGCCCATGTCGGTGTACGGCGTGACCACGCGCACGCTGCTGTCGGGCAGGATCTGCACCATGCCGAACATCCCGTCGCCGGACGTGCCGAACGCTTCGTTCGCCATCGCTAGACCGACGCCGTACCGGAGCTTGCGCGCGCTGCGCTCGGCCCGCGCCTGTTCGCGCTCGATCCACAACGGATGACGTTCGAGCCGGTCGAGCAGCGCATCCAGCTGCAGGTCGAACAGGATCGGCGCACCGGTGATCGCGCGCCCCTTGCCGAGCTCGGGCGCCTTGCCGAGCAGATTCGCGCGCCGGATCTCGAACGGCGACAGTCCGAGCCGGCGCGCGGCCTCGTCCATCAGCGTCTCGATCGCCATGAACGCCTGCGGGCCGCCGAAGCCGCGTTGCGATCCGCCGAACACTTCCCGCGTGTAGGTCGATGCGGCCTGCGCACGGGCCCGCGGAATCTCGTAGCAGCTCATCGCGCTCAATGCGGCGAGCTGCGCGACGTACGGCGACAAGTTTTTCTTTCCGCCGCCGTTCATCAGGAAATCGCAGGTGATCGCTTCGAGCTTGCCGCGGCGGTCGAACCACAGCGATTCGGAGAACTGCGTTTCGCAGCGCTTCAGGCCAACCTGGAATTGCTCGTAGCGCGACTGCTGCCAGCGCAGCGCGCCCTTCGCGAACGGTGCCGCGAGCGCCAGGTACAGCGGGAAATACGATTTGTCGCGGCCGCCGAAGCCACCGCCCGGGTAGCACGCGATCACATGGGCCTCCTTGACCGACACGTCGCTGCCGTCGAACAGCGCACATGCGCCGCCCGCGTCGTCGTTCGCCGACTGCGTGCCGAGCACGAGGCTCATTTTCGCGGCGGATGCGTCGTACCACGCAAGCCCGGCCTCCGGCTCCATGAACATCGGGTCCATCGCCGGCGTCTCGAACCCTTCGTCGCCGGTCGCCCGAACACCGATCCACTCGCCGGCGGCCGCGTTGCGCGCAATCGTCGCATCGATGTCGGCGACCGCGGCCTCGCGTTCCTCCAGGTACTTCGCGGTCGGCTTGCCGTGGCTGTCGGTCTGGTAGTTGCCGACGTAGCTGAACTGTCGTGCGTCGTCGCGCACGTAGACGGTCACCGGCGCATACGGCACGACCGGTGCGGCCGCGCCCTTGCCGACCGGCGCGCCGTAGCGAATCACGCTGCGATTGAAGTCGAGCAGCTTCTTCGCGCGGCGATAGACATCGAAGTTCTCGAAGATCAGCAGCGCGGCCGGTTGCCCGTAGCAGTCGGCCGGATAACCCGCTCGCGCGAGCCAGTAGATATCCTGGTTCGCGATCGGATCTGCCTCCGGTGCGAGCGGAATCCGGTGCGCGCTCAGCAATGCGTTGTCGACGACGGCGATCGGCCGCAGTTCCGCCGGCAGCACGCCGAGGTCGTAGCCCTGGTACACGGCGTCGACCCGGTCGCAGCGCAGCGCGTAGAGCCAGTTCTCCTGCTGCGGCCAGCCGACGAAGTCGCGGGCCTTGAAGTCGCGTGCGTAGATTTTCTGGCCCGTCACCTTCGGCATGCCGTCGATGCGCCAGCGCGCCTTGCCGGGCACCGGCGCCCAGTTCGGCGCGTTCGGATCGGCCGGCGTGTCGCCCGCGGCGAGCACGAGTGCCGGCAAATGCGTGACCGAAACGGCGACCACGGCGCCGCTACCGGCGAGCTTCAGAAACGTCCGGCGTGTCACAGGCACATGAATGGCCATGCTGCGTCCCTCGTTCGAATTGTTATGTCGTTGCGTCGAATGCGCGACACACGTCGTCACGCCGGCCGCATGCGGGCTGCTACGCGGCCGCCGTGTCGCGGGAGATGAGTATGAAAGCCGGGTTCCGGGCGCGATCGCGCGTGGGGTGTCAGGAGTCGGGAGGGAAAGGACGCGCGACGCTGCGCGGCGGGTGGGCGGCGCCGTGCCACACGCACGCACACGTGCTCGACGAGGTATCGGGCCGCGTGCACATCGCTGCTTGCTTGTTCATGATTCCCCCGGCCTTGCTTGCGCATGACCGGCCTGTTTTCAGTATCGTCGGGCAGTCGCTTGATTTTCGAATACTTTTTTGATATTCCCGGGATGCCGAAAGGCGCGTCCCGTTTCCGCCGTGATTCAGTTCCGATTTCGAATAATGCTAGAAATTCGAATCGGGGATTTCAAGGGGAATTTCGGGCCGCATGGCGTGCGACGCCGGACGCGGACGGGAATCGACGCGCTTCGTGTCGTCGGGACCGCGCTGGACGGCCACGGGCGGTCGTCTACGTGCTGGTCAGGGCACATCCCCGTCATTACATTTTGCTTTCGCTCAGCGAATCGTTTCGAGGATGGGAAATTCCGAGCGCCAATCCGATAAACAATCGCGCACATTATTTATCCGGATTAATTCAGTGGTGCGGACTGCTGGATTCGGATCGATTGATTGATTCGGTCGGTGTTAGCCGTAGAGAGCCACCCCCGCGGGCAGTGGACTACGGCTGTCTCCAGGGTCGACCTGTCGCGCGGCGCCGCCCCTGGAGGAGAAGGAGTCTCCCATGAAGACGGTGGTCGTGCCGATCGGCGATGGCCGGTCGGCACGCACGTCAGGTTCGCGCGGCCACGCCGCGCCGCCTACTGTCCGATACTGGTGAAGGTCGGCAGCAGCACGCGATACACATGAATCATCGCCGGCCCGAGCAACACGCACATCAGCGCGGGGAAGATGCAGAAGATCAGCGGAAACAGCAGCTTCAGCGCGATCTTCGCGGCCCGCTCCTCGGCGCGCATCCGGCGCCGCGTGCGCAGCATGTCCGACAGCACGCGCAGCGATTCGGCGATGCTCGTGCCGAAGCGGTCGGCCTGGATCAGCATCGCGCAGAACGATTCGATATCCTCGACGCCGGTCCGCAGCGCCAGATTGCGCAGCGCGGTTTCCTTCGTGAAGCCGGAACGCATTTCGAGCAGCAGCAGGTCGAGTTCGCTCGAGACCACTTCGCTGCGAAAGCGCAGCTCCTCGCTCACCTTCATCAGCCCTGCATCGAGCCCGAGCCCGGCCTCCACGCAGACCGTCAGCAGGTCGAGCGCGTCCGGAAATTCCTCGAAGATCAGCCGCTGACGCGTCGCGATCCGCCGCGACAGGATCACGTTCGGCACGTAGTAGCCGATCCCGGCGAGCGCCACGAGGATGAACGACAGCAGCATCCGCTCATCGGCGAGCCGCGTCGTCGCGAGCGCCAGCAGCGCAGCGCCCGGCAGCGCCAGCGCGAGCACCGTCTTCGCCGCGTAGTAGAGCGCCCCCGCGTTCGGATCGCGCCAGCCGGCATTCATCATGCGGATGCGCAGCGGCGAATTCTCCCAGCCCTCCTGCGGCACGGACAGCCGGGAGATCGGTTGCGACAGCTCGACGAGCTTCGCCATCCAGCGCGACGGCTGGCCGCCGTCGTCCGCGCCGGCGCCGATGCCCGCACTGGCCCCGCTCGCCTGCTGAATCCGGCGTTCCATGCTGCGCGGCGCAAACAGCAGCATCGCGACGAGCACGCCGCCCACGACGAAGACGAACAAGCCCGCCAGCATCACGGTATGTACTACGTTGAGATTTTGCATGACAGCCTCGAATCGGTTCGTGAAGATCGAGACGCGCGTCAGACGCGAATCCGGATGATGCGGCGAATCCACAGCACGCCGAAAAACATCGACGTCAGCATCGCGCCGACCATCTTGATGCCGGCCGGATCCTGCCAGAGCACTGACAGAAACTCCCGGTTCAGCACGGCCATCATGGCTGCGGTGCCGAACGGCAGCAGGCCGAGGATCCAGGCCGACAGCCGCCCTTCCGCCGACAGCACGCGCACCTTGTCGAACAGCTTGAAGCGTTCGCGCACCAGCGCTGCGATGCTGTCGAGCAGTTCGGCCAGGTTGCCGCCGGTCTCGCGCTGGATCAGCACCGCGATCACGAAGTAGCGCAGATCCTGGGCCGGCACGCGCGTCGCGAAGTTCACCAGCGCATCGTGCAGCGACACGCCGTAATTGATCTCGTCGAACGTGATCCGGAATTCACCGCCCATCGGATCGGGAAACTCCTCGCCGACCATCCCGAGCGCGCTCGTGAACGAGTGGCCGGAGCGCAGCGCCCGCGCGATCATGTCGCATACGTCGGGCAGCTGCCGTTCGAGCTTGAGCAACCGCCGGTTGCGATACCGCGTCACACGTAGTGTCGGCAGGCACGCGGTCAGCAGCGCAATCGGTATCACGGCGATCAGCGGCAGCGGCGTCAAGCTCAGGACCAGCGCAGTCGCCACCGGAAATGCGGCGCTGAGCACGACCAGCTTCGCGACCGTCCAGTCGAGCCCCGATTGCTGCAGCATCAGATCGAGCGATTGCACGCGCGGCACGCGCAGCAACAGCCGGTCGAACGGTTTCGTCTCGTCGAGCATCCGCTTCTTCAGGATCGACATCCGCTCCTGCTGCACGCTGCCGCCGGCCGACATCGCGCGCAGGCGCGACTCGATCCGGCGTGCCGCGGCACCGTGGCGCGCGTTCCACCATTGATAGACGCCCTCGATCGCGAGCACGACCGCGACGAAGGTGAGAATCACAAAACCGTAAAAGATCGAGTCCATGAAACCTCCCCGGGATCAGACGATCGCGCGTCGTTACTTCGTCTCGTAGCGCTGCGCCGGGTCGTACAGAGAATCCGGCAGGTTGATGCCGAACGCCTGCAGCCGCTCGGCGAACTTCGGCCGCACGCCGGTCGCGCAGAAGTGTCCACGCACCGTGCCGTCGCGATCCATGCCGGTGCGCTTGAACGTGAAGATCTCCTGCATGTTGATGATGTCGCCTTCCATCCCGGTCAGCTCCTGGATGCTGACGATCTTGCGCTTGCCGTCGGTGAGCCGCGTCGCCTGCACCACCACCGAGATCGCGGACGCGATCTGCTGGCGCATCGTCTTCGGCGGCAGCGACAGGCCGCCGACGCTGATCATGTTCTCGAGCCGGGTGAGCGCATCGCGCGGCGTGTTCGCGTGGATCGTCGCGAGCGAGCCTTCGTGGCCGGTGTTCATCGCATTCAGCATGTCGAGCGCTTCCGCACCGCGCACTTCGCCGAGGATGATCCGGTCGGGCCGCATCCGCAGCGCGTTGCGCACCAGCGTGCGCTGTGTGATCTCGCCCTTGCCCTCGATGTTCGGCGGGCGCGTCTCGAGCCGCAGCACGTGCGGCTGCTGCAGTTGCAGCTCGGCCGCATCCTCAATGGTCACGATCCGTTCCGAGCGCGGAATGAAACCGGACAGGATGTTGAGCAGCGTCGTCTTGCCGCTGCCCGTGCCGCCCGAAACGAGTACGTTCACTTTCGCCTGGGCCAGCGCATCGAGCAGTTCCGCCATCGGCGGCGTGAGACTCTGGTAACTGACGAGGTCGTCCATCTTCAGCGGGTTGACCGCGAAGCGCCGGATCGACATCAACGGCCCGTCGATCGCCGACGGCGGGATGATCGCGTTCACGCGCGAGCCGTCCGGCAGGCGTGCATCGACCATCGGCGTCGATTCGTCGATGCGGCGCCCGACCCGCGACACGATCTTCTCGATCACCTTCATCAGGTGCGCGTCGTCGTAGAACGTCACGTCGGTCAGCTCCAGCTGGCCGCTGCGCTCGACATAGACCTGCCGGTACGTGTTCACGAGGATGTCGGAGATGCCAGGGTCGCGCAACAGCGACTCGAGCGGACCGAAGCCGAACATCTCGTCGTACACGTCGATCGCGAGCTGGCGCCGCTCGATGTCGTTCGCGGGCGTGCGCTGCTCGTCGAGAATGCGCGAGATCAGCGTGCCGATTTCGTGCCGGACCTGCTCCTGCGGCAGACGCGACAGCCGCTCGAGCTCGACACGCTCGAGCACGGCCAGGTGAATTTCCCGGCGCAGCTTTTGGTACGCGTCGCGTACCGACGAATGCATCGACGCAACCGGTTCGGTGCCAGCCGCGTGCGGCTGAGCCCGATGCAAGGACATCTGTTCGCGCAATGACATGATGGTTTCCCCGAAAGATTCACATGGACTTGAGCTTCGGCGTGGCCTTGCGGCCGAACAGCCGGGACATCAACGGTTCGCTGGTGGACGTGCCGTGCTTGATGCGCACGTCGCCTTCGACGATCTGCTTCGCGCAGGCCTGCAATGCCCGCGTCACCGCGGCGCCGCGCGCGACGCGCGAGGCCGGATGCCCCTGGTCAAGCGCTTCGCGCACGGTGTCGGCGTCGTCGGGTATCGTGGCGCTGGTGCGCAGGCCGAGCACTTCCTCGAGCGCGGTGCGGGACCGCTCGCTCGCGCGCGTCATCCGGTTCACCACCAGCCGCAACTGGTCGGTCGGATAGCCGAGCGACACGAGAATCTCCAGCAGCCGGCGGCCCGCGCGCACGTGCGGCATCGCGGGCTGCAGCACGAGCTGGACCTGGTCGCTGCGATCCAGCGCGATCATCGACAGCGGATTGACGCTCACGCCGAGATCGAAGATCACGAAGTCGTAGCGCGGCGCCGCGACGCCGAGGATCCATTCGAGCGCATCCGCGCGCAGCTCCGCGGCCTTGACCGGGTCGCCCGCGCCCGCGAGCACGTGGAAGGTCGGCGTCACGTGCGCAACGCTCGCATCGAGAAACGCGCCGTCGAGCCGCTCGATCTGCGCGCACAGCTGCGGCAGCGTCGACGGCGGCGTCTCGTCGCTGACGAGGAATGCGGCATCCGCGAACTGCTGGTTCAGATCGACCAGCAGCACGCGGCGCTTGTGGCCTTCGGCGATCTCGTACGCGACGTTGCTCGCGACGAAGCTCGTGCCCGCGCCGCCCTTGCACGACATGAACGACACGAAGCGCGTATCCTCGGCGTCGCGCCGCGTGCTTTGCGCGGCGGCACGTTCGAGCGCACGGCCGAGCGCCGCGGGGTCGATCGGCCACTGCAGCACGTCGCGCACGCCGGCGCGCATCGCGTCCAGCAGCACGTGCGGCGACGCATCGGCGGCCACCAGGATGCCGGTCAGCCCCGGATGCACGCGGCAGATCCGCTCGATCGCCGCCAGCTCGGCCCCTTCGGTCGTCGCGCCGTCGACCAGCAGGATATCGAATGAATCGAGCCCGTCGGTTCGATGCTCGATCTGGGATGGACGCCCATGCGCGCGCGTCACGCGATAGTGTCCGCTGTCGGTGACCAGGCGCGCGATCTGCGTGAGCCGGGCGGTATCGTCGGCAGCTACGAGGATATTGATCATGACTGTGCCTCGTCGGTTCGATTATTGACAGGCGGTTCCGCCCGTCGAGGAGTTCAGGCTTTCCCTCGGCAGCGTCGTGGTGAACGGCGGCATCGTGATCGCGAAGTGGGCGATCGGGATCATCGTATTCACGGTGACGTTGGTGACGCTGAGGGTCACGAACGAGCATGAGCTCACGTCGCAACCCGACGGCGTGTAGCTCACCGACACGTTCGAGTTCGCCAGAATCGGCAGCAGCGACTTCACGCGCTTCACGACGCCGGCGGCGTTCACGTCGCAGACGACCGCGGTGCGTGCACCGAGCCGGATGGCTTCGCTCGCCGTGTTCCAGTAAAACAGCACGCGCCCGAATTCGAAGATGCCGATCAGCAGCATGACCAGGATCGATGCGACCAGCGCGAATTCGACGTTCGTGGCGCCACGTTGGGCGCGACGGCGCGACGGCGAAAAGGGGCGCGCGTTCATGACACTTGCCTCATCACGGTGACGATGTTGCCGAAGGTGATCGACGACAGCCCCGGGTAGGCCGGAATCGGCTGGTACTGATAGCCCTTCACCTTCACCTCGACGACGTTGATGCTGCCGGTCGCCGTGCCGCTGGCCGCGTTGTTGGTCGAGTCGTAGGTCGGCAGGTTCGCGAACTGCGCCGGATCGGATGCGTCGGCGCAATCGGGCGAATGCGTGGCGTCGCAGACGATCACCATCGATGTCGTGAGCCCCGGCACCAGCTCGGTGCCGGCAGTCCCGCAGGTCGTGTTGCCGTAGACGACGAGGCATTGCGCCGCCGCGAGCGGATACGCGCTGTCGGTCGGCAGATAGACCGACAGGTAGCGGGCCGCGTCGCGCGTCGCCTTGGTCAGCGTCTCGTACTGGTAGATCGCGCGGCCGAACTCGGCCACGCCGGTCGCGAGCACGATCATCGGCATCAGCACGAGCGCGAATTCGACCGCGGCGGCACCGCGCATGCGTGACCGGCGAATCGGGAGCCTTTTCATGATCGCGTCTCCTCTATTGAACGAGCATCGGCACCTTGAGGCCGACCGAGCTGCCGCTGCCCGGCAAACCGTGCGTCGCGCAGGGCGTGTTGCCGGATGACGCCGAGCCGAGGTATTCGAGATGCGCGACGACCCCGCCGGCACCCGGGCTGAACGGCAGCGGATCGAGCATCAGCACGCAGTCCCACTGCGTGACATGCAGCTTGGTGCTTGCCCCGTTCAGCGTCGAGCAGTCGCCCTCGGGAGCGAGCGCGACCCGCCGGTCTCCGCCGAACGTCTGGTAGTTGCTGCCGGTGACTGTCCCGTTGGTCGAGATGCCGCTGCCGGTCGGCGGCGCGCCGTCGCCCTGGTAGGCCTTGAACTTGGTGCGATCGATCACGAATTGCGTGTACGCATCGCCGACGATGCCGGCCGTTCCCGGCGGCCCGTAATTCGGGCCGACGTATGCATAGCCGGTGAAGTCCGGCTGGCCGCTCGACCCGTTGGCGCCGTTCGTATAGATGCCGAAGCGGGTATTCCACGCGCGCAGCGATGCGGATTTCAGGCCCGTCGACCCGAGGTCGGGCGGCGACGTGATGTTGCAGGTATTGCCCGACAGTTCGTTGGCGATGGTCGGTTCGTTGGTCGAGCCGTCGAGCGCCGCCCAGCCGAAGTTGCCGGGCCCGTACGTCGTCGACGAACCGGACGGCGACGAGATCCAGTCGCCCACCTTGTAGGGCGCGGCGGACGCGGCCTTGCACACGAACACCGGGATCGCACAGGTGGTCTGCCCGGCGCCGACCGTCGCGATCGCACTGGCCGAGACCTGCGCCGCGTTCGCGACCTGCACGCCGGGAACCGTGTTCAGCACCTCGATGAACCAGTGCGCGATGTTGCTCAGCTGCGCGGTGCACTTCACGTACTTGATGTTCGCCGGCGTGGTGACCGCCGTCTTGGTGAGGAACGAGTTGGTCAGCGAATCGCTGAACGTGACGTTCGAATCCGTCTGCATCTGTACCGCGTTCTGCTGAAAGAACGCGAAATTCGCGTGGCCGGCGGCGATGCCGTCCGCTTCCGCGACCTGCAGGCTGATGGCCGTCGTCAGGTCGCGGGCCGCGGACAGTGCGCATGCGTCGGCGCTGTTCTGTAATTCGCTGCGCGTGACGTACAGCTTGCCGAGGTCCAGCGCGAGCCCGACGAACCCGATCATCACCGCCAGTGCGAGGCCGACGATGATCGCGACGGCGCCTTGCTGGCGACGCATACCGCGACGCGTGAGTTTCGGATGACGAGCTGCGCTGGACATGGCGTTCTCCCTGAGCTTGCCTGTGTTACTGCCCCGACCCCTTGCCGATCCCGATCACGAATGCATTCGCTTTCGGCTCGGGGGTCTTGAACGACTTGTCGTAGTTGTCGAGTGCGGCCGCCGCGGCGCTGCCTTCGACGCCCGGGCGCGATGCAGCGTGGTCGGCGGCATGCGGATCGATGATCTGGGCCTGCGTGACGGCGCGGACCGAGTCGCCGAAGCGGGTGTCCCACACCGGCGTCGACGACATGCAACCGGCGAGCGCGAACGCGAGTGGGACAGCGAGCGCCGCGCGGCGCACGAATACGAGGTAGGCGGATTTCATGAGCTTCCCCTTGGATGGCTTCAACGATCGGTGGATTCGGGGCCTGCGTTCGCCCGCGCGATCTCCGCACGGGTGGCGGCCGGCAAGCTGGGCTTCGAATGCGGCGCGGGTTTGGCCGGCGTGCCGGAGCCAGCCGCCGCGAGGCGCGCGGCTGCGGCTTCGATGCGCGCGATCCGCGCCGCAACGGCCGTATCGGCCTGCGGTGGGGTGTGCGACTGCGTGAGCGACTGCGTGAGCGGCTGCATGAGCGGCTCCGACCGCGGCTGCGCGTTCGGTACCGGCTCGACGCTCACGGCCCCGGCTGCGTCGGCTGCGTCGGCCGCGGCAGCCGCTGCCTTCTCCGGCTGTGCCGGCACCGGCGCCGGTGCAACGGCTGCCTGCGGCGCACGCGGTGCGGGCAATGCGGCGGCCGACGCAGCGGGCGTGCTCGATTGCGGCGCCGGAGCCGGCGTCTGCGGTGCATCCGCTGCGCCGCTCGCGGGCGGTGCGCTCTGCTTGCGGGTACCCTTGCGGCCTTCCATGTTGCCGGTCGCATACACGTCTGCTTCGTTCGGCTTCGAGAAGCTGTCGGTCGGCAACGGCGCGTCGGCGGTCTGCAGCGGCTTCACCAGGTGCGGCGTGATCAGGAAGATCAGCTCGGTGCGGTCCTGCTGGAACGACGTGCTGCGGAACAGCGCGCCGAGCACCGGCACTTCGCCGACACCCGGGATCGCCTTCAGCGCGCCGGTCGCGTTGTCCTTGATCAGCCCGCCGATCGCGAACGATTCGCCGTCGCCCATCTGGACCGTCGTCGATGCGCGCCGCGTCGTGATCAACGGCAGGATCGACGTGCCGCCGACGTTGGTCGCGCTCAGCGTGACGCCCGTCTGCGACAGCTCCGACACTTCCGGCGCGACCTTCAGGCTGATCCGGCCGTTCGCGAGCACCGTCGGCGTGAACTTCAGCGCGACGCCGAATTCCTCTTCCTGCAGCGTGATCGACGAGTTACCGATGCCGCTGCTCTGCGGAACCGGGATGAAGATCCTGCCGCCGGCGAGGAACGTCGCCTCCTGGCCGCTGATCGTCACGAGATTCGGTTCCGCGAGGATCTTCACCAGGTTGTCGGTGTTCTGCGCATCGGCCGCGACGCTGAACGGCTTGTTGTTCGCCTTGTTGAAGATCGCGCCGCTCGCGACGCCCGCGAGCAGGTTGCTGACCAGCGCCCCGCTCCACGAACCGAAGCCGCCCTGGATGTTGAACGCGCTGCCCATCTGGTTGATCAGCGTCTTCGACACTTCGGCGACCTTCACCTCGAGCATCACCTGCTGCGGCGACGTGACGGCGAGCATGTTCAGCACGCCGCCGCCCTTCGCACCGCCACCGCCTTCACCGGCGCTGTCGCTGTACGCACGGGCGATCTGCACGGCCTGCTGCGCGGCCTGCGAGTTCGACACGTTGCCGGCCAGCACGATCGTGCCGGCGGCGGTCGACACGTGAATGTCGCGCTCGGTCGGCATCAGCTGCAGCAACGACGCCTGCAGGCCGCCGGCATCCGCGCCGACCGCCACGTCGATCACGCGGCATGCACCGCTGCGGCCCTGCACGATCATGTTGGTCGTGCCGACCGACAGCCCGAGGATGTAGAGCGTTTGCGGCGACACCATCGTTGCCTGCGCAACGGCCGGGTTGCCGATCGTGCGGTTGCGGACCGGTTCCGGCATCGGCACGAGCAGCGACTTGCCGAGCGGCACGCTCACGCTGGTCGAGTCACGCACCGCGCCCACGCAGTTCGGTCCGCGCAGCGGGCCCGCCGTTGCGGCCGCGGCGGCGGCGGGCGCCGGCGCCATGCTGATCGTCATCTGCATCGGCCCCTTCCCGACGGCGGCCGGTGCACTCGCGCCGCCCTTCATCAGCGCGGCCGATTCGGCGCCTTCCTGGGCCAGTGCGCTGTACACGGTCAGCGTCCCGGCACACAGGATCGCGGCCATCATCGTGCCTCGTGCGATGCGCGTACGCATCGGGCCGGCACCTGAATGTTGCGGATTGATCTTCATTTCGTCTGATCCCCCGAGTGACCGGCGAAGCGCCGGTTTTCGTCTTCCAAGGCCGCCGTACCCTGACGGCGGCCGATCCGGTTAATCTGGTTATCTGGATGTGTTGTACGGTTTCAGAAGCATTCGATACTGCCGCGCACGCCGGTCAGCACCCCTACGCAATCGCGGCGCGCTTCCGGTGCGACGTGCGACGCGACCCGCACGCGCACGGTCTTCACGCGTTCGGGTGCAGCCGCGGGCGCCTCGGGTGCCGGGGCCTTGCCGAGCAGCGTGAGCTTGGTCGCGCCGTCGGTAGTCAGCGTCTTCTGGTCGACCTGGTTGCGCAGCACGAGCGACAGCGTGCCGACGCTGCGCGCGAGGTCGAGGCGTTCGGCCTGGTCGGGCGTGACTTCGAGCGTCACCGCGTTGACGACCTTCGGTGCGGTGTCGTCGCGGCTGACCTGCTGCGCGACGGCGAGCACGAGGATGTGCTCGAGCACGATCTTCGAGATGCTCTGCCCGTCGGTCTTGCCTTGCTGTTCCTGCGTATTGACGATCACGTCGACGTAGTTGCCCGGCAGCGCGAAGCCCGCGACGCCGACCACGTCGTTCACGCGCACCGTGATCGCGCGGCTGCCGTCGGCGATCACCGCGGACAATCCGCCCTTCGTGCCGACCGGTGCGAGCTTCGACTCGATCACCGGCTCGCCGCGTGCGAGGCTCGTGCGCACGACACGCCCTTCGAGTTCCTTCGTGTCGGTGAACGCGCCGGTCGGCACGCTGCCCGACGGCCAGCTCACCATATGGATCTGGTTCGGCCCGAGCGGCTCGCCCAGGTTCAGGTCGGTGGTCGCGACCGCGACCGACGTGATGGAGCTGCTGGAGGTATTCATCAACCAGCGGGACGCGAACACGACCGCGGCAAGCCCCGCGACCATCGCGATGATCAGCATCATGAGCGCTCGACTGTTTTTCATGGCAATGCTCCTCGACGAATCGTGAAAGAAACGGCTCAACCGGTTACGTGGGTGCGCTCGCCGTGCTCGGCAGGCGCCAGATATCCGCCGTCGCGCTCGGGCGCGGAGCCGAAATAGCTGGCCCATGCGTCGTGCAGCGCGTCGTGCGTCACTTCGGGCGGGTCGCCGCGATAACGCGCGCCGGCGGCGACGAGACGCAGCAGATCCATCGGAAAGCAGGCCAGATACGCCTTGCCGGTCGGCAGATGCAGCCGATGCAGCAGATAGTCGAATGCGTCCTGCGTCGACACCAGGCCGAGCGACGCGCAGGCGGCGTCGAACACCGCACGGTAGTGGTCGATCGACAACGCGCCGACGTGCAGCTTGGAACCGAGCCGGCGCAGGAACGCGTCGTCGGCGAACTGCTCCGGCGCCAGGTTGCTCGAGAACACCGGCCAGACGTCGAACGGCAGCACGAAGCGATTGCCGGACTCGAGCGTCAGGAAATCGACGCCGCGATCGAGCGGCCGCAGCCAGCGGTTGAGCAGGTCGCGCGGCTCGACACGCTGGCGGCCGAGATCGTCGATGATGTACATGCCCATGTTCGCCTTCATGTGCGGCGGCGCCTGATAGAAGCCGGCGGCTTCGTCGCGGCGCAGGTCGAGCTCGTCGAGCGTCAGTTCGCCGCCGGACATCACGACCGGCCGCTCGCAGAGGCGCCAGCGGCGGTCGACCGATTGACCGCTCGATTGCGACGCCGCATCGACATGCACGAGCGGATCGTGGATCTGGATCACTTCACCGGCCGCGTAGATCGCATACGGCACCGGCACGTGGCCGCCCATCAGCGCGCCGAGCCGTTCCGCGAGGAAGGTCTTGCCGCTGCCGGCCGGGCCATGGATCAGCAGCGGCCGGCCGGAATTCAGCGCGGCGGCCGCCGAATCGAGGATCGCCGTGTCCATCACGACGCCGTCGAAGACGGCCCACACGTCGTTCTGGGCCACGCGCAGCTTGCGCACCGAATGAGTGGACACGCAGTCGAGATAGGCTTCGAGCGTCACCGGCGCGGGCCCGCTGTAGCTGCTGCGCGCACGTTCTTCGAGCGCGGCCACACGGCCCGCGTCGGTCAGGCGGAACGTCACGTCGAGGTCCGTCTTGCCGCGATGGGTCAGTTCGACCAGATGTTCGCGCACCAGGAACGCGAAGACGTCGTCGAGCACCGCGAGCGGCAGGCAATGGCGCTCGATCAGGTCGCCGTAGGATGGGCGGCCGAGCACCAGCGTCGACTTCAGTACGAGCCCTGCGACGAACGACTGGCTCAATCCGGTTTCCTCGAGCGAGCGCGGTGCCACCGGCAGTTGCGTGGCCGGCTTCGCGTGCACCTCCCGCGTGGGCGACGGATACGGCAAGTGTGCAACCTGCGCGTCGTGCGTCGGTTGGGTGAGGTTCGTGTTCATGTTCGGTCCATCCTCGTTGCAGGGTCGGCGCGCTACGCGCACGATACGAACAGCATGCCCAGCGTGCCGGCGGCAATCGCGACGCCATACGGCAACGCACCGACCGACGCGAACGCCACGGGGCCGTCGGTTGCCCCTGCACGCGCCGCGGACGAGCGGCGCGCGATCAGCGCCCGGACGTTCGCGCACATCTGGCGCATGCGTCCGCGCAGCAGCGCGAAACCGATCGCGCCGATTCCACCGGCCACAAAGGCGGCCAGCACGATATAGAAGGTCATGTGCGCGCCGACCCACGCGCCGATCGCGAGCATCAGCTTCACGTCGCCCGCGGCCATCCCGCGCAGCAGATAGAACGGCAGCAGCAGGCCGAAGCCGGTCGCGGCGCCGGCAAGCCATGCGAGTGCGCCTGCCTGGACGCCGTGCAGCGCGCACTGGGCGATCAGCGCACCGGCGAGCCCGATCGCGACGAGCCGGTTCGGAATCCGTCGGCTCGTGATGTCCGTGCTGGCCGCGACGACGACGAGCAGCGTCACGCACAACGGAACCGGATGAGGCAGTGCGGCAGGCAACATGGCGAACCTCGATTGGACGTAATGTCAGGGTCACTGACCCAGTGCGGTATTGACCGCATCGGTCACGACCGCCGCAATCATGTTGTACGTATCGTTCAGCGAGCCTTTCAGCGTGATCACGCTTCCCAGCACGAAGACGGCGATCAGCGCCGCGATCAGCGCATACTCGATCGACGTCACGCCCTGCTCGTCGGCGATCCATCGCAATACCGATACAGCACGTTCCCTGGCCCGCATGGCGGCCTCCGATTCGGTCGATCAAGGAGCGGGGGCGGCTCGAGCACTGCACCGGCCGAGCCATCCGCCGTTCATTCCATCCGACATCCGTAAGTGTTGCGTCCGGCCTTGCACGCATGACGGATTGGCGACGAACGGGCCGGACCCACCGTTCGCCGCCCCGTCATTCAGAGCGCCCCGTTGAGGTCGTCTGCAATCGTGTTGAAGACGTCGTTGAGATCCTTGCCGACCAACGTCAGTGCTGCAACGAGAGTCACGGCGATCAGCGCGGCAATCAGGCCATATTCGATGGCCGTCACGCCTTGCTCGTCTTGAACGAAACCGCGGACCTTCTGAATGAATGTGGACATGGCATTTCTCCTTTCGCACTACTATGGAAATCCCCTTGTCGGGCATTGACGCAGGGAGCGGGTACTACCGGCACAACAAAAGAATTCGGATGTGGCGCTCAACGACGCACACGGCAGGGTACGAGCCTCGCCTGGTGAACGGTCGTCGGTGCGCTGATGCGTGCGATATGCATGCATGCTGCGATCAGCCGAATGGCGCGATCGAGCAGAACGGTGAAACGACCGTTCCGGGCATGAATACGGATTGAACGGACGACGCCAACGCGTCGATGGTGCTGCAGGTCTTCTGCGCGGCACGCGAGCCGCAATCTGCTTTGGTCTTTCATTTTTATTCCCCAAATGCTGTCATGTGATTCTTGTTGCGCGGACGATGCCGTCGCGTATTCGCTCCGTCGAGGTTTTCTGGCGGCTTTCAAGGTTTGGGCGGCGTATTTCCCCGTCGCGCCTCGATCCCTTGGTCCGCACAGGTGATTGAGTCCGGTTTGTCCGTCTGTTGCTCCAGCCGGCCTTTCATCACGTCGTCGACTATCGTGCGGACCATGTCGCAAAGAGCAGGCCAGCCCGGAAGAAATCCAGGCGCAGCAACGGTTTCCGCGATTCGCCCGGCAACCCGGTCGCGGCGCGGTGCCGGAAATGTTTCAAATTTGATATACGCGTGCGGGCCGGCTCGAGACGCTGCCCGGGCGGCACCGCACTGCACAAGGGGCCCACAAAAATTTTCTCGGGATTTTCCCGAATCCGCGCCGCCGCGTGTCGGCCACAAGTTCCGCGCGATGCCGGACCGGCCAAAAACCCGGAATGTTTCAACCGAGAAACATCCATTGCGCCGCGCCGGTTTTTTCAGACGAGAAAACCCGCTTTTCAGCCATATCGCCGCCCGTTCGATATCGCTCGATCCGGCCGGCGGTTTGCGTCACGCGATTTTTTCTCCAACAATGCATTCACCGGACAGCGCCGTTGAATGCGATTCGAGCCGGTTACACGACAACACAAAAAGGCTGCGGCAGATCAAGGCAGCCTTCACTGCAGACGGGGCATCATGTACACGGCCAATCGTGGAGTGCGCTATCGCGCCAAACGCTGTGCTCAATGGCTGACAGCCGACCGCATCATTCCGTACAGCTGCATCATGCTGCTGCTGTGCGCGGGCTTTCTGATCACGTGGGGCGTCGTAACGAATGCCTTCACGTCACAGACGGTCGCACGACCGGGCGTCGACTTCTCCGTCTTCTGGACCGCATCGCAGTTCGTGCTGCAAGGCCATGCCGCAGCCGCCTACGATCCGGCCGTCTTCTCTCATGCCGAGGTCGCGCAGTTCGGTGCCTACCTGGGTCACCAGTCGCTGCCCTGGCTCTATCCGCCGACGATGCTGCTGTTCGTCGCGCCGCTTGCCCTCGTGCCTTTCCTGCCCGCCTATTTCCTCTTTTTTGCGGGCAGTCTTTTATGCTATGCGTATGCCATCCTGCGACTGTCGGGGCTGCGTGCGCACCTGCCTGTTCCACGCGCCGCCGCGCTCGTCGTGCTCGCCTACTCGGGCGTGTTTTCGTCCGTCCTGTACGGGCAGAACAGCATCCTCTCCGCCGGCATCGCCGCACTCGCGATGGTTTGCCTCGGCCGTCGTCCGATCCTCGCCGGCGTGCTGATCGGGTTGCTCGCGATCAAGCCGCAGATGGCGATGGTGTTTCCGTTCGTGCTGATCGCGACCCGCGCATGGCGCACCTTCGCGGCGGCGGCGGTCGCGACCACGCTGTTCACGGCGGCCAGCATTGTGCTGACCGGCACCGAATCGCTGACCGGCCTCTCTCATGCAATGTCGATCGTGCGCGGCATGCATTTCACCCTGCCGGCCTACTGGTTCGTTTCGCCGACGACGTTTGCGGCACTGAGGCTCGCGGGTATGTCGATTCCGGTCTCGCTCGCCGCGCAAGCGGCCGTGGGCCTGCTCGCCATCGCGGCCGCTGTCCAGGTCTGGCGCCGCACGGCCGACATGCGCCTGCGCGGCGCGGCACTCGCGGTCGCCACGCTTTTGACGACCCCCTATATGTGGCACTACGAACTGGCCTGGCTCGGCATCGCGGTCTTCTGCGTGATCGCCTACGGACTCGACGAAGGCTGGCTGCCGGGCGACCAGATCGTGATCGTAGTCGCGTGGCTGCTGCCGATATTCGAGGTGTTCAACCGGATCTCGAAGCTGCCGCAGCTCGGCCCGGTCGTGCTGCTCGCCGTCCTGTTCGTGGTCCTGCGTCGCGCAAACCTCGCACCGCGGAGCGCACGATGAAATCGCCGCTCGCCCTCCTGCACACGGATTCGGCGATGGACGCCCATCCGGAGCTGCCGATCGCCGGCCCGCGTCGCTTCCCGCATTGGCTCAATCGTGATCGGGTGCGCCTCTATGCAGCGGCGGCACTGTTCGCCGAGTTGCTGTTCATCTGCGTGTATCTCTTACGCGTACATTGGTCGCAGACGTCGTTGCCTGAACCCCTGGCACAGGATGTCGCGCCGATCTGGGGCGCCGCATGGCTCGCCGCGCACGGCTTCGGGATCAACGCATGGAATCTGCCGTCGCTGTTCGAGCTCGAGAAGATCGCGATTCCGACGATGCAGGCCGGGAACGGTTCGCTGCCGTGGCTCTACCCGCCCACGATGCTGATGTTCGTGCTGCCGCTCGGCTGGCTGCCGTACATGCTCGCGCTGGTACTGTGGCTGGGCACCACCTACGCGCTGTTCGTGACGACGATCCGCAAAATCGTACAACGCGAGGCCGCGCTGCTCTGCGCGCTTGCGTTCCCCGGCGCGTTTCTCGCGGTGATCGTCGGGCAGACGAGCCTGCTGACCGCGTCGCTCGCAGGCATCGGACTGCTGACGCTGAATCGCCGTCCCGTCGTCGCCGGCATCTGCTTCGGGATGCTGACGATGAAGCCGCAGATGTCGGTGCTGTTCCCGCTCGCGCTGCTGTGCGCCGGACAATGGCGCGCGCTGAGCGCATGGGCCGCGACGATCGTCGGCGGCTTCGCACTGTCGACGCTGCTGTTCGGCTTCGACGCCTGGGTCTTATTCGTGCACTGCATGCACGCCGCATACCAGATAGTCGGCGCCGGCCACGCGCGGCTCGCGCGCATGCCGACCCTGTTCGTGCTTGCCACCGGCCTCGGCTGGCCCGGTTACGTCGCACTCGGCCTGCAGCTGCTGTCGGCCGCGACCGCCGCGCTCGTCGTGGTGTACGCGTGGCGCGGTGCGTGTTCGTATGCGCTGCGCGCCGCGACACTCGCGTGCGCGTCCCTGGTGGTCGGCCCCTACCTGTACGACTACGACCTGACCTGGTACGGGCTCGTGATCGCATGGTATGCACGCTATGCATGGACGCACGGCTGGCGGCGCTTCGATCGCGAATGGCTGTTGCTGCTGTGGGTGATGCCGCTCGCCGGCCTCGTGCTGGTGCCGCACCTGTCGTTCCAGTTCATGCCGCTCGTCACGCTGGGCTCGCTGGCGCTGCTCGTCGGCCGGATTGCACAAGAAAGGCACGACGTGCCGTCGATGCCCGACGCACGCGACCACTCGACCGACACCGGTTTCGCCCATCCGGTCCGCTCACACCACCGCCCGGCGCACGGACTGCGTCGCATCGGCCGCCCGACCATCGGCACCGGCCGCTGACACGCGATTACAGGGGAACCCATCATGCGCGACTCACTCTACACACCGCTCGTCTCGCTGGTCGTACCGTTCTACAACGAAGGCGAAGCCGTCGAACGCTTCTTCGACGTCGTGATTCCGCTGATGGCCGGCCTCGACACGATCCGCTTCGAGATCGTCTGCGTGAACGACGGCAGCCGCGACGACACGCTCGAGCGCCTGATTCGCATCAGCCTGGCCGACCGCCGCGTGCGCGTCATCGATCTCACGCGCAATTTCGGCAAGGAAGCCGCGCTGACCGCCGGCCTCGACGAAGCGGCCGGCGACGCGATCATCCCGCTCGACGCCGACCTGCAGGATCCGCCGAGCCTGATCCCGGTGATGCTCGAACACTGGCGCGACGGCGCCGAAGTCGTCGCCGCGAAGCGCAGCAGCCGCGCGTGCGATTCGTTCGCGAAGCGCACCGCCGCCGCGATCTACTACCGCGTGCACAACCTGCTGTCGGACGTGAAGCTGCCGGAGAACGTCGGCGACTTCCGGCTGATGGACCGCAAGGTCGTCAACGCGTTGCGCAGCCTGCCCGAGCGGCATCGCTTCATGAAGGGACTGTTCGCGTGGGTCGGCTACCGGACCGTGATCGTCGAGTATCAGCGCGAAGTGCGCAGCGCCGGGAAATCGAAGTTCTCCGGCTGGAAGCTGTGGAACTTCGCGCTCGAAGGAATCACGAGCTTCAGCACCGTGCCGCTGCGCAGCTGGACCTATATCGGCGTCGGCATCGCCGCGCTCGCGTTCCTGTACGGCTCGTTCATCGTCGGCCGCACGCTGCTGTTCGGCAATCCCGTGCACGGCTACTCGTCGCTGCTGTCGGTCGTGCTGTTCATCGGCGGCATCGAGCTCGTCGGCATCGGCGTGGTCGGCGAGTACATCGGGCGCATCTACGACGAATCGAAGCAGCGTCCCGTCTATCTGATTCGCCGCCGCTACCAGACGCATGCCAAGGTGGTCGAGCTGCCGGTCGTGCGCGATGCGCGCCGTGCGACCGCACGCCGCCGCGTGCCGCCGGCTCGCGTACGGGTCGGCGCACGCTGACCGGCGGGGCGGCAATGTTCGAACTGCTTTATGCCGAGCGCGTGCGGCTCGCGCGCTTCGGCCTGTCCGGGCTCTGCTCGACCGCGCTGCACGTGCTGGTCGCGTCCGCGATGTACGCGCTGTTCGATGCGACGCAGGTGATCGCGAACGCCGTCGCGTTCGTCTGCGCGACGGCGTTCTCTTATCTCGCGAATACGTTGTGGAGCTTTTCGTCGAACCTGCAGTCGCGCAACCTGGTGCGCTACCTGACCGTCGCGCTGGCCGGCTTCGCCGAAACGATGGGGCTCGCGCGCGCCGCCGAACTGCTCGACGTGCCGCGCGGCTGGGCCATCGTCGCGATCGCGCTGCTGATCCCGCCGACGATGTTCGTGCTGCATCGGCTGTGGACGTATCGGTGAAAGGAAGCCATCCGCGCATGTGAGCGATGGTGTGGTGCCTGACGAGGCCGCCGTCCCGCGTGCGCGGTGCTCCGCCGTTGGTTGCCTGAATCCGATGCCGTTTCTCCGGTCTGAACGAACCGGGTCGCCGATGGAAGTCGACCGTTACGTGCGCCGCGAAGCGCTCGCGTATAGCCAGAGCCGTGCGGTGAAGCTTTACTTCCGCGCGCCTGCCGCCCGCGAAAGGGTCAAAGCGTTCATCGTTCCGTCACGGAACCATCGCACGCGCCAGGCGCGACGCCTGTTAGCATGGCAGGTGGCCTGCCCGAATCGCGACGCGGTTGTAAAGAAGTCGCATCGCGTTGTATTCAGTCGGCCAGCCGCCTCCGCGTCGGCGCTGCCGAACCGCGTCGACGCCGACGCGTCCCGCAGCACGAATCCTGCTCTACCCGCATTCGACTTCCATTCGCCGGCCGGCTTCACCGCATGCAGCGTGCATGCGCGGCCGGCACGAGATTCGTCCATGCCCCGGAAAAAATCCAGCCTCTGGCTACGGCCGTTCGACCTGTTTTCCGCCGCCACGCGCACGCGGCCCAAAAAGAAAACAGCCAAACCGGCGCCATCGGCCAAGCGCCCCGCCACCGCGCGCACCACGCGCCGCCCCAGCGCGCCGACGCCGGCCGCGCGTCCGTCGCCGCGCCAGGCGCCCGGCACGTGGCTGCGCTCGTTTCATTCCGCGCGCCCGGCCGCCGGCCGCTTCATCAACCATCTTGCGTACGCGCTGTATCTGCCCGGCGCACCGGCGACGACCGACGGCATGCCGGTCGTCGTGATGCTGCACGGCTGCAAGCAGACCGCCGAATCGTTCGCCGCGGGCACGCGTATCTGCCGCGTCGCGGAGCGCGCGGGGTTTGCCGTCCTGTTTCCCGAACAGGCGAAGACCGCGCATTCGCATCGCTGCTGGAACTGGCATGGCGATGCGTCGCAGTCGGAAGCGCCGGCCGTCGCATCGCTCGTCGAGGCGATCGTGCGCGAGCGCGGGTTCGATCGCGACCGGATCTATCTGGCCGGCATGTCGGCCGGCGCCGGGCTGGCCGCGCAGCTGGCGATCGCGTCGCCCGAGCTGTTCGCGGCCGTCGGCCTGCATTCGGGCCCGGCCATCGCGCCGCCGCTGTCGACGATGGCCGCGATGAGCGTGATGCGCCGCGGCTTGCGCGACGATCCGATCCGCGTCGTCGACACCTGCGTCGACGTGCGTAGCTATCCGGGCATGCCCGCGCTCGTGATGCATGGCGGGCTCGACACGGTCGTCGACGAGCGCAACGCGGTGCAGCTCGGTATCGCGTTCGCGCGCATCAACCGGCTCGTCGACGAACAGGGCGAACTGCGCGTCGGCGAGCAACAGACGTACACGCAGGACGACGCGCACTACACCGACTATCTGCGCGGCGGCCGGGTGATCGTGCGGGTCTGCATCGTGCGCCGCCTCGCGCACGCATGGAGCGGCGGCGATCCGAGCGAAGCGTTCCACTCGGCGACGGGGCCGGACGCGACCGCGATGTTCTGGAATTTCTTTCGAAGGCGGCGGCGCAAGCGGTGACCGAAGTGCGCGACGGGCCGGCTGCCGTAGTGATACAAAGCGCAGCGAGCCGGCCGATGCACTGGCGCATCGACGCGGCGATGCGCCGACTCATCGACTCATCGACTCATCGACTCATCGACTCACCGACTCACCGACTCACCGACGCAGAGCATCCACGCAAACACCACGCCGCAAGCGGGCTTGCTGTTCCCAGCCGGGATATGCCCGACCTGCGCCCCTGACGGCGCCATCCTGGACTTGCTGTTCCCTACCGCCACGTCCAACATGCGCCGCTAGCGACGCCCTCCGCGCAACTACCGTGCCTCACCTTCACCGGCAACCCCCGTCGCCCCAAGCACATCGGACAACTTGAGAACCGGACAATGCGCACCGGCGCTCGCAACCGCATCGCGGTAGGTATGCGTGACCGCACTTGCGATCGCATGAGCCGCCTCCGCGCCTTCCGCCATCGTCGAGTAGTACGACAGGTCCTTGAACGCGTTGGCCATATGAAACGGCAGACTGGACGTATCGCCGGTCTCGAGGAACGGCCGCAGCCGGTTCAACGCGACCCCGCCGCCGCCGCCGTTCGCCAGCACGTCAGCGAGCACCGCCGTATCCACGCCCGCGCGCTTCGCACAGGCGACGGCTTCCGACAGCAGTGCAATCGTGCCGAGCGAAACGAAGTTGTGCAGCAGCTTCATGCTGTGCCCGGCGCCGAGCTCGCCGACCCGCGTGATGTTTTCCGCGAAGCACGCGAGCACCGGGCGAATCTCGTCGAACACCGCGGGTGTCGCGCCGACCAGCAGGTTGAGCCGCCCTTCGTGGGCCTCCCTGGCGCCGCGCGTCATCGGCGCATCGACGAGACGCCCGCCGGCGGCCTCGACGCGCCGCGCCATCCTGACCGTCGATTCCGGCACGGCAGTCGAGCAATCGACGACGATCGCGTTGTCCTTCAAGCCGGCCAGCACGCCCTGCTCGCCGGTGAGCACCGCTTCCACCTCCGGCGAACCGGTCACGCAGAGGATCACGACGTCCGCTTGCAGCGCCAGCTCGCGCGCCGTCTTCACGGTCCGTACGCCGGCACGCAACAGCTCGTCGAGCGGCTGGTTACCGGGATGCTCGACGACCGTCAGCGGATACCCGTGTTTCAGCACGTTGCGCGCGATGCCATGCCCCATCAAGCCGACGCCGATCAGGCCAATCTGTCGTTTCATGTGATTCCCTTCCGTCAAAAAGGTGGCGCCGCGGCGCTGCGGCCGCGGCAAAACGGGCAAGCCTTCATCGATCGACGAGGCGTGCCGGCAACAGCATCGTGAGAACCAGGCCGAGCAGCAGGCAACCGACCATCACGAACAGCGGTGCGGCGAGACTGCCCGAAACCTGCTTCAGATAGCCGACGGCATAAGGCCCGAAGAAGCCGCCGAGGTTGCCGAACGAACTGATCACGGCGATGCCCATCGACACCGACGCAGCGCCGAGCGCGGTGGTCGGCATGCTCCAGAACAGCGGCGGAAACGAGATGAGGCCGGCATTCGCGATGCAGAGCGCGAACATGCCGAGCCACAGCTGGTCGTGCCAGATGACCGACAGCCCGAGCCCGGCCGCACCCATCAGCAGGAGCGCCGCAACGTGCAGGCGCCGGCCGCCGCGCCGGTCCGCGCTGCGCCCGAACAGCACCATCACGACGACGGCGACCGCATTCGGCAGCGCGGCGAGCAAGCCGATCACGAAGTCGCTGCCGATCCCCATCTGCTTGATCATCGTCGGCGCCCAGAACGTGTACCCGTAGATCGCGAACACGTCGAGAAAATAGATCACGCAGAACGCCCACACCAGCCAGCTCGTAAAGAGTCCCTGGTGGCTCGCCGCCTCGGTCGTCGCCCGGTCGTCCGCCAGCACGCGCGCGAGGATCGCGCGGTCCGGCGGGGAAAAGCGCTCGCTGCGCGTGACGTCGTCGTCGAGCCCTTTCCACACGTAAAGAGCGGCCACGAAGGCCGGCAGCGACTCGAGGATGAAGATCCACTTCCAGCCCGGAATCTGCATCGCCCCGTCGAAATACTGGAGGATGAAACCGGTCAACGGTGAGCCGATCAAGCCCGCCAGCGCCAGCGCCGCATAAAACATCGACAGGATGCGCGCACGCCGCTGGCGCGGGAACGATTGCGTCATGTAGAGGACGATCGCCGGAATGAAGCCGGCCTCGGCGACCCCCAGCAGGAAGCGCATCACGTAGAACTGCATCGGCGTGGACACGAACGCGGTCAAGCCCGACACGATGCCCCACGACACGACGATCCGCGTGATCCAGCGCCGCGGCCCGACCCGCACCAGCAGCAGGTTGCTGGGCACCTCGAAGATCACGTAGCCGAGAAAGAAGATGCCGGCGCCGAAGCCGAACACCGCATCGGAGAACCCGAGATGCTGGCTCATCTGCAGCTTGGCGAAGCTGACGTTCACGCGATCGATGTACGACGTGACGTAAGCGAACATCAGGATCGGCAGGATGTGCAGCGCAAGCCGGCGGAACAGCCGGTCCTCGTGCGCGAGGGTGTGCGCCGATGCCGGTGGGGCGAGGCCTCCCGGGTTGCAGGTCGCGTCGATTTCCATGTTTGTCTCCGAAAGTTCATGGACGGCCCCGCTCGCCGAGGCGGCCTGCGTGCTGGCTTCGCAGCGCGGCCGCCGCTGTTGGAATGGTGGTAAGCGACAAGGCCATTCGAATCTACCGGCAGCCCGATCGGGCCGATATGCGAAATCCTTCAAGCGGCACTTCGAATATCTCGAATGCACGTGCCGCCCGCTTGCTGCACGGTGCGCTGCACAACACGCGAGACCCTGAATTCTAGCGGCCGATCGCGCCCTTTGCGTTTGGTCGTGACTTGCTGGGGGCGTTAACTGTGCGGTGCAGCATCGACGGCCGGTCAGGGTTAGCCCCGAAGCACCCGACACGATGAACGGCGAACAGGAGTGACATACTTCCCGAAGCCTCAACCGGAGTCCGCGCTTGTTCGATCTCACGTCACTCGCCCTGTTCGTCCGTGCGGCGGAGCTGGGTAGCCTGTCCCGCGCCGCGCAGCAGTCTCACATGTCCCTGTCCACCGCCAGCCGCCGCATCGCGCTGCTCGAGCATCACTTTCGCGTGGTGCTGCTGAACCGCACGGTGGCCGGCGTCGAGCTCACGCCCGCCGGCGAAGCGCTGCTGCGCCATGCGACCGACCTGTTGCTGCGCACCGATGCGATCTACAGCGAGCTGTCCGACTATACGAAAGGCTCCATCGGCCGGGTCCGCGTCTTTGCCAACATCTCGGCGATCAGCCAGGATCTTCCCGATCAATTGCGCGAATTCTCGCAGCGCTACCGCGACATCAAGCTGCAGATCAGCGAGCTCAGAAGCGCCGACATCCTGCAGGCGCTGCGTGAAGGCCGCGCCGACGTCGGGATCGTCACGTCCCGCACCGCGACCGAAGGCATCCATCTCGCGCCGTACTGCATGGATCGCGCGAGCGTGGTCGTCCCCGAGGACTACAGCCTCACCGGCGACTTGATCGACTTCAGCGCATTGCTCGAGCACGATCTGGTCGCGCTGGACGACCGCTCGGAGCTCACGCGTTCGCTCGTCCGCGAAGCTGCGCTGCTCGGCAAGGCGGTGCGCTTCCGCGTGCAGGTGCAGAGCTTCGAGGCGATGTGCCGGCTGATTGCCGCGGGCCAGGGCATCGGGATCCTGCCCGAGCGTGCGGTCGCGCTCTTTCGCGAACCGATGCGCCTGCGCTTCATCCGGCTCAACGATCCGTGGGCCAACCGGGTCATGTCGGTCGGCATCCGCACGGGCGCCGTGCCGCAGCCGACGCGCAAGCTGTTCGAGTTTCTGGCGTCGTTCGCGCCGCCGTCGCTCACCGCGGGCGACCCGGAGCCGCCGAACGACTGACGCGGCTTCCGCGCACCCGGGCTATCCCGCGTCTTGCAGATTTTCGAAGGTCCCGTTCACCAATCCGCACTTCCTTCCCGCGTCGGCGCCACGGTAGATTCGACGGACAGATTCAATCGTCCGCCCGTTACCGCAACGGAAAGAGACGCAGGAGACACGCCGGCGCCGTTCGACCCGCTTTGAATGGCGTCGCGCAAGCGGCCAATTCGTCGTTCCGCGCGCGCCGTCCGGCTCGCGCCCGCCTCCTGTTTGGCTCGGTCGCTGCGGCACGCCATCTTCGTCATGGAGGTTTCGCGCAAATGAAGAACCCGCATCGCATCGCCGTCATCGCCGGCGACGGCATCGGCAAGGAGGTGATGCCCGAAGGCCTGCGCGTGTTGCGCGCAGCCGCCGAGCGCTTCGACATTCCATTGGCTTTTGACGAGTTCGGCGACTGGTGCACCGATCACTACCTGCGCCACGGCACGATGATGCCGGCCGACTGGGCGCGCCAGATCGGCGGCCACGATGCGATCTTCTTCGGTGCGGTCGGCGCGCCGGACCTCGTGCCGGACCACGTCGCGGTGTGGGAATCGCTGATCCGGATCCGGCGCGAGTTCGACCAATACGTGAACCTGCGTCCGGTCCGGCTGATGCCGGGCGTGCCCGCGCCGCTCGCCGGGCGCAAACCCGGCGACATCGACTTCATCGTCGTTCGCGAGAATACCGAAGGCGAGTATTCGTCGGTGGGCGGCCGGATGTTCGCCGGCACCGAGCGCGAGATTGCGGTGCAGGAATCGGTGTTCTCGCGCGTCGGCGTCGACCGCGTGCTCAAGTTCGCGTTCGAATTCGCCCGCTCGCGCCCGCGCAAGCAGCTGACCGCCGCGACGAAATCCAACGGCATCTCGATCACCATGCCGTTCTGGGACGAGCGCCTCGCCGAGATGGCCACGCAGTTTCCCGACATCGAAACACGCAAATATCACATCGACATTCTGTGCGCGCATTTCGTGCAGAACCCGGATCGCTTCGACGTTGTCGTCGCGTCGAACCTGTTCGGCGACATCCTGTCCGACCTCGGGCCCGCATGCACCGGCACGATCGGCATTGCGCCGTCGGCCAACCTGAATCCGGAGCGCCGGTTTCCGTCGCTGTTCGAACCGGTGCACGGGTCGGCGCCTGACATCGCCGGCCGCGGCATCGCCAATCCGATCGGGCAGATCTGGTCGGCCGCGTTGCTGCTCCAGCATCTCGGCCGCGGCGACGCGCGCTACGAAGCGGCGGCCGCCGAAATCGTCGCCGCCATCGAAGCCGTGCTCGTTTCCGGCCCGCGCACCCGCGACATGGGCGGCACGGCGACCACCGCTGAACTGGGCGCCGCGATAGCCGACACCATCGCGAATCCCGCATCGATCGAGGAATGACCATGCAATTCAGTCACTACATTGACAACGCCCGCATCGCACCGAACGGCGGCGCACATCTTGATGTGATCGATCCGAGCACTGGCGAACCGTTCGCGACGATCGCACGCGGCGACGCGACGGACGTGCAACTGGCCGTGTCCGCCGCACGGCGCGCGATGGGCGAGACGCTCGACGGTCCGTGGGCGAGGCTGTCGCCGGTCGAGCGCAGCAACCTGCTGTTCGCGTACGCCGCGGCGGTGTTGAAGCACGCAGACGAGCTCGCGCAGCTCGAGGCGCGCGACACCGGCAAGGCGTTGAACACCGCGCGCACCGATGCCGCCGTGCTGGCCCGCTACCTCCAGTACTACGCGGGATGCGTCGACAAGCTGCATGGCGACACGCTGCCGTACACCGCCGGCTTCACGGTGTTGACGGTGCGCGAGCCGATCGGTGTCACGGCGCACATCATTCCGTGGAATTACCCGATGCAGATCTACGGTCGCAGCGTCGGCGCGTCGCTCGCCGCCGGCAACGCGTGCGTCGTCAAACCGGCGGAGGACGCGAGCCTGTCCATCCTGCGGCTGGCCGAGATCGCGGCCGACGTCGGGTTTCCGGCCGGCACCGTCAATGTCGTCACAGGGCTCGGCGCCGAAGCCGGCGCGGCGCTGTCGGCCAATGCGGGCATTCGGCACATCTCGTTTACCGGATCGACCGGAACGGGTGCGATGGTCGGCCGCGCCGCCGCCGAGCGTCACTGCCCCGCGGTACTGGAGCTGGGCGGCAAGTCGCCGCAACTGCTGTTCGACGACGCCGACCTCGAACAGGCGCTGCCCGTGATCGTCAACGCGATCGTGCAGAACGCGGGCCAGACCTGCTCCGCCGGCAGCCGCCTGCTGGTCCAGCGCAGCATCTACGAGCACGTGCTCGATCGTCTTGCGCAACGATTTGCGTCGCTGCGTTCGGGGCCGCCGTCGATGAACCTGGAGATGGGGCCGCTCGTCAACGCGAAGCAGCACGCGCGGGTGCGGTCCATCGTCGAACGCGCGGAGGCCGAAGGCATTCGCGTGGCCGCGCGCGGCACGATCGCGGCCGGCGCGTCGCGCGCAGGGTATTACCAGGAAGCGGTCCTGTTCCGCGACGTGCCGCCCGACAGCGCGCTCGCGCAGGAAGAAGTCTTCGGCCCCGTGCTCGCCGCGATGCCGTTCGACGACGAAGCCGACGCGGTCGCGCTCGCGAACGGCACGCAGTACGGCCTCGTCGCGGGCGTGTGGACCCGCGACGGTGCACGCGGGCTGCGCCTCGCGCGCAAGCTGCAGGCCGGACAGGTGTTCATCAACAACTATGGAGCCGGCGGTGGCGTCGAACTGCCGTTCGGCGGCGTGAAGGCGAGCGGGTACGGTCGCGAGAAAGGGTTCGAAGCGTTGCTCGGTTTCACCGCGCTGAAAACCATCGCGATCCGGCACGATTGACGAGCGCGACGCGCGACGCGCAACGAGGCGCGCCGTGATCGCTGCGCTCCGGAGGTTCTTTCTATCGAAGGCGGCGGCACCAGCAATCGCGCGCAACGCCGCCGCAGGTCATGCTCGCGCGCGTTGCTCGACCGCAGCCACCGCTACCTCGTCGGCCGCCCGCGCATCGGAACGCCGGACCGGCAGCCGAACGCAGAACGTCGTGCCGCGCCCCGGCTCGCTCGTCACGTCGATCGTGCCGCGATGGCGCTCGACGATCCCGTGCGACACCGACAACCCGAGCCCCGTGCCCTGCCCGACCGGCTTCGTCGTGAAGAACGGATCAAAGATCCGCCGCACGACGTCGGGCGCCATGCCGGCTCCGGTGTCGCTGATCGCGATCGCCACCTGCTCGCCGTCGCTCGACGTGCGGATCGTGATCGTGCCGCGCTCGGGAATCGCCTGCGCCGCGTTCACGAGCAGGTTCATGAACACCTGGTTCAACTGCGACGGCAGGCATTCGACGGCCGGCAGGTCGCCATACTCGCGCACGATGTCGGCCTTGTATTTCAGCTCGTTATGGACGACGTTGAGCGTGCTCTCGAGCCCCGCGTGCAGATCGACCACGCTCCATTCGCCGCTGCCCGGCCGCGAGAAATCGCGCAAGTCCTGCACGATGCGCCGCACCCGCACCGCGCCGTCGATCGATTCGTCGATCAGCGTGACGATCTCGTCGCGCACGTAGTCGAGATCGGCTGCGCGGCGCAACGCCGCCAGCCTGTCGCGCTCGGCCGGGCCGAGTTGCGGCAACGCGGCTTCATGCGCGGCGATCACGTCCAGCAGGCTCCGCACCCAGGTTCTCAGCGTATTGAGGTTCGCGCTGATGAAGCCGATCGGATTGTTGATCTCGTGCGCGACGCCGGCCGCGAGTTGGCCGATCGATGCGAGCTTCTCCGATTGCAGCAACTGCACGTGGGTTTCCTCCAGCGCGCGCAGCAGGCGCCGCTGCTCGTCCTTCTCCTGTTCGAGCCGGATCTGCGCCGCCCGGCGCTCGTCGATCTCGGTCGCCATGTCCTCGCGCGTGCGCTGCAGCGTCGCGGTGGTCTGCTCGTAGCGCCGCAGCGCCGTTTCGAGTTCCGCGGTCCGCACGCGCACCAGCCGCTCGAGCGTATCCGTCATCCCGCGCAGAAAGGTGGTGCGCGCATCGAAGCGGCACACGAGCAGCGTGACGATCAGCGTCGCCGTCGTGAACAGCGCGGTGGTCGTCGCGAGCCACGGCGCATCGATCCCGTTCGCGGCGCCGCAGCGCGCATCCGGCGCGAAATGCGCGGCCGCCATCGCCGTGTAGTGCATGCCCGTGATCGCGATGCCCATGATCAGCGCCGCACCGATGCGTTGCGTGGTCGCATGGCGCGCCTGTTGCGCGCGCAACGCCTGCGCCATCCACAGCGCGACGGTGGACGCGATCACCGCGACGCCGATCGACGCGGCGAACAGCGCCGGATCGTAGCGAATGCCGGGCGCCATGTGCATCGCGGCCATGCCCGTGTAATGCATCCCGACGATTCCCGCGCCCATCAGCGTGCCGCCGGCGAGCAGGCGCCGGCCGCTCAGTCGCGCACGCGTGACGACGTTCAGCGCGAAATACGACACGAGCACCGCGATCGCCAGCGACGCACCGGTATCCGCCAGCGCATAGCCGAGCGGGATCGGCAGCGACAGCGCGAGCATGCCGACGAAATGCATCGACCAGATCCCGGTGCCCATCGCGGCCGCGCCGCCGGCCAGCCACGCACGCTTGAGCTTCGGATCGTCGAGCAGGGAAATGAACGCGGCAAGGTCGAGCGCCGTATACGAGGCCAGCGTCGCGATGACGAGCGACAGCAGGACGAGCAGCGGATTGTAGGTGCCATGCATGAGCGAGCGCCCCGGTCGAAATGAACGCGTGGCCGGCGGCGCGCGATCGGACACGCGCTGCAGGCCGCGCGGCGTGCGGTGTGCGGTGTGCGCGGCGTCAGGCGGGCGGCGCTTCGGCGGCCGCTGCCTGCGCCGACGCGGCGGCGCCGGTCAGCACGAGAATGTCGAACGGCGTCCCTTCCCGTGCCTCGAAACGGCGCACGAGCTCGATCTGATGGGTCGACATCACGCTGCCCTTCGTCATCAGCAGCACGCCGCGATGCGTGCGCAGATCGTCGGCGAGCTGCATCCCTTCGCGCAGCTGCGCGGACTTGATCTCCGCGACGGACGCCGCGATGCCGAGGCTCGCCGGATCGCGCATCAGTTCGATGAACCGCGCGACGAGCAGCGGGTCGTAACGCACGCCGGCCTGCGAGCGCAGCACGTCGATCGCCTGCTCGACCGAGTGCGGCGCACCGATCTCGCCGTGGCGCAGCCCTTCGAAATCGCGCGCGATTGCAACGATCCGCGAGCCGAGCGGGATCGCGTCGCCCGTCAGCCCATCCGGCGTGCCGCGTCCGTTGAATCGTTCGTACTGGTGCAGCACGATCGACGCGACCTTGTGCAATTGCGCGACCGGCGTGAGCACCATCTGGGCCCGCAACGGATGCTGCTGGAATAGGCTGTGTTCGTCCGTCGTCATCTTCACGAGCGGCTTGTGCAGCAGTTCGTCCGGCAATGACAGCTTGCCGATGCCGTGCAGCAAGCCCGCGTAATACACGTCCTGTGCGTGCAGGCTGCTCATCCCGGCCGACAGCGCAAGACGGCGCGCGATCTCGCCGACGCGCATCGCATGGCCGCTGGCCGTCCCGCAGCGCATTTCGATCATGCTCGCGCAAACCTGGACCATCGCGGTGAAACTGCTTTTCAGGTCATGCTGCGCCGCTTCGAGGAACATCACGGTTTGCCCGAGCTCCTCGGTGCGCGCACGCACCTGCGTTTCGAGCTCGGTGTTGAAACGGCGCAGCGTTTCGTTCTGCGCTTCGGTCAGCGCGGCGAGCCGTGCGGCTTCGTTGCGCAAGCGCCGCTGCTCGAGCGCCTGCTCGAGCGTCATCAGCAGGTCGTGATCGTCCCACGGCTTGTTCAGGTAGCGGTACACGCCGCCTTCGTTGACGGCCTCCACGATCGACGCGATGTCGGAATAGCCGGTCAACAGAATCCGCATCGTGTCCGGGTACAACGCGCGTGCCCGTGCCAGAAACGCCGCGCCGCTCATGTTCGGCATCCGCATGTCGGACACGATCAGGTCGATTTCGGTCGACGCCAGGATCTCGAGCGCGGCTTCCCCGCTTTCGGCGGTCAGGATCTCGTAGCGCGCGGGCCGCAACACGCGCTTGAGTGCGGACAGCACGCTCGGTTCATCGTCGACCAGCAGGATCGACGGGGCGGCGACGAGGGTGTCGGATGCGGCTTCGGCGATCGTTTCGGGTGGTGCATCGTTGGCTCCGTTTGTCGCGGATGTCGTCATGGCAGGCCTCGGATTGATTGTCTTCACCGCCTCTGTGACATCGGCTTGCGCCGCACTATTCCGCATTGGGGAAAACGCTGATCCGGGTGACGCGCCCAGTGATTTGGACCGCATGGCCCGCGCCGCCGGCATCGATCGTCCGGGACGCGTGACGGCCCCGCAGGACTCGCGCTGACGGCGCGCGGCCACCGTGATGCCGACTTCCGGTATCGTTGCGCAAGGCGCGGGTCAATGCCGGCGCCGCGCCGCATCATTCTTCCCGTATGGAGCTTTCATGATTCTGGAAATGGCATCGCTCGAAATCGATCCGTCGCAGGCCGAGCCGTTCGAAGCCGCGGTTCGTCAGGCACTTCCGCTGTTCGCCCGTGCGCGCGGCTGCGGCGGCGCCGAGCTGCACCGCGTGATCGAGCGTAGCGGCGGGTATCTGCTCGTCGTCAAATGGGACACCGTCGACGACCACATGGTGCATTTCCGCGAGTCGGACGACTTCCAGGCGTGGCGACAGCTGGCCGGTCCGTTCTTCAAGAGCCCGCCGCAGGTCGTGCATACGGAAGTGGCGGTGAAGTAGCCGCAACCGCCCCGCTAAGCGGACCTATGTTTCGACGCGGCGTCGCCGCACGGCACCCGCGGGTGCCCCTTTCACCCACCAACGACAGGAACACGCTCACGCTGCCGCACGAAACCTTGCCTCCTGATCAGCCGAGCCTTCGACCACCACGAGCCCCATCATGACCATCGCCCCTTCCGTCCTTTCCGCCTTCACGCCCACCGGCAAGCTGCGCGCGTCGATCAATCTCGGCAACCCGATCCTCGCGAATCGCGACCCGGCGACAGGCGAGCCGTTCGGCGTGTCGATCGATCTCGCGCGCGCATTCGCCGAGCGGCTCGCGGCCGAGCTCGAGCTCGTCGTGTTCGATGCGGCCGGCAAGTCGGTGCAGGCGCTGACCGAAGAGCGTGCCGATTTCGGCTTCTTCGCGGTCGATCCGCTGCGCGGCGAAACGGTCGCGTTCACCGAGCCGTACGTGCTGATCGAAGGCTTCTATCTCGTGCACGACGATTCGCCGATCCGCGGCAATGCGGACGTCGACCAGCCGCACAATCGCGTGGTGGTCGGCAAGGGCAGCGCATATGACCTGTTCCTCACGCGCGAACTGAAGGCCGCGCAGATCGTGCGCGCGCCGACGTCGCCGGCCGTCGTGCCGACGTTCGTCGACCAGCAGCTCGAAGTCGCCGCAGGCGTCAAGCAGCAGCTCGAAGCCGACGCGGCGAAGACGCCGGGCCTGCGCCTGCTAGACGAGCGCTTCATGGTGATCCGCCAGGCAATGGGCGTGCCGAAGAGCCGCGGTGCAGCGGCGGCCGCGTTCCTCGGCGAATTCGTCGAGGAGATGAAGGCGTCGGGCTTCGTCGCGGATTCGCTGCGGCGGCACGGGATCACGGGCGCATCGGTCGCGCCGCGTGCCTGAGCGGCACACGCGTCAGGTCTTCCCGACGACGCCGTCGCACCCGGTCGGCACTGCCGGTCGACAACCGCGCGCCACCGGGCACTCAACGGCTCGCTCGCGCGGCTGAACGTCGTCAACGAATCCGGCGCGACACGCGGCTTCGCAACTTGCTGCCGATGCGCCTTCACGACGCGGCACGGTGTCCCGCTGCCGTTGCGCCGGCAGGCGATCGAGGCGCGGGCGTCGCCGCGTGCGCAGGCGACGGCGACGCGGCGGCACCCGGCCCGGAAGGCGGCTGAGCCGCGGATGAGGGCGACGGATTCGACGGCGCCGGTGCCGCCTGGCTCGCGTGGCCGCCCGCTGCCGCGCCCGGCGCCGCTGAACCCGGTGCCGGCGAACCCGGCGCCGTGGACCGCGGCGCCGCGGGCGCGGCGGCGGGCGGCGCGCGCAGCCCGCTGTCCAGCGAGGTCCGGCGAGCGGCCATGTCGGCCTGTTCGGCGCTGCGCTGGGCCGCGCGGTCGGTGGCCGCGCGCGCCGCTTCGGCATCCGGATTGAGCGTGTTGACGCGGATGCGTTCGATGTCGCCCACGCCCGCCAGCCGGTTCAACGGCACGTAGTCGGTACGAAACACGAGCTCGACGCCGCTGCTCAGGTTCACGTCGGCGTGCGAGCTCTCGGTCGTCTGCGTCCGGTCGGTCGACACGTAGCCGATCGTGCTCTGCACGTTGGCCTCCGCACCCCACGGCCCGAAACGTGCGCCCCCGCTCACCCCCACCGTGTTGCGCGTGTCGAATTGCGAGCCGCGGTCGTTCGCGGCGGCGCTGCTCGCGTCGATATGGAAATTCATCGCGGCATTGAGCCGCCCGCTCTCGATCACGATGCGCTGCAAGCCCATCTGCACCATCGTGGCGAGCAACTGCTGGCGGTTGCGGGCCAGCGCCTGCTGCGCGAGCGGCACGAGGCGCTCGGGGTCGGAGGCCGGCACCGCGTCGCCCGGCGCGAGTCCCAGCGCACTGCGCAGCGCCGCTTCGGGCGGCGGCGTCGCGCCCGGACGCAGCGCCAGCCGGGTCGCGGCATCGCGCTCGGCCTGCAGTTCCTGCTGGCGCTGACGGCGCTCGTCCGGCGGCAGGCCCGCCAGTTCGTCGGCGTCGTTCGTGGTGTCGTCGTCGCCGCTGATCTCGTAAGCCGCGGGGAAATGCTCGGCCAGCCACTGCCGCGCGCCCGCGATGCCGACGTTGCTGTCCGCGAAGCCTTCGGTGGTCTGCGCGACGTTGCGGATCAGGTCGACGAATGCGGTCAGCTGCTGCTGGTTCGAATCGTTCATCGCCTTGAAGACGCCCGTGATCAGCTCGGTTACGAAGCGCGGGAACGAAACCGCGTCGAGCACCGCCCGGGTCGTGCCGGCCATCCGGTCGATCGCGGTGCCCGAATACGCCGAGCCCGCGCTCTGCGCGACGGCCAGCGCCGTGCGGGGTTGCGCCGCGAGTTCGTCGTGGTCGAGCGCGAGCGAGCCGATCCGTGCCAGTCCGGACGCGAGATCGCGGCGTATGGCCGGATCGAGTGCGCCGAAGCCCTGCTGCGCGGACAGCAGTTCGCGGACACGGTGGCGAACGTCGGGCCGCGGCACCGGCGAACGCGCAAGGTGCGCGGTTGCCGTCATCTCAGCGGCTCCGCCGCGCATCGCGCGTCCCGCGTCCGGCTACACCTGAAGCGCGGCCAGATGGGCGACGGCGCGTCGGCCGCCGTCGGCACTCGGGTTCTGCCGCCCGTCTCGCGACGGCCTGAGCGACGCGGTTCCATGTCAGCTTCCGAGTGCCGCCCACGCATTGCCCGGTGCGGCCGCGCGCGGAGCCGGCGGCGCGGCGCGGCCGTCGTCCGGGACGGAAGGCGCCTGGCCGTCCGGTTTCTCGCCGAGGCTGAGCGTGGCCTCGATCCAGTCGGCGGCGCAGGCGATCACCGGGTTATCGAGGGTCACGAGCGGCGACGCGCCGCCGAGCGCATCGGCGACGTCCGCCAGCCATGCGATCACGGTCATCCCGGCTTTGCCGCGCCGGACATAGGCGGCAGGCTGGCGCGGCGGCTGTCGCGAGAGCCTGCCGATGCCCGCGACCACGCCCCAGATGTCGCGCGCGGCAAAGCCGTGACGCATATCGGCGTGGCCGAGGATCGCGAATGCGTCCCTGAGCATCCCGACGATCTCGCCGGCCATGAACGCCGTCACGCCGGTACACGCGGCGCCGAGGTTCTGCGCGAGCGCGCGCGCGGCGCTGCGTACGCGCGCCTGCTGGCCGGAATCCCCGCGCGCGTCGGCGCCGGGCGTCTCGTCGAGCTTGTAGAGCGCCTCGCACAGCACGAGCATGCATTCCTCGAACTGGACGTTGCGCCCGGCATCCGCCGCCGCCGGGCCGTACGACGTGCCGAACAGCCGCGAATAGAACGCCGCCCGCTCGCCGGCCGCGAGCTTCTCGGCGCGGTGGCGCCACCAGTTGGCGACCAGCGGCTCCGCGCCGCCCAGATCGACGCCGACCGCGCCGCTCGCGGACAGGCCGGCAAGCGCCTCGACCGCGGGAATCACGCCCGCGGGCTCGAGATCGGCCGCCAGATAGAGCGATGCGAGCGCGCGCAGTTGCGCCTTGTCGACGTTTGCGGAAACGGGATCGGGAATCGCGATGTCGCCGAGCTCGTCGAGCGCGAAGGCCAGGCCGCGGGCGGTCGCGCGCTCGACGAGCCGCTCGCCCGACCGGATGGCGGCCGCTAGCCCGGCATCCGCCGGCGGGGCGATGAGCATGCGCGCCATGATCTCAGTGCTGCCCGGCAGGCAAGCCGGCCGCCGGGGCCGGCTTGTTGGGGTTATACGGCGTCGAGTTGCCCTGGATCACCGACATCATCTCGGGCGTCGCCATCTTGTCGAGCGGCAGGTAGTCGCTCTTGAAATTGACGCGCACCTCACCCGACAGCTTCGCTTTCACCTCCGCTTTCGATTCGCTGGTGTCGTCGAGCGCCGAGCCGACGGTGGCCACGTGCTCCTGCTGCCCCTCGAACGCGGCGTCGGCCGAATACGGCGTGTACCAGCTGCCGTAGTGCGCGTTGAGCGACTCCTTGTATTTCTGGCTCTCGCGGTCGTGCATCGATGCGGTGTAGGTGCGTTTCGCGGTGTCGCTCGCGCGCATGTCGAACACCACCTTGGCGTTGATCGACCCGTCGGTGACGACGATCCGGTTGATGCCGAGCATGACCATCGACGACAGCAGTTGCTGGCGCTGCTTCGCCATCTGCAGGCGCGCCGCGGTGACGAGCCGCAGTTCGGACTTGTCGTCGGACAGGTCGGTCACGGGCGGCTCGAGGTTGTAGTTCCGGCTGATCTCGGCAAGCCGCTGCTGCGCGTTGTCGCCCTGCGCGACCAGCCGCGTCGGCGCCGCCGCGGCGGCCGCACCGGCGCTGTCCGCGTCGAACGCGTCGGCGCCGTCCTGCGCCTGCACCGACAGCACGTCCGGGAACGAATCGGCAAGATAGTCGCGGCCGGCCCCCTCGCTGATGTTGTCGCTCATGAACTGGGCGGTGGTCTTGGCGACGTTGGCGATCAGCTCGCCATACGCGCGCATCTGCTCGATCGAGCTTTCGACGATCGCCTGGAACACGTTCTTGATCAGGCCGCCGACGAATTTCGGGAAATCGACCTTCTGCACCATCTGGCCGAACTGCTCGACGCCCTGCTTGACCGCGCCGGCCTGGAAGTCCTTGCCGGCGAAACCGGGGTCCTGCGACAGCTGGCGCTTGGTCGCGGTGACGGGATCGTCGGCCAGCGCCGTGGCCGCCGGCACCGGCGCCAGCGCCGGATGCGGCCGCGCGACCGGATGCGCGAGGCCGGTGCGCGGCAGTTCGCCGTTGGCCTCGCGCTCGGCGATCTCGGCATGCACGCCGTTCGGATCGGCCAGATACGCGAGCACCCGCACCGTATCGGCGGCGATGCGGCGGCGCTCGTCGTCGGGCAGGTCGAGGAACGACGGAATCGCGGTCAGCAGGCGGCGCACCTCGGGGCGCGTCGCATCGAACGCGGCGGCACTCGTGGGCGGGCGCACCGGGTGAAGCGCGTCGGGGGGAGCGGGCAGGCGCATGGCTCAGTTTCCCTTGGCCGGCGCCGGCGCGGCGGCGGGGGCCGCAGCAGGCGCGGAAGCCGAAGCCGCGGCCGGTGCGGCAGCCGGTGCGGCGGCGGCCGGCGTTTTCGGACTGGGCAGCACGTTGGGATCGGCCGGCGTCGCGTTGCCGGTGATCGTGGCGATCATCTGCGGCGTCGCCATCTTGTCGAGCGGCAGGTAGTCGCTCTTGAAGTTGACGTCGACCGCGCCCGACAGCTGGATCTTCGTCTGCATCGCCGCATTGCTGGTTTCGGACGCGGCGGTCGACGCGGTGATGATCGGCTTGTTCTCGTATTCGTAGTCGCCCTTCGCGTAGTAGTCGGCGCTGTACTGGCGGCCGTTGTCCTTGTCGTTGCTCGAGTCGTACTTGCCGCCGCGATCGTAGGTGCCCTTGCCGGCGTAGGTCGACTGCACGTTGCCGTCCTTGTCGCGGGCGAGGTCGACCGCGGTGGCGCTGCGCTGCTTGGACAGCGTGTCCTGCGCGCGCACGTCGTAGATGATCTTCGCGGAGATCTTGCCGTCGGTGACGACGATGCGGTTGATCCCCATCAGCACGATCGACGCGAGCATCTGCTGGCGCTGCTTCGCGAGCTGCATCTTGAAGCGGTTGACGATGGCCAGTTCCGACGCCTCGTCCGACAGGTCGAAGGTGTCGCCGTCGCCCATCTGCAGGCGCGCACGTACGGTCTTCGACGCTTCGTCCGGGTCGACCCCGTCGCGCACCTGCACGCGCGGGCTCGGCGTATCGCCGCTGTCGTCCATGCCGATCTCGAACAGGTCGGGAAACTGGCCGACCATGTGATCGCGCGCCTGGTTCTCCGTCACGTGTTCGTCGGCGAACTGGCCGAGCGATTTCGCGACCTGCGCGATCATTTCCTGATACGCCTTCATCTGCTCGATCGAGCTGTGCGTGATCGACTGGAACACGCCGCTGATCAGGCTCGCGACGAAGGTCGGAAACTTCACCTGGTTCAGCAGCTCGCCCGCCACCGCCGCGCCCTCGTGCGCGGCCGCCGCGGTGAACCTGGACTTGCCGATGCTGTCGACCGCCTGGTTGTGCGTCGAGAAATCCGCCTCGTGCGCGGAATGATCCGTGTTGTCGTCGAGCGCGCGCGCCGTCGCGTTGCCCAGCCCGCCCGGGATCTCGTTGCCGGCAAATCCTTCGGGCCGCGCCAGATAGTCGGCGATCAACGCGGTGTTGCGCGCGATGTCGCGGCGATCGGCGTCGGGCATCGCATTGAAGGCCTGCGATCGGGTCAGCATCTGCGCGACGCCGCGGCGCACTTCGTCGGCCGGCACCGGCGGCACCGGCGGCACCGGCAGGAGTTGGCGCGGGGCGGCCGCGCGCGGCGGTGGCGCGATCGGCGTGGAACGGGCGGCAGCGTGCTGGAACATGGCGACCTCGCGGAAAACGCGTGACGAAGCGATTCAGTTGGCCCGATCCGGCGCGTCCGCCGGCAGTTCGAACTCGATCGGGCGCAGGTAGAGGCTCACCCGCGCCGGGCAGGCCGCATCCGTGCGCAGGCTGATGATCGAGAAGCGGCCCGGCCAGTGCGCGTCCTCCGGCGTAAACGCGCCCATCCATCGCTCGAGCGCCTGCAGCCCGCGCGGACGCTCGGCGAGCCCCATCGTCAGCAGGCTGAGGAACGCCGGCGGCACGTCGGGGATCGCCGACAGCAGCACGTACAGCTCGACATCCGGCCCGTCCGGCCCGAGCCCGAACGCGAGCAGCGCACCGTGCGGAGGCAGATCGAAGCGCCCGCCGAGCACCAGCCCGAGAAGCTGCATGATGCCCGGCAGCCGATGGCCGATGCCGAGGGCATCCATCACCGGCTGCAGATCGGCGAGCCGCAGCGCCTCGGTGCACGCGAACGTGAGCCGCTGGCCGCCGAGATCGCGCTGCGCAGCCATCGTGGTGAAGAGCGGCTTGAGCCCGGGCACCATCCGCAGCGCGGCCTGGACGACGCCCGCCAGGTCGCGCGGCAGGTTCTCGATCGTGCCGGCGTCGCCCGGCAGCTCGTAGTACACCTTCGACGCGTAGAGCCCGTCGCGGTCGTAGCTGGAGCCGAAGAACGCGCCGTAGTCGAGCTTGCCGCCCGGCCGCGCGAAGCCCCGGAACGGCTCGCTCGCCTGGTCGAACCAGTGCAGCGCATCGCGGCCGATGAAGTCGCGGATCAGCTTGCGCATTTCGCGCGTCGACTCGTCGCGCCGGTCGATCGCGGACGCCTCCGGCGGCAACGGCTCGATCGTGAAGCGCAGCTTGCCAGGCTGGCTTTCCGAGAAACTGGGTTCGAACGGCACCGCCATCGGCATCAGTGCGTTGTCGCGGAACCGCAGATCGTCGGCGCCGTCGCCGAACGTGCGCAGGAACAGCTCGCGCGACGGCGCGAATGGATCGGCGGTGCCGAGGCTTCGCGCGGCGCTTTTCAGGCGGCGTTCGACCCGGGCGACGACCGGCTCGCGGAATGAGGTCAGGGGCATGGCTCGGCTCCGGCAGGGTTCGGGAATGGCGCAGCGCACGCGACGCCGCTTCAGTGCGGGCGATTCGAGTAGTAGCTCGCACCGTTGTGCGTGCCGACACCGTAGCCCGCCTGCACCGGCACGCCGGCACCGAGGCCGATGCCGGCGCCGATATCGCCGACGCTGTCCAGCATCTCGCGCGCCATCGCCGGGATCGGCACCGGTTTCGACGTCATCTGCGGCGCCTCGCGCGGCTGCGAGAACTGCTCGATCTGCGTATCGGTGGTCGCGGTATCGGCCAGCCACAGCTCGCACGCGTTGACGAGGTCGTAGTCGGTCGGATCGACGGTCGACTTGTGGTTCGACGAGACGTCGGGATTCGCGATCTGATCGATGCTGAGCAGCGGCCCGGTCGCCTTGTTGACGCGGTCGACGTTGTTGGCCAGCCATGCGGTGATGATCGTGCCGCAGGTCGCCAGCGTGCGATAGCGCGAGCTGGTGCGCGCGCCGCCCAGATCGTAGGTCGCGACCTGGTCGATCACCTGCCACATGTCCTTCGCACCGTAGCAGCCGCGGATCTCGGGATCCTGCAGCAGATCGATCATGAACTTCACCTGCGACTGGATCTCGCGCGCGGCGTAATGCGCCATCCCGTAGCCGTGCAGCGACAGGTTGCCGGCCAGATCGCGCGCGGCCTTGCGCACCTGCTGGTGATTGATCGCGTTCGGCACGCTCGCGCGCAGCAGCGAATCGACTTCGGTCTGGCGCACGAACGACGACACCGACGACACGAAGCGGATCCACAGGTCGTTGAATTCACGGTTGCCGGCGGTATTCGGATCGCCGCCCGGCACGCCGAGCGTGATGGCCGCGAAGTTCTTGCGCTCCTGCTCGGAGATCCGGTTCGGCGTTTCGCGCCAGTAGCGATAGAGCAGCTTGCCGGCGTTTCCGGGGCCGATCGGCAGCGTGCCGTGCTGGAACTGCTCGACGATGCGGTCGACGACCTGGAACACCTTGAGCTCGTCGAACATCGCGGCGACGATCATCGGGCCCATCACGCGCACGTTGTCGGCGACGATGTTCGCATCCTCCAGATCCTCCAGGTTCGGCAGGTCGATTCCGAGATCCGCGATCGAGTCCTCGCCGCCGACGTTCTGGACGGTGTTCAGCTCCTCGTTGATCCGGCGGCGCAACTGCGGCTCGTCGGCCTGGATCTTGCGGGCCTGCAGGCCGCGCATCACGCGCGCGAATTCGGTCGTGACCACGCCCGGCTGCTCGCCGCCGCGGCCGTCGGGATCGCCCTCGATGCACAGCAGCGCCAGCACGCGCTGCGCGAGCATCCCGTACGAATTGGCTTCGCCCACCGCCGCGAAGAACTGGCGCGTGAACGCGTTCATCAAGCCGCTGCCGGCGTCCGGCACCGTCTTGCCGTCCACGACCCTCACAGGAGGCGGCGTGGCCGCGTCCACCGAGAGGATGCCCAGCACCAGTGCGACGAGCGTGATCGCCGCGGGCTCGGGGTCTGCGCCATTCGCGGCTTTCGCGCCTTTTGCGCCGTTCGCGCCATTGGGGGCATTGGGGCCATTGGGGCCGCCCGTGCCGCCCGTGCCGCCCGCGCCGCCCGTGCCGAACATGAGCTGGCCGTTAACCTCGGAGAGCAACGGCGGATTCACCAGCGACTTGCTGGCGAGCAGTTCGCGGGTGGCGACGAACAGCGGATCGCACACCTGCGGCACGTCATCGGACGGCTTCGTGTCGTAGACGGCCGCGAGGATCGCCTTGCACAGCGCGAGCTGCTCCCGCTCGGCAGCGACCGGCGGCCGCTTCAGCGATTCGAGCCGGTTGACGATATCGACCAGCCCGTCGCGTGCCCGGGTCTCGAGGTCGACGAGGTCGAGGAAGCGGACTTGATGATTGACTTGAAACATTTAACTTCTCCTTGAAATCCGGTCGGTTCGGGGAGTGAACGGGATCCGGCGCGCAAGTCAGCCGTCGTCGGCACTGCCTTCCTTGCCCATGCAACCGTCTTCGCCTGCCGCGTCGTACGCGTCGATGCGCTCGGACAGCGCCCGCAGCGCCGCGGCCGCGTCGAGAATGCCGGCGCCGCAGCCGTCGGCCGCGCCGGGCGCGCCCGGCGCGAACGGGCGCGCGGTGCCGACGAACAGATCGCGCACCGTCGCGCCGTCGAGCGGATAGGCGCGGCGCTGCGCATAGGCAACGAGCAGCGCCGCGGCACCCGCGACGAACGGCGCGGCGAAACTGGTGCCGGTCGCCAGCTGATAGGCCTCGATCGCGCTCGTCAGCACCCGTTCGCCCGGTGCGCACAGCGCGACGTGCGGGCCGCGCGTCGAGAAGCCGGTGGGCCGTCCGTCGTCGCCGACGGCGCCGACCGCGATCACCTGCGGATAGGCGGCGGGCCAGTAGCGGGTCACGCTGCCGTTGTTGCCGCTCGCGGCAACGAGGATGCAGCCGCGCGCGGCGGCGTACGCGATCGTGTCGGCGTGCGGTTTCGGGCGGTTCGGGGCAATCGTCGCGTCGTCGGTGCCGAAGCTCATGTTGATCACCTTGGCGCCGAGGTCGACCGCCAGCTTGAGCGCGCGATCGAGGTCGGCGATCGCGCCGAGCCCGACCGCGTGCGCGTTGCCCGGCAGGCGCGCGGCCGCCAGCGCGCGCATCGGGAGGATGCGGCAGTCGCCGCCGAGTCCGCGCGGCATCGCCACGCCCGCGGCGGCGATGATCCCCGCGCAGCCCATTCCGTGTCCGACGAAGCGGTCCTCGGGAAAATCGCCGCGATGGCCGTGGCCGCTCAGCAGCTGCACGCCGGGCGACAAATCGCCGGGCTCCAGCCGCACGGTGTCCGCGCCCGTGCGGAATGCATGGGCGAATTCGGGATGCCGGCGCGCGATGCCGCTGTCGATCAGACCGACCGTGACGCCGCTGTCGCCCGGTTCGATCGCGTGCGCGTCGGCCATGCGCACCAGCGCGCGCGCATCCTGCGCGAGCCGGGCGGCCGACGGTGCGGGCGCCAGCCGGCCGGGCGCGTCCATCGGGACCATCGCGACGTAGTTCGGCGTCACGCTCTCCACGGTCGCGAGCTGCGCGAGCGAATCGCACAGCTCGCCGATCGGCGTGCCGGCCGGCACGCGCAGCAGCAGCGTGCGGGCCACGCCCGTCGCCTGCTCGATCGCGTCGTATCCGCAGTGTGCGTGCCCGGGCACCCAGCGCCCGGCCGCCGCGCTGAACGGCCGCACCGCGAGGAAGCGGCCGGCGAATGCGGCCAGGATGCGGTCGACCGGACCGCCGTCGATGCGTTGCGCGGCGGCCAGCGCGCCGCGCGTCACGTCGCGGATCGACGGCACGTTCTCGGGCGCCTCGCCGAGCGCCAGCTTGCAAAGCAGGCTGGTCGGCAGGCTGAACTGCCGCTCGCCGGGCGACGCCCACGGCGTGCCGAGTGCGCAGATCGTCATGGCCGCGCCTCCTCCTGAGCGGGAATCGCGCCCAGGGTCATCGGCTTGCCGGCGGGCGCCGCCGGCGGCGCGAACGCGCTCAGGTCGAACGCCATCGCGGCCGCATGCCGGCTCGTCGGCGACACGGCGAGTTCGCCGGCCCATTGGTCGTGGCCCGGCGCGAGCAGCAGCTCGTCGTCCGCCGACTGCAACACGGCGACCGGCCGATTGCCGATCCGCACCAGCGGCGCGTGCGCGCCATTGACCAGATTGCGTCCGATCACACGCAGCAGCGGCGACGCATCGGGCTGCGCATCGACGGCCGGCGCGACCGGCTCGACTCGCTCGACGCTCGGCGCGCCCGCCCGGTCGAGCGCCCGGCGCAGCCGGTCCACGGATAGATTGGTGACGCGGCCGATCGCATGCACCATGTCGCGCTGCTCGGCCTGCCTGAATTGCCTGACCGTGCGCACGCCGGCCCATTCGAGCCGCTTGCGGTCCTCGGCCGACAGTTCGTCGCCCAGCGCGTCGAGCGGCTGGTCCTTGCTGTCCTCGGACAGCGCGATCGCGTTCTCCTCGATCGCCGGCCGCGTGATGGTCGTGAAGACGAGATGGAACGCGCTGCTGTCGGTGTCGCCCGGGCCTGCCGGGCGAATCCACACCTCGCTTTCGACGAATTCGACGTGGGCGCGCAGGTCGAGATTGACGTCCTTGATCGCGAAGGTCAGCGGCAGGTTGAGGTTGCGCGCCTTGATCGCCATCGCCGCCTGCGCGTTGTCGAGCTGGCTCTGCACGGCCTGGATGAAATCCTCGAGGCGCAGGCTCGCGTTGCTGTTCATCGCGCAGCTCCATCGATCGGCACGGCTTCGAGGACGATCGCGAGCCGCGCCGGCTCCGCATCGAACGCCGTGCGGGTCAGGAACTGCGGCAGCTCGCCGAGCAGCTCGACGCCGTCGGCGCCGCGCGCGACGCGCAGGTCGAGCGGCAGCTCCATGATGACCGAGCGCACCCGCAGCCCCTGCGCCGCACCCGCGTTCAACTGCTCGGCGACGTCGGCAAACGCGCCCAGCGTGTCGCCCAGCGGCCTTGGCGCAATCATGCTGGTGCTCCCCGGGTGGACGATGCGGGCGCCGCTGCAACAGCCGGCGCGGCAGGTGCCGCCGGCACGGCGGCGGGCGCGGGTGCGGGCGCGGGCGTCACAGCCGGCGCGGGTAGCGCAACCGGTGCCGCGGGCGGGGCGGCCGCCGGCGCCGCGATCCGCGCCGCCGGCCGGCTGTGCCGCTCCAGCAGATTGCGCGATGCCTCGTCGACGAAACGGTCGAGCGGCAGCGTCTCCGACGCGAAATTGATGCTGACCTTGCCGGTCAGCGTCGCCTTCAGATCGGTGTCGGTTTGCGCATTGACCGCAACGGTCGACACCGTGGTGACGACGTCGCCCGACGTCCCCCGTCCGCCCCAGGTCGTCTGTCCCGACGACGGATCGTTCGACGTCGCATATTGCACCGCGGCGCGGTCGCGTGCCTTGGCCTGAAAATTGAGGCTCGCAGCGATCGTCCCGTCCTTGACCACGACCCGCTGCATGCCGAGCAGCACCATCGTCGACAGCGTCGACAGCCGATGCTGCGCGACCCGCTCGCGGGCGCGGGGCAACACCACCGACTCGAGCGTCTGCGCGTCGAACGCGCCATCGGCGGCACCGAAATCGGCGAGCCATGCGGGCGCCGGCGCCGCGTCGTCGTCGCCCGGGCGCACCACCGGCGCGAGGCGGTATTCGCCGCCGTCCTGCACCAGCGTCACGTCGTGCGGATACTGCTCGACCAGCCATGCGCGCGCCTGTCCGTCGGTCACGTTCTCCTGCGCGAACTGGTCCAGCGGCTTGGCCACCGCGCCGACCAGGTCGGCGAAGCTCTCGACCTGCTTGATCGAGCTGTCCACGATCGCGTCGTACGTGCCGTGCACGAGGCTCGCGACGAAGGTCGGAAAGTCGATCGCGTCGGCCAGCGCCGCCGCACGCCGGCCGATCGCGTCCGTCGCCTTCTCCTTGGGCGGCGCCGACGCGCCCGGGCCGCCGGCCGGAACCGCCGGCGGCGACGCGCCGTCCTGCCGGCCCGGGTCGCCTGATCCGGCACCGTCGACGATCTCGCGGCCGAACGCGTCGCGAGCAAGGGCCACCGCGGGCGCGATCGCGCCGCGGGGTGGCGGAGGGGGGATGTGGCGTGCCATCGCGCGGGTCCCTCGCGGTCAGGCAGGCTGCAGTTCGCGTGCCGCGGGCTGCGTGCCGCTTGCCGGAAGCGGCGGCGCGCCGTCGGCGCCGTGCACGGTCTGGAAGCGGCCGTCGCCGTTCAGCGCCACCTCGGTCACGCCGACCTGATCGTCCTCGCCGGCATGCCGGAACGTCGTCGTGATGCGCAGCGTGATGCTCGCCCGCTCCGGCGTGCCGGAACCGCGGCCGATATCCGCACGAACCGACGCGGTCCAGCCGTCGAGCATCTGTCCCTGGGCCGGCACGATCGTCACGTCGCCGACCGCCCCGCCCTGCCACGCCCATTCGATCGCCACCGGCGCGCACGTGCGGCCGCTCGGCCCGTCGATGTACGGCCAGTCGTCGAGCGTGATGCGCTGGCCCGGCATGCGCGGCTGCCCCGCGCCTCCCGCCAGCGCATTGGCGGGCTGCACCAGCCCGACCAGCTGCGCGAGATCGTAGCTGCGCCCGTCGTGGCTCTCGGTGCGCCGGGTCAGGCTCACGCCGACGCCGAATCCGCTGCCCGCGGCCGGCGGCTCGATGCCGAGCGCGTAGCCGGCGCCCGCCGCGCTGCCGCGATTGATCAGGTGCCCGAACGTGCCGCCCGAATGCATGAGCTGGATCACGCCGATGCCGGCCGCCGCCTCGAATTCGGATACGAAGTCCTCGTAGGTCATGATGTAGCGGCTGCCGGTCGCGTGGGTCGGCGGCAGCGTCCGCGCGCCGGGATGGCCCGGCGTGCCGACCACGCGGTCCAGCGGATCGGTGATCCGCACGAAATACGCGTCGCCGCTGCGATACATGCCCGTCACCACCACCGCATGGAAGAAGTTGACCGGCGCACGCACGACTTCGGCGACCCAGATTGGCCCGTTCGCTTCCAGCAGGCGACGAAAGCCTTCGGGCGTGAAGCACGCATTGGGCTCGACCGTGAGGGTCGACGCGGCGGCGAACCCGGCCACCTCGGCCGGCGCGAGACCGTCGCGCATCTGGCGCTCGAGACTGATGCAGCGCGCGAGCAGCGTCGGATCGACGCTCTGGTTGTCGCGCCAGCCGAGCACCATCGACGCGGCCGTCGCCCAGCAGCCCATGTCGGTCGGCTGCGGGGTCATCTGCACGTCGTCCCAGTTCACGGTCCAGTCGTCGGCGCCCAGCGTGCGCGCGGCGCCCGGCGCGACCGCCAGCGCCTGGCTCATGCCGAAGAAGCCGCGGCTCGGGATCGGCGCCTTCAGATGGCCGACATACGCGAGCGTGCCCGCCGCCATCGTGCCGGTCGACAGGGTGGCGAGATCGCCGGGCGGCACCCAGTGCGGCGGCACGCTGACGAGCGGCCTGCCTGCATCCTGGAACGCCTGGGCGACCAGTTGCGAGCAGAAGAAGGTGTCGGTGTCGGCGCCTTCGCCGAGCTCGACGCGGCCGACGAAGCGGCGGCAGCGCTCGGCCGCATCGCCCGACAGCAGGTCGCACGCGCGGCGGTCGATCAGGTAGCCGCCGCAGCGCACCAGCCCGACGTAGTTGAAGCCGCGATCGAGGTAGCGCGCGGCGGCATCGGCGATCTGCCGCTGCTGCGTATCGGTCAGCCCCGGCACCCGAAACGCGACCGCGAGCCGCGCATCGGCCAGCGCATCCGCGAGCGGGCGCAGCTGGACCCCGCCGGGAATCGCCTCGATCACCTGCCCGCCCTGGCCGACATAGAGCATCGCGTGACTGACCTCGGCGCCGGAGCCGGCGCGAATGACGCCCGAGCCCGGATTGCCGGTGGTGCTGAGAATGATGTCGCCGATCTCGAGCGCATCGGTACCGATCGACAGGCCGCCGACGCCGGGGTCGAGCGGGATGTCGTCGCCGAACGCGCGCGCGGCGCGCCCCAGCGCCTGGCCGGCCGCCTGCGGCTGGCAGGTGCGGCTGTTGACCAGCCGCATGAAGTAGTCCCAGTCCCAGTTGCCGTCGGGGCACGCGGTATGGCCGGTCGACGTGTCGGCCTCGCGATGGCCCATGATCGTCGTGCGATTGATCGGCAGCTGATACTTGTCGCACAGCGACGCGACGAGCGCCGCCGAGGTTTCGTACTCGAGCTGCGTCGGTGCCAGTGCGTCGAAATGCTGGACGGTGCCGTTGCGACGCGGGTAGTCGGCGCCGCCGCGCTTCACCGCGACATGTTCGATGCCGATGCTGCGCTGGTTCGAGCCCTTGCAGTGCCACGCGGTGTCGGCCTCGGACACGAACTGGATGACTTCGCCCTCCTGCCCGACCAGGTAATGCGAACTCACCTTCGACGCGGCATTGGTGAAGGTATTCACTACGTGCTGCACGGTCGGCACGTCGGCGATGTGGATGATGATGCGATCGATCGTCCTGGTGCCGCGCCCTTCGTCGAAATTCGGGCTGGCCGCGGTGCGCGTGACGAGACTGTTCTCGCGCGCGCCGAGCGCCAGCGCGCTGGCCGTTGCGGGCGGCTGGGCGGCCGCATCGTCGTCGCTGTACGGCGGCGTATCGATCCCGTATGCCTCGGGGTCGTCGCTCAGGCCGCGCGACCACGCGAGCGACGACGACGTCGCGAGCGTGCCCGACGCGGCGCGCGACACGCCGACGAAAATGCTCACCGGGCTGCCCACGCTCACGCCCGCCGACAACGTGACGCCGACGAATTCGTTGCGGGCGTTGAACAGCGCCGAGATGCCGGCGGCCGGGCTTTCGCCGACCATCACACCCACGCTCGTGCCGGTGCCGGCGAAATCATCGATATGGCCGCGCAGCAGGGTCATCTGGCCGGTGAGGCTCGCCGACACGATATAGCCGAAATCGAGCTCGCCCGACACGAACACGCCGATGTCGTCGCCGTTCGCGTCGAAGATGAGGCCGACCGCGCCGGAGCCGCCGGATTCCAGCCCGGCACCGGCGCCCGCGCCGATCGACACCGACAGGCCGTTGCGCATCGCCACCGGCAGCAGCAGGAGCAGCGACGCGGTGGCCGGATTCGCGCTCAGCATCGCGCGCAGCGCGACCCGCTCGACGGTCGAGAGCTTGCGCGGGCGCGGCCAGGTAAAGCTGCGGCGCTCGCCGGCGATGCGGAAATCGGCATCGCCGCTCATCCCCTGCGACACGGGCGCCGGCACGGCGGCGGCCACCGGGCGCGCCGCCGGCACCGCTGTCGGTGCCGCGGGTGTCGCTGCGGCCGGCGTTGCGGCGGGTGCTGCGGCAGGCGTTGCGGCATTCAGCGGCGGAAGCGGACCGAACCCGTCGTCGTAATGGACATCGTGGTGCGGCGCAGCCGGTTCGGCGGCCGGCCGCGGCGCGGCAGGCGCCGGCACCGCGGTAGCGCCCGGCCGGGTGTCGTCGCCCGCCCAGTTCAGCAGCGGACTCCTGACGGCGCCGCCGCCGCGTGTCGGGAACATGCGGACCCTGCGCAATCCCCGGTCGCTGAGCCCCGACAGCGACACGTACGGACTATCGGCATTCGGCAGGACATCGACCGTCCACGCACCGGCATCCGGCGACGCCGCGGTGGCCAGACCGAACCACAGCCGGCCCGCGCCCGCGAAGCGCGCCAGCACCGCCGGCGGCACCATGAACACCGCTTCGCCGCGCGGAATCGCGAGCAGGCCGTCCTCGCGGCTGGTGTAGAACGTCGACGACGTGCGCCCTTCCTTGCGCGTGAACAGCGCGGGATCGGACGCGATCACCAGTTCCGCGACGCACGGCGCGTGGCCGACGCGAATCGTGAAGCCGAGCATCGGGAAACGGTCGGTCAGGACCATGCGATTGGGATGGAGTTGCGCTGCCATTTCGTGTCCTCAGCTCTGGTTTTGATCGGGCTCGTCGGGACGGCTGCCGAGCATCGGCTTGCTGCGCGCATCGATCGCGCGCCGTTCGAATTCCTGCGGGGGAAGAATCGCGAGATCCGGTTCCGTGTCGCCGATGTCGGGGATGTCGTGGTGAGTCGCTTCGAACTGCGCGATCGAGCGCGTGAGCAGTTGCGCGAGCAGCTTCGCGTGAACCGGGCTGATCGCGATGCGGCTCATCAACTGGACGTTGCCGGACTGCGGCTCGACCTGGCCGGCATCGATCAGGAACTCGAACGCGTTATGGCCGACCTCGAAATAGTTCGCATAACTGGCGAGCAGCGGCCGCGGCTGGCCGGCCGGCTGGGCCGGATCCGGCTGCGCGTTCACGAGTGGCTCGATGACTTGCACGACGGCCTCCTTGCATGGCGACGGGCGGTCTGTCCGTTCATCTTCGCAAGGAGCGGGCCAACGCTCGCGCGGTGGCGCAAACGCATGATTTGCCGCGGGATTTCCCGACCGGAGCGGGATTCATGAAAGCTGCCGGGCTGTACCATGTGACAGCCGCGCTGTCACACCGGTGCAGTGTTCGGCGCAGGGTTGCCGGCGTCCAGGTTGTACTTCGCCAGCTTGCGGTACAGCGTCATGCGCGACCAGTTCATCTGGCGCGCGGCCTCCATCTTGTTCCAGTTGGTCTGGCGCAGCACCGACACCAGCCGTTCACGCTCGTGTTCGCCGGCGGAGAAGTCCTGCAGGAACAAACGGCGAAACGCCGGCGGCAGGTCGCCCAGCCCGAACGGGCGCCCTTCCGGCGCATCGATGAACAACGCCTCGACCAGGTTGCGCAGTTCGCGCACATTGCCCGGCCACTGGTAGTGCCGCATGCACTCGAGCAACGCCGGATCGGGCCGCCCCACCCGCATCGCGCGCCGCTGGTTCTGTTCGGTGACGAAGTGATCGACGATCGACGCGATGTCCTCGGGCCGCTCCCGCAGCGGCGGCATCTCGATGCGCGCGACGTTCAGGCGATAGAACAGGTCCGCGCGAAAACGGCGCTCGGCAACCAGGTCCTCCAGTCTTTCGTTGCTGGCCGCCACGATCCGGACATCGATCGGGCGCCGCCGCTGCGAACCGACCGGCATCACCGTGCGGTCTTCGAGCAGGCGCAGCAGCTTGGCCTGGACGCCGAGCGGCATCTCGCTGACTTCGTCGAGGAACAGCGTGCCGCCGTCGGCCTCGGCGAAGCGGCCGGGAAACGCGTGCTGCGCGCCCGTGAATGCGCCACGCTCATGGCCGAACATTTCGGATTCGAACAGACTGTCGGGCACGGCCGCGCAGTTCACCGCGATGAATGGCTTGTCGGTTCGGGTGCTGAGGCAATGGACAGCGGTGGCGACGCGCTCCTTGCCGGTACCGGTTTCGCCGGTCACGAGCACCGTCGTGTCGGTCTGCGCGACCTTCGCCAGATAGCGGCGCAAATCGGCCATCGCCGGGCTCGAGCCGTGCAGCCCGAGTGACGTCGCGTGAATGCCCCCGATCGTGCTCATGCGCGCGCCGTCCGGCTAACACACCGTGGACGGATAATGCCCAGCCCCGATTTTCATCGCCACTTCCCCCCGCTGGATGTTGAGGAACAAGGCAACCATCCTCGATGGCGATTGTCGGCACGCGTTTAATTAGTACTGTGATGCGTGTTGAATGGTGAGCCGCGTGTCACGGCGCCGGCCGATAATCAGTGTAGTGTCAATATCGGCATTCGTACAACCTGTCGACAGCCGACGCTTGCACATCGCGCGCCGGCCGTCGGTGCGCACCGGCGAGCCGGTCGGTCCGGCAGAACGCGGGTGCAGTAACGAAAGTGTCATGTCGCGCAGGTTCGCGCACATCACGACGGCAGCGAATCCGCCGTGCGCAACGAGATGCCCGTCCACGTTCCGCTCGCCGCCAGTTCCCCGATCAGCTCGACGATCGTTTCCCGCACGGCCAGCGCGGCGGAATTGACCGGTGACGTGTTCGACCAGCACAGGCTCGCGGGCCGGCGAATCTCCGGCTCGACGATCCGGCGCATCTTCGGCCGGTTCGACGGCTCGCGCGACGCCAGCGCGGATGCCGGCAGGATCGTGCAGGCCTGCCCCGACTGCGCGAGCGAGATCATCGTCGGCAGCGAATCGATATCCGCGATGATGTTCAGCGGCACCTCTTCGCGCGCGAACGTGCGCTCGAGCAGCAGCCGCAACCCGTTCTGCACGCCCGGCGCGACGAGCGGCACGCCGGCGAGCGACGCGAGCGTACAGGTGCGCGCGCGCGGTGGCACCGCATCGCCTGGCTCGCCGAGCAGATGCAGCACTTCATCGAACAACGGGAGTGCGGTGATGCCGGTCGTATTGGATTCGCGGAACAGGATCGCGAGATCGAGCCGGCCGTTCGCGAGCAGCTCGTTGATGAAACCGCTCATGCTCTCGAGGTACTGCAGCCGGATGCCCGGATAGCGCGCCCTCACCCGTTCGAACAGCGGCACCGCGAGAATCGACGTCATCGTCGTCGGAAAACCCACCGCGACCGTGCCCGACTCGCTGCCCGCTCCTTCCCGCACTTCCTGGCGCAACTGCTCCATCTGCCGCAGCACGAGCCGCGCATGGCGATACAGCGCCTGGCCCGCCGCGGTCGGCTTCACGCCTTGCGGGCTGCGCACGAGCAGCGTGACGCCGAGGTCGCCCTCGAGCTTCGCGATCTGCTGGCTCAGTGACGGCTGCGCGACGAACAGCTTTTCCGCCGCCTTGCCGAGGCTGCCGTATTCCACGATGCTGACGAAGTAACGGAGCTGGCGGATGTCCATGGCGGTTCGGTCGGCGTGAAAGCCATAGGATACCCCTATGACCGGCACATCCAAACGGTATTTCCGCCGCGCGAGCGCATCACCTAAAGTCACTTCATACCCAGTCAAGACAGCCGGCGTGCCCGGCGATGGAGGTGACAGTGAACGCTCCCCGCTCGCATGCCGGCGACGATGCCACTCAGGTCGCGACCGACCTGATCAGCGCCGAACGCGCAGTCGCTCTCGCGGCCACGCTCGACCATCCGGTCGTGCCCGCCGTCGGTGATGCATTGCTGCCGGGCTGGCACTGGCTGTATTTCTGGTCGATCGCGCAGCAGGCGGCGCTCGGCCCGGACGGCCATCCGCGCAAGGGTGGCTTCCTGCCGGATCTCGGGCTGCCGCGGCGCATGTGGGCCGGCGGCCGGCTCACGTTCGAGGCGCCGCTGACGATCGGCGCGATCGCGACACGCACGTCGCGCATCCTGTCCGTCGAACACAAGGAAGGCCGCACCGGCACGCTCGGCTTCGTCACCGTCGAGCATGTGATCGAAGCCGCGGGTGAGGTCGCGATCCGCGAGGAACACGACATCGTCTATCGCGGTGTGGCCGCGCCCGGCGCCTCTGCCCCTCCGCCGAAGGCCGCCCCCGCCGATGCGCAATGGCAGCGCGACATCACGCCCGACGAAGTCATGCTGTTCCGCTATTCCGCGCTGACCTTCAACGGTCATCGCATTCACTACGACCGAACTTACGTGCGCGACGTCGAGGGTTATCCGGACCTCGTCGTGCATGGCCCGCTGATCTCGACGCTGCTGCTCGACCTCGTCACGCGCTCGCTGCCCGACGCGACGATCAGCGAGTACGCGTATCGCGCGGTGCGGCCGACCTTCCTCGGCAACACGTTCAGCGTGTGCGGCCGGCTCGCCGACGACGGCAAGTCCATCGATCTCTGGGCCAGGGATCACGACGGCTGGCTGACCATGTCCGCGAGCGCGACCCTCGCCTGACCCATTCCTGCGCTTTCCGACGCATTCCCCGACACGACACATGAATCCTGCCGACGCGTACCAAGACATTCGCGAAGCCGTTCGCGACCTGTGCGGCGAGTTTTCCGCCGAGTATTTCCGCAAGATCGACGACGCACGCGGCTACCCCGAAGCATTCGTCGACGCGCTGACCAAAGCCGGCTGGCTCGCCGCGCTGATTCCGCAGGAATACGGCGGCTCCGGCCTCGGCCTTACCGAGGCATCGGTCATCATGGAGGAAATCAACCGCGCGGGCGGCAACTCCGGTGCGTGCCACGGCCAGATGTACAACATGGGCACGCTGCTGCGCCACGGCTCGGCCGAGCAGAAGCAGCGCTATCTGCCGAAGATCGCGAGCGGCGAGCTGCGCCTGCAGTCGATGGGCGTGACGGAACCGACCACCGGCACCGACACGACGAAGATCAAGACCACCGCGGTACGCAGAGGCGATCGCTACGTGATCAACGGCCAGAAGGTGTGGATCTCGCGGGTGCAGCACTCCGACCTGATGATTCTGCTCGCGCGCACCACGCCGCTGTCGGACGTGAAGAAGAAGTCGGAAGGCATGTCGATCTTCATCGTCGACCTGCATCACGCGATTGGCAACGGGATGACGGTGCGCCCGATTCCGAACATGGTGAATCACGAGACCAACGAGCTGTTCTTCGACAACCTCGAGATTCCGGCCGAGAACCTGATCGGCGACGAAGGCCAGGGCTTCAAGTACATCCTCGACGGATTGAACGCCGAGCGCACGCTGATCGCGGCCGAATGCATCGGCGACGGCTACTGGTTCGTCGACAAGGTGTCGCAGTACGTGAAGGATCGCGTCGTGTTCGGCCGCCCGATCGGCCAGAACCAGGGCGTGCAGTTTCCGATCGCGCGTTCGTTCATCAACGTCGAGGCCGCGAGCCTGATGCGCTTCGAGGCCGCGCGCCGGTTCGACGCGCACGAGCCGTGCGCCGCGCAGGCGAACATGGCGAAGCTGCTTGCGGCCGACGCGTCGTGGGAAGCCGCGAACGCGTGCCTGCAGTTCCACGGCGGGTTCGGGTTCGCATGCGAATACGACGTCGAGCGCAAGTTCCGCGAAACGCGCTTGTATCAGGTCGCGCCGATCTCGACGAACCTGATCCTGTCGTATGTCGCCGAGCACATCCTCGGCCTGCCGCGTTCGTTCTGACAGGAGTGCCGAGCATGCGCCCACTGGAAGGCATCAAGGTCGTCACGTTCGAGCACGCGATCGCCGCGCCGTTCTGCACGCGCCAGCTCGCGGATCTCGGCGCGCGCGTGATCAAGATCGAGCGGCCGGGTGTCGGCGATTTCGCGCGCGGCTACGACGAACGCGTGTCGGGGCTCGCGTCGCACTTCGTGTGGACCAATCGCTCGAAGGAAAGCATCACGCTCGACGTCAAGCAGCCTGCCGCGCTCGACGTCGTTCACAAGCTGCTCGCCGACGCCGACGTGTTCGTGCAGAACCAAGCGCCCGGTGCGACGCAGCGCCTGGGGCTCGACTACGACACGCTGCGCGAACGCTATCCGAAGCTGATCGTCTGCGATATCTCCGGGTACGGGCTCGACGGCCCGTTCCGCGACAAGAAGGCGTACGACCTGCTGATCCAGAGTGAATCCGGATTCCTCAGCATTACGGGTTCGGAGGACGAGCCGGCCAAAGCCGGTTGCTCGATCGCCGACATCGCGGCGGGCATGTACGCATATACCAACGTCCTCGCCGCGCTGATCGAGCGCGGCCGCACCGGACGCGGCCGGCACATTGACGTATCGATGCTCGAAAGCATGGTCGAGTGGATGAGCTATCCGCTCTACTACTCGATCGATGGCCAGTCGCCGCCGCGGCAAGCCGGCGCGTCGCACGCGACGATCTTTCCGTACGGGCCGTTCAAGGCCGGCGACGGAAAAACCGTGATGCTGGGCCTGCAGAACGAGCGCGAATGGAAGCGCTTCTGCGACACCGTGATCGGCATGCCCGAACTCGCGGCGGACGAGCGGTTCGGCTCGAACAGCCGGCGTGTCGCGAACCGCGACGCGCTCATGCCCATCATCGTGCGCGCGTTCTCGACGCTGACCGCCGCCGACGTGATCGACCGGCTCGAGCAAGCCGGCATCGCGAATGCACGGATGAACGACATGCACGGCGTGTGGGCGCACGAACAGCTTGCCGCCCGCCAGCGCTGGACGCGAGTCGATACGCCTGCGGGGGAAATCCCTGCCCTGCTGCCGCCCGGCGTCACGCCGGGCGACGAGCCGCGGATGGATCCCGTGCCGGCGCTCGGCCAGCATACCGACGCCGTGCTGCGCGAGCTCGGCTACGGCGACGAACAGATTCACGCGTTGCACGCCTCCGGTGCGGTCTGACCGGGCCTTTGCGTGCTGATCGGATCGAAGCGCGCTCCTCATCCATCCAATATCGAAGCGTCTCCACGTCCGGTCCACGGACGCGAGAGCGCCGCACAACCGGAGACATCATGGCGAACACCGTCAATGCCGCCGGCCGGCTCGACCGGCTGCCGATTTCAAGGTTCCACTGGAAGATCCTCGGGCTCATTGCCGGTGGCGCGTTCCTCGATGCGTTCGACATCTATCTCGCCAACGGCTCCGTCGCGGCGATGGTCAAGAGCGGCTTCACCGACTTGCGGCATGGCGCGATGTTCGTGTCGTCGACCTTCGTCGGGATGATGATCGGCGCGTTCGTCGCCGGGTATGTCGGCGATCGGCTCGGGCGGCGGTATTCGTATCAGCTCAATCTCGCGGTGTTCGGGCTCGCGTCGATCGCCGCGTGTTTCGCGCCGGATATCGAGTGGCTGATCGTGCTGCGCTTCATCATGGGGATCGGGCTCGGCGCGGAACTGGTTGTCGCGGCGGGGACGCTTGCCGAGTTCGTGCCGCCGCAGACGCGCGGGAAGTGGGTTTCGCTGCTGGCGATCATCACCAACAGCGGGCTGTTTGCCGCGCTGGCTGCAGGGTACTGGATCATTCCGTATCTCGGCTGGCGGTATATGTTCGCGCTGGCGGGCGTTGGCGCGCTGGTCGTCTGGTTCATGCGCAAGCGGATGCCGGAGTCGCCGCGCTGGCTCGAATCGGTCGGGCGGCTCGATGAGGCCGAGGCGACGCTTGCCGAGATCGAGCGGGAGGTCGGCAAGCAGGTGGGTACGTTGCCGCCCGTCACGCGCATTGTCGATCTGCATGTCGGGAAGGTGCCGCTTGGCGTGCTGTTTTCGAAGGGGATGCGCGGGCGGACGGTCGTTGCCGCGTTGACTGCGATCGGCGTGAACGTCGGGCTTTACGGCTTCATTGCATGGCTGCCGACGTTCTTCGTCGCGCAGGGATTGTCCGTCGTCAAATCGCTCGGCTTCGTGTTCCTGATGTCGATCGGCTCGCCGGTCGGCGGCTTGATCGGGTATCTGATCGCCGATCGTGTCGGCCGTGCGCGGGGAATTGTCATCGCTTCGATTCTGAGTATTGCGCTCGGCTGGCTGTATGTATCGCTGCGCGATACCACCGCGATCATTCTGGTCGGGTTCTGTCTCGTCAGCGCGATCTATACGATCACGACGCTGGGGTTGTTCGGCTATATTCCAGAGCTGTTTCCGACTGAAGTGCGGCTGCGTGGTACGGGCGTGGCGGGGATGGCCGGGCGGATGTCGTCGATCGGGACACCTGCGCTCGCGCTTTATCAGGCGTTCGGGGTGTCGGGGGTGATCGCGATGGTGAGCGCGACGCTTGGGGTGTTGTGCGTCGCGATCGGGTTGTTGAGGGTCGAGACGGGGCGGCAGGCGTTGGAGGAGGTTGCGCCGGGAACGAGCGAGATGGATGGGGAGGCGGTCAACCCCGGTATCTCGCAAGCATGAATGGCGACGTAACGAAATTCCGGCCGCGGCGCGTGCTCGCGCAATCCGCGATCGCTCGCGTCGGCCGCAGCGTTGTGCCAGCCAGGGCCGCCGCTTTGCGGGCGAGCCCGGAATCCGGTGCGACCGTGCGACCGATAGCGGCAGCGGACTTCATAGCCGCTCCTCGAATGACGACTTGTTTGACGATCGACGTTGTTGCCGCAATGGATCCGGAGGGCCTAGTCCTGCGACGAACGCATCGACACGTCGCCAATGTGCACCGCTCTCAACCGTTCCCGCAACGCCGTAACATTGTCCGCGCCGTTCAGTCGCTCGAACTCCCGTTGCGCCTCCTGCCAGAGTGGGGACGCTTTTTCGTGCAGGCGCCGCCCCTCCTCGGTCAGTTCGACAAGGCGGCTTCGGCCGTCGGTGGGCGAAGGCTTGATCGTGACGAAGCCGTCGCGCTCCAGGAAGCCGACCATTTTCCCCATCGCCGTTCGTTCGATATCGAGCCGCTCGGCAAGGGCGTTGACCGGGGTACTTCCCACTTCGTCCAGGGCGGCCAGCGTGAGGAATTGCGTGATGCGCAGGCCCGAGGGCTCGAGATGGCTATCGTAGAGTCGGGAGATCTGCCTGCTCGCCTTCCTGACGGCGAAGCAGTTGCATTGATCGATTCCGAGCGGCTGGTTCACGGGCAACATCTCTTTCACTCCTGATTTCGGTTAATTGCGCGAACGCTACGCGCGCGTCGCGCGAAGGTACGGTGGTGTCTGTCTGTCGATGAAAGCCGGGAGCGACAGCGCTTGCGCACGATCTGCGTACCTCGTGGCTCGCCGCCGACTCCGGCCCGTGTCGACTGCGGTGTTCAAAGCCCTGCCGGCGGTGTGATGTAGCCGGGCATCTCGGCCGCGAGCGTGCTCTTCAGCACCGCTGTCCCCTCGTCGGCCATGACCTCGCTCTTGCCGGCCGCGAGCGCGTCGTAGGTCTGTCGCACGACGTCCTCGGGCTTGGCTTTAGGCACATCGATGCCGTTGGTCAGATCGGTATCGACGAACCCGACGTGCAGGCCGAGAACCTGGATGCCACGCTCGCGCAGGTGAAAGCGAAGCTGGTTCGTGTAGCTCCAGGCGGCGGCTTTCGACGCGGCATACGGTGTCAGATAGGGCCGCGGGAGCCACACGATGTCGGAAAGCACGTTGATGATCGCGGCATGCGGCTGGGCCGCCAGAATCTGTTCGAAGGCCTGTGTGACGCGCACCACGCCATAGTAGTTGGTATCGAACAAGCGGGCGGACTGCACTTGCACGTCAGCCGCCAAAGGCCCGTCGATCAGGGCGGCAATGCCCGCGTTGTTGATCAGCAGAGTCGTATCGGCCGCCAGTTTCGCCGCCTCGGCGATCGACGCCGGATCGGTGACATCGATCCTGACCGGCACAATGCGCGGCTCCTCGAAACCGCTCGTGTTGCGCATACCCGCGTACACTTTCGCCGCCCCGCGCCGCAGCGCCTCGCGTGCAAAAGCGAGACCCAGGCCGCGATTGGCACCGGTGATGAAGACCTTGGCGTTCTTGATATCCATGACAAGCTCCGTATTCAAAGGCCGCGTGCCGAGGGAATGTCGACGCCATCCACGAGCGCGCGGGTGCGTGATTCAAAGAAAGACGTGCTCCGGAAACTGCTTCGAAAGCGACTCCCGCAGATGGGTCGCGAGCGTCAGTACGGCGCCAAGCGGGCTCATCCGCACGCTGACGCGCGGCACCGAGCCGTCGGCGTTGCGATCGACGACCACGACCGCGCTCAACGTCTCGCCGCTCGTCAGTACGGCCTCGTATTCGAGAAAAAGCCGCGAGCCCGCGGCTTGTACGAAAGTTGGCGTCTGCGAGAGGTAAAAGGTCCCGACGGCGTCGACGGCAAGCCGGATTTCGTCGCGCCCGATTACGGGCGCGCGCAACACCGAGCTGACCAGCTCGGCGTCGGCCGTCAGATCATCGAGAAACGGATGACGATCAGGTTGGATGGGTGACATTCTCAAACCCCTCGATTCGTTTCAAGGACGTTCACACGAATGCGGCCCGATATTTCGCGACGAACTGCTGGACCGACAGCGCCGGCGTTCCGGTGATCTTCTCGACGGCGTCGTTGGTACCCGAGAAGATGCCGTCGCGGTAGTTCTGCGCGACTTCGACCAGATGCTGCGTGAGGAACGGCGGAAACTTGTAAAGGGTTTCCATCTTGATCCGGAACTCCTCGATGGAAGTCGGCGCATATTCGATCCTGGTGCCGAGAACCTCGCTCATCGCGGCTGCGATCTCGACGTGGTTCATCTCGACGGGGCCGTGGAGCGTGTAGGTCTTGCCCTCGTGGCCTTCGGGATTGGCGAGCAGATGGGCGATCACGCGCCCTTGATCGTCGCTGGCGATGGGCGCGTGACGGCCGTCGCCAAACGGAAATTCGATCTTCTTCGTGGCCCAGATCTCCCGCGCAAAATGCGGATAGACGAGCCAGTCGGCAAAGAAGGTCGGGCGCAAATGAGTCGTCGCGACACCCGACCAATCGAAAACCTGTTCGGAGACCCAGTGATCCTGGGCCGCGTGGCTCATCGACTCCCGGCGCGCGGAAATCTGCGACATGTTGACGATCGCCGTGACGCCCGCTTCCTTTGCTGCCTGCGCGAAATACGCCGCGGCCCCGATGATGCCCGGCGCGATCGGATGAAGGAAATACACCGACCGGATACCTTCCATCGCTGCCCGAATGGCGTCGATGTCGGTGAAGTCGCCGATCGCGACATCGACACCGCGCTGCCTCAGGGCTGCCGCCCGATCGTCATCCGTACGCACATAGGCCCGCACGCGTTTGTTCATCTTGAGCAGTTCGTCAATGGCAATACCGCCGGTGCGGCCGGTTGCACCGCTCACAAGGATCTCAGGCTCGTTCATCGCTTCGCTCCGTTTGAAAGTGAGAGCATATGCTCCCTTGAGACAAAGAATAGGAGCATATGCTCTCACCGTCAAGTTTTTTGGTAGGCACCGCGGAAAACGTCACTCTCGAACCTTACACACCGAAGAACGCCAGCCCTGTCAGGACGATGCCGATCGCGGCAGCCCCCATCGACAGGCGTTGCATCCATGTCCGCCGCGTGAGAATCGTGATCGCGGCAAGCGCGATTGAGATCTGGATGATGGTCGTGGCCTGCGCCCACCGATGGTGCCGGTGTAGCCGCTCCTCGCTTGCAGCATTGCTCTTCACGACTTCTCGCTCGAGCGCTTCGGCGTGGGTGCGGATCGGCTCCTTGTCTGCGCGATACCGCGCCGCGTCCGCTTCGAAACGCTTTCGTTGCGGCGATCCTTCCTGACTCAGGGCCGCGCCGAGCTCGGCCAGATTCTGCTTTTCGCCCTTTGCCTGGTAATAGGCCCACAGGTTGGCCGCCTCGGTTTTCTGGATCGCGGCCTCGTTCTTGTGCAGCAATGCGAAATTCTCATCCGCCCCGCTCTGGTATGCGGAAATCGCGCCGATGCAGGCCAGGACAGCCGTCATCACGGCGATGCGCGCCGCTCCGTGGTCTTCTCCATGCGCGGCAGGGTGCTCTACTGCATGATCGTGCGGGCCGTGAACTTCGAAATCTTCTGGCATAACGGGAAGGTTCGCGTGAGTTGAAGGGCTTGTACGCGCTTCTCACGCACGTGAGCAGCGGGTAGCAAAAGGGGTGGCACTGTCGCCGGGTCGCAGGTCGGTTGGGGGCAGCCCGTTCGGGCGACAGCGGGAACGATCTGACGATGGTCTGCGCCGACTCCCGCCGAACGGGCGACGGTTCGACATTGTGAATGAATTGGCGGTTCTCAAGTGTGCGTCGACAGCAGTCGACCCACAACGGCCAGCCGTGGTTTCCTGAAGCGGCCGTTCACGGTCTCCGTCTCGCTCAAGTAGGCTGGAGCTCGCGCGCGCAAAAACAATAGCCGAGATCGTACAAGTAACAATTGTGGTGATCGTCGACACGTGATGAACGATCCCGCTTCCATGCGCGAAGCCGCCAGAGTCGGTCTGGGTGTCGCGATGCTGGTGCTTCCCAGCGTACTGCCGGATCTGCCGGCGGCAAGCTCGTGCGTTTGCTGCCCGAATTGCATTCAGACGCGGGCATGATTTCCTTTTACAACGCTTCGCGGCGGCTGCTACCCCGCGAAAACGCGTGTGTTTATCGACTTTGTGATGGAGAGTTTTCGGCGGTTCGGTTAAGGCGCAAAGATTCGATGCGACGAGGGACGAGCGTAAGACGGATCGCACATCCAACCGATGGCCGCCGTATTCCTCGACGACAAGCGCTAGGAAGCATGAGCCTGCACCAGCACGTCCCAGGGGGTGGGAGACGGAAAGATGTCCTGCAAAAATCCGACAAACGCTTTCACCGCCGGATTGCTGCGGCGGCTCTCGGGCCACACGGCATGTAGATGGAATCGGTCATAGGCGAATTCATGCAGCACCGGTACGAGTTCGCGCCTTTTAATGTAAGGCGCTGCGATGTACGTCGTCGAAATCCCGATTCCGGCACCCGTGGCCAACACCACGGCAATCGCGTCGCTGACGTCAAGAATCAAACCCGACGCAGGCGTGAACTCAACGAGTTTGCCTCCCACGTTGAATGGCCATGCCGCCTCCAGCCCTGTCGACTGATATCTGAAGTTCACGCAGTCGTGCTGCAAGAGGTCATTCGGATGCTGCGGCACGCCTCGCTCCTGCAGATATTCAGGCGATGCAAACGCACAAATCCGATGCGGTGCAAGACGACGCGCAATCAATCGCGTGTCGCCGGGGTCGCCGACCCGAATGGCGACATCCACGCCCTCTTCGATCAGATCGACGTAACGATCGCTCAGGCGGACATCGACGGTCACTTTCGGATGCTGCCGGCGGAACATCGTCAATGCGGGCGCAAGGATGTTCACGCCGACGGGCAACGGCGCCGTCACCTTGAGCGTTCCGGCCGGCTCCGCGCGCGCAGCCGCAACGCCTTGCTCGATACCTTCCGCCTCGCGCAATAACCGGTGCGTGCGCTCCAGAAGGTCCCGCCCCTCCGGTGTCAGCGTCAGCGAGCGCGTAGTCCGGCTGAACAGCCTGAGTCCGAAATGCTGCTCTAGCCGCTGAATGCTCTTGCTGATGGCCGATGGCGAAACGGACAGCGAACGCGCGGCGGCCGTGTAGCTGCCAAGCGATGCGGCACGCGCAAAAGCAATCAGTCCAGTCAGTCTTTCGATGGCAATTTGTTCCATGATGGCATCATTAAAGCGAAAGACGGCCTGATTATCAAGCACCATTTCGCGAATTAACCTTCTTCCATCGACGCCAAACCGGCGAAGTCAAACAGGAGAAGGAAATGAACGCAAAGACCAAAACGCAGGACGTACAGGACGCGGAAGTCGCCCACCACGCGCTGGCAGGCAAGACCGCACTTATCTTTGGCGGGACGTCGGGCATCGGGCTCGACGCGGCTATCCAGGCGAAACGGGCGGGCGCGGAAGTCATCGTCGTCGGCCGATCGGCGGATACGGCTCAACGCGTCGCCGCGCAACATGGCTTCGCCGGATGGCGCGCGGCCGACGTGACCGACGCAGACGCTCTACAGCAGGCGGTACGCGACATTCCGAGCGTCGATCATCTGGTTTTGCTGGCGGGCACCTTCGTCGCAGGGACGGTACGCGAGGCGGACGTAGCGCATCTCCGGATCGCGTTCGAGGAGCGCATCTGGGCGGCCGTGCACGTCATTCGCGCCCTGGGAGAACGGTTGAGCGCCGATGGCTCGATCACTTTGATCTCGGGCAGTCTCGCCGACCGTCCGAACGCCTACGGCACCGCGGTGCTCGCGGCGGCGTCCGCCGCGATGGAAGCGCTTGCGCGCGGCCTGGCACTCGAACTGGCGCCGGTGCGCGTCAACACACTGTCGCCTGGTCCGATCGACACACCGATCCTGAGCAAGGCGCTCGGTGACGCGCGTGATGCGGTCGTCGCGAATATGGAGAAGACGCTGCCGCTGCATCGACTCGGCAGCGCCAGCGAAGCCGGCGCGGGCGTGGTGTTTCTGATGACCAATGGCTTCATGAACGGAGCGACGCTCAACGTCGATGGTGGCGCGCGCCTCGTGTAACCCAAAGTCAACGGAGAAAGACATGACCACGCTTTTCGACCCGATTCGGCTGGGCGACATCGAAGCGCCCAACCGCATCTTTATGGCGCCCATGACCCGCGCGCGCGGTACGCGAGATCACTTGCCGACATCGATCATGGCGCAGTATTACGCCCAGCGCGCGAGCGCCGGACTCATCATCAGCGAAGCGATCGGTATCTCTCGGCAGGGATTGGGATGGCCCTTCGCAACGGGCCTCTGGTCCGACGAACAGGTCGCAGGCTGGCTGCGGGTAACCGACGCCGTACACGCGGCCGGCGGGCGCATCATCGCGCAGCTCTGGCACATGGGGCGCACCGTGCATCCCAGCTTCAATGGCGGCGTTCAGCCGTTATCGGCGTCGGGCACGACCGCGCCGGGACACGCACATACCTATAACGGTAAGCAGCCCTATGTCACGGGCAGACCCATGCGCGCAGACGAAGTGCCCGCGCTGCTCGACGCTTTTCGCCGCGCTACGCGAAATGCATTGCGCGCAGGGTTCGATGGGGTGCAGGTGCACGCCGCCAACGGCTACCTGATCGACGAGTTCTTGCGCGACGGCACCAATTTCCGGAACGACGCCTACGGTGGCAGCGTCGAAAATCGTGTCCGGCTGCTCAAAGAAGTCACGCAGGCTGTGATCGAAATAGCCGGCGCTGGCCGCACCGGGGTACGGCTCACGCCCAACGGCACGGACCAGGGTGTGCGCGACAGCGATCCGGAACCCGTGTTCGTTGCGGCGGCTCGAACACTTTCGGTACTCGGCGTCGCGCATCTGGAACTACGCGAGCCCCCGATAGACGGGACTTTTGGCGCTTCTGATCGGCCGGCCTTCTCGCCTGCCATCAGGAAGGCATTCGCAGGCGTGACCATCCTGAATTCGGATTACGGTCTCGATCGCGCGGTGGCGGCTATCTCCAGCGACGAGGCGGACGCCATCGCCTTCGGCCGCCCGTTCATCGCAAATCCGGATTTGCCACTGCGTTTCAGCGCAGGCGCTCCGTTGGCGGCCGATATGGGCGAGTTGTGGTTCACGCAGGGGCCCGAAGGCTATCTCGACTACCCCGCTCTAGCCTGAACAGATGAAGGTCCGCTCCTGGGCGGCTGCCGCCTGACACGATCGGCTGTCTCCGCCCCCCTAGCAATCGTTGCTACTTGCAAGAGCGGACCTTCGCCGACCGGCTCAGCCGTGAGCACGTGAAGTGAGGGTGTCAAATGGAGGATCTCGTCGGGCTTTACGGCGTGTCAAAAGCCAGAAGACATACGCGGTCGAAGCTCCGGCAATCCATACGGGGAGAACGGAAATTGTCCATTCCGTCTGCCAGAAGGGAAGACTCAGCGCTGGCAGTGAACTCGCAACCAATAGATAACTGAATTGGTAGCGGTTCACCCACTGAAGAATGGCTGCCAGCGGCAGCCCGTAAAACCAAGTGAAGAAATAACCAACGGCCGTGCTGTTGATCGAGACGCCGATGAGTGACTGAAGCCGCGGCAGGCCCCACACCGAAGGATAAAACCACTCGTGCAGCAGGAAGAACAGCCATCCGCTCGTGAACGGAATAATCAGTGGGGCGACAGCTGCAGCAACAAGATGGGCTAGAACATTCTTCACGATCTTCGTCCGGTGATGTCCGATAACCTGTCTGCTCATATCCGCTGACCCCTTTTGGCCGGTGCGCGGGTACGGCCAAACCGCACGCAACTGCACTTCGGCACACCGAACGCTCATAGTCATCCGGCGATGCGCAGAACGATTGTCGACGATTTGTACACCCGCGTCGAATGTCTCAAGTTGGCCGACCGCTGCCCGACGTGGGCGGCCGCACCCGACCCGTAAGCGCCGTTCGACGGCGTAGTGCTTCGACGAAGGATCACGGCCAAGAGCAGACGTTCTGGTACAGCAGCCTCGGATATGCGTCTGGAGCGTTGGGCTTTTGAGGTCTCATGTAAGGCTGCCCGCGAAGCGCTCTGCAAGCCTTTGTTCTTCGAAGGCCTTGGCCACCCAGTCCACGAAAACTCGCGTCTTTGAAGGCAGGAGGGTTCGCGACGAATAGTAGATGGATATTGCGCCGGCATCCGCGTACCAGCGTGGCACTAACCGGACCAACGCGCCACTTTCCAGTCCATCCAGCGCGTCAGCAGTCGCCAGCATGGCCACCCCCATGCCAAGCAAGGCAGCTTCCAGCATTGCCGCCGGGTCGTTCACGATAAATGAATGCTGAAGTTGAGCAACTTCTTCCTTTCCCGCAACGTCCCGCATCGTCCAATGCCGGATGCGGCCCGACTGGAGCGACCGCATCACGATTCCTTTAAACGCCTGCAAGCCCGCCGGGCTGTGCGGCGGCGTCTTGCCATCCATATAAGCCGGTGACGCGACTGCAATTACATGCGCCGGTGCAAGCGGCCGAGCAACAACGGATGGCAGGAGTTCAAAGCCGCCGCCAATGGCTGCATCGTAACCTTCCGCAACCAAGTCAACCTGGCGGTTCTCAAAGTGCCACTCCGGTCGGATGCGCGGATACCGCTCAAGAAAAGGCGGCAACAACGGCAGGATGCGCGCCAGCCCGAACGTTGGCGACAAGCTCACTTTAAGGGCCCCACTGGGTTCCCCTCCTTCGTTGGCGACGCCAGCGATTGCCGCCTGAATTCCGAAGAGGTTATCCGCGATGGCAAGCCGAAAAGATTCCCCCGCCTCAGTCAGGGTCAAGTGTCGCGTTGACCGGTGGAACAGTCGCACACCGAGGTTTCGCTCCAACATCGCCACATTCCGGCTCACCGCGGCTGGCGTAATTGACAGCCAACGGGCCGCCTCGGAAAAACTTCCCAACTCGGCGCTTCGAACAAACGACTCCAGATTAGCCAAGGTTTCCATGCATCAACCTTCAAGTCATCGTTGAAAGTAAATCAAGCATGTTGATACTAATCGTTGATGACGAAAAAGGCCATAGTTGCGTCACTTTCTAAATTCCCTGGAGTCAAGCAATGAGCAACACCACTCACACCCTTGCCGGAAAAATCGCTCTGGTCACAGGCGGCTCTCGCTCTATCGGCGCTGCAATCGCGAAGCGCCTCGCTGCTGACGGTGCGACCGTTGCATTGACATACAGTGCCTCGCCGGAACGCGCTGCACAAGTCGTGAGCGAAATCACCAAAGCGGGCGGCAAGGCTATGGCAATCCAGGCGGATGCAGGTAGTCCAGAAGCCGTACGCGCCGCAGTTTCCAAAACGGTCGAATCGTTCGGTGGCATCGATATTCTTGTGAACAACGCCGGCATGGCAATCAATGCGCCCATCGAGGACTATAAGCTCGAGGACTTCGAGCGAATGCTCGCCGTCAATGTGACAGGTGTATTTGTGGCGACACAAGAAGCAGTTCGCCACATGAAGCGAGGAGGTCGCATCATCCACATCGGCTCTTCAATGACCCGATATGCGGCGTTTCCGACGGCAGCTGTGTACACACTCACCAAGGGTGCAATTACCGGCTTCAACCGTAGCCTCGTCCGTGACCTTGGTCCGAAAGGCATCACAGTGAATACCGTTCATCCCGGGCCGACCGATACCGACATGAACCCGGCCGATGGCCCTGTTGCGGCAATCGTCGGTCCTGGCATGGCAATTGGTCGTTACGGGCGCCCGGATGAAATCGCGAGCGTCGTTGCCTATCTCGCAAGTCCGGAATCTGGGTTCGTTACTGGTGCGGACATTATCGCGGACGGTGGATTCACCGCCTAACGCTCAACTCTTCAAAAACCTTAAGGAGCGTTCTGATGACTACCATCGGCATCATTGGTGCAGGGAAAATCGGCGCAGCCATAGCAACAGCGCTTTCTCGAAAGGGAATCGAGGTCACCATGTCGAATAGCCGCGGTGCAGAAAGTCTGCGCGAATTGACCGCGGCTATCGGTCCACTCGTTAAGCCGGGCACCCGCGAAGAGGCCGCGTCGAAGGAAATCGTGTTCATCGCCGTGCCCTGGTCTAAATTGCCGGCTGCACTTGATGGACTGCCCAATTTCGAAGGACGGGTCGTTGTTGACACCAACAATCCGATCGAAGCACCTTTGTTCAAGCCTATAGACCTTGGAACACGCTCATCAAGCGAAGTTGTCGCCGATTTGGTCCCCGGTGCCCGGGTGGTTAAGGGATTCAACCATCTTCAACCACACCTGTTGTCTGGCGACCCCTCAAGCGAGGGGGGCAAGCGGGTGTTGTTTTATTCCGGCGACGATTTGGAAGCCAAGTACGTCGTCGGTACATTGATTGAGCGACTTGGTTTCTTCGGCATTGACCTAGGCTCTCTCGCGATTGGTGCGCGCCTTGTTCAATTCCCCGGAGGTCCCTTGCCATCTCTCAATCTCGTGAAGTTCGACTGACCCGCAACCCGCGTTTCAGATTTACCGGCAGCAAATCTTCACGCCGATGCCGAGCACCGGTCTCGGCCCGGCACATTGATGACCTTTCCAGGATTCTCGCACGGCATGCTGACTGTAAATACGGACGTGCTTAACTCCATACTGCTGGCCTTCATCAAAGCCTAACTTCACAACTTGCGCGGGCCACCAATCGAATCGACTGTTGATGCGATTCGAGCGCTTCGTGCTTCGGAGAAACCATGCTAGCCAAACCTGTCGATGTCGCAATCGAATTCTTTAATCACTGGAGTGCCAATCGAATCGACGAGGCACTCTCAATGCTGGCGGAGGACGTGCTTTACGATAACGTGCCTTTCCCCGACATCATTGGGCGTGACAATGTACGTAAATTCCACAAGGATTTTGGCATTGGAAAAACCTTCACCGTTGACTGGAAGGTTACACAAATTGCCGCGAACGGAAACGTTGTATTGAACGAGCGTATCGACGTCTTCCTTCACGAACGCGGCGGAAGAATCACGCTTCCGGTGATGGGTACGCTGACTATCGAAGACGGAATCATTACCGTATGGCGGGACTATTTCGACCCCGCCGCATTCGAGCGGCAGTTGAAGCAGATACAAACATAATCTGCTCAGCGTCTGCTTGCGGCGTTGAACGGACATTCGAGCGTCTTGGGCAGCGCTGTATCGATTGGCCGCAACTGGCCGGCTACCGCCCGACACGGTCGGCAGAACTCGACCCACTGCCGCGGGTCGCCGGGTCGGGCTTTCAGGGGCAGCTAACCGAGCGGTCCGGCCATCCAAACAGGCATCTAAAGGACAGCAGCTCGGCTGGAACAGACGTTCGGCACCGTGCCTGCGTGATGAGCGGCAAGGCCTATACTGAAAGTCTGCCATCCTTCGACCGGCGCCAGAGCACCGACGCTGCATGCCGGCTGGCTCAAGCGCACGGAGGTGGCAACATTGGCGCCGGAGCAGTACACCGCAAGTGCGCCAGGCTCGTTTTAGAGTGTCGGACACGCTTTCACAAAGGAGTGTCACCATGATGCAAGCCAGCGAAATCCAGAAGCGTTTCACGCACCTGCAGCAATCCATCGAGCAGGCTTCGCAAACCTGCCATGCAGACGCTACTCTCCCCAAGGACCTCGTCGAGTGCGTTGATCAGCTAGATCAACAGTCCGCGTCGGCAAAGAAAGTGATGGCTTCGAAAGATCAGGATCGCATGCGCCAATGGGTGGACGATCTTGAGCGGATCGGCAACAGCGCGGAAAAAGCGTGCGAACGCGGTGCCAATATCAATGCCAAGATCAAGAAGGCAGTCAGTTCGGTCCACGCTGAACTGCAAGATCTAAAGAAGCAGCTACATTAATTTGATTTCGCGTCATGTGAGTGGTCGCCGCGCGCGTGGGCGACCTGCGGCGGGGACATTCGCGCTGATCTCCGCCGCCCTCGATCCATATTTCAAGCGGTTCTTCCCCCGCTTCGAACCCGATGTAAGTCAAGACGTTTGGCGGGTGCGAGCAGGACTACTCGCGGAACGACGAGCTGCAAGTCTGCCCAACTCTGGGGCGCCGCGCTCCTGCAAGCGCATACATGCAATTCCCGACCTTCTTTGGCGGAAGACCGCCTAGGGGTAACAGGTCTGCGAACGACCGCAGTTTTATGCCGATCGGCCGTTTGAATGTCCGTTCGAGCATGAAGGCGAACGACTGCACTTGGCCGCCTGTTGCCTGTCGCTGCCACACATTCGATCGGGCGCAAGAGCGCCGCGATCACGGCTCTCGTGGTCGCAATGGCGAGTACACTGAAAAAGTAATAGAAGCAGGAGAAAGGGATGGCTAACTCTGACCCCCAAAGCACCTTCCGAGGGTTGCCGCTCACCGCGGAGCAGGACGCGGAAGTGAGGCATTACATAAAGGACCGAACTCGGCGTGGGCTGCCATGGGACACGTCGGAGTTGAGCGCGATGCTCAATGACATGCTGCAGCCCCCGGGTGACGGCGACGGAGATGTCGCCTTCCCGGTAGACGAAACTAGAGCAGCCGCCGAGCGCGCAACGGCGTCGCTTGACGAAGCGATGGATCCCATCGAGGCGATTGAGGAGTGGAATGCGGCCATGGAGTCGGAAGGTATGAAAGGGCCCAGACGATAAAACCGGAGCAACCATGCTCGCTTCCTGGTAGCGCCGCATACGGGGATTGTGACGTGTACCTCATGGGTTCGATGCGCATGATTTCAATGCTTGAGCGGGTGCAGTCGGTTCCCGTCGCGGTCGGGTCCCACGACATCGCCGTTGAACACAAAGAGGGCGAACATGCGGCTAATCGAAACGGATGAACACAAGCCGTTTCTGGCGACGCTGGAGCGCCACGGTTTGGCAGAAGGCGATTTCAATGTTCTGGAAACGGATACGACGGATCCGAAGGGTGACGAGAACCTTGGTCTACAGGGCTATGTCACCATATCCAGGTTTTTCGACGCATATTACGAGGGAATACGCGAACGGTGACGAAAGCGATTGGCTACAGCATTTCAGGAAAGATCTCGAAGCGGGCGTCTTCGATAGACCGCAATGATCCCGAATTTCGTCGGAGCGTGGGTGAGCCGCCAACCCGAACCTGATCGCGCGACCGCTCGCCCGTCTACCCCGCGTCAGTTGGCGCGCGAAGGTCGGTTGGCTGGGCGGAACCGACGTTCCAACGTCCTTGTGAAAGCGCGGACGAGCGTCCGTTGCTGGCCGACAGCGCTCAACAGACGACCGCGGCACAATTGACTGCCGAGTCAACCCGGCCGCGGGACGCGAGGCTACGAAGCCCTGCCAACCTGCCACCCCAAGCTCGGGAGCACTTCTTGCTGCCGGTCCAATTGAGCGCGCTTCACCGTATTTGCGCGCGTCCGGCACACGCACGTTCCTGGCAGGCCGCTGCTGCGGCCCGCGCCCGGTACCGGGAACCCGGTGCTACAGGTTGCGCGACGCCGTATGAAATCGATTGAATCAACATTGCGAGACTGAAAACGGGAGCGGTCCGCCGCCGGTCCGATCGGCGACGCGCACCGACAACAACGTCGAGGCCATGCCATGTACCGGGTACCGTTATCGATATTGAGACCGACCCAAATCACGATCGGCATGGACTACGTGCATGCCAAGGCGTTGATCACTGCTCGCTACACCGGCACCCGGCTCAAGCGGTTCATGCGAGATCACGCGATCCGCGTCGTCGTCGGTCCGCACAACGCGCTTTATATCATCGACCATCATCACTGGGCGCGCGCGTGGGTGGATCTGGGTTATGCCGACGCTCCGGTTACTGTCGTCGCCGACTGGCACCACCTCGGGGGTCAGCGCTTCTGGAGGAAAATGCAATCGAGGCGATGGGTGCATCCTTTCGATGACCAGGGCAGGCGATGCAGCATCGACGACCTGCCATCGACGCTCCACGGTCTGGTCGATGACCCGTACCACAGCCTGGCGGCGTTTGCCCAGCGTGCAGGCGCGTACCGCAAGCCGACGCGTGCATTCGCCACTTTCGTGTGGTCGGATTTCCTGCGCAAGCATGTGGCTGCGCCCGACAAGGAAGCGGGGTCGTTCTCTTTGGCATTGCTCAGGGCGATCAAGATTTCCCGCAGCAAAACAGCCCAACGCATGCCGGGCTATCTTGGCGCGAAGCTACCGTGAGCACGCAAGCCGCCGCAACGGGATCCGATGCCCGGCACTCTCGGGCGGAGCCGCCAGGAACACGCATCGATCGTTGACGGCGTCGGGCGTGAATTTTCGCCTCGCCCCGGATCAGGGTTGACGCTTACCACGGCCGCCAGCGGGCTTTCCGGCCGGCTTGCGCGCACCCGCCGCTGGCTTGCCGGCAGGTTTGCCGCGCGGCTTCTGCAGACTGAACGGACTCCCGTTCAACACGCTTGCGTCCGCACGCCCAGCGCTGGCACGCTGCCCGTCCGTCTTGCGCTTGCCTTCACCACCTTGCGGCCGCGCTTTCTTCGCAGCCCCAGCCCCAGCCCCCGCCCCGCCTTGCGGCACTTTCGGCTTCTTGGGCTTTTTAGGCTTCTTGATGATCTGCCCCGTCGCGCTGGTTTCCGGCACGCGATGCTCTGCCTCGAACCCGGGCTCTTCTTCCCGACGCAGCGTCTGCCGAATCAGCGCTTCGATCGCCGCCAGTTGCGGAGCCTCATCGGCACACACCAGCGAAACCGCCACGCCGCTCGCCCCCGCGCGCCCGGTACGCCCGATACGGTGCACATAATCCTGCGCGACGATCGGCAGATCCACGTTGATCACCAGCGGCAGGTCATCGATATCCAGCCCGCGCGCCGCCACATCGGTGGCAACCAGCATCTGCACTTCACCGTTCTTGAACCGCTCGAGCGCACGCAAGCGCGCCGGCTGCGGCTTGTCGCCGTGAATCGTGTCGACCGCATAACCCGCTTCATCCAGCATCGCCGCCAGGTAATCCACGCCATTGCGCGTCTTGACGAACACCAGCGCGTGGTCCCACTTGTTCTCGGCGACCAGATGCATGAAGAGGTCGGGCTTGTTCCGCTTGTCGACCGTCACCACCCACTGCTTGATCTTGCTGGCGGTGACATTGGGCGGGCTGACGCTGATGTTGACCGGGCTGCGCAGAATGCTCTCCGCCATCGCGCGGATGTCGTCGGTGAACGTCGCCGAGAACAGCAGCGTCTGACGCTGCACCGGCAACGCGGCAAAAACGGCATTGAGCTCGCGCGCGAAACCCAGATCGAGCATGCGATCGGCTTCATCCAGCACCAGCGTCTGAACCTGATCGAACTGCACGGCGTTCTGTCGATTCAGATCCAGCAAACGCCCCGGCGTGGCCACGAGCACATCCACGCCTTTACGCAGCTTCATCATCTGCGGGTTGATGCTCACACCGCCGTACGCGGCCAAAAACCGCAAGTCGAGGCCTTTGCCGTACTCGACAAAACTCTGCAGCACCTGTTCGGCCAGCTCGCGCGTCGGCACGAGCACCAGCACGCGCGCCCGGTTGCTGGACACTGCCGGGCCGTGCTGCACCAGCCGTTGCAACAACGGCAGCGCAAAACCGGCCGTCTTGCCGGTGCCGGTCTGCGCCGCGGCCATGACGTCCTTGCCGCCGAGCACAACGGGAATCGCCTTGGCCTGCACCGGCGTCGGTGTCTGGTAGTTGAGGCCCTGCAGATTCCGCAGCAAGGGATCGATCAGGCCAAGCGAGGCAAAAGACATGGGCGTGTTCCGGGCTAAAACCGCAATTTTAGCCGTTACCGCCGCGGCGACCGCATCGCGCGGACCGATCGGCGAAAAGATCGATGCAAATCACGTCGAATCGCGAAGCGCTCATGACAGCGCGGGCGGTCGATTGCGACCGCCCGGCCCCGGTAATCGCCGTGACGTCAGCGCGCCTGTTTCGACGCTGCGCGCACAAAAGGCTGCGGCGCCCTCCCCGCCTCCTGCCGATCGATCATCCAGCCGGGATAGCTCGGCGGCAAAGCACTCACGGCGTCCAGCCCCGCAAGCTCGTCCTCGGTCAGCACGACATCGACCGCGCCGAGATTGTCTTCGAGCTGTTCGGCCCGTTTGGCGCCGACGATGACGCTCGTCACATGCGGCTTGGCGAGCAGCCACGCGAGCGCGATCCGGGCGACCGAGACCCCACGCGCGTCGGCGATCGCGCGCATCGCGGCCACGCACGGCCAGGCCCGCTCCAGATCGACCGGCGGAAAGTCGAAATGGCTGCGCCGCGAACCTTCCTCCGTCGGCGCACCGGGCCCGAACTTCCCCGACAGCAGCCCGCCGGCGAGCGGCGACCAGACGAGCAACCCCATCTGCTCGTCGATCGCGAGCGGCACCAGTTCGCGCTCCATGTCGCGCCCGGCGATCGAATAGTAGGCCTGCAGCGTCTCGAAACGCGTTGCATGCAGCGCCTGGCTGAGGCCCAGCGCCTTGCCGATTTTTCCGGCGCGCCAGTTCGACACGCCGACATAGCGAACCAGCCCCTGGCGCGTCAGATCGTCGAGCGCGCGCAGCGTCTCTTCGATCGGCGTGACCGAGTCGTTCGCATGGATCTGGTAAAGATCGATATGGTCGACCTGCAGCCGTTCTAGGCTGCGCTGCACGGAATCCATGATGTGGCCGCGCGACGCGCCCTGATCGTTGGGCTTCGGGCCCATCGCGGCGGCCGTCTTCGTCGCCAGCACGATATCGCCGCGCGGAATGCCGAGGTCGCGGAGCGCTTGCCCGACGAGGCGTTCGGACTGGCCGAACGAGTACACGTCCGCGGTATCGATGAAGTTGATGCCCGCGGCCAGTGCGCGCGCAATCAGTCGGGTCGCGTCGTCCTGACCGACGGCGCCGATCGCCGCCCACATGCCGGCATCGGCGTTGCCGCCCAGCGTCATCGTGCCCAGGCAAAGTTCGGAGACGTACAGGCCGGTGCGGCCCAGTTGCTTGTATTTCATATGGTCGAGGTCCTGGTGGATTGACGGGAAAGAAGGCGGGTCGGCGTCCGGCACACGATGCACCGCGCCAACCTGGACCTCAGTCGTTTCGCGCTTGCCCCGCCCGAAACTGTCCGGCGATCGTCGCGACGCGTGCGCCGTAGCGGCGTGCGGTCTCGAGGTCCCCCGTCGACATCTCGTCAGGCGACGCATCGGCCGGCGTCTGCGCCATCGGCGCGATATAGGCGCCCATGCGATTCAGGTCGTCGCGCGTCGACGCTTTCAGGTTCGCCGGCTTGATGTCCATGCTCACCCAGATGCCGCCGTGCTGCCCGGCGAGCAGCACGAAGTATTCGAGCGTATTGAGCTTGTCGCCATTGATGCTCGCGCTGTTGGTAAAGCCGCCGAAGAGCTTGTTGCGCCACGCGCTTTCGAACCACGCCTTCGACGATGCATCGGCGAATTTCTTGAACTGCCAGCTGGGGCCGCCCATGTAGGTCGGCGAGCCGAACAGGATCGCATCCGCGCCTGCCAGCGTGTCCCATGCGTCGTCCGCAATGTTGCCGTCGGCATCGATGGCGACGAGTACGGCGCCGGCGCCCTCGGCGACCGCCGCGGCCATGCGTCGGGTATGCCCGTAGCCGGAGTGGTAAACGACGACCGTCTTAACCGGAGCGGTGTGTTGCGTCATGGTTGTGTCCTTTCGTTGAGGTGGTCGTCGGAGGACGACATCGAAAAGCACTCTACTGAGTCACAACTGGGTTATAAATAACAACCGATTGAACGTACTGTTACTCGCCGAGTGAACAATGCAAAACCTCGATGCGCTGTTGATCTTTGCCCGTGTCGCCGAAATGACGAGCTTCACGCGGGCGGCCGAAAGCCTGGGCATCCAGAAAGGACGTGTGTCGATGGTGATCCGTCGACTCGAGCGCGACGTGGGCGTGGCGCTGCTGCATCGGACGACCCGGAGCGTGCAGCTGACGGAAGACGGCCGCGCGTTCTATTCGCGCGCCAGGGACCTGCTGGCCGAGGTCCAGGAACTGCAATCGATGTTCTCCGGCCATGGCACACGGCTGCGTGGCAGATTGCGCGTCGACATGCCGACCGAGCTGGCACGCAGCGTCGTGGTTCCCGCGCTGCCGCAACTGATGGACGCGCATCCCGAGCTGGAACTGGAACTGTCGAGCACCGATCGGCGCGTCGATCTCGTGCAGGAGGGATTCGATTGCGTGATTCGCCTCGGTCCGATCGTCGACGAGACGCTGATCGCCCGCCCGTTGGGCCGGTTGCGAATGATCAATGCGGCGAGCCCCGGTTATCTGGCGCGCTACGGCGTACCGCATACGCTCGACGATCTACTCGGCCAGGGACACCGGATGGTCCACTACTCGCTGACACTCGGCGCGCGGCCAGTCGGCTGGGAATATCCGACCGGCAACGGTTATGCGGCGCTGCCGTTGCCGAGCGCGATGCAGGTCAACAACGTGCAGACCTATCATGCGGCCGGCCTTGCCGGCATCGGGTTGATTCAGGCCGGATATTCAGGAGTCGCGAATCACATCGCAAGCGGCGCGCTGGTGGAGGTGCTGCCCGACCTGCGTCCGGAGCCGCTCGCCGCGTCGCTCGTCGTCGCGCATCGGCGCAATCTGTCGCCGCGGGTGCGGGCGTTCATGGACTGGATCGAAGGGGTGTTGGCGCCGTATTTCGCTTGAGGAGGGTGTGGTGGTTTGAAGCGGCCAGACTGTCGCGAACGTCGGCGTCGGTTGCGATGAAGCACGGTTGGCGTGAATACATGGCCTCGCGTTCTCAGCCTTCGTCGCGAACGCGTTCACCGGTGCCAGGCTGGTGTTGGTCCGCGCGTCGACTCATTCAGAAGCGCCGCGATCCAGCGTTTTCAGGCGGGAAACGAGTTTGCTCGCAGACGCATCGGCCAGCGCCACGGGTATCGACGCGTCGACCTGACCAACGTGCACGAACGGACGCCCTTGCAGATAGTTCGTACCTTGCCTGGCGTAATCGACGAGTGCATCGCTCCTGCACGCAGTTTGTTGACCATGTATCGAAATTTTCCGAGGAAGTGCAGTTCGGCGACGGCGATCCGACGCATGCATGACCGCGCCCGACTTCCGATTCGGTCTCGCGCGTCGATCCGTTGCGGAAATCTTGTCTCGAATCTGCCGTTTCACCGGAAATGGCCCCGCACCGCGCGATCGTTGGCCATTCCGGCGTTTATGTCGAACGTGGCCTTGCATTCAGTTGCAAAGGCATCGCAAGAGCGCACCGGTCTGTCGTCCCGAAAGACGACGGACACCGGGTCGGCCAACTCAGCGGCACCCGGCCGCACCGACCGCCGCCGCGCCGCCCGCATCAGCCAGCCCGACGATCCGCTCGGCGCGCAACGACACGGGCCGATCGACCATCTTCCCGTCGACCGTCACCACGCCGCCGTTCGATTCGCGCATCGCATCGAGCACCCTTCGCGCCCAGCGCACTTCATCGTCGCTCGGTCGAAAGCACCTGTGCACGAACCCGATCTGCTTCGGATGAATGCACAGCTTCGCGCCGAAGCCCTGCTGCTTGCCGTTGAGCGCGTCACGCGCGATCCGCTCGCCGTCGTGAATATCGGGCGTCACGCCGTCGACCGGCGATTCGATACCGGCCACGCGCGAAATCAACGTCAGCTGCGACCGGAAGTGATTGAGCGACACGCCGTCGTCCGACATGCCCATGTCCGCGATGAAATCGAGCGTGCCGAACATCAGCCGCTCGACGTACGGCGCTTTCGCGACGTCGAGCGCGTTCCACATGCCGTGCGCGCTTTCGATCAACGGATAGACCGGCACGCGCCGCCGCGCGAGCGCAACGGCAGCGCATACGTCGTCCGCGCGCTCCGCCTTCGGCAGCACGATACCGGCCACGCCCTTCAATGCGCCGAGCGCGGCGTCAGCGTCGAACCACGGCGTGTTCCGCGCGTTGATCCGCACGAGCACCGGGCACTCGGGTGAAACCCACCGGGCGATCGCGTCGCGTGCGGCGACCTTCGCATCGGGCTCGACCGCATCTTCCAGATCGATGATGACCGCGTCGGCGCCGCTCGCGAGCGCCTTGTCGAATCGCTCCGGCTGGTTGCCCGGCACGAACAGGTACGACTGTGCGAGCGTCGAAGGGTCCGACTTCACGCGCACCTTCACGTTGTCATCCACCACTCGCTTCCCCGCAACCACGATCTTCACGCGCTGCTCCTCCATCGGTTCGTTTGGCTTCAGCCGCAATCATCCCGTTTCGCAGGTCATTACATGCGCAAAACCATTCGACGACAACTATCGATTGGCTCTGCCGGTCATAGCCCGAACCTATTGCACGGCGCGCGCCGCGGCGCCGAATGCGACACGGCCCGGATGATCCGGGCCGTGTCGTCGATCAGCGGTTCGTCGCGAGCGCTTCGGTTATCGCGAGGAATCGCGCGATATCGTCCGGCGCGTGGCAATGGAGCGGCGAAATCCGCACCGCGCCGCCGAGCCCGAACGATTTCAGCATCCGGCCCGAATACAGGCTCGACGCGACGCGTTCGTAGACGATCACACCGCGTTGCTCGTATTCCCGCACCGCCTGCGTCGGTTCGAGGTGCGCGAAGCCGATGCCGACGATCAGGTCGCGCTTCGTCAGATCGTCGTGATCCCAGTAGACCTCGACGCCGTCGATCGAGCGCAGCCCGCGTTGCCCGCCACACCCGTCGAGCAACGCGGCGAGCAGCGCGCGTTCATGCAGCTCGATCCGGTGCATGCCTTCGACGAACAGCGCGCGCCGGTCGTCCGAATCGGCGAAATACCGGCCGATCCACGTGACGTAATCGACGATCGCCGACACGACCGCAAACTGCGCGGGCGCCGGGCTGCCCAGTTCCCATACGCAGTTCTCCTTCGCGGCGAGCCGGTGGTGCGGCAACGCGGCCGCGCGCGGCGACAGCCACGACATGCCCGAGCCGCGGCATCCGAAGAACTTGTAAGGCGCGAAGTTGATTCCGTCGACCGGCGTGCGCTGCAGGTCGATGATGCCGTGCGGCGCATGCTGGACCGCGTCGACGACGATGAACAGATCGGGCTTCTTCTCGCGCGCACGCGCGACGATCGTCTCGATGTCGAATTTCGCGCCGGAGATATTCGATGCAAACATCACGCTGAGCAGCGCGGTATCCGCGTCGATCAGCGCCACGATCGCGTCGACGTCCACGCCGCCGGTTTCCGGATCGCTCGGCGCGATGCGCAGCGTCTTGCCGGTCCGTTCCGCGTAACAGGTCATCGCATCGTAAGACGACGGATGCTCGAGCACGGTCGTCACCGCATTGGTGCCCGGCACGTTCTCCATGATCGCGCGCACCATGTCGAACATCGCGCCCGATGCGGTCAGCGACGCATACACGCTGCCGCCCTGCGCGTTCAGGATAGTGCGCACGTCGTCCTCGCCGCGCGACTGGATCGCCTGCAGATCGAGCGCGCGCGCGTGGATGCGCTCCGGGCAATCGGGCAGCGCATCGATCCGTGCGTACGCGTCGACCGCCGCCTTCAACCGGAACGACCCGCCCGCGTTGTCGAAGAACAGCCGCTCACTGCCGTCGGCGTCGCGATCGACGTGATGAAAGCGCGACTTGACCTGCTGCATCAACGCGTCGGGAAAAAGTGCTCCACGGGAACTGCTCATGTTCGGTACTCCTGTTTGCTTCGGAATGTTGTGCAATGCGTGCATGGCGGCGCTCAGCGGCGCAGCGATTCGACGTACGCGCGGCCCTTCTCCGCGTCGTACTGGCCTTCCCATTTCGCGATGACGAGCGGCGCGAGGGCGTTGCCGACCACGTTCAGCGCGGTGCGGCCCATGTCCATGATCCGGTCGACGCCGGCGATGAATGCGAGCCCTTCCAGCGGCAGCCCGGCGCTGGCGAGCGTCGCGAGCATGATCACGAACATGAAGCCCGGCACGCCCGCGGCGCCTTTCGACGTGACGACCATGGTCAGCGTCAGCAGGATCTGCTGCTGCCAGTCGAGATGCACGCCGTAGAGCTGCGCGACGAACAACGTGCCGATGCCCAGATAGATCGACGCGCCGTCGAGGTTGAACGTGTAGCCGGTCGGCACCACGAACGTCGTGATGCTCTTCGGCACGCCGTAGTCCTCCATCCGCTTCATCAGTTGCGGCAGCACGGTCGCCGAGCTGCAGGTCGAGAACGCGATGATCAGCTCGTCCTTGATCACGCGCAGCAGCGTGAGGATGCGAAACCCGAACAGCCGTGAGGTCACGCCGAGCACGGCGATCGCGAACACCAGGATCGCGAAGTACGTGACGGCAACCAGCTTCAGCAGCGGCAGCAGCGACCCGAAGCCGAAGCTCGCGACCGTCACCGCGATCAGCGCACACACGCCGATCGGCGCATAGCGCATCACCATGTTCGTCACCTTGAACATCGCATCGGCGACGCCCTTGAGCATCGCGAGCACCGGCTTGCGGTGCTCTTCCGGTACCGATTGCAGCCCGAGCCCGAACAGCAGCGAGAAGAAGATCACCGGCAGCAGGTCGCCCTTCGCCATCGACGCGATGATGTTGTCGGGGATGATGCCGAGCACCAATGCCATCAGCCCGTGGTGCGCCTGCTGCACCTGCTGCGTCGCCTGCTGGTAGCGGGAGATGTCGGTGTGCCCGAGTTGCGACATGTCGGTGCCGACGCCCGGCTGCAGCACATTGCCGACGACGAGGCCGAGGACGATCGCGATCGTCGTGATCACCTCGAAATAGAGCAGTGTCTTGAAGCCGATGCGGCCGAGCGACTTGCCGTCGCCGACGCCGGCGATGCCGATCACCATGCTCGTGAACACGATCGGCACGACGATCATCCGCACCAGCTTGATGAAGATGTCGCCGGCCGGCTGCAGCAATCCGGACACGGCCGTGTCGCGCAATTGCGGAAACCGGTTCAGCACGAGCCCGGTCGCGATACCGATGACGAGCCCGATGACGATTTGCCACGCGAGACCGATGCGCGGCTTGCGAGCCGCGTCGGCGACGGGCGGGGAGTCGATGACGGTGTCCATGCTATCTCCAGATAAGGGGGGTTCGATCCAACGCTGGGCGCGGTGCGGCGCGTTTTCTGAGGAACGCACTCTTCGAGCGGCACAACGGGACAACCTTAAACAGCCGAAATCTGTAAAAAAAGCGATTTTTTGACATGAGAAAATATCTCTTTTCTTCATCTGTCGAGTGACACGCGATGCTTACCTTCAAGCAGATGGAAGCGCTGTACTGGATCGTGCAGCTCGGCTCGTTCGACGCGGCGGCCACGCGCCTCAACACCACGCAGTCGGCCGTGTCGAAGCGGATCCAGGAACTCGAACGCGCGTTCGACCTGACCGTGTTCGATCGCGCGCATCGCAGCGCGCGGCTCACCGACAAGGGCGCCGAACTGTTCGATCACGCGAAGGAACTGCTCGAGCAGCGCGACCGCGTGGTCGAGCGGATGAGTTCGAAGGAAGCGCTGGTGCGGCATGTCCGTATCGGCGTGACCGAGTTGACCGCGCTGACGTGGCTGCCGCGCCTGATCGGGGCGATCCAGGCCGCGTATCCGCGCGTGCATGTGGAGGCCGAGGTGGACCTGACCGCGACGCTACGCGACCGGCTCGCGGCCGACACGATCGATCTGATCGTGGTCCCGCAGATGCATGCGACGGACGCGTTCACGGCGACGGTGGTCGGCGAGGTCGATAACGCGTGGATGTGCGCGGCCGGGTTCATGCCGAAGTCGCGGGCCGCCATTTCATTGACGGACATCGCCCGGTATCCGCTGATCCTGCAAGGGAACCTGTCGGGCACCGGCCACCTGTACACGCGCTTTCTGCAGGAACATGGCGTCGCGATGCAGCGCGTGCTGTCGAGCAACAGCCTGCTCGCACAGATCGGCCTGACGCTGTCGGGGCTGGGTGTCAGCTATCTGCCGAAGGCGTGCGTCGCGCACCTCGTCGCGTGCGACGCGCTGGAGATCGTGCGCACGCGGCCGGCATTGCCGCCGGTCCGCTATGTCGCGCTGCATCGCGCCGAGCGCGCCCAGTCGCTCACCGCCGAGATCGTCCGGCTTGCGGCGCAGGCGTGCGATTTCAGCACGAGCCTGCTGGATCCGCGTGCGCATGAATGATCACCGATCCCCGCAGCGGGAACGGCCCGACTGGCCCGTGACGCGATGCGCCCGCCTCGCTGCGCATCGCTGCACATCGCAGCACCCGGTCAGATCTGCAGCGTCGTCGACAGGTATTTGAATACGGTCGAGACCCGCAGCAGATGCCGCGACTCCCGGTGGGTCAGCACCCACAGCTCGGTCTGGCAGTCCTGGAGGACATCGGTCAATTGCACGAGATCGGAGCGGCCGCGCGTCAGGAACGTCGGCAGGATGCCGACACCCATGCCAAGGGCGACCAGCTCCATCACGGTCAGGATGCTGTTGACCTTGTAGTGCGGCACCACTTTCCTGAAATGACGTTTGCGCCAGATGACGGACGGATGGCCCGGAAGCGCGTCGTCCGGCGCGATCCAGCGTGCGCTGCCCGCGATGACGTCTTCATAACGGCGTGCGGCTTCGTAGTGCTTCGACGCGAACAGCGCCACGTCGATCGGCCCGACATGCTTGCCCACAAGATAGTCCGGCGGCTGCCTGGTCGCACGCACCGCGATGTCGGCATCGCGGCGCCCCAGGTCGGCGATCTCGTTGCCCGTGTGCAACTCGTACGCGAGCCGCGGGTGGATGGCTTCCAACTGCTTCAGCGCCGGCCCGACCAGCCCGTGCAGAATCGTGTCGGTGGTACTGATGCGCACCGTACCCGCCACATGCTCGGGCGCTTGTTGCGCGATCGAGCGGGCCGATTCGACCTGCACTTCCACTTGCTCCGCGTGTCCGGCCAGCGCCAGCGCGATTTCCTTCGCGCGATAGCCTGAGCGGGTCCGTTCGAACAACTGCTGCTGCAGGCCGCGCTCGATCCGCCGGAGGTTGCGAAACACGGTCGACGCATCCACTTCCAGTCGCTCGCCCGCCTGAACCAGCGTGCCCGAGCGGGAAAGCGCGAGGATCGTTTCGAGATCTGCCGCGCTGAGCTTGTATGGCATCCGGTTACCTCCGTGCATTGCATTTTTGCATTCGTTAATTGTAATTCTGCTTATTACTCAAGCATATCCGCAATGCTAAATTCGGTGCCGCCGCTTTACCTCGCCGCTTTACCTTTTGTTCACTCTCGCGATGGGTGCCGATATGAATCAATCGATTTCGACGAGCGACAATGCCGCCGCCTATGGCGCATTGCTGCTGCGCGTGGCGTTGGGCGTCATGTGGATTGCCCATTCAGCGCTGTGGCTGCTCGGCGATGGTGCGCTGGCGGTACGCCGCAGCGAACGCTTCGCGCTTGGCGCGGCCTGACACGGCGAGGCGACGACATGAGCACACCCCGATACCACCTCGTCAGCCATGTGCTGTGCCCGTATGTCCAGCGCGCTGTCATCGTGCTGACAGAAAAAGGTGTGCCGTTCGAACGGACGGACGTCGACCTGGGCAACAAGCCGGACTGGTTTCTCAGGATTTCCCCGCTCGGCAAGACCCCCGTGCTGGTCGTCGATGGCGCGCCCATCTTCGAATCGGCCGTGATCTGCGAGTACCTCGACGAGACGCTCGCGCCGCGACTGCATCCCGATGCGCCGCTCGAGCGGGCGCGGCACCGCGCGTGGGTCGAGTTCGCGTCGGCACTGCTCAATGCCGTGGCGGGGTTCTACACGGCTCCCGACGAAGCGACGCTTGCCGCGAAAACCCGTGTGATCCGCACGCGATTCGAGCAGCTCGAAGCCTCGCTCGGCGCTGGCCCGTATTTTGGCGGTGCGCATTTCAGGATCGTGGACGCGGCATTCGGGCCGGTGTTCCGCTACTTCGACGTGTTCGAGCAGATCGACGACTTCGGATTCTTCGCGGCCCTGCCCAAGGTCGCCGCGTGGCGGCAACGGCTTGCTGAACGGCCGTCCGTGCGCGCAGCGGTGCGGGCCGACTATCCGCAGTTGCTGATGGACTTCCTGCTCCAGCGCGGCTCGCTGCTGTCGACGCGTATCCGCGATCGCGCGGTGCGCGTTGAGGATTGAACTGAATCACCTTTACGCGCCCGGCGACGAACCGGCGGCGGCAGCTTCGCGACGCCCATCCCCACTCCTGCAAGGCGCCGGTCACCGCAACGCCGCGAGCGTCGAACAGGGAAGGTGCTGCTCCGCACCAATCGGTACCGGGTTGCGCCGGCTGCCGGCGCGAAGCGCCACCGGCGCAATCGCCGGCGCTCGATCGGCCGTGATCCGGCGCTAGCGCAAACCCCGACCCGGTTGCACTTTTCAGCGTCATTCTTGTCCTGTATCGTCCTTCCATCCCTGATTGCGAACCGATGCATGGGAGGCACACGATGCAAAAAAAGAATGCTGCAGCCGTCTGGATTCTGGTCGCGATGGTGGCAGGCATCGTGATCGGCTACATGATCTTCACGAGCTTTCCCGACAAGAAGGCCACCACCGAGATCGCCGGTTACATCTCGCTCGTCTCCGACGTGTTCCTGCGGCTGATCAAGATGGTGATCGGGCCGCTCGTCTTCTCCACGCTGGTCGTCGGCATCGCGCACATGGGCGACGCGGCATCGGTCGGGCGCGTGTTCGCGAAATCGATCGGCTGGTTCGTTACCGCGTCGCTGGTCTCGCTGCTGCTCGGGCTGTTCATGGCGAACCTGCTGCGGCCCGGCGACAATCTCGGCTTGCCGCTGCCTGACATCGGCGCATCGGCGAACCTCGCGACGTCCAAGTTCACGCTGAAGGATTTCGTCGGCCACATGGTGCCGCGGTCGTTCGCCGAGGCGATGAGCAATAACGAAATCCTGCAGATCGTCGTGTTCTCGATGTTCTTCGGCGTCGCGCTCGCGGCGCTCGGCGAGCGCGGCAAGATCCTCATCGCCGCGATCGATCAGCTGTCGCACGTGATGCTCAAGATCACCGGCTACGTGATGAAGCTCGCGCCGCTCGCGGTGATGGCCGCGATGGCCGCCACCGTCGCGGTCAACGGGCTGTCGGTGCTGCTGAAGTTCGCGGTGTTCATGGGCGACTTCTACGTCAGCCTGTTCCTGCTCTGGGCCTTGCTCGTCTGTGCCGGGTTGTTCTTCCTCGGGCGGCGGGTGTTCAAGTTGCTGGTGCTGATCAAGGAAGCGTTCATGCTGTCGTTCGCGACGGCCAGCTCCGAAGCCGCGTACCCGAAGATCCTCGATGCGCTCGACCGGTTCGGCGTGCAGCGCAAGATCTCGAGCTTCGTGATGCCGATGGGCTATTCGTTCAACCTCGACGGTTCGATGATGTACTGCACGTTCGCGGCGCTGTTCATCGCGCAGGCGTACAACATCCACCTGTCGCTCGGCACGCAGATCACGATGCTGCTCGTGCTGATGCTGACATCGAAGGGGATGGCCGGCGTGCCGCGCGCATCGCTCGTGGTGATCGCCGCGACGCTGCACCAGTTCGGGCTTCCGGAAGCCGGGCTGCTGCTGATTCTGGGCGTCGACACGTTCCTCGACATGGGCCGCTCGGCCACCAATGCGGTCGGCAACTCGATCGCGAGCGCGGTGGTCGCGAAGTGGGAAGGCCAGCTCCTGTCGGAAGCGGAAGCCGAAGCCAACGCCGCGCGCATCGAAGCGGAACAGGAAGCGACGATCTCGCATCCGACGGAAGCCTGACGGAGGCCCGCGATGAAGATGCAGCGATTCTGGCGTGCGCTCGCGCTTGCGGGCCTGCTCGCCACGGGTGCGGCCGCGCGCGCGGAAGATGCACCATCGACGCTGCCGCGCGTCGAGCCGTTCGCGCCGGCCCAACTGACCGGCACGCTCGCGAAGGTCCGCAGCAGCGGCACGATCGCAATCGGCTATCGTGACGCGTCGATACCGTTCTCGTACCTGAACGCGCGCAACCAGCCGATCGGCTATTCGATCGAGCTGTGCAAGGCGCTCGTGTCGTCGATCGAGGACGCGGTCAACAAGAGCCTGACGATCCGCTGGGTGCCCGTCACGTCCGACAACCGCATCGATGCGGTGGTCAGCGGCAAGGTCGACCTGGAATGCGGCTCCACGACGAGCAACCTCGAGCGCCAGCAACGCGTGGCGTTCTCGCCGATCATCTTCGTGGCCGGCACGAAGGTGATGGTGAAACGAGGCTCGCCGATCCGCTCGTTCCGCGATCTCGCGGGCAAGAAAGTCGCGGTGACGGCCGGCACGACCAACGAGAAGGCGCTGCGCGACCTGAGCGAGCGGTTCAGGCTCGGGATCCAGCTACAGGTGGTGCGGGACCATGCGCAGGGCTTCGCGCTCGTCGCGAACGGCGGCGCCGACGCGTTCGCGACGGACGACGTGCTGCTGTACGGCCTGATTGCCGAGAATGCGGCCAAGGGCGGCCAGTACGACGTGGTGGGCGACTTTCTGTCCTACGACCCGTACGGGATCATGTTCCGCAAGGACGATCCGCAGCTCGCGCAGGTCGTGAAGAGCACGTTCCGGGAGCTGGCCATCGACGGCGAGATCGCGCGCCAGTACAAGCGCTGGTTCCTGCGCCCGCTGCCGTCGGGCTTGAGTCTGAACCTGCCGATGAGCCCGCAACTGGAGACCATCATCGAGACGATCGGCGTGAAGGGGGAATGAGCGCGGCGACGTGAAGGACGAAACACGAGCGGCCCCGCTGCCTCGCTGGGCACCGGGGCCGCTCACCGCAAGCATCGCGTTCAACCGACCCGCGCTGCGCCCTGCTGCTCCGCTTCGCCTTCTACGCCGTCTTCGCTGGCCGTGCGCGCCAGCACCGGCTTCAGCGCCTGCCCGGTATGGCTCGCCTTCACCTGCACGAGCCCTTCCGGCGGCGCCGCGGCGACGATCGTGCCGCCGCCCACACCGCCTTCGGGCCCGAGATCGATGATCCAGTCGGCTTCCGCGATCACGTCGAGGTCATGCTCGATCACGACGACGCTATGGCCGCCGTCGACCAGCCGGTGCAGCACGCGAATGAGCTTCGCGACGTCGGCCATGTGCAGGCCGACCGTCGGCTCATCCAGCACGTACAGCGTGTGCGGCGCCTTTTGCCCGCGCCGCGTGATGTCGTCGCGCACCTTCGTGAGCTCGGTGACGAGCTTGATCCGCTGCGCCTCGCCGCCCGATAGCGTCGGCGACGGCTGGCCCAGCGTCAGGTAGCCGAGACCGACGTCCTTCATCAGCTGCAGCGGATGCGCGATGTTCGAAATCGGCGCGAAGAACTCGACCGCTTCGTCGATTTCCATCGTCAGCACGTCGCCGATGTTCCGGCCGCGCCACGTGACCGCGAGCGTCTCGGGATTGAAGCGCTGCCCGTGGCACACGTCGCACGGCACTTTCACGTCGGGCAGGAAGCTCATCCCGATCGTGCGCACGCCTTGCCCTTCGCAGGCCGGGCAGCGCCCGTCGCCGGTGTTGAACGAGAAGCGCGACGCCGTGTAGCCGCGCGCACGCGCTTCCAGCGTATCGGCGAACAGCTTGCGGATCGTGTCCCACACGCCGATGTAGGTGGCCGGGCACGAGCGCGGCGTCTTGCCGATCGGCGTCTGGTCGACTTCCAGCACGCGATCGATCTGCTCCCAGCCGCTCAGCGATTCGCAGCCCTGCCACGCATGCGTGACGTTCAGCGACGGCCGCGGCGCGCTGCGCGCGAGCACGCTCGAACGGCGGTTCGTGGCCGGCGCGTCCTGCTGCGCGGCCTTGCGCGCGCGCCGCGTGGCCGGCGACGACAGCACCGAGCGGCCGACCGCGTCGAGCAGGTTGGTCATCAGCACGTCGCGCGCGAGCGTCGACTTGCCCGAGCCGCTGACGCCCGTCACCGCGACGAGCCGCGCGAGCGGAATACCGACGGTCACGTCACGCAGGTTGTGCAGCGTCGCGCCATGAACGGTCAGCCAGCCCTCCGGCACTGCCGGTGCGCCCTTCTTGCCCGCCACGCTCACCGCACGGCGCGGTTGCAGCGGGTGTGTCATCGGCCGCGCGAGCAGGCGCCCGGTGACCGAATCCGGCTGCGCGGCGAGATCGGCGACCGCGCCTTCGGCCACCAGCGTGCCGCCGCGCTTGCCGGCACCCGGACCGACGTCGATGATGTGATCCGCACGGCGGATCGTGTCCTCGTCATGCTCGACGACGACGAGCGTGTTGCCCTTGTCGCCGAGCTTGCGCAGCGCGTCGAGCAGGATCTGGTTGTCGCGCGGATGCAGGCCGATCGTCGGCTCGTCGAGCACGTAGCACACGCCCTGCAGGTTGCTGCCAAGCTGCGCCGCGAGCCGGATCCGCTGCGCTTCGCCGCCCGACAGGCTCGGCGCCGCGCGATCGAGGCTCAGGTAGCCGAGCCCGACCTCCTCGAGGAACGCGAGGCGGCTGCCGATCTCGCTGACGATGTCGCGCGCGATCTGCGCGTCGCGGCCGGTGAGTTCGAGCGTATCGATCCAGCGGCGCGTATCGGACACCGTCCACTGCGCGACCTCGACGATCGGATGCGCGTCGAACGTGACCGCACGCGCGGTCGGGTTCAGGCGCGTACCGTTGCAGTCCGGGCACGGCTCGTTGCCGACGCCTTCCGGCTCCTGCTCGTCCGACGGCAGCGTTTGCTCACGACCGCGATCGTCCCCGGCGAGCACGGTGTCGTCGTACGCGGCGCGCTGTTCGCGCGTGAGCGTGACGCCCGTGCCGACGCAGGTCGTGCACCAGCCGTGCTTGCTGTTGTACGAGAACATCCGCGGGTCGAGTTCCGGGTAGCTCGTGCCGCACACCGGGCATGCGCGCTTCACCGACAGCACCTTGACCGCGCCGACACGCGCGGTCGAATGATCGTTCTGCATCGCATGGTGCAGCCCGTCGAGCGGCGCGAGCAGGTGCATCACGCCCTTGCCGAGTTCGAGCGTCTCGTCGAGCAGGCGCCGCAGCTCGGCCTCGTTGTCCGGCGACACGACGATATCGGCGACCGGCAGCTCGATCGTGTGCTCGCGGAAACGGTCGAGCTTCGGCCACGGATCGACCGGCACGAACTCGCCGTCCACGCGCAGATGCGTGCTGCCGCGTGCCTTCGCCCACTTCGCGAGATCGGTATAGACGCCCTTGCGGTTGACGACGAGCGGCGCGAGAAAGCCGACGTGTTCGTCGCGATGGTCGCGCAGCAGCTGCGCGGCGATCGATTCGACGGTTTGCGACGTGACGGGCGTGCCGTCGTGGATGCAATGCTGCAGCCCGAGCTTCACGTACAGCAGCCGCAGGAAGTGCCAGACCTCGGACGTGGTCGCGACCGTGCTCTTGCGCCCGCCGCGCGACAGCCGCTGCTCGATCGCGACCGTCGGCGGAATGCCGTACACGGCGTCCACTTCCGGCCGCCCGGCCGGCTGCACGATCGAGCGCGCATACGCGTTCAGCGATTCAAGATAGCGGCGCTGGCCTTCGTGGAACAGGATGTCGAACGCGAGCGTCGACTTGCCGGAACCCGACACGCCGGTGATCACGTTGAACTTGCCGTGCGGGATGTCGACGTCGAGCGCCTTCAGGTTGTGCTCGCGCGCATTGACGATCCGCACGACGTCCTCGCCCTCGATCGCACGCCGCTCGCGTGCGGCGCTCAGCACCGCCTGCAGCGGCACGCCTTCGTCGGCGAGCGCGATTGCGCCGTCCATCGCGCGGTCGTACTGCAGCAGCGCGACGCCGGTGTGCGATTCCGCACACGCCTTCACGTCGTCGGGCGTGCCCGCGCACAACACGAGACCGCCGCCGTCGCCGCCTTCCGGGCCGAGATCGATCAGCCAGTCGGCCGCGCGAATCACGTCGAGGTTGTGCTCGATCACGATCAGCGAATGGCCGGCCGCGAGCAGCTTGCCGAACGCCTGCATCAGCTTCGCGATGTCGTCGAAGTGCAGCCCGGTGGTCGGCTCGTCGAACATGAACAGCTTCGTGCGCGCGATGCGCGCCTCTTCGCTGGCGACGCGGCGCCCGCCGGCGGCCGCCGCCGATTCGGCGAGGAAGCCGGCCAGCTTCAGCCGCTGCGCCTCGCCGCCGGACAGCGTCGGCACCGGCTGGCCGAGCTTCACGTATTCGAGGCCGACGTCGACGATCGGCTGCAACACGCGCAGCACCTCGGCATCCGTCGCGAAGAACGCGGCCGCCTCGCTGACGGTCAGGTCGAGCACGTCGGCGATGTTCAATGCGCGGCCGTCGCGCTCGATGCGCACTTCGAGAATCTCGGCGCGATAGCGGCTGCCGTCGCAATCCGGGCAACGCAGGTAGACGTCACTCAGGAACTGCATCTCGATGTGCTCGAAGCCCGATCCGCCGCAGGTCGGGCAACGGCCGTCGCCCGAGTTGAAGCTGAAGGTGCCGGCGCCGTAGCCGCGTTGCAGCGCGAGCGGCGCCTTCGCGAACAGCTTGCGGATTTCATCGAACGCGCCGACGTAGCTGGCCGGGTTCGAACGCGTGGTCTTGCCGATCGGCGACTGGTCGACGAACACGACGTCGCCGACCTGGTCGGCGCCCGTGAGACTGCGGAACGCGCCCGGCGACTCGGTCGCCTTGCCGTGGTGGCGTGCCATCGCCGGATACAGCACGTCCTGCAGCAGCGTCGACTTGCCGGAGCCGGACACGCCGGTGACGCACACGAGCCGCTGCAGCGGAATCTCGACCGTTACGTCGCGCAGGTTGTGCTCGGTCGCACCTTCGAGCACGATGCGCGGCGTGTGAGCGTCGACCGGACGGCGCGCCCAGTTCGACGCATGCGCGACGTGCTTGCGGCCGCCGAGATACTCGCCCGTCAGCGTAGGCGCGGAACGGATGTCGCCCGGCGTGCCGTCGTAGACGATCGTGCCGCCGCGCTCGCCGGGGCCCGGCCCCATGTCGATCAGCCGGTCGGCCGCGAGCATCACCGACGGATCGTGCTCGACGACGACCAGCGTATTGCCCGCATCGCGCAGCCGCTGCATCGCCTCGACGATCCGCGTGAGGTCGCGCGGATGCAGCCCGATGCTCGGCTCGTCGAGCACGAACAGCGTCTTGGTCAGCGACGTGCCGAGCGCGGTGGTCAGGTTGATCCGCTGCACCTCGCCGCCCGACAGCGTGCGGCTCTGCCGGTCGAGCGTCAGGTAGCCGAGCCCGACGTCGCACAGGTATTTCAGGCGCGTGCGCACCTCGGCGAGCAGCAGCTTCAGCGCATCGTCGAGCAGTGCGCTCGGCAAACTCACGTCGTCGAAGAAGCGCCGGATGCGCTCGATCGGCAGCAGCATCAGATCGTGCACCGTCAGGCCCGGCAGCGCTTCGAGCTGCGCGCGCGTCCAGTCGACGCCGCGCGGCATGAAGCGATCGGCCGGTGCGAGCACCGCATCGGCGTTCGCCTTCGAGCCGAGCCGCCACTGCAGCGATTCGGTCTTCAGGCGCGCGCCGCCGCAGACGTCGCACGGCGTGTAGCTGCGGTACTTCGACAGCAGCACTCGAATGTGCATCTTGTACGCTTTCGACTCGAGATAGCCGAAGAAGCGCTTCACGCCGTACCACTGGCTCTGCCACTTGCCGTTCCAGTCCGGCGAGCCGTTGATCACCCAGTCGCGCTCGGCGTCCGTCAGGTCGGACCACGGTGTGTCGCGGCGGATGTCCGCCTTCGCCGCGTAGCGCATCAGGTCGTCCTGGCACTCCTTCCATGCGGGCGTCTGCATCGGCTTGATCGCGCCGCCGCGCAGCGTCTTGCGCGCGTCGGGGATCACGAGGCCGAGATCGACGCCGATCACGCGGCCGAAGCCGCGACAGGTTTCGCACGCGCCGTAGGCCGAGTTGAACGAGAACAGCGCCGCCTGCGGCTCCGCGTAGCGCAGGTCACTGTCGGGATCGTGCAGCCCGGTGGAAAAGCGCCAGATCTGCGGCTCGGCAAGCGCGTTCTCGGCTTCGGCGCCGAGCACGTAGACGTTCACGCGGCCACCGCCGCGCTTCAGCGACGCCTCGAGCGCCTCGACCACGCGCACCTTGTCGGCCTGCTGCACGCGGAAGCGGTCGGCCACCACGTCGAGCAGCTTGCGCGGGCCGGTGGGCGACGCGACTTCGCGCTGCGCCTGCACGCGCGTGTAGCCGCTTGCCGATAGCCACTGCGCGACCTCTTCCTCGGACGCGCTTTCCGGCAGTTCGACCGGGAACGTGACGACGACGCGCGGATCGTCGGCGCGCGTGCGCTCGACCAGTTCCGCGTAAATCGTCTCGGGCGTGTCATGCCGCACCTGCCGCGCGGTCTGGCGGTCGAACAGTTCGGCCGCGCGCGCGTACAGCAGCTTCAGGTGATCGTTGAGCTCGGTCATCGTGCCGACCGTCGAGCGCGAACTGCGGACCGGGTTGGTCTGGTCGATCGCGATCGCGGGCGGCACGCCGTCGACGCGCTCGACCTGCGGGCGGTCCATCCGGTCGAGGAACTGCCGCGCATACGCGCTGAAGGTTTCGACGTAGCGCCGCTGGCCTTCCGCGTACAGCGTGTCGAACACGAGGCTCGACTTGCCGGAGCCCGACGGGCCGGTGACGACCGTCATTTCGCCGGTGCGCAGGTCGAGATCGAGGTTCTTGAGGTTGTGCTGACGTGCTCCGCGAATGCGGATCAGATTGCTGGATGACAATTTGCCTGCCCGTCTGAATGAGTTAGCCGGATTTCACGGTGCCGGAACGCTGCGGCGGATGCCCGCAGGCGCGGCGCACGTGCCGCACGGGTCATGCCCGCGCCGCTCGAGTTCGACGGATACTATACTGTATATTCATACAGTTTTCCACGGGCGGGCGAAGCGCCACGACCGACGGGCTTTCGCGGCGCGCGACCTCGGGTTCAGCCGGTCGCAGCCGCCATCGCATACGCAATACACGTGCGCGCAAGCACGTCGGTCGGATCGACGAGGGTCGCCCGTCCGCCGTTCCGCGCGACGTATTCCCCGCCCGGCAGCAGGATCGGCAGTTCGGTACAGCCCAGCACGATCACGCTCACGCCCTCGGCGATCAGCGCGTCGACGGCAGCGCCGATATCGTCCTCGCATTGCCCGGTCGTGAAACCGGCCTTGACGCCGTGCTTGCCGTAGATCGCTTCCATCACGCGCGCCTGCAACGCCGGTGGCGGCACCACTTGCCGGAGCCCTTGCGACTCCAGTGCCTTTTCATACACACCGCTTTCGATCGTGCCGGACGTCGCCAGCACGCCGACGTCGCGCAGCGCCGGCCAGGTATCGCGCAAGTGGGCGACCGTCACGGTCAGCATATTGACGATCGGAATGCCGAGGTACGGCTGAATCCGCTCGACGAACGCATGCGCGGTGTTGCATGGAATCGCGATGACGTCCGCATCGCCGTCCTCGAGCTTCTTGCAGGTCGCGTACAACGAGATCGTCGGGTCCACGCCGCTGCCGATCAGGTTCTCGGTCCGATCGGGAATCTGCGGATTCTGTTCGACCAGCAGCTTGAGATGATCCTGATCGCGCGACGCCGGCGTGTTGCGCACGATCTTGTCCAGGAAATCGACGGTCGCGGCCGGGCCGACGCCGCCGACCACGCCGATCTTGAACGTCGCCGCGCGCGCAGCCGGCTGTCCGCTCACGGCGTACCGCGCATACGCGAGGTTCGAATCGACGAGCGGCACGCGCTGCGGGCCGATTTCATCGGCGACCAGCGCGATCTCGGTCAGGCCGGGGACGATCACTTGCACACCCTGATCCACGAGATCCTCGCAAGCGCGGCGTAACAGCTCCACCGGGCGACCGCGAAGATGGCCGCACTTGATGCCGTCGGCGCCATAAATGGCTTCAGTCACGAGATCGATCCCCTCGTGCGGCCGCGGATGGACGGCTTCGAACCGCAGCGCCGGGAAATACGCTTCGAAGAGCCGCTTGTCCCGCACGTAGTCGGAAGCGAGCACGCCGATACGCGTCGCGTCCGGGTACGTGCACCGCACGTGGCTGCGAACGGCTTCGACGATATCCACGATCGGCAGGCTGGTATTCGCCTTCAACTCGTCGATGAACGTGTGGCTCAGGAAGCACGGCAGCACGACCGTCGTCACGCCGCGCTGCTCGAACTGCCGGATCATGTCGAACACGTACAGCTTGCGTTCGATGGTCGCCGCACTCCCCGTCCCCGAACCCTTGAACGGGTATTGCTCGAAGACCACGTCGACGTGCTCCTCGTCCGACGACGCGGGCGTCGCCTTCACCATCTTGAAGAACACGTCCGCGCTGCCCAGCGGCCCGAGACCGCCAACCACGCCGAACTTCCGCCGCGCGTGCATGCTGTCGGTGCGCATCATGCATTCAGCTCCGGTTGATCGAATGCCGCACGTGGCGACTTCGCGGCACGCCGGCTTTCCCATTTCGCGATCACCGCCGTCGCCACGCTGTTGCCGATCACGTTCGTCATCGTGCGACCCATGTCGAGGATCTGGTCGATCGCGAGGATCATCGCGACGCCCGCGGCCGGCAGATGGAACATCGGCGCGACCGCCGCGACCACGACCACCGAGCCGCGCGGCACGCTCGCCATGCCCTTGCTGCTCAACATCAGCACCAGCAGCATGAAGACCTGCTGCGACAGCGGCATGTGCACGCCGAACGCCTGCGCGATGAAGATCGCGGCAAACGCCTGATACATCATCGAGCCGTCCAGGTTGAACGCGTAGCCGAGCGGCAGCGTGAATCCCACGACCTTCTTGTCGACGCCGTACTGCTCGAGCTGCTCGGTCAGGCGCGGATACGCGGCCTCGCTGCTCGCGGTCGAGAAGGCGATCAGCGCGGGTTCGCGCACGGCCTTCAGCAGGCTCCCGATGCGTCGCCCGAGAAACAGATAGCCGGCGCCGATCAGGATCGTCCACAGTACGAGCAGGCCGAGATAGAACGAGCCGATCAGCCTACCGTATGTATAGATCACGTCGAGCCCGCGCAGCGTGACCGACGACGCGATCGCACCGAACACGCCGAGCGGCGCCGCGCGCATCACGTAGTTGGTCAGGCGCAGCATCACCGGCACCATCCCGTCGATCGACCGGATCACGACGCCGACGCGCTTGTCGTGCTTCAGCGCACTCAGCGCGACGCCGAGAAACACGGAGAACACCAGGATCTGCAGGATGTCGTTGCGCGCCATCGCGTCGAGCAGGCTGGTGGGGAATGCGTGCGTGATCACGTCACGCGCGTTCAGTGCGCCGGTATTCAGCCCGGTGTTGACTTCGCCGGCGGCTTCCGTGAGGTTCAGGCCGGCGCCCGGCTGCAGCGCGTTCGCCATCACGAGGCCGAGGCTCAGCGAAATCAGCGACGCGCAGATGAACCAGCCGATCGAGCGCATGCCGATGCGGCCGACATCTTCGCCGCTGTCCATGCCGGCCAAGCCGGACACGAGCGTCACGAACACCAGCGGCGCGATGATCATCTTGATCAGGCGCAGGAAGATGTCGGTGACGATCGAGAAATAGCCGGCCACCGCTTTGAGCGTGGCCGGATCCGCGATGTTCGCGTGGCATGCGTAACCGGCGACGACACCGACGATCATGCCGACTGCGATGCTTAGAGTGAGGCGATTTTTCATGTCCATTCGTCCTTGGGTGGCGCCCGCCCGCCGGAAGGCGGACGAGCGCGGCGAAGAAGGCGGTGCGACGCCGATCACGCGTCGCATTTGCCGTTGGAACGAATGGTAGGGACGGTCGAAACGACCGTGATGCCGGTGCAACATGGCGTTATGCGAGGCTCGCATAACGCGGGAAAACCCTGTGTCAGCCGAGCCGTGCAGGCGACGCGCGCAGGTGCTGCCATAGCGTGTCGAGGAATTCGCTGCGATTGGACACATCGCGATACACGCGCAGCTCGACCTCCAGATTCCACGCCGCCGGCCCGGCCGGCACGAGCTCGCCGGCCGCCAGCTCAGCTGCGATCGCGCTCCGGGGCAGCCATGCGACACCCTCGCCTTCCATCACGAGTTTCTTCAGCACCTCGGCCATGTCGGATTCGTAGTGCAGCTGCAAGGCCGGCGCATCGGGCGCACGGCCGAGCAGCAGCGCGAGACACCGGCCGAAGTAGCTGGTTTCCGTATAGCTGATCAGCGGCAGCGGGTTCTGCTTCGTGCCGGGCAGGCGAAACGCGGGCCCTGATCGCCGGTTCGGCCGGCACGCGGGCATTAGCGTGTCGAGGCCCACGGTAAGGTGCGCGTACCGGGCCGGGTCGAGATGGAGCGGCAGCTCGGGATGGTGATAGGCGAACATCAACTCGCAGTTGCCGTTGACGAGCATCAGGATCGAGTCGTGCACGTTGGTCGGAATGACGCGGGCCCGCACTTCGCCGAAATGCGGCGCGAGCGCCTTGAGCCAGGCCGGCAGGAAGCTCAGCGCGATCGTGTGGCCGGCCGCGATCTGCAGGCTCGTGCCCGCGATCCGCTGTTCGGTGCGGATGATGGCCCGCGTGTCGAACAGGCGGCTGAGCACGTCCTCGGCCGTCTCGCGGAACAGGCGGCCCGCCGGCGTCAACACCGGCGGAAAGCTGCTGCGGTCGATCAGTTCGGCACCGATCCACTGTTCGAGCGACTGGATGCGGCGGCTGAAACCCGACTGCGTGACGTTGCGAAATTCAGCCGCGCGGGAAAAGCTCTGGTATTGCGCGAGCGCGAGGAAATCCTCGATCCATTTGATTTCCATGGGGGCCTTGGATGTGCGCGGGTGGAGCCGGCCTGCACGCCGGCCGACGAACGCTCACATTGTATGTGCTCATCGCGGCCGTCCACGCCCCGAAGCCTGCTCTCGCTGGTGGGGAAATGCAGTGCGACGCGGTCGACGAGCACGCCGGTCGCGCCGCGGAGCGCGATACCGCGCTCACGCTTGCACGCGGGCACGACTTCGCCACCTTGCAGTCAACGCTTCGGGTGACCGACCGGGCGTGACGCCTCGCTACGCGGGTTTGCGCAACGGCTCGAGCAGATGCCGCAAGCCGTTATGGTCGATCTCGTGCATGAGCGCGAGCTGTCGACCGAGTTCGCCGCGCGGGAACCCTTCGCGAGCCAGCCAGTTGAGGTAGGGGCCGGGGAGGTCGGCAATGAGTCGGCCCTTGTATTTTCCGAAGGGCATCGTGACGGCGACAAGGCATTCAAGATCTGGGGCTCGCATGCGCGTATTGTGCACGGCTTTCCGGTCCCCTGGGCCACGGCGCGGCTCCGCGCCCGCCGGTCCACCGCCGCGAATCCGTCCCTTCAGGGCAGGCCGGATCGACGAACCGGCCCCGATTGACGGCCGGGATTCGCGTCGGCCGCCGACTTCGTTGCTGCCTGCTAGACTGGAATTTCCCCCTGCAAACCCTGGAGGGAATCTTGACGTCCCCCTCCGCCTAAAGGCGGAGCATTCCCACACCTGGCGATGCACGTCCGCATCGGAGAATGTTCAGCGCAGCGTTGGTATCTCGATCATGCTCGGCACCACAGTCACTGCAGGTCCACTCTCTTATTCGCAGTCCCGCGATACCTTTCGGCCGCGTCGTGCTGTCTTTCGATCCGCACGCCGAACAGGACTGGGTAGAACCGCTTTCGTCAACTTTCTCGAACGTGGCCCCGTGCGCGATCGCTTTGTAGCGGAGCTTGTTCCGGAAGGACGACCAGGATGCGTCGTAGACGCTTTTCGCCATCCTGGTTCCGGCGAGCTTCGTGGCCGACACGTTGCCGACCGCGATGTAATCGAAACGCCGCACCAGATCGAGCGCGAGCTTGTGTTGGAAATCGGCACGGGCATTCGCGACCTTGGCGTGCAACTTCGCGATATGCCGCTTGTGCTTTCGCGCCCGTTGCGCTTTCGCCAGCTTTTCCGCTGCTCGTCGACCGAACTGGTCATTGGGCAGTTTCTCTCCGGTCGAAAGTGTGGCGAAGTCTTTCAGGCCGAGATCGATGCCAACACCGGAACGGATAGGTCGGGCCGGAACATCCGGCATCTCGATTACGATGTTGAGAAACCAGTTGCCGCGTGCATCCTGCGCAAAGTTGGTCCCGTCCTTGATCTTGCCTTCGGGAAGCGGGCGGCGGTTGAACACGCGAAACGTGTTGCCGGCGAAACGGAACGCGTCACCCTCGAGCTTCAGGTCGCGCCCCTTCAGCGGCACCCAGCCCAGCGATCTCCTGCCGCGATAGCGCAGGTAAGGCCGACGGTGCTGACTGCGCGACTTCGCATATTGCTCACACGTTGCGTTGATCGTGCCGGAGTGGATGCCGAGCGCCTTGCTGCTCCCCGTCGTCAGCACGTTCAGATCGAATCCCGTCGGCCACTTCTTGCTCCACTTGAGCGCGTGCTTCTGCGTATCGTTGCAGAAGTTCCAGACGTAGTTCACCGCACGGCTCTGCTTGTTGAGCAGTCCGTTGAGCGACTTCACCCGGTAGCGGTAGACAAGGATCATGCAGGTGATCCTAACCCGTGGAAGAAGCTGCCTGTCAACAGCACACCTTTCCTTCCCGCCATCAATGGCGGGGTTTCTCGGAGCAAATTCTGATGATGTCCATCTACGTCGTGAAGACCGGCGAGCAGTTCCTCTGCACCGCCGAGGACGGCGATATCGGCATGGCGCCGGCAATCGAAGACGCCGCATCCTTTGGTTCGTATGACGAAGCGGAGAAAGCCGCGAACGCGCATGCCGACCCGGGGTACGAGATCCTGGCCGTCTGCGTGATCAGGCACTGAGCGCTGATTCACGGCCCGGTGCGGATGGCGATCCGCGTTGCGGACGCCACGTGCAAGTCGCCATTTGCCAGTTGCCGTATGGCGGCGGCGATGCGACGGGCATTGCATGCGCACGCTGCGGCGGGCCCTTCACGCCGACGGTGTCCGCGTCGAGCTTCATTGCCGCAAGCGAGCCGTCCGGCTTCGACGGCCACGCTTGCGGCAAGCGGGTCGCGGCGCCCTACTTCTGCAACGAGATTTCCACGCGACGATTGCGCGCCCGCCCTTCGGCCGTGTCGTTCGACGCAGCCGGATTGGTTTCGCCATGCCCCTTCGCGACGAACGAATCCGCCTTCAGTCCATGTTCGCGCAAGTAGCCGGCGACCGCATCGGCGCGACGCTTCGACAGCGCCTGGTTGTGCGCATCCGAGCCACTTGCGTCGGTATAGCCGTCCACTTCCACGCGCGCGAAATGCTTGTCGCCCTGCTGATTCAGCAGCTTGTCGAGCGCGGCGCTGGCGGCCGGCGTCAGCACGGCCGAGTCCGTCGCGAAGTACGCGTCACCGGTCAGGCTCACTTTCTCGACCGGAGCAGGCGCCGGCGTAACGGCCGCGGCAACCGGCGCGGGCGCCGCGCCGCACTGGAACACGAGCGAGTGCGGATCGGCGCCGTCGCGGTAAGGCGTGGTCGAATCGATGCGGCGCACGGGCTCGTCACCGCACATGCGCGTCGCGACCTTCACGCAGGTGTTGACGCTCGACAGGATGCCGTGACAATCGACGCGGAAAGTCCGGATGCCGTCGCGCGGCTGCAGTTCGTACGCGTTGAACGTCGGCCCCGACGCGCTGGAACAAGCCGCGAGTGAAACGACGGACGCCAGCAGTGCAAGATGGATGTTTTTCACTTGATTACTCCGAGAATGCGATGGGCGCAGCGAGCGGCGGCACGATGGTGCGCGCCACCCTCGCATGCGTTTGCGTTCAGCGCGGTGCGCGCCGGCAACGGGTGCCGGCACGAACCGCCGTGCGCGATCACTTCCACTGATACAGCATGCCCGCGCCGACGACGCGCTGACTGCCGGCGAAACCGCCGTTCAGCGTCGCCTTCAGGTTCTCCGTCACGCGCGCCTGTACGCCGACCGCCATGGCCTTCTGACCCTGGAACGTCGCCGTGCCGACACCCATCGCGAAGTTCGAATCGCGGTCCATGTGCGGGATCGACGCCATCGCCGCCGTTGCTGCGATACCTTCACGCGCCATCGAATCGGTCTGCTGGATCTGCTGCTGCATCTGCGTGAGCTGGTTGTTGACCGTGTTCAGCGACTGCGTGAACTGGTTCGATACCGCATTCAGCTGGTTCACGTTCACCGCATCCGTGCCCTGCGTACCCGCCGCGACGTTCACGACCTGCCGCGGCGAATCCGCCGAGCCGACCGCGACGACGTTCGAGCGGCCGCCGTCGTTGCTGCCCGTGCCGATCGCGGTCGAGTTGCTGCCCGACGATGTTGCGCCGACGCCGATCGCCGTCGAGCCGTTGCCGGACGCCGTCGAACTGTTGCCGACCGCCGTGCTGTTCGAGCCCGATGCCACCGAACCCGAGCCGCCCGCCGACGAATTCGAACCGCTCGCCCCCGGCGGCACGTTGCCGCCGGTCGGGTTCGACGTGTACTGCCCGCCGAGATTGGTCGTGCGCTGGTCGATCAACGTCGTCAGCTGGTTCGCGATCGAATCGAGCTGCGACACGTTCACTGCATCCGTGCCGTTCTTGCCGGCGGCGAGGCCGGTGATCTGCCGGTTGCCAACGTTCACTTCGCCGGCCGACGACTGCGGACTGCTCAAGCCGTACGCGACGTAGTTCGTCAGTGCGCCGACCGTGGTCAGCGAACCGGCACCCAGCGCGACGCTGTTCGCGAACGTCGCCGACGCACCGGCGCCGAGTGCCAACGCATCGGTCGCGCTGCTGCGTGCACCCGAGCCGAGCGCGACGCTGCCGACGCTGACCGCCACTGCGTTCGCACCTTGCGCGACGGACTGCGCACCGGTTGCCGTCGCGCCGCTGCCGAGCGCGATCGCGTCGGCTTGCGCGGAACTCGCCGCCTGCCCGATCGCGACACCGCCCGGTGCCGTTGCATCGACGATCGCACCGTTGCCGATACCGACGCCGTTGTCGCCGTTGACGACCGTCGTCGGGCCGACCGCGACCGATTCCGCGCCGACCGCCAGCGAATCCCCGGCCGTCGAATTGGCGTGGAAGTACTTCTGGCTCGTGACCGCGAACGACTGCAATGCGCCGGTCAGCTGCCGCACCGTCACCGCATCGTGCTGGCCGGTGCCGTCCGCGACGTTCGTGATCTGGCGATACGTCTTGCTCGTCGCATCGCCGAGCGACACCGCGCCGAGCAGCGTCTGATCGGTCGTGTCGTATGGAATCGACGCGCTGCCGTTGCGGATGATCCCCGACGACGGCACCGTCGCGCGATCGGCGACCGAGCCCGCGCCAAGCGCGATGCTGCCGTTCACATACGCAATGGCGTTCGGCCCGATCGCGACGCTGTCGACGCCGACCGCCTGACTGTCCGGCGCGGTCGAGTTCGCGTGGAAGTACTTGATCCCGTGCGCGTTGATGTTGTCGATCGCCGCGCCGACGTTGTTGTTGATCGTCGTCGAGCCGTCGCTGTTGTACGTCACGTACGACGGCGCCGAGATCGTGCCGGTGGTCGGATCGTAGGTCGCGCCGCCGCCGATCGCGCCGGCCGTGCTGTTGCCGAGGTTCGTGTTGTTGTTCGTGATCGAGCTCAGGCCCGTCGACAGCGAACTGATTCCCGTCGAGGTGGCCGTCGACAGCGACGTCAGGTTGCTGTCCGTGGTCGACAGGCCGGTGGACAGCGAGCCGATGCTGCTCGACGTGGCGGTCGACAGCGACGTGATCGTGCTGTTGGTCGAGCTCAAGCCCGTCGACAACGACCCGACGCTGCTCGACGTTGCGGTCGACAGCGACGTCACATTGCTGTTGGTCGTGCTCAGCCCCGTGGACAGCGAACCAACGACGGTCGACGTCGACGTGGACAACGACGTGATCGAACTGTTCGTCGAACTCAGGCCGGTGGACAGTGAGCTGATGCCGGTCGATGTGGATGTCGACAACGACGTGATCGAACTGTTGGTCGAACTCAGGCCGGTGGACAACGAACCGACGGCGGTCGAGGTCGACGTCGACAGCGACGTGACCGAGCTGTTGGTCGAGCTCAGGCCGGTCGACAACGAACTGATGCCGGTCGACGTCGACGTGGACAGGGATGTAATCGCGCTGTTCGTTGACGACAGTCCCGTCGACGTGGACGTCGACAGCGATGCGATCGAGCTGTTGGCCGACGACAGACCGGTGGACGTCGACGTCGACAGCGACGTCACCGTGCTGTTGGTCGCGCTCAGGCCCGTGGACAACGAACTGATACCTGTCGAAGTGGATGTGGACAGCGACGTGATTGCGCTATTCGCAGACGACAGGCCCGTCGACGTCGACGTCGACAGCGACGTCACC
>NZ_ML058626.1:0-80470 GCF_003635165.1 Burkholderia sp. Nafp2/4-1b | reverse complement strand
CACCGTGCTGTTGGTCGAGCTGAGACCAGTCGACAGCGAATTGATACCGGTCGAAGTCGACGTGGACAGCGACGTGATTGCGCTATTCGCCGACGACAGACCCGTGGATGTCGACGTCGACAGCGATGTCACCGTGCTGTTGGTCGAGCTCAGGCCAGTCGACAGAGAATTGATACCGGTCGAAGTCGACGTCGACAATGACGTGATCGAGCTATTGGCGGACGAAAGCCCCGTCGACAACGACGACACCCCGGTCGACAACGATGTAATGCTCGACAACGTCGACGTCGACAGCGACGTCACCGCCGTGTTCGTCGCAGCGAGCTGCGAACCGTTGATCGCATCCGTGCTCGACGAACTGATCCGCCCGGCCGCGACGTTGGTGATCTGGCGCTCGTGGCCCGCAGAACCCACGCTGACGACGCTGGTCGGATTGATCCCGTTGAAGTTGTACGTGACGCCGCCGATCGTGCCGGTCGCGGTCGGATTCGGCGCGGCCGTCACCGAACCCGAACCGAGCGCGACATCGTTTGCGTTGTTGGCCACGGCCGATGCGCCGAATGCCACCGCGCCCGCCGCGGCCGCCGTCGACGTATTGCCGAATGCGAGCGAACCCGTGCCTTGCGCATTGTTCGTATTGCCGATCGCCACCGCGCCATCGCCGTTCGCGGTGTTGTTCGAGCCCAGCGTGACCGCGCCGGTGCCGATCGCGCTGCTCGGGTCGCCGATCGCGACCGCGCCGTTGCCGCTCACGGTCTGGCCTTGGCCGAGCGCGACCGCGCCGATCCCGCCCAGCACCTTCGAGTTGTTGCCGCCGGCAATCGAGCCCGCACCGGCGGTTGCGGCCACCGAGTTGGTATCGCCGATCGCGATGGTCGATGCGGCCGCCGCCACGCTGTTGATGCCGATCGCAGTCGAGTTCAAGGCCGAAGCGGTCGCGCCGGGCCCGAGCGCACTGGCCGACGTGCCGGTCGCAAGCGCGGAATTGCCGAGGGCGACGCCAAACTGCTGCGTCGCGGTCGATTGAACCCCCATCGCGATCGAACTGACGCCCGATGCATTGGCGTTGAGGCCGTACGCCTGCGCGTTGTCGGCGCCAGCCGACGTATTCGAACCCAGCGCGATCGAACTGATGCCCAGCGATTGCGTGCCGGAACCCGGCACGCCGGCGGTGCCGCCCCAACCGATCGCGATCGATGCGGTTCCCTTCGCGCCGCTGTTCACCCCCATTGCGACGCCCGAATTGCCGGAAGCCAGCGCGCCGCTGCCCACGGCAACGCCGGCCGCGCCCGAACTCGTGGACTGGTTGCCGAGCGCAACCGCGCCCGTATTCGTCGCATTGGATGCGAAGCCGAGGGCGACGCTTTGCGCACCCGACGCGCTCGAGCCGAGCCCGAGGGCCGCCGCATACTGGCCCGACGCCAGGGCATTGTTCCCGAGGCCGATCGCCGACACCCCGGTCGCCGCCGCGCCGCTGCCGATCGCGACCGAGCCACTTTGGGTCGAGCTCGACAGGTTGCCGATGGCGACCGAATAATTGCCGCTGCCGATCGCCTGCACGCCCATCGCCGTGCTATTCACGCCGGTTGCCTGCGAGTTGATGCCGACGGACGTCGACGCGTCGCCGGTCGCATGCGCACCCGGGCCAAGCGCCGTGGCTGAAAGGCCCGTCGCCGTAGCGAGGTTGCCGAACGCCGTGGAATTCGTCTGCGTGGCAGCCGCACCGTTACCGACTGCCGTCGAACTGGCGCCGCCCGTCGCGGAGCCGCCGCCCGCCGAATACTGCGCGTGGGCGCCGGCCTGAAACAACCCGAGATACGCGGCCGCCATCATCATGACGATTCGCCGGGGCGATAGCCGCGCCGGCGTTGCCATGTGCGCGACGGCAGTCGCCTCCGCTGCATGCGCTGCAGCACTTCGTGTCGACGCCACGCGCTTGCCGCGTGCGCGATCGAGCTCGGACGCCGCAACCCAGGCTCCCAGTGCTTCGTTCCAGATCGACTTGAACGACTTGTTCATCTTGTTTTTCCTCGGTTTACATGTGCTGGATGGCGCAACGGCGCACGCGGCGGGCGAGGACTGTCTCCATCTCCGTGATCGCCCGTAGCGCGACGCTTTCTTACTCACTTCGTATGACTAACTGAACAACGGCACGGCCCTTCACGGCCCTGCACGACACTCGCGACGCAGGTCGCGATCACACGACCGCACGCCGCGCGTCGGTCAGAACGACTTGCAGCGGCGATCGGAATGGATCGAATCATGGAAGTCGACATCGGCGGCCGCGTGCGTGCACGCTGCGCGGCGCACCGCGGCAACACGCGCGCGAGCGCCATCCCACCGCATCGGCGGCAACATCGAATCTCACGAGAACGCGTCGTTCAGACGCCGGATGGACGCGCGTCGGCCCGGCCTGCAGGCCGACGGTCATGTTTCATTCTGGAGGGGGATGACGCGGTGCGGCCCCCGAAGCTGACGCATGCGCCGCCGCATCGCCAACGCTGACAGCCGACACCGGTTCGAGCGACCTGGTGCTTTGATCTGCCACGCATTTCATGTTCATGTTTTTCGTGCCGCCTGATTCGAAAGCGCGTCGCGCGACCGCCAGGCCAAAGGATCGAACTGCCCGGCGGTCGACACGAATTCACTCACCCCTTTCCATCCAGGCGCACCGCGGAAATTCCGGATTTCCGGAAAAACCGTCGATTGGCCGGACGGCCCCTACATCGCATTAATCAACTGACTTTCTTTGACTATTTCTAGTGGCCTTGTATGTCACACTCTCTCATCAGCTTCAAAATTCTCCGATGTATCTGTTATATCGACTCATTCGAAGGATGAAGAAGCCTGCATTGCCCTCGTGCCGGCTTTCGCTGCAGCCCCGGAATCCCGGAATTTGAGATTGTCAGCACGCAATGTCACATTGAATATTGCGCACTCAAATCCGTCGCTGCGGCAAATAAATTTCGCGTCGTACACGGTTCCATCGAGGAACCGCTCCCAGCCGCTTCGGGCCTAGTGTGCGGGGATTCATCAGAACAAACCTTTTGCCGAGCGGACAAAATGTTTTCCCGGGCGGACGATATTTGCATTCATACACGCCGGCATGGCAATCGACGTCAATATGAAAGTATTTTTAACCGGCGATAAATAAAATCTTAATCGCGGAGACGTTGAATTGACGAACTCGATTCCTGCGTCGGCCTGCTGCAAGCACGACATTTTCGATGTCAATTCATCATGCGGGCCAATTCCAATCGCACCAATTCGGCGCGGCAATAACGACCGATATTCTTTATTGAATTCGGCAGTTTTTTCCACTCTATTTTGTAGCCGGATGCCGGTTGCCGCGCAGGCCGGCCGCCGTGTCAAACATTTCCCCACGCGGCGCACGGAAACCCACCGTCGGCGGTGTTGGCGGCATATAATTTTTCGCAACAATCGAGCACATAGATGCCTCGAGTCTGACCGGCCTACCCTCCCCTACGCGTTCGCAATCATGTCATCCCGCTCGACCAGTTCGGCGTCGCTCCGCGCCACGCCGGATCTCGCCGGCGCACACATTCTCGTCGTCGACGACCGCCCGAACGACCTGCGGCTCCTGACCGAGATCCTGCGCACCGCACGGTGCCGGATCAGCGTCGCGTTCGACGGGCTGCAGGCCTATCACCGCGCGCAGGCGATCGCGCCCGACCTGATCCTGATGGACGTCCGGATGCCGCGCATGGACGGTTTCGCCGCGTGTCGGCTGCTAGCCTCCACCCAGTCGACGCAGAACATTCCGATCATCATCCTGACGGCCGCAAGCGATCTCGAGGACCGCATCGCCGGGCTCGAAACCGGCGCGCTCGACTACATCGTGAAGCCGTTCGAACCGGTGGAGGTCATCGCGCGAATCCGCAATCACCTGAAGCGCGCGCGGCGCAGCCAGCCGTTCGCGCATCTGCCCGAGTTGCCCGATCATCCCGACGCCGCGCTGGTGCGCGCGGCCAGCGACATCCTGCTGCGCGAACTGCGCAATCCGCCGGCGCTGGAAGAACTCGCACGGCAGGTCGGCACGCACGAGAAACGATTGTCCCGCGTATTCCGCGACCATCTCGGCCAGACCGTCTTCGAATACCTGCGCGACACGCGGCTGCGCGCCGCGAAGCACTTTCTCGCCGAAACGTCGATGGGCATCGGCGACATCGCCGAGGAAATCGGCTTCTCGACGCCGGGCAATTTCGCCACGGCGTTTCGCGAACGGTTCGGCGTCACGCCGTCGGACTGGCGGCGTCAGCGGCCTGCGATCGAGGCCCAGCCTGCGTCGCATGATCCTTCGCACGATGCATAGGCCGCGCGCGTCCGGCTGGCACGCCGTGCTGCTGCACGTGCTGGCGCTGATGGCCCTCTTCGCGCCCCCTCGCGCCGAAGCAACGGAAAACCCCGCCCGTCTCGAAGCAGTGTCGTTGTTCGAGGATCCGGGCACCACGCTGTCGGTCGACCAGGTCGCCGCGCGGCTCACCGATCTGCAACACCGCGCCGCCACACCGGCCCGGCAGTCGTTCAACATCGAATTTTCCCGCTCGGCGTGGTGGGTCGCTGGGACGCTCGTCAATAGCGGCGGCGTCGAGCAACCGCTGGTGCTCGCGATCCGCGACGCACGCATCGATCGCGCCGACTTCTACGTCGAGCACGGCGGCACGTGGGTGCGCGCCGCGCGCTTTCCGGCCGACGCAGAGGCCACGAGCCAGCCGCTTTCGCGGTATCCGGTGCTCGATGCGACGCTGCGGCCGGGCGAGCGGCTGCCCGTGCTGATCCGCATCACGTCGCGCAAGGAGTTGCGGCTCGCGCCGAGCGCATTCACGCAGGACGCATGGCGTGCGCACGAGCTGCACGCGACCATGTGGAATTTCGGCTTCTTCGGCGGGCTGCTCGCGCTCGTATGGTGTGCGCTGCTGATCGGCTTCTTCTCGCGCAGCGGCACGTTCGCCGTACTGGCCGTGCTGGCCTTGAGCACCGCGCTGTTCGAGGCGACCTACCGCGGCTACACGGCGATGTACTTGTGGCCCGGCGCGCGCGAGTGGTGGGCGCGCGGCGAAGAGATCCTCGTTTATCTGTCGGTCGTGTGCTTCATCGCGTTCATCCTGATGGTCGCGCATCGCGAGCAGGCGCGCATGCCGTTCCGCGCGATCTACCTGGCGTTCCTCGCGCTCGAATGCGTGGGGATGGCCGGCGCCGCGTACGGCGACCTGCTCACGTTCACGTGGTTCTGCCTGCGCCTGAACACCGTGCTCGCGGTCGTCAACATCAGCCTGGCGCTGACGTTCGCGATCCGTCGCACGCCGACCGGCCGCGTGATGCTGATCGCGGTCGCGTTCGCGAGCTTCAACATCCTGATTCGCATTCTCGACGGCAAGGACGCAATCCCGGCGTGGCTGTTCTGGCTCAAGTCCGACATCTATCCGAACCCGGTGATCGCGATCATCGGCCTCGCGACGCATCTGCTGGTGCTCGCCGCATGGATTCACCACGTGGGCCGTCAGCGTAGCGAAGCGCGCAAGCGCCTCGAGCACTGGCAGCTCACCGAACAGGATCGCCTGCGCGACGAGGTCGCGAAACGCACGGTCGCGCTCAACGACGCACTGCAGCAGGTGCGCACGCACATGCAGCAGAAGATCGAGACGCTCGGCTACGTGAGCCATGACTTGCGGGCGCCGCTGTCGACGATCAACGGCTACGCGAAACTGCTGCTGGAGAGCGCGACGCGCAGCCAGGCGCGGCTGATCCGCTCGATCGATCGAAGCATCCGCTACCAGCTCGCGCTGATCGACGAACTGCTGCAGTACACGAAGGCCGAACTGCAGCCGCTCGGCATTTCGCCGGACGCGACCGACCTGCCCGGCCTCCTGAACGATATCGGCGACTATGCGATCGCGCTGTGTTCGCAGCAGAACAACCGGTTCGACTACCGGCCGCTGACGCCGCTGCCGCGCAAGCTGTCGATCGATGGAATCCGGCTGCAGCAGGTGCTGCTCAACCTGCTGTCGAACGCATCGAAGTTCACGCATGACGGCACGGTCACGTTATCGGTCGCTGCGTATCCGGCAGACGATGCATGGCGGATCGTGTTCGAGGTCGCCGATACCGGGATCGGCATCGACATCGACAAGACGACCGACATCTTCCGCGCGTACCAGCAGGTGCAGGCAGTGAACGGCGGCACCGGGCTGGGCCTCTTCATCGCGCAGCGGATCGTCGGCGCGATGCACGGCGAGCTGGCCGTATCGAGCCAGCCGGGCGTCGGCACGACGTTCACGTTCCAGATCGTCGCGCCGGCACTCGGGCGCGCGCTGATCCCGGCGTCGGCGCTCGCGCGCGCGGTCCATCCCGCCGTTCATGCCGAGCCCGTTCCGGACGCGCACGTGATGCGCTGCCCGCCTGCCGATGCGCTCGACGAGCTTGCGGTACTCGCCAGCGAGGGCCGTCTCACCGACATCGAGGAATGGCTCGGGCAGCATGCGCACGCACCGCGGCATGCGGCGTTCGTGCAGACGATGCGGGAGCACCTCGACGCGCTGGACCTGCATGCGATCGAGCAGTTGGCGGAAGCGCTGAAGCGCACGGGCATCGCCGATACATCGGCCGATGTGTCGTTCGATGCGGAACCGGACATGGCCAGGCCGGCGTGACGGCAACTCGCGCGCTGCCGTCGCGCTGCCGTCGCCCGTCACGCACTCGCCGGACCATCACCCGCAGACGCGCATCCGTTCGGCCGCAAGAACCGTCAAGCAAGCGACGGCCGTCCGCGCAATTCGCCGCGGGCGCATGCAAAAACTCACGCGGAACGCTGGAAGCCCAACAGCCGGCGCATCGTCGACACCAGCGCCGCATGGTCGCCGGACGCGGCAGGCGTCACCCCGGCGGCATCGTGCTTCGTGCGTTTCGGGTCGAACCCGGTGCCACCGGTCCGCCGGCGCGCCGCATGGCGCTCGATGACCCGCTGCAGCAGACAGAACACGCACAGCAGCGCGCCGATCACGATCCGCGTCCACCACGAACTCAGCGTACCGTCGAACGTGATCAGCACCTGGATCGTGCCGAGGATGCCGACGCCGAACACCGATCCGATCACGTAACCGACGCCGCCGGTGAGCAGCGTGCCGCCGATCACGGTCGCGGCGATCGCGTCGAGTTCCATTCCCTGCGCCTGCAGCCCGTAGCCGGACAGCACGTACAGCGTGAACACCACGCCGCCGAGTGCCGAGCAGAAACCGCTCAACGCATACACGCCGACCTTCGTGCGCGCGACCGGCAGCCCCATCAGCAGCGCCGAACGCTCGTTGCCGCCGATCGCATACACGTTGCGGCCGAAGCGCGTGAAATGCGCGACGTAGATCGCGGCGGCCAGCGTCACGAGCGCGATCAGCGCGCCCGCGCTCAGCGTTCCGCCGCCGACCGGCACGCGGATGCCCGCGAGCGCATGGAACGTCGGCTCGTTGATCGTGATCGACTGCGTGGTGATCAGGAAGCATGCGCCGCGCGCGAGAAACATCCCGGCCAGCGTGACGATGAACGGCTGCAGCCGGAAATAGTGGATCAGTGCGCCCATCGCCGCGCCGTACAGCGCGCCGAACACGAGCACGAGCGGCACGATGGCCCATACGGGCCAGTGCAGCCGCTCGGCGCCGACCGCGCAGAAGATCGTTGTGAGCGCAACGACAGAGCCGACCGACAGGTCGATGCCGCCCGACACGATCACGAACGTCATCCCGATCGCGACGATCAGCAGGAACGCGTTGTCGACGAGCAGGCCGGTCAGCACCTGCATCGAGAAGAAGCCCGTGTACATCACGGACCCGAAACCGAACAGCGCGGCGAACAGCACGATCGTCACGACGATCGGCAGCGTGCGCGGGTCGGCGAGCCGTGCGAGAAATCGATTCATCGCGGCGTCGCTCCGGTAGTAGCGCGCGAACGCGCGGAAGGCAGCAGCCGCGACGCGTGCCGGACCACCAGCGCGCGCGCCGCGTCCGACTGGATCAGCGTCACGACGATCACGACGATCGCCTTCACGACGAGCGTCGCCTCCGGCGGCACGCCGATCGAATAGGTCGTGTAGGTCAGCGTCTGGATGATCAGCGCACCGAGCACCGAGCCCGCGAGGCTGAAGCGGCCGCCGAGCAGCGACGTGCCGCCGAGCGTCACCGCGAGGATCGCGTCGAGCTCGAGCAACAGCCCTGCGTTGTTGCCGTCCGCGCTGCGCACGTTCGAACTCGCGAGGATCCCCGCGAGCGCCGACATCACGCCGGAACACAGATACACGCCGAACACGACCGCACCGGCGCGCAACCCGACGAGCCGCGTCGCGACCGGGTTCACGCCGATCGCGCGGATGAACAGGCCGAGCGCGGTGCGGTTCACCAGCAGCGCAATCGCGACGATCGTCGCAATCGCGATCCAGACCGAGCACGGCACGGCCACGAGATAGCCGCCGCCCAGTTCCAGGTAGCCGGGCGCACCGATCGGGATGATCTGTCCGCCGGTCAGCAACTGCGCGACGCCGCGTCCGGCGACCATCAGGATCAGCGTCGCGATGATCGGCTGCATCCCGACGAACGCGACGAGCACACCGTTCCATGCGCCGGCGAGCAGGCCGACGCCGAGCGCGGCGGCCAGCGCGGTGCCGACCCGCGTCGGATCGCCATCCAGCACGATCGCCGCGGCCGCACCCGCGATCGCGACGATCGCGCCGACCGAGATGTCGATCCCGCGCGTGGCGATCACGAGCGTCATCCCGAGCGACACGATCACGAGCGGCGCCGCGCGATTCAGGATGTCGATCGGCGCGCCGAACAGATGGCCGTCGAGCAACGCGATCGACAGGAAGCCCGGCCGATGCGCGACGTCGAGCGCGAACAGCAGCGCGAGCGTCAGCACCGGCCACACGAGTTGATGACGAAACAGCGTACGGAGCCGCATCATGAGCGGCCTCCCGCGATCAGGTGGTACACGTGTTCCTCCGAGGCGTCGGCGCCGGTCAGTTCGGCGACCTTGCGGCGATCGCGCAGCACCGCGATCCGGTGGCTCACGCGCACGACTTCGCTGATTTCAGACGAGATGAACAGGATGGCGAGCCCCTGCGCGCATAGCTCGAGCACGCGCTCCATGATGTCGAACTTCGCGGCGACGTCGATGCCGCGCGTCGGCTCGTCGAGGATCAGCAGCTTCGGCTCCGTCGCGAGCCAGCGCGCGAGCAGCACCTTCTGCTGGTTGCCGCCCGACAGCAGTCCGATCGGCTGCTCCGCGTCGCGCGCCTTGATGCCGAGCCGCGCGATATACGAATCGGCGAGTTCCTTCTGGCGCGCACGGCTGATCAGCCGCCACCAGCCGCGCCGCGCCTGCAGCGCGAGGACGATGTTCTCGCGGATCGACAGCGCGGCGACGATCCCCTCCTTCTTGCGATCCTCCGGGCAATACGCGATGCCGTTGCGCACCGCGTCGTGCGGCGACGATAGCCGCCTGCGCGCGCCGTCGATCTCGATCGCGCCGGTGTCGGTGCGCTCGGCCGCGAACGCGAGCCGCGCGGTTTCCGTGCGCCCCGAGCCGAGCAGCCCGGCCAGCCCGACGATTTCGCCGGGCCGTACGTCGAGGTCGAGCGGGCTCATCATGCCGCGCCGGCCGACCTGCTGCATCGACAGGAACGGCGCGGCCGCGTCCGCATCGCGTTGCACGGCCGCCGCGCCCGCCTGCAACGTGCCGGACATCGGTGCGCGGCCGGTCATCTTTGCGACCAGCATGTCGACGGGCAGATCGCGCGCGAGATACTCGCCTTCGCGCTCGCCGTTGCGCATCACCGTGATCCGGTCGGACACCGCGTACGTCTGCTCGAGAAAGTGCGTGACGAACAGGATCGCGATGCCCGACGCCTTCAGCCGGCGCAGCACGTCGAAGAGCCGCTCGACCTCGCCGTCGTCGAGGCTCGACGTCGGTTCGTCGAGAATCAGCGCGCGCGCGTCGACCGACACGGCCCGCGCGATCGCGACCATCTGCTGCACGGCGATCGGATACGCGTCGAGCGAGCGCGTGACGTCGAGCGACAGGTCGAGTTCGGCGAGCGCGTCGCGCGCACGCGCATGGATCGTCTTCCAGTCGATCGCGCCGCGCCGCATCGGCTGCCGGCCCGCGAAGATGTTCTCGGCGACCGACAGGTTCGCGCACAGGTTCACTTCCTGGTACAGCGTCTGGATCCCGGCCGCCTCGGCCTCGCGCGGTGCGGCAAAGCGCACCGGTGCGCCGCCGACACGAATCTCGCCCGCGTCGTGCGCATGCACGCCGGTCAGCACGTTGATCAGCGTCGATTTGCCCGCGCCGTTCTGGCCCATCAGCGCATGGATTTCGCCCGGAAACAGCCGGAAATCCACGCGCTGCAGTGCGTGGACACCCGGAAACGCCTTGTCGATGCCGATCATCTCGACCACCGGCGGATTCGTCATGGATCGCCCTCGATTCGATACGGTTGCCGGACGGCGGCAGCCGCGCCGCCGTCCGTGGTCGGCGCGACTCAGTACTTGCGGGTCGGCAGTACCTGCGCGGCGACGTTCATCGGGAACACCGTCTCGTTCGTGACGATGCGCTTCGGCAACTGCTTGCCGGCGACCACGTCCTTCACCGCGCTCATCAGCTGCGGGCCGAGCAGCGGGCTGCATTCGACGTCGACGTTGATCTTGCCGGCGACCATCGCCTGGAAGCCGCCCTTGGTCGCATCGAACGACACGACGCTCACGTCCTTGCCGGGCTTGATGCCGGCCTCTTCCATCGCCTGGATCGCGCCGAGCGCCATGTCGTCGTTGTGCGCGTAGACCACGTTGATCTGCTTGCCGTAGGTCTTCGCGAAGGCTTCCATCACCTGCTTGCCGCCGGCGAGCGTGAAGTCGCCGCTTTGCGACGCGATCACCTTGAACTTCGGATTGTTCTTGATCACTTCGAGGAGGCCCGCGCGGCGATCGTTGGCCGGCGCGGAGCCGACCGTACCCTGCAGCTCGACGATGTTGACCGGGCCCGGATCGTTCTTGTAGCGCTCTTCCAGCCAGTGGCCGGCGCGCCGCCCTTCCTCGAGGAAGTCGGAGCCGATCATCGTCACGTACAGCGACGGATCCTTCACGTCGACGCCGCGGTCGGTCAGGATCACCGGAATGTGCGCGGCCTTCGCTTCGGTCAGCACCGGCTCCCAGCCCGACTCGACCACCGGCGAGAACGCGATCACGTCGACCTTCTGCGCGATGAACGAGCGGATCGCGCGGATCTGGTTCTCCTGCTTCTGCTGCGCGTCCGAGAATTTCAGGTTGATGCCGGCGTCCTTCGCCGCGCCCTTCACCGACACGGTATTCGCGGTGCGCCACGCGCTCTCCGCGCCGACCTGCGAGAACCCGAGCGTGATCGGCTTTTGCTGCGCGTGCGCGCCGGTGGCCAGCACCGTCGCCGCCGCGACGATCGCGCCGGCCGCCAGCTTCCTGATGAATGTCATGGTTCGTCTCCGATGGTGTCGTTGTGTGCCGCGGCGCCGGCCCGGCGCGATGCCGTGCTGTGCTGTTGTGGTTCTGGACGGCGCGGGTGCGGTTCGGGGCGGCGCCGGCCGGCGCGTGCGGCCGACGCGGTTTGTACGCCCCGGATCAGTCTAGGAACAAGTCCGATAACCTTCCAATGAAATATTGGATTGAAGCGATATCGGTATCGGCATACGTATAAACACCTAAGTCGAGGCGCGCGCTGCGCTCGTCGTTTCCCTGCCCGTCGATCGGCGTTCGACGCGGTTCGTCGGCAAGGCCGACCCCGGCGCACGAATTTTGCTGCCGCATCGCCTGCCCCGCTCGCGTATCGCGGCGGAGTGCCACCCACAAGGAGAACAACGATGTCCGCCATGCGTGAACGCAGCATGCAGCACCCGAATGCCCCGGTCGACTGGTGCGGTGCGGCATGAAGAAGCGTGCGTCCCTCACGGCGCCAGCGAATGCGTGCGCTGCCGCCGCGCCGCTGCGCCATGTCGACGACCGCCGGCCCGGCTACACGCGCCGGCGGCTGCGCAACGGCTTCGCGTATTACGCGCAGGACGGCACTCGGATCCGCGATGCCGACGAAATCGCCCGCATCAATGCGCTCGCGATTCCGCCCGCCTACACCGACGTGTGGATCTGCATGGACCCGCGCGGCCATTTGCAGGCGACCGGCCGCGATGCGCGCGGACGCAAGCAGTATCGCTATCACCCGCTGTGGCGCGAGACGCGCGACGCGAACAAGTACGCGCGAATGGCGGCATTCGGCCGCGCGCTGCCGCGCATCCGCGCACGCGTCGCGCGTGATCTGGCGCTGTCCGGCATGCCGCGCGACAAGATCGTCGCGACGATCGTCCGGCTGCTCGACACGACGTTCGCGCGAATCGGCAACGCCGAGTATGCGCGCGAGAACGCGTCGTACGGGCTGACGACGCTGCGCAAGCGCCACGTGACGATTCGTCCGGGACAGGTGCGGCTGCGCTTCACGGGCAAGAGCGGAATCGAACACGACGTGACCGTCGAGGACCCGCGCGTCGGCCGCATCGTACGACGCTGTGCGGAACTGCCGGGACACGAGTTGTTCCAGTATCTGGACGACGACGGCGCGCGCCATTCGATCGGCTCGGCCGACGTCAACGACTATCTGCGCGACGCGGCGGGTGCCGAGTTCACCGCGAAGGACTACCGGACGTGGGCGGGCAGCGTGCAGGCGCTCGCGCTATTGCGGCGCATCGAGCATCAGGGCGCAACGCATGCGCGCAAGCAGATCGTCGAAACGGTGCGGACCGTCGCCGAAATCCTGCGCAACACGCCGGCCGTGTGCCGGCGCTGCTACATTCATCCGGTGGTGCTCGATACGTTCGAGGCCGGGACGCTCGGGGCGCTGGAGGTGCGCCGCACGCCGAGGGGACTGCGTGTCGACGAGGCGGCGTTCGCGGCGTTGCTCGAGCAGGCGGCGCGCCGTGATCGGCGACGTACGCGCTGATGAACGGGCGCATCGGCTTACGGTTGCACCTGCAACGATCTCTAGCGCAACTCACCCGTGCGCGCGATCACGCAGCGGCGCTGTCGTTCGTCGCGCACCGCCGCACCGTGGCTCGCTCACCTCAACCGGGTTCGCGCTCGATCAGGAACCGTTCGCGGCGCACGCCCTTGATCCAGCGCGGCTCGCGACCGCGCCCGCTCCACGTCGCGCCGGTTTTGGGATCGCGATACCGGGGCGCCGATGCGCTCTTGCGCGGCGTCGCTCTTGCGGTGCCGCCGAAGATCTGTCTGGCGGTCAGCCCGTATTCCGCGACCCGGCTGCGAATCTCCCGAATGACGACATCGAGTTCGGCGAGCCGTGCCTCCTCGACGCGCTTCATCAATTCATCGGCTTGCGCCTTCAATTCGCGATAACCGGACATGCGGCTCCTCCACATTTTAATGACGTAATAAAAGACCGAATGGACGCGGGATTGCCATGATGCAATCCACTTGAAGGCCGTGAGTCGTACGTCCATTCGGGAAAATTGGAAAGCGGATCACGCACGGCCCGGCGCATTTTCGGCACGAAATTCGCACACCAATTCGCCGCTCGCCGCGAGTTCGTCGATCTGATCCGGCGTCAATGCGACGATCGATGCGGCAATTTCGTCCGAGATACCGAATTGCCGCTTGCCTTGCTCGTAATCGATTCGCAATATGCGCTGCGCGAGCGCGAGATACGCACGGTTCAATTCCGCAATTGCATCGAAGATATCGCCCTGTCCAGTCATGACCGCCCCTGAGCCGACGGCGGTTCGCGTGCGCGTTGCGCGGCAGCGTGATCGGCCGTCCAGTAATGGATGCCTGAATCTATGTCATGCGATCGGCGTCGTGCCGACAATTCCTAGATGGCATCAGACATTCGTGCAATCTCCGCGGCACATTCGGCGCTTCGCAATTCGTCGAAATGTGTCGCAATTGGCCGCTGTCGGATTCAGCCTAGATTCGGTCACCACCCGAATCCGGAACGCCCATACGATTTTTCGGACGGCGCGCGGCTCCATTTGCGCGATCGATACGGCACCGGCGTACGACGAGCACTTGCGCGCATCGTTGTCGTCGCTCGGCATCGTTGATGCCTGATCCTGAACGGATGGAATCCGACAATCATGTTGAAAGTGACGAAAGCCGTATTTCCGGTCGCCGGGCTCGGCACGCGATTTCTGCCTGCGACCAAGGCCAGCCCGAAAGAAATGCTGCCGGTCGTGGACAAGCCCCTGATCCAATATGCGGTCGAGGAGGCGATCGACGCGGGCATCACCGAGATGATCTTCGTGACCGGCCGCAGCAAGCGCGCGATCGAGGATCACTTCGACAAATCCTACGAGATCGAAGCCGAGCTCGAGGCGCGCGGCAAGGAAAAGCTGCTGTCGCTGGTGCGCAGCATCAAGCCGAGCCACGTCGACTGCTTCTACGTGCGCCAGGCCGAAGCGCTGGGCCTCGGCCATGCGGTGCTGTGCGCGGAGAAACTGGTCGGCAACCAGCCGTTTGCGGTGATCCTGGCCGACGACCTGCTCGACGGCCCGACGCCCGTGCTGCGCCAGATGATCGACGTGTTCGATCACTATCACGCGTCGGTGATCGGTGTGGAGGAGATCGCGCCCGAGGCATCGAAGTCCTACGGCGTGATCGACGGCAAGCGCTGGGAGGACAACCTGTTCAAGGTGTCGGGCATCGTCGAGAAACCGGAGCCGTCGAAGGCGCCGTCGAATTTCGGCGTGGTGGGCCGTTACGTGCTGAAGCCGAAAGTGTTCGAGCATCTGCGCGCGCTGCGGCCCGGCGCCGGCGGCGAACTGCAGCTGACCGACGCGATCCAGTCGCTGCTGTCGGACGAGCAGGTGCTCGCCCATCGCTACGACGGCGTGCGTTTCGATTGCGGCAGCAAGCTCGGCTATCTGAAGGCGACGGTCGAGTTCGCGCTGCGGCATCCGGAAGTGGCCGCGGATTTCGAAAGCTATCTGGCCGCGCGCATGTCGGCGCTGCTGGTCGCCTGACCGGGCGGGCATCACGAACGCGACCCTGTGGACGGCCGTCAGCGATCTCGGTGACGCGGCGATGACGTTGCCGCTGGCGCTCGTGTGCTTCGCGTGGCTCGCGTGGCTCACGCGCTCGACGGCCGGGCGGCATCACGCGGCGTCATGGGCGTTGATGCTCGCGGCGGGCATGGCACTTGTCGGCGCCACCAAGGTGCTCTACGCCGGCTGCGGGATCCAGATTCGCGCAATCGATTTCCGCGTGATCAGCGGGCACACGATGCTCGCGTCGGCAGTGTGGCCGATGGCCTGCACGCTGGCGTCGAGCGGCGGCACGCCGTCGCGGGCGATGACGTCGCTATCGCTCGGGCTCGGGCTCGGGCTCGGGCTCGCGCTCGGCGCGCTGATCGGCATCGCGCGCGTGTTCGACGACGCGCATACGCCGTCGGAAGTCGTTGCCGGCTGGTTCGTCGGTTCGACGATCGCGCTGGCATTCGCGCTGCGCCACGGCCTGCCGCAGGTCGACGCGCGGTATCGCGCGCTCGTGGCCGGGTCGCTGCTGGCCGTGTCGGCGCTCGCGTATGGGCATCATGCGCCGATTCAGGCGGCGATCGAGTGGTATTCGCCGTTTCTGTGCGGGCGGTTCGCGCTGCAGCCGTGATGGCGGGATCGAAGCAGTTGAATGAAACGCGGTACGAGCGGGTACGAGGTCGTACACCGCACGCCCGCGCCACCCCGTAAAAAAACGACACAATCCCGCCGGAATCGGACAACCCGGCTCGCCGGGCCGGCCAACCCTCTATGCTTGATCGCCGCACTCGCGTCGTCCGAACGACCGGCGCGTGTTCCGCGTGCGAAGCGCTGCGCAAGCCGACCCTGTCCGACAGGCGTCTTGTCCCGCGCCGCACGGTCTCTCGCCGCGTGGCGCCGGAACGGCCGGCGCGCAGCGAATCCGCAGTCTCCGATCGGGCGCACGCATGTCGACGTTCCTCTTCTCAGCCAGCGTACTGTTCTTCTCGCTCAACGCGTTCAGCGTGCGGGCAACCTTCGCCGCCTACGTGCTGCTCTGCGCGCTCGCATTCCTGCGCGCGCCGACGCTGATGAACCGCCAGCGCCATCTGTTTCCGGTGTGCACGTACTGGCTGATCAGCACCTGCGTCGCATTCATTCTGTCCGCGTTCGGCGATTTCTACGTGAACTTCTTCATCAAGTTCGTGCTGATCCAGACGTACATCGCGCTCTGCTACTGGATGTTCGCCGGCGGCGTGCTGACGCGCGAATCGCTCGACGCCGCGTGCAGGACGCTCATCTACGTCCATGCCGCGTTCTTCACGTTCCAGCTCGTCTATTACCTCGGCACCGGCACCTTCATCGACTTCGACAGCTACGTGCGCGAAGCCGATTCCGAAGCGCTCTATGCGACCAAGGCGCTGACCGACAGCCTGATTTCGATTCGCGCGCTCGGCTTGTATTCGGAACCGTCGTTCTACGCGATGACGGTCGTGCCGAGCTCGGTGATCCTGCTGCTGTCGCGGCGACGCATCACGCTCGCGCCCGTCGTCGGGTTCGCCACCGCCCTGCTCAGCTTCTCGGTCGCGTCGATGGCCGTCTGCGCGGTGCTGTGCGGGCTGCACGTGCTCACGGGCCGCGGGCGGTTGCGGACCCGGATCGCCGTCGTCGTCGTCGCGCTCGCGTGCGTGCCGTGGCTCTACGCCGTGTACGACCAGCGGGTGAATCAGTCGGTCGACTACGATGCGGTCGGCAGCCGGACGCTCGTGCTGACCGAACTCGCCGAGCGCGACGTCGTCGCGGGCGTATTCGGCGGCGGGCTGTTCTGGGACGAGCGCAACAACGTCGGAAAGACGCATCTGCGCGGCTACCAGGTGCGCGACAGTTCGTTCTACATCTACCTCCTGTTCGCCGCGGGCGGCGCCGGCTTCGTCGCGTTCTTCGGTACGCTCGTCATGCTGTTTCGTCGCAAGGGCCGCCGCAAGTATCTGCTCTATCTATTGCCGATCCTGCTGTTCAAGTACCACGTGCTCTATGGCATGCTCTGGCTCACCATCCTGCTGTTCGTCGTGCTGGCCGACCAGGACGCGCCGCTGCGGCGCGCGGTCGTTCGTCCCGTTCCGAACGCGTCCGGCGGCGAGCCGCTCGCACACCCGACATGACATTACACCGACACGCATCGACGTTACGCGCGCTGAAGCGCTCGCTGATCGCGGCGCTGTGCGTGGGCGCCACAGCGATGGCGGCTCATGCGCAAGTCGTCCCTGCGCCGCCGGGCGAGGTGATCGCGCACAGCCGTGCCGCCGCCCGTGTGTATCTCGGCTCGCCGTCGCTGGCCGTGCTGCCGAACGGCGACTATGTCGCGAGCTTCGACACGTTCGGCGCCGCGTCGGCACAGAACCGCGTATCGGTGTTCACGTCGCACGACAAAGGTACGAGCTGGTCGAGGCTCGGCGACGTGCCGGACCAGTACTGGTCGTCGCTGTTCGTGCTGAACGGCGCGCTGTACCTGATGGGCACCAATCGCTCGATGGGCACGCCGTCGATTCGCCGCTCCGACGACGGCGGTGCAACCTGGACCACGCCCGTCGATGCAGCCACCGGGCTGTTGCCGTATGCGGGGCGCTTCATCACCGGGCCGGTGCCGGTCCTCATCGATCGAGGGCGCGTCTGGCGCGCGTATGAACGCGTCGAGGGCGGCGACCTGCGCGCGCTGGTGCTGTCCGCCCCCGTCGATCGCGACCTGCTCGACGCGCGCAACTGGCGCGTGTCCGCCCCTCTGCCGTCGGACAAGCGCTGGCTCGACGGCAAGTTCGAATCATGGGAAGAAGGCAACGTGGTTGGCCGGCCAGGCGCGGCACCCGCCGTCATGCTGCGCGTGAACACCGCGAACGGTCCGGAGAAGGCCGCGCTGGCGGCGACGAACGACGACGGCCGCACACTGTCGTTCGATCCGGCGCGCGATTTCGTCGACCTGCCCGGCGCCGGCAAGAAGTTCACGATCCGCTTCGATCCACAGTCGAAGCAATACTGGACGATCACGAACGCGGTGCCGAAAAGTGTCGGCCGGATGAACCTCGAGCGCGTGCGTAACACGCTGGTGCTGCTGTCGTCGCCCGATCTCCGGCAGTGGGCCGCGCGGCGCGTGCTGCTGCAACATCCGGACACGAAACGGCACGGATTCCAGTACGTCGACTGGCAATTCGACGGCAGCGACCTCGTCGCCGTGCTGCGTGTCGCGTTCGACGACCCGGAAGGCGGCGCGGCAAGCCAGCACGACTCGAATTTCGTCACGTTCCTGCGCGTGCGGCGGTTCCGCCAGGATGCGGCATCCAGTGCGCTGACGCAGAGCCTGCAATAGCGCTCGCCGGCGTGCCGACGCGCAGGCACGTCGGTCCCGCGCATCGCACGACGCGGCGGGAGCGCCTGCGCCTTACTTCTTGAACACGCCGACGACGTCGTTACCGTCGACCACCAGCAATGCACCGATCCGCTGCTGCTGCATCAGCTGCAACGCATCCTCGACCCGCGTGCCGGGCCGCACCGTCGAAGGCTCGATCGACATCATGTCGGCCGCCGTGCGGCGCAACACGCCGTCGCCGTGCCGTTCGATCGCGCGACGGATGTCGCCGTCGGTCACGATGCCCCAGCCGCCGTTGCGCTTCACGATCGCGAGCCCGAGCCGCCCGCGCGTCATCGCATCCAGCACATCGAGCGTCGACGTGTCCTCCGTCACGAACGGAAGGTTGCTGCGGGTCATTTCGTCGTCGACGGTCGACAGCAGCCGGCGGCCGAGCGACCCGCCCGGATGGAAGCGCGCGAAGTGTTCCGGCTGAAAGCCGCGCGCGCGCATCAGCGTGACCGCCAGCGCATCGCCCATCGCGAGTGTCGCGGTCGTCGACGCGGTCGGTGCGAGCTGCAGCGGGCATGCTTCGCGTTCGACGCCGATGTCGAGATGGACCCGCGCGGCGCTCGCGAGCGTCGACGCCGGATTGCCCGTCAGCGCGACCAGGTCGTTGCCGTTGGTGCGCAGGAACGGAATCAGCTTGATCACCTCGTCCGTTTCGCCGGAATTCGAAATTGCAAGGAACGTATCGTCCGGCGTCACCATGCCGAGGTCGCCGTGATAGGCCTCGCCCGGATGCATGAAAAACGCGGGCGTGCCCGTGCTGGACAGCGTCGCCGCGATCTTCCTGCCGACGATGCCGGACTTGCCCATCCCGCACACGACGACGCGCCCGCGCGACGCGAGGACGATCTCGACCGCTTCCTCGAAATTCGCGTCGAGCCGCGCGGCCACGCCGGCCAGCGCCCGCGACTCGATCTCGAAGACCTGCCGGGCGGATTCAATATGGTTCTGTCGCATCTTGGGTTTGCCGTTTGAGAAGGGAGACGACGCGCGCCACGTCGGCGGGCGTATCGATGCCGGCCGGCGGCGCATCAGGCCAGTGCATCACGTCGATCGACATGCCGAGCCAGAGCGCGCGCAGCTGCTCGAGCTGTTCCCGGCGCTCGAGTTCGCACGGCGCCGTGCTTGCCAGCGTCTGCAGCGTTGCGTTCGCATAGCCGTACAGGCCGATGTGACGCAGGAACAGGCTGTCGGTCGAACCGACCGCCTCGTCCGGCCGCCCGTCGCGGCAGAACGGGATGGCCGCGCGCGAGAAGTACAGCGCGCGGCCGCGGCGATCGACGACGAGCTTGACGATCGCCGGCTCGTCGAGCAGTGCGATTTCCCCGATCGGGCACGCCGCCGTCGCCACGCCGAGGTCCGGCGCCGTGCCGCAAAAGGCGGCGAACGCCTTCAACAGCGCAACCGGCACGAGCGGTTCGTCGCCCTGCACGTTGAGCACCGCGTCGGTGTCGGGCCAGCCGAACACGCGCGCGACTTCCGCCGCACGGTCGGTGCCCGACGCGTGCGCCGCATCGGTCATCGCGAAACGAATTCCGCGTGCATCGAGCACCTCGGCGATGCGGGCATCGTCGATCGCGACGACGATGTCGGCATCGGGCAGCGCACGCTGCACGCGCGCCTGCACGCGGACGATCATCGGCTCGCCGCCGAGATCGACGAGCGGCTTGCCCGGCAGTCGTGTCGACCCGTACCGCGCCGGAATCACGACATGCACCGTCCGCTCGTTATTGAATGACGTCATGACCGCTCCATTGTTCGAGCAACGGCCGATACGCGTCGTCGAGCGACAGCCCGGCATCCATCAGCAGATGTTCGGCCACCTCGCGCGCGACCCCGCGGCCGCCGGCCGTGCGCGCGACGTGATCGACGCGCGTGCGGACGAGCCGATGCGCATCGGATGGCGCATACGACACGCCGACACGTTCGATGACCGCCAGATCGTTCACGTCGTCGCCGACATACGCGATCTCGCGATCATCGAGAGCATTGCGTGCCTTGATGTCCGCGTAGCCCACGCCCTTGTCGTCGCAGCCGGTCACCAGCACGTCGACCCCGAGCTGCTTTGCACGCCACGCCAGCGCGCCGCTGTGCTTGCCCGACAGAATGCCGGAGCGGATCCCATGCGCACGCAGCAGCGCGACCGCGACGCCGTCGTGCGCATGAAAACTCTTCATGAACTCGCCTTCGGCGGTGACGTGCAGCAAGCCGTCGGTCAGCACGCCGTCGACGTCGAACAGCACCAGGCGCACGGGCCCGCGATACGTTGCGCCGCTCACCGGATATCGAGCGGCGGCAGCCGCTTGACCAGGTCGTCCACCGCCTTCACCTGCTGCAGAAATGCATCGAGAAGTGCGAGCGGCAGCGCGCTCGGGCCGTCGCAGCGCGCGCGGTCGGGATCGGGATGCGCTTCGAGGAACAACCCTGCCAGCCCGACCGCCATCCCGGCGCGCGCGAGATCGACCACCTGGCGGCGCCGGCCGCCCGACGCTGCGCCGTGCGGATCGCGCATCTGCAGGCTGTGCGTGACGTCGAAGATCACCGGGCAGTCGCCGGTCGCGTCGCGCATCTGGCGGAAGCCCAGCATGTCGACGACGAGATTGTCATAGCCGAACGACGAGCCGCGCTCGCACAGAATCACGCGATCATTGCCGGCCTCGCGGCACTTCGACACGACATGTTCGATCTGCGTCGGGCTCATGAACTGCGGCTTCTTGATGTTGACCGCGTTGCCGGTCTGCGCGATCGCGACGACGAGATCGGTCTGACGCGCAAGGAACGCCGGCACCTGCAGTACGTCGACAACCTGCGACACGGGCTCGGCCTGCCACACCTCATGCACGTCAGTGATCACCGGCACGCCGAACCGGCGTTTGACTTCGTCGAAGATTCGCAGCCCTTCGTCGAATCCGACGCCACGATACGAGTGGATCGACGAACGGTTGGCCTTGTCGAAGGATGCCTTGAACACGAGCGGGATGCCGAGTCGACGCGTGACCTCGACGAACGTGCCGCAGACGTCGAGCGCGAAGTCGAGGCTTTCGAGTACATTGAGGCCGCCGAACAGGACGAACGGCAGGTCGTTGCCGACGGTAACGTCAGGGGCGAGGGTTACATTCATGGGATTCTCCTGGGAATTGGGGCAGCGGTGTCGGCGGTGCGGCGCGGCGGATGGCGCGCGAGTGCGCCGCTGGAGCGCAGCCGGATGCTGTCGTCAGCGGGCCACCCATGCAGCATAGAGCGGCGCAAGCTCGCCGAACAGGCGTTCCTCGCCGAAGCGCTGCCGCGCCTCGCGGCTCGCCTGCCAGGCCAGCTCGCGACGTAGCGCCACGTCGCCGGCGAGTCGCTCCAGCCACTCGACTGCATCGGCTGCCGTCGCGTAGATCACGCCCGTCTGCATATGGCGCACGACGTCCACGTTACCGGCACAGTCCGACACGACGACAGGCCGTCCGGCCAGCATCGCCTCGATGACCGACACCGGCATGCCTTCCCACGACGACGTAGACAGGTACACGTCCGCGCGTGCGAGGCGCCGCACGACCTCGTCGTGCGGCATCCAGCCGGTCACTTCGACGCCTGCTGCGACGAGCCGCGCCTTCTCCGCTTCATCGCCGTCGCCGATCCAGACGAAGCGCGTGCCGCACGCACGCATGCCGTGGGCGATCTGCGCGAACAGCGCGGGATTCTTCTGCGCGCGGATGCCGCCGACGGTAACCACGCACGGACGATCGTCGGCCGCACGCTCGTCGACCGCTGACCGCACGGCCGCCGGCACGTCGCACACCGCGTTCTCGATCACCACCACTTGCTGGCGCAGCCATGCGCGGATCGCGCGGCCTTCGCTTTCCGAGCACGCCACGTACAGGCATTTCCGGACGCATGCGGCCCATTCGAGGCCGACGAACGCGAGGCGCTTCACGCCAGAGATGTCGCGACGCATGAACGAGATGCAGTGCGGACTGTAGAAGAAGGCGGCGTTCGGCAGCGCGAACAGCGTCGACAGCCGCCCGAGAAAGCCCGCGAACGACGAATGGAGATGCACCACGTCCGGGCCGATCTCGTTGAGCGCCGCGCGCAGCCGGCCGACGGTCCGGAGCAGGCCGCCGCCTTTCATCTGCACGTGCCGCAGCGACACGCGCGTATCGAACATCGCGGCAAAGCCGGCGGGTGTATCCGGCCGCACCGAGTAGATGACGTGCACGTCGTGGCCTTCGCGCGCGAGGCAGTTCGCGATCAGGCACACCATCGACAACGTGCCGGTCGCGCTGGATTCGACTATGTGGACGATTTTCATCGGGATCCGCTCCAGGAGGGATGAGCCGTCGCGAACCGACGGCGAATGACGTCATCAGACGCGGGGGCGACGCCCCGCGACCGCATCGATATAAGCGAGCACACCCGAGCGCTCGATCACGCGCCCCCATTCGAGCGACTTCATCGCCGCAGGGTCGGGGCGCGTCGCGCGAATCCGCGACAGCGGAAACAGCTCGTCGAAAATCGTCGCGCCGGTGACGTGGCACTGGATGCCCAGCTCGCGCGCGGTCCGCACGTTCGACGGCGCATCGTTGCAAACGATCTTCTTGCCGAGGGACGCGTATTCGAGCAGCTTCGTCGGCGTCTGGAAGCAATGCGGCCGGTGGTACGGAAAGAAGCACACCGCATAGTCGCTGTCGCGAACGATCCTCAGCGCATCGGGTTGCGACACGCGGCCGACGAAGTGGATGCCCGGCGTATCGGCGAACGCCGCGCGAATCTCGGGCTCCGGGTTGCCGACCAGCACCAGCGTGTCCGATGCGTCGCGCCGCGCGTCGCGATACGCGGCCAGCACCTTGTGGAAGCCGCGCTCGCGGCTCATCTCGCCGATGTAGCAGAACCGTCCCGACGGTGTCGGTGCGGCAGCGGTGCCGCCTGGCGCGGCCCTGTCTCCGTCGGCATCGGCGGGGTTGAAGATCCAGTCCGGGACGCCCATCGGCAGCAGCAGTGCGCGCACGTCGTCATGAAACGCCATCGCGTCGCGCATCCGTTCGTTCTGAAAGATCCGCAAGTCGGGCCGCACGTTCAGCACGCGCTTCACGCGATCCTTGACGGCCGCGAGCCGGCCGACCGACAGCGATCGGTAGTCGTGAATCACGAACCGTGCGGGCGGCAGCGCTCGATAGAAACCCATGATGCACCACAGAATGCAGGTGTCCTGATCGGGGAAGAGCGCGTACGCATCGAGATTGCCGTCGAACACCTCGAACCCGTGCGCTCTCAGCCGACGACCGTACGCGGCGATCTCCGGATAATTGGCCTTGCCGGGATGCAGAATGAACACTTTCATGTCGGCTCCTGTCCGTTGTCGAGAAGGCGCGCCGGCACGCCGACGGCCACGCGGCCGTCGGGTACGTCGCGCAGCACCACCGCGCCGGCGCCGATCCGCGCGCGGTCGCCGACGCGCACCGCGCCGAGTACGACGCTGTGCACGCCGAACTCCACGTGGTCGCCGATCGTCGGCACGCCGCCGATCGAGCCGTCCTTGCGGATCGTGTTACCGATGGTCACGCCGTGCCGCAGCGTGCAGTAGTCGCCGATCACCGCGTAACCATTGATGACGAGCCCGGTGCCGTGATAGAGCGCGAGCCCCTTGCCGATCTTCGTCTTCACCGGGATCTCGATGCCCAGCAGCCAGTCGCACAGCACGATGTACAGCACGATCAGCGGCGCGCCGGCCAGCAGCGTGAGCCGGTTCCGGCACGCGAGGTAATGCACGACGCGATAGAAGATCACCACGCAGCGCGTCTTGAAGAATGCATTGCGGCGGCAGTCTTCGACGATCGCCTCCGCGGTCTGTCGCAACGAGACGGCCATGTCAGTGCCGTCTCGCGAACACGCGCCGCGCCGCATCGGCGGGAATGCGCGCCGCACCGAAATAGTCGATACCGTCGATCAGGAACGAATGGATGTACTTCAGCAACCGCTCGCGGTCGAATTCCTTGTAGAAGCAGCGGCCGAGCGACACCACGCGCTTGCCGTACAGCATCGCCTCGAGCCCGACCGTCGAATTGATCGTGACGACCGCATGCGCGTGCCGCAGCAACTCGGTGGTCGGCGACGTGACGATCTCGAAGTGATAGCTCTCCTGCAGGCGCACGATCGCATCGATCTCCGCCGCATCGGTCTCGGCCGGATGCAGCTTCACGAACAGGTCGGCGCTCTCGTTCGCAGCGAACGCGAACGCGTGACGGATCGCGTCGAGATTGCCGACGTCCGAGTGCAGCCTGATCTGCGTGTCGCCGGACACCTGCAGCGGCAGGAACACGTAGCGGCTCGTCGCCAGCGCATCGACCGGCAGATGGATCGCCTGCCGCGGTGCCGGCATTCCGTTGCGCGCCCGCACGCTCGTCAGGCGCCGGCGCGCGACGCCGCCGCTGACCGCCTTCAGCAGGTAGTTGGCCGCGGACGTCGCCTTGCGCGCGAACGACGTCCTCGCCTGCGGCAGGGGCATCCGCTTGTAGCGTTCATACGCCGACAGCCAGCGCGTATGCGTATCCTCGTCGGGTAGCGGCAGCCGATCGATGACCTCCGGGTTGCGGCTGATCGTCGACAGCGCGTTGACGCCCAGCGAATCGACGAACAGCTTGCCCGGCAGATTCGAGATCTCGATGAAGCGCGTGGCGACGCCGTGCACCGCGCAGGCCTGCCGCACCGCGCGGCACACGAGCTGCTGCCCGTTCCACATCACGCACTGCTCGACCCGCAGGCCGCGCAGCACTTCCGACGCGATATGGAAGACCGCCGCCGATTCGCGCTTCGCACGCGCTTCGGTCATCTGCCCGTTCAGCACCTCGATCGACAGCTGATACGGCGTGCGGTCAACCGGCTGGCCGTCGGGCACGTCGATCGGCATCAATCGGTTCAGGTACACCGACCGGTACCCGTTCAGCAACAGGCCGAGATGGGCGACGGGCTCGCTCGTCAGGAACGCGAACTCGTATTCGTGCCGCACGGCGTTCACGAGACGGGTCGCGAAGTAGTAGCGCTCGAGAGAATCGATGACTATCAGGATCATGGTGTGCTCGTTCGTCGTAGCGGCGATCTCACGCCAACGCCCCGGATCGGGACAGGTTCGTGTCGAGGACGCGGTATGTCAGCGCGATACCGGCCGCCATCAGCGCCGCGCCGGTCAGCGAAAAAATCTGCACGCTGGTCGTGGCCGACAGGTTCATCAGCCGCGCGATGCCCAGCGCGCCGCCGAGGCACACGCCGCAGGTCAGCTGGAACAGGAAATCGATGCGTTGCGCGCGCGTCGCGAGGAAGATCTGCGACAGCGGCACAAAGATGAGCTGCAGCGCGAACAACGGCATCAGGCTGTGATAGAACCCGACCGAGCCGCGCCAGCTTTCGCCGAAGAACAGGTTGACGAGCGGCGCGAACAGCAGCAGCCCGCCTGCCATGTACACGGCCGCGAGCGCGGTGAGCGCACGCGCGTAGGTCCGGTACACGCGGGGCACCGTCGTGCCCGCATCCGGGCGCGCCATCGCGCCGATCGCGTCGCGCCGGAACACGCCGCCGACGCTCTGTGCGATCAGCGATACCGGGAAGAAGCCGAGCCGATATGCGGCCGCGAAATAGCCGGCGCTCTGTGCGTCGAACCAGTGCGGAATCGCAATCGACAGCGCGTAGGTCAACACCGACGCGCACAGCGTCGACGGGAGGATATACAGCGCGAAGCGGCGGTTCCTGACGAAAAAACCGTGCGACAGCCTGAACGAATATCCGGCGCGATAGCCGGAGAACAGGATCGCCGCGGCCATCACGATCGACACCGCGGCGCTCACCCAAGCGTACAGCGCGAACACGTCGACGCTTGCGCACGCGCGGCACGCGAGCGACAGCAGGAGGCCGGCGAGGAACGACCCGTTCACCACCACGCGCGACAGCGCGATCCAGCCATAACGTCTCAGGCTGTTCAGGTAGGAACCGGCGGCCAGCTGCACGAACGTTGCCAGCGCGTAGACCGCGACGAGATGGAGATCGTCGCGCCCGGCCGCGGCAATCACGATGCCGAACGCGACGATCACAACCAGGCTCAGCGTCGTCACGTTGACGAACGCGTTGAACGACTCGCCCGGCGCGTCGTCGACGCACGCGAGCTCGTAGCGAAACGCAAGCAGCGTGCCGACGAAGGTCGCCAGCGCGAGCAGATAGTTGAAGTGGCCGAGCGACTCCGGCCCGAAGCGCCGTCCGATCACGAAGATGCAGACGAACAGCGCGATCTGCCCGATCACGACGCCGGCGAGCGATACGATCGAATCCCGCGGATTGATCATCGCGCCTCCGTGCACCGAGCGCAGCCGGACGCGCGGGTCGGGCCGCCAACTGTGGCCGCGGCGGCGCTGCGTGCGTCACACATCCTGCGCCCCGTATTCGTAGGCGACGTAGCGATACCCGCCGTACTTCGACCCGTACCCGTACTGCCCGAGCCGCGGGTTGACGCCGTTGAAGATGACGCCGTTCAGCCGCACGCCGTTCTGCGCAAAGCGCTTCGCGGATTCGCCGATCTCGCCGAGCTTCGTCTTGCCCGCCATCGTGACGAGCAGCGCGGTGCCGGCAACCGCGCCGAGAATGCCGGTATCGGGCACGGCGAGCACCGGCGCCGAGTCGATCACGACGATGTCGTAGCGCGACGACAGATCGTCGACCAGCGCCGCGACATTGCGGTTCAGCAGCAGCTCCGCCGGGTTCTTCGGCATCGTCCCGGTCGAGATGAAATCGAGGCCGCCGACCACCTCGCGGTGAATCACGTCCTCCACGCGCGCGCTGCCGGCGATCAGTTCCGTGAAGCCGCGGCCGCGCGGGAAGCCGAGATAGTCGTGCAGGCGGCCCTTGCGGATGTCGCCGTCGATCAACAGCACGCGCTTGCCGGCGCTCGCCATCACGACCGCCAGGTTCGACGACAGGAAGGTCTTGCCGACGCCCGGTGCGGGGCCGGCGATCAGCACGACGTTGTTCTTCGCCTCGAGCATCGCGAACTGCAGCGCGGTGCGCAGGCTGCGCAGGCACTCGACGGCCGGCTCGTTCGGGAAGTCGATCGACAGGATCGACTTGTGGCCGCTCTTGCGCGCGGCCTCCTCCGCCAGGTCGCGCTGATGGTCGCTGATCGGCACCGTCGCGTACACCGCCAGGCCGAGACGACGTTCGATCTCGTTGTGATCCGAAATGCCATGGAACAGCATCGAGCGGACGATCGCGGTGCCGCACCCGGCGAGCAGCCCGAGCAGCAGCGACGCCAGCGCGACGAGCACCTTTTTCGGCCGCACCGCGACTTCCGGCACCGCCGCCGTATCGACGAGACGCACGTTGCCGGTCTTGCCGGCCTGCACGAGCTGCAGCTGCTGCATGTTGTTCAGCAGCGCCGTGTAGAGATCGGTGTTGACCTTCACGTCGAGCATCTGCCGCACCAGTTCCTGCTGCAGGTCCGGCAAGCGCCGGATCTGCTGCTCCGCCGCATTCCGATAACCGCTCAATGCGGCAATCTGCTCGTCGATCACGGCCACGCTCGGGTGCCGTTCGGTGAAGCGCGACATGAGTTCCTGGCGCTTCTGCTGCAGTTCGAGCAGCCGCGTCTTCGCATCGGCCGTCTGCGCGAGCGCGAGCTTCGCTTCCTCGGTGAGGTCGACCGTGCCGTGCTCGTTGCGCAGTTTCGTCAGGCGCGCTTCGGAATCGGTCAGCTGTTGCTTGAGCTGCGGCAGCTGCGCGGTCAGGAATTCGAGCGACTGCGCGGCCTCCGCGGATTTACGCTCGATGTTCTGCCGCACGTACTGACGGCCGATCTCGTTCATCGTGGCGCTGACCCATTTCGGATCGGTGTCCTGCAGACTGGCGACGACGACGTCCGATTGCTTCACGCGCTCCTGCACGTTGAGGCGATCGCGGATGTCCTCGATCGTCTTCAGCCGCGAGTTGCGCACCAGCACGAACATGGCGCCGGGTCTTGCAGCGAGCGACGCGACCTGCAGCACGATCGGGCCGCGCGGCGAGCCGAAGCGCTCGAGCGTGCCGACGGTGCCCTCGACCGGGGCATCGAGAGCGCCGCCGTCGAGCCGATAGCGCTTGCCGCCGAGGCTCGTCAATGTGAACGTGTCGCCTTCGTTCTTGCGCGGCACGTCGAAGCGCGACACGTCGATGCGTTCGCGGCCCCAGGTGTAGCCGCCCAAGCCGGCCAGGCCGGGCTCGGACAGGCCGTCGCTGTGGCGCGCGATCCAGTCGCCGATCAGCGGAAAGCGCTTCGGCTCCGCGTCGATGAACAGGTTGAGCTTGTCGACCGCGCGTTCGACGACGAGGCGCGACGCGAGGATCTGCTGTTCGGCGGCGGCCGACGACTTGACGTCGAACAGCGACGACACATCGCCGAGCAACGACTTCGCGGCCGACGTGTCCGGGCTGTCCTCGACCTGGACCATGATGTTGGCTTCGAACACAGGCTTGCCGAGAACCGCATAGGCGAGCCCGGCGGCAAGCAGCACGCACGTGATGGTCGCGATCAGCCAGCGGCTTTCCAGCAGGATATCGAGTACCGCGACGAAGTCGGTCTCGCTGCCGTCTTCGGCAGGGTGCTGCGGCGGGGCGGAGGGTTGGGTCATGGCAACGATGGGAGGCGTATTGGGTTCCAGTGGGACATCGACCTGTGGCCGCGTCAGACGATACGCAGGCGCTTCGACCACTCGGACACGCCGAGCTCGATCAGTCGCGCACAGCGTTCGAACACGAATCTGGGCTGCCGGTAAGGGTCGTGCACGTCGAAATCCGTGTACTCGCCGAGACGGAACACGCGTCCCCGCACGAACGGGAACTGGTTCTCGAGCGACGTGCGCTGGCGACGGTCCATCACGAGGATCACGTCGGCGTCGATACACAGCGAGCGGCCGATCTGCTGCGCGCGATGCGTCGACACGTCGAAGCCGCGCATCCGCATCACCTCCTGCGCATACGGCGCGGCCGGCATGCCGACCAGCGCGTTCAGGCCCGCGGACGCGACGCGACGCCCGGGCATGGCCTGACGCAGCATCGCCTCGGCCATCGGACTGCGGCAGATGTTGCCCTCGCAGACGATCAGGATGGATTCCATCATTTGGTCGCGATCGCCGCGGTGAGGCCGGCGTTGATGGCCGGCAGCAACAGGCTGAGCACGCGGCTGAAGCGGACGAGCCCGTTGCCGTCGACATACACGACGTCCTTCGGTTTCAGCTGGAACTGATTCGCCAGCACCATCGCGACCGGCGAGCGCGCATCGAGGTGATACACCTGCGGCTGCGCATCCTGCATCCCGCGCACCACGTAGAGCTGCGCGGCATCGGCCGTGTTGGCGTTCAGGCTGCCGGCCTGCGCGATCGCCTCGCTCAGCGTCAGCCGGCCGTTGCGCATCGGCAGCGCCGTCACGGGCTTGTTGACCTCGCCCATCACGAACACGCCGCTCTCGTCGCGCGGCAGCACGCGCACGAGATCGCCGTCGCGCAGCACGATCTTCGACGGATTGCGCCCCTGCTCGGCCATCTCGGTCAGGTCGATCCGGCGTTCGACGCCGTCGCGCACCAGCACGATGCGGCTCTGGTCGGCCGACGCCGCAAAGCCGCCGGCCCGCCCGATCGCGTCGTACAGCGTCATCGGAATGTCGTTCACGGACTGCGAGCCAGGCGTATGCACCTCGCCCTCGATATACACCTGCTTCGCGCGGAACGACGCGATGCGCACCGTGACTTGCGGATTCCTGAACGTCTTGTCGAGGCGACGCGCGAGCTGCGTCTGTACCTGCTCGGCCGTCAGCCCGGCCACCGGCAGGCGACCCGCGAACGGGAACTGCAGCGTGCCGTCCTGATCGACGACGAAGCCCGGCGGCGCGTCGGCCGCGCGCGGCGCAGCCTGAGCCGGCGCGCCGAGCGCCGCCGCAAGTTCGGGGTGGTCCCAGACGGTGATCTGCAGCACATCGCCGCGGCCGATGGTGTACACGTCCGGCGACGCGACGATGTCGCGCGGTTCGCCACGCGTGCTGCGCTCGCTGTCGCGCATGTGCCGGATCAGCGCCAGGTCGATGTTCGTGACCGGCACCGGCAGGTCGGCACTCTCGGCCGGCGTGGCGCCGCTTTGCAGCGGAATCGACGCCGGCTGCTGCATGCGCATGCCCGGCGCGATACCGCACGCGCCCAGCAACGCACACAGCGGCAGGATCATCACGAGCGAACCGACACGCGATGGTCGACGCGGCACGCCCGCGCGCGCCGACTCCATTTGACGCAACCTCTGCATTACAACCTCGCACTTTTTTAATTTGAAATTGCGCCGGTCGCCCCGCGTCGTCGCGACCGCGAGTACAGCACCCCTGTCGAGACCGGATCTGCTTGCTGCCACTGCTTGTTGCCACTGCTTGCTGCCACTGCTCGCTGCTCAATCCCGCGTTGCCTGCTGCCGTCACGCGCTGTCGCCGCGCATCCTGCGATGCGGCAGTGCGCGCGACAGCGTGCTAATACGCGCCCGAACCGCGCACCACCACGTTGATCGTGCGGAACAGGATGCCGATGTCGCGACGCAGCGACCATTCGCGCACGTAGGACACGTCGAGCGACACGCGCGTCGAATAATCGGTATCGTTGCGACCGCTGACTTGCCACAGTCCCGTCATGCCGGGCTTCGCCATCAGGTAGTAGCGCACGTCCGTGCCGTAGCGTTCGAGCTCGGCCTCGACGATCGGACGCGGCCCGACCAGGCTCATGTCGCCCTTCAGCACGTTCAGCAGCTGCGGCAGCTCGTCGAGGCTCGTCTTGCGGAGCAGGCGGCCGATCGGCGTGATCCGCACGTCGTGCTTCAGCTTGAATTCGCGATCCCATTCCGCACGGGCGTCGGCATCGCGCTCCAGCAGTGCCTTGAGCACCGCATCGGCGTTCGTCACCATCGAGCGGAATTTCAGGCACTTGAACCGCCGTCCGTTTTGCCCGACGCGCTCGTGTCCAAAGATTGCGGGGCCGCCGTCGCGCCGCACGGTCCATGCGATGCCCAGCAGTACCGGGGCCAGCACGACGAGCAGCATCGACGCGCCGACCAGGTCGAAGCTGCGCTTGACCATCCGCTTGACGCGGCCGATCGTGCGGTGGCCGCGCAAGTCCGCGTGCGCGATCGCCGCCGCACGCACCTGGCCACCCGCCCGCTCGATCATCCCGAAGATCGCGAGCGTCAGCGCGCGAAACGCGATCAGGCCGATCCCGCTCGCGAGCGTCCAGTACACGAACCACTCGCTCGACAGCACATGTGCGCGATGCAGCACGTACAGCAGCGCGGTGCTCATGCCCTGCACGACGATCCACGCGAGTACCGTGCGGCCGAGCACGTGCAGCGCCGAGCGCGTACGCGCCGCTTCGTAGATCCCGCAGGCGGGAAACACCGACAGCGCCAGCGCGGCGGCAAAGGCGACGAGCGCACCGTCGAACAGCGTCCCGCGCGCACCGCCGGTGGCACCGATCAATGCGGGAATGAACGCGCCCAGCACGATCAGCCCGATATCGGTCGCTCGATTGATCAACGAATTCATTGATATGAACTCCTAATTCATCGTCCAACATTCGTTCACGGTGCAGCGTGCGTCAGGCCGATGCGCGCGTCACGCGGCGCGCTCGTTGAGATACCGTTGCTTCAACGTTTCCGCAGTGCATCATATTCGGCGCGACTCGCGCTTTTATCTCTCGCGTCCGAATTCGCCTTGTTGATGGCGGAACACATCAAGGCCGATATCGCGTGCGAATTATTCGATCGATTTCACGAATAGAGCGATACATGTTCAATGCACGGATAACGTGCATGCACAACGATTCGTGCCCGCATTTCATTCACACGGACGACGCGCGGTTGCATCGTTGAATTGCGATTTTCCGCACCTGCTATTGCGTGCACTTCGAGCGGCACGCGCTTCGCCTGGCGCCGTCTAGACCTGCGAGCGAGCATCGGGCGCATCCACCGGCCGGATGCTCGCTCATCGAATAAAAAGGCCTGCACAGTGCGCTCACGGCGACACGGCAGGCAAAATTCCGAGGAGTGCCGGGGTGCCGCCTCCTCGAAAGGCCAGTCGATAACTTAATCGGTGGAAAGGTGTTGTGAGCGGCCGGTGTCGGACCGCGCCGCGATTGTGGCCGAATCCGCCTTCGTCGCATGAAAAACGACTTATATCCGGCGCCGTCGATTCCCGAATAACGATATGGTCATTCCGACGAAGCACTAATATCGGGATATTGATCTGGATTCGCGCAATGCAATTTAGTGAATGTCACGCCGGACGTCGGATGATCGCGGCGCGCGAATCTCAATTGTCCGTCTACGATGCTGCGCCGTTCACCCAGTCGCCGAGATCCGATGCGTAGAGCATGTCCGTCGACGCGTCGCCGCCCTTGCGTGCAGCCGCGCGATACTCGGTCGGCGACGTCTGCAAGTGCTGGCGAAAGAGTTTGGCCATCCGGTCGCCGCTGCCGAGGCCGGTACGTCGCGCCACCTTGTCGGCCGGCAGATCGGTTTCGATCAGCATGCGACACGCCTTCTCAAGGCGGATCCTCAACACGAACTCGGTAGGCGTGACGCCGATCTCGTTCTTGAAACGCCGCAGGAAATTGCGCTCGCTCATCGCGGCGGCCTGCGCCGCGTCGGCAATCGAAATCCGGTTCTCGCTGTTCACGCGCAGATGATGGGCGGCCATCCGGATCAACGTGCTCGCACGCGCGACCCGCGCACCGAACAACACGTCGGTCAGCTTGCGGTTCGCGCCGGACACCATGCACATCACGATTTCCTGCGCGATTTCGTAGCCCATGTCCACGCGGACAATCGACAATGCGTCGGAGAACGGCCCGTCGTCTTCGTCTGCGGCCGCCGGGTCGCCATCGTCACGCCCGGCGGGCGACGCGCCGCCGTCCGCGACCGTCGCGGCCGTATCGACCTCCTTCTGCGGCAGATGAATCTGCGTCAGCAATTTGCGGCCGCCCTGGCTGCCGCGCACGACGCGCGCGCGCTGGTGCGCATGCCTGAGCCAACCGATCAACTGCTCATCGAGCGCGTCGACTCCGTCCTGACCGCTCAACACGAACATCGCGTGCACCGTGCTGGCTTCGAGCGTACGCGCCGCTTCCGTCCAGATGCCGACGCCCGAAGGCGAACGGACCGGGCCGCCATGCACGGAATACAACCGCAACTCATAACGATCGGTAAATGCGGTATTCGCCCTTCCGAGCTCATTCGCGAGTTCGAAAACAGCGGCCAGTTTGCCCATCTGCATGATGGAGAAACCCTCGAGCAACAGTACGATTACGCTTGCTCGTTGATGCCCGTTGCCGGCGCTTCTCCCACGATTCACGCTTATCCCCGTCGATGAATGATTCGACACTGTTTGCATCTTGCGGCCCTTTAACAATTTTTTACATTTGTTGTTTTCTGCGCCGCATCATAGGGGTGACCCTTGCCCGCCGATTTCCCAATGTCTGTTTTTGCCGTGTTGTTGTCGGAATCAATCAAGCCGATGGTGCGACCCTATTTAATGAGATTCGTCACATTCCGCTGCAAACCGATCGTCCGAATTTCCAAAAATTGACGTGTGTCAACACCCCGCGATTTGAATCGGGATATAGCGGACGGCTTCTCTCCCGGATGAGTGACGAGAAGCCGAAGCCGATTGAATGAATCACCTATTCCGGCTGGCACTGCCGGAACGGACGAAGGGACGGTATCGCGACAACGATACGTCGAGACTGCCGTGTTTCGTTTCAGTCGTGCATGGTCGAATTCCGCTCAGGTTGTTTGAAGCGGGCCGGTGAAACGACGTGCGCGGCGGCACGCGCCCGCGCGCCGTCCGGCGCGGATCGGGCCACCACGTCGATTGATCGTCATTCCGGCGGTATGTTTGCGTCGAAGCCGGGCGCACCGGCTTTAAACGTTACGCGGGCGGCGGTCGACGGGATTGAGCGGGTCCGCTCCGGGAACCGCTGAATGCAAATCGGTGATGCCGCATTTGCATCGTACACGCTTCAATTTCGTGCAGAGGTCCGGTACGGCGATTTCGGCCGGACGTTAATGAAAATTCGGGAAATGTGTCGTTTCGTATCGACAATGCAATACCGGCGTCATCGTCGAACTTCCGATATGGTAAGGCGCAAACGTTATCACCGAAGCTGACTTACCCGCGAACGAATACACGGGATTACCGGGCATTACTCCGGATTACTCGGGACGCGTGCGGCGCACTAATCCTCTGTAACCCGGGAGACGTGTCGGCACGTGTTCGTCATATCGAGACTCGTCCCGCGCACACGCGAGGAGAATCGCATCCGGATCGAATCGTTTTCATGACCGCTGTGCTTCGGTCGAGTGGGAAACCGCGTGACGGCGGTATGCGCGATACGCCAGGTGGATCAAACAGTCGTTTTAATAATGAACGTTCGGGTCAGCCGACAGCATGCACCGCTCAACGCCCGATCGAATTGACCACGCTGCGAAAGATCAGCGGCTGCTCGTCTTGCCGCTCCACCCGCCGCGCGAACTGAACCGCGTGTTCGACGCGCCCATGATGCGCGGACTTCGCGCAGACCGGATCGGCCTCCGCCGGATCGCCGGCGAGCATGTATGCCTGGCACCGGCATCCGCCATGATCCGAGTGGCGTTCGTCGCAGGTCCGGCACGGGTCGCGCATCCAGCCTTCGCCACGAAATGCGTTGAACGCGTCGCTGTCGTACCAGATGTCCTTCAACGAGCGGTCGCGCACGTTCGGCAGCGCGAGGCCCGGCAACGAGCGCGCGGCATGGCACGGCAGCGCGGTGCCGTCCGGTGCAACGCCGAGGAACACCGAGCCCCACCCGTTCATGCAGGCTTTCGGCCGCTGTTCGAAGTAGTCCGGCACGACGAACAGGATCTTGCATCGTTCGCCGACGAGCTTCCGGTAGCGGTTGACCGTTTCCTCCGCCTCGCGCAGCTGTTCGGCGGTCGGCATCAACTGGTCGCGATTCAGCATCGCCCAGCCGTAGTACTGCGTGTTCGCGAGTTCGAGAAAATCCGCGCCCAGATCGAGCGCCATTTCGATGATCTGCCCGACATGCGGCAGGTTGTATCGATGCAGCACGCAGTTCAACACCATCGGATAGCCGTGCGACTTGATCAACCGTCCGACGCCGTGCTTCAGGTCGAAGGTTCGCGTGCTGGTCAGGAAATCGTTCAGCTCGCGCGTCGAGTCCTGCAGCGACAGCTGGATATGATCGAGCCCGGCCGCCTTCAACCGGTCGATGCGCGCGGCATTCAGTCCGACGCCCGACGTGATCAGGTTGGTGTAGAAGCCGAGCGAGCGCGCATGCTCGACCAGCACTTCGAGATCGCCGCGCTGCAGCGGCTCGCCGCCGGAAAAGCCGATCTGCGCGGCGCCGAGCGCGCGGGCATCGCTGATCACCGTGCGCCACGCGTCGGTGTCGAGCTCGGCGCCGTGCGTCGCGAAGTCGACCGGGTTGTAGCAGAACGCGCAGTGCAGCGGGCACCGGTACGTGAGCTCGGCGAGCAGCCACAAGGGCGCGGACGGCCGGTTCGAAGGCTGGGTCATGTCCATGTCAGTCGAGCCACCCGCGCAGTCGCGCATGATCGAGGAAGCGGTAGACGTCCGACGCAAGGTCCGACGTGCTGAACAGCCGCTCGAGTTCGTCGATGATGTCGTCGAGCTCGCGCGTGCCGTCGCAGCGCGCGAGGATTTCGCCGGCGCTCGGATTGAGCCGGACCATCCCTTCCGGATAGAGGAGCACGTAGGCATCCTGGGCCGCCTCCCACTGCAGGCGGTACATGCCCTTCAGCGAGGGGCGCAGCGGCACGCCGCTGACGGCGTCGTTGGTGTTCATGCGGGATACGCCTTTTCAATCGCATCGAGGATCGACCACAGCACATCCAGCTTGAACGACAGGATGTCGAGCGCGCGCCGTTGCGCGTCCGGTGTCGTGAAATGATGCAACGTCACCGCGAGCCCGTGCTCGACGTCGCGCTGCGCGAGCGGCACGCGGCTGCGGAAGTACTGCAGCCCGTCCGCGTCGATCCACGGATAGTGGGACGGCCAGCCGGCGAGCCGGTCGAGATGGATCTGCGGTGCGAACATCTCGGTCAGCGACGAGCACACGGCTTCCTGCCATGGCGCATGCCGCGCGAAATTGACGTACGCGTCGACCGCGAAGCGCACGCCGGGCAGCACGTGCGCGAGCGACCACAGTTCCTCGCGATCGATGCCGACCGCCTCGCCGAGCCGCGCCCACGCCTCGATCCCGCCGGCCTGGTCGCCGTGACCGTCGTGGTCGAGAATGCGTTCGACCCACAGCCGGCGCGTATCGCGATCCGGGCAATTGGACAGGATCGCCGCGTCTTTCAGCGGAATGCTGATCTGGTAGTAGAAACGGTTCGCGACCCAGCCGCGGATCTGCGCCCGCGAGCACGCGCCGGCATTCAGGCGCCGGTTGAACGGATGATGAATGTGGTAGCGCGATTCGAGCGCGCGCAAGCGCGCCTCGAACTCCTGCGCACTCCACGGTGTCACGTGCAGCGCCGCGGCGGGAATCGGTGCGTTCATGGTCAAACCTCGAATTGCATGCCGTCGTAGGCGACCTCGATGCCGTGCGCGTGCAATTGCGCACGCTGAGCGGAGCCGGGGTCGAGAATCGGATTCGTGTTGTTGATATGCGTGAGAACCTTGCGCGTACGCGCCGGCAACGCGCGCAGCCGGTCGATCATCCCCGGCCGCGCCGCGTCGCCGCACTGCGCGAGATGGCCCATGTCGACCGCGTGCTTCGACGACAGCCCGAGGTCGATCATCTCAGTACCGGTCCAGAACGTGCCGTCCACCAGCACGAGATCGGCGTCGCACATCGCGGCGCGCACGCCGTCGTCGATGTCGGCGAGCCCCGGCGCATAGAACGCCTGCCGGCCGGTCGTTGCATCCTCGATCAGGAGTGCGATGTTATCGCCCGGCACGCCTGCCGCACGACGCGGCGAATAAGGCGGCGGCTTGCTGTCGACCGGCACGGCCGTGAGGCGGATCCCGCTGGCGCCCGGGATCGCGAACGGTTCGCCGGGCACGATCGGATGCACGTCGACACCGCAGTAATGGCCGAGCAGCGGCACGAGCGGCAGCCCCGTCGACAGATCGTCGAGCACCGGTGCGCTCGCATACAGCGGCAGCGGCGACGTGCGCTCGCGCAGCATCAGCAGCCCCGTCACGTGATCGATCTGTGCGTCGCACAGCACGACCGCGACGATCGCGCTGTCGCGGATCGTGCGCGCCGGCTGCAGGTCCGGGTGGGCGCGCAGTTGCGCGAGGATATCCGGCGACGCGTTCACCAGCACCCAGTCGATGCCGTCGCCACTGACCGCGATCGACGATTGCGTGCGCGGCACGATGCCGTCGGTGCCGGCCCGCGCGCGACGGCAGTTGCCGCAGTTGCAGTTCCATTGCGGCAATCCGCCGCCGGCGCCCGAGCCAAGTATCTTGATCTTCATCTGCGTATGCTCCGGTGCCGCCCGCATCGTGTCCGTCGACGCGGGCGGCACTGCACGGGTCGGTCAGCGGTTGGCGATGTACATCGTGATTTCGAAGCCGAACCGCAGGTCGGTATAGGCCGGGGTGGTCCACTGCATGATGTGTCTCCTGGTTGAGTTGGTGAGTCGATGACAACCGCGTCGATCGAGCGGCCGATACCCATTCAGCAAGGAGCATGCCGGGGCGCAATCCGCGGTGTGCCGCGCCGCGCGCGGGCATGCGGCGGCCGCCGGGTGGCCACGACACCGGAATCCTTACGTTTAAAATACGACAACATTTCAGAAACCATCGATCGACGGTTCACGGCATGCGCGGCCGGTTGAGCACCTGTTGAATCCGTGAACACCGGGTGTTGCAACCTGACACACCCGTGTGACAGTCGCGGCTGTCGTCAGGGTTCGTCGGCCTCCAGCGTGTCGTGCCCGGCGGCCGGCATCTTGCGGTAGATCGTGTTGCGCGACACGCCGAGCGCGCGGGCCGCGGCCGACACGTTGCCTCCATGGCGTGCGAGCGCGGCCGCGATCGCGGAGGCGGCCACGTCCTGCAGCCGCGCGTCGCAGCCGGTCGGCGCGGCGGCGAATGCGGCAGCTTGCGCGCCGAGCGGCGCCGGCACCGCACCGCTGGCCGGTGCGGTTTGCGCATCCTCGCGCCGCACGTCGTCGAAGAAATCGTCCGGCAAATGCTCGCAGCGGATCTCGCAGTCGTCGTCGACCATCGCGGCCGCCGTGCGCAGCAGGTTGGCGAGCTGCCGGAAGTTGCCCGGCCATGCGCAGCGCTCGAACAACGCCATCACGTCGGGCGCGACGCTCAACGGCCGGCGGCCGGGCCCCGACAGCGTCTCGCGTTGCAGCATCTTCTGGACGACCACCGCGAGGTCCGTGCGGTCGCGCAGCGGCGGCAGGCGCACGACGAGGCCGTTGAGGCGGTAATACAGGTCCTCGCGAAAGCGGTTCTGCGCAATCATGTCGCGCAGGTCGCGGTGCGTCGCGCAGATGATCGCGATGTCGACACCGATCGCCTTAGTCGAGCCGAGCGGGTTCACGATGCGCTCCTGCAGCACGCGCAGCAGCCGCACCTGAAGCGGATACGGCATGTCGCCGATCTCATCGAGAAACAGAGTGCCGCCGTTGGCCTGCAGCAGCTTGCCGGTCGCGCCCTTGCGGCGCGCGCCGGTAAACGCGCCCTCCTCGTAGCCGAACAGCTCCGATTCGATTAGCGTCTCCGGAATCGATGCGCAGTTGACCGCGACGAATGGCCCGTCGCGGCGCGGCGAGTCGTTGTGGATCGCCTGCGCGAGCAGTTCCTTGCCGGTCCCGGTCTCGCCGGTGATCAACACCGGAATGTCCTTGCCGATCACCTTGCGCACCTTCGCGATCACCGCCGCGACCTGCGGATCGCCGGTGTCGAGATAGCTGAGCCGCGACAGGCTTGCCGCGTTCTGCGCGGCAGGCGGCCGTGCTGCCGGCGCGGCTCCATCGTGCACGTCGGCCGGCCGGCTGCCCTCGGCCCGCATCGCGCGCCGGAACTGCACGCGCGCGCAGACCACCGCGCCGTTGCCGAGGTTCAGCGACACGTGCGGCTCGGTGCTCGCGCGCAGCCGGTCGATCAGCTGCGCGCTCGTCACGTCGAACAGCGACGCGAGCGTGTGCGCACGCAGCGCGGCGAGCGGCATCCCCAGCTGGAACTGCGCGCTGCGGTTGGCCGACAGGAAGCGGCCGTCGGCGGTGAACGCGACGATCCCTTCCATCAGGGTTCCGAGGAATTCCGGGCGGCCGTGGAACGACACCTGCAGCGTCTCCTGGAAGGTCGTCGTGAAGAGGTGGTTCTCGATCATCTGCACCGACATCTTCGCGAGCGCCATCGTGTGCTGGTGATAGCTGCGGTGGTCGCCCGTCACGTCGAGCACGCCGATCGCGTCGCCGTACGGGTCGAGGATCGGCACGCTCGAGCAGGTCAGGAAATGGTTCGCGGCAAGAAAGTGCTGGTTGCCATGCACGACCATCGGACACAGCTCCGCCAGCGCGGTGCCGATCGCGTTGGTGCCCTGCCGGCTCTCCGCCCAGTTCGCGCCGGGGCGCAGCGCGACGCGCTCCGCGCGCCGCAGAAAGTCGTCGTCGCCGATGGAATGCAGGATCAGCCCTTCCGCGTCGGTCAGCACGATCATGCTTTGCGTATTCACGATCTGCTCGTGCAGCGTCTCCATCACGGGCATCGCATGCACGCACAGCACGCGGTTCTGTTCTCGCTTGAGCGCCAGCGCGGCGCCGGACAGCAGGTCGTAGTCGGGACGTGCCGACGCCTGCAGGCCGAACGTCTCGGACCGCTCATGGGATTTCTGGATCGTCGGCGTCGGCCAGCCGGGCGCATGCGTGGCCCGTGCGTTGGCCGGCGGATGAACGTCATCGCGCATTGTCTCCTCCGGGGATCCTTCCGGTCAGTAGCCGGACTCTTTGGCGTGGATACAAGCAAACATCAGGCCACGATGCGGGGCGAGTGCGGTCTTGATTCGATGCCTCGCCGCGCAACCGAGGTTGAAAGCAAAATGCAAGCATGACTGCGGCGGCCAGGTCACGCGTCACGCATCGCTGTCCTCGTCGCTGGCGCGATTCTGGCTTCACGAGGGCCGGCCGCTTCGTGCCGTTGCCTTTTCTTTCTCTCGCTACCGGCCCCATGACGCAAGCATCCCCCCGCCGCTCCACCCTTCCTGTGCATCGCTTGTCGCGCGACGCATGCACGATCGCGTGGACTGAAGCCGGCAATCCGCACGGCGAGCCGGTCGTCGTGCTGCACGGCGGCCCCGGCAGCGGTAGCCGGCCCGCCGTCCTGCGCCAGTTCGACCTCACGCGCATGCGTGTCGTGCTGGTCGACCAGCGCGGCGCAGGCGCATCGACGCCGCGCGGCGGCCTGCGCCACAACGACACGATGCGGCTGATCGGGGACCTCGACGGGTTGCGCGCGCAGCTCGGAATCGCACGCTGGGGCGTCGTCGGCGGCTCGTGGGGCGCGGCGCTCGCGCTCGCCTACGCCGGGCAGCATCCGTCGCGCGTGACGGGCGTCGTGCTGCGTGGGTTGTTCCTCACGTCGTCGCGCGAAGTGCGCGGCCTGTTCGTCGGTGCGCGTGCGCACGCGCCGCGGGCGTGGCAGCGCCTGACGGCCGCCGCCGGCACCACGCGCGCCGATCGCCTGATCGCCTGCTGTGCGCGACGTCTGCAGCCGGGCGCGGGTGCGGCGCGGCAACGCGCGATCGCGCTCGCATGGCACGCCTATGAAGATGCGATCCTGACCGGGCGGCCGGCTCGCGCGAGTCGCGATGCACGGCCGACGCAACGCGATGCCGATCGACTGATCGACAAATACCGGATCCAGGCGCATTACCTGCAACGCAACTGCTGGCTCGGCGAGCGCCGGCTGCTGGCGCTGGCGCGACAGGCCGCGCAAGCCGGTGTGCCGCTGCATGCGGTGCACGGCACGCGCGACCGTGTGTGTCCGATCGACAACGTCGACCGTCTCGCGCGGGCGGTGCCGGCCGCGATTGTTGAACGTGTGCCGGCAGGCCATCTTGCGAGCGACGCTGCGCTCGCACGCGGCATCGCGCGTGCGGTGCGCGCGACGCTGACGAACATCACGATCGATGCGTCGTCCCGTAGCGCATCGCCCGCACAGTCCCACGCATAGCGGGGCGCTCCCCGCGCGACGAACTGTTCGTTGACGGCGTTGAGTCCGTCGAACGAATGATTCGGACCATTGAAGAAGTTCCTGCCGAGCATCCCGAAGCTCGCGTAGCGATTCTCGAGCAGGTTGGTGACCGACGCGAACAGTTACCGGTGCTTCGTCACTTGCCACGTCGTGGCGTGGTCGCGACCGACCCTGTGTCGACTTGGATCAATGCCACGGCATTCACGCCGTCGCGGCGCCACGCCGGCTGTCGATTACGTGCACATCGCGTGCACATCGCCCGACATCCAGTCGATCGGCCGACGGTCATCGCGAGCCTTTCGACGAGCGCCCATGCGCCTGTGCCTGCGCCGGCAACACCAAACAGTAACCCTGCCTCCGATCCCGCCTTCGACGCACTGTCATGTTTCGCAACACTCGGGCAACGGTTGTCCCCGAACGCAACACACGCGGATTAGCCGCACTGCATTGCGCGCATCGCCCCAGCGGGCTCGATCGGCCGCTCTGCCTTACGCGCCAAGGCACGCCGCGCAATGGCATGCGATTTGCGTGACTGACTGCGCACTCGAGCCGGATCCCCACCCTGGCCCGGCCATGAGTTGGCCGCGGTGTGCGACCACAATGACTCAGGAGACAACCATGAAAAAACTCTCGGCTTCGACGAGCCGACTCGCAACGATCGGAATCGCGGCAGCAGCCGCGATCGTCTTGAATCCCGGCCTGGTGGACGCCGCCGCGGACTATCCGGCCGTCACGTACCAGCGCCTCACGGACGCGCAACGCGATCCGGGCTGGCTCACCTACTACCGCACGTACAACGGCCAGGCGCATTCGCCGCTCAAGCAGATCGATGCGTCGAACGTGAACACGCTCACGCAGGCATGGAGCTACAAGTTTCCGGCCGAACTGAAGCAGGGCTTCGAAGCCACGCCGATCGTCAACGGCCGATACCTGTTCGTGACCACGCCGAAGGACAACGTCTATGCATTCGACGCGGCCACCGGCGCGCAACTGTGGAAGTACGAGCCGAAGCTCGGCGCGGAATCGTTCAAGACGGCCTGCTGCGACGTCGTGAACCGCGGTGTCGCGCTGTACGGCAAGAATGTCTACGTCGCGATGCTGAGCGGCGAAGTGGCTGCGCTCGATGCGCAGACCGGTGCGCTCGTGTGGAAGAAGCAGATGTTCGAACCGGGGCTCGGCTACGCATTCTCGCTCGCCCCGCTCGCGCTCGACGGCGCGATCGTGGTCGGCAGCTCGGGCGGCGAGTATGGTGCGCGCGGGTTCATCGCCGCGCTCAGCCCGAACGACGGCGCGCTGCTGTGGAAACGCTTCACGATCCCCGGCCAGGGCGAGAAGCACGCGGACACCTGGCCCGACGGCATGCAGTCGCACGGCGGCGCACCGGCGTGGCTGACCGGCACCTACGATGCGGCGACGCGCACGCTGTACTGGGGCGTCGGCAATCCGGGGCCGTGGCTCGCGGATCTGCGCCCGGGCGACAACCTGTACTCCGATTCGCTGCTCGCGCTCGACCCGAAGAACGGCGACCTCAAGTGGCACTACCAGTACACGAAGCACGACACCTGGGACTATGACGGCGTGAACACGCCGGTGCTCGCGACCATCAAGTACAAGGGCAAGGAGCACGACGCGATCATCCACGCGGACCGCAACGGCTACTTCCACGCGATCGATCGCGACAGCGGCAAGCTGATCTACGCGGAGCCGTTCGTGAAGGCGACGTCGGTCACCGGCTACACGGAAGACGGCGCGCCGATCCAGGATCCCGCGAAGTATCCGAAGGTCGGCACGACGATCGACACGTGCCCGAGCTTCCTCGGCGGCAAGAACTGGTGGTCGGTGTCGTACGACCCCGAGCGCCATCTCGCGATCGTACCGGCACTGCATGCGTGCATGAGCCTGTCGGGCAAGTCGGTCAACTACATGGAAGGGCTGCCGTATCTCGGCGAAGGCTTCGAGATCAAGCCGGAGCCGGGCAGCGAAGGCTACGGCGAACTGCAGGCGATCGACGTCAATACCGGCAAGAAGGTGTGGAGCCACTGGAGCAAGCTGCCGTGGAACGGCGGCGTCGCGACGACCGCGAGCGGCCTCGCGTTCAGCGGCTCGCTCGACGGCCACCTGTATGCGTTCGACGTGTCGACCGGCAAGGTGCTGTGGGAAAGCCCGAAGCTCGCGAGCGGGATCATCGCGCAGCCGTCCGTGTTTGAAGTGGATGGAAAGGAGTACGTAGCGGTGCTCGCCGGCTACGGCGGCGCGAACCCGATCTGGGGCGGCCCGATGGCCAAGGCGGCGGACGACGTGCCGCGCGGCGGCACGCTGTACGTGTTCGCCCTGAACGGCGGCTGATCGCGAACCGATCGACCGCATGCGCCCGCGCCGCCGGCGCGGGCACCTTCCCCTCTTCAACCGGGCGTACATCATGAACCTCAGACTTTCCCGCCTCGCCGTGGCCTGTGCGCTCACGGCAGGCACGGCACTGACCCCGGCGCTGTCCACGGCCGCGACGCCGGTACGCATCTGCTCGCTGCCCGGCACGCCGACGGCCGCACTCGACAAGGCCGTTGCCCGCGACGTGTTCCGCACGGCCGGCATCGCCGCCACCTTCGCCGCGCACGATGCCGGCGGCAGCGACGACGACGGCGTGTCCGCGCGCGAGCTCGCCGGCATCCTCGAGCGCGATTGCGACGTGCTCGCGGGCTTTCCGCGCTCGGCGATCGCCGACGCATCCGATCCGAGGCTGCTGTTCTCGCACGGCTACCTGCGCTCCGGCTACGTGAGCGTCACGCGCCGCGATGGCGGCTCGCCGTCGAGCGGCCGCGAAATCGTCGCGGCCACCTATGCGAGCCCTGCGCAACTGATCGCGGTCCAGCAGAAGGACGCGCGCTTCGATCTGGAGAACACCTCCGCGCAAACGGTCGATGCGGTTGCACGCGGCCGCGCGCACCGCGCGATCGTCTGGTATCCGGCCGTCATCGCGTATCAGGCCACGCATCCGAAGCAGGCGTTCCGCATCGCCGCGACGTCGTCCCCGTATGCGGACTGGCAGCTTGTGTTTGCGCTTTCCTCGCGCTCGGCCGCGCTGCAGCAGCGGATCGACGCGGCACTCACGCAGATGAAGAACAACGGCCGGCTTGCCGCGCTGACGCGCAAGTGGACGCTGCCCGGCAGTGCGCTCGAAGCCCACGAGTCGCGCGTGCCCGCACGCTTCCTCGACGGCGCGATGGCGGCCGGCACCCACGCGCCGGGCGGCCTGCTGCGCGCGCGCAACCTGCCCGCGGGCGGTGGTTTCATCCGGGTGGCCGACAGCACCGGCGATGCCGCGCTCCCGTTCGACGCCGCCCAGGTGGCGCACGGCAAGCAAATCTACGGCAATGCGTGTGCGAAGTGCCACGGCGCCGATCTCGAAGGCAATACGGCACCCGCATTGAGCGGCACGTCGTTCGCGCCGCTGTCGCACTCGCACCTGACGATCGGCGGCGTGTTCGGCTACATGGCGACCAACATGCCGGCCGACCAGCCCGGCAAGCTGACGGACGACGAATATGCGGATCTGATGGCTTTCCTGCTCGCATCGAACGGCTATGTCGCCGGCAAGACGAAACTGACGGCCGATACCGCACGCGCGTCGACCGCACCGCTCGTCGTCGGCCCCGCCGGACACAAGGACGCCAGCCAGTAACGCGGGCCATGCGGCTTCGCCACGCGATGCGGGCCGCACCCATGCGGGCAGCGCCCATGCAGGCAGCGCCCATGCAGGCCGCGCCCTTCTCCACGATTTCATCTTCATCAGGAAACGACCGTGACTTATCCGACTTCCCGCAGAACCTTTCTCATCAACACCATCGGCCTGTGCGCGGCGCTCGCTGCGTCGCGCGCGGCATGCGCGGCCCCGCCGCTCGTCGACGAGAACGACGCCGCCGCGAAGACGCTCGGCTATCGCGCGCATGCGGCGAGCGTCGATGCCGCGCAATTCCCGAAATACCAGGCCGGCCAGCGCTGCGTGAACTGCCGCTTCTACAAGGGTGAAGCGGCGGATGCAAGCGGCACGTGTCCGATGTTCGGCGGCAAGTCGGTTGCGGCGGACGGCTGGTGCAACGTGTATGCGAAGCGCGCATGACGCATTGCGCGACGAGATGCCGGCGCGCCCAGCACCGGCGCTCGCCCGCCTGCGCGCATACGACGCGCTCGGTGTGCTGCGATCATTCATCGCCTAGCACGGCGGCCGGCGTCGCGCGAGCCGCACACCTCACGCCGAACACCGCTCGCTGCACGCTGTGTTGACGCCTGCAACACCCGCTGCTGCATTTCGACGCAACCCGCGGGCCGGCGATCACGCCGCACCTTCAATCGCTCGATGCTTTGCAGTACATACCGAACGGCGATAACCCCGCGATACCGTGCACGCACGCTGCCCCAAGGCCGAATCGAAGCTCGATTGGCATGCAAGTTGCGTTTCGACAGTCAGGCCACACCCGACGATTCTCATCGGCGATCCTGGACCAGCTCGGCCAGTCGCTCTGATCGACGAGGCCATCCTCACCCGACAGCTTCGACGCACACGCGTTCCGGCACCCATCCCCGCCATGAACGCGTCGCACGCGACCGCAACCGGCCGCGCACGTGCGTCCCGCCGCGCCCCACCCCACGTGCGCGCACCGCGCGACGACCGCCGCTACGCGGACGTCCGTCGCATTCCCTGTTCGATGCATCGACGTACAACAACACAACACCGGAGACACTCAATGAAAAGCCAAATCGTGATCGGTTGCGCGGCGCTGGCAGGCGCGCTGGCCAGTACCAGCGGCTTCGCGCAGAGCAGCGTGACGCTGTACGGCAACCTCGACGCCGCAGTGCTGTACACGAGCAAGACGCTCGACTCGGCCACGGGCGCGAACGCCGGCCACCAGTTCTCAATGGCCGACACCGGCATGACGCCGACGACGTTCGGGATGACCGGCACCGAGGATCTCGGCGGCGGCCTGAAAGCGAAGTTCCAGCTCGAAAGCGGCTTTGCCGTCACCAACGGCGCGTTCGCCCATTCGAACGGCAACTTCTTCGGCCGCCAGGCGTGGATCGGGCTCGACGGCGGACTCGGCACGGTCAAGGCCGGCGTGCAATATTCGCCGTTCCTGCTCGCGATCTTCGATTCGGATCCGCGCAGCTTCTCGCACTTCGGCAGCGGGCTGATCAACTACGTCGATAACGTGCTCGTGACGGGCCTGTTCAACCCGAACGCCGTGTCATATACGAGCCCGACCATCGCCGGCCTCACCGGCAGCGCGATGTTCGCGTTCGGCGGCAAGGCCGGCGACTTCCAGGCCGGCCGCCAGTATTCGGCGAGCCTCAAGTACGAGCATGGCGGCTTCATGATCAACGCCGCGTTCTATGACGGCAACGACGGCACTAACCCGACGCCGACTCCGAGCACCGTCGCGTTCGTCGGGCGCACGATCGGCGCGGCGTACCGGTTCGGCGCAGTCACCGCGAAGGCGTCGTTCGCGAGCTACAAGGTCGGCGGCTCGTTCAGCAACAACGTGTACGGCGGCGGCGTCGACTACCAGGCGACGCCGGCCGTCGACCTGAACGGCGGTGTCTGGTTCACCAGCGATCGCAACGATACGGCCAATCATTCGCTGCTCGCGGCGATCGGCACGACCTATAGCCTGTCGAAGGCGACTGCGCTGTACGCGCAGGTCGCGATGGTCAACAACCACGGCGCGATGAACACGGGGCTCGGCATCACCAACGCGCTGTATGCGGTCACCGGGACGACCGTCGGCGCGAACCTCGGGATCCGCCACCTGTTCTGACGCGCGGGCGGCGGCTTCGGCATCGAGCCACCGCCCTTGTGTATTCGTAGTCCGAATGATCCTTCACCGAATCCGGCATGCAACGACGCAGCCGGATTCGGCACGATCTTCACCACGTATGAATGCGCCCGCAACGCTGCGCGCGCCCTGCGCGTCCGTGCGGTCCCACGACGCTGCATCCGTCCACGTCATGAATCCGGTATAGACCACCGCTGGCGCAACCCGTACCGCCATGCACCCCCCACGCGTTGCGGCGCGAGTTGGCCGCCTGCGACATCCGTGTCGTTTACGACCGATTTCCGGGCGCATGACCGATAGTCCGCTCTCCCCGTTTCTCTACACTGCTTCACACCAACACACACTTGCCGGGTGTCGTGTGCCGCGCGCCGCGCCACCGACGTCACGGCAGTCCCGAGACAACCGCCTTCGTCCCCGACGGCCCCGCGCCCGCGCCGCCGCGCACTCGCTCGGCCAGCCGCGAAGGCCCTTCCAGGAGCGTTCATTGAGTTCATTGCAAGCGCACCCCGCGAAAGCCCGCTCTTCGCGCAAGGCCCTCAAGCTGGACGACATCACGATCGTCGATCCTGCCGTGCTGAAGCGCGCGGTCGGCGCCATGGCGTTCGGCAACGCGATGGAATGGTTCGATTTCGGCGTCTACAGCTATATCGCCGTCACGCTCGGCAAGGTGTTCTTCCCGTCCAGCAACCCGTCCGCGCAACTGCTCGCGACCTTCGGCACGTTCGCGGCCGCGTTTCTCGTGCGCCCGCTCGGCGGCATGGTGTTCGGCCCGCTCGGCGATCGCATCGGCCGCCAGCGCGTGCTGGCGGCCACGATGATCATGATGGCCGTCGGCACCTTCGCGATCGGCCTGATTCCCAGTTACGCGTCGATCGGCATCATGGCGCCTATCCTGCTGCTGGTCGCCCGCCTCGTGCAGGGCTTCTCGACCGGCGGTGAATACGGCGGCGCCGCGACCTTCATCGCCGAGTTCGCGACCGACAAGCGCCGCGGCTTCATGGGCAGCTTTCTCGAGTTCGGCACGCTGATCGGCTACACGCTCGGCGCGGCCACCGTCGCGGTGCTGACGGCCACGCTGTCGCAGGAGGCGCTGTTGTCGTGGGGCTGGCGCGTGCCGTTCTTCATCGCCGGTCCGCTTGGCCTCGTCGGCCTGTACGTGCGACTCAAGCTCGAGGAAACGCCCGCGTTCAGGAAGGAAGCCGAAGCGCGCGAAGCGGACGAACGGGCGCGCCCGAAGCAATCGTTCGGCACGCTGCTCATCGAGCAGTGGAAGCCGCTGCTGCAGTGCGTCGGCCTCGTGCTGATCTTCAACGTGACCGACTACATGGCGCTGTCGTACCTGCCGAACTATCTGTCGGCAACGCTGCACTTCAACGAAACGCACGGCCTCTTCATGGTGCTGCTCGTGATGGTGCTGATGATGCCGATGACGCTCTACGCGGGCCATCTGTCGGATCGGCTCGGCCGCAAGCCGGTGATGATGTTCGGCTGCGTCGGCCTGCTGGTGCTGTCGGTGCCCGCACTGCTGCTGATCCGCACCGGCGGGACGGCGGCCGTGTTCGGCGGGATGCTGATCTACGGCACGCTGCTGTCGACCTTCACCGGCGTGATGCCGTCGGCGCTGCCCGCGCTCTTCCCGACGCGGATTCGCTATGGCGCGCTCGCAATCGGCTTCAACGTGTCGGTTTCGTTGTTCGGCGGCACGACGCCGCTCGTCACCGCGTGGCTCGTCGATCGCACCGGCGACCTGATGATGCCGGCCTACTACCTGATGGGCGCGTCGTTCATCGGCATCGTGTCGGTGCTCGCGCTGCGCGAATCGGCCCGGCGGCCGCTGCCCGGCTCCGCGCCGTGCGTGGCCAGCCGCGCGGAGGCGCAGGACCTGATTCGCCCCGGTGCGGACGAGGGTCGCGTGCGCGAGCGCAAGTTCGCGCCGGTCGGAGAACGCGCGTAACGCCCGCTGTAGCGCTATAGCATCGTCATGCGACGCCGCGCGGCACCCGCCGCCGGCATCGCACCACGTGACCGTCAGCGCGCCGCGAGCTGCTGCTCGTCGAACCAGTCGAGCAGCGCGCGCGTGACGAACGCGGGATTTTCCAGGTTCGAGATGTGGCCGGCGTCCGGCACCAGTGCATGACGGCAGCCGATCACGCTCGCCATCTTCACCGTCTCCGACGGCGGGCGCGCCATGTCGCCCGCGCCGCACATCAGCAGCGTGCGCTCCGCATCGAGTTCCGCAAGCGCGGCGAGCGTGTCCGGCCGCCCGAAGATCAGCCGGCCGAGCGGCACGATCGATTCTCGCAGCCGGTCGGCCGGCAGGCTCGCGAGCGCGGCGCGAAACGCGCTCGGCACCGGGTCGGCCAGGTTCACGTCCGGCCGGAAGAACAGCGGCACGATCGCATCGAGCAGCGGCGGCACGATCGAACCGGCGGCAGCAATCGCATCGAGCATCCCGAAGTAGCGCAGGCGCGTCGCGTCGGGTTCGGCCTCGAGCGACGCATCCATCAGCACGAGCGAGCGCACGCGCCGGGGTTCGCGCAACGCGAGTCGCGCGCCCCACATCCCGCCGACGCTGAGTCCGACGACCGCGCACTGCTCGATCTCCAGCGCATCGAGCAATGCGCTCGCGTGCGCGGCGAGATCGTCGAGCGTTTGCGTGGCGTCCGGCAACGGGCCCGACCCGCCATGCCCCCACAGGTCCGGCACGATCACGCGATAGCGGCGCGACAATGCATCGATCTGCGGCGCCCACATCGCTGCATCCCACAGGTAGCTGTGCCCGAGCAGCACCGGAAAGCCGGTGCCGTGATCCTGGTAATGCAGCGTATTGCCATGAACGATTCGAGTAGGCATCGGGCCTCCGGATATGACGACGATCGGCAGCGGCCCGCACGCAGGCGCTGCGTCAGTGGTGCGTGGTGAAAACTGCGGCGCCGCGCATCATCGCACAGGTCTGTGACGATGCGGACGACACATCGCCAGCCACTGCGCGAGCTGATGCATGCGTTCGTGTCGTCGTCGCCCCGCTACTGCCGAAGTCACCCCGCCCACGCAACCCGAAACACCGACATCGCCGTCTGCATCGAACTCGCCTGCTGCGCGAGCGCGCTCGCGGCGGCACTCGCCTGTTCGACGGCAGCGGCATACTGACCCAGTCGATCAGCCAGTTACTCACACCGCGATATCGAATTCGTTGCACACGTCGCGGTTCTGGAAAATTGCGTAGCGATCGGCGGCCGAGCGCGATGCCGTGGTCGTAGACCGCGGCCTGCACGAACTGGCGGTACTGGCTGAAATGCGGCCGCGGCCGCGGCACGCCGAGCGCCTGCGGCAGGTTGTTCCATGCGTACCACGGCCATTCACCGCGCGGATCGTGTGCAGCCGTGCCTCGCTACTTTGCGTTCAAGCCGATCGAGTCGGCTTCGCGATTCATCAGCCGATGCACACGGTGGCGGCTGCACGCTTCGCTTGATTCGCACAGATCGACCGTGATCTTGCGATAATCGTATACGCCGCCGCTGGCCAGCCAATGATGGTTGATCAGAGCTAGCAGGCCGATCATCCTCGCGCGCACGCGAACCGGTCGCCTCGCGTTGCCAGACGTAATAGCCGCTGCGATGCCCGCCGAGCACCCGGCACGTCGTACGGAGACAAAATTCGTCGGGATGGGATCATATGAAAGGTTGGCCGGTCCGCTCTCGGTTAAGCGGTTATCATGGCAACGTCAAACGTTAGCGTGCTCGACACTATTCAGCGCAACTGCGCCAGACGAGGACTTGGAATTTTACGGTCCGGCCGGTTCATTATTTCACGCGATGGATCATCTGCTTCCGCATTACGAACGAGAACTTTCACTACTGCGCCGGTCAGTTGCAACGTTTGCAACACGCTATCCCAAAATTGCCGTTCGTCTCGGGATTTCCGGCGACCGCTCCGAAGATCCCCACGTCGAACGGATGCTGCAATCGTTCGCTCTCCTCGCTGCGGACATAGGAAGTCGGCTCGACGACAACTATCCGGAATTCGCCGAAGCCCTCCTCGGCATGCTGTATCCCCAGCATCTTCGAACGATTCCTGCGTGCGCAATCGCCCAGTTCGATATCTCGGACATGTTCGAGAAGCTCACTGAGCCATCGCTCATTGCTCGCGGTACAGAACTGGCGAGCAAAACGGAAGGCTGCCTTTTCCGAACCGGATATGACGTAACGCTAGCACCCGTGCGGATTTCGGCTGCGCGCTACGCCCCGGCAACCGCGGTTCCCTCCGACGTCGTCCTGCCCGCCGGCACAACCGGTCTGCTCTCGATCACTTTTGCGGTTGCCCGCCCCGACTTTCGTCTCGAAGCCGTCCCCAGCCCGTTGCGCATCCACGTCAACGGCCCTCGCGAAGTCGTCGGGGCGGCAATGGATACGATGACGATGCACACGGCAGCCGCCTTCGTCGAAAACGCCGAACGTCGCTGGTCAACGCTGACCACACTGCCGCTCGCTGCCGCCGGCTACGATGAGGCCGAGAAACTGCTCGACGAAGACGACGGGCCGCCAGCCCTGCGGCTACTGAGCGAGTATTTTGCGTTTCCGAAGAAATTCGATTTCGTTGACATCGACCTCGCCGCGCTCGCACATACGGCGGGCTCCAGCCAGCAACTTACCTTGCATCTCGCCATTTGCGGCGTTCATCCCGATTCGTGGAAGGCACAGCGACTAAAAAGTCTGGCGGCGGACCATCTGAGGCTCTTTTGCACGCCCATCGTCAACCTGTTCCGGCTTACGTCGCTGCCGCTCAAGCGAAATCCGGTCACGAACACGTACCCCATGCCGTCCCAGAATACGGACGTTGCGGGTGTCGAAGTTTGGTCCGTCGAGTCGGTCCGTGCCACGACAGGCAGTTCCAGAGCGAACATCATCCATCCGTTCGTGTCGCTCATGCACGGCAGTTCCGGCAAACCAGCGGGCCCCTATTGGGTTCTCATGCACCATAACGCGGCCTCGCCATCGGGAAAGAAAGAAACCGCGCTCAGCTTGGTCGAACTCGACGGCCGCCCGGCGGCCGACACCGGAATCGAACAGATAACGGCAGATGTCACCTGCTCGAATGGCAATTTCCCTCGCACGATGCGGGCCGGCGCCGAGAATGGTGATCTGGTAAACGAACAGGGAACGATGGTTTCGCGCATCGTGATGCTGGACGCACCGACAGAAGTCGCGCGATTGTCGAGCGAAGGCGACGCGGCTTGGCAGCTCATCACGCAATTCGCCCCGCACGCGTTCGAATTGACCCGCACCGGGCTTGCGGAGTTGAAACGCCTGTTCCGCCAGTTCGTCGCTCAATCCGCCGGACACGCGAAACTGCTCGACGGACTGACGAACATGAGCCATCGGGCCAAACAGCTCTGGCTTCCAGGAAAACCAATGCCGAGTTTCGTTCAGGGTTTGGAAGTGACGTTGACGGTCGACGAACAAGCGTTTGCCGCCGTCAGTTTGAACGCGTTCATTAGCGTAATGGATCACTTCTTCACCGTGCATGCACCGACGACAAGCTTTGTCCAACTTGTCGTGATGTCGGTCAACTCCGGCGCGGAAATTCGACGTTGCGCGCCACGACCAGGCACAATCATGCTCGCCTGATTGTCTTGCCTCCAGACCGCGACGATCGAGTCACTCTACAACTCGTGTAGTCTAGGTAAGGCTCGAAATCAGGTGACAGCCGCAGGTCGCCCGGTGACCGTGTCGAGCAATCGGAACACCGTTATCTGTCATCGATTCATCACCCTCTTCGATCAAATTCGGTTTGACGTCTGGGTGTTGGGGACAAGTTACCTCGTCCCCCTTGCGAGCAACGAATCGACCGTCGAAACGCATCGTCGACGAACCCGTGATCACCTTGCCGCCGTGGTCGGTCTCGTCGCCGACACGGATGAGATTCATCATGGATAATGCCCCAGCCTTGAGTGAGAAAACTACCGTTAGCAGCGGAAATACAAGATGCCCAATGCGCCCGGATCTCCCGGCTTCTTGCTCTTTTTCGTGATCGCTGGCAGATCGATGTTCTTCACATTCCCCCAACCAAAACCAGAAAAAATCCCTTCAGCAAGACGAACAAACCCCATAAACTTCCTGGATATGTTGAATGCAATCACGCCAAAAATAGCGGCAACTATAGCCCCCCGCCCGCATACATATAAAAAATCCCCAACCAGTCATCAACAGGATCAAAGAAAGACATGACCACCCCCAAAAGAATCATGACCAACATCAATAGCGAATATATTAAAATCCACCATCGCGCCGTCGCCTTATAGTGTGCATATCGGCCTCTACTGCAATGTGGATGTAGCGCCACGATTCGGTCCCTGACACGTCTGATGCCAAATGCATGCCATATCTGGCCAAATTGCTCTGCGACAATCTCGACTTCGTCGCCCTCTTTGAAAACGGATACCCATACCCACGCGCGAATACTCTTCCCATCCAGCTCAAATTCAAGCAGATCAGGGTCCTCGGCGGTATCGTCCGCAGACGCGGCCAGCCCGACAGCCACACCGCCAAGCCCCGCAAGGCCAGCCGCAACGGCCGTTACCCCCATCGATGTCCGCTCAGCATCTGTAAACAAAAACTCTTGGGACTGCCTCGTGCTACGAAGATTCCGGATATGCCCTCTCAATAGTTGAGTAGGGGAGAGTTTTTCCGTGTATACCGCCATTAATTCTCACCATCAACTAAAAAAACACTGCCGAGTTCGCGCGCTACCATTAGTAACGAAAATACAGGACACCCAACTCCCCAGGATCTCCGGGCTTCTTACTCTTTTTTGTAATCGCCGGCAAATCTATGCTCCTTTCATTTTCCCAACCAAATCCAGAAAAAATTCCTTCTGCAAGACGAACGAATTTCATCATCTTTCTACCTATACGCACCGAAATTATTCCCGTAATGGTCGCAACTATCACCCCGCCACCCAAAAACAAATTCAACACACCAAGCCAATCACTCTCACCACTAAAATACAAAACAATTACAGCAAAAATATTAAAGCACAGTAAAAATACGCCCGTCAGTAAAATCCACCATAGCGCCGTCGCCTTATAGTGCGCGTATCGGCCTCGACTGCAATGTGGATGTAGCGCTACGATTCGGTCCCTGACACGTCTGATACCAAATGCATGCCATATCTGGCCAAATTGCTCCGCGACAATTTCGACTTCATCGCCCTCTTTGAACACGGATACCCATACCCACGCACGAATACTCTTCCCATCGAGTTCAAACTCAAGCAAATCAGCGTCCTCGGCGGTATCGTCCGCAGATGCGGCCAGCCCGATAGCCACGCCGCCAAGCCCTGCAATGCCAGCTGCAACAGCCGTTACCCCCATTGCTGTTCGATCAGCATCACTAAACAAAAATTCCTGGGACCGCCTCGTGCTACGAAGATTCCGGATATGCCCTCTCAATAGTTGAGTAGGGGAAGATTGTGCCGTGTCTGCCATCATTAACCCATTCAGTCAGCCGAAAGGCCCATTACCTTCAATGCCTTCTCAAATTCGTCGCTCTGCTTTCCCGCATCCCAAGCGGGATTTGCAGGTTTTCGTCCGAACGCACATTTTTCAAGCCATGTCTGTAAATCATCGTCTGAAAAATACCAAATTAGAAACTGGATAGCGACCACCGCCAGTGCAACCTCCCAGCCAGTCATGATCAAAACGCTCCGACCGAGGAGCAACAATGCCCCTCGCGAACCGATTGCCACACCTGCCTCTTCCGCTGCTGCACCAACTGCCGCTCTGCCGGCCGCATTTGCCGCCTGCTGTCGAGCACGCCACTCGCCAGCCTCCGCAACCTCGGATGTCGTGAACGATCCGAGTCTGGCGGTCGCACCTGCAATGCCCGCAGCACCTCCCCACGACCAGGCACAATCATGCTCGCCTGATTTTCTTGCCTCCAGACCGCGACGATCGAGTCACGCTACAACTCATGTAGTTTAGGTAAGGCTCGAAATCAGGTGACAACCGCAGGTCGCCCGGTGACCGTGCCGGGCAATCGGAACACCATTATCTGTCATCGATTCGTCGCCCTCTTCGATCAAATTCGGTTTGACGTCTGGGTGTTGAGGGCAAGTTACCTCGTCCCCTTGCGAGCAACGAATCGACCGTCGAAACGCATCGTCGACGAACCCGTGATCACCTTGCCGCCGTGGTCTGTATCGTCACCGACGCGGATGAGATTCATCATCGTAGAATACCTTACGGACGATAGCGAAAATAGTGAATTCCATATTCGAGATCTCGATTATCCGGTCTCATCTGCTTCGACGAGCGCACGAGATTAATCCTACGTACGTCGCTCCAGCCGTAGCACGAGAAAATTACTTCGGCCAATCTAGCAAAGTGCTTCATCTTCAGATAAGCACGGTGAAATAATATCCAAAAAACAATCAATGAAAAAGCCCAAGCACCAGTCATCACCAAAATATGCGTACTCAAATCAATCCTCTCGTGGCCTCGGAACATCAAGGCCGTTACAATGCCACTACAAAATCCCCACGTGATTAACATGAATTTCATAAGCCAGCGATAAAGTGCCGATCGCCCTCTCGTCGCATGCGGATACACTGCCACCATATCGTCCTGAACTCTCCGGACTGAATAGGCAAAGTACCGATCACGCGGCCTCGGTTCGGCAATGATCTCGACATCATCACCGTCTTTCATCGGCATCTTCCAGAGCCACCCCTCGATCTGCTTGCCGTCGAGTTCAAATTCCACCCAGTCCGCTTCTTCCTCCGAATTCGCAGAAGATTGAATTAACCCAATTGCAGATGCACCCATGCCCGCCAATGCTGCGCCAGCAGCCGTCGCTTGTATGTAGGCATGCTGCGCTTCACTTAAAACGAAGTCCTGCTGGCGACGCCGGCACTTAAGGTTACTGATCGTGCCTCGCAGCACCTGAACCGCATATTCTCGCTCAGAACTCATGCCATCTCCGTCATTGCCTTATCAAAGGCTTTTTCCTGCTGTTCCATCTCTGTGTATTTTTCGACGCCGTGATCTTTCACTCGAAGGATAGCCTCTTTCCCAGGACCAAATACACAGCGAGAACACCAGGACTCCAACTCATCGGGGGTTAGGGTATCCGCAAGTGCCTGCAATGCGAACAATCCAATCGTCGCTTCCCACGTGATTAGCATGCTCACCGCTCGGAGCGATGTAACCACCGCCGCTCGCGATGCAACAGTCTCGACCGCCATGACGAGGACACGATTCCCTGAGCGAGCCGCCAACTTCTTGAATAGCGGTGCAGCAGTACTAATGGCGTCGATCACGAACGCCGTGCCGCTGGCTACCCCTAACCCAGCCTTCACGCGCAACGCCAGCAGCATCGGTTTATGGGGCTCGCCGCCAGCATTCTCGCCAATTTCATTCATCAACTTGACCAGATCTTTGCTGGCCGAACCCGACGGCGAGGTTTGACGGATATGTAAGGGATAGCGCGTGGCTTCCTGCTCCCAAATGGTGTCGTCAGTCGCACGCCCATACTCATCTACCGCGATCGGCTTAGCGGGTGGAGCGAGCAAGTCAGCCTTCAAGCCCGGCTGGTACTCGACGATCTGGTCTATACCGGCCTGTGTTGCAACGGTCGCATGTCCAGCCTCGCCTTTCTGCATACCGAACATGCCACTTCCTGTCTTGATCCACGTAGCCGGCATGATGACCTGCATGCGTTCGCTGCGCAGCTTCGAGGACGTCGCATACTTCTGAAAAACCTCTTTGATCCACGGATATTCGGAGAAAGCGATGAAGACCCGCGTCACCTTCTCAGGCTTCTCTATTGAGATAACATCCATAGGCACGGCACCGCCGCCCTGTGCGCACGCCGGGTCTGTCTTCGGTACCGACGGCAACGGGATCGTCTGCTTCCAGAGCCGTCCGTCTTCGGTCACCCGATAGGCTTCCCAGTAGTTGCGGCCACGTGCCCCCTTCTCGTAGAAAAGATAAAGCCAGCCCTCTCGGAGCGTTCTGAGGCTGTAGTGATGCGCGCTCAGTGCGATGGTGCGCCACGACCAGGCACAATCATGCTCGCCTGATTTTCCTGCCTCCAGACCGCGACGATCGAGTCACCCTACAACTCATGTAGTTTAGGTAAGGCTCGAAATCAGGTGACAACCGCAGGTCGCCCGGTGACCGTGCCGGGCAATCGGAACACCATTATCTGTCATCGATTCGTCGCCCTCTTCGATCAAATTCGGTTTGACGTCTGGGTGTTGGGGGCAAGTGACCTCGTCTCCCTTGCGAGCAACGAAACGGCCGTCGAAACGCATCGTCGACGAACCCGTGGTCACCTTGCCGCCGTGGTCTGTATCGTCACCGACACGGATGAGATTCATCATGGATAATGCCCCAGCCTTGAGCGAGAAAACTACTGTTAGTAGCGGAAATACAAGATGCCCAATGCTCCCGGATCTCCCGGCTTCTTGCTCTTTTTCGTGATCGCTGGCAGATCGATGTTCTTCACATTCTTCCAACCAAAACCAGAAAAAATTCCTTCGGCGAGACGAACAAACCCCATAAATTTTCTGGATATGTTGAATGCAATCAAGCCGAAAATAGCGGCAGCCATACCTCCCCCCCCGGCATACATATAAAAAATCCCCATCCAGTTATCAACACCCTTTAATGGAATTGTAATTGCACCCAAAATAATCATAATCGACATCAACGATGAATAAATCAAAAACCACCATCGCACCGTCGCCTTATAGTGCGCATATCGACCTCGACTGCAATGTGGATGTAGCGCCACGATTCGGTCGCTGACACGTCTGATGCCAAATGCATGCCATATCTGGCCAAATTGCTCTGCGACAATCTCGACTTCATCGCCCTCTTTGAACACGGATATCCATACCCACGCACGAATACTCTTCCCATCCAGTTCAAATTCAAGCAGCTCAGCGTCTTCGGCGGTATCGTCCGCAGACGCGGCCAGCCCGATAGCCACACCGCCAAGCCCCGCAAGGCCAGCCGCAACGGCCGTTACCCCCATCGCTGTCCGATCAGCATCTGTAAACAAAAACTCTTGGGACTGCCTCGTGCTACGAAGATTCCGGATATTCCCTCTCAATAGTCGAGTAGGGGAGGATTGTGCCGTGTCTGCCATCATTAATCCACTCAATCAGTCGAAAGACCCATTATCTTGAATGCCTTCTCAAATTCGTCGCTCTGCTTTCCCGCATCCCAAGCCGGATTCGCAGGTTTTCGTCCGAACGCACACTTTTCAAGCCATGTCTGTAAATTATCGTCTGAAAAATACCAAATCAGAAACTGGATAGCGACCACCGCCAGTGCAACCTCCCAGCCGGTCATGATCAAAACGCCCCGACCGAGAAGCAACAATGCCCCTCGCGAACCGATTGCCACACCTGCCTCTTCCGCCGCTGCACCAACTGCCGCTCTGCCGGCCACATTTGCCGCCTGCTGTCGAGCACGCCACCCGCCAGCCTCCGCAACCTCGGATGTCGTGAACGATCCGAGTCTGGCTGTCGCACCAGCAATGCCCGCAGCACCTCCTCTTGCCAGGATCACAATGCGGCTCCCACTACCAGCAAGACGAGCAAGCAGTGGAGCCGACGATGTAAGAGCTGTAAGAAGATACGAGATGCCCGTACCAATACCGAGCATCGACTTGAGGAAATAAAAGGCTGCAACACCGAAGCTACCACCTTGAACCTTATCAATACCCTTTCGGAAATCCACGACCCCTTGAATCACCGCCGAAACTCCCCCCAAGAAGCTCGTAACTGCCTTCAGGTTGCGCAGCGTCTGTGCTGCATCACTCGAGAACGCCTTGAGCGCCTTCTCCGAAACCGTAAAAACCGCACCCACCACCGACACCCCGGATGCAACTAGCAGCGCATAGTCATCGCTATTTTTATCCGCTTTGGCAAGCAAGCATCCGAAATTCAGCATCTCGATTACCACCAGCGTACTGGCCAACCGGGCATTCAATTGCGTCGACGCTCCCTTTTGCGACTTGCTGACCTCCTCCCACATGTCCGTCAAACTCTTGACACGCTTATCCGATCCTACGGCTTGCAGCGAACGCACATACGCCTGAGGCGGCGGCATACCCTGCTGCCGCAGCTCACGATAGCCCATCTGCAAAGCCAGGCGCATCGCGGGCTCGGCTACCATCGCGGCCTTGATGAGCTTGACCGTGTCCGCCTGCGCAATTCCGCCTCGTATCATCAACGTGCCACGAATCAGATACATCCCGACGCTGTCAGCCAACTCCGCACTTTTACTCCATTTGAACAGGCCATTGCCCATCGTCACGGCGAGTTGATCGGCATGAATGCCTTTCACCGCATACTCCGAACCCGACGCCGCCGTTGGGCCGCGCTTTAGCACATCGGTCATCTTGTCGCAAAACTTCAGGAAGGCCTTCCCATTCTTGACAAGATACGATGAAACGAAGTCGGCCCAATGACTGACCTGATCGCCGACACTCGCCGGCTGTGCCTTATATTCGGTAGCCTTCGCCAGCAGCGCCTTGATTTCCTCCTTCTGATCCTGCTGGTTGTACGCATAGGCCCGCCATACCAGACTCGACGGTTGCGTGGGATCCATGTTGTTGACCAAATCTTCAATCAACTTGGCACCGTTTTCCTCCGACGGCAAACCCCACAACGCAGCATCGATGACGGCGGCAAAGGCCAGTCCATCCTGGAAATCGTTTTCGTGATAATCATGCAGCGTGACCAGGAACGTCGATGCCTTCAGCCACGCGCCGATATCCGGCGTTCGATTGGCCTGCAACTGATGCGAAGCCTTCTGCACTGACTCGTACCACGGCCGAAACACGCCCAGCGTGCGCGGATCGAGTTTGCCGTAATACTTCGGCCAAGCGGCATCGCCTATCTTCTTTGCCTCGGCCGGTGTGATCACCCCAGCGGCAGCAATTTTCTTGTCGGACATCGCTTGCTGCTCCGGAGATACGACCAGGGCATCAGGAACCCCGTCTGCAGCATACGGATTATTCTTCATCGCCTCCCAACCAGCCGTCAACGCCGACCGCAAACGGCTTTTCGACTCAACGGCACCGTTGCGTACCGCTCCTTCAGCAGCGGTAATCGACTCGAGCGCGTCGATCTGTCTCACCCGCTCACGCGTGTACGTCAGTAACCAACTCCCGGCGTCGTTTCGGAAGCCGTTCAATTCATGAACGTTCCCGATCCCGTCCCACAACGCTAATAACATCGGCGGATGATGCTTGCCCTTATCGAGTTGGCCGACGTCGCTCATCACCCTGATCAACCCGTCACTGGCCGACCGAGGAGAAGCCTGACGAATATGCAACGGGTAACAGGTCGTCTCCTGGCGCATTACTTCCGGCTTGTATTTGCCAGTTTCGTCGCTCAGCGTCTGCACAGGCGGCTGCAACAGTTTGGGATCGAGAGCCGGCATATATTCGATGATGTCATCGATACTTTGTCGGGTTGCAACGATAGCGTGCCCTTGCGCATCGTGGCCGGCCGAGATCCATTTCGACGGTTCGATCCATTGCATACGTTGCTGACGAAGCCCTGCATCTTTCTTGTACAGTTCGAACGTATCGCGATGCCACGCATGCTGCGAAAACGCGATATACACACGGTCGGTACACTTCTCCGGCTTCTCGATCGCGATGATGTCCATCGGCACCGCGATTGCTTTCTTTGCACACGCGGGATGAGTGGTCGGCTCGTCCGGTAACGGGAGCGATTGCTTCCACAAGCGCCCGTCCTCCGTCACGTTGTATGCTTCCCAGTAGTTGCTGCCTCGCGCGCCCTTTACGTAGAACAGATACAACCAACCGGCACGCAACGTGCGCACCGCGTATCGATGTTCAGTAAGTGTGACGTCGGTCACCCCATGGCCGCCAATGCCGGCCGGCAATTTTGCCGGCACGGTATTCGGCACGACCGTGTACCGAACCGGCAAGATGGGCAGCCCCGTCTTTTCGCAGTTGGCGCACTGGTTTGCTGTGTCCATTCGCTCTCTCGATATGGGAGTTAGGTTTGTTTTGCTAAGGCTAGGAAGATGAAACGTTCACTGACTCGTCGTACCACATCCCCTGTCGAATCGCTTCGATTTCGTCTTCGCTTAATTCACCGACTGCTGCCGTATAGAACTCGTCCGGCGGACGCTGGCGCAATGCTTGCGCAACGCTCGGATGACGATCGAAATATGGATGCCATGTCAGCGCATGGCCGATGAATGCGATTTTGTCCTCACGATCAACAAGTCCATGCTGTTCCGCGCGGGTCGCGCTCGCAATCGCGGTCTCCACTTCGCTGGATCGCGGCTGCCGTTGCGTAGCCAGCATATGCAATGCAAGTGCTCGATTGACCAGCCCATGGCGGTGAATGTCAGGCCACTGCCTATCGGTCAGACCCAGCTCGGTACGCAACGCAGTTTCCGATGCGTAGACGCATGGCTTTGCACAGGCATCCAGCGCGTGCCAGGCCTTGACCGGGCCGAGCAAGGCCCGCTTTTGCCCATCCGACAGAATCGGCCACATCAGGCTCAGCGCACGGGCGTCGTAGAAGCGCAATGCGCATCGGCGCCCCTGATCGTCGATTTGCAGTACGTTGTCCGACCAATATCCGGCGATCTGTTCTAGTGCCGCATCGCTCACCAACCAGCCCCCGATTCGCTGACCCAGCCCCTTTGCTACCGCGTCCGGTTGTCGATCTGAGAAGGCCACCCGAACGCTTTCAACCAGCAACGCCACACCTTCGGATGTCGACAAATTCAATTCGACCAAATATGGGCAACGATCTTCAGGAAAGGCCTCATGCGCGATCGCGATGACTGCGCTAGGCTGATCATCAAACGAAGGTGCACCTTCATCGTTTCGAGGCAACGCACGCTGGCTCGGATCGACAACAAGACAACAGCGCGATTCATTGTGCTGGTCGAAATAGGCACGCAAGACACTCACCATCGAGTCGACGGACTTACGGTACACGTCTTCAATCGATTCGAACGCTTCCATCCAGTCACTCCAATACGATACTCGACGCGCTATCGGCCGATGCCGCAGCAGTCTTCCACGAACAGCCCTTCGGCACGCTCGCAATCGGTGAAGGCAGACGCATCGACGACGCGCCCGGTTTGTCCCAATTCGCACACTTCTCGAGAATCTGCCCGCTCGTCCCGTTCTCGATCAGATCGGGCGTGATCTTGATGTACGAACCGCCTGCACCGATCCAGATCTCCTTCTCCGCCGAAATGACGACTTTCCCGTTCGAGCTCGTGATCGTCACGTCGTTGAGCGCGGCAAGCTTCATCTCGTCGCTCTGCGCCTGGATCTCGACCTTGCCCTTCGCAGCAAACAGCTTGATCCCTGCGTTCTGCGCGAACAGGCTAATCTTCTCCATCACACTCGCGATCAGCGATTTGCCGGCCGCCACGTGCACGCTCTTGCCACTGACGATATTGACCTGCTGGTTCGCCGTGACCTGCGCCGATTCCTGCGTCGACAGACCCACGCCCGCAGGACTCGCCATCAGCATGATCGGTGTCGAAAAGCCGTTGGCGTTACCCGTGCCGCCGCCGCCAGTCCGACCGCCGCTGCCGGCGCCGCCGCTCACGCTATAGTGCGTCGCGTCGGTGAACTTCTTGAGTGCGTCCTGTCCTTCCTGCAAACTTTCGGCCTGATTCGCCGAGCTCGCCTGCGACGTCAAATCCACAACGGTTTCCGCACTGGCTAACTGCTCGGACGCTGCCGTTACGTTCAACGGCTGGTTCGCCGCTGTCGGGTGGGTAGATACGAACAAGCCCTGTCCCGCCCGAATGGCACCATAGGCGTCTGATTTGAGGTCGAACCCGCTCCCAAGGAAAGCACCGCGCGTATTGTCGGTCTGCTGGATCAGGTACCCCAGGTGCAAGTGGGACTGATAGCTGCTCGAGTAAAGGTGAACCCGATTCTGCTGCGTCGAGTCGTCCATTACGAGCTGGTTGTAGCCTGTGCCGCCGTACTCCCGCGAGCGCTGACCGGACAGCAAGCCGTTCGTGTGCCACACCGGCTGCGTAGCTCCCCCGTACATTCTCGCGATGATGACGGGCCGGTCACAGTCACCTTCCATGAAACCGACGACCACTTCGTCGCCCTTGCGCAGCGGCTGAATCCCACCTCGATTCGAGCCTGCATCCAGGAACGTCGGGCGCACCCAGCACGATGCACGTTCATCCTGGCCATTGCGGCGATTCCAGTGGAACCACACCTTCACCCGGTTCAGCGAATCGGTGTACACCTCTTCCCCGCTCGGCCCGGCGACGATTGCATTCTGCAACTGCATCACCGGCTTCTTGTGTTCGAACGGGCTACGGAACGGGACGTTGCGCGGCTGCGCCTCAACCACCACCTGGAAAAAACCTTCGCTGCCGTCTGCGTGGCGAACCGTCGCGCCAGCCTTCGCTTGGGCAACTTCCGCAGCCAGCCCGTCGGGAAATTGATCCGCCTCGTCCAGACCAGGCAGGTTATTGCAAATCAGCCAGTCAACCCCGAGCAGAACAAATTCACGATCCGGTTGACTGCCCGCATCATGCACCGGATGACCGCGAAGCTCGAAGCGTCGCCCCGGCATCGCGCAGCGCAAGCCGCCTATTCCGTGAAAACGTTTCATCCGCGATTTGCGCTCTTCAAGTCGAATCTGGACAAGGCGCTCACCTTGCTCACGGTCCGACCACATGTACGCGCCCGGGTAGTCGTAGATTTCCCCGTCGGTCGCCAACTGGCCGTCCACGTCGGTCACGCCCTGTACCTGCCGAGGAAGATCGGGCCGCTTATAGTCGAACGAGCGCGACGTCAATTGCGCACTGTCAATCTGAAGCTGCTCCTTCCACTGCGCGAACCCGTCCAGTTCCCCGCTGATTTCCGTAGGGCCGAACTCGACAACGGGCTGTTTGAGTTGCGGGACGAAATAAACGTCGTCCGTCAAAACCATCGTGTGCGATCGGCCATTTTCGGCTTGCTCGAAGTACGGAAATACGCCTGCCTCCTCCATGCTGCGATAGACGAAATTCAGATCGTATTCCCACTGCACGCGATTTGAATAGGACGGCAGAGGCTTGTGTAGATCGACGCGGAACGCACCCCGTGCTTGCGGGTGCTCGTTAAAGACGTCCACCAGAATCTGCTCGCCGTTCTGCTCCTGCCAGTCGCGCATGTCGCGGCGCAGGCGCAAGAAATAGAGCCAGGACGAGAACGCTAGCTTGTAAAAAGTCAGCGGCCCATCCGCGCCCAGTCTGCTGAATCGGTGAACGTAGCCATGGATCGGCATGTAGGAGCCGTCCGTCTGCTGGATCCAGAGCGTGACCGGCTTGGCCAGTAGCGCACTCAGTTCAATTTGGCTACCGCGTGGCGAAACGGCATCAATCACGAATTCGTAATCGCGACCGAGTCGAGCCGTTCCTTTCACATAAAGCGGCAATAACCAGTCGACTCCAAGCGGCGTGTCGAGTTTGACAAGACGATTGTATTGCACGTCGCCCAGACGCAACGTCTTGTAAAGTGCGGTGTGGCCCATGCAGCTTTCCCTTGGTTGGTATACAGGTGGGGTTTCTGCCGAGCGCTGATTATAAATGCCTTTCGGCACAAGACGATAGCGGGATCGGCCGACTTCACTTATCTCAAATAAATATGAGAGCGTGAAATTGGCACTTCAATTTACCGGCATCGCACAAGTCTAAAAGTAAATATTTCCGATATCTCTCCGTTCGTGTAAAACCTACTCTGTCGTAAATAGACTCACCCCGCCCGCGCAATCCGGAACACCGACATCGCCTGCCTCGAGCTCACCTGATGCTCGAGCGCGGTCGCGGCCGCACTCGCCTGTTCGACGAGCGCCGCGTTCTGCTGCGTCATCTGGTCCATCTGTGCGTAACGGCCTGCCCGACCTGGTCGATCCCGCGTTCTGCTCGACGGTCGCCGTCGGGATCTCGGTCATGATCGTCGCGACGCGCCGCACCGACGACACGATCTCGCCCATCGCGTGCCCCGCGTGCGTCACGAGCGCATTCCCGTCGCGCACGTCGTCGATCGATGCGCCGATCAACTGGCGAATCTCGCGCGCGGCACCCGCGCTGCGCTGCGCCAGCGTGCGCACCGCGCCCGCGTTCGCTCGCTCCGGCCGACTCCACCGCCGCGTTCAGCGCGAGGATGTTGGTCTAGAGCGCAATGCCGTTGATCATCCCCTCCGCGATCTTCTGCGAGCTCGTGTCGATCACGCGCATCATGTCGACCGCGCGGCCGACCAGTTCGCCGCCGTGCTGCGCGAGATCCGCGGTGCTCGCGGCGAGCGTGCTCGCCTGCTGCGCGTTGTCCGCATTCTGGCGCACCGTCGACGTCAGTTGCTCCATGCTCGCGGCCGTTTCCTCGAGCGACGCGGACTGCTGCTCGGTGCAGCTCGACAGGTCGAGGTTCCCTGCGGCGATCTCGCGCGCGGCCGTGTGAATCGCGTCACTGCCGTCGCGCATGCCGGTGATCGTCTTCGCGAGCCCCGCCTGCATCCGTTTCATCGCGGCAAACAACTGACCGATTTCGTTGCGGCCGGCGTCGGGCACCGTCACGGTCAGGTCGTTCGATGCGATCCGGCCGACGTGTCGACGCCGAACACCGAGATGTCGCGACTGTCGCTGTTCGACACGTACGCATACGTCGCGGCGTGCACGAGCGATGCACTCAGCACGAATGCGGCAGACGCGACGGCGCGCGATGCTGTCTTCTTGTTCATGTGGATTCGCAATGCGAGGAAGAAAGAAGCCATTGACGTGATTGCGGCGCCGGACAACCTCGGCCGTCCGGCGCCGCGATTGACAACGCAACCGGTCAGAACACCGCATGCCCGCTGATCAGGCTCGGCAGCCAGGTCGAGAAGAACGGCATGTACGTGACGATGTTGATCGCACTGAAGATCGCGAGGTAGTACGGCCACGCCATCTTCGTCGTCTCGCCGATCGATACGTTGCCGATCGCGCAGCCGACGAACTGCACGGAACCGATCGGCGGGTGCACGAGGCCGAGCGAGCAGTTCAGCAGCAGCATGATCCCGAACTGCACCGGCCCGACGCCGCACGCCATCGCGATCGGCAGGAACAGCGGCGTCGTGATCAGGATGTGCGCGGCCATGTCAACGAACGTGCCGAGGAACACCTGGATGATGTTGATGTACAGCAGCATCAGCCACGGCGCAGCGGTCGACTGCTTCAGCAGCCCTTCGATCGCATCCGGAATCTCCAGGTACGACATCTGGAAGCGCAGCATGTTCGACACGGCGATCAGCAGCAGCACGACGCCCGTCGTACGCGCCGCGTGCGACAGCGCGCGGCGCAGCTTCTCGACGGTCAGCGTGCGGTACACGATCGCGGTCAGCACGAGCGAATACACGACGGCGATCGCGGCAGCTTCGGTTGCCGTGGCGATGCCCTTCGCGACGCAGACGAGGATGATCGCGATCACCATCAGGCCCGGCACCGCGCCTACGAAGCTGCGCAGCACCGCATACCAGCCCGGGAACGACGGCAGCGCGGACGAGCCGTCTTCACGGCGCGGATAGCCGTGACGCACGGCCTGCCAGTACGCGGCGGCGAGCACGAAGCCCATCACCCACAGCACCGGCAGCAAGCCGGAGAACAGCAGGTCGCCGATCGACACGCCGCTCACCTGCTGGCCATGCAGCATGCCCGTGATGCCCTGCGCGGCGAACGCGTAGATGATCATGTTGGTCGACGTCGGCATCAGCGCGCCGGCGAGCGACGCGTGGGTCGTCACGTTGACCGCATAAGCCGCGCTGTAGCCTTCGCGCTTCATCAACGGAATCACCACGCCGCCCATTGCCGACGTATCGGCGGTCGGCGAGCCCGACACGCCGCCGAACAGTGTTCACGCGACGACGTTGGCCATCCCGAGGCCGCCGCGGAAATGGCCGACGGTCGCCTGCGCGAAGCGCAGGATCCGGTCGGCGATGCCGCCGTGCAGCATCAGCTCGCCGGAGAAGATGAAGAACGGCACCGCGAGGAACGAGAATGCGTTCATCCCCGAGATCATCGACTGCATCGCGGTGGCGATCGGCAGCCCTTCGACCATGTAGGTCAGCACGCATGCGAGCCCGAGCCCGAACGACACGGGCACGCCGAGCACGAGGAATATCAGAAAACTGACGGACAGGATCGCGAGTTCCATGGCGTTATTGTCCCGACGAAGAACGACGAAGCGCGAGCAAGTGCTCGAGCGAGAAAAGGATGATGGCGATCGCCGCGGGAATCGTGATCAGGTAGCGCACGCCTTCGGGCAGCCCGATGATCGGGATGTGGTCGCCCATCGTCTCGGCGGCCATGGTGCCGCAGCCGACCATGATCGCGATCGCGAACGCGATCAGGCTCAGGTGCTGGATCGCGATCACGACCGTGCGCGGGCCGGCCGACAGGCGCTGCACGAGCGAGTCGAGGCCGATGTGGCCGCCGTCGCGCACCTTCATCGCCGCGCCGAACATCGCGATCACGATCACCAGCAGCAATGCGATCGGCTCGACGAAATCGGGCGCGTCCTCGAACACGTAACGCATCACGACTAGTCCACAGCTTCTGGTAGTACGGCACCGAATCGGCCGCGGCCTTCCTGATCGCCGCCTGCTCCTGCGGCGACAGCGTGTCCCAGATCTTCTTCGAGAACACCAGCACTTCCGGCGTCATCGCGTGCTGCGTCTCCGAGTAGTCGGGCGCCACTTCGAAGTGCTTGGTTTCCTCGTACGACGGCAGGTTGTTTTCCGCTGCGTCGACGAGGCCCGTCTTCAGGCCCGTGTAGACCTCGGCGAACGGCATCGGCGTCGGCGTGCCGCCCATCGCCTTGATCTCGTCGACCATCAGGTCCGACGGTTGCACGCGCACCTTCAGCCCCTTCATGTCGGCCGGCGTGCGCACCGGGCGCTTCGCGTAGATCGAGCGCGCGCCGCTCTCGTAGAACGTCAGCGCGATCATCCCCTTCGCCGCGAACGCGTCGAGGATCTTCTGGCCGGCCGGGCCGTACATCGCCTTGCGGAAGTGGTCGACGTCGCGGAACAGGAACGGGAACGACGGGATCAGCCACTCCGGCACGATCTCGTTGAACGACGCGCCGTTCGCGCGCGCCATGTCGATCGCGCCGATCCGCACCTGGTCGACCGTGTCCTTCTCGGAGCCGAGCGCGCTGTTGCCGAACACCTGGTGCATACCCCTATAAGCACCCCTGTAGCGGGTTTTCGGCCGGGGACGTGGAACAGCCATACCCACACGACAGACTCGGGGCGAAACGTTTTCCGGAACCGGGAGTGCATTTGAATCGACACGGGGTTGTGTCGTTTTCCTGCTGCAGACCGCCGCCTTCCGTTTCCACTTACATTGTCATAGGATGACTGACCATATCGCGATCACGGGCCCGCGGCGCGGGCCGCCGCCTGCTTGCGTGCTGTCGCGGCGGGCACGAGCGATGCGTGCCCGCCGCGACACCCGAAACGCGACAGGAGGTGCGCGATGCAGACGAACAAACCGCAAGAAGGACAGCATCAGGATTCGTCGTTGAACCCGGGCGACGAAGGGCCGCCCGATGCGCCGGGCGTCGGCGAGGATGTATGCGGCGTGTGCCGCGGCACCGGGATGGTCGAAGGACAGCCGTGCACGGTGTGCGGCGGGACGGGGAAGGTGCTGCAGGGGATCGGTGGCGGCTAAGCCGAAGTCAGCGGGTACAAGCGCGGCTCGGTGACATCCGGCGCGCGCCGTCCGGACGGCAATACGTCGGATGCGAGCGCCTTCGGCGCTGGACCTGATCGTAACGTGGTGTTCGCGGAGTCGGGTAACCGAGTGCGCTCAACGACCCAGGCGTCGGTCTCGCAGAAACGTATTCAACTCGTTGCCCGCGTGTTCGATATGGCGCTTGAGCAACGACGACGCCGCGCGCGTGTCGCCCTTGCGGCACAACGCGACCAGTTCCGCATGTTCGGATTCGGCCACGTCGCGGGCGGCTTCCGACAGCGACAGCTGCACGCGTGTGTAACGGTCGGTCTGCTGCAGCAGCGATGCGACGATCGCCGCCGTCTTCGGCTGCTCTGCGCGCGACAGCAGCAAATGATGCAATTCGGTATTCAGTTCGCCCCAACGCCCCGACTGGCTCGCATGCAGCACGGCGCTGTATTCGTCGAGAATCGCATCGAGCCGCGCGAAGTCCTCGGCGGTCAGCTTCGGAATCGATTTTTTCAGCAGCACAGGTTCGAGCAGCGCGCGGAGTTCGAACAACTCGGTGATGTCTTCCGGGGATAGCTCCGAGACAATCGCGCCCTTGTGCGGCAGGATTTTCACCAGTCCTTCACTCTCGAGCTGCACGAGCGCTTCGCGCAGCGGGATGCGGCTGATGCCGAGCTCGGTCGCGAGCGCATCCTGGCGAAGCTGGTAGCCGTCGACATACTCGCCCGTCAGGATACGGCGGCGCAGTTCATTCGCAGCGGCTTCGGCGCGCGTGGCGTAGACAAGAGCAGGGCGTTTCTCGTTCATGTTGCGGTTCGGACGGGGGATGGCGGTCAGGCTGGCGCCGACGCGGCGGCGGGGATTGCATATTTTCTACAATATTAGCAGAGCGTCCCCAGCCGCCGCGCGGCGGTGGCGTGCAGCCACCGTCCGAGTGGTCGCGTGCACCCTAAGAGTCGAAATCCGGCGCTGGCCAACGCGCGGAAGGTGCGACGACAGGATGCGCACTGCCGTGAGCGGTGCGCATCCTTCGGGTGGCGGCAATCAATAGGCCGCGGCCTCTTCCGAATTCTGTTGTTCAACGGACGTCCTGGATTTCGCCACTGCCGTGATGAACAACATGGTGGCGATTCCACCGGCAATCAGTGCCGGGTAAGCGGCGAGAATCTGGACCAGCGAATACTTCCAGCTCAACGGGCGCCCGACGCCCAGCATTGCCGCGTAGAACCACGAGACGGCGGAAATCACGCCAGAGAAAATGGCAACCATGCGTCGTTCGAAGGAAAGCTTCAGCAGGGACCCCGCTTTCTCCAATGCCGGAAGAACCGCGGAGTGCAAAGCGATACCGTTGAAGGTCAGCAACGCGACGATGGCTATCTTGGCCTGCAGTTTGGGATTGCCGAGATATCCGAGACCCTGGGTCCGCATGTCGAACGCAATGATCGCGATGCCCGTGATCCAGAGAACCGTCAACGCCAACGAGACGGTGCGCTGCAGGCTGGGCAGGTGGCCCTGGTCAAAATCGGCAGATGCGTCTGAATCCAGCAGTCGCTTGACCATGGCGATGTCGCTGGTCAGCACGAGACCAATCGCGACACAGCAGGCGATGAGATGAATATAGACGATTCCCATTCGTACGAATTCCATTGTCTGTCCTTTATCGGCGCATTGCGCAAAAGTTAAGTTGTACCGCCGCAAATCTGGGCGAATTTCGGCTATACATTTAGGAATACGACGCAAATATCAAAGTTCGATCATGGATTCCGGTATCAAGCTGGATCCAGTTCGGCATGACATGAATAACTCGGCGAGCCCACTAAGGTGCGTCGGGTCCCCACGGGCCGCATACAGTCGAATCGATACCCATCGCGAGTTCGACCAATTGATCAAGCCCACACAGCGTGCAGACTTGTGGTGTCGGATGGCTGGCCATCCAGGCATTCGCATGCCGTGACTTGCAGAATGAAAGGTCGCCCAACTGCAGGGGTGCTGCTGAACGACCGGCGAAATTTAAAACGCCAGTTTCGACCGATCAACCCGACTTGTTACGAAATGCAAATAGCGTAACGACGGTCAAGCCGCATAACGGCAGGGTCGGACCCACGCGGGGTTTCCCCCGATACGGCGGATACGAAATTGTTCTGACCTGGATTCCGGCACTGATTAATGCGGCAGATTTTTTTACATTTGATGCCGCAAATAGTGAAGGGGTCGCAATTCATAATGAACATTGCGAAACTTTCAGTATGTAATAGTGAAATTTCTGCCGCGTGGATTAACGTCGAGCCTCGATTTATTCAGACGAAACCCTACGCCTGAGAACAAAAAAACCACCCTCGCGGGTGGCTTCCGTACCTGCGATCCGACTTCGACCGCCTGCGTCACACGCCGGTCCGCCGGCTTGCGTCGGCATCGACATCGCGCAAAGACTTGCCGCGCGTCTCCTTCGCGAGCCCCACGCACACGATCGAGATCCCCGCGGCGGCGACCAGGTACAACGCGATCGGCGTCGACGAGTGATAGCGCTCGAGCAGCGACAACCCGATCAGCGGCGCGAGCGACCCGGCCATCAGCGGCGCGACCTGATAACACAGCGACAGCGCCGTATAACGCACGTTGGTGGGAAACATCTCGGTCATCAGCGCCGAATACGGTGAATACGTCATCGATTCGATGAACAGCCCGAGCACGATCGCGGCCATGATGATCCAGTCGTTGCCGGTATCCATCATCGGGAACGCGACGAAGCCCCACCCGGCGGTCAACACGGCGCCAGTCAAATACACCGGCTTGCGGCCGACGATATCCGACAACAGCCCCATCATCGGAATGAAGAAGAAATGAATCGCATTGGCCGCGAACATCAGCTTCAAAATCCGCGTGGTATCAAAACCGACAACCAGCTTCAGATAAGTCAGCGAGAACGTGACGACCATGTAATACAGGATGTTCTCGGCAAACCGCGCGCCGATGCCGATCAGCACCTGTCGCCAGTGATACTTCAGCACGTGCCCCACGCGGAGCTGCTTTTCCTGCTTCTGCGCGCGGCGCGCCTGCGCTTCCTTGAAGATCGGCGCATCGTCGACCTTGCGGCGAATCCAGAAGCCGATCAGCACGACCACCGCCGAGAACCAGAACGCCGCACGCCAGCCCCATGCCAGGAAGTCGGCCTCCGACAGCGAGCTCGACAGCACCAGCAGGATGATGGTCGCGACCAGGTTGCCGGCCGGCACGCCGGCCTGCGGCCAGCTGGCCCAGTAGCCGCGGCGGTTGTCCGGACTGTGTTCGCTGACCAGCAGGATCGCGCCGCCCCACTCGCCGCCGAACGCGAAACCCTGGATCAGCCGCAGCGACACGAGCAGCACCGGCGCCCAGTAGCCGATCGCATCGAAGGTCGGCAGGCACCCCATCAGGAACGTGGTGATGCCGACGACGATCAGGCTGACCTGCAGCAGATATTTGCGGCCGAACTTGTCGCCGTAGTAGCCGAACACCAGCCCGCCGATCGGACGAGCAGCGAACCCGACCGCATACAACGCGAACGCGGCGAGCAGGCCGTCGATCGGATTGCCCGTCTTCTTGAAGAAGTGGGTGCCGAACACCAGCGCCGACGCCGTTCCATACAGGAAGAACTCGTACCACTCCGCGACCGACCCGACCATCGACGCCGCGACGACCCGCTTCAACTCCCGTTTCGATGCCGTGTCCTGCACGGCTGCCGGACTACCGGGCGAGACTGCCTCGCCGACCTGACTTGTCATCTCCGTATCTCCTCTCGTTGTCTTCCAATTCCCGTGACGGGGCGGTTCGCGAGTAAGCTCGCGCGATGGATTTTATACAATATTCAATACACAATCCACGTAATCTCAAAATGGTTTCGGCAGGCTGAGATGCGACGGGTAAGAAGGTGTTTGGGGACCAGGCGGGTGTGGGCGAGACGGGCGTTTTTGATCGGCGGAAAGCGCGACACGGGGCCGCCTGAGGGGCCCCGTTGGGCCACAAGCACCGCCCGGCGGAAGCAAGAAGCGCCGAAAGAACCAACGACCCCGCTTCATCGAAACTCCCGGCGATTCCCGTCAGAGCCCGCTGCGGCGCGGTTTCCCGCCCTCCCCGACACCCCGGCACGGCACCGTTCGTCATGCCCCTTTTATTTTATATTGTATAAAATATGCGAACTGACTAGAATGGCTTCCGTCGATGGCTGACTCTCGGGCGGAACCGGAGCCAACGCTTCGGCACCGAGGCAAACAAGAAGTGGCCAGCCGCCGTCCGGATCACGCGAAGTACCGACGAGACGGCGAGCACGCGCACAGCCCAAGCTGCCGGCAACGGCAGTTGACCCTATCTGAATGTGAGGAAACGAGATGAGCGACAACATTTTTACCGGCACCATTCCGGCCCTGATGACGCCGTGCACCGCTGACCGTCAGCCGGATTTCGACGCGCTGGTGAAGAAGGGCAAGGAGCTGGTGGCACTCGGCATGCGCGCGGTCGTGTACTGCGGCTCGATGGGCGACTGGCCGCTGCTGACGGAAGCGCAGCGCCAGGAGGGCGTCGCGCGTCTGGTCGAAGCCGGCGTGCCGACGATCGTCGGCACGGGTGCGGTGAACTCGAAGGAAGCCGTGTCGCACGCCGCGCATGCCGCGAAGGTCGGCGCGCACGGCCTGATGGTGATCCCGCGCGTGCTGTCGCGCGGCGCATCGCCGGCCGCACAGAAGGCGCACTTCGCCGCGATCCTGAACGCCGCGCCGAACCTGCCGGCCGTGATCTACAACAGCCCGTACTATGGCTTCGCAACGCGCGCCGACCTGTTCTTCGAACTGCGTCGCCAGCACCCGAACCTGATCGGCTTCAAGGAATTCGGCGGCGCGGCCGACATGCGCTACGCAGCCGAGAACATCACGTCGCAGGACGACAGCGTGACGCTGATGGCCGGCGTCGACACGCAAGTGTTCCATGGCTTCGTGAACTGCGGCGCAGCAGGCGCGATCACCGGCATCGGCAACGCGCTGCCGCGCGAAGTGCTGCAACTGGTCGACCTGTGCAAGAAGGCCGCGCAAGGCGACCCGGTGGCGCGCGTGCGTGCGAAGGAACTGGAAGCCGCGCTGGCCGTGCTGTCGTCGTTCGACGAAGGCTGCGACCTGGTGCTGTTCTACAAGCACCTGATGGTGCTGAACGGCGACAAGGAATACACGCTGCACTTCAACGAAACGGATGCACTGAGCGACGCGCAGCGCAACTACGCGGAAGCGCAGTACACGCTGTTCCGCAACTGGTACGCGAACTGGTCCAAGACCATCGCCTGAGCCATCGCCTGAGCGCTCACGCGCTGCACGACACGTGGCCATGAAGCGGCTGCGTGACCAACACGAAAAGCCACGGAGCGATCCGTGGCTTTTCGTCATTCATGCGCCGCGCTGCAACTGCGCGCGCGCCGGATCAGTGTTGCTGCACGGCCGCCCCGCTCGCGCGCTCCTGCTCGGTGATCTCCGTGCGGCACGCGCCGATCGCGTACAGCGCACCGGCCGCGACGAGCGCCGGCACCGCAAGCAGGCTGAACACGTCGCCGAAGCGCCAGCCGAGCCCCATCAGCATCGCGCCGGCGAACGCGCCGGCCACGCCGCCGATGCGCCCGATGCCGAGCATCCAGGCCACACCCGTCGCGCGGCAGCGCGTCGGATACAGGCTCGCGGCATAGGCCGACATCGACGTTACCGCGCTCGTCACCACGGTGCCGCACAGGAAGATCAGCGTGCCGAGCCACGCGGCATGCCCGATCGTGCGGCTCGCCACGAGCACCAGCAGCGCCGCCACGACATACGCACACACGATCGTGCGATTCGGATTGAAGCGATCCATCAGCCAGCCGACACCGAGATTGCCGAGCACACCGCCGAGCGGGAACAGCGACGTCATCAGCGCGCCGCCTTCGGCACTGAAGCCCGCGTCGCGCAGCAGCGTCGGCATCCAGTTGGTCAGCAGGTAATAGATCAGCAGCCCCATGAAGTAGGCCGCCCACAGCATCAGCGTGCGCGCACGGAACGACGCGGACAGCACCAGCGCGAGCGCGGATGCCCCACCCCCGTCGCTCACGCGCGCGCCGGCGGCAACGAACGTACAGTCGTCGAAGCGCTCGCCCGGCGCGATCCGCGCGAGGATGCGAGCGATGCGCGCCTGGGTGCCGTGGCGTGCCGCGAGATACTGCGCGGACTCGGGCAGCAGCACGACGAGTGCCACGGCCAGCACGATCGGTCCGATCCCGCCCGCGCTCAGGACGCTTTGCCAGCCGAAATGCGGAATCAGCCATGCGGACGTGATGCCGCCGATTGCGAGCCCGCACGAGAAGCCGCAGAACATCGCGTTGACGGCCACGCCGCGGATCCGGGCCGGCGCATATTCCGACATCAGCGTGACGGCGTTCGGCATCGCGGCGCCCAGGCCGAGCCCGGTCAGGAAGCGAAAGGCCGTCAGCGTCTCGATCGACTGCGCATGCGCGGACACCATGCTCCACGCGCCGAAGCAGGCCACCGACAGCACGAGCACGGTCTTGCGGCCGAGCCGGTCCGCGCACGGGCCGGCGGCAAGTGCGCCGATGCCGAGCCCGGCCAGCGCCGCGCTCATCACCGGGCCGAGCGCGCTGCGCGCGATGCCCCAGTCGTGTGTCAATGCGGGCGCGATGAAGCCGATCGCGGCCGTGTCGTAGCCGTCGGCGGCCACGACCAGGAAGCACAGGATCAGGATCAGCCACTGGCAGGGGGAAAAGCGCTCGGCGTCGATGAACGACTGCACGTCGAGCGTACGCGGTTGGGTTTTCATCGTGTGTCTCCTTCGGTCCGGACGCAAGACGGCGCCGACGCGCCGCAAGCGTGCGGACATCTCCATGAACATGTTGTGTTGTGAATCTGGCCTCGGGTCAACGAAGCCGTCAGCCGGGCGGTGAATCAGCGCTGTAGGCCGGCCAGCCGCCGTCGACGTTCAGCACGGTGCCGGTGACGTCGCTCGCCGCATCCGGTTCATCGTCGTGAGCGCTCAGCGCGTCAGGTACGCAAGGCTCGGAAACTCGACGCGGCGGATGATGCGGCTCTCCTGCGCGACGATCAGATGGCCCGATGCCTGCAGATACGCGGGCCAGTCCGGATCGGCATCGCGCGCGGTGCGTCGCGCGTCGTAATCGGCGATGCTGTCGTAGCCCCACAGATGGACGACCTGGTTCAACGCGCCGATGTCGCTCATGTAGAAGCCGACGGGTGCGCCGAGATACCTGACCTGGATCGGCATCGCGAGCCGGTCGAAGATCTCGATGAACTCCGCCATGCCGCGGGGGCGGATCGTATAGATGCGATGGTCGATGAATGCCTTCTCGGTAGTCATGGTCGGCTCCGGGTTCAGGCGGTCGCGCGTGCGTCGGCCGATTGCGGCGCGGCCGCGCGCCGCGTGGGTTCGGTGAGGGCGCTCAGGTCGGTCAGGTCGGTGAGCGCGATGAGCCCCGCGATATGGCGCGCGCTCAGGTAGCCGAACGTCATGATCGGACCGAGCGTGATCCCCGCGCCCGGATAGTTGCCGCCCATGATGCTGGCGCGATCGTTGCCCACCGCGTACAGGCCGGCGATCGGCCGACCGTCGGCGGCGAGCACCTGACCGACCGCATTAGTCCGGATCCCGTCGAAGGTGCCGAGATCGCCCATCACGACCTTCAGCGCGTAATACGGTCCGTCGCCGAGCGGCGCGACGCACGGATTCGGACGATGGTCGGCGTCGCCGAGATAGCGGTTGAACGACGTCGTGCCGCGGCCGAATTCGGGATCCTCGCCGCGCGCGGCATCGCGGTTGTAGCGCCGCACGGTCACCTCCAGGTTCGCCCCGTCGATGCCGGCCCGCTGCGCGAGCTCCGCGAGCGTGCGCCCCTGCACGAGATAGCCGTTGCGCAGCAGCGGCCCGAGCGGCACGGGGGCGGGCTTCGCGAAGCCGAGCCCGTATTTGCGGATCGTCGCGTGATCGCATACGAGCCACATCGCCGTCTCGGCGTCGTCGCGGCAGGCGGCGATCATCGCAGCGCCGACGTCGTGATACGAATTCGATTCGTTCGTGAAACGCGTGCCGCGACGCGTCACGCCGATGACGCCCGGCTTGTAGCGATCGAGCAGATGGGGAAACACGCCGAAGCGGCCGTCGCCGAGCGGCACGCGCGAGACGGGCATCCATGCGGCCGGCTGCGGATAGCGAATCTCCACGCGGCCGCCGGCGCGCTCGGCGAGCTTCGCGCCGTCGCCGGTGTTGCCGGTCGGCACCGGCGACAGATGCTCGCCGCCGCGTGCAACGTGCGGATACGCACGCGCGATTCGCGCGACGTCGTGCGAGAAGCCGCCGCTCGCGAGCACGACCGCACGGCGCGCGGTGATGCGATACGTCGCGCCGTCCGCGCCGACCGTCGCACCGACGATGCGCGCGCCATCCGCGATCAGCTCGCGTGCCGGTGTGTTCGTGAGGATCGGGATGCCGAGGTCCAGCGCGGACTTCGCGAGCCGTGCGGCCAGCGCGTTGCCGCTCGTGATCTGCACGCCACGCCGGTACAGCGCGAGATCCTTCAGATGCGCGGCAAGCCGCTTCGTCACGTACCACGCGGACTGAAGCGAGCGCGTCGCATTGAAGAAGTGCTTCAGGTCCGCGTTCGACGAATTGAACATCATCCCGATGAACGTAATGGTCTTCAGCGGCGGACGCAGGCGCTCGAGATCGCGGCCGAGCCGGCGCGCATCGTACGGTGCGGCAACGACCGAGCGGCCGATGTCGACGCCGCCGGGCACGTTCGGGTGATAGTCGGGATACAGCGTCGGCACGAATTTCACGTCCGTTTCGCGCTCGAAGAATTCGAGCATGCGCGGGCCGTGCTCGAGAAACGCGTCGATCGCCACGTCGTCGTGGAACGCGCCCGTTTCGCCGCGCAGATACGTGCGTGCCGCTTCGCGCGTATCCTGCACGCCGTTCGCGCTCGCATGGCGATTGCCGGGGATCCACAGCACGCCGCCGGAAAACGCAGTGGTACCGCCGAAGCACGCTTCCTTCTCGACGACGATCACGTCGAGGCCCGCGTTGCGCGCGGTAATGGCCGTGGACAGGCCGCCCGCGCCCGATCCGATCACGAGCAGATCGCACGTGACGTGCTTCGAACGCTGTTGATCGTTCATCATGTCTTCCTCCGTTTCCTGGAATGACCGCGCCGCCACGCCGTCGAGCTCGGATTTCGAGCCGCGCGTGCGGCACGGCAGGGTCGTCGAATCAACGTGCGACGGCGCCGGCTTCATAGCCGGGCCGCGGCACGAGATCCATCAGCATCGCGTCAAGGCCGCCATCGACCACCAGTTCCGCGCCGTTCACATACGCGGCTCGCTCGCTGGCGAGAAACGCGACGACGTTCGCGATGTCGTCGGGCCGGCCGATGCGGCGGCTCGCGGTCATCGCGCCGCGGCGCGCCTCGATGTCGCCGCTCGCATAGAACGACTCGGACAACGGCGTGCGGATCATGCCGGGGCACACGGTATTGCTGCGGATGCCGCGCGGCCCCCACTCCGCCGCCAGTTGCCGCGCCAACATCGCGACCGCTGCCTTGCTTGCGCTGTACGCGCCGCTATACGTCTGCGGGTGGCGCGCCGCGATCGACGCCACATGCACCAGCGCGCCGGAACCGCGCGCCAGCATCGCGCGCCCGAACGCCTGCGAACACAACATGTAGCCGGTCAGATTGACCTGCAGCATCGCGTTCCAGGCATCGAGGCCGATGGTCTCGATACCGCCGGCCCGCAACAGGCCGGCGTTGTTCACGAGGACGTCGGCGGGGCCGAAGTCGCGCTCCACGCGTTCGGCGGCCTGGGTCACGCTGGCGGTGTCGCCGATGTCGCAGCCGATCGCGACGACGTCGCCCCCTGCCGCACGCAGTCGCTCAGCGAGCGCGATGGTCGCATCCGCGTCGCGGTCGAGCAGTGCGACCCGTGCACCGGTCGCCACAAACGTTTCGACGATCGACGTGCCGATGCCCCCGGCCGCTCCCGTCACCACGCACACCTGTCCGTCGAGGCGAAGCCACCCCTGCTTGCGATTGTCTGCTTGCGATATCATTAGTCATCCTCTTTAAATAGGCTCGAAACGCGCCGACTGGATTCGTCACCTGCTACCCGGACGTCACGCGATGCGTCAAGTTCAGGCGCTACGTCGATGGGAAAAGTATAGAAGCGCGCACCGCGCGAAAATTGGACAAACGCCGCAAGCAACAGGACAATTTGTACACAGGAGGCCGCGCGGCATGAGGAAAATCCCTAACTACGATCTGTATGGCGAATCGGCGCGTCCGCCCTGGTACGACGCGTTCAACTTCGAATGGATACCGGAGCGCAGCCGGCCGAACGACTGGCATATCGCCGCGCACCGCCACGATGCGCTATTGCAGATTTTGTACATTCGCGGCGGGCATGGGCATGTCGTGATCGAGAGCGACAAGCACACGTTCGCGCCGCCGTGCCTCGTGCTGCTGCCCGCGCAGACAATCCATGCATTCGAGTTCTCGCCGCACATCGACGGCCTCGTGATCACGGTCGTGCAGCGCGCGCTGGAAACACTGGTCAAGACCGTCGCACCGGGCGCGCTGTCGATCCTGCAACGGGCGGCGGTGATTCCGGTCAAGGGGTCGGACGCGAGCGTGGCGATGCTGATGCCGCTGTTCGCGTTGCTCGAACAGGAATTCCGCAGCACGTCACGCGGGCGCGGCGCGGCGGGGATGGCGTTGCTGGTGGCGCTCGTCGTGCATATCGCGCGCGTGGGCGATCTCGCGGCCGCGCCGTCGCATGCAGGCACCGATCGGCGCGGCACCTTGCTGCGACGTTTTCGTGAACTGATCGACACGCATTTTCGCGAGCATCGACCGGTGGAATTCTATGCAGACCGGCTCGGCGTCACGGCTGCGCAGCTTGCGCGCGTCTGTCGGGAGGAGTTGGGGATTTCGACGACGGCGGTCGTCAACGCGCACCTGATTCGGGAAGCGCAACGCGATCTTGTCTATTCGAATCTGAGCGTGAAGCAGATCGCGCACGAGATGGGTTTTGCGGACAGCGCGTACTTCAGCCGTTATTTCCGCAAGCAAACCGGTGTGACGCCCGGCGAGTTCAGGGAATCTATATGAACGCGTCCC
>NZ_ML058625.1 GCF_003635165.1 Burkholderia sp. Nafp2/4-1b | reverse complement strand
GACTTGTGTTAGCCGCTCTAAGCCAACCGCCGTTCCATGCCAGCTTGTAGTCCAGTTGGCGACGGAACTCGAACCAGCCCTGATCGAGGATGGACTTGTTCAGGCCTGACTTGGCCCGTACATTCTTGCCAGGATCCTCGGTGTTGCCCGCTGCCGATTTGGACATGTTCCGCACCTGCAAATCCTCGATACACACCATCGCGTGGTTGTTGCTGATCGTGGTCGTGGCTTTATGCAGGTAATCGCGGCGGGCGTTACCGATGCGGGAATGGATGCGCTGGATGCGAGCTTTCGCCTTCTTCCAGTTGCTGCTGAATTTCACCTTGCGGCTCATCGCCCGTTGCGCACGGCACAACCGAGCTTCGTGCCGCTTCAAACTGTTGAGCGGCGCGAGGAACGTGCCGTCGCTCATCGTTGCGAAGCGAGCTATGCCGACATCGATGCCAACCGCACTGGTGGCTTGCGGCACCGGCCGATCTACTTCGCGTTGTGTCTGGATCGAGACGAACCACTTCCCGGCACTCTGGGATACCGTGGCATTGCGCAACTCACCCAAGACGTGCCGGCTATTGCGGTAGCGCAGCCAGCCGAGTTTGGGCAGAAAGATTCGGCGGTTACCCTGATCCAGCTTGATCTGCTTCGGGTCGGGGTAGCGCAAGCGCTCGACTACCGGTCCGCGTCGATGGACGAGGTGCGGGTGGCCTATATCCGGCACTTGCGCGAAGTGGCGGCAAGCCACACGAGCGCCGATGGCCTGGACCTGACCGCCGAGCGCGCGAAGACGGAAGTGGTCGATCGCGAGATCAAGCTGCTGACGCTGGCCGAGAAAAAAGGCCAGCTCGTGAACGCGGCGCAACTCGAACAGGCGTACGGCCAGATGGTCGGCGCGTTTCAGACGGAATTATTGGCCCTGCCCGATAAGCTGGTGCAGGAGCTGCGCACTCTGTACGGCGTCGAGGTCGACGTTCAGTGGTTGAACGAACATATCTATGGATGCCTTGAGCAGCTATCTCGATACGACGCAGACGGTGCAGGCGGTGATTCGCCAGATTGCGCAACAGCTGCGTCCGCCCGAGCGGATCGGCACGACGGAGTGGGCCAGGCGTTACCGCAGAATGAGTGCGAAGGCTTCGGCGAGCCCGGGGCGCTATAACCCGAACATCACGCCGTGGGTGGTGGGCATGCACGCGGCGCTGGACGATCCGCGGGTGCAGAAGGTCGTGTGCATGAAGTTCGCGCAGGTCACGTGGACCGACGGGGTGCTGCTGAACTACATCGGCCGGCGCATCGACGTGGACCCGTGCCGGATGATCGTGATGTTCGCCAAAGAGAAGTCGGCCAAGAAGTTCAACCTGGAGAAGTTCGAGCCGATGATCCAGGTGACACCGCGCTTGGCTGCGAAGGTGCCGGTGCACGCCGGTCGCGATAAACGCAACCTGTGGGACCACAAGACCTTCCAGCGCGGTTTTCTGAAGTTCATCACGTCGAACGCGCCGGATGACGTGAAGTCGACGCCGGCGCCGTTGGTGGCGGTGGAAGAACCGGACGACGCGAACACCAATGTTCGCGACCAGGGCGATTCGATCACGCTGCTCGAGGAGCGCAACAAGAGCTACTCGGACAGCCGCCGCAAGGTGATTTTTGGCGGCACGCCCACGGTCGACGAGTTCTCGCGGATCCAGCAGGCGTTCCAGGCATCGGACCAGCGAATTTACCTGGTGCCGTGCCCGGACTGCGGCGAGGAGCACGAGCGCATCACCAACGCACGAGCGGCCCGGATGCCGGATCCCGCGCAGCCCGCACGCGACACGCTCATCGCGTGTTGCGAGGCGGCGTTCCAGGGCGGGATGGGATACACGCAGACTGCAGCGTGGGCGAGCACCTTCGTGCGTTCGGCCAGTCGGGACCTGCTGGAGGCCGAGATCGCCGATGCGCTGCTTTACATCAAGGCGCTCGGGCGCAAGGCGCTGCGCTGGCAATGTTGTCGCGCAGGGCGTCGCTAACCCATGTCGGACCAGGGCTCCGCAGTCGCGGAGATTTTTGTAGGACTACTCATGGTGAAAGATGCTTCGCAAATCACGGTCGCGCCCGTGACCTTCACCGCGTGCTGCTCGGGATGATCGCAGCGCAGCAGTCGGTGTACTACCTCGAGCTGGCCGAGCGGCGGCCGGCCAACGAGACCTTCGAATACGGCTGGCAACTGAACCGGGCCTTGGGAGGATAAAAACATGCTGGAGATGTTGAAGACGGTCGCGCCATGGCTGCTGACGGCACTCACGGGCGGCGTACCGGGTATTGCGGTGATGGCGGCTACGACGATTGCGGAGAAGCTCGGGCTCAATGACCGCTCGGTCGAGGCCGTGAAAACCGCGCTGAGCGGCGAGGCGCTGACGCCCGAGCAGTGGCTCGCGCTGAAGCAGGCCGACGACGACTTTGCGCTGAAGATGCGCCAGGCCGGCTTTACGCACGCGCAGAACATGGCCGGCATCCAGGTGCAGGCCGATCAGGTGGCAGCCGGGGACCGGGCAAGCGCGCGGCAGTTATCCATCGCCGAACACGACCACACCGCGCGCAACCTGGCGTACCTATACACGCTCGCGCTGTTTGCGGTGATCGGGCTGGAATTCTACCTGGCGATCGGCGGTATCCGGATGCCGGATATGGTGAAAACGACGCTCGACACGTTGCTCGGCGTGCTGATCACGATGGTAATCGGCTCGAAGGAATACTTCTTTGGGTCGTCGTCGCGGGCAGATCGGCAGGCGGACCGAATCACGCAGTTTGCGGTGTCGCCGGATATTACAGTCACCGGACAATCGACGGCTACGCGCATGACCGAGGGGCAGTCGTGAGGGAGCAGTGGTCAGCATCGGCGCCACAGCACCAAAGCGCTTCTATGACTGTGTCAGTGCGGTTGATTGTCCAGTACGAACGTCCCCCGGCGACGAAAACTGCGAATTAGGCCACGCCCGGCTGCCTTCCGGAAGGCGATGTACACGGTGTTGTGGTGAAAACCTAACGCGTCGGCAATTGCCTGCTGGGTCGGCAAACGGTCCCCGGGGCGAAGCACCCCGGCTCGAATGGCTTCCCCGATCTGATCGGCGATCGCGTTTGCGACGCATCCTCTGATACGAGCAAAATCCGGCAGCCAGCTCTCTGAAGGTGCGGGGTGGGGTGAACGAGTTGTGGCAGATGAATCACGATCGAACGAAACGATGTGCATTGTGACTTTCCCTCGACACGAAATATGAAGGCGTGCACGTGAAACCCATTCTGGCGTTGGTGCGCGAGAAATGGCGGGGCGGTGAAGGACGTTGCTTACCGAGACAACGGACGCCAATTGGTACCTACCAACATGGCCAACATACGCAGGAAACGAGCAGTCGTCAAACGGGGAAGAAGCTGCTGGCTGAATCGAAAATTTCAACTGGCGAAGCAGCGGCGCTTGAGAGATTTTTGTGGGAAACGCCAAAGCGAGATCTTAGTTTACTCGCGTGCGTTGCTCAACATTGTACCGCGGAGATGAGGAATTTTCGGACGAGATGTTGCTGCGTCTGCGAATTGTCAGAAATGAAGGATTGCATAAAGATTGTTGAGATTGAGCAAGACGACTCAGCAATGCTCCGGAAGCGGGCTATGATAATTTCGAATTCATTGCAAACCTCGTCGTGTTTGCAGGTCTATGCGTAATTCCGATGGAATATAGCGGGAAATGTTCTGTTTGTTGCGCAGTGAGTTCGAGCTTGTTATGTATATGCACGCCATTTTTCGGTGGCTCGGCCGAATGGTGTGGTTTGATTTGGTGAGATTTCGAGAGGTGGTGCTAGACGTGGTGTTGGATTTGATGAATTTTATGAGGATCAGAAAACATAATAGGAGAAAATCATGAGCAAATGTCTGATGGCTTTGTTGGTGTGCTCCATGGCGATCTCGGCAGCATACGCTGATACAGCCGAGACATACACATGTAACACATTGGGATTTCCGTCTCTCGCGTCATCACCATGCCCGAACGATGGACTAACACAATCCGCCCCGACAGCGGGGAGTGCCTACGATGTTCACATCAAAGCTGATGGGACAGCGGTGCAGCGTTACGGTCAGTGGGTTGTCAGTCCGGTCCAACACCCACAAACGGGTCAATGGGTCGTCTCTTTCGTAGGTGGTCCAAATATTAACGTCTTTGGTAGTAAAGTTCCGTCTTGCACGCCGAGTCCTATCGGTTCTCTATCTTCTATGGATGACACGGAAGCAAACGGGAGCGTTACCGTAACGGCAAAAGACGCTGCAGGAAAACCTGTCGACACTGATTTTAAACTGTTGTGTGTAGAGCCTAACTAAATGATCCGGAAAGTCAATTCGAGGCTCCTGCTTGGCGGCATGGCGTGCGCGCAGCACCACATGGCTGGCGAAGCGTCACGCTGTGGCGCCGAACAATTGCGAGCCCCGACTATGTGCTCAACCATGCTGCGAATAGCTGCGGCTGCCGTGCTAGCCTAGCCTCGTTCTCGAGCTCGCTAGCTAGCCGGCATCCCATGCAACGGAATACGATCGCGCTGCCTGACGGCATGATGCTGGCTGATCACCTGTATGCAATGGCGGCCCACGGGGACATCGCAGCGCTCGAATTGATCAAGAATGGCTGTAAGGTGCCTGGCGCTTGTAGTGATCCGGTGTTCACACGCAACGTGCTCACGTCGCTTGAATATCAGTTCACGCGCGATGCGTTGCCGGCGGCCTATGTTGGACAGCTGGAAGGCCCGGACGCTGAACGCCAGCGCGCCATCGAGCGGGCTACAGCATTGCGTCGGTCCTTGCCTGGTCGCTCATCGTGAGATCACATCATTGCATCGCAAGAGGTGCATTGCCCGCCTTCACGCGGGCTTTTTCGTGGACGGACCGCGCGCGACGGACGGTTAGCGGAACGGTTCTTGAGCGGGCGCTCGAGGGGCGACATGAAACGCAGATACCTGTACATCGACAACATCAAGATCGACCGCGTATTTCGCGCTGTAGAGATTGATGACAAAGCCGTCGGCATGACGCCGTGTGAGTTCGACGTCCTTGAATTCTTACTGCGCAACAAGAACAAGATCGTTTCGCGCTGGGCGATTCAGAAGGCTGTATGGGGAGGCGAGCTCGATCCGTCATCACGGACCTTAGAAGTGCACATTTCACAAATTCGCTCGAAACTGCGGCTAGACGGAAACAAGAACATAAGGATTGTCACCGTTTATGCGGTGGGCTATCGGCTAATGCTGGACGATATGGTGATGAGCAACGCGGAACTCGGTGATACAGAGTCTACACAGCGCGTCACAACACACGCTGGCTGAGTAATTAAATTGATCAGATCTTTTTGAAGGGTAGTCCTGAATGGACACGTTGAACGGCCTAAGTTGAGCGGCACGCTACTGGCGTGTAACCGTTGCATCAACAATAGTCAGGAGTCTATATGAAGCGCAGAGACTTACTCAAAGGATCGGGCTTCGCCATTGGTGCGGCCGTTCTGTCACGTGGCGCGCATGCCGGGCTGCTGTCGCCGTCCAATCCGGTCTTGCCACAGTACGATACGATGCTTGGCCAACTGGCGCGCGCTATCGCGCTGACCGCAGCGAAAACAAACTACATGTGGACGCAGAACTTTCCGTTCTCGACAGGTGTTCCCATGGCCGCTGGCGCTCCGGTGCCCGCGGGCGAACAGCCGGCTATCGACTGGCTGCTGAAGTTTGCGCAGATGAACGCGACTCTGCTGGTGAATGGGCTGACGGCGGCGCCGGGTGTTGCGCCGTCGCTTGCCGGTCAGTTCGCCTCAGACTTGCAGCAATTGGCCACGATCCAGTCGCAACTCGCCCAGTACAGCCAGACCTTCCAGCAATTGCAGAATAATCCGCTGTCAGTGATCGACGCGGCGTCGCTGCAGACTTCGTTGCTCAACATCCTGACGCAGCTTGGTCAGATCGAGACACATGCGCTGTCGGCGTTCAATACGATCATCCAGGCGCAGCAGGGTAACCAAGGCGGAGATCTGTCGGCGTACAACGCGGAGTTCAGCACCCTCCCGTTGCCCGACATTGCCAATAGGCTACGCGATGACGACTTTTTCGGGAACATGCGCGTGGCTGGCGCCAATCCGCTGGTGATCCGACAGGTCACGGCACTGCCAGGCAAGTTTGCGTTGAACGATAGCCAATATCAGAGCGTGATGGGTACGGGTGACAGTCTCGCGGCGGCGGCGGCTTCTAGGCGGCTATATCTGCTTGACTATGCAGAGATGAGAGGGCAGGCAAACCCGCGCCCGGGCCGATACATCACCGCACCAATCGCATTGCTGGCGCTTACGCCGGCGCGCGACGCGATGGTACCGGTTGCTATTCAAACCGGGCAGGATCCTATCGCCAGCAGCGTTTTCCTTCGCGTCACGGACCCCGCATCACCAAACTATTGGGGCTGGCAGATGGCCAAGACGTTGGTGCAGATGGCGGATCTGAATCACCATGAGACATGCTCGCATTTGTCGCGCACGCACTTGGTGATTGAAGCGGTGGCAGTGGCCGCGCACCGGCAACTGGCACCCTCCCATCCGCTGCTCGCGCTGATGTTGCCCCACTTCGAAGGCACGATGTATATCAACGCGGTCGGAATGCCGGCCTTGCTGGCGCCTTTCGGCATCATGGACACTATTTTTGCCGCGTCGCGCCAGACGTCCGAGCAGACCGTTCACGACGATCGTCTCGCGTTTGATTTCACCGCGCACATGCTACCGACCGATCTTGCCAATCGTGGCGTTGCGAGCACGGCAGACCTGCCCGTGTACCCATATCGGGATGACGCGCTGTTGATCTGGAATGCGATTACCAACTGGGTACGCAGCTACGTAGGGGTGTACTACCAGTCGGACGCGGACGTACAGGGGGATACGGAGCTCGCCAATTGGGTGAGTGACGTAGCGGTCAGCGGGCTGGTCAAGAATTTTCCGAGTATCGCCACGATTGAACAATTGGTGAGCGCTGTGACGATGATTCTCTTCACGACCTCGGCGCAGCATGCGGCCGTGAATTTCTCGCAGTGGCCTCTCTGGTCCTACGTGCCGGCAACGCCTGGTTTCGGTGCCACTCCGCTGCCGTCTGCCGGTGTCAGCTATACACAGAGCGACTGGCTGAAGATGCTGCCGTCACCGTTGGTTGCCATGGCGCAAGTCAATATCGCGTATTCATTGAGCGGGGTTTTCCATCGGCCGCTGGGCGGGTACGTTAACAAGGACTTTCCGTTCGCGCAGGCTATCACCGATGTACGCGTGACGGGTCCCGGCGGGCCGTTGCCTACCTTCCGCGCCGCCCTTACGCAAATTGAGAGCACCATCAACGCGCGCAATCTGCAACGGCGCTACCCCTACACATTCCTGCTGCCGAGCCGGATTCCGACCAGCATTAATATCTAGATCAAGGAAGGCCGTAGACGTTGGAAATGCGCTTGGAGAAACCTCGCGGAAGGCGGGATTTTTTAATCGCAGGCGGTGCGGTGGACGATGCTAGATGGCGCGGTGACGCGCAGCTCGAGGATCCACAACGTCCTTCTCGTATCCCGCGGCTATATGCGATTGCCCAGCACTCGGCCTGCTGGCTGAACAGAATTGCTTCCGGTGTATGCGGATTGTCGGAAATGAAATGGAATTCGAATAATATTGAGATTCAAAAAAACGAGACAATTTGTAGGATAATTAAAAAACATGCGCTAAAGTTACTGGGTTAAAGCGGGTTTTTGGTACGCAGAAAAGCGTGAGGTCAACGTGCACAATTTTGTCCGAGGTAATTCACCAGTACCCGAACGCTTTGACCTTGAATTGGAAATGGCGCATTCGGGCGGGTCTGCGCCGGTCCACCTACGCACGAAGCGGCCCCTTGTATGTCTGTCACGTGGCCTTGACATGGCGCTTGTCAGGTATTTGACTGGACGGCATTGGGACGTGATATGTGCACGGTCTGTGAGTGCAGCTCGACGATTCGTGAAGCCTGGCATTGTACATGTAGGTATTGTTGACCTCGACTGCTTCCAGGTGGACGAACTGGCGCAGCTGGAACCAATCCTGAATTCGGGGAAGGTGGGGTGGATTGCCATCGCTAGTCCTCAGTATTTGGCCGATCCCGCCGTCCGTAGGTTTATCCGACAGCATTGCTTCGACTACGTAAAAGGGAAGCCGGTGCATCCGGAGATTGATTATCTTGCCGAGCGCGCATACCAGATGGTAACGCTGGGCGACGTCGATCGTACGCCGGACATTGGGACGAAGGGATTGAGTGAGATGATCGGATCAAGCGATGTGATGAAACGGTTATTTCGCACAGTCCGAAAAGCGGCGAATACTGAAGCGACGGTGTTCATTGCCGGCGAATCGGGCACAGGCAAGGAATTGACTGCGCTCGCGATTCACGAAAATTCCCCGCGGCGTAATTCCCCGTTTATCGCGGTCAACTGCGGTGCGATTCCGCATCATTTGCTGCAATCTGAGCTGTTCGGATATGAAAGAGGTGCCTTCACCGGTGCGAACCAGCGCAGGATCGGACGAATTGAAGCCGCGCGCGGCGGTACGCTATTCCTCGATGAAATCGGTGATATGCCGCTAGAAAGTCAGACGAGCATGCTGCGATTCCTGCAGGAGGGCAAGATTGAACGCCTCGGCAGCCACGAGTCGATCTCGGTCGATGTGCGGATTATTGCTGCAACGCACGTTGATGTGGAGGCCGCAGTGCATGACGGGCGGTTCCGTGCCGACCTGTTCCATCGCATTTGCGTGTTGCGCATCAACGAACCGCCCTTGCGGGAACGGGGCAAGGATATCGAATTGCTTGCACGGCACATGCTGCAGAAATTCCGTCCAGACGCGGCGCATCAGATTCGCGGGTTCGCACGAAGCGCAATTGAGGCGATGCACAACTATTCCTGGCCTGGAAATGTGCGAGAGTTGATTAATCGGATCCGACGTGCGATCGTAATGACTGATAGTCGCCTGATCTCTGCAGCGGATCTTGATCTTGAACAATACATCGCCGTGCAAGCACCGACGCTTGCAGAAGCGCGCGAGCATGCTGAGAAGCACGTTATTGAGGCCGCACTATTGAGGCATCGCCGCCGCCATGCGCAGGTAGCTGACGACTTGGGGGTTTCACGAGCGACGCTGTGCCGCTTGTTGAACAAGTACGATCTATAAGACTTGACCACCAATCGCTGCTCGAGCGATGGCGAACATCGAGCATCCAAAACGCGTGATCGGCGTGTTTCGCTGTTTCGACGCACGACGGCTGAGCAACCGGATAACTGACGAACAGAGCCGCGCACCAGTCTTCTCATCGTCGCTCGGGCATTCAAAAACCCCTCGCCAACTACTTGATTTCATTGGGGCATGTTGGTGTGGTTTGATGGTGTGCGAGGTGAGCTAAAAATGGGAATAACTTATTGATTTTTATATAAAAAGCGTCGTTTCCGTCGCCTCCTCGAAGGAATATTTCTTTGGATCGTCGTCGCGGGCGGACCGGCAGGCCGACCGAATTACGCAGTTTGCGGTGTCGCCGGACATTACGGTGACGGGGCGACTGAAGGAGGTGCGCTCGCTCGCGGCACGATCGAATGGCAGCGAGCTGTGACGAGTAGCGTATCGACGACCGCTGAGCTGCGCTACCGGCATTCAATCGACATAGTCCATTCCCACGGAGCAACCTTATGCGGCTTCCGGATAATGTCGTAACCGTTGGGGCAGGCTTTCGTGGCTTTATTCCACATCCGGGTTCGGGTTGCTGCATCGATGTCGTGCAGTGGCCTCCCGTTTGGCCCGGTTGTACTGCCACATCCAGTCAAGCACAACGCGGCCGAGGCGAGCAACGGAGCCACGACGACGTTTCGAACATTTACCAACAACCATTGAATCGAGATTCTCATAAAACGTGGCACAGGGCCCTTGGGACGGGTCGCAAAGTAGGCGCCAAGATTTGGCTCACGGCATGCAAATATCGCCTATTTTTGGTCGCGGCCGTCGCGGGTACAAACGGCGTTGTGAACCCGAAAGCGACGGTCGGAGATCGTCCAGTGATGATCCATACCTTCTTGCTCATTCAACCGTATTCGAAATGACAACGGTTCATTGGTGAGTCTTATCTATCCCAGACAGGAACCGCGGCGCCTCTACGGACAACGGTGAACGAGATGTTACCCCTGCGCCACGAGCGACGAATGATGCTCGCCCGGGTATGGCGATGAGCACATACCTTTTCGCAGGCGCTGTTGCTGCGTTTGCGAATTGTCAGAAATGAAGGATCGCGAAAAGATTGTTGAGATTGAATGGGAAAATGAAGTAATTCTCTGGGGGGCGACTATGATGGATTCGGATCCTCGGTGGCATATCGTTCACGAACGAGCATTGCCGTGTAGTGAGGGTTGCTGTAATAGATCTGGTCACTGCGTGAAGTTGGCTGCGGCGTAAATGCGGGGAACTTCGTGCTCACTAGATGCTATGTGGGAGGGCAGTGGCAGTAAGCCCGACCGGAGTAAAACGGGAGTTGCACACTCGTTTTCTCCGAAGGAGCACGCAAATGGATACGCCTGACACAGCCCTCCGTGGGCAGAATACGACGGCGGTTGGCCGCCTGTACATGGCTTTCGAACTGGGCGAGAAGAGCTGGAAGCTCGCACTGGCTGATGCCCGGCGCACGCCCAGCCGCTGTACGATCGCCGCGGGGGACACCGCGGCGGTTCTCGCCGCCGTCGCGAACGCGAGGGCGCGCTGCCATCTCGGCGCCGACGCACCGGTCTACAGCTGCTATGAAGCCGGCCGCGACGGCTTCTGGCTGCACCGCTGGCTGACAGGACAGGGCATCGTCAATCTCGTGGTGGATTCGGCCAGTATCGAGGTGAACCGCCGTGCCCGTCGCGCCAAGACGGACCGGCTCGACAGCGACAAGCTGCTGTCGATGCTCATCCGCTATCACACTGGCGAACGGCGGGTGTGGGCGGTGGCGCGCATCCCCTCGCCCGAGCAGGAAGACGACCGGCGCCTGCACCGCGAGCTCGAACGCCTGCGGCAGGAACGCACCGCGCATACCAACCGGATCCGCTCGCTGCTCGTGTTGCACAACCTTCGGGTCAGGTATGTTGGCGGCCGCGTCTGGACGCACTGGTGGACCCGGCAGCGTGAGCTGCTCGCGCCCGGTCTGCGTGCCGAGATTGATCGCGAATGTGAGCGGCTCATGCTCGTGCGCCAGCAGATCCGCCTGCTCGAAGTGCAGCAGGAGCAGCAGGTGCACAGCGGCGCGCACCCCGGTATGGCATTGCTGGCACAGCTTG
>NZ_ML058624.1 GCF_003635165.1 Burkholderia sp. Nafp2/4-1b | reverse complement strand
TGCGATGCGAAGACCGCTATTGTAGCGTGTCTGAAGAGTCTGTCAACACAATTTGATCGGCGGCGATAAATATATTGGCAGTCGCACGTCCGCGGTGTCAGGCGCCGATCGGCTCCGCGCGCTTTGCCGCGAAATTCCAGCGCAGGGCTTCGCTGGTATCGACGCGACCGGGCAGCAAACCGGCCGCGAGGAACGTATCGGCGATCTTCTGCTGCTCGCCGAAGTTCTGCGTGGCGACGGCGCGCACGAGATAGCTGCGCCGCGCGTTCGCGCGCTCGATCGTCTTTGCGTCGAGTCCCCAGATCGGCGCGAGGAGGGTGGCGGCCTCCTGCTGATGTTCGCGCAGCCACGTGCCGGCTTGCGACAGGCGCTCGAACGCGATCTGGATGGCGTCCGGACGCGCGGCGGCAAAACTGCTCGACGCAAGGTAATAGCGCTGGTACGAAGCAAGTCCGTTGCCGTCGGCCAGAATCCGCACGTCGGGATTCGCGTCGACGGATGCGACATACGGATCCCACGTGATCCATGCATCGACGCTGCCGCGCTCGAATGCCGCGCGACCGTCCGCCGGCGTCAGGTAGTGGATCGCCGCGTCGGCCGGGGCGAGTCTGGCGTTCGCGAGTGCGGCCAGCAGCAGATAGTGGCTGCCGGCGGCCTTCGTGACGGCGATGCGCGCGCCCTTCAGATCGGCCAGCGTGCGCAGCGCGCTGTCGCGTTTGACGATGATGGCCTGCGCTTTCGGCGATGGCGCTTCCTGCGCGACGTACACGAAGCGCGCATGCGCGGCCTGTGCGAAGACGGGAACGGTGTCGGCCACGTCGGCGCTGAAATCGACCGCGCCGACGTTGAGCGCTTCGGTCAGTGGCAAGCCGCTTGCGAATTCATGCCACGACACGCGCAGCCCGAGCGGTGCGAGCGATTGCTCGAGCGTGCCACGGATCTTGAGCAGCGTAATGAGCGTCGACGATTTCTGATATCCGATGCGCAGCGTGGACGGTGCGTTCTCGGCTTGCGCGCGGAAGCCGGCGGCGCTCAGCCCGGCGGCCAGCATCGCGCGCGCGAACGCGCGGCGGTTCATCGACGTCATGGATCGTGTTCCTCGTTGGGTTCGTTGCAAGCAAGGCGGCTAACGTACCAACGGGGAGGGCGATCGATAACCGATTAATTCTGCTATCGATCCGCGTGGCGAGCATATGGCGCGACCGCTGCGCGCAATGTGAGGCCGAAAATGAAAAAAGGCCGGCATGAAGCCGACCTTTTCAAAAACAGATGGTGCCCAGGAGAGGACTCGAACCTCCACGATGTTGCCACCGCTAGGACCTGAACCTAGTGCGTCTACCAATTCCGCCACCTGGGCACGTTTTGCAGTAGCTGCTTGCTGCAAAGAAGCGAAATTATAGCGCCCCAATTATCCGTGTCAACACTTTTTTGCGATGCGCCGCAAACCGGCCGCTGTGGCGCCTGCACGCGGCATTCGCGTCATTTGGCGACACAGGCGGGTGATAGAATGATCCGTCGCCGTCACTATAGAACTGTCTGACGGACACTTCTATGTTGATGCCGTGCACCACCAGTCAACGCAACGAGAACAATCATCGACAAACCCTTGAGCAAATATCCGTACCCCATTCCGAGCCGTGAAGAAATTCTCGGCGTGCTGCGTACGAGCGACGCGCCGCTGGCCGCCAACGACATCGCCGAAGCGCTGTCGATCAAGCGCCAGGAACGCGAGGGGTTCTTCCGGCGTGTCGCCGCGATGGAACGCGACGGCCAGATCCGCCTCGACAAGCGCGGCCACTACCAGCTCACTCATCCGTCGAACTTCGTTGCCGGTCGCGTGCAGGGCCATCGCGACGGCTACGGGTTCGTGATCCGCGACGACGGCCAGGACGACCTGTTCCTGCCGAACGGCGAAATGCAGAAGGTGATGCACAGCGACCGCGTGCTCGCGCGGATCGTCGGCTACGATCGCCGCGGCCGTCCGGAAGGGCACGTCGTCGAAGTCACCGAGCGCGCGAACAAGCGCGTGATCGGCCGCCTGCTCAACGAGAACGGCGCGCTGATCGTCGCGCCCGAAGACAAGCGCATCGGCCACGACATCCTGATCACGCAGAACGTGAAGAAGGCGAAGGTCGGGCAGGTCGTCGTCGTCGAACTGACCGACTTCCCGAGCCGCCATTCGCAACCGCTCGGCCGCGTCGTCGAAGTGCTCGGCGACATCGACGATCCGGGCATGGAAATCGAGATCGCCGTGCGCAAGTACGGTGTTCCGCACGAATTCAGCCAGCCGGCGCTCGGCGAGGCCGCCGCGCTGCCGGACAAGGTGCGACCGGCCGACCTGCGCTTCCGCGTCGACCTGCGTGACGTGCCGCTCGTCACCATCGACGGCGAGGACGCCCGCGACTTCGACGATGCCGTGTACTGCGAACCGACCAAGGTCGGCCGCGGCGACGGCTTCCGCCTGATCGTCGCGATCGCCGACGTGTCGCACTACGTACAGCCGGGCAGCGGCCTCGACGCCGATGCGCTCGAGCGCAGCACGTCCGTGTATTTCCCCCGCCGCGTGATCCCGATGCTGCCGGAGAAGCTGTCGAACGGGCTGTGCTCGCTGAATCCGCAGGTCGACCGCTGCGTGCTCGCGTGCGACATGGTGATTACCGCGCGCGGCGAGATCAAGGCGTACCAGTTCTATCCGGCCGTCATCCATTCGGCCGCACGGCTCACGTACACCGAAGTCGCGGCCGTGCTGTCGAACACCAAGGGGCCGGAGGCCGCGCGTCGCGCGGATCTGCTGCCGCACCTGCAGGACCTGTACGGCGTCTACAAGGCATTGTTCGCCGCACGCCAGAAGCGCGGCGCGATCGACTTCGACACGACCGAGACGTACATCGTCTGCAACTCGCAGGGCAAGATCGAGCAGATCGTCCCGCGTCAGCGCAACGATGCGCACAAGCTGATCGAGGAATGCATGCTGGCCGCGAACGTCTGCGCGGCCGACTTCCTGAAGCGCCACAAGCACCCGGGCCTGTACCGCGTGCACGCGGGCCCGACGCCGGAAAAGCTCGAGAACCTGCGCGCGTTCCTGCGCGGCATGGGGCTGTCGCTCGGCGGCGGCGAGAAGCCGCACGCGAGCGACTACGCGGCGCTGATGGCGCAGATTCGCGACCGGCCCGATGCGCAGATGCTGCAGCCGATGCTGCTGCGCTCGATGCAGCAGGCCGTCTACAGCCCGGACAACATCGGCCACTTCGGTCTCGCGTACGAGGCGTATGCGCACTTCACGAGCCCGATTCGCCGCTATCCCGACCTGCTCACGCACCGCGCGATCTACGCGATCCTGTCGGGCAAGAAATACGCGCCGAAGGCACCGGAAGGCTTCGAACTGAACACCGCGCTGTCGCCGCGCGCCCGCGCGATGCAGCAGGCCGACGACGAATCGCGCGGCCGCTCGCGTTCGAACACGGCGATCTGGGAAGAGCTCGGCCTGCACTGCTCGGCAAACGAGCGGCGTGCCGACGAAGCGTCGCGCGACGTCGAGGCCTGGCTCAAGTGCTACTTCATGCGCGACAAGCTCGGCGAGGAGTACGGCGGGATGGTGAACGGCGTCACGTCGTTCGGCATCTTCGTGCAGCTCGACACGCTGTTCATCGAAGGGCTCGTGCACGTGACGGAACTCGGCTCCGACTACTTCCAGTACGACGAGATCAAGAACGAGTTGCGCGGCGAGCGCACGGGCATCCGGTATCGCCTGTCGGATCGCGTGCGCGTGCAGGTGAGCCGCGTCGATCTCGACGCGCGCAAGATCGACTTCCGCCTCGTGCGCGATACGCCGGTGAAGGCACCGCGTCCGACACCGGCGCCGGCTGTGGTCGGCAACGTTAACGGCAACGATCGCGGCGGTCCGCGCGTGCGCTCGCTGCCGCCGGTGGAGGACGCAGCGCCGCGCCGCAAGAAGCCGGCCGGCGCGCCGAGCGCCGCGGTGAACGAGGCGCGGGCGGCGCGTGCCGCGAAGAAGAAGGGCGGCGTGGCCGCGAAGACGGCCGCGAAGAAGCCTCACGCCCGCAAGAAGTATTGAGCGTTCGGGGCGGCGCATGCGCACGCCCTTGCAGTATCGAGAGACGCCGCGTTCTACCGGTCACCGGCCGGCAACGCGGCGCTTTCCTTTTCCATGGATCGCGGCTGCGCGCGTTGCGCGGCCGCACGTTTGATCGAAGGTTGTTCCAGTCATGTCACGTCTGAAGGTTCTTTACGGTTTTCATGCGGTGACCGCACGTTTGCGGCACGATGCATCGACGGTTGCGGAGGTGCTGTACGACCAGACGCGCCGCGACCGCCGCATGCAGGACTTCCTGCACACCGCGAAGGAAGCGGGCGTGCGGCTGATCGCGGCCGACGAAACGCGCCTGTGGGGCCTCGCGCATACCGAGCGTCACCAGGGCGTCGTCGCGCGCGTCGAGGACGTCCCGCTCGCGCAGAACCTGTCCGAGCTGCTCGACGGCATCCAGGGCCCGGCACTGCTGCTGGTGCTCGACGGCGTTACCGACCCGCACAACCTCGGCGCATGCCTGCGCGTCGCCGATTCCGCCGGTGCCCATGCGGTGATCGCACCGCGCGACCGCGCGGTCGGCCTGAACGCGACCGCGGCGAAGGTCGCGAGCGGCGCGGCCGATACGGTGCCGTACATCACGGTCACGAACCTCGCCCGCGCGCTGCGCGAGCTGAAGGAAGCGGGCGTGTGGATCATCGGCACGTCGGACGAGGCGTCGGGCACGCTTTACGACGCGAAGCTCGACGGCCCCGTTGCGATCGTGATGGGCGCGGAAGGCGAAGGCATGCGCCGGCTCACGCGCGACACCTGCGACGAAGTGATGAGCATCCCGATGGCCGGCAGCGTCGAGAGCCTGAACGTGTCGGTCGCGAGCGGCGTGTGCCTGTACGAAGCGGTGCGGCAGCGGCGCGTGAAGGGCTGAAATACGCTCGTCGATACCGGTCTTCACATGGGCTGACGCAAGTGGTCTCGCGCAATGCGCGGGCCGCGACGACGCGTGCCGCGATGGCGCGGCACGCGGCTCCCGGAGTTCGCGAACCATGACCCTGTTTCGCCTCGGCGCATCGTGCGCCATCCTGGGCCTGCTGGCCGCCTGCACGTCGCCGTCGCTGGTCGAGCGCGATACCTATTACGCCGACACCGGCCTGCACGCGCGCGGCGCCGATTCGCGTATCCGCTTCCTCGTGATGCATTACACCGAAAGCGACGAAGCGAAATCGCTGCGCACGCTGACGGGCGATTCGGTCAGCGTGCACTACGTCGTGCCGCCGCAACCGCGCATCGAGCACGGGATGCCGGTCGTCTACCAGCTCGTTCCCGAAGCGGAGCGCGCATGGCATGCGGGTATCAGCGAATGGCAGGGCACGACCGAGCTCAATGCGGCGTCGATCGGCATCGAGAACGTGAACCGCGGCCCGCTTGACCCGCAAAACCGCACCTGGCAGCCGTATCCGCCCGAACAGGTCGATGCGTTGATCCGCCTTTCGAAGGACATCGTCGCGCGTTACGGGATTGCCCCGACGCGTGTGGTCGGGCACAGCGATATCGCGCCGCAACGCAAGATCGACCCGGGCCCGCTGTTCCCGTGGCATGCGCTCGCGCAAGCCGGCGTCGGCGCGTGGCCGGACGACGCGACCGTGGCCGCACGGCTTGCCGACCGCGATCCGCACGCGCTCGTCGACGTGCGCGACTTGCAGCTGAAGCTCGCGCGCTACGGCTACGACGTGCCGACCGATGGCGTGCTCGATGCGCGCACGCGACGCGTGTTCGCCGCGTTCCAGATGCATTTCCGGCCGTCCGACTATGCGGGCGATCCGGATGCCGAAACCGATGCGATCGCGCAGGCGCTGCTCGACAAGTATTTCCCTGCCACGGCGGCAGCCGGCAACCGGTCTGCCGCCGGCGTGCCGTGATCCTCTGCATGCCAGGCGGCGCCGATAACGGCGTCGAAAAAGCCCGGGCCGTCTTCCGAGTCCGGTAAACTGGCGGTTTTCCGCAATCCCGCTGTATTCCCACCCCATGACTCAAGACGAACTCAAACGCCTGGTCGGCCAGGCGGCCGCCGATTATGTGATCCAGAACGTGCCGGAAGGCGCGGTGATCGGTGTCGGCACCGGCTCCACCGCCAACTGCTTCATCGACGCGCTCGCGGCCGTCAAGACGCGCTATCGCGGCGCCGTGTCGAGCTCGATCGCGACGACCGAACGCCTGAAATCGCACGGCATCAAGGTGTTCGACCTGAACGAGGTCGAGTCGCTGCAGGTGTACGTCGACGGCGCCGACGAGATCGACGCGAGCGGCGCAATGATCAAGGGCGGCGGCGGCGCGCTGACGCGCGAGAAGATCGTCGCGTCGGTGGCCGATACGTTCGTCTGCATCGCGGACGGCAGCAAGCGCGTGCCGGTGCTCGGCGGCTTCCCGCTGCCGATCGAGGTCGTGCCGATGGCGCGCACGGCGATCGGGCGGCGCGTGACCGCGCTGGGCGGCGTGCCGGTGCTGCGCGTGACGAAGGACGGCGCGCCGTACATCACCGACAACGGCAACGAGATCATCGACGTCAAGGGGCTGCAGATCGCCGATCCGCGTGGTTTCGAAGCGCAGGTGAACGGATGGCCGGGCGTCGTGACGGTCGGCCTGTTCGCGGAGCGCGGCGCGAATCTGTGCCTGCTCGGCACCGCGAACGGCGTTGAAACGATCGTTTATCCCGATTAATTAAAACTGAATGAGAAGCAGTCCGTAATGGCGTCAGGATGCCGTAACGGATTGCATGTTCGAATTTGGTGGAAGTCCCGGCCCGGCAAGCGCAGCGCGCTTTCCGGGCTTTTTTTGAAGCCGTATAAATCACCCCATTCAAAAGAGGGATAACCCTGTCAGGTGTTTACCAGATAGCGAAATATCCCCGAACTCGCCAACTTATAGATCATAAGAACAGTCGTAACCAGGGCCGGCGGAACTGCGGAGCAGTTGTTCGCAAATCGACGCACGGGGAGGTGTTATGGAGCAGGGCAAAGACCGGTCACTGGTCGCGAAAGTGATGGATGGGCTTGTCGCGGGTATTGTCGAAGACAAGTATGGCGGCATTCTGCCGCCGCAGGACGTGCTGTCGAAAGAGTTCGATGTGAGCCGTACGGTGATGCGCGAAGCATTGTCGATGTTGCTTGCGCGCGACATGCTCGATGTGCGTCCGAAAGTGGGTACGCGCGTTCGATCGATGCGCGACTGGCGCATGATCGATGAAGACGTGGTGAGCTGGCGATTTCGCGCGAAGCCCGACCCGCAGTTCATGCGCGACGTCATCGAATTCCGGATGCTGATCGAACCGCGTGCGACGGCGCAGGCGGCGGTTCGTGCGACCGCGGCCGAAATCGCGGGCATTCGCGAGGCGTTCGAAGCGTTCAAGGTGCTGCAGCCGGGCGACGCCGGCTACGACACCGCGGACGAGCTGCTGCACACGCGCATCGTGCAGGCGAGCGGCAACCAGTTCTTCCAGCAGATGGCGGCGATCGTACGCGGCGCCGTGCGGCTCGTGAATCCGCGCGTCGCGCAGAAGGAAGGCGCGCACGACATCGCGGTCAAGGCGCATGCGCGCGTCGTCGATGCGATCGAACGCCGCGATCCGCGCGAAGCCGAAGCGGCATCGCTCGCGCTGATCGATTTCAGCTCGGACGAGATCTCGCGCGATTTCTCCGTCGACGTGCCGGTGCGCGCCTGAATCAGCGCGCGTCGTTCATCCACGAGCCGGCGAGCCGTTTATGATGACGGCCGGCACGGCAGCGTGCCGGCCACCGTCATACGACCGATACGGAAGATCCGGATGAACGACCTCGACAACCGCCCGGTGCGCTTCGGCATCGTCGGCGCAGGCAGCATTGCGCGCCGTTTCGCGCGCAGCCTCGCTCACGTGCCGGGTGCCGTGCTCGCCGGCGTGTGGGCACGCCGCGCCGACGCGGCCGCCGCCTTCTGCAACGACTGCGGCGGCACGCCGGCCGCGAGCCTCGACGCGCTCCTCGCGAGCGACATCGACGCGATCTACATCGCGACGCTTCACGACAGCCACGCCCATTACGCGCAGGCGGCACTCGCCGCCGGCAAGGCCGCGCTGTGCGAAAAACCCGCGACGCTGAACGCCGCGCAACTCGACGCGGTGCTCGCTGCGGCCCGCGCGGCCGGACGGCTCTTCATGGAAGCGATGAAGCCGCCGTTCTTTCCGCTGTACCGTCAATTACGTGCGCACCTGCATGACGATCCGATCGGTGAGATCCGGCTCGTGCGCGCGGGCTGCGCGTCGTCGTCGGTGCCGGACGATCATTCCGTCTATCGACTCGACCGCGCCGGCGGCGCGCTGCTCGACATCGGGATCTACGAAGCGTTTCTCGCGGTCGACTGGCTCGGCGCCGCATGCGACGTGCAGACGCTCGGGCGCGTCGGCGCGACGGGCGTCGACGTATTCGCGAGCCTGAACAGCCGTCACGCGAACGGCGGTATCGCGCAGCTCTTCTGCGGGCTGGACGTGATGGGGCGCGGCGACGCGCTGATCGCCGCGGCGGGCGGGCACGTGACGATTCACGAGAAGTGGTGGAACCCGGCGCGCGCGACGATCCGCTATGCGGACGGACGCACCGTCGAACTGGATGCGCCGGTCGAAGGCGGGGGCCTGAACTACGAGACCGCGCATTTTTGCGACCTGCTGCGCGCGGGCGAGCTCGAGAGCCCGATCATGACGCACGACCATTCCCGACAGATGATCGCGATGACGGACGCGGCACGCGCGGCGCTCGGCGTGCGCTATTCGGGCGAATAGGCTGGAGGGACGGTGCCGGGCGCGCGTCAGCGGCCCGGCGGGAGCAGCAACGTGCTCAGTGCCGTGCGGGCAGCGACAGGCGCTTTTCGTACCAGCGCTGCACCCATTCGAGGATCTGGCACAGCACCCAGTAGATGGCCGCGGCGGCCAGGTACAGCGGCAACGGCTGATAGGTTGCTGCGATTACTTCCTGCGCGCTGCGCAGCAGCTCGGTCACGGTGATGACGGACACGAGCGACGTGTCCTTGATCAGGCTGATCAGGCTGTTCGAGAGGCTCGGCACCGCGATGCGCAGCGCCTGCGGGCCGATCACGTAGCGCAGCGTCTGCGCCCACGAGAGTCCAAGGCTGTAAGACGCCAGCCATTGGCCGCGCGCGATACCGTTGATCGCGCCGCGCATGCTTTCCGACATGTAGGCCGCGACGTTCGCGGACAGCGCGATGACACCGGCCGGCGTCGGATCGAGCGAGATGCCGAGGCTCGGCAGCCCGTAATAGATCACGAAGATCTGCACGAGCAGCGGCGTGCCGCGCATCAGGCTCACGTATGCGCGCGCGAGCCACGCGAGCGCGTTGACCCAGATGCGTTCGAAACCTTCGAGCGGTTCGCTTTGCCGGATGCCCATCATCGCGAGCACGACGGCGCCGAGCAGGCCGAACACCATCGACAGCACGGCGAACTTGACGGTCAGTACGGCACCCTGGGCGAGCACCGGCAGCGATTGGACGAGCAGGGACGTTGTCGACATGGAATACGAATCGGATGCGTGCGCGAAAGCGCAATCATAAACCGGACCGCTAAAACAAAGGGCGGCATCGTTGCGGATGCCGCCCTTTCCGGCCCGCCGTCAGGCGGGAAACAGAGGCCTGCTTACTTGATCGGCTTCGTCACGTCGATGCCGAACCACTTGTCCGAGATCTTCGTGAACGTGCCGTCGGCTTCGAGCTGCGCCATCGCGTCGTCGATCGCCTTCTGGAACTTCGGGTTGCCCTTCTTGAACGGGATGCCCGACGGGTTTGCCGAACCGACGTTCGCGCCCGGGCGCAGCGGCAGTTGCGAGTTCTTCGTCAGGTACGCGAGCATCAGGCGATCGTTCAGCGCCGCGTCGAGACGGCCGGCCGCGAGGTCGCGCAGGTACTCGGGCGCGCCCGGGTACGTCTTCACGTCGATGCCGGGCACCGACTTCGCCATGTCCATGTAGTTGGTGCCGAGCGCGACGCCGAGCTTCTTGCCCTTCAGGTCTTCAAGCGACTTGAACTGGCGCGTGTCGTCCTTGCGCTGGATCAGCTGCGCGGACGAGTACGTGTACGCGGGCGAGAAGTCGAGCGTTTCCTTGCGCTTGTCGGTGATGCCGACCTGGTTCGCAATCACGTCGAACTTGCCGGCCTGCAGGCCCGCGATGATGCCGCTCCATTCGGTCGTGACGAATTCGGTCTTCACGCCGAGCTTCGCGGCGACGGCCTTCGCGATGTCGACGTCGAAGCCGACCAGTTCGCCCTGCGGGCTCTTCGAGTTGAACGGCGGGAACGTGCCTTCGAGGCCGACGCGCAGCGTGCCGCGTTCCTTCACCTGGTCGAGGAGGTCGGCCGCATGCGCGGTGGCGGCGGCGAACGACGTGCCGATCAGGCCGGCAACGAGCAGCTTCTTCAGCGGCGAAATTTTCATCGTGTGAGCTTCCTTGCCCCAGCGGGGCGCTTGATTCTGACTGTGGGGTCGATCATAGCAAAAATACAATCGGCTACTAAATACCGTTTGTTTATGGCTATATTACGCGGCGCCGTCGCGCGCGATCGCCTTCACGCATTCGGCGACGAGCGCTGGGCCGCGATAGATGAAGCCCGTATACAGCTGGACGAGCGATGCACCGGCCGCGAGCTTCGCGCGCGCATCCTCGCCCGAAAAAATGCCGCCGACGCCGATGATCGGCACCGCGCTGCCGACTTCCGCATGCAGCTTGCGGATCACTTCGTTCGACGCGTCGAACACCGGGCGTCCCGACAGGCCGCCGGCTTCGTCCGCGTGCGGCAGGCCCTGCACGGCTGCGCGCGACAGCGTCGTGTTGGTGGCGATCACCGCTTCGATCTTGTGGCGCAGCAGCGTGTCGCCGATTTCCTTGACCTGTTCGTCGTCGAGATCGGGGGCGATCTTCAGCGCGAGCGGCACGAGCTTGCCGTGCAGGTCGGCGAGGCGCTGCTGCTTGTCCTTCAGCGCGGCGAGCAGTGCGTCGAGCTCGCCCGCGCCCTGCAGCTGGCGCAGGTTCTTCGTGTTCGGCGACGAGATGTTGATCGTCACGTAGCTCGCGAACGGGTACACGCGCTCGAGGCAGTAGAGGTAGTCTTCCGCCGCGCGTTCGATCGGCGTGTCGGCGTTCTTGCCGATGTTCAGGCCGAGGATGCCGCGATAACGGGCCGCCTGGACGTTCTTCACGAACTGGTCGACACCGTGGTTGTTGAAGCCCATCCGGTTGATCAGCGCTTCGGCCTGCGGCAGGCGGAACATCCGCGGGCGCGGGTTGCCCGGCTGCGCGCGCGGCGTGACCGTGCCGACTTCGATGAAGCCGAAGCCGAGCGACGCGAGGCCATCGATGGCGGCGCCATCCTTGTCGAGACCGGCGGCGAGGCCGACCGGGTTGCGGAACGTGAGGCCCATCACCGTGCGCGGTGCGTCGGGCACGCGGGCCGACAGCGCGCAGGCGAGGCCCGTGCGACCGGCCGCGCCGAGCGCGCGCAGCGTGAGGTGGTGAGCGTCTTCCGCATCCATCTTGAACAGGGATGCGCGGGCCAGCGGATAGAGGGAACTGAACACGGGAATTGGGCGGACAGCCGGAATGAATGACAACCCGCTATTTTACCGGGAGTGGCGCGGCAAGGGCGGGTTTCGCGTCGCACGCGCGGGCGGAGGCGTAATTTTCACGCGTTCTCGCAGGCGGCGGTGGCGCGTGCACGAGCGGAAACGGTGTGCGTTGCCGGCGCCGGGCCGCGTGCCGGCTCGCCCGTCAACCTGTTAGCCGGACCCGGAATGCCCGCCCGGCAACGGCGCGCGGGCGAGTGCCGCATCGACCGGCGGCAGGTCGACGCGATCCGGATCGAGTATTTTCCAGCGGCCGTCGAGCAGCCCTTCCAGCGGATGGAAGTTCGCCTTGTACGCCATCTTCGGGCTCTCGCGGATCCAGTAGCCGAGATACACGTACGGCAGGCCGAGGCTCTTCGCCTGCTCGATCTGCCACAGGATGTTGTACGTGCCGTAGCTCGTGTGCTGGTCGTCGGGCTCGAAAAACGTGTAGACCGACGACAGTCCGTCGCCGAGGATGTCGATCATGCTGACCATGCGCAGCTTGCCGGGCTCGCCGCCCGGCGTATCGAGGTCGCGGAATTCGACGAGGCGCGAATTGATCCGGCTCTGCAGCAGGAACTGCTCGTACTGGTCGCGGCTGTCGCGGTCCATGCCGCCGCCCGCGTGGCGCGCGGACTGGTAGCGCATGTAGAGCGCGTAGTGCTCCTCGTCGTAGTGCAGCGGGGAGACGGTCGCGACGAGCGCGCGGTGCCGCTTCCACATCCGGCGCTGCGTGCGTGACGGCGTGAACGCGCCGACCGGCACGCGCACGGGTACGCACGCGCGGCAGCCGTCGCAGTACGGACGATAGGTGAACACACCCGAGCGCCGGAAGCCGGCCTTCACGAGCTCGGTGTAAATATCGGAATTGATCAGGTGGCTCGGCGTCGCGACTTGCGAGCGCGCGATGCGGCCGTCCAGATAGCTGCACGGATAGGGCGCCGTTGCATAGAATTGCAGCGCCGAAAGCGGTGAAAGCGGCAGCTCAGTGGGGTGAGTCATGGGCAGCTCTCGATGCAGGGAAGGAGTGCCGCGCTAGCGCTCGATCCCGGAGGGAGCCGCCGGTTCGGCGGGGCCCGTCAGCGCGGCGAGCACGCGCTTGTCGAACTGCCACGGAATCGGCGGTTCGGCTACCGCGCGGCGCACGTGAGCGACAAAGGCCTTGCGTGCGATCTCGCGGCCACCGAGCGACGCTAGATGCGACGTATTCTGCTGGCAGTCTATCATTTCCAGCCCGTGCTCGCGAAGGTGGGCGACGAGCGTTGCCAGCGCGATCTTCGACGCATCGGTGGCATCCGCGTACATCGATTCGCCGAAGAACATCCGCCCGAACGCGACACCGTAGAGGCCGCCGACGCGGCGCCCGTCATGCCACGTTTCGATGCTGTGCGCGTTGCCGGAACGGTAGAGCGACGTATACGCGTCGATGATCTCGGCCGTGATCCAGGTGCCGCGCTGCCCGCGGCGCGGCGCCTGTGCGCACGCGCGCATCACGCCCGGAAAGTCATGATCGACGCGCACTTCCCACGCCGGATCGCGCAGTACGCGCTTGAGCGTCTTGCGCAGCGACGGGGACACCTTGAATTCGGCCGGCGCGAGGATCATCCGCGGGTCGGGGCTCCACCACAGCACCGGCTGGCCGTCCGAATACCACGGGAAGATGCCGCGCAGGTAGGCCTCGATCAGGCGTGACGGCAGCAGGTCGGCGCTTGCGGCGAGCAGCCCCGGCGCGCCGGTCGCGGCGCCGAGCGCGCGTTCGATGGGCGGAAACGGATCGTCCGGGCCGAGCCAGGGGACCATGGGGCGCGGGCTCAGCCGTTGCGCAGCGAGCGGAAGATATCGCCGGTATGCACGCCGTAGTCGCCGGCGGCGCGATCGGCGAAGAAGAAGCGCAGGGTCTGGCTGACGGTCGGGAACGCGATTTCGTCCCACGGAATGTCGGCTTCGTCGAACAGCTTGACTTCGAGGCTCTCCTCGCCGGCCTCGTAGGCCGGATCGGTGAGCCGCGCCAGGTAGAACAGATGCACCTGGTGCACGTGCGGCACGTTGAGCAGCGTGAACAGGTTCTGCACCTCGACGCGTGCGCCGGCTTCCTCGAGCGTTTCGCGCGCGGCGGCCTCGGCCGTCGTCTCGCCCATTTCCATGAAACCCGCCGGCAGCGTCCAGAAGCCGTAGCGCGGTTCGATCGCGCGACGGCACAGCAGCACCTGATCGCCCCAGACCGGCACCGTGCCGACCACGTTACGCGGATTCTGGTAATGGATCGTGCCGCAGTGATCGCAAATGAAGCGCTCGCGGTTGTCGCCCGGAGGAATGCGTGCGATGACGTCGTGACCGCAGACGGAGCAGAATTTCATGTCGAGTGGAAGGGACGAGGTGATGCGAGTGTATCACCCGGGCGGGGCATTCTTGAACGCCAGCGCATGTGCGCGGCGTGCCATGCGGGGCGCAGCGTGGCAACGCGCGATGCGCGGAATCAGGCGCGGAAAAACAAAAAGCCCGGCGCGGAGCCGGGCTTTTTGCATCGAATCGGGACGTTGGTTGCGGGGGTAGGATTTGAACCTACGACCTTCGGGTTATGAGCCCGACGAGCTGCCAGACTGCTCCACCCCGCGTCCGTCGAAGAATTGAATTATATGGGCTCTCTCGAATGCGTGCAAGCCTTTTCTGACAACCGCATTGCAATCGGCGGTGGAGCCCCCGCCGAGCCCTTGTAGGGCCGGTACGGCATGCGCGTGCGCTAGAATCGAACGGTTTGCTTGTATCGCCCATTCCTGCAGCGATGTCGTGCGCGATTGCGCCGGCGCCGCTGCAACACTCACTACTGCATCGACGGATTCATGGACATCGCTCACGATCTGCAATCGATCGGCGCGCAGGAACAGGCGCTCGTGTTTCCCCATTTCGACCCCGCGCGCGCATGGGCGCTCGGCAACCGCATGCATGCGCTCGCGACATCGCGCGGCCATGCGATCGCGATCGACATCGTCACGTTCGGCCAGCCGCTGTTCTATGCGGCGCTCGCTGGCGCGACCCCCGACAATGCCGACTGGGTGCGCCGCAAGCGCAACGTCGTCGCGCATTTCCGCCGCAGCTCGTATGCGATCGGCCTGCGCATGCAGCAGGCCGGCGCCACGCTCGCGGACAAGCACGGGCTGCCGATCTCCGAATATTCTCCGCACGGCGGTTCGTTTCCGCTGACCGTCGCAGGCGCCGGCGTGATCGGCTCGATCACGGCGTCGGGGCTGCCGCAGCGCGCCGATCACGAGTTCGTCGTCGAAGCGCTGTGTGCCGAACTCGGGCAAGACTATGCCGTGCTGGCGCTCGCAAGGAGCTGAACGATGCAGCTTCCGGGTTATGCATGGCTCGCGATCGCGATCGTCGCGGAGGTGATCGGCACGTCCGCGCTGCGCGCGGCGGACGGCTTCACGCGCTTGTGGCCGTCCGCGCTCGTCGTGGCCGGTTACGGCATTGCGTTCTACTGTCTGTCGCTCACGCTGCGCACGATGCCTGTCGGCATCATTTATGCGGTGTGGTCGGGTGCCGGCATCGTGCTGATCACGCTGGTCGCGATGCTGCTCTATCGTCAGGTGCCGGACCTGCCGGCCGTGATCGGTCTCGGGCTGATCGTCGCGGGCGTCGTGGTGCTGAACCTGTTCTCGAAGATGCAGGCGCACTGAGCGTGCGCTTGCGATACGCCGGATGGCTCACATGACCGATTCCACTTCCGCTCCCGCAGCGGCCGCCGAACCCGACGTGCGCGCGTATGTCGCGAATCGCATCGGCTATCTCGAACTGAACCGGCCGAAGGCGCTGAACGCGCTGTCGGTCGGGATGATCGGCTTGATGCAGCAAGCGCTCGATGCGTGGCGTGACGACACCGACGTGGTCGCCGTCGTCGTGCACAGCCCGCACCCGCGCGCGTTCTGCGCGGGCGGCGACGTGCGCTTCTTCCACGATGCGTGGCAGCGCGGCGACCGCGATGCGATCGACGGGTTCTTCATCGACGAATACACGCTCAATCACACGATCTTCACGTATCCGAAGCCGTACATCGCACTGATGCACGGCGTCGTGATGGGGGGCGGCATGGGGATTTCGCAGGCGGCGCGGCATACGGGCGGCCTGCGTGTCGTCACCGACTCGACGAAGATGGCGATGCCGGAAACGCGCATCGGCCTGTTCCCGGACGTCGGGATGAGCTGGTTTCTCGCGCGCGCGCCTGGCGCAATCGGCCGCTATCTCGCGGTGACCGGCGCGACGCTCGACGCCGCCGGCGCACTGTATGCACAACTCGCCGACGTCTATCTGCCCGATGCCGCGCTGCCGGCGCTGCTCGACACATTGCGCCGCGCACGCATCGACAGCGGCGCGCAGGCCGTTGCGTGCGTCGCCGGCGCGGCAGCCGCGCACAAGGTCGTGCCGACGCCCGATACGTCGGCGCTGGCCGATGCGCGCGCAGGCATTGATCGGCATTTCGCGCAACCCGATATCGGCGCGATCCTCGCGTCGCTCGATGCGGAGCAGGATTGCGCGGCCGTCGACGGATGGGTCGAGAAGGCGACCCATGCGATGCGCAGCCAGCTGTCGCCGCTGTCGATGGCCGTGTCGCTCGAAGTCGTCGAACGGGCGCGCGGCGCGACGATGGCCAACTGCCTGCGGCGCGATCTCGACCTCACGCGTTCGACGTTCGCGCACGGCGACGTGATCGAAGGCGTGCGCGCGCTGATCGTCGACAAGGATCTTCAGCCGGCCTGGCGCTTCAAGTCGAGCGCCGACATCGACCGGGCCGACGTGCTCGCGATGTTCGACAGCCCGTGGACGCCCGACTCGCACCCGCTGCGTAATCTGAAGGACTGACGCGCCGCGGTATCCGAACGAAAAAGGCCGCCTGCACACGCATGCAGGCGGCCTTTTTCGTTTGCGGATGCCGACTTGGCTCGACGGTGGCGGACGCGTTATTCGTCGTCGCCGGCGCTGTCCGACATGAAGGCGCGCATGAACACGAGCGCGCCGAAGCCCCAGACGGCGTTCGCCGCGAAACCGGCGGCGAGCACCGGCATCATGTTGCCCGACGGCCAGATTCCGCGCAGCGGATCGATCGCGAACACGCGGGCAGCCGTCAGCACGATGCCGCCGAACACCAGCGCGCCGATCCACGGCGCTTCGCGATCCGGCGACACGCGCAGCAGCCACGCCATCGGAATCGCGCAGCACGCGCTGATCAGTGCGTTCGCGACAAATTCAGGAATGCCGAGCGGCGCGAACGGTTGCGTGGAAAACCCGGCGGCGGCGATCAGGTCGGCCGTATGCAGCAGCGCGAGCGTCGCTTCGCGAAAGAAGAGGGCGGCCAGGAAGCCGGACAGGAACGGCAGGATGACTTTCTGCATCGATGAGTGCATTGCAGGCGCGGACGGCCGGGGCCGTTCGCGCGATGTTATTCGGATAGGTGCGTCATTATAGGGCCCGGCCGGCGCGATATTCGCTGCAGCGTCGTGCTAATCACGAAAGCGGAAAACCTAAGCTCAAAAAAATCGTTCCAAAGCCCCGCACCGATCCATAGACTGATTTCCCAGAAACAGCCGTGCAATTGCGTATTCGCCCGCTGCGCGGCCTGACCGGCGAACCATCCCGATTCGAACGCACACCATGCATGCGTCGCTCATTCGCGACGCGAGCAGGGCGTCGCTTTATCCAAATTCCGGCACGGACAGTCAAGCAGGAGCAGCAGATGAATGTTTTCTGGTTTATCCCCACGCACGGCGACAGCCGTTACCTCGGCACCGCCGAAGGTGCGCGCGCCGCGGATTACGATTATTTCAAGCAGATCGCCGTCGCGGCCGATACGCTCGGCTATGAAGGCGTGCTGCTGCCGACCGGCCGTTCCTGCGAGGATGCGTGGGTTGTCGCGTCGAGCCTGATTCCGGCGACGCAGCGTCTGAAGTTCCTGGTTGCCGTGCGTCCCGGCATCGCGTCGCCCGGGCTGGCCGCGCGGATGGCCGCGACGTTCGACCGCCTGTCGGGCGGCCGCCTGCTGATCAACGTCGTGACGGGCGGCGACGCCGCCGAGCTCGAAGGCGACGGACTGTTCGCCGACCACGACACGCGCTATGAAATCACCGACGACTTTCTGAACATCTGGCGCGGGCTGCTTTCGGCATCGCACGACAACGGCGGCTTCGACTACATCGGCAAGCACCTGCAGTCGAAGGGCGGCAAGGCGCTTTATCCGCCCGTGCAGCATCCGCATCCGCCGCTGTGGTTCGGCGGCTCGTCGCCGGCGGCCCATACGATCGCCGCCGATCATATCGACACTTACCTGACCTGGGGCGAACCGCCCGAGGCCGTCGCGAAGAAGATCGCCGACATTCGCGCCCGTGCCGAAACGCGCGGCCGCAAGATCAAGTTCGGCATCCGCCTGCACGTGATCGTGCGCGAGACGGAAGACGAAGCATGGCGCGATGCCGAGCGACTCATCAGCCGTCTCGACGACGACACGATCGCCCGCGCGCAGAAGGCCTTCGCGAACATGGATTCGGAAGGCCAGCGCCGGATGGCCGCGCTGCATGGCGGCAAACGCGGCGGCCGCGAGGCGCTCGAGGTGTATCCGAACCTGTGGGCCGGCGTCGGGCTCGTGCGCGGCGGCGCGGGGACGGCGCTCGTCGGCAACCCCGAGCAGGTCGCGGAGCGCATGCGCGAATACGCGGATCTCGGCATCGAGACGTTCATCCTGTCCGGCTATCCGCACCTCGAGGAGTCGTACCGTTTTGCGGAGCTCGTGTTCCCGCTGATCAAGGGCAACGGCGCGAAGCGTCCGTCGGGCCCGCTGTCCGGGCCGTTCGGCGAGATCGTCGGCAACAACTATCTGCCGAAGGCGGCCCAGAGCTGAGCGAAGGAGGCCTGCGATGACTACCAAAACGTCGACGACGGGCGCCGTCGTGGCCGCCCGCGCATGGCGCGGCGTCGCGCCGTGGCTCGTGCCGCTCGCGCTGCTGGTCGCATGGGAAGTCGGCGCGCGCGTCGGCTGGCTGTCGACCCGCGTGCTGCCCGAACCGGTGGCGGTCGTGCGTGCCGCGTGGTCGCTCGTGACGTCGGGCGAGATGTGGGCGAACGTGAAGGTCAGTACCTGGCGCGCGCTGATCGGTTTCGCGATCGGCGGCGGCGTGGGGCTGGCGCTCGGGCTCGCGACCGGCCTGTCGAAGGCGGCGGAAGTCGCGCTCGACTCGACGATCCAGATGATCCGCAACATCCCCGCACTCGCGATGATTCCGCTCGTGATCCTGTGGTTCGGCATCGACGAGAAGGCGAAGCTGTTCCTCGTCGCGCTCGGCGTGTTCTTCCCCGTCTACATCAACACGTACCACGGGATCCGCTCGGTCGACGCGAACCTGATCGAGATGGCCAAGAGCTACGGCCTGCGCGGCTTCGCGCTGTACCGCGACGTGATACTTCCCGGCGCGTTGCCGTCGATCCTGGTCGGCGTGCGCTTCGCGCTCGGGCTGATGTGGGTGATGCTGATCGTCGCTGAAACGATTTCCGCGCAGTCGGGCATCGGCTACATGACGATGAACGCGCGCGAATTCCTGCAAACCGATGTGGTGGTGGTCGGCATCCTGCTGTACGCGGTGCTCGGCAAGCTGGCCGACGTGCTGGCGAAATGGATCGAGCGCGTGACGCTGCGCTGGCACCCCGCTTATCAATCAGGAGCAAAGGCATGAATGCGACGACTTCGGCGGCCGCTTACGGCCCGCTCGCCGGCGCAGACCTCGAGGCCGAACTGGCGCAGGCACGCGTGACCGATGACGACGCGCGCGATGCGGCGATCGTCGACCGGGACGGCGGCGCATCCGTCGTGCCGCTCGCACGGCGCCGCGCGGGCAGCCCGGCACAGGACGACGCGGTGACGCTGTCGGGCGTCAGCAAGCGTTTCGGCGCACGCACCGTGCTCGACAACGTCGAACTCGGCATCGCGCGCGGCAGCTTCGTCGCGATCGTCGGCCGCAGCGGTTGCGGGAAATCCACGCTGCTGCGTCTCGTCGCGGGACTCGAGACGCCGAGCAGCGGCACGCTCGCGACGCGCGGCGAGGGCGGCGGCGCGCTCGATACGCGGATCATGTACCAGGACGCACGGCTGTTGCCGTGGAAGACCGTGCTGCAGAACGTGATGCTGGGCCTCGGCCGCGGCGCGCGCGACCGGGCGCGCGCGGTGCTCGACGAAGTCGGGCTGCTCGAGCGCGCGAACGACTGGCCCGCGCAGTTGTCGGGCGGCCAGCGACAGCGGGTTGCGCTCGCGCGTGCGTTGGTGCACCGGCCGCAGTTGCTGCTGCTCGACGAACCGCTCGGCGCGCTCGACGCGCTGACCCGTATCGAGATGCACGCGCTGATCGAGCGGTTGTGGCGCGAGCATCGCTTCACCGCGCTGCTCGTCACGCACGATGTGCAGGAAGCGGTCGCGCTCGGCGACCGGATCCTGCTGATCGAGCAGGGACGTGTCGCGCTCGACCAGGCGGTGCCGCTCGACCGGCCGCGTGCGCGCGCATCGGCCGCGTTCGCGGCGCTGGAAGATCGCGTGCTGCAACGCGTGCTCGCCGGCGGCCCGGGCGGCGCCGACCAGCAGGTGCCTGAAGTCGATCACGTACGACCGGTCGGACAGATTCGCTGGGCCGTTTAAACCCGGGCGGCAACGGCCGCCCGTTCTCAGACTTTTTTCTTCGGAGCGATCAACCCGATGAGCATCACTGCAATCAACGTGCGTAACCAGTTCAAGGGCAAGGTGAAGGAGATCATCCGCGGGCCGGTGGTCTCCGAAGTCGACGTCGAGACGCCGTTCGGCATCGTCACGTCGGTGATCACGACGCGTTCGGTCGATGAACTCGAACTGAAGGTCGGCGCGGAAGTCGTCGCGCTGGTGAAATCCACCGAGGTGTCGATCGCGCGCCTCTGAACTCGGTTTTTCCGCGCCGGCCGCCGTGGATGGGGATGCCCGACCACGGCGGCCGGCGTTTTTGTCGCGCGTTTGCCGCGTGTTTGCCGCGGTATTCGGCGTCCGGACGAAGTGCTAGGATGGAACGACACCGACGCCGGAGGCCAACGCATGACCCCCATCCTTTCTCCCGAAGCCATCGAGGCGCTGAAGTGGATCGACCAGTTCGGCGATACCCGGCCGGTCCCCGCCGCGTACGACGATGTCGTCTATGCGTTGCTCAACGAAGGGCTGATCTACCAGGCGGCAGCCGACCGGGTCGACCTGACCGCCGACGGCAAATCCGTTTTGTCCAACGAATACGATTGAGCGCGCGCCGCCGGCCGTCGAGGCGGCCTGGCGGTGCGTTGCCACGGAGCGAGCGATGGAACCGAGAGGCAGCGATCTCGACGATTTCAGCGAGCCGTACCGCGGCTATGAGATCGAGGTGAAGACCGAGCAGGTCTGGGACGGCGAGCATGCGCATTACCGCCTGCTGCAGGGCGCGGCCGTGCGGATCGACTGGCGGCTCGTGAAAGTCGACGGCATGCTGCTGACCGAACGGCGCGTGATCGAGCGCGTACTCGACGAGGCGCGGCGGGCCGTTGACGCCGAACTGGGCGAGGGCGGGGCGGTCTAGTCAGGCTGCCGGGCCGGCCCGGTCGCGTTGCGGTAAAATGGCGGGTTATTTCCCGTGCCGCTTGCTGCCCCGAATTCCATGTCCGTACCGTCTTCGCTTCCGCCCCGCCGCGTTTCCGTGGCCCCGATGCTCGACTGGACCGACCGTCATTGCCGGTCGTTCCATCGCACGCTGACGCGCGACACATGGCTCTATACGGAAATGATCACGACGGGCGCGCTGCTGTTCGGCGACGCCCAGCGGCATCTCGCGTTCACGCCGAACGAATCGCCGGTCGCGCTGCAGCTGGGTGGCAGCGAACGGGACGATCTCGCACGCGCGGCGAAACTTGGCGAGCAGTGGGGCTACGACGAGATCAATCTGAATTGCGGCTGTCCGTCGGAGCGCGTGCAGCGCGGTGCGTTTGGCGCGTGCCTGATGAACGAGCCGCAACTCGTCGCCGACTGCGTGAAGGCGATGCGCGATGCGGTGTCGGTGCCGGTCACGGTCAAGCATCGGATCGGCGTCGATGCGGTCGAGGACTATGCGTTCGTGCGGGACTTCGTCGGCACGGTGGCCGAAGCGGGCTGCGAGACGTTCGTCGTGCATGCGCGCAACGCGATCCTGAAGGGACTGTCGCCGAAGGAAAACCGCGAGATCCCCCCGCTCAAGTACGACTATGCGTATCAGCTGAAGCGCGATTTCCCGTCGCTGGAGATCGTGATCAACGGCGGGATCAAGACGCTCGACGAAGTTGCGCAGCATCTCGAGCATGTCGACGGCGTGATGCTCGGCCGTGAGGCATATCACAACCCGTATGTGCTCGCGGGCGTCGATGCGTGCTTCTATGGGTCGACTGCGGCGGTGCCGACGCGCGAAGAGGCCGAGGCACAACTGATCGAATATTGCGCGGCGGAACTGAAGCGCGGTACGTATCTTGGCGCGATCGTGCGGCACGCGCTCGGGCTCTATCGGGGCGTCGCGGGTGCGCGCGGCTGGCGTCGTGTGCTGTCCGACAACAAGAAGCTCGCGCGCGGCGATCTGGCCGTGTTCGACGAGGCTCGTACGCATCTGAACGACGCTCTCGAAAATTTTGAAAAAAGTGCTTTGCAAGACGGAAAAGTGTTCGTATAATCTTGTTCTTCGCTGCTGAACACGAAACGAAACGAAACAGCGAAGAAACAAAGCAGTATCAGTGGTGGCTGTAGCTCAGTTGGTAGAGTCCAGGATTGTGATTCCTGTCGTCGTGGGTTCGAGTCCCATCAGCCACCCCAAAATTCTGAAACAAAACAGGCGCTTCGGCGCCTGTTTTGTTTTGCAGCGAACAACTCGGGGCAATAAGGTCGATTCGAGCCTCGCCATCTCTAGAGCGTTCTGCTCATCATCCATCCATTTCGCGTACGGTACCGAGAACATCTCGATGCATGTCGGGATATGCATACGCTCATCGCGAGCAAACTCATCGCGTAGTCGACTTTGATGCGTGGCTTGACACCCCCTCGTGGAGCAATGGTCCGTCAGTACGTTGTGGGATGCGGTGCACGTCTCGCCCCGTCTGCGTCGCCGAAGCGCAGTTGTCGAGCATTCCGGCGTGCAACGTATCGACTAGTTGCGCTGAAGACCGGAAAGTGGCCGAGCCAGCGGAACGCGTCGAGCCGGGCGCTCTGAAGGTGGCGTACTTTCGGCCGCGAGAGTGGGGAGTATCGACTGCCCACCCTGCTGAAGCGTGGAAAGCGGGCGAAATGCGCGGATAGTGCGGTCAGCATGTAGAGCGTAGGCAATGTATGAGCGATCCTCGAGACTCGCACGGACGGATCGCCGCGAACTACGATCGCCGATAGTTATGATCGCAGCCTTGCATGAGGTACTCGGAGCCGATCAGTGCGCCATGCCGTATGCCCGCAAATTGGCTACGCAGCCATCGCGGAAGCTGCGTGATCAGGCGCAGCAGTTGGCACGAATATCTCCAACAGAGCGTGCGCACAAAGCGGCCGATGTCTTCGAGAATTCGGTTGAGCCCGGTACGCCATCGCGTCGACAACACGGCCTTAGTGTTCCATCGGGCGTTGTCGCGTACGGAGCGTGGCGCTCGCGATTCGGGTTGCCTTCTGTGCGAGGCTGATTGATTTCTCGTCGACTGCCCGTTCAAAAAATGCTGCGGCACACAGGGAAGCCAGTGTGCCGATCAATGTTGCGCCGAAAAACGCCACCAGGTAACTGAGAGGCTGAAGCCATGCAAATACCGCACATCCGAGCGTGAGCAAAATTGCGAAGTGGACCAGGTACAGACCGAATGAGACCTTGCCGAGCCACTGCGGCACTCTACCTGAAAGCAAATTGCGAGCTGCAGGCCACAAGAACACTCCGGAAAAAATGAGAATTGCGCTTATCTCGCATTGAAGCTGGAATGGGTCGAGCGCATGCATGATTGGCAGACGCCGGACGAGTTCGTGCACCGCTTGTGCGGCGCTGGTCGTCGGCATGCATGCCGCTACAACTCCCGCAAACAACACCATCGGTCCAACGATTGAGCGAGCAAGAGAGGTTGTTTGATAGCTCGACCGGTTGAGGAGATAGCACGCAAAGCCGAACAAGAACAGCATCAGGAAGCTGGTGCCAGACAAGACGAAAAGCGCAGCCAATGCGACCCACGTCCACAACGCCGACAAATTCCGGATGAGAATCGTGACCGCGAGGAGGGCCATGGATCCCCAGAACTCCAGATGCAGCGTCCATAGCGGCGGGTTGACTGCACCGACCATTGGAGTCAGGAATGCTGATGACGTGAATGCGGGAAAGGTGGCGAATACCGAGGCCTGACCATATCCAACAATCATCGAATTGACCAGGGCGTCCTTCACCACCATGTGGGAGTCTGGCTGGGCACTCCATTGTTGACGCAGCCACGATGACATTGATATGTCCGCTGTCTGCTGCTCAAGCGATCTGAATGCAATCATCAGAGCGGCCGCTATCAACACCGATGCCAGGACTGGAAGATATAGCCGGATACACCGCTTGACCGCCAGCGCGACCACAGGCGCCCGAGAATTGAGGAACGAGTTCGCGAGCACGAAACCGCTCATGATGAAGAATACGTACACGGCCACGTATCCTTGGATGAGGAAAAATGCAGGCGAGTTAGTCGCCAGCGTCTCCCATTTGTAATGTTCCGGGACACCGGCGCGAGCAAATGTCGGCAAGAATGCCGCGCAGTAGTGCAGAAAGACCACCTGCAGAGCAGCGATACCGCGGAGACCGTCTAGAAATTCGAATTTTGTCGCCTGAAGTTGTGTCGTCATTTTGAAAAGTCTCAATGTCCGGAAATTCTACACGGCAAGAGAATGTGATTTGCAGCGCTTTCCGTTCATGAGAGCAGCGGACACCGGCCCGCTCAGGTTGTCCCCGACGTCGCGATCCACGAGTGCGATCCGATGTTCGATCACAAGGTGCGCCGCATCGAGCCGTTGCTGCTTCGGCGCCTGATCGATGAACTATGATCACGGCAGCGTCGTCGGCCGGGCGGAATCACGGACCGGCTCGACGCGATCGAGGGCTGACGGCCTGTTCGAGCCTAGTAGAACGCCCGCACGCGGGCCAATCATCGCCGCAAAAGGATCGAAGCGTCTCGCCCATCACCCGCCGCAATACCGCACGAGCAAATCCGCCTCCGTTTCATGCACCTCCACCGGCACGCTCGTCGCCCCTGCGTACGCCAGATAGCGCGCGCGATGCTGGCCATTGCGGAACGACGCGACACCGACTTTCGACAGCCCCGCAATGCCGAGCAGCGTCCGCGTTTTCGTTTCGCGAAACGTGATGAACGGCATGTCCGGAATCCGGGCCTCGGCCGGGTCGAGGAACTCGCGAATCCCGGCAGCCTTGCCGGGCGCCCAGTACTGAACCGACGGCAGCACATAGTCGGTCGTGTCGCGGTCGGCGCAGGCGAGCAGTTTCGCCAGGTCGACCGTCACGACGCGATGCCGCGAGTCGTCGGATGCGAATACCCGCTTGAGATGCGTATAGGCATAGGCGGCATGTCCGGGAAGCTGGACGATCCAGACATCGACGCCGTCGTGTTGCGCCCGAGCGAGTGTCATTGTTTCTTTGGGGATAGCAAGCATTTTTTTGTGGCCGGAGTGTCCCAGCGCGGTCACGGCCGCGGAGCAGGCAGATATCTAGGATAAGCGCGCCGAAATCATGCGGGAATAAGCGCGATGTGAACCTGTCACGAACCCGCTATCGAACGCGTACGGCCATGCCTTTTCGGTCGAGATCGACAGCCTGCGAGAATATCGCGATACCGCCGAGCGGAATGACGTTCGGTCCGTAATTCACACAAGATTCACGCAGTACGTGAAGCCGGACAGGCGCGGCGAATCATAAGAACCGAAAGGCAGCGTGGCCGGAGAAAATCGTCGCGCCGGAACTCGAGATCTCCCGGCGCGATCGGCGCTGCCGCCAACCACGATGTACCGCGATGCCCGTCGAAAGCGGTCGATACGAAGTGACGGTCGATCGCCTCGCTACTCGCTGGTGTCGCGCGCTCGACCTGATGCGATGCATGCGGCGCGAGCACCGAACCTACCGGCCTTCCGGTTGAAAGGGTGAGTTGCCGCACAGACGAGCGCACGGGCCGCGATCAGAATCTCACCGGTTGACCGTTCTACCCCGGCCCGGTCAACCGTTTCCCCGCTCGCTCGCGCAGGAGCGGGGCTTTTTGACCGCCCGACGCATGCAGCGCGCGTCGGCGGAGCCGGACAGGCGTTCGACCGGCCGCGCTCCGTGCCGTGCGCCTGAGGCGCATGAATCACGTTCCTCGTGCCTGAGCGATCGCTCGGGCCCATCACCGGTTACGGCCGGCGATGTCTGGGTCCCGGCGGTGCACCGTCGCGCTGCCGGGATGCTTTTTGTCCCGAAGCCGTCACGGTCGGAACGCGCGCAGCGCGCGTGTTGGCCGGGTCAGCCTGCCTGCTCGACGCTGGTTTCCCAGCCGTCGTATTCGCCGCCGAGCGAGCGCACTTCACGATTGATCTCGAGCGTATGGCGCGTGATGTCGGCGAGTGTCGTCGTGCCTTCGTGCGCGAACCGCACGGCCGATTTGCCGTCCTCGGTCGGTGCGACCGATTCGACGAGATAGCCTTTCGATTCGGCCCAGTCGGCGAACTGGTGCGCGTCGCTTGGTTCCGGGAAGTAGGCCCAGTGCATCACGCGCCGGCTCACGTCGCTCACGTCGCCTTTCTGCCGCAGCGCTTCCAGCACGCTCATGTCGCGCATCAGTTGCCAGTCGTCGTCGGTCGGGTAGAGCGTGCGCCAGTACGTTTCCTTGTCCGGATCGTCCTGGTACGCGTACTGGAGCGTGTAGGTCGTCTGGTCGGCCAGCGAGTCGACGATCTCGGTCGCGGCCGCTTCGTCGAACGGCACGTAGAACAGGAAATCCTGGTTGCCGTCGACCGTGATGCGGCCGACCTGTACACCGTCTTTCGCGGTCACGGCAGCGTCCAGCAGGTCCTCGACCTGCGTGAGGCCGGCGAACTCGTCCGCGCTCGGCAGGCCGTCAGGCGTCGGATGCGCGAGCGTGACCCGCACGCTGAGCAGCGAGGTGCGCGGATCGCTTTCGGCGATTTCCGCAAAGGCGTGATTGAAGCTGATGAAGGCCTGATGGTCGCCCATTCTGGCAGGGAAGGTTCCCCAGGCGTCGGTCATGTGTTTCTCCCGTGCACGATTGTCTGTTGACGGTTGCAAAGCGTCCCAATGTATCATCGAAAACCACGCTGGCCGAAGCCGCGCGCGGATGGTCGCGCGTCGGGCCGGCCCGGTGGCGGTCGAATTCGCGGGTCGTCTCGCCATCCGCCGCTTCCATCGTCAGGCGTTCGCCCGACCGCAACCATTTCGAAGGAGATTCCGATGTCGATGTTCGCGGTGAATGGTGTCCGAATCGATCTGCTCAGTGCGCGTGTGACACACGTGCGCTGGGCGGCCGTCAATCCGGCGGACCGCTCGTGGGCGGCAACGCCGAGCGAGGCGTCGGTGGCGGATGTCGCGCGTGCGCTTGCGGCCGGCAACGACGTTCGCGCCGTGTTCGACGAAGTGGACGGAACGGCGGTGGGGCCGCGGCTGAAGCGCGTGCGGTATCGCGACGCGTCCGAAGGCATCGAGCTCGACATCGACGCGACGAACGAGTCGCGTACGTTGCGTGATCTTCCGCAGATCTGAGCGGCGCTCGGTGCGTACCCCGCGAGTCGCCCCCAGATCGGTCCCCACACTCGTCCTGCTGCCATGCACGAAGCCATGCGCCCATCCACCGTCGCCCCATTGGCAGCCGCGCTCTGTCTGATGCTCGCGGCCTGTCAGACCGAACCCGCTCCGACGCCCATACCACCGTCGCCCGAGCTCGCATCGACTGCGGTTCCCGCATCGTCGCCGGCGACCCCGATTCACGGGCTCGGGGCCGCACCGCACCTCGCAGCGCAGAGTCACTGGACGGTCCATCACTGCACGTCCGACGGAGCGGTCAAGGTTTGCAATTGACGCGAGCGGTCGAAGCGATGTCGTGCGTGACCTGGCTGGCGCGTCGCGAACCAACAAAAAAAATATTGATACACGTGTCGATTTCCGTCGAGTCCGTCCGTCGTAGCGTCGGAGGCGTGCGCATCGTGCGTGCGTCCCGTTTCCGACATGACAACCGACTGAAGGAGCGACACCCATGGCCACGACCGTCAAACCGATCCCGGAAGGGATGCGCACGCTGACGCCGTACCTGATCTGCGCAGGCGCCGCAGCCGCGATCGATTTCTACAAGCGTGCGTTCGGCGCGACCGAACGATTCCGGCTGCCGATGCCGGACGGCCGTCTCGCGCACGCGTGCCTCGCCATCGGCGATTCGACGCTGATGCTCGCGGATGAAATGCCGGAGCACGGCGCACTCGGGCCGAAGACGCTGAAAGGCACGCCGGTCTGCCTGCACCTGTTCGTGCCGGATACCGATGCGGTGATCGCGCAGGCCGTCGCGGCCGGCGCGAAGGTCACGACGCCGGCCGCCGACATGTTCTGGGGCGATCGCTACGGGCAGGTGGAAGATCCGTTCGGCCATCGCTGGTCGATCGCGACCCATCAGCGCGACCTGACGCCGGAGCAGATTGCGGAAGCGATGGCGAGCGCACCGCCGTGCGGAAGCTGAGAGGGCCCGGTGAATCGCACTGAACGCGGTTGAGCGCGGTTGAATGAGCAGGAGGCCGCGGTTGCGCGTATCGGTGTGCGGGCCGTCCGGGCTCGGTTCGGCGCGCTCAGGCGCCGGCGGCCTTGCCGCGCCGCTTGTCCTCGTACATGCGGCGATCGGCCGGGTCGAGCAGGTCGGCCACCGTGCGATGCCGCGCGGGATCGTACGCGACGTGGCCGACACTGAACCGGATTGCATAGCCGCATGCCTCGGTCGCGTTGCGCAGTGCGCGCCCCTGCGCGACGCGCTCGATCGGTTCGCCGACGTCGGCCGGATCGGTGGCGCTCGGCAGCACGTCGAACTCGTCGCCGCCGAGTCGGGCGATGACGTCGCTGTCGCGCAGTGCGCTGGTCAGCGTGTCCGCGAAGGTCTTGAGCGCGCGGTCGCCTTCGGCATGGCCGACGCGTCGAGAACGGAATGGCTCTTGAACCACCGGCGATTCTCGTCGACGCGGCTGACGAGTGCGATTGGATGCGGGTCTTTGTGCGGCCTGAGTGCCTGCGCGACGTACGAGTTGATGCGCGGTGCCTCAAGCTGTCCGCTGGGATGCCGTAAATAGAGCGAGATCAACCGTTCATCCAACGCACCATGGTTCGAATTCTGTACGCCGGATATCTGGCATTCGCGCTCTATCTGCTTTATCCGATGGTCCAGAACACGCTGAATTTCAGCACCGACTGCGTACTCGGCGCGCTGCCCGGCGGCGCGCGCGATCTGCCGAAGCCTTCCGCAAGCGATGCGCATGCGCAGGGGAACCACTGTGTCGCGACCGCGCAGGTTGCGGAGCGATCACCCGACATCCACTGAATCAACGGGGGCCACGGACCGTGGCGCCGTCAAACCCGCGCTACCGCCATTCGGCCAGGTTGATTCGCGCGTCGTGCGCACCGATCATTGACGACATCGCGAAGCAACGCACGCAATGACGCAAGCTGGCCGCGTCGCTCTTGAGCACAGATCGCGACGGGTGCGTGTGACGCGTCAGTACGACGAGCGGTACGGCGCGCCCTGGTCGAAGCGGCTTTGCCAGTGCGCGAGGTAGCGCGACGCGAGCTGCGGGTTGTTCCACACCACGACGACGTTTTCCGAATTGCGGCTGGCTGCCGAAGCGCTGTAGTTGAACGAGCCCGTCTCGACATGTTCGGCGTCGATCACGAGGTACTTGTCGTGGTGGATCGCATAGGCGTCGATCGTGCGCGTCGGAATGCCCGCGTTGACGAGCAGGTTCAGTGCCTGCTTGCTGCTCTTTGCGCGATTGCCCTTGTCGTCGACGACGACCGCGACATTCACGCCGCGTCGCTTCGCAGCGAGCAGCGCGCGCGTGACCGGCGGCGACGTGAACGAGTAGGCGGCCACGCGAATCGACGTGCGCGCGGCGCCGATCGCCTTCAGCACCAGCGCCTCGGCGCCGCCGTCGGGCGAGAACGCCGATTCGACGGCCTGCGTGGCGGGCGCTTCGTGGGTGGGAGTCGGCAGCAGTTGCGCAATGAAATCGATCGCCTGCTGCAACAGCGATTCGTTGTGCGTCTTGCCGAAAGCGGCGAACGGCGTGGCGAGCAGGGAAGCGGCGAGACAGGCGGCGGCGAGGCGTTTGCGCGACAACATCTTGGACAGCGAATGATTTCGAGACAGCGGGCCGTGAGTGTAACGCACACACGGCGGCGCGGTCACGCCCGGATGCGAATAGCGCGCTTGATGTGGCAGCGTGAAGCGGTCGATGACGTGACGTTCGTCGTGCTGCGCGGTATCTGCGACGGTTCGACGATCGTGCCGATTGACGGAGGTCGATGAAGAGGATGGGTGCGAGGATGGCCGCGCGACGAACTGCGCGGATGCGGCGGATGCGATCGCGCAGGTTCAAGGTCCGGCGCGTGTGCGATCGATGCGGTTGAACTTGCAGAAAGGGCCCCAAAAACGAACGCTGCCCACCCGCTGAAAACGCACGGGGCACACGCACGAGTGATGCCCGCGATCTGAAGCGATGCGTTACGCCAGCGGCGCGCTTTCTGCGTCAGGCATCACGCATCGAGCGGCCCGGTCGTCTCTTGCACGATCCACCCAGGCCCGGGTTCCGGCTGCACGTCGTGCGCATCGAGCGGCTCGCCGCACGCCGAACACACCGCGACCGCATGCATCAGCTGGCCACAGGTGCGATGACGCAATTGCACCGGCGGCCCCTGGCCGTCGTCCTTCCAGCGGTCGCCCCACGTCATCAGCGCGAGCAGGGCCGGGTAGAGGTCGAGGCCTTTCGCCGTCAACCGGTATTCGAAGCGCGGCGGACGCTCCTGATACGCGCGCTTGACCAGCACGCCTTCGTCGACAAGGCGCGCGAGCCGCTCGGCCAGCACGTGACGCGTGAGGCCCAACTGCGTCTGGAACGCGTCGAAGCGGCGGCAGCCGAGAAAGGCGTTGCGCAGGATCAGCATGGTCCAGCGATCGCCGAGCACGGCGAGCGTGCGCGCGACCGAACAGTTCAGCGTGCCGATGTCATCCCATTTCATGATCGAGTCTCGTGCGGCGGTCCGGGCGAAGAAGCGGGTTCGATTATAGAACTTACCTTCGGTCGCAACGGGCGTCACCTGCGTTGACAGGCCCGATGCCGTTGTCAATAATGAGTTCCGATTTGGAACTTACTCGCGCGGCGACGCGCTTTCAATCAGGAGACACCCGATGAATCCGCTTTCCCTGTCCGGTCTCGAACTGCTGCGCGCGGCGGCGGCGGGCGACGTGCCGCTGGCGTCGATCTCGGAAACGATCCCGATGCGGCCGCTCGGTGTCGAGCGCGGTTACGTGAAAATGTCCGCGCGCGCGGACGGCCGGCACTTGAACCCGCTCGGCGGCGTGCACGGCGGGTTCGCCGCGACGGTGCTCGACTCGGTCACCGGCTGCGCCGTGCACGCGATGCTGGAGGCGGGCGTCGGTTACGGCACGGTCGACCTGCACGTGAAGATGCTGCGCCCGGTGCCGCGCGACGTCGATCTGATCGCCGAAGGGCGCGTGATCCACCTGTCGCGTTCGCTCGGCGTCGCGGAAGGCACGCTGAAGACGCCGGACGACAAGATCGTCGCGCACGCGTCGGCGACCTGCTTCATTCAGCGGCCGCAATAACGGCGCGAATGGCGCCATCGCGCCGCCTTGAGCGGCCGACTTCCTCTGCACGCCGCGTACGCGGCGGCGCGTCGCAACCGGATACCTCGCAATCCGCGTCTGCGCGCGATGCGTACCCGGCGAAGGCCGGCTGTAAGCGTATGCATCGGCAGACTGAAGCACGCGCTTCGATGTGATAGCGTTCCTGCTTTCCACTGACGCGACAGGAGCAGCATGGAATACCGCACACTCGGCGATTCGGGCATCGAGGTGAGCCTGATCGGTCTCGGCACGATGACGTGGGGCGAGCAGAATTCGGAGCGCGACGCGCACGAGCAGATTGATTACGCGCTCGGGCAGGGCGTCACGCTGATCGACGCCGCGGAGATGTATCCGGTGCCGCCGAAGCCCGATACCCAGGGCCGCACGGAACAGTACATCGGGACCTGGCTCGCGCAGCATCGTGCGCAGCGCGACCGCATCGTGCTCGCGACGAAGATCGCGGGGCCGGCGCGACAGCCGCACAATCCGCGTCACATTCGCGGCGAAGGCAACCAGTTCGACCGCAAGAACCTGACCGAGGCGCTCGACGGGAGCCTCAAGCGCCTGCAGACCGACTATGTCGACCTGTACCAGCTGCACTGGCCCGATCGCAGCACGACGACGTTCGGCCGCGCCGCGTATCCGTGGGTCGACGATGCGTACACGGTGCCGATCGAGGAAACGCTGGGCGTGCTCGCGGAATTCGTGAAGGCCGGCAAGGTTCGCGCAATCGGCGTGTCGAACGAAACGCCGTGGGGCGTCGCGCAGTTCCTGCGTGCGGCCGAGAAACTCGGGCTGCCGCGCATTGCGAGCATCCAGAATCCGTACAGCCTGCTGAACCGCACGTTCGAGAACGGCCTGTCCGAGTTCACGCATCGCGACGGCATCGGCCTGCTCGCCTATTCACCGCTGGCGTTCGGCTGGCTGTCGGGCAAATACGAGAACGGCGCACGGCCGGCGGGCGCACGCATCACGCTGTTCGAGCGCTTCCAGCGCTACAGCAAGCCGCAGGCCGTCGAAGCGACGTCGCGTTACGTCGCGCTCGCGAAACGTCACGGGCTGTCGCCCGCGCAGTTTGCGCTGGCCTTCGTCAACAGCCGGCCGTTCGTGCGCAGCAATCTGGTCGGCGCGACGTCGCTCGCGCAACTGAAGGAGAACATCGGCAGCATCGACGTGAAGCTGTCCGACGAGATCCTGGCCGAGATCGACGCGCTGCACGAACAGCAGCCGAACCCGGCGCCGTAACGGGCGAGCGGCCCGCGCGGCACGCATGCCGCGACGGGCCGCATCCGACGGCGCTGCGTTGCGCCGTCGTGCTCCCGATTGCATCGATTACCGCATCCCGAGCCGCGTGCGCGCAACCAGCAGCGCAACGAGACTCAGCACCGCGCATCCCATCAGGTACAGCGCCGGCGACAGCCGGTTGCCGGTCGTGCTGATCAGCCACGTGATCATGAACGGCGCGAAGCCGCCGAACAGCGTGACGCCCGTGTTGTAGCTGACCGCAAGACCGGTCGCGCGGGTCTGCGACGGGAACAGCTCGGCCATCAGTGCCGGCAGCGCGCCGCAGTACGTCGCCTTCAGCAACCCGATCCAGATCAGCGCGGCGAGCATCGTCGCGAACGATGCGTGACGCGTGAGCCATGCGAACGTCGGCCAGACGGTGGCGAGCATCAGCACGGCAGCGGCGGCCATCACGCGAATCCGCCCGGTGCGATCGGACAGGTGGCCGACGAGCGGCGTGACGAGCGTCAGCACGAAGCCGGTCGCGAGCGTCGCCGCGAAGCCCGTCGATGCCGGCAGCCCGAGCTGCTTGATCGCATAAGTCGGCATGTACAGCACCATGTAGTTGATCGCGGTCGAGATCACGAGCACGCCGATCGACAGCAGCACGCGCAGCTTCTGGTCCGCGAACAGCTCGCGCACGGGCGCTTCGGAGCGTGCCTGCGTCTGGAACTCGACGCCTTCGTCGACGTAGCGGCGGATGTAGAGCCCGACCGGGCCAATCGCGAGGCCGAACAGGAACGGTACGCGCCAGCCCCAGCTTTCGAGTTGCGCGGTGCTCAGCGTCGACGTCAGCAACGCACCGAAGCCCGATGCGAGCAGCGTCGCGAGACCCTGGCTCGCGAACTGCCAGCTCGACATGAAGCGCGCCGCTGCGGCGCGTGTTCGACGAGGAACGCGGTCGAGCTCGCGAATTCGCCGCCGGCGGAAAAGCCCTGCATCAGCCGCGACAGCATGATCCCGAGCGGCGCGAGGATACCGATCGACGCATAGGTCGGCATCAGCGCGATCAGCAGCGTGCCGACCATCATCATCCCGATCGACAGCAACAGCGACGCCTTGCGGCCCGCGCGGTCGGCATACGCGCCCAGCACGAAGCCGCCGATCGGCCGGATCAGGTACGACAGCCCGAACGTGCCGAGCGTGAGCAGCAGCGACGTCGCTTCGCTCGTCGCGGGAAAGAACAGCTTGGCGATCGTCACCGCGAAAAAGCCGTAGACGATCAGGTCGAACCATTCGAGCGCGTTGCCGATCGATGCGGCGAAGATGATGCGCCGGATCGTCGCGGCGCTGGGGCGCACGGCGTCCTGCGAGGTCAGGGTGGTGGTGGTGTTCATCGTGTGAGCGGTCCCGAGAAAGGGCGAAGCGCGTTACAGGGCGGCGCCGGCCGCGGCGGGGGCCGCGCGGCGTTCGGACGGCGCGGCGTCGCCGAGATCCCAGAAGAGGCCGGCCATCATCTGCAGCCCCTCGCGCACGACGCTGCCGAGCAGGTGCTCGTCGGGCGCGTGCTGCGAACATGCCGGATACGAGTGCGGCACCCACAGCGTCGGCAGCCCGAGCGTGTCGGCGAACACCTCGTTCGGCAGCGTGCCGCCGAGGTTCGGCAGGATCGCGGGCTTCTTGCCGGTCGTGCGCGCGAGCGACGCGACGGCCCAGCTCACCCACGGATCGTCCGGCGGCAGGCGCGTGGCCGGGGCGCCGCGCTCGACGTCGATCTCGATGTCCGCGAAGCCATGGGCATCGAGATGTGCGCGCAGGTGCGCATGCAGTGCTTCCCAGTCGGTGCCGACCACGAAGCGCAACTGGCAGTGCGCATACGCGACGGGCGGAATCGCATTGACCGGATGTTCGGGATTGCCGGCCTTGAACGCGAGGATCTCGAACGTGTTCCAGCCGAACACGCGCTCGGCGGCGGACAGGCCGGGCTCGCCCCAGTCGGTGTCGAGCGCCGGGTCGCCGGGGCCGCCGCCCACCGTCAGGTCGGCCAGCGCGGCGCGTACGGCGGCCGGGATCGGCGGCGGGCGCAGCCCCGCGACGCGGATCGCGCCGCGCGCGTCGACGAGGCTCGCGAGCGCGTTCGCGAGCACGGTCGCCGGGTTGCGCAGCAGCCCGCCCCAGTTGCCGGAGTGATGGCCGCCGTCGCGGGCGCGCAGGCTCAGCTTGAAGTTGACGGCGCCGCGCGAGCCGAGGAACACGGTCGGGCGTTCGGCCGTGACGCGCGGCCCGTCGGACGCGATCAGCACGTCGGCGGCAAGTGCGTCGCGCTCCTGGCGGCACAGCGCGTCGAGGCCCGGCGAGCCGGTTTCCTCGCCCATCTCGATCAGCAGTTTCGCGTTGAAGCCGAGCCGGCCGCCGCGCGCCTCGAGCACGCTCGCCAGCGCGGCCAGGTTGATCGTGTGCTGGCCCTTGTTGTCGGCGCTGCCGCGGCCGTACCAGCGGTCGCCTTCGACGGTCAGCGTCCACGGCGACAGCGGCGCGCGCCATTGCGCGTCGTAGCCGCGCACGACGTCGCCGTGGCCGTAGATGAGTACGGTCGGCAGTGCGTCGTCCTCGTGGCGCGACGCGATCAGGAACGGACCGCCGCCGTCGACGGGGTTCTCGACGATCCGCGACGTGAAGCCGAGGCGCGCGGCCTCCGGCGCGATCTCGTCGGTCAGGTACGCGCGCAGCGCGGCGCCTGCGCGGTTGTCCTGGCTTTCGGTGCGCAGGCCGACGCGGCGGCTCAGGGTCGTGTAGAACGCGCCCGATTCGAACTGGTTCAGCGCGTGCTGGATGGCGGCGGTACGGCTCAAGACGTGTCTCCTATATCGGGTTTCCGGCGGGCGCGGTGCGCACGACCAGGGAGTGCGATCGATTCTAGAAAGCCGTTTTTTTTGCCACAATGATCGAATTTCGAACCTTTCATTGCCGAAAAGGCAAAGCTGAGCGGCCCGGGCGACGGGCGCGGAGACACCACGATGGCGGCTTTCCTGCATGGTCTTGCGCTGCGGTACTTTGTCGAAGTGGCGCGCACCGGGTCGCTCAGCGACGCATCGGCGCGGTTGCACGTGGCCGTGTCGGCGATCAGCCGGCAGATCGCGAAGCTCGAAAGCGAGCTCGGCGCGCCGCTGTTCGAGCGCCGGCCTCGCGGAATGGCACTGTCGGAAGCCGGCGAGCGGCTGCTTGGCTTCGCGCAGCGCAGCCTGCTGGAGGCCGAGCATGTGATGAAGGAAATCGGCGGCCTCGAGGCGCTGCACGGCAGCCTGCTCAAGATTGCCTGCTCGGAGGGGTTCGCGATCGATTTCCTGCCGGGCGCGCTTGCGAGCTTCAAGGCACGCCATCCGGGCGTCGATTTCTCGGTGTGGGTCGTGTCGCCGGCGGACGCAACGCGGCGCGTGCGCGACGGCGATGCCGACATCGGGCTCACGTTCAGCCTCGCGCCGGAGCAGGGCGTGCGCGTCGAGCATACCGAACGGGCGCCGATCTATGCGCTCGTGCGGCGCGATCATCCACTCGCGGCGTGCGATTCGGTGTCGCTCGCCGACATCGCGCGACACCCGCACGTGCTGCCCGAGGCCGGCACGACGGTGCGCCAGCTGATCGACATCGCGTGCGTGCTCGACGGGCTCATGCTCGAGCCGGAGCTGACCAGCAACAATACCGCGGTGATGTATCGCTACGTGCAGCGGACCGGTGCGGTGATGTTCACGGGGCTGCTGTCGGTGCGCGACCGTTTCGACGCGGACGGCTTCGCCGTCGTGCCCATCACGAACCCGCAGCTGCGCGAACGCAGCATCCAGGTGCAGACCATGGCCGGGCGCGATCTGCCCGCGTCGGTGCGCGCGTTTCGCGACCATCTGGTCGACGTGATGAGCGCCGCGTCGCCCCCGCCGATGGCCGCGCGCGGTCCGAGACGCCCGGGCGTGAGATAATCGCTAATCCGCCTTCCGTGCCCGTGCGGCTCGCCGAGCCGCATCGCCCCTGTTCGACGCCAAATTGAAGAACCTGATTGTCACCCTCGATCGCGCCGGCGAGTTCGACGAGATCATCGACGTGCGTACGCCGCTCGAGTTCGCCGAGGACCATATCCCCGGCGCGCTGAACGCGCCCGTGCTCAGCAACGAAGAGCGCGTGATCGTCGGCACGATGTACCGTCAGGTGTCGCCGTACGAAGCGACGCGCGTCGGCGCGGCGATGGTCGCCCGCAATATCGCACGCCATCTCGACACCACGTTTGCCGATCGTCCGCGCAACTGGCGGCCGCTGATCTATTGCTGGCGCGGCGGCAAGCGCTCCGGGTCGATGACGAACTGGTTCAACCTGATCGGCTGGCAGGCGCGCCAGCTCGACGGCGGCTACAAGGCGTACCGCCAGTCGGTGTGTGCGACGCTCGACACGCTGCCGACGCGGTTCCGCTACATCGCGCTCGTCGGTCATACGGGCTGCGGCAAGACACGGCTGCTGAATGCGCTGCGCGACGTGGGTGCGCAGACGCTCGATCTCGAGGCGCTCGCCCGTCATCGCGGCTCGCTGCTCGGCGCGCTGCCGGGCCAGCCGCAACCGTCGCAGAAGGGCTTCGATTCGGGGCTGGTCGAGACACTAGGCCGTTTCGACCCCGAATGGCCGGTGTTCGTCGAATCGGAAAGCCGCAGAATCGGCCTCGTGCACCTGCCGATCGCGCTGATCGAGGCGTTTCACGCCGGGCCGTGGGTGCAGGTCGAAGCGGCGCACGACGAGCGTATCGCGTTCCTCCTGGAGGACTACGCGCACCTGTTCGACGCACCGGACGCGTTCAAGGCGCAACTCCACCGGCTGATCGGCCTGCATAGCCGAGACCAGGTGGCGCACTGGAACGCGCTGATCGATGCCGACGCGCGGGCCGACCTGTTCACCGAACTGATCGACAAGCATTACGATCCCGCCTATGCGCGCACCTACCGCGCCACGTACAACAAGCTGAACCGCGCGCTGACGTTCACGTTCCAGCCGAATGCGGCGGACGTGCGCGAGCAGGCGCGCACGCTGCTGGCCCGGCTCGCGCAAGCGGGGCTCCCCGCGTCGGCCGCGCTGGCGGCAGGCGCGCAATCCGCAACCGATAACAACCAGGCGACCCCCACACGATGACGACCACTCGCACCCAACCCAGTCCGGCGCTCGGCTGGATGACCTTCCTGCTGATCGCGGTCGCGGGACTGTTCTACGTGAAATGGTTCCCGTACTACAACAAGGCATTCGTCGCCGCGGAGCATCATTCGATCGGCAAGTCGATCCTGATGGGCACGTCGGCGGCCGCGCCGGAGCCGTCGCTGAAGGCGGCGCTCGACTATGCATGGGCGTACGGCAAGGCGATCTGGCAGGCGATGGTGCTCGGGCTGCTGCTCGGTTCGGCCGTGCAGGCGCTGCTGCCCGCGCACTGGGTCGCACGCGTGCTCGGCCGCACCGGCTTCGGCAGCGTCGCCGCGGGCGGCCTGCTGTCGCTGCCGGGCATGATGTGCACGTGCTGCGCGGCGCCGGTCGTCGCGGGGCTGCGTGCGCGGCACGCATCGCCGGGCGGCGCGGTCGCGTTCTGGCTCGGCAACACGGTGCTGAATCCGGCCGCGCTGGTGTTCATGGGCTTCGTGCTCGGCTGGCAGTGGAGCGCGCTGCGGCTCGTGCTCGGCATCGCGATGGTGTTCGGGATCGGCTATCTGCTGAACCGTATCGCGCGTCCCGAAGACCGCAGCATCGACGACGCGCAACTCGCCGCGCTCGCAGCCGAACAGGCCGCGGCAGGCAATCCGTTCGTCCGCTGGATCAAGCTGCTCGCGCGCATGGCCGTGCGGCTCGTGCCCGAATACATCGTGCTGGTGCTGCTGCTCGGCGCGGCGCGCGCGTGGTTGTTCCCGCATATTGGCCCGGACATCGGCAACCAGCTCGGCTGGATCGTCGCGTTCGCGGTCGCGGGCATGTTGTTCGTGATCCCGACGGCCGGCGAGGTGCCGATCATCCAGGCGATGCTGTCGCTCGGCATGGGCGTCGGCCCGGCCGCCGCGCTGCTGATGACGCTGCCGCCGATCAGCGTGCCGTCGCTCGCGATGCTCGCGCGTTCGTTCAAGCCCTACATGCTGGCGATCGTCGCGGGCCTCGTCGTCGTGTTCGGGATCGTGAGCGGGCTGCTCGCGATCGCGTTCGGATTCTGACGGCCGCGCGCACGCAACGGTCAGCGGGCGCGGCGGTCGGAAGGATCCGGTTCGCTGCCCGCTCGGCCAGCCGGGCGCGACCTGCGCGGCTGCCGGCGCCCGAACCGGCCTGAGGGCCGCCGCGCCGCGCGCGCGGACCGGGCGCGCAGCGCGACCGTCGTATTCATCCGGCGCCGCCGCTTCATGCGCGCGGTGCCCTTTACAAGAAGCAAACAGGAAAACGCATGACCCAACCGAAGATTCATCCTCGACTCGAAAAGGCGCTGACGCGCGGCGATCTCGCGATCCGCCAGGCCAATTCCGCGCGGGCAACTGCCGTGCTGAATGCGCTCGGCACGATGATCATCGAAGCTTCCGCCACGATCGGCGTCGAGGCCAGCATCGACATTCCGCAGGGCGACCGTATTTACGATCCGGTGAACGGCCTGTGGCCGCAGAAGCTGCTGGTGTCGTTCGACGGCCCGGTCGACGAAGCCGACGCGGAAGAGCTGCGCGCGGTGTATCTGATCGCCGACGATCCGGGTACGCAGTTCCGCGTCGAATGGCATCGCGCGGACGGCAAGCTTGGTCGCCAGGAAGGCGGTCCGCTCGCGACCGTCGCGTTCCTGACCGACGTCGAAATCCCGTGGAGCGACGACGACGAGTAACGTCGTCGCGCTTTCGTCCGATCGAGCCGGCGCGTTGCGCGCCGGCCGTCAGCGCATCATCCGCCGGCGGAACAGCCACGCGCAGACCACGAAGCCGCCGACCGCATAGCCGGCGAGCACCGCGAGATGCAGGCCGACGTCGGTCGCCGGGCGGTCGAGCATCGCGGGCCGGATCAGTTCGACCGCGTTCGCGAGCGGCAGCAAGTGGGCCGCGTGCTGCGCGATCGGCGGCAACTGCGCGATCGGGAAGAACACGCCCGACAGCAGCAGCATCGGCGTCAGCACGAGCGTCTGATAGAACATGAAGAAATCGTACGACGGCGCGAGTGCCGTGACGATCATCGCGGTGCTGGCGAACGCGAGGCCGGCGAGCGCGATCACCGGCAGTGCGACGAGCATCGACGGAAACCGCGCATAGCCGAGCAGTCCCGCGACCAGCATGATCGCGACGCCCGACAACAGCGCCTTGCTTGCCCCCCACACAATCTCGCCGAGCACGATGTCGCCCAGTGCGAGCGGCGTGTGCATGATCGCTTCCCACGTACGTTGCACGTGCATTCGCGAGAAGCCCGAATACATCGACTCGAAGCTCGCGGACATCATCACGCTCGAACCGACCGTGCCGGCCGCAAGGAACGCGATATACGACACGCCGTCGACGTGCCCGAGCATCAGGCCGAGGCCGAACCCCAGCCCGAACAGGTAGATCATCGGATCGGCGAGGTTGCCGAACAGCGACGCGAGCGCGAGCTTGCGCCATACGAGGTAGTTGCGCCGCCACACCGCGATCCAGTTGGTCGCATTCGCGGGCAGCGCGATCGCGAAGCGCGACTCGCGCGGCACTGCGGACGGTGCGGCGGCGGAATAGTTGCGTACGTCCATGATCGATCAGTCCTGCATTTCGCGGCCCGTGAGCCGCAGGAACACGTCTTCCAGATTGGCCGGCCGATGCAGATAGCGCAACCCCGTGCGACCCTTGAGCCGTGCGCTGAGCGGTTCGGGGTCGGTCACGTAGCAGAACAGCGTCTCGCCGCTGATCTCGGTGTGCTTCGCGAACGGCGCCAGCTCGTCGCGCAGCGCGGTCGGGTCCGGTCCGTAAATTTCGATCACGTCGCAGCCGATTTCGGATTCAATCAGCGCGTGCGGCGCGCCTTCGGCGATCTTGCGGCCTTCCTCGATCACGCACAACCGGTCGCACAGGCGCTCGGCCTCTTCCATGAAGTGCGTGGTGATCAGGATGGTCTTGCCGCGCGCGAGCAGCGAGCGCAAGCGTTCCCACATCAGGTGTCGCGCCTGCGGGTCGAGGCCCGTCGTCGGCTCGTCGAGCACCAGCACGTCCGGGTCGTTGACGAGCGCACGTGCGAGCGTCAGGCGCCGCTTCATCCCGCCCGACAACTCGCCGACTTTCGCGTCGGCCTTGTTTTCCAGTTTCGCGAATTCGAGCAGCGGTTGCACGAGCGCGCGTGCGGCCTGCGCGGACATCCCGAAATAGCGGCTGAACACCAGCAGGTTTTCGCGGACGGTGAAGTCGGGATCGAGGTTGTCGAACTGCGGGACGACGCCGACGCGCTGCCGAGCATGGCGTGCGCGCGACGGAACCGGTTCGCCGCACAGTGAAATGGCGCCGGCATCGGGATACGCAAGGCCGAGCAGCATCTTCAGCGTCGTAGTCTTGCCGGCGCCGTTCGGCCCGAGCAGGCCGTAGCATTCGCCGGCCTGCACGTGGAAGGACAGGTCGTTGACGACGAGCTTGTCGCCATAGCGCTTTTCGACGTTCCGGAAATCGATCGGTGCAACAGGCATGGGCGGGTTGTCGTTATAAGCGGGGCACGGGGGCGTCTTGCAGCTGCGCTGCCGGCCCGGTCGGCATGCCGCTTGCGAACGGATCGGGCGAACGCGTGTCACATGGGCATGACCGAGGCGATCGCGCGTCGACGGCATGAACGGGCCATTCTAGTGCATCGGCTGCGTCTGTTCAGGGCAGGCCCGCGCCGCACGGTGCATGGGCACACGGATGGTGCGTCGCATCATCGTCGACGGCCCCGCGTGGCGAATCAGCGTTTTCCATCCCTTGCGTCCGCAATTGCGGCGCACCATGATGAGTGCATCCGGCACGTAGTCGCCGTAGTCGCGATAGGGAGGTTTCATGGCTAGCTACAACAAGATTCTGCTGTGCTACGACGGCACGCTCGAAGGACGCAAGGCATTGCGGTGCGGCGCCAATCTCGCGATGGACCTGAAGGCGGAAACGCATTTGCTGTCGGTCGTCGACATGCGCTCGAGCATCGCGCAAAGCGCGGGGCTGCTGACCGACGTCGCGTGCGGCCGCTTCGAGGAAACCGCGCGCGAAATCCTGCAGGAAGGCGTGAACTGGCTGCGCGAGCGCGGCGTTCAGGCGGAAGGCCACTTCGCGTTCGGCTATCCGATTGACGAAATCGCGAATCTCGCGACGGAAATCAACGCCGACCTCGTCGTCGTTGGCCACCGGTGCCGCAGCGGGTTGTCGCGATGGTGGATGGGATCCGGCAACACGCAACTGCTCGATCGCGTGAACTGCAGCATCCTGGTGGCATGTTCGTCGGCGGAAGAGCAAAAAGCCGAGATCGCGCGCGAACGCGAAGCGGCCAACGCGCACGGCAAGTAACGCGGCATGTGATGCCATGAGCGTGAGAGCGCGCGAGTCGCATTGCGATTCGCGCCGGTCTCACGGTGCCGCTTCAGCGGCATCACCGCGGAGCGCGGCCGTTCAGGCATGCAGATCGATCGCGGACAGCTTCCACGAGAACAGGCCGAAGCGATGGAAGACCGCTGCATAGCGCGTGCCGTCGGCGCTGCGCTGGTAGGTCACGACGAATTCATCGAAATTCCGGTAGCCGGCGCTGGTTTGCTGCGGATGACCGGCATCGCTCGGGCTGGCCGGTGCGGGTGCGGATGTGGGTGCCGGCGCGGCCGACGCGTTGGCGTTGCTGCCAGGCGCGGGGGTGCTTGCCGGATTGCCCGGCGGTGCGACCGGTGCATTGCCAGGCGCACCGCCTGACGGCGGCCCCGACCAATCAGGCGGACGCTCGCCCGGATTGCCGCGAGGCGGGATGCCGCTCATCAGCGCTGCGACACCTTCCGGTGTCGCATACGCATCGACCAGCGGGCCGATCAATGCAGAGCCGATCAGCGCGCCGATCACCGCGAACGGATTGTCCTTCTTGACCGCATCGATCCGGCGCATCAACTCTTCCGTGACCTGCTGCTTCAGGCTGATGCGCAGCGACGGAAAATCGACATACTCACTGACCGCTTGCGCATCGCGCGCATCGATCGCTGATTTCAGGCGACCGAGCGCGACGTATGGCGACGCGTATGCATAGCCGATCGCCGCCAGGACGGCGACGGCCAGCACGACGATCAGCAGGTGCTTGGGCCGCCACGCGCGGCCCGAAGATCCAGTCACGATGCCTCCGGTGCGGACAGGTTCCGCAATCAGAGACCACCGTGCGCGGCCGATCGTTCCTCGTCGATGCAGCGATCGATCATCCGGCACACGGCATCGATCGTCCCGACCATGATCAGGCGCGACCGACCGTGATAGACGCGCACCGGCGCGCGGCGCGCCGGTTCCGCGTGATTCAGGCCGGCGTTCAGCGAGACCCGCGCGAATGCGGGCAGCGCCGACGGCAGCAGCGACGCCTGCCGTTCAACTGCGACTTCTTGGCTCACCACAGGCGCCGCGGGCAGCGGCGCGCAGGGCGTGCGGCCGCGCAGGTGACGCAGGCGACCGAATTGACGGAAAGGCAGCAAACGGGAAAGGCGTTCCATGGTGTTCTCCTCAGCGAGACCGATTGTCAGAGTTCGCCCGAGCGGATCAGCCCGACGGCGATGCCTTCCAGCGCGAATTCCGCGCTGCCGGCCTTGACGAAGATGTTTTCGTAATCCGGGTTCTCCGCGATCAGCTCGAGGCCGCCAGGCCGGCGCATCAGGCGCTTGACCGTGACGTCGTCGCCAAGCCGCGCAACGATGATCTGGCCGTCCTTCGCTTCGGTGCGCTTCTGCACGGCGAGGAGGTCGCCGTCGAGAATGCCGGCGTCGCGCATCGACAGGCCGCGCACCTTAAGCAGATAGTCGGGCTTGCTCGTGAACAGCGCGGGATCGCACGCGTAGTGCTGCGAGATGTGCTCCTGCGCGAGGATCGGGCTGCCGGCTGCCACCCGGCCGACGAGCGGCAGCGACAGTTGCATCAGGCCGGCGTGCGGCAGCGTGAACTGGTGCGGGGCGTCTTCGATGCCGAGCAGGCGGATGCCGCGCGACGCGCCGGCGGCCAGCTCGATCACGCCCTTGCGCGCCAGCGCACGGAGGTGCTCCTCGGCGGCATTCGGCGAGCTGAAACCGAGCTCGGCCGCGATCTCGGCGCGCGTGGGCGGGAAACCGGAGCGCTCGATCGCGCGGCGAATCAAGTCGAACACTTGCTGCTGACGGGCGGTGAGTTTGGTCATGGCTGAACTGTATGGATAGACAGTGAGCTGTATTTTTATACAGTACTTCGCGAATTTCAAGTGTTACTTGAGGTTCGACGCGATCGCGCCCGTTCCGAGGTGATTTCGTGACGCCCCGGCGCCGGTTTGTCTGCCGCAACCGTCCGTCCCGTCTGCGTTAGCACTTTTGGGTATTAAAAAATAAGGAACGATTATTTTTAATCATGTAACCCGTTCGATAGACTGGCCCGACATCGCAGTACCGACAACACTGGAGAACCAAGGATGGCGAAGCGCAATACGGGGCTGGTGGGCGGAGTGGGCCGCCTGATCGCAACACTCGCGCTGGGCGCGGCGGCGGCGCTGGGCGTCGCAACGCATGCCCAGGCCGATACGACGTTCCTGAACGTGTCGTACGACCCGACGCGCGAGCTGTATCAGGACTTCAACCAGGCGTTCGGCAAGGAGTGGAAGGCGAAGACGGGCGAGACGGTCAACTTCAAGCAGTCGCATGGCGGCTCGGGCGCCCAGGCGCGCTCGGTGCTCGACGGGCTGCAGGCCGACGTCGTCACGCTGGCGCTCGCTTACGACATCGACGCGCTCGCGAACAAGGGTCTCGTCAACAAGGACTGGCAAAAGCGCCTGCCCGACAACGCATCGCCGTACACGTCGACGATCGTGTTCCTGGTGCGCAAGGGCAATCCGAAGGGGATCAAGGACTGGGACGACCTGACCAAGCCGGGCGTCTCGATCGTCACGCCGAACCCGAAGACCTCGGGCGGTGCACGCTGGAACTACCTGGCCGCGTGGGCGTACGCGGTTCACAAGCCGAGCGGCAACGAGCAGAGCGCGAAGGAATTCGTGACGAAGCTCTACAAGAACGCCGGCGTACTCGATTCGGGCGCGCGCGGCGCGACGACGAGCTTCGTGCAGCGCGGGATCGGCGACGTGCTGATCGCGTGGGAGAACGAGGCGTTCCTGTCGATCAAGGAATTCGGCCCCGACAAGTTCGAGATCGTCGTGCCGTCGGTGAGCATCCTGGCCGAGCCGCCCGTCGCGGTGGTCGACAAGGTGGTCGACAAGAAGGGCACGCGCAAGCTGGCCGAGGCTTACCTGAACTTCCTGTACAGCCCGCAGGGCCAGGAGATCGCGGCGCGCAACTACTACCGTCCGCGTTCGAAGAACGTGCCGGCGGAGCTGACGAAGCAGTTCCCGAAGCTGAAGCTGTACACGGTCGACGACACGTTCGGCGGCTGGACGAATGCGCAGAAGACGCATTTCGCAGACGGCGGCGTGTTCGATTCGATCTACAAGCCGCAGTAACGCACGCAGTCACACCATAACGACAGCGGCGCGCCACGACAGCGCGCCGCATCCCCGACGGGCCGCCGGCGCGAGAATTCTCGGCGCCGGCGTTTGCGTCGGACCCGTGAGCAGCATCGACCCAGCAAGAGCATCCGATGACGACGTACACCTTTCGCAAGCCGAGCGCGCTGCCCGGTTTCGGCGTGACGCTCGGCATCACGGTGGCCTATTTGAGCCTCGTGGTGCTGATCCCGCTCGCCGCCACGTTCCTGAAGACCGCGACGCTGTCGTGGGACCAGTTCGTCACCGCCGTCACGTCGCCGCGCGTGCTCGCGTCGTACCGGCTGACGTTCGCGTCCGCCCTGGGCGGCGCCGTCATCAACGCCGTGTTCGGCTTTCTCGTCGCGTGGGTGCTGGTGCGCTACACGTTCCCGTTCAAGCGCCTCGTCGACGCGATCGTCGACCTGCCGTTCGCGCTGCCGACGTCGGTCGCCGGCATCTCGCTCGCGGCCGTCTATGCGACCAACGGCTGGATCGGCCAGTATCTTGCGCCGTTCGGCATCAAGATCGCGTTCACGCCGATCGGCGTGCTGGTCGCGCTGACCTTCATCGGGCTGCCGTTCGTCGTGCGCACCGTGCAGCCGGTGCTCGAGGATTTCGAGCGCGAGCAGGAAGAGGCCGCCGCGTGCCTCGGCGCGTCGCGCTGGCTGACGTTCCGCCGCGTGGTGCTGCCGTCCGTGCTGCCGGCGCTGCTCACCGGCTTCGCGCTGTCGTTCGCGCGCGCGCTCGGCGAATACGGGTCGGTGATCTTCATCGCCGGCAACGTGCCGATGAAGTCCGAGATCACGTCGCTGCTGATCATCACGAAACTCGAACAGTACGACTACGCAGGCGCGACCGCGCTGGCGGTCGTGATGCTGGTCGTGTCGTTCCTGATGCTGCTGCTGATCAACACGCTGCAATGGTATCTGCAGCGCAGGACGAGCAAGGGCGCGAGCGGGCCCGCGCCTGCGGCCGTCACCGTTGCCGCGAGCACCGCAGGAGCCCAGCAATGAGCCAGGAGTCCACCGTCGTGCTGAACAACCCGTCCGCCGCGCGCACGCGCGCCGCGAAGCAGCTCGACCCCGTCAGCGAGCCGCGCGCCGTGCGCTGGCTGCTGATCGGCGTCGCGCTGGTGTTCCTCGCGTTCTTCCTCGTCGTGCCGCTCGCCGCGGTGTTCTTCGAGGCGCTGCGCAAGGGTGTCGGCTTCTATCTCGAATCGCTCGCCGATCCCGACGCGTGGTCGGCGATCAAGCTGACGCTGACCGTCGCCGTGATCGCGGTGCCGCTGAATCTCGTGTTCGGCGTGTGCGCGTCGTGGGCGATCGCGAAGTTCGAATTCCGCGGCAAGGCGTTGCTGACCACGCTGATCGACCTGCCGTTCTCGGTGTCGCCGGTGATCTCGGGCCTCGTGTACGTGCTGCTGTTCGGCGCGCAGGGCTGGTTCGGCCCGTGGCTGCAGGCCCACGACGTGCAGATCATCTTCGCGGTGCCGGGCATCGTGCTCGCGACGATCTTCGTCACGTTCCCGTTCGTCGCGCGCGAGCTGATCCCGCTGATGCAGGCGCAGGGCACCGACGAGGAAGAGGCCGCGCGCGTGCTCGGCGCGTCGGGCTGGCAGATCTTCCGGCGCGTGACGCTGCCGAACGTGAAGTGGGGCCTGCTGTACGGCGTGATCCTGTGCAACGCGCGCGCGATGGGCGAGTTCGGCGCGGTGTCGGTCGTGTCCGGCCACATCCGCGGCGTGACCGACACGATGCCGCTGCACGTCGAGATTCTGTACAACGAATACAACTTCGCGGCGGCCTTCGCGGTGGCGTCGGTGCTGGCGCTGCTCGCGCTCGTCACGCTCGCGCTGAAGCTGCTCGCCGAGCGTCATCTTGCCGCCGAACTGGCCGGCGCACGCGATGACGTTCCCGCTCATGCCGGCCCCGTCGCCGCCAATTCGTCGAAATCGTAAAGAGGCAACCAGAATGGGTATCACCGTCCGTCATCTTCAGAAGCGCTTCGGCGATTTCACCGCGCTCGACAACGTGTCGCTCGACTTCCCGGCGGGCGAGCTCGTCGCGCTGCTGGGGCCGTCCGGCTGCGGCAAGACCACGCTGCTGCGCGTGATCGCGGGCCTCGAGCACGCGGACGCCGGCCAGGTCGTGCTGCAGGGGCTCGACGTCGCGTCGGTCGGCGCGCGCGAGCGCCAGGTCGGCTTCGTGTTCCAGCATTACGCGCTGTTCCGCCACATGACCGTGTTCGAGAACGTCGCGTTCGGGCTGCGCGTGAAGCCGCGCCGCGAGCGGCCGTCGGAAGCCGTGATCCGCGAAAAGGTGCATGAGCTGCTGAAGCTCGTGCAGCTCGACTGGCTCGCGCAGCGCTATCCGTCCGAGCTGTCGGGCGGCCAGCGCCAGCGGATCGCGCTGGCCCGCGCGCTGGCGGTCGAACCGAAGGTGCTGCTGCTCGACGAGCCGTTCGGCGCGCTCGACGCGAAGGTGCGCAAGGAGCTGCGCGGCTGGCTGCGCCGCCTGCACGACGATCTGCACATCTCGACGATCTTCGTCACGCACGACCAGGAGGAGGCGCTGGAAGTGGCCGACCGCATCGTCGTGCTGAACCGCGGTCACGTGGAGCAGGTCGGCAGCCCGCAGGACGTCTACGATCATCCGCAAAGCGCGTTCGTGTACGAGTTCCTCGGCGCGGCGAACCGGCTGCCGGGCACGGTCGCCGGGCGCGGCTTCGTCGCCCAGGGCGCGGCTGCGCCGATCGAGGTCGATGCCGATTTCGCCGGCCCCGCGAACGCGTACGTGCGGCCGCACGACTTGCAGCTGTGGCCGGCCGGCGAAGGTCATCGCGACGGCATCGCGGTCGACGTGCGCCGCGTGATCCCGCTCGGCGGTTCGGTGCGGGTCGAGCTCGAGGCGCGCACGGGTGGCGCGCTCGAAGCGGAACTCGATCGCGACGCGTGGCGCGCGCTCGCGTTGCAGGTGGGCGATGGCGCGACGGCGGTGCCGCGCGCAGTGCGCGTCTTTCCCGCACACTGACACCGGAACCGGGCCAAAGAGAAGAGGGCGGACATCGCCCCGAATCGACATTCGAACAACGACAGCCTAAGAGGCAAACCCATGAATTTCCAGCAATTGCGTTTCGTGCGTGAAGCCGTGCGCCAGAACATGAACCTGACGGAAGTCGCGAACGTGCTGTACACGTCGCAGTCCGGCGTGTCGAAGCAGATCAAGGATCTCGAGGACGAACTGGGCGTCGACATCTTCATCCGGCGCGGCAAGCGGCTCACCGGGCTCACGGAGCCGGGCAAGGCCGTGCACCAGCTGATCGAGCGGATGCTGCTCGATGCGGAGAACCTGCGCCGCGTCGCGCGCCAGTTCGCGGACCAGGACAGCGGCCACCTCGTCGTCGCGACGACCCACACGCAGGCGCGCTACGCGCTGCCGAAGGTGATCCGCCAGTTCACCGAAGTGTTCCCGAAGGTGCATCTCGCGCTGCGCCAGGGCAGCCCGCAGCAGATCGCGCAGATGATCCTGAACGGCGAAGCCGATCTCGGCATCTCGACCGAGGCGCTCGATCGCTATCCGGACATCGTCACGTTCCCGTGCTATTCGTGGCACCACACGGTCGTCGTGCCGAAGGGACATCCGCTCGTCGGCCGCGAGAACCTGACGCTCGAGGAAATCGCCGAGTACCCGATCATCACGTACGACCAGGACTTCACGGGCCGCTCGCACATCGACCAGGCGTTCACGCAGGCCGGCGCGGTGCCCGACGTCGTGCTGACCGCGATCGACGCGGACGTGATCAAGACCTACGTCGAACTCGGGATGGGGATCGGCGTCGTCGCGGCGATGGCGTTCGATCCGCAGCGTGACACCGGCCTCGTCGCGCTCGACACACAGCATCTGTTCGAGGCGAGCACGACGCGCGTCGGGTTGCGCAAGGGTGCGTTCCTGCGCGCGTATGCGTACCGGCTGATCGAGATGTTCGCGCCGCACCTGAACGAAGCGGAAATCGCGGGGCTGCTGCGCGAAGCGGTCTGAGTTCCACGGTGACGCTCCGGCGGCGCGGCATACGCCGGCCGCCGGACGTGCCGCAACGGCACATCGTGACACCCGGCTTCGTGCCGTCATCGTGTGCCGGCGCGTCGAAGCTTCGATCGACGCCGCCGCGGAATATCGGGCTGCCGCCAAAGGCGCCCATCACGTATTCGCCAATTCACAGAAAAACAAAGGCGGCGGATTCGAATACGTCGTTGCGACGATGTATCGCTTCGGCGAGCCACCGGCGGATGATCGCGACGAAGCCGCGCCGCGCAACCCGGCATGACGCACACCCGCACGCCGTAACGCGCCGCAATCGACACGCGCAATCGTGTGCTCCGAATAAACCCTTAAATATTGATCAGACGGGTTGCGCGTCGCACCGAAACGGTACAGCATAGCCTTCACTCCGCCGGCGCCCTCGCCGGCGGTGGCGCGTCGACGACAGCACGCGCCAGGCAGTCGGCCGTCTGCCTCGCTTCCATTCCGTGGTACCGACAAGCAGCATCGATGGCCAATGCTCGGGTAGTGTGGCGCAAACGTTTGCTCACATTAAAACAACAATCCGGCCCCGTCGGGCCAGTCGCCAGGAGATGTGTATGAATGTCCGCTTTCGCCGTCGCTTCCTGACCGCCGCGCTTGCCGCCGTCGCGGTCGCTGCCGCCCCGGCCGTCCATGCGCAGTCTACGGCCAAGCCGAAGGTCGCGCTCGTGATGAAGTCGCTCGCCAACGAGTTCTTCCTGACGATGGAAACCGGCGCGAAGGAATACCAGAAGCACAACGCCGGCCAGTTCGACCTGATCACGAACGGCATCAAGGACGAGACCGACACCGCGAACCAGATTCGCATCGTCGAGCAGATGATCGTGTCGAAGGTCGATGCGATCGTGCTCGCGCCGGCCGATTCGAAGGCGCTCGTGCCGGTCGTGAAGAAGGCGGTCGACGCGGGCATCATCGTCGTGAACATCGACAATCGGCTCGACCCCGACGTGCTGAAGTCGAAGAACCTGAACGTGCCGTTCGTCGGCCCCGATAACCGCAAGGGCGCGCGCAAGATCGGCGACTACCTCGCGAAGCGGCTGAAGGCGGGCGACCAGGTCGGCATCCTCGAAGGCGTGTCGACGACGACCAACGCGCAGCAGCGCACGGCCGGCTTCCAGGATGCGATGAAGGCAGGCGGGATGAAGGTCGTGTCGGTGCAGTCGGGCGAATGGGAAATCGACAAGGGCAACGCGGTCGCGTCCGCGATGCTGAACGAATACCCGAACCTGCGCGCGCTGCTGTGCGGCAACGACAACATGGCGGTCGGCGCCGTATCGGCCGTGCGCGCGGCAGGCAAGCAGGGCAAAGTATTCGTGGTCGGCTACGACAACATCAACGCGATCAAGCCGATGCTGAAGGATGGCCGCGTGCTCGCGACCGCCGATCAGTACGCGGCGAAGCAGGCCGTGTTCGGCATCGACACGGCGCTCAAGGCGATCGCCGAGCATCGCAAGCAGGCCGACATGTCGGGCGTGGTCGAGACGCCGGTGGATCTCGTGACGAAGTAACGCCGCCCCGTCGCGGCCGCCGGCCTCAAGAATGCCTCAAGAATCGGGGCCGGTGGCCGTTATACGGAGTGAGCGCGATCACGGCCACTGCATGCGAATGCACTTGTGAGCGTCATACCCGCGCGCCGCGTGCGCGCGGCCGCAACCAGGATCGCGATGGAACCGACCTTCCAACCCACCCGTTCAGCCGTTCCGGTGCTGTCCGTCTCCGGCGTCGGCAAGACCTACGCCGAACCCGTGCTCGCCGACGTCACGCTGACGCTCGTGCCGGGTCAGGCGCTCGCGCTGACGGGCGAGAACGGCGCCGGCAAGAGCACGCTGTCGAAGATCATCGGCGGGCTCGTCGACCCGACGACCGGCACGATGCAACTGGGCGGCGAGCCCTATGCGCCGGCGAGCCGCACGCAGGCCGAGGCGCTCGGCGTGCGCATGGTGATGCAGGAGCTGAACCTGCTGCCGACGCTGACGGTCGCCGAAAACCTGTTTCTGAATCGCCTGCCGCGACGCTTCGGCATCATCGATCGCGCGCGGCTGCGCGACGATGCGCGTGCCGCGATGGCGCAGGTCGGGCTCGACGCGGTCGACCCCGATACGCCGGTCGGTGCGCTCGGCATCGGCCATCAGCAGATGGTCGAGATCGCGCGCAACCTGATCGGCGACTGTCGCGTGCTGATCCTCGACGAGCCGACCGCGATGCTGACCGCGCGCGAGGTCGAGCTGCTGTTCGAACAGATCGATCGGCTGAAGGCGCGCGGCGTGGCGATCGTCTATATCTCGCACCGGCTCGAGGAACTCGCGCGCGTCGCCGAGCGCGTCGCGGTGCTGCGCGACGGCCGGCTGGTGCACGTCGGGGACATGGCCGCGACGACGTCCGACGGGCTCGTCACGCTGATGGTCGGGCGCGAGATCGGCGAGCACATCGATCTCGGCACGCGCCGGATCGGCGCGCCGCGGCTCGTCGTGTCGGGCATGACACGCGGCACCGCGGTGCAGGACGTGTCGCTCGAGGTGCGCGCGGGCGAAATCTTCGGCATCTCGGGGCTGATCGGCGCGGGGCGCACCGAACTGCTGCGGCTCATCTACGGCGCGGATACGCCGGACGCCGGGATGATCGCGGTCGGCGATCCGTTGAAGCCCGCGCACATCGGCTCGCCGGTCGACGCGGTGAAGCACGGCATCGCGCTGATCACCGAGGACCGCAAGGGCGAAGGGCTGCTGCTGTCGCAGTCGGTCACCTCGAACGTGTCGCTCGGCCAGCTCGATCGGCTCGCGCGCGGCGGCATCGTCGACACGGCGCGCGAGACGGCGCTCGCCGAGCAGCAGATCGACGCGTTGCGGATTCGCACGCACGGCGCCGCGCAGACGGTCGGCGAGCTGTCGGGCGGCAACCAGCAGAAGGTCGTGATCGGCCGCTGGCTCGCGCGCGACATGGGCGTGCTGCTGTTCGACGAGCCGACTCGCGGGATCGACGTCGGCGCCAAATTCGAAATCTATACGCTGATGGGCGCGCTGGCGCGCGAAGGCCGCGCGCTGGTGGTCGTCTCGAGCGACCTGCGCGAGCTGATGCTGATCTGCGACCGGATCGGCGTGATGTCGGCCGGCCGCATGACCGCCGTGTTCGAACGCGGCAACTGGACCCAGGATGCGCTGCTGGCCGCGGCGTTCGCCGGCTTCGGCCGTGAAGCGCTGCCCGCAGGCTCGCGGCATCCGGAAGCGGGAGCGGCGGCGCGCGCGGCTTCCGGCACTTCGACGACAGGACGACAGCCATGACCCAGCCTCCCGTTTCCCCGAGCGACGCAGGCGCGCAAGACACCGTGACGGGGCGCCGCGCGCGCACGCTGTCCGGCACGCGGCTCGGCGTGTCGAACTATCTCGGGCTGGCCGGCGCGCTCGCCGCGATGATCGTGCTGTTCTCGACGCTGAGCTCGCACTTCCTGACCTACGATACGTTCAGTACGATCGCAAACCAGATCCCCGATCTCGTCGTGATGTCGGTGGGGATGACCTTCGTGCTAATCATCGCCGGCATCGACCTGTCGGTCGGCTCGGTGCTCGCGCTGGCGGCGTCGATGGTCAGCGTGGCCGCGCTGAAATGGCAGTGGGGGCCGCTGCCGGCCGCGCTGATCGGGATCGCGGTCGCGACCGTGACCGGCTCGTTGACGGGCGCTATCACGGTCGGCTGGCGGATCCCGTCGTTCATCGTGTCGCTCGGCGTGCTGGAGGCCGCGCGCGGCGTCGCGTACCAGCTGACGAATTCGCGCACGGCCTATATCGGCGACGCGTTCGATTTTCTGTCGAATCCGATCGCGCTCGGCATCTCGCCGGCGTTCCTGATCGCGGTCGCGGTGATGATCGCCGCGCAGTTCGTGCTCACGCGGACCGTGTTCGGGCGCTATCTCGTCGGGATCGGCACGAATGAGGAGGCCGTGCGGCTTGCCGGGGTTAACCCGAGGCCGTATAAAATCCTCGTATTCGCACTGATGGGCGCGCTCGCGGGGCTCGCGTCGCTGTTCCAGATTTCGCGGCTCGAGGCCGCCGACCCGAACGCGGGCGTGGGCCTCGAACTGCAGGTGATCGCAGCCGTCGTGATCGGCGGCACGAGCCTGATGGGCGGGCGCGGCTCGGTGATCAGCACGTTTTTCGGCGTGTTGATCATCTCGGTGCTGGCCGCCGGGCTCGCGCAGATCGGCGCGAACGAGCCGACCAAACGGATCATCACCGGGGCGGTGATCGTGGTGGCGGTCGTGCTCGATACGTATCGCAGCCGGCGCGCCCGCGCCCGGTAGAACTACACAGAAAGCAGACCAGAGAGAACGGGAAATGGCGACGATCAAGGATGTGGCGGCCATGGCGGGCGTGTCGTTTACGACCGTCTCGCACGTGGTGAACAATTCGCGGCCGGTGTCCGCGGATGTGCGTGCGAAGGTCGAGGGCGCGATCCGCGAGCTGAACTACGTGCCATCGGCCGTGGCGCGCTCGCTGAAGGCACGCTCGACGGCGACGATCGGCCTCGTCGTGCCGAACAGCACGAATCCGTACTTCGCGGAACTCGCACGCGGCATCGAGGATCAATGCGCGGCCAACGGCTATTGCGTGTTCTTCTGCAACTCGGACGACGATCCCGTGAAGCAGCGCAATTACCTGCGCGTGCTGCAGGAAAAGCGCATCGACGGGCTGATCGTCGCGTCGGCCGGCGAGGACGCGGTGCTCGCGCAGACGCTCGCGGACGCGCACGCGCCGCTCGTCGTCGTCGACCGCAACATCGAAGGGCTCGCGGCCGACCTCGTACAGATCGACCACGAACGCGGCGCCTACCTTGCGACGCGTCACCTGCTCGAACTCGGGCACGCGAAGATCGGCTGCATCACCGGGCCGACCGATACGGCCGTCAGCGCGATGCGCGTGCACGGCTTCATCCGCGCGATGGCCGAGCGCGGGATCGACATCGTGCCGGGCGCGATCGCGGAAAGCGATTTCTCGTGCCTCGGCGGCTATCACGCGGCGTCGCGGCTGTTCGAGTCGGTGCACCCGAGCGCGATTTTCGCCGGCAACGACCTGATGGGCGTCGGCGCGCTGCGCGCGGCGGCCGAGCGCGGCTTGCGCGTGCCGGACGACTGCTCGATCATCGGCTTCGACGACATCGAATTCTCGCGCTACACGTATCCGGCGCTATCGACGGTCGGCCAGTCGGTGCGCGCGCTCGGCGAAATGGCCGCGCAGACGCTGATCGAGCGGATCGGCGGCGGCTCGACGGCCGCGCCGAGCCGCCGCCGCGTCGTGTCGCCGCGTCTGGTGCTGCGCGAATCGACGGCGGTCTATCGCGAACCGGGTGTGCCGGGCGGTCGCCCATGACGGCGCGCAACGCAGGCGCCGGCCGCGTGACGGTGGTCGGCAGCCTCAACATGGATCTCGTCGTGCGGGCGCCGCGGCTGCCGGTGCCGGGCGAAACGCTCGCCGGCCACGCGTACGCGCAGGCGGCGGGCGGCAAGGGCGGCAATCAGGCGGTCGCGGCCGCGCGGCTCGGCGCCCAGGTCACGATGATCGGCTGCGTCGGCGCGGATGCGCACGGCACCGCGCTGCGCGCCGGCCTCGCGGCCGAAGGGATCGATTGCTCGCGACTCGCGACCAGCGCGGCGGCGTCGACCGGCGTCGCGCTGATCGTCGTCGACGATGCGAGCCAGAACACGATCGTGATCGTCGCGGGCGGCAACGGCGAAGTCACGGCCGCAACGGTGGCGCAGCACGACGCGGCGCTCGCCGCGACCGACGTGCTGATCTGCCAGCTCGAGACGCCGCCGGACGCCGTATTCGCGGCGCTGTCGGCCGGGCGGCGGCTCGGCCGCACCGTGGTGCTCAATCCGGCGCCGGCAGTGGCGCCGCTGCCGGACGGCTGGCTGCCGCTCGTCGATTACCTGATCCCGAACGAGGTCGAGGCGGCCGCGCTCACCGGCCTGCCGGTGCGCGACCCGGCCGACGCGGAAGCCGCGGCACGCGCGCTGCAGGCGGCCGGCGCGCGCAACGTGCTGATCACGCTCGGCGCACGCGGCGTGCTCGCGCTCGCGGCCGACGGCGCCGCGCGCCACTATCCGGCGCCCGTCGTGCAGGCGGTCGACACGACCGCGGCCGGCGATACCTTCATCGGCGGTTTCGCCGCGCGGCTCGCGGCCGGCGAGGACGTCGACACCGCGATCCGCTTCGCGCAACGCGCAGCGGCACTATCGGTCACGCGCGCCGGCGCGCAGCCGTCGATTCCCACGCTCGCCGAACTGGCCCGATAGGGCTGGATCATCCATCGCGGCCGGCACCTGCGCCAGCAGGCGGCCGGCGACCGCACCCTCAATGGCCCGCAAACGATGCTTGCGGCCGCCTTTATACCGGCGGGCCGGATCGTTTCGCCCCCATTATTCAATGATCTGCAATGAACTGGGGAATCGCTGAAAAATTGTTGTCAATACCATCAAGTTGCGCGGCAGGCGGTCGTAAAAACATCGGAGCGAAACACTGTTTCGAAAAACGGGCCAGGCCCGTCCATGACGACGCAACACAGGAAGAATGATGGTGATCGGAAACCTGACGATACGTGCGCGCATCGGTTTGACGATGGCGTTTCTCGCGGTACTGCTTGGGGTGATCGGCGTGCTCGGCGTGTACGGGATGACGCGCTCGAACGACGCGACGCGCGATATTTTCACGAACCAGATGCCGAGCGCGGTCAACGTGGCCATGGCAGAAATGTATGCGGCGCGCGAGCGCCTGGCGCTCGATCGCGCCGCGCTGCTGGCCGGCACGGCGGACGCCGCCGCCGCGGTGGAGCGCAGCCGTGCGATGCGCGCGCAGTCCGACACGTGGTGGCAGAAGTACCTTGCGCTGCCGCGCGGGCCGGCGGAAGACCGGCTCGCGCAGGACGTCGCCGCGAAGCGACAGGTGCTGCAGCGCAGTTGCGACGCGTTCGGCAGCACGGTGGCGACGGGCGACCATGACCGCATCGGCGAGGGCGCCAAGGAACTCCAGGCGCGCTACAGCGATCTCGCGACGGCGGGCGAAGCGCTGCGCAATTTCCAGTTCACCGACGCCGACGCGACCTTCAACCATGCGGAATCGGTGTATGAAACGCTGCGGGTGCTGTCGATCGCCGTGCTGGCAGCGGGCCTGATCGCCGCGGTGCTGTCATGGCTGACGTTGAGCCGTGCGATCGGCCGTCCGCTCGCGGACGCGCTCGCGCATTTCGACGCGATCGCCGCGGGCGACCTGCGCCGCTCGGTCGTCGTGCATCGGCGCGACGAAATGGGCCAGCTCCTCGACGGGCTCGCGAAGATGCAGCGCGGCCTGATCGACACGGTGCGCACGGTACGCGGCGGCAGCGAGTCGATCGCGACCGCGGCGCGGCAGATCGCCGCCGGCAACATCGACCTGTCGTCGCGCACGGAAGAACAGGCCTCGGCGCTGCAGGAAACCGCGTCGAGCATGGAGCAGCTGACCGGCACCGTGAAGCAGAACGCGGACAATGCACGGCAGGCAAGCTCGCTGGCCGCGAATGCATCGGAGATTGCAAACAAGGGCAATACGGTGGTCGGCCAGGTGGTCGGCACGATGGGCGAGATCAACGACAGCTCCGCGAAGATCGCGGACATCATCGCGATCATCGAGGGCATCGCGTTCCAGACCAACATCCTGGCGCTGAACGCGGCCGTCGAGGCGGCGCGCGCCGGCGAGGAAGGGCGCGGGTTCGCGGTCGTCGCGGGCGAGGTGCGCAGCCTCGCGCAGCGTTCGTCGAGCGCGGCCAAGGAGATCAAGGTGCTGATCGACGCGTCGGTGGACCGCATCCGCACCGGGTCGACGCTGGTCGACGAAGCCGGCCGCACGATGAGCGATGTGATCAGCGCAGTGCAGCGCGTGACCGACATCATGGGCGAAATCGCGGCCGCGTCGGAAGAGCAGAGCGGCGGCATCGACCAGGTCGCGCGCGCGGTCGCGCAGATGGACGAAGTCACGCAGCAGAACGCCGCGCTCGTCGAGGAAGCGGCGGCCGCCGCGCAATCGCTCGACGAGCAGGCCGCGCGGCTGCGCGAAGCGACGTCGGTGTTCCGGATCGACGACGAAGCGGGCGGCCGGCCTGCCGCCGCCGTTGCGGCGCGGCAAACGCCGCGTGCGATGCCCGCGCCGGTTGCCGCGCCGGTCACGACGTCCGCATCGGGCGCATCGGCCGGCGCCCGTGACGCCCGTGACGCCCGTGACATTCGCGAGGCACCGGCGAAGCGCACGGCAATTGCTACGTCTGCTCGCAAACCCGTAGCCGCTTCCGCCGCGCCAGCACAGGCGGCGGTTGCGGCTGCCGCCGGCGGCGACGATTGGGAGACGTTCTGATTCGCGTGCACCGCGCATCTATCCCCATTTGGTAGCGCTCGACGCCCGCGGCATGCGGGCGTCGTCGTTTTCGCGGTCGACTGGATATGTCAGCCGCGCGCGAACGATCGAACATCGCCGCGTGTCGTGCCGGCCCACTCGTGCGCGGCGGCACTGTGCAAGATGCGAAAAAAATTTGTAACGGCGCACGTGTCATGTCATCGCACACGTGCGCTCGAACGTATAGGAATGCAGGGAAGAACGAAGGGAGGGCGACGACGTCGCAGATGTCCAACGCACGAGACGATTCGATGCTCGACGAGACGTGGCGGATGCAGTTTCTGCGACACGGGAGATCGATTGTAAAGCGAGGAAATGCGTTGTCCAAGCGGTGTTGTCGAGAATGACGAACTTCATACGAAGAGTTCGTGAAAAAAAATAAGAAAGGGTTTAGGATGAATTCGAACGCGCTTGCTTCTGCGCAGTCGTAGGAAGGCAGGCACGTCTTCAGACTCAGGCGAGGGAGGTAGCATGGATATTTACAGCAGCTTCGCGAACCGCTTCGAAAAAACGCGAGAGGAAGAGCTCTCGCTGGAGGAGTATCTCGCGCTCTGCAAGAACGATCCGTCAGCGTATGCCACGGCGGGCGAACGCATGCTGGCTGCAATCGGGGAACCCGAACAGATCGACACTCGCAACGACCCGCGCCTGTCGCGGATCTTCGCGAACAAGGTTATCAAGGTCTATCCCGCGTTCCGTGAGTTCTACGGAATGGAGGAAGTGATCGAGCAGGTGGTCGCATACTTCCGCCACGCTGCGCAGGGCCTCGAAGAGAAGAAGCAGATCCTCTACCTGCTCGGCCCGGTGGGCGGCGGCAAGTCGTCGATCGCCGAGCGCCTGAAGCAACTGATGGAGCGCGTGCCGTTCTATGCGCTGAAGGGTTCGCCCGTCAACGAATCGCCGCTCGGGCTGTTCGACTACGACGAAGACGGCCCGATCCTCGAAGAGCAATACGGCATTCCGCGCCGCTACCTGAAGAGCATCCTGAGTCCGTGGGCGGTCAAGCGCCTGCACGAATACAACGGCGACATCCGTCAGTTCCGCGTGGTGCGCCGCTATCCGTCGATCCTCCGGCAGATCGGCATCGCGAAGACGGAGCCTGGCGACGAGAACAACCAGGACATCTCGTCGCTCGTCGGCAAGGTCGATATCCGCAAGCTCGAACAGTACGCGCAGGACGACGCCGATGCGTACAGCTACTCGGGCGGCCTGTGTCTCGCCAACCAGGGCCTGCTCGAATTCGTCGAAATGTTCAAGGCGCCGATCAAGGTGCTGCATCCGCTGCTGACCGCAACGCAGGAAGGCAACTTCAAGGGTACCGAAGGATTCGGCGCGATCCCGTTCGACGGCGTGATCCTCGCGCACTCTAACGAGTCGGAGTGGAAGGCGTTCCGCAACAACCGCAACAACGAGGCACTGCTCGACCGGATCTTCGTCGTCAAGGTGCCGTACTGCCTGCGCGTGTCGGAAGAGACGAAGATCTACGAGAAGCTGATCCGCAATTCGTCGCTGGCCGAAGCCGTGTGCGCGCCGGGCACGTTGAAGATGATGTCGCAGTTCTCGGTGCTGTCGCGCCTGCACGAGCCGGAGAATTCGAGCCTGTTCTCGAAGATGCAGGTGTACGACGGCGAAAACCTGAAGGACACCGATCCGAAGGCGAAGTCGTACCAGGAGTATCGCGACTACGCCGGCGTGGACGAAGGGATGACGGGCGTGTCGACACGCTTCGCGTTCAAGATCCTGTCGCGCGTGTTCAACTTCGATTCGAGCGAGGTCGCGGCCAACCCCGTGCACCTGATGTATGTGCTCGAACAGCAGATCGAACGCGAGCAGTTCCCGCCGGAAACCGAGCAGAAGTACCTGTCGTTCGTGAAGGACGTGCTCGCGTCGCGCTATGCGGAATTCATCGGCAAGGAGATCCAGACCGCCTATCTCGAATCGTATTCGGAATACGGGCAGAACATCTTCGATCGCTACGTCACGTATGCGGACTTCTGGATCCAGGACCAGGAATTCCGCGATCACGACACGGGCGAGAGCTTCGACCGCGCCGCGCTGAACGCGGAGCTGGAGAAGATCGAGAAGCCGGCCGGGATCAGCAATCCGAAGGATTACCGCAACGAGATCGTCAACTTCGTGTTGCGGGCGCGGGCGGCGAACGCCGGGAAGAATCCGGTGTGGACCAGCTACGAGAAGTTGCGCGTCGTGATCGAGAAGAAGATGTTCTCGAATACCGAGGAACTGTTGCCGGTCATTTCGTTCAACGCGAAGGGCTCGGCAGAGGAGCAGCGCAAGCATGAGGACTTTGTGAACCGGATGGTCGCGAAGGGCTATACGCCGAAGCAGGTGAGGCTGCTTTGCGACTGGTACCTGCGCGTGCGCAAGTCGTCATGACGCGCGCGGTACTGCGCCCGTACGGCGAGTCCGTACGGGCGTCTTCAGAGGCGCCGCCCGCATGACGGCAGACGGCATGCGCGGCGAGTGCCCCGGCAGATCGACTTTCGAGCGGGAGACCGGGAGTGCTTCATCAAATCATCGACCGCAGGCTGGCCGGCAAGAACAAGAGCATCGCCAACCGCGAACGCTTTCTGCGTCGCGTCAAGAACTACATTCGTCGTGCCGTGTCCGACGCGGTGCGCGACCGTAGCATCAAGGATATCCAGAGCACGCAAAGCATCACGATCCCGCGCAAGGACATCGCGGAGCCGAATTTCCGGCACGCGCCGGGCGGGCGTCGTGAATACGTGCACCCGGGCAACGAAGACTACGTGCGCGGCGACAAGATTCCGCGTCCGCAGGGCGGCTCGGGCGGCGGCGGCAGTCAGGCCAGCAACGAGGGCGAAGGGCAGGACGACTTCGTGTTCGAGCTGTCGCGCGACGAATTCATGCAGTACTTCTTCGACGATCTCGAACTGCCGCGCCTCGTGAAGACGCACCTGCTGACGGTGCCGAGCTGGAAGAACGTGCGCGCGGGCTGGTCGGCGGAAGGCACGCCGAACAACATCGACGTCGTGCGCTCGCTGCGCAGCGCGCTCGGCCGGCGTATCGCGCTCGGCTCGCCGCTCGTCAACGAGCTGCGCGAGCTGGAGGCGCAGCTCGAGGTGCTGAAGAAGGACACCGAGGACCGTCGCGCGGAAATCGCGACGCTCGAGGCCGAGATCCATCACCTGAAGGGGCGTATCTGGCGGATTCCGTTCATCGATCCGTTCGACCTGCGCTACATCAACCGCGTGAAGCAGCCGCAACCGTCGAGCCAGGCCGTGATGTTCTGCCTGATGGACGTGTCGGGCTCGATGGACGAGCAGCGCAAGGATCTCGCGAAGCGTTTCTTCATTCTTTTGTACCTGTTCCTGAAGCGCAACTACGAGCGGATCGAAGTCGTGTTCATTCGTCACCACACGCGCGCCGAGGAAGTCGACGAAGACACCTTCTTCCATTCGACCGAAAGCGGCGGCACCGTCGTGTCGAGCGCGCTCGAGTTGATGCGCAAGGTGATGAACGAGCGCTACTCGCCGACCGAATGGAACATCTACGGTGCGCAGGCGTCCGACGGCGACAACTGGACAGACGATTCGCCGAAGTGTCGCAAAATGCTGGAAGAGGATATCCTCACCAAGACGCGGTATTTCGCGTATATCCAGGTCGCGCCGGAAGAGCAGAACCTGTGGCTGGAGTACGCGCAACTGGCGTTGTCGCAACCGCACCTCGCGATGAAAAAAGTCGAATCGGCTGCCGATATTTACCCCGTATTTCGCGAATTGTTCGAAAAGCAGGTGGAAATGTCATGACGACCCGCCATCTGCACAACGAGTCGCGCGGCTATGCGCCGCGCCCTTCCGGCGACGACCAGGCCGGCCCTGCCGCATCGCAGCAACGCGGCCAGGCCGAGCCGGTGCCGCCGGCCGCCGACTTGCCCGGTGCCGGGCAGAAGGAAGCGCGTATGAACGTTGCCGAACGCAAGCCGCTGCCTTGCCCGTCCGACTGGACGTTCGAACTGCTCGAGGAATACGACACGCACATCTCGCAGGTCGCCGAGCAATACGAGCTCGACATCTATCCGATCCAGCTCGAACTGATCAGCGCCGAGCAGATGATGGATGCGTACGCGTCGGTCGGGATGCCGGTCAACTACCGCCACTGGTCGTTCGGCAAGCACTTCCTCGCAACCGAGAAAAGCTATCGCCGCGGCCAGATGGGCCTCGCGTACGAAATCGTCATCAACTCGAACCCATGCATCGCGTATCTGATGGAAGAGAACACGATGACGATGCAGGCGCTCGTCATCGCGCACGCGGCGTACGGGCACAACTCCTTCTTCAAGGGCAATTACCTGTTCCGGCTGTGGACTGACGCGCACGCGATCGTCGACTACCTCGTGTACGCGAAGAACTACGTCGCCGAGTGCGAGGAGCGCTACGGGCTCGACCGCGTCGAGGAACTGCTCGACTCGTGCCATGCGCTGATGAACTACGGCGTCGACCGCTACAAGCGGCCGCAGAAACCGTCGCTGTCGAAAGAGGCCGCGCTGCGCCGCGAGCGCGAGGCGTATCTGCAGTCGCAGGTCAACGAGCTGTGGCGCACGCTGCCGGGCCGCAAGCCGGAGCTGATGGAGGAGCAGGAAGAACGCTATCCGTCCGAGCCGCAGGAAAACCTGCTGTATTTCGCGGAGAAGAATGCACCGCTGCTCGAGCCGTGGGAGCGGGAAGTGATCCGCATCGTGCGCAAGATCGGCCAGTACTTCTATCCGCAGCGGCAGACGCAGGTGATGAACGAGGGCTGGGCGACGTTCTGGCATTACACGTTGCTGAACACGCTGTACAACCAGGGCAAGCTGGAAGACAGCTTCATGATGGAGTTCCTCCATTCGCACAGCAACGTGGTCTACCAGCCGCCCGTCACGAAGCCGTACTACAGCGGGATCAACCCGTATGCGCTCGGTTTCTCGATGATGAGCGACATCCGCCGGATCTGCGAAGCGCCGACGGAAGAGGACTACAAGTGGTTCCCGGAGATCGCGGGCACCCCGTGGCTGCCGGCGATGCACTACGCGATGCGCAACTTCAAGGACGAGAGCTTCATCGCGCAGTACCTGTCGCCGAACCTGATCCGCGAGATGCGGCTGTTCTCGGTGCTCGACGACGACATGCGCGATTCGCTCGAGGTGTCGGCGATCCACGACGAATCCGGCTACCAGTACGTGCGGCAGGCGCTGTCGCGGCAGTACGACATCCATCACCGCGAGCCGAACATCCAGGTGTGGGCCGTCAACACGCGCGGCGACCGCAGCCTCACGCTGCGCCACTTCATGACCGACAACCGCCATCTGTCGAACGACAGCGAGGAAGTGCTCAAGCACATGGCGCGGCTCTGGCAGTTCGACGTGTTCCTGGAAAGCGTCGACGAGGCCGGTACCGTGCGCAAGCGCTACGAGTGCCGCTACGTGCCGCCGGAGGTGCGCGTTTGAGTGCCGTGCGGGAATAGCTTGCATCCGACGCCAGCCTCGCGGCTGGCGTTTTCATATGACGAACGCGCAGCGCGAGAAAATTTTTCTACATCCGGACGAACCCGGAAAGCCCGTTACTTTACATTTCGCTAAAATCCCGTAGCGCCGTGCGCCGGAACCGGTGCCACGTGCGACGCACGCGGCGGCCCGCAGCCGTCTCGCCCAGAAAGCACTAAAAGGAACAGACCAACCCATGGACGTCCAGACCGACCAAGCTGCGCTGTCCGCGCACGACACCCGGCGGCGCGTGTTCGCCATCGTCGGCGCCTCATCGGGCAACCTCGTCGAGTGGTTCGATTTCTACATCTACTCGTTCTGCGCGCTGTACTTCGCGCCGGCGTTCTTCCCGAGCGGCAACACGACGACGCAGTTGCTCAACACGGCCGGCGTGTTCGCGGCCGGCTTCCTGATGCGTCCGATCGGCGGCTGGCTGTTCGGCCGCATCGCCGACCGTCACGGCCGGCGCGCGGCGATGATGATCTCGGTGCTGATGATGTGCGGCGGCTCGCTCGTGATCGCGGTGCTGCCGACCTATGCGCAGATCGGCGCGCTCGCGCCGGCGCTGCTGCTGGTCGCGCGGCTGTTCCAGGGCCTGTCGGTGGGCGGCGAGTACGGTACGAGCGCGACCTACATGAGTGAAGTCGCGCTGAAGGGGCGGCGCGGTTTCTTCGCGTCGTTCCAGTACGTGACGCTGATCGGCGGCCAGCTGTGCGCGCTGCTGGTGCTCGTGATCCTGCAGCAGACGCTGTCGGCCGGCGAACTGAAGGCGTGGGGCTGGCGCATTCCGTTCGTGGTCGGCGCGGCGGCCGCGCTGATTTCGCTGTACCTGCGCAAATCGCTCGACGAGACGTCGACGAGCGCATCGCGCGACAAGAAGGACGCGGGCACGATCCGCGGCGTGTGGCAGCACAAGGGCGCGTTCTTCACGGTCGTCGGGTTCACGGCCGGCGGCTCGCTGATCTTCTACACGTTCACGACGTACATGCAGAAGTACCTGGTGAACACGGCCGGCATGCCTGCGAAGACGGCCAGCAACGTGATGACCGTCGCGCTGCTCGTCTACATGCTGATCCAGCCGGTGTTCGGCGCGCTGTCGGACAAGATCGGCCGCCGCACGTCGATGATCCTGTTCGGCACGTTCGCGGTGATCGGCACGGTGCCGCTGATGCATGCGCTGAAGACGGTGACGAGCCCGACGGCCGCGTTCGCGCTGATCACGATCGCGCTGGCGATCGTCAGCTTCTACACGTCGATCAGCGGCCTCATCAAGGCCGAGATGTTCCCGCCCGAAGTGCGCGCGATGGGCGTCGGCCTGTCGTATGCGGTCGCGAACGCGATCTTCGGCGGCTCGGCCGAGTATGTCGCGCTGTGGTTCAAGTCGGTCGGCAGCGAGGAAACCTTCTATTGGTACGTGACGGTGCTGTGCGCGATCTCGCTGATCGTGTCGTGGCGGATGCGCGATCCGAGCAAGGAAGGGTATCTGCGTCACGAGCCGTGATCGGCAGGGCGGCGCGGGCGTGAGGCCGTGAGGCTGGTTCTCCGCTTCGACACGCAGCACGCATCAGGACGGCGCTCCGCCACGCAGGCGGCGCGCCGTTTTTTGGTCTGCGCGGTGTGCGCATCGCCGCGCGCAAGCTCATCGCCGCACGCGCGATATCGATATCGGAATCGCTTCGTTGTCCGCCGCGCACGATGCTCTTATTCTGAGCACGTAGTTCGTGTGACACCTCCTTGACTGGGATTCGCGCCCGCTGCGTGCAGCGGGCGTTTTTTTGCGCTGCATGGCCTGCACGAGCGCCGCGCACCTCATCACGAAACCCGCAGAGCAAAGCACCATTTGTTGGTTCGGAATCGCCGCACGCGCTGATACGTTAGCGGCTTCGCGACGACATACACCGGCGTCGCGATGTTCCTCGAACCGGCTGCCGCGCGATCCGCGGCGGCCTTCATAACAAATCAGGTCGTGCTCATGAAATTCCACACTCTCGCTACGTGGCTCGTCGGGGCCGCACTCGTCACGGCTGGCACGGTCGCTCACGCGGACCGTCTCGACGACATCAAGAAGGCCGGCGTGCTGCGCGTCGCGACCTTCGACAGCAATCCGCCGTTCGGTTACGTCGACGGCAAGAGCAATCACATCGTTGGGCTCGACGTCGACTATGCGAAGGCGCTGGCCGACAAGCTCGGCGTGAAGCTGCAGCTGCAGCCGACCAACCCCGCGAACCGCATTCCGTTCCTGACGTCGGGCAAGGTCGACCTCGTGCTCGCGAACTTCACGATCACCGACGAACGCGCGAAGCAGGTCGACTTCAGCATTCCGTATTTCTCGTCGGGCCAGCAGTTTCTCGCGAAGAAGGGCGTGCTGAAATCGGCCGACCAGCTGAACACGCTGCGCGTCGGCGCGGACAAGGGCACGACGAACGAGATCACGCTGCGCGAGAAATTCCCGAAGGCGACGATCGTCGCGTACGACGACACGCCGTTCGCATTTGCCGCGCTGCGCGCCGGCAACGTACAGGCGATCACGCAGGACGGGCCGAAACTGATCGGCCTGCTCGCGAACGTGCCCGACAAGCAGAACTACGAGATCCCGCCGTTCACGATCTCGAACGACTACATGGGCGTTGGCGTGCCGAAGGGCGAGACGCGCCTGCTCGGCTTCGTGAACGACACGCTGAAGGGGCTCGAGGCGAACGGTCGCGCGACGCAGATCTACGATGCGTGGTTCGGGCCGACGACGAAGACGCCGCTGACGCGCATTTTCCGGATCGGCGACAAGACCTGAGCCGCGCACCCCTCGTGCCAGTGCGCCACGTGCGCCGCGATCCGCCGCCGGCCGTGCCGGTGCGCAGTACGGATCGCGGCGCGTTCCGTTTTATTTCATTCTCTTTGATCGCGCGCTTCGCGCCCGCACCACAGCATGCTCGGGTTGGCTCCCAAATATCTGTCCTGGCTCTGGCAGGGCTTCCTGCTGACGCTCGGCCTTGCGTTCGCGTCGGCGCTCGCCGCGACCGTCGGCGGGCTGCTGCTCGCCGTCATCCGGCATGCGCGCGGCAAGGTCCTGCGCACGTTGGCGGCCGGCTATGTCGTCGCGTTCCGCAACACGCCGCTGCTCGTCCAATTGCTGTTCTGGTATTTCGGCGTCGCGTCGTTGCTGCCCGAGACGTGGATCGGCTGGCTGAACGCACGCCATGAACTGAGCATCGGGGCGCTCACGCTCGCGTGGCCGTCGTTCGAGTTCGTCGCGGGCTGGATCGGGTTGAGCGCGTACACGGCGGCATTCGTCGCAGAGGAATGCGAAGCCGGGCTGCGCGGCGTGCGCGGTGCGCAGCACGACGCGGCCGCGGCGCTCGGCCTCACGCCGATGCAGGCGCTGCGCTACGTGGTGCTGCCGCAGGCCGTGCGCATCGCGCTGCCGCCGCTGTTCGGCCAATACATGAATCTCGTGAAGAACTCGTCGCTCGCGATGGCGATCGGCGTCGCCGAATTGTCGTATGCGTCGCGGCAGGTCGAGACGGAGACGTTCAAGACCTTCGCCGCGTTCGGCGTGGCGACCGTGCTGTACATCGCCGCGGTCGCCGCGATCGAGGCCGGCGCGTACGCGGCCACGCAATGGCGCGACCGGCTCGGGGCGGGGCGCTGACGATGGATCTGTCGCTTCTGCTCTCGAATCTGCCGTACCTGCTGGTCGGCGCGTACCCGGACGGCCCGCTTGGCGGGGCCGCGCTGTCGCTGGTGCTCGCGATCGCGTCGGCCGTCGCGTCGGCTGTGCTGGGCGTGGCGCTGGGCGTCGCGATGGCGCTCGCACGCGGGCCGGCGCGCGTGCTGCTGCTCGCGTTCATCGGCTTCTTCCGCGCGATTCCGGTGCTGATGCTGATCTTCTGGACGTACTTCCTGATGCCGATGCTGCTGCACATGGACGTGCCGGGGCTCGCGACGGTCGTGTGCGCGCTGGCGCTGATCGGCGGTGCGTATCTCGCGCATGCGGTGCATGCGGGCATCGTCGCGGCCGGCGACGGACAGTGGCAGGCGGGGCTGTCGCTCGGGCTCACGCGCTGGCAGACGGTGCGCTACGTGCTGCTGCCGCAGGCGATCCGGATCATGACGCCGTCGTTCGTCAACCAGTGGGTCGCGCTCATGAAGGACACGTCACTCGCGTATATCGTCGGCGTGCCGGAACTGTCGTTCGTCGCGACGCAGGTGAACAACCGGCTGATGATCTATCCGGCGCCGATCTTCCTGTTCGTCGCGGTGCTTTACCTGGTGCTGTGTACGTCGATCGATGGCGCGGCGCGCTGGTTGCTGTCGCGTCGACCGCGTGCGGAGCGTATCGCGCGGGCGACCGCCGAGCGCACCGAGCCCGCGCGGTGACGGCCGGCCGCATGCAATGCATGCGGCACGTGTGCGGTAACGAGGATCGGTCGGTCGCCGCTGCTCGAACGGCGACAGGCATGATGATGCTTCAGTGCTTCAGTACCGCGCCCGCGTCACGACGCGCTGTAGTGCGTATCGAACACCGCCCGCAGCGTCGACGGGCCGGTCGCGAAGTCGCCCCACAGCGGGCCGTCGCTTTGCGCGAACGCAAACGGCGACGTATTGATCGACGCGAGGCGCAAGCGCCATTGCGCCGCTTCCTGGCGGAATGCGGTGCGCTGCATGTCGGAGAGCCCCGTCTGCGCACTCGCGAGCGTGACGAGCGGATCGACCGGATCGTTCGCGACCCGCACTTCGAAGTGCAGGTGCGGGCCGGTAGCCGCGCCTGTCATTCCGACCGAGCCGATGCGCTGGCCCTGCTTCACGGTTTCGCCGGTCTTCAACCCGCGCGCGTAAGCGGACAGATGCGCGTAGTAGGTCGAATAGCCGTCCGCGTGATCGACGATCACGTAGCGGCCGTAGCCGCCCGGATCGGTGCCGACGAACGACACGACGCCATCGGCCGCGGCGGTGACGGGCGTTCCGCTCGGCGCGGCGAGATCGACACCCGTATGAAACGCCATCGCCTGCGACAGCGGATGGACGCGCTCGCCGAAGAACGAGCTGATGCGCGTCCACTTGACCGGCATCGTGAAGGCGGCCGCTTCGAGCGGCGTGCCGTCGAGCGCGTAGTACGCGCCGTGATCGGCGCCCGGCGCGCGGAACCAGATCGCGCCGAACGTGCGGCCCGCGACGCGCAGCTCGACCGCGGTGAGGTGCGGCGTGCCGTTGTTGGTGTCGTACGCGACGCGGTAGTAGTCGCCGCGCTGCGCACTCGCGCGCATCGCGACCTTGCCGGTGACGAGATCGCCGAGCTGGATGCGCACCTCGGGCGGCACGTCGAGACGGTTCAGCGTATCGGACAGCGTGAGTTCGATGTCGCCCGCGCGCATCCCGTGCTGCTGCTCGGCCGTGGCGTACTGGAACAGGCTCGCATAGCCGAGCATGTCGTTGCGGTGCGCGCTGAGCGGGGCGAACAGGCCCGGCTGCGCGCTGCGATCGTTGCGTGCACCGAGTTCGTCGCGCTCGCCGAGCGTGCGCGCGAGTTCGCTCGTCACGAAATGCTGCGCGGTGGGAAACGGCGTGTCGGACAGCACGCGCTGCGGCAGCGCGGCCGTGCCCGAATCGACGGCGCCCGGCAGTTGCGACACGGCCGGCAGCGCGGCGGCGAGACCAAAGGCGGCGAGGGCGCCGAGCACGGCGGCCGGCCCGAGCGCGCGCACGAGGCGCTGCGCGCGGCCGGGCGCGAAAGCATCAGGGGTTGCGGCAGGCTTGACCAAGTGAGTCCACATCCAGGAAAGCGGTTCAAAGAGGGTGTGGGCAGGAACCACGGGCCGCACATCCGTCGGGTGCCGACGGAGCGGCGGTGGGCGTGCAACAAAACAGGCCCCGCCAGGGGCCTGTATCGTTTCCGTTCGACCCAACTCGCGAGCAGGCCCGCTTCGAACGGCGGCGTGAACTATGCGGGTCGCACCCGGATTATCACGAAGACGCTAAAGAAAGATGACAGCGTCAGTCTACCGATGTTCCGCAAAACGTTAAAAATTTTAAAGAGGGTCGGCGCGTTCGTTTCGCAGTGCGGTAATTCGGGTTAAATCAGCATTTATTGCGCGGCTTTTCTTCAGACAGGAAATTTTTGCGCGCGCACATGAAGGGCCGCGGAGGTTCGCACCGCGTCGAAGCCGGCGTCGAGCATCGCTTCCGCGTCGTTCCACAGGTTGCCGCGCAAGCGGTTGGTCCAGATCATCGACGCGAATACGCCTTCGAGCAGCGACACCAGATAGACGGCCGCGAGATGCACGTCGAGATCGGCGGCCAGTTCGCCGGCGGCGATCGCGCGGCGCAGCAGCGCCTTCGTGATGCGCAGCATCTGCAGCTCGAGCAGCATCCGGCGCCGCTGCAGCGCGCCGTTCTCCTCGCTCTGCTCGCATTTCGTATAAAGGATCACGAGCACGCGCTGCATCGGGCCCGGCTCGCCGCATTGCTGCAGATAGTGCGACGCGGCGCGGCGCAGCGTCGCGAACGCAGGCAGGTTCTCGACCGCGTCGAAACCTTCCGACGTGCGCGCGAACGCCCGGTCGCACATTGCCAGACACACTTCCATCTTGTTGCGGTAGTGGCCGTACACGGCGCCCCGCGACATCCCGGCCGCTTCGGCGAGGTCGGCCATCGCGGTTTGCGCGACGCCTTTTTCGAGCAGCACGAGCTCGGCGGCGTCGAGGATCCGGTGCTTGATGGCGAGCGATTCTTCCCGGGTCTTGCGGGCCATGTCGTGAATTTCCTTACAGTTCGCTGTCGTTTTATTGAGACAGTATGACGATTCGATTGCAACCGCTCATATTTAATCAGTCGTGACTGATTATAATCGGCCACCCTGAGCCGCCGCATTGTATCGGTGGCGAACGATCCGAGGTCACACATGAATAACAAACGCTCCCTGGGGCGCCGCCTGCGGCTGGCGCCGTTCGCGCTCGCGGCCATGCTGGCCGTGGCCGGATGCGGAAAGGGCGAAAAAGACAAGGCGCCGGAGGCCATCCAGAACGCGACGGTCGTGACGGTGCGCCCGACGGCCGTGCCGATGACCGTCGAATTGCCGGGCCGGCTCGACGCGTATCGCCAGGCGGAGGTGCGCGCGCGGGTCGCGGGCATCGTCACCGCGCGGACTTACGAGGAAGGGCAGGAGGTGAAGCAGGGCGCGGTGCTGTTCCGCATCGACCCCGCACCGCTGAAGGCCGCGCGCGACGCCGCCCAGGGTGCGCTCGCGAAGGCGCAGGCGGCAGCGCTCGCGGCGGGCGACAAGCGCCGCCGTTACGACGACCTGGTGCGCGACCGCGCGGTCAGCGAGCGCGATCACACCGAGGCCGTCGCCGACGACACGCAGGCGAAGGCCGACGTCGCGTCCGCGAAGGCCGAACTCGCCCGCGCGCAACTGCAGCTCGACTATGCGACCGTCACCGCGCCGATTGCGGGCCGCGCGCGACGCGCGCTCGTCACCGAGGGCGCGCTGGTCGGCCAGGACCAGGCGACGCCGCTCACGACGGTCGAGCAGCTCGATCCGATCTACGTGAACTTCTCGCAGCCGGCGGCCGACGTCGACGCGCTGCGCCGCGCGGTGAAGAGCGGGCGCGCGACGGGCATCGCGCAGCACGACGTCACGGTGACGCTGCTGCGCGCCGACGGCACCGCGTATCCGCTGAAGGGCAAGCTGCTGTTCAGCGATCTCGCGGTCGATCCGACCACCGATACCGTCGCGATGCGCGCGCTGTTCCCGAATCCCGAGCGCGAGCTGTTGCCCGGCGCGTACGTGCGGATCGCGCTCGACGCGGCCGTCGACCAGCGCGCGATCCTCGTGCCGCGCGATGCGCTGCTGCGCACCGCCGACCGCACGTCGGTGCGGGTAGTCGGCACGAACGGCAAGGTGAAGGACGTCGAGGTCGTCGCCGACCAGATCAGCGGCCGCAACTGGCGCATCACGCGCGGCCTCGCAGGCGGCGAGCGCGTGATCGTCGACAACGCCGCGCAGTTCGCACCCGATACCGCCGTCAAGCCCGTCGAGCAGGCATCGCCGACCAAGGCCGCCTCGCAGCCGGCCGCCCGTCAAACCTGACCGGTTCACGAGACCAACATGGCACGCTTCTTCATCGATCGCCCCGTTTTCGCGTGGGTGATCGCACTCTTCATCATGCTCGGCGGCGCGTTCTCGATTCGCGCGCTGCCGGTTGCCCAGTACCCGGACATCGCGCCGCCCGTCATCAGCATCTATGCGACGTATCCGGGCGCGTCCGCGCAGGTCGTCGAGGAATCGGTGACCGCGCTGATCGAGCGCGAAATGAACGGCGCGCCGGGCCTGCTGTACACATCCGCGACGAGCAGCGCCGGGATGGCGTCGCTGTACCTGACGTTCAAGCAGGGCGTGAACGCCGATCTCGCGGCCGTCGAAGTGCAGAACCGGCTGAAGACGGTCGACGCGCGATTGCCCGAACCGGTGCGGCGCGACGGCATCCAGGTCGAGAAGGCCGCCGACAACATCCAGCTGGTCGTGTCGCTGACGTCGGACGACGGCCGGATGACCGCCGTGCAGCTCGGCGAATATGCATCGGCGAACGTCGTGCAGGCGCTGCGCCGCGTCGACGGCGTCGGCAAGGTGCAGTTCTGGGGCGCCGAATATGCGATGCGGATCTGGCCGGACCCGGTGAAGCTGGCCGGGCACGGCCTCACCGCGTCCGACATCGCGTCGGCCGTGCGTGCGCACAACGCGCGCGTGACGGTCGGCGACATCGGCCGCAGCGCCGTGCCGGACAGCGCGCCGATCGCGGCGACGGTGTTCGCCGATGCGCCGCTGAAGACGCCGGCCGATTTCGGCGCGATCGCGCTGCGCACGCAGCCGGACGGTTCCGCGCTCACGCTGCGCGACGTCGCGCGGGTCGAGTTCGGCGGCAACGACTACAACTATCCGTCGTACGTGAACGGCAAGGTCGCGACCGGGATGGGCATCAAGCTCGCGCCGGGCTCGAACGCGGTATCCACCGAGAAGCGCGTGCGCGCGACGATGGACGAGCTGTCCGCGTATTTCCCGCCGGGCGTGAAATACCAGATTCCGTACGAGACGTCGTCGTTCGTGCGCGTGTCGATGAACAAGGTCGTCACGACGCTGATCGAGGCCGGCGTGCTGGTGTTCCTCGTGATGTTCCTGTTCATGCAGAACCTGCGCGCGACGCTGATTCCGACGCTCGTCGTGCCGGTCGCGCTCGCGGGCACGTTCGGCGTGATGTATGCGGCCGGCTTCTCGATCAACGTGCTGACGATGTTCGGGATGGTGCTCGCGATCGGCATCCTGGTCGACGATGCGATTGTCGTCGTCGAGAACGTCGAACGGCTGATGGTCGAGGAGCGGCTCGGGCCCTACGATGCGACGGTCAAGGCAATGCGGCAGATCAGCGGCGCGATCGTCGGGATCACCGTGGTGCTCACGTCGGTGTTTCTGCCGATGGCGTTCTTCGGCGGCGCGGTGGGCAACATCTACCGGCAGTTCGCGCTGGCGCTCGCGGTGTCGATCGGCTTCTCGGCGTTTCTCGCGCTGTCGCTCACGCCTGCGCTGTGCGCGACGCTGCTCAAGCCGGTGTCCGGCGACCATCACGAGAAGCGCGGCTTCTTCGGCTGGTTCAACCGCTTCGTCGCGCGCTCGACGCAGCGCTATGCGACGCGCGTCGGCACGATGCTGAAGAAGCCGCTGCGCTGGCTCGTCGTGTACGGCGCGCTGACCGCGGCCGCCGCGCTGATGCTCACGCAGCTGCCGACCGCGTTCCTGCCCGACGAGGACCAGGGCAACTTCATGGTGATGGTGATCCGCCCGCAGGGTACGCCGCTCGCGGAAACGATGCAGAGCGTGCGCGAGGTCGAATCGACGATCCGCCGCGACGAACCGACCGCCTATACGTATGCGCTCGGCGGCTTCAACCTGTACGGAGAAGGGCCGAACGGCGGGATGATCTTCGTCACGCTGAAGAACTGGAAGGAACGCAAGGCCGCGCGGGATCAGGTGCAGGCGATCGTCGCGCGCATCAACGAGCGCTTCGCGGGCACGGCGAACACCACGGTGTTCGCGATGAACTCGCCGGCGCTGCCCGATCTGGGTTCGACGAGCGGCTTCGATTTCCGGCTGCAAAACCGCAGCGGGCTCGACTACGCGGCGTTCAGCGCCGCGCGCGAGCAACTGCTCGCGGCGGGCGGCAAGGATCCGGCGCTCACCGACCTGATGTTCGCGGGCACGCAGGACGCGCCGCAGCTGAAGCTCGACATCGATCGCGCGAAGGCATCGGCGCTCGGCGTGTCGATGGACGAGATCAACACGACACTCGCGGTGATGTTCGGCTCCGACTATGTCGGCGACTTCATGCACGGCACGCAGGTGCGGCGCGTGATGGTGCAGGCCGACGGGCTGCACCGGCTCGATCCGGACGACGTGAAGAAGCTGCGCGTGCGCAACGCGCGCGGCGAGATGGTGCCGCTCGCGGCGTTCGCGACGCTGCACTGGACGCTCGGGCCGCCGCAGCTCACGCGCTACAACGGCTATCCGTCGTTCACGATCAACGGCTCGGCCGCGCCGGGGCACAGCAGCGGCGAAGCGATGGCCGCGATCGAGCGCGTCGCCGCGAAGCTGCCGGCCGGCATCGGTCATGCGTGGTCGGGCCAGTCGTTCGAGGAGCGGCTGTCGGGCGCGCAGGCGCCGATGCTGTTCGCGCTGTCGGTGCTCGTGGTGTTCCTCGCGCTCGCGGCGCTGTACGAAAGCTGGTCGATTCCGTTCGCGGTGATGCTGGTCGTGCCGCTCGGCGTGATCGGTGCGGTGCTCGGCGTCACGCTGCGGGCGATGCCGAACGACATCTATTTCAAGGTGGGGCTGATCGCGACGATCGGGTTGTCCGCGAAGAACGCGATCCTGATCGTCGAAGTCGCGAAGGACCTGGTCGCGCAGCGCATGTCGCTCGTCGACGCGGCGCTCGAGGCCGCACGGTTGCGGCTGCGGCCGATCGTGATGACGTCGCTCGCGTTCGGCGTCGGCGTGCTGCCGCTCGCGTTCGCGTCGGGCGCCGCTTCCGGCGCGCAGATGGCGATCGGCACCGGCGTGCTCGGCGGCGTGATCACGGCGACGGTGCTCGCGGTGTTCCTCGTCCCGCTGTTTTTCGTGATCGTCGGCCGCCTGTTCGACGTCGGCCCGCGCCGGCGCGGCGGCGCGCAGCCGGCAACGATGGAGGGATCGCAATGATGTTTGCGTTGAATGCACGCGCCGCGCTGAGGAATCGGCTCGCGCTGGCCGCGGCGCTGGGCTTCGCGTTCGCCGGCTGCTCGCTCGCGCCGCGGTACGAGCGGCCGGCGGCACCGGTGCCGGCCGGTTATGCGCCGGTCGATGGCGCCGCCGAACCGGGCGTTGAACCGGCTACGGTTGCGACTGCGACTGCGGTTGCGTCCGCCGATGCCGCGCGGCTCGACGACTGGCGCGCCTATTTCACCGATCCGGCGTTGCAGGGATGGATCGACGCCGCGCTCGCCAACAATCGCGACCTGCGGATCGCGGCCGGCCGCCTCGACGAAGCGCGCGCGCTGTACGGCGTGCAGCGTGCGGACCTGCTGCCGTCGGTCGACGCGAACCTCGGCTACGAACGCACGCGCCAGTACGATCCGGTCGTGCGCGAGAGCGCGGTGAGCGGGCTGTATCGTGCGGGCGTCGGCATCAGCGCATACGAACTGGACCTGTTCGGCCGCGTGCGCAGCTTGTCCGATGCGGCGCTCGCCGAGTATTTCGCGACGGCCGATGCGCAGCGCACGGTGCGCATCGGCGTGATCGCCGAGGTGGCCGGCGCGTACGTTTCCGAACGATCATTGCACGAGCAACTGGCGCTCGCGCAGCGCACGCTCGACGCGCGCGAGCGCATCGCGTCGCTCACGCAGCGCCGCTACGCGGCCGGCACGAGCGATGCGATCGAGCTGCGCTCGGCCGAGATGCTGGTGGCATCGGCGCGTGCGTCACAGGCCGCGCTGCAGCGTGAACATGCGCAGTCGGTGCGCGCGCTGCAATTGCTCGCCGGCGATTTCGCGCGTACCGTGCCGGCCGACGGCACCGCGCTCGACACGCTTTCGATCGCGCCGGTGGCGCCCGGTGCGCCGAGCGCGTTGCTCGAGCGGCGGCCGGACATCCGGCAGGCCGAATCGCGACTCAAGGCCGCGAATGCGCAGATTGGCGCGGCGCGCGCGGCGTTCTTCCCGCGCGTCGCGCTGACGACCGACTACGGCTCGGTCAGCGATGCGTTCTCGAGCCTGTTCGCGGCCGGCACGAGCGTGTGGACGTTCGCGCCGCGCATCACGCTGCCGCTCTTCGCGGGCGGCCGCAACCGCGCGAATCTCGACGTCGCGAACGCGCGCAAGCACATCGCCGTCGCCGAATACGAGAAGACCGTGCAGACCGCGTTCCGCGAAGTGGCCGACGCGTTCGCCGCGCGCGACTGGATCGATCGGCAGCTTGCCGCGCAGCAGGACGTCGACGCAGCGGACGGGGCGCGGCTGAAGCTCGCCGAGCGCCGCTATGCGGGCGGCGTCGCGACCTATCTCGAACTGCTCGACGCGCAGCGCAGCACGTACGAGTCCGGGCAGGAACTGATTCGGCTCAAGGCGTTGAAACTTGCAAATGCGATCGCGCTGTATCGCGCGCTCGGCGGCGGGTGGGCACCGGCCTCGGCGGACGAGGAGGCTGCGTGATGGCTTAGCCGGGCCAGGCGGCGGCGTGGCGATGACGCGTTGCGAGGCGTCGTCGCCACCGCGGTCGGCATGGATTCTGCCGGGCCACCGGCAGTGCTGGACGATGCGTGCATGTGCGCGTCGTCGCCCGCATGATTTTTCTCCCCGCTGTCGGGCCGAAGGGCAACCTTCACCTTCAACGCTTCGACTCGACACGCATCCCGGCGACCGATCGCGTCGCCGATGGCCTTGAGCCGGTCTGATTTCCTCCTTTTTCGATTCGATCCCGTGCGCCGGATCTTGTCCGGACGCATGGCTTTACGCGCGGCTTTTAAACCGGGATTGACGGTTCGATTAATTCACATATTGGAAATAATGAGCGGCGACATAGTGTCGCGGTGAAACGTTTGTGCGAATTGCGCAATCGTTTGCGCGAGAAATTCAACGTGCCAGGAATCGCTCGTTAATTTCCTCTCAGTTGAAAATCGTTGAATGTTTCCGTTGCGGTCGGACAACGATGGCGGGATTGAACAGAACTTTGTCTTTTTCGCCGGGTGATCTGGCAAAGCCATATCCAGAAAGGAGTAGCGGGGCGTTCGCGTTCACCGAAAGAAATTATCCTTAATTTTCAGTTGGTTCCGGAAGATAAAAAAGGACTGCGGAATAAAATGTCCGGATTGAAAATTTATGGGAAAGAGCGGGTTTGAGTTGGCATAAAAAGAGAATTGTCATTGCCGATTTAACAATGCTTTACAGAGTTCTTTCATCGCTATCTCGATAATGCGGCCTCGTGACGGACGGGAGCGAACCACACGCTGCCTTTTGTATCCGCCACGTCCGCTATTCCCTTTGCAATTTCACGGAAAACGTCATGAAAAAATCCCTCCTGACCGCTGTCGCACTCGCCGCCCTGTCCACCTCGGCCTTCGCGGAAGGCACCGGCACGATCAACTTCACGGGCGAGATCGTCGCGGGCGCATGCGGCATCGATTCGGGCTCGGTCAACCAGACCGTGAACCTCGGCAAGGTGCCGACGCACACGTTCAAGCAGGCTGGCGACAAGTCCACGCCGGCCAACTTCGACATCAGGCTGACCGACTGCGACACGAGCATCGCGCAGAACGCGTACTTCACGTTCACGGGCACGTCGAGCGCCGGCCAGCCGAAGCTGCTCGCGACGATCGGCTCGGCCACCAACGTCGGCATCCGCCTGCAGGCAGCGTCGGGCGAATACCTCGACAACGGCGCCGAACAGAAGGCACCGACCGTACTGCAGAACGGCACGAACGTCGCACGGTTCGCGGCCATGTACGAAGCGACGGCAGCCGGCGTGACGCCGGGTACCGCCGACGGCGTCGCGAACTTCACGGTCCGCTACCAGTAAGCGTCCGTTCCGGAGAAGGGGTGCGCGCACCCTCGCGCACCCTTTCTCCCGCCTCGTTTCCTTCCCGTTTCCTGTTCCCTGGATTTCCGGTAGCGCCGCGTGCGAATCAGACATTCCTTCCTTTGCGTCTCCGTGCTGGTCGTCGGCAGCCCGAGCCATGCGACGGAATTCAATGCGTCGTTCCTCGACATCGACGGCACGCGCAACGTCGACCTGGCGCAGTTCTCGCAGCCCGACTTCACGCTGCCGGGCGAGTACATGCTCGACGTGCAGGTCAATGACCTGTTCTACGGGCTGCAGGCGATCCAGTTCATCGCGCTCGACGCATCCGGCGCGGGCAAGCCGTGCCTGCCGCCGGAACTCGTCGCGCAGTTCGGGCTGAAGCCGTCGCTGGCGAAGGACCTGCCGCGCTTCCAGGGCGGACGTTGCGTCGATCTCGGCGCGATCGAGGGCGCGACCGTGCGTTACCTGAAGAGCGACGGACGGCTCAAGATCACGATTCCGCAGGCCGCGCTCGAATTCACCGATTCGACTTATCTGCCGCCGGAGCGCTGGTCCGACGGGATTCCGGGCGCGCTGCTCGACTATCGCGTGATCGCGAACACGAACCGTAATTTCGGGGCGGGCGGCGCACAGACGAATTCGATCCAGGCCTACGGCACGATCGGCGCGAACTGGGACGCATGGCGCTTTCGCGGCGACTACCAGGCGCAATCGAACGTGGGCAACACGGCGTACGCCGACCGCACGTTCCGCTTCAGCCGGCTCTACGCGTTTCGCGCGTTGCCGTCGATCCAGTCGACGGTGACGTTCGGCGACGACTACCTGAGCTCGGACATCTTCGACACGTTCGCGCTGACGGGTGCGTCGATCCGCAGCGACGACCGCATGTTGCCGCCTTCACTGCGCGGCTACGCGCCGCTGATCTCGGGCGTCGCGCGCACCAACGCGACCGTGACCGTATCGCAGGCGGGCCGCGTGCTGTACGTGACGCGCGTGTCGCCGGGCGCGTTCGCACTGCAGAACATCAACACGAGCGTGCAGGGCACGCTCGACGTCGCGGTCGAGGAAGAGGACGGCAGCGTGCAGCGCTTCCAGGTGACGACGGCCGCCGTGCCGTTCCTCGCGCGCACCGGACAGCTGCGCTACAAGGCCGCCGTCGGCAAGCCGCGGCAGTTCGGCGGCGCCGGCATCACGCCGTTCTTCGGCTTCGGCGAAGCCGCGTACGGTCTGCCGTTCGACATCACCGTTTACGGCGGCTTCATCGCCGCGTCGGGCTATACGTCGATCGCACTGGGCGTCGGCCGCGATTTCGGCACGTTCGGCGCGGTATCGGCCGACGTCACGCATGCGCGCGCGACGCTGTGGTGGAACGGCACGACGCGCAACGGCAATTCGTATCGCATCAACTATTCGAAGCACTTCGACGGACTCGACGCGGACGTGCGCTTTTTCGGCTATCGCTTCTCCGAGCGCGAGTACACCAACTTCGCGCAGTTCTCGGGCGACCCGACCGCGTATGGTCTCGCCAACAGCAAGCAGCGCTACTCGGCGACGATGTCGAAGCGCTTCGGCGACACGTCGACCTATTTCTCGTACGACGAGACGACTTACTGGGCCCGCGCGTCGGAGCAACGGGTCGGCTTGACGCTCACGCGCGCATTCTCGATCGGCGCGCTGCGCAACCTGAACGTCAGCGTGTCGGCCTTCCGCACGCAGAGCGCGGGCGCGAGCGGCAACCAGTTCTCGGTGACCGCGACGCTGCCGATCGGCGGCCGTCACACCGTCACGTCGAACCTGACGACGGGCAGCGGCAGCACGAGCGTGAACGCGGGCTACATCTACGACGATCCGGCCGGCCGCACCTACCAGGTCAATGCGGGCGCGACCGACGGCCGCGCGTCGGCGAACGCGAGCTTCCGCCAGCGCACGTCGACGTACCAGCTCACCGCGCAGGCATCGACGCTTGCCAACGCATATGCGGCCGCGTCGCTCGAAGTCGACGGCTCGTTCGTCGCGACGCAGTACGGGGTCTCCGCGCACGCGAACGGCAACGCAGGCGATACGCGCCTGCTGGTGTCGACCGACGGCGTGCGCGACGTGCCGCTGTCCGGCACGCTCACGCACACCGACTCGCGCGGCTATGCGGTGCTCGACGGGATCTCGCCGTACAACGTGTACGACGCGACCGTCAACGTCGAGAAGCTGCCGCTCGAAGTGCAGGTATCGAACCCGATCCAGCGCATGGTGTTGACCGACGGCGCGATCGGCTTCGCGAAATTCGCCGTCGCGCGCGGCAGCAACCTGTACCTGACGCTGACCGATGCGGCCGGCAAGCCGCTGCCGTTCGGCGCATCGGTGCAGGACGCGGCGAACGGCAAGGAGCTCGGCATCGTCGGGGAGGGCGGTGCGGCGTTCCTGACCCAGGTGCAGCCGAAATCCGCGCTCGCGGTGCGGGCTGGCGAACGCACGCTGTGCACGGTGGACGCACTGCCGAACCAGCTTCAACTCGAAGGCACGCCGATTCCGGTGACGTGCCAGACGCGCGGCGAGTCGCATGCAGCGGCCGCCCGCGTCGAACGATGACTCTCACGGATCCAGCGATGAACCTTGCCTTCTCCCTTTCCTTTTTGCGCCGCACGTCGTGCCTGCTGGCTGCGGCAGGCGCGTTGCTTGCCGGCGCCGGCGCCGGCGCCGCGCACGCGGCGATCGTGCCGGACCGCACGCGCGTGATCTTCAACGAAGGCGAACAGGCCGCGATCGTCACGATCACCAACAAGAGCACGACGTATCCGTACCTCGTGCAGTCGTGGCTCGAGGATACGCACGGCAACAAGATCACGTCGCCGCTGATGGTCGTGCCGCCGCTGCAGCGCGTCGAGGCGGGCGAGCGCAACGTGCTGCGGATCGCGAAGCTGCCCGGTGCGGCGCTGCCGGCCGATCGCGAATCGGTGTTCTACCTGAACATCCGCGAAGTGCCGCCGAAGACGGATACGCCGAACACGCTGCAGATCGCGCTGCATACGCAGATGAAGCTGTTCTACCGGCCGAAGGGCGTGCAGCCCGCGCGCGACGAAGACTGGACGCTGCCGATGACGCTGCGTGTCGATGCGGCCTCGCACAAGCTCGTGTTCGACAACCCGACGCCGTACCACGTGACGGTGGTCGACGTGGCGGCAGGCGCGCAGAAGACGCCGGTGCCGATCGAGCCGGTGATGGTGGACCCGATGAGCACGGCCGACGTGCCGTTCAAGGCCGCGGCGCCGGCGACGCTGTTCGTCACGCATATCGACGATTACGGCGGCCAGGTGGCGGTCGAGTACGCGTGCGACGCGGGTGTGTGCAAGAGCGTGAAGAAATGAGCGCAGCCATGCACGAACGGCATTCGCCGGCCGCGACCGCGGCCGCGTGGCTGCGATGGCTCATTCTGGCGTTGCTGATCGCGGCGGCGCAACCCGCGTGGGCGCTGCGCTGCCTGACGAACGGCGGCGCGACCTCGCTGACGGAACCGATCGGCGGCGTGGCGTCGTATCCGACCGATGCACCGGACGGATACGTGATCTGGGTGTCGCCGGTTCGCACGACGTCCGGATATTGCTACAAGGACCTCGGTGACGCCGGGAGCCTGAAAGTCGTCGACAACATCTATTTCTACGCGAATCCGAACCGCACGAACCCGGCCGCGTGGGGGCTCGAGATCGGCATCCGCTACCGGGGTATCGATTACTTCGACAAGACGAGCAATCGCGGCGGCGGCGTGTTCACCGGGTATGCGGTGCCGCCGTGCAGCAAGTACGACTTCGATCGCGGGCGCTGTCAGCAGACCCGCATCAGCATCGACTACCAGGTCGTCGTGCGCAAGAAGGGCAACTGGGTCCAGCCGCCGAGCGATATCTATACCGTCTTCCAGTTCGACGGCGAGTTCGGGCTGAATGCGTACAGCCCGAGCTTCCAGTACCGGTTGAGCGGGCTGCGCAACCTGAAGCCGACGCCATGCTTCGTCGACGTGCTCGTGACGCCCGAACCCGGCATCGTGAACTTCGGCCAGGTGCAGGCGGTGGGCAACGGCTTCATGCCGGCGGTGCCGCGCAAGCGGTTCTCGTTGTCGTTGACGAAGAAATGCAACGTCGCGGTGCGGGTCGACGGCTATTTCGAAACGAGCTTTCCGGTCCAGAACGGCTTGCTGGTGCCCGCGAAGGACAGCAATTTCGGGATCGGCATCGAGGACAGCCAGGGCAGGGCGATTCCGTTCAATCAGCAGTTCACGCTCGCGCAGTTTCCGTCCAACGTGATGAATCAGAGCGTGTTGATGGATGCGGTGCTGAAGTCGTTCGGTCCGCCCAAGATCGGGCGTTTCGATGCGACCGCAACAGTCCGGCTCTTCATCTACTGACGTGCGGGCATGCGCACCATGAAGAAAACGCCGGCGTGCCGGCGTTTTCTTCAAACCCGCTGCGCGAGGCTCAGCGCACCCAGTGGCACACCGTGTGATGGTGATGATGCTCGAAGTGACACACGCGGTGCGGGTGCGCTTCGGCGATGGCCGGTACGAGCACGGTGGCGGCAACCCTTACCGCCCGTCAAAACGCCGCCTCCAGATTGTTCAGACAAATCCTGATAACCGAAAGGGGTATTCGGTAATCGAATTGAGAATGATTAGCGTTTACGTTAAATTGCGCTATCTCGGAATTCGACGGAGCAGATCGATGGCAATGGCGCAAGTGCTCGAACGGCCGGCAGCGGCAATGGCAAACCCGTTCCTCGGCAGCTACTCGGACCTGCCGTCGCGCCCTGCGCCGCGCGCGCGCCGCGCCGCGGAGCCACGCGCGCAGGGCGCCTTGCTCGACGTGCTGATCGCCCATCGCGCGATGCTCGTCAACGTCGCGCGCGGCTTCGTCGGCTGCGCGAGCCGGGCCGAGGACGTCGTGCACGACGTGTTCGTGAAGCTCGTCGAATTCCCGAACCAGGACGCGGTGCGCCAGCCGGTCGCGTACGTGACGCGGATGGTGCGCAACGCATCGATCGATGCGTGCCGCCGGCAAAGCCTCGAGAACGTCTATCACACGGAAGAGGACGACGGCTTCGACGTGCCGTCGCCGGAGCCCACGCCCGAAGCCGCGCTGATGACGCGCGACACGCTGCGTCGCGTGTGCGCCGCGCTCGACGACTTGCCGGCGCGCAGCCGCGCGGCGTTCGAGATGGTGCGGCTGCGCGAGGAGACGCTGCAGACCGCGGCGCGCGCGCTGAACGTGTCGCAAACGCTCGTGCATTTCATGGTGCGCGACGCGGAGCGGCACTGCGCGGAATGTCTCGATGCGTGCCAGCGCGGCGTCGCGTGCCCGGTGTTTCTCGGCGGTCGTGCGCGGCGGCGGTAAAAAAACGCATCGGCCAATCGTCTTCAACACAGGAGCGGCCGATCCGACTTTTCGCCGCTTCGCCTCCATCAACCGCCTCCCGCCTTATTTCGATCATGACGCAAGCCACGACGCCTTCCGCCGACACCGACGACCTCGTCTATACGGTCGTCATCAACGATGAAGAGCAGTATTCGATCTGGCCGACGTTTCGGCCCGTGCCGGCCGGCTGGCGCGAGGTCGGCGTGCGCGGCGCGAAAGCCGACTGCCTCGCGCACATCGAGACCGTCTGGACCGACATGCGCCCCGCGAGCCTGCGCCGCGCGATGGACGGCGACCGCGCGACGCGCGCGTCGTGACCTGCTGCGCCGCGGGTGCGGCGCGCCACCTGAAGAGGACGTTGCATGACCCTGCTTTCGTTGCCGACGCTCGACGACCTGCGTATCGAGCCGGGGCTGCCCACCGTCGTGTCGCCGCGCAGCGCCGACGGCCTGTCGCTCGACGAGATCGCGCCGCTCGCGCACGCGATCGCGGCCGACACGCTCGAACGGGCGGGCGGTGTGCTGTTCACAGGTTTTCACGTGCCGTCGATCGACGCGTTCCAGCAGTTCGCGGCGTCGTTCGGCGATCCGCTGATCGGCTATGAATACGCGTCGACACCGCGCAGCCAGGTCGAAGGCGCCGTCTACACGTCGACCGAATACCCGCCGCACCGCGCGATTCCGCTGCACAACGAGCAGTCGTACACGCGCGAATGGCCGCTGCGGATCTGGTTCCATTGCGCACTCGCCGCACCGAAGGGCGGGGCGACGCCGATCGCGGACAGCCGCGCCGTCTATCGTGCGCTCGATCCCGCGCTCATCGCGCGCTTCGAGCAGCGCGAACTGCTGTACGTGCGCAATTTCGGCCAGGGGCTCGACCTGCCGTGGCAGCAGTCGTTCGGCACCGACGCGCCGGCCGAAGTCGAACGGATGTGCGCGGCGCGCGGGATCGAATGCGCGTGGCGCACCGATGACGACGGCGAGCTGCTGCTGCGCACGCGCGAACGCTGTCAGGCCGTCGCGCGCCATCCGCGCACGGGTGACCGTGTGTGGTTCAACCAGGCGAACCTGTTTCATCTGTCCGCGCTCGACGACGACATGCACGAAGCACTCGTCGACGCGGTCGGCCTCGAAAACGTGCCGCGCAACGTGTACTACGGCGACGGCGCGCCGCTCGAGGCCGACGCGCTCGCGGAGATCCGCGGCGTGCTCGATCGCCAGCGCATCGTGTTCCCGTGGCAGACGGGCGACGTGCTGATGCTCGACAACATGCTGACCGCGCATGCGCGCGACCCGTTCGAAGGGCCGCGCAAAGTGGTGGTCGCGATGGCGCAGAGTTACACGGTCCCGCGCGCGGCCGAACGGAGGACCGATGACGCGTAGTCCCGCCGCGCTGGCGGCGCGCGGGTTGACAGTGGGTTATCGCGACCATGTCGTGATCGACGGGCTCGACCTGTCGATCGCGGCCGGCCGCGTGACGGCGCTGTGCGGCCCGAACGGCTGTGGCAAAAGCACGCTGCTGCGCACGCTCGCGGGTCTGCAGCCCGCGCGTGCGGGCCACATCGACGTGAACGGCAAGCCGCTCGCGTCGTTTCGCCGTCGCGCGCTCGCGCGCGAGCTCACGATGCTCGCGCAGTTCAACCAGATTCCGTCGGGGCTGACGGTGCGCGAACTGGTCGCGTACGGGCGCTACGCGTACGGCGGCTTCCTGCGCGGGCTGTCGCGCGCCGATCATGCGGCGATCGACGAGGCGCTCGACACGAGCGGCCTCGCCGGCGACGCCGAGCGTGACGTCGGCGCGCTGTCCGGTGGCGAACGGCAGCGCGCGTGGATCGCGATGGCGCTCGCCCAGCAGGCGCCGATCGTGCTGCTCGACGAGCCGACGACCTATCTCGACATCCATCACCAGCTCGACATCCTCGACGCGCTGCGCGCATTGAACCGCGCGCGCGGGCTGACGATCGTCTGGGTGCTGCACGACCTGAACCAGGCGGCCGCGTACAGCGACGATATCGTGCTGATGCGTGCCGGCCGCCTCGTCGCGCAGGGCTCGCCCGACGCGATGCTGGAGCCGGCGCAGCTGCGCGCGGCGTTCGGCGTCGACATGCTGAAGCTCGCGCATCCGCAGACGGGCGCGCCGATGTGCGTGCCGGCCTACGGGCCGGTCTATGGGCCGGCGACCACCGGCACGCCGCATGCGCTCGATCGCGTCGTTGACCGGGACATCGCCGTATGACGACGTTCGCGATGCGCAAGCGGCTCGCGGCGAGCGGGCGGGGTGCCGTACCGGGTCGGCGCGCCGGCGCGCTCGCGCTTGGCTTCGTCGCGCTGATCGCGGTGCTGGCGGTGCTGCGCGTCGCACCGGACCTGCGCGTGTGGTGGCACGCCGCGCCGGGCAGCGACGCGGCGGCACTCGCCGGCGTGTTCCTGTTCGATCTCAATCTCCCGCGGGTCGCGGCCGCGCTGGTCGCGGGCGGCTGCCTCGGGATCGCAGGCGCGCTGTTCCAGTCGCTCACACGCAACCCGCTCGCGTCGCCCGACCTGCTCGGCGTGACGGGCGGCGCCCAGCTCGGCCTGCTCGCGGCGATGCTGGTGCCGGCGCTCGCCGGTGTCGCGTCGGTGCCGCTGCTGTTCGTCTGCGGGCTGATCGCCGCCGCGGTCGCGATCGTCGCGGCCGGCGGCTGGCGCGCGACGCCGCTGCGGCTCGTGCTCGCGGGCAGCGTCTGCATGCTGTTGTTCGCGGCGCTGTCGACGCTCGTGCTCGCGTTCTTCGAGCAGAACATCGCGGGCGCCGCGCTGTGGACCAACGGCAGTCTCTATCAACCGGGCGCGACCGGACTGGCGCTGGCCGCGCGCTGGCTCGTCGTGCCGCTGCTCGCGCTGCCGTTCGTGATCCGGCCGCTGAATCCGCTCGCGCTCGGCGACGACGCGGCGGCTGCCGCCGGCGTGCGCGTCGACGCGACGCGGCTCGCCGCGACGATCGTCGCAGTGGCGTTCACGAGCGTGGCCGTCAGCATCGCGGGCCCGCTGTCGTATGTCGGGCTCGTCGCGCCGAACCTGCTGCGCCAGCTGCGCGGCGCGCGCGCGGCGCGGCTCGGCGTGCTGGTGCCGCTGTCGGCGCTCGCGGGCGGCGCGCTGGTGCTCGTCACCGACAGCGCGGTGCTCGCATCGGGCCTCGACGCGACGCTGTCGACCGGCGTCGCGATCGCGCTCGTCGGTACGCCGCTGATGCTCGCGATGATCCGGCGCGGCGCCGCTTGGTCGGGCGTGCTGCATGCGGAAGCCGAACGCTCGGCCGGTGGCGACGCGACGCGCATCGTCGGCTGGCTCGAACGGCTCGGCTGGCCGCTACGTACCGCGCTGTTCGTCGTGATGGGCGCGCTCGCGGTGTTCGTCGGCGTGTCGGCTGGCCCCGAATGGCTGTCGCCCGCGCGCTGGTCCGCCGCGCTGTCGGGTCATGATCCCGTTGCGCACATGCTGATCGATCTGCGCATGCCGCGCCTGCTGTGCGCGCTGCTCGCCGGCGCGCTGCTGGCCGTGAGCGGCGTCGCGATGCAAAGCGTCGTGCGCAATCCGCTGGCGGGCCCCGAAGTGCTCGGCGTCACGCAAGGCGCGGGGCTCGTCACGCTGTTTGCATTGTCGACGTGGCCGCTGATGGGCCACGTGACGCTCGCGGCCGCCGCGTTGATCGGCGGCGGCCTGTCGCTCGCGATCACGCTCGCGCAGAATCATCGGCATCGGTACGCACCGCTCGCGGTCGCGCTGACCGGCATCGTGATCGGCGCGCTGTGGACCACGCTCGCGCAGTGGCTGATCACGCAGGAAAGCGTGCAGCCCGCACGCTTCGTCGTGTGGCTCGTCGGCGGCACCTATGGTCGCAGCTGGGGCGAGGTGTCGATGCTGCTGCCCTGGTGCGTGCTGGCGGTGCCCGTCTTCGCATGGCTGGCACGACCGCTCGACATGCTCGCGCTCGGCGACGACCAGGCAGCCGCACTCGGCTTGCCGGTCGCCGCGCTGCGGCCGCTCGCGCTGACGATCGCGACGCTTGCCGCGTGCGCGGCCGTCGCGGCGGTCGGCCCGGTCGGCTTCATCGGGCTGATGGCGCCGCACGTCGCGACGATGCTCGGCGCGCGCCGGCATCGCACGCGGTTGTGGCTCGCGGCCGCTTGCGGCGCGCTGATCCTCGGATGTGCCGACCTGGCTGCCCGCACGGTCGTCGCGCCGCGCGAAGTGCCGGCCGGCGTGCTGACCGCGCTGATCGGCGCACCGTACCTGCTCGGGCTGCTGATCCTCGAGGGGCGCCGCGCCCGGCGCGCGGCGCGATGAGGCCCCTGCTCGCGCTCGACGGCGCACGCGCCACGCGCTTTTCCGCGTGCGCGCCCGAACCGTTTGCCGAGCATCTCGACGTCGTGTGGCTCGGGATGCCCGATGGGATACCCGACGAAATGTCCGACGGCGTGCACGCGCCGGGCCGCATCGTCGTGCCGGTCAGCGCGCTGCCCGATCATCGCGCGGCGATGCTCGACGCGATGGTCCGTCATTACGGCGGCGATCCGGCGCAGCATGCGCGTGCGCTGATGTCGCAATGGAGCAAGTACTACTTCGGCCGCGCGGCGCCCGCCGGCGTGGTCGCCGCGCTGACGCTCGGCCGCCCGCTCGACATGGCGCCGGAGCGCACGTTCGTCGCGCTCGACGACGGGATGCCGGCCGCGCTGTATTTCGCGCCGGATGCGCTCGGCGCGCCGTGCGACTCGCCTGCGCAGCGCTATGCAGGGCTTGTCGCGCATCTCGGCGCGGTGATCGACCTGCTCGCGGCGATGGGCGGCGTCACGCCGCGCGTGCTGTGGAGCAACGCAGGCAATCTGCTCGACTATCTGCTCGACACGTATCGCACGCTGCCGTGCGCGGCCGATCCGGTGCGCGATGCGGACTGGCTGTTCGGCGCGTCGTGCGTGCATGGCGAACCGAATCCGCTGCGCATGCCGGTTCGCGATGCCGTGCCGCGCTCGCCGCTCTTGCCGACGCCGTTTCGTGCGCGGCGCGTGTGCTGCCTGCGCTACGAAATTCCTGGAGAAACGCAACTGTGTGGAAGCTGCCCCCTGCTGTTGACGATGGACGACAAGGCGCTGGCCGAGCAGGACGCGATCCGATGACGCCGGTAACGCCGGTCGCTGCGGCCGCGCATGCCGGCCGTCGCCATGCGCTCCGCGTACTGGCCGCGCTCGTCACGCCGGCCGTTGCAAGCGCCGACGATGCGCGCGCCGGGCAGCGCGGCACGGCTTCGCAACCGGGCCGCTCGCTGGCCGGCAACCCCGTTGTTTCGCAGGCGAGCACGACGATGCCGGTGCGGCCGCAGCGCGTGGTCGCACTCGACTTCATGTTCGCGGAAAGCTTGATCGCGCTCGACATCGTGCCGGTCGGCATGGCCGATACCGCGTTCTATCCGGGCTGGCTCGGCTACGCGAGCGACCGGCTCGCGCACGTGACCGACATCGGCTCGCGGCAGGAGCCGGGGCTCGAGGCGATCGCGGCGGTGAAGCCCGATCTGATCATCGGCGTCGGCTTCCGGCATGCGCCGATCTTTGCCGCGCTCGACCGGATCGCGCCGACGATCCTGTTCCAGTTCAGCCCGAACGTATCGGAAGACGGCGTTCCCGTCACGCAGCTCGACTGGATGCGACAGATTTTCCGCACGATCGGCAGCGTGACCGGACGCGACGCGCGCGCGCAAGCGGTCGACGCGCAACTCGACGCGGGTATCGCGCGCAATGCGGCACGGCTGAACGCGGCCGGGCGCAGCGGCGAGCGCATCGCGCTGCTGCAGGATCTCGGGCTGCCCGATCGTTACTGGGCCTATACGGGCAACAGCACATCGGCGGGCCTCGCGCGTGCGCTCGGGCTCGATCCGTGGCCGAAGAAGCCGACGCGGGAAGGCACGGTTTACGTGACGTCCGCCGACTTGCTCCGGCAACGCGACCTCGCCGTGCTGTTCGTCACCGCGACGGGAATGGACGTGCCGCTGTCGTCGAAACTCGATTCGCCGGTGTGGCGGTTCGTGCCCGCGCTGCGCGAGCACAGGATCGCGCTCATCGAGCGGAACATCTGGGGATTCGGCGGGCCGATGTCGGCGCTGAAGCTGGCCGACGTGATGACCGATACGATGCTGAAGCTGCCGGCCGCGCGCTGAACGAGGGGCGGGTTGTCAGCGGGGGAGGCAGCGTGGTCGGGAAATGCGTTGTCTTGCCTTGCGTGTGCAGTGCGAATGCTCGTTTCGCGTGATCCCGACGGTGTTGCATATGCTTTCGACCGCTTCAAAGCACACCGAACGATATGTCGCTCCGGTCTTGCCGAATATTCCGATTCTTCCAATCCTCTGAACCGAACGCCGGCCGCCTGCGCATCGCAATCGCTGCGCGCAGGCGGCCGGCGTTCATTCGTGTTTACGCGCTCAGCGCGTCGGCACCGTCCCGCGCGCGCGACCGCGCGGGCATCGTGTCGCTGACGATCTGTCCGTTGTCGAGTTTCAGCAGCCGATCGGCGAGATCGAAATAGCGGTCGTCGTGCGTGATCACGATCACGGCCTTGCCGCGGGCGCGCAACTCCGGCAGCAGCTGCTCGTAGAACACGGCCTTGAACGACGGATCCTGGTCGGCCGCCCATTCGTCGAACAGGTAGAACGGCCGGTCCTCCAGATAGGCGACGACGAGCGCGAGCCGCTTGCGCTGGCCAGTCGACAGCGCACGATTCGAGAACGCGCCGTCGACGACCTTCACCTTGTGATCAAGCGCGAGCTTCGCGATCAGCGCATTCGCGCGCGCATCGGCCTGGGCCCGCGCCGGATCGTCCGGATCGACGATGCCGAGCAGCGCATCGAACAGGTGGAAGTCGTTGAACACCGCGCTGAAGCGCTGCCGGTACGCGGCGCGCTCGCGCCAGCCGATCGTGCGGCCGTCGACCTCGATGGTGCCTTCCTCCGGCTCGTAGAGCCCCGTCAGCACCTTCGCGAGCGTCGTCTTGCCGCTGCCGTTGCCGCCGACGATGAACACGAGCTCGCCCGGCCGGATCGTCAGGTCGACCGGCCCGATCCGGAACATCCGTTCGTCGCGCTCGTGGAAATACGCGTGCGTGACGCCGCGCAGCGTGACGGCGCCGGCCGGCGGCACGTCGGGCGCGTCGCTCGCGGGCGGCACCGTGCGCAGCGCGCCGAATTCGGCCATCACGCCTTCGATCCGGCCGAGCGACACGCGCGCCGCATTGACGGTCGGCAGGTTGTTCAGCAAGCCGTCGAGCGGCACCAGCATGAACAGGAACACGACGACGTAGCCGGCCGCCGTGCCCGCATCGGCATGCACGCCGAGCTGCGGCCAGAACGCGGCCGCGCCGAGGAACACGTAGAACAGGAAGATGATCCAGCCGACCCCGACCGCATACGCGCTGAACGCGCGGCGCCGATGGTCGCGCACTTCGCCGATTGCGGCGCCCAGCTGGCCGTCGACGAACTGGCGGGCGCGCGCATCGTGCAGCTTCAGTTCCTTCGCGCCGGAGAACAGCGCGCCGAGATAGCCGAACAGGCGGTCCTGCGCGTGGCCGGCCGCCTCGAGCGACGCGATCGCGCGGCGGTCGCCGGTGTGATAGCCGAGCGAGCCCGCGATGATCGCGGTCAGCGCAAGCGCGCACACGGGCCACGATAGCCACGCGAGGTAGCCGAGGCAGCCGAACACGATCGAACCGTGCATCACGAGGTTCGGCAGCGCGAAGAACAGCATCGACACGTTGGTCGCGTCGTCGGTCAGCACCGACTGCACGGGCGCCGCGCCGATCCGCTCGATGTCGCGCAGCTCGGCCGCGCCGACGCGCCGCGCGAGATGCACGCGCAGCCGCGCCATCGTGTCCTGCGACAGCCGCGCGAACAGCGTGCCGGACACGATCCGCGTGACGAGCGCGATCACCGCGCACAGCGCGAAGCGCCACGCGAGCGCTGCATCGGCCGCGCCGGGTGTGGCGAGCGCGCGGTTCAGCGTCGCGACGAGCAGCACGCTCGCGACACCGTTGAGCACGCACGCGACGAGCGCGAGCGTGAGCGACGCGCGGCTTTCGCGCAGCAGCGCGAGGATCAGGCGGGCCGCGGGGCGGCCGGGGGAGGCGTCGAGGGACGGCGGGGAAGAAGGCTCGTGGGCGGCTGTCATCGGCAACGTCGGTAAATGAAGGGCAGGCAGTCCATGTGGAAACGGCAAAACTGACGCGAAAGCGGCGCGGGCCGGGCCCGGCTGCGGCTTTCCTCCCTGATAGACGAACGGGCCGCGCAAATATTTAGCGCTGCGTGCAAAAAAAACGGCTTCGTTCGGGCTTTGCGCGCAAAACGGTAAAAAATCGGCGGCGCCGTTCGTCACACCAGTGAAGCCGCCCCAAGCGGCCCCGAGACTTGGCCGAAGCGGCCGGACCGAAGGACTTCACGCACATGACGAGTTTCCCGACTGCGCTGCATCACCGAATCCGCGAACTGGCGCGCATCGCGCCCGACGCACCCGCGCTCGCCGCGCCTTTCCAGAACGACCTGCGCCTGTCGCGCGGCGCGCTCGACGCGCGTGCTTCATCGCTTGCACGGCAACTGCGTGCGGCCGGTGTCGGCGCGGAAGTGCGGGTCGGCGTCTGCGTCGAGCGCTCGTGCGAGCTGTTCGTCGCGCTGCTGGCCGTGCTGAAGGCGGGCGGCGTGTTCGTGCCGCTCGATCCGCGTCATCCCGCCGCGCGCCTCGACTGGATCGTCCGCGATGCGCAACTGCGTCACGGGATTGTCGATGCGGCCGGCCGCGCGGCGCTCGGCGCGCCGTTCGAACACGCGTTCGATGCGACGCCGGCACAAGCTCACGGCACGGACGCCACGATTTTCGTCGACGACGAAGACGTGACGGTGCATCCGCGCTCGGCCGCCTACATGATCTATACGTCGGGCTCGACCGGCACGCCGAAGGCGGTGGTCGTCGAACACGGGCCGCTCGCCGCGCATTGCGAGGCACTCGCACGTGCGCTGCCGATCGAAAGAGGCGACCGCCTGCTGCATTTCGCGTCGGTGAATTTCGATGCCGCGCACGAATGCTGGCTCGCGCCGCTCGCGGTCGGCGCGAGCGTGACGATTGCGCCGCCGCAGCCGTTCGCGCCGGATGCCGCCCATGCGCTGATGGTGCGCGAAGCGGTCAGCGTCGCCGCGTTTCCGCCGGCGTACCTGCGCGAATTCGCGGCGGTTGCCGCGCGCGAAGGTGTGCCGCCGGCGCTGCGCGTGCTCGCGTTCGGCGGCGAAGCGCTGCCGCAGCAGGCGTTCGAGTTCGTGCGCCGCACGTTTCCGTCGGTGCGCCTGATCAACGGTTACGGGCCGACCGAGGCCGTGATCTCGCCGATGCTGTGGCCGGTCGAGCCGGGCGCAACGCCGGTGCTGGCCGCGGACGATGCGTATGCATCGCTGCCGATCGGTCGCGCGATCGGTCCGCGCGTCGCGCGTATCGATGGCGACACGACCAGCGCATCGAATGAATCGAATGAATCAAACGCACCGGGCGAGGGCGGTGAGCTGCTGCTCGGCGGCGTGTGCATCGCGCGCGGCTATCACGGTCGCCCGGCATTGACCGCCGAGCGCTTCATTCCCGATGCGCACGGCGAGCCCGGTGCGCGCGTGTACCGCACCGGCGACCTCGCGCGCCTGCGCGCCGACGGCGCATTCGATTATCTCGGCCGACTCGACGACCAGGTCCAGGTGCGCGGCGTGCGCGTGGAGCCTGCTGAAATTGCCGCGTGCCTGCGCACGCATCCGGCGGTGACCGACGCGGCCGTGATCGCCGAAACCGGCAACGGGCCGACGCGGCTGGTCGCATGCGTCGCGCTGCGCACGGGCGCCGACGATGCGGCGCTGAAGGCGCACGTGGCCGCGCAGTTGCCCGCCGCGTGGCACCCGCACCGGTTCGTGCGCTGCGACGCACTGCCGTACACGCTGAACGGCAAGATCGACCGTGCCGCGCTGCGCGAGCGCATCGCCGCCGCGCGCGACACGGTACAACACGCGGGCGACGCGCCGAGCACGCCGACCGAACGGCAGATCGCCGGCTTCTGGCAGATGCTGCTCGGCCTCGATACGACGCCGTCGCGTGATGCTCGCTTCTTCGCACTGGGCGCCGATTCGCTCGCCGCGATGCAATTGCAGGCCGCGATCCGCGCCGCGTTGCGCGTGAACCTGCGGCTCGACACGCTGTTCGCCGATCCGGCGCTGGCCGATCTCGCCGCGCAGGTCGATCGTTCGGAACGCGAAACGGGCGAACCGTTGGCCGGGATTCCCGCGCGCCGCTCGGCAGCGCCGGCCGGTGCCGCCGCCGCGCCGCACGTCGAGCGCGCCGCATCGCTCGCGCAGCAACGCTTCTGGGTGCTCGCGCACACGCGCGACGCCAGCGCCGCGTATCACATCGCCGCGCACTGGACGATCGACGGCTCGCTCGACCGCGCCGCACTGCAACGCGCGCTCGATCACGTGATCGGTCGGCACGACGCGTGGCGCACGACGCTCGTCGACAATGACGACGGCATCGTGATGCAGCGCGTCCATGCGCATCTGCCGGTTGCGATCGCCACGTTCGACTTGCGCGACCAACCGCCGGCCGCGCGTGATGCGCAAGCCGCGCGCATTGCCGAACGCGACGCGGGCGCCCCGTTCGATCTGACGCGCGGGCCGCTGCTGCGCGCGACGCTGGTCGTGCTCGCCGACGATCGCCACCGGCTGCTGCTGACCGCGCACCACGCGATCACCGACGGCTGGAGCTCGCGCTGTGCGTTCGACGAACTGTCTGCTGCGTACCGTGCGTATGCGCAAGGGCGCGAACCGTCGCTGCCGGAACTGCCGATCCAGTACGCCGACTACGCGGACTGGCAGCGCGACATGCTCGCCGGCGGCGAAGGCGAGCGACAGCTCGACTACTGGCGTGGTGCGCTGCGCGACGTGCCGGGCCCGCTCGCGCTGCCGGTCGACCGCCAGCCGGGCGCGACGCGCACGCTGCAGGGCGCGCGCGTATCGGTGCGCCTGCCCGACGCGGTCGCGGCCGACGTGCGGCGTCTCGCACGCGATGCACAGGCGACGGTCTTCACCGTGCTGCTGGCCGCGCTCGACGCATGGCTGTCGCGCCTGACCGGCGAGACGGACGTCGTCGTCGCGGTGCCGGTCGCGCACCGCCAGCGCCCGGAAACGCGCGCGCTGCTCGGCCTGTTCCTGAACACGGTCGCGCTGCGCGTGCGCGTGGCGCCGACGCAGCCGTTCCGCGCGCTGGTCGATGCGGCACGCACGGCGGCGCTCGATGCGGTCGCGCACCAGGACGTGCCGTTCGAGCGCGTCGTCGATGCGGTGCAGCCGCCCGTGAAGCGCGGCGACGAATGGCTGCGCGTGAAATTCGCGCAGCAGTTCGATGCGCGGCACGACAGCGTGCTGCCGGGCGCGACCGCGGTGGCGACGCCGGGCCCCGATCTCGCCGCGCGCTTCGACTTCGCGCTGGACTTCACCGACGACGCGAACGGGATCGAGCTCGTCGCCGCGTATGCAACCGACTGCATCGATGCCGATACCGCGCGCGCGTGGCTCGACAGCTATGCGGCGCTGGTGTCGTCCGCCGCTCATGAACCACACGCCACGACGGCCGCGCTGCCGTGCGATGCGTCGCCGGCGTCGCGTCAGCCGCGCGACGGTCGCGCGCTGAACGTCGAACACGCCGACATCGTCGCCGCCTTCGCTCGGCAGGCGGCCGCGTATCCGCATCGCGTCGCGCTCGCCGATGCGTCGGCATCGCTGACGTTCGCTGAACTCGACGACGCATCGAACCGCATCGCGCATGCACTGAAACTGCGCGGTGCGACGGCCGAAGCGCCCGTCATCGTCTGCATCGAGCGGTCGGCCCGCTTCGTCGTCGCTCTGCTCGGCGCGCTGAAGGCCGGCGCGCTCGCGGTGCTGCTCGATCCGGCGCAGCCGGCCGCGCGCGTCGCGGCCGCGGCCGCCGATTGCGGCGCATGCTGGGCACTCGTCGCGGAGGTTGCCGCATGGCCGGCCGACACCGGCGCACAACCGCTCGACGTCGACACGCTCGCGCAGGATGCGACGCTTGCGCATGCAGCGGGCATCCACGTCGCGCCGCATCCGGAGCAGGGCGCTTACCTGATCTATACGTCGGGCTCGACGGGCACCCCGAAGGGCGTCGTCGTGTCGCACGGCGCACTGGCCGACTACGTGCAGGGGATGCTCGACGAACTCGCGTTCGCGCCGGACGCGTCGTTCGCGATGGTGTCGACCGTGGCCGCCGACCTCGGCCATACGACGCTGTTCGGCGCGCTGTGCGCGGGCCGCACGCTGCACTTGCTGCCGGCCGCGTGCGCGTTCGATCCGGACCTGTTCGCTGAGGAAATGCGCGACCGCGACGTCGGCGTGCTGAAGATCGTGCCGAGCCACCTGCAGGCACTGCTCGACGCGCGCGTGCCGGCCGACGTGCTGCCGCGCCACGCGCTCGTGACCGGCGGCGAAACGCTGACGTGGGCGCTCGTCGCGCGCGTGGCCGCGCTCGCGCCGGCCTGCCGCGTGATCAATCACTACGGGCCGACCGAAGCGACCGTCGGCGCGCTCGCGTGCGATACCGCGTCGATTGCCGCGGACGCGCGCGACCCGGCGAGTGGTGTGCCGCTCGGCGTACCGCTGCCGAATGCGCGCGCGCTGGTACTCGACGCGTTCGGCGCATGCGTGCCGGCCGGTGCGGCGGGCGAGTTGTATCTGGGCGGGCCGGGCGTCGCGCGCGGCTATCTGAAGCGGCCGGCGCAGACCGCCGAGCGCTTCGTGCCCGATCCGTTTACGCCCGGTGCGCGCCTGTATCGCACCGGCGACCGCGTGCGTCTGCGCGCCGACGGCCGTCTCGCGTTCCTCGGGCGCATCGACGACCAGGTGAAGATTCGCGGTTATCGCGTCGAACCGGGCGAAGTCAGCGCGGCCGTGCGCGCGGCCGGCCCGATTGCCCAGGCCGAGACGCTCGCGATCGAGCACGACGGCCGCCTGCGGCTTGTAACGTGCGTCGTGATGCGCGACGGCGCGGCATTCGACGAAGCCGCCGTGCGCGCCGCGCTTGGCGCGACGCTGCCCGACTACATGGTGCCGGCGCAGTTCGTCGCGCTCGCACGCCTGCCGGTGACCGCGAACGGCAAGATCGATCGCGCGGCGCTGCGCGAGCTGGCGGTCGCGCCCGTCGCCGTTGCGTCCGGCGATGCGCCGCAGGGCCCGGTCGAAACGGCGCTCGCCGAAGTCTGGCAAGCGGTGCTGAAGGCGCCGCACGTCGGCCGCGACGACAACTTCTTCGAACTCGGCGGCGATTCGATCCTCGTGCTGCAGGTGATCGCGCGTGCTCGCAAGCGCGGCGTGCGCTTCACGCCGAAGCAGTTGTTCGACGGCCCGACGATCGCCGAACTCGCACGCATCGCGAAGACCGTGGACATCGCCGCCGCCACGCCGGCGGCGACCTCGGTCGTGTCGGCAACGGCGCAGTCCGAACCGGCTGCCGACGCGATCCTGACACCCGCACAGCAGCGCTTCTTCGCGCTCGACGTCCCGCATCCGGGCCACTGGAACCAGTCTGTCGCATTCGACGTGCGCGGCCCGTTCGACGTCGATGCGTTCGCGCGTGCGTTCGACGCCTTGCTGACCCATCACGACGCGTTCCGTCGGCGCTTCACGCGCGGCGCGGATGGCAAGTGGCATGCGAGCGACGCGCCGAAACCGTACGACGCACTGCCGTTCGTCGACGTCGCCGCCCGCGACGAAGCCGATGCACTCGCGCGCTTCGACGCGTTGCAGCGCCGTCTCGACCTCGGCCGCGGCCCACTTGCATGCGCATGCGCGGCGCGGCTGCCGGACGGTTCGACGCAGCTGTATCTGGCGATTCACCACGCGATCGTCGACGGCGTGTCGTGGCGCATCCTGCTCGACGACCTGGACGCCGCGTATCGCGCCGCATGCGAGCGCGCACCGGTTCGCCTGTCGCAACCGGGCCTGCGCGCCGACGCGTGGGCCGCCCGTCTCGCGCGCGCCGCGACGGAGCCTGCATCGCCGTTCGCTGACGAAGTCTCTTACTGGGCCGGCATGGCACGCGGCGACGACATCGTGCCCGATCATCCCGACGCAGCGGCGACCAACGCCGACATGGCCACCGTCGTGCAGACGATCGACGCGGCATTGACGCGCGCCGCGCTGACCGACGCGCACGCCGCATACCGTACACAGACAATCGAACTGCTGAGCGCAGCCCTTGCGCTGGCGCTGGCCGGCCCCGGCGGCGCCACTGCATGCCGCGTCGAACTCGAAGGGCACGGCCGCGAAGCACTGTTCGACGATGCGGATGCGAGCCGCACGATCGGCTGGCTGACGAGCCACTATCCGGTCACGCTGCCGGTCGAAGCCACCGCGCGCGACACGCTGTGCGCGGTCAAGGACACGCTGCGCGCGGTGCCGCACAAGGGGCTCGGCTTCGGCGTGCTCGCGCACTACGGCGATGCGGCGACGCGTGCGGCGCTCGCTGCCGTACCGCGTCCGCGCGTCACGTTCAACTATCTCGGCCAGTTCGATGCGCCGCGCGATGCGACGCTCGTGCCGCGCTTCGGCGGCGCCGGCATCGAGCGCGACCCGCAGGGGCCGCTCGGCAACGCGCTCGCGATCCATGCCTATCTGGATACCGACCGCGACGGCGCGCGCACGCTGAAGGTTCACTGGGTGTACGGTGCGCCGCAGTTCGAGCGCGCGACGATCGATGCGTTCGCGCAACGCTTCGCCGCTGCGCTGCGCGAACTCGCCGAAGCGTGCGCGTCGCGTATCGCGCATCGCGGCGGCGGTGCGACGCCGGGCGACTTCCCGCTCGCGCAGGCCGCCGGCCTCACGCAGGCCGCGATCGAGCGCGCGCCGCTCGACTGGCGCACGATCGACGACGTATATCCGCTGTCGCCGATGCAGCAGGGCATCCTGTTCCATGCGTTGTTCGCGCCCGGTCATGCCAGTTACGTGAACCAGCTCGTCGCAACCGCGAGCGCGCTCGATGCCGACCGGCTCGCGGCCGCGTTCGGCGCCTCGGTCGAACGTCACGACATCCTGCGCACCAGCGTGATGCCGGACGAAGCCGCGCCGCTGCAATGCGTGCATCGCCATGCGCGTATGCCGGTCGAACAGCTCGACTGGCGCATGCGCGGCGACACGCTGGACGCCGATTTCGATGCCTGGCTCGCGGCCGACCGCGCACGCGGCTTCGACTGGCGCGAGCCGCCGCTGATGCGGCTCACGCTGATCCGCGTGACCGACGACGCATGGCGCGTCGTGTGGACTCGTCACCACGTGCTGCTCGACGGCTGGAGCACCGCGCGACTGCTGGCCGACGTGCTGCGCGACTATCGTGACCCCGATGCGGTATCGCCGTTCGCGAGTCGCCCGACGCTGCGCTATCGCGACTTCATCGCGTGGCTCGGCACGCGCGATCGCGATGCGGACGAGCGCTTCTGGACCGAGCGACTGGCACGTCTGGACGCGCCGACGCTGATCGCCGAGCGCGTCGCCGACCGCGCGGACGCCGAGATGGTCACGTGGCGCGCGACGATCGACGCGGCGGCGATGACGCGTGTCGCGCAAACGGCGCGCACGCTGAAGCTGACCGTCAACACGCTGGTGCAGGGCGCGTGGGCGCTCGCGCTGCAACGCATGACGCACCAGCCGGCCGTCGCGTTCGGCGCGACCGTCGCGGGCCGTCCCGATGCGCTCGCGGACGTCGACACGGTACTCGGCCTCTTCATCAACACGCTGCCCGTGATCACGGCGCCCGCGCCGCAACAGCGCGCGGCCGACTGGCTGCAGGCGTTGCAACGCGAGAATGCGGCCGCCGCCGAGCATGCGCATACGCCGCTCGCCGATATCCAGCGCTGGGCGCGCGGCGCCGGCGGCGCACTGTTTGACACGCTGGTCGTGTTCGAGAACTATCCGGTCGACGACACCGCGCACGACGCCGATCCGCGCTCGCTCGCACTGACCGACGTCCGCTGCATCGAGGCGACCGATTTCGCGCTGACGCTCGTGATCGAGAGCGGCGCCGACCTGACGATCGACTACGGCTACGACACCGCGCGCATCGATGCGCGCCAGGTCGAGATCTGGCACCGAGCGTTCGCCTGCGCGCTCGATGCGCTGGCCCGCACGCCGGAGGCGCTGCTCGGCACGCTGTCGATCGCCGATGCAGCGACGCGCGACGCGCTGGCGCGCGCCCAGGACACCGCGCAAACGTGGCCGGACGCGCAACGACAGCCGCTGCATCTGCAATTCGCGGAAGCCGCACGGGCGACGCCCGATGCGATCGCCCTCGAGTATGCGGACGCCGACGGCAACGTACAGCGCGCGACCTATCGGGAACTCGATCTGAACACGACACGCATCGCCGCCGCATTGCGCCGGCGCGGCGTGCAGCCCGATACGCCGGTGGCATTGTGCGTCGAGCGCTCGTTCGACATGGTGACGGCGCTCGTCGGCGTGCTGAAGGCCGGCGCCGCGTACCTGCCGGTCGATCCCGACTATCCGGCCGAGCGCATCGCGTACCTGCTGCGCGACGCACGGCCCGCGGTCGCGATCACGCAAGCCCATTTGCGCGAGCAGGTCGAGGCTGCACTCGGCGACGCCGGCGCGACGCAATTGCTGACAGTGGCCGATCTGCTCGCCGATGACGCGGGCGGCACCGCCGTCGACGTCGCGGCCGACATCGTCGACGCCGCCCAACTCGCATACCTGATCTACACGTCCGGCTCGACCGGCAAGCCGAAGGGCGCCGGCAACTCGCACGGCGCGCTCGCGAACCGGATCGCGTGGATGCAGCACGCCTACCGACTGACGCGCGACGACGTCGTGCTGCACAAGACGCCGTTCGGCTTCGACGTGTCGGTATGGGAATTCGTGTGGCCGCTCGCGATCGGCGCGAAGCTCGCGATCGCCGCGCCGGGCGACCATCGCGACCCGGCCCGCCTCGCGGCCGCGATCCATGCGCACGGCGTGACGGTGCTCCATTTCGTGCCGTCGATGCTGGCCGCGTTCGCCGCGTATCTCGACGACTTCGCGGCCGCCGCGCAATGCGACAGCGTGCGCCTGATCGTCGCGAGCGGCGAGGCGCTCGCGCCCGAACTCGTCGCGAAGGTCGCGCGGCTCATGCCGAACGCGACGCTCGTGAACCTGTACGGGCCGACCGAAGCCGCGATCGACGTGTCGCACTGGACCTGCTGCCCCGACGACGCGAACGCCGTCGCGGTGCCGATTGGTCATCCGATCGCGAACCTGCAGCTGCACGTGCTCGATGCGGCGTGGCAGCCGGTGCCGGCCGGCGCGACCGGCGAGCTGTATCTGGCCGGCGCGGGCCTTGCACGCGGCTATCTCGGCCGCCCGGCGCTCACCGCGGAACGTTTCGTGCCTAATCCGTTCGTGCCGGGCGCGCGCATGTACCGCACGGGCGACCTCGCGCGGCGCCGCGCGGACGGCGCGCTCGACTATCTCGGCCGCGTCGACACGCAGGTGAAGCTGCGCGGCCAGCGGATCGAGCCGGGCGAGATCGAGGCGCTTCTGCGCGCGGCGCCGGGCGTGCACGACGCGGTCGTGATCGTGCGCGACGAGCAGTTGATCGGCTATGTCGCATGCGGCGACGCAGGCCCGCTCGATCGCGCAGCACTGCTGGACGTTGTGCGCGCGCAGTTGCCCGCGTACATGGTGCCGTCGCGGCTGATCGAACTCGACGCGCTGCCGGTCACGCCGAACGGCAAGTGCGATCGCCATGCATTGCCCGCACCGGTGCGGGACGCTGCCGCGGCCGTCGAACTCGCGACCGACACGGAGCGCGCGCTCGCGGCGATCTGGCAGCGCGTGCTGCACGTGGACGCGATCGGCCGCGACGACGATTTCTTCCTGCTCGGCGGCCACTCGCTGCTCGCGACGCAGGCCCATGCGCAGGCCAACCTGCACTGGGGTCTCGCGCTGCCGCTGCGCACGCTGTTCGACACCCGCACGCTGGCGCGCTGCGCGGACGCGATCGACGCGGCCTGCGCGGCCTGCGGCGAGACCGACGCGGCAAGCGCGATCGATGCGCTGCTCGGCGAACTGGAAACCCAATAAGGACGACGGATGACGAAGGTTCAACCCGACTGGCTCGCGCTCGCGACGCGTTTCGCGCAACTGCCCGACGCGCAGCGCACGGTGTTCATCGACAAGCTCGATGCGGCCGGCATCGACTTCCGCATGCTGCCGATCCCGCCGCGCACGCCGCGCAGCGATCGCGTGCCGGCGTCGTTCGCGCAGACGCGGCTGTGGCTGCACGCACGGCTGATCGACGCGCCCGACGCGTATCACCTCACCGAGCGGCTCGCGCTGACGGGCCCGCTCGACGCGCACGCGCTGCGGCTCGCATGCGATGCGCTGATCGCGCGTCATGAAGCGCTGCGCACGACCTTCGACGAAGCCGGGGACGGCGTCGCGCAGACGATCCATCCGCCGCTGCGCTGCCCGTGGCGCGAGACCGATCTCGAAGCGCTGCCCGAAGGAGAGCGCGTCGCGCGCGCCGAAAGCGTCGCGACGGCCGATGAAGCCGACGCGTTCGATCTCGGCACCGCGCCGCTCGTGCGCGCACACCTGATCCGCTTCGACGCGACGCATCACTGGCTTGCGCTCACCGTTCACCACATCGTGTCGGACGGCTGGTCGTCCGACGTGATGCTGTTCGAGCTCGCGGCGTTCTATCGCGCATATGCGTCGAGCGAGCCGGTGCCGCTCGCGCCGCTGCCGATCCAGTACGCGGACTATGCACTGTGGCAACGCCGCTGGCTCGATGCGGGCGAGCGCGAGCGGCAGCTCGCGTTCTGGCGCGAACGGCTCGATCCGCAGCGCGGCGTGATCACGCTGCCCGGTGCGGCCGCGCGGCCTGCACGCCGCAGCGCGCGCGGCGCGCGTCACGTGTTTTCGCTCGACGCACGCACCGGTGCGCAACTGCGCGCGTTCGCGGCGGCATCCGGCGCGACGCCGTTCGCGGTGTTGCTCGCGGCGCTCGACGCACTGCTCGCACGCGCGACCGGCGATGCGCGGATCTGCGTCGGCGTGCCGGCCGCGAACCGCGAGCGCGCGGAAACCGCCGGGCTGATCGGCTTTTTCGTCAATACGCTCGCGATCGACGTCGACGTGCCCGCGCACGGCGATTTCGCGTCGCTGGTCGCGCGCACGCAGCGTGCGCTCGTCGATGCGCAGATGCACCAGGACGTGCCGTTCGAACAGGTGGTCGACGCGCTCGGCGTGCCGCGCAGCGCGAGCCACCATCCGCTGTTCCAGGTGATGGCCGCGTATGGCGAACGCCGCGCGCTGCCGGCGCTGGGCGCGGCGTCGGCGGCCTTGCTGCCGTCCGGCACGCCGTCCGCGAAATTCGATCTCACGCTTGCCGTCGAGGCGACACCCGACGGAACGTTCGACGCCGCGTTCATCTACGCGCTCGACCTGTTCGATGCGGATGCGATCGCGCGCCTCGCCGCACGCTTCGTCACGCTGCTCGGCAATGCGCTCGCGCGCCCCGACATGCCGATCGGCGATCTCGACTGGCTGCCGGCCGACGAATTGGCGCAACTGTTCGCATGCAACGCGCCGGCGGGCGCGGCTGAAGCTGAGCCGTTCGTCCCGGTGCATGCACGCATCGCCGCGCATGCGCAGGCGCGCCCCGACGCCCGCGGCGTCGCCGACATCGATCGCGCGCTGACGCGCGGCGAGGTCGACGCGCGCGCGGCCCGCATCGCGCGCAACCTCGTCGCGGCCGGCGTGCGGCCCGAGATGCGCGTCGGCGTCGCGCTGCAGCGCTCGGTCGACTTGCTGGTCGCGCTGATCGCGGTGCTGAAGTCGGGCGCCGCGTTCGTGCCGCTCGATCCGGCCCATCCGCGCGAACGGCTCGCACAGATCGTCGGCGATGCGGGCATCGCGCACGTGCTGACCGACGCCGCGAGCGCCGCGTCGCTGCCCGCGCTGCCTGAACTGCGCGTCTGGCGCGCGGACGAAGTCGAGACACTCGACGAAGCCGCCGGCGTCGCGCTGCCTGACGTGCTGCCCGGCCATGCGGCATACGCGATCTACACGTCGGGTTCGACCGGCAAGCCGAAGGGCGTGATCGTCGATCACGCGGCGTTCGCGCGGCATTGCGTGGCGATCGCGCAGCGCTACGGCGCAACCGAGAACGACGTGTTCCTGCTGTTCCAGTCGGTCAACTTCGACGGCGCGCACGAAGGGTGGTTTTCGCAATACCTGTCGGGCGCCGCCGTGTCGGTGACGGCCGACGTGCTGTGGCCGCCCGCGCAGACCTGCGCGATGATGATCCGCGACGGCGTGACGATGACCTACGTGCCGCCCGGCTGCGCCGCGCAGCTCGCCGAATGGGCGCTCGCGCACGGTGCGCCGCCGACGCTGCGCTCGCTGACGGTCGGCGGCGAAGCGACGTCGCGCGAGGCGTTCGCGATGCTGCGCCGCGCGATGCCGAACGTGCGCGTGGTCAACGGCTACGGCCCGACCGAAACCGTGATCACGCCGACGCTGTGGATGTTCCGTCCCGGCGACGATCTCGCGAAGCTCGGCGACGCCGCCTATCTGCCGATCGGCACGCTGGTCGGCGCGCGCACCGCACACGTGCTCGACGAACGGCTGCATCCGCTGCCGGTCGGCGTGATCGGCGAGCTGTACCTGGGCGGCGAGGGGATCGGCGTCGCGCGCGGCTACCTCGATCGTCCCGCGCTGACGGCCGAGCGCTTCGTGCCCGATCCGTACGGCGCGCCGGGCGCACGCCTGTATCGCACGGGCGACCTCGTACGCCGCCGCGCGGACGGCGTGTTCGACTTCATCGGCCGCGTCGATCATCAGGTGAAGCTGCGCGGGCTGCGGATCGAACTCGGTGAAATCGAAGCGCAGCTGGCCGCGCACGACGCGGTGCGCGAAGCGTGCGCGGTCGTGCACGGGCAGGGCGCGCACGCGCAGCTCGTCGCCTACGTCGAACTGACCGCCGATGCACGGGCCGCCGCGCAGCCGGTCGAAGCCGCGACGCTCGATGCGCATCTGCGCCGCACGCTGCCCGACTACATGGTGCCCGCGCAGCTGATCGTGCTCGACGCGCTGCCGCGCAACGCGAACAGCAAGGTCGACCGCGCGCGGCTGCCGGCGCCGGTGCGCGTCGAACGCGCGTACGAAGCGCCCCGCGACGGCAACGAAGCCGCGCTCGCGGCGATCTGGCGCGACGTGCTGAACATCGAGCGGGTCGGCCGCGGCGATCACTTCTTCGAACTCGGCGGCCATTCGCTGGCCGCGGTGCGCGTGGCCACGCGCGTCGCCGAGCGGCTCGGCCGCGACGTGCCGGTGCGCGCGCTGTTCGAAGCGCCGGTACTCGCGCAGTACGCGCGCCAGGTGGCCGATGCGCCGCGTGCCGCGCACGCCGGCGCCGCGGCGCCGAGCGTCGCGGTGGTCAAACGCGATGCGCACGGCGTATGGCCGCTGTCGCCCGCGCAGCTCGGCCTGTGGTTCCTGTGGCGCGCACAGCCGGACAGCGCCGCGTACAACATTCCCGTCGCGTTGCGCGTGCGCGGCCCGCTCGACGTCGGTGCGCTGCGCGCGGCGTTCTCGGCGGTCGCGGCCGCGCATCCGGCGCTGCGCACGCGACTCGTCGCTCGCGACGGCATGCTGCCGGGCCAGCGGATCGACGCTGCGGCGCCCGTCGCGCTGCCGCTCGTCGATTTGTCCGCGCAGCCCGACGCGCTCGCCCGCGCGGCGGCGCTCACCGACGCCGATGCGCTCGCGCCGTTCGATCTCGAGGCCGATGCGCCGCTGTGGCGCGCACGCGTGCTGAAGCTCGCGGCGGACGATCACGTGCTGTCGGTGACGATCCATCACATCGTGTCGGATGGCGAATCGATCGAGCTGTGGCTCGACGCGGTGCGTGCGCGCTATGTCGCGCTGGTGCGTGGCGAAGCGGCATCGGCATCGGTGCCGGCATCGGCGGAAAGCGCGTCACTCGTGCTGCCGGCACCATGCCATCCGGCCCGCATCGCGTACTGGCGCGACGCGCTGGCCGACCTGCCGCCGTCCGTGCTGCCGCAGCGTGCCGATGCACCGGCCGTCCCGCAATGGCGCGCGGCGCGCATCGCGTTCGAGTTCGACGTGTCGCTGATCCGTGCCGCGCGCGACGCCGCGTCGGCTGCACACGCGACGTTGCCGATGCTGCTGCACGCAGCGCTCAACACCGCGCTGTTCCGCGTGACCGGTGCGGCCGACCAGCCGGTCGGCGTGCTCGCGTCGACGCGCGAGCTCACCGGTGAAGCTGCGCGCGATGCGCTCGGGCTCTTCATCAATTCCGTGGTGGTGCGCACGCGGCTCGACGCAACGGCCCGCCGCGCGGACGTGCTCGCGCAGGTGCGCGACACGGCGCTCGCCGCATACGCGCATGCCGACGTGCCGTTCGCCGACGTCGTCGCGGCGCTGCGCGCGCCGCGTGCCGCGCAAGCCAATCCGCTGTTCCAGGTGATGTTCAACTATCTGCGCCCGACCGGCGCCGCCGCACGCGACTGGGCCGGGCTGTCGCTCGACGAGTTCGACGACGTGCGCCATCGCGTGGTGTTCACGCTGGAACTGGACGTCGTCGAGCATCCGGACGGCCGCGTGAGCGCCGCGTTCTCGTATGCGGACGAACTGCTCGACGGCGGTCTCGTCGATGCGCTCGTCGATCTCTATCACGACGAAGTCGCGCGGTTTGCCGGCGCATCGGAAGCGGCGCTTGGTGTGCCCGATGCGCTGTTCGCCGCGCCGGCACCTGGTGCGGTCGCAGCCGCCCCGGCAAGCCGGGCGGCGAGCGCCCCGAACGCCGCCGCCACGCTCGCCGCGCTGTGGTCCGACACGTTCGCGACGGCCGCACCGGCGCCCGACGCCGATCTGTTCGAGGCGGGGGCGACTTCATTCGACATCGTGCGCTTCGTCGATGCGGCCGGCCGCGCCGGTCACGCGCTGACGGTGGGCGACGTGTTCGCGGCCCCGACGCTCGCGGCGCTCGCCGCGCGCATCGCCGCGTCGGCCGAAGCGGAGGAGGTGCGCGATGCTCGCTGAAGTGCGTCCGGACGGCTTCACGATGCTCGATACGTACCGCCTCGCGTTCGCGGACGGCCTGTTCGCCGTGCGCGACGGCGCGCAGATCCGCGTCGCGCAGGGCGACGGCATCGGCGCGCAGCTGCTGCGCGCACAACTCGGCGACGACGGCGCGCTGCGTCTCGTCGCCTACAACCATCGCGCGGCGCCGGCCGACCAGCGCCGCGCGCTGCTGGCCGCGCTCGCCGCGGCGTTTGCCGACGGCCTGCGCCATGCGGCGATCCGGCTCGACCCGGCTGCGTGGCCGGCGGTCGCGCTCGACGCACTGCGCGCGAGCGGCGTGCTCGCCGACGGCGGCCTGTGCATGCGCGAAGGCTGGGCGCAGCAGGCCGACCTGTGGCGCGTCGGCACGCATTTGCCATGCGCGACGCTGCCGATGCTGACGGATGGCCGGCGTCATCCGCGCCGGCCGCCCGCGCCGCGCGGCGACGTCTACGCGCGCGACCTGCCGGCGCTCGGCGTGCGCTTCACGCTGCGCGGCTGGCAGCCGGCCGAGGACGCCGCGCGCGTCGCGCGGTGGTTCGACGAACCGCGCGTGCGCGACGGCTGGCCGGGTGCGCAGCCCGGCGCGGACGGCACGGCGCCCGATGCCGATCCGCACGTCACGCCGCTCATCGGCTGCTTCGACGGCGAACCATTCGCGTATGTCGAGGCGTTCTGGCTGAAGGAAGACCGGCTCGCGCCGCACGTCGGCGCACGCGACTACGACCGCGGGCTGCGGATGCTGGTCGGCGCATCGCGCTGGCGCGGCCCGCACTGCGTGGCCGGCTGGCTGCCGTCCGTCGTTCATTACCTGTTTCTCGACGACCCGCGCACCGAAGCGGTCGGCTGCGCGGTCCCGGCCGGCCGCGCGCAGGTCGTCGACACCCTCGCGCGGCACGGCTTCGCGCGGCAGCGTCGTCTGACGCTCGCCGACGCGCAGCCGCTGTGGATGTGCGCGCAGCGCGAGACGTTCTTCTCCGGCCGTCATGTATGACGCGCCGGTTTCACCGACAAGGGAGCTGAGAGACATGCAGAGAGAAACCGTATTCGACCTGATCGGCGTCGGCTTCGGGCCGTCGAACCTGGCGCTGGCCGTGCGCCTCGCGGAACGCAACGGCGCACGGCCGTTCGCGCATTGCTTCGTCGAACGCCAGCCGGAATTCGGCTGGCACCGCGGGATGCTGCTCGACGACTGCCGGATGCAGATCTCGTTTCTGAAGGATCTCGTGACGATGCGCGATCCGAAGAGCCGCTACACGTTCATCAACTACCTGTTCGAACGCGGCCGGCTGAACGAATTCGTGAACCTGAAGAACTTCTATCCGACCCGCGTCGAATTCCACGACTACCTGAGCTGGGTCGCGGAAGCGTTCGACGAGCATGTGCACTACAGCGAGACCGTCACGGCGATCGAACCGGTGCGCGGCGACGGCGCGCGCATCGACGCGCTGCGCGTGCTGTCGCGCGACGCGGCCGGCCACGAGCGCCAGCGCGTGACGCGTGCGCTGTCGGTGGGCGTCGGCGGCACGCCGGCGGTGCCGGACGCGTTCGCCGCACTCGGCCGCGATCGCGTGATCCATTCGTCATCCTACCTGACCGACATCGACCGGCTGGTCGCGTCGCCGGACGGCGAGCGCCGCCGCGTCGCGGTGATCGGCGCCGGGCAGAGCGCGGCCGAGGTGTTCATCGATCTCGCGCGCCGCTTCCCGCACGTCGACGCGAACCTCGTGATGCGCGCGGGCGCGCTGAAACCGGCCGACGACAGTCCGTTCGTCAACGAGATCTTCAGCCCCGAGTTCACCGACGTCGTGTACGCGCAGCCGCACGATGCGCGCCGCGCGCTGCTCGAGCGCTATCGCGACACCAACTACGCGGTGGTCGATCGGCCGCTGATCGAGGAGATCTACGAAATGCTGTACCTGCAGCGCATCGACGGCACGCCGCGCCATGCGCTGCTCGCGAACAGCGCGATCGAGGCCGCCGTGCGCACCGCCGACGGCCGTATCGAGCTGACGCTGCGCGACCGGATGAGCGGCGCGACGCGCGTCGAACGCTTCGACGCGCTGGTGCTCGCGACCGGCTACCGGCGCGACACGCATTCGGCGCTGCTCGAAGCGCTCGCGCCGCATCTCGGCGATGCGCTCATGCGCGGCGACGTCACACGCGACTACCTGCTCGCGACGCCCGAGCACTTCGCGCCGCGCATCTACCTGCAAGGCTGCTGCGAAGACAGCCACGGACTGTCCGACACGCTGCTGTCGGTGCTGGCGCGCCGCGCGGACGAGATCTGCGCATCGCTCGAAGACGGTATCGCGGCCACGCATGACGACGGCGCGGCCCGGGCAGTGCACGAACAACGACATCAAGACGGGGCGAGCGCGGGCCGCATGGCTTTCGCTCTTTGACAAAGGCGCGGTCGGAGACCGCATCAAAAAAGTGGAGCAGAGAAAGATGGAGTGGGCAACAGGCACGCGTGTGCGTGCGATCGCAGCCGCGGCAAGCGTGGCGTTCGGGATGGCCGCGGGGCACGCATATGCCCAGACGGCGCCGGCCGTGAACGCAGGCACGGCGGCGTCGGCCGGCAGTGCGCAGAACGGTGCGGCGGCCAGTGCGGCAGCCGGCACGTCGACCGGCGCACCGAACGGCACGGCGACCGGCACGCTGCCGGCGATCACCGTCAACGCGGGCGCGGAAGGGGACGGCACCGTGGGCCTCGTCGCGAAGCGCAGCCGCACCGGCACCAAGACCGATACGTCGATCAATGAAATCCCGCAGACGATCAACGTCGTCACCGCGCAGCAGATCGAGATGACCGGCGCGACCGACGTGAACGCGGCGCTGCGCTACGTGCCGGGCTTCTCGTCGTACGGCTCCGACAACCGTTCCGACTGGTACGCGGCGCTGCGCGGCTTCACGCCGACCGCCTACGTGAACGGCCTGCAGGTGCCGAACACGCTGAACCTGTCGAGCTGGCGCGTCGATCCGTACATGATCGACAGCATCACCGTGCTGCGCGGGCCGACGTCGGTGCTGTACGGCGCGGGCGACCCCGGTGCGATCATCGACGTGCAGACCAAGACGGCCGACGGCGAGCGCGTGCGCGAAGCCGGCGTGCAGTTCGGCAACTATGCGCGCAAGCAGTTCATGCTCGACGTCGGCGACAAGCTCGACGCGGACGGCAAGTACGCGTACCGGTTCGTCGGCGTCGCGCGCGACGGCAATGCGCTGACGGGCCCGAACAACGACCAGCGCGTCGCGCTCGCGCCGTCGTTCCGCTGGCGCCCGGACGCCGATACGTCGCTGACGCTGTCCGCCACGTACCTGCAGGACTGGGGCGACATCTCGTCGAACTTCCTGCCCGCGCAAGGCACCGTGCTGCCGAACCCGAACGGGCAGCTGAGCAAGGACGTCTACGGCGGCGACCCCGACTTCAACTACTACCGCAAGAAGCAGTGGTCGCTCGGCTACCAGTTCGAGCGGAACCTGAACTCCATGTGGACGTTCCGCCAGAACGTGCGCTGGATGCACCTGTCGCTCGACAACGGCTCGGTGTTCGGCGCGGGCTTCGCGGACGGCAGCCTGACCGACATCAACCGCTGGGCCGGCGTGTTCCAGACGAACTACAGCCGCTTCGACATCGACAACAACCTGCAGGGCCGCTTCGGCACGGGGCCACTCGAGCACACGCTGCTGCTCGGCTTCCAGTACAACCGGCAGACCGCGACCGACAGCGAATGGCTGGCCGCCGCGCCGACGCTGAACATCTACAACCCGGTCTACACGCCGGTCACGCTGTCCGTGTTCTCGCCGCCGAACACCACGTACCGCACCAACACGTACACGACGATGAACACGTTCGGGCTGTACGTGCAGGACCAGGTCAAGTGGAACCGCTGGACGCTGACGCTCGGCGGCCGCGAGGACTGGGTCAATCAGCGGATGGACGACCGCGAGGGCGGCACGCAGTCGAAGGCCGACGTCACGGCATTCACGGGCCGCGTGGGCCTCACGTATCAGGGCGACTACGGGCTGTCGCCGTACGTCAGCTACGCGACGTCGTTCAATCCGCTGATCGGCGTGAATCTCTACGGCGGCGGCCTGCCGCAGCCGACGCGCGGCAAGCAGATCGAGGCCGGCCTGCGCTGGCAGCCGCCCGGCAAGAACATGATGCTGAGCGCGGCGATCTACCAGATCAACCAGACCAACGTGCTCACGCCGACGCCGACGAGTCTCGATCCGGCCGGCACGACGTCGATCCAGACCGGCGAAGTGCGCTCGCGCGGGATCGAGCTGAACGCGACCGGCAAGCTCACGCGGAACCTGTCGCTGATCGCGTCCTACGTGTACCAGGACGTGAAGAACGTGAAGGCCAACGACGCATCGCTGAACAACTGGCCGGTCGACATTCCGCGGCCGCGCCAGATGGCGTCGCTGTGGGCGGACTGGACATGGCACACCGGGCCGCTCACCGGCTTCGGCCTCGGCGGCGGCGTGCGCTACCAGAGCGCGTCGGCCGGTGCGGCCGACAACTCGCTGACCGTGTCGAGCTACACGCTGTTCGACGCAGGCGTGCACTACGACACGCGTAACTGGCGCTTTGCCGTGAACGGGACGAACCTGTTCAACCGCCACTACATCAGCGGTTGCCAGTCGACGAACGTCTGCATTTTTGGTACCGACCGCACGGTGATCGCCACCGCGAAATACAACTGGTGACGCCGCGCGCCGCGGCGTGCCGGCCAGCCTTCGGGCCGGTGCGGCGGGCCGCGGCGCCGTCGTCCGCTTTTTCCACGACGCCTCCATGCCGAAGAAAAACCTCGTCTACATCCAGTCGCTGCGCAACGGCGCGGCCGATCGCGCCGGCCAGCCGGTCGCTTACCAGGGCGGCACGCGCTACATGAAGGCGCCGCTCGAATTCCTCGTCGAGCGCCTGAACGACTCGCCGCTCGGCGAACGCTATACGCTGCAGGGCGTGATCGTCGACGACGACGAAGGCTCGCCGGCCGACCGCGCGAGGGTCGCCGACTACGGGTTCAAGCGCACGCCGGGCCGCCCGTGGATCCTGCCCGACGGGCTGGCCGTGCAGGGCCGGCCCGTCGACGATCTGTTCTGCACGATTGCGTCGACGTACCGGCGGCTGCCGCGCGACGCGCGCGAACGCGTGACGGGCAAGCAGGCGTTCGAGCGCCGCCTGCTCGAACGCCTGCTCGAACTCGACGCCGACGTGGTCGTGCTCGACGGGCTGCTCGTGATCCTCGACGAACTCGTGCGCCCCGGCGCGCGCTTTCACCGTCGCATCGCGAACATCCACCCCGGTATCACGGCCGACGATTCGCCGTACCAGCGGCGCGGCGCGTGGGCGACGCTCGACGCGCTGCATGGCGCGCGCGGCGAACGGGTCGACTGGGCGAGCGGCACGACGTCGCGCGTGGAACCCGTGACGACGACGGGCGCATCGTTCCACTACGTCGACAACGGCATCGATTCCGGCGAGGTGATCTGCGACGTGCTCGACACGCCGATCGCGCCGGACGACACGATTCTCGAACTGCGCTGGAACAACTTTCAGCGCAGCCTGTTTCCGGCACTCGAGCGCGGGCTGCACATCCTCGCCGACCGCCACGACGCGGGAGCACTGTGATGGAAGACACGCTGACGAAACCGGCACGCACGGCCGACGCCGTCGAAGGCGAGGTGGCCGCGGCGCTCGACGGCGCTGCGCACGCACGAACGGACGCGCAGGTGCAGGTGCAGGCGTCGCCCGCCGCCGAGCGCACGCTCGACGCATGGCGGCCCGACGATTCGCCGGGCGCGCTGCTCGCGGAATTCGTCGCGCTGTTCAACACGGACACGCGGCACGACATGGCGACGGTATCGGTGCCGCTTGGCAGCGCCGACCCGGCGGCCGTCGCGGCGTACGTCGCCCGCGCTGTGCGCGACGGCGTGATCGACGACGCGCGGATCGCCGGCGAGCGGCTGCGCCTGAGCGCATCGCGCGCGACCTTCTGGCAGAACCCGCGGCCGTGGCTGAAGGCGAGCGCATCGGGCGGGATGCCGCTGCGCTACACGATCACGAACGGCCACCGGCATCCGGTGCGGCCGCCGTCGCCGGCCGGTGAGATCTATGCGCGCTACATGCCGCAGGTCGGGATGACGTTCAGCCTGCGCACCGTCGATATCGACGCGGATGCGCAACTCTTCAGCGACTGGATGAACCTCGATCGCGTCGCGCATTTCTGGGATCAGCGCGGCACGCTCGACGAGCACGCCGCGTATCTCGCGGAGCGGCTCGCCGATCCGCACATGCATCCGATGATCGGCTATTTCGACGACACGCCGTTCGGCTATTTCGAGTTCTACTGGGCGAAGGAGGACCGCCTCGCGCCGTTCTACGACGCGCACGACTACGATCGCGGGCTGCACCTGCTGATCGGCGACTCGCGCTTCCAGAGCGCGGGCAAGCTGCATGCGTGGTGGAGCGGCGTGCTGCACTACATGTTCGTCGACGAACCGCGTACGCAGCGGCTCGTCGGCGAGCCGCGCGTCGATCACGTGCGGCATATCGCGTACATGCACCGGCTCGGGTTCTACACGCTGAAGGAGTTCGACTTCCCGCACAAGCGCGCGGCGCTCACCGTGATGGAGCGCGAAACGTTCTTCGACAGTTTCCGGTTGCCGTGACGGGAGAGGGCGCGAAGTGCCGGCGCGGCTGGATGATGCTTCGCGCGGCTCACCAGGGCCGAGGATCGGCCGTTCGGGATATGGAACGGGCGCACGGTATGAGGAAGAATGGATCTCTCCCTCAACCACACAGGTCGTGACGACATGCAAAGCACGCCCGGGACAGCAGTGAGCGCGATTCTCGTTCCGCGCTCCCCTACATTGACATATGCCAGCATATGTTTAGAATGGGCGCATCGTACTCCCATGGAGTGGCTCATGCGCACCGTTTCCATTTTCAAGAATGCCCGCAATCAGGCCATCCGCATCCCGAAGGACATGGAATTCGAGGGTGTGACCGAACTCGAGATCCGCCGCGAGGGCGACACGCTGCTGCTGCGGCCGGTGCGCCCGACGTGGTTGTCGTTCGCCAATGAACCGCTGGCCGATGCCGACTTCCTGGCCACGCGCCCGACCGTCGTCGAATCCGGCCGTTTCGACCTGTCCAGCGCCGATGACGATGCACCGACGGAGCCCGGCCGGTGACCACGCTCTACATGCTCGATACGAACATTTGTTCGTTCATCATGCGCGAGCGGCCGCCCGTGGTGTTGTCCCGATTGCAGTCCTGCGTCAATGCGCAGCACCGGATCGTCGTATCGGCGATTACCTATGCCGAGATGCGGTTCGGCTCAGTCGGCAGAAAGGCATCGCCGAAGCATGCCGAACTCGTGACGAACTTTGTCGCCCGGCTGGACGGCGTGCTGTCGTGGGATACCGCGGCGATCGATGCAACGACCGCGATTCGAGTGGACCTAGCCGCACGTGGCACGCCGATCGGTGCAAACGATGCATCGATCGCCGGCCACGCGATCGCGGCCGGCGCCGTGCTCGTCACCAACAATAGTCGCGAATTCAACCGTGTCGCGGGATTGTCGCTCGAAGACTGGGCCGCTTCGGCATGAGGCTGTGCAGGCACGATGGCATGGCCGTCGCGCGGCAGCATGTCATTCCCGATGAACGGGCGGACTCGCGAGGAAGCCGCCACGGAACGCATCGAGATACCGATCGGCGTCGTCATTGAATTCACCCGGCAACAGCGCGAACGCACGGGCCTGCAGATCCTGCCCGAGCGTCGCGTAAGTCGCTTCGTCTGACAACAACGCGCGGATCGCATCGTGCGTGTGCGGTGACGCGATCCGCTTCGCGTCGCGTGCGAGCAGCGCCGCTGCCGCCAGCTCCGGCTCGAAACCATGTTGTTCGAGCAGGTCGGGCGCGACGTCCCAGATGCGCTCGCGATCGCCCGCATCGTGAAAATGCGTGAGCAGGAACAGCAGGTCGTACGCGTCGCTATTCTGGCGCGCGCGCCGGTCCTTCCACGCGAGCAGCTTCAGCAGCGCGAGTGCCGGCAGGCTCGCCACCGGCACCGTGATGCCGGCGCCGATCAACACGGCCAGCGCCGTATCGACCGCCTCCTGAAACCCCAGCACATTGAGCACGAAGTCGCCGCCCGGCGGCCATGCAATTTCACCGGGCGGCGTTTCGAGCGGCCCGAACGGTACGAGATCGAGTTCGGTGCGAAAACCCGGCGTACCGCTGTCGAACAGCAGCTTCTGCCGATGCTTCGGCGCGCGGGCGAATTGTCCGGTCGCGACGAGCGCATCGACGAGCCGTTCATGAAACGGCCAGTTGACCGCGCACACCGCGACGTCGACGTCGCGCGTCGCACGCACCGGCCGGATGCCGTGGACGTGCCACATCAGGATGTCGCGCGCGGTCGCGCCGGCCACGACGAATGCCGCGTCGAGCCGCGCGCAGGCCGCGCCGACCGCCTGCAGCAGCGCGACCGCCGCCGGCTCGAGCGGCCGGCGCGCGTCGATTTCAAGCGGGCAGGTGGGCGAGGTATCGGTCATGGATGTGTTCCGCGGCGGCAAGGTTGCGGCTGTCTCCGGACGAGACGAGATCCGCGTAGATCAGGAGCGGCGGCACGAGCGGCATGTCCTGCTCGCGCCAGTCGAGCGCCGGCGAGGGCGGCCAGAACGCTTCGAGCAACTCGACATCGCCGTGCTCGTCCGGGCGCAGGCGCGCCTGGACGAGCAGGCGGTTCGACGCGGCGCCGTGCGTGTAGACGGTGATCGCGGCGGGCTTCAGGTCGTGCGTGAGCAGATCGGCCGCCGGTTCGCCGCCGAGCCGCGCATCGAAGGCGGCGAAATCGAAGTCGCGCCACCAGTCGGGGGCGAGCGCGGCAAAGCGCCGGGCCGGCAGTTTCGCGCGCAGGCGGCTCGGATACAGTGCGACCCATTCCTGCAAGAAGCGTGGCCAGTCGGGCATCAGCCGTTCGCCGTTGCGCCGCTGTGCGACGAGGCCGCGCGCGATCAGGTCGTCCATCGCGAGGTTGACCGTGCCGAGCGCGACGCCCGATGCGGCCGCGATCGCGCGATACGGCTGCGCGACGAGGCCCGGCTGCGTCGCGAGCGCGAACATCACGGCGAGCCCCTTCGGCGTCGTGGCGCGCGACGCCTGCCGGCGCCGCATGCGGGCCGGTTTCGGGCGGCCCGAGATCATCACCGTGGCCTCCGGCTGGAGCAGGCACGCGTTGCCGGCGGTATCGACGAACGGAATGCCTTCATCGGTCAGGCGAGCGGCCAGTTCGGCTGACACGTACGGCGCGACCAGCATCAGCGGCCGCTCGCCGGGCACGGGCGCGCTGCCACGGCGCCGCAGCGCCGCGCGCGCATCCTGCATGGATTCGACGCCGACGCTCACGGCCGCCGGCATCTCGAAGGTCTGCCCGGCAATGCGGAAGCGGATCATCGCGTCGGCGTGCGGCTGGTATGCGGCCGGCACGCGTACGGGCCGGGCGTGGAAGCGTCGGGTCGCGCGTTCGAACGCGGCGCACGCTTCGTTCAGCACGTGCTGTTCCGCTGTCGGAAGAGTGGCGTTGTCGGGCATCGGAGCGGTTCGCTTGTTCACTTTTTTATCAGCGTACACAAAAAATGTACAAGCGTCAAAAAATGAACAACTACGGCCAACCCTTTGGTGAAACGGAACTATTCCAGAATTTCGGACGGCTATCAACGATTCCTCCGCCAGACAATCGCGATCGAACCCACAGTGTCATACGAGCTGAGCCGGCGGGGCACTCGTCCGGACGGCCGGTATGCGTGGTCCGCCGACTCCGTCGCCCGTCGCGGGTGCTCGGCTGGCAACTAAAGGTTGTCTCCGTGACGACTTTACGTCTGTCCGGTTGCTGCTCGTCGGACTATCCTTGCCAGCACACCCACAGCACACAGGAGACGACACCGTGACGCACAGCGTGATCCCCGCAGGCCTCGCCGACGAAATGATCCAGATCCGGCACCGCATTCATGCCCACCCCGAACTGGGCTTCGAGGAATTCGCGACGAGCGACCTCGTTGCCGAGCAGTTGCAGGCGTGGGGCTACACGGTCCATCGCGGGCTTGGCGGCACGGGCGTGGTCGCGCAGCTGAAGGTCGGCGACGGCGCGCAGCGCCTCGGCCTGCGCGCCGACATGGACGCGCTGCCGATCCACGAGTCGACCGGTCTGCCGTACCAGAGCACGATCCCCGGCAAGATGCACGCGTGCGGCCACGACGGCCACACGGCGATGCTGCTTGCCGCCGCGAAGCACCTCGCGCGCGAGCGCCGCTTTTCCGGCACGCTGAACCTGATTTTCCAGCCGGCCGAGGAAGGGCTCGGCGGCGCGAAGAAAATGCTCGACGACGGACTGTTCGAGCAATTCCCGTGCGATGCGATCTTCGCGATGCACAACATGCCCGGTTTCCCGACCGGCAAGTTCGGCTTCCTGCCGGGGCCGTTCATGGCGTCGTCGGATACCGTGATCATCGACGTGCAGGGGCGCGGCGGCCACGGCGCGGTGCCGCACAAGGCGATCGACCCGGTCGTCGTGTGCGCGCAGATCGTCATCGCGCTGCAGACGATCGTGTCGCGCAACGTGTCGCCGCTCGACATGGCGATCGTCACGGTCGGCGCGATCCATGCGGGCGAGGCGCCGAACGTGATTCCCGACCGCGCGCAGATGCGCCTGTCCGTGCGCGCGCTGAAACCGGAGGTGCGCGACCTGCTCGAAACGCGCATCAAGGAAGTCGTTCATGCGCAGGCGGCCGTGTTCGGCGCGACCGCGACGATCGACTACCAGCGCCGCTACCCGGTGCTCGTCAACGATGCGGACATGACCGCATTCGCCCGCGGCGTCGCGCGCGAGTGGGTCGGCGAAGCGAACCTGATCGACGGGATGGTGCCGCTCACCGGCAGCGAGGATTTCGCGTTCCTGCTCGAGAAGCGGCCGGGCTGCTACCTGATCATCGGCAACGGCGACGGGGAGGGCGGCTGCATGGTGCACAACCCGGGCTACGACTTCAACGACGCGGCGCTGCCGACCGGTGCGTCGTATTGGGTGAAGCTGGCGGAGGCGTTTCTGGTGTGATGGCGAATGCGGGGTGAGGTTGCGGCTAGGCATTCACAATCCGCTCCCAGCCATTACATACGGCATGTACATTGCCTTGGTATATGCCCATCGTGTTCTAACGAAGTGAACCATGTCGCAAAAAGCATCTATTTCCCAAGACGATCACGTTGCGGAGTACGTCGGCACCGACGTGCAGCCGGAGCGATGCTCCGATAGCGACACCGTACGAGCGAGATTGCGGCCGCTCGGATCACGCGAAGCGCAGGCGCGCGCGCTGCACGACGCGCTGGACGCCGGGGACGCTTCAGGGCCTCCCCAGACGTTCGACGGGGAAACCTTCCTGGCGCGCATGCGGGCGCAACGCGTTGCGGTTAAGGCCGGTCACCTGTGGTCGCACGATTCATGCCCCGAATCCTGAAGACCGTTGGCGTCGTACCGTCGAAGGCCGGCCGCTCCGCACGCTCGCCGCTCATGTCTCGAACACATCCCCACCGAACAACGCCACCGCCGCATCCGGATTCGACGGCCAGTACATGTGCATGTACGTCGCGACGATCGCGCCGGAGCGATACACGGCTTCGCCACTGCCGGGCTCGCCATCGGGCCGCGCAGCACTCGCCACCGGCTCGAGCGGCGTGTCGAGCCGCGAATAGTGAAACGTGTGGCCGCGCATCGGTCCGGTGCGCGTCTCCAGTTGCTGCATCCCGAGCGCCGCGAACCGGCGCTGCATCGTCGCCTGGCCCGGCAGCAGCCCGAGCATCGGTCTCGTCACGCCATCCACGTCGGTCAGCGACTCGCACAGATACACCATCCCCCCGCATTCCGCGACGATCGACCGGCCGGCCGCCGCGTGCGCGTGGATCGTCCGCGCGGTCACGGCATTCGCCGCGAGCGTCGCCGCATGCAGCTCCGGATAGCCGCCCGGCAGGAACAGCGCATCGCAAGCGTCGGGCACGGGTTCGTCGGCCAGCGGCGAGAAGAACCGCAGTTCCGCACCGAGCGCGTCGAGCAGCGCGAGATTGGCCGGATAGATGAACGAGAACGCCGCATCGCGCGCGATCGCGATCCGCTTGCCGGCGAGCGCGCGCGGCAGCGGGGCCGCAACGTCCGGTTCGACGAACGCGACGGCGGGCGGCAATTCGACGAGCGCCGTCTGCGCGAGCACGTCGGCCGCACGTTCGAGCCGCGCATCGAGATCGTCGATGTCAGCCGGCTGGTGCAGCCCGAGATGGCGCTCCGGCAGCGCGATGCCCGCGTCGGCCGGCACGTGCCCGAGCCAGCGCAGGTCGTCGGGCAGCGCCTGCCGCAGCAGTTCCGCATGCCGCGGCGAGCCGACGCGGTTCGCCAGCACGCCGTAAAACGGCACCTCGGGCCGGAACCGCGCGAGCCCGAAAGCGATCGCCGCGAACGTCTGCGCCATCGCCTTCGCGGAAATCACCGCGACGACCGGCACGCCGAACGCCGCCGCGAGATCGGCGCTGCTCGGCGTGCCGTCGAACAGTCCCATCACGCCTTCGATCAGGATCAGGTCCGCGTCGCGCGCGGCGTCCGCAAGCAGCGCGCGGCAGCCGGCTTCACCGACCATCCCGAGGTCGAGCGCATGCACGGGCGCGCCGCTCGCGCGTTCGAGCAGCATCGGATCGAGAAAATCCGGCCCGGTCTTGAACACGCGCACGCGCCGGCCGAGCCGCCGATGCAGCCGCGCGAGGCCGGCCGTCACCGAGGTCTTGCCCTGGCCGGACGCGGGCGCGCTGACGAACAGCGCGGGGCAGGCCGGCATCGGTCAGAACTCCACGCCGCGCTGCGCCTTCACGCCTTGCTCCTTGTACGGATGCTTGACGAGCCGCATTTCCGTGACGAGGTCGGCCGCATCGATCAGCGCGTCGGGCGCATGCCGCCCGGTGACGACGACGTGCACGGAAGCCGGCCGTGCGGCGAGCGTCGCGAGCACTTCGTCGAGCGGCAGGTATTCGTACTTCAGCACGGTGTTCAGCTCATCGAGGATCACCATCCGGTACTCGCCGCTTTCGATCATCCGGCGCGCCTCGTCCCAGCCCTTGCGGGCCGTCGCGATGTCGGCGTCGCGGTTCTGCGTGTTCCACGTATAGCCGTCGCCCATCGTCACGAAGTCGCATTGCGCGACCGCGCCGAGGAAGTCGCGCTCGGACGTATGCAGCGCGCCCTTGATGAACTGCACGACGCCGAGCCGCATGCCGTGGCCGAGCACGCGCACGGCCATGCCGAACGCTGCCGTGCTCTTGCCCTTGCCGTTGCCGGTGTTGACGATCAGCAGGCCCTTTTCCTGCGTGGCGGCGGCCTGCTTCTTTTCATGACCGGCGCGGCGGCGTTCGGTCATCCGCTGATGGGATTCGGCATCGGTCTTCATCGGGAGTCGTCCTGTCGAAAGCGAAACAAAGGAAAAGGGTTCACAGCGGGCCGGCGAGCGCGACCGTCACGCCGCCCAGGATGGATTTGGGGCCGAGCAGCCGGCCACCGGGCGCCGCGAGCTGCGCGCACGGCTCGGCCACGCCCGCGACGCCGAAACGCTCGAGTGCCGCGGCCGACGGCCCGCTCAATGCCGGTCCGGCGTACTGCGCGAGCCGTGCCGTGTCGAACGCGACGAGCGGCCAGCCGCGCCGCGCGCACAGCGCGCGCAGCGGCCGGGCCCGTGCCTTGTCGGCGAGTGTCGCGACGACGGCCGGCTCGGCGTCCGGGTAGTGCGCGAGCGCCGCGCGTATCGCGGCATCGAGTTGCACGGCCGTCACGCCCGCGCGGAAGCCGACGCCGAGCGCGACGCGCATCATCCGCGGCCGCCGAGCGCCGCGCGCACCGCCGGATCGTCGGCAAGCGCCGCGACGCGGCCGATCACGACGATCGCGGGCGAACCGATGCCGGTCGCGGCCACGCGTTCGACGACCGTATCGAGCGTCGCAAGCACGTGCCGCTGCCCGTCGCGCGTCGCGTTCTCGATCGCCGCGCACGGCGTGTCGCCGGCCAGGCCGCCGTCGCGCAGCGCGGCTGCGATCGCGTCGAGGCGGCGAATGCCCATGTAGATCACGATCGTCATCCGCGTCGCGGCGAGCGCGTGCCAGTCGGGCTCGTCGGCGCCGGCGCCGTGGCCCGTGACGAAGATCACGCCCTGCGCGTCGCCGCGATGCGTGACCGGAATGCCGAGCGCGGCCGGCGCGGCGATGCCTGCCGTGATGCCGTTCACGACCTCGACCGGGAAGCCCGCCGCGCCGAGCGCGAGCAGTTCCTCGCCGCCGCGGCCGAACACGAACGGATCGCCGCCCTTGAGCCGCGCGACGCTGCGGCCCGCGCGCAAGTGCGCGAGCATCGCGGCGACGATCGTTTCCTGCGGCGTCGACACATGACCGCCGCGCTTGCCGACGTGCTCGATGCGTGCGTCGGCGCGCGCATGGCGCAATACCTCGGGGTTCACGAGATCGTCGACGAGCAGCACGTCGGCCGCGGCGATCGCGCGCACGGCCTTCAGCGTCAGCAGATCGGCGTCGCCGGGGCCGGCGCCGACGAGCCATGCGCGGCTCATCGCACGCGGCACGGCGCGCACCGTGTCGTAGCGGTGGAAAGGGGACAGCGAGCGGCACATCGGCGGCCGGCGGACAGGCAATGCATGACGGATCGGGCGAAGCCCGCGCGAGCGCGAGCGGAATGCGCACCCCATCCGTCCCCCGCGGATCGGGCGTTCGGCGAGCAGTGCGCTCGCCCCTTGCGTCGGCCGGTATCCGGGCTGGCCGCTTGCCAGGCCGCAGCCTTCCCGCCCGCTGAAGGGCAGTGGCATCGCGGGCGGCCTGGGCGCGGGCGGGGGAATCGCGGCGCGCGGGCGGCGTACCGTTGCGGGGACAGCACAGGCCGGGCGGACGTCCGCCTCCTGTTTCCCGTTTAACTGCATGCACGGAATGCGCATGCGAGCACCGAACGCGGCGCATACGATAGCACAGGCGTGCACGCCACAAGCCGCCCGGCGCACCGGCTGCGCGGGGCCGGCGCGTCAGCCGGCGAGATCAGAACTTGTATGCCGCCGTCAGCGTGAACGTCCGCGGCGAACCCGGCATGATCTGCGCCGCGCTCGTCGCGCTCGCGTAATAGTCGCGATCGGTGAGGTTGACGGCCGCCAGCGTCACTTCGAGGTCGCGTGTCCGGTATCCGGCCTTGCCGTCCCAGCGTACGTAACCGGGCAACTTGAGCAGGTTGTCGCGCTCGGCGTAACGCGCACCTTCGTAAATCAGCCCGAGTTCCGCGAAAAATCCGAGCAGCGGCGCGTGGCCGACGAACAGGCTGCCGTTCGACGGCGACACGCCCGCCGGCCGCTTGCCCGCGTACTTCGGCTCGGCATCGACCACCCGCGCGTGCTGCCATCCGATGCCGCCGCGCACGAACCAGTCGCCCGCGAGCCGGCCGGCGACGCTCAGTTCCAGTCCGCGATTACGCTCGAGGCCGGTCAGGTCGAAAAATCCTGGCCGGATCGGATCGGCGATGCGGCGGTTGTAAAGGTCGAGCTGGAACAGCGCGACGGTCGTGCTGAGTGCGCCGCCACGCCAGTCGCTTTTCACGCCGACCTCGTATTGGCGCGTGTATTGCGGGCCGAGATCGTTGGTATTGCCGCGCGCGTTCGGCGTGATGCCGATCAGGTCGCCGCCGACCGGCGCGAAGTTCTTGCTGTATGACGCATACAGGCTGTGCGCGGCGACCGGCGACCACACGACGCCGAGCCGCGGGCCCCACGCAGTCGTCGTGCGTCGCGAACGCAGGTCGTCCAGAAGGTTGCTGGAATCGACGTCGAAGCGTTCCCAGCGCAGGCCGCCGAGGAGCTTCCACGATCGCCCGAGCTCGATCCGGTCCTGCGCGAAGACCGCATAGTCGCTGACACGATGGCGGTTCATCGCGAATGGGCGGGGCGCCGAGCCGGCAGGGACGACACCGTCCGGTCCGGTAATCGGCACCGGTGCCGCGCCCGCCTGCAGGAGCTTCGGCGCGCGCCGTTGCCAGCCGTATTCGATGCCGAACAGCAGGTCGTGCAATCCCGGCCCGGTCGTGAGCTTGCCGCTCAATTCGACGCCGGTCTGCACATTGAGATGCGTCATGTCCTGCAGGTAGCGCGCACGCGGCACGTACCGGTAGTCGCGCGGTTTCGCGACGTAGCTCTGCGTGACGTAGGTATTGTCGAACGTGCTGTGCAAATTCAGCACGCCCAGCGTATGCCGCACCCGCCAGTCGCCGCCGAGCGCGTGGGTGAAGACCGAGCGCCAGTTCAGGTTCGCGTCGCGGAGGGTGTCCTGGCCCGCCGCACCGAAGAAGGTGGTCCGCGACGCGGACGGCAGCGAGAACGCGACCGGCTTGCCGGTCGAGTCGGCCGCGGTGACCGGCGCGGGCATGCCGCGATCGGGCACGCGCGTGTATGCGTCGTATTCGAACTGCAGCAGCCAGCTTCGTCGCGCGTCCTGCCATTTGATCGAAGGCGCGACGTACTGGCGCGTGCCGTCGACATGGTCGCGGAAGCTGCGTGCGTGTTCACGCCCGGCGTTGAGCCGCATGCTCCATGCGCCGGACAGCATCCGGTTGAGATCGACCGATGCGCCGAGACGTCCGTCGCTGCCGGTTGCGGCCGAGACATTTCCGAAGTTTTCGGGCAACGGCTGCTTGGTGATCCGGTTGATGACGCCGCCGCCGCTGCCGCGCCCGTACAGCGCTGCGGCCGGCCCCTTCAGCACTTCGATGCGCTCGATGTTGCCGAGGCTGCGCACGTATTGCGCATCGTCGCGCATACCGTCGAGCAGCAGGTCGCCCGCGCCGGAAAAACCGCGAATGCGGAACGAATCGAAGCGCGTATCCGACGTGTTCGACAAGCCCGGCACGCCGGCCAGCGCATCGGCAAGCGTGCGACCGCCATAGGACAGCGCTTCGTCGACCGAGACGCTGTCGACGGTTTGCGGTACGTCACGCGGGTCGCTGGCGGTGCGGGTCGCCGTGCTCACGCTGTCGGGACGCGGATCGTACGGATGACGGCGGCTGCGCACCTCGAGCGCGGGCAGTTCGTCGTCGAACTCGGCCGCCGCCACAGGCCATGGCGCAACGCCGGCAATCGAGCCCAGCGAAAGGGCCAGCAAAGGAAAACCCCATCCGGATATCTGCGGTTTTGACATGAAGATTTAAGGATCACTGAATGACTGCCTCGCTTTGCCATTGCGTCGCTGCGGTTTTCTTGTCGAGCAAAGTTTATCTCGATCAGTTGAAAACGACAATCATTCGCGTTTGCCATCTGCGGGCCGCCTTGACGCTCCCGGCACCGCCGCCTACACTCGCACGCGTTTTGGTGCTCGCGCGCGCTGCTCCGGCGTGCGCAGTTAAACGGGAAACAGGGAGCCTGACTGCACCGCAGTCGAGCCAACCTGTGCTGCCCCCGCAACGGTAAGCGAACGTGTCGCGCGCAGCGCGACGCAGCGCCGCTTCGCCGCATGCCTGCCGCATGCGGACGACCGCCACTGGATGCCGCGCATCCGGGAAGGCGAAGCGGCGTGTTCGTCAGCCCGGATACCGGCCACAACGTTGGGGTTCAGCGCCGCGGGGAGGCGGCGCATCGTCCACGGCCGCAGTACGCCCGACGCCCGAACGTTTTCCGCTTCCTCCGCCGATCCGTCCGCCGCGCGTATGCGCGATGCGCGGGCCGGTGCGACGAGCGGCAGGCGGCGCGGGCAGGGCACGCGGCAGCCGTGTTGGCATTCATCATGTCGACCGTTCGCAAAGGAGCATCATGCTCGACTCGTTCTTCCGCCTGTTCAACGACAGCCCGTCCGGGCTGCGCGGCAAAATCGTCGCGATCTATTCCTTGCTCGCCGCCTTCAACGTCGGCGCGTGGATCTGGGCCTTCGTCGCATTTCGCGACCAGCCCGTGCTGCTGGGCACCGCGCTGCTCGCGTACGTGTTCGGGCTGCGCCACGCGGTCGACGCCGACCATATCGCCGCGATCGACAACGTCACGCGCAAGCTGATGCAGGAAGGCCGCAGCCCGCTCGGCGCGGGCCTGTTCTTCTCGCTCGGCCATTCGACGGTGGTGATCGTGATGTCGGTCGCGGTTGCGCTGACCGCGGCATCGCTCGCGCGCTTCGAGAGCATGAAGACCTGGGGCGGCGTGATCAGCACGAGCGTGTCGGCGTTCTTCCTGCTGGTGCTCGCGGCCGCGAACCTGCTGATCCTGATCTCCGTGTACCGGACGTTTCGCGCGGCCCGTCGCGGCGAGGCGATCGTCGATGCCGATCTCGACATGCTGATGAACCAGCGCGGCGTGCTCGCACGCCTGTTCCGCCCGCTGTTCCGGCTCGTGTCGCGCAGCTGGCACCTGTATCCGGTCGGCTTCCTGTTCGGCTTCGGCTTCGATACCGCGACCGAAATCGCGCTGTTCGGCATTTCGGCCACGCAGGTGCAGGGCGGCCTGTCGTTCTGGTCGGTGATGGTGCTGCCGGTGCTGTTCACCGCGGGCATGACGCTCGTCGACACGACCGACGGCATCCTGATGATGGGCGCGTACCGCTGGGCGTACGTGCGGCCGATCCGCAAGATCTACTACAACATGACGATCACGTTCGTGTCGGTGCTGGTCGCCGCGCTGATCGGCGGCATCGAGGTGCTCGCGCTGCTCGCGGACAAGCTGTCGCTGCAGGGCCCCGTGTGGGACTTCTCGACGATGGTCGCGTCGCATTTCGGGATGCTCGGCTACGTCGTGATCGGCCTGTTCCTCGCGTGCTGGATCGTGTCGGCCGCGATCTACCGCGTCAAACGCTACGACGAGATCGACGTGACGCTCTCGGCCTGACCCCCTCATTCGCCACAGGACCCACCATGACCCTACGCAAGCTTCCCGTCACGATCGTCACGGGATTTCTCGGCAGCGGCAAGACCACGCTGATGCGCCATATCCTGCAGCACGCGCAAGGCCGCCGCATCGCGGTGATCGTCAACGAATTCGGCGAGCTCGGCATCGACGGCGAAATCCTCAAGGGCTGCGGCATCGGCTGCGACGATGCGGACGGCGCACCGGACGAAGCGGCCGGCCAGCTGTACGAACTCGCGAACGGCTGCCTGTGCTGCACCGTGCAGGAGGAGTTCTATCCGGTGATGGAAGCGCTCGTCGAGCGCCGTGCCGACATCGATCACGTGCTGATCGAGACGTCGGGCCTCGCGCTGCCGAAGCCGCTCGTGCAGGCATTCAACTGGCCGACGATCCGCAACAGCTTCACGGTCGATGCGGTCGTGACCGTCGTCGACGGGCCGGCCGCCGCGAGCGGCCAGTTCGCGGAGAACCCGCAGGCCGTCGACGCGCAGCGCCGCGCCGATCCGAACCTCGACCACGAATCGCCGCTGCACGAGTTGTTCGCCGACCAGTTGTCGTCGGCCGATCTCGTGATCGTGAACAAGGCCGACCTCGTCGGCGACGCGCAGTTCGCCGACGTCGAAGCCGCGATCCGCGAGGAAATCCCGCCGCAGGTGAAGATCGTGCGCGCGACGCGCGGCGAACTCGATGTTGCGATGCTGCTCGGGCTCGAATCGGCGTCGGAGGAAACGATCCACCTGCGTCACGACCATCACGGCTCGGCCGACGGCGGCGACCACGATCACCATCACGCCGATTTCGATTCGGTGGTGGTGGCGGGCGACGCGGGTTCGCGCGACGCGACGATCGCCGCGCTGCAACACGTGGTCGAGACGCATACGATCTACCGCGCGAAAGGCTTCGCGGCGCTGCCCGATGCGCCGATGCGGCTCGTGATCCAGGGCGTCGGCCGCCGTTTCGACAGCTATTTCGACCGTCGCTGGCAGGACGGCGAAACGCGCGCGAGCCGTTTCGTGCTGATCGGCGAGGATCTCGACGCGGCCGCGCTGCAGCACGCGTTCGACGCCGCGTGTGCCGCACAAACGCAGCAGGCGTAACGCACGATGCATCTGCTGCGCACCACGCCGGGCGGCTTCGTCGACGATACGCAGGGCGTCGTCCGGATCGACCAGCAACCGGCCGACATCGTGATCCTGAGCTCGGCCGACACGACGCTGTCGCTGCTCGCCAGCGTCGTGCCGAAACTGCCGGCCGGTTTCCCGAGCGTACGGCTCGCGAACGTCACGTTCCTGCGGCAGCCGGCGTCGGTCGATTTCTACGTCGACGACGTGCTGCGCCACGCGAAGACGGTCGTGATCGATCATCTCGGCGGCGAAGCATACTGGCCGTACGGGATCGAACAGGCCGTGTCGCTCGCGTCGAAACGCCGGCAGCAGCTCGCGATGTTCTCGGGCGACCTGCAGGAAGACCCGAACCTCGTCGCGAAGAGCACGGTCGCGCCCGAGCTGTGCCGGCTGTGGTGGCGCTACCTGCGCGAAGGCGGGATGCACAACGCCGAAGCGCTGCTGCGCAGCATTGCGTTCCATACGCTCGGTTTCGGTGACGAACCCGAGCCGCCGCGCCCGCTGCCGGCCGCGGCGCTGTATCACCCGGCGCGCGACCCGGCGAGCGTCGACGACTGGCACGCACGCTGGACGCCCGGCGCGCCCGTCGTCGCGATCCTGTTCTATCGCGCCCACTGGCAGGCGGCGAATACCGCCGTGTTCGATGCGCTGGCCGACGCGCTCGTGCACGAAGGGCTCAATCCGCTGCCGATCGCGGTCACGTCGCTGAAGGATACGGTGAGCCGCGAGGTCATCACGCAGCTGTGCGACACGCACCGCGTCGCGCTCGTGCTGAACACCACGGCGTTCGCGGCCGGCGCGATCGACAGCCCCGAGCCCGACGTGCTCGCCGGCGACGCGCCGGTGCTGCAGGTGATCCTGTCGGGCGGCCACCGCGACGCGTGGCTGGCCGACAACCAGGGGCTGCACGCGCGCGACATTGCCATGCACATCGCGCTGCCCGAAGTCGACGGGCGCATCGTCACGCGTGCGGTGAGCTTCAAGGGGCTCGCGTATCGTTGTCCGCACACCGAAGTCGACGTCGTGCGCTATCAGCCGGACGCCGAGCGGATCGCGTTCGTCGCGGCGCTCGCACGCGGCTGGTGCCGGCTGCGCACGCTCGACAACGGCGACAAGCGCATCGCGCTGATCCTCGCGAACTATCCGCAAAGCGAGGGGCGGATCGGCAACGGCGTCGGGCTCGACACGCCGGCGTCCGCGCTGCGCGTGCTCGCGGCGCTGCGCGACGCAGGCTATGCAGTGGCCGACCTGCCGGCCGACGGCGACGCGCTGATCGCGCGGCTCACCGAAGGCGTGACCAACGATCCGGCCGTGCGCGCGCTGCGCCCCGCGTTCCAGAGCTTCGCGCTGGCCAACTACGTCGCGCATTTCGCGCGGCTGCCGGCAGCCGTGCGCGACGCGCTGAACGCACGCTGGGGCCCGCCCGAAGCGGACCCGACGCTGCGCCACGGGCGCTTCACGATCGCCGGGTGGCGCGCGGGCAACGTGTTCGTCGGCATCCAGCCGTCGCGCTCGCGCGATGACAACGACTATGCGAGCTACCACGACGCGGACCTCGTGCCGCCGCATGCGTACCTCGCGTTCTATTTCTGGCTGCGCGATGCGTTCGGCATCGACGCGGTCATCCATCTCGGCAAGCACGGCAACCTCGAATGGCTGCCGGGCAAGAGCGTCGCGCTGTCCGATGCGTGCTGGCCCGACCTGACGCTCGGGCCGCTGCCGCACCTGTATCCGTTCATCGTCAACGATCCGGGCGAGGGCAGCCAGGCGAAGCGCCGCGCGCAGGCGGTGATCATCGATCACCTGATGCCGCCGCTCACGCGTGCGGAGAACTACGGGCCGCTGCAGGATCTCGAGCGGCAGGTCGACGAGTACTACGAAGCGTTGATGGTCGATGCGCGGCGCGCGAAGCTGCTGCGCAAGACGATTCTCGCGACGATCGCCGAGCATCGTCTGCATGATGAATTGAGCGTGTCCCCGCCGCGCGATGCGGGCGACGAGGATGCGCTGCTGACGCGCGTCGACGCGTGGCTGTGCGAACTGAAGGAAGCGCAGATTCGCGACGGGCTGCACGTGTTCGGCGCGTCGCCGGCCGAGCGCCAGCGGCGCGATACGCTGCTCGCGCTCGCACGCTTTCCGGTCGGCGACGGCAAGGGCGAACGCGCGGGGCTGATCGCGGCGCTCGCGCGCGATCTCGCGCTCGGCGACGCGTTCGATCCGCTCGCGGCCGACTGGGCCGCGCCGTGGACAGGGCCGCGACCGGCCGTGCTGCAGGCGCTCGACGCGTCGCCGTGGCGTCATGCGGGCGACACGCGCGAGCGGCTCGAACGGCTCGCGCAGCAGTGGCTCGACGGGCTGTGTGCATCCGACGGCCGCGCTTTCGCCGATGTCGGCGCCGGCGCGGCGCCGCCAGGCGAATGGCCGCACACGCTCGCGGTCATCGAACGCGTGCGTTCGACGCTGATGCCCGCGCTCGACGCGTGCGGCACCGAAGAAATGCGCCAACTGCTGCGCGGGCTCGACGGCTGCTTCGTGCCGCCGGGGCCGAGCGGTTCGCCGTCGCGCGGCCGGCCCGACGTGCTGCCGACCGGCCGCAACTTCTATTCGGTCGACACGCGCGCGGTGCCGACGCAGGCCGCGTGGACGCTCGGGCTGAAATCCGCGCAGCAGCTGATCGAGCGTCATCTGCAGGACCACGGCGACTATCCGCGCGCGATCGGCCTGTCGGTGTGGGGAACGGCGACGATGCGCACCGGCGGCGACGATATCGCGCAGGCGTTCGCGCTGCTCGGCGTGCGGCCGAAATGGGCGCACGGCAGCCACCGCGTGACCGACTTCGAGATCCTGCCGATCGAGATTTTCGACCGGCCGCGCATCGACGTGACGCTGCGCGTGTCGGGCTTCTTCCGCGACGCGTTCCCGAACCTGATGCACCTGTTCGACGCGGCGGTGCAGGCGGTGGCCGCACTCGACGAGCCCGAGGAACTGAACCCGATCCGGGCACGCATCGAGCGCGAACGCACGAAATGGATCGAGCAGGGCGTGGCACCCGACGAAGCGCGGCGCCGCGCCGGCTGGCGCGTGTTCGGCGCGCGGCCGGGCAGCTACGGCGCGGGCCTGCAGGACCTGATCGACCAGCGCCGCTGGCAGACCGACGCCGATTTCGCCGACGCGTACCGTCAGTGGGGCGGCCACGCATACGCGCAGAACAGCGCGGGCGACGCGGCGCCCGACGTGTTCGGCGAGCGGCTCGCGACGATCGACGTCGTCGTGCAGAACCAGGACAGCCGCGAACACGACATCCTCGACTCGAACGACTACTACCAGTTCCAGGGCGGGATGACGGCGGCCGTGCGCCACCTGTCCGGGCAGCAGCCGAGCATCTACCACGGCGACCACGCGAATCCGGCCGCGCCGAAGATGCGTACGCTGCGCGAGGAAATCGCGCGCGTGATCCGCTCGCGCGTCGTCAACCCGAAATGGCTCGACGGCGTGAAGCGTCACGGCTACAAGGGCGCGGCCGAAATGGCTGCGACCGTCGACTACCTGTACGGCTATGACGCGACCGCGCGCGTGCTGTCGGACCACCAGTACGCGCTCGTCGCCGACGCGTACCTGTTCGACGACGACACCCGCGCGTTCCTCGAACGCCACAACCCGAAGGCGCTGCACGGCATCTGCGAACGCTTCGTCGAAGCGATGCAGCGCGGGCTGTGGCAGCAGCCGGGCGACTATCGCGAGCGGATCGAAGCGGTCTGGCTCGACAGCGAACAACTCCAGGAAGGAGGACGGCGATGACCGATCCGACAACGCATCGCACGCGCGCGGTATTCCCGTTCGCGGCGCTGGTCGCGCAGCAACCGCTGCAGCAGGCGCTGCTGCTCGCGGCGATCGACCCGTCGCTCGGCGGCGTGCTCGTCAGCGGCCCGCGCGGCACCGCGAAATCGACTGCCGCACGCGCGCTCGCGGAATTGCTGCCCGAAGGCGAATTCGTCACGCTGCCGCTGTCGGCGAGCGACGAGCAGGTCACGGGCACGCTCGATCTTGCGCATGCGCTCGCCGAGAGCGGCGTGCGCTTCCGGCCGGGGCTGCTTGCGCGCGCACATCGCGGTGTGCTGTACGTCGACGAGGTGAACCTGCTCGCCGACGGGCTCGTCGATACGCTGCTCGACGTCGCCGCGAGCGGCGTGAACGTGGTCGAACGCGATGGCGTATCGCACGCGCACGACGCGCGCTTCGTGCTGGTCGGCACGATGAATCCCGAGGAAGGCGAACTGCGCCCACAATTGCTCGACCGTTTCGGGTTGATGGTCGAACTGGAGAACTGCTTCGATGCCGCGCAACGCGAACGGATCGTGAAGGCGCGGCTCGCGTTCGATCTCGATCCGCACGCGTTTCGTGCGCGTCACGCGGCCGCACAGTGCGAGCTCGGCGAGCGGATTCACGCGGCGCGGGCGCGGCTGTCGGCGCTCGATTTCGACGATGCGGTTCACGCGCGGGTCAGCGCGCTGTGCATCGAAGCGGCCGTCGACGGGTTGCGCGCCGATCTCGTGATGCTGCGCGCCGCGCGTGCGCTCGCGGCGCTGGAGCAGGCCGGCGCGGTGACGGTGTCGCATGTCGAACGCGTGGCCGACGCGGTGCTGCGGCATCGGCGTCATGCGGGGTCGTCGCCGCCGTCGCGCGCGTCGCAGGCGGATGAAGACGGCGGCGGCAACCGTGACGAACGTTCCGCGCCGGACCCGCGCTCGCGGCCCGACGATCAAGCGCGTGCGGCTCGCAACGATGCAACGTCATCGCAAGCCGACTGGGGCTACCTGCCGCCCGAGCCGGCCGGGCGGCACGATGTGAAAGGCGTGGTACCGCTGCCGCTAAAAAAACGCTGAGCCATCGAGCCGACGCCGCCGCGAACGCCGTTCGCGGTCCTCGATGGCAATCAGGCGCCGCCGCGCGCGTGCCGGGTGCGGTGCGTGCCGGCACGGCCATTGCGTGGCCGGCGACGCTCGCCGCGAAGCGCGGCGGTCCGCTGCACGCCGGCCATCTGCGGTTTCGCAAGCAGGCCGGCACACCGCGCGCACTCCATTGCTTCGTGCTCGACTGTTCGGCGTCGATGCTGTCGCACGAACGGCTCGCGCTCGCGAAAGGGTTGATCGTCGCGTACTTCGACCAGGCCGCGCGCGAGCGCATGGAAACCGCGCTGATCTGCTTCGGCGGCGACGGCGCCGCGCGGCGCTTCGGCCCGGCCGTGCCGCGCTGGTGGAATGCGCGCTGGGTCGACCCGGTGGACGGCGGCGGCGGCACGCCGCTCGCGGACGGCATCGCGGCCGCCGCGCAGTTACTGGCACGCGACGCAAGGCGCACGCCGACGCCGGACAAGCAGCGCTGGCTGTGGGTGCTGTCCGACGGACGCACGCGCGAGACACCGCCGAAACCGGCCGCCGCCGATCACGTCGTGTTCGTCGATTTCGACGACGCGGCCGTGCGGATCGGGCAGGGCAGGCGGCTCGCCGAGGCCTGGGGCGCGCGATGGACGACCGCGGCGGCGTTGTGCGCCGGAATGGCCGGCTGATGCGCTGATCGAGCCAGCGAGTGAGGCGTGCGCGGCGTGCGCCGGCGGCGCTGCGCTATGATCGCCGTTTCTGCTTACTGGAACACCTGCCATGCAAGTACTCGTCGATGCCGACGCGTGTCCCGCCGTCATCAAGGACATGCTGTTTCGCGCCGCGCGTCGTGCCGAGATCTGCGTGACGCTGGTCGCGAACCAGTTCCTGCGCACGCCGCCGTCGCCGTTCATCAAGGCAGTGCAGGTGCCGGCCGGCTTCGACGTGGCCGATGCGCGGATCGTCGAGCTCGCGGAAGCCGGCGATCTCGTGATCACCGCCGACATTCCGCTCGCCGCGGCCGTCCTCGACAAGGGCGCGCACGCGCTCGACCCGCGCGGCAACTGGTTCAGCCGCGAGAACATCGAGGAACGGCTGTCGACGCGCGCGATGATGGACCAGCTGCGCAGCGCGGGCATCGATACCGGCGGCCCGGCGCCGTTCAGCGCACGCGACGGCAAGGCGTTCGCATCGCAGCTCGACCGGTTTCTCGCGCGCCACGGCAAGCCCTGACCAAGCGCTGATGCGCTGATGCGCGTGCGTGCCGGCGCGGCGATGCGTCACTGGTTTCGCGTCGAAACGTCCGCTGCGGCAGAATACGAATTCGCCCGTCATTGACCGCGAGATGCGAACGACCCATTGGAGAGCATGAATGTCACTGACCCAACTCCTCGTTCCGACCTTCACCCAGATGCTGCGCGCGCAGTCCGCGTGGCTCGACAAGGCCGTCGCGCACCGGCAGGCCGCCGGCGACGCGCCCGATGCGTTGCTGACGCTGAAGCTCGCGCCCGACATGTATCCGCTCGCCGCCCAGGTGCGGTTCTCGTGCTTCCAGGCGATGGAACCCGTCTACCGGCTGCGCGGCGAGCCGCTGCCGGACGCACTGCTGGCGCTGCGCGAAGCCGGCTGGCATGCCGATGCGCAGCCCGGCACGCTGAGCGACGCGCAAGGGATCCTGTCGGGCACGATTGCGTTCCTCGGCGAACTCGCGCCGGACGCACTCGATCACGGCGCCGCGCGGCCGATCGCGCTCGAATTGCCGAACGGCACCGCGTTCGACATGACCGGCGAACAGTACGTGCGCGACTGGGCGCTGCCGCAGTTCTACTTTCACTCGATCGCCGCGTACGCGATCCTGCGCCATTACGGTGTCGAGCTCGGCAAGGCCGACTACGTGCCGCACATGCTGGCGTACGTGCGGCCCGATACGATTCCGCAGGGTTGAACGGATGCGCGCGCAATCCGGCCGCCGCGCGCAGGCATGATGCGGGCGCTGTTCGTCTGCAGCCGCAACCGGCTGCGCAGCCCGACCGCCGAAGCGGTGTTCGCCGCGTGGCCGGGCGTCGAAACCGATTCCGCCGGCCTCGCGCCCGACGCCCACACGCGTTTGACCGCGGAACAGCTCGACTGGGCCGAGATCGTGTTCGTGATGGAACGCGCGCACAAGGCAAGGCTGTCCGCCCGATTCGGCGCCCAACTGAAGCACAAGAAGATCGTCTGCCTCGACATTCCCGACCGCTACGCCTACATGCAGCCCGAACTGGTTGCGCTGCTCGAACGCAAGGCCGGGCCGTTGCTGCGCGCGTAAGCCGCCGGACCGCGGTTCAACGCGAGCGAAGCGGCACGTCGGCGAGCGACGAAAGGCAGTCGAGGTGCAGGAGTTCGATGATCTTGCGGGTCGGCACGCTCGCGCGCAGTGTCTCGAGGCGCTCGACGTCGAACCACTTGCAGCGCGCGATCTCGTTGCTCGCACGCGGGGTCAGGTGGTTCGGCACGTCGGCCACGAACACGTGATGGAGCTTCGTCAGCCCGCCGAACTGCACCGCGTAGTCGAGCGCCAGTCCCTCCAGCCGCGTTTCCTCCGCCAGCTCGCGCCGCGCGGCCTCGAGCGGCGTCTCGCCGCGCCGGATCGTGCCGCCCGGCAGCGACCAGCGCGCCGCGGTACGGGCGACCAGCAGCACGCTGCTGCGCTGGCGGCACACGATCGTGGCGCGTTCCTTGATGCTGGCGACGGTATCCGGCCCGGTATTCATGTTCGGCAAATCGAGTGCTGAATCGTGGAGGGAACTGCACGTCGACAGGCGCTGCCCGTCGACCGCCCGAGCGTCGGGTGCGACGGCATGCAAGCCGCCGCGCCGATCATAGCCGGCGTTCGTGACAGTTCCGTGCATTGCCGCGCGCAACGCGCACCGCGTCACGCTTGCGCGTAGATCCGCGAGCGTGCGGGCTTCGCGGATCGCCCAGGCCGCAGCTTGTGGACGGAACGCCGGTGATGATGCGGCGGCGTCACGTGCGGACGCGCGGGCGCCGGCCGTGCCACCGGCGCGGCGGCCGGCGACCGGGATTGTCCTTCGCCGAAATGGAAGGTCTGCGTTTGCGCGCGGGCGACGCCCAGCGTCGATACGAGCACGAGGACTGCGAGCAGCATGCGTTTCATCGAGGTCCGCCTTTCTTGAGTTCAAACGAGTCGTGCCCGCCAGCTTAGCGAACCGCGGCCGGGCGCGGCAACCGGCCGGCGTTCGAGGCCGTCCGTGCTGGCCGTCCCCGATTGTCGTCCCGGTTGCGGTCGGCCGCGTTCGCGGCGCGCCCGCCACAGCATTTCCGGCTTGACAACAAAATTCTCTAGTGTGAATATAAATTCACACACATGAATTATTGTTCTAGTTCGGGAACCGGTGCCGCTGCTGTCGGCGCGGCGGAACCGGCGGTCCGATCAACCGGAAGCAGGAGCGAGACGCATGGCGGAGCTGATGCAGCAGGGCGCGTTGGCGGGGTTGCGCATCATCGATCTGTCGCGGGTGCTGGGCGGCCCGTACGCGACGCAGATCCTCGCCGACCACGGCGCGGAGGTGATCAAGGTCGAGCCGCCGTCGGGCGACGAGACGCGCACCTGGGGGCCGCCGTTCGACGGCGACACCGCGTCGTATTTCCTCGGCGTGAACCGCAACAAGCTCGGCATCGCGCTCGACCTCACGAAACCGGACGATCGCGAGCGGCTGCTCGCGCTGTTCGAGCACGCCGATGCCGTGGTCGAGAACTTCAAGATCGGCACGATGGAACGCTGGGGCCTCGGCTTCGACGCGCTGCACGCGCGCTTTCCGCGGCTCGTTTATTGCCGGGTGTCGGGTTTCGGCGCGGATGGCCCGCTCGGCGGGCTGCCCGGCTACGACGCGGCCGTGCAGGCGCTGGCCGGGCTGATGAGCGTGAACGGCGAGGCGGGCGGTGCGCCGCTGCGCGTCGGCGTGCCGATCGTCGATCTCGTCACCGGCCTGAACGCGGCGCTCGGCGTGCTGATGGCACTGCGCGAACGCGATGCGAGCGGGCGCGGCCAGTTCGTCGAATCGACGCTGTTCGACTGCGCGCTATCGATCCTGCATCCGCATACGCCGAACTTCTTCCATTCCGGGCAGGCGCCGGTGCGCACCGGTAACGCGCATCCGAACATCACGCCATACGACAGCTTTCCGACCGCGAGCGTCGACATCTTCCTCGCGGTCGGCAACAACGGGCAGTTCGCCGCGCTGTGTGACGTGCTCGGCACGCGCGACTGGCCGGCCGATCCGCGTTTCGCCGACAATCGCGCGCGCAGTACGAACCGCGCCGCGTTGCGCGCGCTGCTCGAAACGGCGCTGGCCGACCACGACGGCGCGGCGCTCGCCGAGCAGCTGATGCGCCGCGGCGTGCCGTGCGCGCCCGTGCTCGGGCTCGACGCGGCGCTCGATCATCCGCACGTCGCGCACCGGCAGATGAAGGTCGAACTGGGCCGACATCGCGGGATCGCGTCGCCGATCAAGCTCGGCCGCACGCCGGCCACGTACCGGCGGCCGCCGCCCGCGCTGAACGAGCACGCGGCGCAGGTATTCGCCGATCTCGCCCACGACGGCACCGGCGACGCCGGCGGCACGCACCGGAACTGACACGCATCGCGGCCGGCGACCGTGCGAGGGCGTCCGCCGCCGCACGCCCGCACACCGCTTCGGACATCACGCCGCAGCGCGCCCGCCGCGCGCCGGCGCAACAGGAGACCCATCATGCTCGCATGGATCGGCGCGATCGCGATCGTCGCGCTGTTCGGCCTGATCATCACGAAGCGGCTGTCGCCGCTCGTCGCGTTGATCGTCGTGCCGGTGGCCGCGTCGCTCGCGGCAGGCTTCGGACTCTCGACCGGCAAGTTCATCGTGCACGGCGTGCAGAACATCGGCCCGATCGCCGGAATGTTCGTTTTTGCGATTCTGTTTTTCGGAATCCTCACCGATGCGGGGATGCTCGACCCGATCATCGCGGGCGTGCTGCGCGTGATCGGCTGCCATCCGCCGCGCATCGTGATGGGCTCGGCGCTGCTCGCGCTGCTGATCCACCTGGACGGCTCGGGCGCCGTCACGTTTCTCGTCACGTTGCCCGCGATGATGCCGCTCTATACGCGGCTCGGGATGGACCGGCGGATCCTCGCGTGCGTCGCGTCGATGGCGGCCGGCGTGAACTTCCTGCCGTGGGTCGGGCCGATGCTGCGCGCATCGGCCGCGCTGCACATCCCCGGCTCGGCGATCTTCATGCCGATGATTCCGGTGCAGATCGTCGGGCTCGTGTTCGTGTTCGGCACCGCGTACGTGCTCGGCGCGCGCGAGGCGAAGCGGCTCGGGCTCGATCGCGCGGGCGCGGCGGCACTCGCGATTGCGCCGCGCGAGCTGACCGACGCCGAACGCGCGCTGCGCCGGCCCGGACGCTTCCGGATCAACCTCGCGCTCACGCTCGTCGTGCTCGGCACGCTGGTGTCGGGCATCGTCGACCCGATGGTGATGTTCATGCTCGGCACCGTCGCCGCGCTCGTCATCAACTATCCGGACGTGCACGCACAGCGCGAGCGGATCGACGCGCATGCGAAGGCCGCGCTGATGATGGCGAGCGTGCTGCTCGCGGCCGGCGCGTTCACCGGGATCATGTCCGGCACCGGGATGCTGAAGGCGATGGCCGAGGTCGTCGTCGCGCACGTGCCGATCGAGCATGCCCGCCACATGCCGTTCGTGCTTGGCCTGCTGTCGATGCCGCTCAGCCTGCTGTTCGACCCCGATTCGTTCTACTTCGGCGTGCTGCCGGTGCTCGCGGAAAGCGCGAAGCTGCTCGGCGTGCCGCCGATCCAGATGGCGCAGGCCGCGCTGCTCGGCCAGATGACGACCGGTTTCCCGGTCAGCCCGCTCACGCCGGCGACGTTCCTGATTGTCGGCCTGACCGGCGTCGAGCTGGCCGAGCACCAGAAATTCACGATTCCGTTCCTGTTCGCCGCCACCGTGCTGATGGTGTTCGCCGCGGTCGCGACGGGCGTGTTTCCGTTGTGAGCGTATGCGCATGCATCGCGCCGCGCCGGCCTGCGCCGCGGAGGCTTCCGCAAGGCCGCCGTCGTATCGAGCCCGGCACGGCCGTTCACGTTTTCCTGGAGAGCAATCCATGCAGTTCGACCTGACCGACGACCAGCGCGCGATCGAAAGCGCGATCGAGAAAATCTGCGAACGCTTCGGCGACGACTACTGGCTCGAACGCGATCGCGCGGGCGGGTTTCCGTCCGACTTTCACGCGGCGCTTGCCGAGGCCGGCTGGCTCGGCATCGCGATGGACCCGGCCTACGGCGGCGCCGGGCTCGGGATGACCGAGGCCGCGCTGATGATGCGCACGATCAGCGCATCGGGCGCGGGCCTGTCGGGCGCATCGGCCGTGCACATGAACATCTTCGGGCTGAACCCGGTGCAGGTGTTCGGCAACGACGCGCAGAAGGCGCGCTTCCTGCCGCCGTTGATCGCCGGGCGCGACAAGGCCTGCTTCGCGGTGACCGAACCCGACGCGGGCCTCGACACGACGCATCTGACGACCCAGGCACGCCGCGACGGCGATCACTATGTGGTCAGCGGCCGCAAGATCTGGATCTCGACCGCGCAGGTCGCGAACAAGATGCTGATCATCGCGCGCACGACTCCGCTCGACCAGGTCGCGAAGCCCACCGACGGGCTGAGCCTGTTCTACACCGATCTCGACCGCTCACGCGTCGAGGTGCGCGAGATCGAGAAGATGGGCCGCAAGGCCGTCGATTCGAACATGCTGTTCATCGACAACCTGCGTGTGCCGCGCGACGACCTGATCGGCAACGAAGGCGACGGCTTCCGCTATCTGCTGCACGGGCTGAACCCCGAGCGGATCCTGATCGCCGCCGAGGCGATCGGCCTCGGGCAGGCCGCGCTGCGGCGCGCGACGCAGTATGCGTGCGAGCGCATCGTGTTCGGTCGGCCGATCGGGCAGAACCAGTCGATCCAGCATCCGCTCGCGCAGGCGTGGATGCAGCTCGAGGCCGCATGGCTGATGGTGATGAAGGCGGCGACGCGCTACGACGCGGGGCAGTCGTGCGGCGCGGAGGCGAACGCCGCGAAGTACCTCGGCGCGGAAGCCGCGTTCCACGCGTGCCAGACGGCGATCGCGACGCACGGCGGGATGGGCTACGCGAAGGAATACCATGTCGAGCGCTACCTGCGCGAGTGTATGATTCCGAGGCTCGCGCCCGTGAGTCCGCAACTGATCCTCTGCTACATCGCGGAGAAGGTGCTCGGGCTGCCGAAGTCGTACTGACCGTAGCGACCCGGCGGCCGGCCCGGCGCGCGGCTCCCCGTTCCGAATCAAGCGCTCGTCATGGACGTCAAACTCGTTGCCCGCACGCTCGACCTGTTCGAGCTGTTCGCCGCCGAACGGCGGCCGCTGCCGCTCACCGAACTCGCGCGCCTGCTCAATGTGCCGGCGTCGAGCTGCCTCGCGATGGCGCGCACGCTCGTGAGCCGCGGCTACCTGTACGAGGTGCGCAAGCGCGGCGGCTACTACCCGACGCGGCGCCTGCAGGCGGTCGCCGCCGCGATCGACGCGACCGATCCGGTCGTCGACCTCGTGCATCCGCATCTCGTCGCGCTGCGCGACGCGAGCGGCGAGACGGCCGTGCTCGGCAAGATCCAGGGTGCGTCGGTCACGTATCTCGACGTCGTCGAGTCGGAGCAGGCGATCCGCTATACGCGTCAGCCGGGCGAGTTGCGCCCGCTGCATGCGAACTCGATCGGCAAGGCGATCTTCGCGGAACTCGCGAGCGACGCGCAGCAGGCGCTCGGCGCGCAGCTGTCATTCGAACGCTTTACCGATGCGAGCGTGGCGGACCTGCCGGCGCTCGTCGCGCAGACCGCACGGTTTCGCGAACTCGGCTGGGCGGAGAACTTCGGCGAAAGCGCGCCCGAGCTGTCGGCGATCGCGGTTGCCCTGACGCTCGACGGCGACTGGTACGGGCTGTCGGTCGTCGGGCCGACCGAGCGGATCCGCCAGCATCGCGACACGCATGCGGCGCTGCTCGTCGATGCGAAGGCGCGGCTGCTGGCGGAGCAGGGGCGCGGGTAACAGGGGCCGAGAAGCGTGGCGGAGACCTGTTTTAATGGCCGTTGCCTCGATGCCGGATAGCACCTGGGAATGGCCGTATTAGCATCCTGTGCGCATTCATAATGCGTGAAGTCTCGCGCTGCACGTCGTTCATCCCGATCATCTGCCGCAGTGCGCGGTGCCGAGCGCGGTCGCTCCTATGTCGCGGGGCGCGCAAGGCCTAGTCCGTCGCAATCGCGTTTACCGCGTCAAGCGCGACAATCACGAACGTGAAAACTACAAAAAAATAATGACAAATTGAAACGATGCGCATACATTACATTACCATTGCGCGACAAATATAATTATATAAACAATCCCCATATTTGCTGCCAAAACCGAGCCGTCGAAACACGTGCTTTTATGAGATATGGGGAACAAAATGACAGAAAAGAGAAACTCCGTGCCCGAAATTGATCGCATGTCCAATGAAGGACTAGCGAGGAAGCGGCGCAAATTGTTGGGCATTTCGATTGCGGCTCCTGCGACCATGACGTTGCGTCCACTGCGAAGTTGGGCCCAAGGCCATGGCCCCGCCGATGACATGATGCCTCCAATCAATGTAACGGCTCCCCATGATTACAGCCTTCCGGTGGCAACTCCGAATGGCCCTGCCGGCGGATATGTTTGGGCGCCTGGCATGGAAGATATTCGCGGCGGAATTTGGCAAATCGGGCAGTTCAGGCTGGTGAACGGAAAGAAAGTTTTTGAGGCCGCAGCCGCGAAAAATCCGCTCGAAATGTTGCATCAATTCGCATACGGCATTGAATTGGCAAGCAACAACGTCATTCGAGCTCAGATTGCAACGTACGGACTTTTTACGCAATGGTTGGCCAATAATGGGTGGCAGAGCATTGCCGGAGCCAGTCAGTACGAACTCTCCAATATGCAGATAGGAGGATTGACGACGGCATTTGGTCTTTTTAGTAACTACTATTTCAGTCATCTGCCTTCGCCGCCCATCTCCGATTTCAAATTTTACGCGACGCCGTTTTTTCCGTTGGCCGCCTACGACTACTGGATCCGAGGGGACGGTAGTCCTAGGTCCGTTGATTTGAAATCCCTCCATCTCAAAATCGGAGCTGCCGAAATCGGCCCGATTCGAAGCATCATCGTCAACGACGGAATGGGGCCCGGAACATATCCAATAGATGCCGCATTTAGCACAAATCTTCTAAGCGATCACGAATACATAGTAGGGTCGGCGTTAGGTCGAGTGAGTGGGCATGTTACGGCAGCTAATCCTAAGTGTCGACGGACGTTTCAGCTTTAACGGGGAATATGCGCTCAACCCGGATAAATTTGATTTTGATGCATCCAATTCTCGGCCGGCGGTTCAGGAGGCGCTCACTACGTTGATTCGCGTAATCGGCTCGTTTACTGGTCATCACGATTATATGATCTACTTCACCGGTTCCCAGCCGTTGAATATTCAAGGGACCAGAGCCAGCATAAGAGCGACGAACCAAGGTGGTGGTGCGGTGCACCTCCCTTCCATAGGGCATGGACGAGAAAGACCGGTAATCAACTGATCGTTTGATTTGTGTTTGAGATGATTTCCTGTTTCGATTTTTTGTCACTGATGGAGGCATGATGCCGAAAGCATATTTCTCCAGTTTATTTAAATTCACACTTGCGGCTGTTTTTTCGATTGTACTTCTGGCTGCGTTGTTGATAGGTGTTATGGCATACATTCGAGATGATGGAGGCGATGCGGCCTGCCCGAACCTCTCCACATCCCAAGTGAGGGATTATCTAGTCAAGTATGCCAGACACAATAACTTTTCAAATGTGTCGTTTGATGAGGCTGCGGAGTATTTGGTGGATCTACAGCAATGGAAAATTCCTTACCGCGTCGATAATCATCGTTATGTGGCAAAAATGACATGCAGAGGCTTTGTGGTTGACAATGCAGGTCCTTTTGATTGACCCGCTGTGGATTCACGAGCTCGACGATATTGAACCATCTGTTCAACTTCATGGCCTCTATGCCTCATCGACGGGCGGAAGACATCGATTGACAGAGATTCTTCCGCCCAGGCAACTGTCGCCGGACGCCTCAGTTACCCAAGGGCACAAGGGGGAACTTTCGCTCCATCCGCATTGAAGTTCAGCGATACCAGCGCGGCGTATACACCCACTCACGCCCGTCGCCGATCGCGAAACGCCGCGTCGTCGACGAGCCGACGATCACCATCGTGCGCATGTCCACCTGATCGCTGCGCAGCGCGCCGAGCGTCGTCGTCGTGAGCGTCGCGCCGGGCCGGCCGATATCGCGGCCGAGCACGACGATCGTGTCGGGCGCTCGATGCGCACGCACCGCATCGAGCGCCCGATCGAGCTGCCACGGCCGCGCGCGAGAGATCGGGTTGTAGAACGCCATCACCAGATCGGCTTGCGCCGCATGCCGCAACCGCATCTCGATCACGTCCCACGGCTTCAGGTTGTCCGACAGCGAGATCGCACAGAAATCGTGGCCGAGCGGCGCGCCGGCCTGCGCGGCGGTCGCGAGCGACGCCGATACGCCGGGCTCGATGCGCAGGTCGACCGCCGCCCATCGCGGATCGCGCGCTTCGTCGAGCGCCTCCAGCACGGCCGCCGCCATCGCGAACACCCCGGGGTCGCCCGACGACACCACCGCCACGCGCCGGCCCTCGGCCGCCAGCTCGAACGCATGGCGCGCGCGCTGCATCTCCTCGCGATTGTCGGTGCCGTGCACGCGCTGGTCCGCGCGGAACGGGCCGGCCATCGTCACGTAAGTCGTATAGCCAAGGATGTCGGTGGCGTCCGCGAGCGCATTGCGTGCGGCGGGCGTGAGCCACGCGGCGTCGCCCGGGCCGATGCCGAGCACCGTCAGGCGGCCGCGCGCGCGGCCGAGCGTCGCCGGATCGACCGGCTGCGAAGCGACCGCACAAGCAAGACCGCCGGACGTTGCGCGCAGCGTGTGGGCCACGCGCAACGTGCGGGCGAGCAGGGCGGCGGCATCGGTGTCGCCGGCATGCGCGTCGTCGCCGTCGTCAGCGTCACCGTTGGCGAAATCGACATCGGCGAACCGCAGCGGCACATCCAGCGTCCGAGCCGCCGCTTCGACCTGCGCATCACCGAGCAACGTCGCCGGAGCGACCAGCGCCGCAAGTGCCAACCGCGCGAGCCCATGCGTACCCAGCATCGCATCGATGCGTTCGGCGAGCGATGCCGAAGCGTCATCCCGCACGCCATTTGCATCGATGCCGACCACCACGCTGCGCGGATGAATCACGAGTTCGTCACGCGCACCGCGCCACGCATCGGGCGTCACGCGAATTGCATGTGCTGCCGCGTCGTCGCGCGGCAACGCGACGTCGTCGAGCCACGGCGCCGCGCCGTCGATGCGCGTCGCCGCGCCCGCGAGCAGGTCGGATACGAAACGCTTGCCTTGCTGGAGATCCGCGAGCGCATAGCCGTCGGGCGGATTGAGCACGCACGCGCCGAAACGCAGCTCGCCGCTCGTCGTGATCGCCGGCGCGACGCCGACGCATTCGGCGATTTCGCGCGCGATCACGTTCACGCCCGTCAGCCCGCCGAGCAGCGGCACGACGGCCGAGCCGTCTTCCGCGACCGCGAGCACCGGAGGCTCGACACCCTTGTCGGTCAGCGCCGGCGCGACGCAGCGGATCACGATGCCGGCCGCGCAGAGCGCGACGATCGGCACGCCGCGCGCGTAGAGCTCACGCAGATGCGGGCCGAGTTCGTCGAACGGCACGTCGGCCGCGACGCGCGACGCGAGCCCGTGCACGAGCGCGCCCGGATAACGCGCCTGGATGCGCCGCGCGGTCTCGAGCGCGCCTGCGCCGAGAATCACGATCGCGGGCGGAGTCGTCATCCTTGCCATTTTTCCCCCGGCACGACGAGCAGCGAGAAATACGGCGACGCCATCGGATCGACTTCGTCGAGCGGCACGATGCGCTGCGTCGCCATGGTCGCGCGTTCGACGTAGAGCGCGCGCTTCGCGAGCCCCAGTTCGTCGAGCACGCGACGCACCTTGTCGAAGTTGCGGCCGAGCTTCATCACGACGGCCGCATCGGCCTGCGCGAGCCGCACGCGCAGTTCGGCCTCCGGCAGCACGCCGGACAGCACCGACAGGCTCTGGTTGCGATAGACGAGCGGCTGGCCGAGCACGGCCGTGCCGCCGAGCATCGCGCACACGCCCGGGATCACTTCGGTGTCGTAACGCGGCGCGAGGCGGTCGTGCAGATACATATACGACCCGTAGAAGAACGGATCGCCTTCGCAGATCACCGCAACGTCGCGCCCGGCGTCCAGATGAGACGCGACAATCTCGGCGGCCGTGTCGTAAAAGTCGGCGATCACCGTCTCGTAGCAGAGCGGCGGCGGCAGTGCCTCGGTCGTCACCGGATAGACGAGCGGCAGTTGCGTCTGCGCGTCGAGCAGGTGCGCTTCGACGATCCCGTACGCATTGCCTTTCTTGCCCTTCGCGACGAAATACGCGACCACCGGCGCCGCCTGCAGCACGCGCAGCGCCTTGATCGTCATCAGCTCAGGGTCGCCGGGGCCGACGCCGACCCCGAACAGACGTCCGCGCGCGGTTGTCATTCGACCTCCGTCGCGAGTGCGTTGACGGCCCCGGCCGCCATCGCGCTGCCGCCGCGCCGGCCGAGCAGCGCGACGTACGGCACGCCGCGGCTGTTCGCGTCGAGCATCGCCTTCGATTCGGCCGCGCCGATGAAGCCGACCGGGAAGCCGAGGATCAGCGCGGGGCGCGGCGCGCCGGCGTCGATCATGTCGAGCAGGTGGAACAGCGCGGTCGGCGCATTGCCGATCACGACGACGCTGCCGGCCAGATGCGGGCGCCACAGCTCGAGCGCTGCGGCCGAGCGCGTGTTGCCGAGTTGCCGCGCGAGGTCGGGCACGTCCGGTTCGCCCAGCGTGCAGATCACGCGATTGCCGGCCGGCAGCCGCGCGCGCGTGATGCCTTCGGCGACCATCTTCGCGTCGCACAGGATCGGCGCGCCGGCCGCGAGCGCGGTGCGGCCCGCCGTGCCGGCGCCTGCCGAGAAGCGCAGATCGTAGACGACATCGACCATCCCGCACGCATGGATCACGCGCACCGCGAGTTTCTCGAGATCGGGCGGAATCCGCGACAGGTCGGCCTCGGCGCGGATCGTCGCGAACGACTGGCGGTAGATTTCCTGCCCGTCGCGAATGTAGTCAAGCATCGGTGGTGTCCTGGCTGTGCCGCGCGTCCGTCAGTCGGGCCGCGGCCTGGTCAATCGTCAGATGGCGCGCGAGCGGGGCGCCGAGGCCCGTGGCGGCGTCGCGCCGGTAAAGGTCGTAGGTTGCGGGTGCCACCGCGACAAGCGTGTGGGTCGCGGGGTGCGGCAGCGCACAGTGGCGCTCGCAGCCGGTCAGGTGCACGTCGAGCGGCCGGCCGACGCGCGCGGCCAGCGCGAGCGCATCGCGTTTCGTATCGGCGCGCGACTTCGCGCAGCCCGTGCTGCCGGTACAGGCGACCAGCGCCGCAAGCGGATCGGAGGGCGTGCACACGAGACCGAGCGACGCGAGCGCGTCGAGCACGGCGGGCCCCCGTTCGTGCCGCACGCCGTGCACGAAGATGCCTTGCCACGGCGTCATCGACAGCGTGCCGTCGCCTTCGGCTTCGGCCAGTGCCGCGAGCCGTTCCAGTTGCGCAGCATCGAGCCGGCCGAGCACGAACTGCGCGCCGACGCTGCAGCGGTCCGCGTCGAGCGACGGTCGCGCGCCGGAACGCAGCGCGGAATCCGCATGCATGCGCCGCCAGCCGGCCAGCGCCGGATCGGCGTCGAGCGCGAACGGCACGTAGTGCTGCGCGTGCTCGCGTAATGCGCGTTCGGCGACGGTCGCGAGCAACCCGCGCATCCGCGTGATGTCGGCCGGTGCGAGATCGAGGAAGGCGAGCAGCAGTGCGCGCACGAGCGCGACGGCCTGGTCCGGCGCCACGTCGAACGCGGCGGGCGAATCGCCGGGCGCGATCGGTGGACAGCCGGCCAGCCCCGCGGCGACGCGCACCGCACCGTCGCCGCGACGCCATGCGGCCAGCCAGATGTCGTGCGGATGATCGAGCGCCGCAACCGCTTCGCCGCCGTCGAGCTGGATCGAGAACTTCGGCGACAGCTCGCCGCGGCGCGGCTCGCGCGCGAGCATGTCGAGCAACGGCAGCGCGAGTGCGTGACTGTCGAGCAGTGCGTGGGGATCGCGCCCGGCGAGCGGGCTGAGCATCAGGTTGCGGACGTCGTCGCTTGCGGCGAGCGCGGCGCGGCCCTTGTCGTCGGCGGCACCATCGGCGCTCATGCGCGGGCCGAGCCCGGCAGCGAGCAGCGCGCCGGCCAGCGGATCGGCCGCGCCGTCGCGTATGCCGCGCAACTGGAGATTCGCGCGATTGGTCGCGTCGATCGCGCCCGAACCGTACGTGCGTGCGGCGGCTGCGATCGCGCGCGCCTGCCGCGCATCGAGCCGGCCGCCGGGCAGCTTGATTCGGCACAGGCCGCCGTCGGCGGCCGCGACGACGCGCACGAGCCCCGGGCAAGCCGACGGGCGCACGACGGGCGACACAGGAATCGAAACGGGGGCGGAGCTCAACGGAATATCGGGACAGTGTGGCGCCGCGGCCAACGCATCGGTACACCCCGCCCGACGCCGACTGGCACGCACGCACTTTCAGGCCGGCAGGTCTCCTGGCTGACAGGTCGGCGCCTGCTCCCGGCCTTCCCGGTGAAACCAGTGGCATGAGGGGGAGCTCGGCTCGCTGTCTACAGTTGCGGGGGCAGCCACAGCGGCGCGCGGGGCGCCCTGTGTTCCCTCTTCGGCCCCGAAGGGCACCGGCGAACGAACGGCCGTAGGATACCCGATTTCACCGGCGTATCGCGACCGCCGGCGACCATCGACCGGGCGCCGCGACCAAAGCGAAACGGCGCCCGTCGGCGGCCGTCCGGCAGATGAAACGCGCGGTGGAACACGGTACCATGCCGACTTTCGGAATGCGGACGGCCGCACCGGCGCCTGAACGGCCGCCGCCGGCAACTCGATGGAATCGGACGATGGGGAACGGTGCATGACGGCGTGGCTGACGGTAGTGGGCATCGGCGACGACGGCTACGCGGGGCTCGGACGCGGCGCGCGGCGCGCGCTGCTCGACGCGACGCGGGTCGTCGGCGCGAAGCGGCACCTCGACATGCTGCCCGCGCGGCTGCGAGCCGAGCGCGAGCCGTGGCCGTCGCCGTTCGACCTGTCGGGCCTGCTCGCGCGGCGCGGCGCGCCCGTGTGCGTGCTGGCGAGCGGCGACCCGATGCTGTTCGGCGTCGGCGCGACGCTCGCACGTGCGCTGTCCGCCGACGAATGGCGCGTGCTGCCAGCCCCGTCGTCGCTGTCGCTCGCGGCCGCGCGGCTCGGCTGGGCGTTGCAGGACGTCGGTGCGGTATCGCTCGTCGGCCGGCCGCTCGCGACGCTCGCGCGCCATCTGTTGCCGGGCCGGCGCCTGTTCGTGCTGAGCGCCGACGGCCGCACGCCGGCCACGGTCGCCGCCGAGCTCACCGCGCGCGGCTTCGGCCCGACGCGCATCAGCGTGTTCGAACATCTCGGCGGCCCGCTCGAGCGGCGTCTCGACGGCCTCGCGCACGACTGGCACGTCGACGAAACCGCGGCGCTGAACCTCATCGCGCTCGACTGCCAAGCCGGCCCCGATGCGCCGCGCCGCGCGCTGACCCCCGGCCTGCCCGACGACGCGTACCGCCACGACGGTCAGCTCACCAAACGCGACATGCGTGCGCTCACGCTCGGCCGCCTCGCGCCCGCACCGGGCGAACTGCTGTGGGACGTCGGCGCGGGCAGCGGCTCGATCGGCATCGAATGGATGCGTGCCCATCCGTCGTGCCAGGCGATCGCGATCGAAGCGCATGCGGAGCGGCAGCGCTTCATCGAGCACAACCGCGATGCGCTCGGCGTGCCGGGCCTGCAACTCGTCGCGGGGCGCGCGCCGGATGCGCTCGCGGGGCTTGCGGCGCCCGACGCGATCTTCATCGGCGGCGGCGCGACCGCGGCCGGCGTGCTCGACGCGTGCTGGACGGCGCTGAAACCCGGTGGCCGGCTGGTCGCGAACGCGGTCACGCTGCAGGGCGAGCTCGCGCTCGCCGCGTGGCGCGACGCGCACGGCGGCACGCTCACGCGCGTGTCGCTCGCGCACGCCGAGCCGCTCGGCCGCTTCGACACATGGCGGCAGCCGTTGCCCGTCACGCTGTACGACGTGCGCAAGCCCGATGCCGCCGCGACGGACGTCGCGGCCCCCGCGTGATGCGCGACGAGACCCCCGAACAACCGGCGCCGCTGCGGTTCGGCTATACGACCGGCAGCTGCGCGACCGCGACATCGCTCGCCGCCGCACGCCTGCTGCTCGCCGGCCGCGCTGACGATGCGGTCGAGATCGTGTTGCCGAAGGGGCAGCACGTGATGATGCGGCTCGAGTTCTGCCGCACCACGGCCGACGGCGCCGAGGCCGGCACGATCAAGGATGCCGGCGACGATCCGGACGTCACGCACGGCGCGCTGATCTTCGCGCGCGTCGCGCTGGCCGCCGCACCCGGCGTGCGCTTTCATGCGGGGCCGGGCGTCGGCACCGTCACGCGCGCGGGGCTCACGCTGCCGGTCGGCGAGCCGGCGATCAACCCGGTGCCGCGCCAGATGATGACCGCGCACCTCGACGCGCTCGCGGCCGAATACGGTTACGCAGGCGGGTTCGACGTGACGATCGGCGTCGAAGGCGGCGAGGCGCTCGCGCTGAAGACGATGAACCCGCGCCTGGGGATCGTCGGCGGCCTGTCGATCCTCGGCACGACCGGCATCGTGCGACCGTTCTCGTGCTCGGCGTACATCGCGTCGATCCATCAGGGCATCGACGTCGCGCGCGCGAACGGGATCACGCACATCGCCGCGTGCACCGGCAATGCGAGCGAGGATGCGATGCGCGCGCACTACGGGCTGCCGGACATGGCGCTGATCGAGATGGGCGATTTCGCCGGTGCGGTGCTGAAGCACCTGCGCCGCGCGCCGGTCGCGCGCCTGTCGATGTGCGGCGGCTTCGGCAAGCTCAGCAAGCTCGCGGCCGGCCATCTCGATCTGCATAGCCGCCATTCGAGCATCGACCTGCCGATGCTCGCGCAGTGGGCGGCCGAGGCGGGCGCGAACGACGCGCTGCAGGCCGCGATGCGCGCGGCGAACACCAGTCAGGAAGCGCTGAAGCTCGCGCATGCGGCCGGCGTGCCGCTCGGCGACCTCGTTTGCGCCCATGCGCTGCGCGTCGCGCGCGATATCGTGCCGGCGTCGGTCGCCGTCGAGATGTTCGCGATCGACCGGCAGGGCGGCTTCGTCGGGCGCGCCCGATGAGCACGCGCATCCTGTTGCTCGGCGGCACCGGCGACGCGCTGAAGATCGCGCGTGCGCTCGGCCCGGAACACTTCTACAGCCTCGCTGGCCTCGGCAAGGTGCCCGACGATTTGCGCTGCGCGGTGCGCGTCGGCGGATTCGGCGGTGCGGCCGGGCTCGCCGCGTATCTGCGCAGCGCGGGCATCGGCCTCGTGATCGACGCCACGCATCCGTATGCCGCGCGGATCAGCGCGAACGCAGCGGCTGCCGCGCGCGACGCGGGCGTGCCGCTGTGGGCGCTGCGCCGCGCGCCGTGGACGCCGCAGCCCGGCGACGACTGGCGGATGGTCGACGACTGGGCCGGCATCGAGGCCGCGCTCGCGCCGTTCCGGCGACCGCTGTTCACGCTCGGCCGCGAACCGCTCGCGCATCTCGACGAGATCCCGCCGCATCAGTTCTGGCTGGTGCGCTGTCTCGATGCGCATCCCGGCAACGCGCGCGCACAGATCGTCGCGACGCGCGGGCCGTTCACGCTCGACGGCGAGCGCGCGCTGTTCGCGCTCGCGGGCATCGACGTCGTCGTCAGCAAGAACAGCGGCGGCGCCGCAACCGAGGCCAAGCTCGACGTCGCGCGCGAACGCAGGCTGCCGGTCGTGATGCTGACACGGCCGTCGCTGCCCGACGCCGATCGCACGTTCGACTCGGCCGCCGCGCTGCTCGATGCGCTCGATGCGCACGATCCGGCCGCCCGCGCGTGATACCGCGCGAACGGCGGCCTCATCCATTGACGGAGAATTTTCGATGACGGTGTATTTCATCGGCGCGGGCCCCGGCGACCCGGAGCTGATCACGGTCAAGGGCCAGCGCCTCGTGCGCACCTGCCCGGTGATCCTGTACGCGGGCTCGCTCGTGCCGCCGGCCGTGCTCGACGGCCATCGCGCGGAGCGCGTCGTCAACACGGCCGAGCTCGACCTCGACGCGATCGTCGCGCTGCTCGCCGACGCGCATGCGCAAGGGCAGGACGTCGCGCGCGTGCATTCGGGCGATCCGTCGCTGTACGGCGCCATCGGCGAGCAGATCCGCCGGCTCAAGGCGCTCGGGATTCCATATGAAATCGTGCCGGGCGTGACGGCCACGGCCGCATGCGCGGCGACGCTCGGGGTCGAGCTGACGCTGCCCGGTGTCGCGCAGACGGTGATCCTCACGCGCTTCGCGGGCAAGACGACGATGCCGGAAGGCGAAGCGCTCGGTGCGCTGGCCGCGCATCGCGCGACGCTCGCGATCCATCTCGGCGTGCGACATCTCGCGCGGATCGTCGATGAAGTGCTGCCGCATTACGGGCCCGCATGCCCGGTCGCGGTGATCTACCGCGCGAGCTGGCCCGACGAGGAACGCGTGACCGGCACGCTCGCCGACATCGTCGGCAAGGTGCAGGGCACGCAGATCGAACGCACCGCGCTGATCCTGATCGGGCGCGTGCTGGATGCGGAGGGGTTCGCGGATTCGACGCTGTATGCGAGCGGGAGTTGATGGTCGAACGGTGCTGACCGTGCGATCCGGCGCGACTGAGCCACAACGGGCAACCGCGCGCCGGCAACGGACCGGATCGACGCCTTCACGCGCCGCGTCCGGCCTGCTCTAGGCCCGCGCGACGCGCCGCGCAAACTGCGGCGCGAAGCCTGTCGCCAGCGCGAACAGCACGACACACAGGCACGCCATCGCAACCCACGTCGGCGACAGGTCCGCGAGATGCTGGCGCACGACGCCCGCCGCGAACGGAAACAACCCGGCGAGCAGATAGCCGACACCCTGCACAAACCCCGTCAACGATGCCGCATCGGCCGGCGTCGCCGCGTGATCGACCGTGACGATCAGCGACAGCGGAAACAGCGCGCCGATCCCGGCCCCCAGCAGCAGCGCAGCCGGCAGCGCGAGCGCCTGCGGCGCGGCCAGCATCACCAGCAACCCCGCGAGCAGCGACGCGATCGCCGCATGCAATGCCGGCCGGCGATCGGGCAGGCGGTCGATCGTCGCCGAGATCGCCAGCCCCGCGACGACTTCCGCGAGCGTCACGCCGCCAAGCAGGCTGCCGGCCGCGGTCGGCGACCACCCGAGCCGCATGTAGTACGGCGGCAGCCATGCCAGCACGAGCGTGTAGGCGCCCGTCGCGATCCCGAAGAACACCGCGAGCCGCCATGCGCGCGGCGAGCGCGACGGCCGTGCGTGTACCGGCGACGCCCAAGCCGATGTCGATGTCGATGTCGAAGCCGGCCCCGACACCCGCGCATCGCCGCCACGACTGGCCAGCGGCCACGCGAGCGCCGCGAGCACGGCCGGCAGCGCCCAGCCCGCCAACGCAGCCGACCAGCCCCAGCGGGCCGCCGCAAACGGCGCGACGACGCTCGCGAGCACCGCGCCGCCCATGATCGACGTCGAATAGACGCCCATCGCACCGCCGATCCGCGTCGCGAAATGCGCCTTCACGAACCCCGGCAACAACGCCTGCACCATCGCGATCCCGATGCCGGCGCAGCACGCGCTCGCCAGCAGCAGCCACGCGTGCTGCGCGCCGAGCCGCGACGCGCAGGCGAGCCCGATCAGCGCGACGCCGAGCCCGACGCCGCCGGCAATGCCGGTCACACGCTGCAGCCGCCGCGCGCTCAGCGCGCCGACGCCCATCAGCAGGATCGGGATCGTGGTCAGCAGGCTCGCTGCGCCATCGCCGATCCCGGTCGCGCGCTGGATCATGTCGAGCAGCGGCCCGATCGCGGCCAGCGCCGGCCGCAGGTTCAGGCCGACCAGCACGATGGCGGCGAGCCGCCAGCCGGGGGAAGTGAAGCGATTCATTGGATGGCCCTCGATCTCGGTGCACGGCACGTCCGTCAGCGGGCGTGCATGCGTTTTCATGTAAAGTATCTCGATATCAAGATAAATGCGGATTTATCTCGACGTCAAGATAACTAGTGAACCGAGGAGGGTTAATGGATCGAGCCGCGCATGCGCTCGCGCAATGGCGCGTCGAGCGTCCGGATCTGGATGCGTCGTCGATGCTGGTGATGGGGCGGCTGCAGGAGGCCGCGCTCGTGATTGCGCGCGACGGCCTGAATCCGCTGTTCGCGCGCTACGGGATGCAGCCGGGCGAATTCGACGTGCTGGCCACGCTGCGGCGCAGCGGCGCGCCGTTCGCGCTGACGCCAACTGCGCTGTACGACGCGCTGATGATGTCGTCGGGCGGGATGACCGCGCGCATCGACCGGCTGCAGAAGGCCGGCTGGGTCGAGCGCCGGCCGAATCCGGCTGACGGCCGCGGCACGCTCGTCGCGCTGACCGACGCCGGCCGCGCGTTGATCGACGACGCGGTGGTCGCGCACGTCGACAATCAACGCGCGATGCTGGCCGCGCTGTCGGAGGCGGAGCAGGCGCAACTTTCGGCGTTGCTGGGAAAGCTGCTGGCGGGATTGGGGAGCGGGGCGTCGACGTCGGCTGAAAAGTGACCGAGCCGTATCGTCACGCTGAATGGATGCAACGCGCGCGAGAAGCGAAAAACGCGAAGGGAACGCAGGAAAACTGCCCGCCGCGCCGGGCAGCGGGCCGCCAGTGACGTGAACTTCGAACGCATGCCGTTCGCACGGAACGGCTACGCGGCCGGCACGCAGACAGCGGGCGGCACCCGCTGCCCGAATCAACCGCGCATCAATCGCACATCAATCGCGTGCCGGAATATTGAGCCCGCGCGCGACGGCCGGCCGCGCGACGAACGCTTCGAGCACTCGTGCGACGTGACGGAACTCGCTGAAGCCGACGAGATCGCCCGCTTCATAGAAGCCGACGAGGTTGCGCACCCACGGGAAGATCGCGATGTCGGCGATCGTGTACGTATCGCCCATCACCCACTTGCGGTTCGCGAGATGCGCGTCGAGCACGCCGAGCAGGCGCTTCGATTCGGCGATGTAGCGGTCGCGCGGACGCTTGTCCTCGTAGTCGCGCCCGGCGAACTTGTGGAAGAAGCCGACCTGGCCGAACATCGGACCGATGCCGCCCATCTGGAACATCACCCACTGGATCGTCTCGTAGCGGCCCGCGAGATCCTTCGGGATCAGCTGGCCGGTCTTGTCCGCGAGATAGATCAGGATCGCGCCGGATTCGAACAGCGGCAGCGGTTGGCCGTCGGGGCCGTTCGGATCGATGATCGCCGGGATCTTGTTGTTCGGGTTCAGCGACAGGAATTCAGGCGACAACTGGTCGTTCGTGTCGAAGCGCACGAGGTGCGGCTCGTACGGCAGCCCGATTTCCTCGAGCATGATCGACACCTTGACGCCATTCGGCGTCGGCAGCGAGTACAGCTGGAGACGGTCGGGATGCTGGGCCGGCCATTTTTTCGTGATCGGGAAGGCGGACAGATCGGGCATGGAAGTTCGCTTGTCAACGTGAAGGATCCGCGCCGCGCCTGCCTGCCACGCAACGCCGACCGCCCCTGACACGGCAGGCAGGGACGCGACGATCGCATCGGACAGGCGGGCGGGGCGCGCCGAAAACGCCCACTGTAGCCGATCCCCGCGATCGCTGCAGACGGCGGCCGCACGGGGGCGTCCCGGCGACGCGGCGCCACAGCGCGCACCGCGGTGCCGCACTGTCGCCCGCCGCTTCCTCAGAAGTTGTGCCGCAGCCCGACCATCGCGGCCGTCGTGCCGACCCCGGGTGCGACCGGCTGCCCGTACACGAGCATCTGGTTCATCGTGCCGCGGTTGTTCACGTGACCGACCTGCGCATAGACCATCGACCGCTTCGACAGGCTGTAGTCGGCCGTGAGCACGACGGCCGTCGAGCGGTTTTCCGAACGGTTGCGGTCCTTCAGGTAATACACCGCCGACGTCACCTGCAACGCGGGCGTGAACCGATAGCCGACGCCGGCGGACAGCATGTCGAGGTTCACCTTGTCCGCGTGCGACGGATTGCGGCCGTTGCCGTACGACGCCGACACCGAGAAATCGCGGATCGTGTATTTCGCGCCGACGTAGACGAAGCGGTTGTTGTCGACGCCGGTCGGCGCGACGCCCGGCGCCGGATTCGTGTCGTGGCCGTTGTAGTAGACGGCCGACGCGTTGAGCCCGTAGTTCGAATACTTGAGCACGACCGATTCGCGCGTGCCGCCCTGGAACTGTCCAGCGACACCGCCCGGCGCATATTCGAGCGCGATCGACGCACCCGCGAATGTCGGCGACTGATAGACGAGCGCATTGCTGTCGTACAGCGCGCCAATCGCCCCGTTGGTGCTCGTCCCCGGCCAGCCGGCCGCGGTGTTCAGGCCGAGCCACGCGGTCAGCACGCTGCCGAAGAACTGCGCGTTGCGCACGTCGGTGTCGGCCATCGCGTAGATCATCGGTACGATCTGGCGTCCGGCCGTGACCGAGCCGAACGGTCCCGACACGCCGAGCGACGCAACCTGGTTGAAGATCGCGACGGCGCCCGGCGTGTCGCTCAGCTGCATCCTGCCGGTGCCGCTGTCGAACGAGCCCTGCAGCTTGAAGTTGACCTTGTAGCCGCCGCCGATGTCCTCGCTGCCCTTGATGCCCCAGAAGCTCGAATAGATGCCGCCGTCCTTCATCCGGAACACCTTGCCGGTGTTCGGCGCGGTCGGGCTGAACGACGCGGCCGACGTGCTCTGGTACAGCAGGCCCGTATCGACCACGCCGTACAGCGTGACGGAGGATTGCGCATGCGCGAGCGCCGAGCAGCCGGCAAGCGCCGCGAGCACGGCCAGTTTCGTCTTCATCGAAGTCTCCAGGATCGTAGTGGACCGCACGGGATCGAGCCCGGGCGGCTGAAACGGGAAAGCCAGGCGGGGCAGCGTCGACGCAGGCGGGAACGCGGCGCCGCTGCAAGCCGTGCGGAAAGACTACGCAACGGCGCGCGGTAGCTCCCCCCCACGCGCGGGGGGCAGGGTTGCGGAGAATCGAAGGGAAGGCCGGGCGATGCGGCGGCCGTCAACGGCCTGGCAAGACCCGTACAGACGTGGGTGGGCGGCGGTCAAACCGGCTGCAACCCGGCCGCAACTTCAGGGCGCGCTTTCAAGCAACCCGAGCACCAGCGCACGACGCACCGCGTGCTTGCGTGAACTGGCGTCGAGCTTGCCGAACAGGTTCTTCAGGTGCCACTTCACGGTTTCCTCGCCGACGGCGAGCGCCACCGCGATCTCCTTGTTCGACAGGTTGCGTGCGAGCAGCTCGAGAATCGCGCGTTCCTTCGGCGTCAGCACGACGCTCGGCACCGCGCGCGGGCTCGCCGAGCTGCGCGGCGCGGGCGGCACGATGCGCGGCTGCGGTTGCGCGGCGCGTGCAACGCCATCGCCCGCGGCCGCCTCGTCGCCGACGCGGCGCGCCCAGTCGGCGACGGCCGGATGCGCGTCGGCGAGCGTGCGCGTCAAGCCGAACATGTCCGCGAGATTCATCGCCTCGTCGAGCCGCGCGCGGCCGCCGTGCGCCGACTGCTCGAGCGCAAATGCGCTGAGCGCCATGATCTCGATGCGCTCGCGTCCCATGCTCATCTCGCGCGCCAGCACGGCCGCCTCGTCGAGTGCCGCGCATGCATCGTCCCAGCGGCGCGCGGCAAGTGCCGCGCCCGCGTGTGCCGTCGCCTGCAGCAGCACCACGGGGCGCCGCCACAGCGGCCCGTGCGACGGAAATTCCGCCGCGGCGATCGCATCGATCCGCTCGACGAGCGCATGGCAGGTCGCCTCGCGATAGCGCGCCGCGTGAATGCGCACCTGTTCGGCGAGACTCGCGACCGACAGGCGCGGCAGCCGGCGCGCGACAGCCATCGCGTCGAGCGCCTCGAGCAGGTCGATCGCGCGATGCTCGACGCCGCGCAGCAGCGCGATGCGCGCGGCCGTCCGATAGCCGAGCAGCACCGTGTCGGGCGTGCCCGCGTGCTCCAGCACGTCGAGCCGGTTCGCGAGCAGCGCGGCGGCCTGGTCGACACGATCGGCCTCGTAAGCGATCGCCGCACACATCGCCGCGAGCATGCAGGTCAGCGGATGGCGGCGCCCGAGGTCGGCCTCGGCACGCGCGAGCGCCGGCGACAACGCGTCGTCGGCGAGCCGGATCTGGCCTTCGCGCAGGTAGCTCAGGCCGGTGATCAGCTCGCCCCAGCGCGCGACGTAGCCGAACCCGGCCGCCGTCTCGCCGCGCGGCGCGGCCTGCTGGAAGCGGCGCGCCTGCGCCGGTTCGCCGACGATGATCGCGCGCGCCGACAGGCGGTTCGCATGCATCTGCGCGAGCCACGTCGCCGCGGGCGGCGTGAAGTCCGCCCACGGTTCGAACAGCGCGACGAAGCGGTCGATTTCGTCGGCGTAATACGCGGCGGCGCTGAGGATCAGCGCGCATTCGTAGCGCATCGCGGCCGGGGTGCCCGCGTCGGCCAGGATCCCGGCGATCTGGCGCTGCGCCTCGACATGGCGCTCGCCGAGCGCCAGCGCCCACGCGACCGCGATCCGCAGCGTCGGACGCTTGTCGAGCTCCGCGTCGGGCAGCAGCGCGAGCCAGTCGAGCACGTCGTTGATGCGGCCCTGCTTGATCGCATCCTCGAGGCAGCGCTGCGCGAGCGCGTACGCGGTATCGAACTGGCCGGCGGCATACGCGTGACGCGCCGCTTCCTCCGTCATCCCGTGCGCGTCGAGCCACGCGGCCGCGCGTGCGTGCAACGTGCCGCGGTCCGTGCCCGGACCCGCCGCCAGACGATCGCGCAGCGTATCGCGCACGAGCGGATGCAGCCGGCACCATTCGGAATCGTCGGACGCAATGAACAGCGGCGTGTCGCGCGCGAGCCGCGCGAGCCGGTCGGCGGCCGCCGCGTCGTCGAGCAGCGCGACGCACAGCGACGGATGCAGGCGGTCAGCGACGCTCGTGCGCGTGAGGAACGCGGTGTCGTCGGCCGACAGGTTCGCGAGCAGCAGTTCGACGAGCCGGTCGCGCGTGCCGTCCATGCGCGCGGCGAGCGCATCGACGGCCTGGCGCGGATCGGCCGAGCGCGCCATCGCCGCCATCGCGAGCTGCAAGCCGAGCGGCCAGCCGTCGACGCGCTCGAACAGCCGCGCGCAGGCGTCGGCGTCGACCTTCTGCGCGAAGCGCGCACCGACCAGTGCGATCGTCTCATCGAGCGTGAAGCGCAGCCAGTCGGGCCCGGCGAGCGTGCATTGCCCGCCGGCGAGCAAGTCGCCGGCCGCTTGATCGAGCCCGCGCCGCGCCGCGACGACCACCCGCAGGTTCTGCGGCGCGTTGTGCAGCACGTAGGTCAGCGCGTCCACGCCGGCGGCCGGCAGCCGCTCCGCGTCGTCGACGATCAGCAGCGCGTCGATCGACAGTTGCGCGACTTCGGCGAGCCACGCGGTCAAGCCTTCCAGCGCACGCGCCGCGCCGCCCGCGATCAGCCGCCCGAAGCCCGGCCGTGCGCAGCCGGTACGCACGGCCTGCACGAGCCCCTGCAGCAGGCGCGGCGCGTCGTCGCGCTCATCGGCGGACAGCCACACGACCGCGCGGCCGAGCGCGAGCGATTCGCGCCGCCATTGCGCGAGCAGCGACGTCTTGCCGTAGCCGGCCGGGGCCTGCACGAGCGTGACGGGCCGGCCGTCGAATGCGGGCGCGGCGAGGCTCAGCCGCGCCCGCGCGAGCAGCTGGGCCGGCACGCGCGGCGCGGTCGTCTTCAGCACGAGTTCGGTGGGGGGCGCGTCGGCGCGATCGGGTGGGTGGGCCATCGGGGCAGCAGTCGGAATCAGGCGGTGCCGTGCGGGCCAGCGTCCGGGGTGGGTGTGGGGGGAAGGATCGGCCGAACCGCGTTCGCGCGTCAATCCCCCCCGCGACGAGTGGGGCCGCGCCGCCGCCCGGTCGATAGCATGGGTTCCGACGCGTGACGAATGCAACCGACACCGGCAACCGACCTCTGTAACCGACGATCCCGACGAGGAGAAGGCCATGAACATCGAATCGACCGGCGCAGCACACCGCGCGCCGCACGCCCGATAAGCGGGGCGGCACGATGTATCGCCATCTGCTCGTGACGGTCGACTGCGTGCCCGGCGGCATCGACGCGATCGGCGCCGCGCTTGAACTGGCGCGGGCGGTCGGCGCGCGGGTCACGTTCGTGCTGGCCGGCACCGCGCCCGACTCGCGTTTATCCGGAGCGCGGATGCCGGCGCACGATGCGAAAGTGGAAGCCGCCGCACGGGCGCAGGGCCTGTCGCATGTGATCGCGGGGGCCGGCCGTCCGGCGGCCGACCATCCGGCGGCCGGCGATCCGGGGGCAGCCTACCCAGCGGCCAGCGACACATCGCCCGGCATGCTCGCCGGCCAGCTCGGCTGCGACCTGATCTGCGTTGCGGCGCTGCCGCACGATGCCGATGCAGCCGCGTGCGCGCAGCGGCGGGTGTTGCTTGCGACGAGCAGCGTGCCGGTGCTCGTGTGTCCGGCGCGGCATGCGGCCGCCGAGCTGCGTGTGATGGCGCGCTGTCTCGACGCGCATCGCCTGCTCGGCGAAACGTTGCAGGCGCTGATGGCAGCAAGCGAAGGCCCGAGCGCTTCAATGCACCGGGCCGCGAACGGCGCCAACAGCACGAACGGCACGCTGACCGCATTGGCCTCGCTGTCGGCCTTGCAGGACGCGCGGTTGCGCACGTCCGTCGAAGCGCGCCTCTTCGCGGCATTGCGCAGGCGCGCGGAGAGCACCGCGGCCGAACTCGACGAGCTCGATCGCCAGCGGCGCCGCGACGCACATGCGCTCGACGCGCTGTTGCGGCTCGCTTCCGACGGATTGCCGTCGGCCGCGTTCGATACCGCGGCCGCCGTCTATGCGCGCGGCGCGTTCGAGCAGATGGGGCGCATCGAAGGCGTGATTTTCCCGGCTGCGCGGCGCTACCTGACCGACGCCGACTGGATCGAACTGGACGCGCCCCAGGCGCGCGGCGCAGCCGCGACGACGCCCGGCGCGCATCCGACTGACTGAATACTACGGAGAACGAGATGGCACATGCAGTGCGATTCCACGAAACCGGCGGCCCCGACGTGCTGCGCTGGGAACCCGTCGAAGTCGGCGACCCGGGCGCCGGACAGGTGCGCGTGCGGCACGAGGCCGTCGGCCTGAATTTCGCCGACACCTATTTCCGCAGCGGCCTGTATCCGGTTCCGCTGCCGGCCGGCATCGGCGTCGAGGCCGCGGGCGTGGTCGAGGCCATCGGCCCCGGCGTGACGAACGTCGCGGTCGGCGACCGCGTGACCTACACCGGCTTCCTGAACACGCTCGGCGCATACAGCACCGAGCGGCTGATCCCGGCCGCGCCGCTCGTGAAACTGCCGGCCGGCATCGCGTGCGACACGGCCGCGGCGATGACGATGCGCGGCCTCACGTCGGCCTATCTGTTGCGCCGCATCCACGATTTCGCGCCCGGCGACACGATCCTGCTGCATGCGGCCGCGGGCGGCGTCGGGCTGATCGTGTCGCAATGGGCGAAGCTGCTCGGGCTGAACGTGATCGGCACGGTATCGAGCGAACACAAGGCCGCGATCGCCCGTGCGCACGGCTGCGACCATACGATCGACTACAGCCGCGACGACGTCGCGAAACGCGTGCGCGAACTGACGAACGGCGCGGGCGTCGACGCCGTGTTCGACAGCGTCGGCAAGGACACCTTCGAGGGCTCGCTCGATTCGCTGAAGCGGCGCGGGCTGATGGTCTGCGTCGGTACCGCATCGGGCCCGATCCCGCCGTTCGACCCGCAGCGCCTCGCGATGAAGGGCTCGCTGTACCTGACGCGCCCGGCGCTGGCCGACTACATTGCCGATCCGGCCGAGAAGAACGACCTGGCCGGCGAGCTGTTCGCGCATGTCGCGGCCGGCCGCATCCGGATCGAGATCAACCAGCGCTATGCGCTGCAGGACGCGGCGCACGCGCACCGCGACCTCGAGTCGCGCAAGACGACCGGCTCGTCGGTATTCATCGTCTGAGGAGACGCGCATGCGAGTCGAACCCCTGACCTGTGCGATCGGCGCCGAGCTGCTGGACGTGAGCCTCGCCGATGCCGTGCACGACGACGGCCTGTTCGCCGAGATCCGCACGCAGTTGCTGCATCATCGCGTGCTGTTCCTGCGTGACCAGGACATCACGCGGGCCGAGCACGTCGCGTTCGCGCGCCGCTTCGGCGAGCTCGAGGATCATCCGGTCGCCGGCAGCGACCCGGAGCACCCCGGGCTCGTGCGGATCTACAAGTCGCCCGACCAGCCGAACGACCGTTACGAGAATGCGTGGCACAGCGACGCGAGCTGGCGCGTGGCGCCGCCGTTCGGCTGCGTGCTGCGCTGTGTCGAGGGGCCGGCCGTCGGCGGCGACACGATGTGGGCGAACATGGTGCTCGCATACGACAACCTGCCGCCGCACGTGAAGCAGCAGATCGACGATTTGCGCGCGCGTCACAGCATCGAGGCGAGCTTCGGCGCGGCGATGCCGATCGACAAGCGTCTCGCGCTGAAGGCGCAGTACCCGGACGCCGAGCATCCGGTCGTGCGCACGCATCCCGATACGGGCGAGAAGGTGCTGTACGTGAATGCGTTCACCACGCATTTCACGAACTTCCACACGCCGGCGCGCGTGCGCGTCGGCCAGGACGCGAACCCCGGTGCCGGCCAGCTGCTGCAGTACCTGATCAGCCAGGCGTATATCCCCGAGTACCAGGTGCGCTGGCGCTGGAAGAAGAACAGCGTCGCGATCTGGGACAACCGCAGCACCCAGCATTACGCGGTGATGGACTATCCGCCGTGCGTGCGCCGGATGGAGCGCGCGGGGATCGTCGGCGACGTGCCGTTCTAAGCGAGCGCCCGCGCACCTCAGCCGAATTTCGACCCAACATAACGCAACGCCCCGGGCCCGCCGCCCGGCGCGACGGGACACGCACGCCCGTACACCACGAACACAACGATTCCCACTGGAGGACGACATGCAATTTTTCGACGATTCGCTGCACCCGGAAAACCAGGACAAGGTGGTCATCACGGTCGCCCCGTACGGCCCCGAATGGATGCCGGCCGATTTTCCGGAAGACATCCCGGTGACGATGGACGAGCACGTGCAGAAGGCCGTCGACTGCTACAACGCGGGCGCGACGGTGCTGCACCTGCACGTGCGCGAACTCGACGGCAAGGGCAGCAAGCGGCTGTCGAAGTTCAACGAATTGCTCGGCCGGCTGCGCGACGCGGTGCCCGACATGATCCTGCAGGTCGGCGGCTCGATCTCGTTCGCGCCCGAAGGCGATGGCGCCGAAGCGAAATGGCTGTCCGACGACACGCGCCACATGCTCGCCGAACTGACGCCGAAGCCCGACCAGGTGACGGTCGCGATCAACACCGTGCAGATGAACATCACCGAGCTGATGAACCGCAACGACATCGCCGGCACGTCGCTGAACGAAGCCGCGCTGTGGGACGCGTATCGCGAGATGACCGTGCCGGCCGGCCCCGGCTGGGTCGACGAGCACCTGCGCCGGCTGCAGGCGGCCGGCATCCAGCCGCATTTCCAGCTTACCGGCATGCACGCGCTGGAAACGCTCGAGCGGATCATCCGTCGCGGCGTCTATCGCGGCCCGCTGAACGTCACGTGGGTCGGCATCGGCGGCGGCTTCGACGGCCCGAATCCGTACAACTTCATGGAATTCGTGCGGCGCTGCCCGGACGGCGCGTGCATCACGCTCGAATCGCTGATGAAGAACGTGCTGCCGATCAACACGGTCGCGATGGCGCTGGGCCTGCATCCGCGCTGCGGAATCGAGGACACGATCATCGACCAGAAGGGCAACCGGATGACGTCGGTGCAGCAGATCGAGCAGTGCGTGCGGATCGCGCGCGAACTCGGCCGCGACATCGCGACCGGCAAGGAAGCGAAGGCGATCTACCGGATCGGCGTGCAGTACGACGGCGTCGACGAGACGCTCGCGCAGCTCGGGATGGCGCCGAACCGCCGGCCGGGCCAGTCGAGCGTGCCGCTGCGCGCGGCCTGACGCGTAGCGCATCCGGGCGGCCCGCGAGCGCCGTCCGCCGATCGATGTGGCGCGGCACCCCTCCTCGCGACGTGCGCGAGGGCAAGCTCCGGGACACGGAGCGGGGGCCGCGCAAGCCGCGCCGGCGCGTTGCCGCCCCGGTGCCGGAGGAGACGCACATGCTGATTCATCATGTCGAGCCGTCGCTTCAGGACGTGACCGCCGCCGGCCGGCGCACGCCGGCCTATGCGTGGCTCGTGTTCGCGCTGACCGTCGGGCTGCTGCTGTCCGACTACATGTCGCGGCAGGTGCTCAATGCCGTGTTTCCGCTGCTCAAGCATGCCTGGGCGCTGTCGGACACGCAGCTCGGCTCGCTGTCCGGCATCGTCGCGCTGCTGGTCGGGCTGCTGACGTTTCCGCTGTCGGTGCTCGCCGACCGCTTCGGGCGCGTGCGCAGCATCGTGCTGATGGCCGCGCTTTGGAGCATCGCGACGCTCGGCTGCGCGCTGTCGACCAACTACGCGGAAATGCTCGTGTCGCGCGGCCTCGTCGGGCTCGGCGAAGCCGCGTACGGCAGTGTCGGCGTCGCGCTGATCCTCAGCATCTTTCCAGCGCGCCTGCGTGCGACGCTGACCGGCGCGTTCATGGCCGGCGGCGCGTTCGGCTCGGTATTCGGGATGGCGCTCGGCGGGCTGGTCGGCGCGCATCTCGGCTGGCGCTGGTCGTTCGGCGTGATGGCCGCGCTCGGGATCGTGCTGCTGGTTGCGTACCGCGGCGTGGTCACCGAACGGCGGCTCGCCGCGTGCCGCATCGAACCGTGCCGGCGCGATGCCGATGCGCCGCGCGACCTGCGCGGCAGCGTGCGCGCGCTGATGTCGGGGCTGTTCGCGTCGCGTTCGGTGATCTGCGCGTATGTCGGCAGCGGGCTGCACCTGTTCGTGCCCGGCGCGCTGTTCGCGTGGCTGCCGAGCTACCTGAACCGCTATTACGCGATGGCGCCGGACCGCGCGGCCGTGCTCGCGGCCGGGTTCGTGCTGCTGTCGGGCGTCGGGATGGTCGGCTGCGGAATCGTCACCGACCGCGTGGGGCATACCGACGGTTCGCGCAAATGGCTGACCGCGATCGCGTATTGCGTGCTGACCGGCGTGTGCCTCGCGATCGCGTTCCGGCTGCCGCCCGGCCCGCTGCAACTTGCGCTGATCTGCGCGGGCATGCTGGTCGGGGCCGGTGCGTCCGGCGCATCGGGCGCGATGGTCGCGAACCTGACGCCGGCCGCGATCCACGCGTCGGCGTTCGCGACGCTCACGCTCGCCAACAACCTGCTCGGCATGGCGCCGGGCCCGCTGCTGACGGGGTGGGTCGCCGATCGCGCCGGCCTCGTCGGCGCACTGCAATGGATTCCCGTCGTGCCGCTGGCAGCCGCCGTGCTGTTCGCGATCGGCTGGGCGAGCTATACGGCCGATTTCGCGCGCGTCGAGCGCGAACGGCGCGCGGCCCGGCTTTCCTGAGTCGAGCCGTACCGAACCGAATTGAACCTGACTTGACGCCCCCGGAGGCTGCATGACCCTGGCGACCGCGCCCACCATCCTGATCGTGCCCGGCTTGCGCGATCACGTCGAAGATCACTGGCAGACGCATCTGCAACGGCGCCTGCCGAACGCGCGCTCCGTCGCGTCGCTCGAAGCCGACAAGCTGAGCCGCGCCGCGCGCGTCGCGGCGCTCGATGCGGCGCTGGCCGCGATCGACGGCCCTGTCATTCTGGTCGCACACAGCGCGGGCGTGATGATCGCCGTGCATTGGGCGCTTCGGGCCACGCGCCCGATCGACGGCGCGTTGCTCGCCGCGCCGGCCGATCTCGATACACCGATGCCCGACGGCTATCCGACGCCCGAGGCGCTCGCCGCGCACGGCTGGACGCCGGTGCCGACCGGGCCGCTGCCGTTTCCGAGCATCGTGGCCGCGAGCCGCAACGATCCGCTCGCGCGCTTCGAACGTGCGCAAGCGCTGGCGGCGGGGTGGGGCAGCCGGCTCGTCGACCTCGGCGAAGTCGGACACCTGAACCCGGCGTCCGGGTATGGCGAGTGGCGTGATGCGGAGCGGTGGATCGGGGAGGTGGCAGTGCTTGGTAATAGCCATTTCGCCTCGGCGGGCTGACGTTCCCCGACTCATTCGGACGCTTCAGCGCTTGTTCGAATGCTATGATTGACGCGAACCAGGCGGCTTGCCTTGCTTGAGAGCAAGTGGCTGATTGCTAACGTTTTTTAAGGTAGAGAACTGTCATGACCCCCAAAAGAAAGACGCTGTACGGGGTTGAACTGAAACCCCGCACGATCATCCGGCCCACCAGGGAAGTCAAGGCATCGACGGAGACCGAGAAAGGCGACGTGCTGCGCGCCGCACGAAAAGTCATTTCCGAGCACCGAGACGTGCTGATCGCACTGAAGGATCGTTGATTTGCTGGACCTCGATTACGTCATCACGATTCATGACGAGATCATCCGGGATCTTGGCGGGCTGAGCGGATTTGCTCATGCCGGTCGGGGCGGTGTCGAGGCCGCCCTGCATCGCGTGGACAATCATGCGCATTACGCAGGCCTCGATGACGTATTCGGCATTGCCGCGACCTATGCAGTTGCCATCGCGCGCGGGCACGTGTTCAACGATGCCAACAAGCGTACCGGTCTCACCTGTGCGTTGACGTATATGGAGCGACAAGGGATTACGATTCCTCGTCGCGCCGACCTCGAAGATCTTATGGTCGATGTGGCGGACGGCACGGTATCCAGCGAGGAACTGGCCGAGTATTTCAGCGCGGTCTGGGAACTCTCCGGACGCCGTTAACGGCACCGAGTCAGCGTTCTCGTATCAGCCGCCGTTGAGCAATCGCTCATCGGCGCGCATTGATGGGCACCTTATTCGGGTGTCCGTCGTCCCTCATGTGCCCTTTGGCAATGCGCTAATGAACCGGTTTCATTCCGCATCGCGTCGACATACGACGTCCTAACACCCCGCCTTTGTCTCATTCCGCCGACCGACCGAGCGCTTGCGTCTGGGGGAGTGGAGCATTCAGGAAGGTTTCTGTTAGGGAAATTCCCGCCCCGCGCCGCTCGGTTTTTTGTTGACCGACATCGTATAACGCCGTCATGATTTCCCGAAAGAAAGGTCCCATCCACCGACCGAAGCGAGGAGACATGAACACAACCACGATCGCGCGGCGCGTCCGCCGGATCGCCCTGGCGCTGGGCTTCACGTTGTCGGCCGCGGCGGCCGTCGCCGCACCCGTATCGCTGAACGTCGTCGACGTCGCGGGCAATCTTCAGCTCACGCAGAAGGCCATCGAGGCGTTCAAGGAGAAGAACCCGAATCTCGTCGCGAACGTCACGTTCACGAACGCACCCGCGCCGCAACTGCCGGGCAAGATCAAGGCGATGCAGGCGGCGGGGCGCTCCGACATCGACCTCGTGCTGACCGGCACCGACGCACTCGCCGCCGGCATCGAGCAGAACCTGTGGCTGAAGCTGCTGCCCGACAACGCGGGCGCGTTCCCCGGCGTGCTCGACAAATACGCGCCCGGCCCGCGCAAGATGCAGGATCTCGCGCAGGGCTTCGGCATCGAAGTGACCTACATGCCGGCCGGTCCGCTGCTGGAATACAACCCGGCCAAGGTCAGCGATCCGCCGAAGACGCCCGACCAGCTGCTCGCATGGTGCAAGGCGCATCCGAACAAGCTGATCTACGCGCGTCCGGCCAACTCGGGCCCCGGCCGCACGTTCCTGATGGGGCTGCCGTACGTGCTCGGCGACAAGAACCCGCAGGACCCGATCAACGGCTGGGACAAGACCTGGGCATTCCTGAAACAGCTCAACGAATGCGTGCCGTACTACCCGGGCGGCACGTCGGCCGTGATGAAGGAGCTCGGCGAAGGCACGCGCGACATGACCGTGACCGTCACCGGCTGGGATATCAACCCGCGCGCGCTCGGCATCGTGCCGGCCGACTTCCGGATCCAGCCGTTCGACAACATGACGTGGGTCAACGACGCGCACTACATGGTGATCCCGAAGGGCGTGCCGAAGGACAAGCTCGACGTGCTGTACAAGCTGATGAACTTCCTGCTCGAACCGGCGCAGCAGGCGATGACCTACGACGACGGCTACTTCTATCCGGGCCCGGCGGTGAAGGGCGTGACGCTCGAGATGGCGCCCGCGCACAGCCAGGAGGCGCTCAGGAAATTTGGCCGCCCCGAGTACGCGAAGCTGCTCGCCGATCGTCCGCACGTACAGCCGCTCAACGCGCAGGCGATGGTCGCCGCGTTCCAGAAGTGGGACCGCGAGATCGGTTCGCAAAAATCGAAATGACGCATGAACCCGCGGGCGCCACGGCGCCCGTGCCGATGGAGTTCGCGTAATGAAGCACAGTTTCGAACGGTTGCGGCTCGACGGCGTGTGCCGCAGCTTCACCAATGCGCAGGGCGCGCAGGTCGCCGCACTGGACGGGCTCGATCTCGACATCCGGCGCGGCGAGTTCATCGCGCTGCTCGGCCCGTCGGGCTGCGGCAAGTCGACCGCGCTGAACTGCATCGCCGGCCTGCAGCCGCTCACGAGCGGCGGAATCTGGCTCGACGACACGCGCATCGACGTGCTGCCGCCCGAGCACCGCGGCTTCGGGATGGTGTTCCAGAACTACGCGCTGTTTCCGCACATGTCGGTGCTCGAGAACGTCGGCTTCGGGCTGAAGATGCGCGGCGTGTCGAGGCAGGAAACGCGGCGGCGCGCGCAGCAGGCGCTCGAACTCGTGCAGCTCGTCGGCCACGAAGGCAAGCTGCCCGGGCAGTTGTCGGGCGGCCAGCAGCAGCGCGTCGCGATCGCGCGCGCGATCGTCATCGAGCCGCCGCTGGTGCTGATGGACGAGCCGCTGTCGAACCTCGACACCAAGCTGCGCATCGAGATGCGCGCCGAGATCCGCCGCATCCACACGCAACTCGAACGCGCGACGATCTACGTGACGCACGACCAGGACGAAGCGCTGTCGATGGCCGACCGGATCGTCGTGATGAAAGAGGGCGTCGTGCAGCAGGTCGCGTCGCCGAAGGACGTGTACACGCGCCCGCACAACCTGCACGTCGCGCGCTTCATGGGCTATCGCAACGTGCTGCCGTTCACGCTCGAAGGGATGGCCGGCGACTACGTGAACGTCGGCGCCGCCGGCGTGCGCATCACCGGCGTGCCGATGGCCGGCTTCGACGGCAAGGACGTGCTGGTCGCGCTGCGCCCCGACGACATCGAGCGCGCGGAAGACGGCGCCGACAACGCATTCGACGCGACCGTCGAAACCGTCGAGTACGGCGGCCGCGATTCGCTGATTCGCGCGAACACGCCGTTCGGCGCGATCTGGGCGCGGGTCGCCGGCGAATTCGCGGAAGGCGAGCGGCTGCGGATGCGCGTGGCGCCCGCGCGCACGCTGGTCTATGCGGGAGACACGCAATGAGCGGCCGGCGCCAGGCGGCGATCGTGGCCGTGTGCCACTCGGAGGCCGCATGAGCACGCTCGCGACCGGCAGCGCGCCGCGCGACGCGAAGGCGTGGCTCGTCACGCCCGCGCTCGCGTTCATCGTCGCGCTGTTCATCTATCCGTTCGCATACGGCCTCGTGCTGTCGTTCCAGCCGATGAACGGCGGCGGCGCGCTCGCGAACTACGTGCAGTTCTTCACCGATACCGCGATGTGGCCGACCGTGCTCGTCACGCTGAAGCTCGCGGTGCCCGCGACGCTGATCAACGTCGGGATTTCGGTGCCCGTCGCGTTCGCGCTGCGCCGCAACTCGCCGTACCAGAAGTTCGTCACGACGCTGCTGGTGATTCCGGTCACGCTCGGCACGGTGCTCGTCGCCGACGGGATGCTCACGTACTTCGGCCCGAACGGCTGGTTCCCGCAAGCGCTGCAGGGGCTGCATCTGTACACCGACGAAGTGCGCCTCACGCACAACTACTGGGGCGTGCTGCTGTCGCTGATCGTGTCGGGCTTTCCGTTCGCGTTCCTGCTGATGCTGTCGTACATCAGCGGCATCGACCCGACGCTCGCGCGTGCCGCGGCCACGCTCGGCGCGAACCCGTGGCAGCAGTTCCGCCAGATCTACCTGCCGCTGCTCGTGCCGGGGCTCACGATGGCCGCGTGCCTGTCGTTCGTGCAGGCGTTCTCGGTGTTTCCGTCGGCCGTGCTGCTCGGCGCGCCGGCCGGGCCGACGCGCGTGATCTCCATCGCGGCCGCCGAAGCCGCGTTCGAGAGCTACGACTATTCGCTCGCGTCGGCGATCGCGATCGTGATGGGCTTCGTGCAGCTGCTGGTGGTCGCGTCGATGCTCGGCGCGCGCCGCTTCTTCTATACCGGTCCGGTCACGGGAGGCAAGGGCTGATGGCGACCGACAATCATGCCGCGCCGGCGTGGCCGCCGAAGCACAGCCCGCCCGGCGCGCGGCCCGTCAACGCGATGAAGCCGCAGAAGATGCGCGGCAATCTCGCCGGCCGCGCGTGGAAGGCGCTCGTGTGGGGGTTGATGGCGTTCTTCCTGCTGAACGTGATGCTGCTGATCGCGACCGTCGCGGTGAACTCGATCGCGACGCGCTGGTTCGGCACGCCGCTGCCGCAGGGCTTCACGCTGCACTGGTATGCGAAGGCGTGGCAAGACTTCCAGCTCGCGAGCGTGCTGTGGGTGACGGTCGAAGTGGTCGGCGCTGTCGTGCTGCTGTCGGTCGCGCTCGGCGTGCCGGCCGCCTATGCGCTCGCGCGCGTGTCGTTTCGCGGCAAGCGCTTCGTGCTGCTGGTGTTCCTGCTGCCGCTGATGGTGCCGCCCGTCACCTACGGGATCCCGATGGCGACCGTGATGTACAAGATCGGGCTCGCGGGCACGCTGTCCGGCGTGATCCTCGCGAACCTCGTGCCGGCGCTGCCGTTCGTGATCCTCGTGATGACGCCGTTCATCGAGCAGATCGACCCGAACCTCGAAGCCGCCGCGCGCATCTTCGGCGCGAACACGTGGCGCTATTTCCGCTACGTGCTGCTGCCGCTGCTGGTGCCCGGCATGCTCGCGGCGGGGCTGCTCGTGCTCGTGCGCACGATCGGCATGTTCGAGCTGACCTTCTTCACCGCTGGCCCGAGCACGCAGACGCTCGTCGTCGCGCTGTATTACGCGGTGTTCTCGACCGGCGTGCGCGCGCCGCAGTCGATCGATGCGATGGCGATGATCTACATGGCCATCACGCTCATCTGGGTCGTGATCGCGCTGCAGTTCGTGAGCCCGACGCAACTCGTCAGCCGCGTGAAGGAGGAGCGACAGTAGGCAGCAAGCCGAATGACGGCGGCAGCGCGATGACGCCGCGGCGCGCCTGCGTGCAACTCGCGTGCAACTCCGGTGCAATTGGTTACAAATGGATACCGCGAATGACGCGCGGACGTTGCAGACTACGCAGCGTACCGGCCGGGCGTTGCGTTCATCATGCGCCGCCGCATGCCGCCCGATGTTCACCGGATTCGCGGAGTTCCATGAAGTTTCCCACGCTGCTGACACTCGGCTGTGCCGCCACGCTACTGGCCGCCTGCAACTTGCTTCACGACGGTCCCGGCTCGAGCGACGTCGACGCCGCGGTGCGCCGCGCGCTCGAAGCGGAAAACCACGGCGGCCTGAACGCGCTGTTCGGCCAGCCGCTGCCCGTGTCGGCCGACGTGGTGTCGGCGAAGCCCGACGGCGACTGCAAAAAGACCGGCGAACGCACCTATGCGTGCAACGTCGTCGTCACGTGGCGCAACAGCGATTACGCGCCGTCGCACGCGAGCCTGACTTTCGTGCAGGCCGCCGACGGCTCGTGGCAGACCTCGGGCGTCGACGCCGCCATCGCGACCGGCGCCGCCAAGTCGCTGATCGACAAGATCGGCAACGCGTGGCCCGGCAGGGCGGCGAGCGGCGCATCGGCGCCGCAGTAAGGCGTCGGCGACTTCCTTGCCGGCGTTCCCGCTGCCGCTGCCGTCGACACGGTGACGCAAACGCGAGTTTCGAGCCCGTGCCGCGCAGGCGCGCTTGCCCCGTGCCATCTCACGCCGGTCTCGCCGCAGCAAATCCACGCGGCCGCGCAGCGTGCTCGGCCGCCGCGCCTGTGACGGCTCCACCGCGCCGGTTCCCGCAATAAAACGATGCATTGACAACCGGATTGAAACGGCTGGCGCGCAATGTTGCGCCGCGGCAGCCGTTGCGCCGCGCCTGCGGCTTGCGGTCGGCAGGGATGCCACCTATATATATGACTAATTGGGTGCCGTACCACGCCCGTGCCGCGGCATGCGGCGACGCGTACCACCCATCACGAGAACCGGGTGCCGACGGGAGAACCCAGCATGGACGAGAGCGTGTCGGTCGCGCGGTTTTGTTCCGATTCCGGGTCGTGTGCTGCATTGTCCGTGCGTGCCCGTAGCGGCCGCACGTGCATCCCGTGCTTCGTTCGCAGCCGGAATACCCGTACGCCCGAGGAATCGCCGCGATCGATGGCGTCAGACCGCGGCGATCACGGCCGCCGGCCAGAGCGATGCACGGGATGGCGGCGCACGCTCGTCATCGTCGCGTGCGTCGCGGCAATCGGTGGCCACCGTGCCGGCGTCGCCGCCGAGCCCGGCGTCACCGACGACGCGATCCGCCTGGGCATGGTCAACGCCCAGTCGGGCGACTCCGCCGGGCTTGGACACGGGCTGCGGGTGGGCGCACAGGCCGTGTTCGACGATGTCAACGCGCGGGGCGGCGTGCATGGCAGGCGGATCGACCTCGTTGTCGCCGACGATCGCTACGAACCCGACCGGACCGTGGACGGCACGCTGGAGATGATCGAGCAGCGCAACGTCCTGGCGTTGTTCGGCTACGTCGGCACGCCGACGACCACCGCGGTGCTACCGATGATCCGGGACACGGGCATTCCGCTCGTCGGCACGTTCAGCGGCGCGATGGCGCTGCGCAGGCCGGTCATTCCGGAGGTGTTCAACATCCGTGCGAGCTACGAGGACGAAACGCGCGCGCTGGTCGACCACTTGATCACACAGGGCCACGCCAGGCGCTTCGCGGTGTTCTACCAGGACGACGGCTTCGGGCTCGCGGTGCTGGCGGGAACGCGGCTCGCGTTGCGGCGCCACGGCCTCGACGTCGTCGCAACGGGTACGTTCCGCCGCGGCACGACAGCGATCGCGACCGGCCTCGCGGCGGTACTCGACGGACACCCGGACGTCGTCATCATGGCCGGCCCCTATACACCGGTCGCCGCGTTCATCCGCACGGCACGCCACGAAGGGCTCGGCGCGCGGCTCGCGGCGGTCTCGTTCGTCGGTACCGACGACCTGCTGCGTCTCGTCGGCAGCGACGGCGACGGCACGTTGATCTCGCAGGTCGTGCCGCTTCCGCAGAACGCGCGCGCCGTGATCCGCGACTGCGTGCGGCTGATCGCGCAGCGCTTTCCGGACGAGCACGTGGGCGTGGTTCACATCGAGGGCTGCCTCGATGCGAAGGTCGTGCTGATCGGCCTCGAGCGGGCCGGGCCGACGCCGTCGCGGGCGACCCTGAAGCACGCGCTCGAATCGCTCCATCAAGTCGATCTGGGCGGCCTTGTCGTCAACCTGGATGCCGACGATCACCAGGCGCTGGGCGACGTGTTCCTCACCGAAATCGCGCACGGCCGTGTCACGGCGCTTGACGCACCGGCCAGATAAAAGACAGGGCGGCCGCCTGCCGGCCATTCCGATCCTGGAGGGCTGCATGGATATCAAGGCGAAGCTCGCCACCAGCACCAGCCTCATGCTGCTGGGCGCGGTGGCGATTTCCGTGACGAGCCTGATCGCGGTGCACGGCATTGCGTCGGGCGTGCGCACGCTGACGACGGAATCGCTCCCGCTCCAGGTGCACAGCAACGAGCTGCAGCGCGCGTATGCGGAACTCGCGGTGGATTTCGGCAGGCTCGAGCGCGCGGCGGACGCGTCGGAGCGCGAACAGGCGTCGTCCGCGATCGAAACGCAATTGCAGCGGATCGCGCGCGTCACGCAGGCCGTGCGCGCGATCGACAGGCAGGGCATCGACGCGCCGTCCGCCGACCTGCGAACGATGCTCGGGTCGATGAACGAGGGCGTCGAAAAACGGTTGCGCGGCAACGCGCAGCTCGTCGCCGAACGCCGGCTGATCGAACGCGTGCATGCGCAAGGCGATGTGCTGCTGGGCGAGATCGGCAAGCAGGTCGAGCGGCTGGACAGCGATGCGGATGCCGCCGTGAGCGGCGCGCTCGACGCCCATACCGTCTACAACCGGACGATTCATGCGCTCGACGAGGTTCGCATGAACGTCAAGGACATCATCGCCACGGCCGGCCGCGTCGACGTCGCGCCGAACCGCTACCGGCTCGCGCCGCTGCGCGAGCGCATGCAGGCGTCCGTCGACGGCGCGCGCAACGCGCTTGCGATTGCCGCGCCGCATCTCGATGCCGCCGCGGCCAAGGGCGTGACGGACGCGCTCGCTCGTGTGTCCGCCGACGTCCTCGACGGCAACGACGGTCTTGTCGCGCTGCGCGCCGGCATGTTCGCGCAGCCGTCCATCGCGCCGCGCTACCGTGCGCAGGCGGAGCGGACCCTGCACGCGCTTGATGCGCTGGACGGGAAGCTTGCCGAGATCGCCGATCCGTTCGCGTTGCGCATCGTCGACGCACGGCAGCGCCTCGACGATGCGATCGCATTCCGGCAGCGGGCCGCGCGGATTGCGGCGCTGTCGGCGGTCGTGCACGGCGACATCGATGCCGTGGCGTTCCACCTGCGCATGGTCGCGCAAAGCGAAAGCCCCGACCGTGCCCAGCGCGGCGACGACGAATTGCGGAAGAATATCGCGACGCTGCACGCCTCCGCGAACGCACTGCGCGATGCACTCGTCGCGGCGGGGCCGGCCGCCGCGACCCACGCAGCCGCTGTCGCCGCGCTCGCAACCGAGTTGCGCGATGCCGCGCACCGGATCTTCGCGGTGAAGGCGAACATGCTGTCCAACGATATCGCCATGCAGAGCATCGTCGCGGATGTCGACACGACGGCCAATCGCCTCGCCGCCTACACCGAACAGGAGGCCGTGCGGGTCGACCTGCAGCAGCGCGGCATCGTGTCGGACGTGTATCGCGCGGTGGCAAGCGCGTTCCTGATGATCGTCGGCGCGGCGTTCGTGCTCGCGATCGGCGGCTTCATGGTCAGCCATCGCCTCGGCACGTCGATCGCGCAGCCGCTGTCGGCGCTCACGCGCACGATGGCGCGCATTCGCAACGGCAGCGACCTGTCGCTGCGCATGTCGCATCGGGGCAACGACGAAGTCGCGGCGCTGATCGCCGGCTTCAACGTGATGCTCGACGAGATCGAGCGCCGCGACATCGACCTGCAGGCAGCGATCGCGACGGCCGAAGCCGCGAATTCGGCGAAATCCGAGTTTCTCGCCCGGATGAGCCACGAGATCCGCACGCCGATGAACGGCGTGCTCGGCATGACCGAACTGCTGCAGCGCACGCGACTGACGTCGAAGCAGCGCAAGTTCGTCGACACCGTGTATCGCTCGGGCCAGACGCTGCTCGTCATCATCGACGACATTCTCGACTTCTCGAAGATCGAGGCGGGCAAGCTGACGCTCGAGCGGATCGATTTCAACCTGCATCAACTGCTCGACGACGTCGTCGCGCTGATGGAGGCCAACGCACAACGCAAGGAACTCGCGCTGGTTTACAACCGCGCCGACTCCGTGCCCGAATGGATGCGCGGCGACCCGGTCCGGCTGCGGCAGATCCTGACGAATCTGCTCGGCAACGCGATCAAGTTCACCGAACACGGGCACGTCGAATTGAAGGCAACGTATGCGGATGACGGTCGCATCGTGTTCGCGATCGCCGACAGCGGAATCGGCATCCCGCCCGACGTATCCGCGCAGTTGTTCCGGCCGTTCCAGCAGGCCGACAGCTCGACTGCGCGCAAGTACGGCGGAACGGGGCTCGGGCTCGTGATTTCCCGCCAGCTGGCCGAAATGATGGGCGGCACGCTCACGCTCGAATCGACGCCCGGCAAGGGCTCGGTGTTTACCGTGACGACGCGGTTCGAGCCGGCGTCCGGGGTGGTCGGCGTCGCGGCGGCGGCCCGGCCGTCGCTCGCCGGACTGAAGGTGCTGATCGTGGACGACAGCGAGACCGATCGCAGCGTACTGCTCGAACACGCGATCGAATGGCAACTGTGCGTCGCCACGGCGATTGGCGGCGACGACGCGCTCGCACAGTTGCGGGCCGCCGTCGCCGACCACGCACCGTTCGACCTCGCGATCGTCGACGTGCGGATGCCGGGGATGGACGGCATCTCGCTCGTGCAGCACATCCGCCACGATCCGTCGCTGCGTGCGCTCAGGATCATCACCCTGACCGCGTTCGAAATGATGGACAGCGTGCAGGTCGCGCGCGAGCTGGACATCGCCGCGCGGCTGACGAAACCGCTGCACGGTGCCGATCTTCATGCGGCGATCGCGTCGGCGATGCATGTGATGCCGCCGGCCGCCCCGGGTGCCGACAGCCTCGATGGCGCGACGCCGGCCGACGACCGTCCGCTCGATGGGATCGCCGCGCGGGTGCTGCTTGTCGAGGACAACGCGGTCAACCAGCAGATCGCGCTGGCGATGCTGGAGGACACCGATTACGAGGTCGCGGTGGCCGACGACGGCGAACAGGCACTGGAACGGCTCGCGCGCGATGCATTCGAAGTGGTGCTGATGGACTGCCAGATGCCGCGGCTGGACGGTTTCGAGGCGACGCGGCGGCTGCGCCAGCGCGAAACCGAAGCCGGTTCGCCGCGCGTGCCGGTCATCGCGTTGACGGCCAACGCGCTGAGCGGCGACCGCGAGCGCTGTCTGGCCGCCGGCATGGATGACTACCTCGCGAAGCCGTTCCGCCGCGACGTGCTGCTACAGGCGCTCGCGCGCCATGTTCGCGGCAACGCGTGCGCGCCGTCCGCCGGTCGCGACGAAGCGGCGAGCCAACGCGAAATCGAAACGACTCCCGATGCAGGCGAGGTGATGGACGCGACTCCGGACGACGACGCGGACGTGATCGACCAAAAGGCGCTCGATGCGTTGCGCGCGCTCCAGCGGCCCGGCCGCCCCGACGTGCTGACCCGGGTCATCGATCAGTTCACGCTCGATGCACCGCGCCTGATCCGCGACCTGCACGCGGCCGTCGACGCGGGCGACGCCGATGCGCTGAAACTCGCGGCCCATACGCTGAAATCGAGCAGCGCGAACGTGGGCGCGCACCTGCTGTCGGCCCGTTGCCGCGAAATCGAGCGGCTCGCGCGGGCCGGCGACGTGAGTACGGCGGAGCCGCTCGTCGCCGGCACGGACGCGGCCTTCGGGCACGCGCAGGCGGCGCTGCTCGCGGAGCGGGTCGACGGTTGAGGTTTGAACATTCGCCGGCCGATCGCCTCGACAAGCGACCGGCGGCGCACACAGGAGGACAGTCGTGAACCCGGACAATGCCGATGTGCCGGCAATTCTGATCATCGATGACGACGCGATGACGCGCCTGCTGGTCGTGGAAACGCTCGAGCCTGAAGGCTTTCGCGTCGAGGAAGCGACCGGGCCGGAGGAGGGCATCGCCGCGTTCCTGCGTCAGCGTCCCGCCGTCGTGCTGCTCGACGTCGAAATGCCTGGCGGCGACGGCTTCGACTGTTGTCGCAGGATCCGCGCGTTGCCGGAAGGCCGCCGCGTGCCGATCGTCATGCTCACGGGCAACGACGACGACGAATCGATCACCCGTGCGTTCGACGCCGGCGCGACCGATTTCGTATCGAAGCCGATGCGATGGAAGCTGCTCGGCTACCGGATCCGTTATCTGCTGCGCGCTGCCGCGGCCGTCGAAAGGCTCGCGACCACCGAAGTCGGCCTGACCCATGCGCAGGCGCTCGCGCACCTCGGCAACTGGGAGTACCAGGCCGGCCGGAGCGACGGCTACTGGTCGCCGGAGCTGTACCGGATCCTCGGGCTCGATGCCGCGCATACGCCGCCGACGTTCGATCGCCTCGTGCAGGCCGTGCCGGCCGACGAGCAGCCGTTGCTCGTGCAGTCGTACACGAGCCTGCGCACCGAAGGTGTCGCGTTCTCGCTCGAGCATCGGCTGATCCACCCGGACGGCACCGAGCGTCACGTGCTGCATCAGGCGGAGTCCGGACGCGACCCGAACCACGCGATCATCCTGCGCGGCATCGTGCAGGACATCACCGAACGCAAGATGCAGCAGGGGCGCATCGAATACCTGGCCAACCACGATGCGCTGACCGGCCTGCCGAACCGCAACCTGCTCAGCGACCGGATGGACCAGGCGATGTCGCAGGCGCGGCGCACGGGGCAGCTGGTCGCGGTGATGGTGCTCGACCTCGATCGCTTCAAGCACATCAACGACAGCTTCGGCCACTCGGTCGGCGACGCGCTGCTGCGGGTCGTCGCCGCGCGCCTGAAAAGCTCCGTGCGCGACGGCGATACCGTCGCGCGGCTCGGCGGCGACGAGTTCGTCGTCATGCTGGTCAACCTGTCGACGCCGGCGGACGCGGACGCGATCGCGCGCAAGATCCTCGACACCTTCATCGCGCCATTCGTGCTCGCCCCGCACGACCTCCACGTGACGACCAGCGTCGGCGTCAGCCTCTGCCCGACCGACGGCACGGACGCGGAGACGCTGCTGAAGACGGCCGACGCCGCGCTGTATTGCGCGAAGGAACACGGGCGCAACTGCTACAGCTTCTATACGCGTGAGCTGGGCGCGCGCGTCGAGGAGCACGCCATCCTCGAGTCCGCGCTGCATCAGGCGGTCGCCAACGACGAACTCGAGTTGTACTACCAGCCGAAGGTGGACCTGAAGACCGGCCAGATCAGCGGGGTCGAGGCGCTGATTCGCTGGCGGCGCCCGGGAATCGGAATCATTCCGCCCGACCGCTTCATTCCGATCGCCGAGGAAACCGGGCTCATCTTGCCGATCGGCGAGTGGGTGTTGCGCACCGCGTGCGCGCAGGCCGTCGCGTGGCGCCGGGACGGCCATCCGCCGATCCGCATCGCGGTCAACCTGTCCGCGCGCCAGTTCCGGCAGCAGGATGTGGCCGACATGGTGCGCCGCACGCTTCAGGAGACCGGGCTCGAACCGGCGTCGCTCGAACTCGAGCTGACCGAAAGCGTGCTCATGGAGGACTGCAACGCGATCGCGCACACGCTGCGCGAACTGAAGGCGCTCGGCGTCGTGCTGTCGCTGGACGATTTCGGCACCGGCTATTCGAGCCTGTCGTACCTGAAGGACTTGCCGATCGATGTCGTCAAGATCGACCGGTCGTTCCTCAGCGACGTCACCACCAGTGCCGAAGGTGCGTCGCTGACGCGCTCCATCATTGCGATGGCGGAGTCGCTGCACATGGAGACGGTGGCCGAAGGCGTCGAAACCGAAGCGCAGCTGTCGTTCCTGAACCGGCATCGCTGCCATGCGATGCAGGGCTACTACTTCAGCCATCCGGTCACCGGCGACGAAATTACCGACATGCTGTCGGCCGGCTCGGAGCTGCCCGAGCACTGCCGGCAGCGCGAGCTGTTGCACCGGACACTGCTGCTGGTGGACGACGATCGCGAGATCCTGCAGATGCTCAAGCAGGCGCTGGGCCGCGACGGCTACGAGATTCTCGCGACCGCCGATCCTGACGAGGCGCTCGAGCTGCTCGCACGGCATCGCGTCGGCGTGATCGTGTCCGATTTCCGGATGCCGAGCGTGTCGGGGCTCGACCTGTTGCAGCGCGTCAAGGTGCTGTACCCGGACATCGTGCGCATCCTGTTGTCGGGTTACGCCGAGAGCCAATCGATCGCCAGTGCGCCCGGCGACGGCTCCGTGCAGAAGGTGCTGGTCAAGCCGTGGGACGTCGCACTGCTGCGCAAGCACATCGTCGAGTCGTTCCAGCGCTTCGAGCACGATTCGCTGCATAACGGGATCGGCATCGGGGCCGGCCGCCTCGGCGCGCATCGGTCGCCGTTGCGGTCCATCGACGTGCCGGAACCACGTAGCCGCGTGTGAGCGACGGCACGGCGAAGGGAGCGGAGCGGGGCGAAGGGGAGGAGGCGGCACGCGAAAGGGGTACGACCATACTGATTTTCGGCATGCCGGCCACGTTATAGGGAAAACCCTTATTCTTGGTTATAATGGCGGCCTAGAAGAAAGGTCGAACCATGCCCGAACGTTTCCAATCCCTTGAGAAATTTGTGTTTTCCGTGGTCGTGATGTCCGCGGTCGTCTGCTCCGCGTTCCTCGCGTACGAGCGTCACCCCGAGATCAAGATCGCGCTGCACGAAGGCGAAGCGCTGATGCGCGAAAGCGCCAAGTACTCGGTCATCTGCTCGCCGTCCAAGGTCGATCCTTGCGTCGAGATGTCCGCTTACTGAGTCTCGCCCCCTCGCTGATGCCCCGTTGATTCCCGCCGACGCGCGACCGATGGCCTATGGCCGGTAGGTGCCGGCGGCGCGCATCGCGCACCCGCGCACACCGCATCCGGTCGCGCGTCGCCTGAACACCGCTTCCACCGCCGCTCCCCCGTTTTCTCCGATCCCCCCGCGGCTTGCTGCCTGCAACGCGCCGCGTCGACACGTCTTCCAGTCTTTCCGTCCTGCGGGCCCGCAGCTACGACGTCGCCGAAGGCAATCTCCGCGCTGCACGACGCGCAAGGCCGTGATATACGGCATCGCGCGCGCCGGGCGTCGTCCATATCGTGCTCGTACCGAACATGCGTGGCGCGGAGCGCACGCTGTCGTGCGGCGTCGATGCACGCTGCGCGGCAATCCTCCGCCGAAAGCGGACAGCTGCGCGCGGCGCCCGCCGATTCCGGATAGCCGCGCCCGGTTGCGCTGCGGATAATGGCCCGCATCGGCGGCGGCGCGTCCGCCGCCCTGGCAGCGGGCACCCGGCATGTCTCGCGTATTCGCAATCCGACCCAGGCACGACCGAATGACGATCCTTTATCGCGGCATGGACCGCGCGGCGCTCGACGCTGCTTACCTGAACACGAAGGCCATTCCCGACTTCCCCGCGGTACTCGCGTCCTGCCAGGCGCGCAGTGCGGCGCTTTACGAGGCGACGCCCGGGCAGCGCGACCGGCGATACGGCGCGCGGGCCGCGCAGCGCTTCGACTGGCTGCGCTGCGGCCGACCGGATGCGCCGCTGTTCGTCTTCATTCACGGCGGCTACTGGCAGCATTGTGCAAAGGAAGATTTCGCGTACGCGGCTGCCGGGCCGCTCGCGCGCGGCTTCGACGTCGTGCTCGCCGAATACACGCTCGCGCCGACCGCATCGATGACCGACATCGTCGGCGAAATCGGGACGTTGCTCGACCATCTCGCGGCCGATCCGGACGGCATCGGCACCGCGGGGCGGCCGATCCACCTGAGCGGTCACTCCGCCGGCGGCCATCTGACGGCCGTGTATCGCGCGCATCCGGGCGTCGTGTCGGCGCTTGCGATCAGCCCGCTCGTCGACCTCGAACCGATCTCGCTGTGCGTGCTCGACGACAAGTTGCAGCTCACCGCGCAGGAAATCGCCGCATATAGCCCGCTGCGTCATATCGGGCCCGGCGCGCCGACCGTCGTCGCGGTCGGCGCCGCCGAGTTGCCCGAACTCGTGCGCCAGGCGCACGACTACGCGGACGCGTGCGAAGCGGCCGGCGAGCGGATTCGGCGCGCGTGGCTGCCCGGCATGCAGCACTTCACGGTGCTTGACGATCTCGCGAAACCGGACAGTGCGATGCTCGATGCGTTGCTGGCGATCACGCCACGCTGACGGCACGATCTGCGTCGTTCCGCGCCATTTCGCGGCGCGTGCGGCACGGCGTCGCGCGGCGCAGCCGCGGCGGCAGCGCGCCGCATTCGCCGGCGCCTGCCGGTCGACGTGACGGATCAAGCGCCGGTCATGGCGATGCACAAGGATCGGCGTGTCCGGTCTGCGGCGCCGCACCGACGCCGGCATCGGCATCGGCCGCATCGGCCCCGGTCCGCTCGTGCCGGACCGTATCCGACGCAACGGCCTGCAATCGCTCGGCCATCTGCGGCGCGATGCCGAGCTGCGCGGCTGCCTGCTCCTGCGGGCCAAACGTGCGCACATCGACACCCGCGATCTGCTGGAACAGCACGAGCGCGCTGAGGTAAGCGCCGAGCACGCCCGGATGCAGATAGTCGGGCCGCGACATCGGCGGGTCGCCGTGCGCACGCATCCCGTACCACAGCAGCGGCGCGCCGGACGGCGCATACGGATCGGGATCGGCGACACCGGTTGCCCACGCCCGCTGCCACGCACGGCCGACCGGCGCGACGGCGACGATTGACGGATCGGCCCGGCGCGCACGTTCGAAGGCATCGCGATACGCGGCGCCGATGTCGGCGATGCGGGCGAGGTAGCGCGCGCGGAAGCCGTCGCTGTCCGGCGCGCCGGCGAGCGCCTTCGCGCGATCGGCGCTCGGCCAGGTCTCATACAGGTAGATGCGCGCTTGCGGCGCCGCCGCCCGAATGCCGCGCGCAAGCTTCGCGACGCTCGTGCAGAAAGCGGCCGGATCGCTGGCGCGGCGGTGCGTGAACGCGAACGGCAGCGGCTTTGCGCTCAGTTCCTGCAGCACGACCGCGTCCCACACGGGCCGGTCGATCACGCTCGACGCGACGCGGTCATGTTTCGCGAGACTCGTCGCCGACATCGCCTCCAGATGGACGTCATAGTCGAGCCCGGCTTCGACGGCGAAGCGCGCGAAGATGCCCGGAATCCCGCCCCACGGGCCCGGCTCGAGCTCCGCGCGGGCGCCGGTCTGCCCGAAGTTTTCGTCGACGACTCGGGCGGGGCCGCCGGCATCCGTCCCGTCGGCACGCATCGCGCCGTACGAACGCACGGGCGTGTAACGGCCATGCGTGAGGCTGTCGCCGACGAACAGGATGCGTTGCGGCGTGCGTGCGGCCGGCGCACGCGGCAAATCGGCGGCAGAGCCCGCGCTCGCCGGCCCGGCGATCAGCAACGCCGCGACGCACGTCAGCGCGCGATGCGCGACGACGCAACGGAACGGCGGTACGGCGGGCTTTTCAGTCATCGCAGGGGGGCTGGAAGGGCGCGTGGTCTTAGTATTTCACGAAGCAACCCGGCCGCGCCCGCGCCAAGCACCCGTGCGCGCCTACGGTAGACTGCTCGCTGCGTTCCCACCCCAATGACACGACCACTCGCGCCCACTCACACGCCATGGACCGAATCGATGCGATGAAGGTGTTCGTCGCCACGCTGGACGAGGGCAGTCTCGCGGGCGCGAGCCGCCGTCTCGGCCGTTCGCCGGCCGCCGTCAGCCGCGCGATCGCGTTTCTCGAGGAACACACGGGCACCGCGCTGCTGTACCGGACCACGCGGACGATCCGCCTGAGCGAAGCCGGCGAGCGCTACGCCGCGGCGTGCCGCCGCATCCTCGCGGATCTCGAGGAAGCAGACATGCTGATCGCCGACGAGCGCTCGGCGCCGCGCGGGCTGCTGACGATCACCGCACCGGTCGCCGCGGGCGAGGACGTGTTGCGCGCGCTCATCGACGAATTCATCGACCGCCATCCGGCCGTGTCGATTCGCCTGCAACTGCTCGACCGTCCCGTCAGCCTGATCGACGAGGGAATCGACGTCGCGCTGCGCATCGCGCACTTGGCGGATTCGACGCTCGTCGCGATTCCGGTTGGCGCGGTGCGGCGCGTCGTCGTCGCGTCGCCCGGCTACCTGGCCGATCATCCGCCGATCGCGACGCCTGCCGATCTCGCGCAACACCAAATCATTTCGATGACGCACTTCGGGCTCGATTCGTGGAGCTTCCCGCCGTCCGGACAGTCGGCGCTGCCGCAGGTGGTCCAGTTCGCGCCGCGCTTCATCGTCAACACGATCCGCGGCGCGGTCGCGTCGGCGCTCGCCGGCCACGGCGTCACGCGGCTTTTCTCCTATCACGTCGCCGAGCAGGTCCGGGACGGCCGGTTGCGAATCGTGCTGCGCGACAGCGAGCACGCACCGCTGCCGATCCACCTGGTGACGCCTAACGGACGGCTGTCCGTGCCGAAGGTGCGGACGTTCGTCGATTTCGCCACGCCGCGCTTGCGCGAACATTTCGCGCAATTGGCCGCCATCACCGACGCGGATTAAACCGCCATGCGGAAGAATGGCTTCCGCGCGACGTGGATTCACCCGACATTCGGTTCAATCTAGACTTCCTTCAACCGGCGGACGCGCTTGCGTCCGCGGAGCGAATGGAGGTCCACATGCAACAAGCGCTTCTCGACCGGCCGCATGCCCCCGCGTTCAACGTGTGGCGCGGCACGGTATCCGGCGCCAGCGCGAGCCTGATCGGCATCGGTCTGGCGCGCTTTGCCTACACGCCGCTGCTGCCCGCGATCATCGGCGCGCACTGGTTTCCCGCGTCGACGGCTGCCTATCTCGGCGCGGCCAACCTCGGCGGCTATCTGGCCGGCGCGCTGGTCGCCGGCGCGCTCGCGCGTCGCGCCGGGTCGACCGCCGTGCTGCGCGCGATGATGTTGCTCGCGACGCTCGCGTTCGTCGCGTGCGCGGCACCCGTGTCGTTCCTGTGGTTCTTCGTCTGGCGTTTCGCGTCCGGCCTGTCGGGCGGTGCGCTGATGGTGCTCGCCGCGCCGGCGATTCTCACGCACGTGCCGCCGGCGCGACGCGGTTTCGCGAGCGGCGGCATCTTCACCGGGATCGGTCTCGGCATCGCGGCGTCGGGCACGATCGTGCCGATCCTGCTGCGGCAGGGCCTCACCGCGACGTGGCTGGGGCTCGCGATCGTGTCGCTGCTGCTGACCGCCATCGCATGGCGCGGCTGGCCCGCCGACGATGCGCCGCCCGCGACGGTCGCGTCGCCCGCCGAACACGTGCGCAATCTGCCGACCCGCAGCCTGCGCGCGCTGTACGTCGAATACGGGCTCAACGCGGTCGGGCTCGTTCCGCACATGATCTTTCTCGTCGACTACGTCGCGCGCGGACTCGGCAAGGGCGTCGATGCGGGCGCGCAGTACTGGGTGCTGTACGGCCTCGGCGCGATCGTGGGGCCGCTCGCGTGCGGACATCTGGCCGATCGTGCAGGTTTCGGCCGCGCATTGCGCATTGCGTTCGCGATCGAGGCCGTCGCCGTCGTGCTGCCGCTGCTCGGCATGGGCACGGGCGCGCTGATGGTGTCGAGCGTGCTGGTCGGTGCATTCACGCCCGGCATCGTGCCGCTCGCGCTCGGCCGCGTGAACGAACTGCTCGCACATCATCCGTCGGTCGCGAAACGTGCGTGGCGCGGCGCGACGACCAGCTTCGCGATCATGCAGGCGGTCGCTGCCTATGGTCTGTCGTATCTGTTCGCGTCGAGCGGCGGCCGTTACGAAGCGCTGTTTGCCGTCGGCGCCGTCGCGCTGCTGCTCGCACTCACGGTCGACGTCGTTGCGACGGCGCGGGCGCGATGAGCACGACCGTCCACGCACCGGCCGCGGCACGCGCGGGCCCCCGGCCGAGAGCTACGCCGAGCGCAACGTACGCTGCTGGCGGCGCGATCTCGCCGTCTGGGTGTTCAGTTCGTTCATGACGCTCGTCGGCATGAGCATGCTGTTGCCGTTCCTGCGCTGTACGTGCGGCAGCTCGGCGTCGCGCTCGGGCTGCGTTCAGTATTCTTCGTAACGGCCGCGCCACTGGCGGCCTGTGCGGGGCTCGCCTGTCGGGCGCGCACTCGGTAACGCCGAACGCGCGTTCGCCCCGGGGCGGCGGTGTGGCGTAGCATGAGCGCAGTGGCGGGGAACGCTGGCGGAGCATCGGTTACGTACACCGTCCGGCGGTCGGTGCAGTCATGCCGCCGCGAGGTCCGGAGATGCGAGGTACGCAGCGCAACGCCGCTACGATCACAGCGCAGAGACGGGCTTCCGAACCGAAAAAAGCCGCGACGCTGCGTGAACACGCCGCGCCACGCGACGGTTGGTATCTTCACCGGGTCGACCGCCGTGTTCGACATCGTATTGGCCTGACCGGCTCCGCACGAAGCGCCGCAAGCGCGCCACGCGCGGAGTCCGACGCAGCCACTGCGGCCCGTACCGGCCGCCGCGTTCCATTCCGAACGTTGCAGGAGGCAACGACATGAATCGACCGACCGACAACCGGACGCTGTTACGCACGCTCGGCATCCGCACCCCCATCATCCAGGCACCGATGGCCGGCGTCAGCACGCCCGCGCTGGCGGCTGCCGTGTCGAACGCCGGCGGGCTCGGCTCGCTCGGCGTCGGCGCGACGAACGCCGACGGCGCGCGCAAGATGATCCGCGACACGCGCGCGCTCACCGACCGGCCGTTCAACATCAACCTGTTCTGCCACCAGCCGGCCCGTGCCGACGCAGCCGTCGAACGCGCGTGGCTCGACTGGCTCGCACCCGCATTCCGCGAACAGGGCGCGACGCCGCCGGCGTCGCTGACGGAGATCTACACGAGCTTCGTCGTGGACGACGCGATGCTCGCGATGTTGCTCGAAGAAAAGCCGGCCGTCGTCAGCTTTCATTTCGGGTTGCCGTCCGACGACGCGATCGCGATGTTGAAGCGTGCGGGCATCACGCTGTTCGCTTCCGCGACGCACCCCGACGAAGCCCGGCAGATCGCCGCGGCCGGCATCGACGCGATCGTCGCGCAGGGCATCGAGGCCGGCGGCCATCGCGGCGTGTTCGACTCCACGGCGCACGACGACCGGCTCGGCACGTTTGCGCTGACGCGCCTGATCGTGCGCGAAGGCGCGCTGCCGGTGATCGCGGCCGGCGGCATCATGGACGGCGACGGCATCGCCGCGGCGCTCGCGCTCGGCGCACAGGCCGCGCAGCTCGGCACCGCGTTCGTCGCGTGCCCCGAGACGTCGATCGACGACGGCTATCGCCGCGCGATCCTCGGCGACGCGGCACGCCGCACGACGTTCACCACGGCGATCTCGGGCCGGCTCGCGCGCGGCATCGCGAACCGGCTGACCGCGCTCGGCGACGATCCGCACGCACCGGCCACGCCCGCCTATCCGATCGCATACGACGCCGGCAAGGCGCTGCATGCGGCAGCGAAGGCGAACGGCGAGTTCGGCTACGGCGCGCAGTGGGCCGGGCAGGCGGCGCCGCTCGCCCGGTCGCTGCCGGCCGCCGAACTGTTCGCGACGCTCGAACGCGAGACGCGGGAAGCCATCGCGCGGTTGCAGCACGCGCTGGACTGATTCACCGGCCATCCGCCGGGCGCGTCAACCACGACAAAATTGCAATGTTCTGTATCCGCACGGCGAGTGGATACAGAGCGATACAACCCGCGCGACCGAGCCGGCTATAAAGCAGACATCACCTTGCGAGGAGCACGACATGTCTGCTACATGGTTCAACGGATCCTGCCATTGCGGCGCCGTGAAATTCGAAGTCCGGACCGCACTTGCGCCGGCGGTCCGCTGCAACTGCAGCCTCTGCCGACGTCGCGGCGCGCTGATGAGCCCGATGTTCGAAGCGGCCAACCTGAAGATCGTGGCAGGTGAGGGCGCGCTGACGACCTACCGCTTCAACACGCACACGGCCCGTCACTATTTCTGCAGCCGGTGCGGCGTCTATCCGTTCCATCAGACGCGCAAGGATCCCGCGTGCTGGCGCGTCAATCTCGGCTGCCTCGACGGCGTCGATCCGTATGCGCTCGATGCGGCCGTCGCCGACGGTGCGAGCCTGTCCGTCGTGGAGGACGCATGAAACGCTGGCTGATGATCCTGCTGTTCGCCGCGGGCGGCCTCGCGACCGAAATCGCGCATCCGGTGCAGTGCTCGCTGCTGTCGGTCAGCCGGCAGCGGACCGGCGATCGCCGCGGTCGAAACGATGGCGAACGGAGCTGAGCACGAGCGGACACCGGCGCCGCCGGTACCGCATCCCGTTGATCGGAAACGATAATCATGCTTCCGATAAGATCGCATGCGATATATAATGAGATCATCTGCGACACGATCCCGTGTCGATGGAGGATGCTCATGAAACCGACCGAAGCCCAATCGCCCGCCACGCCGAAACTGTCCGAGTTCCTGTGTTTTGCGATCTACTCGACGAACCTCGCGTTCGGCAAGGCGTACAAGCCGATCCTCGAGGAGCTCGGCCTCACGTACACGCAATACATCACGATCATTGCGTTGTGGGAGGAGGGCAACCAGACGGTCGGGCAACTTGGCGAAAAGCTGTTCCTCGAATCGAACACGCTGACGCCGATCCTGAAGAAGCTCGAGGCGATGGGCTATCTTGAGCGGCACCGCGATCCGTCGGACGAGCGCCAGGTGCTCGTGAGCCTGACGAAAAGCGGCCGCCGCGTGCGCGAGAAGGGGCTCGACATGGACCTCGTCGAAGCCACCGGGCTGAAACCCGACGAATTCGCGAAGATGCAGAAGGCGATCGTCACGCTGCGGGGCAACCTGATCGACTCGATCGACGAGTAGACGAACAGCTCAACAACGCGATGAATATCGAGCGGGCGCCGCGACTGCGACAGCCCGCTTTTTCCATGATTGCCGTACTTTTCCGGCCGGCGGGAGCGACGCACCGCTGCGGCCGGCAGCGTTACGGCTGACGCTGCGGCTGGCCCGTTCCGGCTTCCTCAGGCCCCAGCACCAGCAATTGCATGTCGCGACGTATCGTGAAACCGAGCGTCAGATAGCGTTCGATCGCGGCGTGATTCGACGACAGCACGTGCAGAAACGGCGTTTCCGCCCGTGCGCGGATCGACGCGATCAGCGATCGAATCAGCCCGGCTGCAAGTCGCTGGCCGCGGAAGGCGGGAGCCACGCACACGGCGCTGATCTCCGTATGGCCACCGGCCCTCAGCCGCTGACCCGCCATCGCCACCAGCCGTCCTTCCCTGCGTATGCCGAGATAGCCGCCGAATTCGACCGTGCGCGGGCCGAACGGGCCCGGTTCCGTCGCCGCGATCAATTCGAGCATCTCCGGCACGTCGGTTGCACCAAGCTGGACATGCTCCAGAGGCCGCGCATCGTCGAGCGTTCCGTGCCAGATCATTTGATGCAGCACCGCGCGCCAGACCACGGAAAAACCGGCCGGCGTCGGGATCTCGTCCGGGGTGACGAGCGCCGCGGGCCCGTGCGCGTCGACGAGGCCGCGCAACGCGTCGAAGGCGGTGGGACTGCGGTCGGCCAGACCGGCAAACGGCGCGAGCGTTGGCGGAAACCTCCGCGCACGCTCGTCGCCGAGCGCAAAGCGCTGCTGCTCGCCGGCAAGCGCGTGCCACACGGCATTGTCGAGCGGATGCGATCCGCCTTCTTCATACCCCGTCGTTGCTTCCCGCATCACCCGCTCCTTGATTGAAGGCCGTCCGCCGCACAGCATAGACGCGATCGGTCATGTCGGCCGTAAACGGTCAAAAGCGCATGCGATTATATCGCATGCGCTTTATTTACCGGGACGATCTCGTCGACTTCGGCGCGTCGCTCAATGACCGAAATAGATCGAGCGCTCGGCCGTTCGAACTGCGCTCCGGCTTCCGGATTGTGTCGCGCCGTCGGCATTGTTGCCGTAACCGGATGCTTCGGTATCGGCCACCGTCGCGCCGTTGTCGCGAACGCGCTTCAGCGCGGCCTGCAGGTTATCCGGATAGTTCGGGTCGTTCGGGCGATTCGGCAGGTAGCCGGCCTTCTGAAGCGCGGCCAGTTCCGCTCGCACCTGCGCACGCGTGACGGTGCTTTCGGTTGCGAAGGCCGGTGCGGCAACGGCAGCCGATACGGCGACGAGCAGGGCAGAAATCAATTGGGTCTTCATCATTTACCTCGACAGGAAAGCGTAATCGGAGTGAGAGCGGCCGCGCGCCGGCAACCGGCGCCGATCGCGGTTTCGTTCAATGGCCGACGTAGATCGAGCGCTCGGCGACACGCACGGCGGCACGGCTGCCCGACTGCGCGACGGCTGCGGCGTCGCCGCCATAACCGGACGTCGCCGTATCGGCCGTCACGGTATTGTTTGCGCGGACGCGCGTCAGCGCGGCCTGCAGGTCGTCCGGATAGTGCGGATCGTTCGCGCGGCCGGGCGCATAGCCGGCTTGCTGCAGCTGCACGAGTTCGGCGCGCACTTGCGCACGGCTCACGGTGGCTTCATTCGCAAAAGCCGGCGCGGCAACGGCAGCGGACACGGCAACGAGAAGGGCAGCGATCAGTTGGGTTTTCATCATTTACCTCGACAAGAAAATGGCAGGAGATTCAGGAGGGCGGCGCCTGGCCGCCCGATTCAGCGTTCAGACGATGCGGATCTCGACGTCGATGTTGCCGCGCGTCGCCTTCGAATACGGGCAGGTCTGATGCGCGGTGTCGACGATCTGCTGCACGACGTCCCGATCGAGCCCCGGCGCACTCACGTTCAGGCGCGCTTGCAGGAAATACGCGTTACCGCCCGTGCCCAGATCCACTTCGGCGTCGACCGCGAGATCGGTCGGCAGCGTCACCTTCGCCGCACGTGCCGCGAGCTGCATCGCGCCGATGAAGCAGGCCGACCAGCCGGCCGCGAACAGCTGCTCCGGATTCGTGCCGGTGCCGGCACTGCCCGGCGACGACAACTGGATGTCGAGGCGGCCGTCCGAACTGCGCGCCGCACCGTCGCGGCCGCCGGAAGTCGTATGCGTCTTGCCCGTGTACAGCACTTTTTCGATCTTGCTCATCGTTCACTCCGTCAGATTTGGAAGGTTTTTCTCAGATGCGATTCGATCGCATGCGACGCAGTTTGGTGGAGACGTCGGCCGGCGTCAAGCGCATTCGATTAAATCGCATGCGATATTTTGTATTGCAATGTATCTGAATCATGTACAACCTTGCCAGGCAAGGCTTTCGGATGGTGGGACCCTTATATCGGAAAGATGGCACGGAGCGGAAATTTCAGGCGCGGGCAGGGCACACTCCCATCGAAAGGGCCGCTGCCCGCGCGACGGCAACGCGATTACGCCGGGAGGATTTCGGCGATCACGACCAGGATCACGGCCGCGTCGGCCGGCAACTGGCGCTGGGAAAAGGCCGAGCGCGCGTGTCCGGCCTTGGTGCCCAACACCGCGGCGAACAAGTCCGATGCGCCGTCGATCACGGCCGGCTGACCGTAGAAGCCGTCGGCCGACGCGACGTGGCCCTCGACGCGCACGATGTGATGCAGGCGGTCGAACCCGCCCAGGTGGTTTTTGAGTTGCGCGAGCACATTCAGCGCCGCGAGCTGCGCCGCATGCCGCCCGTCATCGACGCTCAGCCGTTCGCCGACGCGGCCCGTATACGCCACCTTGCCGTCGACGAGCGGCAGTTGTCCGGAAACGAACAACAGGTTGCCGGCTTCGCTGACGGCCGTATAGCGGCCGAGCGGTTGCGGCGGTTCGGGTAGCGTGAAGCCGAGTTCGGCCAGCTGATGTTCGACGGTCATGGTTTGCTCCTTCGTTGGAGAGAGGTAAGGCGGCCACGGCGCGGAGGTGTTCGTCGGCCGCGTCTCTGTCAGTCACTCTAGTGATGCGGTCGACACCGGTAAATATCGTTCGCGCAATTGAGTCGACACGCGATGTAACGAATCGCGCACGGCCCGCGTATGCGAGCCCGCCACGGTCGTCGCCGCGCTGGTTTCCCAGTGGGGATTCATGCACACTCGCTGCTTCAGCGTCCCGCGGCGAAACCATGCGCGCCGGCTGGCCGCAAGGACGATCCCGCGTTGCAAGCGCTCGCCGGAGCAACCGTCTTGCGACCGCGCCGCGCGCCACGCATGAAGAAGCAGGAGCCTCCGTATGCAAAGAAAATTCGACGACCTCCTGCTCGGCAGCATCGAGCTGTTCTGCCTGGCCGCCGAACTCGGCAGCTTCACGCTCGCGGCGACGGCTGCGAGCGTCACGCCGGCCGCGGTCAGCCGGTCGGTCGCCCGGCTCGAGGAGCGTCTCGGCGTACGCCTGTTCGTCCGGACGACGCGACAGATCCGCCTGACCGATTCCGGGCGGCGCTACTTCGAGCAATGTCGCGATGCGCTGTCGCAGCTCGTCGACGCGGAGCGCGAAGCGACCGGCCAGCAGGCGACGCCGGTAGGCGTGCTGCGCATCAGCATGCCGACGCCATACGGGCACTATCGCGTGCTGCCGCTCCTGCCCGCGTTTCGCGAGTGCTACCCGGACGTACGCGTCGAAACGCACCTGAGCAACCGCAACATCGACTTCGCCGAGGAGGGCTTCGATCTGGCGATCCGCGGCCGCGCGCCGGCGGATTCGAGCCTGGTCGCGCGCAAGCTGGAGGACGCCGAACTCGTCGTCGTCGCGACACCCGGCTACCTGAAGCACGCCGGCGTGCCACGCGCCGTCGACGATCTCGACGCGCACGAATGCATCCAGTTCGAGCTACCGAGCAGCGGCCGGCCCATCCCATGGCTGTTCAACGACGGATCGACGGAAATCGACGTCGCGACGACCGGCGGCTACGGCACGTCGGGCGACGTGCTCGCCGGCGTCACGCTCGCGCGCAGCGGCGCCGGCCTGTTCCAGACCTATCGCTTCATCGTCGAACGCGATCTTCGCGAGCGCACGCTCGTGGAGGTGCTGTCCAGCCAGGGCGGGCGCTCGCGGCCGTTCATGCTGCTGTATCCGCACGCACGCTATCTGTCGTCACGCGTGCGCGTCTTCGTCGACTTTCTCATCGAACATCTGGAGCAGGCGCCCGGCAAGCCGACGCGCTAGCCAGGCCCGGCGATGCCGGCACGGGGCGCAGCAGGGCGCGAGCGGCTTGGCAGCCCAGGTCGCGAGCTGCGTCGCGCCATCGACGCCGGCGCATGGCTCGTCCCCGTCCCATCGCCGCTCAATGCCCGGCGCTCTGGCCGCCATCCACGTGCAGGATCTCGCCCGTGACGAACGGCGCCGAATCGAGATACAGGATTGCGCCGACGATGTCGCTCATCTCGCCCATCCGGCCGACCGGGTGCAGCGATGCGAGCGTCGCGTGCGTCTCGGGCGCATGCATCGGCGACTTGATGACGCCCGGCGACACGGCGTTCACGCGGATGCCGGCTTTCGCATACTCGATCGCGAGCGACTTCGTCGCTGCATTCAGCCCGCCTTTCGTGAGCGACGCGAGCACCGACGGTACGTTGCTGTTCGCGTGATCGACGAGGCTCGTCGTGATGCTGACTACATGGCCGCCGCCGGTGCGTTGCATCGCCGCGATCGCGCGCTGCGTGACGTGGAAGAAGCCGTCCAGGTTGACGCGCAGGATGGCCGCGTAGTCGTCGGCGGTGTATTGGGTGAACGGCTTGGCGATGAATACGCCGGCGTTGTTGACCAACGTATCGACTCGACCGAAGCGCTCGATCGCGGTATCGGCCACGCGTCGCGCGACGGCCGGGTCGCCGATGTCGCCTGCGACGGTGACGAGATCCGGATCGTTCGACGGCCCGATCGAACGCGACGTCGCGACCACGCGATGGCCCAGCGCGCGGAATGCACGGACGGTTTCCGCGCCGATGCCTTGTGATGCGCCGGTGACGATGATGACTTTGGATGTGCTCATGATTTGCCTCGACAGGTGACTGGTTTTCGGCTTCGGTGCCGACCGGATCGATGAATCCGATGGACCAGACTCTAGACGCGCCGGGCCGGAGTTCGAACACCCACCGTGGACCAACAGTTTTGCGTCGCGGGAACAAGTGCGGGGAAGTGCGGGGCCGCCGCAGCGTTGACGGGAGCGGCAGCCATGCTGGTGAATATGGGGCGACGTTGCGGACGGGCCGGCAATCATGCGCAAGACCGGGCGTCGAATCGTCGTGAAGTCGGGATTCGGGTGGCGACAGGCTGCGAATCAGCACGCCGGTTTGTCGGTAGCGTGTCGAGCACTTCGGGTTTTTATCGCGTCTATCCGGATAACTTTTCTTATCACAATATCGCTGTTTTAGATCGCAACTCTCGAGTGCGAAAACACGGCTGAGCGCATTTCGACAGGTATCGTCGAATGAAGGTTGATCGGTATCAGGGAAGGGCGATTGCTACGCGGATATTCTCAGCAGCAGCGTGCCGGTCGGCATGCAGGCGCGCCTGAAACGGAGCGATGTGATGACGGTGGATTCGCGTCGCCCGCCGCGTCATCGCAGCGACATCTTTCTCACGTAAATCTATGGCACTTCGCCACTCGGCGCTGTCCCGTTTTCTCAAGGAATACCATCCATGGCGGCAAAACGCGCTCGCATCAATATGATTAGCCGTCGCCAGTCGACGTTCGACGGCCGGCATCTCGACACCGAGGCGGTACGTCGCTTCGACGCGCACGTGCAGGATGCGATTCCCGCCCATCTCAAAGGCACGCAGGGCGCTGAAGCCGAATGGCTGCCGCGCGTGAAGATCAGCGAGCGCTGACCCGGTTGCGCCGGGCGAGACGCTACGCGACAGCGCCGATCTCGCCGTCCGGCGGCTCTCCCGATTTCGCTCCATGTGAAACGCGCCCACCGGACGGCGAGCGCCGGATCACGACCGTCGCGGCACGCGTATCGCGCCCCGTCGTCCGTCAAGTCAGCGGTGGCGCGTGCCCATGATCCTGCAAACCCCGAGCGTCGTCGTATTCCCGGGAAATATCCTTGTTCGTATAGTCGCCGAGCTTCGACGCGGCGACCAGGCTCAGCACCGCACACACCAGCACGTACGCCGCGATCGCATACCCCGAGTGGTAGTAGGCAAACAGCGCCGTGGCGATCAGCGGTGCCGGACCACCTGCGATGACCGAAGCGAGTTGATAACCCATCGACGCGCCGCTATACCGTAACCGCCCTGTGAACGACTCGGCAATCAATGCAGCCTGCGGTCCGTACATCATCGAATGCGGAACGAGCGACAACACGATGGCCGCGAAGATCCATACCGGATTCCGGCTATCGACCATCGCGAAGTAGACGAATCCGAACACGCCGGCGGCAGCCGCGCCGATCATGTACATCCGGCGCCGCCCGATCAGGTCCGACACGTGCCCGAACAGCGGAATGGTGAAGAACTCGACCACGGATGCGACCAGCACCGCCGCCAGCAGCAGTTCACGCGTGACGCCTAGCGCCGTGATCCCGTAAGTGAACACGAACGCCGTATAGATATAGAACGGCGCCTGTTCGGCCATCCGCGCAAACGCCGACAGCACGATATCCTTCGGCTGCTTGCGCAGCACTTCGAGCATCGGCGTCTTTTCGATCCGACGCTCGGCCAGCAGCTTCGCGAAGAGCGGCGTCTCGAGAATGTTCAGGCGGATATAGAGCCCGATCGCAACCAGTACGATGCTGAGGAAAAACGGCACGCGCCAGCCCCACGTGAGGAAAGCGCTGCCGGAAATCCAGCTCATGGCCAGCACGGCAAGGTTGGCGAGGAACAGTCCCGCTGGCACGCCGAACTGCGGCCACGACGCGACGAAACCGCGATGCGAATTGGTGCGCGCCCACTCCATCGACATCAGGACCGAGCCACCCCATTCGCCACCGACGCCGACGCCCTGGATGAAGCGCAGTACCGTGAGGATAACGGCGCCCCAGATGCCGATCGCGGCATAGGTCGGAACGAAGGCCACGGCGAACGTAGCGAGCCCCATCAGCAACAGGGTCACGATCAGTGTGGCCTTGCGTCCAATGCGGTCGCCGTAATGGCCGAAGATCGCCGCGCCGACCGGCCGTGCGACAAAGCCGACGGCATAGATCAGGAACGCCTGCAGCGTGCCGACGAGGGGGTGGGATTGCGGGAAATACAGCTTTGCGAAGACCAGGCCGGTGACCGTGCTGTAGAGGAAGAAGTCATACCATTCGATCGTGGTGCCAATCGTGCTGGCGATGACGGCGCGGTTCAACTGGCGCCGGGCTTCCTCGTCGGAGAGGGGCGTGGCCGCGGATTGCATGGCAGCCATTTTGATATCTCCCGGAAAAAGGGCGATAGAGAAATAAACCTTACGCCCCGCGACAGGTTCCGGCAAGCGCGAGATGGGAATGGCTTTCACGGTGTCCGTGGTCTTTTATTACGCCATCCTCATGCATCACAATGTGACATTTGGTTGTTATTCGCCGCGGAAGCGATGAGGTTGGCGTGATTTTCGAACCGAAACCACGCATATGGCGAACTGGAATATCGCGAACGTTCGACGACCACATCTCACGCCGTTCCGGCTCGCACTGTGCGCCCGTCAGTGCACGAGGTCAGACCCGCCAATCTGCATGCGCAACACGTGCAGGTGAGGGTGGCGTCGGTTCGGAAGTGGTCCAGTCGTTGATAAGGCTGGCGAAATCCGTCACGGCGTTGCCGACGCTCGCATGGGCCGCCGATTCGATCTGCGTGATGAATACGTTGCGCACCATCCAGGCCCGTGCGACTTTCCCGCACACCAAGGCAGCTGCGGGGTGTCGTCAAGCTTGCCGCGCGACCACGGTAATTGTGCAACGGGCGGCTGCACAAATTCCGGCCGCGGAAAGTGGTTGCGCCCAAGCCGGGAATCTTCACTCCCGGCCGGGACTAATTCTGGTTCAGGGTCACGGTAGCCAACCCGCGGATGTCAGAAGCGTGATCCCCCATCGAGATTTGCTGCTACGTCGCCCTCGGGAAATTCAGGCAACATGCCTTCGAAAACTGAAAAAACGAACCCGATTGACACGGGGCGTCATATCAGCCGCCAAGGCACAGTTGCCCGGGCGCGCGAGTTCGACATCGACCCGCGTGGCGGGCAACGCGTCGGATGTGAAGCCGCGCGCACGGCACCGCGCGCGGCTTCGCTCGCCGTTACGCCGGGTTGCCGCTGCCGCCGGTGCCGCCGGTGGGCTTGCCAGCTGCCTTGCCGGCGTCGGCCACCTTGCCGAGCAACGTCGCAGACGGCTGGCCGTTTCCTCCGAGCGCGCCCTTCGATTTCAGCGCTTCGAGGTCCGAATCCTGGCCGGCCTGGCCTGGCTTGAACGGCGTCGTCAGGAACGCGGACGTCGACAGCGTGACACCGGTTTCGTTCTTGACGGTCTGGGCAACCCCATTCGCCGCAGCGGCAACGGCAGCGGGGTTCGTCAACGCGCTTTGATACGTCGGATTGGACGCGAGGCCCGACAGCAGCCCGTTCAGGTCCGTGCCCAGTTGCCCCGCCAGATAGGTCAGCAGCAGTTCGGTCAACGGCGTCACGTTGAACGTGCCGCCGCCGCTCGCGAACGAGTGCAGCGTGGTCGTCCCGTTCGTGCCGGTGATCGTGCACGGCCCCGCGAACACAAACGTGACCGAGAACGCGCCGTTCGCGTCGGCCGTGCCCGAACCGTTGCCGGTCGCGCACACGATCGTGATCGCCGCATTCGCCATCGCTGCGCCGGTCGCGGCCGTGCCGTTGATCGTGGCCGACGACGCGTTCGAAGGCGTCGTGCTCGGACTGTCGTCACCTCCACCACATGCCGCGAGCGTACCCGCGAGCGCAAACGTGCCGACTTGCAATGCCCTCAGTGCCGCTTTCTTCATCGTCTTCATTGATTTTCTCCGTTAGATCAACTCGATTTTCCCGAGGACTCTCCGGTCCCTCCATCATTGAATGCTTGCCTCGCGCGCGGCCGACGGCTGCACGCCGTCAGCCGGCAGCGCCGCCTCCGTCGCGGGCGGCGCCACGCCGGCGGAATGCACGTAGCGCTTGTATGCATCGCGCATCCGGTAAAGCTGCGTCGCGAAGTACTCGGCGCTGAAGCGCCCCTGGTTGAGCAGGAACTGTTGCGCGTCGTAGGCAAAGTCGAGATTCTCGGCGCCGTCGTGCGCGAGATAGTTCGACGATCCGACACGCGTGCGGAAATTGAGCGAGAACTGCTCGGGCCCGTTGATCTGCACGATCCCCGGCTTCATGCCCTGGCGCGGCGTCAACGGGAAACTGACCGACGCGCCGACGAACGAGCCGTGGCCGCTGTGCCATCCCTGCACGCTGAACGACACGTCGTCGAACCAGCGCGTCAACGTGATCAGCGGGCCCTTGTCGCCACCGACATAGCGCGCGACGCCCGCCTCGATCCACATCTTCCACGCGGGCTCGACCCACCGGTACGTGAGCAGCGCGTTCTTCTCCGCCGGCAGCGCATCCTTGCCCGGCTCGTGATGCAGATAGGCGAGCTTCAGCCGCACCACGTCGGGACGGCCCGGTACGAACGCGGTCGTCTCGTTCTCGACGCCCAGGTACTGGAGGTCGAACTTGCCGAGCGCGGTCACGTTGAAAACGCGCGGCGCAATCCAGAAGCTCTGCACGAGCGCAACGGTCGACAGCCCGCCGCGCAAGCGGTATTGGTCGTAGACGCGGCCGTTGTCCATGTTCTTGCTGTTCGCGATCGGCACGATCACGCTCGAATACAGTTCCGCGCCGCGCCACAGCGGCACGAAGCCCTGGATTTTCGCCCCCACGGAGTAGTCGAAGTTGCCGTAGTCAGTGCCGTAGAGGTAGCGCGTGACCGGCGCGATCTGGATCCGTACGAGCCCGTGCGCGCGGGCGTTGCCCACCCACTCAATCGAATCCGCATGGTGCGTCGGCCGCGTGCGCATCGACAGCGACGCGCCGGCGGCGGTCGACGCGCCACCCGCGACGAAGCGCGCGTAGTCGGCCCGATCGACGCTCACCTCGCTCACCGGCTCGTTCGCCTTCTTGATCACGACGCGCACGGTCTCGACGCCCTTCGGCGCGTACTCCGCTGCCGCGCCGAGCGCGATGCCCAGCGCGTCCGCCTCGTTCTGGTTGTAGCGGTGGTTTTCATATTCGACGACGAGATCCGCGCCCGCCATGCCGGCGCGCACGCGCTCGAGCCCGGCGTCCGTCAGCGCGCGCACGATCCTGTCGAGCGCCGCCGAGTCCGGCGCCGCGTCGACTGCCGGCGCGGCGGTCCGAACGAGATCCGGCGGCGTGTGAAGCGACGGCATGACTCGATCGTCGGGTGACGCGTCCGCCGGCGCAGGCGTGGCAGGCTCGATCCGCGTGAATGCCCTGAGCGGCGCGAGCGCGGCCGCAGGTCGCAGCGTGTCGTCGTCCGCTGCGCGCACGTCGTCCGGCACCGATGTGCCTGCCGCGACAACCGGCGCGTCGCTGCACAAGCCGTCGCCGCAGCGCGCGGCATCGAACCGCCTGCCGAGCGGAATCTGCACGCCGATCGAGAACGACGTGCGCGGCGCGATCGTGTCCGTATGCCTCAGCGAGCGCATCACGGTGCCCACGAGGCTCGCGTCGGCCAGCCACTTGATCGGCGGCGACTGGAAGCGGATGCCCGCATAGGGCGTTTTCGAATCGTGCTCAGCCAGCAGCGACAGGCCCGTGTGCCACAGCCGAAGTTCTGCGCCGCCGAACACCCCGTCGAGCCGGTCGCCGTGCCCGTAGCCGACCGTCAGCGTCGCGGGCCCGAGCACTTGCGATACGACACCGTAGGTGGACCGGAAGTAATGCGTTTGCCCGCCAACGTCATTGATGCCGATCGCGATGTCCGGCTGGTATGCGAAGAACTTCGGAATCGAGACCTTTGCGTTCGCCATCAGATGCCGAAGCACGATGTGGTCGTAGCCCGGCACCTTCGGGCGTACGTCGCCTGGATAGTTCGCCAGACCGCCGGATATCTCCACGTGGGGAAACAGGCCGATCGCGCCCCAGACGATGTCCGAACTCGTCGTCTGCTTCCCGAACCGTGGATCGATGTAGTTGTTGTATTGCCCCTCGAATGTTCCTTCAGGCAGCGTGAATCCGTATGGAATCAAGAGCCCGCCGGACTGCCCCAGCGATGTCAGCGCCGGCGTGCCCGCCGCACCAGCCGGCAGGGAAAATGCCAACGCTGCTCCCAGGGCAATGACCGCCGGCTTGTTCGTAGTCGCGTTCGCACGTAGCTTGATCATCATCGGTCGTGTACTTGATTGTTCGTATCGTGCGTGGCATCAGACATCGCCGAACGTCGACACGCACCGCCGCGGCACTGGCATCGCTCGTGGCCGTGAACGCCCATGCGGCGACGACGCGATCGAAGATCCCCCTCGATCCTCTACCCAACCCCGTCCCGCGGAACGGCGAAGTGCCCGCATCACCTGCGACGCACCGGCATGCGTAACTCCGATCGCTGTCGCACGCCGACCACATGGCACCGTGATCGACACATGGCGACGCCCCCCCCCAACATCGCGCGCCCGTTAGCGATTTGGCGCGCCCACCTGGTCCTGCCGCGTGGACCGTTCTCCGAAGCGACTCGCTTGCGCAATCAAGCCCGGCGACCGCAATCGGCACCGGATTTCGTCAATACTGCTTCATTCGCATAACTTATAATTAGACCGACTTTCACCCCATGCTCATGCATCCGGCGATCGGGCCGACGCCGTGCGGTACACGTCCGCAGGCAATCGTTTCATTCAGACGTGCGCTTCCCATGGGTTCGCATGTCTCGCTGCTGTATTACGGATCGTTACCTATATGCGAGTAAGTCTAATGGAAACCGGAAGCGCAATCTGCGCCGGATTCTTGATCAAATCCGACAAATTGAGTCGACGGAAATAGGCATGCCGACGTTGGCCGCGGATGCGATCAAGGCGATACCGAGCCTGTTGGCGCGAACCGGGATCAGGATGCTGGTGAACGTCACGGAGGGCATCGCGGCAAACGACTTGACGCAGATGGCGACCAACGGGATCGAGCACAAGCCGTGGAGCCTCGGACTCGCGGACGCGACGTGGACGGGCGCCGTGGGCGGCCTGCCGTTCGGGATCGGCGACGTGGTGCTGAACGACGGCAAGACGATGTGGGACCAGGCAAGGAGCCAGTTTTCCGATCGCGTCGGCAGTGCGCGTGTCGGTGAGCCCGCTCCGTCAGGATTGCCCGGCACGCAGGCACAGGACGAAAAGACACCGCTCATCCGGGCCCGCGCGGACTCCAGTGACGGGACGCATCTGCTGTCGTCGCCTTCGCTCAACTCTTCGTACGGCACGATGGGTACGCAGTAGCCGCGGTCCGGCGCGGCCGGCGGTCTCGATCGGGGCGAGGCCCGCCGCTTGCAGCGAGTGCGTGGCCCGGGGCCGGCATGCTGGCCCCGGCTACCGCCCGAGCGTCAACGCAACGATTCCTCGGCCGGAAACTCGGCCGAACCGGGCACGCCCGTCAGACCGTCGCGTATCGCATACGCCGTCACTTCAACTACCAGCTGTTGAAGCCACTCGCCGACGACCGCTGCGAGATGACCGTCCAGATACCCGTCATGCCCGGCCGCGACCTGTTCGAAATCAGCATGTCGAACGTGAACGGCGTCGACACGATGGCAGCTTCCGGATGGCGGTGCCAGCGCGCATGAGTGCCCGCTTGAAAAGCACGATGATCGGCGGGCCCGCCAGCCTGCCGAGCCGCCGACTCCTGGGCTGCGGCGCCGCCGGGATGCCGGCCGGGACGGGGGCGGGTGGTGTGGGTGTGGGTGTGGTGCAGTGGAATCACGGCTGCGCCGGGCCTGCGGCTCGATTTGCAGGGGAGGTCGGTCTGGCGTCGAAGGACCTTGAATCGGTTCAGTTCGACGCGCGATTCCAACTCGAGGTATGTGTATCCGACAGCGTGCGCTGGAGATTCGGACCCGGCTCCAGAACGGGAGTCATTCTCCGTCGGCTTCCGTCCGAACATCCTTTACGCGTCTTTCAGCCAGGGCATTTCCACCGGTGATACGACCAGTTGCCGGAATTCGCGTAACTGTTTTACTCTCAGGACTGGCAGACCGTCAGCACCGACCAGTTCATTGAGGTCGTTGACTCGTACATTCGCTGGTACAACGAGAAACGGATCAAGATCTCGCTTGGTTCACTCAGTCCGATCGAATACCGAGCAAGCCTCGGGCTGACGACATAACCAGTCCAAGAATTCCGCCGCACCCCCTTCCAGCTGTTTAAAAATGATGGTGGAATGTCATTGGCGTAATTGCAACCATCAATCGTTAGTCAAGGCGCGATGATATCTGGCGACGTACTTCGCCTGAGCGATGATTTTCCCGTGCATCTGATAGGCGACGAGCGCAGGACTCGCCGCCGGCGCCACGTCAATTTTTGCCACGTCCAAGGCCGACGCCGTCACGACATATCGATGCGACGCCCCCTGAGGCGGGCAGGGCCCACCGTATCTGGATTCGCCAAAGTCCGTCAACGTCTCGACAGCGCCCGCCGGCAAGAACTTCGGATTGCCGGAAGCGCCTTTTTCGATCGACGACTCCGAAGGTGGAATATTGACGATCTCCCAATGGGTCCAGCCGAGGCCGCCGGTCGGCGCATCGGGGTCGAACATTGTCACGACGATGCTCTTCGTGCCGCGCGGAACGTGAGTCCACGAAATGCGGGGCGAAACGTTCTGACCGTGACAGCCAAAGCCTCCATACACGTGTTCATTCGTAAAGCGTCCGTGACTGAGATCATCAACCCTGATTGCGAACGGCGCCGCGCTGGCTGTCGCCGGGATGACCGCTAGTGCCGCTGAAGTGCATAGAATCGCGGGAAATAAAATCCTCGATCGCATGATGTGCTCCGTTGAAGGGTAAGAGTTCAGTACAACGGTATCAACCGTATCGTGTAGCGATTCGCCCCGGAAGGCAGATTCGCGGACCACGGTGTTGCCTTCGCTGCAACATCGTTGGCAGGGCTTTCAGCCGATTCGATCGTCGCTCGTGCCGGCGAGGTCGGGCGCATGCTTATACGAGAGCAGCAGCGGCGGGCGCTGAATGAGCGTGCAAGTGCCTTTGAACGAGTGGCCACCGCGCTGGACCAGCGGTTATTTGCAAAAAAACCGCCGCGAGTCATGTGAGCTCGCGGCGGTTCTCCGGCAATCGTCAGGGCAACCTATCCGACTATGGTCGATCGTCGAGCGTCGATCAGTAGTCCCACTGCACCGGCACGAAGCGGAAACCTTCACCGCTCTTTGCAATGTGACCGATGGAGGGGAACGCGACATGCGCCGCGGCCAGCAGTGCGCCGGTGTCAGCCGCTTCGTTGAGCAGCGCCATACGCACGTCGATAGCGCCTTGCGGATCATGCTCGAAGCCATTTTGCCAATCGGGATTGTCGAAGTTGACTTCGAAAATCGCGTCGCCCACGAACGTCAGTTTCTCGCCGTTGGATGCGATGTCCACGACGCAGTGTCCCGGCGGGTGACCACCCGTCACGCGGGCCGACACACCCGCGGCGACTTCCACGGTCTGATCGAACTGCACGATGTTTTCGCGGTAGAGTTCCGCGAACTTTGCAGCGGCCTTGCGCAGCGCGGGAGGTACCGTTTCCGGCATCACCGTCTTGCTGAAGTCGGGGTTTTTCCAGAATTCAATTTCCGTGGCCGACACGTGAATGCGCACGTCGTGGCGCAGCTTGGCCTTGACGCCATCAACGTTCAGTCCGCCGACATGATCCATGTGCATATGTGTCATCACGATATCGGTGATCGCCGCCAGGTCGATGCCGGCCGCTTCCAGGCGCATCACCGACCGACCGGCGCGCGAGAAGTATTCGAATCCGTCACCCACGCCCGAATCGATCAGGATCAGGCGTTCGCCGCTACGCACAAGCGCGATATTCAGCGCCCAGTCGAACATGTCGCGCTGGAGGAAACGACCGTCGAACCATTCATTGCGGTCAGCTTCGCTCACGTTAGTTGACATGGTGGACGTCGGCAGCGGCAAAACGCCGTCGCTAATCAACACGACGTCGACGTCACCGACGCGCACGGCATAGCGGGAAGGCACGAGTTCGCCTGCTCCGCCTTTTCCAAGGTTGGCGGTGACCGGCTGCACATTGCGGATTGTTTCTCTCATCTTCAATAGTCCTATTGATTAAGTTTGGTACGCTGAACAGCACGGCATGGTCCAAAAGTACGACCTAGGTAGCGCGCGACCGCGCCCGCATTGGCTCGACCAAAACCGGGGAAACGGCCCGGCGTTGCCGAACCTCGACAACGATTGCGCTAATTCACGGGCGTGAGGACCGGCGCCCCCTTGTTCTTGATCAGGAAAACGACGAATCTTGCCGGCTTCGTGCTGCTGGCATTTCGGCCGACCGTGTGTAGGTCTTTCGGGCCTTCGTGGAACGTATCGCCGGCGTGGAGCGTGACTTCCTTCCCGCCATTCAGGCCCATCACGATGCTGCCGTCCAGCACATAGACAAATGCGTGCGCATCGTGACGATGAACGGGATCGACGCTGCCGGGTGGATAATCCACGACGATCATCTCGACCTCCTTGCCGGGATACTCGGGCAACGGCTCCGTGGTCAGCGTTGTAACGGTCGCTTGCGGCGCGGCGGCGGCCGGCTGAACGGGCATCAGCAGCGACAGCGCGAGCGGTGCAAGTGCGAGCATGATGCGTTTCATGTCGTTACTCCAGGTTGGCCTTGTCGAGCCCGAACGTCTTGTCGAACGATCCGGGCACGATGCGGAACGCGACGTTCAGCCGGTTCCAGCAGTTGATCGCACCGACGAGGAAGGTAAGATCCGACAGCTCCTTTTCGGAATAGTGCGTACGCACGCGTTCGTAGAGATCATCCGGCAAGCCATCCGACGAAAGATGCGTCAGCGCTTCGGTCCATGCGAGCGCGGCGCGTTCGCGCGGCGAAAAGAGCGTCGACTCGCGCCAGATCGAGACGTGATGCATGCGCAGTTCGCGCTCGCCGTGGATCCGGGCCATCTTGACGTGCATGTCGACGCAAAACGCGCAGCCGTTCAGTTGTGATGCGCGAATCTCGACGAGTTCGCGGACCGGCGCTTCGATCGTCGTCTTTTGAAACAACCCGTCGAGCTCGACGAGTTTCTTGGTGAATTCCGGCGATTGCTGAAAGTAGTTGATACGTTGCGACATGATCTGTTCTCCTGATTTGTGGAATTGGGTACTGCCAGCCCTGCGTATCGCGATTGATCGCACGACCAGCTTGGCAGCCATCGTAATTGCGGGTCCCGCGGGCCGGTAGTACCGGGCGGGTGTGCACTCTGTTGTCGCTTCGGCACCAATCGTTCGCCACGTATGCCAGCGAGATTCATTCACGCTGACACGGCGAGGACACTGCAGATTCCCTGCCGCGCCATCTTTGCATAGGGGCACAGGCGTTCTGTGTCGCGGACAAGACGTTCCGCGGATACCCGGGCGCAGGGATTTTCCACGACTGCGGTGGCGCGATCGGTGGGCGCTGGTTGTCGTCGATCATCTTCATCGTAATCGTGCCGCTGGTCTGGCTCATCAAGCCCGCGAGGCACGGTGGTGGCATGGCGGGGGGCGCGCACTGAACGAGGCCGCCGGGAATCGTACGCAGGTGAACGGACGTGCGCCACCTTCGCGCCCGATGCCAGCGAGAAAGAGCCTGGTTCCCTATAGCGCGATGATCGTGTGGTCGCGCGGATGGTCGGCAGGATCTCCGAGCATCGCTTTCAGATCGCGCTCGATCGTGGCGCACAGCGTCGAAATGGGAACGTCGTTCGCACCGCCTTCGAACGGATTCTCGGTGCTTTCGCCGACCTGGTCGAGCGACGTATACATCCACGACACCGCGACGCTGCATGGCACGACCAGCCATACCATGTTGCCGTGCATGAAACCGCTCACACCATCGTTCAGCCGGTTGAATTCGCTCAGAAGACCAAACGGAAGGGAGAGGCAGAAGAACCGGACGAACAGCGAGCTGACGGTCGCGTACTGTCGCGGATACGGGAAGTTCTTGAAACGTTCCGATCTCGACTGGAGCGCGATGAAATCCCCGGTCGTCTTGTTCAGCTCCATATAGAAGCTCGTATTCAGCTGACCGGCCGCGTGAAGCGTCCTGAGCGCACTGCATTGCAGGTTCAGCACGAATGTCGCGATGGACGTGGAAGAGAGCGCCTGTGCCGTCTCAGACGGCGACAGGTATTTCAGCAACACTTCCCTGATGTCCTGTTCCCACTCCGGAACGCGATAGAACCGGCGGTACTCCGCGTTGTAGCGTTTGCTCGTGCTTTCCCAGACCCGAGGGCGACGCAGTTCGTATCGTAGCGCGGTCAGCCATCCAAGGTGTCGATCGATCAACGTGCGGGAAATCGCTTCGTCGCCGGAAAAATCGCGCGCGAGCTGGCCCCAGCGACGGCTCTTGCCCACGATTTCGGTCCAGATTTCCAGCGCATCCGTTGCGCGGTTGTACGTCTGGACATTCTTGAAGCCGACGATGAACGACGTCGCGGTTCCGAGGAGAACCACGATCGTCAGCGGGATCGACAACCATGTGACGCACAGGAACTTGTACAGAATGACCGGTACGGTCCCGAAGACGAAAAGCGCGTAGATGTTCCAGCGTGTCCAGATCAGGAACTCCGACAACTTGTACGATTTTCCGAGATGCATTTCATTTGCCTCATCGAGGACTCGGCGCGTCCCCGAATGCACGGCGCAGCGGCCACGCGCGACAAAGCACGAACGAAGGTCTTCAGCGGACAGGTGCCGCTACCGCCCGACGGGCGTCGCGTCAATCAACGACAGTCACGACATTGACGGTGGCTTGTCTGGCCATCTTTGCGTACGGGCACAGGCGCTCCGCGGCTCGAACCAGTTCTTCCGCGATGTCTTGTTCGACGCCGGGCATCCGGACGCGGACGTCGACGAGCAATGCATGGCCGCCGTCCATCGGATCGCGGCCAAACGAAACCCGCACCTCCACGACCGTGTCGGCTGGTTCCATGCCGGCGCGTTGCTCGAGCAGGTTCAGCGCACCATGAAAGCACGCGGCGAAGCCCGCCGCGAACAATTGCTCGGGGTTGGTCCCATTGCCGGCGCCGCCCAACTCGGTGGGCAGGCGCAGATCGACGGCGAGGTTCCCGTCGTCCGAGCGCACGACGCCGGATGCGCGGCCGTGTCCCGTCTCGCCACCGGACACGGTGACGCTTGTCGTATAGAGTGGCTGGAAATCCCGACCCCGATACCTGTCGAGGAGGGAGAGCGGAGGGGCCTGCAGCTTGTTGTCATTCATGATGCGTGCTCGAGTTCAGCGACGCTTCGATTCCCGGTCGTTCATTTGTCGAAGCGTGTTGCAAAGGGGGCTGCACGGCCCGGGCAGATGGCGTCTTCACGAACAGGTAGAGCGAACGATCGTATGCGGAGCGCGGCAATCTTCCGGGGCAGCCCGAATCCAGGTTCGTCCATGGAGAAGGGCGCCCTCATGCTAGCGGAGCGCACCGTGCGACGGTATGGCCGTCGCGGGCGATTCAATGTTTCTCGTCGGACACCAATCGGGGCCGTGACGCAGGACTGTGACACCCAACCGGCTGCGGCCCGCGCGTCAGCGGCCGACGCACGCGCGCAGCGTTGTCGCGTGACGCTGCGCTTCGTCCGCGTCGACGATGTTCGCGAACCCGATGACGAGGCCGCGCGGCGTGAGCTGCGTGTGGCTGTTCGTATACCAGATCGACAGCGGCACGACCGCGAGTCCGGCGTCGCGCGCGCGTGCGGCGACGGCGACGTCGTCGACCGGCCCATCGGGCCCGTCGGTGAATCGCACCGCGAACTGGATGCCGCCCACCGGCAATTCGACGATCAGCCGCTCGCGGAACGCCTGACGCAATGCATGCACGATCAGCATGCGGCGCTCGCCATACAGCGCACGCATGCGCTTCAGATGGCGGGCAAAGTGCCCCTGTTCGATGAAATCGGCCAGCGCCGCCTGCAGGAGCGGCGGTGACCCGGCATTCATGCTGCACGCCACGCGTTCGACGCGCTCCACGGCGCGCTCCGGCACGACCGCGTAGGCGAGCCGCAAACCGGGGTACATCGCCTTGCTGAAGGTACTGCAATAGATCACGCGATCGCGCCGGTCGAGACTCTTCAACGCGGGCAGCGGGCGGCCGAGATAGCGAAACTCGCTGTCGTAGTCGTCCTCGACGATCCACCCCGACATTTTTTCGGCCCAGTCGAGCAGCGCGATGCGGCGGGGCAGCGACAGCGTATGCCCGAGCGGGCTCTGATGCGACGGCGTCACCACCGCGAAGCGTGCCTGCGCGTCCAGCTGCATGCCGCGTTCGACGTCGATCCCGTCGGCGTCCACCGGCACGGGGACGAGTTGTACGCCGGTCTCGGACAGGAACCCGCGTGCGAGCAGATAGCCGGGATCCTCGAACCACACGCGCTCGTCCGCCCGTGCGAGGCTGCGCAGTATGAGTTCCAGCGTGGCGCGGTAGCCGCCGGTGACGAACACCTGTTCCGGCACGCAGGTGACGCCGCGCGACAGCGTCAGGTAGGTGGCGATGTGTTCGCGCAGCGGCCGGTAACCGGCCGGATTCGGGTAGCCGAGCAGTGCGCGTTCGCTGCTGCGCGCGCGCTGCGACACGAGCCGGTGCCAGACCTTGCGCGGAAATGCGTCGAGCGCCGGGAGCCCGGGTTGCAGCGGGCGCGGCTCGCCGCTCAGCGCGACGGCGATCGGCTGCGCTCGGCGTGGCGGCGGAGTGTCGTTCGATCCGACTGACGCACGTTGCGCGTCGGCGTGTTCGGCGGGGGCGGGCGGCGGCTGCCTCAGCGAGACCGGCAGGGACGGCGAGACGAACGTGCCTGCCGCGCCGCGCATTTGCAGATAGCCCTCGTCGACCAGGACCGTGTAGGCCTGCTCAACCGTGCCGCGCGCCGTATTCAGTTGCGTCGCCAAGCCGCGCAGCGCGGGCACGCGATCGCCGGGGCGCAGATGACCGGCGGCGATCGCGGCCTTGAACCGCTCGCAAATCTGCAGATAGACGGGCAACTGGTGTTGCCGGTCGATTTCGATGGACAGCGGGGGCGTCTGCGCAGACATCACGGTCTCTCGGGTGGCGCGAACAGGACAGGCGCAGAGGCGGTATGGACCAGTCCGATCGACGATTCTTGGCACTTATGGATAGGACATGATTCTTCCACAATTGCGGCACGCCATGCGACGGTCATGACCGCCTTTCAACGGATCCGACGGCGTCGCGTACCCCTCGCAGTCCAATGCAATCCATTCGTCGGGAGATTTTGTGATGAAGATCGTTGTCATCGGTGGTTCGGGCCTGATCGGCTCGCGTGTCGTCGCGCTGCTCGGCGAAGCCGGCCATCATGCGCTGGCTGCCTCGCCGAGCACCGGCGTCAATATCATCACGGGCGAAGGCCTGGCTGACGCATTGGCGGGCGCGGACGTCGTCGTGGACGTGGCGAATGCGCCGTCATGGGAGCCGCAGGCGGTGCTGGACTTCTTCCGCACGTCAGCACGCAATCTCGGCAAGGCGGAAGTGGCCGCCGGCGTGCGCCACCATGTCGCGTTGTCGATCGTCGGCTGCGACCGCATGCCGGCGAACGGCTATTTCGCAGCAAAGGTCGCGCAGGAACAGGCGATCGAAGCGGCGGGCGTTCCGTACACCATCGTTCGCGCGACGCAATTCATGGAATTCATCGGCGGCATCGCGGATGCCGGCACGGTAGACGGCACGGTCCGCATCGGCGACGGCCTGTTTCAGCCGATCGCTGCGGAAGACGTGTCGGCGCTCGTCGCGCAGATCGCGCTCGCCGCGCCGCGAAACGGCACGGTCGAGATCGCGGGCCCGGATCGCGCGCCGTTCGCGGAGGTCGTCGCGCGGTATCTGAAATCGGTCGGCGATACGCGTACGGTGGTGACCGATCGCGACGCCCGTTACTACGGCGGCCGCGTCGAGGAGAAATCGCTGGTGCCGCTCGGGAGTGCGCGACTCGGCCGCATCGGTCTCGACCAGTGGCTCGCAAGAAGCTGATTCGCGTTCTTCTGTGCAGCGGTTCGCCGGCGCACGCCGACAACGGGCAATCGGAGTGAGCGACATGTCTGAGGAAGCGGAAATGATTCATTCGGAACCTTCGGAGCACGGTGTTTGTCGCGCCCTGACCAGTCGCGCCGATGCGCTATCCGCGAGCTTCGGTGCAAGCTATGCAGGCATCCTTGCCTTCGTTGCAGTGGCGAGCGAGGGAAGCTTTACCAAGGCCGCCGAACGGCTCGGCGTCGGACGCCCAGCCGTGAGCCGGAATGTCCAGAAGCTCGAAGCGCAGTTACGTACGCGGCTGTTCCAGCGGACCACGCGCACGACCGAGCTGACGAGCGAAGGCCAGCGATTCTTCGAGAACTGCCATCAGGGCGTCGCGCAAATCGTCGAGGCCATGAACGACATGCTGGAACTGCGGCAGGGGCCGCCGCGCGGCCTGATCCGTATCAGCTCGGCGGTGGGGTTTGGCCGGAAAATCGTTGCGCCGTTGCTGGAAACGTTTGCGCGGGCATACCCCGACGTCGTCTTCGACCTCCTGCTCGACGACCGGCCGATCGACCTGGTGTCGGAACGGATCGACGTGGCGTTTCGAAATGGCCGCATCGAGGACTCCAGCATCATTGCGCGGCAACTGATTCCGATGCAGATGGCGCTTTGCGCAGCACCATCGTACGTGGCGAGGCACGGGCTCCCGAAGAGTCTGGCGGATCTCGACCGGCACGAGTGCATCAACTTCCGATTCGCGAGCGGCCGCATCTTCGAATGGGAATTCAACGTCGACGGCCGAGTACAAAAGTACTTGCCGACGTCCCGCCTCACGTTCAATGACGCGGATCTGGTGTTGCAGGCGGTTCTACGCGGAGCGGGTGTCGCGCAGATGGCGGGCTATCAGATTCGCGACCACCTTGCATCGAACGAGCTCGTCGTCGCGCTAGCGAAGTATTTGCCGGAAGATCGCGGCCACTATATCTGCTATCTCAGTCGGCAACATCTGCCAACACGCATTCGCATCTTCGTCGACTTCATGACCGAGCAGATACGCGCACTTGACCTGAACTGCATGACCCGTTTCAACCCGGATGTCACGGATGAATCATCGCCGGCATTAGCTGCTTGAAGGTTCCAGGAAGGAAGACGTTGAGGGCGCACGATTGATCTGTCGAGCATCGGGTACGGGTGAGCAACCAGATTCCCGGTACCGAATCACTAGCCGTTCGATCTGCGGCTGCACGCCCAGGCTTCAAGCCCAAATCCACCACGGCCTGGATTACCTTCAGCCGATCCACTTCACGCATCGTCATGGTGATCGTCCCAGTCGCGTTCATCGCCGGCGCTCCCAAGGGTGCAGACGATCAACCTACAGGCCAAAACACGACATTTTTATTTAGCGGAAACGCGACATCTGAACTTGGGACCTACATCGCTCAGGTTGATAATTATGAAAGTGTCTACTCGTTGCACATGCAACGTTGGCGGCGCTATCACCTGTCCGCGTAGCCGCTCGGGCGCGCCCTGTCTGGACTTCCCGCTTTGCCTCTGCGGCCCGGTTTCTCCGGCGCCGGTCGTGCTTTCTGCACGACAACATCCCCTTTCAATTCGCCTGTAAGCCTTGCCCGGCGTGCGTTCGCATGCACGGCCGGATCGTCTCGTTAATCGGGGCCAAACACCAATGAAAAAGACCAATCACGCGTCGGCGGCAATAGCGTGGCGCGAGGGGCATTTCGTCGTAACCGATGTGCAAATCCGTTTGCCGGGTCATCGCCTGTCGGCGGTGACGATCTCGGACGCGCTGCTGCGTCGCCTTGTTCGGGGGTACTGATGAACGCGGGTGAATGGCTGGTGTGCTGGTCGATGGCGATCGCGGGCGCGTGGTGCGTCGATCGCGGCATTTCGTGGATGCAACGCAGAGCGTGGGGTGCGTGATGGCTGGCGGCGAAACGTTGTTGCATTCGGCTCACGTCGAGCCGAGCGTCGAATGCCCGTATTGCGGTGTGCGGGTCACGCTGATGGATTCAGTGGGGCAGTGGGTGCAGACCTGCACGCGCACGCCGGGTCATTCGGCAATGGGCGGCCTCGCATGGGTCGAACCGCGTGGATGCGGGAAATCGTTCGTCGTGACGCAGACGCGACGCGTCGTGCATACGACGTCGGCACGGAAGATCGAGGGCGAGGCATGAGCGGCTCGGCGGCGTTCGAGGATATCGGCTACCGCATTGAAGATGGAGACTTGGGCTATGCGGGTGACACACATCAATCGTTCCGGCCGGCGCGAGTTCCGCGCCCCGGCGGTCGCGCGTCGGAAGTGGGCTCGGCGCTATGCCGTCAGCTGGTGGGGCAACTGCGCGCGCGCTTTCCTCAACGCGGCGAGCGTGCAGCGTCGGGCGCCATTGCGCCGGACGCGTATCAAGCGGCAGTCGCGCGGGTGATCGGCTGATGTGGGTCTATGCCGTCGACGCGAAAGCGTCCGTCGAAGCGCTGCCGGTCGCGCACGGGCTGAAAACGCGCGTGCCGTTGCGCTGGTATGGCGCGGCCATGCGCGACGCGCTCGCGGCTGGCCGGCGCTCGGCGGCCGGGCGCAGTGCGTCGCACATGTTCGACGTCGGCGCCGCGCGCGCCGCGCTCGAAGCGTTCGAGGCCGAGCATGCGCCGCAAACGCGCGCGGTGCGGCCGGACGCGGCGGACGGCGAGATTGTCGAGAAGGCGCGGCGCATCGCGGCAGAAGCGCAGTTCCGCATGATCGGCCTGACGACGGCCGACGCGCTGGTGCTCGCGCGCGTGACGTGTGACGCGTACGGCGTCGCGATGCCTGAAGCGGAGACGCCTGAGGGCGTCGTCGCGCGCGCCATGTGCGAATTGTGGTGGCGGCGCCAGCTGCGCACGACGCACGCGCGCGGCGCCGAAGCGTCCAACATTCGCCTGCGGTTCGTCCACTACGGCGCGGACTGCTACGCGAGCGGCGACGCCGTGCGGCGCCGTGTCGCGCAGAACCGGCGCAACCGCGCCACGCTCGAAGCGGTCACGCTCGAGAATCAGGACGGCCATCGCTTCACGCTCGCGGAGCTGTCGGACAAGTCGGTGTCCAACAAGGCGATCAAGCGCGGCGAGCTGTTCACGCGCCTGCGCGGTTGCGAAGAGCTGGCGAGCGAGGCGAAGTTTGCCGGCGTGATGTTCACGCTGACCTGCCCGAGCCGCTTCCACGCCGTGCGCCAGCTGGCGGGCGGCACGCGCTGCATCCCGAACAAGCGCTATGACCCGGCACTCACGCCGCGCGACGCGCAAGCGTACCTGCGCAAGACGTGGGCGCGGATCCGCGCGCAGCTGAACCGCGAGGGCGTGACGTTCTTCGGCATGCGCGTGGCCGAGCCGCACCACGACGCGACGCCGCACTGGCACGGGCTCGTTTTCTCGAACAACGTCGACCGGTTCTGCGCGGTAATGCGCGCGCACGGTCTGAAGGATTCGGGCGACGAGCGCGGGGCCCGGGTGCGGCGCGTGCAGTTCGAGCGGATAGACAGCGCGAAGGGATCAGCAGTCGGCTACATCGCGAAATACATCAGCAAGAACATCGACGGTCACGCGGTAGGCGAGCACAAGACCCAAGAGGGCTTCACGGTCGTGCCCGACCTGTTGGGCGATCTGGAAATCACGCCGTCGCAGCGCGTCGAGACGTGGGCCGCGCAATGGGGCATCCGGCAGTTTCAGGCGTTCGGGTGCGCGCCGGTCGGCGTGTGGCGCGAGCTGCGCCGCGTGAAGGCAGACGACCTGCCGACCGAAGCGGAGTCCGCGGCGATCCGCGACGCGTGGGCAGCAGCGCAGAAAACGGACGAGCGGCCCGCCGATTGGGCTGCGTTCTGCCGGGCTATGGGCGGCGTCGCGGGCGAGCAGCGCATGGTGTACGTGAAGCGCACGACGGAAATGCGCGAAGGCCGCTACGGCATCGTGCCGGCGAAGGTGCCGCACGGCGTCGCCGCGCGCGGCGTCGCGACTATCACGGATGGTTTGGTCACGTATTCGCGCGAGACGGAAATTTTCGTTCCGGCGACGCGGCATGAATGGCGGGTGGTGTCGCGCAGCGGCGCAGCCGCGAGCACTCGGACTTGTGTCAATAACTGTACGGAAGGGGAAGGCGATGAAGTGCGACGAGCACGGGAATTCGATCATCGGATCGGATATCGAGGAAGCGAAAGAGGCGGCGGCGGAACTGCGCCGCATGTTCGAAGGGCTGTCGACGTTTGAGAAGTTGGCGGCAGGCAAGCAAATCGCAGCAGTTCGACGCCTCGTTGAGGCCGTCGAAGCGCTGTAATTCGCCGCGAATCGCGGCATTTTCTGAGGAGGTAGGACCATGCTGGAAGCACTGAAGGATGCAGTATCGAAGGCCGTCGACGCGCTGCGTATGAACGGAGAGCACCGCGCGTCGCTGGCCGATGCGCTGCAGGCCGCGCACGACACGGTGCACGCGCTCGAAGCGCGCGTTGCCGCGCTGGAGGCGAAGATCGAAGCCGGCTTCAACGCAGCCGGTGTCGTCGCGGCCGTGGTCGACCCGCTGCTCGGCGGTGCGCCGACGCAGGTGGAAACGAAGCCGGCCGCGTAAGGGGAGGGCGCCATGTCGTATCTCGGGAAATCCGACTGTCATTTGTGCGACCGGGAGGTCGACGTGTCCGCGAACCGGAACGGCATGGCGTATTACCGCTGCGCCGCCTGCGGCACGAAGCTGGAAACCAAGGGAGCGCGGGGCGACCGCGCGCTGCGCGCGAAGGTGCGCCCGTTCGAGGATCCTGACGCGGCGCCGGCACCGGCCGCCGTGCAGGAACCCGAGCCGGCGAATCCCCGCGAAACGCCGCAACCCGAACAACCGAAAAACCCGCCGCGCGCGCGCATGCCCGCCGGCTTCTGGAACGTCTGACCATGGCGAAAATCACAGATGCCCCTATCTCCCCCGTACCGGACGCGCGGGCCGAGTCCACGGCCGACCAATCCCCCGCCGCGCTCGATCCGCTCGATGCGATCCGGCAGGAGGAACAGGACGAAAACGAATCGATCCGCCTGAAGACCGAGCAGGCCGAGCAGGACGCCGAAGAAGCGGAAATGGCCGCGCTGGTCGAGGGCTGGCGCGAGGCGATGCGCGCGGCGGCCGATCTGGTGACGTCGGCGGTGCCGGGCCTGAAGCCGGTATGGTCGGCGGAACGGATGGACAACATCGGCGCGGCGCTCGCGCGGTGCGATGCGAAATACGGGTGGGGCGGGGCCGGCGAGGTATTCAAGTCGCCGCTCGTCGCGCTCGGCATCGCATCGTTCCCGGTCGCAATCGGCACGGTGCAGTACGCGAAGGTCGCGAAGGCGCAGGCTCAGGCCGCCGCGCTCGCTGCACGCCGCGCGCAGGCGCATCTCGAAGGCGCCCCGCTTCCGCCTGGACAACCGTCGGCGCCGAGCGAAACGCCGGCACCGGTCGCGCCGCGCACGACCGGGAGAGTGCCGAATCTGGCGCCGGACATGTCGGCCGCGCTCGATCGCGCGACCTACGCGCAATGAGCGCCGGCATCCACAACAGCGCCGACATCATCGGCGTGGTGGGCGCGTCGAGCATGGGGAAGGGCATCTACGTGAAAGACTACCTGCGCCGCCTGCCGCGCTCGCGGCCGGTGCTGGTCTGGTCCCTGCTCGAAGAAACGGACAAGTACGCCGACGTGATCGGCGGCGTATGCGTGCGGTCCATCACGGAGCTGGTCGACGCGATCAAGGCCGGGCAGAAACGCATCGTGTTCGTGCCGTCCGAAAACGCGAAAGAGCTGAAAGCGCAGTTCGATCGGTTCTGCCGCATCGTCTGGCAGCTGGACGGATGGGCGGTGGTGGTCGAGGAACTGTCCAACGTGACCATGGCGAGCTGGGCGCCGCCGGCATGGAAGAAGATCAGCACGGCCGGCCGCCATCGCGGCCTGACGGTGATCGGCACAAGCCAGCGGCCGGCGCACGTCGACAAGGATTTTTTCGGCAACTGCACCGAGATCCGCTGCTATCGGATGGGCTACACGAGCGACGCCAAGGCCATGGCAGAGGTCATGGTGCTGGAATACCGGCCGCTGCTTGAGCTGGACAAATTCCAGTACGTCCACCGCGTCAAAGAGACGAAAACCAACACCACGGGCGTCATGACGCCCCCCTCGCCGCAAAAAAAGTAGCGAAACGCGGCGCTGTCTGGTCCGGTGAATCGCGGCGAAACGCGGCGATTCGCCGGATTGGACGCCTCCCCGTCCGGTCGGGGATTCTGCGGGCTCATTCACTCGTTTCGAGATACCCGTGTCTGCCGGAACCCCGTCCTACCTGCCTTCGCGCTTCCGCCTGTCGCAAGAAATCATTGCGACGACGGTCGGCGTGCTCGTCGCCGCCTACATCATTTCCAAGGTGCCGGCGATGAAGAAGCTGGTCGACGGGAATTCGATCTGGAGCACGGAACAATCCCTTTTCCCTTCCGGAGCCCAGCAATGAACAAGGCACATCTGCACGCTGCACTCGCTACGCTCGCGACGTTCGCCGTCGTGGCGTTCATCCAGAAAAACGTGATGGCGGTTCCCGTCGTCGGCGCGTACCTGCCCGGCGGCCAGTAAGCCGCATCTGCACTGCGCGCCGAGCGGCGCGAGTCGTCACAACCACGTTTAAGGAAACGCCATGCGCAAGGAACGCCTTGTAAATTTTCAGAACATCGCACCGGGTCAGGTCGCGATTCTGACCATGCCGATCGGCCCGACGTACGAGCGTCTGAAGATCAACCTGCTCGGCGGGCTGGTGATCTCGCAAATCGACCAGATCGTTGGCAAGATCAACGACAAACCGTTCTTCACGGTGTCCGGCGCTGACCTGCTCGCGGAAAACCTCTACGAGGGCCGCACGAACCCGACCACGCTCATCCTGCTCGACTTCCTTCGTGCGAACGCGAAGTCGTCCGCCTCGAAGGTTGGCGCGACCGCGCAGACCAGCGAGCAGATGCTGACCGCCATCAGCTCGGCGCTGATGCAGAAGCTGACGTTCGAGATCACGCTGAACGCTGCAGCGCCGAACGGCTGCAACATGCAGGCATTCGCGCAGCTCAACGACCCGTCGAAAAATCCGATGGTGCTCAAGCAGCTCTATTCGGCCTTCGCGTTCCCGAACGCGCAGGACAACGATATCCCGCTCGCGGTCGGCCGCGCTGGCGCGATCATCAAGAAGCTGTACATCCACCAGTCGAACTATGGCGCGGGTGGCGCCGGCTCGATCAGCTACATGCAGGTGCGCAACTCGGGTGTGATCATCTGGGAAGGCGCGCCGAGCGACGCGGCCAGCGATCAGGGCGACTACGGCAAGGTGTCGCAAAACGGCCTGACGGTGATCGATTTCGACCTGCAGGGCTTCCGCGAGAAGTGGCTCAACACGGCGCTGACGAACAACGTATTCCTGCGCCTGACGACCACGACCGGCCCGTTCAACGGTCGCCTGTACCAATCGATCGTGGATCCGGTCCAACGCGCGTAAGCCGGCGTCCGTCCATCCAACACAACAGGAGGGCGTATGTCGCTTTTCACCATGCCGGACGGGTCGGCCGGCGCCGACCCGTCGACGCTGTCTGACTACAGCTCGGGTGGGGTCGACTCGTCGGCCTACTCGACGCTGTACGGCGTGACGGATTATTCGCCGGGCGCCGGCTACAGCTGGGCGACTAGCACTGACACGACGCCGGTATCGGCATCGTCGCAAACGCTCGGCCAGCTGCAATCGGGCGGCTCCACGATCGACTGGAACCAGATCATTTCCGGCGGCCTCGCTACGCTGGTCGCTGCGGACTCGATCTCGCACGGGCTGTCCGCGAGCGGTCAGGCGTTGCCGACGTACAAGGCACCGAACGGCGGCGTCTATCCGGTCGGGCAGGGGCCGGGCTACGTCAACCAGGGCGGCGGCGGTTTCATGATGCTGCTGCTGATTGGCGTCGTGCTGTTCGCGATCGCGGAGGACAAATGATCCCGGCAACCGGTCTCGCGATTCCGCCGCTCACCTTCGCGGGCGGCGCCGCCGGCCCGTCGAACGCATCGGACTACAACCCGGTGTCGTTCTCGGACGGCGCGTTCATCGTCTCGGGCTCGCCGCAGCTCGGCACCAGCATCGCGGGTGCCGTGGCAGGCGCGACGAACTCGTTTTCGCTCGGCTCGTTTCAAGGGCTGATGCCGTGGCTGCTGATCGGGGGCGTCGCATGGTTCGTGCTGCGTCATCGCAAGTCAGCGTGAGGGAAGTGGGCGCCGACGCTGCGCGCCCGCTGCTCGCGCGCGTCGACGCGTTCATGACCAACGATCGCGAGACGGTTGCGACCATGACCGCAGTCGGTCGGTGCTTCGTCATCAGCCAGGACGATCGCGACGTCGCAGCCTACGTGCTGCAGCGGCAGGGCAGGGAGTGTTACGTGCTGGCTGCGGCCGGCGCGGTCGATTTTGACCTGACGGCGTTCGGGCTGGCCCTGATCGAGGCGCATGCGCATGGGCTCGATAGTGTGGCGTTCCAGACGCGCCGGGCGGGCCTGATTCGCAAGGCGTCGCGGCTCGGCTATCGCATTGCCGGCCGCGTGGCAAACGGCGTCGTGATGCGCAAGGAACTGAAATGATTCGAAACCCACAACAGATCAAGCTGATGGCGCTCGGCCTGCCGTGCGTCCCGGCGAACGGTGGCGGTGAATCGTCGTCCGCGTCGAACACGACGACGACGAACGCCGACCAGCGCAACAACGTCGGTTCAGGCGTCGGTGCTACGGCATCGAGCGGCGGAACCGTCACGCTCAATGTGAGCCAGCTCGACGGCGGCGCCATCGCGGCTGCGTTCGGCCTCGGCCACGACGCGCTCGCCGGCATCGAGCAATTCGGCACGGCTAGCATGAGCGCGAGCTCGCACACGGCCGAGCTCGCAATCAACGGCATGTTGACGGACTCGGCAAACACGCAGAAGGCGTACGCCGACGCGGCGCAGGCAGCGATTCAGGCCGCCAAGGATGCGAGCGCGCAAGTCGCGAGTGCGTACGGCGACGCGAACAGCAGCATTACGGCCGCGTATCAGGACACGAAAACCAGCAACGTGCGCACGCTGATGATCGGCGCGCTGATCGTTGTCGGCCTCGCCGTGTCCATGCCGCTGATCGCGAAGGAGGTCTGATGCAGACCATCAAACAGCTGATCAAGGCGAACAGCACCGGCTACAGCGCGGCCATCGGCGGCCGGGCGTTCTACGTGCAGGGATGCGACACTGGTTCGACCCTGACCGTCACGCTGACCGACGCGAACGGCAACCGAGACACCGTGATCGGCGTCGGCTCGGGCGTAAAGCTCGTGCCGACGAATGGCTACGTCCAGGTCGACATCACGACGACGGCCGATGCGAACGTGCAGTTCATCGTGACCAACGGCGATATCGACGTGCAGCTGACGCAGGTCGGCACGAACGTCACCAACACGAACGCGAACCCGGTCCCGGTCGCGATCGTCAGCGAGCCGGGCGCACCGTTTCAGGTGTCCGCGCCGGTCGGACAGGAAGTCAACGTCAAGGTGCAAGGCACCGTCGCGGTGACGGGCGCGACGCTGACCGCGACGAACGTCGGTATCACGCAGGGCGGCACGATTACGGAGAACGCGCCCGTCGCCGCGCCGGCATTCAACGGCGCAGCGCCGAATCAGGTGTCATTGCTGGCCGCATCGGCCGGCCGTCGCCGCGTCGCGTTCAAGAACGCCGGCACCGGCATCGCGTATATCGGTGGGGCTGGCGTGACGCCGACCAACGCCGTCATTTCCCTGAATCCGGGCGACGTTTGGCACGATAATGACGGCGCACCGGCCGCGTGGTATGGCACCAGCGACGCCGGCACGACGATTAACGTACAGGTGATGGCATGACGGGGATGGTTCGAAAGCTGGTCGCGAGCGCGGTCGCATACACGCCGGCGGGCGCCAACAATGTGGCGCGCACGGAGCAAGATAAGGGCCGCGAGCGGCCGACGCCGGGCGACAAGGGCGCGAAAGGCGACGGCGTAACGAACGACACCGCGGCGTTCACTGCGTTCGAAGCCGAGAACGTCGGACGCGTCGTAGACTTGGCCGGGCTGACCTACGTCGTCAATGCGGTGCCGACCAAAAACGCTTACCAGAACGGCGTATTTCTCGTGTCCGGTGCGCGCCAGCAGGCGGCCAGCTTCCGCAGCTTCAACACGTCGAAAGCCAAGTTCAAGGCGTTCGGCGGCCAGATGCGCGCGCTGCACGAATCGCTGCTCAACCCGCTCGAGCAGCAGACGACGATCATCCAAGCGGGCGACTCGAAAACGTGGGGCGCGGGCCTGACCGAAAACGCCTCGATCATTTCGCTGTCGCGCAACGGCACGCCTGCCGATCCGCGCGACATGTACACGTCGCCGTCGTGGGCGAACGAGTTCAAGCGCTACGTCGGAGAGCGGTATTTCGACAACGCGGCGCCGGTCCTGTCGAACTGGAGCACGTCTCCGAGCGGCCAATCAACCGCGACGTTCACGCGCACGGAAACGCTCTACACGAACCTGCCCCCGTTCTCGGCAGTGACGCTCGTCGGCTCGGCCAGCAGCACGGAGCAAGCTGATAGCGGCACGCTGTTGGGAGAGCGCCACAACATCGCGGTTGCCGATATCAATTCGACGGGAAGTTGGACGTTCCCGTTCACGGGCACGTCGTTCACGATGGTCTACAACTCGGTGCCGGGGCAGTCGGCAAACTACGAGGTGTTCGTGAACGGCACGAGCCAGGGCGTTTTCTCGTCCGATACGGGATCGCTGCAGGCGAACGTCACGCGCACGCACACGTTCGCCTACGTGCGTAACGCGACGATCATGATCAAGGTCGAATACCCGTCCGGCGCTAGCGGCGTCTGCACGCTGCGCATGTCCGCGATCCAGATCCAGAAAACCTGCACGATCGTCAACCAAGGAATCATTGGCGCAACCAGTCTGACGTATCTGCAGCGCATGTTTGGCGCCTATGGACCGTCGATCATGACGCCGGACGTGAACTACGTGATGCTGCAGATGGGCACGAACGACCGGATCGCCGCGAGCGGCAACAACCAGCCGAACTGCACGAACAATTTCAAGCGGAACCTGTTGAACCTGCTCGCGATGTTCACTCCGACGGCTTCGGTGATCCTGATGAACCCGTCGCCGGCCGCGCTCGAATCGCCGCCGACGTATGCGTTCGACTCGCAGTACGTGCGCAACGTCGTGCACCGCGTCGCGCTCGAGCAGTCGCTCGACGTGATCGACAACCATACGATTTTCCGGGGCATGGATACGACGGCCTATCTGAACGATGGCCTGCACGAGAACCTGCTCGGCCACGCGATGATCGCCGGCAACGTGATCAACGCGGTTGAAAGCGCGTAACGATGAGTGCCGCGCCTTTCCTGCTGCTCGCGGCCGGTGCCGCCGTGCTGTTCGCGGCGACGAGCCAAACCGAGCAGGACAACGCGAGCTTTACGCCGGGCGATGTGCTTGGCATGACTTCGGGGGATTTACTCGATATGACGACCAGCTACGGGCCGACCGGTGACCCGAACCAAAACCGGCAAGCGTTCCTCGACATGATTGCCGACAGCGAAATCGGCGCGGCGCTGCTCGCGGTGACGGAAAACGGCTATAACGTGCTGGTCGGCGCAACGGCGGCGAACCCGCTGACGTTCGCTGACTACAGCGCGCACCCGCGCATCCTCAACCGAGCACTGAACAGCACGGCAGCGGGGCGATACCAGATCAACTATCCGACATTCCTCACGTTGTCGCGACAGACGGGCCTGACCGATTTTTCGCCGGCCACGCAAGACGCGATGGCGCTGCAGCTGATCGCGAACAAGGGCGCGTTGGCCGATATCGACGCCGGCAACATTCAATCCGCGATCGCGCGTTGCGCGCCCGTGTGGGCGTCACTGCCGGGCTGGACCTACGGCCAGCACACGAACAGCGTCGACTCTCTCATCGCGTGGTACGAAGCGGCAGGAGGGGCCACGGCATGAAATCGGACCTTATGAACAATGCCGCGCTCGGGCTCGGCGTCGCGGTGGTCGGCTTCGCGCTGGTGCAGTACTTCAAGAAGTCGCACGGCGCGGCGGCCGCACCCGTCGTTGCCGGCGCGAACGGCGCGGCCGGCTGGCAAACGCTGACGTTCCCGCTCGGCACGGCATCGGGCGGCGTCAACATGAATGGCAGCGTCGATCAGGTGTACAGCTCGACCAGCTGGAACCCGGACGCGATTAGCGCGCTGATCGGGCAGGATACGCTCAACGCAATGAACGCGACCGGGCAAGGCACGCTCAATTCGTGGGGATTCCACCTGTGAGCCTGAAAAGCGACGCGCTCGAAGTCGGCTTGACTGTCGCGCTCGTCGGCGCGGCGCTCTGGTACGTCGGCCGCAAGGTCGGCGGGGGCCTGTCGTCGGTCGGTGCCGCGCTATCGAGCGCGGGGCAGGCCGTATCGGACGGCGCGTCATCCGCCTGGACAACCGCAATCTCGCCGGTGCTGCCGACTGACTCGGGCGTGGCGGCCGTCGACGGCGCGGCCGCGATCGGCAACGGCGTCGTGTCGGCGCCGGCCAATGCGGTCGACTCGCTGTCGATGGGGCTGATCGGCGGATCGGGCGGCACCAGTGGAAACGGCGGGATCGGCGGTTGGTTGTGGGGGATCATCAGCGGTTCGGCATTTGCGCCGAGCGGTGCAAACAGCACGCCTGCTGCACAAGGGCCGGCAGGTGACGGAATAGACCTTGGAAATTCGTCGGGGTGGTGAAAGCTATGGGAATTCTTGACGCGATCTTGGGGCCGGCGGGCGGGGTGGTGAGCCTGTTCGACGACATCATCAAGCGGGCGTGGCCGGACCCGGCGCAGCAGGCGCAGGCGCGGTTGCAGCTGCTCGACATGCAGCAGCGCGGCGAGCTCGCGGAGCTGGACGCCGATCTGAAAACGCGCCTCGCGCAGATTCAGGTCGACGACGATGAGGCGAAGTCGGAAAGCCTCTTCAAATCGGGCTGGCGGCCGTTCGTCGGCTGGACGTGCGGCGCTGGCGTCGCGTATATGCTCGTGGTGCGTCCGATCGCGTCGTGGGCGTGTACGGCGTTCTGGCACGTGCCGATCCCGCCTGCGGTCGACACGATGGCCCTGCAATCGATCCTGTTCGCCATGCTCGGCATCGCCGCCGCGCGAACGGTCGAAAAGGTCAAGGGCGCCCAATGACGGCCGCCGCGCTCAAGCTCGACCGATCGATCCCGGTGTGGGGCGTCGTGTGCGCAATCGCGACGCTCGCCGCGACCGGAGCCGGCGTGGTGTGGAACCTGTCCGGCATCGCGCACGACGTGACCGAAGTGAAACAGACCTTGATGGGGTTGCAGACCCATGAAGAAACCCGCGACGCGCGCGTAACGGCGCTGGAAGTGCGTGTTGTGAAGCTCGAAGCCAGTGCCGCATACCGGAGAGACGAATGAGCAAGCACCACAAGCGCACGCCCCCGCGCGACAGCAAGGGGCGCTTCCGCCGCCGCAAGTAAAAAAGCCCCGGGAAACCGGGGCTTTTTGTTTCAGCGCGCGGCCGTCTTGGGGCGCGGCGGTGGGTTGGCCGGGTTGTCGTGGCCGTCGTTCGCGGCGCCCGACATGGCGTCCAGACGACGAGCCTGATCGAACACGATCTTTTCCAGCTGCTTGATGCGGCGCTGATGCGCGTCCAACGCCTGATCCTTCCAGTGCCATGCGTTGATATCGCGCACGGTGTAGCGCTGGCCCGTGGGGCCGACGAGTGCGTCGCCGTTGAAGCGAAAGCCGCGCCAGTCCTCCGACATGCCGGGCAAGCGGCCCTCCGACCAGACGCGCAGCAGCGCGAGCGCGGCCGGCGGGATGCGAACCTTCCCGGTGCGCCAGCGCATGAGCGTCGTACGGTGAACGCCGAGGATCGCCAGCGCGGCCGGCAGCGTGACGGCGCGCACGGCGGCGTCGATGAGGTTGCGGAGTTCGTCAGAGGTGGGTTCCGGAAGGTAGCGGGCCATGTCGATTACTCCCGGAACGTGAGCGAAGCGGCGGCGGAACATGTGGGATTGGGGGCCAGAGTTGTTGTCCAAGAATCATGCCCGCCGCGCATTTCTTTAACCTTTCGTAACGATTGGACACACCCTGATACAACATTAGGGTAATCCCTATTAAAAGTGTAAGTGATTGAAACATAAGACATTGCATCCTCCGAATAGTCTGTTTCTATCCGTTACAAGTTGTAATAGCTGACAACCGCTATTAAACCGTGCAGGATGCACGCGAAACGCACTTCTACCGGGGTCGGGACATGATCAAAAGTTCGCTAATTATGATTATGTCAAATTAGAAATTTACCGAGAAACCTCGGCGAAACCCCGTCCCGACACCGCCCGAATCCCGCCTCACCGGCCACCAGAAACCACCAGTTTCGCCGTCACACCAAACCGCAGCAAGATCACGGGCACACGATCGCCCCGGCGGCCTCCCGTCAACACCGCCAACGGCCAACCGCCCGCAGCAACCGCTCAGGAAACCCACATCCCCTGCATCCTGTGCGAGAAATGCGCGATCTCGGCCGTCTCCATCAGCGACAGGAATTCGTCCTGCATCATGTGGATCAGCGCTTCGTGATCGCCGGCCTCGAAATACACCTCCGGCTGCCGCGCGAGATGGTCCTCGAGGAACGTTTTCATCCCGTACGCCATGCACACCGGCGGCAGCGCGCCCATGTCGCAATCCTTGAACAGTTCGCGCAGTTCGATTTCCTTGGCGAGCACGAGATGACGGCCGGTCTTGACCCAGAGGTCCGACAGCCGCACCGCGTGGGACGTCGGCAGCACGGCGGCGACGTAGCCTTCATCGTCCTCGAGCAGCACGGTTTTGGCGAGCCGATCGCCGGGGATATGCGCGGCGGCGGCCGTCTCCATGCTGGTATGGCTATACGGGTGGTACAAGACTTCGTACCGGGAAGACTTCTGGCGCAGGCAATCCTGCAGGGTGGCTGATACAGGCATGGCACACCTCGTCTGGGCAAATCGGGCGAACGAAGTTCGCTCTGGTTCGTTCAGCATAGGTCGCATTGCGGCCAATGGAAACGCCCTTGCGCGACGCCCGCACGCGCGGCCGATATCGCGCTTCGACCCCTTTTCCAGCCGCGCAAACCACCCTCGCCGGCATGCGAAACCGCGCCAGGAATACGCGCGAATACGCTCGTCGAACCCACCTTTCCTGAAAACGGACGGCCACTGGCCGTTCCGCCGCGATAACGCACCTCAATGTGGAGGCGAATTAACGCTAGACCGTTAGTTGCATTTCAAGGCAGAAGGCTACGATCGAAATGCCTGTCGATAATTGCCACGAATCGGCGGACCCCGCGAATGGACTGCGCGCCGGCAAGCCGCCCAACGCCATCGCAAGCCGCCATCAACCGCGCCGACAAAGCCCGAATCGCGCCCTATACTGAGCCAACCGCCTGTCATTCCGCGGCGGCCCATTCGGGGAGCGACCATGCATTACCAGCTGATCTACGAACTCGTCGACGATTACCTGACCCGGCGCGAACCGTACCGCGCCGAACATCTGGCACTCGCGCGGGCGGCAACCGAACGCGGCGAACTCGTGCTCGCCGGCGCGTTGCAGGATCCGGCCGACCAGGCCGTGCTCGTATTCGAAGGCGATTCGCCGGAAGCCGCCGAATCGTTCGCGCGCGCCGATCCGTACGTGCAGCACGGCCTCGTCACGTCCTGGCGCGTGCGACCGTGGCGCGTCGTGGTGGGCAAGCACGCCCCGAGCTGACGGTGCACGGCAGCGGCTACAGCCACCCCGCCCGCTTGAACCGCCACCACAGCCCGAGATCGGCCAGGAGCATCACCGCGATGCAACCGTAGAAGCCGTACTTGAGATGCAGCTCGGGCATGTTCGCGAAGTTCATCCCGTAGATGCCGGCGATCATCGTCGGGATCGCGAACAGCGCGGCGAACGAGCCGAGCCGCTTGGTCACCTCGTTCTCGGCAAGCGAGATCATCCCGAGATTGACCTGGATCGCGGTCACGACCATCTCGCGGCGCCCTTCGATGGTCTTCACGATCCGCTGCAGGTGGTCGTACACGTCGCGGAAGTAATGCTCCATCCCGCTGCAGACCTGAGGAATGCGCCCGCCGGTGAGTTTCGCGAGCGGCTCGATCAGCGGCGCCGTGTGCTGGTACAGCATCACGAGCCGGCGCTTCAACGAATAGAGATCCTCGATGATCGCGCGCGACGACGCAGCCGAGGCCTTCGTGAAGATGCGATCCTCGAGTTCCTCGAGCTCGGTGCCGAGCGTCTCGAGGATCGGGAAGTAACGATCGACGACCTGGTCCATCAGCGCATAGAACACGAACGCCGACCCTTCCTGCAGCAGATGCGGTTCGCGCTCGCAACGCTTGCGCACCGCGCGGAAGTCCTGCTCGGTATGGTTGCGGATCGACAGCACGTAGTTCGGGCCGACGAACACGTTCAGCTCGCCGACGTTGAATTCGCCGTCATCGTCGAGCTCGACCGTATGCAGCACCGCGAACAGCGAGTCGCCGTACTCCTCGATCTTCGGGCGCTGATGACCCTTGCGGGCATCCTCGAGCGCGAGCTCGTGCAGCGCGAACTCCTCGCCCATCAGGTCGATCTCGTCCGGCGTCGGATCCTTCAGCGCAACCCACACGAAGCACTCGGGCTTCGATACGTAGTCGCTGATGGCGTCGATATCGATGTCGGCCAGCTTGCGGCCGTCCTGGTATGCAGCACAGTTGATCAGCATGGTGTCCGTGATGTTGCCGTTTTCGCACTAGTTTACCGGTTTGACGCGCGGGCGCCCCCGCTTGCGCCGCGCGCCGATATTGGTCATGATCGGACTGCCTACGCCGCATGCACACGCACGGCGCACGGCATCGCTTCGACAGGCTTACGCACGGCGCCGTCGTGCAGCCCAACCGTCAAGGAGACTGGCCCATGTGGTATTTCTCGTGGATCCTCGGCATCGGCGTAGCGCTTGGCTTCGGCATCATCAACGCGATGTGGCTGGAAGCGGAAGTGTTCTCGCGCGGCGACAAGGGCACCGATGCATCGCGCGCGGGCCCGGGGGGCCGGTATTCGTGACCCACCTGGTGTTCTTCTGCGGGCATGCAGGCACCGGCAAGACCACGCTCGCGAAGCGGCTGATCGGGCCGCTGATGCGCACGACCGGCGAGGCCTTCTGCCTGCTCGACAAGGACACGCTCTACGGCCGCTACAGCTCGGCCGCAATGGGCGCCCTCACCGCCGATCCGAACGATCGCGACAGCCCGCTCTACCTGAAGCATCTGCGCGATCCCGAATATCAAGGCCTGCTCGACACCGCGCGCGAAAATCTCGCGCTCGGGATCGGCGTGCTCGTGGTCGGCCCGCTGTCGCGCGAAGTGCGCGACCGGCGCATTCTCGATCGCGCATGGCTCGGCATCGGGCCGGAGGTTGCGCTCACGGTCGTCTGGGTCCATACGGCCGAAGACGTCGCGCACCAGCGGATCATCGCGCGCGGCAATCCGAACGACGCGTACAAGCTCGCGCACTGGGACGAATACCGGCAACGCCGCTTCGTGCCGACCGGCCACGAATGCGACGGCATCGTGATGTTCGACAACACCGCGCCGTCCGATGCCGACGTCGATGCGCTGCTGTATCGCATCGTCCCGCCGGCACGGCAGGCAACGCTCGTCCCGCCGCTGCCCGCCTGAGCGGCGCGCACCGCCCCGCTCTGCTTCGCTGCAATTTCGATACGCAAAAAACAACGCCGGAAACGCTGTTGCGCTCCCGGCGTCGCACTGCCCTCGTGCCGTAGACCGATCGTCAGGCGACTTCGTGCACGCGCTCCATCGTGCCGCCTTCGTACAGCTTGCCGAAGCGGTTCGACAGGAACGCCTTCAGCGAGACCTTTTCCTGCGGGATGAAACCGCTCTGCGGCAGCTTCTTTTCGCGGAACAGATCCAGCACCGCGCACATCGCGCCGGCCGTCGTGATCTGGATCGCGCTCATGTGCATCCCGCACACGTCCTTCGCGAAAATCTTGCGCGTGAACACGTCCTGCACGAGCTGGCCGTCCTTCACACCCGTGACCGTGACGAACACGAGCACGACGTCCTGCTTCGTCGACGGCACCGCGCGGCGCATGATCGACTTCAGCGTGTCGCGGTCGCTCGACAGACGCAGGTCCTCGAGCAGGAACTGCACGAGTTCGCGGTGGCCCGGATAGCGCACCGACTTGTAGTCGAGCGTCTCGACCTTGCCCGACAGCGTCTCGCACAGCGTGCCCAGACCGCCCGACGTGTTGAACGCTTCGTATTCGGTGCCGTCGAGCGAGAAGTGCTCGAGGCCTTCGAGCGGCTGCACCCACTGCTTGCGGCCGTCGCGGATCGCTTCGCACGGCTGGCAGTATTCATTGATCAGGCCGTCGACGCTCCACGTCAGGTTGTACTTCAGCGCGTTGGTCGGATACTCGGGCAGCGCACCGACGCGCATCTTCACGTCGCGCACTTCGCTGAAGCCGTTCACGAGCTCGTGTGCGGCGATGCCGATGAAGCCCGGCGCGAGGCCGCATTGCGGCATGAACGCGCGGTCCGAGCCGTCGGCCAGTTCGCGGATCGCGTGGGTCGCACGCACGTCTTCGGTCAGGTCGAAGTAATGGACGCCGGCCGCCTTGGCCGCTGCGGCGACGTTCACCGCGAGGTAGTACGGCAGCGCGTTGACGAGCGCATCGAAGCCCTTCACGGCTTCACGGATCGCATTGGCATCGGCCGAATCGACACGCTGCGTCGCGATGCCTTCACGCGACAGCTTGGCGAGCGCATCGGCATCGCGGTCGAATGCAACGACTTCGTAGTCGCCCGTTTCACGCAGCATGTGAGCAATGGTGTGGCCGATCAGACCTGCGCCGACGATGGCGATTTTCATGCGCTTATCTCCTGATGATGGATTTGGTGTTGGTGTACGGCGTCGAGCCATGAACACAGTTTAGGGACGCTCAAAATCAGTTCCAAGACGAAGAATGATGCGAAACGACCGATACATTCGACGAATTGACGACACTTTTCGTCACAACGACCAAATCATCTAAAAATCCCCGTCAACGACGTGCCGCAAACGGGCCGTTGGCGGGCTCGTCCGGACGGGCAGCAAGGAGCGAACAAAGCGGGAAAAATCGTCACGCGCGCGGCCCAGGCAGAGGCGCTCGGCACAACGACGCGACAAGGCGCGAGGCGACGCTCCGCTCACCGGCTGACGCCGGTGGCGAGCATCAAAGGAAGGGAACGAAGGAAAACAGGCGCAACGAGTGAAGTCGCGCCGCGGCGTCACCCATGACGCCGCCTGCGACGCATCACCCGCCGATCGTGCCGCGATCGATCTTGCGCGACAGGATGATCGACGTCGTCGTGCGCTCGACGCCTTCGAGCGTGCCGATCTGGTCGAGCAGGTCGTTGAGCCGTTCCGGCGAATCGGCACGCAGCCACGCGACGTAGTCGTATTCGCCGCTCACCGCGCACAGCAACTGCACTTCGGGCATCCGGTCGAGCTTGCGCAGCACGTCCTTGCCGAACTTCGGCGTGAGGATGATGCCGACGTACGCATAAATGCTCGCATCGAGCACGTCCTGTCCGAGCCGCACGCTGTACCCGGCGATCACGTTCGTGCGCTCGAGCCGCGCGATGCGCGCGACGACCGTGGTGCGTGCGACGTCGAGCTGTCGCGCGAGATCGGCGACGCTTGCGCGCGCATCCGCTTGCAGCAACGCGACGAGTTGTCGGTCGAGGTCGTCGAGTTGGTCGAGGCGAGGTGGACGCATGAGGCTGGGCCGGCGTGCAGCGCGCCGGCAAAATGGAACGTGACGCGATGATAGCGCCGAACGCCGGTGCGCCCAACCGGGATCAGGCGCCGTCACGGGTCCGCGCTCGCGCACCATCCGCACCATCCGCACTACCCGCGCCACCTTCGCCGCATGCCTGCGCTGCCCGACGAATCGATCGACAACCAGCGACCATTGACCATTACCCGCCCGCTACGTCCCTTTCAATTTCGATTCGTATCGGATGTAAGCAAGTGTCGCTTTCGCTGCTGCGCTGCACACGACGTGCTACTAATAACAAGCGACGCGAGATGCGCGCTCGCGGCACCGGCCGCCGCACCCGCTCGCACGACACCACCCCGGAGAGCCAACCATGAAGAAAATCTCGCTCACCCTCGCGATGCTCGCCGTCACGGCCGCCGCATTCGCGCAAACCCAGCCGCAGACGCCCGCTCCGGCGACGGCGTCGGCACCGGCACCGGCCGCGTCGGCACCGAGCGCCGAACAGCGCGCCGCACGCCATGAAGCGCGCATCGAGCAGCGCATCAAGTACCTGCACGATCAGCTGAAGATTACGTCGGCGCAGGAGCCGAAATGGAAGACGTTCGCGGAGACGATGCGCGAGAACGGCGACACGATGGGCCGCCTCTATCGCTCGCGGATGGAAAGCCACAACGTGTCCGCGGTCGACGACATGAAGCAGTACGCGGAACTCGCGCAGGCAAACGCGGACGGCGCGAAGAAACTCGCCGACGCATTCGCCCCGCTCTACGACAGCTTCCCGGCCGACCAGAAGGCACTCGCCGACACGACGTTCCGCAGCTGGCTGCATCACGGCGGCGACCACCGCGGCACGGGCAAGGCCAAAAAGGACGGCAAGGCAGCCGCCGCGCCGGCCGCCAGCGCGCCCGCCCAGCCCTGACGTTCGCCTCGCCGGCGCCGGCGCTGCCCGCACGGGCAGAACGGCGTCGCGCCTCCCGCGGGCATTCGGCGCGTCACACGGCGCGCCGAATTCGGGATAAGCTCCCGGCTTTTCCAGCCATTCCTCGCCCTTCCCCGCCATGCTCGAACTCAAGCACATCGATCTGCGTACCGACCCGCAGGCCCGTCGCGTCGTCAAGGACGAAACCGTCACGGTCGCATTCGCGGATGCCGACGGCGAACTGATGAGCCTCGAAGGCCCGAACCGCTATGTCGCGGGCGACGCGCTGATCACTGGCTCGACCGGCGACCGCTGGGTCGTGTCGCGCGCGCGCTTCGACCCGAAGTACCTGCCCGCCGATCCGGCGCTCGCGCACGGCATGCCGGGCGCATATCGGAATCGGCCTGCCGTCGTGCTCGCCCGCCGGATGGACGAAGCGTTCACGATCGCGCGTTCGGAAAACGGCGACACGCTGCGCGGCGGCGCCGGCGACTGGGTCATGCAATATGCGCCCGGCGACTACGGCGTCGTGCAGGCGCAGCGTTTCGCGCAGGTCTATCGCGACGCGTAACGCATTCCGCACACGCGTAACGCGTCACGCGCGACGCCGGCATCGCGCCGGCGCACGCGTTCACGTCAACGTTCAGGCAAAGTCTTCGTCGAGGTCGAGTTCCGCGGTGCGCTCGACGGCCTCCCCGGCCGCGTGCCGCTCTTCGAGCGAACCGAGCATCGCTTCCGTGTACGCATGCAGCACCGCATGACTGCGGGCGCGCTGCATCGGCTTGAGCGCCAGATAGCGCGCCAGCGCGGCCGGCACGATCCGGATGTCGAGCGTCATGCGCTTCGGCGTCGAGCCGAACCGCATCGCCAGCCACTGCACGGACAGGAACCGCCCGCGTTCGTCGCTGGTTTCGGCAAAACGCGTCTGCTCCGGAAAGAGATCGCAGATCACGCGCGCGAGCGCATCGAACTCGGCGCTCTGGCATTCGATCAGATAGTCGTCCATTCCGTCTCTCCCGTCAGGCCGCCGCGCGCTGCGACCTGCCACCCTTGACCAGCACGACGACCAGGATCGCGGCCAGCACGAAATACACAGCCTCGAGCGCGCCGGCCGGCAGCACGCGCACCTGATACAGCAGCGCCGGCGCGACCGCCAGCGCATGCAGCACGATCGCGAGCGGCAGCACGCCCGCGCGGCCGGCACGCACGCCGCGCCAGACCAGCACCGACAGCGCCAGCTGCACCACGAACGCCGAGCAGCGCTCGAGCAGCAACAGCAGGATCGACTGGGCCGACAGCGTTGCCAGCATCACGTGCAGCCGCACGACGGTATCGCCGGGCAGGTCCGCGAGCTGCGTCTCGAGCTGCCCGCGGCTCGCGAGCCACGCGAGATACGACCACTGGCCCCACACGAGCACGCCGACGAACCACGCTTCGGCACCGGCATGACCGATCCCGTAGCCGATGCCGCGCCCGTCGCCGGACGACGGGCCGTAGCGGCGGTTCAGGAACCGCATCCCGAGATAGCGGCCGAGTTCCTCGAACACGGCGGTCGCGAGCGCGCTGTACGCGACGAACGCGAGCGGCTGCGTGAGCCAGCCGCCGGCAGGCGTCTGGCTCAGCACGAGGCCATGAAAGGCGCGTTCGACGATCATCGCGAACAGCGTGAAGACGGCGACGCCGACTATCGTGTCGCGGCGGTCGAGCGCAAGCGGCTTGCGCAGGATACGGAACAGAACGAACGGCAGCAGCGCGATGATCAGCGTGGCGGCGATCAGCACCGCCAGCGTGACGGGGGCGACAGTCATGTATTTCCTTGATCGGGGCAGCGCACCTGGCGCGCTGCGTGCCCCGCATGATACTCAGCTTGCGGTCGACGCGCGCGCAATCAGCTCGCCCGGCAGCATCGCGACGCGCACGGCGCCGGCCGCGCCGTCGATGCGCTCGTGCACGAATTCGACGGCCTTGTAGCCGATCTCGTAGGTCGGCTGGCGGATCGTCGTGATGCCGATCAGCTCGGCCCACTCCGGATCGTCGATCGACAGCAGCGCGGCCCGTTCCTGCCAGGCGGCGCCGAACCGCGCGCGCAGGTGGCGCGCGATCGCGAGCGCGACCGGCGCGTTCGCGGCGAACAGCGCCGCACGCACGCCGCGCCGCGCCGCGTCGTCGACGCGCGCATCGAGTTCGGCGAGCGCCGCGGCCGCCGCGGCCGGCTCGTTCAGGTCGAGCACGACCGTTGACGGCACCGGCAGCCCGCGCGCGCCGAGCGCCGCGCGGAACGCGGCCTCGCGCAGGCGCCGCGAGCTGACGCGTTCGAACGGCTGCACGACGAAATGGATCGCATCGAAGCCGCGCGCGATCAGGTGCGCGAGCGCCGTCTCGATCGCATCGGTGTTGTCGAGCCCGATCAGGTCGGCCTCGAAACCCTCGACCGTGCGGTCGACGAGCACGGCCGGGATGTCGCCGCCGCGCAGCGGGCGCAGCACGTCTTCCTCGGCGCCGAGTGCGTTGACGATCAGCCCTTCGACGCGGTAGGTCGTGAGCAACTGCAGGAAACGCCGCTCCATCTCGACTTCATTGGCCGCGTGACAGATGAGCGGCATGTAGCCGAGCGCGTGGCACGCGGCCTCGACGCCCTGCAGCACTTCGACGGTATACGGATTGGTCAGGTCGGCCGCGAGCATGCCGAGCAGCCGGTTGCGGCCGCGCTTCAGCCCGCGCGCCATCTGGTTCGGCCGGTAGTTGAGGCGCGCGATCGCCGTCTCGATCCGCTGGCGCAGATCGGCGGACAGCACGTGCGTCTCGCCGTTCAGATAGCGCGAAACGCTGGTCTTGCCCGTGCCGGCTTCGCGTGCGACGTCGCTGATCGTCGCCGGACGCTGCGTGGAAGGTTGCGAATCGCTCAAGTCGTGCCTCGCGTCGTACGATCCGCGCCGCTTCGTGCGCGGACGGACCTTTGTTGTTGGTACGAAAGCCACCCGGCGGACGCCGCCGACCCTGTGCTTCACGATCGGCCGAAACCGGCGCGTTCGCGCCCGCCCCGGCCGCCGGTCACACCCAGCGATCGGCCGCACCGGACCTGGCACGGATGCCCGCCGCCGCACGCCGCCGGCCGCATGGCCGGGTCGTCGAGGCGACGAGCGGGCGATCATAACGCAGCCTGCCCTCCCGCACCAAGACCATCGACTCTAACGGCGCCCGCGGTGGCGGCGGCTGGCCGTCGCCGCTCAGACGCGCGCGAGTGCGTCGGGATTGACGAGATTCGTGCGCAGCGTGCCGGCCAGCGCGCCGACCAGGTTCTCCGCGGCGCAGCGCGCCATCGCATGGCGCGTCTCGTGCGTCGCCGAGCCGATATGCGGCAGCGCGACAACGTTGCTCATCTGCAGCAGCGGCGAATCCGCCGACAACGGCTCCTTCTCGAATACGTCGAGCCCCGCGCCGCGGATCGTGCCGGCCCGAAGCGCGTCGATCAGCGCGGCCTCGTCGACCACCGGCCCGCGCGATGCATTGATCAGGATCGCGCCGCGCTTCATCTTCGCGAACTCGGCCGCGCCGATCAGGTGCTGCGTTTGCGGCGACAGCGGCACCTGCACGCACACGAAATCCGACTGCGCGAGCAGTTCGTCGAGCGACACGCGGCGCGCGCCGTATTGCGCCTCCGCTTCCGCGTGCGCGGAACGGTTCGTGTACAGCACCTGCATCCGGAAGCCGAGCGCCGCGCGGCGCGCGACCGCGCCGCCGATCCGCCCGAGCCCGACGATGCCGAGCGTCTTGCCCTGCACGTCGGTGCCGTACAGGTCCGGGCCGATGCTGCGGTGCCAGCGGCCGGCCTTCACCCACTCCGCCAGTTCGACCAACCGGCGCGCGGACGCGAGGATCAGCGAGAACACCGTGTCGGCGGTCGATTCGGTCAGCACGTCGGGCGTATGCGCGAGCACGATGCCGCGCCGCGTCAGATCCGCGACGTCGAAGTTGTCGTAGCCGACCGAGATCGTCGACCATGCCTTCAGCCGCGGCGCGCGATCGAGCATCTGCGGCGTGACCTTCAGGCTCGCGCCGATCGCGCCGTCGGCATCGACGAGCGCGTCGGCGAGCGCATCGGCGCCATCGGCCTGCACGAGCTCCGCATGCTCGCGCAGGTACGCGAGAACGTCATCGGGCAGCGGCTTGTACGCGACGATACGAGGCTTCATCGTTTCATTTTCCTTGCAGCGGCGCGGCGAGCGGATGCGCATCGCGCGCCTGGGGTTTGACGGACAGCGTGAGGATCACCGCGGCGACGAGCGCGGCGCTCATGAACGCATACGACGCGAGGGGCGAGCCGGTCGCCCCGTTCAGGTAGCCGACGAAATACGAGCCGACGAACGAACCGAGCGCGCCCATGCTGTTGATCAGCGCCATCGCACCGCCGGCGACGTTCTTCGGCAGCAGCTCCGGCACGATCGCGAAGAACGGCCCGTACGGCGCGTACATCGCGGCGCCCGCGACGACCAGCAGCGCATACGAGATCCAGAAGTGCGACGAGCCGAGCGCATACGACGCGGCGAACGCAGCCGCGCCGACCAGCAGGAACGGCCACACGAAGCCGCGGCGCGAGCCGGCCTTGTCGGACGCCCACGACGCGACCAGCATCGCGATCGTCGCCGCGAGGTACGGCAGCGCCGACAGCCAGCCGGTCGCGACCATCCCGAGCGCGGAACCGTTCTTGACGATCGACGGCAGCCACAGCACGAAGCCGTACACGCCGATGCTCCAACAGAAGTACTGCGCGCACAGCTTGATCACGGCCGGCGAACGGAATGCCTCGGCGTAGTTGCGCACCGGTTTGATCGCCGCCTGTTCGGCCGCGAGCGCGGCGTCGAGATCGCGCTTTTCCTGCGCGTCGAGCCACGGCGAATCGGCCGGCTTGTCCTGCACGAGGAACCACCAGCACACGGCCCAGATGATGGCCGGCACGCCTTCCGCGATGAACATGTGGCGCCAGCCGAATTCGTGCACGAGATAGCCCGACACGATCGACATCCACAGCACGGTGACCGGGTTGCCGAGGATCAGGAACGTGTTCGCGCGCGAGCGCTCGCTCTTCGTGAACCAGTTGCTGATGTAGATCAGCATCGCCGGCATCACGGCCGCCTCGACCACGCCGAGCACGAAGCGGATCGCCATCAGCGACGGGATGTTGGTGACCACGCCGGTGAGCGCGGCGCACGCGCCCCACAGCACGAGGCTCGCGAACACGAGCTTCTTGACGCTGCGGCGCTCCGCATAGATCGCGCCCGGAATCTGGAAGAAGAAGTAGCCGAGGAAGAACAGCGCGCCGATCAGCGACGACAGGCCCTTGCTGATGCCGAGGTCCTGGTTGATGCCGGCCGCTGCCGCGAACCCGTAGTTCGCGCGGTCGAGGTAAGCGAGGCTGTAGGTGATGAAGACGATCGGCATGATCGTCCACCAGCGTCGGGCTGCGAGATTGGCTGCCATCAGAGTGTCTCCTTGGGTGATCGAAGCGGGCGCATCAAACGCCCGGCCCCGCTCCCGTCCTTTCGGGAATCGACCGGCGTCGGCGCAACGGCGCCGGATCCGGCCTCATGCAAAACCGTGCACGAAGCACGAAATGGGTCCGCGGATTGTGCCGTGTCCGGCCTCTCATTGCGCGGTGACGGTTTCCTCTAAGCGATCGGCGCGATTGCTGACGTTTTCGAGCCGATCGAGCGCCGCACGGGTCGGCAGGCCTTCCGAATCGCCGATCACCTGGATCGCGAGCGCCCCGATCCGGTTGCCCCGCGCGACAGCCTGCTCGATCGACCTGCCTTCCAGCAGCGCGCTGACCACACCGACCGCGAAGCCGTCGCCGGCGCCGACCGTGTCGACCACGTTCGCGACACGCTCGCCGGCCACCGTGCCTTCATGGCCGTCGGCCGTGCGGAAATACGCGCCGTCGGCGCCCAGCTTGATCACCACGCCGCGCGCACCTTGCGCGAGATAAAAGCCAGCGATGTCGGCCGGCGTGTCGTGCCCGGTGAGTTGCCGCCCTTCGGCGAGGCCCGGCAGCACCCAGTCGGCGAGCGTCGCGAGCGCGTTCAGCGTCTTCGCCATCGCGTCGGCGGACGGCCACAGCGTCGGGCGCAGGTTCGGATCGAACGAGATCGTCTTGCCGGCCGCGCGCATCTCGCGCGCCAGCTTGAACGCAAGTTCGCACGACGTCGCGGAGATCGCGGGCGCGACGCCCGTCAGATGCAGGTGGCGCGCGCCGAGCACGTAGCCGGACATGTAGTCGTCGCACGACAGGTGGCTCGCGGCCGAGCCCTTGCGGAAATATTCGACCGTCGGGTCGCTGCCGTCGTCGTTGCGCGACTTCAGCTGGAACCCGGTCGGATAGCGCGGATCGACGGTCACGCACGATGCGTCGATCCCCTCGCGCGCCAGCGTGTCGAGCACGTAGCGGCCGAACGAATCGCGGCCGACCCGGCTCATCCAGCCGACCCGGAAGCCGAGCCGCGACAGGCCGATCGCGACGTTCAGGTCCGCACCCGCGATCCGTTTCGTGAATTGCGCGGCGTGCGCGAGATGGCCGGGCTCGGCGGCGACGAACATCGCCATCGCTTCGCCGTAGGTCACCACATCGAGTGCTGCTTTCATGAATGAACTCCTCCGTATCCTTGCCGTGTCACGCGGCGGCAAGCCATGCCACGCGCCGGCCGGCATCGCCCGCCAGGTCGGCCGCATCGAACGGGAATTCGATGCCGCGCGGCACGGCTTGCGGCAGCACCGCGAGCACACCCGTGACGAGCGCATCGTCCGGGGTCGGCGCCACCGCGAAGCGGCGTGCGCCCTCGCCGACGACTGCCTTGCAATGAATGTATTCCACGTGCGGCGCGAGTGCGTGCGCGCATGCGAGCGGCGCTTCGCCCGGCCACTGCCAGTTGCCGATGTCGAACGTCATGCCGAGCGCATCCGGCACGCCCGTCGCGGTCAGCGCGGCGAACAGCCCGCGGAACTGCGCGAGCGCGCCGCCGACCGGCAACTGGCCGTTCTCGACCACCACGCGAGCCCGCGCGCCGCGCGACAGCGCGACGAGGTCGGCCGCATGCGCGTCGCCCGCGAACCCGCCGAGCTGGAACTTCACGAAGCGCGCGCCGAGCGCGTCGGCTTCCGCGAGCGTGTCGCGCAGCGCGTCGGTGTCGAGCGCGCCGGTTTCCGTGTACAGCGTCGCCGGCGTCGAATAGACCGACCACAAGCCCTGAGCCGCGAGTTCGGCGCCGAGCGCAGCCAACGCGCCGGGCGTCGCGTCGTCTTCCGATGCGAACAGTTCGCGCCGCACCTCGAAGCCGGTCGCACCGGACGCCGCCGCGGTCGCGATGAAAGCACGGTGGCCCTGCTGACGCACGCGGTCCATCCCGAATGCGCTCGCCACGATCACGATGTCTGCCATTTCTGCCCTTTTTTACCGGAATGGAACCGGTTCCATTTGCTTGAGACGGATGGTGCGCTTCGCGTCTCCTGCACACCATAGAGGAAATCCCTAGGACCCCCTCCCCGCGCGGATCCCCGCCGGTGCATACGTGCCCGCCGTTCTTCCCGCAGCGACTTCGAACGCCTATGCGGCGCCGTGCGTCTCGTGCGTGAGGCTCATGTCGAGGAACTGGGCCGCCACGCGCGACGGCGCGGCACCGTGCGGCACCAGGATCGAGAAGTGGCGCGTGAGCGGCGCCGGGGCGAGCGAGCGCGGCACGAGCGCCGCACCGTCGTGACGCAGCGACATCGCCGACACGAAGCCGACGCCCATCCCCGCGCGCACGGCCTCCTTCACGGCCTCGACGCCCGCGATCTCGAACGCGACGCGCATCGGCGCGCCGCCGTGCGCGAACGCGCGTTCGACGAGTTGCCGCACGCCGGAGCCTTCCTCGCGCAGCACGAGCGGATGCGCGGCCAGTGCGTCGAGCGTGACGCCGGCATCGAACTCGGGCGTGGCGAGCGCGTGCCCCGTCGGCACGACCGCGACGATCTCGTCCTCGTGCCACGCATGCACGGCGGTGCCGGGCGGCAGCGCCTCGCCGGGCGGCCCTTCGATCATCGCGATGTCGAGAGACGCGAGCGCGGCGACCACGTCGGCCGTATTGCCGCTCATCGTCTGGATCGCGACCCGCGGCGCGCGCGGCTGGAACGCGGCGATCAGGTACGGCAGCAGATACGCGGCCGGCGTCGTGCTCGCGCCGATCCGCAGCGTGCCGGCATCGAGCCCGCGCACCGCGTCGCGAAACGCGCGCGCCTGCGCGAACGTGTCGCGCTGCGCGTTCGCATACTGCGCGAGCTGTTCGCCGACCGGCGTCAGGCGGATGCCGCGGCCGTCGCGCTGGTACAGCGGCTCGCCGAACTCGTCCTGCAGCAGGCGCAGCTGGCCCGACACGGCCGGCTGCGACAGATGCAGCGCCACGGCAGCGCGGCTGATGTTCAGGTGTTCAGCGACGGCCGCGAACGTTATCAGTTGATCCGGGGTCATGGGGATGAATTATCGGCTTTCCGGATAGTTTATGTCACAAATCACAATTTTTCATATCGATATAACCAAACTAGGATTAGGCCATCGCAACCTGTTTCCTCACGGCCACCATGTCCACTGCCCCGAGCCCCCACCTCAGCCATGCCGCGCCGTCGGTGCGCGGCCAGTTGAACGGCGTGCTGTTCGTCGCGCTGTTCGCCGCCGCCGTCACCAGCCTGTCGGAGCTGCCGGCGATCGCCGCGCTCGGCCTGTCGCCGCTGATCGTCGGCATCGTCGCCGGTACGCTGTACGGCAACGCGCTGCGCGACGGCATGCCCGCCAGCTGGGCGGCCGGCGTCAACTTTTCCGCGCGCAAGCTGTTGCGCATCGCGGTCGCGTTCTTCGGCCTGCGCGTGAGCCTGCAGGAAATCGCGCAGGTCGGCCTGCCTGGCCTGACGGTATCGGTGCTGGTCGTCGTCAGCACGCTCGTGATCGGCACTTGGGTCGGCATGAAGGTGATGAAGCTCGATCGCGACGCGGCGCTGTTGACCGCCGCCGGCAGCGCGATCTGCGGGGCCGCGGCCGTGCTCGCGTTCGAGTCGACGCTGCAGTCGAAGCCGCACCAGAGCGCGATGGCCGTGGGCAGCGTCGTGCTGTTCGGCACGCTGTCGATGTTCCTGTACCCGCTCGCGTATCACGCCGGTCTGTTGAATCTCGACCCGGCCGGCCTCGGCCTGTTCTTCGGCGGCACGATCCACGAGGTCGCGCAGGTGGTCGGCGCGGCAAGCGACATCAGCCCCGAAGTCACGCACGTCGCGACCATCGTGAAGATGACCCGCGTGATGCTGCTGGTGCCCGTGCTGCTGACGCTCGGCTGGTGGCTCGCCCGCTCGGCCCGCTCGGCAAGTGCCGCCGCCGGCGCCGACGGCGCGCAACGCCAGCGCAAGGTCTCGGTGCCGTGGTTCGCGCTGGGCTTCCTCGGCTTCGTGATCGTGAATTCACTGAACGTGCTGCCGACCGACATCACGCATACGCTGAACGTGCTCGACACCTTCGCGCTGACGATGGCGATGACCGCCCTCGGCATCGAGACCCGCGTGTCGCAGATCCGCGAGGCCGGCCCGCGCGCATTGATCACCGGCCTGATCCTGTACGTATGGCTGATCGCCGGCGGCTACGGGATCACCTGGGCGGTGCAGCACTGGCTTGGCTGAGCCGCACGTCCACGCCGCGACACGCGCCGCGCCCGACGGGAAGGTCCCGCGGGCGCGGCGCAGTGCTATGCTTCGCGTCGTTTTCCTTCGTCCTCTTCATCGCCCACTTTCAGCCGTGCTCTCGTTCCTGCTGAAGCTGCGCACGCGCGCGCAGACGCTGTTCCGCCTGTCGGACGCCCATACGATGCTGATCTGGTCGGCGATCGTCGGCGTCGGCGGCGCGTTCGCCACCATGAGTTTCCGCGAAGGCATCGACCTGATGCAGCGCCTGATCTCCGGGCAGAGCGGCAGCTTCGTGCAGATGGCGAGAAGCCTGCCGTGGTACGTGCGCTTCTGGATGCCGGCCGCGGGCGGCTTCCTCGCCGGCTGTGTGCTGCTGCTCGCGACGCGCGGCGACAAGCAATCCGGCAACACCGACTACATGGAAGCCGTCGCGCTCGGCGACGGCATCGTGCCGGTGCGGCAGAGCCTGTGGCGCAGCGTGTCGTCGCTGCTGACGATCGGCAGCGGCGGCTCGATCGGCCGCGAGGGCCCGATGGTGCAGCTCGCGGCGCTCGCGTCGTCGCTGGTCGGCCGCTTCGTGCACTTCGACCCGCCGCGCCTGCGCCTGCTCGTCGCGTGCGGCGCGGCCGCCGGCATCACGTCCGCGTACAACGCGCCGATCGCCGGCGCGTTCTTCGTGTCGGAAATCGTGCTCGGCACGATCACGATGGAGAGCTTCGGGCCGATGGTCGTCGCGTCCGTCGTCGCGAACATCGTGATGCGGGAATTCGCCGGCTACCGGCCGCCGTACGAGATGCCTGTGTTCCCGCCCGTGACGGGCCCCGAGGTGCTGCTGTTCGTCGTGCTCGGCGCGCTGTGCGGCGTGCTCGCGCCGCAGTTCCTGCACCTGCTCGATGCGTCGAAGCACCAGTTCAAGCGGCTGCCCGTGCCGCTGCCGGTGCGGCTCGCGCTCGGCGGCCTGGTGGTCGGCGTGATCTCGGTGTGGACTCCGGACGTATGGGGCAACGGCTACAGCGTCGTGAACGACATCCTGCATGCGCCGTGGACCTGGCAGGCGCTCGTCGCGGTGCTGGTGTTCAAGGTGATCGCGACCGCCGCGACCGCCGGCTCGGGCGCGGTCGGCGGCGTGTTCACGCCGACGCTGTTCGTCGGCGCCGTGTTCGGCTCGCTGTTCGGGCTCGTGATGAACGCGCTGTGGCCGGGTCACACGTCCGCGTACTTCGCGTACGCGATGGTCGGGATGGGCGCGTTCATGGCCGGCGCCACGCAGGCGCCGCTGATGGCGATCCTGATGATCTTCGAGATGACGCTCAGCTACCAGGTCGTGCTGCCGCTGCTGGTGTCGTGCGTGTTCGCGTATTTCGTCGCGCGGGCGACCGGCACGACGTCGATGTACGAGATCACGCTGCGCCACCACCAGGACGCGGAGGAACGGTTGCGGCTGCGCACCACGCAGATGCGCGAACTGATCCAGCCCGCGCAGACGGTCGTGCCGCTCACCGCGAGCGTCGCCGACATGACGCGCGTGTTTCTCGAATATCCGGTGAAGTATCTGTACGTGACCGACGACGCCGGGCGCTTTCGCGGCGCGGTGGCACTGAAGGACATCACGTCCGACCTGCTCGACAAGCGCGACACGACCGACAAGACGGCCGCCCACTACGCGCACACGCCGTTTCCGCTGCTCACGCCCGACATGCCGCTCGCGACCGCGCTCGAACGCTTCATGGCGTTTCAGGGCGAACGGCTGCCGGTGATCGAAAGCGAAGCCGAGCCGACGCTCGCGGGTGTCGTCTACAAGACGTCGCTGCTCGACGCGTACCGGCGGATGACCGGCGAACGCTGACTCGATCTGCGCGCGGCGGCCGGTGCTGCGTCGCAGCGTTGGCGCTCAGCGCGCCGGCCGAGCGCCCGCTTGAGCACCCACCTGAGCCCCCGACCGTTCAGTCCGGCGCGCGCCCCAGCACGACCCGTGCGAAGAACCCGGCGAGCACAGCTTCGGCCGCGTCGGCCGACACGTGCTGCGGATCGGCCGTGCAATACGACTGCACGCCGTCGCACAGGCACATCAACCCGAACGCGAGCGTGTCGGCGGGCAGCAGCAGCGGCGTGCCCGCGCGCTCGGCGAAGCGCTCGATGAATTCGCCCATCTGCAGCCGCTTGGCGTGCAGGAACTGGTTGAAGCGCACGCGGAACTTCGCGTCGCGCGCCGCCTGCAGCTTCGCCTCGCCCCAGAGCAGCGAATACTCGTCGTCGCGAAAGAGCGTCCGGTAGTACGCGAGCGCCATCGACTCCATCTGCTCGCGCGTGCCGCCCCCTTCGAAAATCGCCTGGAAGTCGGCCTGCACCTCCGCGTGGTTGCGCTCCAGCAATTCCAGCAACAGGTCGGACTTGCTGCGGAAATTCGAATAGAAGGCGCCGCGCGTATAGCCGGCCGCCGCCGCGATGTCCTCGACGCTCGCGGCCACATAGCCTTTCTTCAGAAAAGTTCGATGCGCGGCTTTCAGCAGACGTTCGCGCGTCTGGTCCCTGCTCTGCTCGCGAGTTAAGCGCTGTGGTTTCATGCCGCGCAGTCTAGCATCCCTTCCCTTTCGGATTCATCTTTGCATTCAGATACAGGTGTGTATTAGAATCCGCCACAGTTTCCGAACGACCGCGTTCGGCAGTGTTCGTGCGCGCCGGACTCGGCGCCACTCGGGGCAGGCGCCACCGCGCTTGCCGACTTCGTTCCGCTCTCACCTGATCTGGGGGTTTCGTGAATCGCTCCGGTTCCCGCGCCGTGCTGCTGGTCGGCACCGCGCTCGTCCTCGCCGCCTGTCATCCGAAGGAAGCCGCGCCGCCCGCGCCGCGCCCGGTCGTCGCGCTGGCCGCGCACGCCGACGGCGTCGCGGCCGCCGCGACGCTGCCCGGCGAGATCCAGCCGCGCTATGCAACGCCGCTGTCGTTCCGCATCGCGGGCAAGATCGTCGAGCGCAAGGTGCGGCTCGGCGATACCGTCAAGGCCGGCCAGGTCGTCGCGCTGCTCGATCCGTCCGACGTCGAGAAGAACGCCGCGAGCGCTCAGGCGCAGCTCGATGCCGCGTCGCACAGCCTCGCGTTCGCGAAGCAGCAGCTCGACCGCGATCGCGCGCAGGCCCGCGAGAACCTGATCGCGACCGCGCAGCTTGAACAGACCGAGAACAGCTACACGTCGGCGCTCGCGCAGCGCAACCAGGCGCAGCAGCAGCTCGCGCTCGCGAAGAACCAGCTCCGCTACGCGACGCTCGTCGCCGATCACGCGGGCACCATCACCGCCGAACAGGCCGACACCGGCCAGAACGTGTCGGCAGGCCAGGCCGTCTACCAGCTTGCGTGGTCCGGCGACGTCGACGTCGTCAGCGACGTGCCCGAAGCCGCGCTCGCGTCGCTCACGCCCGGTCACGCGGCGAGCGTCACGCTGCCGTCGCTGCCGGGCCGCCAGTTCGCCGCGAAGGTGCGCGAGATCGCGCCGGCCGCCGATCCGCAAAGCCGCACCTGGCGCGTGAGGCTCACGCTCGCGGCGCCCGATCCGGCCGTGCGCCTCGGGATGACCGCGAACGTCGCGTTCGACGGCGCGCCGGTGGCCGCCAATGCGCCGAGCATCACGCTGCCCGCGACCGCGCTGTTCCACGACGGCCCGCATGCGGCCGTGTGGGTCGTGCGCGCAAAGGACGACACGCTCGAACTGCGCCGCGTCGACGTCGCGCGCTTCAACGAGCGCACGGTTACCGTGTCGCGCGGGCTGCAGCCGGGCGAGCGCGTCGTGCTGCAAGGCGTGCATACGGTCAGCGCGGGCGAGAAGGTGCGCGCGGTCGCGCCGCTGCATTCCGAGGATTTCGCGTCATGAGCGGCCCTCGCGAAGAAGGCCGCTTCAACCTGTCGGCATGGGCGCTGCGCCACCAGGCGCTGGTCGTCTACCTGATCGCGCTCGCGACGCTCGCGGGCATCCTCGCGTACACGCGGCTCGCGCAATCCGAAGACCCGCCGTTCACGTTCCGCGTGATGGTGATCCGCACGTTCTGGCCCGGCGCGAGCGCGCGGCAGGTGCAGGAACAGGTCACCGACCGCATCGGCCGCAAGCTGCAGGAAACGCCGGCCATCGACTTCCTGCGCAGCTATTCGCGCCCCGGCGAATCGCTGATCTTCTTCACGATGAAGGACTCGGCGCCCGTGAAGGACGTGCCCGAGACCTGGTACCAGATCCGCAAGAAGGTCGGCGACATCGGCTATACGCTGCCGCCCGGCGTGCAGGGCCCGTTCTTCAACGACGAGTTCGGCGACGTCTACACCAACATCTGGACGCTCGAAGGCGACGGCTTCACGCCCGCGCAACTGCACGACTATGCGGACCAGTTGCGGACCGTGCTGCTGCGCGTGCCGGGCGTCGGCAAGGTCGACTACTTCGGCGACCCCGACCAGCGGATCTTCATCGAGGTGAACAACGCGCAGCTCACGCGGCTCGGCATCTCGCCGCAGCAGCTCGGGCAGGCGATCAACGCGCAGAACGACATCTCGTCGGCCGGCGTGCTGACGACCGCCGACGATCGCGTGTTCGTGCGGCCGAGCGGCCAGTTCGGCAACGTCGACGCGATCGCCGACACGCTGATCCGCATCAACGGCCGCACGTTCCGGCTCGGCGATCTCGCCACCGTGAAGCGCGGCTATGACGATCCGCAGGTCACGCAGATGCGCACGGCCAGTCCAGGCATGGCCGGTCCAGGCGCGGCCGGCCATGCGGTGCTCGGCATCGGGGTGACGATGCAGCCGGGCGGCGACGTGATCCGGCTCGGCAAGGCGCTCGACGCCGAATCGAAAAACCTGCAGGCGCAATTGCCGGCCGGCCTCAAGCTCACGCTGGTGTCGAGCATGCCGCACGCGGTCGCGCATTCGGTCGACGACTTCCTCGAAGCCGTGGCCGAAGCCGTGGCGATCGTGCTGGTCGTGAGCCTGGTATCGCTCGGGCTGCGCACCGGGATGGTCGTCGTGATCTCGATTCCGGTCGTGCTCGCCGTCACCGCGCTCTTCATGTACCTGTTCGACATCGGGCTGCACAAGGTGTCGCTCGGCACGCTGGTGCTCGCGCTCGGGCTGCTGGTCGACGACGCCATCATCGCGGTCGAGATGATGGCCGTGAAGCTCGAACAGGGCTACAGCCGCGCGCGCGCCGCCGCGTTCGCGTACACCAGTACCGCGTTCCCGATGCTGACGGGAACGCTCGTCACCGTGTCGGGCTTCCTGCCGATCGCGCTCGCGAAATCGAGCACCGGCGAGTACACGCGCTCGATCTTCGAGGTGTCGGCGATTGCGCTGATCGCGTCGTGGTTCGCGGCCGTCGTGCTGATCCCGCTGCTCGGCTATCACCTGCTGCCCGAACGCAAGAAGCACGCGCACGAAGCCCACCTGCCGGACGATCACGAGCACGACATCTACGACACGCGCTTCTACACGCGGCTGCGCGGCTGGATCGACTGGTGCATCGAGCGGCGCTTCGTCGTGCTGCTGATCACCGGCGCCCTCTTCGTCGTCGCGCTGATGGGCTTCACGCTCGTGCCGCAGCAGTTCTTCCCGAGTTCCGATCGTCCCGAGTTGCTGATCGACCTGCGGCTGCCGGAAGGCGCGTCGTTCGCCGCGACGCTGCGGGAGACCGAACGCCTCGAGAAGGTGCTCGCCAAGCGGCCCGAGATCGACCACTCGGTGAGCTTCGTCGGCAGCGGCGCGCCGCGCTTCTACCTGCCGCTCGACCAGCAGCTGCAGTTGCCGAACTTCACGCAGTTCGTCGTCACCGCGAAATCGGTCGAGCAACGCGAGAAGCTCGCGACCTGGCTCGAGACCACGCTGCGCGACCAGTTCCCGGCCGTGCGCTGGCGCCTGTCTCGACTCGAGAACGGGCCGCCCGTCGGCTACCCGGTGCAGTTCCGCGTGAGCGGCGCCGACATCGCGACGGTGCGTTCGATCGCCGAGAAGGTCGCGGCGACGATGCGCGGCGACGCGCGCACGGTGCACGTGCAGTTCGACTGGGACGAGCCGGCCGAGCGGTCGGTGCGCTTCGAACTCGACCAGAAGAAGGCGCGCGAGCTGAACGTCACGTCGCAGGACGTATCGAGCTTCCTCGCGATGACGCTGTCCGGCACGACCGTCACGCAGTACCGCGAACGCGACAAGCTGATCGCGGTCGACCTGCGCGCGGCGCGCCCCGATCGCGTCGATCCCGCGAAGCTCGCGGGCCTCGCGCTGCCGACGCCGAACGGCCCCGTGCCGCTCGGTTCGCTCGGCCGCTTCACACCGACGCTCGAATACGGCGTGGTGTGGGAGCGCGACCGCCAGCCGACCATCACCGTGCAGTCCGACGTACGCGACGGTGCGCAAGGCATCGACGTCACGCATGCGATCGACGGCAAGCTGAACGCGTTGCGCGCGCAACTGCCGGTCGGCTACCAGATCAACATCGGCGGGTCGGTCGAGGAAAGCGCGAAGGCGCAGAGCTCGATCAATGCGCAGATGCCGCTGATGGCGATCGCCGTGTTCACGCTGCTGATGATCCAGCTGCAGAGCTTCTCGCGCGTGCTGATGGTCGTGCTGACCGCGCCGCTCGGGCTGATCGGCGTGGTCGGCACGCTGCTGCTGTTCGGCCAGCCGTTCGGCTTCGTCGCGATGCTCGGCGTGATCGCGATGTTCGGGATCATCATGCGCAACTCGGTGATTCTGGTCGACCAGATCGAGCAGGACATCGCGGCCGGCCACGGCCGCTTCGATGCGATCGTCGGCGCGACCGTGCGGCGCTTCCGCCCGATCACGCTGACCGCCGCGGCCGCCGTGCTCGCATTGATTCCGCTGCTGCGCTCGAACTTCTTCGGCCCGATGGCGACCGCGCTGATGGGCGGGATCACGAGCGCGACCGTGCTGACGCTGTTCTACCTCCCCGCGCTGTACGCCGCGTGGTTCCGCGTGAAGCGTGACGAGCGCGACCCGCACGACGGCCCGCCGCCAGGCGGCCGCACGCCGGCCGCGCCGTCGGGAGCCTGACCATGGATCGATCGATGAACCTGAAAACGAAGGCCGCGCGTGCGATCGCGGCCGCGAGCCTCGTTGGCCCGCTCGCCGGCTGCGCCTGGTTCGCGCCGAGCGGCGAGCCGCCCGCGATACCGTCGCCCGCGCATTACGGCGCCGCGCCGCAAGTGCAGCAGACCGTCGCCGCGCAAGGCGTCGCGCAACAGTTCGAAGTCGGCGCGCAGCCCGTGCCCGACTGGTGGACACAGTACCGCTCCGCTGCGCTGAACGCGCTCGTCGACGAAGGGTTGCGCAACAGCCCGACACTGAGCGCGGCGTCGCATTCGCTGGATGCCGCGCGCGAGCAGTTGCGCGCACAGATCGGCAGCTCGATGCTGCCGTCGATCGACGCGGGCGGCCAGGCCACGCGCCAGCGCGCGCTCGGCGTGCCGATCCCCGCGCTCGGCGCGCCGACACTGCTGTACGACACGTTCGTCGGGCAACTGCAGGCGAGCTACACGATCGATCTGTTCGGCGCGGCGCGCTTCGCGAACCGTGCGCTCGCGAAACGCGTCGACGTCAGCGCGTTCCAGCTCGAATCGGCGCGCCGCGCGCTCGCCGCGAACATCGTCACCGCGTCGATCACGGTGGCGGTGCTCAATGCGCAGATCGCGACGACCGAACGGCTCGTCGCGCTCGCGAACGACCAGGCGCACGACGCGCAACGCCGCCATGCGCTCGGCTCGGCGTCGCGCAGCGACGCGCTGAACGCGCAGCAAAGCGCCGACACCTTCGCCGCGAGCCTGCCCGCGCTGCGCCAGCAGCGCGACTCGGCGCGCCATGCGCTGGCCGTGCTGATCGGCCGCACGCCCGATCGCGCACCGGCTGATCTCACGCTCGCCGACCTGCACCTGCCCGAGCAAGTGCCGGTTGTCGTGCCGTCGGACCTGCTGCAAAGCCGCCCCGACATCCAGGCCGCCGACGCGGGGCTGAAGGCGGCCGCCGCCGAAGTCGGCGTCGCGACCGCGCAGCTGTTCCCGCAGTTGTCGCTGTCGGCGGCGATGGGCCCAGGCGGCTTCAGCTGGCCGGCGATGCTGTCGGGCGCCGGCGCGATCTGGAACGTCGGCGCGTCGCTGAGCCAGCCGCTGTTTCACGGCGGTGCGCTGCTCGCGCAGCGTCGCGCGGCGAAGGCAACGTACGAGGCCGCGGTCGACCAGTACAAGCAGACCGTGCTGGCCGCATTCCAGAACGTCGCCGATTCGCTCGCCGCGCTCGAGCACGACGCGGAGGCGCTCGAGGCATCGTCGCGCGCCGCGCTGTCCGCACGCGGCGCTTACGACGACGCCGCCGCCCGCGTGCGGCTCGGCGCGTTGCCGCCGTCGGCCGCGCGGGCAAGCGAGCTGCAGTACCACAATGCACGGCTCGACGAGATCCGCGCGACCGGCGCACGCTTCGCGGATACCGCACGGCTGTATCAGGCGATGGGCACGCCGCCGGTCGCGCCGGTCGACGCGGCCGGCCACGCGGCGAAGGCAGGGAAAGCCGACGCAGCCGGCGCCGCGGATCAAAACGCCTCGGGCGCACAGGCCGCACAGGCAAGCGCAACACCGCCCGACGCGCCGCCGTCACTGCAATAACGCGGCGCGTCCGTCAGTCCCACGGCGCGCGGCACCACCCCGCGCGCCGATCTGCAAGCTTCCGCTTGACCCTCACGTAGCGTAACGTTCGAGACTCCAGTGTGCGCACCGAACGGAGGACATATGCGGCTGAAAGTGGGAGAACTGGCGAAACGCAGCGGGCTGACCGTCCGCACGCTTCATCACTATCACGCGATCGGCCTGCTGACGCCTTCGGCGCGTGCCGACAACGGCTACCGGCTGTACGACCGCGACGACATCGCCCGGCTCCACCAGATCCAGGCGTTGCGTCGCTTCGGCCTGTCGCTCGCCGAGATCGGCGACTACCTGAACCAGCCCGGCACCCCGCTCGTCGAGCTCGTCGCGAAGCAGATCGCGTCGCTCGACCGCCAGCTCGCGCAAACCGCGCAGCTGCGCGAGCGGCTCGTGCACCTGCACGCGCAGCTCGCCGCGGGCACGGAGCCGGAACTGGCCGATTGGCTCACCACACTGGAGTTGATGACCGTGTACGACAAATATTTTTCCGAGGAAGAACTCGCGCGCCTGCCGATGTACCAGAAGAGCCAGGCAGGCGACGCGGAATGGATCGCACTCGTCGCCGAGGTCCGTGCGCTGCACGATGCGGGCGTACCCGCCGAGGACGAGCGCGTCCGTGCGCTCGCCGCGCGCTGGATGGCGCTGCTGGTGCGCGACACCAACAACGATCCGCGGTTGCTCGCGAAGCTGAACCTGATGCACGAGCGCGAACCGTCGATGCAGTCGAAGATCGGCATTTCGACCGTGTTGCGCGACTATGTATTGCGTGCTTCGTCGGAAACGAAGATGCGGCTCTTCGAGAAGTATCTCGCGCCGGACGAGATCCGCTTCATGCGGGCGCACTACCGCGAACGGGCGATGGAATGGCCGCAACTGATGGCCGACGTGCGCGACGCGATCGATGCGGGCACGCAGCCCGATTCACCGCAAGGCCGCGCGCTCGCGCAGCGCTGGCTCGAGCTGTTCTGCAGCTATGCGGGCCACGATCCGGCCACGCACGCGAAATTCCGCGCGGCGCTGATGAACGAGCCGGCGCTGACCAAGGATTCGTGGACCGACGAGACGCTGCTCGCCTTCATCCGCGAGGCGATGGCGCAACTGGCGCCGGTGCGCTGATCCGGTAACGATGCGGGCGGCACGCGGGTTTTCCGTGTACCGCCCGCTCACCGCCCGCGCATCCCGAGCCCGAGCGCCTTCATCCGCCGGTACAGCGTGCGTTCGCTCATCCCGACCTGCTCGGCGAGCTGCTTGCGCGTACCGTCGAACCTGCCGGCAATCCGCACGAGCTCCGCGTCCGACACGCCGCGCGCATCCGAAGCATGCGTTTGCGGCGCCGCCGCTGCCGCGACCAGCTCGGCCGGCAGATGCTCGACGCGAATCGTCCCGTCGTCCGCGAACAGGCACGCGCGTTCGAGCACGTTGCGCAGCTCGCGGATATTGCCCGGCCACGCATACGCATCGAGGCACGCACGCGCACGCTCGGTCAGCACGAACGGCCGGGCCACGAATGGCCGGGCGCCCGCATCGCCGGCCCCGGCGCGCGCGTTCGCGATGCGCCGCAGGATCGATTCGGCGAGCAAGGCGACGTCGCCGCGCCGCTCGCGCAGCGCCGGCAGCGGAATCGGAAACGCGTTGATCCGATAGTAAAGATCCTGCCGAAACCGGCCGTCGTCGATCATCTCGCGCAACGGCTTGTGCGTCGCCGCGACGAGCCGGAAATCCGCGCGCAGCGCCTCGACGCCGCCGACGCGCCGGAACGTTCCCGACTCGATCAACCGCAGCAGCTTCACCTGCATCGGCAGCGGCACGTCGCCGATTTCGTCGAGAAACAGCGTGCCGCCCTGCGCGGTCTCGACGAGGCCCGGCTTGCGCTGGTTCGCGCCGGTAAACGCGCCCTTCTCGTAGCCGAACAGCTCGCTTTCGAACAGCGTCTCCGCGATGCCCGAGCAATCGACGACCACGAACGGCCCCATTGCACGCTCGCTCGCCTCGTGCAGCGCCCGCGCGAACAGTTCCTTGCCAGTGCCCGACTCGCCGAGCAGCAGCACGGGCAGCATCGACGGCGCGACGCGCTGCAGCGCGCCGAGCGCCGCATTGAACGCGTCCGCGCCGCCGACGAGCCCTTCCGCGCTCGGCTGCGCGGACGCGCTGCGCACCGTCGTCAGGCGCTCGACGTACGCGATCACGTCGCCTTGCGCATCGAAGATCGGCCGCAGCTCGACGTCGACGTGCTCGGGGCCGCGCGGCGTATGGTGGATGTGCAGCACGCGGTTCAGGCTGCGCGACTCGAGCGCCTGCTTCATCGGGCAATGCTCGCCGGCCTGGTCGCACGGCACGTCGTAGTGATGCGAGACCTGGAAGCAGTGCCGGCCGACGTGCTCGACGCCCGCCACGCCGAACTGGCGCCGGTACGCATCGTTCGCCGCGACGATGCGGTAGTCGGGATCGACGACGATCATCGGCTGAGGATCGTGTTCCAGATACGCGACCAGCGCACGCACGTCGGGCATGACATCGCGCGACGGCGCGGGAACGATCGGAATGGTGTCATGCGGAATCATGGAGCACTCGAAACGGATGGCCGGACGGACTGCCAGGCCGACTGCCAATTCTGCCATGACACTGCCAGGCATGGCAGTTTGACTCAACAACAACACGCCGCCCCAACCCGCGTCGCGTCGGAATCGCACCCGAAATCCGAGCCGAATCAAGCACCTGCCACATCGTCCGACCTTGCCTGGCCACTTGGCATGCTTCTTGAACATGGAACTGCAATGACAGATCCAGTACCCGGTCGAGGATATCCCGTGAGCCATCCCCCCAAGCTGTCGGTCGAAGGCTTCTTCGACCCGGCAACCCACACCGTCAGCTATCTGCTGCTCGATACCGAGAGCCGCGCGTGCGCGCTGATCGACAGCGTGCTCGACTACGATCCGAAATCCGGCCGCACGCACACCGCCAGCGCCGACCGGCTGATCGCGCGCGTCACCGAACTCGGCGCGACGGTGCACTGGCTGCTCGAAACGCACGTGCATGCCGATCACCTGTCCGCCGCGCCGTACCTGAAGGCGCACGTCGGCGGCCAGATCGCTATCGGCTCGCACGTGCGCCGCGTGCAGCACGTGTTCGGCACGCTGTTCAACGCCGGCCCTGGCTTCGCGCACGACGGCAGCCAGTTCGACCGCCTGCTGGACGACGGCGACACGCTCGCGCTCGGCGCGCTGACGATCCGCGCATTGCACACGCCCGGCCATACGCCCGCGTGCCTGACCTACTGCGTCGACGACGCGACGCAACGCGCGGCGTTCGTCGGCGACACGCTGTTCATGCCCGACTACGGCACCGCCCGCTGCGACTTCCCCGGCGGCGACGCGCGCACGCTGTACCGCTCGATCGCACGCGTGCTGGCGCTGCCGCCCGACACGCGCCTCTATCTGTGCCATGACTACCAGCCGGGCGGCCGCGACGTGCAGTTCGTGACGACGGTCGCCGAGCAGCGCCGCGCGAACGTGCACGTGAAGGACGGCGTGACCGAGGACGCGTTCGTCGACATGCGCACCGCACGCGACGCGACACTCGACATGCCCGTACTGATGCTGCCGTCCGTGCAGGTCAACATGCGCGCCGGTCACCTGCCCGAACCCGAGAACAATGGCGTGCGCTACCTGAAGATCCCGCTCGACGCGATCTGAGCCGCCGCCCCCAACGGAGAACCCCGACATGACCATCCGCAAGCCGACCGACACGCTGTCGGTCTCGCCCCAGATTGCCGCACCGGCCGCCGACGCGCAGCACGACATCGTGATCGTCGGCGCGGGCGCGGCCGGCATCGCGGTCGCATCGAGCCTGCTCGCACGCGACGCGTCGCTCGATATCGCAATGATCGACCCGGCCGATATGCACTATTACCAGCCGGGCTGGACGATGGTCGGCGCGGGCGTGTTCCGGCCGGATACGACCGCACGGCAAATGGCCGATGTACTGCCGCGCGGCGTGAAATGGATCCAGGCGACCGTCGCCGGCTTCGAGCCCGACGCGCGCATGGTGGTGCTCGACGGCGGCCGGCGGATCGGTTACCGCAAGCTCGTCGTGTGCCCGGGGCTCAAGCTCGACTGGCACGCGATCGACGGTCTCGCGCAAACGCTCGGCCGCAACGGCGTCACATCGAACTATCGCTACGATCTCGCGCCGTACACGTGGGAACTGGTGCAGGCGTTCCGCGGCGGCAATGCGCTCTTCACGCAGCCGCCGATGCCGATCAAGTGCGCGGGCGCCCCCCAAAAGGCGATGTATCTGTCGTGCGATCACTGGCGGCGCACGGGGCGCCTGGGCGCCGCGAACGTCGAGTTCCTGAATGCGGGCGGCGCGCTGTTCGGCGTGGCCGACTATGTGCCCGCGCTGATGGAGTACGTGAAAAGCTACGACATCGCGCTGTCGTTCGGCCACAACCTCGTCGCGATCGACGGGCCGGGCCGGCGCGCGACGTTCACGCGCACGCTGCCCGACGGCGGCACGGAAACCGTCGAGCGTGCGTTCGACATGATCCACGTCGTGCCGCCGCAGAAGGCGCCCGATTTCGTGCGAGCGAGCCCGCTCGCCGACGCGGCCGGCTGGATCGACGTCGATCCGGCGACGCTGCGGCACAAGCAGTTCGCGGACATCTTCGCGCTCGGCGACGTCACCAACACGACCAACGCGAAAACCGCCGCGGCCGCGCGCAAGCAGGCGCCCGTCGTCGCGCACAACCTGCTCGCGTCGCTGGGCCGCGCGCACGGCGCCGCCGCGTACGACGGCTACGGGTCGTGCCCGCTGACCGTCGAGCGCGGCAAGATCGTGCTCGCGGAATTCCTGTACGGCGGCAAGGTCGCGCCGACCTTCCCCGCGTGGCTGATCGACGGCCGGCGCCCGTCGCGGCTCGCGTGGCTGCTCAAGGAGCGCGTGTTGCCGCCGATCTACTGGAAGGCGATGCTCAAGGGCCGCGAATGGCTCGCGAAGCCCGCGATCGCAAGTTGACCCGCACCTGACGACACCATGCTGATTTCCTTGATACTCGGCGGCCTCGTAGGCGCCGTGCTGGGTCTCACCGGCGCGGGCGGTGGCATTCTCGCGGTGCCCGCGCTCGTCGTCGGGATGGGCTGGCCGATGCAGCAGGCCACGCCCGTCGCCCTTGTCGCGGTCGCGGGCAGCGCCGCGCTCGGCGCGCTGGAAGGGTTTCGCCGCGGGCTCGTGCGCTATCGCGCGGCGCTGCTGATGGCGGCGGCCGGCGTACCGCTCACGACGCTCGGCGTGAAACTCGCGCACGTGCTGCCGCAACGCGTGCTGCTGGCGCTGTTCGCGCTGACGATGCTGGTCGTCGCGGGCCGCCTGCTGCGACAGGCACTGCGCAACGCGTCCGGCCACACCGACGCGTCGCCGCTGTGCGTCGGCCGCGTGAACCCCGATACGGGCCGGCTCGTGTGGTCCTGGCCGGTCGGGCTCGCGCTTGCGTCGACCGGCGCGGTCACGGGGCTGATGACGGGGTTGCTCGGCGTCGGCGGCGGCTTCGTGATCGTGCCGATGCTGCGCAAGTTCACGAACGTGTCGATGCACGGCGTGGTCGCGACGTCGCTGATGGTGATCGCGCTGGTCGGCACCGGCGGCGTGTTCGCGACGCTCGTCTCGGGCACGCGCGCGCCGCTCGACATGATGCTGTGGTTCACGGTCGCGACCGCGATCGGGATGGCGGCCGGCCGCGGTGCGTCGCGGCACCTGTCAGCGCGGCACGTGCAGGCCGGGTTCGCGGTCGTGCTCGTCTGCGTGGCGCTCGGGCTGCTGGCCAAGGCGGCGTTTGGCGCATAAGCCACGCGGCGCAGCGCGCACCATCAAATAAAACGCCCGGCCCGACTCGTCATCGGCACCGGGCGTTGTTCGTTGCGTCGGCAACCTGTGCGTGGCGACGCGCTCGCCGTCAGACCGCGAACGCCATCATTCGCTTGCGCTCCTGACGCAGCATCACGAAATTCGCGATCACGACGCCGGCCGTCACCGCGACGATGAACAGCGTCGCGAGCGCGTTCATCTCCGGGTTCAGGCCAAGCCGCACGCGCGAGAACACGACGAGCGGCAGCGTCGTCGAGCCGGGGCCCGACAGGAACGCCGACAGCACCAGGTCGTCGATCGACAGCGTGAACGACAGCAGCCAGCCTGCGATCAGCGCCTGCGAGATCAGCGGCAGCGTGACCGTGAAGAACACCTTCAGCGGCGTCGCGCCGAGATCGAGCGCGGCTTCCTCGAGCGACGGGTTCAGCTCGCGCACGCGCGACTGCACGATGATCGCGACGTACGAGATGCACAGCATCACGTGCCCCAGCCAGATCGTGAACACGCCGCGCTCGGCCGGCCAGCCGATCCACTTCGCGAGCTCGATGAACAGCAGCAGCAGCGAGATCCCCTGGATCACCTCGGGAATCACCAGCGGCGCGTTGATCATCCCGCTGAACAGCGCGAAGCCGCGAAAGCGGCCCATCCGTGCGAGCACGAAGCCGGCCCACGTGCCGATGAACACCGACGCGAACGCGGTCAGCAAGCCGATCTTCAGCGACAGCCACGCGGCCGTCAGCAGCTCGTCGTCCTGCACGAGCGCCGAGTACCAGCGCAGCGAGAAGCCCGACCACACGGTGACGAGCTTCGACTCGTTGAACGAATAGACGATCAGGCTGACGATCGGGATGTACAGGAACGCGAAGCCGGCGAACAGCGCCGCGAACTGCAGGTAACGATTCGGCTTCATCGACGGCGGCCCTCCTGCTCCTTCGCCTGGAAGTGCTGGAACATCGCCATCGGCACGAGCAGCAGCAGCACCATCGCGCAGGTCACGGCCGACGCCATCGGCCAGTCTGCGTTGTTGAAGAACTCATTCCACATCACGCGGCCGATCATCAGCGTATTCGCGCCGCCGAGCAGTTCCGGAATCACGTACTCGCCGACCGCCGGAATGAACACCAGCAGGCAGCCCGCGATGATCCCGTTCTTCGACAGCGGCAGCGTGATCTGCACGAACGCCTTCCACGGCTTCGCGCCGAGGTCGTACGCGGCTTCGAGCAGGCGCAGGTCCATCTTCACGAGGTGCGCGTACAGCGGCATCACGAGGAACGGCAGGTACGAATACACCATCCCGATGTACACCGCGTAGTTGGTGCGGTACAGCTCGATCGGCGTATGCGTGAGGCCGATCCACATCAGGAAGTTGTTCAGGAGCCCGTTGTTCTTCAGGATCCCGATCCATGCATACACGCGGATCAGGAACGACGTCCAGAACGGCAGCATCACGCCCATCATCAGCAGGTTGCGGGTCGCCGGATTCGAACGCGCGATGTAGTACGCCATCGGATAGCCGATCAGCAGGCACAGCAGCGTCGTGATCGCGGCCACCTCCACCGAATTCACGTAGGTCGCGAAATACAGGCTGTCGGTGAGCAGGAACGCGTAGTGCGACAGGTTCAGCGCGATGTGCACCACGCCCTCGGTGTACGACGCGAGTTCCGTATACGGCGGGATGCCGAGCTGCAGCTCCGCGAAGCTGATCTTCACGACCAGCACGAACGGCACCAGGAAGAACAGCACGAGCCACGTGTACGGCCCCGCGACGACCGCCGAGCCGCCGGTGAGGTTGAAGCGCCGCACCGGCCATGCGAGCAGGGACTTGAGCGCGGTCATGACGTCAGCACCACCCCTGCCGTCGCGCTCCAGCGCACGTAGATCTCGTCGCCGAGCGACGGCGTGTCGAGCTCGGTGATCGCGAGGCTCGATACGTTCGCGATCACCGTCTTGCCCGCGTCGAGCTTCACGTGATACAGCGAATAGCCGCCCATGTACGCGACGTTCGTGATCCTGCCGCGCGCCCAGTTGAACGCGCCTTCGGGCGGCTTGCGCGTGAGCGCGATCCGCTCGGGGCGCACCGACACCGTGACCGGCATCCCGAGCGGGCCCGTGATCCCGTGGCTCACATACAGCCGGCTCGGCAGCTCCGGCGACTCGATGTACACGTAATCCGGCTCGTCCTCGACGGTAACGCCGTCGAACAGGTTCGTCGAGCCGATGAATTCGGCCGAGAAACGGCTGTTCGGATATTCGTAGACTTCGTTCGGCGTGCCGATCTGCACGATCTGCCCTTCGCTCATCACGGCGAGCCGGTTCGCCATCGTCATCGCTTCTTCCTGGTCGTGCGTGACCATGATGCAGGTGACGCCCACCTTCTTCAGGATGTTGACGAGCTCGATCTGCGTGCGCTGGCGGATCTGCTTGTCGAGCGCCGACATCGGCTCGTCGAGCAGCAGCACCTTCGGGCGCTTCACGAGCGAACGCGCGAGCGCGACGCGCTGCTGCTGGCCGCCCGACAGCTGGTGCGGCTTGCGCTTCGCGTACTTGCTCATCTGCACGAGCTCCAGCGCCGCCGCGACACGCTCCTTCAGCTCGGCCTTCGGCGTGCCTTCCTGCTTCAGGCCGTATGCGACGTTCGCTTCGACCGACATGTGCGGGAACAGCGCATACGACTGGAACATCATGTTCACGGGCCGCTTGTACGGCGGCATCTGCGCGAGATCCTCGCCGTCGATCAGGATCTTGCCCGACGTGACCGTCTCGAGGCCCGCGAGCATCCGCAACAGCGTCGACTTGCCGGAACCCGAGCTGCCCAGCAGCGCGAACAGCTCGCCCTGGCGCACCGTGAGGCTGACGTTGCGCACCACTTCGGTCTCGCCGAATTTCTTGACGGCGTCGACGATCTGGACAAAGTTCTCGGCGCGCGTGCCGGCGCCGGGCGAAGGAACGAAGGACGGCGCGGCCGCGACCGGCGCACCCGACTGGCTATTCATGATGTGCTGCTTCTCTCCTGCGTTTGACGAACAAAGCCCCCGGGGGCACCCAGGGGCTTCATGACTGCTGGCTCACTCCGGCTCGCGTCAGCGGCCCGATTTCAGCTCGGTCCACAGACGCGTCTGCAGACGCTGGATTTCAGGCGGCAGCGGCTTCAGCAGGAACAGCGTCTTCACGACGTCGGCCGGCGGGTAGACGGCCGGGTCGTTCGCGACGTCCGGCCGCACGTACTTGCGGGCCTCGGCGTTCGCGCTCGGGTAGTACACGGCGTTCGTGATCGCCGCGTGCACCTTCGGATCCTCGATGTAGTTGATCCACTGCAGCGCGGCTTCCTTGTTCTTCGCGTCCTTCGGAATCGCCATCACGTCGAACCAGACCGGCGCGCCGCCCTTCGGAATGTAGTACTCGACCTTGTACGGCTTCTTCGCTTCCATCGCGCGATGCTTCGCGATCACGACGTCGCCCGACCAGCCGAACGCGAAGCAGATGTCGCCGCCGACCAGATCGTTGATGTAGCCCGACGAGTTGAACTGCGTGATGTACGGGCGGATCTTCTTCAGCACGTCCATCGCGGCCTTGTAGTCGGCCGGGTTCGTGCTCATCGGATCCTTGCCGATGTAGTGCAGCGCTGCCGCGAACATCTGGTCCGGCGCATCGAGCACCGACACGCCGCAGGTCTTCAGCTTCGCGAGGTTTTCCGGCTTGAACAGGATGTCCCAGTTGTCGAGCGGGACCTTGCCGAGCGCCTGCTGCGCCTTCGTCAGGTTGTATGCGAGGCCGGTCGTGCCGTACGCCCAGGGCACCGAATACTTGTTGCCCGGGTCGGCGCCGGCAACGAGCGCCATCAGCTGCGGATCGAGGTACTTGAGGTTCGGCAGCTTCGACTTGTCGAGCGGCGCGAAGATGCCGGCGGCGATCTGCTTGCCCGCGTAGTTGCTGGTCGGCACGACGATGTCGTAGCCCGAACTGCCCGTCAGCAGCTTCGCCTGCAGCGTGTCGTCGCTGTCGTAGTTGTCGTAGCGGACCTTGACGCCCGCCTGCTTCTCGAAGTTCGGGATCGTGTCCTTCGCAATGTAGTCCGACCAGTTATAGATATTGAGCTGCGTATCCTTCGCCGCCGCCGCCGATGCACCCACGCACAGCGCGAGCGCTGCGAACCGGCCCACTACCTTTGCTTTCATCCCGTTCTCCCTTCGGCCGGACAGGTTGCCCGGCTGCCGTCTGCCTCGTCATGGCGGCGCATTCTGGCACGCCGCCCCTTGAAAACCCCGAAAACTACCATCATTCGCGCCCCGTCACAAAAAAATCATGCCGGTGTCGCGCAAACGGAACAGATTACCGCCGCGAGCCGCGCCAGGCGGGCCGCGGCGGTTGGCTATCCCCGGGGAATTCTATCGGGTAATCGGCGCCTGTCCATCAGGAAAAGAAAGCGTTCGGGCAGCCGGGCAATGCGCGCCGCAGTGTCACGGCCACGCGACCGGACAGCCCGCCGGCGACGCCCGCGGGCCGACCGGTGCCGATGCATTAAAATGACGCCCTGACGATTTCACTGCGCGAACCCTCCCGATGGCCTCCAATCTTCACGACCTCCCCGACAGCCCCTGCATCGGCGTGTGCTCGACGCTCTTCGACGAAGTCTGCAAGGGCTGCGGCCGCACGGCCGCCGAAGTCTCGAACTGGGTGTTCCTGAGCGACGACGAAAAACGCACGGTGTGGGAGCGCATCACGCGCGAAGGCACCGCGATGCGCTTCCAGTACGACAAGCTGTAAATCCGCCGCGCAAAAAAAGAGCGGCATGCCGACCGCCATGCCGCCAACCCCAACTCTGTTCTTTTTCCGTCGCGTCTAGAACTTCATCCCGACGCCCACGCCGACGATCAGCGGATCGATGTGCAGCGTGCCGATGCCCTTGTCGCCGAGCGTCGCATCGGTGCTCATCCAGATCTTCTTCACGTCGACGTTCATGAACACCTTCTTCGTCAGCTGCACGTCCACGCCGAACTGCAGCGCGGGACCGAAGCTGCTCTTGTTGATCGACACGCCTTCCCCGCCGACGTTGAGCCCGTTGTTGTAGAAGTACGTGTAGTTCAACCCGGCGCCGACGTACGGACGAACCTTGCCCGCATGGTTGAAGTGATACTGCAGCAACAGCGTCGGCGGCAGCACGCCCACGCCGCCGAGATTGCCGAGGCTCGACGTCATCTGATGACGCGACGTGCCGAGGATCAGCTCGACGCCGAGGTAGTCGCGGATCATGTACGTGAAGTCGAGCTCCGGCACGATCGCGTTGTTCACGCCCGTGTTGATTGCACCGAGCGTGTCGCTCGCGCGCTCGTTCGGCTGGATGCTGATCGCGCGCAGCCGGACCAGGACGTCACCCTGGTTGATGCCGTCGCCCGGCGACGCCGCGTGCGACAGCGACGGCATCGCGACGATGCTGGCCGCGACGGCGGCTGCGGTGACACAAGTTCGAATCGTTTTATGCATGGTACGGACCCCCAAAGAATGGTTCCCATTCTCCACGTAGGGTCTTTTCGTCATCTTGATATTCGTCAAGCCAGCGTAAACGTGGGACGGTTTGTCGCAGGCTCCGCCGTCCGGCCCGTCAGCAGCAGATCGAGCAGATCGTGCACGCTGCGGATCGCGTTGCCGAACGGCAGCGCTTCGCGGCCGCGGAAGAACAGCCCGTTCGCGACGTCGCCGCGCAATGCTGCCGCGAGCCGCGTGTCGATGCAGAAATGACCGAACTTCTCGATGCCGTCGCGCAGCCCGCATACGCTCAGGCATTCGAGCGCGGTCGGGCAGCGTTGCCTGAACGCTCCGAGCTTGTTGCGGATGCGCGTTTCGTTGCGCAGGTAACGATCGAGCCACGGCGTCTTCACCGCGCGCGCCGGCAATCCCGTCACGCTGACGAATTCGACGATGTCGTCGGGCAGCGCATCGGCGAGCACGCGCTTGAAATTCGGATGCGCATCGCCCTCTTCCGTCACCGCGAACGGCGTTCCGACCTGCACGCCGTTCGCGCCGGCGGCAAGCGCCGCGCGTACCGTCGCGTGGCTATTGATCCCGCCCGCGACGATCAGCGGGATCGTGTCGCGCGCGAGGCCGAGCGACGCCATCACCTGCGCGGTCTCGTCGAGCACGCGTGCGAAGTCGAAGCGCGCATCGTGCATGTCGTCGAGCTGCGTGACGCCGAGATGGCCGCCCGCGTGCGCCGGATGCTCGATCACGATCGCATCGGGCAGCCGCCCCTTCTTCATCCATTTCTTCAGCACCAGCGCGATCCCGCGGCTGTCCGACAGGATCGGGATCAGCGCGATGTCATGGCTCGCCGTGAGATCGGGCAGATCGAGCGGCAGGCCCGCGCCCATCACGATCGCGTCCGCGCCCTCGTCGCACGCGACGCGCACGTAGTCCGCATGCGCGCTCACCGCCTTCATCACGTTGACCGCGATCATCCCGCGTCCTTCGCTGTAGGTCTTCGCGAGGCGAATCTCGCGAGCGAGCGCGTCGAGGTTCGCGGCCTCGAGCGTCGCGCGATCGGGATTCGCGCGGCAGCGCGCGAGCAGGTCCGCATGGTGGTGGCGCAGGTCGATGCTGGCGATCGTGCCGAGCGCGCCTTCGCGCGCAACGCTGCCCGCAAGGCGGTGCGCGGAGATGCCGACACCCATGCCGCCCTGCACCACGGGCAGCAACGTGCGGCCGCGAATCGTCAGCGGCGGGAAGGAAGTGCGTGCGGTCATCTGAACCTCGTCGAAACATCGAAAATCGGAACCGCGATGATCGACGATCCACCGGCGCGCACCTTGACGTCCGTCAATAAAAAAACGGCACGCGAGCGTGCCGTTGCAGGTCATGCAGGATGAAACGTTCAGCCCGGGTTCGCGGGCTTGAGCTGCATCGACTTGTATTCGAGATACTCTTCGAGGCCGTACACGCCGTTCTCGCGGCCATGCCCCGACTGCTTGTAGCCGCCGAACGGCGCGGCGGCGTTCCACGTGCCGCCGTTGATGTCGACCTGCCCGGTGCGGATGCGGCGCGCGACGCGCATCGCACGTTCGTCGCTGCCCGCCCACACCGCGCCGCCAAGCCCGTACGGCGAATCGTTCGCGATCCGCACCGCTTCGTCTTCGTCGCGATACGTGATGATCGACAGCACCGGCCCGAATATCTCCTCCTGCGCGATCGTCGATTTCGGATCGACGCGGCCGAATACCGTCGGCTTCACGAAGAAGCCCTTTGCGAGCCCGTCCGGCAGCCCCGTGCCGCCCGTCACGAGTTCCGCGCCATCATCGATCCCACGCTGGATGTAAGCCTGCACGCGCTGCTGCTGCGCGGCCGACGCGAGCGCGCCGAGGCGCGTCGTTTCCTGACGCGGATCGCCGGCGACATACGCTTCGGCCGCCGCCTTCGCGATCTCGCGCGCTTCGTCGTAGCGCGCCTCCGGCACCAGCAACCGCGTGTGCGCCGAGCAGGTCTGCCCGGCGTTCAGGTAGCACGCGTTGACCGTGCCCTTCACCGCCGTCGCGAAATCGGCATCGTCGAGGATCACCGATGCCGACTTGCCGCCCAGCTCGAGCGCCACGCGCTTCACGCCCGCGGCCGCGAGCTCGGCCACGCGCTTGCCGGCGCGCGTCGAGCCGGTGAACGACACCATGTCGACGTCGGGATCGGTGGCCAGCACTTCGCCGACGACCGGGCCATAACCGCACACGAGGTTGAATACGCCCGGCGGGAGGCCCGCTTCATGAATCGCCTCGGCGAGCATGAACGCGTTGAGCGGCGCGACTTCGGACGGCTTCAGCACGACCGTGCAACCGGCCGCCAGCGCCGGCGCGACCTTCAGCGTGACCTGGTTGAGCGGGTAGTTCCACGGCGTGATCGCCGCGACGACGCCGACCGGCTCGCGCACCACCAGCGAATTGCCGACCGTCGCCTCGAATTCGAACGATTCGGCGAGCTTCGCGTACGCCTTCCAGTTGTAGATCGGGCCGCCGACCTGGATCGCGCGCGACAGCTTGATCGGCATCCCGACTTCGCCGGTGATCGACTGCGCGAGTTCCTCGCTGCGCGCCTGCAGGCGCTCGACGATCTTGCGCAGGTAACCCGCGCGCGTCGCGGCCGGCGTCGCGGCCCACGCGTCGAAGGCGGCGCGCGCCGCGCGGATCGCGTCGTGCGCGTCCGACGCCACGCCCTCGGGAATCCGGCCGATCACGGCTTCGGTGCCCGAGTCGATCACGTCGATCGTGCCCGTGCCGGCCGGTTTGCGCCATGCACCGTCGATGTAGAACTGGTCGTAGATTTTCATCGCTTCCTGTCTCCCGGAAAACGGCCATTCTAACGAGTGTCGCGCGGCCCGGCGATGACGTCGGACGAAACCGCGAGGGCCGCCGGACGGCCCGCCCGGAGATTCGCGGAACGGCCGCCCGGCCGCCGGTTTCGTGCTGCTGCGGCATCCGCGCGACGCCGGCGCGCCACGTGGCCCGCATCGTGCTATCTTTTTTAATATCGGCGCCGGCCGCTGCAGCCCGCGCCACCCGGAATCGATGGTTTCGTGAGCGCTGCCATGACCGATGCATCCCATACCCTCGGCTCGCAAGATCGCCTGGAACTGCTGTGCTGGCTCACCTGCGGCAATCTCGGCGCGTTTTACCTGAACGAATCCTGGCCCGACGCATCGTTCCACGTGCAGGCCGCACACCGCTGGCTCGACCGCCATCACCGGCAGGCCGACTGGCTCGCGATCGCCAAGCTGGCCGCGCTCGCGCAGGACATCGCGAAGCGCCACGCCGGCTTCGTCGACGCGTCATGGGCGCGCGACGCGGTCGAGGAAATCGTCGATACCGACGATCTCGACTACCGGGCGAAACTCGTGCAATGGGTGTACGAAGACTGCTGCAAGGCGCTCGCCGACAAGCGGCTGGCCGACTGAGCGCCCGCCCGTGCGCGCGCGCCGGCGCGCGCCGTCATGCGATCGGCAACCGCTGCGTCGACTTCAGCTGCCGCAACGACAGGTTCGAGCGGATGCTCAGCACGCCCGGCAGTTTGCGCAGCACCCTCTCGACGAAGTGACTGTAGTCGTCGAGATCGGCCGCCACCACCTGCAGCAGGAAATCCGCCTCGCCGGTCGTGTTGTCGCACGCAAGCACGTTCGGACTCACCAGGATCAGGCGTTCGAACTCGGCCGTCACCTCCTCGCTGTGCTGCGTGCAAACGATCTGCACGAACGCCATCACGCCGAATCCCAGCTTTCTGCGATCGAGCCGCGCGTGATAGCCGGCGATCAGCCCCGCTTCTTCCAGCCGCCTGAGCCGGCGCCAGCACGACGTCTCGCTCAGCGAGAACGCTTCGGCGAGTCGCGCATTCGACACGCGCCCGTCCTGCTGGAGCATGTCGAGCATGCCGCGATCGATCCTGTCGAGTTGTTCCATGAAAGCTCCTTGCGGCAAGTGCGCGATGGTCGCAAGGCTATCTCACAAATACCCGTTTCTCAATCGCAAAATGAAAGATAAATCCGCTTGCGCCGCACTATATTGAAATAGTCATTCGATCCAGGAGGAGATAGTGAAAGCAGTCGTCTATGAAGCCTTCGGCGCCGCGCCGCGGGTGATGAACGTCGATGATCCGACGCCGGCACCGGACGGCGTTGTAATCGAAGTGAAGGCGACCGGCGTGTGCCGCAGCGACTGGCACGGCTGGATGGGGCACGACCCGGACATCGTGCTGCCGCACGTGCCCGGCCACGAACTCGCGGGTGTCGTGGTCGCGGCGGGCGCGGCGGTCACGCGCTGGAAGGCCGGCGACCGCGTCACGGTGCCGTTCGTCGCCGGTTGCGGCCGCTGCCCGGAATGCCACTCGGGCAACCAGCAGGTATGCGAGCAACAGTTTCAACCCGGCTTCACGCACTGGGGCTCGTTTGCCCAATACGTCGGCATCCATCACGCCGACCTCAATCTCGTGCGACTGCCCGATGCGCTCGATTTCCCGACCGCGGCGAGCCTCGGATGCCGCTTCGTCACGTCGTTTCGCGCGGTGGTCGACCAGGGCCGCACGTCGGCCGGCCAGTGGGTCGCCGTGCACGGCTGCGGCGGCGTGGGTCTGTCGGCGATCATGATCGCGAAGGCGATCGGTGCGAACGTCGTCGCGATCGACATTTCGGACCAGGCGCTCGCGCTTGCGCGGTCGGTCGGCGCAGTGGCGACCGTCAATGCGTCGGCAGTCGCCGACGTGGTCGACGCGGTGAAGGAGATCACCCGCGGCGGCGCACACGTGTCGCTCGATGCGCTTGGCCATCCGGCCACCTGCTTCAACTCGATCAGCAACCTGCGCCGCCGCGGCAAGCACGTGCAGGTCGGGCTGATGCTCGGCGAGCATGCGACACCGGCCGTGCCGATGAGCAAAGTGATCGCGTACGAGCTGGAGATTCTCGGCAGCCACGGGATGCAGGCGCATCGTTACGACGCGATGCTCGACATGGTGCATGCCGGCACGCTTGCGCCGAGCCGGTTGATCGGCAAGGAAATCAGTCTTGGCCAGTCGATCGACGCGCTGATGAACATGAACCGGTTCGAAGGTGCCGGGGTGACGGTCGTGACGGATTTTTCGGGGTGATGGCGGCTGCGCCATCGGCGCCGGGGGCCATGGTCACATCCGCGCATGCTGAATCGCCGCGGGCGTGACAGCTGTCGTGCGCGGCTTCGGCAATGCCGGAAAAGTCAGCGCCCGAATGCGAAAAAGCCCGCCGGGCTTGCACCCGGCGGGCTTTCGTTACATCAAGATCGGGCATGATCGCCCGGGCCCTTACTCCTGCCCCTGGCTCGCGAGGAATTCCTCATAGTTCCCGCCGAAGTCGAACAGCGTGCCGTCCGTCTTCACTTCGATGATCCGGTTCGCCAGCCCGCTCACGAATTCGCGGTCGTGGGACACGAAGATCAGCGTGCCTTCGAACTGCTCGAGCGCGATCTGCAGCGACTCGATCGACTCCATGTCCATGTGGTTGGTCGGCTCGTCCATCAGCAGCACGTTGTGGCGGCCGAGCATCAGCTTGCCCCAGATCATGCGGCCCTTCTCGCCGCCCGACAGCACCTTCACCGACTTCTTGATGTCGTCCGACGAGAACAGCAGGCGGCCCAGCGTGCCGCGCACCATCGTTTCGTCGTCGCCGTCCTTGCGGTACTGGTCGATCCAGTCCATCAGCGTGATGTCGTTCGGGAACTCCTCGTACGTGTCCTGCGGCATATAGCCGACATTCGCGTTCTCGGACCACTTCACCGTGCCGTGATCGAGCGGCAGCGCGCCCAGCAGCGAGCGCAGCAGCGTCGTCTTGCCCGCGCCGTTCTCGCCGATGATCGCGATGCGCTCACCCGGCTGCACCGACAAGTTGAAGTTCTGGAAGATCGTGCGCTCGTACTTCTTCGTGATCTCGTCGGCGACCACCGCGACGTTGTGCAGCTTCTTCTCGAACTCGAAGCGGATGAACGGGTTCTGACGCGACGACGGCTTGAATTCCTCGATCTTGATCTTGTCGATCTGCTTCGCACGGCTCGTTGCCTGGCGGGCCTTCGACTTGTTCGCCGAGAAGCGGCGCACGAAGTCCTGCAGCTCGGCCACGCGCTCCTTCGCGCGCGTGTTCGCCGCGGCCTGGCGCTCGCGCGCCTGTGCCGACGCGAGCATGTAGTCGTCGTAGTTGCCCGGCCAGACCTTCAGCGTGCCGAAGTCCATGTCGGCCATGTGCGTGCACACCGCGTTCAGGAAGTGACGATCGTGCGAGATGATGATCATCGTCGAGTTGTACTCGTTGAGCGTGTGCTCGAGCCAACGGATCGAGTTGATGTCGAGGTTGTTGGTCGGTTCGTCGAGCAGCAGCACGTCCGGCTTCGAGAACAGCGCCTGCGCGAGCAGCACGCGCAGCTTCCAGCCCGGCGCGACGTCGGCCATCGTGCCGGTGTGGAACTTCTCCTCGATGCCGATACCGAGCAGCAGCGCGCCCGCGCGCGCCTCGGCGTCGTAGCCGCCGTATTCGGCGAACTTGCCTTCGAGCTCGGCCGCGTGCATGTAGTCGTCGTCGGTGGCTTCCGGGTTCGCGTAGATCGCGTCGCGCTCGGTCATCGCGGCCCACATTTCGGTGTGGCCCATCATCACGACGTCGAGCACGCGCACGTCTTCATACGCGAACTGGTCCTGGCGCAGCTTGCCGAGACGCACGTTCGGCTCCAGCGCGACGTTGCCGCCGCTCGGTTCCAGATCGCCGCCGAGGATCTTCATGAAAGTCGACTTGCCACAGCCGTTCGCGCCGATCAGACCATAGCGGTTGCCCTCGCCGAATTTGACCGAGATGTTCTCGAACAAGGGCTTCGGCCCGAATTGCATCGTGATGTTGGCAGTAGAAAGCACGGCAGGTCCCGTAAGAGAGAAATCGACGGAAAACCGTGTATTTTAGCAGGTGTCGGAGAAACTGCCGACCGCACTGTTCCGGCCCCGCCGGCCGGCCCGCTGCGCGCGGCGCCGGCCCTGCCCTCGGGTTCGCTTACTTGCCGGCCTTCGCCGCCTTCTTCTGAGCCGCCTTCTCCTTCATCTGCCCGAACAGCTCCGCGCACGGCACGTCGCGGTTGTTGCTCGGCGCGATCAGCGGGATCAGCGCCGCGAACGGGTTGATCAGCCCGAGCCCGACCATCGCGCCGGCGCGCAGCGCGAGCGCGCCCACCTCGACACCGACCTTCGGGTTCTTGAACGTGCCCTTCGCGTACAGCGGCGAGCGCAGCGAGAAGATCCGGAAGCCCTTCGTGTGCGGATGGATCTTGAGGTCGAGCGACTCGTCGCGCAGGTTGATCGGGCCGTCCATGTTGATCAGTGCATCGTCCGTATCGAGCGCGAAGACCTTCGGCTCGAGCATGCCGTCGTTCGCGGCGAAATCGATCGCCGCGCAACGGATGTTCACGTCGCGGGTGCCGAACAGCTTCTCGTAGACGACGTTCGCGACGTTCAGGCCCGCCGCCTCCATCAGCAGGAGGCTGATGCGGCCATCGGTGATGAGCGCCTTCACTTCGCCGGTCGAGGTCCCCGCGAGCGCGGCCGGCGAGTTGCCGGTCGCCGACAGCGACGCGTCGCCGTTGATCTCGCCGAGCGCGGTCTGCATCACCTTCTGCGTCGGGAACAGCTGCTTGAGCTTCAGGTGACGCGCGCTCAGCGTGAAGCGCGCCTTGAGCGGCGTGCGGCTGCCGTCGAGATGCGCGTTCGTCTCGAGCGTGCCGCCCGCGACGCCGAACTGCAGCGGCTCGAGCGTCAGCACGCCGTCCTGCATCAGGATGTGCGTGTACAGGTTCGTGATCGGCAGCTGCGGGCTCTTGATCAGCTTGCGCCCGGTGAACTTCACGTCGGCGTCGATCGCGCTCCAGCGTTCGGTGCGGAACGCCGCGACTGGTATCACGCGGTCCGGCGGCTGGCGTGTCGTGTCGCCGCGCTTCTTCTTGCTCGCGGCCGAATCGGCGCCAATCACCGGCGCGAGGTCGGAGAACTGCAGCAGGTTCGACACGAGTTCGCCCGACAGCTTCGGGCGCGGCTGGCGCTGCGCCCAGGTTAGCGTGCCGCGCAGATCGCTGCCGCCGACGCGGCCGTTGAAGTTCTCGTAGCGGAACGTGCTCGCGTTCTGCTTGATCTGGCCGATCAGGTGCCCCTCGGTCGCGTACGGCGGCGTGTCGGGGAGCGTGATGCCGGTGAGCTGGTAGAGGTGCGACATCGACGTGCCCTGCAGCCACAGCCGCAGGTCGAGCGCCGCCAGATGCATCGGATCGGTCAGCGTGCCGACGATCGCGAGCCGCGTGTCGCCGGCCTTCACGTCGGCGTGCAGCGGGAACGGCTCCGTCGCGTTTTCGATCGCCAGCACGCCGCCTACCTTGCCGGTGCCCGCGACGGGCACGTTCTTGTAGCGGCCGTCGAACTTGAGGCCGAATGCATAGGTGGGGCCGGACGGCTTCGCGGGCACGGTAGCGCCGGATGCGGCCGATGCGCCGCTCGCACCGGATGCGGACGCAACCGCCGAGGCGGAGGAAGCCGTATTCACCACGGACGCGGGCAGCACACCCGATGCGGACCCGGACGTCGATGCCGCGCTCGCGACCTGCGCCGCCGATGCGCCGGATGCGCCGGATGCGGCCTCCGCGTTCGCCTTCGCGGCGAGTTGCGCGGCGCCGTGCTTGCCGACCTGCTGTGCCGACGCCGCGCGCGATTTCTGTTCCTGCTCCTTCAGCACGTCGCCGAGCGGAATCGGCTGGCCGAGCGTATCGATCCCGATCGTCAGATCGGCCTTAGTGATCGCGTCGCGATAGACGATGGTCCCCTTCGCGAACCCGAAGCTGTCGAGCCGCACTTTCCACGTCGTCGGTTGCCCCGAGGGCTTGAACTGGAAGGTCCATGTGTTGCGGCCGTCGGCGAGCCGCTCGAGGTCGACCGCGGGATTGACCACGTCGATCGACGGAATGACGATCTGGTGAGCGAGGAGCGGGAGAATCGCGAGGTCGAAGTGCGCGGCCTCGAGCGTGGCGAACTTGGGGCCCTTCGCCCACTCGGGGTTGCCGATCTCCATCTGGGTGGCCGAGATGCGTGGCCAGGGTACCCATGCGCGCCAGCCTGTTTCGCCCTGCGGGCGCCGCCAGTCGACCTTGAGATCGCCGTTGATCGCAAACGAACGGCCAAGCGCGGTACTCACATGTTCGTTGACCCACGGTTTCGCGCGGTTCCAGTCGAACGTGACAATGAAGACGCCGGCAGCCACGATGATCAGTGCGACGATACCGACGATCCATGCAGCCGTTTTGCCGATGGTTCGGGTTAGCGTCATGGCGGTTCCGTTGTTGTTCTGCAGAATTTGCGCGCCATGCCGGACTCGTTGCGCAAGCAAACGGAGCACGACATCAGCGGCTTTTCAATGGTTATTATGACGCACGCGGCGGCAACGCCCCGGCGCCATTAACGCTTTTTTTCATTTTTGACATGACAGCCCCCACCGGTCTCATCGATGCACAGCGCATCACGCGCCGCGACGCAACCACCGGCAAGACCTTGCTGACGCCGACCGACTTCAGCCTCGCCGCGGGATCGCGAATTGCTATCTCGGGACCATCGGGCTCCGGCAAGAGCGTGCTGCTGCGCGCGCTCGCGCTGCTCGATCCGCTCGACGGCGGTCACATCCTGTGGCGTGGCCAGCGCATCAGGCGCACTGCGATTCCGCGCTACCGGCGCGGCGTCGCGTATGTGCGCCAGCGGCCCGCGCAAATGGACGGCACCGTCGAAGCGCAATTGCGCTATCCGTACTCGCTCGCGATCTATCGCGACGCGACGTTCGACCGCGCGCGCGCGGAAGCGCTCGCCGCACGCGCCGGCCGCGGCACCGATTTTCTCGACAAGCGCGCGAGCGAGCTGTCGGGCGGCGAAGCGCAGATCGCCGCACTGCTGCGCGTGTTGCAGCTCGACCCCGACGTGCTGTTGCTGGACGAGCCGACGTCCGCGCTCGATCCCGACTCGACGCGTGCGATCGAAGCGCTCGTCGACGCATGGTTCGACGCGGCGTCCGACACGCGTGCGTACATGTGGATCTCGCACGATCCGGCGCAGGCCGCACGGATCGGCACGATGCGGCTCGTGATGCAGGCCGGCGTGCTGCATGCCGCGACCCCGACGGAGGCCGCGCAATGAGCCCCGCACTGCAGGACCTGAGCCTCGTCGACGTCGGCATCGCCGCCGCGCTCGTCGCGGTGAACGGCGCGATCTCGGCCGCGCTGTCGCTCGGCCTCGGACGCCAGTTGGCGCTCGCCGCCGTGCGCACCGTCGTGCAATTGCTCGCCATCGGTTACGTGCTCGGCTGGGTGTTTGGCCATCCGCACTGGACGGTCGTGCTGCCGCTCACCGCGCTGATGACGCTGATCGCGGGTTTCGCGGGCGCCGCGCGCGGCAAGCATGCGTACCGTGGACAACGCATCGACAGCATCGTGTCGATCTGGTTCAGCAGCTGGATCGTCGCGGCGATCGGCCTGTTCGTCGTGATCCGCATTCACCCGTGGTACGAGCCGCAATACGCGATCCCGATCCTGGGGATGATCCTCGGCAATACGCTCACGGGCGTGGCGCTCGGCGTCGAACGGATGATGGACGAGCTCACCGCGCGGCGCGACCGCGTCGAGACCGCGCTCGCGCTCGGCGCGACGCGCTGGGAAGCCGCGCAGGGCGCCGCGCGCCAGGCCGTGCGCGCCGGCATGCTGCCGACGCTGAACCAGATGGCCGTGGTCGGCGTCGTGAGCCTGCCGGGGATGATGACGGGCCAGGTGCTGGCCGGCCAGTCGCCGCTGCAAGCCGTGCGCTACCAGATCGTGATCATGTTCCTGATCGCCGCGGCGTCCGCGCTCGGCACCGTCGCCGCGGTACTGATGACGTATCGCCGCCTGTTCTCGCCCGATCACCGCTTTCTTGCTGCTCGGCTCGAAGAGCGCGCGAACTGACCGTCGGCGAAGCGGCGCAGCAACGGCACGCTCCCGACCACCGCCCGGCGTGCGCTCAGCGGGCCGGGCGGCGTTTGCCGAGCGCCTGCCGCAACGCGGCCCGAACGTCGGCATCGGGCGCGAGCCCGTCGACCGACGCCACCAGCCGCACCGCGCGCGGCGTCGTCACATAGGCCTGCGCACCGACATAACCGCCGCTGCCGGCCGAGCGAGTCGTCACCACAAGCGCTTGCGGCGCACGCGCACCGAGGTCGGCCGTGAATGCGTCGGCCACCGTGCCGTCACGTGCATGCAGCGCGCCCGTTACGTAGTCGTCCGTATCGAAGCCCGGCGCCGCGTGCGCGGTCGAATACACGCGCACCGCATAGCTGCCGGTCGAACACGGTTCGAGCGCGCCGCTCGATACGACGGCGGTCTGCTGCCGCGACGGCAGTTCGACCTTTTTGACGAAGCTGCAATCGTCGGCCGCGTGCGCATGCGCGGCGACGAATGCAGCGGCCGACAGCAGCACGCGCAGGCAAGGTTTCATCGGGATGGTGCTCGGGGAAGATGGAGGATGGAAGGTGCCGGTGAGGATAGCGCGACATCCGCATGACGTCACGCACGTAGCCGCGGAAACGATCGGGCAACCACCGCACACCCGCTGTGACGAAGACCGGCATCCGGCAACGAAAAAGCCGAAGCCGCGCGCCACGAAACCGTCACGCGCGGCCCTGTCCGGATCGCCCGGATACGCACCGGATTGGTTGTGCGCGCACCGGACGCCCCGCCGGCCCGCGCGTATCGCTCAGTGCTTGACTCAGTGCTTGATCGACACCGTCACCTTCGTGCCGTCGCTCATCGTGACCGTTTTCGATCCGCCATTGGTCGAAAGCGACACCCACTTGACCTGGCTCACCGACACGACGTCCGGGCACTGCAGCGACTTGCCGCCGGCGCTCACGTTGCGCGTGCCCTTCGGCGCGGCTGCCTGGAAGCTCATCTGCACGTTCGCGTTCCCCTTCGCGTCGACCGACGGGGCAAGCCGCACCTGGGTCTGGCGCACCATCGCGCCGTTCGCGTCGCGCGGCAGGTTGTCGGCGTTCGGACAGCCGTCCTGCATCGCGACCGCGCCACCCGGCGGCACCGACTTCCAGTTGAAGTCATCCGTTTCGCCCGAGCGGATCTTGCGGGTCTCCTGCGTATTGCCGAAGGTCTTCGAGTCGACCTTGACGGTGTATTCGAGCTGCCCTGTCCCGCCGCCCTTCAGGCTCCCCTTGACCGGCGGCGCCGCGAATACGCTCGCGCTGACGCACGCCGCCGCGACCACGGCCGACCACGATGCGGCGACTGACAAGCTGCGTTGGCTCATGCTGACCTCCTTGTAATGCGGCGGCACGCGCGTGCCGCGCGGTTTTCGATGCATGATGCGCTGTCAGTCTACCGCCAAGCGCGATGCAATGCGCCGCAAACGCATCGGGTGTTACCCCGCTTGCGTTCGTGGCGCCGCATCCCGTACGCGCGACGATGCCGCGTCAGAAACCGCTCAGCACCAGCTTGCCGATCGCGCGTCCGGCCTCGAGCAGCTGATGCGCACGCCGCACGTTCGCAGCGTTGATCGTGCCGAGCTGTTCGCCGAGCGTCGTGCGCAGCGTGCCGCCGTCGACGAGCCGCGCGACCTCGGTGAGGATCTTGTGCTGCTCGATCATGTCCGGCGTCTCGAACATCGCGCGCGTGAACATGAATTCCCAGTGAAACGCGGCGCTCTTCGCCTTCAGCAGCTCGACCGGAACGGGCTTCGCGTTCTCGACGATCGTGCAAATGCCGCCCTGCGGCCGGACGACCTCCGCCGCGGCAGGGAAATGACGGTCCGTGTCGTTGAAGATCAGCACGTAGTCGACGTTCGAATGGCCGATGTCGCGCAGTTGCGCGGGCAGGTCGCCGAAATGATCGACCACGTCGTCCGCTCCGAGCGAGCGCACCCAGTCTGCCGACGCCTGCCGCGACGCGGTCGCGATCACGCGCAGCTTGCCGAGCGTCTTCGCCAGCTGGATCGCGATCGACCCCACCCCGCCCGCGCCGCCGATGATCAGCACCGACTTGCCCGCGTCCGCGCCCTGCGGCGACACGCGCAGCCGGTCGAACAGCGCCTCCCACGCGGTCAGCGCGGTGAGCGGCAACGCGGCCGACGCCGCGAAATCCAGCGTGCGCGGCTTGCGTGCGGCGATCCGCTCGTCGACCGTGTGGAATTCGCTGTTCGCGCCGGCGCGCGTGATGCTGCCCGCGTAGAACACCTCGTCGCCCGGCCGGAACAGCGTGACCTCGGCGCCAACCGCGAGGACCGTGCCCGCCGCATCCCAGCCGAGCACGCGCGGGGTTTCCTCGACCTGCGGCTTCGGCGCACGCACCTTGGTGTCGACCGGGTTCACGGAAATCGCCTCGACCTTCACGAGCAGGTCGCGCGGGCCCGGCACCGGTTGCGGCAGTTCCACGTCGACGAGCGCCTGCGGGTCGTCGATCGGCAGGTAACGGGTCAGTCCAACGGCTTTCATCACGACACTCCTTCAGGGTTCACGGAAATCGGGCGGGCCGCGACGCAGCCCCATGGATGCCATCGTAGGCGGCCCGATCCTTCGAGAAAACCGCTATATTTCCTGAAACATTTTCAGGAATTTCAGAATAATGGCCTCCGATCCGATTCCGGCTCCCGACAAGCCGCTCGACCTGCTCGATGTCGGCCTGTTCGTGCGCGCGGCCTTGCTTGCGAACGTGAGCGCGGCCGGACGCGAGTTCGGCGTGTCGGCCGCGGTCGCCAGCGCCCGCATCGCGCAGCTGGAGCGCCAGCTCGGCGCACGCTTGCTGCATCGCACCACGCGGCGCATCAGCCTCACGCAGGACGGCGAGGTGTTCATGGCGCGGGCCGAGGCACTGCTGTCGGCCGCCGACGCCGCCCGCGCGTCGGTCGGCCTCGGCCGCAGCGAGCCGTACGGACGGCTGAAGGTGTCGATGTCGTCGTCGTTCGGCCGCCAGCACGTCGCGCCCGTGATTCCCGCGTTCCTGCGCCGCTATCCGTCCGTGTCGCTCGATCTGCGGCTGTCCGACGAAATCGTGGACCTCGTCGACGACGGCTACGACGTCGCGATCCGCGTCGGCGCGCTGAAGGATTCGACGCTGATCGCGCGCAAGCTCGCCGCGAACCGGCGCGTGCTGTGCTGCTCGCCCGCGTATCTCGCCGAACGCGGCACGCCGCGCCATCCGGCCGATCTCGCGCAGCACGAATGCGTGATTCTCGGCGACCAGCGCGACTGGTCGTTCGTCACGCCGCAAGGCCCGCTGACCGTGCGGGTCGGCGGCCGGCTCGTCGCGAGCAACGGCGAGGCGATCCGCGAAGCGCTCGTCGACGGCTTCGGCATCGCGATCAAGTCCACCTGGGACGTGGGCCCGCTGCTCGCGAGCGGCGCGCTCGTCACCGTGCTCGACGACTACCCGTTCGCGACCGACGTCGCGATCTGGGCCGTTTATCCGAGCCGTGCGCACGTGCCGCTGAAGACGCTCGCCTTCATCGCATTCCTCGCCGAGCACTTCGGCGATCCGCCTTACTGGGATCGCGCGGACGAGCGCTAGAATCGCGGCGGCCGCTCGGCGATCCGACGGCTCCCGGCCGTTATCCGGCCGCTATCGGATACCAACCGGCTACAATGGCGCGTTCGCGACGCAGCGGCCCGACGCCGGACGGGGCCCGCGTTCGCAGGCGGCCGCTCGTCGGCCGCGCACGCGTTTCATTCGCTTTCAATCATTCCGTCATGACCCACAACCTCGTCATCCAGAGTCTCGCGCCGCTGTCGGACGCGCATCACAAACCGCTGCTCGCGCTGTCGCGCGGCACCCGCATCGTGCAGACCGACGAGCACGCGCTGCGTATCGAAAACGCGAACCCGGCGCAGCGCCTCGACATCGACGCATATTGCGGCACGCATGCGCTCGACTTCGGCTTCGTCGAAGCCGGCCGCACGCTCGGCGATTTCGGGCTCGTCGTGATGGACATGGACTCGACGCTGATCACGATCGAATGCATCGACGAGATCGCCGATTTCTGCGGGCTGAAGACGCAGGTCGCGGAGATCACCGAAGCGGCGATGCGCGGCGAGATCCGCGACTTCAACGAAAGCCTCACGCGCCGCGTCGCGCTGCTCGCGGGGCTCGACGCACATGCGCTCGAGCGTGTGTACGAGGAACGGCTGCAGCTGTCGCCGGGGGCGGAGACGATGCTCGCCGGCGTGAAGGCCGCGGGCCTGAAGACGCTGCTCGTATCGGGCGGCTTCACGTTCTTCGCCGAACGCCTGAAGGCGCGACTCGGCCTCGACTACGCGCATGCGAACACGCTCGAGATCGTCGACGGCAAGCTCACCGGCAAGGTGCTCGGCGAGATCGTCAACGCGGACGTGAAGGCGCGCCTGCTGCGCGACACCTGCGCGTCGCTCGGCCTCGAGCCGCGCCGCGCGATCGCGATGGGCGACGGGTCGAACGACCTGAAGATGATGGCCGAAGCCGGACTGTCGGTCGCATACCATGCGAAGCCCGTCGTGCGCGACGCGGCCACCGTCGCGTTCGACCACGTCGGTCTCGACGGGCTGCTGCGGCTGTTCTGATCCGCGTACGATCCGCGCACACCGCCAATGAAAACGCCGGCGCGATGTTGAATCGCGCCGGCGTTTTGTTTTTCCGCTTCGGTCGGTTAGTACGGTTATCGGCCGAGCGTGGCCTGCAACGCGCGCTCGATGTCTGCGCGCAGGTCGGCTTCGTCCTCGAGACCGACGTAGAAGCGCACCAGCGTGCCGCGATGCGGCCAGTCCGTGCGCATCGACGCCACGTCGTAAGGCATCGCGAGGCTGCACGCGCCGCCCCAGCTCCAGCCGATCGCGAACAGTTCGAGCGCCTCGACGAAACGGTCGATCTGCTCGGCACTGTAGCGTTCGTCGAACACCACGGAGAACAGTCCGCCCGCGCCGGTGAAGTCGCGCACGAACGATTCATGGCCCGGACAGTCCGGCAGTTGCGGATGCAGCACGGCCGCGATCTCGGGGCGCGCCTTCAGCCATTGCGCGAGCGCGAGCGCGCTCTTGCTGTGCGCGTCGAAGCGCACCTGCATGCTCGGCAGGCTGCGCATCACGAGCGAGCAATCGTCGACCGACACGCCGATCCCGCAGCGCATCCGCGCGAGCTTCAGCTGCGCGTGCAGTTCCGCGTTCGCGGTAATCGTCGCGCCCATCAGCACGTCGCTGCCGCCCGACTGATACTTCGTCAGCGCCTGCACCGAGATGTCGACGCCATGCTCGAACGGCTTGAACGCGAGCCCGGCCGAAAACGTGTTGTCGATCGCGGTGACGATACCGCGCGCCTGCGCGACCGTCGTGATCGCGCGCACGTCGGGCACTTCCATCGTTACCGAGCCCGGCGCCTCGATCCAGATCAGCCGCGTGTTCGGCTGGATCAGGTCGGCAATACCGGCACCGACGAGCGGATCGTAGAAACGCGCGGTGATGCCGAAATCCTTCGCGAGCCAGTTGCCGAAATCGGCGTTCGGACCGTAGACGTTGTTCGGGATCAGCACGTCGTCGCCGGCCTTCACGATCCCGAAATAGACGTTCATGATCGCGGCGAGGCCCGACGGCTGCAGCAGCGCGTGCGTGCCGCCCTCGATGTCGGCGAGCCGCTGCGCGAGCGCGAGCGACGTGGGCGTCGCATGCAGCCCGTAGCGCCACTGGTTGTCGTTGTGCCAGACCAGCGCGCGCATCGTCGCGAGATCGGGGAACACGACCGTCGACGCACGCGCGACCGGCGGCACGAACGAACGGAAGCCTTCCGGAATGGCGTCGTCGGGTTGAACGATGCGGGTCTGGAGTGCGCGCTTCGGGGTGGATGCAGTCATGGCGGGAAGCCCGGCGAAAGGCTGATCGGTTGCGGAAGATGTCGCTAGGTTAGCCAAAATCGGCGCGGTTGGCCCGGTACAATGCGCGCCGCCCGCACCAAGACAGCGCGCTCAGTCGTCGGCGCGCAGGTTGACGATGCCGCTGACCGTCTCGATTTCCTGCACGCGGCCGTCGCGCACCTGCAGCGCCGCGCGCTTGCCCGACGCCGGGCGCAGCACGACCGGCTGCGGATCCGATTCGTCCGAGTTCATCCGGTCGGCCTTCAACGCGCCGGTCGAATCGAAGCGGCCGATCCACACGCCCGTGATGTTCGTGCCGTCGTTCGATTCCTCGATTTCGAGCGTGTCGCCGTCGCGATCGCCGGCGAGCAGGACCACTTCGCCGGTATCCGTGAACTGGTATTCGCCGTGCACGCCTGCGTCGTCCGTTTTCGGACCGAGATGCACGACGATCGTCCGATCGCCGAGCGTGCCTTCGTAGCGCGGCAGCCGCGCGAATTCCGGATTCGGCCGCAGCGGTCGTGCGGGCGCCGCGTCATCCTGCTGCACGCCCGAGGCGCCAGCCTGTGCCGCGGCCATGCCCGGCATCGCAAGGCCCGCCGCCAGCGCGCCGGCGATCACCAGCGCCCGTTGCCATTCCGAATATCGACCCACCTTGCGTTGCTCCCTTGCTTCATGCTTCAGATTCGCTCGAAAATCGCGGCGATACGGTGATCGCCGTCGCTGTACGTGGATCGCCGTCAGCGCACGGCGATCGCCGCGGGTCACGCGTTCGCGTTGCCCGTCGTCGGATAGCCGAACGCGTGCGTCGCGCAGCCGACGTGCGCGATCCGCGTCAGCCCTGTATCAGCCGTTCCACCGCATCGCGGTGCGGAATCGGCGCGACCGCGCCGTAACCCGTCGTCGACAGCGCCGCCGCCGCGTTCGCATAACGCGCCGCCGCGAACGGATCGTCACCCGCGACGATCCGCGCGACGAACGCGCCGCCGAAGCAGTCGCCCGCGCCCGTTGCATCGACGGCCTCGACCGCGAAGCCCGGCACCACGCGCCGTTCGTTCGGCGTCGCGACATACGCGCCTTCCTTGCCGAGCTTCAGCGCGACGACCTGCGGCCCGTGCTCGAGCATCGCATCCACGATCGCGTCGCGATCGTTCGCGCCCGTGAGCGCCGTGACGTCGTCCCAGCTGGGCAGGCAGATGTCCGTCTGGCGCAGCGCTTCGCGCATCACCGCGCGGGCGCGCGGCAGCGGCCACAGCTTCAGGCGCAGATTCGTGTCGAAGCTGACCTGCGCACCGTTGCTGCGCGCATGGTCGATCGCCGCAAAGGCGGCGTCGCATGCGGCCGAGCTGATCGCGAGGCTGATGCCCGACAGGTGCACGGCCTTCGCCGCGGCCAGCGCGTCGAGCGGCAGGTCGGCCACCGTGTAGCGGCTCGCCGCGGAGCCCGCGCGCAGATAGTCGAACTGGTGGCCGGCCGCGCCGTGCGTGACGAAATACACGCCGGTCGGCGCCGTGCGGTCGATCCGCACGTACGTCGTGTCGACGTGCTCCGCCGCCCACATGTCGACGAGCAGGCGGCCGAACGGATCGTCGCCGATCGCCGACACGAAGCCCGTCGACGCGCCCTGGCGCGCCGCGGCGATGCAGAAGTTCGACGTATCACCGCCGAAGCCCTGCAGGAATTCAGGACGGCCCGGCTGCGACTGGTTGAACTCGATCATCGCCTCGCCGAGCGCGAGGATCTGCGGGAGCGCTGCGGGCATCGCTTACACCTCGCCCCACAGGTCGTGGCCATCCGCGCCGGTGATCTTCACCGACACGAAATCGCCCACCTTGTAGCGCTTCGACGCCTTCGTCGCCGGCTCGACATAGACGACGCCGTCGATCTCGGGCGCATCGGCCGCCGTGCGGCCGATGCCGCCTTCCGCGCTGACTTCGTCGATCAGCACCTTGAGGGTCTTGCCGACCTTGCGCTGCATGCGCTGCGCCGACACTTCCTCGGCCACTTCCATGAAACGCGCGCGGCGTTCTTCACGGACCTCGTCCGGCAGCGCGCCGTCGAGTTCGTTCGCCGTTGCGCCTTCGACCGGCGAATACGCGAAGCAGCCGACGCGATCGAGGTCCGCCTCGCGGATGAAGTCGAGCAGCGTTTCGAACTGCTCTTCCGTCTCGCCGGGGAAGCCGGCGATGAACGTGCTGCGGATCGTCAGGTCCGGGCAGATCTCGCGCCACTTCTGCACGCGCTCGAGCACCTTCTCCGCATTCGCCGGGCGCTTCATGCGCTTGAGCACTTCCGGATGCGCATGCTGGAACGGCACGTCGAGATACGGCAGCACGTGACCCTTGAACGGGCCTTCGGCCATCAACGGAATGACTTCGTCGACGCTCGGATACGGATACACGTAGTGCAGGCGCACCCATGCGCCGTACTGCGCGGCGAGTTCGCCGAGCGCGGCGACCAGGTCGGTCATGCGCGTCTTGATCGGCTTGCCGTTCCAGAAGCCCGTGCGGTACTTTACGTCGACGCCGTACGCGCTCGTGTCCTGCGAGATCACGAGCAGTTCCTTCACGCCCGACTTGAACAGGTTCTCCGCCTCGAGCATCACTTCGGCGACCGGACGCGACACGAGGTCACCGCGCATCGACGGGATGATGCAGAACGTGCAGCGGTGATTGCAGCCTTCGGAGATCTTCAGGTACGCGTAGTGGCGCGGCGTGAGCTTGATGCCGGCGGGCGGCACCAGGTCGACGAACGGATCGTGCGGCTTCGGCAGATGCGAGTGCACGGCCTGCATCACTTCGCCCACCGCGTGCGGGCCGGTGACGGCGAGCACCTTCGGGTGGACTTCCTCGATGAGGTTCGAGCCGCTCGCGCTCGACTTCGCGCCGAGACAGCCGGTGACGATCACCTTGCCGTTCTCGGTCAGCGCTTCGCCGATCGCGTCGAGGCTTTCCTGCACGGCTTCGTCGATGAAGCCGCAGGTGTTGACGACGACGAGGTCGGCGCCGTCGTACGTGCCGGAGATTTCATAACCTTCGGCGCGCAGCTGCGTGATGATTTGTTCGGAGTCGACGAGCGCCTTCGGGCACCCGAGCGACACGAAGCCTACTTTGGGGGACTGGGACATCTGGAATGTGGGGGCGTGGCGGCAAAAGCGTGAGTTTACAGCTATTTATGGGTCAGCGAGGCAAAACCGGCGGTCGGCACGCCGCGGACCGCGGCCCCAATATCCGGCACGCATGCGCGAATCGAGCCGGCGCGGGCATTCGATCCAGCCCTTTCATGTCGACCGCAATCAGGCGATCACCCCGCACCACCGCCCAACAATCACCCGCGGCCCCACCCCGCCGCTATGCGAAAATCCCGACATCCGCTCTCTTCACCTACCCAACGGGGTTCGCATGACCACCCACATCACGATCGAATTCACCGAGCACGCGGCCGAAACCATCGGCGAGCAGACCAGCACCAGCTTTTCGTATGACCAGGGCGCTCACGTGCCGCAACCCGGCGACTTCGTCGAACTCGAGCATTCGCCGCAGACGTTTCTGGTGATCGGGCGCGTGTTTTCGCTGAAGGCAAACTACAGCTCGGTGAAGCTCGTGCTCGACCTGCCGCCGTCGGACGATCAGGACTTCGGCCCGGCGCACTGAACGACGCCGGCGAAGCGCGCCACAACAGGATTGAAAGGCCGTGCGGACCGCCTACGCGCGGATGACGGCCATGCCCGCGATGCGAAGGCTCGGGCATTCGGCGCCGACGATCAAGGACGACCGCCGGCCATATCTTGCGGCAGCGGGCCGCCAGCCAATATCGTGCGAGCACACGATCGGCCGCATCGCGCCGCCGCACGTCGCGGCAGCGGCCGTCCAGCAGCGCGTGCCGCCGCGGCCGGCCTGCCGCGCACGCGTTACTTCTTTTCCGGCTCCGGCGCGCCCGGCTGCTTGAACGGGAATGTGCTGAACATCGACTTCGCCTGGTTCTGCATCTGCTCCTGCATCTGCACGAACATGTTCTTCGACTGCTCGATGTAGCTCGTCATCATCCCTTGCATCATCGGCGCCTGCATGTTCATGAACTGCGACCAGACTTCCGGATTCATCGCGTTCCCTTCGTAGAGGTTCTTTGATTGGTCCGCGAGCTTGTTCTGGATGTCGATGAATGCCTGGATGTTCTTTTCCAGGTACGTGCCCATCATGCCCTGCATCGCATGACCGTAGAAACGGATGATCTGCGACAGCATCGACGACGAGAACATCGGCACGCCGCCGCTCTCCTCCTCCAGGATGATCTGCAGCAGGATGCTGCGCGTCAGGTCTTCGTTGGATTTCGCATCGACGACCTTGAAATCCTCCTGCTCCAGCACGAGCTGCTTGACGTCGGTCAGCGTGATGTACGTGCTTGTCTCGGTATCGTAGAGCCGGCGGTTCGGGTACTTCTTGATGAGCCGCTCGGCCGTTTTCTTTGTAGTAGTCATGTAACGCCTTTCGGTGCAGCGTAGCGCAAGTGACAAATCCCCGCCGCCCGGACCGGGAGGCGGGGGCCTTCGGAAACGCCAGGCTGCACGGCCGAGCCGGCCTGCGCAGCCCGGACGTTCAGCCCATGTGCAGGCCGCCGTTCAGCGAGAAGTCGGCGCCGGTCGCGAAGCCCGAATCGTTCGACGCGAGCCACGCGACGATCGAACCGATTTCTTCCGGGCCGCCGAGACGACGCACCGGGATCGTCGCGACGATCTTCTCGAGCACGTCCGGACGGATCGCCTTCACCATGTCGGTGCCGATGTAGCCCGGCGACACGGTGTTGACCGTCACGCCCTTGGTCGCGACTTCCTGTGCGAGCGACATCGTGAAGCCGTGGATGCCGGCCTTCGCGGTCGAGTAGTTCGTCTGGCCGAATTGCCCCTTCTGGCCGTTCACCGACGAAATGTTGATGATCCGGCCCCAACCGCGCTCCACCATCCCGTCGATCACCTGCTTCGTCACGTTGAACAGGCTCGTCAGGTTCGTGTCGATCACGGCCGTCCAGTCTTCATGCGTCATCTTGCGGAACACGACGTCGCGCGTGATGCCCGCGTTGTTGACCAGCACGTCGATCTCGCCGACTTCCGCCTTGACCTTGTCGAACGCTTCCTTGGTCGAGTCCCAGTCGCCGACGTTGCCTTCCGACGCGATGAAATCGTAGCCGAGCGCCTTCTGCTCCTCGAGCCACTTCACACGGCGCGGCGATTTCGGGCCGCAACCCGCGACCACCTTGAAGCCGTCTTTCGACAGACGCTGGCAGATGCTGGTGCCGATGCCGCCCATCCCGCCCGTTACGTACGCAATTCGCTGAGACATAAATCTCACTCCATTTCTTGGTTTCGAGAGCTGCCGGAGGCCCCTCTGACTTCACGTGGCACCGGCCGAAGCCGCAATCGGCCGGCGCCCGGATTGGTTTGGCGGTGACCGACGACCAGTTACGGACGGCCGGTCACGGTCGGCCGTTACGGACGTTCGACCGCGAGCGCGACGCCCATCCCGCCGCCGATGCAC
>NZ_ML058623.1 GCF_003635165.1 Burkholderia sp. Nafp2/4-1b | reverse complement strand
ATAGTTCTGCAGGGCCGACTCATTCGCATCGCTCATCGCGCGCATTTCGCCGGGCATTGTTGCTGCCCCGGACTGAAAATCGAGCAGCAGGTGGTTCGTACCAGGTCGAATGGTAAACACGAGTGATGCCTCCTTGCCGCAGTGAGCCGGCGATCATGGTGAAGGGGACGGAAGTTCGCGCGAGCGGGAATGGTCGTTTGCCGATTTCGTGCACGCTCACGCTCGACAACTTTCGATCCAACCGCGATGAGCGGCAGGATGGGCTTGTGATGAAGCGCGAGTGGCCGCGTACGCGCCGGCGAAAGCTACGGGCCGAGGCTGCTGTGCGGTGCTCTACGTCAATCGGTGAGCGGTCAGGAGGTCCCCGTCGGTCCCGCATCTCCACATTCCGACCTTGGTGTGGCGCTTAGCCAAGGTCGAGGCGAACCTTCACGCGGATGGTGCGCTTGAAGTTGGTGTCGTGCCAGCCGCGCGCCTCGATGTCGAATTCCCCCTCATGGATTCCCTTTTCCTTGGCGAGCTGAGGATTGTCCCGGGGATCGTATTTGAGGATGAGTCGGCTGGTACGCATTTCGTCTTCGCTGCGAAGACCCGAAGAACCAATCTCGACTGCGTTGTTCATCGGCTTGTATCGATCGGGGCCCATGCCGTTGTCGCGCCAGGCTCGCAGGAATACGGAAATGCCCCCCGTTTCTTTATGGACGACATACATTCTGATCTTGCTCGCTTCACCATCATGGCCGCCTTCCCACACTACGTTCGTGGGGCCGTTAGCCCGAATCTGAGGCGGAACAATGAAGGCCACGCTTCCCTTTTGCGCGTCAGGGGCGATGTCCGGCGACACCACAATCGATTGCGCGTCCGTCAGGGTGTAATGTCGATCCGATAGAAATTGGGCCTGAGGAAATACCGCTTTGATCCAGTCCACATAGCGCGAGATCCGCGGGCCAACCGAGCGAGCTTGGAATGGGCTGTCTTTGACCGCCTCAGCATTGACGGTGCTCGAGGCGACGGCCACGATCGTGTCGTAGCCGACTTGCCGCTGCCACCACGGTGCACCGCCATCATGCTTGGCCGTCCGAGCCCATAGCGCTCCGCCTGTCACGGGATTGAAGCCGGCTTCCACGCCGTGATCATTCTCAAGAAGTCGACCGAGGACGGATGAACCGATCGCCCGACGCGAGAGAGCGCCTCCAGAGCTGAATTCGTCGTGGCCGCCTTTCGTTCCCGGACCCCACAGGCCGTAGCCGACGAACGTGACCGGTACGTCGATCTCGGCGTTGCCGTCATACAGGACGGGGGGCTGAATTGGCGTCACTCGGTCCGCACCGAGGATCGACGCGACCTTGGGCAACTTCACGAGTGCAAGATCGGTCGAGAGACTGCCTAGTTTGGCGGCAGCCGGATCAAGCCGCTGAAACGGCCGGACAATTTCGCCTTCGCCGCTGGCCACCTCCGTTCCGGACCAGTCGGTAAACGTCGCCTTGTATCGTCGGACGGCTTCATCCGTTGGGTGCGGGTGACCGTAGTCGACGCAAAGCGCGGCCGTCATGAAATACGACCATTTGCCATCAAGCGTATCGCCAATCCACGTCGCGGTGCAATGGCCGTTCAGGTATCCGACGGCATGAAACCGAGGTTCGCGGCTTTGCTTTTGCAGCGTCGCCATCGCCCTGCCGGCCGTACCGCGGACGTCAAAGGCGTTCCCACCGAGACGAACGAAGTCATTGTCACTGATGACGATTGCGTGGCTCGTTGACACGTACATCGCGACGGCAAGGACGAGGGCGCCGCGAGCGAACTGGTTGATTGGCATGGGAGCAGATGCAAAACGTGAGGAAGGGCTTCAGACGATGACGGAAAGGCCGACGCGGGACTCTCAGAAAACGTCCACGGCTCGCTCAGGTTCCTGTACCGGGAACGGCCCCCTCCGACCGAACGCCATGTGTCGACAACTTCGTCATTGCAGGACCGACCGCGCGGTGCCCCCTCCCCTGCGGGGCTCGCTTAAGTGGGCACTTTGGATGCACCCTCACATTGGGCGCTGAGGCCTTTGTGGCAACGGCTGCGGGGATTTTAGAGCTGCGGAAAATCGTGCATTTTGACGCACTGCGTTACGAGTCGATGCGCGACCGAGTTGTGCTGTCGCGCCGGTTGACGGTGCCGTCCGGCATCAATATTTCGCAAACAATAAAAGTAGGCGCCCGCTTCTTGAGGCGCGAGTGCGACTTCGCTCCCTCGCGCAAGTGTCCCTGCGCATCTTCTCGGGGAAGGCGAGAATCTACGCAGGAACACGATCTTAACAGCGGCCCAGAACTGGCCGTAGTGCACATACGCCCCCACATCAAACTGAAACGTCTATTTCAGCTGCTCGAGGACATCGATATGTGATGGACTCTCATCGCGACGCATTTCGTCGCGCATATCTGTCAATCCGCTAAGACCCGCTATACGTACCCGTGCCGAAGGACGGGGCGGTAGGCGGCGGCGGAAGGCGCGTGCCGGCATTCACAGTAATGAAGCTTTGCATGTGCCGGCCGGTTCCCCCGGAGCTTAAAATATCGGACTGTTCGATTACAAAAGAATTCGGAACTGTTAACCCCTTGGGATTTATTGAATACGAAATATTAAGCGTTACCACATCTCCGCTATTATAGCTGACGCTGGATTCGGCCTTGAAGGACACAGGTATTACCCCAAATGCTCCGGTATTATTTGCCGAGCTACCCGAATTGTATTGGGTTCCAACCGCATGCTCTTCGGAGGCAAATGCATTCCCCTTGCCGTCGGTTATGGTAAAGGTTGCAATCGGCCCAGATGCTCCGAAGTCGAGACCCAATCCTTGATTCAACAACTGACCAGATACGTCAACGTAACACGGACAACCACTGGGCATAGTAACAGTTTGCGTGAAGAATTGGTGTAGCGAGTTATCCATCGTGAACGTCAGATTATTGGTTAGATTTGTTGTGGATTGTTGGGTCGTCGGCACTTGCGCCATCACGCTGATCGGTGAGAAAGTTGCCGATGCAGTTAAGATGCCAACAGTAGACAACGCTGCCTGCGCCAGTCGGTTGGTAAGCATCCGCCGCAACGGAGTTTTTACGAGATTCATGGCTTTCCTTTCATGCTGAAATAAAAATTCATTCAATGCTAACTAGAATGATGCTGACTGAAGGCATCGCTTGTTGTCACATTTATTAATTTCTATGTTGCGCTATTTGCGAGCACTCGCCTCAGAGCCCGATTTGCAATAAGCACTTCAGTTCGAGGTTGGCAATCATGAATGCTGGACTGATGAATAGGCTTGGGCAAGATGCTTATCGACTTGCGGTGATATGGCAATGCAGACAAAGCGACGGCTTGCCTGCAACTTTACTGTAGGTGATTTTTTTTATGATATCGCTCGGGTTTAAATTTTTAATCGTCTGTCGATACCCTTACCATATTCGCTGACTTCGGGCGTGTATGTGATTTGAATTAATCGAAAGCAAGCTGTCAAATATGTGCTCACTGAAGAGTATCTTCACAACGTCGTGCCGATATTGGGTTGGTGGCACCTGCGGCAATACGAACCGCGAGATGGAGCGGCAGCGGTCGATGATGGACTCGTTGCATAAATCGAACGTCATTCGAAGCGACTCCGGGAGCTGCGGCCTCGCCCTGACCCACCCGCGTGGCCATCACCGCGCCCTGCGACTAGTAGGATCATCTTGCAATGCCGACGCCGATGACCCGCTGATGGACCAATGGCGCGAGAATGGCCCGCTATGTGTTCGGGATCCACCGAGATTTGTGCCATTCACCGTTATTGGAGTTTGGTGCGGTCGCTCCCGTCAGGCAAGGTGAGCGGGAAGCTGGCGGAGCGATCTAAAAGGCCGCGCATATCTCATCTCCGTAGGTGGCTCCCGACGGGAGACAGGACGCGCATTTGCGCCCGATGTGTGCAGCTAAATTGCAGCTTTGACTACTGGGATTTGCGCCGCAAGGCCCTGCGTCGGATTGGTTATACGGATTGCGAGTTGTGTAAAGCTTTGATTTTTAATGAAATCCGACGTGTAGGTCACGCTCCGAAGGCAGGGATTTGCTGGCTCGATTCCAGCCGAGCGCGCCAAGCCCGATAAGACTCTCAGCGATTCGTTCCTGCGTCGGACAGTCTCATTGAAGCTAAATTATAGCTGGCATAGGCGCAGGCTCGGTCGTCAGCGGTGCGGACCACTGCGCCAACTGGGATAGCCGACAAATGTGCGTACCGCAACACCATTTCGAACGGCCCCCCGTCCTCGCCACTGCATACGGTCGGACAAGCGCGAGGTTGCGCAACGGCCGCACGCCGAAGTCTTCCCCTTCGACGACCCGGCCCCGGTAGAGCGCATTCGCTCGTGGCGACTGCCTCCGCGCTGACCTTCGCATTGTGCAATCACACCCAGATCACCACACCGATACCGAAATGGATGAATTGCTCTAAACGTGTTGCGTTGATGAGAATCCGGTATCACGGACGCAAAGCTCGCACAATTGTCCCGATCAGTCAAAATCGCCGCAGGGCAAAAATTGAAAGAATCTCGTCGCCACCCTCCTAAACTGGTTAATCCATCTAACAGGAGCGTTGGTGATGGTAAGGAATCTGCGTAAAATCGGAAGCCTACGTCAAGTAGCGGCAATACTGTTTCTGAGCCCGGTGATGTTTGGTATCCAAGCCGCGTTGATCGGTAAGCGTTACGCTGCGTTGTCGATTGAAGGAATGCTCGCATTGCTCGCCACCCAGTTTTTGTTGAGCGTGCTACTAGCGATTCTGGTTGTTGATGGCATACGCAGCGCATGGAATTGGCATAGCGAGCGCAAGAAATTGTCACAGTCATTTGCGATTCGGCATACACCGATTAATGAATCCGAGGAGGAGCGTTGTCGCCGCGAGCGGGAAGCTCAATCGTGGATGTGGTTCGGTCCTTTCTGAGTATGTGGGTTGCCAACGGTCGCTTGTGCTTTTTCTGTATGCCAGGTAGTCGGCTCAGCAAAGGACGCCATAGATCGTCTTGCCAAAGGATGGCGATAGGACTTGGCGAGCATGGTCTTGCGCAACCGTTCGGCAATTCAGTTGATTTGCGGCGAATTGACTTTGGTGCAAAAGCAATGGCAAGCTATATTTCGGTACCCGAATTGCGTCCGGTTCGCAATTTGTGGTCGAGCATAGCCGCATCGCGACGATCGAGATTAACCGGCGATGTCTGTAACCGGGTAGCGCTGTGGCGCCACTGCGGGCGGCACTTGTTGCATCAGACGATGCTCGCTGCGGCTTGTAGCTTCGCGTAGGGGACAGCAGGCCGCTGGTGTCGGCGTCTGGAGCGGGTTGTGGCAATTCGGTCAGCACGAGCAGAAGCCGAGCGGGCGGTTCGCCCCTCCCCGCCCGCACTCGCCTTTTTGAACGATGTCCTGACACGCTGCCTACCCAAGATGCCATTGGAGTGACGGTCGGATCGACTGTCTGGATCGACGGGAACGAGTGGCGCACAATTCGATATCCGCCAGATCAACGGCGAGTCTTGAATTGCGCTCAAGTACTGATATATTTCTAATGCCTGTAAAGGTTACGATGTGCTCCATGGCTGGCGCTCACCGTATCATTCACGCATAACTTTTATGGGACTTTCAGAAGCTGATTCGACGACCGATCCGAAGAGCGACCCGGTACTTTTCGAGTGCGCGCTTGCGCGCGCCACCCAAGATCTGCGCCGCATCGCGTTATCCCTCGCGGAGCGTAATCTCAAGGGAGAGTTAGTGCACGCCTTGACTTGGCCGGTTCTTCTCGAGATTGAAGAGCAGGCCTTTTCGGATCTCTCGTTCCAGAGCCGAAACGCAACAGCAGTCGTTGATGCCCTACCCCGAATCGGACCGAAAACGTTGCCTGGGGTTGACCTCACCGGCTTCGTCGACTGGGCCTTAGCGACACCATCGCTTCCAATTTCCTATCTCTGCGTCCGCGAGATGCTGACAGCAGGCGGCGAGTCTGGCCGAACGCAAGCCAGTGCATGAGCAATCGGGGAACATCCGCGAAACTCAGCACACTCGCGGAGAAAAATCATCTTCAGACGTGCGCCGCACGTTCAAGGACTTCGCGTGCGGCGCGCCCTAATACCTTCTCAGACCACTGATTGACGCTCTCGCCTACAACGGCCGCAGCGACTCCGACGGCCGCATGCGTTTCAGGTTTGATACGCAACATCAGCTTTCCGGACGCCGGCTTTTGCGGCGCTCGTTGAGATAGTAATCCACGGCCGCGTGAAAATCTTCCGTCAGCTCAACGACCGTCTCGCCGTGAAGGCTGGTTTTGTCATCGACACCGAGCATGTGCCCGACAAAAACGTTGTCACGGCCATCGAAATCGACGCGGGCGTAATAGCCCTTGTATGTCATTGCGTTGGTCATGGCGTAATCCACAATTCGTTGAACCAGTCGCTCACGCCCTCAACCTGATAGCGCTTTGCCTCCTTGCCCGGATGCGGCGATGCAGATATCGGCGCGTCCCTTTCAGCTGGAAGGCGATATGCGACCGGGCGCCGTCGTGAATGCTGCCGACCCAGCGCGACCACCAAAGATTCGATATCCGCGAACGCGATTCCGCCCAAGGTCGGTTTCGTGTAGAGCGCGCTCAGCACGCGCCGTGTTCCGTCTTCGGGGCCTAATAATATCATAACTTGATATAAAACGCTATCAAATGAAAGCAAAAACCGCTATCGTTCACCCGTAGGCGATGCAGTAGCCTGATGTGGGCGTTATCCAGCGCTGTGGGGTTGGCTCAGGTGTTGCGGCTGGGGTCTGGTCAACTGTCACGGCGACAGCGACGCCGCGGCGGTGAGCCGAGATCAGCGCACGAACGATGGCCGGCGAGGTCAACGAATACGCCATCACGCGAATCGAGCGCTGCGCCGAAGCGATCGTCCGAACGATCAACTGCTCGACGCCGCCATTCGGCGAGAACGCCACATCGATCGCAGCCGCAGGTTCCGCGTGTGCACGCCCCGCAAATGCAACTGCGGCGAAACAAAACAACGACGCCACTGCCGTGGCAAACAGGATTCGCTTTTTCATACAGGCCTCCAATGGGGTATACGGGCAAAGGCCCCGCTCTCTTTCGAAAGCGAAGCCCGCCGATGTATGGGTTATCGCAGCGCTTCGGCTGCCTGATCGTGAAGTTGAGAACTAGACCATCGTTGCAGATGACGAAGTCCGTCTCCTCCTCGATCCGGCGCTGCACGGTGATGGCCGGCCTCCAGAGCGAGCGCTGGATTTCCGCTTGACTCGCCGGAATCGGGCCATGGGCAACGATCAGAAGCATGATGAGACGCGGCGTTGCCGCTCTCCTCGCTCAGACCGCGTGCGACGGGGTCGCCGTCACCGACAACGTTACGCAGCGACCGTCGATCAATACGTCGCGCAGCTCCGAGCCGTTCAGCTTGTAGACGTGCTCGCCACCCAAGCGCGAACGCGCCGGGCGAATTGCCACACGGATCTCGTTTGCGACTTTCGATTGAGCCGATTTCAGTTGCATTGCGTTCCTCGATAAAAAGAAGGCGCGGAACGCCCCTGCGGGGACATTCCCCGCCAGGGTTCAAAGAGATGGACGCTGCCCTACTGGGCCAGCGCCGCTACATCGATTACTGCATCGGCTTCGGCGATCAGCTCGGGCGTTTGCGAGATGAAGAACTCCCGCTCGTAACCGCCCTGCTTCAACACCTCCCGCTTCATCCTCATGAACTGCACCTTGCGTTGCGGATCCAGCGGGCCATCCGACTCGTCGCTGAACAGCGACTGGTACGGCTGGCTCGCATTCCCCGCGATATACAAAGCAATACCGCGCGTCAGACACTCGTTGATCCAGACCTTCTGACCGCCGGACATCACTCCGACTGACTTGCTGCTGTCGCTATCGGCGTCGTGCACGAGTATTTCGAGGCCCTCACGCAGTTCGCCGTTCGCCAGCGCCCGTTGTGTCTGAATCTCAACCGTGAATCGCATGCCGTAGCACGCAAGCAGCAGATCGTTCACCGTCTTCGCCAGGGCAGGACCCGCATCGTCGATCGTCAAGGCAATTACGCCGTCGTTGCCGAGGGCTTTCGCCACCAGCTTCCAGTGCGCGATCTCGTCCGAGAGGCGCGCCGCCAACGCCTGCGTGGCCGCCAGGCCGCCGAGTTCACGTTGCAGCGAAACAAGCTCGGTTTCGCGCGTCGCCTGACTGCGGATCAATGCTTCGATCTGCGCGTCGAGCGCCGTGCCTGCTTCGCGGCGTGCTGCAATTTGCCGGTCCACATCAGCGATGGCCTGCGTGACGTCTACAGCCCCGAGACGAGCTATTTCCGTCTCGATTCCGCGCGACAGCGCGTTCAGCCGGCCGATTTCCGTCTCACGGCGTTTCTGGGCTTCACTGTCTTCGACATCGAGGGTGCCAAGCTCAGCACGCGCCGTCGCCAGCCCCGCATCTGCGGCATCCAGCAACGGCTTGCGAGCCGCCAGGTCCGTCGCACGCTGTAATGCCTGTCGTGCCGCCGTGATACCGGCGTTCACCTGCTGAAGTTCAGTGCGCTTTGCGGACATCGATGCGATTGCCGGCGCGAGCCCATCCCGTTCGTCTCTCTGCGCCTTGTAGCGGATGCGCAGATCCTTCAGGGAAACGGTCTGAACTTGCGCCTGTTGTGCTGCATTGCGCGCTTGCACGAGCAACGGGCACGTCGCGTGAATCTCCATCCCGGCGCACGGCACCGACTCAACGACAGCCGCTTGCCCCTGCAGGTTCTTCAGCAACTCGGCTTTGGTCGCGCCTTCTGATTCAAGACCGGTCATCGCAGACTGAAGCGTCGCCAGCCGAAGCTGCTTCCCATCCATGTCGGCAATGGCCTGCTGCAATGGCCCGATCTGCGCTTCCAGTTGTGAGATGCGAATCTGCGCTTCGTCCCTCGCGGCAGCGGCACCGAGAATGGCGTCGCGTTGCTTCACCACCGCTTCGTGGCTCCTCATCGTCGTGCGAATCGCGGCGCGGCGTTGCGTGAAACGTTGCCGATCCGCAGCCGTATCCCGTTCGATGCCTTGCAGGGACGTTGCAAGCTCATTGCGCCGTACGCCGAGTTCGCGCAGTCGTGCTTCGACACCCGCGTTCTCGCGCTGCTTTGCCACAAGCGTCGCCCGCTGCTGCGTCAGCCCGGCGAGCGCGGTTTGCACCGACTCTCGGTCAGCACGGGCGGCAGCGATTGCCACGGCATCCGCCTCAATCGACTTGCGCGTCTGGTCGACACGCTCGCGCTTGCCGGCAAATGCCACAACGTCTTGCTGCACGGCATCCAGACGCCTGGTAAGCAGTTTGGTGACGTCGGCCGCCTTCGTGGCCAGCGCACGCAGATGGTCGATCTTGAGCAACTCGGCGAGCAGCGACTTGATCTCGCTCGCGCCGTAGGACGCGAGCGGCCGCCGGTTCTGCGCAGAAAACACGCTGGTGAAGAACGATTCCAGCGAGCCGCAAATCGCTTCGACACAGCGGTCGTAGGTCTCGCCCTTGCCGTCCGAAACCATGCCGTCCGGCAACGTCACCGGGTGCCACTCCCCGTCCATCGAGCGATAGAACAGGAAGTAGTCCGCCTTGCCGGTTTTACCAGGTTTGCGGAACGCGAAGGTCGAGCGATAACGGATACCGTCGTGCTCCCACTCGAATTCCTTGCGCGCATGGACGCCGCAGATGTGATCCCAATAGGAAAACGCATCGACGGACAGCTTCGATGCGCGCGAGGGCATGATCCGGTACGGATGCATGTTGTCCATGATCGTCGTCTTGCCGGCGCCGTTCGGGCCGGTCAATGCGATCAGCCCGCGAGGCAAGGATTCGAGATCGAGTTCCACGCTATCGCGCTTCATTCCGTCGCGCACCCCATAGAACCCCTCGAGAATCAGTCTCAGCGGACGCATGATTCGACCTCCGATAGCGGGATTTCCTGCAGGTATTCCGATGGCAGGAACGGAATATCCTCGTCGTCGTTTGGCAGCATCGGTTCCGGTCGGATGACCTTGGTGCCAAGCGTAGCTGCCGCGGCTTGCCGAACCGTGTCGCAAAGCTGCGCAAACGACGCGGAGGCCTGCTTGATCAGCGCGTTCCAGTCGGTACAACCGGTCAGGATCTGGAGCTCGCGCGCCGACCACTGACTGGCGTATCCCGAATTGAACGACCAAAGCAGGTTCTGCATCTGGACGTCGGGCACCACAGCGACTTCCGGGGAATCGACGTCGGACGCATGCACGAGCACGAGGAAGCTTTCGCGCTGCGCAATCGTGACGCCGCGGCCGGAGCCGAAGGGCTGATGAAACAGCGCGGCCGCGCATCCGCCGTGGTCTACGAGACACTTCTGCAACGTTTTGGCGTCGTCCGACGCGGAAAACTGCTGGACCCAACGGGCGCCGGCGGGATAAAGACCAAACATAGACACACTCCTGTGAAATGGACGGAGTGCGCCCGGGAGGGATCGCTCCCCGCCAGGGTAGATAAGAAAATGGATGCAGCGGTGCTGCGATCGATGCGCCGGTGGGCGCGGGGTGAACCTCGTTTCGATAGCCACGCGGGCTATCGGAACACGGCTGTGCTCAATGCTCGGCGTCGTGCTGACCGTCGAGACAGGCAGCGCTCAGGCCGCGAACAGATCATCGTTGAGCCATGACAGCGACGGCTTCGATTCTGGCTCCGCCTCAGCTTCGAGACTGGCGGCGACTAGCGGGACGATGTTCGTCGTACCGCCGGGAATCTCCGGCACCTCCGTCGAATCGCCAACCTGCGCAATTCGATCAAGCACCGATGCCGCGATCGCTTCCGCGTCGCCCGTCTCGAGCAGCTGCAGCCGCTCGAGAAGCGGGTCGGGGTCGACCGAAGTGAGCTCACACCAGCGCGCGACCTTCGCCTCGACCGTCACCGCCTTGCTGATCCCCTCGGCGCGGCTTCTCATCACCGGCAGGATGCGCGGCTCGAGCTTCAGGCCGGCGGCCGACGCAAACATCGATTCGATTGCCTTCCGGTCAACCAGCTGCTTGTGCTCCTCGTCGATCTGCCAGCGAACCCGGACGAACTTCCCGGCCGAATCCGCGGCCAGCGCCGCAAGCTGCGCTTCGTCGGGCGGACCGTCGAACGCGATGCATACCATCTCGCGCGACGGCGTCGTCACCAGCTCGGCACGTGCTTCAGCCGCCAGCACGTCCCATAACAGGTAACCTTTGTCGCCTTCTTCGCCATAGTGGAATCGCCCAATCGAGCCGGGATATCCCACCGCACGCCCTTCGCGCGACCAGATCTGGTGGTCGGGTAGAGACAAGACCTCTCGGCCTCATCCCCCCCTAAGAACCGTACGTGCGAGTTTCCCCGCATACGGCTCAAGCCTCATCAAAGCCCTGTTTGACCAGAGCCGGCAGCTTCCCGAGAAATTTGGCTGTGGATTTGCCTATGACAGTTCGGGTGAAGAAGCGCAAGATTGGAGAACGTATCGTTCCCGCCGTGAACTATTGGGAGGATGTGGTGAACATGCCAGCCACTTTCCTTCGTGATTCGCTCATTGCAGTTCGGACACCTACCGTCCTGCGCATACCAGAGCATCCGCAAACGATGCCGCCCATGGAGACTTTCCTTCATCGACAGACCGAGTCTGTCTTCGAAGTACTGCTCCCAGCTAGCATCGTATGGATTCGCTTCTGCTCTGATCTTCACGTGCCGCCGGATGGGTGTATCACTGGCTTTTACCAATGAGACGAACCGATCCACGCCACGATCATCTGTCACCGACGCACCAAACACCCAGTCTCGCCCCTTAACACGATGAAAGTAACGACCTTTCACCCAGCTAAGAGACTTGTTAGGATGCCGGCGGCAAGCCCACTGCCAAAGCTGTTTCCAAGTGACGTGATCCACCTTTCGAAAGGTGTCCTTCGACACTTGATGACGATGATAGTTGGCCCATCCTCGTACGACTGGATTCAGCCGGTTGATCATCTCCATCTGCGTTGCAGAGCGGCTTGATTTGATGATCCCTCGTACTTTCCGCAATAGAGCTTGCACGTTCTTGGTTGCTGGTTTGATCAGCAACTTCGTTCCGTACTTGCGAAAATTCCAGCCAAGGAAATCAAATCCCTCTTCGATATGCACGATCTTCGTCTTCTCGGCGGAGAGCGTTAAACCTCGCTCCATCAAGAACTGTTCGATCACAACTTTTGCTTCTTCGAGCACCTCTTTCGACACGCCCGTGATAACAAAGTCGTCTGCATACCGGATCAGATTCACCTTCTTGGGATTGTGCGCCCCATTGACACCTTTGTACTGCTTGATGCCGAAGCGTGCAGCGAGAACTCGCTGCATCCCGTCCAAAGTGATATTCGCCAGTAACGGAGAAATGATGCCTCCCTGCGGAGTCCCCGTCACAGTCGAGAATTTCTGACCTTGCCATACAACGCCGGACTTCAACCATTTCCTGAGAATCCCCTTGTCCATTGGAACGTTGGCGATTAACCAGTCGTGGTCGATGTTGTCGAAGCATCCAGCAATGTCTGCGTCCAAGACCCATTGAGGTGAAACACGTTTACCGAGAGCAATAAAACACTGCTCAGCAGCATCTCGACTCGCCCGCTCCGGTCGGAAGCCGTACGAGTTAGGGTCCGCAGTGGTTTCCGCGATAGGCTCCAGAGCAAGCGAATGCAACGCTTGCATTGCCCTGTCGGTCATCGTAGGAATACCCAGCGGGCGCAACTTGCCGTTTGCTTTCGGGATAAATACCCGTCTCAAGGGTTGAGGCTTGTAGCCTCTCCGCTTCAGAGACAAAACAGCTTTGGTCTTCGCTTCAGGCGTATTCCATACAGCTCCGTCTACGCCCGAAGTACGCTTTCCATCATTCTCGGTCACTCGCTTCACAGCTACTGCCTTGCCGTAAAACGAGTGAGTCAGAAGCCGTTGCAAGGCTTGCACCTTACCCCAGCGTCCTTCCTTAACTGCCTTTGCAATACGCATCTGCAGCCGTCTTACTGTTTGATGTGCGTCGCTCCACTTTATAGCGTGCCACGCAACCACACAGTCGGAGGCTGCACCAACCACATTCATGGTCGTCATCTGCTTTTCCTCCGTTAAGAAGGTTCGTCAAACTCTCTTGCAAAGAGAGACCAACCGGAAGTCTGCTCCCTTTCGGGCGGGATGATGTCGAGTTGCCTCTCAATCCCTATTCGTACCATTACAGTCCGACTTTCGCTTTCTCCGGCATCCCATACCCGCAACTCCAACAGCGTTCCTTACGGTTCGCCTGCCTTTTCAGGCGGAGCTACGGGCTTACCGTGTTTCGTATAAGTAACACTGGAAGGTTAGGCGTCGGCTCTTTCCCGGTAGATTCACGTCCTCGTCTGGTCACATAAGAAGACCAGAACCATCTACACACCGTTTTGGTTGAAGCCCAGCATCTTTGGCTCCTTCACACATGACGAGATTTATCACCGATTCACTTACGTTCGCCATACTCCCAAGCCTAGCGCCCCACCGCGTGATGCTCGCAGTTCCGTGTCCCTCTCGCGAGGTTCGCTTCATCCAATCGGAATGGGCTACATTGTCCAGATGGCTTCACACGTGGTCGTTACCAACCACACATGCATCTGTAGGCTACAGCTGGAGGAGCAGCTGGTTCTGTCACGCAGTCATGCCGCGCAGAACAATTACTTACGCAACTTCACGTCGCACCTTATGGATGTGACCCAGCATGAACGCGGCACACTCCGCGTCGAACAGCGTGCCGAGGCTGAATTCGTGATCGAATCCCGCCATCGTCACACCATGCTCGGTTGTGCATCCGGCCACCGTCCCGTGCGAAATCCCAATTGTCGGCACGCCGATCGCGCGCAAGCGGGCGTTATTCCTGCCCGCTGCCGCGAGGTATGTTCCGAGCACGTCTCCAAGCTCCGTCGACGCGGGCAACGCACCGACCTTCAGTGCGAGGTCGGCCTTGTTCATCGTCGGCAGACAGGTGAAGACCGCGTCCGGATAGCGTCCGTCGAATGCAAGCATCTCAGCATCGTCGAACACCGGACCGTCGGACACTCGGAACTGCGTGCCGATCACAGCAACCTGACCAATCCGATCCGCAACGAACACGGGATACCGCGCGCCCATCAACGCAAAGTTGTCCAGCGTGCCGGGTGGCTCATGCGAGAACGTGCCCTGCAACATAATGACGGGCATCGCTTCGGCCAACCGGTGCACCTGTGTCGCGAGCGCATGCAGCGACGGCGCGTGGGCGTCGAGGCGATGATCGGTCGAGTCGCCCGAGATTACCGCCGCCCGCGCCCCCCGCGAGATCGCATCGTCGACTGCGAACGAGAAACAGCGATCGGCCTCATCCAGGTTCTCCGGCGAGTAATGCAGGTCAGAAAAATGCGCGATCTTCATCGCCGCCTCCAAAATTAAATGGGCCGCCTCGCGGCAGCCCACAATTGATGAACACCGACACGCGGCGAGAGAGAATTACTGCGGGAACAGGACGTCGCGCATCCGCATCAGCGCCTTGCCGAGCGGGTTCAGCCCTTGCCAGGTCGACGCATCCGAGAGGCGTGGATCGGTCTCACCGAGTCCGACACCCCAGATTCGATCGTACGGACTCGCCTCGACCAGCACGCTTGAACCGGTACCCCGCAGAACTGCAGCGAGTTCGGCGTTTTGCCGAAATTTTTCCCGGCAGCCGACGAACATGATGGATTCGCGACAGCCTTCCCAGCTGGCGTTATCGAAACCACGAACGGCGCGTCCCAACCGCTTCTGCTCGCGCGGCGATGACGCGGCGAGAATCTTCGACGCGGTGTCGAGATCCCCGAAAAGCATCGCCTTCGCGTACATAGTGAATTGTTCGGTGCTCGTGAAAGCCACCTCGTGATAGCTGAAATGGCAGGGGTGCCAATTACTCAGCACGTCCGCGGCGCCGAAAAACGCCGTGATATTGCCGATTCGGCCCATGAATTCCTCCGAAATGGATAGTCGAGAGATGGCCGCTTGCGCGGACGGTTTCGATGCGTGAATGACGCGGTCGAAAGCATTTGAGCAAAGGGGCTTTGCTGAAATGCTCTCGCAGCTGCTTGAAAAGGGAACGCCAGCCCCGAAGGGCTGGCTAATGGGGAATGCCGTTATCCGCGGCTGAATGACTCGACGGCTTCGCCGATCTCGCGATCGAGAACATCCGGCGCATCGAGGGCACCGGTCAGCCGCCCGATCATCTTGTCGACGTCTGCGGGCCGTTCGATCCAGCCGCGCCCGAACTTGACGTGGCCGTAGATACGAAACTGCTCGCGGCGCGCGTCTGCGTTGAGGCGAAGACGCTGCAGCAGATCCTGCAGGCGATGCCGCTTCTCTTCGATTGGCTCCGGCGGAGGATCGACGTGTTCATCGCGTTGAGCATCGCCGGCGCGCGTCGTCGGTTCTGGCTCACCCGATGGCACCCCACCGGTTACGTCGGCCGGATGCAGCGGAATCACTGTGCCACCCGTACCTAACAGCGCGGCGGCACCTTGCGCAACCTCGATCGCCGGCGCAGCTTCATCCGCACCGTCCAGCAGTGCCCCGATGTCGATATCCGCATCGAGAACCGTCAACATCTGTGACTGACGTACGGCCTCGCCGTTCTCGTTGATCCGAGTGATATCGAATTCCCGCTTCGAGAGCCAGAAGCGCGTGCCCGTGAGCCTGCCGCGCGCCAACTGCACCGTCTGCATTGCAGCGTAGGCCTTCTGGAGCACATAGATCGAGTTCGTCGGTAGCTCGATTAAGCCGAGTCCCTTGATGTCGGGCACCGCGAACACGAAATGCGCGGCGAGATTGCACTGCCGGCTCTGGTACTGCGGGCATTGCTCGGGATCGCACACGCCGTCCGGGATCGCGTCGTCCTGCCGGAAGATCACGTCACGACCGCCGAAATGGCGCGTGGCTCGCTGGGCGCGCGGATCGCGCTCGACCTTCGCGTAGGTCTTGCAGTACCGGATGCCGTCGGGACCATACTGCGAGAAGAACTTCCGCCCGGTGGTGCCCCACGCGGCCATTTCGTTCGGCAGGTTTTGCATCCAATCGTTGAAGGCGAACAGCACCGGGAAGCGGTACAACCGCACGCCCTGACCGCGATCTTCACCGTAGAGCTTGAGAATCTCGTCGGCCACGTCCGGGTTGTTGAAGTCCGACCGGCGGCACGTGAAGTAGTCGACGTTCTTCGGCGCCAGTGCGTTGCGCAGCTGGCAGCGCGATTCGATCGCTTTGCCGATCGTCTCGAATGAGTCACCGGCGGCGACCATCGTTTCGTACAGCCTGACCGCCTCCTGATTGGCGCGCGCCTTGGACGTCAGCACCTTGATACCGGGCCGGATTCGCCCGATCACCGGAGGGCGCATCGCACGCTCTTCGACCAGGCTGCGCACAGGGCCGCCCAGCATAGGGACAACTGCGTTCATGAAGGTTTCCTCGCAAGAAAGTAAATCGCCTGAGTGCGCATCGCGCTCGCTGACTGCTCGAGCGTGCTGGCGACCGCCTCTCCGCGGCGTTCGGCGATGTGGGAAAGAAAGATGCGGCGCTCGGGATCGCTGTACATCGCGACCTGAGCCACCTCGCACCGCGCGCGCCAGGCTGGCGACGCGGTATCGGCAGTTGCGCGCTCGTCGGCGATCGTGTTGCTGATCACGTTGGCGATGCGCGCGTCGAGACGGTTGGGAAGCATGTGAACCTCCGGGACAGGAACAAACGGCGAAAAAAAAGCGCGTCCCTCGGCAAGAGGAACGCGCTTTTCGGATTCGTGGAAATGACCCAAGCGCCACGTCCCTTCTGGGGACGTGGCGCTCAGGGAGCCGGTTGGCTCATATCGAGGACGTTAGGTCGTCCTCGCGCGGCATGGTCACGCCGCGCAACAGCCCATTTTCGGAAATACCACTCCGCCGCAGGATCACGGCTCAGTCGACTACGATCGTTCTACCCAGACTCTGGTCTGGAGAGAGACACCCGATGTCCGGACTCGAACGATGTCGCGGCGCAAATACATGCGGCCGACGACGAGTTTTATGACTGAAAGATGGGAAGTGCTGGCTAGGCACTCATCAGCAGAAGATTCCACACCAGTTGCCCGCTGGTCGGAGCATGCCCATTGGCACGGCTTGTACAGAAGATGGACTTCGGGTTAGGAAGTCTAGGTCGATGCGTCGTTGACGCGAGAAGTAGAGTCAGTATTGCGGAAATTTGCGACCGCAAAGGGTGGAAAGCTCACGAAAAGAGGCCCGCTTTTGCCCGAATTGTTAAATCGGGTTAACCCAAAATCATCGATGAGAGAGACCACCCGAAAACATCATGTCCGCCGTTCTCGAAACACCGCACGACCCGCAGCGGGACGCGCCGCTGCTCGTATCATCGAACGACTCGCTGTCCCCGTCGTCAACGGGACTCAAGCCGATCCAGCGTCTGACGAGCGACAGCCGCATCGATCGAATCATCCCGGATACCGATGCCGTCACTGTGCTGCGCTACAGCTCGCAGTTCGCCCGCAATTTCATTCGCGGCGACTACAACTTCTGCGCGTCGAAAATCACCGTCGCGCGCGGGGGGAAAACGCATGCACTCGAGTCCGCGCTGCGCGATACCTCGGACTGGCTGCGCAAGGCGCTGGTGTGGGTCGAAAAGCACGAGGCCCGGACGATTGCTTTCCCCGCCGAGCATATTGAACTTAAGGTCACGCGGCCGCTTGCCGGTCTTCTGGTCCGTTGCCTCACCCAATACGACAAGCTCTTTGTGGCGACGATGGAAGCCGTGCTCGCCGAAAAAATCACGGCGCAGGATCGGGCCACCATCCTCGCGAACGCCGAAGGGCGAATCAAGCACATCTCGCTCGTGTGTGTGCCCGACAACGATCGATACCAGGCAGACGGGACGCTGCGCGATTGAAGGTTCATCGTCCGATGAACTTGACACGCTGCAGGAATGACTACGCTGACGACTACGTGCCCCGGTGCGATACACGGGCCGGTCTCGCGCGTCGACCGCGCACGCGTGGGCAATCTCGCAATCTCGTATAAGGGTTCCCAACCCAAGACGCCTTCACATGCGGAGAACCATAGACATCCGAGAAATTCAGGCGCTGCACGCGAAATACGCCGCGCAACCGGTCGTGATCGACATCAACGGCCATGTCGAAGCCATGCCGGCACTCCCGGCTCCGGACGGAAATCGCAGCCGGATTGCACTGCCCCGCCTCAGCCGACTCAAACGGCTGGTCAGGCCCATCGCCATTGCGGTGGCCACTGCGGCGCTCGCCGCCGGCGGCGGTGTGAGTGCCGCCAAGTTGTGGCGGGCTCTGCGCGCACCATCGCACGCCGAGCTGACGCACGAAGCCACGCCGGCAGCTTCCCGCCCCGTGCCGGCCGCATCTTCCGCGCTCACCAGCGCTCATCCCCTGACGGCGGCCGACTTCGCTGGTTCGGCCAGCGCACCAACAAGTACGCTGGCGAGCGTCGATCCGCGCACGTTGGCCTCCCGTCAGGATCCGCCACCCACCGATCCATCGGCACGAGCGCAGGCCGCCCCGAGCGACCTGGACAAGGCCGCAGCCGCACCGATTCGCGCGCCGCGGACCGCTGCGCCCGCCGTCGCGTCCGCAACAACGGAACCGGCACCGCGACCGGCTGCCCCGCCGAAGGCCGCTCCCCGGCATATCCGCCGCAGTACCGCGCGGCCGCACGCCGCTCCGGCAGAAAATGCCGAACCCGCCACGCCGGCGCCTGCGGCCAAGGCTCCTGCGGCAGCCAAGTCCGCCGACGTCCAACTCTTCTAACGAGGCGACCATGAAACCTAAAACCATCAATGTGACGCTGCTGGCCACCGGCCTGGTCGTTCATGGCGATCTGATTCTCGATCACGGGATGAGCACGTTCGCGCTCGTGAGCGGCAGCATCGTCTCGACGGCCGGCCTCCTGCACATCGGACAAGGCGGAATAATCAAGGGGAAGGTACAAGGCGAGATCGTACGCATCGACGGCGTGGTGGAAGGCGATGTACATGCCCGCGACATGCTCGAGATCAACGGCGTGGTAAAGGGCAACGTCTACTACTGCGGCACGATTCGGCTTGGGCCGCAAGCCGCGCTCAACGGTCAGCTCAAACGCGTCCCGCGCGAATTGGTCATCGAAGCGCCGGCGACCGTTTCCCAGATCACCGAGACAACCAATACTGACGCCCTCCCGACGACATGAAAAAGCCCAAAAGAAGCATCTCCAACATCCTGCAGCACAGCGCTGTGCTGACGATCGCGATCATCTCGTTGACCGCTTCGTTCAACCTTGCTGGGAGTGGCATCGCAGCACTGACGGGAACGCCGGACAACCCGACGAGCAGAGCGATCGAGCGCATCGTCGACGCTCTTTCTCATTGGTTGGCCCACGACGACGATGGCGTCGCAAATATCGTGTTACTGCAAGCGCCTATAGCACTCGTGACCTATCTCTTGGTCGTCGCTCTTCCGCTGGCCGTCGGTTTCGGGGTCATCGAATGCTGGCTGCTCGCGCAACCAGAATCACGCGGCGCACCCGAAGATGGCCAGTAAAGTCGATTTATCGCTATTTCCCTGCCCAAGGAAACCCAGTTGAAAACTACAATCCTAGCAATTGCAGTGATGCTGTCCGCAACTCAAGCGAACGCCGGTACCGATACCTCACCCGCTATCGACATCACCTGGGTAAAGGAAGGACAAACCCTCGTTCGCGGCACGCATCGTTTCGTCAACACGTCCGGCGGGCTCGTTCCGTTTATGGCGACGTCCCAGCAACAGTTCCCCTACTCCACGTGCACGCTCGAAGGCAACACCCCAGGCTACCAAGCGAAGCAACTGGCCGTCGGCCGTATGCTCCTTTTGAAGCCACAGCGAACATCGCGCGGCACGATCCACTTGGACATTCAGGCCGAAGACACCGAGGTGCGGACCGTCAAATCCACGGACCATGGCGCGTGCACTTCCTTTGCCCCTGTAATTGGTGGCCTACCGCTCACCACCTTGTCGGTAGAACTGCCCGAAAGTGGCCCACTTACCGTTTCCTTCCCGGACGGCCAATACTCCTTGACGTTGAGGGTAGGAGGAGACCCGATGTAACCACACGGTGCTCGGCCCCGGATCCATCATTGCCCGGCCGCATCAAGCGCCCGTTTTTATTCGACCCCGGACTCGATCACGAACCGCGAAACTGCGTTCTTCTGGATCGACGTGATGACGAGCGTCTCCCGCGCGCGCGTCATCGCCACATAGAAAAGCCGCCGCTCCTCGGATTCCGGGCTCTTGTCGTCCGGCACGACGCCTTCCTCCGCGCGGCTGATCCACACGTGATCCCATTCCAGCCCCTTGGAGCCGTGCATCGTCGTGAGCACCAATACCCCATCGCCGGGCTTGTTGTTATCCCGCTGCAGGAACTCGATGCGATTGGTAAACGGGCCGTTCAGGCGGCCGATTACGTCGTAGGTGCACTGGAGCGCACGGATGGCCGCGTCCCCTTTCGCGTACCCGATCATCCATTCGAACACGCCCTCGAGCGCGAGCGAGTGGAATTCCCGCTCGCAGAGCGACTGCCATTCGGCCAGACGCTTCATGAAGGCTCGATACGCGGTCGCCGTATCCTCGGTCAGGCCGAGCCCGACCAGCTCCTGTTTCTGGCGCTGAACGAACTCGGCGCCCATGTCCCGATGGAGTTCGCGCAGATCATGCGAACTGATCCCCATGTATCCGAGCACCGCATCGACGCCGTTCTGCTTGCGACCTTCGACGATCTGGAGGAGATTGCACATCAGTGCCGCTTGCGGCCGGTTGAGCACCGAACCGCCTGACGCACGGTAGTACGGCACGCCGTGCGACCGGCAGACCGATTCGATTGGGTCGAGGTTGCGGTTGGTGCGCGCGAGAATCGCACACGTGCGGCCTGCTGCCAGTTGCGCCTGCAGCGCCTCGACTGCGGCAACAGCATCTCCGTATTCGTCCTCGAAGCGCTGCGACGACACTGCGCCGCCGGCGCCGCGGTCCGCGTGCAACACCTTCGGAATCCGGTCGACGTTGTTGCGAATCACCCGATCGGCCGCGGACAAGATCTCCGAGCGGCAACGGAAATTGCTGCCGAGTACGATCTTCTGCGCGTCGAACGTCCCGGAGAAGCTCTCCATGCCTCGGACGCCCAGGGCCGAGCGGAAACCGTAGATGCTTTGGTCGTCATCACCGACCACGGTGACGTGCGCGCCGGCGCGCGCGTGCAGCTCGACCCACCTATACTGAAGCGGATCCGTGTCCTGAAACTCGTCGACGAGCAGATCCGTGAAGCGATATGGACGGATATCGCCGCTTTCCATGCCGGCCACGGCCAGCCTCAGCATGTCCTGGAAATCGATCTTGCCGTTGCGCTCGAGCGCCTCCTGATACGCGGCATAGAGCTTCGCTTCTGACGATCCCGGCTCAGACCGACCGAAGTTCGTCTTGATCCGCTCGATGATCGGCACGGCTTCCTCGACCTTCCATTCGAAGCCGAGCTCCGCGATCACGCGACCCAACATGCCGAACCGGTCGCCGTCGGACGCGATATCGTGGCGTGCACGGCCGGGCTGGCCGATCTGCCTGAACGCCAGTGAGTGGAACGTCCCGGCGATCAGCCGCCGCTTCGCGTCCGGCACGGCGATCGACAGGATCCGCTCGCGCAGTTCGACGGCCGCGTCCTTACTGAACGTCACCGCACCCACCACCGCGGCGGGATCCTTCAGTAGGCGGGCGGCCTTGGTCGCGATCGTCTTGGTTTTCCCCGCGCCCGGACACGCGATCGCGACGCAATGGCAGCGCAGGAGTGCCACCTCGCGCTGTTGGGGGTTCAGCTCGTCGAGCATGGCACTCACCGCGCCCCCCTTATCGACCGCGAACGGTCGTCATCAGGCGCAGGTGCGTCATGTAGCCCCGCACGCCGATCGGATGGAACTTGCGCAGGAAGCGCGACGTTTCCTCGTCGGCGTCCGACTGATCACGCACGCCGTTCCAGACCAAGAAGTCGAAGTGGTCCATCACCTGATCGTACTTCAGCATCACGGTCAGCAACCGCATCGAGAAACGCGAATACGCCTCGACCGTGATGTCCAAGGACGGTTTCGTCACCGTCGGCGAGAACACGATGTCGCCGCGTTCGCGCATCTCGGTCTCGGTGCGCTCCCGAAAGCCGTGCGCCACTTCGAGCTGTTCATTGACGTACGCTTCGAGGTCGTTCAGCTGCTTATCAAAAAAGGTCGTCACCGTCTCCTGATCGTCGGCGCCGAACGTCGCCCGGCCAAACCGTTGCATGTTGATGCTCATCCGGTTCAGATACGGCCACCACTGTTCAAACAACGGCTTGAGCCGCGTGTGCTTCAGTCGGACGTCAGTCGACACGACCGCCGCGCCGGACAGTTGCTTGTTCATCAGCTCACGGCCGATTTCGCGGCGGCGCTGGATGATGCGGACCCGCTCGGCCGGCGGCAGCTCGCGGAACAGCTTGCGCGTGCGCGCGACCTGCTCGCGCTTCTCGTCAGCCTCTGCCGCACTAATCATGCCCTCCCGCTGCAGCGTGGCCGCGTCCGATTCCATCTGCGCCAGCTCGTTCTCGAGCTCGGCGTCGTCCGCACCGTCGGTCGTCTGACCCGCGGCCGCGTCGATGGAAGTGTTTCCGGCTCCGTCGGCCCCGTTGTTCGGATGCTCTGCCGCCTTCTCTCGTGCCTCGTCATCGAGGACGTGCGTCTCGTTGTCAATCGTGGTCATTATGGTCCTTTGGATGGTGGGTAACCGCACGCGCGGCATGCGTCTATTCTTGCGAGGTGGCGGCCGGGAATCGGCCCGAAACATGAACGATTTCTGCACGCTTTCGATCGAGGTCGACGCGAAGTCAACCCAAACCATCCAATGTGTCAAATGAAAATGCCCCTCAACCGGTTGAGGGGCATTTGCCGGAAAGCTCCACCAATCCGTATCGCTTTCTGTTCTATTTCGTCTTGGCTGCGGGCGGGTGCGAGAGGTAGACCGCCGGGAATGTCGTTACTGGTACGACGATGCCGCCTTCCAGAGCAGCACACCGAGACAACCGGCGATCGCGATCCAGTACGGTGCCAGTAACGGAATCGGCGCGATCAACACCGAGAACGCGACGCCGAAAACCAGCAGAATGCCGTGCCCCGCCAGGTGGAACGAAACCGGACTCACATAGCCAGCAGCAGCAGCCCGGATCTTCCGACGCACTGTCCCGTCGACGAACATGGCAACGCAGAAGGCCAACGTACCGAATAGCCAAAGCTTCATGATGGTGAGCCGGTAGACCACGCGATAAACCAGCCGCCAGAAGTTGTGAACCCACGTGCTGGCCAGGTTGGTCATCCCGCCGTCATCTGCGTTCGAGCCGCGCGTGGTTTCGAGCGATGCCGCGACCACCCCTGTGTCCACGAAGTACCGCCTGAACAACCGGTTCGTGTTCGCCACTGCCTGATCCGCCCGATCCTCACCGATCGTCGCCACCACCGAACGAGTTTCCGACTCCGGAATCTCGAATAAGGACCGATTCGGCACAACCGGCATGATCGCGACGGGCACCAGTGGCACGAAGAAGAACCAGACCTTCACATGCCGGACAAACCGGCTATCCGCCATGGCTGCCTCCGATCGGCGCCAGCAGAGGCGCCATCGCCCGACAGGTCAGGTAGGCGGGAAACGCGACGAGACCAAACAGCCCCACGTAGAAGTGAAGTGGGCGGCGACCGATGAACATCGCGAGCGCATAGGCCATCGCGTTGCGCCCACGCGCGAATTCGGCCGGTACCGGCGCGTTTGCGTCATCCTGGGCGGACGCGGTCGACATCACGCGGCGCGCGACGTCGTCGTCAACCCTGGCGAGCGTCCGAATCAGAAAACGTGTGAGCGACATCGTAGCCCTCGAAGTAGAGTCGGAAGTTCTCGCCTGTCAGCGCGCGCGCGGCGAGCTGGAATGCGGCAGAGCGCTGGCTGATGTTCTCCGGGCAGCGTTCGTCGACGACCTCGGTCGGCAGATGTGCATGGCGCGCCTCGAATACCGTGACCGGCTCGAACATCGGTGACCACACATGGCAGCGCTCGCCGTCGCGCGCAACGTAGCGTCGGGCATAGAGCAGGTGCGCCGACGCAAACATGCCCTGCATGAACGCAACGTGCGGATCGCCGGTCTTTCGTACGCGCCTCACACCCTCGAGTCCCTCCGTGAGCATCTCCTTGACGAGCGGGCCCGACTTGCCGATGAATTTCTCACCGATGAAGTCGGCCACGCGCGTGCACGCGAGCTCCAACTCCGGCGCCAGCGTGAACACCGGGATCAGGCGGGCCGAAAGCTTATGGTCGCGGATGATTTTTTTGAAGACGACAGACATGCTTGGGTTTTCAGCCATTTAGGATTGGAATGCGGCCCTGATACACCGCACCGCCCGAAATCCGCATGAAGTACTGCAGGTTCGGAAGGCTCTGTATCAGGCGCGATGGAATCAGCGGTACTTTCTCCAGTTGGAGCGAGCGAGACACCGATCCCGTAAATTCACCGACGTGCGACTCACTACCCGTGCTGGTCGAACTCGACATCACCAGGTTGCGAATCGCCGTCTCCCCGACCTTGTCGGAGAACCAGTCCGCCGTGTCGGTGTCCTCTAAGCGTAAGATGATCTGGTTGTTCAAATTGCCCAAAACCTGCAGCATTTTTGCGGCATTCCCGAGCTTCGCCTCGATGTCCGAGCGCGTCTGGAATGCAACGAACGCCTTGAAGCCTGCGCCGCGCCCCTTGTTCAGAATCTGGATCACCTGTTCGTTGATCGCCTCCGCGACCTCGTCGATGATCAGCACGACCTCCGGCGGAGTCTCGTAGAAGTTGTAGATCGAGCCGCACACCGCCGACACGTCGGCGAGCAGCATCGACATGATCGCCTTCGCCACGATGCTGTTCGATAGCGAGTCGGCCCCCACGTGGAGCACCGCCTTCTGGCGAATGATCTTCTCGATGGTCCAGATCTCGCGCTCGTCCTCGAAGTCGTCGACCTTCGGCGCCAGCATCAGGCCAGTTTCGCCGGTCGCGAGCATCTGCAGCAGCGGGAGCGCCGACGCGATGATCCGCATGTAGTGTTCGCGGTCGTGCGTATGGGTCGAGATCAGGCCGTCAATCGCCTCGTGGCCGCGATCGAGTGCTGCGAACCGTGCCTGGTACAGCGCGACCATGCCGTCCACTTTGGAGACGCCGGGCTTGTTGGCCATTTTCACGGTGTCGGCTGCGACCTGCGTTTCCCAATCCGTCAGGCCCTGTTCGAGGAAGAAGCGCTTTAGCGCCTTCTCCAGCAGCGTTGCGATACCCGACTGTGCATACTTGAGAATCGACCGCAGGTTCGGCTTGTCGCCGATGTACAGCTCGCCGTTTACCGAGCGGCTGATGAACAGGTACGCAAAATCACGGAACGGCCCCTCTTCCATCAGCTGCGCGATCCGGCTCGGGATTTCCGAAGGCTGAGACCAACTATCGAGCGGCTCCAGGCGAATCGATTCCGACGGCTTTGCCTGATTGAAGTACAGGAACTTCCGGCCCGCGCGCTTGCACTCCCGCTCCACCCGCAGCTTCCATTCCTTGTCGTTTTTCGGATCGAAGTCGAGCAACACATCGCCGAGATGGATCACCTGGGTGGAAATGCACTCGTAGGTACGCGTCTTCCCGGCGCCGGTCGTGCCGCCCACCGCGGTGTGGCCGCCCATCGCCTTGTAGTGGAATGGCACGTAGCCCTTCGCCGGTTCCAGCCCGTGGATCCACGAGACCCCTTGCGGCATGCGGTCCCGGATACTGTCCTTTGGGGCAAAGAGCCGTTCGATCATCTCCTCGAACTGACGTCCGGTTTTGGTCTTCGGCAGCCACTTCGGAAGGCCCGGGATGTCCGTCGACGGCATGCGCAGAATGTCATGCGCGATCTGGCAGTGCTTCTGCGTCCACTCAAAACCGGTGCCGAGAAACATCGCATTCGCTTCCGCTTTCATGCGCGACTGGATCGCGAGCAGCTTGGGCACCGCGAGCGTCGTCAGCCATTTCGTCGAGATGGCCATGCGGAATTTCAGCGCGCGCCAGACCTGCCCCGATCGAATCGCAAACGCCACCATGGCGATCAGCGCGAAAGCCCACGCATGCGGCATCCCGGACAGTGGCAACATGACAATCGCAAGCAGCCATGCGAGCGCGGCCCGGAGCTCGTAGATCGGTCTGAAATGATTGATGTAGCCGTTCACAGGCCACGCTCCTGAATAAGCTCACCGGCACGCGGTGCTAGCGTGACTTCCATCGGCTCGTTGGCGAGCAACAGGCTGCGGCGACGCATGTGCTCGATCAGGGTGTCGCTCGCGATCCCGTAGCTGCCGATCAGGCGCTTGGGCAGCACGAGGCCCAACTCGCTCCACCGCACCTTGGCCTTCCCGGCCTGAACGTCCTGACCGAGCGCGCGGAAGAAATCCACGATCATGCGCGGCGCACCCTTGAGCACCGCGTCGAAGGTTTCCGGGGATAGCTCGACGCGACGCTCCGATCCCGCATGCGTAGCGACCGGAGCGATCGCGGCTGACGGTTCGCCGGATTGCGCCGGTTGCGCGACCAGATCGCGTGATTCAATAGGCGTCGGCGCGGCCAGTTGAGGTGGGCTTGACGGCGGCGGCGGACTAGGCGCGCCGACCGCGCCTGCCTCCGCGGCCGTTGCCGCTTGGGCGGTGGGGGTGGTGGGCCGGGCGGGCGTAGTCGGTGGCGATGCGCGTCCTGCCGCCGTCGGCGCAGCAGGCGCCGGCGCGGCAACCGTCGATGAGGCGGGCGTGACGGCCGGCGTCACCACCGGCTCGAGCTCGCCCGCGACGTGAATCGCAGACGGCACGGCAAACTTCACCGGCTCGAACACGCCGCGCTGCGCTTTCCGATCGAACTCGGCCGCCGTCGAAATCGCCTGGCGGACTACCCGATGAGTCAACGATTCGACACCGACCGGACTCGCGGTCGGATTGATCGCACCGAACACCTCGGCCAGCACCTCCGCATCCAGGCCCGAGAGCAGTTCACTGCCGACTAGCGCCTGCGCCAGCATGCCCGTGCGCATCCGCTCGACTGCAAGTGGCACCGGTCGGCGCGTTACCCGGTAAGGTTGATCCCCGAGCCACGGCCCGGCCGGCCCGTGAATCGACGGATTCCAGACCAGCTGATCGTCCTCGCGCACCACCTCGAAATGCCGATACGGCTCATCCAGCCACGAGCAGATTGCGGCGAGGAACACGCCATAGTTGTATTGCGGCTCGACGCGCCGCCGGCGCTCCGACGGGAGGTTTGTGCCGAACTTCTGCCCGCCGGCCAGGCGCATCGCATAGAAGGCCGTCTCGATCGTGCAGCGGAATGCGCCACCGGGCTCCCGGTACAGCTCCGGATTGAGCGGGACGGACGAGAACCAATCGGCGCACCGATGCACGAGCGCGCGCCACTTGCGGTCGAATTCCGCTTGGCTGACTTCGTTGGCGCATTGCGCGATCAGATCGATCCGCCGCTCGTTGTTCGCGACCAGCAAGCTACGATCGATCGACTGAAAGAGATGTTGCCCGCTCATCACGCCAGGCCCTTCGTCGCAAGCTTCGTCAGACTCTTGAATGCCCCACCGCTTGCATTCGCGCCACCGCCGAACATGGAGGCGAACTTCGGAACCTCGAACGACAGAATCAGGACGAAGATCGACAGATCGAGCGTCAGCGATCCGGCATACGGTGTAGTCAGGCCCTTCGAGATCGCGTTGGTGAATGCGCTCGTGATCGTGGTCGTCACCAACCGCTGAAGAATCGCCGCGACGACCATATACATGCCCGCGCTGACCATGTAATCAAACCAGCTCTTGAAGTAGCCGCGTGTGAACTCCGACATGCCTAACGCCAGAGCGATCTTGCCCATCACGATGCCTACGGCCATCTGAATGGTGCCGAGCGAAATGAAGAAGAGAAACACAAGAGACGCAATCATCAGAAAGCCCCAGGCGAACAACAATGGCATCAAATTGATCGCCAGCGCGATGTAGCTCCACCAATGTGCGGCCTGGAAGGCCTCGATAACCGCATCGAAGATCGATCCCGCGGATTTCACCATTGCTGACGGAAGCGACTGTGCATCGGTGCCGGACACCGCTACCGCCATATCGTTGAACCATTTATAGAACCCGGGCGCCCAGGTGGCGTACATCAGGAAGATCGAACAGAAGATGCCGAGAATCGCCAGGTCCTCAATCAGGGACTGCCACGCCGGCACCGGATCCCGGGTTGCGGCATACCGAACACCCGCGAGTACGATCGTGATGCCTGCCAACCCGCCGGCCATCTTGTTCGCATACTGATCGAGCGGTTGACTCAGCGTCACCGCGAGGTCGATCAGATCCTTCATGATCTTCGCGATCTCCTCGATCGCCGCCATTGCGCCCTTTGCGACCTCGCCCGGTTGGTAGCTCGAGCTCCATCCCGAAGTGATCGACGGCCAATCGGCCGCGTACGCGCTCGACACCGTGACGACACCGGTCAGCATCACCACGATCAGCGTCAAGGCCCCGCGGCGCAGCCACTTCGCAGAATCGTTTGCCATTACTGCCTCAGAACCCATATGCCGACCGCTCGGCCTGCTGCTTCGAAATGAAGCGGTTCGCGTCGGCCGCCTTCTCCTTGTCGTCTTCCACCTGCTGCGCATCTTTCTGCGAGTCGCGTTGCGCCTTCGCTGCGTTGAGTTGAAGAATGTCGGCGTTCTGGCTCGTCACGATGTCGAGGTAGTGCGTCGTGATCTCCGCCGTCGCCTGCGCGGTGGGCGACATCGATAGTTGTGTCTGCAATTCTTGCCGGCGCTTCGCCAGATCGTTCGTGTGCTGCATGATGTTCGATCCCATCTGGAACAGATTGCGCACCACCTTGTCGTTCTGCTGATAGAGCGTGTTCATGTCCGCGAACCACTGCTCATTCGTCTTGCCGGAGCGGCTCACCAACGTCTGCACCTGCGACACCCATTGGCCACCCTGCTTGAGGTCACCGTACAGGCCGTTGAGGGTGCCGACCAGATCCTTTACTTTGTTGATGTCGCCGGTGATCTGGTCATACGCTGCCTTCCACGCGACTGGATCGAGATTCTTCGCCTGCAGCAGCTGGTTCGCCATCATCTGGTACTGGTAGATGATGTTGGTGTTCTGGTAGATCTCGCCGCGCACCGCCTTCGCGGCCGTGATGACGTTCTGTGCGAAGTTGGTCGGATCGAACACGATCATGGCCGAGGCATGCTGGGCCGCGAACAGGGATGCTGCGACGACGGCGGCACGGAGGAGGCGCATTTTCAAGGGATCACCTATCAGTCGAGAGTCAACATTTCTTGGAGGTACTCTTCACGCCAGTGCGGCGAGCCGGAGTCGTAGTGTTTGTCGAGCACGCGTTGGGCGGCGCCGTCGGCGCGCAATACCGCGAGTGCTTCATTCGGGAATTGCGCCTGGAGCATCCGTGCGTGGTCCGGCGTCACCCACAGGTAATCGCGGTTGGGCACCGCATCGGCAATCATGTCGATCAGGTCGTCGGTCAGACCGAACACATCCCGGTACAGGTGCTTGTTGTTGCGCGCGTCCCGGTTCGGCAGGAAGAAGAAGTTCGGGATGTTCTCCTTCAGAATCTCGAAGTTCTTCACGCGGGCAAGCTGCCCGAGCGACTGGGTCGCCATCACGAGCGTCCCGTTCAAGCCGCGAATCGTGACGGCCCACAGCTCCAGTCGGGCATAGAAGCGTTCATACTGGAAGAAGAACCCGCACTCTTCGACTTCGATGATCGTGAAGCGCTTCCCGTCCAGCCATTGCGAGATGCGATAGAACGCGTAGTCCATGAATAGCGCGGCGGCGACCGGGTACTTCTCAAACAGGTCGCCCATTTCGATCGCGATATCGTCCGACAGCGAGAACGCATCCTCGACGTGATCGAAGAAGCGACCGTTCTTCTCACCTTGCGTCCAGATCTGGAGCCGGTCACGCAGCTCGATCGGCAACAACGTGTTCAGCATCGACAGCGTCCAGAGCTCGCGGTCGTACTCGCCGCCACCCAGCGTCGCAACGGCCTGATAGATATCGGTCTGCTGCTGCGGCGTGCAGTGGAAGTCCTCATCCTCGATCGCCATCTGTACCCATTCCGCCACGTAGGTCCAGTGCCGCTTATCCGCCAGCAGCGAAAGCGGGTTGACCGGCGTGGCCGCGCCGAACCGCCCGGTCGCATCGACAAAGCGGCCGTTCGCCATCACGGTCGGAATCCGCGTCGACCGGTTCTTGTCGAACTTGATCCGGCGTGGGTTGTGGCGCCCGGACTGCGACACAAGAAAGTTCAGGAAGATCGTCTTGCCCGCGCCGATCGGCCCGACCACGAGCGTGTGCGACTTGCCGCCCGGTTGGTGCAGCGTCACGCGCTGCAGCGTCCGGTGACGTGTGGGCAGAACGGTAAGCGGCCCTGTCTGCTCGCCGGTCTGCTGGGTCAGCCATTGGTTGACCGGACTGCCTTCCTCGACCCCGCGCAACGGTGCAATGTCGGAAACGCACGGTGTTTCGACGAATTGCAGGCGTTTTTGCTGATCCCACCGTCCGGGCAACGTGGTCGCCCATGCCGCCGGGATGTTGCGGGTCTCCAGGATGACGCCAAACCCAGCATTGCCGATGCGACCGACGACCTCACGCGTGTTGTCGTCACACTCCTCGACCGTGTCCCCATAGACGACTACCGAGATGTTGGCGAACCCATACTGCGTCCCATCGGCCACCAGCTTCGCCAGTGCGTTTTCAGCCTCTTCGGCCAGGATTTCACGCCCCTTGTCGTTCTTTTCCGCCTCATGCTTTTCATCCTTCGAGAAGAAACTCTTCAGGATCGCAAGCGGATTGAACGCCGCGACCTTGTAGAACTTGCGCATCTTCTCGATGTAGACCCGCGCCTTGTGGGTCGACAGGAAGCGGAACATCACGCAAATGTCGAGCTCTGCGTCGACGTCCGCCAGGACATCCAGTGCGGCCTCCTGAAACCCCATCCATTCCTTCACGGACACGATCTTCGCGTACCGCTTTCCGTACGCTGACTCGAACATCAGGTGCTCCGTGCCGTACGTCACGAAGGTCTCAGTCAAATGGGTATCCAGCATCGTGACCGGGTAGCGGACACGGCGCGGCGGAACGGAAGGGTTCGCGGTCTGGTGCAGGAACGCCATGACATTCTGTAGTTGCAGCCGCTTCATCTTGAGGCGCGTCACCCCTCCCTTGAAAGCGTCGATCACCCCCTCGAACCGCTTGATGTCCGATGTGATCCGCTCCATGTCGAACGCGAAGGCGCTGCGTGCAAAAAGCACGTCCCGGAGGGTTTCCCACAGAGCGAGCGGCACCGACTTGCCGCCGACCGTCGTGTGGTACGCGACCTTCTCGAAGATCTTGTTGATGCCGGTCTCGGGCGTGTATGCCAGCGCCAGCGAATGGGTGTTCCGAAAAAACTTGCCGCTGCCGACGTGTGCGCGATTGATCGCGTCGATACGCTCGTCGATCCGGGACGAAAATCCGCCCTGGATTTCCCCGCGCACACGCCGATGCGATAGCCGCCACCACGCCGTTACCCGGTGATCGAAGTTCTTGCACGCGTGGTCGAGGTTGTCTCGCGCTGCCGAAATATCAGCCTTGTTCGGCGAGTCGGCGTCGATCCCGTCGAAGGTGAATACCGTCAGCAGCGATCCATCCTTGTCCAGGACCAGCTCAGGGGTGACCATCGTCGCCCACGGCGCGATCTCCTGCACCGGGCCGCGCTTGATTTTCGAACTCAACATTGCAGATCCTGATCGAATCCGTAGGGACGCTTAAACCGAACCGAAAACTTCGTCGTGGGCAGGGGCTCGTGTACGTCCGGATAGCGGTTGTAGACGATGAGCACCTCCTTCCACCACGGATCGGTCGACGACAGCCATCGGAGCACCCAATGGATGCCGATTCCGACGACCAGGAACGCCGGCGTCATCGCGCTGTAGCAGAGCAGCGTCGTGATCGTCCCATTCGCGATGGCAAGCCCGCGCTCAGCCCCGCCCAGCTGGCGGGGCAGCGACAGCGAACGGCTGACCTTTTTCGGCTTACGCACAGGTGTAGTCGATGTGCATGCGGTTCTTCACGATCGGAATCGCACACGCCGCGACCCCGAGGCCGATAAAGACGGTCGCGAGAAACTTGACGATGTTGCTCTCGGAGTTCGCGATCATGATGGCGGCCATGATGATCACCACGATGCCGATACAGAACAGCACCGGGCCGCTCACATAGGCCTGGATCAGACAGATCATCGACGCCGCGTTGCCGAGATCGCTCAGATCCACTGCATGGGCTGCCGGGGTGGCAAACGCGATCGCAGCTGCGATCAACGTGGAGCGGATCTGGCCGCGACCGAACAGGTAGTGCGCCGCGCCGCGTACTTTGGCGGACGCCGAGCGAGCAAAAGCATTGAACAACTTCGTCATTGGAAACCCCGTATGGTTAGAAAACACGCTCGAGGACGTAGTCCCCGTTTTTGAAACCCTTGATGGCGAGCACTTCCGACACGTGGCGCAGCTCGCCGGTGCGGCGCAGGTGCACGACGTAGTGAAAGCAATCCGCGATGGCCTTGCGCATGTCGGCAAGCTCCCAGCGGCTTCCCGTGGGGATACCGAGCATCGCCAGAGACTCGAGACGACTCAGCGCGCCGCGCGCATCGTTCGAGTGGATCGAGCCCATGCCACCGTCGTGGCCTGTGCTCAGTGCCTGAATGAAGTCGTACGCTTCACCGCCGCGAACCTCACCGACGATGATCCGGTCGGGCCGGAAGCGCAGACATAGCGCGACAAGGACCTGCGTGGTCACGCCTTTGTCGGGGTTCGACAGCAGCCGCACGCGATTCGGCGCGGACAGCTTGAGTTCCATCGTGTCTTCGATCGTGATGACACGCTCCTCTGCCGGAATCTCCGCATTCAGCGCGTTCAGGAACGTCGTCTTGCCGGTCGACGTGCCACCGGCCACCAGAACATTCGCTCGTGACCGAACCAGCGCCCGGAACGCTTCTCCCAGCGCCTCGTCATGCGCACCCGGCGGGAAGATCGCACGCTCGACCTCGCGGCGCGCGTGAACGAGCGAGAATGCGCCCATGCCGACGTAGTCGGACAACGACAGGTTCGATTCCCGATGCTTGCGGATCGCAAGCGCATGCCCGTCTATCGCGGTCGGCCGCATCACCGAGGCGATCCGGAGATTCTTGTGGCCGCCGTTGATGATCCCCTGCGCAGTACCGGCTTTCGCGGACTTTTCGACCGAGGAAGCGAGCGACAGGATGGCGCCCTGCAGCTTCGCGGGATTGAAGCGCAGGTCGAGCTTGTGCATCTCACCTCGCCGCTCGATCCAGACGTTGTCGTAGTCGTTGATCATGATTTCGGCAACGTCGGGCGCTTCCAGCGGGCCGGTCAGTTGGTCGAGCGACGCGAAGAACAACTTCACCGCGTTGTCTTCAAGCGGACGGACCTTGAGCAGCTCTTCCGCAGTGATCTGCGCGCTCGGGCGAGACGCCGGCACATCAGCCACCGGACGGTCGACGCTCGGCTGATGCGCGGTTCGCGGATTCTGGGCAATTTCGGACATGCAGCTATTGTTCAAGCTGCGCGCGCCGCCGGCGGACCGAAAGAATGGCCAAATTCAGCAGCTTTCGTCGCGCCCCAAACGGCCGCGTTTGCGACTGTTCAGATCAGAGTTCGCGTCAACCGGTTGAGGGGGCTAACCGAGAAAGCTCCAGAAAAACGTATAGCTTTTTCCGGATTCCCCGCCAACGTTCCATGGTTGCCGTTTCGTACAGGCGAAAAAAAACCCGGTCACGAGGACCGGGTGGGTAAGAGAAGATGGGCGCTTGATCGCCGCGCTCAACAGATGACCTCGACCATCTCCCCGAACGGCGCGCGCCGCGCACGCTTGAGCGGCGTGGTTGACGCCCAAAGCACCAAGTAGGACGGCTCTTCCTTCGGAAACGCGCCATCCATATCGGTCAGGTAGACGAGAAACGCCGGATCGATCCCTTCCGCCAAAATGCGACGAAAAGGATCGACGAACGACGTACCCCCACCGCCCTTCAACGGAGCCAGGTCGAGCGGCTCGCCACGCTCGAACAGCTGAACTTGCGTGACGCGCGTGTCGCAGTCCATCACAACCAGACGGCGCGGTCGAACCGCATCGAACATGGACTCGATCTCCGCTGCAAACTGCGCCTGTGTAGCGTCCCACACCGACCCGCTGGCGTCGCGCACGAACACCGCGTCGCCTACCGCCGGCTCATTCAACGACGGCAGATACAGCCCGGCGTGAAGGTAGCGGCGATTCGGCTGCGCCCACGTGTAGTCGGTCGGTGCCGCTTCCCGCGCAAACCGGTGCAGGAGCGCGCGCCAATCGACAGCCGGTGCAACGGCTTGCTCGATGGCGGCCTGCAGCGCACCGCCGAGCTTGCCGGCAGCTTGGGCGGCCTTCGCCGCCTGCAGGACCGCGACGTTCCATTCGGCTTCCTTCGCCGCTTTGTCGGGCCCCGCGTACTGGCGAACCTCACCGCACGACGAACCTGCATCGGATTGAGGCGAACCGCAGCCGGCGGGATCGGCCGACGGCTGATTCCCGTCTGCCTTATCCGATTGTCGGCCGCCCTGCTTCTGAGCGCCCTGCTTGGCGTTTCGCCGCGCCTCGTTCTGCCGCACGCCGTAGATTTCCTCGGCGGACCAGCCCTTGAAGCGCGGGTCAACAAGCCCACCAGGCGGCAGCTGCAACCCGGCATCGAGCACGATCGGATTCACGGCGTAGTCGCATGCCTCGTTCCAGCCCTTGTGCTCGCGATAGCCCTGCCGCCAACAGTGGCCGTTCGCGACGTGCCACACCTCGTGGGCGAGCACGCCGCGAACCTGCAGGTCGTTCAGGCCGGCCGCGTACACCGGGTTGTAGCCCAGCGATTCGCCGTCCGTCCAGAACGTTTCGCAGGTCGGATCCTCGACAACCTTGAGCCGAAGCGCCAACGCCCCGATGAACGGGTGATCGAGGACAAGCGCCGTGCGCTGCTTCGCGATGCGGTCGTAAAGTCGCGCGTCCATGGCGACCTCATGCTGCAAAACGCAGCGGCGGAAGCTGGATCGCCCGATCGGTCACCTGATCCGCAATCGGCGCCGGCGCGCCGCCCATGAAGGCCGCCATCAACCCTTCGATCTCGGTCGCCTTGGCAGCGACTTGCTCACGCAGCACATTGGATTTCTTCAGTTCCGCGCCGCTGTGTGCGGCCAGATGCGTCTTGGCCTGCTCGAGGATATGCGCCAGCTTCGGATCGTTGCTGAAATTCAGCTTCGGCAATAGCTCGCAAAGCTCACGGACATGGTTGGCGACGTCCATGCGAACGTTGCTCGATGCGTATAGACGGTTCGCCATCGTCGAGACGGCCTCGTACAGCCGGCCGACCAGATCGTTGTTCGCGGTCTTGATCGACTCGAACACGTGCTGGTCGATCTCGGTACGCAGGTTCGTCAGCACGTCGCTTGGCAGATCGACGCCGAACTGGCTCGCGTCCGGGAAGGGCAGCACCGACAGCTTGATGCCGAATTTGCCGGACAGTTCGGCCAGCGACGGATAGTCGGCCTCGTTGTACAGGCCGTTCATCTCGGCGCGTGCCTGTTCCTTCAGATCCAGATAGTTCGTCAGGAAGACGGACACTGCAAGATCGAACTCGTCTTTCATCGCGCGCATGCGTTCGGCTACATCCATGTAGATCATGGTCGGCAGCAGGCGCACGCCCAGTTGGTCGTACTTCAGCGTCCGGCCGTAGTAGTAGGAACGGATCCGGTTGCCGATCGACAGCACTTCGGCGTAGCTCGGTGCGTGCTCGGGCAGCAGGCGCTTGTTGAAGCGACCAATGCCGCGCGCATGGTGGCTCTTCTCGACCTCCTCGGTGACCTTGCCGTCGTAGCGGCGGGCGACCCACGTGGAAATCGTGACGGACGACAGCATGACCTTGGACTTCAGATCGGTGATATTCATGGATGGCTCCAGATAGAAAGAGAATGGATGAGGCGAAAAAAAAGCCACGGCGCGCGAGCGGGCCGTGGCAACAGGAACTACGATGGAAGATAGATGGCGATCAGTCTTCGCCGCGGATGATCTTGCCGATCTCGCCGGCTTGCGCACGAACGAAGGCGGGATGGCTCTGCAGCTGCGGATTGCGCACGGTCGCGTCGCGCACCAGGACTGCCGTGAATTCGCGGTGGCCGGCGTTGACGAGCCGATCCGCGTACCGCAGAACGCGCTCGAAGTTGCCTTCTCCGGCCTGGCAGGCCAGCGCCGTCGTCAGCGCATACAGCACGCTCGGCTCCTGCGGAATCGGCCCAAGATCGGGGTTCATCAGAATCGCGTCGACCGACGGCAGCGCCCCGTAGATGGAGAGAAAGCTGACGAACTCGCTCGCCGCGCCCTCGCCCACTGCACTGCTCACCGCATGGGTCAGCAGGTGCGCTGGAACGGACGGCAACACCTTGGCAACGAAGCCCCAACTGCGCGGGCTCGGCGATGCCTCGATGTCGCGGCTCGTTTTGGCGACCGACAGCAGATCCGGCCGGAACCGGAGAAATGCGATCAGCTCCGGCGGCACATTGTGGGCAACCGCCCAACGCGTCCAGTCGTTGATCGTCGGCTCCAGCTCGACCACCGCGGCAAAGCGCGAGATCACCGGATCGAGAATCCCGGCCACACCGGCGTTATCGCCGCGCCGGTTAGTGGCTGCGACAAACGTCACCTGATCCGGCAGCTTGTGCTCGCCGATACGACGGGCGAGCAGCAGCTGCATCTTTGCGGCCTGCACGGCGGGCGACGCCTGCCCGAGATCGTCGAGAAACCAGAGCAGCGGCCGACGCGCGCTCAATGCGCGCTCGAGATCGCCGAACGGCAGGAAGCGCGCACGTTCGCCATCGGGGGACGGGAACGGTAGGCCCTTCGAGTCCGTCGGGTCTTCGACCACCGGGTGGCTAATGAGCAGCTCATGATCGGTCGCGGCCGCAGCGGCTTCGACGATGTCGGACTTGCCGATGCCCGGCCGGCCACTGATCAGCACCGGAAAGCGCTGCGGAATGTAGATGCTGAGTAGCTCGGTGAGCTGTGCGGGAGAGAGTTTCACGGGGTTCCTTGAAAAGAAGACCCCACGGGAATCGCGCCCGGCAGGGACGTGACCCTGCGGGGCGATTGGAGATGCCGCGATGCGGCGTGTCGATGCGTCCGAAGACGCCGTTTGGTGCTTAAGAGGCCAGTTCAAAAAGA
>NZ_ML058622.1 GCF_003635165.1 Burkholderia sp. Nafp2/4-1b | reverse complement strand
CGGTGTGATCGGCGGCAACGGTGATGTTTCGATCCAAGGCGCAAACGTTGTCAATCGCGGCGCGATTACATCCAATACGAATCTGCGGGTATCGGGGCAGTCAGTCGACAACGGTGGTGGCACGCTGCAGGCCGCGCAAAAGGTGGCTGTCGACGCGGGCGCGCGCCTGATCAACAACGGCGGCTCGGTCGTCGGTCGGACCGCCGCACTGACTGGTACGACGCTCGACAACAGCGCCGGCACCGTGCAGGCGGACCAGATGTCGTTGAACGCGACCGACCTCGTGAATCACGGCGGCACGATCACGCAGACCGGCGCCGGCGCGATGAGCGTGAACGTGTCGGGCACGCTGGACAATTCGAATGGCGGAACGCTGCAAACCAACAGTACCGATCTGACGCTGGCGCCGACGACGATCGTCAACGACGGCGGCACGATCACTCACGCCGGCAACGGCACACTGGCGCTCGGAGGTGGTTCGGGATCCGTATCGAATGTGGGCGGTTCGATCGCGAGCAACGGGCGCGTCGTCGCGCAAGCCGGCACGCTGAACAACACGGCGGGCTTGATCAACGCGCAGAACGGATTGACGGCAACGGTCGCGGGTACGCTGAACAATGCGAGCGGCAAGCTGTTGTCGAACACGGACGTCAGTGTCACAAGCGGTACTTTGTCGAACGACGGCGGCCAGATCGGTGCCAGCACGAACGCGACGATCCACACCGGCTCGATGACGAATCAGGGCGGCTCGATCGTCGCACCGAACCTGTCGCTCACCGCCGATTCGACGCTCGACAACAGCGGTGGCAAGCTCGAAGCCAATCAGCTTGCGCTGACGGCCGCAAACCTCGTGAACCACGGCGGTACGATCACGCAGTATGGATCGTCAGCGATGGCGATGAACGTCAGCGGCACGCTCGACAACTCGGCCGGCGGCGTAATCCAGACCAACAGCACGGACCTCACGCTCAAGCCGGCCGAGCTGAACAACGCGGGCGGCACCATTACGCACGCCGGCACGGGCACACTGACGATCGCACCGGGCAACGGATCGAGCGCGCTGAACAACACGTCGGGCACCATCGTGACGAAGGGACAAGCCATCGTCAACGCGGCTTCCTGGAACAACGCGAGCGGTATCCTCGCCGCGCAACGCGGCATCAACGCGACCATCGCAGGCGACGTGAACAACGCGCAGGGCTTGTTGCGATCGGATGCATCGTTGTCGTTGAAGAACGGGGGCGCTCTGTCAAACCGGGGCGGCCACATCCAGGCGGGGCAATCGGTTGCGGGCGACACCAGCACGCTCGACCTTCAATCGGCTTCGATCGACAACGCGGACGGCGCCATCGTCGACCTCGGCGCGGGCCGGATGTCGGTGCAAGGCGGCAGCCAGATCGCGAACAGCCACGCCGGCGGCGTAGCGGGCATGGGTGCGATTACCGGCAACGGCGATGTGACGGTCAGCGCAGCGTCGATCAGCAACACGCAAGGCGGTCAGCTCAGTGGTGCATCGCTGCGTGTTCAAGGCAAAACCCTGGACAATAGCGGCGGCACCATTGGTAACGTCACGAACTCGAACGGCGACGTGAATGTCACGACGACCGGCGCGATCACGAACACGAACGGTCAGATCGGCTCGACGCATGACCTGTCCGTCGCCGCGGCCACGCTGCAAGGCGGCGGTACATACAGCGCGAAGCATGATGCGAACGTGACCCTGCAGGGCGATTACACGGCGGCGGCCGATACGCAGTTCAACGTCGGTCACGATCTCGCCTTCACGTTGCCCGGCACTTTCACGAACAACGCGAACATGCAGGTGGTGAACGACCTGAGGGTGAGCGCGGGCAACATCGTCAACGTGGGTGCCCTGACTGCCGGTGGCCTGCTGCACACGCAATCGACGAACCTGACCAATATGGGCGCGCTCGTGGGCGCCAGCGTGTCGCTCAACGCGACGAACACGATCTCGAATCTCGGGCCGACCGCACTGATCGGTGCATCGGACAGCAACGGCACGCTCGAGATCCTCGCACGTGACATCGAAAACCGCGACGACGCGACTGCAACCGACTCGATGGCGACGACCGCCATCTTCGGGATGGGCAAGGTCGTGCTGGCTGGCGGCAAGGACGCGAACGGCAACTACACGAACGCGGCGCTGGTCAATAACGTGTCTGCGCTGATCCAGTCCCAAGGCGACATGGAACTGCACGCGGACAAGGTCACGAGCACGCGGCGGGTGATGAAGACGTCGACACGCACGATCGATCCCTCGCTGCTCAGCCAGTTCGGCATTCCGATCAGCGGCCGTACGGGCCAGATCGGCGTGAAGGATCCGGACAGCATCGGCGGCGTTTACACCGAGCCGCCTCACGGCGGTCAGTGGAACAGCACGTATCAGTTCACGACCTACTACGCGGACAGCGCGACGGCGACGACCGTGACGGACATCAGCCCGGCCGCGCAGATCGTGTCGGGCGGCAAGATCGATGCGTCGTCGGTCGGCACGCTGCAAAACTACTGGAGCAACATCGCGGCGGTCGGCGACATCAAGATGCCGGCCCGCTACGATGCCGACGGCTGGGCAGCGTCGGGGCAGAAACTGCCGGGTGTGTCGGTTTCCTACTCCGGGCAATATCACTACAACAACTACGACAATTCCGAACACGACTGGCAACTGCCGTTCGGCAACGCGCCATTCGTGACGGGGCGCCCGGGCGGTTACACGCAAGCCGCGCCGGCATCGATCAAGGATTACACGCTGCCCGGCTACTTCTCGACGATAAGTTCGAACGGCACGATTTCCGGCACGGGTGTCAGCGTCAACAACACGGCCGGCAACGCGTCGATTCCGTCACTCGGCTTGCTGCCGGGGCAGTCCGTGCCGGGTCTCACGCCCACCGACCTGAGCGGAAACGCGAGCGGAGTGAAGTCGGGGGCATCGTCGGTGCACGGCGGTCCGCCCGCGCCGGTCGATCCGATCATCGCGAGTGCGAGCGCGCTGAACGTGCTCAACAACCTCACGATTCCGCAGGGCGGGCTGTACCGGCCGACTACCGCGCCGAACGCGAACTACGTGATCGAGACGAACCCGGCGTTCACGAACCAGAAGAATTTCATTTCGAGCGACTACTTCTTCGGCCAGCTCGGCGTCGACCTCACGCATATTCCGAAGCGTCTCGGCGACGGCTTCTACGAACAGCAGCTCGTGCGCAACGAAGTCACGGCGCTGACCGGAAAGCCGGTGCTGGGGCCGTACGCGGACTTGCAGACGATGTATCAATCGCTGATGGCAGCTGGAGCGGATCTGTCGAAGTCGCTCGATTTGCCAATCGGCGCGAGCCTGTCGGTTGATCAGGTGTCGAAGCTGACCAGCAACGTGATCATCATGGAAACGCGCGTGGTCGACGGTCAGGCGGTGCTCGTGCCGGTCGTGTATCTCGCGCAGGCCAGCCAGCAGAATGTCAATGGCCCGCTGATCAGCGCGACGAACATCGATTTCCAGAACGCGCAGTCGTTCACGAACAGCGGCACGATCAAGGCGGACAACACGCTGGCGATTCAGGGCAAGCAGATCGACAACGCGTTCGGTGCGCTGCAAAGCGGCGGGCTGATGTCGCTGAAGACAGAGAACAACATCGATCTGACGTCGGCGAACGTGAAGGCCGGAAGCCTGCAACTGGATGCCGGTAAGGACCTGATTCTCAACACCGCGACGAACACCAGCACGCGCGTGAGCCGCGATGGCGCGACGAGCGTGACGACCACGCTCGGGCCGACTGCGAAGCTGGATGTCGCCGGCGATGCATTGATTGTGACCGGCGGCAACTTCCAGCAAAACGCAGGCACCCTGTCGGTGGGCGGCAACCTCGGGATGAACGTCGGCGGCAACTGGGATCTCGGAGCGGCGCAGACCGGCGAGCACAAGATCGTGCAGCGCGCGAACGGTGTGTCGAACACCGATATCAACAAGGTCACCGGTAGCTCGGTGCAGGTTGGCGGGCAATCGATGATCGGCGTGGGCGGCGACCTGACAGCCAAGGGCGCGCAGATCGAGCTCGGTCAGGGCGGCACGATTGCGGCCAAGGGCAACGTGACCCTCGGCACGGCAAGCACGACGTCGACGGTGAACAGCAACAGTTCGGGTAGCGACAGTCACGGCAGTTACGCGGAGACCCTGCACACCTCCGATCAGGCGCTGACCGGGACGACGCTCACGGGTGGTGACACGGTGAATATCGTGTCGGGTAAGGACATTACGCTCTCCGGCAGCGCGATCAGTCTCGACAAGGGCAACGCGAACCTGCTCGCGGCTGGCGACGTGAATATCGGCGCGGCAACCGAGACGCACGAATTGAATTCACACGAAACGCACAGCCACAGCAATGTCGTGAGCGGCGTGAAGGTCGCGAGCGGGATCGACCAGACGATGACGCTCAATCGCGGCAGTCTGGTGTCGGCGGACGGCGTGAACATTGTCGGCGGCAAGGACGTCAATGTTCAGGGCAGCACCATCGTCGGAACGAATGACGTGACGCTCACGGCAGCGCGCAACGTGACGGTTACGACGTCGCAGGATACGTTGCAGTCCTCGAGCTATTACGACAAGAAGGAGTCCGGGCTGATGTCGGGCGGGGGACTGTCGGTGTCAGTGGGCAGCAGTTCGCTGAAGACGACCAGTCAGACAACCGAGGTGTCGAACAACAGCAGTACGATCGGTTCGCTGAAGGGCAACCTCAGCATCACGGCTGGAAACGACCTGCACGTGACGGGCAGCGACCTGATCGCCGCGAAGAATCTCAGCGGGACAGGCGCGAACGTGACGATTGACGCGGCGCAGGACAAGAACCACCGCGGTGAAACGCAGGAAGTCTCGAAGAGCGGTCTGACGCTGGCACTGAAGGCGCCGGTGATCGACGCGGTGTCGAACGCTGTGGATCAATCTCGTGCGTCCAGCCGTAGCCAGGATGGCCGTGCGGCAGCGCTGCACGGGATGGCTGCGGCAAGCGCTGCGTGGGACGCGAACATGGCCGCGGGCGATCTGGTCAGGGCGCTCGGAGCGGGCGAGACGCCTCAGTTCAAGGTCGAAGTCAGCGTCGGCAGCAGTCACAGCAAGAGCGCGTTCTCCGAAGACAGCGTGACGAATCGCGGCTCGAATGTGAATGCGGGTGGGACGGTGGCGTTCGCGGCGACCGGCAATGGTCAGGCTGGCAGCGGCAATGTGACGATCGCCGGCTCGAACGTGAACGCGAATGATGTGATCCTGGCGGCGAAAAATCAGGTCAATATCATCAATACGACAGATACCGACTCGACGCGCAGCACGAACGAATCGAAGAGCGCGAGCGTGGGCGTGTCGGTCGGCACGGGCGGGTTCGGTGTTTCCGCTGCGATGTCGAAGGCCAACGGCGACGGCAACAGCGATCTGGCCACGCAGAACAACAGCCATGTGAATGCAGCAAACGGCGTGACGATCATCTCGGGCGGCGATACGAACATCATCGGCTCGAACGTGAAGGGTAATCAGGTGAACGCCGATGTGGGCGGGAATCTGAACATCGTCAGCGTGCAGGACACGCTGACGAGCGCGGCGCATCAGTCGAGTGCGGGCGGCGGTTTCAACATCAGCCAGGGCGGCGCCAGCGCGAGCTTCAGCCAGAGCAAGGGCAATGCGTCGGGCAGCTATGCGGGCGTCAATGAACAGGCTGGCATTCAGGCGGGTGATGGCGGCTTCAATATCAACGTCACCGGGAATACCGACCTGAAGGGCGGACTGATCGCGAGTGATGCGGATGCGTCGAAGAATTCGCTGACGACGGGTTCGCTGTCGTTCTCCGACATCCAGAACCAGTCGCACTACGATGCGAGCTCGAGCGGCTTCAGCGCAGGCGCGACGACCGGCGACGGCGGGATGAACTACAGCACGCACGGCAGCACGTCGGGCAAGAATGCGGGGGGCGCCGCGCCCATGCTTGGTCAGAACGACAGCGGCAGTGATAGCGCGACGACGAAGAGTGGTGTCGGCGCGGGAACGGTCACGATCACGGATTCGGCCAACCAGAAGCAGGATGTGGCGAGCTTGAACCGCGATACGACAGACACGAACGGTACGGTGGCGAAACTTCCGGACATGCAGAACCTGTTGGCCAAGCAGTCGGACATGATGGCCGCGGCGAGTGCGGCTGGGGAAGCCGTGTCGCGCCGGATCGGGGACTACGCCGACGAGATGAAACGGCAAGCAGAGAGGAACGGCGACCAGGTCGGCGTCGACGCGTGGAAGGAAGGCGGGGCGAACCGCGCACTGATGCAAGGTGCCGGTGCGGCGCTGGTGACCGGACTGGCGGGCGGCAACGCGGTCGGTGGCGCAGCCGGTGCGGCAATTGCATCAATCGCGTCGGGCAAGCTGAACGAACTCAGCAGGGCGATTGCAGGCAGCGACCCGACCGGGAACGCCAATATGAATCAGGCGCTGGGCAACATTGTGGCGAATGCGCTTGCGACGGGGGCGGGTGCGGCTGTGGGTGGGGAGTCTGGAGCGTTCTCTGGATACAACGTTGATCGGTTCAATCGGCAGTTGCACGATAATGAAAAGAAGGCGATTGCCGAGAAGGCTGGGAAAGACAATGTGGAACAAGAGAAGCTGACGCGCGCGGCGTGCTATGCGGTGAAGTGCTGGGCGGAATACCCGGAGGGAAGCGCAGAGCGGAACAAGAACTTTGTAAGTGAAGTCGAGGTGGCCTCGCTGGGTCCGGAATTGGATTGGGTAAATCGGCAGAAGGAATCGGGTTTGTTCGATTACAAGCCGATGCAGAAGGTTGGCGATGCGTTGAAGAACGATCCGGTTGGGGTTGCGAAGGATACTGCCAAGATCGTGATTGGTGGCGTGACGGTAAAGACGGGAGCGGGTCTTTGTACAAGCGGTCTGGGTTGTGCTCTCGGCGGTGGAGGAATGATCGCTTTTGGATTGGGTGATATGGCAGAAGGTGCGGATGGTCTTTACAATCGTTACAACGGCACTAGCTCTCCTGGTGTGAATCCTTTACGGTATGGGTTTAATGAGGCTTTGCCTGCTGGTTGGGGGAGCGTTGTATATGATGGGTTGAATTTGGCAGTCGCGATTGCGGCTTTGAAAGCGCCAGTCCCGCTCAAGATGGGTAATGCTGATGGTCTGAATCGTCCAGGGTCGATGTTTGGTGTGACCGTGCCGCGTGTCAATAACAACACATTGGTTCCATTCATTAACCAAGCGGCACCATACGGGACGACGCAGGGCATTCTGCTGTTTGGTGTTGGTTCGAAGGGGGCAACGGTTATCAACGATGTTCACCGTGCAGGAGAGCAGAAATGAATTGGCGGCGACTCTATGCGACGGCTCAAATATGGTTCATGGTTTTCCTGGTGTCGGTTTTTAGTACGGGGTGCTATACGGTCGTCGTGATTGGTATCTGTCGAAAACTGATGGGGCTGAGTGATGGCATCTCTGTATTTTCTATAGGTCTTCCATTCTTTATTGTTCTTCTGGTTTTACACATTCGATTGTTGCCGAACCCATTACGCAAGGCTGGGATGTTGAGCGACGATCCATCGAAATTTGGTCCCTGGTTCAAGTCTGAGAGCAAGAGCTGAAGCTAAAGCGACGGGGCCGACGAATGGCCGGGTTTTGACGATTCGAAGGTGTGCGCACTGATGCAAGGTGCCGGCGCGGCACTGCGGACCGGCGAGCGGCAACGCAGTAGGTGGCGCAGCCGGCGCGGTGATTGTATCAATCGCGTCGGGCAAGCTGAACGAACTGAGCAGCGCAATCGCAGGCAGTGATCCGACTGGCAACGCCAATATGAATCAGGCGCTGGGCAACATCGTGGCGAATGCGCTTGCGACGGGGGCGGGCGGTGTCGTGGGCGGTCAAGCGGACGCTTTCTCAGGGTACAACGTCGATCGGTTTAACAGGCAACTGCGATAGTGGCAGCGCCATGATTTCAGATCGCCTCTCTACAAAGCCTCCGCTAGCTAGTCCCGCGATCAATGAGGCTGCAAACAAGTTCAACGACAGTGGTTTTTCTAAATCTATTCAAGATTTCATAAATTCTTCTTGGAACCGCATCAGTAACCAATCGGCAAAAAAATGAAATTTATCGACGATGGCAACCTGACCGGATGGGTGTGTACGACCTTGATTGTGGTGGGTATTGGGATATCGTATGTGACATTCAAATATGCGCCTCCTTCGATTTGGAGTGTTTTTTTAGCGTTACTTGGATTCTTGATTATGGCTATCGGTGGTTTAAGTAGCCGTTCCCGTTTACTGAAAATAAAGCCTTTCGAAAATAGCTACAAGAAGGCACGGGATAGCTACAAAGTAAAGGAGGACGAATCAGATCATCCGAATTAGCCGCTAGTGTGAAAACAGAGCTCGATAGTTGCCGGGCTGGTTGTGTACGTTTCCATCATAGGCTGGAGGTGCTTTGGGCGGTGCTGCGCAAGAGAAGATCGGTGCGTGAACTTTCCGCAGGTCCCACAGAGCTCTGGTTGTTTAACGACATTCCATATCAATTACCGACATGGAACCGTGCGGGCTGAATGGCAGTGTTTGTAGTGCTGTTTAGTTTGTTCGCGGGCACTGTGACGTGGTTCGTCGAAAAAAAGAGATCGGGACGCTAGTATGAAAATGGATTGCGCGAGTTGCATGTAATTATGTGTTATCGAATTAAATAATGGGGTCGAATTTATGCGGAAATTTAAGATATTTGTTGCGTTGAATGCTTTTATTTTGATTGCTGCGTGTTCATCTTTTCCGGACACCCGGATGGAGTGGATGAAGAGAAAATATTCCGAGGTAAATACGGTGCTTTCTGGTACCGCGGAAGGTGATTTGCAGCGTCTTTATGGAACATATAAGGTGGTAGGGAAGTCGTCGAAAGCCAACCCCAATATTTCAATATTGAAATTGGTGCGTAGTGACCAAGGAAATCCTGTGCTGAGATTTTTTGATAAAAATGAAAAGGAATTTGAATTTTGGAGTGCGCCGCAAGAGTGTCGTGGATTACGGGCCAAGGATGGAGAATTTTCGTCGTTAACGTGCGGGAATCTGGAAACTCTGAAGGGGGTGGGGCAATTTACTCTTTCAAAAGAGTCAAAATTTGGTTTGAATGAAATTTATCCAAAAAATATTGAAATTACAGAAAAATCATATCACTACTCCTCATATGAAGGATACGGCAGACCTATCATCGATTTTTCGTTGCTGAGAGTTGAATAGATGATCGGTTTAACCGGTGGCTGCATCCGGAAGAAAAGACGCTCGCGAAGCAGCTGGTGGGTGGTTGTGGCATTTAGGCGATTTCGATAAAAAATCGCAGTTCGCGATTGAACGTATAGAAAAATATGAGAGCTAGTCGTCGGAGTAATTCTGCAGCGGTACTGCTGTTTATCGCGACCAGTGTGTCGGCACAAGAGGCTCCGCGCCCGATCATTCCGGGCAACGACCAGCAAACCCGACAGCAGGAAGAAGCACGAGAGCGGGAACGAGCAGTCTCCGCGCCCGGGGTGCGCTCGGAAGTGGTGGCGAATGCAGAATATCCGACGCTGCCATCGGAAACGCCGTGCTTTCGGATTGAGCGTTTCACCCTTGGCGTACCCGATGCGCTGCCCGCTTCCCTGAAATCGCAAGGCGCATCGGCATTACCCATGGATCGCTTCGCCTTCGCGCGCGAATGGCTCGACCATTCCTCGGGCGCGTGCGTCGGCAAGCAAGGCATTGACGTGTTGGTCAAGGGTCTGTCGCAAGCAATCCTGGCGCGCGGATATGTCACGACGCGGGTGCTGCTGCCCGAACAGGACCTGTCGACCGGCACTCTCAAGTTTTCGCTGATCCCCGGCGTGATCCGCCACGTGCGTTTCGCCGACGAGAAGCTCCGAGGCACGTGGAAAACCGCCTTCCCGACGCGCGACGGCGAACTGCTGAACTTGCGCGACCTCGAGCAGGGCCTCGAACAGATGAAGCGCGTGACGAGCCAGGACGTCTCGATGCAAATCGTCCCAGCCGACGTACCCGGCGAAAGCGACGTGGTACTCGACGTGAAGCGCAGCAAACCGTGGACAGTCGTCGCCTCGATCGACAACTCGGGCACGCGCGCGACCGGCCGCCTGCAGGGCAATCTGTCGCTCGGCATCGATAACCCGCTCGGCCTGAACGACATCTTCAACATCGGCGTGAGCCAGGATCTCGAATTAGGCGACAAGCGGCTCGGCTCGCATGGCTGGAACGGCTTCTACTCGATCCCGTGGGGCTACTGGACCGCGACGCTCTCCGCGTACACGAACACGTACTACCAACAGATCGCCGGCGTGAACCAGACGTTCATCGCGAGTGGCAATTCGAAGACGGTCGATTTCAAGCTGAACCGCGTGCTGTCGCGCAGCCAGAACGACGTGTTCGGCGCGCAGTTTCGCCTGTCGCGCCGGTTCGGGCAAAGCTTCATCGAAGACACGGAAATTCCGCAGCAGCGCCGTAACAACACGTTCGTCGAGTTCGGCCTGACCGATCGCCATTACTTCGGCAACGCGCAATTCGACGGCACGCTCGCGTACCGGCAGGGCATCGGCGCATTCGGCGCGCAGGACGACATTCTGGCGGCAGATGGCGGTCCGACCTACCGCTACAAAATGGCCGTGCTCGACGCAAATCTGTCGGTGCCGTTCGTAATCGCCCAGCAGCCGTTCCGCTACGTGACGACGTTCCACGGCCAGTACACGGGCAACACGCTGTACTACATCGACGACATGACGATCGGCAGCCGTTACACCGTGCGCGGATTCGACGGGGAGACGATGCTGGCTGCCTCCCGTGGTTTCTACTGGCGTAACGAACTGCAGGCGCCGATCGGTCAGACCGGGCAGGCGGTGTATGCGGGCATCGACTACGGCCGCGTGTGGGGCCCGCAGCCGGTCACACTCGTAGGCACGCAACTGGCAGGCGCGGTGATCGGCGTGAAGGGCAGCGTCGCGACGCGGTTGGGCGCCTACGGTTACGACCTGTTTGCCGGCACGCCGATCTACAAGCCGTCCGGGTTTCCTACGGCACGCGTGACGGTTGGCTTTCAGGTTACCGCACAGTTCTGATGAAGCAAGCGCAATCCGGTACTCGACCCGCCGTCGTCTGAGACGACGGCGGCGAGGATCGAGAACTGACGGCTTTTCCGACCGCATGGAACATGGCGCTCTTGTCGGAGAGCCACGAACGGCGACCCTGCTATCCAGACTGCGGCGGCGAAGCCCGAAACCGCCGCCTCACACCCCAATCCCGTAAACATCCCGCGCTGCCGCCCGAATCGCCTCCGCCATCACCTCGACGGCCGGCGAATGCAGCCGATCCGTGCGCGTGATGATCCCGAAATCGTCCATCCGGCAGTCCATCTCCAGCGGCAGCACCGTGACCATCCCGTGTCGCGCGTAGTACCGCGCGACGTCCTCCGCGAGCACCGCGATCATGTCGCTCTGCTCGATCAACTGCGTGATGAACAGCAGCGCGGCCGTCTCGACGACGTTCGCCGGCGGCGCGAGGCTCGCGCGCTGGAACACGAGCTCGAAGCGATGGCGCAGTACGCTGCCGGCCGGCGGCATTACCCACGCGGCGCGCTGCACGTCGGCCAGCGACAGCGGCGCCTGCGCGAGCAGCGGGTGGCCGGGCCGCACGACCGCGGCGACCGGCTCGCCGGTCAGCGGCTCGTAGCGCAGGTGCAGCTTGTCGTGTTCGGCGGACAGTCGGCCGAGCACGATGTCGAGCCGGTCCTGCGCGAGATGTTCGAGCAGCGCGTTGCTGGTGTCGATCGCGACCGACACGCGCACGTTCGCATGCGTCCCCTTTACGGCGGCCACGGCCGGCGGCACGAGCCGCAGCCCCGGCGACGTGATCGCACCCACCGCCACATGGCCAAGATGGCCGGCCTTCAGCGCGGCCAGTTCCTCGCGCGCCTGGTCGAGGCTGCCGAGCGCCGCGCGCGCGTGGCGAATCAGCGCGTCGCCATAGAGTGTCGGCCGCATCCCGCGCGGCAGGCGCTCGAACAGCACCGCGCCGATCGATTCCTCGAGCTCGCGCAGCAGCTTCGACGCGGCCGGCTGCGTCATGCTCAGCGCGGCCGCCGCGCGATGAATGCTGCCTTCGTCGGCGAGCGCGACGACCAGCAGAAGCTGGCGGGTCTTCAGGCGGTTGCGGTTTCCCCACGGGCTGGCTTCGGTCATCGTACGGGTTTATATCGATATCGGAATCGATATCGTAATCGCCTAAAACGTCATTAGCGAGTTATCAAAATTCTGCCCATACTGCGCCGGTATCCCGTCACCACAGGACTGACGATGTCGGCAACAAAACCCAGGCTGCGCTCCACCCAATGGTTCGGCACCAATGACAAGAACGGCTTCATGTACCGAAGCTGGATGAAGAACCAGGGCATCCCCGATCACGAGTTCGACGGTCGCCCGATCATAGGCATCTGCAACACGTGGTCCGAGCTGACGCCGTGCAATGCGCACTTCCGCAAGCTCGCAGAGCACGTGAAGCGCGGAATCTCCGAGGCGGGCGGGTTCCCGGTCGAGTTCCCGGTGTTCTCGAACGGCGAATCGAACCTGCGGCCGTCGGCGATGCTCACGCGCAATCTTGCCTCGATGGACGTCGAGGAAGCGATCCGCGGCAACCCGATCGACGCGGTCGTGCTGCTCGCCGGCTGCGACAAGACGACCCCCGCGCTGCTGATGGGCGCGGCGAGCTGCGACGTGCCGGCGATCGTGGTGTCGGGCGGCCCGATGCTGAACGGCAAGCTCGAAGGCAAGAACATCGGCTCGGGCACGGCCGTGTGGCAGCTGCACGAAGCGCTGAAGGCGGGCGAGATCGACGTGCACCACTTCCTGTCGGCCGAAGCCGGCATGTCGCGTTCGGCCGGCACCTGCAACACGATGGGCACCGCGTCGACGATGGCGTGCATGGCCGAGGCGCTCGGCGTCGCGCTGCCGCACAACGCGGCGATTCCGGCCGTCGATTCGCGCCGCTACGTGCTCGCGCACATGTCGGGCATCCGCATCGTCGAGATGGCGCTCGAAGGGCTCGTGCTGTCGAAGGTCCTGACGCGCGCGGCGTTCGAGAACGCGATCCGCACGAATGCGGCGATCGGCGGCTCGACCAATGCGGTGATCCATCTGAAGGCGATCGCGGGCCGCATCGGCGTGCCGCTCGAACTCGAGGACTGGATGCGCATCGGCCGCGACACGCCGACGATCGTCGACCTGATGCCGTCCGGGCGCTTCCTGATGGAAGAGTTCTACTACGCGGGCGGGCTGCCGGCCGTGCTGCGCCGGCTCGGCGAAGGCGGGCTGCTGCCGCACCCGGACGCACTGACGGTGAACGGCAAGTCGCTGTGGGACAACGTGCGCGAAGCGCCGAACTACGACGAAGAAGTGATTCGCCCGCTCGACAGGCCGCTGATCGCGGACGGCGGGATCCGCATCCTGCGCGGCAATCTCGCGCCGCGCGGCGCGGTGCTGAAGCCGTCCGCCGCGAGCCCCGAGCTGCTGAAGCATCGCGGCCGCGCGGTGGTGTTCGAGAACCTCGAGCATTACAAGGCGACGATCAACGACGAAGCGCTCGACGTGGACGCGAGCTCGGTGATGGTGCTGAAGAACTGCGGGCCGCGCGGCTATCCGGGCATGGCCGAGGTCGGCAACATGGGGCTGCCGCCGAAGCTGCTGCGCCAGGGCGTGAAGGACATGGTGCGGATCTCCGATGCACGGATGAGCGGCACCGCATACGGCACGGTCGTGCTGCACGTCGCGCCGGAAGCGGCCGCGGGCGGCCCGCTGGCCGCGGTGCGCAACGGCGACTGGATCGAACTCGACTGCGAGGCCGGCACGCTGCATCTGGATATTCCCGATGAAGAGCTGCAGCGCCGCCTGTCGGACGTCGATCCGACCGCCGCGCCGGGCGTGGCCGGCCAGCTCGGCAAGGGCGGCTACGCGCGGCTGTATATCGATCACGTGCTGCAGGCGGATGAGGGGTGCGACCTCGACTTCCTGGTCGGCACGCGCGGCGCGGACGTGCCGAGCCATTCGCATTGAGCGGCTGGCCGGCCGGCTGGCTGGCAGGCGTTGCGCGGGCAGCGATCCGCGCAACGCGAACGAAGTGGTGATGTGAAACCGTGAACGCTTGAGGGCCTCCCTTCGAGGCCGACGCAGGACCGAACCATGACATCGAGCAGCACGCCGCGCTATCGCGGCATCTTCCCCGTCGTTCCGACGACGTTCTCCGACAGCGGCGAGCTCGACCTCGCGAGCCAGAAGCGCGCGGTCGACTTCATGATCGACGCGGGCTCGGACGGGCTGTGCATCCTCGCGAACTTCTCCGAGCAGTTCGCGGTCACCGACGACGAACGCGACGTGCTCACGCGCACGATTCTCGAACACGTCGCCGGCCGCGTGCCGGTGATCGTCACGACGTCGCACTACAGCACGCAGGTGTGCGCGGCGCGCAGCCTGCGCGCGCAGCAGCTCGGCGCGGCGATGGTGATGGCGATGCCGCCGTATCACGGCGCGACGTTCCGCGTGCCCGAAGCGCAGATCTTCGATTTCTATGCACGCGTGTCGAATGCGATCGACATCCCGATCATGATCCAGGACGCGCCGGCGAGCGGCACCGCGTTGTCCGCGCCGTTCCTCGCGCGGATGGCACGCGAGATCGAGCAGGTCGCCTATTTCAAGATCGAGACGCCCGGAGCCGCGAACAAGCTGCGCGAGCTGATCCGGCTCGGCGGCGATGCGATCGAAGGGCCGTGGGATGGCGAGGAGGCGATCACGCTGCTCGCCGATCTGCATGCGGGTGCGACCGGGGCGATGACGGGCGGCGGGTTTCCGGACGGTATCCGGCCGATCCTCGAAGCGTTCCGCGAAGGGCGGCACGACGATGCGTTCGCGCATTACCAGACGTGGCTGCCGCTGATCAATCACGAGAACCGCCAGTCCGGGATCCTCACCGCGAAGGCGCTGATGCGCGAAGGCGGCGTGATCGCGTGCGAGCGGCCGCGGCATCCGATGCCGGAACTGCACCCGGACACGCGTGCGGAGCTGATCGCGATCGCGCGCCGGCTCGACCCGCTCGTGCTGCGCTGGGCGCATTGAGCCAATGGCGAATGGCAAAGGAGATACGCAAATGAGCAAGGTGATTTCGCTGGGCGTGGTCGGGATCGGCAAGATCGCGCGCGACCAGCATTTGCCGGCGATCGCGGCCGAACCGGGCTTCGCGTTGACCGCCTGTGCGAGCCGTCACGCGGAAGTCAACGGCGTACGCAATTATCCGGACCTGAACGCGCTGCTGGCCGCCGAGCGCGAGCTCGACGCGGTGTCGCTGTGCGCGCCGCCGCAAGTGCGCTACGCTCAGGCCCGCGCCGCGCTCGAAGCCGGCAAGCACGTGATGCTCGAAAAGCCGCCGGGCGCGACGCTGGGTGAAGTCGCCGCGCTCGACGCGCTCGCGCGCGAACGCGGCCTCACGCTGTTCGCGACCTGGCACTCGCGCTGCGCGAGCGCGGTGGAGCCGGCGCGCGCGTGGCTCGCGACGCGCACGATCCGCGCGGTGCAGGTGCGCTGGAAGGAAGACGTGCGCCGCTGGCATCCGGGGCAGCAGTGGATCTGGGAGCCGGGCGGCCTCGGCGTGTTCGATCCGGGCATCAACGCACTGTCGATCGTCACGCGGATCCTGCCGCGCGAACTCGTGCTGCGGGAAGCGACGCTCTACGTGCCGAGCGACGCGCAGATGCCGATCGCGGCCGAGCTCGATTGCGCGGATACGGACGGCGTGCCCGTGCGTGCGGAATTCGACTGGCGCCACGGCCCCGTCGAGCAGTGGGAGATCGCGGTCGACACGTCGGACGGCGTGCTCGCGATCAGCCGCGGCGGCGCGCAGTTGTCGATCGGCGGCGAGCCGGTCGAGATCGGGCCGGAACGCGAGTATCCGGCGCTGTATGCACATTTCCGCGCGCTGATCGCGCGCGGCGAAAGCGATGTCGACGTGCGGCCGCTGCGGCTCGTCGCCGACGCGTTCCTGTTCGGGCGGCGCGTCGGGACCGACGCGTTCGGCCGCTGATACCGTGCCGGCGCGCGCCGCAGCGAGCGCGGCCCGACACGACGGAAGTTGAAGACCCAAGCCAATAGACAAGGAGACACCGCATGAACCGCACGAACCAAACGATCCGCCGACACACGCTGCGCGCGCTCTTCGCCGCGCTTTGCATCGCGCCGCTCGGGATGCAGGGCGCCGCCCACGCCGACGCGCCGCTGAAGATCGGCTTCCTGGTGAAGATGCCGGAACAGGCATGGTTCATCAACGAACAGAACGCGGCGTCCGCGCTCGGCCAGAAGGAGAACTTCTCGGTCGTGAAGATCGGCACGCCGGACGGCGAGAAGGTGCTGGCCGCGATCGACAACCTCGGCTCGCAAGGCGCGCAGGGCTTCGTGATCTGCGCGCCCGACGTGCGTCTCGGGCCGGCGATCGCGTCGCGCGCGAAGCGCTACAACATGAAGTTCGTGACGGTGGACGACCAGCTCGTCGACTCGACCGGCAAGCCGCTGCCGAACGTGCCGCACCTCGGGATGTCGGCGACGAAGATCGGCAACCAGGTCGGCCAGGCAATTTCCGACGAGATGAAGCGGCGTGGCTGGAAGCCGGAAGAAGTCGGCGCGCTGCGAATCACCAACAACGAGCTGCCGACCGCGAAGCTGCGCACCGACGGCGCGACGCAGGCGCTGCTCGCGAACGGCTTCCGCAAGGACAACATCTTCGACGCGCCGCAGAAGACGACCGACGACGAAGGCGGCTTCAGCGCGGCCGCGCCGGTGCTCGCGCGCCATCCGAACATCAAGAAGTGGGTGGTCTACGCGCTGAACGAGGAAACCGTGCTGGGCGCGGTGCGTGCGACCGAACAGCTGCACATCCCGGCGGCCGACGTGATCGGTGTCGGCATCAACGGCGCGGGCGAGGCGTTCGCCGAATTCCAGAAGAAGGAGCCGACCGGCTTCTACGGGACGATCGCGGTCAGCTCGACGAACCACGGCAAGGACAGCACGCAGAACCTCGTCGAGTGGATCCGCAACGGCAAGACGCCGCCGGCGGATACGCAGACGAGCGGCAAGCTGATGACGCGCGCGAACTGGCAGGCCGTGCGCGCCGAGCTCGGCATCTGAGCGTGCGGGGCGACGACGCGATGACGATGCAGACGATCACGGCCGTATCCCGCGACGCCGCCGCGGCCACGCTGGGCGCCGCGGCGCCGCCGCCCGGGGACGCGCTGCTCGCGCTCGACGGCATCACGGTGACCTTCCCGGGCGTGCGTGCGCTCGACGGCGTGTCGCTGTCGGTGCGCGCGGGCGAGGTGCACGGGCTGATGGGTGAAAACGGCGCGGGTAAATCGACGCTGCTGAAGGTGCTGTCCGGCGTGAATCAGCCGCAGGCCGGCACGCTGACGCTGAACGGCACGGTGCAGCGCTTCGCGTCGACGCGCGCCGCGCTCGAGGCCGGCATCGCGATCATCTACCAGGAACTGCATCTGGTGCCCGAGCTGACGGTCGCCGAAAACCTGATGCTCGGCCAGTTGCCGAGCCGGCTCGGCGTGGTCGACGAGCGCGCCCTCGCGGTGCGCGCGCTCGATGCGCTGGAGCGGCTCGGCGAGCACATCGATCCCGACATCCCGGTGAAGTATCTGTCGATCGGTCAGCGCCAGATGATCGAGATCGGCAAGGCGCTGATGCGCGACGCGCGCGTGATCGCGTTCGACGAACCGACGAGCTCGCTGTCCGCGCGCGAGACGACGCAGCTGTTCCGCATCATCCGGTCGCTGCGCGCGGACGGGCGGGCGATCATCTACGTCACGCACCGGATGGAGGAAGTCGACGCGCTGTGCGATCGCGTGACGGTGTTCCGCGACGGCCGCCGCATCGAGACGTTCGAATCGGTCGCCGATCTCGATCGCGACCGGCTGATCGGCTGCATGGTCGGCCGCTCGATCGAGGACGTGTACGGCTATCGGCCGCGCAGGGCCGGCGACGTGCTCATCGAGGCGAAGGGGCTGACCGGGCCCGGCTTGTCGGAACCGGTGTCGTTCGCCGCGCGGCGCGGCGAGATCGTCGGCTTCTTCGGGCTGGTCGGCGCGGGCCGTTCCGAGCTGATGAAGCTGCTGTACGGCGCCGCGCGCCCGAGCGGCGGGCACGTCGAGCTGGGCGGCAAGCGCGTCGCGTTCGCGAGCCCGCGCCACGCGGTGCGCGCCGGCATCGCGCTGTGCCCGGAAGACCGCAAGCAGGAAGGCATCGTCGCGATCGCGTCGGTGGCCGACAACCTGAACATCAGTGCGCGCCGTCATTTCAGCCCGGCGCGCATGCTGCTCGACGCGCGGCGCGAACGCGAGCTCGCACAGAAATACATCGAGCGGCTTGCAATCAAGACGCCTCACGGCGACACGCCGATCGGCGCGCTGTCGGGCGGCAACCAGCAGAAGGTCGTGCTCGCGCGCTGGCTGGCCGAGCGCATCGACGTGTTCCTGATGGACGAGCCGACGCGCGGCATCGACGTGGGCGCGCGCGCGGAAATCTACAACCTGTTCTACGAACTCGCGGAAGCGGGCCGCACGGTGATCCTCGTGTCGAGCGATCTGGCCGAGGTGATCGGCGTGGCGGATCGCATCATCGTGATGAAGGAAGGACGGATCGCGGGCGAGGTGACGAAGGCGCAGGCGACGCCCGACGCACTGATCAAGCTCGCGCTGCCGCGCTAGCGGCGTGCAGTCAACCGGAAAGCAACTGAACTGATATGAGCCAGGCAATGCAACCCCAACGCACTTCCCCGTCCCCGGACGCCCCGGCCGTGCCCGCGCGCGCGCGCGGCGGCATCTGGCAGCTGATGAACCGCTCCGGCATCGTGATGGTGTTTCTCGTGCTGTTCGCGACGCTGTCGCTGACCGTGCCGGACTTCCTCACGCCGCGCAACATCCAGGGCCTGCTGCTGTCGGTCACGCTGATCGGCTCGATCGCGGTGACGATGATGTTCGTGCTCGCGCTCGGCGAAGTCGACCTGTCGGTCGCGTCGATCGTCGCGTTCTCCGGCGTGGTCGCATCGACGCTGATCACCGCGACGCACAGCGTGCTGCTCGGCACCGCGGCCGGCATTCTCGCGGGCGGCGCGGTCGGGCTCGTGAACGGCGTGCTGATCGCGCGCTGGCGGATCAATTCGCTGATCGTCACGCTCGCGATGATGGAAGTCGTGCGCGGGCTCGCGTTCATCACGTCCAACGGCGACGCGGTGATGATCTCCGAGGAGCGCTTCTTCGAGCTCGGCGGCGGGTCGTTCCTCGGCATCTCGTATCCGATCTGGAGCAACATCGTCGGCTTCGTCGTGTTCGGCTTCCTGCTGCGCAAGACGGTGTTCGGCAAGAACGTGCTGGCCGTCGGAGGCAACGGCGAAGCCGCGCTGCTCGCGGGGCTGCCGGTGATGCGCATCAAGATCGCGGTGTTCGTGCTGCAGGGGCTCGTGACCGGCTTCGCCGGCGTGATGCTCGCGTCGCGGATGAGCCTCGGCGATCCGAAGACGTCGGTCGGCCTCGAGCTCGGCGTGATCTCCGCGTGCGTGCTCGGCGGCGTGTCGCTGACGGGCGGGGTCGCGACGATCTCCGGCGTGCTGGTCGGCGTGCTGATCATGGGCTCCGTGCAGGACGCGATGAGCCTGCTGAACGTGCCGACCTTTTACCAATATCTGATACGCGGCGGAATTCTGTTGCTCGCGGTGCTGTTCGACCAGTATCGTCGCAACCAGCGCCGCGCGATGAAGATCTGACTTCGCCCCCCGCGCGGCCGCCTGTACATACGACCAATATCGGGAGACGGCATGCAACAGACTCAACCGGGCACGGCGGCGTCGCTGCTGGTCGACAGCCGCAATACGCTCGGCGAAGGCGCGACGTGGTGCGACGCGACGCGCGCGCTGTACTGGACGGACATCGAAGGGGCGCGGCTGTGGCGCTGCCGCGCGGACGGCTCGGCCCTCACGCAGTGGCCGATGCCTGAACGGCTCGCGTGCTTCGCACTGACGAACGCGCCGGACGTGCTGCTCGTCGGGCTGGCGACGCATCTCGCGTTCTTCGATCTGCGCAGCGGCGCGTTCACGCGGATCGTCGACGTCGAACCCGACCTGCCGACGCGGCTGAACGACGGCCGGTGCGATCCGGACGGCGCGTTCGTGTTCGGGATGAAGGACGAAGGCGGCGATCCGCCGCGCGCGGTCGGCGGGTTCTACCGGCTCAATCCGGACCTCACGCTCGAGCGGCTCGCGCTGCCGGCGGCGGCGATCGCGAACAGCATCGCGTTCTCGCCGGACGGCACGCAGATGACGTTCTGTGATTCGATGGTGCGCGAGATTTTCGTCTGTGATTACCGCGCGGGCGGCGACGTGTCCAACGTGCGGGCGTTCGCACGGCTGACCGATGCGCACGGCGATCCGGACGGCTCGACGATGGATCGCGACGGCGGGCTGTGGAATGCGCAGTGGGGCGGCTTGCGCGTGGTGCGCTATGGGCCGGACGGCATCGAGACGGATCGCGTGGCGGTGCCGACCGCGCAGCCGAGCTGCGTGGCGCTCGACGGTGACGGCCGGCTTTATGTGACGAGTGCGCGCGTCGGGTTGAGCGACGAGGCGCTGGCGAGCGATGCCGATGCCGGCGGCGTGTTCGTCGCGCAGACGCGCTACGCAGGGTTGCCGACTGCGCGGTTCATGGGCGCGCCGCGCCGCTGACCGCGGCTTCACGTACCGGGTGGGTCCCGTTCATGGGATCCCGCTCGAGCGCCGCGGGCCTCGTGGCCCGGTCCGCAGTCTTCCGCGCATGCATGAGCGCAGGGTGACGGTCCGGCTTCCTCGAACACCCCGACACCCCTGTTCTCCCCCGACCTGCTGGTAAGATGGCCCGCAATTCCATCCCGCCCGCACCATGAGTTCCGCACCGACCAAGCCCGCGAATTCGAAGAACGCTGCGAAGACCACCGCGAAGAACGCCGCCCGCGCCACGAGCGACAAGCCGAAGGCGCGCGCGCCGCAGCGCCTGACCTACGTGATCGGCGGCCTCGACCGGCTGCTGCGCCGTCACATGACCGACGCGCTCGCGCCGCTCGGCATCACGCTCGCGCAATACACGGCGCTGTCGGTGCTCGAGGCGCGCGGCGCGTCGTCGAACGCGCAACTGGCAGAGCGCTCGTGGATCACGCCGCAGTCGGCGAACGAGGTGATGAGCGTGATGGCCGCGCGCGGTTTCGTCACGCGCGAAGCCGACCCGTCGCACGGCCGCATCATCCTGCTGACACTGACCGACGCAGGCGCGGCGATGCTGCGCGAATGCGAAGCCGTGCTGCGCCCGCTCGAGGCACGCATGCTCGGCGACATCTCGGCCGACGACGCCGCGCACGTGCAGCGCGCGCTCGAACTGTTCTCGCGCAACCTGCGCGGCTGACCGCTTTCCACGATCTTCACGCGACGCGGGTGCGGGAGCAGGCCGCTCCGGCCGCGTTCGCTTCACAGGCGCCCTCGACGGGCGCCCCACCGTTCCCCGATTCTTCCGACGTTTCTCCGCGTTCCGCTGCGGGTTTACACCGGCGTTCGTGCCGCTTGCAATATCAGGTAGCCTGATATTAAATGAAGTCGTCCGCAGCAGGAATGCTGCGCACCGAATCGCATTGGATCGCACTGAAAACGAACGACAGGAACAGACATGAGCAAGTACGACAACCGCTGGCAGACCGTTGAAGTGAAAGTGGAGGCCGGCATCGCGTGGGTCACGTTGAACCGCCCGGAGAAGCGCAATGCGATGAGCCCGACGCTGAACCGCGAGATGCTGGACGTCCTCGACGCGGTCGAATTCGACGACGAAGCGAAGGTGCTGGTGCTGACCGGCGCGGGCGCCGCGTGGACGGCCGGCATGGATCTGAAGGAATATTTCCGCGAGATCGACGGCGGCTCCGACGTGCTGCAGGAAAAGGTGCGCCGCGACGCGTCGGAATGGCAATGGCGCCGCCTGCGGATGTACAACAAGCCGACGATCGCGATGGTGAACGGCTGGTGCTTCGGCGGCGGGTTCTCGCCGCTCGTCGCGTGCGACCTCGCGATCGCGGCGGACGACGCGGTGTTCGGGCTGTCGGAGATCAACTGGGGCATCCCGCCGGGCAACCTCGTCAGCAAGGCGATGGCGGACACGGTCGGGCATCGCCGCGCGCTGCACTACATCATGACCGGCGACACGTTCACCGGCGCGGAAGCGGCCGAGATGGGCCTCGTGAACAGCAGCGTGCCGCTCGCCGAGCTGCGCGACGCGACGATCGCGCTCGCCGCGCGGCTGATGGACAAGAACCCGGTCGTGCTGCGCGCGGCGAAGCACGGCTTCAAGCGTTCGCGCGAACTCACGTGGGAACAGTGCGAGGATTACCTGTATGCGAAGCTCGACCAGGCGCAGCTGCGCGATCCGGAGCGCGGCCGCGAGCAGGGTCTGAAACAGTTCCTCGACGACAAGACGATCAAGCCGGGCCTGCAGGCATACAAGCGCTGATACAAGCGCGGACGCAGCCGCCGGCGTCATTGCAGGTGCAATCGCCGGTGTAATCGCAAGAGAAAGGCAAGGCAGGAGACGACATGACCGACAGACGGATGCTGATCGCCGGCGAGTGGTGCACCGCCCGCGACGGGCGAACCTTTGACCGATTCAGCCCCGCGACGGGCGCGCTCGCGTCGCGCGCGCCGGCGGCCGGCGTGGCCGACGTCGACGCGGCGATCGATGCCGCGCACCGCGCATTCCCCGCGTGGGCCGCGCTCGCGCCGACCGAGCGGCGCCGCCGGCTGCTGAAGGCGGCCGACCTGATGGACGCGCGCATCGACGAGATCATCGCGACGGGTGTCGCCGAAACCGGCGCGACGCCGGGCTGGCTCGGCTTCAACGTGACGCTCGCGGCGAACATGCTGCGCGAGGCGGCGTCGATGACCACGCAGATCGACGGCGACGTGATCCCGTCCGACGTGCCCGGCAATTTCGCGCTCGCGCTGCGCGTGCCGTGCGGTGTGGTGCTCGGCATCGCGCCGTGGAATGCGCCGGTGATCCTCGGCACGCGTGCACTGGCGATGCCGCTCGCGTGCGGCAATACGGTCGTGCTGAAGGCGTCGGAAGCGTGTCCGGGCGTGCACGCGCTGATCGGCGCGGTGCTGGACGAAGCGGGGCTCGGCGCGGGTGTCGTCAACGTGATCACCCACGCAGCGGCCGATGCACCCGAACTCGTCGAACGGATGATCGCGCATCCGCATGTGAAGCGGATCAACTTCACCGGCTCGACGCACGTCGGGCGCATCATCGCGCGTCATGCGGCCGCGCACCTGAAACCTGTGCTGCTCGAACTCGGCGGCAAGGCACCGGTGCTCGTGCTCGACGATGCGGATCTCGATGCGGCGGTCGACGCGATCGCGTTCGGCGCGTTCTTCAACCAGGGGCAGATTTGCATGTCGACCGAGCGCGTGATCGCCGCGCGGCCGATCGCCGATGCGCTCGTCGAACGGCTGACCGAAAAGGCGCGCACGCTCGTTGCCGGCGACCCGCAGGCCGGGCATCCGCTCGGCACGATGGTCGATGCGTCGGCTGCCGCGCGCGCGGCGTCGCTGGTCGAGGATGCGCGTGCGCATGGCGCGCAACTGCCGCTCGGCTGCCGTGTGGAAGGCGCGACGATGCAGCCCGCGATCGTCGACGGCGTCACGCGCGACATGCGGCTGTATCGCGAGGAGTCCTTTGCACCGGTGGTGGCGATCCTGCGCGCGGACAGCGACGACGAAGCGGTCGCGCTCGCGAACGACAGCGAGTTCGGGTTGTCGGCGAGCGTGTTCAGCCGCGATATCGCGCGTGCGATGGCGGTCGCGCGCCGGATCGAATCGGGGATCTGCCACATCAACGGGCCGACCGTGCACGACGAAGCGCAGATGCCGTTCGGCGGCACGAAGGCGAGCGGCTACGGCCGCTTCGGCAGCCGTGCGTCGATCGCCGAATTCACCGAGCTGCGCTGGATCACCGTGCAGACCGCGCCACGGCATTACCCGATATGAGCGAGCCGACGATGAATGCAGAGAAGGCGCCGCCTCAGGTCGGACAACATGCCGACGCCGTGCGCTATCGCGCGGCCGCCGTCGCGGTCGGCGCGGCCGAGATTCGCCGCGACGACGACGGGACCTGGTACCTGCGCTCACGCGAACCGCTCGGCGCTTACCCGACGCGTATCACCGACTGCCTCGTGCGCGGCGCGCACGCGCATCCGGACCGCGTGCTGGCCGCGCGGCGCGGCGCCGACGGCCGGTGGATCGAAGTCACCTACGCGCAGATGCTCGAACGCGCCCGCGCGATCGGGCAGGGCCTCGTCGATCTCGGGCTGTCGGCGGAGCGTCCGCTCGCGGTGCTGTCCGGCAACGATCTCGAGCACCTCCAGATGATGTTCGCGGCGATGCTGGCCGGCGTGCCGTACTCGCCGATCTCGCCCGCGTATTCGCTGGTGTCGACCGATTACGGCAAGCTGCGTCACACGCTCGGCGTGCTGCGCCCGGGCGCGGTGTTCGTCGCCGAACGCGCGCCGTTCGCGCGTGCGCTCGACGCGACGTTGCCGGCCGATGCGGTGCTGATCGTCGCAAGCGATGCGGATGCCGATGCCGGTGCCGATGCCGATGCGAACACGGCCGGAAAGGGCCGCACGGTGCCGCTGTCGCGCCTGCTCGCCAAGGTCCCGCGCACGATCGACGACATCCACGCGGCGGTCGGCCCCGACCATCTCGCGAAGATCCTGTTCACGTCCGGTTCGACGAAGCAGCCGAAGGCCGTGCCGACCACGCACCGGATGCTGTGCAGCAACCAGCAGATGCTGCGCCAGACGATGCCCGAGCTCACGCGCGAGCCGCCGGTGCTGGTCGACTGGCTGCCGTGGAATCACACGTTCGGCGGCAGTCACAACCTCGGCATCGCGCTGTACAACGGCGGCACGCTGTACATCGACGACGGTCGCCCGGTGCCGGGCCGCTTCGACGAAACCGTGCGCAACCTGCGCGAGATCGCGCCGACGATCTACTTCAACGTGCCGAAGGGCTGGGAAGAGCTGACTACCGCGCTGGAGCGCGATGCCGAACTGCGCGACACGTTCTTCTCGCGCGTGAAGCTGTATTTCTTCGGCGGCGCGGGGCTGTCGCAGGCCGCGTGGGACCGTCTCGACCGCGTGACCGAAGCGCATTGCGGCGAGCGCATCCGGATCATGGCCGGCCTCGGGATGACGGAGGCGTCGCCGTCGTGCCTGTTCACGACCGGCCCGCTGATGCGCTCCGGCTATATCGGGCTGCCCGCGCCCGGCTGCGACGCGAAGCTCGTGCCGTGCGGCGGCAAGCATGAACTGCGCTTCAAGGGGCCGAACGTGATGCGCGGCTACTGGCACGCGGACGTCGATCCGCGCGACGTGTTCGACGACGAAGGCTATTACCGCAGCGGCGACGCGGGCGTGTTTGCCGATCCGGAGCGTCCGGAACTCGGGCTGCTGTTCGACGGCCGGCTGACCGAGGATTTCAAGCTGAGCAGCGGCACGTTCGTCAGCGTCGGGCCGTTGCGCGCGAACGCGGTGTCGAGCGGCGCGCCGTACGTGCAGGACGTGGTGGTCACCGGGATCAATCGTGACGACATCGGCTTGCTGGTGTTTCCGCGCGTCGATGCGTGCCGTGGGCTGGCAGGGCTCGGCGCCGATGCATCCGTGACCGACGTGCTGCGCGCGCCGGCCGTACGCGCGTCGTTCGCGGCGTGGCTGGCCGCGCTGAACCGGAACGCGAGCGGCGGTTCGACGTTCGTCGCGCGCATCCGGTTGATCGACACGCCGCCGTCGCTCGATCTCGGCGAAGTGACCGACAAGGGTTCGCTGAACCAGGCGGCCGTGCAGAAGCATCGCGCGGCGACGATCGATGCGCTGTACGACCCGGCGCGGCGCGATCCCGATGTGATTTACGCGTAACGCAGGTCCAGGCAGCAACCAGCAGCAAGCAGCAAGCAGCAACAAGGAGCCACAACGACCGGCCGGTCACGATACCGGCAGGCGCTTTTGCGGCCAGTGAATCAGGCTTCCTGATAAAGGAAGCCGTTCCGACGACACCTCGCGCGCCGTTTCGCCGTTGGCCGGCGGCGGCGCGCGGTGGTCGTTGCATGGCCGACCGACTACAAGACATCGGACTGGAGACAAGATGAACACCTACGTTGCCGAAAAACCCACGGTCGCGACCACGCTCGCGCTGTGTTTCGCGATCGCACTTCTCGAAGGGCTCGACCTGCAGTCGGTCGGCGTCGCCGCGCCGCGCATGGCGCGCGAATTCGGGCTGTCCGTGTCGCAGATGGGCATCGCGTTCAGCGCGGGCACCTTCGGGCTGCTGCCGGGCGCGATGCTCGGCGGCCGGCTCGCCGACCGGATCGGCCGCAAGCGCGTGCTGATCGCGTCGGCCGTGCTGTTCGGCCTGCTGTCGATCGCGACCGCGCAGGTATCGACGTTCGCGATGCTCGTCGTCGTGCGCGTGCTGACCGGCATCGGCCTCGGCGGCGCGATGCCGAACCTGATCGCGCTGTCGTCCGAAGCGGTCGAGCCGCGCTCGCGCAGCAGCGCGGTCGCGACGATGTATTGCGGGATCCCGTTCGGCGGCGTGATCGCGTCGCTGATCGGCGTGCTGCTCGCGGGCGACACCGAATGGCGGCACATCTTCTACGTCGGCGGCGTGGGGCCGCTGCTGCTCGTGCCGCTGCTGGTGTGGTTCCTGCCGGAATCGCGCGCGTATCTCGACGTCGCCGGCACGCAGGCCGCGCGCACCACCGTCGCCCGCACGCTATTCGGCGACGGCCGCACGACGTCGACGGTCGCGCTGTGGGTCAGCTACTTCTGCACGCTGATCGTCCTCTACTTCCTGCTGAACTGGCTGCCGTCGCTGATGGCGTCGCGCGGGCTCGATCGCGCGCACGTCGGCTTCGTGCAGATCGCGTTCAACGTCGGCGCGGGGCTGGGTGCACTCGGCATCGGCGCGGCGCTCGACCGGATGCGCGCGTCGCGCGTGGTCGGCGGCATGTATGTCGGGATCGTGCTGTCGCTCGCCGCGCTCGCGGCCGCGCCCGGTTTCGCGTCGCTCGCGGCGGCCGCGTTCGCGGCGGGGATGTTCGTGGTCGGCGGGCAGTCGGTGCTGTATGCGCTCGCGGCGATCTACTACCCGACCGCGATGCGCGGTACCGGCGTCGGCGCGGCGGTGGCCGTCGGCCGGCTCGGTTCCGTCGTCGGGCCGCTCGCGGCCGCGACGCTGCTGGCCGCGGGCCGCAGCGCGCCCGTCGTGATCGGCGCGAGCATCCCCGTCACGCTCGTCGCGGCCTTCGCCGCCTTCGTGCTGATTCGCCGCCCGCAAGCCGGCGACTGACGCTTCGTTTTTTCAATGCGCGCCGTCAGAGCGCGCTTACTCAAGGTCTGGAGACGCAACGACATGAAGACGAAGACAAGGAACGGCCTGCTGGCCGCCGGCGCGTGCTGCGCGCTCGCCGCGCCGGGCGCGCACGCGCAGTCGAGCGTGACGCTGTACGGGATCATCGATACGGGCGTCGAGTTCGTGTCGCACGCGAACGCGGCCGGCGATCACGTCGTGCGGATGCCGGGCGTGACGGGCGAACTGCCGTCGCGCTGGGGCCTGCGCGGCGCCGAGGATCTCGGCGGCGGCTACCAGGCGGTGTTCACGCTCGAAAGCGGCTTCAACGTGCGCGGCGGCGATCTCGGGCAGGGCGGCCGGCTGTTCGGGCGGCAGGCGTTCGTCGGGCTGAAGGGCGGCTTCGGCACGCTCGCGTTCGGCCGCCAGTACACGATGACCTATCTCGCGTTGCAGGGCGCGGACATCATCGGCCCCGACATCTACGGGCTCGGCTCGTTCGACGCCTACGTGCCGAATGGCCGCGCCGACAACGCGGTGACCTACATCGGCACGTATCGCGGCGTGACGCTCGGCGCCGCGTATTCGTTCGGCCGCGACGGCGCGGGCACCGGCAACTCGCCGGGGCAGGGCACGTGCGCGGGGCAGGTGCCGGGCGATGCCACGCAGTGCCGCAACTGGTCGGTGATGCTCAAGTACGACAGCGCGTATTTCGGTGCGGCGGCGTCGTATGAGGAACAGCGCGGCGGCACCGGCGCGGCCGCGAACTTCTTCGATGGCGTGGCGCCCGTCCCCTTCACGAGCAGCGGCGGCAAGGACGCGCGCACGCACGTGAGCGCGTATGCGCAGGCGGCCGGCGCGAAGATCGGCGCGGGCTGGATCGGGCGGCGCGTGTCGACCGGCTCGCCGGCCGCGCCCGGTGCGCATTCGGACTTGTTCTTCCTGGGCGCGTCGTATGCGGTGAAGCCCGACTTCATCGTCGACGGCGAAGGCTATCGGATCGTCAACAGTGCGCACGACACGCGCGCGACGATGGCCACGCTGCGCGCGACCTACCTGCTGAGCAAGCGCACGGCCGTCTACGCGCAATCGTCGTATCTGTGGAACAGCGCGCATGCGCGCTACGCGGTCAGCGGCGGCGGGGCCGGCACGACGCCCGGCGCAGGAATGGGACAGCTCGGCGCGATGGTCGGCGTGCGGCACATGTTCTGATCCATCGGCGCGACGAACTGAACGGGAGATACCGTGAACAGAAAATCTGCGTTCCTCTGTATTGCGCCGCTGTCCGCTGCGGCCGTGCTCGCCGGATGCGGCGGCGACGATTCGGTCAGCTCCGCGCCGACCCACCTCAGCGCCGCGACGCCGGCCGCGATGACGCAGACCTGCGACGCGCTCGCCGCGAAGCTGTCGTATGCGAACACGTCGTTCACGTCGGTGACGACCGCGGCCGCCGGCGCGCTGAAGGTGGCCGGCAAGCCGATCGCCGAGCACTGCGTGATCGAAGGGAAGATGAACGAGCGCGTGAGCGCGGTGGACGGCAAGACCTACGCGATCGGCTTCGAGATGCGGCTGCCGAAGGCATGGAACGGCCGCTTCTTCTACCAGGCGAACGGCGGGCTCGACGGCAACGTCATGACCGCGACCGGCGAGATCGGCGGCGGCGGGCCGCTCACCGACGCACTGAACATGGGCTTCGCGGTGATCAGCTCGGATTCCGGGCACAGCGCCGCGCAGAATCCGCTGTTCGGCCTCGATCCGCAGGCGCGGCTCGACTACGGCTACGGCGCCGTCGACGCGCTCACGCCGATGGCGAAGCAGGTGATCCGGCTCGCGTACGGGAAGACGCCCGATCGCAGCTATTTCGGCGGTTGCTCGAACGGCGGCCGGCACGCAATGGTCACGGCCGTGCGCAACCCGGGCGACTACGACGGGATCGTCGCGGGCGATCCGGGCTTCCATCTGCCGAAGGCGGCGATCGGCGAGATGTACGGCGCGCAGCAGTTCGCGAAGATCGCGTCGGCGACCGGAACGAACGGGCTGCCCGATATCCGCAGCGGCTTCACCGATACGGAGCGCCAGTTCGTCGGCGCGAAGATCCTCGACAAGTGTGATGCGCTCGACGGCGCGACCGACGGGATGGTGCAGGACGTCGCCTCGTGCCAGGCGCACTTCAGCGTCGAAGCGGACATCCCGACCTGCGCGAACGGCACGCGTACCGGCGCGTGCCTGACCACCGCGCAGAAGAGCGCGCTCGAGAACGTGTTCGCGGGCGCACGCAACAGCGCGGGCACGGCGCTCTACGCGAGCTTTCCGTACGATCCAGGCATGTCGGGCCCCGGCTGGGCCGCGTGGAAGCAGTCGAATTCCGTCGTGCTCGACCCGGCCGCGATGGCGTTCACGTTCATGACGCCGCCGAAAACCGCTTCGACGCTCGCGAACCTCGCCGGCTTCGCGCTCGGCTTCGACATGGACAATGACGCGCCGGCGATCTTCGCGACCAATAGTGACTACACGCAATCGTCGTGGTCGTTCATGACGCCGCCCGACGAGACCAACCTCGCCGCGCTGAAGTCGCGCGGCGCGAAGATGCTCGTCTATCACGGCACCGGCGACCCGGTGTTCTCGTTCAACGACACCGCCGACTGGTACGCGCGGCTCGCGCAGGCGAACGGCGGCGATGCGTCGAGCTTCGCGCGCTTCTATCCGGTGCCGGGGATGAACCACTGCTCGGGCGGGCCGGCGGCCGACCAGTTCGACATGCTGACGCCGCTCGTCGCGTGGGTCGAACAGGGGCAGGCGCCGACGGCGGTCGTTGCCACCGCGCGCGACACGACGAACGCGGTGCCGAACGCGGACGTGCCGTCGTCGTGGGGCGCCGGACGCACGCGGCCGCTGTGTCCGTATCCGCAGGTCGCACGCTACAACGGGTCGGGCGACGTGAATTCGGCGGCGAGCTTCAGTTGTCGTTGATGTAGAGGAAGGGGGATGTACCGATGCGCGCACGCATCGGTACATTCGCTGTGGCGGGCGGGAAGGTTGGGGAAGCGGCGATGTCGCACGCTCGACCACGGCGTTTTCCGGGTGGTGCCGCATCCGGATGTACTATGGCGCCTCTCCGTCGGAGCGACGCGTCCTGACCGACGTGCCGCGCCACGCATCTTTCCTCCGATTCGACCATGCAAACCGTAGCGGTACTCGACTTCGAAACAACGGGGCTTTCTCCGAACATGGGGGACAGGGCGACCGAAATCGCCGTGATTCTTCTCCGCGACGGCGAAATCGTCGACCGTTACCAGAGCCTGATGAACGCAGGGCGCCGCATTCCGTCCGACGTCGTCGCGCTGACCGGCATCACGAACGAGATGATCGCGTCGGCGCCGCCGGTGGCGAAGGTCATGAAGGAAGCCGCCGCGTTCGTCGGCAGCCATCCGGTCGTCGCGCATAACGCCGGCTTCGACAAGCGGTTCTGGCAGGCCGAGCTCGGGATGCTCGGGGTGGCGGCCGAGCATGCGTTCGCGTGCACGATGCTCGTTTCCAGGCGCATCTATCCGGACGCGCGAAGCCACCGGCTGTCGAGCCTCGCCGACATGCTGCGCTTGCCGCAGACGGGCCGCGCCCACCGGGCGATGGTCGACGCGGAGATCGCGAGCCACCTGTGGTGCCGCTTGCAGCGCGACATCGGCGAGACCTACGGGCTGCGGCACGTCGATCACGGGCTCATGTCGCGGCTGCAGACGACGAGCAAGGCGAAGGTCGCGACGTTCTTCGGTTCGTTGACCGCCGGCGCGCGCTGATAGCGGCTGACGTCGGCCGTCATTCGCCGGGATCCAATCGGCACCTTGAGTCGGTGCTCGCTTGCCCGGATTCACCGGCACCTCGAGCCCGACCTTCACGCGGCTCATGTTCACCAGCGTCTTGAACCGCTTCACGTTGTTGTTCGCGAAGAACAGCTCGCGCGCGAGCGGCGCGCGTTCAAGGCGGCATAGCAGGGCATGAGGCCGCCGGAACACGGCGGCCCTGACGAAACATCGCCGAAGCGTTACGCTTCGGCGGCGCGCTTGCCCGGCGCGTCGGCCGTGCTGGTGCGATCGAGGATCGCCAGCACTTCGCGCGCGGTGTTCTCCGAATGGCTGCGCAGCACCTGCGGCAGCAACGCATGGTCGGGATCGGCGAGCGCGGCCATGATCTCGTCGTGCTCGTGCAGCGATTCGGCCCAGCGCAGCGTGTCCGCGTTCGCGGCGCCGCGCGCGCGGTGCACCTTCGACATCAGCGATGCATAGACGCCCGACAGCACCGGGTTGCCGGCCGCGTCGATAATCATCTGATGGATCTGCTGGTTCAGCCGGAAATATTCGACCCGCTTGCCGGCTTCATGGCACTCGACCATCCGCCGGTGCTTCGCCTGTAGCGAGGCAAGCGTCGACGCGCCGATCCGCTTGCGCAGCAATTCTCCCGCCATCGCCTCCAGCCCGTGCAGCAGCTCGAACGTCGACACGAGATCGTCGATGTCGATCGACGCGACGCGATAGCCGATGTACTGGCGATGCGTGACGGCGCCTTCCGCGACGAGCACCTTCAGCGCTTCGCGCAGCGGCGTTTTCGACACGTCGAACGCGAGGCTCAGTTCCTTTTCGTCGATGCGCGCGCCGGGCGGCAATTCGCCCTCGTCGATCATCACGCGCAGGCGCGCGGCGATCTCGGCGGCCATGCCGCGCGTGCGCAGAAGCAGGGGATTGCGGGGTGTCTGGCTCATGGTGTGTGGAAGCTTATCACGATATCGGGGCTTACCCTGCGTCATCATATACACACAACAATCTCAATCAAACCAAGCGTTTACGCTAACGGTAATTATAAATTTCTAATCCTATACTCGACTCAACGTTGCGCGACGTCCCGACCATCCTCGTTCATCTGTGGAGTCCGTCCATGTCTTCAACCTCCGGTGTCGCCGGCCTGACGGTCGGCAAGTCCGCCGTCCGCTGGAAGATATTCGTCGTCATGCTGAGCCTCATCGCGATCAACTACGTCGATCGCGCGTCGCTGTCCGTCGCCATGCCTTACATCTCGCAGGAGTTCAACATCGGGCCAGCGATGGAGGGTCTGATCCTCAGCTCGTTTTTCTGGACCTACGCGGTGATGCAGATCCCGGGCGGAATGCTGGCCGACCGGTTCAAGCCGCGCATCGTGATCGCGACGGCGACCGTGTTCTGGGGCTTCTTCCAGGCGATCGCCGCGCTGTGCACGAACGCGCCATCGCTGCTACTCACGCGCCTCGGCCTCGGCGCATCGGAAGCGCCGATCTACCCGGCCGGCGGCAAGCTCAACGCGATCTGGATGACGCAGACCGAGCGCGGCCGCGGCGCCACGCTGCTCGACGGCGGCGCGCCGCTCGGCGCGGCCCTGGGCGCGGTGCTGATCGCCGGGCTGATCGCGCTGCTCGGCTCGTGGCGGCTCGCGTTCGCGGTGGCCGGGGTCGGCACGGTGCTCGCCGGCTTCCTCGCGTGGTACTACATCCGCAACACGCCGCGCGAGCATCCGGGCGTCAACGATCTCGAAGCCGACTACATCGAGGCGTCGCACGCGAGCGACCTCGCGGCCGAGCCGGCCGGTGCGTCGGGCCGTTCGCGCGACTTCTTCGAGTACCGCTCGGTGTGGTGCATGTTCTTCGGCTGGATGTGCTTCAACAGCGTGTTCTACGGGCTGCTCACGTGGATGCCGAACTACCTGCACAAGGTGCACGGCTTCGACATCAAGCAGATGGGCGGCTCGACCTTCATCATCTTTTTCTGCGGCTTCGTCGGCGAACTGCTCGGCGGCTGGATCGCCGACAAGTGGAAGGCCGCGGGCGGGCGCCCGAACGTCGTGATGCGCACGCTGTTCGGCATCGCCGCGGTGATCGCGACCATGTCGATCTTCTCGGTCGCGTATGTGAAGGATCCGGTCGTGTGCGTCGCGCTGCTGTCGACGACGCTGTTCTTCCTGCGCTGGTGCGGGCTGTACTGGTGCATCCCGTCGTCGCTCGGCACGCGCAACAAGATCGGCTTCCTCGGCGGCTTCATGAACCTCGGCGGCATCACCGTGCCGATCCTCGTCGGCGCGATCGTGCAATTCACCGGTTCCTACTTCCTTGCGCTGATGGTGTTCGCGGCGGCGGGCATCGGCCTGCTCGTGTGCTCCAGCGCGATCGACTACGAAAACAAGCTCCCGGTCTGACCGCCCCTTTCACGGCATTAATTGCATTCATTGGTAGAGAGAAACCCACATCATGAAGAAACGTACCCTGCTCGGCATGCTCACCCCTTCGTCCAACACGTCGCTCGAACCGCTGACGAGCGCGATGGTCGCCGGCCTGCCGGGCGTGTCCGCGCATTTCGCGCGCTTTCCCGTCACCGAGATCTCGCTGTCGGGCCAGGCGCTCGGCCAGTTCGACGACGACAAGATCATCCAGGCCGCGCTGCTGCTCGCCGACGCGAAGGTCGACGTGATCGCGTGGAACGGCACGTCGTCCGGCTGGCTCGGCTTCGAGGCCGACGAGCGGCTGTGCCAGCGGATCACCGCCGCGACCGGTATACCCGCCACGACTTCGGTGCTCGCGCTCAACGAGATCCTGAAGAAAACCAACGCACACGAGTTCGGCCTCGTCACGCCGTATCTCGACGACGTGCAGACGAAGATCATCGACAACTACGGCCGTTCCGGGCTGAACTGCATCGCCGAGCGTCACCTGAACCTGAAGGTCAATTTCTCGTTCTCCGAAGTAACCGGCGACGAGATCGGCGGGATGGTGCGCGACGTCGCGAAGGCCGGCCCGCGCGCGATCTCGATCTTCTGCACGAACCTCAACGCCGCGCACCTCGTGCCCGCGCTCGAGGAAGAGACGGGCATTCCGATCTACGACACGATCTCGACCGTCGTGTGGAAGTCGCTGCAGCTCGCCGACTACGACACGCGGCAGGTGAAGGGCTGGGGGCGTCTCTTCAGCGACGTGATCTGAGGCGCGCGCCATGTCGAACGATCTCGATTTCGTGATCCGTCACGCGGACGTCGTGACGGCGTCGGACCGGTTCTCGTGCGACATCGGCATTCGCGCGGGGCGCGTGGCCATGCTCGGCCACGGGCTGCCGCGCGCGCCGCGCGAGCTTGATGCGACCGGAATGCTCGTGATGCCGGGCGGCGTCGATGCGCACTGCCATCTCGACCAGCCGATGCCCGACGGGCTGAAGATGGCCGACGACTTCCTGTCCGGCACGCGTTCCGCACTGTGCGGCGGCACGACCACGGTCGTGCCGTTCGCCGCGCAGGCGAAAGGGCAGTCGCTGCAGGCGGCCGTCGACGACTATCACCGGCGCGCGGAAGGGCGCGCGCTGATCGACTACGGTTTTCACCTGATCGTCGCGGACCCGACGCCGCACGTGCTGGCAGAGGAATTGCCGCGGCTGATCGCGAACGGCTATACGTCGTTCAAGGTGTACATGACCTACGACGACCTGAAACTGAACGACCGGCAGATGCTCGACGTACTGTCCGTCGCGCGCGAGCACGGCGCGCTCGTGATGGTGCATGCGGAGAACTCGGACTGCATCGGCTGGCTGACCGAACGGCTGCTCGGCGATGGTCACACCGCGCCGCACTTCCATGCACACGCACGGCCATCCGTGGTCGAGCGCGAGGCGACGCATCGCGCGATCGCGTTCGCGGAACTCGTCGACGTGCCGATCCTGATCGTGCACGTGTCGGGCGCCGAGGCGATCGAGCAGATTCGCTGGGGGCAGTCGCGCGGGTTGCCGATTCTGGCTGAGACGTGCCCGCAGTATCTGTACCTGACCGCCACCGATCTCGGCCACGGCGGTCACGACGGCTACGAAGGCGCGAAGTGCGTATGCAGCCCGCCGCCGCGCGATCCGGCCAACCAGCAGGCCGTGTGGAAGGCGTTGAAGCAGGGCGTGTTCTCGGTATTCTCGTCCGACCACGCGCCGTTCAACTACGACGATCCGTGCGGCAAGCATCCGGGCGGTCATGCCGTGTCGTTCGACCATATTCCGAACGGAATTCCCGGTCTCGAAACGCGCCTGCCGCTGCTGTTCGACGGCGTGCGCAAGGGGCACCTGTCGCTGCATCAGTTCGTCGAGCTGACGTCGCTGCGGCCCGCGAAGCTGTACGGGCTGTATCCGCGCAAGGGGACGATCGCGGTCGGCGCCGATGCGGATATCGTCGTGTGGGATCCCGACAAGCGCGTGCGGATCGCGAATGCATCGTTGCATCATGCGGTCGACTACACGCCTTATGAAGGGATCGAGGTGACGGGCTGGCCGCGTCATTGCCTGTCGCGCGGCGACCTGCTGGTCGAGGACGGCCGGCTGCTGGCGGCTCCACCGGGGCGCGGGCAGTTCCTGCCGGCCGGCAAGCCGTGCCTCGATTGACGTCCATCGATGTGAGCGGCCGCTCCACGCAGCGGGCGCGGTTTCAACAGGAGCAAGCATGAGCGTTTCCCACGCAATGCGCGGCATCGCGGCTGCCGCGATCGTCGCCGGAACGTGCGGCGGCCCGGCGCTCGCGGCCGGCGGCACGCCGCGAGACCCGCCGAGCGTCGTGCCCGAGTCGGTCGGCGTCGATTCGGCGCCGCTCGTGCGGCTGTCCGAATGGCTGCGCCGCGACCAAATGGACGTGCGCAGCCTCGTCGTCGTGAAGGACGGCAAGATCGTGTTCGAGCGCTACGGCGACGGCCTCGCGCGCGACAACAACTACGAGCTGTATTCGGTGACGAAGACGATCACCGCGCTGCTCGCCGGCATTCTCGACGGAGAGGGCAAGCTCGGCCCGTCGACGAAGGTCGCGCCGCTGATCGCGGCCGCGCGCCCCGACCTCGCGAGCGAACTCGCGGACAAGCAGCACATCGAGTTGCGGCACCTGATGTCGATGTCGAGCGGACTGCGCTACACGACGCGCGAAGGCACCGATCCGCTGTACTACGACGCGCCCGACCGGCTGCACGTCGCGGTGACGAGCCGCGCCGCGCAGCCGCCCGGCACGCATTTCGACTACATCGACGTGAACCCGGTGCTGGCCGGCACGGCGGTATCGATCGCCGCGGGCGAGCGCGAGGACGACTTCGCGCGCAAGCGGCTGTTCGAGCCGCTCGGCTTCGCGCATTACCGCTGGAGCGGTGCGGACGGCACCGGCGCGGTGGCGGGCGGCTGGGGGTTGCGGCTGCGCGCGCTCGACATGGCGAAGCTCGGTATGCTGCTGCTCGACCAGGGCCGCTGGAACGGCCAGCAGATCGTGCCGGCCGGCTGGGTCCGGCAGATGACGACGCCGTCGCCGGCCGCGGCCGATTACGGTTACTACTGCTGGATCAGCCACGTCGTCGAGCATGGCACGCCGGAATTCGGCGCAATGGGCTTCAAGGGGCAGTTCATCACGGTGCTGCCCGCGCAGCGCGCGGTCGTCGTGATGACGAGCCTGCTGCCGACCGACGGCGGCTTGCGCGACGCGACCTACCTGAACCTGTATCGGCGAATGATCGGCGATTACATCCTGCCGGCGCTCACGCCCGCGCAGCCGCCGGTCGAAAGCGCGGCTGCCACGCAGGCGCTGCGCGACGAACTCGCGCGCAGCCGGCAGACGAAGGGCGTGCCCGGGACCGTCGCAGCATTCAATGATGCACCGGAGCTTTGATGAGGATCACGAACGTATTCGATCGCTCGCCTGCATGGCATCCCGATGCACGGCGGCCCGCCGCGCCTTTCATGCGCCGGCTGCTCGCGCGGGTGGCGGCGTTGCTGATCGGCGGCGGTACGCTGGCGTCGGCATCGGTGCCGGTGCTGTCCGCGGCGCACGCGGTCGACGCGTTGCCGCCGCTGCATGAAACCGGTATCGCGGCCGCCGCGCCCGAAGACGCCGGCGTCGATTCGCGCAAGCTCGTCGACCTGTCGCGCTGGATCCGCGAGCAGAAGCTCGACGTGTACAGCCTGCTCGTCGTGAAGGAGGGGAAGCTGATCTTCGAGCGCTACGGTGCGAACGCGTCGCGCGATTCGACTTTCGAGCTGTACTCGGTGACGAAGGCCGTGACGTCGCTCGTCGCGGGCATCCTGGTGGATCAGGGCACCGTGCAGCTCGACGAGCCGGTGGCCGTGCGGCTCGCCGCGTTGCGCCCCGACCTCGGCGGCATGCTCGCGGACAAGCACGGCATCGCGTTCAAGCACGTACTGTCGATGTCGAGCGGCCTGCATTACGACTTCAGCCCGAAGGACGATCCGATCTACTACACCGCGCCGGACCGGCTGAAGCTCGCCGCATCGGCCACGCCGAAGATCGCGCCGGGCAGCGCGTTCGAGTACACCGACGTGAACCCGATCCTCGCGTCGGCGATGTTGAGCGCCGCGGCTGGCGAACCCGTCGAGCGCTATGCGCAGACGCATCTGTTCGCGCCGCTCGACATGAAGCGCGCGGCGTGGGAGCGTGCGGACCGCACGGGGCTCGTGTCGGCCGGCTGGGGGCTGCGGCTGCGCGCGGTCGACATGGCGAAGATCGGCATGCTCGTGCTCGAAGGCGGGCGCTGGCAGGGCAAGCAGGTCGTCCCGCAAACGTGGATCGCGCAGATGACGGCGCCGCGCGTGTCGCCGCATTTCGGCTACTACTGGTGGATCAACAACATCGTCGATAGCGAGCCGGAATTCGACGCGATGGGCTTCAAGGGGCAATTCATCACGGTGCTGCCGAAGCGCAATATGGTGATCGTGATGACCGGCGTGCTGCCGGTGGACGGCGGGCTGCGCGATGCGGAGAACGTGAAGCTGTTCCGCCGGATGGTGAATGGCTACATCCTGCCGGCGCTCGATGGCGGGCGGGCGTCGGGGCAGGGTGCCGGTGGCGGCGATACGCGTGCGGCGCTGCGCGAGGAACTGGAAGTGAGTGCGCGCACTGCGGGTGTGCCCGGTACGCAAGTCGATCCGACGGATCTGCCGAAGTAGCCGCGGCGATACGCGCGGGGGCGCGGCGTGTGGAGCTGGAAGTGAGTGCGCGCTCCGCGGGTGTGCCGCGCATGCGGATCGATCCGACGGATCTGCCGAAGTAGCCGCGGCGATACGCGTGCGGCGCTGCTCGGCGAACTTGAAGTGAGCGCGGGCTCCCGGGGGCGTGCGTCCGGCACCGCCGCTGCGGGCGAGCCGGACGCGCGGTGCATCGCGTCACACCAATTCCCCCGCGCACGCGTCGAACTGCGCGACGAGCGTGTCGACGTTGTCGGCCGTCGTCTGCGGACACACGAGCATCATGTTGTGGAACGGCGTGATCAGTACGCCGCGGTTCAGCAGATACAGATGCACGATGTGCTCCAGCTCGCTGTCGAGCTGTTCGCCCGCGACCGTGCCGTTGCGCGGCGGGGTCGCGCTGAACTGAAACTCGGTGCGCGCGCCGATGCGCGTCACGCACCACGGCAGCCCGTGTTTCGCGATCGCCTGTTCGAGCCCGGTCGCGAGCCGCGCGGCCAGTTCGAACATGTGCGCATACGCGGCATCGGTCGCGACTTCGGCGAGCGTCGCGCGCATCGCATGCATCGCCAGCATGTTCGCGGTGAGCGTGGTGCCGATCCCGGAATGGCCGGGCGGCGCGTTCAGCTTCGCCTGCTTCGCGCGTTCGGCGAATTTGGCGCTGAATCCGTACACCGCACACGGCACGCCGCCGGCGATCGGCTTGCCGACCACCAGTGCGTCCGGTTCGAGGCCGTGCACGGCCGCGTAACCGCCGGGCCCGCTGCTGATCGTGTGCGTTTCGTCGATCACGAGCAGCGTGCCGTAGCGGCGCGTCAGTTCCCGTGCGGCATCCCAGAAGCCGGGCTCCGGGAGCACCATGCCAATGTTCGTCATCGCGGGCTCGGCGAGCACGCATGCGACGTCGCCATCCTTCAGCGCCGCTTCGAGCGCGTCGAGATCGTTGAACTCGACCACGCGCGTGTTCGCGAGCAGGTCGTACGATTGTCCGAGCAGGCTGTCGCGCTGCACCGGGCGGCCGTCGACGAGATCGACGAACACGTCGTCGACCGTGCCGTGATAGCAGCCGTTGAACACGACGATCGTGTTGCGGCCGGTGGCCGCGCGCGCCCAGCGCAGCACGAAGCGGTTCGCGTCGCTCGCGCTCAGCGCGAACTGCCAGACCGGCAGCTTGAAGCGGCGCGCGAGTTCACGCGACACCCAGGCGGAATCCTCGCTCGGCAGCATCGTCGTGTAGCCGCGCGTCGCCTGCTCGGCGAGTGCGCGCGCGACCGGCTCGGGCGCATGGCCGAACATCGCGCCGGTGTCGCCGAGGCAGAAGTCCGCGTAACGGTGCCCGTCGACGTCGATGAACGTGGCGCCGCGCGCTTCCTTCACGACCAGCGAGAACGGCGTCGACCAGTCCTGCATCCAGTGCAACGGCACACCGAAGAGCAGGTGCTCGGCCGCTTCCGCGGACAACGCGCGGGATGTCGGCATGGCTTCGGTGAATGCACGGCGCTCGCGATCGAACAGTGCGCGGGCGCGGGTGAGGTCGACTCCGTGGCGGGTCTGCAATTGTGGCTCCTGTGACGGGGATTGAATGGACGGGCAAGGCCTCCGCGAGCTTGTCATATTCCCCGCGCGCGGTCGATTCGGACTCGACCGCGTATTTGGTGGACATGAAGTTTGTGCGCATAAAGATACGACAACTTATGTCTTGGTTCCGCGCCAAGAATGTGAGTGTGCGCCCACATATGTCGCATTGCTTCATGAGAGCAGGGTAAAACGACAAATGCATCCGAGGCTTCGATCGCGTCCAGACTGCGCAAATGTAGTACGACGACGTATGAACGGGGGCCCATCTGGCGCGGCGCATCGATACCCCAACTACTGAAGGCGTGCCCCATGGCCGTCCACCGTCGCCGTTCGTGAATTCGGCACGCCGGTCGCGTCGGGCACGCCAGCCGTCACGTCGCCGGGGCCGGTCTATGCGTTCAACGTGAGCGCGATGACGCTGACGAACGTGACGATTACCGGGCAGGTGGTCAACACGACGATCACCGACAAGCGGTGACGTGACGTGACGGGGCGGGGCGCGCGAGCGTTCGCGTGCGGCCGGCGACGCACGCGAACGCGAAGCGGAAGACGGACGCGTCAAGCCAGCGTCTTGACCATGTGGTGTTCGTCGTAGAAGCGGCCGTCGACGAACAGCGAGCGCGGTTCGGTGCCGAACCGGACGAACCCTTGCGATGCGTACAGCCGTTCCGCGGTGCCGTTGATCTCGTTGACGCACAGCATCAGTTGCGTGCATTGCCACGCTTGCGACGCATGCGCGGTCGCGTGATCGAGCAGCGCTTGCGCGATGCCGTGCCCGCGATACGCGGGGTCGACGAAAACGCCCCAGATCGTCGCCTTGTGCGCGACCTTGGCCCGCGCATCGCGGCGTACGCCGGTGATGCCGACGAGCGTGTTGCCGTCGAAGGCGCCGAACACGGCCTGCATGTGCGTGGGCGCGATGCGCGTCGCGAATTCGTCGACCGACACGCCGGCTTCTTCGTCGCGCGTCGGCAGGAACGAAGTCGGCGACGTGTCGACCGCGCGCAGGCGGACGGACTGGAATTGCGCCGCATCGGCGGCGTCGAGCAGGCGGATCGTGGTCATCGGTCGGGTTGTTGTTGGCTTGCCGGGATTGCGAATCTGCGGCGCGATGGGCGGCAGTGCATCGACAATGCTAAGGGGAAACGCGTGCATTTGCTTGTGCGATCGACGAGCCGCATCGGCACCCGTGAAGCACGTTACCGACGTGTGAATGGCAGACGCGATGCCGCACGGGCCATCGATGAGCGTGGGTGTGACGAACCGGTGGCAATCGCGCGCGCGGCGCAGCACATAGGCACATGGAAGCGAACCGGACGAGCGCATACCTGTTGCCGCGTTCGACGCGCGGCCGGCCCGGGGGCGAAATGCGAGATGCGGGAAGTGATGGTGCAGTGTCGTGCGCGACAGCGATGCGGCGCCGACCGACGAGACCGAAGATGAAGCGATGCGCGCCAGCTGCCGCGCCGGCGCGCACGAAGTGCGCGTGATACGTGTCGCGCCTGCGGTGTGTGTGATGGAGCCCGCCGAGATACGGCAGCGCCGCACCGGCCAGCTCGACAATCGCGCCGATGGCCACGCCTTCCGGCGCGCCGATGCCCGATCAGGTCAGGCGCGCGCGACTCGCATCAATACCGCGACAGCTGATTCCCGTTGATCTGCACGCGATCGCCCGGGCGCAGGTCGCCGGGCGACTGCACGTCGAACGAGCGCGTCGAGCCGTCGCTGACCCGCACGTCGATCCGGTAGCTGCTCGGCGGTTGGGCCGCGCCCATCTGCTGGCCGATCTGGTTGCCGGCGACGGCGCCGCCGAGCGCGCCGATCACGGTCGCCGCATCGCGGCCGTGGCCGCGGCCGAACTGGTTGCCCACCAGGCCGCCGACCAGTGCACCGACGACGGTGCCGGCGACCCCCGACGTGCCGACCGAGCCGTTGACCGGCTGGATGTTCGCGACGGTGCCGTATTGCGTGCCGTAGCCGTTGCCGTACTGGCCGCCGTACGGCTGCGGGTTGCCGTACTGATCGTACTGCGGCGCCTGGTTCGGATACGCCGGCTGCTGCGGCTGCACGTAGCCCGGTTGAGAGTACGCGGGCTGCGCGTAGCCGGGCGTCGCGTATTGCTGCTGCGGATAGCCTGGTTGCGCGCCGTAGTAACCCGGCGCGACACAGGCGGTGAGCGGAAGCGCCGCCACGGCGACGAGCGAGGCGAACAGAACGGTCTTCGTGGAAGGCATGCGCATCATGATTGTTCCTGCATCGGCAACGTGTTCGCCGACGAATTCCGGGACGGGTGGCGAACTCGGCGTGAGTATAAGGAAAGGGTGAATGCGCGTCCGGTGCGGCCGGGTAACAACGTGTAAAGTCTGTTGCCGCGCAAATCGGCGTGCGAGTCGACGTGCAAATCGCTGCGCAAATCGCCGTGCAAATCCGGCCCGGACGGGAGCGCGGAGGCGGCACGCGGCAGCGGCGGAGCTCGCATTTGCACGCCCGCGTTCCGGCGCCGCGCCCGTTGTGCACACGCGCGCTGGACCGCGAAAGCGGCGTTCTGCAGCGGCACAAACGGGCCTTCGCACGCCACGTTCCAGCGCCGCAGCCGTTGCGCAACCGTCGGCGTTTCCGTCGATTCCGCGGCGATTGCGCCCCATCGCGGCTCCAGCCCACGCGGGCATCCGCGCCGCACATCGCGAAATCGAATGCGCGGCATCGCGACATTTAATTGGCCACTGGCCGGCCCGTCCGATATCGTGGCCGCATTCCCTGCCAACGGTCGCGCCGTGCCGCCCGCGGTTCCTTCCCGTGTCCGCGCCTGCGTCGCGCAGCGACCGCACCACCTCCATTTCGATTCATGACCGATCGTTTTTTCACCAACGCCGTCGATGCCGGCGGCCGGCCCATCAACCTCGTCGTCCATGACGGACGCTTCGTCGCGATCGGTGCCGACTGCACCGCCGCGCCCGGCGCGCAAACGATCGATCTCGGCGGCCGCGTCGTGCTGCCTGGCTTCGTCGACGGCCACATCCATCTCGACAAGAGCTTCGTCGGCGATCGCTGGGTGCCGCACGAACCGGTCGGCTCACTGCGCGAGCGGCTCGCGGTCGAGAAGCGCCAGCTCGCGGCCGCGCCCCCGATCGTCGAGCGTGCGAACGCGCTGATCGAGCAGGCCGCCGCGTTCGGCACGATCGCGATGCGCAGCCACGTCGACGTCGATGCAACGACGGGCCTGTCGAACATGCATGCCGTGATGGCCGCGCGCGAACAGTGGCGCGGGATCGTCGACATCGAACTGGTCGCGTTCCCGCAGGCCGGCGTGGTGACGTGCCCGGGCACCGCCGCGATCCTCGATGCCGCCGTGCGCGAAGGCGCGGACGTGGTTGGCGGGATCGATCCGACGACGCTCGACGGCGATGCGGATGGCCAGCTCGACATCGTGTTCGGCATTGCCGAGAAGCGCGGCGTGAAGATCGATATCCACCTGCACGAGCCGGGCGACACCGGGATCGAGCAACTGCTGCGGATCGCGGCGCGCACGCGTGCGACGGGCCTCGGCGGACGCGTGAACGTGAGCCATGCATATGCGCTCGGCCAGGTCGATCACGGCGACGTCGAGCGTGTGGCCGCGGCACTCGCCGACGCCGGCGTGTCGATCCTGACCAACGCGCCGGGCGACTGCGCATTCCCGCCGGTGCGGCAGCTGCGCGATGCGGGCGTGCACGTGTTCGCCGGCAACGACAACATTCGCGACGCGTGGTGGCCGTACGGCAACGGCGACATGCTGCAGCGCGCGATGATGGTCGGCTACCGCTCGGGCTTCTACACCGACGAAGCGCTTGGCATCGCGCTCGACATGGCGACGCACGCCGGTGCACGCGCGATCGGCAAGGCCGACTACGGCATTGCCGTCGGTTGCGACGCGAGCTTCGTCGCCGTGCGCGCGCCGAACGCGGCGGCTGCCGTCGCCGGCGTGCCGGCCGAACGCTGGGTGTTCCGGCGCGGCGAAAGCGATACCGGCGCGCCGTTTGCACCGGCGCTGCGTTTCAATCGATAACGGACGACCGCCGTTGCGGTGCGTGCATCGCGACGGCCTGGAACTGACCGACTCACTGACTCACCGACTGACCGACCACCCCGGAACCGACATGACGAACCTGCTGATCCGCAACGTCCGCACCCACGCCGACGAATCGCTCGACATCCTGATCGAAGGCGACCGCATCGCGCGCGTCGGCCCGTCGCTCGACGCGCCGGCCGGCTGTGCGATCGAGGAAGGCGCGGGCGCGCTCGCGCTGCCCGGCCTCGTCGAAGGCCACACGCACCTCGACAAGACCCACTGGGGGATGCCGTGGTATCGCAACGCGGTGGGGTCGCGCCTCGTCGACCGCATCGAGAACGAGCGAAGCTACCGCGCGACGAGCGGCCACGATGCGGGCGCCGCGTCGCTCGCGCTGTCGCGCGCGTTTCTCGCGGCCGGCACGACGCGCATCCGCACGCACGTCGACGTCGACACCGAAGCCGGGCTGCGGCACCTGCACGGCGTGCTCGCGACGCGCGAGACGCTGCGCGGCCAGGTGGAAATCCAGATCGTCGCGTTTCCGCAGTCGGGCGTGTTGAAGCGGCCCGGTACGGCCGCGCTGTTGTCCGACGCGCTGGCGGCGGGCGCCGACCTGCTCGGCGGCCTCGACCCGTGCGCGATCGAAGGCGATCCGGTCGAGGCGGTGGACGTGCTGTTCGGGATCGCCGAGCGCCACGGCCGCGGGCTCGATCTGCACCTGCACGAGCGCGGCTCGATGGGCGCGTACTCGCTCGACCTGATCCTGCAGCGCACGGCCGCGCTCGGCATGCACGGCAAGGTCACGATCAGCCACGGCTTCTGCCTCGGCGATATCGCCGACCGCGAGCGCGATGCGCTGCTCGCGCGAATGGCCGAGCTCGGCATCGCGATCGTCACGACCGCGCCGGCCGCGGTGCCGGTGCCGTCGGTCATTGCGTGCCGCGCGGCCGGCGTGACCGTGATCGGCGGCAACGACGGCGTGCGCGACACGTGGACGCCGTACGGTTCGCCCGACATGCTCGAACGCGCGATGCTGATCGGCATGCGCAACGATTTCCGCCGTGACGACGCGCTCGAAGTCGCGCTCGACTGCGTGACGCACAGCGCGGCACGCGGTTGCGGCTTCGGCGACTACGGACTGGAAGCGGGCAAGCGTGCGGACGTCGTGCTCGTCGATGCGCTGACGTTCGCCGAGGCCGTCGTCGCGCGGCCGACGCGACGGCTCGTGGTGTCGTCGGGGAAGATCGTCGCGCGCAACGGCGCGCTCATCTGAGCGCTGCATTGCCCCGGAGATGATCGGGCTGCTTTCAGCCTGATCTTTCGAGAGACGACGCATGCGATGCATGCGCACGTTGGCGGCGCGGACGGCGTGAGGGGGTGCCATTCCGAGCGAACGCAATGCGCGCGGTATGACCGGATTCCTTCAGTCTGGTCTCGCCACTCCGTTGAAGCAGCTCCGCATCGCTGCGCTCATTCCTGCTCGTCCTCGTGCTCCAGCAGCGCAGCGAGCGCTTTCGTCAGTTCGCTGACCATCGGATCGGCGGTCGGCCGATGCAGGATCGCGATGTCCATGTTCTCGATCGGCGCGAAGCCGCCGTGCGCCTCGGTCAGCACCACGTGCTCGTCGGTCACCACTCGCGCGGGCAGCACACTGATGCCGAGGCCGTCCGCGACGGCCGCCTGGATCCCGCTCAGGCTCGACGTCGTGAAGCTGATGCGCCAGCGGCGCCCGCGTTCCTCGATCGCCTTGATCATGTCGTCGCGATAGAGGCCGCGCGGCGGAAACACCACGATCGGCACCGGGTCGAGGTCGATCGTCGGATGCTGCGCGCTATCAATCCAGCGGAGCTTCTCCGGCCAGCGCACCACCGCTTCGCGGCTGTCGCGCCGCTGCTTGATCAGCGCGAGATCGAGTTCGCCGCGATCGTACGCCGCGCAGATGTCGCGGCTCAGCCCGCACATCACTTCGAGCTTCACCTGCGGATGATCGCGCTTGAACGCGGCGAGCGCGTGCGTTGTGCGGCCCGCCGCGAAATCGTCCGGCACGCCGAGCCGGATCGTCAGCGCGACGGTCGCGCCCGACAGCGCTTCCAGCATCTCGTCGTTCAGCGCGATCATGCGCCGCGCGTAGCTGAGCACCGTCACGCCGGCGTCGGTCGGCCGCACGTCGCGCGTGCCGCGATCGAGCAAGCGATGCCCGGCGATCTCCTCCAGCCGCCGCACCTTCTGGCTGACCGTCGACTGCGTCGAATGCAGGCGCGCGGATGCGGTCGTGAAGCTGCCGCAGTCGGCGACCATCACGAGCGCGCGCAACAGGTCGAGGTCGAATAAAGGTCTATTCATTTCCGCACTTTTTCGGATTCGAGCATTTCGTTTTCAAATGTGTGCGACGACTTTTAGCATGGCCCGAGCCGGCGGGCAATCGCGGTTTCGCCGGACCGGCGCGGGTGGGCGGCCGCACCTGCACGGAGGCACCGGATGTTTTTCGAACGGCTGGCGACCATCGGCTCGTGCCGGTGCTGGTCGACGCGAAGGCCGATGTGAACGTCGTCGATTCGAACGGCGGGACGCCGCCGCGGCATGCGCGCAGTGGCGGGTATGCGCGGATCGAGCGGGTTCTGATGGCGGCGGAGGGCGGTGGAGCTACCGGCGGCGCGATTTGTGCGTGGGCTTGGCATCGGGAAGTTGCTGGAGGAACTCGCCGGCCAGATTCACGCAGTAGTCGAACGAGGGCGTATAGCCGAGTGTCCGTATCTCGTCGAAGCGCGACCGCACGAACGCACCGTGCTCGTTGAGCAAACTGAGGAAGGTATCGCGATGGCGAACGAGAAATGCACTTGCCGCCATCAAGCTCTCAGGTTCCCGCTCGATGACCAGACAGAGATCGAACAGGTCCCGCGCAGTAGGGCGATCTCCGCGATGCCACATTTTCTTGGCCACGATTTCCGCTGAAGTCTCGACCTTGACGACGTGGTCCAGCAGCGTCCATTCGTCGTAACCGGGGGACATCAGGTTTCGGGAGACCACGAAATCGATTTCGCCGTCGGGCAACACCAGTTTCACGAAACCGGCGTGCTCATCGTACTCGGTCGTGATGTCGGATGCGGCGTCGCTGATGCGCGGGTTCACGTACCCGAGATACTGCGGATCGGGTACGAAGATGTCGATGTCCTTGCTGAGACGATGTCCGTGACGGAGCATAAGGACCGTGCCGCCACCGAATGTCCAGAACGGACGGGACGTGCCGTACTTCCGTATCTCGTCGATGAGCGTCAGCGCTTGACGGAAAAGGCCCTGCCAAGGGCCGTCGGGCAAGTCGACTGGTGCAATCATGCCCATACCTCCCGGTACAGATGAAGATCCTTCGACCACGCGGCAAGGTTTTTCCAGATGGAGCGAAGCGGCGTGCCGGAGCGTTCAGCAGCCTCTTCGGCCGCCTTGACCACCACCGGCAACGGTACTTCGTCGAGGATGACGGAGATTTGGGATTCGTATCCTGCCGGAATCTGTCCCGTGGTCAACGCGTCGGCCAGCAGTCGCTCGGTCAATTCGCCCTTGTAGCTGACGTTTGAGCCCACAACGGCTTTGTAGAGGCCACGTTGGGCCTGTCGCGGCTGCGCAAGGAGTTCAATGCCGAGCACGCTGAGCAGCGGAATCAGCTTGTTGATTCCAAGATCCTTCACTTTGCCGGTCTCGAGTTGGTTTACCGTGAGGCGAGACAACCCGGCGAGCTTTGCAAGTTGGGCCTGTGTGAGGTCGAGTTCAGCCCGCCGTTTGGCAACGGCCTGTCCGATTTCATAGAGTTGCATGTTGACCTCCCGGTGCCGATGGGGGCACGTCAATGTAAAGTATATTTTACATCTCGATAATTGCCATCGCCACTTTTGGTTGTGGTCGCAGTATAGGCCGCATGGGCTGGGCAGGCGAAATGAAGTCAGGGACGGCCATGGACGGCTGTGCCGTATAGACATACTCGCGCGCGGATATTCGCAAAAATTCGTTCTGCGCAGCCGAGCATCACCCCGGGTAAACACTCGAAATTTTAGAAAAATCCCGCTATACGGCCACCTTTCCGCCGCCGGTTTCACCCTTTTCCCCAAATTCGGCCTCTGGTCCACCGCAACCCGCAACCTCGCCCTTTCCCCCTCTTGCGCTCAAAAATTGAGCGGTCTAGACTGCATCGCAGTTTCATCGAAGTCCCCGTCTTTCGCGAACCCGCACGGGGCTTCCCGGCGCACCGCTCCCCACAGACGCCCGGCGCTTGCCCGCCACGTCGAGACCACAAGGACACACCATGAACCGCACTGCAAAGCTCGTCGTTTCCGCGCTGGCGTTCGCGCCGCTCGTCTCGTTCGCGCAGGACACAGCGACGATCCGCTGGGGCATCGATCCCACCTATCCGCCGTTCGAGGCGAAGCAGCCTGACGGCTCGCTCGCCGGCTTCGACATCGACCTGCGCAATGCGATCTGCGAGCAACTGCATGCGAAATGCGTGTGGGTCGAGCAGGGTTTCGACGGCATGATCCCGGCGCTGCGCGCGCGCAAGTTCGACGTGATCATGTCCGCGATGACGGCCACCGACGAGCGGCTCAAGCAGATCGACTTCTCGAACAAGCTGTATGCGTCGCCGGGTGCGCTCGTCGCGCCGGCCGGCTCGAAGCTGCTGCCGACCGCCGCGTCGCTGGCCGGCAAGCGCGTCGGGATCGACCAGGGCACCACGCAGGAGGCGTACGCGAAGGCCGAGTGGGCGACCAAGGGCGTGACGATCGTGTCGTACCAGAACCAGGATCAGGTGTATCAGGATCTGGTGAACGGCCGGCTCGACGCGACCTTCCAGGACAAGACGCAGGCCGGCTATTCGTTCCTGAAGACGCCGCGCGGCAAGGGCTACGCGTTCGCGGGCCCGGACGTGACCGACGTGCGCATCACCGGCTACGGCGTCGCGATGGGCGTGCGCAAGGGCGACGCCGACATGAAGAAGCGGCTGAACGACGCGATCGTCGCGATCCGCGCGAACGGTACGTACCAGAAGATCGCCGCGAAGTACTTCGACTTCGACATCTACGGCGCGAAGCAGCAGCTGACGTCCGCACCGTGAAACCGTGACCCCATGACCCCATGACCCCATGACCTCCACGGCCCCGTGATTCATTCAATCGACAGGCAACCCATGACGAGTATCCAGGACCGCGTCGCGCAAGCCGTGACGCCCGAACTGATCGCCGCGTTCCGCGACGAAGGCGCGGTGTGCATCAAAGGTATCTTCTCGCCCGACGAAGTGGCCGCGCTGCGCGCCGGCATCGATGCGAACCTCGCGCAGCCGAGCGAGCGCGCGAAGGTCGCGAGCCGGCCCGACGATCCGGGCTGGTTCTTCGAGGACTTCTGCAACTGGCAGCACAACGATGCGTACCGCGACTTCATCGTGCGTTCGCCCGCGCCGTCGGTCGCCGCCGCGCTGATGGGCACGCAGACGGTGCGGCTGCATCACGACCATCTGCTCGTGAAGGAACCCGGCACGCGGCAGCGCACGCCGTGGCACCAGGACCAGCCGTACTACAACATCGAAGGTGAAGACAACGTCAGCATGTGGATTCCGGTCGATCCGGTGCCGCTCGAATCGACGCTGGAGTTCGTCGCCGGTTCGCACCAGGGGCCGTGGTTGATGCCGCGCACGTTCATGGACAAGGAGGCGAAGTGGTTCCCGGAAGGCAGCCTCGCCGACTTGCCCGACATCGAAGCCGACCGCTCGGCGTTCCCGATCCGCCATTGGGCGCTCGAGCCGGGCGACATGGTGTGCTTCAGGATGCTGACGCTGCATGCGTCGGGCGGCACGCAGAACCGCCGGCGCGCGTTCTCGATCCGCTTCGTCGGCGACGATATCCGTCACGCGCCGCGACGCTGGAAGACGTCGCCCGATTTCCCCGGGCTGGCCGACGAATTGCCGGACGGCGCGCCGCTCGAGCATCCGCTGTTTCCTGTGGTGTGGTCGCGCGGCACGGGGCAGGTCGGGGCGATCTGAGCGGCGCAGCAGGACGTCACCACCACGCAGGATCATGTGCGCGGCGGCCGTTGCTTCATGAAGCGGCCGCCGCGCCTGATCGTTTTCACGCGCCGGTGAAGGTCGTTCAGGTCTGGTGACGCCCCGCACCCGGCTTGAAGCGCGAGCCGAGCCGGTAGCGGTTGCCCGGATGCAGGAAATGCACGAACGTGACGGGCAGCCCGTTCGTCCAGGTGCGGCGCGTGAGCGTGAGGCACGGCTCGTCGGCGCGCATGTCGAGGAGCCGCGCCTGTTCGCCGGTCGGCAGCGATGCGTCGACGACGTGCTCGATCTCCAGTTCGTAGTGCGACACATTGTTGAACAGGTATTCGGACGGCGGTTCCGTCTGGAAATCCTGATCGATGAAGTCGGGTGCGGCGGCCGGGTTTACGTAGCGATCCTCGAGCTGGATCGGGCGGCCGTTTTCCTCGTGCACGCACACCACGTGAAAGACCGGCGTGTTGACCGCGAGCCCGAACGCGGCCGCCACGTCGAACGACGCGGGTTCGCGCGACTGGCTGAGCACGCGGCAGCGGTACTCGTGGCCGCGCGCGCGGATCTCGTCGCGGATGTGCGCGATCATCAGCAGGTTCGATTGCGGCTTCGCTTCCGCGACGAAGGTGCCGACGCCCGCGATGCGTTTCAGCACGCCTTCCTCGGTCAGCTCGCGCAGCGCGCGGTTGACCGTCATGCGCGCGACGCCGAATTGCGCGGCGAGATCGAGTTCGGACGGGATGCGATCCCCGGGGCGCCAGTCGCCCGCATCGACATTCTGGCGAACGAGTGTCTTGATCTGCTGGAACGGTGCGGTGGTCTTCGTGACCATCGGGGGATCCTTGGGGGGAAGGCAATCGGGAAATTCTATCCCGGATCAGGTTGCCGGCAGTTCGCGAACGTCGGCCGTCGGTACCGAACCGAACGCATCGCTCAATGCATAGCCGATCAGTTGCCGCGCGGCGGCCTCGGGCGTCGACAGCGCGCCGCTCGCCTTCAGTTCGTCGAATTTCTCGCGCATCGGGAAGTTCGCTTCGCTGGCCGAGCGGATCGCCGCCTGCATCCCCGTATCGACGACACCCGGCGCGACGCTGCAGACGCGCAGCGCGCGGTTCGCGTCGAGCGCGACGGCACGCGCGTGGTGATCGAGCGCGGCCTTGGTCGCGCAGTAGACGCTCCAGCCCGCGTAGGCGTTGCGCGCGGCGCCGCTCGACACGTGCAGGATCCGGCATTCGGTCGGCGCCGATGCTGCCTGCACGAGCGCGGCTGACAGCATCAGCGGCGCCGCGCCGTTCACGCCGACTGCGCGCGCGACGAGTGCCGGGTCCTGCGCCGCGAGCGGCCCGATCGGGTCGACGATGCCTGCGTTGTTGAACAGCAGCACGATCGACGCGCCGTCGACGAAGCTGCGCAGCGTGTCGCCGGCGAGCCACGTCGCGACGGCAGACGTGTTCGACAGGTCGAGTTCGATTTCGGCGAAACGGTCGCCGGCCTGCGCGGCGAGCGACGGATGGCGGCTGCGCGACAAGCCGAGCACGGCGATGCCTTCCTGCAGCAGTTGTTCGGCGAGCGACGCGCCGAGGCCGCGCGTATGTCCGGTGACGATGGCGCGCACGTTCGGCGCTGAGGAGGATGCGGTCATGGCGATGGACGGGTGAACGGTTGAACGGTGTTGACGAGGCGAGTGCCGCACGATGCGCGCGGACACGACATGCAGGACGGGCGATGCGCTGCGACGGGGTTGCCTCCGAAGGTGTTCCTGCGAAGGCGGGCCGCGGACGGCGCCGCGTGTCCGGGTGAACGCGTATCGTAGCGCCGGCCTTGGCGGCGCGCAAACGCGAACGCGATACCGCACACGAAGCCCGAAGCCCGAAGCCCGAAGCCCGAAGCCCGAAGCGCCGAGCAGGCATTCGCAGCGCCGGACGCCTGCATCGCCTCACGACGCGGCGCGCCCGATACGTTGGACAAAAGCCGGCTGCGGCACGTGCGCGCGCCGTCGCGGCGAGTGGCGCCGGGCCCCCGCATCGCGAGCTATCATATGGCTCGCCCGTTCGCGACGCCGCACGGGCCGCGACCGTTTCCCTTCACCTGCTGCACGCTGCGACGCCACTCATGAACACCACGCCGGCCATGCCCACGCCCCGCGCCCTGCGCGAACTCACGCCCCTCGAGGCCCGCATTCTGGGTGTGCTCGTCGAGAAGCAGCACACAGTGCCGGACACCTATCCGCTGTCGCTGAACGCGCTGACCTCGGGCTGCAACCAGAAGACCGCACGCTCGCCGGTGATGAACGTCAGCGAGGACGAAGTCACGACCGCGCTCGACGGGCTCAAGCACCTGAGCCTCGTGATGGAGGGCAGCAGCAGCCGCGTGCCGCGCTTCGAGCACAACGTGAACCGCGTGCTCGGGATTCCGAGCCAGGCGATCGCGCTGCTGACGATCCTGCTGCTGCGCGGCCCGCAGACGGCCGCCGAGCTGCGCCTGAACAGCGCGCGCCTGCATGGCTTCGCGGACATCTCGTCGGTCGAGGCGTTCCTCGACGAACTCGCCGCACGTGCGCAGCCGCTCGTCATCCGGCTGCCGCGTGCGCCCGGCGCGCGTGAGAACCGCTGGATGCACCTGATGTGCGGCGAGGTCAACGTTGCCGACTACGCCGGTACGGACACGGGCAGCGGCGCGGATTCCGTTCCGCCGTCCGAGTTTGAGGCGCTGAAGGCCGAGCAGAAGCGGCTGGCGGATGAAGTGGCTCGACTGAACGCACTCGTCCAGCGGATGGCGGCCGAGCTCGGGATCGACGTCGACGCGCCGGGCGACGCGGGCTGACAGGCCGCTCGGGCCAGCCCGGCACCGGCGCGCGCACGTGCGCGCCGGGTGACAAACCCGCCCGACGCCGCCGCCTCAACCCGCGTTACCAGCGGCACCCTGCCTTCGCGGACGCATCGACGTCCTGTGCCCACGCGAAATCCATCTTCTTGCCGGTGCGAGCATTCGTATACGTCATCGAATAGACGATCGCACCCTGGCTCATCATCTCGTACTCGCCGTTGATCTTGCCGTCGACCATTTCCCACCACGTGGTCGTGAACTGGTACGGACGGCCTTCCGCAAGTGCTTCATGCTCCTCGTGCTTGAACAGCAGCGGGATCGCCGTCTTCGACTTCGCATACCGGACGACCCCGCCTTGCCACTTGGCGACGTCGTCGTAATACGTGCGCAACTCGAAGCGCACGGGCTTGTCGCCGGTCGTCCGAAAGCACAGCACTTCCGTGCTGACTTCGGCACACGCGGGCAATGCGCTGCACAGCAGCAGCAACGAGGCGAATGATTTTTTCATGTTGGTGTGCGAGTAGTGAAGAAGCGCTTCAGCCGATGCTGATGCGCGTGGCGCCCGCGTCGACGAGCCGGAACAGCAGATCCTCGACGGCCGCGCCCGGTGCCGAGCCGAGGTCAGCGTTCACGCGCCATCCCTGCTCCGTGCTCGCCGGCTCCGACAGATAGTGCACGATGCCGTGCAGGCCGTCTTCGGCCGGCTCGCCTGCGTCGTCGGCGTCGAACCACGCGAAGAACCAAGCGTTGAACGCGTCGGTGGCCGCGGCTTCGTCGACACCGTCGGCTTCGATCGTCACCCAGTCCCACACGAACGGCCGGATCGACACCGCCGCCGTTTCGAGTTCGAACGCGAACGGCTCGAAGTCCAGCTGCGTGGTCGAATCGACCATCGCCGGCTGGCCCGCCGATTCGCCTTCGGTATGGACGATGTCGGCGCGACACGGCAGCGCAAGCGGGCCTTCGGTGGCCAGCGTGCCGTCGGCTTTTCGGTAGGCCGGTTCGACGACGGCCGCCGGCTGCGCCGCCGCTTGCGCGAGCAGATCGGCATAGGGCTGGCGGATGGCGCAGAGCAGTTCGGATACGGTCATCGTGGCGGGTCGGGTCAGGTTGCGAACGATCGATCGCTGGCGAACGGCGCGGCGTGCCGCCTGCATCGAATGAAGGGCCGCGTCGATAGCGGACAGCCCTGATCGTACGGTACGCCCGTAACACGTGACCACTCCGCCGAACGGCCGGCGTACCTGGATAGCCTGCGGTTGCGGCCATCGTCTCGACACCGATCGCTGTCCCCCGTTGCGCCACGCTGCCGCCTCGCGCGAGTGCCATAATCGAGCCTGTCCATCATTCCAGACGTCCCCGGAGAATCCCCATGCAGAACCTCGACAATCCTTCCCACGATCGCGAGGTAGGCAGCGCCGACGCGACGCAGGACACCACGCGCATCGACGACGTCCGCATCGGCGCCGTGCGTCCGCTGATTTCGCCGGCGCTGCTGCAGGACGAGCTGCCGGTGCCCGCCGCGACGCAGACGCTCGTCGAGGACACCCGCCGCGCGATCGGCGACATCCTGCACGGCCGCGACGACCGGCTGCTGCTCGTCGTCGGCCCGTGCTCGATCCATGACCACGACCAGGCGCTTGACTACGCGCGCCGGCTGAAGGCCGCCGCCGATGCGCTGAAGGACGACCTGCTGATCACGATGCGCGTGTACTTCGAGAAACCACGCACGACGGTCGGCTGGAAGGGGTATATCAACGATCCGCGCCTCGACGGCAGCTTCCGCATCAACGAAGGGCTGCGCGCCGCACGCCAGCTGCTGCTCGACATCAACGCGCTCGGCCTGCCGGCATCGACCGAATTCCTCGACCTGCTGAGCCCGCAGTACATCGCCGACCTGATCGCGTGGGGCGCGATCGGCGCGCGCACGACCGAAAGCCAGAGCCATCGCCAGCTCGCGTCGGGGCTGAGCTGCCCGATCGGCTTCAAGAACGGCACCGACGGCGGCGTGCAAGTCGCGTCGGACGCGATCGTTGCCGCGCGCGCGAGCCACGCGTTCATGGGGATGACGAAGATGGGGATGGCCGCGATCTTCGAGACGCGCGGCAACGACGATGCGCACGTGATCCTGCGCGGCGGCAAGAACGGGCCGAACTACGACGCCGCGCACGTCGAGGCGACCTGTGCGGTGCTGCGCAAGAGCGGGCTGCGCGAGCAGGTGATGGTCGACTGCTCGCATGCGAACTCGAACAAGTCGCATGAACGGCAGATCGAGGTTGCGCAGGATCTCGCGCGGCAGTTGGGCCAGGGCGAGCACCGGATCGTCGGCGTGATGGTGGAGAGCCATCTCGAAGCCGGCAGGCAGGATCTGAAGCCGGGCGTGCCGTTGCAGTACGGCGTGTCGATTACCGATGCGTGCCTGAGCTGGACGCAGACGGAGCCGGTGCTCGACGTGCTGGCGGAGGCGGTGCGGCATCGCAGGGTGTATTCGCGGAATGCGTGAGGTAACGGCGGCGGGTTAGAGGCCGCCGTCGTCATGTGCGGCACTCCGACGACGATTGGTGCCAAACAGGTCGTTTCATCACGTCGGATGCGCGCTCGCTCGCGCGTCCGACATCACATCGCGCGCTGGCATCCTGCCCGCGCATCATCCCGCCTCGATTGCCCGGTGGCCATGGCCCGAGTCTCGTGCGCCACGCCATGCGGAAACTTATCGTGAGCGACTTTTGGCTGCAATCCGTCGTGTGTCGTCCCACAATGCGGATCGCGGGTGTTTGGGCCTTTATCGGCGAACTAGTCCTAGCAATTGGCGCAGAAGAATCAAATTTAGGACGAATCCTATATTCCTTGCCCCATCGATTAGTCAAAATCCTAATCAAGTAATGCGTTGCGATAGCTGGGGTGCTTGGCAGTGCACCGGATAGGCAAAACGCTGGAGATTCCGCAGGCGCTTGAGTGATCGGCTGCAGCGTGCAGCGCGCATCGACGAAGAGCGTCGTGACTCGCGCCGTAACTTCGGTGGAAGTGGCTGGTTGAGCCATTTCAGGCATGTCGCCAGTCATGAGTATGTCGCCTGGAATGTGACCCGAGCGACGTGCGACTGCCCGCGAATACGTGAAATGGATTCTGTATCGATAAGTTATGCAAATTATTTTCAATAAGAGAACCAGTACGCACTGGATGTCGCTTGCCGCAATCGCGATGTCGCTTGCCTCGTCGATAGCCAGCGCGAACATGCTGGTCTATCCGATGGCGGCGTCGATCGGGGCCGGCAAGGAGTCGGCCGCGGAGTTGCGCATCTATTCGAAATCCGATGCGACGCAATACGTGAAGGCGATCGCGAAGCGCGTGATCGATCCGGCAACGGATCACGAGCGCGAGCAGGCCAGCATGAATTCCGGCGATGACGCGATCGTGATCTCGCCGGCGAAGTTCGCGCTGCCGGCCGGCGGCACGCGGCTCGTGCGGGTGATTCCGCTCGGCGTGCCGCAGAAGGAGGTGCTGTATCGCGTCTACCTGCAGCCGGTGGCGGCGCCGTCCGACGACGAATCCACGGCGACGGACGACGTGTCCGGCAAGGTCAACTTCAGCCTCGTCTGGGCGCCGCTCGTCCGTGTGCTGCCGAAGACGCCCGTGCCCGATTTCGACGTGTCGAACGGCACGCTGACCAATACCGGCAACGTCCGGATCGGCTTGCTCGAAGCTGGCACCTGCCAGTCCGAGCAGGACGATTCGTCATGCCAGTGGACGAAATTCGACCGCAGTGTCTACCCGGACCAGCACTTCAGGCTCGAGGGGTTGCATTCCGCACCTTATGTGCGAATCCGATATCGAGTTGGGGGAATGGCAGATGTGCAGCAGAAGGTTGTGCGCACGCATTCCGCCGACGCGATGAACGCGCCGAGCGCGAATAACGAGGCCCGGACCGGCCATAACATTGTTTCAACCAACCAGAAGGACTAACCCATGCTGAAATACGTTCCGATCGCTGCCGCCGCTCTGATGTCGATGTCGGCCTACGCCGTCCAGAAGGACATTACCGTCACCGCCAACGTCGACACGACGCTCGAAATGCTGTCGGCGGACGGCTCGTCACTGCCGACGACCATGCAGATGCAATATCTGCCAGGCACGGGTCTTCAGGCAGCTGTAGTGAACGCGAAGATCTTCACGAACGACAAGGCGAAGGATCTGCAGATCCGCCTGGCGGCCGACGCGTCGCTGAAGAACCAGACGAGCCCGGGCGCGGCGGAGATTCCGCTGACGGTCAAGCTGGGCGACACCGAGTTGAGCACGACGGCGAAGACGGTGAAGACCGCGGACCTCTTCCTGGGCGAACTGGCACAGGGCTCGAACGTGCTGCCGCTGTCGATCGGCCAGAAGACTGTCGCGGCCGTCACGGCGTCCGGCAGCTATCAGGGCCTGGTCAGCGTGATCCTCACGCAGAGCGCGGCATCGGGTAGCTAAGCCCCTCCGCAGTATCGACGGGGCGCGCCTGAACGGCGCGCCCTGTTTTTTGTAGTACTCCTGCAAAACCATTTTCGATTCCCGCATGATTCCATTCGACCTCAAGAAGACCGTTGTCGCATGCCTGAGCGCTCTGTGTGTGATGGACATCGCGTCCGTTGCGCAGGCCGCTTCGGCCGTGCCGCCGGGCTTCGAGGACATCATGACGGGACACGACGAACGCATCAACGTCAATTTTCTCGGCAAGCCGCTTGGCTTGTTTCGCGTGTTCGTGACGCCTGACACAGTGCGATTCGAGGATCCCGCGCGCCTGTTGCAGGCGCTCGGCTCGCAGGTGAACCCGGCAGCGGACGTGTCGGCGATCGGCGACGCGCTGTCGATGACGATGGCGCGCAACGGCAATCTCGCTTGCGCGGGGCAGGCGGGCGTGAACGGCTGCGGGTATGTCGACACGGACAGCGCGGCCGTGATCTACGACGAAAGCGACGGGAACCTCGAGCTGTTCCTGTCGCGCGACTGGGTGAGCACCGAAGAACGCGACAAGCGGTTTCGCGAACCGTCGCCGCTGACGGAAAACGCGCTCATCCATCAGCAAACGATCAACCTGTCTGGCGGGCGCGGCTACGAGAGCCTGTCCGTGTCCGGCACAGGTGCGCTCGGCATCACGCCGAAGAGCTTCATCGGCGGGAACTGGAATTTTTCCCATACGGGTTATTCGAGGGGATCCGACAGCCATGTCCAGCTGCAGGATCTCTACTACCGCCACGATCTCGGCGCCGAGCACTACGCGCAGGCCGGCCGGATGGACAACCGCAACCTCGCGAGCGCGCTCGGCGGCAACTTCGGGTTCACGATGTTGCCGGTCGGCACGCTCGACGGCGTGCGCGTGGGCACGACGCTGGCCTATGTGAATCCGGAAGTCGCGCAGCAAGGCACGCCCGTCACGCTGCTGTTGCCGCGCGATTCGCGCATCGATGCGTATCGCGGGCATGAGCTGCTGGGCACGATCTACATGAAGGCCGGCGTCAATGCGCTGGATACGTCGCTCTTTCCGGAAGGCACCTATCCGCTGACGCTGCGCGTGTTCGAGAACGGCGTGCAGGTGCGCACGCAGACGACGCCGTTCACGAAGACCGGCGGCGGCATCAATTCGCGCATAGCGCAATGGTTCGCGCAGGCAGGCCGACCGTCCGACCGGGATGCACCCGACGGCATGGCCGCGGCAGCCGGTGTGCGGATTCCGCTGTTGCGGGAAATGGCGCTGACGAGCGGCATCGCGAGCGTTGGCCAGCACGTGTACAACGAAACGGCGCTGGAGTGGCGCCATGCTTTTCCGCTGGGCGTGCTCTCCGCCGGCGGTTCGTTCTTCGTTGGCAACGACGGTTCGCGCGGCAACACGCAGCAGATTTCGTTCGCCGACGGCGTGTCGTGGAGCGTGTACCGCTACCAGATGCGCGGTGCCGCGTGCAACGGCCCGGCCGTGTCGTATCGCGACATTGGCTGTTATGACATGCTGAACGCGACAGTGTCGTTTCCGCTCGGAAGCTGGTCGGCAATGCTCGGCTACACGTACAACAAGAGCGTCGGGCGGTCGCAGGACTGGCTGCCCGACACACCGGACCGTCCGTGGGCAACGCCCGTGTTCCGTCAGGGAGACCAGGTGTCGCGCGCCTTGCAGGCGTCGCTGTCGCGTTCCGTCACGTGGCGCAAGATCAGCGCGAACCTGCGCATTGGCGCGTACGCGAACCGCAACACCGGTGCCCGCGGCGAGTACGGCGGCTACGTCGGCGTGACGCTGTCGATGGCGGAGCCGGCGATGCGACCCGGGAGCGCGTCCGCGTATACGTCGGCGGGCGTCGACGTGCGCACGGATCGCAACAGCACGACGACGAACTACACGCTCGACCGCAACTGGAACTGGCAGGGCGACACCTACCGGGAACTCGCGCTCGGCGTGTCGGGATATGGAACCGACAGCCTGACGGGCACCATGCAGGGCCGCTGGAAGGGGCGCTACGGCGACGTCGCCGGGTCGGTCGCGAACAGTTACAGCCGCGACAGCGGCGGCAACAATCCTTCGGTGACGGCGAGCTATTCGTCGTCGTTCGCGGTGGCGAGACAGGGCGTGTTCCTCGGCGCATCCGCGTCGCAGTCGGATCCGCTCGCGGGTTTCGCCATCAGGGTAGGCAAGCGCGAGGATGCGAGCGGCATGGCGGCCGAAGTGCACAGCGATTCGAGCACGCGGATCAAGGTCGGGTTCGGGCAGCGCGCGCTGCTGCCGGTGTCGGCCTTCACACCGGTGACTACCGAAGTGAGCGACGCGGGCGCGCATGCTGCCGTGGGTGCAACGAGCGTGACCGAGGGGCTCGGCAAGCGCACGCTATTCATGGTGCCCGGGCAACTCGCGCTGCGCGACGTCAACGCGAAGGTGACGTACACCTATGTCGGCCAGGCATTCTCGAAAGGCGGTCTGCCGCTGTCGGACAGCGTGATTCTCAACGGCGCGATGCCGTTGATCGACAGCCAGGGCGGCTTTATTGCTGAACTGGACCATAAGGAAAACGAACTGTTTGTCGTGGATGGCCCGACGCTGATGCGTTGTCCGCTGCACGTCAAGCGCAAGCAGGACGTACTGATGATGGTCGGCAAGGTGCGCTGCGAAGTGGCCGGGCCGGATGCTTTGCCGGAGTCGCTGCGCAAGCAGGCGCGCGTGCGCAAGCTGCTGGAGCATCGCTACGTGATGTCGATGCGTGCGCGGACCACGGGCGTGACGGACTCGTCGCAGTGACGCATACGACGTCTGCCGGCAGGCACCGCGCGTTGCCGCTTGCGGTGCCGAAAACACAAGGAAACAACCATTCATATGCTTCAGCTCAATCGAATCCGCTGCCGGGAAATCGTCCTGGCGGCCATGCTGGGCGTGCTCTCGCTAAATGCATTGGCGGTCATGCAGGCGCCCGCGGATCGTAACGATACGGCGCAGGCCACACGGGATCGTGGCGCGCCGCTGGGCGATGTCGCGATCTTCGACAGCGCATTGGGCGGCTACGATTCGAGCGACGCCCCCAAGTGGGGGCGAAATGCGTGGACTTGCCAATCGTCCACCGACACGGCGACCGGTGCGTGCCCGACCGAACCGGTATGGAGCGTGTCGGGCGAGTCGACCGTCGTCAAGCTTTCGTTCAAGGAAGAAAAGACTGGGGCGACGGCCGTGCTGAATCTTCTCGGCGCAAACGGATACGTTCGTACCCGGGATTGCAGCGGCAACACCGTTGCGCCAGTCGTGTCGAAAGCCCGAAAACCGATGGAAATGGCGCAGTCCGCTACCGTCAGCGGTTGCGACACCATCACCTGGGACGGGCGCGCACTATTCGTCTGGATTCCCGCCGCGGAGCTCAAGAAGCTCCCGTCCGGCGGAGCCTGGAAGGCGAACCTGCGGCTGAACCTGAAACTGTGGAGCACAGGCGCGGCGACGACGCTCGCCGTTTTCAAGGCGGCGATCAAGCTGGACACCACCGACAAGAACAACATCCAGGTCTATCTGCCGGAGTTCACGAGCGCGACACCCTCCGTCGACCTCAAGCTGCGCAAGCTGCCGAACGGCAGCCGGATGTCGGGCACGTCGAACGTCGACATGTGCCTGTACGACGGCTACAACTCGCAGAGCACGTGGTTCGACGTGTCGGCGAGCGATGGTCTTACGATCGACCGCCGCGATAAAGGTCAGTATTCCACGTTGCTCGACAAGGACAAGAGCGGTGCCTACGAATCTCGTATCGACTACACCGCGAGCCTGACCTACGCAGGCAAGAAGATCGCGCTGCCGAACAACGAGACGGTGCGGCTTCAGGGCGTGAACAACAGCGCCGGTCGCTCGGTCACGCTGCCGGGAATTTCGGTGCCGGTCGTCTGCACGCCGACGCCACTGACACTCGAGACGCCGGAATTCCAGTCGGTCTGGAAGCGTCCCGGCAAGTACAGCCACAAGCTGACGATCACGTTTACGCCGTCGTCCGCCAGTCTCTAGCGCGATCGGCACCCGTGAAGCGGGTGCCGATCGCCTCTATCCCAAGCGAATCGATCATGGAAGCAAGGTTCTCCGCGCATCGCCCGGTGTGGCGCATGCTTCGCCACGTGTTGACGACGCTGCTGCTGACCGTCTCGGTCGGCACGGGCGCCGCGACCGCCTGCTGGAAGCCGATCTTCACCGACGAGGAACTCCGCTGGATCGGCGACCACCCGGTCGTCCATATCGCGGTCGAGGCGAACTGGCACCCCATCGAATACATGCGCAACGGCAGGCACGCGGGACTCGTCGCGGGTTATCTGAGTGCGATATCCAAGATGACCGGACTCGCGTTCCAGACGGTGCCCGGCACCGAATGGGGGCACGCGTACGATGCGCTCGCGGCCGGCAAGGTCGACTTGCTGCCGGGTGTCTGGCGCGAGCTGGTTCCGGATCGCGTCGGCTCCGGCGCGCTGGTCAGCGCGCCGTACCTGGTCGGGCGACTGACCGTCGTGACGCGCAACAATTCCGCGATGATCTTCGGCCTGCAACGGCTGAAGGACCGGCGCATCGCGATCAAGGGGCGCGGTGCGGTCGAATACTTCGTTCGCCACAGCGGCGTGCCGCTCCACGTGCTGACGTTCGACAGCGAAGAGCTCGCGCTCGCCGCAGTCGCGAACGGCGAAGCCGACGCCGCGCTCGGCATCGACGTCACGATCCTGCCGATCATGCGCCGGCAATTCACTGGGCAGCTCTACATGTCCGGCATGCTGGCCGACCGCCCAGTGTCGCTCGCGATGCTTACTCGGGCCGACCTGCCGATCCTCGCATCGATCATCGACAAGTCGCTCGCGGCCATTCCGGTCAGCGAGACGGCCGGGATCACGCGAGACTCGATCGAGCTGGGCGACTACGGCAAGCCGACGCTTCGCTCGATCGTGCAGTATCGCGCCCCGGTGGTGCTGGGGATCGCCCTTGCATTGCTGACGTTCGCGGTGCTGGCGTACCTGATGTGGAAATCCCGTGCGGCGGCCATCCGCAGCAAGCGCGACAAGGCGAAGTTCCTCGCTTTCGTCAGTCACGAGATCCGCACGCCGATGCAGACGGTCCTGTCGTCGCTCGAATTCCTGCAGCGTTCGCGGCTTTCCGTGCAGCAGGGCGGCCGGGTGGAGGCGGCCGCATCGGCTTCCGAAACGCTGCTGACGCTGCTCGACGATATCCTCGACTACTCGCGTCTCGAGTCGCGCAAGGTCACGCTGTCGCCGCAAACGGTCGAGCTCGACGCGTGGGCCAGTCAGACCGTCGACATGGTGCGCTGGCGTGCGGAGCGAAAGGGGCTGGCGTTGATGCTCGAGGTGTCGGGGCCGCCGTCGTTGCACGTGCTGATCGACCCCGTTCGCGTGCGCCAGATCGTGCTGAATCTGCTCGTCAACGCGATCAATTTCACGGCGGCCGGGGCCGTTGGGCTGCGCGTAAGCTATCTCGCCGCACGCCACGGGCGCAACGGTACGTTATGCCTCGAAGTGCGCGACACCGGCATCGGCATCGCGCCCGATCGCTTCGGCCATGTCTTCGAAACCTACTGGCAGGCCGATCGTGCGCCGCAACCCGGCATCGGCGGCAGCGGGCTCGGGCTCGCGATCTGTCGGGAACTCGTCGAGTTGATGCACGGCTCGATCGCGGTCGAAAGCACGCCGCACGTCGAGACGGTATTCACAGTGCAATTGCCGGTTCCGGCAGCGGAGGGCGTGCCTGCGGCACAGTCGGCCCCATCGGCGCCGGCACTGCCGGATGCAACGGCCGCGCCGGCGTATCGCGGCGCACCGCGCGTCCTGATCGTCGACGATCACGAGACCGTGCGGGCCGCGCTGCAGGATCAATGCGACGCGCTCGGCTGCATCGGCATCCTCGCCGGCTCGGGAGAGGACGCGTTGCGGCACCTCGCGCAGGGCCGGGTCGACGTGGTGCTGCTCGATTGCAATCTGCCCGACATCGACGGTTACGCACTCGCGCGGATGATCCGTCAGGAAGAAGCCGCGCGAAAGTCCCGGCGCGTTCCGATCATCGCGACTTCGGCGGAGTCCGGCGATACACACCGGATGCATTGCCTGGAAAGCGGCATGGACTGCGTGCTGGGCAAGCCGTTGCGGCTCGACACGCTGCGCCAGGCGATCGCGCGGTGGTGTCCGACCGATGCGGATAACACACTGGATGTGTCGACCGCGCCATAGGCGCGCGTCCCGTGGCCGGTTTTGGGCCACGCGGGCCGTCTAGGCGTTGCGGTCGCCCGATTCGCGCCCACCCGTATCAGGCCCGGCCATGTCGGCGCGATGCAGGCGCGACAGTTCGTCACCGAGCGCACGGATGCCAGGCGGCATGCCGCCGGATGCCAACTGCAGCCGGCGCTCGAGTTCGGCCGCCAGTTCGCTCGTCGCCGCGTGGCCGGCAACGGCTGCGGCGCCCTTGATCCGGTGCGACGCATGACGCGCGCGCTCGGTATCGCCATTCGACAACGCATCGCCGAGAACGGCGAGATCGGCGTCGACGCTTTGCCGATAGATCGCTCGGAAATCGCCTTTCGCCGATTGCGTGTCCTCCGCCGGTGGCGCGATCTCGTCCGCGACGCCGGCCGGACACCACAGGTCGATCATCTGGCGCAGCGCATCGAGCCGCAGCGGCTTGGCCAGCACGCCATCCATCCCGCTGTCGAAGCACCGTGCACGGTGCGCGTCGCCGGTCGACGCCGAGATCGCGATGATGGGCGTGCGCGCCCGCTGCCGCTGCCGTTCGTCCTCGCGCATGCGTTGCACGACCGTATAGCCGTCGATGTCGGGCAGGTCGCAGTCGAGCAGCACCATGTCGAACGTCGCACGCTCGAACTGCGCGAGTGCATGCTCGCCGGTGTCGGCAACCGTCGAACGGCACGCGAGCGCGTCGAGCTGGTGCTGGATCGCGTGTTGAACCGCTTCGTGGTCGTCGACGACCAGGATCATCGGGCCGTCGCCGGCCGACGGCGGCGTGTCGGCGTCCACCGGCGGCGACGGTTCGGGCGTCGCCTCGCGCGCGTCTGCCGTGCCGGCTGCCGGCGCGTGTGCGATGCGCCGCGCCGGCAGGATCACGGTGAAGACGGTGCCCTTGTCGGGGTTGCTGCTGACGGTAATCACGCCTTTCATCAGATCGACCAGTTCGCGGCAGATCGACAATCCCAGACCACTACCGGCGACGCGGCGGTTCCCGGCCTGCTCGACGCGCTGATAAGGCTCGAAGATGCGGCGCTGGCGTTCGGGCGGAATGCCGATGCCGGTATCGCGGACCTCGATCACGAGCGAGCCGGCACGGTCCGGCTTGCCGTCGAGATAGTCGATGCGCAGCGCGATCGAGCCGGCCGACGTGAACTTGATCGCGTTGACGAGCAGGTTCAGCACGATCTGCCGCGTGCGCACCGGGTCGATCAGCACGCACAGCCCGGGCCGGCACGCGAGTTCGAGCGCGAGGCCCAGCTTCTTCTCGTCGACCCGCCAGCGCACCATGTCGGCGCTGCGCTGCACCCAGGGTTCGACGTGCGTGGGTTCGGGCGCGAGCGTCACGTTGCGCGATTCGAGACGCGAGTAATCGAGGATGTCGTCGAGCAGCGTCAGCAGCGATTCCGACGCGGCCACCGCCGCGTCCGCGCGACCAGCCTGCTTCGGCGGCAGCTTCGCGCGTTGCAGCAATTCCAGCGACGACAGGATCGTGTGCATCGGCGTGCGGATTTCGTGGCTGATGAACGCGAAGAACATCGCCTTGTCGCGCTCGCTGCGTACCGCGGCGACGCGCGAGCGCCAGGAAGCGAATGCGATCGCCGCCAGCGCGAGCAGGCCGGCCCCTGCCGCCGCCACCTGCCAGCGCCGGTAGTAAAGGATCGAGTGCAGCGACGGCTTGCCGTAATCGGTCGATTCGATCCATTGGCGCGCAATGATTTCCGCGTCGCGCGCCGAAATTGCCGCGAGCGACTTGTCGAGAATGGACGCGAGCACGGGCATGTCGCGGCGCGTTGCGATCGCGAGCGCATACGGGTTGTCCGGCAGGCCGCCCGACACGAACAGCTGGTTGCGGTATTGCCGCTGCAGCAGCGGCAGGATCGACATGTCCGGGCCGACGGCGACATCCGCGTCCCCGTCGGAGACGGCCGCGAGCGCGTCGCGCTCGTCGTCATAGGTGAGCAAGGTCACCGGAATGTCGCCGTGGCGGAGCGCATCTTCCAGTGCGCCGCCGCCCTTGACCGCGACACGCCGGCCGGCGAGATTGCGGACGTCGACGAACAGGTTCAGGTGCTCGGGCGCGACGACCAGAACCGTGCCGACGAAATAGGGGCGGCTGACGATGACGTTGCTGCGCAGTGATGTGGCGTCCTCGCTCGCCGTCACACCGGCTTTGGCGCCCGGGGCATTTTTTTTCAGTGCGTTGTACGCGCTGCGCCACGTCACGTCGGGAACGATGTCGATTCTGCCGGCGCGCAATGCATCCACCGAATCGCGCCATGTGACGCCGTCGACATACTCGAAGCGCAACCCGCTGATTTGCGAGACGGCCGCGAGAAACGACGGCACCACGCCGACGACCTTGCCATTTTCCCGGAATTCGAACGGTCGCCATTTCGAATCGGCGCGGGTGCGCACGACGGGATGCGCGGCGATCCACGCCTTTTCTTCCGCCGTAAACTGCGGCGCGCCGATCGCCCGCCCGGGCGCCGGCATCAACCCGATCACCATGCCGATCAGGACGGCGCGACCCTTCCAACTCACCATGCTCACGTCCTTCTCTCGCGTTATCGGCCGGGTTGCAACCGGCCCGTTGCCCGAGCGGCGGTAGCGGTGCCGGCTAGCTCCGGTGTCGGGGTCCCCGTCGCTTGCGGCGCGCGGCGAGCGGCGGCCGGGCCGGCATTGGTCGACGCGACGCAGCCGGGAGCCGCCGAAAAACGGGCCCGCCATCATAGGTCGCGCGCAACGGAAGCGCAACGCCGCGCCGGGGACCGGCCGGAAAGATTCGGCCCCTTTTAGCCGAAGGGGTTAAAAATTAGCCGGAAAATCGGTAAGCTAATCCCAATAAACGATGGCATCGATGGCCGCGTGCGACCGCAAGCAAGGCGGCGCAGCCGGTCGCGGCCGTCCTGAAATAAAGAAAGGGTTAGCAATGAGGCCAGAGCACCAACCGATCCGTGTCGTGATCCTGGACGACCACGCCGTCGTCCAGCACGGGATCGCCAGTTACCTGACGGCGAAGATCGGCATCGAAGTGGCGGCAAGCTTCGCGAAGTCGCGCGACCTGATCCGCTGGCTCGAAGCGCGGGGCGCGGATGTCTTGTTGCTCGACTACACGCTCGGCCCCGGCGAGATCGACGGGCTCAATCTCGTCAAGCTCATCAATACGCGCTTCCCGGATTGCCGGATCCTGATGATGTCGAGCAGCGATACGCCCGCAACCGTCAACATGACGATGCGCGCGGGCGCGCTCGGCTTCTTCGGCAAGAGCGAGGATCTCGGCGAGCTTGCACATGCGATTCGCGTCGTGGCGAACGGCCGTCCGTACATCAGCGCCGAACTGGCCGCGCGGGTGGAGTCGAGCGCGACGCCCGACCCGCGGATGGCCGACACCAAGGCGGCGGCCGGCGACGGCACGCTGATACCCGAGTCGGGACCGTCAGCCGACCTGCGCCTTAGCCCGCGCGAGCACGAGGTGTTGCGCTGCTTTCTCGCCGGCATGTCCGTGTCCGATATCGCATCGAAGTTTTCCCGCAGTCCCAAGACGATCAGCGCACAAAAGCAGGCCGCATTTCGCAAGCTCGGCATTCGCAACGACGCCGAGCTGTTCGCGTCGCGCAAGCTGATCGAGGAAGGTTGAACACCTGATTCTTGTCGTCGGCATCGTGGCGTCGATTTCCGCGCCACATATTCACCCACGCATTGATCTTTCTCCCCCTCGCCCCAACAGTCATATCGCACTCCGAACGCACGATCCCGCGAATGCCGCTACCATGAAGCCGTGTTGCACGCTGCGGCCGGCCACGCCGGTCCGTCATGCACACACGCAGTGGCGGTGCGGCCGGCCGCCACGCGACCGACGAAGCACGGGGCGGCCATCCGCGGGGCGCTCACCGATCAGCCATTGCGCCCGCGTCGCTTCGCTCCCGGAATCAACAACAACCGAACCGGAGTGCAATACATGAAGTTCTACAAGACCCTCATCGCAGCAACCGTCCTCGCATCGAGCGTCAGCGCGCACGCGCAGATCGCCGGCGCGCAGCCGCTCAGCGTGACCGTCGAGCAATCGCAGGCGCTGCTCGAAGGCTGGAGCGTGAAGAAGAGCGTGCTCGGCAAGACCGTCTACAACGACGCGAACCAGAAGGTCGGCACGGTGCGCGACCTGATCGTCGCGCCGGACGGCTCGGTGTCGGCGGCGATCGTGTCGGCCGGCGGGTTCCTCGGCGTGGCCGCGCATGACGTCGCGGTGCCGATCGCGTCGCTCGACGTGCGCAACGGCAACATCTATCTGCCGGGCGCGACGAAGGAGGCGCTGAAGGCCACGCCGGCGTTCCAGTATGCGAAGGTGCCGTCGCCGCCGAAGCCGAAGAAGGTCGACGAGCAGCACTGATCCACATCGCCCGGCGCGCGATGTGCCGGGCCCGGCCGACCGCGCGCCCGGTGCGGCGCGCGTCGGTCCATCGCGGCCGCGCCGCGCTCCCGCGCACCCGTGCGCTACGTCTACGTAGTTCTACGTAGCCCCGCATACGTAGTTGTGCGCTTGTAAGCTTGCCCCATCGCGCGGAATACTACGGCCCACTGCCGCGGCTTCCACGAGACGCGACACGACGCATCGACGTCACGCGGGTTCGGCGCCTCGCCGCATCCACTCAAAAACACATTGGAGACCAGGAGACGCCATGAATCGGGCTTCCAGTACCCTGCTCTGGATCGCGGTCGCGCTGCTCGGCGCGTTCGCATTCGGCACGATCGCACTCGCACACGGCGAACGCGTCAGTGCCCTCTGGATCGTGATCGCCGCAGTCTGCGTATATCTGATCGCATATCGCTTCTACAGCCGTTTCATCGCCAGCAAGGTCATGCAGCTCGACGGGCTGCGAATGACGCCGGCGGTCAAGTACAACGACGGCCTCGACTACGTACCGACCAACAAGTACGTGCTGTTCGGCCATCACTTCGCCGCGATCGCCGGCGCCGGGCCGCTGGTCGGCCCCGTGCTCGCCGCGCAGATGGGCTACACGCCCGGCATGCTGTGGATCCTGGCCGGCGTCGTGTTCGCCGGCGCGGTGCAGGACTTCATCGTGCTGTTCATCTCGACGCGCCGCGACGGCCGTTCGCTCGGCGACCTCGTCAAGATGGAACTCGGCACGGTGCCCGGCGTGATCGCGCTGTTCGGCGCGTTCCTGATCATGGTGATCATCCTCGCGGTGCTCGCGCTGATCGTCGTGAAGGCGCTGACGAATTCGCCGTGGGGCACGTTTACCGTCGCCGCGACGATTCCGATCGCGCTGTTCATGGGCGTCTATACGCGCTACATCCGTCCGGGCCGCATCGGCGAAGTGTCGATCATCGGCTTCATCGGGCTGATGGCGGCGATCGCGTTCGGTCAGAACGTGGCCGCCTCGCCGGCGATCGCCGCCTGGTTCACGTTCAGCGGCACGCAGCTCACGTGGATCCTGATCGGCTACGGCTTCGTCGCGTCCGTGCTGCCGGTGTGGCTGCTGCTCGCACCGCGCGACTACCTGTCGACGTTCCTGAAGATCGGCACGATCCTCGGCCTCGCGATCGGCATCCTGGTCGTCGCACCGGAACTGAAGATGCCCGCGCTGACGAAGTTCGTCGACGGCACGGGCCCGGTGTGGTCGGGCAACCTGTTCCCGTTCCTGTTCATCACGATCGCGTGCGGCGCGGTGTCGGGCTTCCACGCGCTGATCTCGTCGGGCACGACGCCCAAGCTGATCGACAACGAAACCAATGCGCGCTTCATCGGTTACGGCGCGATGCTGATGGAATCGTTCGTCGCGATCATGGCGCTGGTTGCCGCGTGCGTGATCGAGCCGGGCATCTACTTCGCGATGAACGCGCCGGCCGCCGTGCTCGGCTCGACGCCGGAAGCCGTCGCGAACACCGTCACGCAATGGGGCTTCGTGCTGACGCCGGACATGCTCACGCAAACGGCGAAGGCCGTCGGCGAGACGACGATCATCGCGCGCGCGGGCGGCGCACCGACGCTGGCCGTCGGCATGGCGCACATCCTGCACCAGGTGATCGGCGGCGAAGCGATGATGGCGTTCTGGTATCACTTCGCGATCCTGTTCGAGGCGCTGTTCATCCTGACGGCCGTCGACGCCGGCACGCGTGCGGGCCGCTTCATGCTGCAGGATCTGCTCGGCACGTTCCACCCGGCGCTCAAGCGCACCGAGTCGCTGCCCGCCAACCTCGTCGCCACCGGGCTGTGCGTGGCCGCGTGGGGCTACTTCCTGTATCAGGGCGTGGTCGATCCGCTCGGCGGCATCAACACGCTGTGGCCGCTGTTCGGCATCTCGAACCAGATGCTGGCCGCGATCGCGCTGGTGCTCGGCACCGTCGTGCTGTTCAAGATGAAACGCGAGCGCTATGCATGGGTGACGATGGTGCCGACCGCATGGCTCTTGATCTGCACGCTGACGGCCGGCTGGCAGAAGATTTTCGACGCGAACCCGAAGGTCAGCTTCCTCGCGCACGCCGCGAAGCTGCAGGCCGCGGTGGATCAAGGCAAGGTGCTCGCCCCGGCGAAGTCGATCGCGCAGATGCAGCGGATCATCTTCAACGACTATATCGATGCGGCGCTCGCCGGCCTGTTCATCTTCGTCGTCGTGGCGATCGCGGTGTACGGCGTGCTCGCCGTGCTGCGCGCACGGCGCGAGGCGAAGCCGACCGTGCGCGAGACGCCGTACGAGCCGATGCCTGCGGCGCAGGCACTCGGTAGCGGACGCTGACGGGAGGCCGCGATGTTCACCGATCTTGGCAGCGACCTGCGCAGCGCGGGGCGTTACCTCGGGCAGGCGTTGCGGCTGATGGTCGGCCTGCCCGACTACGACACCTACGTCGCGCACATGCGCGAAACCCATCCGGACCGCGAGCCGATGACGTATGAGGAATTCTTCCGCGAACGTCAGAACGCGCGGTACGGGTCGGGGGCAGGGAAGTGTTGTTGAACCGTTGTTGAACCGGGCCGATGCAGCCTGAAGGTCAGGCTCCGGTGATGGACCAGAAAGCGCCGCGAAGCAATTCGCGGCGCTTTTTTCTTGTGGGGCGTTCGGTGGCGCGCGTGGTGCAGCCGCAGCGTTAGCGTTTGACTGGTTTCAGCGCGGCTTGATCCGCCCGCCGGTATCATAGAGTTGTGCCCTTTTTTTCGATGAATCCGCGCAGGAGAACCCGTCGTGCATGTCGGTGAGCGTTTCAACAGCATTTCCCATCTCGTCGGCGCGGTGCTGTCGGTGGCAGGGCTGGTCGCGCTGGTGACGATGGGCGCGCTCGACCATGATCCATACAAGATCGTGAGCTTCAGCGTGTACGGCGCGATGCTGATCCTGCTCTACGCGATCTCGACCGCGTATCACAGCGTGCGCAACCCGCGGCTCAAGGCGATCCTGCAGAAGTGCGACCATTCCGCGATCTATCTGCTGATCGCGGGCAGCTACACGCCGTTTACGCTCGTCACGCTGCGCGGCCCGTGGGGCTGGTCGCTGTTCGGCGTGAGCTGGGGGCTCGCCGCGTTCGGGATCGTGCAGGAGCTCACGCTCGGACGGCGCACGCGCATCGTGTCGATGGTGCTCTACGTATTGATGGGCTGGCTCGCGCTCGTCGCGATCCGCCCGCTGATCCATGCGCTGCCGCCGGTCGGCACCGCATGGCTGCTGGCCGGCGGCATCATCTACAGTCTCGGGATTTACTTCTTCATCAACGACGAGCGCATCCGTCACGGGCACGGTATCTGGCACCTGTTCGTGCTGGCCGGCAGCCTGTGCCAGTTCGTCAGTGTCGCGATGTATGTTGCGTGAGCGACGCAGGGCGGCGGCGCGTGCGCGGCCGCATGCTGCGGCTGTGGCAACGGCAGCCGGTGCGCCGGGCGTTCTTCGCGGGCGTCGGCGTCAGGCGCGACTGGTCGCCGGCGCGACGTTCCGCAGCGCGTTGAACCCGACCCACCCCCAGTAGACGCGATGATGCGCGATCAGCCCGTCGCGCAGATCCATCACCTCGACGAGATCGACCTGGTCGCCTTCCGGCGTTGCGCGCGGATATTCCCACGTGAGTTGCCGGCCGTTCGAAAAGAACAGGCCCGTCCGGTACCAGCGTCCGAGCCGGTTGCCCGGATTACGCAGGCCGGCCGCGAAGAATTCGCCGATCGCGGCCTTGCCGCGCAGCACGCCCGAGCCGTGCTCCGGCAGCGTGACGACGATCAATGGCGTTTCGAGGATCGCGTCGTCCGCGTACAGCGACATCAGCGCGTCGAGGTCGCGGGCGACGACGGCGGCGTGCCAGTCCTGATGGATGCGGTGCGCATCGGTGTCGGCATGTGTCATGGCGGGTTCCGGGTAACGTGAATAACGGAACGACTGTATCGACGCCATGCCGTCGGACGTTTCACCTCGACCCGAAACGTGGATGTCGCGCGCGGGGCGCGACCGCGATGGCCTCCGCCGCCTGCTTTTGCCACCGGCTTCGGCCACCCGCTTCAACTGCCCAGCGCGCCGAGATTCAGTTCATACGACTTGCCGATCCACACCGCGCTGTCGCGATGGTCGCGCAGTTCGTCGTGCGTATTCGGGTGCAGGAAGATGTCGAGCGCGCCGTGATTGAGCACGAGCCACGGCACGATCGTGTCGAATTGGGCGGCGCCGAATGCGATCTGATACGACCACGCCGGATGCGGGCCGACGAGCCGCTCGTGAAAGCGGCCGAGCTCGATGATCGCGCCGAAGCGTTCCTCGACGACGAGGCGAAACGCCCAGGCCGCGTCGCGGCTCGCGGCATCGAAGTAGACGTGTGCGTGCCAACTGTCGATGGCGGTGGTATCGATGTAGGACATGGCGGAGCTCGAGAAAAGGAAAGCGAAGACGTGCGGGCCGAGAAATACGGCGCGATGCGCAATTATCGCGCGTACGGGTTTGACGCGTCGTGTCGCGGAACGGTCAACCAGTGCGCAGGATTTGTCGTGCGTCAGAGAAACGCGCTGCTTCGATGAGACTTTTCAGGCACGCATGGATTCTTGCAGCATCGGGCGGAAAGCGCGCAGGCCCGTGCTCTGGCCGAAAACCCATCGGCAATATGCCATTTCGAAAACTGCAAAAGCGCTTCACGCTTCGCATCGAATCGTCTGAAAAAATGCGATCAGATAGTTGAATGAAATAAAGAAATTCCGGTCTGGAAGCATTCACGAAGCACGCGGATCGAGGCGCGTGAACCCGTGCCGAAAATATCAATTGCGGATTCGGCTATTCAAGCGCACGGCCATGCGACATACGATGATTGCACCGCATCGACGACGAGATCGATGCGGAAGCAACCATCTGGAGGCCAATATGCGATCCCTCGTTTCTCTTGCCGCGCTGTCCGTCACGCTTGCCGTGTTGCCCGCCGCGAGCATCGCGCAGTCCGTCGATACCGAGTGGCAGTCGAACGTCGCGCCGTTGAGCTGGTCCGCGGCGCGTGCCGAAACCGACATGCAATTGTTGCAGATGACGCGTGCCGGCTATCGTGCGACGACGGCCGGCAACCAGAACTATCCGCTCGCGATGCAGCGGGCGCTCGAACGCGTGAGGAACCCGATGCCCGATCGCTCGCGCGAGGAGAAAGCCGCGATGGAAGCGCGTGCGGCCAGCGCCGCGCAAAGCGGCCATCCGGTGCGGGCATTCTTCGTGAAGACCGCGTACTACCTGAAGGGCGAGAACACGTTTTGATGCCGGAGACGAGCATGGCATGCGCTAACCGACTTCCCGACACCTTGCGCGCGCCGACGCTCCGCCGGCTGCCGGACGCGCGCGCGATGCGCAGGAGGGCCGATCCGTACCGCGCGCGACGCCGCGCGACCGGCAATCGTGGCGCGAGCCGCGGCGCCGTCGCGTGTCGCCGCGCATGGCCGGGATCCGTCGCGGGCGACGCCTCCGCGAGCGAGGAGCAATCATGAAGGCGGCCCGAAAAGGCCGCCGCCACCCGCCGCTGACGCGCGAATGGCTGCTGCCGCTGCCGCCCGCGCATGTGCGCGACATCTCGCTCAAATGCCACATGGCACTCGTCGCGCTCCGCGGCGAGCACGGCAGCGAAGCATTGCTGATGCGGCTGCGCACGAGCGTCTACCTGGTGTTCCTCGCGCTCGACGATGCGGTCTCACCGGATGCGAGCATCGACCTGTGCGTCGACGCGGAGCGCGTGCTGGACGCGAGCGTGGCGCGCGCGGCTGAAAGCGGCGTCTGGACATTGCACGACGACGAATGCGCGGTGCTCGAACGCGTGCTCGCGGCGAACGACGCGTGTGTCGCGACCCTCACGCGGTACCGGCTCGCCGAGCTGTGGGATCACGTGTGCGCGTTCGCGTCCGCGGAGCAGCCGGCACTGGTCGCGCAGGCAGCGGCGAAGATGCGCGAACCGGCCGTTTTGCATTGAAGGGCTGCAGTACGATTCGCCGCGGGGCCGTGTTTCATACCAGTCCAATTCACAGGGACGAACGCTCGCCGTCTAATGTCATTACGGAAACCGAACGGGTTCGGTCGATGACGATCCATCCGCGCGTATGCGACGATCGTGCGTGTCGACGCGAACGCATTCGTTTCGGTCAGGAGGAGCGATGGCGCTATACAGGATCGGCGGCTACTTCACGTGCGGAAGCGGCCGCGCATTCAGCGAGAACCTGCCGCCCGGCAGCGAGGTGACGGTCGCGGGCATCTATCGATGCACCGTATGCGGTGACGAAATCGGCATTGCGAAGCGGCAGACGCTGCCGTCCGAGGAAGCCCATCGGCACGATCTCGATCCACCGTCCGACCCGCTGCTCGATCGCGGGCCGACCGCATGGCAACTGATCGCGGCGGCGGAGTCGCGCCACTAGGCGTTCACATTCGCTGCGTGCGCGGACGCGCATCGTGCGTCATTCGTGCATCACAATGACAGCTCACAAAACAAAAGCGCCACGGAGCGAACTCCGTGGCGCTTGCTGGCTGCCTGCTCGCGCGGACGCGTGAACCCGCGCCGCGCGGCGAAATCCGCTTAAGCCGCCGTTGCCGGCTTCGCCGGCTTCTGCAGCTTGCCCTTGCCGGCGCGCTGGATTTCCTCGAGCTTGATCTCGACGTGGCGCGAGAACACGTACTCGGCCGGGCGCTGCTTCGCGATCGAGATGTCCGGCGCGAACGCGCCTTCGGTCTTGATACCCTTCCGGCTCACGGCGAACGCCTTGAGCGGATGCGCGATCGTGTCCATCACGGCGGTGGCTTCGAAGCCGCAGTGGACCATGCAGTCCGCGCACTTCTCGTAGTTGCCGACGCCGTAGTTGTCCCAGTTCGTGTCTTCCATCAGTTCCTTGAAGGTCTTCACGTAACCTTCGCCGACCAGATAGCACGGCTTCTGCCAGCCGAACACGGTACGCGCCGGGTTGCCCCACGGCGTGCACTTGTACGTCTGGTTGCCGGCCAGGAAGTCGAGGAACAGCGACGACTGGCTGAACGACCAGCGCTTGCCGCCTTCGCCGCGCTTCAGGATTTCGCGGAACAGGTTCTTCGTCTTGTCGCGGTTCAGGAAGTGCTGCTGATCCGGCGCGCGCTCGTACGCGTAGCCCGGCGACACGGTGATGCCGTCGACGCCGATCGGGCCCAGCGTGTCGAAGAACTTCGCGACGCGCTCGGGGATCGCGTCGTTGAACAGCGTGCAGTTGATGTTCACGCGGAAGCCGCGGCGCTTCGCTTCCTTGATCGCCGCAACCGCCTTGTCGTACACGCCTTCCTGCGACACGGAATGGTCGTGCATGTCCTTGTCGCCGTCGAGGTGGACCGACCAGACGAAGTACGGATTCGGCTCGTAGTCGTCCATCTTCTTTTCCATCAGAAGCGCGTTCGTGCACAGGTACACGAACTTCTTGCGCTTCATGATGCCCTTGACGATCTCCGGCATCTCCTTGTGGAGCAGCGGCTCGCCGCCGGCGATCGACACGATGGGCGCGCCGCACTCGTCGACGGCTTCCAGGCATTCCTCGACGGACAGGCGCTGGTTCAGGATCGGGTCCGGATAGTCGATCTTGCCGCAGCCGTTACAGGCGAGGTTGCAACGGAACAGCGGCTCGAGCATCAGCGCGAGCGGATAGCGTTTGTTGCCGGACAGGTGTTGGCGCATGATGTATGCGCCGACGCGGACTTGCTGGAGCAGCGGAATAGACAAGAGATGTCCTCCTTAAACTTCGCGGGCGACAGCTTGCGTAAGCTTCGCCGGCAACTTGAATTCGACTTTTTCTTCGCGGCCCGCCATCGTCGTGACATCGACGGACCCCAGCGCGCGCAGCGCGCCGATCACATCCTCAACCATTTCCTCGGGTGCCGACGCGCCGGCGGTCAGGCCGACCGTCTGCACGCCTGCGAACCATTCGGCCTTCACTTCCGAGCCGTCGGCGACGAGATAGCTCGGTACACCGCTTTCGGTGCCGATCTCGCGCAGGCGGTTCGAGTTCGAGCTGTTCGTCGCGCCGACGACCAGCAGCACGTCGACCTGACTGCTCAGCTCGCGCACCGCGGCCTGGCGGTTCTGCGTCGCGTAGCAGATGTCGCGCGTGTCCGGGCCGACGATGTCGGTGAACCGGCGCTGCAGCGCTTCGATGATGCCGCGCGTATCGTCGACCGACAGCGTCGTCTGCGTGACGTACGCGACGGGCGTATCGACCGGCAGCGTCAGCGTACCGACTTCGGCTTCGCTCTGCACGAGGATGACCTCGGCCGGAATCTGGCCGATCGTGCCCTCGACTTCCGGATGGCCCGCATGGCCGATCAGGATCAGCCGGCGGCCTGCCGCAACGTACTGGCGGCCCTGCACGTGTACTTTCGTGACGAGCGGGCAGGTGGCGTCCAGCACGTCGAGCCCGCGCGTTTCCGCGTCGCGTTCGACCGTCTGGGCGACACCGTGTGCGCTGAAGATCGCCACGGCGCCATGCGGCACCTCGTCGAGCTCCTCAACGAATCGTGCCCCTTTATTACGCAAATTTTCGACGACATGCCGGTTATGGACGATCTCATGACGCACATAGACCGGCGCGCCGTGCTGTTGCAGCGCGCGATCGACGATCTCGATCGCACGGACAACCCCCGCACAGAAGCCGCGGGGTTGGGCAAGGATGACTCGCATAAGTGAGCGAACTCCGACGACAGACGCCGGGGTTCGAGGAGCTGGCACTGCTCGCTCGCCCCGGCTTGATGTTATTAAGGCAGGACACGAACCGGCCAGGCCAGGCCCCGGAACCCCGAATTAATCGCGCATTTTAACCCTATCGGGCCGTCCTTGCTCTGGTGGTGTTCGACCGTGTTGCATTCGGCGCAGAGCCGGCGCCGCGCCGCGTCGGCACTCGCGCGCGCGGAACCCGGTAAACTGCGCGGTTTCGCGGGCCGCCCGTCCGGCAGCCCGGCGTCGCGCTCATTTCAAGGCCATTCGATGACCGTCGATTCTTACGCGTATTGCCCTGCCGCCCGTGCGGTCATGGGCTTTTTTACTCCGACCCCCATTGATCGCGCCCGATCCATGGCGGCGCGCGCCGATCTCCGCCAGGAGGCCTGCCGATGATGCTGGCGATTACTTTCCTGGTGTCCGGCCTGTCGCTGCTGATCTGGATCGTGCTGCTCGTCGCGCGCGGCGGCTTCTGGCGCGCGCGGCCCGCGCGGCCGCTGCCGCCGCAGGCCCGCGGGGCGGCGGCGGAGGCCGGCTGGCCGGCCGTCGTCGCGGTCGTGCCCGCGCGTAACGAGGTCGACGTGATCGGGCAGGCGGCGACGTCGCTGCTCGAACAGGACTATCCGGGCGAGTTCCATCTGATCATCGTCGACGACCACAGCGACGACGGCACCGCCGACGCGGCCCGCGCGGCCGCGCTCGCGATCAACCGCGCCGACCGCCTGACCGTGTTGGCCGCGAAGCCGCTGCCGGCCGGCTGGTCGGGCAAGGTGTGGGCGCAGTCGCAGGGCATCGCCGCGGTGCGCACGCTCGGGCTGCCGGCCGACTACCTGCTGCTGACGGATGCCGACATCGGCCATCCGCCCGAGGCCGTCGCCCAGCTCGTCACACGCGCGCAGGCGGAACAGCGCGATCTGGTGTCGCTGATGGTGCGGCTGCGTTGCGATTCGTTCTGGGAGAAGGCGTTGATCCCGGCGTTCGTGTTCTTCTTCGCGAAGCTCTATCCGTTCTCGTGGATCAACAACCCGCGCAACCGGACGGCCGGCGCCGCGGGCGGCTGCATGCTGGTCAAGCGCAGCGCGCTCGAGGAAGCGGGCGGCATCGAATCGATCCGCGGAGCGCTGATCGACGACTGCAGCCTCGCCGCGCAGATCAAGCATCGCGGCAGCGGCCGGCATCCGATCCGGCTCGACCTGGCCGACCGCAGCGTGTCGCTGCGGCCGTACGACAGCTGGCGCGACATCTGGAACATGATCGCGCGCACCGCGTTCACGCAGCTTCACTATTCGCCGCTGCTGCTCGCCGGCACGCTGCTCGGGATGACGATCATCTACCTCGTGCCGCCGGTGGCCGCGCTCTCGTACGGCGCGCGCGCGTGGCCGGCGTGGCTCGCATGGGCGTCGATGTGCACCGCGTATGCGCCGATGCTGCGCTATTACCGGCGCTCGCCGCTGTGGGCGCCTGCGCTGCCGCTCGTCGCGCTGTTCTACGTCGGCGCGACGTTCGCGTCCGCGTTGCGTTACTGGCGCGGCAAGGGCGGCCAGTGGAAGGCGCGCGTGCAGGCACCGGTGGAACGCTGAACTGAACGACGCCGGCGGATGCCGGCCGCTTCCCCGGATGCCGGACAGCCAAAAGCCCGATCGGTTTGCAAGACCGATCGGGCTTTGTCATTTGTGACGCTGCCGCGCCCGCTTACCGCTGCGTCAGCATCATGTACATCTGGATCACGACGTCCGGCGAGAACGTGAACGGCACCCAACCGTAGCCGGTGTGGCGCGCGACCAGCAGGCGATCGCCGTTCGATTGCTTCTGCACGGCCATCATCGGGTTCTTCGTCGTCACGAAGCGCCAGCCGGCCGGGATACCCGGCGGCGGTTCCGGCTGCATCGTCGCACGCGCATGCGCGAGTTCCTCGATCAGCTGGCCCAGCTGCTCCGGGTGCAGCGTGATCGACTGGCCGTTGACGGTCAGCGTCAGTTCGTTCTGCGACGGGCGGGCGACGTGCAGCGTCGCTTTTTCAGCGGGCGCGTCCGTCGCTTCGGCGGCCGGGGCGACTTCGATCGCGGTGTCGGCGGCGGTGCTGGCAGTCGCGACGACACCGGTGATCGCGTCGGCCTGCGCCGCTGCGACTGCTTCGGCGGCGACCGGCTCGACTGCGGAGTCGACCGCAGCGTCGGCAGCGGACTCGGTGGCCGGTTCGACGACGTCAGCCACGACGGCCGTCGCGGTTTCCGGATGTGCGGCACCTGCCGTGTTCGTCGCGGCATCCTTCACGACCGCCTCGACGAGCGCTTCCGCATCGGCGATCGCCTTCGCGTGACGCTCGGCAGCGGCTTCGGCCTGCGCAATGGCTTCGGCGTGGCGCTGCGTGACGGCCTCGGCTTCGGCGGTCGCCGCTGCGTGACGTTGCGCGGCCGCGTCCGCTTGCGCGATCGCCTCGGTATGACGCTGCGTGATCGCTTCGGCTTCAGCGGTCGCCTCGGCGTGGCGCTGCGCGGCGGCTTCCGCGTCGGCGATCGCCTGCGTGTGACGCAGTGCGACCGCCTCGGCCTCGGCGATTGCAGCGGCATGACGCTGCGTCGCGGCCTCGGCTTCGGCGGTCGCTTCCGCGTGGCGCTTCGCGGCGGCTTCGGCCTCCGCCGCGGCAGCCGCATGGCGCTGCGCGGCTGCGTCGGCTTCGACGGCGGCGGCGTGATGGCGTTGCGCGGCGGCCTCGGCTTCGGCGATTGCCGCCGCATGACGTTGCGACGCCGCTTCGGCATCCGCGTGACGCTGCGCGAGCGCTTCGGTCAGCGCGGTCGCTTCGGTGTGCCGCTGGACCGCGGCTTCGGCTTGCGCGGTGGCTTCGGTGTGGCGCTGGGCGGCGGCTTCGGCCTGCGCGGTGGCGTCGGCATGGCGCTGTTGTGCGGCTTCGGCGTCGGCGGCTGCAGCCGTGTGGCGCTGCGCGGCGGCTTGCGCTTCGGCCTCCGCGGCGGCGTGACGTGCGGCGGCGGCCTGGGCTTCCGCCGCGGCGGCGCGCGCGAACGCTTCCGCGCTGCGTGCCGCCTGCTGCGCGGCGTGGTGATCGTGGAGGAGCTGATCGACGCCCGCGTTGAGCGAATCGATCTGATCGTTCAGGTTCATGCGTGTCTTCTCTGCGTAAGACCCGCGATTTTAACCGCTGCGCCGGTGCCGGACCGTCAGCGACGTGTAACAAAGTGCGCAAAGCGGCGTGAAATACGCCGCTCTGTGTTATTTCAGATAGCCCGCCGAGCCGAACCAGTCGAGCGCATCGCGCAGCCCTTCGCGGTACGGACGCGCGCGGTAGCCAAGCTCGCGTTCGGCCTTCGCGGACGTGAAATACATCTTGTTCTTCGACATCCGCAGCCCGTCGACGGTCACGAACGGTTCCTTCTTCGTGAACTTCGCGACGGCTTCGGCGCCGACCGCGAGCGGGTAGAGCGGCCAGCGCGGCAGCGCGATCGTCGGCGCCTTGCGGCCCGTCATCTGCGCGATGTCGGCGAGCATCTGCTGCAGCGGCAGGTTCTCGCCGCCGAGGATGTAACGCTCGCCGATCCGGCCGCGCTCGAGCGCGAGGAAGTGGCCGTGCGCGACGTCGTCGACGTGCACCAGGTTCAGCCCGGTATCGACGAACGCGGGAATCTTGCCGAGCGCGGCTTCGACGATGATGCGGCCGGTCGGCGTCGGCTTCACGTCGCGCGGGCCGATCGGCGTCGACGGGTTGACGATCACGGCCGGCAGCCCTTCGTCGGCGATCATCCGCTCGACCGCACGCTCGGCCAGCACCTTGCTGCGCTTGTATACGCCGATCGCCTGCTCGGCGGTCAGCGGCCGGTTCTCGTCGGACGGATCGCCGGCGCTCGTGACCTTCAGCGTCGCGACGCTGCTGGTGTAGACGATCCGCTCGACGCCTTCGGCCCGCGCGGCGCGCATCGTCGCGACCGCACCTTCGAGGTTCGCGCGCTCGATTTCGTCCGGATCCGGCGCCCACAGCCGGTAGTCGGCCGCCACGTGCAGCAGGTAGCGCACGCCGCGCAGCGCGGCGCGCATCGACGTCTCGTCGCGCATGTCGCCGGTGACGATCTCGGCGTCGAGATCCGCGACGTTCGTGCGCGGGCTGGTCGGACGCACCAGCACGCGCACCGCATAGCCTTTCTGCTGCGCGATGCGTGCGACGGCCGAGCCGACGAAACCGGACGCGCCGGTGACGAGAACGAGATCGCGGGTGGTATCAGTCATGCGTTTCCTTCAGGGCCGCGCGCGGGCGGCGCGGCGGTTGTGCGTCGGCGAGATTGTACGTGGTCGGCGCGCGCGGCGACGCGAGCGACGCCCTCCGGCACGCACGCCTAGGCGAGCAGCCAAGCCGGCGCCGCAGGTTCGCGCGGCGGCCGCAGCGCGCGACGGCGCCGAGTCGGGCAGCGGCGGCTGCCGCGGGCGGCCGGCGCGCCGGCCCGTGTGCGAAGCGGCCGACGCGACTACAATGCCGGGCTTGAATGGAATGCACGACGGGAGGGCGACGCGATGAGCCGCAATGAACTGGACGAACGGATCGAGACCTACTACGTACGGGTGCGCGGCGTCGTACAGGGCGTCGGGTTCCGTCATGCGACGGTGCGCGAGGCGCATGCGCTGAAATTGCGCGGCTGGGTCGCGAATCTGGAGGACGGCAGCGTCGAGGCGATGATCCAGGGCCCCGGCGCGCAGATCGCCCGGATGCTCGCGTGGCTGCGGCACGGGCCGCCGTCCGCGCGCGTGACCGAGGTGACGTTCGAGGAGCGTCCGATCGAAAAGCGCTTCGAGCGCTTCCAGCAGCAGTAAGGCGAAAACAACATGACGGGGTATCCGGAGGCCGGGCGCGGCATCGCGCTGTCGGTCATGGCGTCGACGCTGTTCGCGCTGATGTCCGCTTACGCGAAACTGCTCGCGCCGCTCACGGGGCTCGACATCTTCGCGTGGCGCATCTTGTGGACCGCGCCGGGCGCGCTGGCGCTGATCGCACTGCGCGGCCGCTGGCCGGCGCTCGCCGAGCTCGCGCGGCGCAGCGTGCGCGACTGGCGCCTGCTGATCGCACTGCCGGTTACCGCGGCGCTGCTCGGTCTGCAGCTGTGGCTGTTCCTGTGGGCGCCGCTGCACGGGCGCATGCTCGAAGTGTCGCTCGGCTATTTCCTGCTGCCGCTGACGATGGTGCTCGTCGGCCGCTTCTACTATCACGAGCGGCTCGACCCGCTGCAATGGGCGGCGGTCGCGTTCGCGGTGCTCGGCGTTGCGCACGAGGTGTGGGCGACGCGCGCGTTCGCATGGCCGACGCTCGTCGTCGCGCTCGGCTATCCGCCGTATTTCGTGCTGCGGCGCCGGATCAACGCCGATTCGCTGGCCGCGTTCGCGATCGAGATCGCGCTGCTGTGCCCCGTCGCGCTCGCGATGGTGTCGTCGAGCGCGACGTCGGTCGCCAATCACCCGCTGCTGTGGGCCGCGCTGCTGCCGGGGCTCGGCGTGCTCAGCACGCTCGCGCTCGCGAGCTACCTGAAGGCGAGCCGGATGCTGCCGATGGCGCTGTTCGGAATCCTCGGCTACGTCGAGCCGGTGCTGCTCGTCGCGGTGTCGCTGCTGTTGCTCGGCGAGACGCTGAGCGTCGCGCAGCTCGCGACCTACGGGCCGATCTGGGTCGCCGTCGCGCTGACCGCATGGCACAGCACGATGCTGATGCGGCGGCTGCCTGCGCGCGGCTGACATCGAACTGGCGTCGCGCTGACACCAGTCTGGCCGCGTTGCCAATTCTGTATCACGGGTGTCATCCGTGTAATCGAACACAAGATTCCGTTGCACTTTGTTACTTAGGGTATTCCCCGGCCGGCCGCTAGACTGATCTGACCGTCTTCTCTTCGTATGCAACGTTTCCATGAACGGTCATCTTCGTGCCCGGCCTGCCGGGTTGGCGCGATGCGAGCATACGCGTATCGCCGCTGACCGCGCTCGTCTGCTTCCTTCCGAATTCTCCCCTGGCGCATGCCGCGCCTTCGCCGCCCAGGTGCAGCCATGTCGATGAGCGCACCGTCGCCTTCCGCCACTGTCCCGCCGGCGCGCACCGGCCGCCTGATCGAAGTCGATTTCTTCCGCGGAATCGTGTTGCTGATGATCGTCGTCGACCACATCAACGCGAGCGTGCTGTCGCGCGTGACGCTGCACACATTCGCGCTGTGCGACGCGGCCGAAGTGTTCGTGTTCCTCGGCGGCTTCGCGACCGCGAGCGCGTACGGCGCGATCGCCGACCGTCACGGCGCGCGTGCCGCGCAGCGGCGGTTCGTGCACCGCGCGATGCAGATCTATCGCGCGTTTCTCGCGACGTCGACGCTGATGCTCGTCGTATCCGTCGTGCTCGACCATTACGGGATCGATGCGCCGAACCTCGCGCTCGACGACGTCAGCGTGATGCTCGCGTCGCCGCTCACGGGCGCAGCCGAGCTGCTCACGTTCCAGCGCCAGCCGTATCTCGCGGCGGTGCTGCCCATGTACGTGCTGTTCGCGCTCGCGTCGCCGGCGATCGTGCCGTTCGCGCGCCGCCATCCGCGCCTGCTCGTTGCGCTCAGCGCGGCATCGTGGCTCGCGGCCGGCTGGCTCGGCCCCGAACTGCTCGACAGCGATTCATTCCGCTGGAGCTTCAATCCGTTCGCATGGCAGCTGATGTTCGTCGCCGGCGTGCTCGCGCGCTGCCAGCCTTTCTACCGGCACGTCGCGCTCGGCCGCTGGGGCGCCGCGGCGACCGGCGTCGCTTGCGCGATCGTGCTCGGCTGTGCGAGCTACAAGCTGTTCTCGGGATTGCCGGTGCCGGAAGGGTTGCTCAAGCGCGATCTCGCGCTGCCGCGCATCGTGAGTTTCGCGGCGATCGCGTGGCTGATGGCCGATTGCGTGCGCCGCGGCTGGATCGCGCGCATCGCGCAGGCCGTGCAGCCCGTCGTGGCGGTCGGCCGGCGCGGGTTGATCTGCTTCGTCGCGGGCGCGGCGATCTCGCTCGTCATCGATTCGCTGCTGCATCCGGTGGCGAACGGCGCCGAGCTGCGGCACATCGGCGTGGGCCTCGCGGCCGACGCATGCGCGGTCGGGCTGATGATGGCCGTCGCGGGTTCGGGAACGTGGTTCGCGCGCTGGCGCGGCGCGGCCGCGTGAGCGGCGCGGGTGAGCGGGCTGGCGAGCGGACGAGCGGACGAGCAGACGAGCAGACGGAGCGGCACGCACGGTGCCGCGCGGCGTCTATGCGGTCAGTGAGGTGAGCCGATACGGGAGCGGGGGACGGCGGCCGCGTCGTCGGAGTCGGCGTCGTCAGGTTCGTCGGACTTCGGATCGTCCTTCTGCGCCAGCACCTCGTCGGCTTCGGCCGCGGCCCGGGCGGCGCGCAATGCGGTGCAACGCTGCGCGTGCCGGATGTCCGACAGTATTCTCAACAGCCGAGTCGTTTTGCTTTTCATGAGCTTCTCCCGCCAGTGCGCATCACTACGGAGCGAATGCGCCGTTGCAACCAGTGTAGGACGTGCTGGCCGTGCTGGCAGGAGAATGTGGCGTGCTCGCCGCACGCCGAGGGATAGTACTTACTGGACCGAGGCCAGCGCCTGCGCCTGACCGGCTTCTTCGTCGCGGCGCTCTTCCGCGCAACGCTGATGCTGGCGCGACAGGCGGTTCATCATCGGCAGCAGCAGCAGCGCGAGCAGCATGCCGATCGCGGCAAGCCAGCCGAGCTTCTCGAACAGCGACAGGTACAGCGGCAGCGATTCGGTGGCCGGCAGGTCGTGCGACGGCATCTGCGCGAAGTTCGCGACGACGCTGCCCAGATACTGCGACACACCCGTCGCGACGAAATACGCACCCATCATGAAGCCGCTCATGCGCGCCGGCACGTAGCGGGCGATCATCGCGAGGCCGAGGCCGCTCACCAGCAGTTCGCCGAGCGAGTAGAGGCCGTAGCCCCACACCATGAACCACGACGACACGCGACCGTCCACCGCGTAGCGGCCGCTGATCGTGAACACCAGATAGCCGGCGGCCACCGCGCCGAAGCCGAACGCGTACTTCGCCGCCACCGGTAGGTCACGGCCGCTCTTCGAGAACGCGTTGTACACCCACACGAGCACCGGGCTCAGCATCATGATCCAGATCGGATTCAGCGCCTGGAACTGCGCGGCGCTCCACGTGAACAGCGTCGTGCCGAACAGGATGAAGCGCGGATCGACGTTGCGCAGCGCGAACAGCGTCAGCGACGTCGACATCTGCACGTAGAAGATGAAGAACAGGATCACCTGGCCGATCAGCACGAGCGCCGCGATCAGGCCCGCGCGCTCCGAACGCTCCGACTTCGCGATCATGTACGCGAAGATCGCGAGGATCGCGAAGGCGGCCGTCCACACGCTCGCGACCGCGAGCTGCTTGTGCTGCAGCACGTACAGCGTGATCAGCGCGAGCCCGACACCGCCTGCCGCCACGCCGCCGAGGCGCTTCCAGCGGATCGGCTGGTCGTCCGGCTGCGAGCCGATGTGCGCGAGCGTGCGGTGCATCAGCATGAAGTTCAGGATCGCGAGCAGCATGCCGGCGCAGCAGACCGCGAACGCGGTGTGCCAGCCCCAGTGATCCTTGATCCACGGCGTCGCGAGCATCGACACGGTCGAGCCGATGTTGACCGCCATGTAGTAGATCGTGAACGCGCTGTCGATGCGCGCATCGTCGCCTTCATAGATGCGGCGCACGAGGTTCGCCGCGTTGGCCTTGAACAGGCCGTTGCCGACGACGATCACGCCGAGCGACGCGTACATGTACGCGAGCGCATCATTCGGCACCGCCAGCATCAGGTAGCCGGCGCACAGCACGGCCGCGCCGATGATCATCGTGCGACGGGCGCCGAGCACCTTGTCGCCGATCCACCCGCCGATCGACGGCGACGCGTAGACGAGCGCGGTAAAGGCGCCCCAGGTCAGGTTCGCATGGCTGTCGGTGAAACCGAGCCGGTCGACCATGAAGAGGACCAGGAGCGCGGCCATGCCGTAGTAGCCGAAGCGCTCCCACATTTCGATGAGGAAGACCGTCGTAAACGATCGGGTTTGTGAAACAGGTGCGTGCATCATCAATCTCGTTTGAAACGGACGGCGCGGATCGCGCGTCGCCTTGGGGTCGAACTGGCGCCGGAGCACGGTGGCCGGATAGGCTTTGCGTCGGCGATGGAGCAGTCGGGCGGGTTAGCCCGGGCCGGGGTCGGACTCCACCTCGTAAGGCGGCGCGCGGCCCCGACCGGCGCGCGAGTGGTAACGTTTGCCGGTCCGGTGCGTCAGGTCTGTGCCACTCAGGGAAACTCCCGATATGGCAGCAGCTTTCAGGAATATTCGTCTCATCATTTACTTGTAAGCTTGGCGCCCGATCTCCGCAGATTCCCGGAGAGCCGCTTGCAGCTTGCCTGTGAAGCCGGCGAGTCTGGCAAGATAGCGCGTCGTTTCGCTCGCTTCGTGCCCTGTTTAGTCGCACCGGGCTCAACACCGAAGACGTTGCGAACCCGAAGATTAAGCTATCTCGTATTAACTTAGTTACTTTCCATCAAACATTTTTTGACGACCACTTTTCGGCCTGCTATGGTTCCCCCCACTGAAAACACGCGAGCGGCAGACGCTGCCGCACTCGGCGGCAAGATTCGCGCGTTGCGCCAACGACTCAAGCGCACGCTCGACGACACCGCTACCGCCGCGGGGATTTCGAAGCCGTTTCTGTCTCAAGTCGAACGCGGGCTCGCGTCGCCGTCGCTGACGTCGCTGGCCGGTATCGCACAGGCGCTCGGCGTGACGGTGCAGTACTTCGTGGATACGCCGAGCGAGGAACGCTCGGTCTGCAGAGGCGAGCAGTTGCGCTTCTTCGGATTCGCCGATTCGGCGAATTTGTTCGCGAGGCTGACCAACGTGTCCGAAGGGCGTCAGCTCGAGGCGATCCTCGTGCGGTTGCCGCCGGGGCAGAAGCGGTCAGAGGTGACGACACATGCAGGAGAAGAGTTCCTGTATGTGATTGAAGGGGAAGTGTCGCTGACGCTGGAAGGCAAGACGTTCGTCCTGCAGGCCGGCGACAGTTCGCACTATCAGTCGACGGTCCCGCACAGCTGGGTCAACACCGCGAAGATCGAGTCGGTGGTGGTCTGGGTCGGTACGCCGCGACTGTTCTAACGCACGGGTATTCCTTCGTTCATTCGACGGGATGCCTGTCGAAAGAAACGTAAGGAATACTAACATGCAACACGAGAATCACGGGCCTCCTCAATCGCTGTACCCGTCAGCGTCTCACGCGTAACCGCGGCATCCGCCGCGCAACGCTCACCGAACAACTTTCTCAAGACTGCCACGATGAAATCCTTGCATGCCATGTCGGCCGTGCTGGCCGCGCTCGCCCTGACGACGCCCGCCGCTCACGCCGTGACCGTTCCGTCGAACGTCGCGCTTGCTCCTCAACAGGACCTGACGCGCCAGGTGCCCGCCGAAGTCGAGTCGCTCGATCCGGCGCACATCGAATCGTGGACCGGTAATACGATCGGCCTCGATCTGTTCGAAGGGCTCGCGCGCATCGACGCGGCCGGCCAGGTCGTGCCGGGCGTCGCGCAGTCGTGGGAGCGCAAGACGCCGCAGACGTGGATCTTCAAGCTGCGCCACGATGCGAAGTGGAGCAATGGCCAGCCGGTGACGGCCGCCGATTTCGTCTATTCGTGGCAGCGCCTCGCCGATCCGAAGACGGGCTCGAAGTACACGATCCTCGTCGAATTCATCAAGAATTCGAAGGACATCATCGCCGGCAAGGCCGCACCGACGACGCTCGGCGTGCGCGCGGTCGACCCGTACACGCTCGAAGTGACGACCGACGTGCCGGTCGCATTCTTCCCCGAGCTGACCGCGATGGCGCCGCTCGCGCCGGTGAACAAGGACACCGTCGCGAAGTTCGGCGACGCATGGACGCGCCCCGGCAACATCGTCAGCAACGGCGCGTACCAGCTCGCCGACTGGCAGCCGAACAACCGCATCGTGGCGACGAAGGATGCGAAGTACTGGAACGCGTCGAAGGTCGTGATCAACAAGGTCACGTACCTGCCGATCGAAAGCGACGAAACCGCGATGCGCATGTACCAGGCCGGCCAGATCGACTACAGCTACTCGATCCCGTCGGGCATCTTCCAGCAGGTCAGCAAGCAGTTCGGCGGCGAACTGCGCCCGGGCCTCCAGCTCGCGACCTACTACTACTACCTGAACAACAGCGACGCGGCGCTGAAGGACAAGCGCGTGCGCCAGGCACTGTCGATGGTGATCGATCGCGACGTGCTGACGTCGAAGCTCACGCAGGCCGGCGAGAAGCCGATGTACGGGCTGATGCCGAACGGCACGAAGGGCGTGCATCCGTTCACGCCGGAATGGGCGTCGTGGCCGATGGCCAAGCGCATCGCGACCGCGAAGGACCTGCTGAAGCAGGCCGGCTACTCGGACGCGAAGCCGCTGTCGTTCACGCTCACGTACAACACCAACGACCTGCACAAGAAGGTCGCGTTGTTCACCGCATCGGAATGGCGCACCAAGCTCGGCATCGATACGAAGCTCGAGAACGTCGAGTTCAAGGTGCTGATGAAGGAGCGGCATGACGGCAAGGTGCAGATCGCGCGCGACGGCTGGTTCGCCGACTACAACGACGCGATGACCTTCTTCGACCTGATCCGCTGCGGCAGCTCGCAGAATACCGTCGGCTACTGCAACAAGCAGGTCGACACGTTCGTCGACGACGGAAACCAGAAGCTCGACGACAAGGCCCGCGCCGCGCTGCTCACGCAGGCGCACGACACGGCGATGAACGACACGCCGATGGTGCCGCTGTTCCAGTACTCGGCCGACCGTCTCGTGAAGCCCTACGTGGGCGGCTACTCGCTGAAGAACGTGATCGACATGCGTGCTTCGCAGGACATGTACCTGATCAAGCACTGAGCGGAGCGATCATGCTGGCCTACGCATTGAGACGCACGTTGTGGGCGGTGCCGACGATTCTCGCCGTCATCACCGTCTGCTACCTGCTGCTGCACTTCACGCCCGGCGGTCCGTTCGATACGGAGAAGCAGCTGTCCGCGGCGACGCTCGCGAACCTGAACGCGAAGTACCACCTCGACGAGCCGCTGTGGAAGCAGTACCTGCTGTATCTCGGATCGCTGCTGCACGGCGATCTCGGCCCGTCGTTCCGCTACGTCGACTGGTCGGTGAACGATCTCGTGAAGAAGGCGTTGCCCGTGAGTCTCGGCGTGGGCGGCGTGTCGATCCCGATCTCGATCGTGTTCGGCGTGCTGCTCGGCACCGTCGCGGCCGTGCGCCGCGACAGCGTGATCGATCGTTTCGTGATGCTGATCGGCAACTTCGGCAACGTCGTGCCGCCGTTCGTGCTCGGCCCCGTCATGGTGTGGATCTTCGCGATCCTGCTGAAGACGTCGTCCGGCAACGGCTGGCTGCCGGCCGGCGGCTGGGGCGACGGCGGCTGGCAGTACCGGCTGCTGCCGATCGCGCTGCTGACCCTCATCAACGTGTCGCTGCTCGCGCGCGTGATGCGTGGCTCGATGATCGAGACGCTGTCGAGCAACTACATCCGCACCGCGCGTGCAAAGGGCCTGCCGGGCTCGACGATCGTGCTGCGCCATGCGCTCAAGCCCGCACTGATGCCGGTCGTGTCGCTGTTCGGCACGGTCTGCATCACGTCGATCACGGCGGCCGTCGTCACCGAATCGGTGTTCGCTCTGCCGGGCGTCGGGCAGCTCGTCGTGAACGGCGCGATCAATCGCGACTACACGCTGGTGCTCGGCCTCGTCGTGCTGACCACCGTCTTCGCGGTGCTGTTCAACCTGCTGGTCGACCTCGCGTACGCGTGGCTCGATCCGCGCATCCGTTATTGAGCGAGGCACCGCGATGACTCCGACTACTCCCGTCGTCAGTCTGCCCGTGCAGACCGACTCGCCGCCGCGTTCGCGCTCGCCGCTCGCGCTCGCGTTCGCACGCTTCCTTCACAACCGCGCAGCCGTGTTCAGCCTCGTGCTGCTCGCGCTGATCACGCTCGCGTGTTTCGTCGGCCCGTGGCTGCTCGCGGCCGATCCCGCCGCGAGCGACTGGGCCTCGATCAGCCTGCCTCCGACGCTCGCGAACCAGCACTGGTTCGGCACCGACGAACTCGGCCGCGACCTGCTCGTGCGCACGCTGATCGGCGGGCGCGTATCGATCGAGGTCGGCCTGCTCGGCACGCTGGTGTCCGGCCTGTTCGGCGTCGCGTGGGGCGCGACCGCCGGTTTCGCGGGCGGCCGCATCGACTCCGCGATGATGCGCGTCGTCGACATGATGTACGCGATCCCGTACCTGCTGATCGCGATCCTGATGATGACCCTGTTCGGCCGCTCGTTCATGCTGGTCGTGCTGACCATCAGCGCGTTCTCGTGGATCGACATGGCGCGCGTCGTGCGCGGCCAGACGCTGTCGCTGCGCAATCGCGAGTTCGTCGATGCGGCGCGCGCGATCGGCGTGTCGCCGGCGTCGATCGTGCTGCGCCACGTCGTGCCGAACCTGCTCGGCGTGGTCGTTGTGTACGCAACGGTCTCGGTACCGAACATCGTGCTGACCGAATCGGTGCTGTCGTTCCTCGGTCTCGGCGTGCAGGAGCCGATGACGAGCTGGGGCGTGCTGATTCAGGACGGCGCACAGAAGCTGGAATCGATGCCGTGGCTGCTGCTGGCACCGGCCGTCATGCTGTGCGTGACGCTTTACTGCGTGAACTTCGTTGGCGACGGCCTGCGTGACGCGCTCGACCCGAAGGATCGCTGAAATGGCCGCTCTGCTGGAAGTAGAAAACCTCGGCGTGCGCTTCTCGCGCAAGGATGCACCGCCGATCGACGCCGTCAACGGCGTGTCGTTCTCGCTCGAAGCCGGCAAGACGCTCGGCATCGTCGGCGAATCAGGCTCGGGCAAGAGCCAGACCGTGATGGCGCTGCTGGGCCTGCTGGCCGGCAACGGCACGACGACCGGCGCCGCGCGCTATCGCGGCGACAACCTGCTCGAGATGGATACGCGCGCGCTGAACGCCGTGCGCGGCGACCGGATCGCGATGATCTTCCAGGATCCGATGACGTCGCTCAATCCGTTCCTGACGATCGAGCGGCAGATGACCGAAACGCTGCAGCTGCATCGCAAGCTGTCGCGCAAGGAAGCGACCAGGCGCGCGATCGAGGCGCTCGAGTCCGTGCGGATTCCCGATGCGGCGCGCCGCATCCGCATGTATCCGCACGAGTTCTCCGGCGGCATGCGCCAGCGCGTGATGATCGCGATGGCGCTGCTGTCCGAGCCGGAGATCCTGATCGCCGACGAGCCCACCACGGCGCTCGACGTGACCGTGCAGGCGCAGATCATCGACCTGCTGCGCGAGCTGAATCGCGAGCGCGGCACCGCGATCGTGCTGATCACGCACGACATGGGCGTGGTCGCCGGTCTCGCGGACGACGTGATGGTCATGTATGCGGGCCGCACCGTCGAATACGCGCCGGCCGATTCGATCTTCGCGGCGCCGTCGCACCCGTACACGATCGGGCTGCTCAATGCGCTGCCGCGCCTGACCGATGCCGACGACGCGCCGCTCGTCGCGATTCCCGGCAATCCGCCGATGCCCGGCACCGCGCCGGCCGGCTGCGCGTTCGCGAAACGCTGCACGTATGCGGAGGCGCGCTGCGGTGACGCACGCCCCGCGCTCGAAACCTATGGCGCGGCGGGCGCGGTGCGCGCGTGCCACCGGCCGCTGGCCGATCTGACGGGAGGCCTGCGATGAGCGGCGATCAACACCGCCATGCCGGCGCGACGGACGACACGCTGCTGTCCGTCGACGATCTGAAGGTGCATTTCCGTGTGCCGCTCGGCGGCTATCCGTGGTCGCCGAAGGGCACGCTGCGCGCGGTCGACGGCGTGTCGTTCGACGTGAAGCGCGGCGAGACGGTCGGGCTCGTCGGCGAGTCGGGCTGCGGGAAGTCGACGCTCGCGCGCGCGCTGATCGGCCTCGTGCCGATGACGGCCGGCACGGTGCGCTGGCGCGGCCAAGCGGTCGCGCCCGACCACCTGCGCGGCACCGCGATGCGCCGCGAAGTGCAGATGATCTTCCAGGATCCGCTCGCGTCGCTCGATCCGCGCATGACGATCGAGCAGATCGTCGCGGAACCGCTCGTCACGCACCACGCGGGCCTCGGCCGCACCGAAGTGCGGCGCCGCGTGATCACGATGCTCGAGCGCGTCGGACTGAACGCACATCACCTGCTGCGCTATCCGCACGAATTTTCCGGCGGGCAGTGCCAGCGCGTCGGTATCGCGCGTGCGCTGATCAGCGAGCCGAAGCTCGTGATCTGCGACGAACCCGTATCGGCGCTCGACGTGTCGATCCAGGCGCAGATCGTGAACCTGCTGCGCGATCTCCAGCGCGAACTGTCGTTGTCCTATCTGTTCGTCGCGCACGACCTGGCGGTGGTGAAGGCCATCAGCCAGCGCGTGCTCGTGATGTATCTCGGCCGCGTGATGGAGTTCGGCACGCGGCATGACGTGTACGGCGTGCCGCAGCACCCGTACACGAAGGCGCTGCTCGATGCGGCGCCGACGCCGGAGCCGGCGCGCGAGCGTGCTCGCCGTCCGATGCTGCTGGCGGGCGAGATGCCGTCGCCGCTCAACCCGCCGTCGGGCTGCGCGTTTCGCACGCGCTGTCCGGTCGCGATCGACGCGTGCGCGCAGGACGTGCCGCTGCCGGAAGTCCGGCACGGGTCGGCGGCGCGGGTCGCATGCATCCGGGCGGGCGTGGCGGCGTGAAGTGCACTGAAGTGACGCAGCAAACATGACCAGCCAGGTCAACAGGGGCAGGGTGCGGCGCGAATGATCTTCGCGTCGTGTGTAAAGGCGCGTCCTTAGCCGGGCTCGCCGGGGGGCCGGAAGCGGATCGCAACCGGCGTGGACGACATCAACACAAGACGAGAATGACGATGAAAAAGCAGAAGACGATCGGGACGGCATCGAAGATGCTGCTTGCATGGGGCTTGCCGGCACTTGCCGGCGTATCGCTGAGCGGCGTCGCGCACGCCGACGACGCGGCCCCCGCACCGCTGACGGTCGCGCAGGCCGCACCGGCCGCGGGCACGAGCACGACCGTTGCGCAGGCAACGACCCCGAACGCCATTATCAACGCCGAGGCGAACCAGGCGGTCACGCCGCCCGACGAACCTTCGGCACAATCGAAGTCGAACGGCTTCATTGCCGACAGCCACCTGAATTTCCTGTTCCGCAACTATGCGGACACGCTCGACAACAAGGGCGGACCGCATCGTCACGCGTGGGTCCAGGGCGCGATGGCGAACTTCGAGTCGGGCTTCACGACCGGCCTGATCGGCATCGGCTTCGACGCGTCGCTGTATGCGGCGTTGAAGCTCGACGGTGGCGCAGGCGCCGGCAGCATGGTGCACATCGCGAAGGGCGGCGGCGGTTCGAACCAGCTCGCGTGGGCCTATCCGGGCATCTACGACGTGAAGGCGCGCATCTCGAATACGGTGGTCAAGTACGGTCTGCAGGCCGTCGACAACCCGTTCATGGAACAGCACGACAACCGCGCGTTGCCGCCGACGTTCCTCGGCGCGACGATCGTCAGCAACGAATTCAAGAACGTGATGCTCGAGGCCGGCAGCTTCACGAAGACCGATGCGCGCGGCCACACGACGCTCACCAACCTCACGACGCAATACGGCGGCACGCGCATCAATCGCCTGACCTACGTCGGCGGCACGTGGGACTATTCGCCGGACGGCGAAGTCGCGCTGTATGCAAACCAGGCCGACGACGTGTGGCACCAGTACTACGCGTCGGTGAAGCACAGCATCGGCGATACGAAGTCCATCAAATGGACCGGTTTTGGTAACGTTTACTCGACGCACGACACGGGCGACGCGCTGCAGGGCAAGATCAACAACAACGCATACAGCCTCTCGCTGGCCGCGCAGCACGGCCCGCACGAGCTGCTGCTCGGCTACCAGCAGATCCTCGGCGACCAGTTCTTCGACTACCTGAACGAAACGAACGGCATCTTCCTGACCAACTCGATGGACGTCGACTACAACGCGCCGCACGAAAAGTCGCTGCAGCTGCGTTATACGTTCTACGGCAAGGAAGCGGGCCTGCCGGGCTTCAAGGCGATGGTGTGGGGCGTGACGGGCTGGGGTTCGGACGGCAGTGCAGGGGCCGCGAACGATCCTAGCAAGTCGAGCATCTACTGGAGCAACGGCGCACCGGTGCAGGGCCGTCACCACGAGTTCGGCTTCATCCCGTCGTACACGTTCCAGAGCGGCAAGCTGAAGGACACGAAGGTCACGTTCATCGCGATGTGGCACGCCGGTTCCGCACACACCTCCGACGCGACCAACAAGGAGTACCGCCTGGTCGTGAACGTGCCGCTGCACGCGTTCTGATCGAACGGGGACGCAATGTCCCCTTCAGTCATTTTCGTCTCGCACGGCCGGCCTGCCATCAATTCGATCAGGCCGGCTTGTGCAATCCCGCCACCGGATCGTTCGCGGCGGGCATCTCTTCCACCAGCGACGTGAGCTGGCGCCCGGTATCGCGCCACGCATCGAGGCCGCCGCGCAGCGGCAGAGCATCGGTGAAGCCTGCGTCGAGCAGGCGCTTGGCCATCAGCGCGGCCGTCACTTCGTTCGGGCACGAGCAGTACACGACGAACTTCTGCGACAGCGGATAGCGTGCGACGATGTCCGTGATATTCCGCTCGTCGGCGAACTGCGCGCCAGGGATCGTGAACGGGTCGAGCTTGCGGTGCTCCGGCGAACGCACGTCGAGCACCACCGGCGCGGAAGAATCACGCAGCAGCAGGTCGAGCTCGTCGACGCCGATCCGCGCACTCGCGAGTTGCCGGATCAGCGCGCGGCGGCGCATCCAGCGCACGGCCGCATAGATCGCCAGCAGCGCGACGATCACCAGCAGCACCGCGCGGCCCAGCCGGCTCGCGCCGGCGAACAGCCAGTCGATCTGCCGATAGAACACGAGCCCCGCGAAGAGCCCGGCGATCGTCCACAGCGCGGCGCCCAGCGCATCGTAGCCGGCGAACGTGCGATAGCGCGTGCCGAGCGCGCCGGCCATCGGCACCGACACGAGCGACAGTCCGGGAATGAAGCGTGCTACCGCCAGCACGCGCACGCCGTAGCGGCCGAAGAACCGCTCGGTTTTCTTCACGCAGGTGTCGCGCGACAGCGACAGCCGGCAAATCGTTTTCAGCGTGGCGCCGCCGTAGCGGCGGCCGGCGACGAACCACACGGTGTCGCCGATCAGCGCGCCGAGCACCGACAGCGCCACCACCGTCACCAGTTGCGAGCCGATCGTCGCCGGATGCATCGCGGCCATCGCGCCGAACAGCACGAGCGTCGGCATTGCCGGCACGGGCAGGCCGACCGCCGCCGCAAGCACGTTGGCGAAGACGAGAAGCGGCCCGTATTGGGCGACGAGGTCACGGAGCATGACGGCTGGCCGATAAGGAAGCGCGGGAAGCGCGTGAGGGGGAATACACGGATGGGCCGATTATCGGCCATTTTCAATCGGACGGCGGGGAATGACGGAAAGCGCCTGACGGCGCCGGGGAAATGCGGGCGGATCGGTGAGCCGGTGTGTTCAGCACGGCTCACCGTTCGACATCAGGAAGGGGTGCGGGCGAGCGACGCGGCGCCGTGGTTCTCGCCGGGCAGCTCGGCGCCGTGCGAGCGGATTGCCGCGATCAGTTCGGCCGGCGTGATCTCGTAGCGAACCTCGCGGTGAATGCCGGGCTTGCGTTCGTCGATCTCGATCAGCAGCACGCTTTTGCCATCGCTGGTCGATTCGAGCCGGAGCGAGCGCAGTTCGCGGCCGTCGGCCGGGTCGTGTTCGGTGAGCAGGGTCATTGCCCCGGATGAGCCGGTAGTGCGCATCGAACCTATCCTCGTGTCGTGTGTGCCAGGTTGGCGAAGATGTCGTTGATGAATGCAGCTTGATGGAGTTTAACGCGAACGGACCGCGGCACGGAGCATTTTCGTGGGCATGAAATGAGGGATGCACCACCTATCCTTCTGATGTTAAGCCGCGCCGGGCGGGCGTTTCAGCCGGATCGGGCGCGCTGCGCCCGGCGGCCGGCCGAGGTTGCCGGCCGGGCTGGCGTAGCGGCAGTTCGCAGCGGTCGGCGAGGCTCATCGCCGGGTTGCTGACCGGGTGGTGACCCGGATCTCGGGATGCGGCGCCCGCGCGCCGGCGAGCCGCGCGGCGTCGTCGGTCAAGCGGCGGTGATAGCCGTTCGGGTCGCGCTCCCGCAGTCATATTTGTCTCCGTCGTCGGCCAGCGCCACGCAGGCGCCGCGCAGCGCCGTGCGCCGCTCGACGACGCCGAAGCGCTTCTCCGGGAAAAGCAGCGTCGATATATGGTCGGTGCCCGGCGCATGCATGGCTATCGGCGTGTATCTGCGATGCCGTCCGTCGTGTCTTGCCTGTGTCCGTGCACAGGACGGGCGGCATGACGGATCACTGTCGACGACGCGCGCGTGCAGCGCGGTGCGTCGTTGTGCCGGCCGCGCATGAACGCAGGGCAGCGATCGCGCCCGTCATATTCATTCGAGAATTCGTTCGTTTTCAACCAGCCGTGCGAATCGTATCGTCAAGAGATTTGCCGGCCGCCGCGGCCACCGCCGCCGGCATGGTCGCGTGGTGTGCGCAGACGATGGCCGGTCGCGGTTTTCTGCGTCGCTGCCTGCGTGACGCGTACGGCCGATTCGGGCCGTTGTCGCGCGCTTCCGTCAACGCGCTTCGTTGTTGCGTCGCTTCGTCGTGTTCGCTTTGCCGCTTCGCGCGCATCGGTCGGCCGTCGCTGACGTGCCGCCTCGAATCGTCGCGCGACGCGCTTCCTGCAACCGTCTTTTTCAACGGAACCCGTCTCGATGAAAATCGTTCTCCGTAACCTGACCGCCGCCTGCCTGCTCGCCGCCGCGGGTGCGGCGCTCGCCGTCACCGTGCCGCAGGGTGCCGCCGTATCGAGCCCGTCGGGCAATGATGCGCATCTGCCTCCCGGCATCGCGTGGCAGCACGGCGACGTGGACGCCGCGTTCGCGCTCGCGAAGCGCACCGGCAAGCCGCTGCTGCTGTACTGGGGCGCGGTGTGGTGCCCGTCGTGCAACCAGGTGAAGTCGACGATCTTCAGCCAGCAGGCATTCAAGACGCGCTCGTCGTTCTTCGTGCCCGTCTATCTCGACGGCGATACCGAAAGCGCGCAGAAGCTCGGCGAGCGCTTCAAGGTGCACGGCTATCCGACGATGATCCTGTTCCGCCCGGACGGCACCGAAGTGACGCGGCTCCCGGGCGAAGCCGATCTCGACCGCTACATGCAGGCGCTGTCGCTCGGGATGACGGCGGCGCATCCGGTGCGGCAGACGCTCGCGATCGCGCTGAACAACGGTGCAGCGCTGACGCCGGCCGAATGGCATCTGCTCGCCGACTATTCATGGGACACCGATGGTGCGTTGCCGGTGCCGGCCGATCGAGTCGCGGTGACGCTGCAGACGCTGTCGCAACGCGCGCGTGCGGCGGGCGCGAACGCGGATGCCGCGCGGTTCGCGCTGAAGTCGGCGGTGGTCGCGGCCTCTGACGATCCCGCGCAGGCCGGCGCGCTCGACAAGGCTGCTCTTGCCGACGCGCTGCGCGCGGTGCTGCGCGAGCCGGCGCTCGCACGGGCCGATTCGGACGTGCTCGTTGCCGCGCCCGCGCGCGTGGTCGCGTACCTCGGCGGCGACGCCGCGCAGCGCGCGAAGCTGCGCAGTGCATACGACACGGCGCTCGCACGGTTGTCGACCGACACGACGTTGTCGTCGATCGACCGGTTGATGGCGCTGCATGGCCGCGTGCTGCTCGCGCGCGGCGAGGCGCACGACGGCGCGCCGCTCGCGGCGCCCGCGCTGGTCGATACCGCGCGCAAGCAGATCGCCGCATCGGTGCAGGGGGCGGCGAACGCGTACGAGCGGCAGGCGCTCGTCAGCGAAGCGGCGGACACGCTGACCGACGCGGGGCTGTACGACGAGTCCGATGCATTGCTGAAAGCCGAGTTGCCGCGTTCGTCGACGCCGTACTACTTCATGTCGGGACTGGCCGCGAATGCGAAGGCGCGCGGCGACAAGGCCGCGGCACTGGACTGGTACCGGAAGGCATACGATTCGGCGAGCGGACCGGCGACGAAGCTGCGCTGGGGCGCCACTTATTTCGCGAACGCGGTCGCGCTCGCGCCGGACGATTCGGCGCGAATCGAAGCGATCGCCGCGAGCGTGCTCGCGCAGGCCGGCAAGACCAGGGATGCGTTTTATGGGGCTAATCTGCGCGCGCTGACCAAGGTCGTCGCGCAACTGAACCGCTGGCGCGACGCCGGCGCGCACGATGCGTCGGTCAGGTCGGTCGTGAAGCAGTTTGACGGCGTATGCGCGAAGCTGCCCGCCGGGGATCCGCAGGCAGCGGCCTGCGCGAAATTGATTCAGCCGGTGAAGGCGTAATGACGTGAGCGGACGTGGTCGGGTTCGGGCGCGGCGGCGATTACTGGCTCGACTCCGACGACGCGCCGCGATCGCTGCCGTACCCGGCGCGCTGCTCGCGGGCGATCTTCGCTTCGGCGGAAACGATGCTGGCCGGGTAGAACCAGTCGCTTGGCTCGAAGCCGGCCTGCTTGAGCGCCTTCACTTCGGCGTGGACCTGCGCGCGGGTCAGCGGCGGGTTCGACTGCGCTTGCGCCGCGAGCGGGGCCGATATGGCGAGAGCAATGGCAACTGCATGAATCAGGCGCTTCATGTTCGAGACCTCCATGTTTCCGACTGGGCGGCCGGACTTCGTTCGACGAAGCGGCGGCGGTTGAAAACAGTGTAGGCGCGGTCACGCGTGGGAAAAATGCGATCGCTCCCAACGCAGTGTTCTGCTGCCGGTAACAATGGGTCGTGGTAGCGGGGGCGGCGCATCATCGCGCTGAGCTTCGCGCGGCGTTGCCTGTCGCGGTGATGCCGGACCGCTCGGGCAGCCGCGATATGTGGGGGGAGGAGGAGGGCCGGCCGCGGCGATGCGGCCGGCGTGGTGCGGCGGCGTGCGGAACGCCGCGCGATGTCGCGACTTACACGAGCCCCGTCGTGTAGTACACGGCGATCACGAAGAACACCGCGAGCGTCTTGATCAGCGTTACCGCGAAAATGTCGCGATACGACTCGCGGTGCGTGAGGCCGGTGACCGCGAGCAGCGTGATGACGGCGCCGTTGTGCGGCAGTGTGTCCATGCCGCCGCTGGCCATCGCGACGACCCGGTGCAGCACCTCGAGCGGAATGTTGGCCGCCTGCGCGCCCTTGATGAACAGGTCCGACATCGCGGCGAGCGCGATACTCATGCCGCCCGATGCGGAACCGGTGATACCGGCGAGCGAGCTGACCGACACGGCCGCGTTCACGAGCGGGTTCGGAATGCTCTTCAGCGCATCGCTGACGACGAGAAAGCCGGGCAGCGCGGCGATCACGCCGCCGAAGCCGTATTCCGACGCGGTGTTCATCGCGGCGAGCAGTGCGCCGGCGACGGCAGCCTTCGAACCGTCCGCGAAGCGGCCGCTGACGCGCTTGAACGCGGTCAGGATGACCAGCACGATGCCGAGCAGCAGCGCAGCCTCCACCGACCAGATCGCGACGACCGTCTTGATCGACGTCGTGACGGGCGCGTGCACGCCGGGCAGCACTTCCGGCGCGACCGTGTACGACGCAGCGCCGTACCACTGCGGGATCAGCTTCGTGAACGCGAAGTTCGACACGCCGACGAGGATCAGCGGCAGGATCGCCAGCGCCGGATTCGGGAGTGACGTCGCTTCGACGCGTACCGGTTCGTTGACGAGCGACGTGCCGTAGCCTTCGCCCTTCGCCATTGCCGAACGGCGGCGCCATTCCAGATACGAGAGGCCGACGACGATGATGAACAGCGAGCCGATCGTGCCGAGCGCAGGTGCGGCCCACGCAGTCGTCTTGAAGAACGTGGTCGGGATGATGTTCTGGATCTGCGGCGTGCCGGGCAGCGAGTCCATCGTGAACGAGAACGCGCCGAGCGCAATCGCGCCGGGCATCAGCCGTTTCGGAATGTTGCTCTGGCGATAGAGTTCGGCCGCGAACGGATACACCGCGAACACCACGACGAACAGCGACACGCCGCCATAGGTGAGCAGCGCGCACACCGCGACGATCACCGCATTCGCGCGCGAGCGGCCGATGTAGCGGATCGCCGCATGGACGATCGATTCGGAGAACCCGGACAGTTCGATCACCTTGCCGAACACGGCGCCGAGCATGAACACCGGGAAATAGAGTTTGACGAACCCGACCATCTTCTCCATGAAGATGCCGGAGAAGACCGGTGCGACGGCGGCGGGTTCGGTCAGCAGGACCGCGCCAAGCGCGGCGATCGGCGCGAACAGGATCACGCTGTAGCCGCGATAGGCGGCAAACATCAGGAACGCCAGCGCGGCGAGGACGATCACGAAAGACAAGGGAGTCTCCTAAATGCTTGGAATGGCTTTGGTTGTTGTTCGATCGCGGAGCGCGCCGCGGACCGGCTCGGGTTCGTGCAGGTTTCGTGCCATCGGCCGGAGTGCGCCGCCGGATATAGGCCCGGCGCGCGCGGGCGGGCCCGCGCCGGCGAATGTCTGACGATTCTACATAAATCGTCTCCATCGGGAGACGAATTGGCCGTCAGGACAACCCGCCGAATCGGGCAGGGCTTTCCCCGACAAGGCACTCCGGCATGTCTCCAAAGTGAGATACTCCGTCTCGTTCCGGAGACATCCGGCCAAGCATATGCGGAGACGACGACACGATGATGAACGACTGGGCGCGGTTGCCCGTCAATTACGGCGACGTGCTGCGGCGCGCCGCCGAATCGCTGTTTCGCACGTTCGAGGATTCGAGTGCGGGCACGGTGGTCGTCGATCGCGACGCGCGCGTCGTGTGGATGAACGAGCGCTATGCGGCGCGCTTCGGCTTCGCCGATCCGCAGCAGGCGGTCGGCCTCGACTGCGAGGCGGTGATTCCGAACAGCCTGATGCGCGAGGTCGTGTCGACCGGACAGCCGATCCTGCTCGACATCATGGAGACGGGCCGCGAGCCGCTCGTCGTCACGCGCCTGCCGCTGAAGAACGAGGCGGGCGAGACGGTCGGCGCGATCGGCTTCGCGTTGTTCGACCAGTTGAAGACGCTCACGCCGATCTTTTCCCGTTACGCGCAGCTTCAGCAGCAACTGATCGCGACGCAGCGTTCGCTCGCACAGGCGCGCCGCGCGAAATACACGTTCGCGAGCTTCGTCGGCACGAGCGCCGCGAGCCTCGAAACCAAGCGCCAGGCACGCCGCGCCGCGCAGGTCGATTCGCCGGTGCTGCTGCTCGGCGAGACGGGCACCGGCAAGGAACTGCTCGCGCATGCGATCCACGCGGCGTCGGCGCGCGCGCTTCAGCCGCTCGTTACCGTCAACGTCGCCGCGATTCCCGACACGCTGCTCGAAACCGAATTCTTCGGCGCTGCGCCGGGTGCGTATACCGGTGCCGATCGCAAGGGGCGCGTCGGCAAGTTCGAGCTGGCCGACCGCGGCACGCTGTTCCTCGACGAGATCGGCGACATGCCGTTGCCGCTGCAGGGCAAGCTGCTGCGCGTGCTGCAGGACAAGGAGTTCGAGCCGGTCGGCTCGAACCGGATCGTGCGCGCGGATGTGCGGATCATCGCCGCGACGTCGGCCGACCTGCCCGCGCTGGTCGAGGCCGGCCGCTTTCGCGCGGATCTCTATTACCGGCTCAATGTGCTGACGATTCACGCGCCGCCGCTGCGCGAGCGCGCCTCCGACATCGCGGCGCTCGTGTACGCGACGCTCGAGGAACTGGCCGCGCAGCACGGCCGCGCCGCGCACTGCGAGCTGACCGACGATGCGCTGCGGATGCTGTGCGCGTACCCGTGGCCCGGCAATGTACGCGAGCTGCGCAATACGCTCGAACGGGCGCTGATGCTGTCGGATCGTGCGGTGATCGATGCCGGTGCGCTCGCAACGTTTCTCGGGCCCGTGCGGGTCGCGCCGGACGGCATGCCGGCCGGCACGCGGGCTGCTGCGTCGGCTGCGGGGTCTGTAGCCGGCCGGAACGCAGACGATGGGCCGGTGGCGTCGGGTAGCCCCGGTGCGCCAGTCGTTTCGTATACCGATGCATTGGCCGCGTGGGAGCGGCAGTTTTTGATCGATGCGCTTGCGGCTTGCGACGGGAAGGTGGTGGAAGCCGCCGCGCGCATCGGTATCGGCCGCGCGACCCTCTACAAGAAAATGACGGCGCTCGGGATCGACCGGTAGCAAGTCGCGATGGATGCGCGCTGGCCTCGGAAACGCCACCAATGAAGTGCCCGACAGGCGACAAAGGCAGCAAGGGCGACAAAGGAGACAACGATGAAGCGAATCGGCATCGCCGGATGGCTGGCCGTACTGGTGGCGACGTCGTCGTTCGCGCAGACGGGCGATGCCGACGCGCCCGCGGTGCGGCGCAACTGGTACAACGATCCGTTCGTCGCGCTGTCGCAGGAATTCGCCGAATGCCCGCTGCCGCTTGGCCCGTGGATGACGCGCGCGGAGATGGAAGACGACGCCCATTACCGTGTCGAGCGCGGGACCACCTGCTGGCTCGCGCACCGCTGCACGAAACCGAATTCCTATATGTATGACGCGCCGATCGCCGCGGCGGCGAAAGCGCATTTCGCGGGCGCCGATCATCTGCAGGGGACGAGCCTGTGGATCACCGTGCAGCGACGCTTCATCTATGTCGAAGGATGCGCCGATCCGGCATTCGATCGGCAGGCGCTGGCGCGCGAACTGGGCGCGCTTCCCGACGTCGAGCAGGTGTTCGTTCGCATCACCGACGATCCGCATCGGGCCGTGCCGTACAAGACGCGCGGACGGCCGGAGCGGACGCCTGACTGAACCGATGAAGGGCATGCATGGCATACTCGCGGCATCAAAAAATTGGTTGACGGAAAGAACAATGAAACACATGCTTGCGTCGGTCTGTCGGTGGCCTCGAACGCATTGGCGTCGGGCCGGATTGTTGGCCCTGGTTGCGGGGCTCGGCGGGTGCGGCGGCGGGGCGCCGCTGTTCACTTCGGACGGGCGCCCGACTACGCAGGTGCAGTGCACACGCAGCGACTGGAGCAATTGCACGGACAATGCCCGCGCCATCTGCAACGGGGAATACGACGTCCTCAAGCAATCGACCGATGACGCCGTGCGAAATCTTCTCTTCGCATGCAAGAAGAAAAGCGGTTATTGATCCCGACATGACCGGATGAGGAGACCATAATCGGGTGAAGCGCTTTTGTATTCGCTTGGAGTCGGCTATTTTTCATGAATAACACTCACGGAGTCCCATCCATATGGCGACCTACAGGCAACTGACCGCGCAGCTCGAAAAACTTCAGCAAAAGATCGACAAGGAACGCGAAAAGGCGATTGCCGATGCGATTGCCGCCATTCGGGCGAAAATCGAAGAGTTCGACATTACGGCGGAAGAGCTGGGTTTCCGCCCGATCGGTAGCGCCGCTGCCGCGAAACCGAAGCGTCCGTTGCCGCCGAAGTACCTGAACCCGAAGACGGGCGAAACATGGAGCGGCCGTGGGCGCGCGCCCGCGTGGCTCGGCAAGAATCGCGCGCGTTTCCTGATCAAGGACTGACTCCCGAAAATCCTCACCTTTCGTGCGCTGACTGACGGTGCGAACGGCCATGCGGCCGTCGCACCGTTTTGTTTTTGGGCAGCCGCAACGCAATTCGGAAGCTTCGATCGAGCGGCAATGCCACGCGCAATGCCACGCGATTAACGGATACCGTTCCGCGAATTGACCGCGATTCGACCGGATATCGCCGCGAATTGCGGTAAACAGCACCGTAATTACGCGGCACGTGCGCATTGCCATTCGCCTGGTTCGCAGTGCTGATGCAGCGCCGGCTTCGATCACCTGTCGCCCATTTGCGCGGCGCGCCGCGCAATTCCCGAACTTGCTCACCATTGCTCCTGTAAATCCTCACCTTTGACGTGGCGGGATGCGGCGGCCGGATCACCGCATCGTGGCGCCCGCGGACGTTGCGTCGTGCCGAAGGCGTCGGTTACCGGCCCATGTTGCGGGCATTGATGCACGTCGCACAGTCGGCCGTTCGGCATATAGGCAGCCGGATCGCGTTCGCCTATGCTTGGAGTTCGCGTCGACCGGCACATGGCCATCTGGCCCGGATGCCGGTCGGATCGTCGTTCATGAACGTAGGGAGCCGATGTGACAGTCCGCCATCTCGATGCGTTGTTCCAGCCCAAGTCCGTCGCGGTCGTCGGCGCATCGTCGCGCCCGGGCAGTATCGGCGCGATGGTGTGGGCCCGCGTGCTCGACGGCGCGTTCGAGGGGGCCGTGTGGCCCGTCAATCCGAAGTATCGCGAGCTGAACGGGCACACGGTCGTGGCCGATGTCGACCGGCTTCCCGCGGCGCCGTCTGTCGCCGTGGTCTGCACGCCGCCGGCCACGTGGGCCGGCATCGTGCGCAAGCTCGGCGCGCTCGGCACGCGTGTCGCGGTGATCGTCGGCGAGGCGCGCACCGATGCCGATCGCGCCGCGCTCGATCGCACGCTCAAGGCCGCGAAGCCCTTCGTGCTCCGTATCGTCGGCCCCGGCAGTGTCGGCGTGCTGTCGCCCGCGCGACATGCGCATTTCGGCGCGCCGGCCTATACGGCGCGCTCGGGCGGCGTCGCGTGGGTGTCGCAATCGAATGCGCTGACGAACGCGGTACTGGGCTGGGCCGATGCGCGAGGCCTCGGCTTTTCGCATGTCGTCGCATTGGGCGGCGAGGCCGACGTCGATGCGGGCGACGTGCTCGACTACCTCGCCAGCGATCCCGGCACGCGCGCGATCCTGCTCGAACTCTCCACCGTGTGCGCTGCCCGCAAGTTCATGTCGGCAGCGCGTGCGGCGGCGCGCAACAAGCCGGTGCTCGCACTGCGCACCGGCCGCGCCGATCCCGGCGACGCGCTTTACACGGCGGCGTTCCAGCGCGCGGGGATGGTGCGGGTCGACGCACTCGACGATCTGCTCGACGAGATCGAGACGCTCGGCGTCGGGCGCGTCACCGCGCGCGGCGCGGCGACGCTCGTGACGAGCGACGCCGGCGTCGCGAAACTTTCGGTCGATGCGGTCGCCGAGGTGCGCGACGTGCTGGCCGATTGGCCGGCGGCGGTAACGTCGGCGGTGGCGGCCGCGCTGCCGCATCTCGATGCGCCCGGCAATCCGCTGACGCTCGGCGACGATGCGCGTCCCGAGCATTTCGGCGCCGCGATCAAGGCGCTCGCGCCGTTTCCGCAAACTGGCACGCTGTTCGTCGTGCATTCGACGTCCCACAGCGCGCCGGCCGAGGCGGTCGCGCGCACGCTGATCGAATCGCGACAGTACGCATATCGAGGCATCCTCGCGTGCTTTTTCGGCGCGGTCGACGCGGTGACGCGCGACGCACTGCATGCAAACGGCATCCCGGTTCACACGACACCGCAGCGGCTTGCACGCGCGTACGCACGACTCGTCGACTACAACCTCGGCCGTCAATTGCTGATGCAGACGCCCGAGGGCACGCCGCCGCAGCCGGCAGCGTGCGTTGCGTCCGCGCAGGCCGACGCGCGCCGGATGGTCGAGGCCGGCGAGCACGAACTGGTCGGTGACGCGGCGTTGCGCTGGCTCGCTCACTTCAGTCTGCGCGGTGAGCCGGCCGATGCGTCGGCCGGCGCGAGAGTCGTCGACGTCACGGTCGACATGTACGACGATTCGAACTTCGGCCCGGTGTTCCGCTATGCCGTGCCATCTGCGGACGGCGTGTCGGCACCGTTCATCGTGTACGGGCTGCCGCCGCTGAACACGGTGCTCGCGCGGGCGGTGATGGAGCGTTCGCCGTATGCGCGCCGCGCGCCCGTCGAGCCCACGCTCGATGCACTGACGGCGCTGTCGCAGGTCGTGTGCGACGTGCGCGAAGTCGTCGCGATGTCGATCACGCTGCGCGTGCTGTCCGACCGCGTCTATATCGTCGCGCCGCGCGTCACGCTGGCGGCCGGGCGCAGCCGGCTCGCGATCATGCCGTATCCGCGTCATCTCGAGCAGACGCTCGAATGGCGCGGCGAAACCGTGACGATCCGCCCGATCCGTCCGGAAGACGAGGAAGCGCACAACGAGCTGCTTGGTGCGATGACGCCGGACGATCTGCGGATGCGCTTCTTCGGTGCGGTGCGCAGCTTCGATCATTCGCAGGTCGCGCGCATGACGCAGATCGACTACGACCGTGAGATGGCCTTCATCGTGTCGTTCACCGATGTGTCGGGCCGGTCGCACACGCTCGCGGTGGCGCGCGCGGTTGCCGATCCCGACAACGAGACCGCGGAGTTCGCGATCGCGGTGCGGCCCGATCAGAAGGGCAAGGGCCTCGGGCGGCTGATGATGACCCGCATCATCGACTACGCGCGCTCGCGCGGCACTGCATGGATGATCGGCGAGGCGCTGCGCGAGAACACCGCGATGATCTCGCTGGCGAAGGCGTGCGGCTTCGCGGTATCGACGACCGAGGAGCCCGGCGTCGTGGGCTTCAGGATGAAGCTGCAACCGTAATTGCGTCGGCGAGGCCGCTCGAGCGTGCAGCGGTATCGGGCGCAGTTGATACGGCGCGTACGATGTCGGCGATCACGGTCGCGGCCGAGCCGGTTCGACGTAGTCTGGATTGCAGAACATTCGATTTGGTCGATCGACTCGGCGAGTCGGTACGACTCTCGCGCCGGTGCCGACGACGAAAGGTAAGCGCGTCGACGCGTTCGATCCGCGAAGAGCGCGTTGCGGGTGCCGATGGCGGCTTGCGTACCGTCGGTTGCAACGGTTTTCCGCAATCAGTTTCGAACGCGCCACACCCGCATTTCGCACCCGCAGCATCGGTAAACGGCCCAAAGGTGAGGATTTTCGGGAGCCGCGCGTGAGCCTTTACGGGAGCAGGGGGTGAGCCGATACGGGAACCGTCGGTGAGCCTTCGCGGGAACTGCCGGTGAGCCCTTGCGGGAAGCCCCGGTGAGCCTTTCCGGGAGGGCTCGGTGAGCGTCTGCGGGAGGGCTCGGTGAGCGTCTGCGGGAGATGTTGGTGAGGACGTTCGGGAGGCGCGGGTGAGTATGTCCGGGAGCATCAGGTGAGCCTTTTCGGGACACTCGGGTGAGCGCTTACGGGACGCATCGGTGAGACTTTTCGGGAGTCTTCGAACGCAGAGCGCCGGTGGGCGCGGCGCCGGCGATGGCCGGCGTGCGCGCCGGTGCGGGCACGCATGAAACGTGCCCATGGCAGTGTTTACGCAGCGAGTTTCGACGCCGCGTCGTTCACCTGATCGCGCGAAATCGCGAGTTCCTCGAGGTGCGTGTCAGCATAGACGCCGCCGGTTTCGCGCTCGAGGCGGGCGATCGTCAGTGCGCAACGCGCGGTGTCCTTCGGCATCGCGATGAAGCGCTTGACCGATTCGCCGGACGTGAACGCATCGAACAGCGCGCCGCGCACGTCGTCCGGAAGCGTCTTGGTCCATTGGTACGGCTTGCCGTTGAACGTGATCGACGGCGGCAGTGTGCGTTCCTTCTTGGTGGCCGTGATGAGGCCATAGGTGCGTGCGGCGTCGCCGATCTGCTCGGGCGAGAAGAGTTCGTCCGGCGTGATGTCGAACTGCTCGATGTAGTTCTCGATCGCCTGCATTGCCGCGGCACGGTCGTCGCGCTTCTTCTGCGCGCGCGCGACGATGTCGCGCAGCTCGTCCGCTTCCTCGGGCGTGATCGTGAAGCTCGCCTGCTTCTGCTGAAGTTCGGAGAAACGCTGGAATTCTTGATCGTTCAGAAGTTTGGCCATGACATCCATCGGATACGACGGCCGCGACAGCCGGCCGCCGTAGTTTTTGAGAGGGCCGCTATTTTAGCGTAGCGCCGCATGCGCAGCGCGCGCGACAGTCGGGCGAATGGTCTGCCGAGTGCCGCGGCGAGCGTCCGGGACACCGCGGCGAAACCACGGTGCATCGCCCGCCGCAGCGGCGTCACCGCGCGCTCGCGGGTGCTTGCGCGACGCGTACGCAGCAAACGATGGATGGCCTGCCGGCGCCCAAGCGAAAGATGAAAGACCGATCGACCGCCTATCCGAGCGGCTTCCACGCCGTCGCGCGATCAGAAGGTTTCCGCGCGGCACATCGACAGCTGGCCCGCGGTGTCGCGCAGCCCGGTGACGACCACGTCGACGGACGGCGCCATGTGCGCGTCGATGCGGCGCATGTACGGGCAGGTCAGCACGGCGATTGCATGGCCGGACGGGCCGAGGATCGGCGCACTCAGGTCGGTCACACCATACGCCTGGCGACTGTCCTGGCGCACGTAACCCGACTGGCGGATCGGCTGGCACGCGTGCGCGAGTTCCTGCTCGTTCATCGCCGTTTCGCCCTTGACCTTGCGATGCTCGACCAGCATGTGCGCACGCTGCTCCGGACCCTGGAACGACAGCATCACGCGCCCGGACGCCGTATCGGCGAGCCCGACGCGCGAGCCGAGTCGCACCGACACGCCCCACGGACCGGGGCCGTCCACCTGCGCGATCACGAGCAGGTTGCCGCGATCGTAGACGCTCAGATGGCACGACTGTTCGGCCGCCTCGGCGAAGCGTTGCATCAGCGGCAGGGCTTCCGCGATCAGCCGGTTCATCGGTGGATGCCGGTGTGCAAGCGCGAACAGTTTCAGGCTGAGCGTGTAGCGGTCGCCGCTGCTCGAGCGCATCACGTAGCGGCGCGCAACGAGACGTTCGAGCATCCGGTAGATCTCGCTCGCGTTGCGGCCGAGCTCCTTCGTGATTTCGGTGCGGGTGAGTCCTTCCTTCTGTTCCGACAGGAGTTCGAGAATGTCGAGTCCCTTGTCGAGCGCGGGTGCGCGATAGCGTTCGGCTGCACCCATCGACTCCCGTGCGTCGCTGCCGGGAAGCGGATTATTGGTTGTTTGCATTATGGATAGGTAGTCCGGGTATCGCCAATCGGCGGGCGACGCACACTGGCTGCCTTTGCACGCGGTGTCGTGAAGCCGGGTTCGGATATGACTGCCATCCGGCCGAGCTTAACAACAAACATTCAGTGTGCAATGCAGCGTCTTTTTACCGATCATTACCCAGCAAGAACGGATCACCGGCCATTCCCGATGACAGGGTCATAAGAAATAATCGATATTCATCTTTCCGGATAGAAAGCGGGCGGGCCCGATGCTGCGGCGCAACCCCCGCAGGCGCACCAATAGTCGGTATCCGTCGCGCGCCATTTCTCGACGGGCAGCCGATGGTACAAAGAGCGGCGGGCCAGCGACGGTGCGGCCGCGTGTGAAGCCGCCGACATATGGGCCGGCCCATGTCGCGAACGCCGTGCCGTCGTCGCCGATGCGCAGACCGGCGGCCGCCCGCTCGACGCGCGTCGCACTTCGGTGCGGCGCCGCGATCGCTGCGCCAGCGCGAGCCTCGCGTGTCGAACGGCGTGCCGGATACGGCGCCGACGCGCGTCATCGACGATCGATTTTCAGTCCGGCGCGTGGCCGTCCGCGGCTGCGTCGGCCGGTATCCTGTCACATTCGACAATAGAGGTTGAGCACGATGAAACTGCTTCGCTATGGCCCGTCCGGCCAGGAAAAGCCCGGTATTCTCGACGCGGACGGCCGGATTCGCGACCTGTCCGCGCACGTGCCGGATCTGGCCGGCGACGCGCTGTCCGACGCCGGTCTCGCGCGCCTGCGCGCGATCGATCCGGCCACGCTCCCGCTCGTCTCCGGCGAGCCGCGCATCGGCGCTTGCGTCGGGCGCGTCGGCAAGTTCATCGGTATTGGTCTGAACTATGCCGACCACGCAGCCGAAGCCGGCATGCCGGTGCCGAAGGAGCCGGTGGTGTTCGGCAAGTGGACGAGTTCGATCTGCGGCCCGAACGACGGAATCGACATCCCGAAGGGTTCCGTGAAGACGGACTGGGAAGTGGAACTGGGCGTCGTGATTGGTGCGACGTGCAAGGACGTCGACGAAGGGCGCGCGCTCGACTACGTCGCGGGCTACTGCGTCGTCAACGACGTGTCCGAGCGCGAATGGCAGATCGAGCGCGGCGGCCAGTGGGACAAGGGCAAGGGTTTCGACACGTTCGGCCCGATCGGCCCGTGGCTCGTCACGCGCGACGAGGTGCGCGATCCGCAGCGCCTCGACCTGTGGCTCGAGATCGACGGCCATCGCTATCAGAACGGCAACACGCGCACGATGGTGTTCACCGTCGCGCAACTGATCGCCTATCTGTCGACCTGCATGACGCTGCAACCGGGCGACGTGATCACGACCGGCACGCCGCCGGGCGTCGGGATGGGCATCAAGCCGTCGCCGGTGTTCCTGAAGGCCGGCCAGACGGTGCGCCTCGGGATCGACGGGCTCGGCGAGCAACTGCAGAGCGCGCGCAACGCACGGTAAGCGCCTGCGCGAATCGGGTGGCGGACGCAACTAACCGCCACCCCCGCCGCCACTCGTCGCCACCCGCCACCCGCCACCCGCCACCCGCTGGTCCAGTACGATTTCCTTCAGCGATCGACACGCCCCGAACATCGACACAGCAAAGGACAAGGGCCCCGTTCCACCTCACGCGGAACGGGGCCCTTGTCCTTCATCCGCATCCGGATGCAGCGAATCAGACGACGTTGTCCAGCTCGCAATGGGCTTCGAGCCGATATCCATCCGGATCGACGACGAACGCCGCGTAGTAGCCGGGGCCGTAGCGCTCGCGTTTGCCCGGCCCGCCGTTGTCCTGCCCGCCGTGTTCCAGCGCGGCGCGATAGAACGCATCGACTTCCACCGGCGACGCCGCACGGAACGACACGTGCAACCCCGACTCGGGATCGGCGACGACGGGGCGCTTCGCGTGCTGCACCCACAGCACCGGTTCGGTGGTGCCGTAGCCGAGGGATCCGTCGTCGCTGTACAGCCGCTTGTAGCCGAGCGCGCCGAGCGTGTGGTCGTAGAACGACCGGCTGCGGTCGATATGGGCAACGCCGAACGAAAGGTGATCGATCATCTGTGGCTCCTTGAACTGAAGGGGACGTCAGTGCGACTAACCGGCTCCGCTTGCCGGCACCATGCCAGCGCTTGTAGCGCAGCGCGTGCTGCCTTGGAACGACCGGCCGCGGGCCGTGTGGATAACTCCTTGGAAAAGGCGATCGTTGGTCTGTGGCTCGTTGAAACGAGAGGGGCCCTCAGTGCAGCCCTCCGTTCTTAACCACCATGCTGGTTATGTTAGAAACCGCTCGACTGCTTGTCAACCGGCATGGTGGTTAGATACGATCGCGTCATGAGTAAAACGCAACCTTCTGTCACGGCGGACTGCCTGATTCCCGCACCGTCCGAGACGTTGAGCATCGACTTCGCGAACACGCTGTACTGGCGCGGCGCCGACGCGCCGACGGAGACTTTCGGCACGCTGGACGACCTGTTCGCGTGGTGCCGAGAGCAGGCGCGCGTGCCGGCCGGCCTGACCGACGCGTGCCGCGCACGGGAGAACGGGAAGGAGAAAGAGAACGGCGACGCGCCGGCGACGCTGGCGCGCGCGCTCGCGTTGCGCGAGGCGCTGTATCGGCTCTTTCACGCGCAGGCCGAGCGACGCGAGCCGCAAGCCGACGATCTCGCGCTGCTGGGCGGCTTTCTGGCGGAAGCGGCGCCGCGCGTCGCGCTCGCGCGGGTCGACGGCGGCTATGCGTGGCGGATCCCGCAAGCGCACGCCTCGCTCGCGCGGTTGTTGAGCCCGGTGCTGTGGTCGGCGACCGACCTGCTCGGCGGGGCGCGGCTCGCGAAGGTCAAGCGCTGCGCGAACGACGCATGCCAGTGGCTGTTCATCGACGACAGCAAGAACGCCAGCCGCCGCTGGTGCTCGATGTCGTCGTGCGGCAATCGCGCGAAAGCATACCGCCACTATCACAAGGCCGATTGACGGCGGCGCGCGTCCAGCGCATCCAGCGCATCCAGCGGGTCAGGCCGCGATCGCGCGCATCCCGCGCATCCCGCCCGAACCTATTTCGCCGACAACTTGCGCCACAGCGTCGTCTTGCTGATGCCGAGCATCGCGCACGCGCGATCGCGGTCGCCGCCGCACGCGTCGAGCACCGCGCGGATCTCGTCGGCTTCCGCGCGGCGACGGCGTGCCTGCAGCGTCTGCGCGTCATCGGCATCGGCCGCCTCGGGTGGCGGCGCGAACAGCTCGGGCGCGATCGCCTGCAGCGCGTCGGGCGCGAGCGCCGCGCATGCGGCGCCCGGATCGTCCTCGTCCGCTTCCTCGGCCAGCTCCACCGCGATCCGCTCGATCACGTTCTGCAGTTCCCGCACGTTGCCGGGCCAGCGGTAGCGCGCGAGCGTTGCCTGCGTCGCGTCGAGCACGCGCATCGCATCGTCGACCTCGCGCACGCGCTCGGCCAGCCGCGGCTCGCGCCGCGCGGCCTGCACGAGCAGCGTGGCCGCGAGCGCCGGAATGTCGGCGGCGCGCTCGCGCAGCGGCGGCAGGCCGATGTTCAGGATGTTGAGCCGGTAATAGAGGTCCGCGCGGAACGTGCCGGCCTCGACGGCCGCGAGCAGCGGCCGGTGCGTCGCGGCGATCACGCGCACGTCGATCCGGATCGGCTCGGTCGAGCCGAGGCGGATCACCTCGCGCTCCTGCAGCACGCGCAGCAGCCGGCTTTGCAGCGACGGCGGCATCTCGCCGATCTCGTCGAGAAACAGCGTGCCGCGATGCGCGGCCTCGAACAGCCCGGTCTTGCCGCCGCGCCGCGCGCCGGTGAACGCGCCTTCCTCGTAACCGAACAGCTCGCTCTCGAGCAGCGCTTCCGGAAACGCGCCGCAGTTGATCGCGACGAACGGATAGTTGCGTCGCACGGACAGCGCGTGCAGGCTCTGCGCGATCATCTCCTTGCCGGTGCCGCTTTCGCCGAGCACGAGCACGGTCGCATCGGACTTCGCGTAGCGGCGCACCAGGTCGCGCACGCGCGCCATCGGCGCGGATGCGCCGACCACATCGTCGAGCGCGTAGCGCGCTGCGAACTGTTGCGTGTTCGGCTGCGAACGCAATGCGCGATCGAGCCGTTCGACCGCGCGCGATTCCTGGAACGTCAGCACGCTGCCCGACGTGACGCCCCGATCGACGAGCGGCCCGCGATGCACGACGTAGCGCACGCCGCGCACGGTCGCGAGCGCGTCGCCGTCCTCGCCGCGCAGCGTGCGCAGCTCGGGCCGCAGGTCTACGAGCGCGCGGCCGACGGCCGCCGCCGGTTCGACGCCGAGCGCCGACGCGAGCCGCTCGTTGATCGCCTCGACGCGACCGCGCGCGTCGAGCGCGACCACGCCGTCGCGCAGATGCTGCAACAGGTTGTCGAGCCGCTGGCGGCGAAACGCCTCGGCGTGCGTCGCGTACGCGACTTCGAGCGCGGTCTCGACCGCCTTGCGTACCGATGCGTGCGAATACAGGAACACCGCGCCCATGCCGGCGCTCGCCGCCAGATCGGTCACGAGGCCCGGGCCGACGATCGTTTCGATGCCGCGATCGTGCAGGTCGTGCACGCAGGCTTCCGCTTCCTGCGCGGACTGATATGACGCAAACTGCACGTCGAGGCCGTACGCGGCGACGAAGCGGCGCACTTCGGGCGGCGTCTCGCCGGCGCTGACGAGCGCGATCCGCGTCGCGTCGCGCCGTGCGCGTGCGAGTGCCTGCATCACGTCGAAGCCGGTCGGCGACACGACCACGACCGGCACTTGCGCACGCGTTTTCAGGAAGCCGCCATTCGAGCCGGCCGCGACGATCACGTCGGGCCGCGCGGTACCGGCTTCCGCGATCGCGCTCAGCGCATCTTCATACGCGCGCGTGACGATGCGCACGTCGGCGCGTTCGTCGAATTCGCCGGCGATCTCGCGAAACAGGTCGCGCAGGCGGCTGATGCCCATCGCCCAGATGCGTGGGCGCACCGCGCGGTCGGCAGGGCCGACGGGCTTGGTCGAGGAGAGGTCCATGGCGACCGATTATGCGCGCGCGATTTCATTTTTGAAACACGAAATTGCCGAATTGAAATATCCGACCGGCGCGGCACGCGTGCCGGTTCGTTAAGAATCAGTGGGTTAGCGGCGCTTCGCAAGCTGGCCCGGTCCTTGCTGTCAATGGTCATTCCTTCAGGAGGCCGTTCATGAGCAACACGCATCTTCAGAGCGCCGGCGCGAAATTCCGCGCGGCAGTCGCGGCCGAGCAGCCGCTGCAGGTGGTCGGCGCGATCACCGCGTACGCAGCCAAGATGGCGCAGGCCGTCGGCTTCAAGGCCGTCTACCTGTCGGGCGGCGGCGTCGCCGCGAATTCGCTCGGGATCCCCGATCTCGGCATCAGCACGATGGAAGACGTGCTGATCGACGCGAGCCGCATCACCAACGCGACCGACCTGCCGCTGCTCGTCGACATCGATACGGGCTGGGGCGGCGCGTTCAACATCGCGCGCACGGTGCGCTCGTTCATCAACGCGGGCGTCGCGGCGGTCCACATCGAGGACCAGGTCGGCCAGAAGCGCTGCGGCCACCGTCCGGGCAAGGAAGTCGTGCCGATCGACGAAATGGTCGATCGCGTGAAGGCCGCGGTCGATGCGCGCACCGACGACCAGTTCGTGATCATGGCCCGCACCGACGCGGCCGCGGCCGAAGGGATCGACGCCGCGATCGAGCGCGCGATCGCTTATGTGGAAGCCGGCGCCGACATGATCTTCCCCGAAGCGATGAAGACGCTCGACGACTACCGTCGCTTCAAGGCCGCCGTGAAGGTGCCGATCCTCGCGAACCTGACCGAGTTCGGCTCGACGCCGCTGTTTACGGTCGACGAACTGCGCGAGGCGAACGTCGACATCGCGCTGTATTGCTGCGGCGCGTATCGCGCGATGAACAAGGCCGCGCTGAATTTCTACGAGACGCTGCGCCGCGACGGCACGCAGAAGGCGGTCGTTCCGACGATGCAGACGCGCGCCGAGCTGTACGACTTCCTCGGCTATCACGCGTACGAGCAGAAGCTCGACGAGCTGTTCGCGCAGGGCAAGAAGTAACGTGCCCGCGCGCCGGGACGCGGTTCCCGGAACGCTTTGCATGAAGCCGGGCCGCGCGCCGCAGCGCCGCCCCCGGCCGAGATAGATCCCCATTGGAGAACGGAAACATGAGCGAGACGAAAGACGCAGCAGCACCGGCCGCCGCAGGCGCATTCAAGCCGAAGAAATCGGTGGCGCTGTCGGGCGTGACGGCCGGCAACACGGCGCTGTGCACGGTCGGCAAGACCGGCAACGACCTGCACTATCGCGGCTACGACATTCTCGACGTAGCGGAATCGTGCGAGTTCGAGGAAATCGCGCATCTGCTCGTGCACGGCACGCTGCCGAACCTGACCGAACTGGCCGCCTACAAGACCAAGCTGCGCGCGCTGCGCGGCCTGCCGAACGCGCTGAAGGCCGCGCTCGAGCAGATCCCGGCGTCGGCCCACCCGATGGACGTGATGCGTACCGGCGTGTCGGTGCTCGGCACCGTGCTGCCGGAGAAGGACGATCACAACCTGCCGGGCGCGCGCGACATCGCCGACCGCCTGATGGCATCGCTCGGCTCGGTGCTGCTGTACTGGTATCACTTCTCGCACAACGGCAAGCGCATCGAGACGGAAACCGACGACGACTCGATCGGCGGTCACTTCCTGCACCTGCTGCACGGCAAGACGCCGTCGAAGTCGTGGGTCGAGGCGATGCACACGTCGCTGATCCTGTACGCGGAGCACGAGTTCAACGCATCGACGTTCACCGGCCGCGTGATCGCGGGCACGGGTTCGGACATCTACTCGGCGATCACCGGCGCGATCGGCGCGCTGCGTGGCCCGAAGCACGGCGGCGCGAACGAAGTCGCGTATGAAATCCAGAGCCGCTACAGCTCGCCGGACGACGCCGAAGCCGACATCCGCCGCCGCGTCGAGAACAAGGAAGTCGTGATCGGCTTCGGTCACCCGGTCTATACGATCTCCGATCCGCGCAACAAGGTGATCAAGGGCGTCGCGCACAAGCTGTCGAAGGAAGCGGGCGACCTGAAGCTGTACAACATCGCCGAGCGCCTGGAATCGGTGATGTGGGACGCGAAGAAGATGTTCCCGAACCTCGACTGGTTCAGCGCCGTGTCGTATCACATGATGGGCGTGCCGACCGCGATGTTCACGCCGCTGTTCGTGATCTCGCGCACGTCCGGCTGGAGCGCGCACATCATCGAGCAGCGCGTCGACAACAAGATCATCCGTCCGAGCGCGAACTACACCGGTCCGGAAGACCTGCAGTTCGTGCCGATCGAGAAGCGCTGATCGCCCGCCGCGCGCGCCCGCGCCCGAGATGCGGGCCGCCGGCGCGCGCGCAACGTCTTACCCCGAATTCCGCCCCACATCATGAATACCGCCAACCGCAAACCCCTGCCCGGCACGTCGCTGGACTATTTCGACGCGCGTGCCGCGGTCGAAGCGATCGCGCCCGGCGCGTACGACACGCTGCCGTACACGTCGCGCGTGCTCGCCGAAAACCTCGTGCGCCGCTGCGATCCGGCCATCCTCGCCGATTCGCTGAAGCAGATCATCGAGCGCAAGCGCGAACGCGACTTCCCGTGGTTCCCGGCGCGCGTGGTGTGTCACGACATCCTCGGCCAGACGGCGCTCGTCGATCTCGCGGGCCTGCGCGACGCGATCGCCGAGCGCGGCGGCGACCCGGCGAAGGTGAACCCGGTCGTGCCCGTGCAGCTGATCGTCGATCACTCGCTCGCCGTCGAGTGCGGCGGCTTCGATCCGGATGCGTTCGCGAAGAACCGCGCGATCGAGGATCGTCGCAACGAGGATCGCTTCCACTTCATCGAATGGACCAAACGGTCGTTCGAGAACGTCGACGTGATCCCGCCGGGCAACGGCATCATGCACCAGATCAACCTGGAGAAGATGTCGTCGGTGATCCAGGCGCACGACGGCGTCGCGTACCCGGACACCTGCGTCGGCACCGACAGCCACACGCCGCACGTCGATGCGCTCGGCGTGATCGCGATCGGCGTCGGCGGGCTGGAGGCGGAGAACGTGATGCTCGGCCGCGCGTCGTGGATGCGCCTGCCCGACATCGTCGGCGTCGAGCTGACCGGCAAGCGCCAGCCCGGCATCACCGCGACCGACGTCGTGCTCGCGCTGACCGAATTCCTGCGCAAGGAGAAGGTGGTCGGCGCGTATCTGGAATTCCGCGGCGAAGGCGCCGCGAGCCTCACGCTCGGCGATCGCGCGACGATCTCGAACATGGCGCCGGAATATGGCGCGACGGCCGCGATGTTCTTCATCGACGGCCAGACGACCGACTATCTGCGCCTCACCGGCCGCAGCGACGAGCAGGTGAAGCTGGTCGAGACGTATGCGAAGACGGCCGGCCTGTGGGCCGACACGCTGAACGATGCGCAATACGAGCGCACGCTGACGTTCGACCTGTCGAGCGTGGTGCGCAACATGGCGGGCCCGTCGAACCCGCACAAGCGGCTGCCGACGTCCGATCTCGCCGCACGCGGGATCGCCGGCCAGTGGGAAGAGAAGGCGGGCGAGATGCCCGACGGCGCGGTGATCATCGCCGCGATCACGAGCTGCACGAACACCAGCAACCCGCGCAACGTGATCGCCGCGGCCTTGCTCGCGCGCAATGCGAATGCGCGTGGCCTCACCCGCAAGCCGTGGGTGAAGAGCTCGCTCGCGCCGGGCTCGAAGGCGGTCGAGCTGTATCTGGAAGAAGCGAATCTGCTGCCCGAACTCGAGAAGCTCGGCTTCGGCATCGTCGCGTTCGCGTGCACGACCTGCAACGGGATGTCGGGCGCGCTCGACCCGAAGATCCAGCAGGAGATCGTCGATCGTGACCTGTACGCGACGGCCGTGCTGTCCGGCAACCGCAACTTCGACGGCCGCATCCACCCGTATGCGAAGCAGGCGTTCCTCGCGTCGCCGCCGCTCGTCGTCGCGTATGCGATCGCCGGCACGATCCGCTTCGACATCGAGAAGGACGTGCTTGGCCATGACAAGGACGGCAAGCCCGTCACGCTGAAGGACATCTGGCCGACCGACGAGGAAATCGACGCGATCGTCGCGTCGAGCGTGAAGCCCGAGCAGTTCCGCAAGGTCTACGAACCGATGTTCGCGCGCACGGCCGATGCGGGCGAGCGCGCGGCGCCGCTGTACGACTGGCGCGCGCAAAGCACGTATATCCGCCGTCCGCCGTACTGGGAAGGCGCGCTGGCCGGCGAACGCACGCTGAAGGGCATGCGAGCGCTCGCGGTGCTCGGCGACAACATCACGACCGATCACCTGTCGCCGTCGAACGCGATCCTGCTGGATAGCGCGGCCGGCGAATATCTCGCGAAGATGGGCTTGCCGGAAGAGGACTTCAACTCGTACGCGACGCACCGGGGAGACCACCTGACCGCGCAGCGCGCGACCTTCGCGAATCCGACGCTCGTCAACGAGATGGCGGTCGTCGACGGCGTGGTGAAGAAGGGCTCGCTCGCGCGTGTCGAGCCGGAAGGCAAGGTCATGCGGATGTGGGAGGCGATCGAGACGTACATGAATCGCAAGCAGCCGCTGATCGTGATCGCCGGCGCCGACTACGGCCAGGGCTCGTCGCGCGACTGGGCCGCGAAGGGCGTGCGGCTCGCGGGCGTCGAGGTGATCGTCGCCGAAGGGTTCGAGCGGATCCACCGCACGAACCTGATCGGGATGGGCGTGCTGCCGCTCGAGTTCAAGCCGGGCACGAACCGTACGACGCTCGGCATCGACGGCACCGAGACCTTCGACGTGATCGGCGGGCGCCAGCCGCGCGCCGATCTCACGCTCGTGATTCACCGCAAGAACGGCGAACGTGTGGAAGTGCCGGTGACGTGCCGGCTCGACACGGCCGAGGAAGTGTCGATCTACGACGCGGGCGGCGTGCTGCAGCGATTCGCGCAGGATTTCCTCGAATCGTCGCAGGCGGCTTGACCGCGGCACACAGGGACAACGCACAACATGGCTCACATTCCTCAAATCAGGATTCCCGCGACCTATATGCGCGGCGGCACCAGCAAGGGCGTGTTCTTCCGGCTGCAGGACCTGCCGGACGCCGCGCAGACGCCGGGCGCCGCGCGCGACGCGCTGCTGCTGCGCGTGATCGGCAGCCCCGATCCGTACGGCAAGCAGATCGACGGGATGGGCGGCGCGACGTCGTCGACCAGCAAGACGGTGATCGTGTCGAAGAGCACGCGGCCCGGTCATGACGTCGACTACCTGTTCGGGCAGGTCGCGATCGACAAGGCGTTCGTCGACTGGACCGGCAACTGCGGCAATCTGTCGGCAGCGGTCGGCCCGTTCGCGATCAGCGGCGGCCTCGTCGATGCCGCGCGCGTGCCGCGCGACGGCGTCGCGACCGTGCGGATCTGGCAAGCGAATATCGGCAAGACGATCATTGCTCATGTGCCGATCACGAACGGCGCGGTGCAGGAGACGGGCGACTTCGAGCTGGACGGCGTCACGTTCCCGGCCGCCGAAGTGCAGCTCGAGTTCATGGACCCGGCCGCCGAGGAAGAAGGCGCGGGCGGCTCGATGTTCCCGACCGGCAACCTCGTCGACGATCTGGCTGTGCCGGGCATCGGCACGCTGAGGGCGACGATGATCAACGCCGGGATTCCGACCATCTTCGTCGAGGCGGAAGCGATCGGCTATACGGGTACGGAGCTGCAGGACGCGATCAACGGCGACGCGAAGGCGCTCGAGAAGCTCGAGACGATTCGTGCGCACGGCGCGCTGCGCATGGGCCTGATCGACACGCTCGACGAGATCGCGACGCGTCAGCACACGCCGAAGGTCGCGTTCGTCGCGAAGCCGGCCGACTATGTCGCGTCGAGCGGCAAGCGCGTGAATGCGGGCGACGTCGACCTGCTCGTGCGCGCGATGTCGATGGGCAAGCTGCACCACGCGATGATGGGCACGGCGGCGGTCGCGATCGGCACGGCCGCGGCGATCCCCGGCACGCTCGTCAATCTGGCGGCGGGCGGCGGCGAGCGCAATGCGGTGCGCTTCGGGCATCCGTCGGGCACGCTGCGCGTCGGCGCGGAAGCGCAGCGCGAGAACGGTGAATGGACCGTCACGAAGGCGATCATGAGCCGCAGCGCGCGCGTGCTGATGGAAGGCTGGGTGCGCGTGCCGGGGGATGCGTTCTGATACGCGTCGGTTATCGCTCGCGTACCGGCGGCGGTGAGCAGCAACCGATCCCTGCACGGCGTACCGCGCTGTGCAGGGGTTTTTTGTTGATGCAGGCGTCGGTGCTGAAGGGCTGACGTGGGTCGACAGGAGAAATCGTATGTCGCTTGGTGCCCCGCTGTCCGGCGTCCATATCGTCGAATTCGAAGGTCTCGGCCCCGGCCCGCTCGCGGGCTGGATGCTCGCCGGAATGGGCGCGCGCATCACGCTGATCGCGCGCCCGGCCGGCCGCACCAGCGCACCGGACGCGCTGCAGGGCCGCGACGGCGACTTGCTGCGCGAAGGCAAGACGATCGTCGAACTCGATCTGAAAACCGCGGCCGGCCGCGACGCGGCGCTCGCGCTGATCGCACAGGCCGACGCGCTGATCGAGGGGCTGCGGCCCGGCGTGATGGAGCTCCTCGGCCTCGGTCCCGACGATTGCGCACGCGCCAATCCGAAGCTCGTGTACGGACGGATGACCGGCTGGGGGCAGGACGGCCCGCTCGCGTCGGCTGCCGGGCACGACCTGAACTACGTCGCGCTGACGGGGTTGCTTTCATTGTCCGCGCCGCGCGACGGACGACCCGGCGTGCCACCGACCGTCGTCGGCGACGCGGGCGGCGCGCTGGGGCTTGCATTCGGGATCGTCTGCGCATTGTTCGACGTGCGTGGCGGCGGCCCGGGGCGAGTGGTCGATGGCGCGATCGTCGACATCGTATCGATGCTCGGCTCGCTCGCGCTGTGGGCACGCGCGAACGGTCAGCTCGACGGCGCGCAGCCGAGCCTGTTCCACGATGCGCCGTTCTATGACGTCTATCGCTGTGCGGACGGCGAATGCGTGACGATCGGCGCGCTCGAACCGCCGTTCTATGCGTTGCTGGTCCAGCGGCTCGGGCTGACCGATGTCGATCCGGCGTCGCAGTACGACCGCGCGCGCTGGCCGGCGCTGAAGGCGCGTTTCGCGGAGGTATTCGCGCAGCAGCCATCCGCGCATTGGCGCGCGCTGCTCGAAGGAACGGACGCGTGCTTCGCGCCGGTGCTGAGCGTGGCCGAAGCGGCGGTGCATCCGCACAATGTGGCGCGCGGGATCTACCAGGCCGATGCGAACGGGAATATTCGGGCGAGGGTCGCGCCGCGGTTCTTGCCGTTGAAGGGGAATGACCCAGGCTGACGAAGCTGCGCGCATGCGGTCTGCCGCTTGCCGCTGCGCGTGCCCCGTCGAGTTGCTTCAGAGCGGATGCGGTGGCTCAAGCTGTTTCCTCCGGCGCATCCGGCATCTTGCCGTCGCCGACACGATTGATCGTGCCTTGCGCGATCGCGACGAGCCGCTCGTGATCGCCGTCGATGACGAACACATGGCACTGGCAGGTCGCCTGATGCCGACCCGCATAGACGACCTTTGCGCGCGCAACGAGCGTGCCGTTCACGGCCGGCCGCAGGTAGTTGATCTTGTATTCGGCGGTGATGACGCGCGGGCCGAGCACGAGCGCGCCGGCGAACGTCAGCGCATTGTCGGCGAGGTAGCCGACCACGCCGCCGTGCACGAAGCCGTGCTGCTGCCGCAGCTCTTCCCGCACGGGCAGGCACAGCGACACTTCGTTGTCGCCGATATGCATCAGCTCCGTGCCCAGCAGCATGCTGAACGGTTGCGCGCGCAATGCGCCGCGCGCGCGGTCCGTGATGTCCGTCATCAGAATTGCCTCGCAATGCGTGTCCGCTTGCGCTGAACTCTAGGAAGGGGGATGCGGATAAGCAAGGAAATTCGTCCGCTTTTCGTGCAATTGCCGGCGCGATGCGACGCGATTATTGCGTCGAACGTGGGAGTTGTCCTCGTTTGACCGCGATTCGACAGGAATGATGGGGCAGCGGATCTTTATACGTACATCCCTAGCCGGGCGTCTCTAGCCGGGCCCCCTAGCCGGGCGTCCCTAGCCGGGCGCCCCTAGCCGGGCGCCCCTAAAGTCCGACGAAGAAATGCCGCTAATGCCGTGGCATTCCTCATTGCACCATCGTCGGCTCTCCAGGAAATCTTCCCCATGTTCGGAAAAATCAAGCTCGCGTCGGGTCTGCTCGGCGTGTTGACCGTGTTTTGCCTCTTTCTATTCGCGATCGAGGCGCTCGGCTTCTGGGCGCTCGCGTCGACGCGCAGCGGTGTCGACGGTCTGTCGAACGTCGCGATCGCGCAGGTCGACGCAGCCAGCCAGGCCACCGAGCGCCTGCTCGACGCACGCGTGAACCTGTCGCGTGCCGGCACGCGGATGGTCCGCGGCGGCCCGAAGCCCGACGACATCATCCGCCATGCGAGCGCTTCGCTCGCCGAAGCGGACAAGGCGTTCGGCGCGCTGACGGCCGCGCAGGCCGTCGACGAAACGAACCGCGCGCGCGTCGCGGCGCTCGCCGAGCGCTATCGCGCGCTGCGCGGCGCGCTGGGGGAACTCGTGCAGTTCCTCGACGCCGACAACATCCAGGCGTTCCTCGATCAGCCGACGCAAGGCTTCCAGGATGCGTACATCGCCGAACTGCACCGCTTCGTCGAGTACGGCGGCGCGTCGAGCCGCGACGCGCTCGACACGATCGACAGCGGGATGCAGTGGTTCAAGTGGGTCGGCATCGTGCTGCTGGTGGCGATGCTCGCGGCGAGCGCGGCGATTTACGCGGCCGCGCGGCGCGCCGTGGTCGCGCCGCTCGATGAAGCCGGCCGCCATTTCGAGCGGATCGCGCAGGGCCGGCTGGACGAAGCCGTGCGCGCGGGCGGCGTGTTCGAGATCGACCGGATGCTGCGCGGCCTCGCCACGATGCAGGCGAGCATCGCGGACACCGTGCGCACCGTGCGTCACGCGTCCGACGCGATTCACCTCGGCGCGGGCGAAATCGCCGGTGGCAACGCGGACCTGTCCGCGCGCACCGGCACGCAGGCAGCGTCGCTCGAGGAAACCGCCGCGAGCATGGAGGAGCTGACCGCGACCGTTCGCCAGAACACCGACAGCGCACGCGCGGCCAGCGCGCTAGCCGACGCGGCGCTCGACGCGACGCGCCACGGCGGCGGCGTGGTCGACAGCGTGATCGACCGGATGCGCGGCATCGCGCAGAGCTCGGGGCGGATCGCGGAGATCATTTCGGTGATCGACGGCATCGCGTTCCAGACCAACATCCTCGCGCTGAACGCGGCGGTCGAGGCCGCGCGGGCCGGCGAGCAGGGCCGCGGTTTCGCGGTCGTGGCGGGCGAAGTGCGTTCGCTCGCGCAGCGCAGCGCGCAGTCGGCGAAGGAAATCAAGGCGCTGATCGAGGAATCGGTCGCGCAGATCGACGGCGGATCGGAGCTGGTCGAGCGTGCCGGCGACGCGATGCGGACGGTCTCGGCATCGATCACGCGCGTCGTGCAGACGATGTCGGAGATCACGGCCGCGTCGGTCGAGCAGAGCGTCGGTATCGAGCAGGTGAACCAGGCCGTCACGCAGATGGATCAGCTGACGCAGCAGAACGCGGCACTGGTGGAGGAAGTCGCGGCGGCGGCCGCGTCGCTGAACGACCAGACCGCGCACTTGATGCAGGCGGTGTCGGTGTTCGAGCTGGGCGACGCGCGTGCGGCTCGCGGGGTTCGCGAGCCGCGCGCGTCGTCGATGGCCGACGCCGGTTACGAAGCGGTCGGCAGCGCCGCGTAAGCGGTCGCGAGATGGTAGGGCGTCGTCGACGGCATGTCGGCGCGCGACACCTGCCCGTCGGCCGACTTGCACTCGAACCAGCCGCGCGGATGCAGGAAGCGCGCGGCGAAGCGATCGATCTGCTGCGCGAGCGGCGCGGACGCCGGCGTGCCGCCGTGCGTCGCGAGCGCGCGCAGGTATTCGGTCTGAGCCCAGATCCGTTGCGTGTCGTCGATGCATGCGCCTTGCGCGTCGACGGCCGCACAGACGGCGCCCGTGTGCGGATCGATCCCGTGCTGCTCGGCGAACACGAACGCGCGCGCGAGCGCGTCGGCAAGCCCGGTTGTCGCGAGGCGCGCGCCGGCCGCGTCGACCAGATAGAACCATTCGAACTGATGGCCGGGCTCGAAGCGGTTGTCGGCCGCGCCGAGCGGCAGCTCGGCGACGCAGCCGGTCGCCGGGTCGACGAACGTGCGCTCGACCGCCTGCGCGGTGCGCAGCAGTGCATCGTCGAACGCCGCGTCGCCGAACGCATCGGCCGCCGCGAGCCACGCTTCGGTCAGGTGCATCAGCGGGTTCTGCAGCGCGCCGCTGCCCGATGACGAGAAATCGGCGTGACGGGCGGCGTCGAGCAGTGCGTCGCCCGGCTGCGGCGCGAAGCGGTCCTGGATCAGCGCGGCGGTTTCTTCGGCGACCGTGCGCGCCGCGGCGTCGCCCGACGCCGCATGCCATGCGGCGCACGCGAACACGACGAACGCGTGCGTGTAGAGGTCCTTGGTCGTGTCGAGCGGCGCGCCTTGCGCGTCGACGCTGTAGAACCAGCCGCCGTGGCGCGGGTCGCGGAAGCGGCTGCACAGCGAGTCGAACAGCGTGGCCGCGTGCGCGGTGTTGCCGGCCTGCGCGAATACGAACAATTGCCGGGCGCACGCCATGGCGCGATAACGGGTGACGGGCAGCGGTGCGTGGGTGGCCGGATCGACGGCCTCGAACGGCAGCCGCAGCGTGTGGTCGAACCCTGAACCCTGCCAGATGGGCAAGATGACGTGCGCAAAATGGTCGCGCAATCGGGCGGCCTGGGCGGAAGCGGAAGCGGGAACGGACATGGCGGGGTTGAGCGCTTGGATCGAATTGGGTCGGCGCGGCCCGGAGAGGCGCGGCCGGGGCCAAGGATAAACCATTCCGCGCGGCCATTCTAAAAAGGAGAAAAACCGGATGCTCGGCAACCTGGAACTCGTGATGCGACTGGTTCTCGCGGCGGCGCTCGGCAGCGTGATCGGCTTCGAGCGCGAGCGCCTTTCATGGGCGGCCGGCCTGCGCACGCACATGCTCGTCTGTGTCGGCGCGACGCTGATCATGATCGTGTCGGCGTACGGTTTCGCCGACGTGCTCGGCAGCAGCGACCACGTCGTGCTCGATCCATCGCGGATCGCCGCGCAGGTGGTGTCGGGCATCGGCTTCCTCGGCGCGGGCTCGATCCTGCTGCGCGGCGAGATCGTGCGCGGGCTGACGACGGCGGCGAGCCTGTGGTCGGTCGCCGCGATCGGCCTCGCGGTGGGCGGCGGGCTGTACGTGGCGTCGATCTCCGCGACGATCATCATCCTGATCATCCTGGCCGGCATCAAGCCGCTCGAGCGGCGCTACTTCACGGTGCGGCAGCGCCGCCAGCTCGCGCTGACGGTGGTGAGCGGCGCGCTGACGTTCGATTCGCTGCACGCGGCGCTCGGCCCCGACAGCGCGCGCGTCAAGCAGTTCATCGTGCAGCGCGCCGACGACACGGGCGAGCGCGACGAGGTGCGCATCGCGCTCGGGCGCGTGTCCGAGCTCGAATACCGCGCGATCTGCGACAAGCTGCGCGCGCTGTCGTGCGTGACGCGATTCGAGGAAGGCAACGGGTTGTCGGGCGACGAATAGACGGCATCCGACCGGCCGGATCGGCGATCGGTCATGCGACAATGGCCGACACCGATTCCGTTCGACCTTCGGTCCCGCGTTCGCGGGCCGGTAATCCGACTCCATGACCGAATCCGTTTCCCTGCCTCGCGCCCGTTCCCGCTCCGACCGTTCATCGGCCCGTTCGCGTCCGCGCTCCGCCGCGGCCGCGGCAGACACCGCCGCCAGGGCAACCGCGCGGTCCGGCGGCGCGGCGAGCAGCGATGCGCCGCGGGACGAACGCACGCTCGACCTGTTCGGCGATCCGGTGCTCGACCCGGCTGCGCGTGCGCCGGGCGTTGCGCGCGATGATGCGGTGGCGGACGTCGAGACGGCGGCCGCGGTCGCGGATGGCGAGGACGGCGGTCGGCAGTCGACGCTCGAGGGATTCGCTGCGAGCGGTGGCGCTGGCGGTGAGGTGGCGCAGGGTGCCGGCGTTACGACGACGGCGGCGTCTGCGTCGACGCGCGGTAACGGGGAGGTGGTCAACGCCGATGTCGACGCCGATGTCGTGCGCGCGGCCGCTGCCGATGCAACGAGGCTCGACGATGCGCGGCAGTCCGATGGTGTCGCCGTGACTGCAGCCGGCCAGCCGGCAATTGTTGGCGGTCCGATGACGGCCGGCAATGTGTCTGTCGATGACAACGCGGCCGCGACGCAAACCAGTCGCTCTATGGCGATTGACGGTGCGGCACGCGGTGAGGTCGACACAGTCGTCGGCGATCGTGCCGTGAAAGCGGCCGACGAGGCTGTAGGTGCGGCGACGGCCGTCACACACGGTGAAGCGTCGCGAACGCGCGGCGAGACGCCGAAAGCGCGTCGCGCATCCTCGGGCGGTAAGCGACGTGCGGCTAGCGGCGCGCGCGAAGCGGCGGCCGTGCGCAATGCGCCGGCAGCGGCGGCGGTTGGCGGCGAGCCGGAATCGATTCCGTCGCTGGACGTCGCGCCATCCGCTGACTCGCAGCCGATCGGGGAACTCGTCGAGCCCGCGACTGCCGCGACTGCCGCGACTGCCGCGACTGCCGCGACTGCCGCGACTGCCGCAACCGCCGCAACTGCGCCGAATGCGCCGAATGCGCCGAATGCGCCGAATGCGCCGAATGCGCCGAATGCGCCGAATGCGCCGAGCGCCTCGAGCGCCCGCGATACTGCGCCGGAACCTGCAATGTCCGCATCGCCGGTCGCGCAACCGGTCGTGTCCGCGGCGTCGTTCGTGACGAAGCCCTCGGCCGATCACATGCAACCAGCCGCCGGGGCCAGCGCGCCGGCCTTCGATCCCGACACGCACCTCCGCCCACTATCCGAGCGACTCGCCACGCTGCAGGCCGAGACGGCAGGCATCAAGCAGGCGGCCGATCGCGAGATGCGTCGCGTCAACCGCTTGCTGCTGGCGTTGGCGGTCGTCGTGTTCGCGGGGCTCGTCGCGCTGGTGCTGCAAACAAGACAGATCGCGCATCTGAAGCAGGATCTGGAGGCCCGGCAACAGCGGATCGATCGGTTTGCCGCCGATCTGTCGACGCAGCAGGCAACGCTGATGACGCTCGAGGAACATCACGAAGCGATGCTGTCGCAGGTCGACCGGCTTCAGCGCAATGCGAACCGCGAGGCGACCGCCGTGAAACGCGCACGCCGAACGCATTAAATCGTCCGACCCTACCTGCAAACCCAGGCCCGAGCAGGCCGGTCAGGTTCGGCAGTTCTGGGGCGGTGGTGGGAGTGCGACAAACTGATGCGGTGCGCTGGCAGACTTCAGGGAAAACCCTTAGAATGGAGCTCGTATAAGGGAAAACCCTAGCGCCATCTGTCAGGAGTCTCACATGAGCTTCATTCTTGCCCTGCTGCAAAAGATCGACGACCTGTTCGTCTCCCCGCACCTTCCGCTCGACGCGGAATATTCGTACGCTGCGCGTCACGCCGAAGTCGAGCGCCTGCGTCGTTCGAACCTCGTCCCGATCGTCCTGTACCGTCGCTGATTCGCTGATTCGCTGATTCGCTGATTCGCCGATCCGCCGGTCCGGCGCCCGCCGCCACTGCCTGCCCGATATCCGCCGCCGCATCGCGCGCCGGTGCGACCGTCCCGCTACACTGGAAGTCCGACTTCCCTTGCGACATCCGGGCCATGCTGCAGATGCGGCCGATGACGGCCGGCGAATTCGACGCATACCGCACGCGCGCCATCGACGGCTACGCGCGCGATCTCGTGTCATCGGGGCAGAACGCGACCGACGACGCGGCGGTCCGTGCCCGCGCGTGCTTCGACACGCTGCTGCCCGACGGCCTGCACACTGCCGGCCAGACCCTCGTCCAGCTGATCGATGGCGCCAGCGGCGACACGGTAGGCGACCTCTGGTATGCGATCGTGACCGAAGGCCCGAACCGCACGCTGTTCATCTACGACCTCGACATCGGTCCGTCCCGGCGCCGCCAGGGCTGGGCCACGCAGGCGCTCGCCGCGCTCGAGGCCGAAGCGCGCGCCCACGGCATCACCGAGATCGGGCTGTCGGTGTTCAATCACAACACGGCTGCACGTGCGCTCTACCGCGCCTGCGGCTTCGCACCGATCACGACGACGCTGATCAAGCCGGTCGTTCCGGGCTGACGTCATTCGCGTGCATGCCGGCGACGCGTGTTTCTTCGTTTCTTCGTTCTGGCGCGGCACAGGCAACCGGCCCGGCACCTCACGGGCCGGCCAGCGCCACAAGCAACATTCCCTATATATGGACAAGCGCCGGACGCCCATCGGACGATCCGGCGCCCGTCACGACGCGCTTCAACGCGCGCGGCCTTTCCATCTCCTCAGCAACAACGCATTGGTCACGACGCTGACGCTCGAGAACGCCATCGCCGCCCCCGCGATGACCGGGTTCAACCAGCCGAGCGCCGCGAGCGGCACGCCGATCAGGTTGTAGACGAACGCCCAGAACAGGTTCTGCTGGATCTTCCGGTACGTCCGCTTCGAGATGTCGATCGCATCGGCGACGAGCGCCGGATCGCCGCGCATCAGCGTGATGCCGGCCGTATGCATCGCGACGTCGGTGCCGGTCGCCATCGCGATGCCGACGTCGGCAGCCGCGAGCGCGGGCGCGTCGTTGATCCCGTCGCCGACCATCGCGACGATCCCGCCGTGCGTGCGCTTCAGTTCGGCCACGACGCGCGCCTTGTCGTCGGGCAGCACTTGCGCATGCACTTCGCCGATCCCGAGCGACGCCGCGACGGCCGTCGCGCTGCCGCGGTTGTCGCCCGTCACGAGCACGCTCGCGACGCCGCGTGCCGACAGCGCCGCGATCGCGGCGCGCGCGCCCGCCTTCACGGTGTCGCCGAACGCGATCAGCGCGAGCGGTGCACGCGGCGCATCGGCGCGCATCAGCCAGGAAATCGTATTGCCCGCGCGTTCAAGTTCCGCGGCACGCGCGTCCAGTTCGGGCGGCACGACGACGCCGAGTTCGTCGCGCCAGCGGGTGCTGCCGAGCGCGAGCAATTGCCCGTCGACGCGCGCTTCGACGCCGCGGCCGGCCACCGCGCGCGCATCGGCCGCGACGGCCTCGGCTGAGCCGGCGGCGGCGCCCCGCGCCACGGCATCCGCATCGTGCGCGGCGACCACGGCACGCGCGAGCGGGTGATCGCTGTGCCGCTGGACCGCTGCCGCGAGAGCGAGCGCTTGCTCACGCGGGATGCCGACGGCGTCGAACGCCGTCACGGACGGCTTGCCTTCGGTCAGCGTGCCGGTCTTGTCGAACGCGATCACGGTTGTACGCTGCGCGAGCTCGAGCGCCTGCGCATCCTTGATCAGCACGCCATGGCGCGCCGCGACGCCGGTGCCTGCCATGATCGCGGCGGGCGTCGCGAGACCGAGCGCGCACGGGCACGCGATCACGAGCACCGCGACCGCGTTGAGAATGGCCGTTTCGGTGCCGGCGCCGGCGATCAGCCAGCCGATCAGCGTCAGCACGGCGATGCCGAGGATCGCCGGCACGAACACTTCGCTCACGCGATCGACGAGCCGCTGGATCGGCGCCTTCTCCGCCTGCGCGGATTCGACGAGACGGATGATGCGCGCGAGCGTCGTCTCCGCGCCGATCGCGGTGGTTTCGACGACGAGCGCGCCTTCGCCGTTGATCGAGCCGGCCGTGACCGGATCGCCGTCGTCCTTCGGCACCGGCAGGCTTTCGCCGGTGATCAGCGATTCGTCGATGTGCGAGCGGCCCGACACGATCCGGCCGTCGACGGGCACGCGCTCGCCGGGGCGGATGCTGACAGTCGTGCCGACACGCACCTGCGCGAGCGGCACGTCGCGTTCCACGCCGTGTTCGACGATGCGCGCGCGGTCGGGGCGCAGCGCGTTCAGCGCGCGGATCGCCTCGGTCGTCTGGCGCTTCGCGCGCGCTTCGAGCCATTTGCCGAAGCGCACCAGCGTGACGATGACGGCCGATGCCTCGAAATACAGATGGCCCGGATCGGCGGGGTCGCGCAGCAGCATCCACAGGCTCAGGCCGAACGCGGCCGACGTGCCGAGCGCGACGAGCAGGTCCATGTTGCCGGTGCGCGCCTTCACCGCATGCCACGCGGCGCGGTAGAAGCGCGCGCCGAAGCCGAACTGGACGAGCGACGCGAGCACGAGCTGCAGCCAGCCGTTCAGCATCGCGTCGATGCCGAATGGCGCGACGAGCATCGGCGCGATGAGCGGTGCGCTGAGCACGGCCGAACCGATCACCAGGTTGCGTTCGCGGATCGCCTCGCGGCGCTTGCGGGCGTCGGCGGTTGGCGCGGGGTCGCTGGCGCGGGCTTCGACGCCGAGCGTGGTGGTGGCGCCGGCGCCGGTGTCCGCGTCCGGCGCGGCGGCAAGCGATGCGCGGTAGCCGGCCGTCGTGATCGCGGCGATCAGCGTGGCGGCGTCGAGTGGGCCGGCGCCGTGCACCGACGCGCGCTCGGTCGCGAGATTGACTGATGCGTGCGTCACGCCCGGTACCGCGGCGAGCGCCTTCTCGACGCGGCCGGCGCAGGACGCGCAGGTCATCCCGTCGATGTCGAGCTCGATACTGGCGGGGGCGGCGGGCATCGTGGGACTGGCGGCTACGCCGGCGGCATCCGGGGCGGTCGGCGTCGCGCCATAGCCGGCTTGCTTGACGGCATCGACCAGTTGCGACGCGGAAACGTCCGTTGCGGCATCGACGGTCGCGCGTTCGGTCGCGAGGTTGACCGACGCGCGCGTGACGCCCGGCACCTTCGCCAGCGCTTTTTCAACACGCGAAACGCACGACGCGCAGGTCATCCCGTCGATCTCGAGTTCGATCGTGGTGGCGGGCGCCGTCGCCGCGGCCGTGGCTGGCGGCGCTTCGCTGCCCGTCACGTGCGCCGCATGCGCGCCCGCGGCGGCTTCGACCGCCGCTTCGCGCACGGCCGCGCGATAGCCGGCTGCGCCAACTGCATCGACGAGCTGCGCGTGCTCGACCGTGCCGCGTGCGGTGACCGTCGCGGCATTTGCGTCGAGATCGACCGCGGCTTCGACGACCCCCGGCACGGCGGCGAGCGCACGCTGCACGCGGCCCGTGCAGCCGCCGCAATGCATGCCGTCGACGCTCAGTTCGATTGTTTGCACGCCCGCGGAAGCGAGTGGTTCAGTCATGTCGGATTTCCCAAAAGCGCGGTTCGTACCGCGAATGACTCCAGTATCAACATTCCCATGATGGGAAGGTCAAGGGGGCGATGCAATACAGGATCGTGTCGACGGCCGCCGCATTTTCTTCTGTCATGCCGCTCGGCGTCGGCGGCTGGCGGTTCGACAAGGGGCCGGATCAATGGAGGTGGCCGGCGACACGCCGGCTACCGCCCCGTCCGTTATTCGGCATATTGGGGGATGCCCTTAGGCGCTATGATACCGGCCTGACATCAGCGCCCGCCGAGCGAAGCGGTGACCGGGCAGGCTGGGGTGCCTTGCTTTCGCCGAGCGTGAGTCGAACAAGGCGTTGACTGACAAGAACGATATTCGGCCAGTACTCAATGATTGAAAACCTACGAGAATCCATTTCTCCGCGGCGCGCGGCAGGCGCGTCGCTGGCCATCGCGGCGCTGCTGGCAGGATGCGCGTCGCAACCGGATGCGATCCAGCGCAAGACCGGCTGGATGCGCGCCGAAGTGGCCGACTCCTATGTGTATGCATATCCGCTCGTGCTGATGGACGTCGCGAAGGAAGCGGCGACCGGCGGCGACGGCGCGCAGCCGGGCCAGGCACCGCTCAACACGCTGCGTCACGCGCAGGCGCTGCCGCCCGTCGGCGCGCTCAACCCGCCGCTGCCGGGCGTCGACACGCTCGACTCGACCGGCTGGCTCGACGTCGGCGCCGAGCCGGTGATCGTCACGCTGCCCGATACCCAGGGCCGCTACTGGGATGCGCGCGCGCTCGACATGTGGACGAACGTGTTGTGGTCGTCGTCGAGCGTGGCAACGCGAGGCGCACGCGGCGCCGCGAGATCGCAAACGATTGCGTTTGCCGCGAAGGGCTGGCAAGGCACGCTGCCGAAAGGTGCGTTGCGGATCAACGTGCCCTCCGCCAACGCGTGGCTCGAAGTGCGGCTGCAGACGAGCGGCGGCCGCGACCTCACCAACGCGAAGAAGCTGCAGCGCGCGATCCGTGTGGTGCCGCTATCCGTCTATACGGGCAGCGCGCGCGGCGCGTCGGTCGCGGTCCACGCGGGCAGCGCGCCGTCGGAAGCCGTGAGCGGCGGCACGCCGGCCGAGCAGGTCGCAGCGCTCGACCCGAAGGCGTTCTTCACGCGCTTCGCGCAGGCGTTGCAGGACAACCCGGCACCCGCCGACGATGCACACGCGCAGGAACTGCTGACCGACATCGGCGTGTCGGCCGGCTACCCGGTGCTGTGGACGGGCGACCGGCTGAGCGCCGCGACGGCCGGCGTCGCCGAGGCGCGCGCACGGCTCGCGGCGCCGCCGCCGAATCTGCTGAACGCGAACGGCTGGAGCTGGCTCGGCGACACGGCCGGCAAGTACGGTCAGGACTACGCGCTGCGCGCGTACGCGGCCTACACGCAGTTCGGCACCGCGACGCGCGACGACGAGACGCTCGCGCTCGTGCACGTCGACAGCGACGGCCACCCGCTGAACGGCGCGAACCGTTACGTGCTGCACTTCGCGCCGGGCGCGCTGCCGCCGGTGCGCGGATTCTGGACGCTCACGCCGTACGCGACCAACGGCGCGCTGCCCGACGTCGGCTCCGCGCGCCGCTCGCTCGGCGATCGCGACCGGCTGCGTCGCAATCACGACGGGTCGATCGACGTGGTCGTAGCGGCGTCGCCGGGCACGCACACGGCCAACTGGCTGCCGGCGCCGCGCACCGACTTCGCGCTCGCGCTGCGCCTCTACGCACCGAAGCCGCAAGCGAGCGACGGCTCGTGGATGCCGCCCGCCGTCGTCCGGAAATGAACGGATAGGCGCCGCCGCTGTCCGATTCGCGGGCGCGGCGCTAGCGCCCGAACGCCGTTCCGTCACCACCTCAGCCTATACTTTCGGGATCGCGTGCGCGGCCGTGCCGGTTCTCCGGCGCGGTCCGGCATCCAATCCCCAGGCTCCAAGCATGTCAAGCGCAGACAAACAAACCGTACCCTCGACCCTCCATGCCCTAGGCGGCGTTGCACGCTCCCGCCGGACCCGGCGTATCGGCCTCGGCGTGCTGATCTTCCTCGTTTTGTTTGGACTGCTCGGGTTCTTTGCGGCGCCGCCGCTGATTCGCCACATCGCCGAACTGCAATTGAGCCAGCAGCTCGGCCGGCCGTCGACGATCCAGCGCATCGCACTGAACCCGTACACGCTGAATCTCGAAGCCGACGGCGTGCACGTCGGCGAGCGCGGCGGCCAGGGCGACTTCATCGACATCGGCAAGCTCGTCGTGAGGCCGTCGTGGTCGTCGCTGTTCCGCGGCGCGCCGATCGTCAACGAAGTGCGCGTCGACTCGCCGCGCTTTCATATCGTCCGCCACGACGCGCAGCGCTTCAACTTCACCGACCTGATCGAGAAGTTCTCGACGCCGTCCAAACCGGACAGCAAGCCGACGCCTTTCTCGGTGTCGAACATCCAGGTCAACGACGGCCGGATCGACTTCGACGACCGCCTGCTGAACGAAAAGCACGTGGTCGACAACTGGACGCTCGGCATTCCGTTCATCGCGACGCTGCCGTCGAAGACGGACATCTTCGTGCAGCCGAAGCTGCGCGCGCGGTTCGACGGCAGCCCGATCGCGATCGACGGCAGGACCAAGCCGTTCGCGGTGTCGCGCGAATCGGAAGTCGCGCTGAAGTTCGACCGGCTCGACGTGCCGAAGCTGATTTCGTACGCGCCGGCGAAGCTGCCGGTGATCGTCACGAGCGGGCTGTTGAGCAGCGACCTCACGCTGAACTTCGTGATGAGCGGCGACACGCCCACGTTGCGCGTGTCGGGCACCGTCGATTTCAACGACGCGAAGGTGACCGACCGCGCGTCCGCGCCGCTGTTCGCCGCGCGCGGCGTGCATGTCGCGGCAGCCGGCCTCGAGCCGCTGCGCAACGTGCTGCATTTCGACGAGATCCGGATCGACCAGCCGGTCGTCGATCTCGCGCGCGACAAGCAGGGCGTGCTGAACGTCGAGAAGCTCGCCGGCCAGCCGGCCGCCGCGCCGAAGGCGGCAGCGGGCAAGCCGGCCGCGTCGGGCGCCGCCGCATCGAGCGAAGCCACCGCGACCGCCGCGAGTGCCACCGCGAGTGCCGCCACCGTCGCGAGCGGCGCGAAAGCCGAAGCCGCCGCAAAGCAAGCGCCGCCGCTCGACCTGACGATCCGTCATTTCGCGATCGACGGCGGCACGATCAACCTCGACGACCGCGTACCGGCAACGCCGACCGCGATGTCGCTGACCAAGCTCGCCGCGACGCTCGACGGCTTCACGCTGCGGGGCAAGACGCCCGCGAAGTACACGCTGTCGACGTCGCTGTCGCGCGGCGGCGACCTGAAGGCCGAAGGCGCGTTCAATCTCGCCGCGAAGCAGGCCGACACGAAGCTCGCGGTCGACGCGCTCGCGCTGCCGGCGCTGCAGCCGTACCTCGGCGAAGCGACCCGTGCGCGCGTGCTCGACGGCACGTTCGGTGCGACCGTCAACGCGAAGGCCGACTGGGCGAAGACGCCGCTCGACGCGCAGGTCGCCGACAGCACGGTGAGCCTGAAGTCGCTGAAGCTCGCGACGCCGGACGCGAAGGCGCCCGCAATCGTGCTGCCCGACGCGAGCGCGAAGATCGCGAAAATCGACGTTGCCACGCGCACCGCGGAGATTTCGAGCGTCGACGCGACCGGGCTCGCGCTCGACGTGAAGCGCCTGAAGGACGGCCAGATCGACCTGGCGGCACTGGCCGAACCGGCGCAGCCGGCGGTGCCCAAGCGTACGGTCGCGCGCAAGGCCGAGGCGGCCGCGCCGTCGTGGCACTACCGGATCGACGCGCTGAACGTGAAGGAATCGTCCGCGAACTTCACGGACCTGTCGACACCGCGCCCGGTGAAACTCGCGATCAAGCCGCTCGACCTGTCGGTGCAGAAAATCAGCGACGACATGACGAAGCCGCTGCCGGTGCAGCTGAAGGCGACGCTGAACCGCAAGGGCTCGGTGAACGTGTCGGGCGACGTGACCGCGCAGCCGCTGAAGCTCGGCCTGAAGATCAACGGCAACCGCCTCGACGCGGCCGCGTTCGAGCCGTACTTCGGCAGCGCGCTGAACGCCACCGTCGCGAGCGCGCTGCTGAACGCGCAGGGCAACCTGACGTTCGCGCAGGTGAAGGACACGCCGTGCGCGACCTACCGCGGCGACGTCGCGCTGGTCGACGTGCGGATGCTCGACAAGGCGACGTCCGACCCGTTCGCGGGCTGGCGCTCGCTCGCGCTGTCGAACCTGAAGGTGAACTACGACGAGAAGGGTACCGACGTCGACGCCGCGCGCGTGACGTTCTCGAACTTCTACGGCCGCGTGCTGCTCGATGCGCAGGGCCGGCTCAACCTGAAGGACGTCGTCGCGAAGCAGACGGGCCCCGCGCAGTCGCTGACGCGCGACGCGAGCAAGACCGAGCCGGTGCCGCTGTCGCCGGGCATGACGCCGCCGGCCGCCGCAGAGGCTGCGTCCGCCTCGGTCGCGCAGCAGGCGTCGGCGCCGGCCGCTGCATCGGCCACCGTCGTCGTGAAGGCCGCGCCGCCGCCGCAGAATCCGGTGCGCATGCATTTCGGCCAGCTCGTGCTGCAGAGCGGCCGCGTGACCTATACCGACAACTTCATCAAGCCGAACTACACGGCGAACCTGGTCGCGATCAACGGCACCGTCGGCGCGTTCGGCACGGACTCGACGACGTCCGCGCCGGTCGACGTCGCCGCGAACCTCGCGGGCAACGGGCCGATCACGATCAAGGGCACGGTGAACCCGCTGATCGACAAGCCGGCGCTGGACCTCACGGCCACCGCGCACGACATCGAACTGACCAACCTGACGCCGTATTCGGCGAAGTACGCCGGCTATCCGATCACGAAGGGCAAGCTCAACGTCGACCTGCACTACCAGCTCGCGAACGACCAGCTGTCGGCGAACAACCACATCTTCATCGACCAGCTCACGTTCGGCGACCACGTCGACAACGACACGGCGACCAAGCTGCCGGTGAAGCTCGCGATCTCGCTGCTGAAGAACACGCGGGGCCAGATCGACGTGAACCTGCCGGTGTCGGGTTCGCTGTCGAATCCGGAGTTCAGCGTCGGCGGGCTGATCTGGCGCGCGGTGCTGAACCTGATCGCGAAGGCCGTCACGTCGCCGTTCTCGCTGCTCGCGAATGCGTTCGGCGGCAGCGGTGGCGAGGAGCTCGGCTACGTCGAGTTCGCGCCGGGCTCGTACCAGCTGACCGACGCGCAGCAGCAGAAGCTCGATACCGTCGTGAAGATGCTGACCGAGAAGCCGTCGATCCGGCTGGACCTGATCGGCCGCGTCGATCCGGCGGTGGACACGCCGGGGCTGCGCGATGCATACGTCGACCGGCTGGTGCGCCAGCAGAAGCTGAAGGACGTGATCGGCCAGGGCGAGAGCGTCGATCCGATGTCGGTGAAGGTCGAACCGGCCGAATACAGCAAGTACCTCACGCGTGCGTACAAGGCCGCCGACTTCAAGAAGCCGCGCAACCTGGTCGGCCTGCAGAAGACGCTGCCTGACGCCGACATGAAGCAGGCGCTCGCCGAGCACGCGCCGGCCGACGACAACGCGCTGCGCACGCTCGCGCAGCAGCGCGCGCAGGCCGTGCGCCAGTACCTCGACGGCAAGATCGATGCGAGCCGCATGTTCGTCGTGGCGCCGAAGCTCGATGCGAAGGGCATCGCGGACAAGGGTGCGACGACCCGCGTGGACTTCGGCCTGCAGTAAGCATTACGCCATCATCCGCCGCCGCCGTGCCCGATCGGAAATCGGGCGCGGCGGCGCGCTTCGTTCAGCGCCCCGCGGTTTCCGGCTCGCGCTTGTCCAGTTCCTTCCTCGCGGCCAGCGGCAGGCGCGCATCGTCCCACTGCGCGATCCATTCGACTTCCTTCGCGGTGAATACCTGGCCGTGATTGCGCAACGCGTACTGCAGCGCGTCGACGACGTGGTGGCGAATGATTTCGGGGGTGCGTGCATCGTCCAGCACGAACCGGAGAGCTTCCAGGGTCGACATACTCGTGCTCCGGGTCAGGGAAAACCCTTTATCACACGCCAATAGTCGCGCGCCAACCGGGAAAAAAATCCGGCGGCGCCCGGCCAGGCCCGGCAGCGCCTGGCCGCGCCCGAGCACGCACCGCGTTGCGACCGCGGGATGTCATTTGCGATTGGTTACGTTTGATAGAGAACAGAAAGCCGCGCTTCATCGGACCGCCGCACGACGCAGCGATATTGACGCGCCTGTTGGCAAGTCATGCGGTTCAACGTCAATCGATGAGGTGGGGTGATGATTTCCAGATTCGCCAAGCAACGGAAGATGGCAGTGATGGTGGCGGGCGCGCTGGCGCTCGCAAGCGTCGGCGCCCATGCCGGGCAGCAGGACGGCAACAGCCACGGCAACGGCCGGCGCGTCGTGAAGCACGTGCTGCTGATCAGCGTGGATGGCCTGCACGAGCAGGATCTGGCGCGCTGCATCGGCGCGAACACGTGCCCGAACATCGCGGTGCTCGCGCAAAGCGGCGTCACGTACACGAACGCCTATACGCCGGGCCTGTCGGACTCGTTTCCGGGCCTCGCCGCGCTCGTGACGGGCGGCTCGCCGAAGACGGCCGGCCTGTTCTACGACGTGTCGTACGACCGCAACCTGTACGCGCCGAGCGACACGACGTGCTCGGGCAAGCAGGGCTGGAACGTCGTGTTCGACGAGACGACCGGCATCGATGCGCAGAACGGCGGCGCGCTCGTGCATCTCGACGGCGGCGGCGCATTCAACCCGCAGGCGATTCCGCATGCGAAGGTCAACGGCCAGTGCGTGCCGGTCTACCCGCACAACTACGTGAAGACCAACACCGTGTTCGAGGCCGTGAAGGCCGGCGTGCCGAACGCGTACACCGCGTGGGCCGACAAGCACGCGTGGGGCTACGACTGGCTGAACGGCCCGTCGGGCACCGGCGTCGACGACCTGATGCGCACCGAGATCAACTCGATCGACCCGGCAACCAACACCGCCTACACCGACGTCTATTCGCACACCGCGCGCTTCGACAACCTGCACGTACAGGCGCTGGTCAACCAGATCGACGGCCGCGATTCGACCGGCACGAAGACCGCACCGGTGCCGACGCTGTTCGGCGCCAACTTCCAGACGCTCAGCGTCGCGCAGAAGGCGCCGGTCGCGAAGGGCGGCGGCTACCTCGACGCGAACTTCACGCCGAACGGCCAGGTCGCGAACGCGATCACCTACGTCGACAACTCGATCGGCCGCATCGTCAACGAGCTGAAGCAGCGCAACCTGTATTCGTCGACGGCCGTGATCGTCACGGCGAAGCACGGCCAGTCGCCGACCGACCACACGAAGCTCGTGAAGAACGGCGACACGCTGACGAAGCTGCTCGAAGCGAACAACTACATCGACCCGAACGGCAACTTCGGCCAGAACAACACGACGACGGGCAACCTGAACGACGGTTCGGGCCTGGTCGGCACGGGCTTCGTGCAGACCGACGACGTCGGGCTGATCTGGTTGCGCGATCGCAGCCAGCGCGCGGCGGTGGTGCAGACGCTGAACGCGAACCTCGGCTGCAACGCGCCGGGGATCTGCGCGGACGGCCCGCAGGCGTATGTGCTGTACGGCTCGGCGCTGGCCGACCGGTTCGGCGATCCGGCCAACGGCCGCACGCCTGACATCATCGTGCAGCCGAATCCGGGCGTGATCTACACGACGAGCACGAAGAAGGACGAGGAACACGGCGGCAACGCGCCGGACGACAGCCACCTCGGGCTGCTCGTGTCGTATCCGGGCCTCCATCGTGCGCGCACCGTCGCCGATCACGTCGGCACGAAGCAGGTCGCGCCGACGATCCTCGGGCTGCTCGGTGCCGATCCGAAGCTGCTGCACGCGGTCGTGGCCGAGAACACGCACGTGCTGCCGGCGCTCGGTATCGACCACTGAGGTTGCCTGCGCCGGATGCCGCCGTGGGGCGGTGTCCGGCGCGGGACGGGTGAGGGACGGGGCGGGCGGGCCGGCGGACGGGGGCGGAAGGAAGGAGCGAGCGGCTGCCCGCGTCCTGACGTTCCAGGCCGTGGTGGTCGACCGCCGTTACCCCGCCCATTACCCGCCCATTACCCACCCATTACCCACCCATTACCCACCCATTACCCACCCATCACCCACCCATCACCCACCCGTTGCTTCGTCCAGCATCCATTTCCTGAAACGCCGCAGCGCGTCGCTGGTTTCGAGGCGTTCCGGCGCGTAGCAGAGGTAATGTCCCTGCGCGTCCACGTCGACCGGCGCGTCGAACGGTTCGACCAGCGTACCGGCCGCGAGATTGTCGAGAATCAGGAAGCGCGGCACCAGCGCGATCCCGAGCCCGGCCTGGGCGGCCTGGATCAGCACCGAATACTGTTCGAAGCGGGGCCCGGCCAGCGCGTTCATCTGCGTCGCGCGATGGCGCTCGGCCCACGCGGCCCATGCGATCTCTGCCTGTTCGTGCACGAGGCGCGGCGCGGCCACGGTGTCGGCGGGTGTGCGCAACGCATGCCGTTCCGCGAATTCGCGCGTGCAGACCGGCACGAAGGTTCGGCCGTCCAGATAGTCGCTTCGTACGCCTTCCCATGTGCCGTCGCCATAGCGGATCGCCGCATCGAGCCCGAACGGAAACACATCGCCCGGCGCGAGATGACGACGAAAGCCGAGCGTGACGTTCGGCGCGGCCGCGAGAAAGCGCGTCAGCCGCGGCAGGAGCCACTTGGTCGTAAACGTCGGTACGCTCGCGATCGTCAGCTGGTCGCTGTTTTCGCGCGCGCTCAGCAGCTCGATCGACGCGTTGCCGATTTCGCGCAGCGGCGCGACGACGCGCGCTTGATAGACCTGCCCCGCACGCGTGAGCGCGAGGCCGCGCCCCTCGCGCACGAACAGCTTCACGCCGAACAGCGCCTCGAGGTTCGCGATCTGCCGGCTGACCGCGCTGGGCGTCAGGCCCAGTTCCCGCGCCGCATAGGAAAAGTTCAGGTACTTCGCCGAAGCGACGAACGCGTGCAGTTCCGCGACGTTCGGATACAGGTGTTTCATCGTCGGCTGTTCCGTTCTCGCATAGGTCGATGCGGGCTTTGTACGTTTTTTTCATGACGATGCCATGTCGGATCCGCACACTGCGCTCGTTCCGACTACGCGTGAGGCCCGATCCGACGGGCGTCGCGCGCTGTCTTCCTCATCGCCAGCGAGTGTGTCATGCATCCGTCCTCCGCCCCGGCAATGGCCGACGGTGTTCCGATTCGTCGTAACAAAGCGGCGCGCCCGCGCATCGGCCGGCTGTTGCGGCAGGCCCTCGTCGCCGTGTTCGCGCTCTATCTGCTGTTGCCGATCGCGTTGCTGCTGGTCGGTTCGGTCGGCGAGTCGTGGACCAACACGCTGCTGCCCAGCGGCTTCACCGCGCACTGGTTCACCGACCTGGCCGCGAACCGCAGCTTCACGCGGGCGTTCGGCGTGAGCTTCATGGTCGCGCTGGCCTGCTGTGCACTCAACGCGCTGTTCGGGCTGCCGCTCGCGTATGCGCTGCATCACCGGGCGCAGGCCGGCGGCGGATTCGCGACGCGCATCGTGATGCTGATGCCGGTCGCCGTGCCGGCGCTGACGCTCGGCTTCGGCTACATCGCGATCTTCGGCAGCGACGTGCTGCCCTGGCTCGGCACGCTGCCGCTGATGATCGCGGCGCACGCGGTGCTGACGCTGCCGTATCTGCTGCAGACGCTGCTGAGCGATTTGCGCCACCTCGGTCTTGCACGCCTGGAGGCCTGTGCAGCGACGCTCGGCGCGACGCCGCTGCGCCAGTTCTTCACGATCGTGCTGCCGAACCTGCGGCACAGCCTGTTTTCCGGTCTGGTGATGGTGGCCGCGCTGTCGATCGGCGAATTCCAGATCTCGAACCTGATCGCCGGCTTTCGCTACCGGAATTACCCGATCGTGCTGCTGCAGGCGTTCTACGGCGCGACGGGGATGGCGTGCGCGGCGACCGTCGTGCTGCTCGTCCTCGCCGTGCTCGCGACGCTCGTATCCGTCGGCACCGTGCAACGTCTGAAGTGAGTCCGTCATGAGCCTCGAATTCGAACACGTCAGCTTTCAGTATCCCGGTGCACGTCACGGTGTCGACGACGTCACGCTGTCCGCCGCGCAAGGCGAACTGCTCGCGGTGATGGGGCGCAGCGGCTCCGGCAAATCGACGCTGCTGCGGCTTGCCGCCGGGCTGCTCGACGGCTGGCGCGGGCGCATCGCGATCGGCGGCGACGACGTGGCCGGCGTGCCGGTATGGCGGCGCGAAGTCGGGATGGTGTTCCAGCACTACGCGTTGTTTCCGAACCTGTCGGTCGTCGACAACGTCGCGTACGGGTTGCGGATGCGCGGCGTCGCGGCCGGCGTGCGGCGCCAACGCGCGCTCGACATGCTCGAGCGCGTCGGCCTGGCGGCGCATGCGACGCGCGGCGTCGCGATGCTGTCGGGCGGACAGCAACAGCGCGTCGCGCTGGCGCGCGCGCTCGTGATCGAGCCGAAGCTGCTGTTGCTCGACGAGCCGCTGGCGGCGCTCGACGCCGGTATCCGTCATCAACTGCGCGACGAGATCCGCGCGCTGCAGCGCGCGTGCGGTGCGACGACGCTGTTCGTCACGCACGACCAGGACGAAGCGCTGAGCATGGCCGACCGCGTCGCGATCGTCGACGGCGGCCGCGTGCTGCAGGCCGGCACGCCGCGCGAGCTGTACGAGCGTCCCGCGAGCGCGCAGGTTGCCCGCTCGGTCGGGCATTCGACCTTGCTGCGCGGGCGCGTGCTCGCGCACGACACCATCGACGTGCGCTTCGCGACGCTGCGTGCGGACACGGGCGCGCACCGGCCCGGTGCCGAAATCGTGGTGCTGGTGCGGCCCGAGCACGTGCAGGCCGATCCGCCGGAGCACTGCGCGAACCGGGTCGACGGTCGTCTCGGCGAAGTGCGTTACTTCGGCGCGACGCAGCGCTACGACTTCATTCCGGACGGATCGTCCGGCCCGCTGCTGTGCGAAGGGCGCGAGCCCGCCGCGCGCAGCATCGCGATCGACCCGCGCCATCTGCTCGTGCTGCCGGCGCTGCCCGACGCGCAATGATTCCCTTACGTTCAACGGAGATTCACCATGTTTGCAGGCTCCCCTTTCGTGAAGGCCGTGCGCGCCCGCGTGCTGGCGATGTGCGCGCTCGCGGCGCTGTCGTGCGCGGCCGCGCATGCCGCGCCGCTGTATCCCGGTGAAGACGCGCTGTACGCGAAGGCCGCCGACGAAGGGCTCGTCGTGTCGTTCGACACCGGCCCCGAATGGGCGAACTGGAAGGCGCTGTTCGCCGAATTCCGCAAGCGCTACCCGAAGGTCGAGATCACGTACAACGACATCGGCTCCGCGGCCACCGTCGTCGCGCTCGACAAGTCGCGCCGCCGTCCGCAGGCCGACACCGCGTACTACTTCGCGGCATCGGCGCTCGATGCCGAGGGCAAGGACGTCGTCGCGCCGTTCAAGCCCATCAACTTCGACAAGCTGCCGGGCGTGTTCCGTGCGACCGACGGGCGCTGGTTCGCCGTGCATTCGCTGAACATCGCGTTCCTCGTCAACCGCAAGCTCGTCAAGAACGTGCCGCAGCGCTGGGCCGATCTGCTGAAGCCCGAATACCGCAACGCGGTGGTCTATCTCGACCCGCGCTCGACCGGGCAGGGCCAGGTCGCGGTGTTCGCCGCCGCGTATGCGAACGGCGGCAGCGTCGAGAATCCGAAACCGGGCGCCGAATTCTTCGGCAAGCTCAAGCGCGCGGGCAACGTGCTGCGCGTCGAGGGCACGACGCCGTATGCCAAGTTCGTGAAGGGCGAGATCCCGATCCTGATCGGCTACGAGAACGACGGCCTCAAGGCGAAGTATGCGGACGGCATGGGCGACGCGGCCGACGTCGTGATTCCGCAGGACGGCAGCGTGTCGGCGCCGTATGCGATGAGTCTCGTGAAGAACGGCCCCAATCCGTCCGCCGCGCAGCTCTGGCTCAACCTCGTGATGAGCGATGTCGGCCAGGCGCTGTTCGCGCAGGGCTATGTGCGTCCGGCCGTGCCCGGCACGCCGGTGGCGCCGGAGGTCGCGGCGAAGCTGCCGAATGCGCCGCAGGTGCGCCCGCTCGACGTCGCGAAGGCAGCCGCGCGCAAGGCCGAAGTCGACCAGCTGTGGTCGCAGGCCACGCTCGGCAACTAAGGGGCTCGCGATGCAGGCTTCGTTACCGGAACGCGGCGTGCTGCGCCGCTTCGGCGCGATTCCCGCCGCGGCACTGCTCGCGGTGTGTTTCGTGCTGCCGCTCGCGGCGCTGGTCGATGCGGCCTGCGCGGACGGCGGCCGCGCGTTCGCGGCGGTGCTGCGCGACCGGCTCGTGATCGATGCGATCGTGCACTCCGTTGCGCTGGCCGTCGGCGCGGGGACGTTGTCGGTCGGCGTGGGCGTGCCGCTCGCGTTTGCGCTGGCGGAGCAGTCGCCTGCCCGTCGCCGCTGGTCGCTCGCGCTGCTCGGCGTGCCGCTGGCGTTCTCCGGGCTGGTGATCGCGTACGGCTTCATCCTCGCATTCGGCCGCGCGGGCTTCGTCACCACGCTGCTGGCCGCGCTCGGTGCGGATTCGAACGTGATCGGCGGCGCGATCTACACGATGCCGGGGCTCGCCGTCGCGTATGCGTATTACTTGATTCCGCGGGTCGCGCTGATGATCTATCCCACCCTCGCCAATCTCGATCGGCGGCCGCTCGAAGCCGCGCTGACGCTGGGTGCGCAGCCGTGGCGCGCGTGGCTCGACGTTGCGTGGCGCGAGCTGTGGCCGTCGATCGCGTCCGCGTGGTGCCTCGTGACCGCGATCGCGCTCGGCACGTACGGCACGGCCCTCGCGCTGGCCGGCACGCAGATCAACATCCTGCCGCTGCTGATGTACCTGAAGCTGTCGGACGGGCAAACCGATTTTTCGCAGGCAGCCGTGCTGTCGATCTTGCTGACGGCGATCTGTACCTGCGTTCTTGCACTGGGGGAAGGCCTTGTTCGGAATCGACGGCATTGAGTGGTCGGAGCCGGCGCGCGATACGCTCGCGCGGCTGGCGCAGCGGCAAACCGGCGTGCGCAGGCACCGGATGCCGGTCGGCGTGATCGGCCCGCGCGACGCGACCGACGAACAGATGCGGGTCGCGGAACGGATCGCGCATGCGTTGGCGACGGCGGGCGTCGCGCTCGTCGGCGGCGGCAAGCAGGGCGTGATGGAGGCGGCCGCGCGCGGCGCGCATGCGGCGGGCGGCTGTGCGATCGGCTTGCTGCCCGAAGACGACGCGACGCAGGCGAATCCGTATCTGAGCGTGGCGCTCCCGACCGGGCTCGGCATCACGCGCAACGCGCTGGTCGCGCGCGCGTCGGTGTGCCTGATCGCGGTCGGCGGCGGGCTCGGCACGCTGTCCGAGATCGCGCTCGGGCTCCAGTGGGGCAAGCCGGTGTTCACGATTTGCGACGCGCCGGCGGTCGCGGGTGTCGAGTGCTTCGATCAACCGGACCGGCTGATCGCGCGTGCGGCGCAGTGGCTGAGCGATTCGGCATAGGCGGGCGATGCGGGCAGCGGCGTCCGGTGCGGCGGGCATCGGGCCCGGACTTGAAACGGCGCGAGCGACCCGCCATATTGGTCGGGTATCACCCGTTCAACGACGTACCGAGAGGATCGTTCATGCGCCTGCTGCTTGCCCTGCTGTTGCCGTGGTTCCAGTTCTTCACGATCGGCCGGCCGATCGCCGGGATCATTTGCCTCGTCCTGCAACTGACGATCATCGGCTGGCTGCCGGCCGCGATCTGGTCGGTCTATGCGCTGAGCCAGTACAAGACCGATCGCAAGATCGAGGCGGCGTTGCGCGGGCGGGGGTAGACGCGCAGTGCGCGGTCAGGTGATGCAGCGGCGTGGTTTGTATCCGAAACCGCGCCCCAACGACAAAACGGCCGCCGCGATCGTCGTTCGACCTGGGCGACCGTGCCGCTTACTTCACCGCAAACAGCGTCAGGTTCATGAAGATCTTGAACGCATAGCCGAGCGTGACGGCGCCGAGCACGCCGCCTGCCCACAGCACGACGAACCACATCCAGCCGCGCATCCGCGGCCGCGGTGCATGGGGCGGGCCGGACTGGCCGGGCTGGCCAGCCGTGGTATCAGTGGTGGTAGTAATGCTGGTCTTCATGGCGCACCTTGCCTCGGAATACCCAGTAACCCATCGTCGTGTAGGCGATGATGATCGGCAGGATAACCGCTGCGCCGACCAGCGTGAAGGTCTGGCTCGAACGCGGCGCTGCCGCTTCCCAGATCGTCATCGTCTGAGGAATCGCATACGGGAACATCGTGACGAGCAGCCCGACGTAGCCGAGCAGCACGAGCGCCAGCGCGAGCACAAACGGCGTCATGTCGTGCCGGTCGCGCACCGCGCGACGCATCCACACCGCGCACCCGGCAACCAGGAACGGCACCGGCAGCAGGCGCCAGAACAGCCCCGAATCGAACCAGCGCTGCGCGATGGCCGGATCCTGCAGCGGCGTCCACAGGCTGACCACCGCGATGAAGCCGAGCAGCACGACGGTCAGCGGCCACACGACGCGATGCAGGCGGCGCTGCAGGTCGCCTTCGGTCTTCGCGACGAGCCAGCAGCAGCCGAGCAGCGCGTACGTGACAATCAGGCCCAAGCCCGTCAGCAGGCTGAACGGCGTGAGCCAGTCGAATGCGCCGCCGGCGTACACGCCGTCCTTCACGTCGATGCCCTGCAGGAACGCGCCGAGCGCGATCCCCTGGAACAGTGTCGCGCCGGCCGAGCCGCCGATGAACGCGAGATCCCACAGCTGCTTCGTGCGCCGCGCCTTCGCGCGGATCTCGAACGACACGCCGCGGAAGATCAGGCATACCAGCATGAAGATCAACGGCAGGTACAGCGCCGACAGCACCGTCGAATAGACGATCGGGAACACCGCGAACAGCCCGGCGCCGCCGAGCACGAGCCAGGTCTCGTTGCCGTCCCACACGGGCGCGACGGTGTTCATCATCAGGTCGCGTTCCTTCTCGTCCGGGAAGAACGGGAAGACGATGCCGATGCCGAGGTCGAAGCCGTCGAGCACGACGTACATGAAGAGCCCCAATGCGATGATCGCGGCCCAGATTACGGTGACGTCCATAGGTTTTCTCGTTTGCGAAGGGGGGGCTCAGACGGTCTCGATCAGCTCGTCGACGGCCGACAGCGGGCGGCGCGCGGTGTGATCGGGGCGCGTGTCGGGCAGGTCGTGCTTCGCGTCGTGCTTGACGTCGGGCAGCGCGGGGCCGGCCTTCATCAGCTTCAGCATGTAGTACACGCCGGTGCCGAACACGAGGAAGTACACGATCACGAACGTCATCATCGACAGGCTGACCTGCTGCACCGACAGCGGCGACACGGCCTGCGCGGTGCGCATCACGCCATACACGACCCACGGCTGGCGGCCCGCTTCGGTCGTCACCCAGCCCGCGAGCAGCGACACGAAGCCGGTCGGGCCCATCACGAGCGCGAAGCGCTGGAACCACTTCGATTCATACAGGCGGCCGCGGCGGCGCAGCAGCCAGGCGAGCGCGGCGAGGCCGATCATCGCGAAGCCGAGCCCGACCATGATCCGGAAGCTCCAGAACACGACCGTCGAGTTCGGGCGGTCTTCGGGCGGGAAGTCCTTCAGCCCGCGGATCTCGCCGTCCCAGCTGTGCGTGAGGATCAGGCTGCCGAGGTGCGGCACCTTCACCGCGTAGCGGGTCGTTTCGGCCTCCATGTCCGGAATGCCGAACAGGTTCAGCGCGGTACCGCCCTTTTCCGTTTCCCACAGCCCTTCGATCGCGGCGATCTTCGCGGGCTGGTGCTTCAGCGTGTTGATGCCGTGCTGGTCGCCGATCACGGCCTGCAGCGGCGCGAGCACCAGCAGCAGCCACAGCGCCATCGAGAACATCTTCTTCACGCCCTTGTCGCGGCGGCCCTTCAGCAGGTGCCATGCGCCGGTCGCGGCCACCACCAGCGCGGCGACGATGAACGCGGCGATCGCCATGTGGAACAGGCGGTACGGGAACGACGGGTTGAAGATGATCGCGAACCAGTCGGTCGGCACGACGCGGCCGTCGACGATCTCGAAGCCTTGCGGCGTCTGCATCCAGCTGTTCGACGCGAGAATCCAGAAGGTCGAGATCAGCGTGCCGATCGCGACCATCAGCGTCGCGCCGAAGTGCGCGCGCGGGCTCACGCGATTCCAGCCGAACAGCATGATGCCGAGGAAGCCGGCTTCGAGGAAGAACGCGGTCATGACTTCGTACATCAGCAGCGGGCCCGTGACGGAGCCGGCGAAGCTCGAGAAGCCTGACCAGTTCGTGCCGAACTGATAGCTCATCACGACGCCGGAGACGACGCCCATGCCGAACGCGACCGCGAAGATCTTTGACCAGAACAGGCACAGGGTCTTGTAGTACTGCTTGCCGGTCTTCAGCCAGCGATATTCGAGCACGGCGATGAAGCTGGCGAGGCCGATGCTCAGCGCCGGGAAGACGATGTGAAAGGAGACGGTGAACGCGAATTGCAGGCGGGCCAGATCGAGGGCCGAAAATGCGGTGTCCATACCAGTTGACCGAAGCTTGACGATACCCGCCGGCGGGTGCCGGCGGCCCCCGGACGACCAAGCATCGGGGTTGGCTGGAGTATGGATCGCGATGTTGCGCCGCGAAATGTGCCAACTCGTCGCAGATGTCCAGCCCGCCGCGCCCGTTTTCGGGATAAATCGTTGATTCGTATCAAGAACGCGGCGCGCGGCGCATGCGGTCGCGGCGTGGCGGTCTGCCGCACGTGCGGCAATATGGCGCGTCGCATCATCGGAACGAGGCGGCGGGCGCGGGGTTCGATCGCTGCACCAGAGGCGCGGCGCGCGTGGCCGGCCATCATCGGCAAGCGCCGCGTGAATTGCGTACACTCTGAGTCTCGTTTCGGCAGGACCGGGCGCATTGGTTCCGGCCTGCGTTTATTCAGGGCAGACCATGATCGATTTACGCAGCGATACCGTGACACGTCCGAGCCAGGCGATGCTGGCCGCGATGACTGCCGCCGAAGTCGGCGACGACGTATGGGGCGACGACCCCACCGTGCTGCGCCTGCAGGCGGTCGCGGCCGAGCGGGCCGGCAAGGAAGCCGGCCTGTTCTTCCCGAGCGGCACGCAGAGCAACCTGGCCGCGCTGATGGCCCACTGCGAACGCGGCGACGAATACATCGTCGGCCAGCTCGCGCACACCTACAAGTACGAAGGCGGCGGCGCGGCCGTGCTCGGCAGCATCCAGCCGCAGCCGATCGAGAACGCGCCCGACGGCACGCTGCCGCTCGCGAAGATCGCAGCCGCGATCAAGCCGCTCGACAATCACTTCGCCCGTACGCGCCTGCTCGCGCTCGAGAACACGATCGGCGGCCAGGTATTGCCGGAAGGCTATGCGCAGGAAGCCGTCGCGCTCGCGCGCAGCCGCGGGCTGGCTACGCACCTCGACGGCGCGCGCGTGTGCAATGCGGCCGTCGCATCGGGCCGCTCGATTGCCGAGCTGTGCGCGCCGTTCGACACGATCTCGATCTGCTTTTCGAAAGGGCTCGGCGCGCCGGTCGGCTCCGTGCTGGTCGGCAATCGCGCGCTGGTCGAGCGCGCGCAGCGCTGGCGCAAGGTGCTCGGCGGCGGGATGCGGCAGTCGGGCATCCTCGCGGCGGCTTGCCTGTATGCGCTCGATCACAACGTCGAGCGGCTCGCCGACGATCACGCGAATGCCGCGCGTCTTGCTGAAGGCCTTGCGCGCATCGAGCCGGTGAAAGTGCTGTCGCATGCGACGAACATGGTGTTCGCGCAATTCCCCGAAGCCGACTGTGCGCCGCTCGAGGCGTGGCTGAAGGAGCGCGGGATCCTCACGCAGATGCTGTACTCGTCGCGCTTCGTCACGCACTGCGACGTGTCGCGTGCGGACATCGACACCTTCATCGACGCGGTCGGCGCGTATTTCGCGCAGCGCCGCGCGTAACGTGGCATGCGGCATGCGCCGCCCGGCGACGGGCCGGCGCGATGCGGCATGGTGCAAGACGCAAAGAGGTGACGCGGCGCGTTGTCGGCCGAGCGTTGCCGTGCCGACGGATTACGCTTGCGGCGGCCTGTCGGCGGGCGGCGTGCCGTCGTGGAACAGCGATTTCAGCTGCGTGCGCAGTTCGGCGCTGTCGGTGTGCTGGTGCACCGAGACCGCATGTTGCACGGCGGCTTCCAGCAGTTCGCTGTCGGAGTCGGCGGAAATTGCGACCGAGCAATTCATCGCGCTGGGAAACTCGCGGCAATCGATATAGCGGCGGGACATGATGTTCTCCTCACAGGAAAGGGACCGGCCGGACTTGCATGATCGGCCGCGCGGCGCGTTCGCGAGGCCGATGGAAAAAGTATAGGCGGCACGGCTCAGTTTCTCGTCGCGGTGCTTACCGCGCCGGCAGTGTCGATCAACCACCCGTCCACCCGCGCGCGCGCTCGTTACGGCAGCGGCGCGAGCAACCGGCGCGCCGCTTCGACCACCCGCGCGGACAGCGACGCCATCGTCGGCGACTGCACCGTCCACGCGTGCCAGTACAGCGTGACGTCGGTCGGATGCGCGGGCGCGAGATCGACGAGCCCCTGCGCGTCGAGCGGCGCACCGCCGATCAGCGGCTCCGGCACCATCGCGTAGCCGAGCCCGTGCCGCACCGCCGCGAAGTGCGCGTGCGTGCCCGGCACGTAGTGGCATGGGTACGCGCCTTCGGGCAACCCGAACTTCTCCTTCAGGAACGCTGACTGCAGCGTGTCGCGCCGCGAATACGCGACGACGGGCGCGGCGCGCGCGCTCGTGCGATTCAAGCCGCGCGGGAACCAGCGCCCCGCGAACGCGGCCGCCGCGAGCAGCCGGTAGCGCATCGTGCCGAGCGGCGTCGCGACGCAGCCGCGCATCGGCTTCGGCTCGGTCGTCACGCAGCCGACGGCCATCCCGCTTTCGAGCAGCGCGAACGTGTGATCCTGATCCTCGACGATCAGCTCGAACAGGATGCGCTCGCCGGCGAGCACCGACGTCAGCGCGGGCAGGAACCAGGTGCCGAGGCTGTCGGAATTCAGCGCGATCGTGACCGAGATCGGTGATTCGCGCTCGGCCGCGAGCGTGCTTTGCAGGTCGGCCTGCAGCAGCGCGACGCGGCGCAGGTGCTGCAGCACGCGCTGTCCGGCCACCGTCGGCCGGCACGGCCGCGTGCGCAGCACGAGCGGCGTGCCGAGGCTCGCCTCCAGCGCGCGGACTCGCTGCGTGATGGCGGATGCGGTCACGTGCAGGCGCACGGCGGCCTGTTCGAAGCTGCCGGTGTCGGCGACGGCCAGCAGCGCGGCGGCCTGCTTCGGATCGATCGTCAGAGACATGTACTAGATTGCCCGAGACAGATTGTGATGCTCAAATCAATATAGCCTTGCCAGCTATCGTGCTACGGGCGATCACGACACGGAGCAGGCGAGCCCGACATTGAAATTGGGCACATCCTGAGACCAAAATGTGACCGATTCGGCATGTTGCGCCAGATGGTCGGGCGCAAGGTGCGCATACCGGAGAACCATGTCGTAACTGGACCATCCACCAAGTTCCTTCAGACGTTCAAGGGGCGTGCCACTCTGAACATGCCAACTTGCCCACGTGTGGCGCACATCGTGAAACCGAAAATTTTCGATGTTTGCCCGCGCACAGGCTGCGAGCCACTGTTCCCGATCCCACGACCTGATCCGTTTGCCATTTCGGACGAATACAAACCGGTGGTGCTTGCCGATCTGCTTGCGGATCAGTGCGATCGCCTCACTATTCAGGGGGACGCCGATCGACTTGCCGGCCTTTGCTTGATCCGGATGGATCCATGCGCGCCGGGCGACCAGATCGAGCTGCGACCATTCGAGCCCGAGAATGTTCGCTTGTCTAAGCCCGGTCGCAAATCCGAATGCCGCAACATCGCGCATCCAGTCACGGTTGATCGCGCGAAGCAACCGCTGCGCCTCCTCCTTTGTGATCCAGCGAATCCGTTTATTTGACTCTCTGGAACATTTCAGGATTGGCGCCCGGTCAATCCACTCCCACCTCACGGCTGCATTAAGCATCCCGCGAATCGTTGCGAGATACCGATTTCGCGTCGCTACGGAGGCGGGTTTGTCAGCGGACCACCGCCCACATTTTTCCGGAAGAGCCTCGATGATCTCGGCAGACGTCAGGGCGTCAATGTACCGCCCCTGGAAATACGTGCCGAAGTGTCTCAAGTGACCCACGAAGTTGATGTAATTCCGCTTCAGGGTCTGCTCTTTGAGGTATCTCACTACGGCCTCTTCGTAAACGTAGCGGCGTCGCTCCCCGAGCTTGTGCACGCGCCACAGTTCCGCTTTCAGCTTGTCGTGATACTCCTCAGCTTCCTTCCGGTCGGAAGTCCCACAAGAGCGGCGTATTCTTTCTCCGCTTGGCGTGCGGAGATCGAGGTAATAGACGCCGCCGCGCTTTCGGATGGACATTGAAAACTCTCCTTTCTTTCCGTCCGCGCCGGTCGATCGGCATTGTAACCGGACGATTTCGATTTCAGGATTTCAGGCCAGATTCGCCAAACGCCTCCGATCTTGAAGAACCCGAGGGCTTGGCGATTGGCATAAACAGTTGAGTACGAAACAGCTAGCAGTTCCGCAGCTTCTTTGAGGGTTAAAGCCCGGGTAATGGGTGTTGTCATCTCATTTATACCTATGGGAGCATGCGGCCTCTGCTCAACGCCGCGCGAGCGGCTCATCGTTCTTCTGTATTACTTTTGCGGGCGTTCGCCCGCCGCTATGCGACTGCATTGAAGTGCCGCCAACGCTTGCCAGCGCGATAGCCGGGCGCGTCTTAGCGTGTTCCCGCTTTCGCGGCAGCGGATGTGGGGTAGAAAGGGCCGGGTGAGGGGTCATTTACCCGTCTCCTGCCACGAGGCGCGGGGGCAACCCATTGCATCGAGCCCAAGTCGATCGCGGAGGTCCGCAAGCTCGATCGGCTTGAACGCGGCTGGCAGGTCGCGCAGCGCACTCGTCAGATCCGGATCGTGCTTCGGCGCGACGCGTTCTGCCCAGCGAATGACCTTATCGGCCACCGCGCGGGCGTGGGCGGACGTATGGTGCCGATTTGCGAGTGTGTCGATCAAACAGCGTGCGCCGTGGCTCAGAGCCTGATTGCGCGTGCGAAATACGCGTGTGCTCGCGAACAGCTTGAGCTGGCCGGTCCAGCCACCGTGGCCGTCGAGGTATTCAGTGTCATAGATCCAGGCGTTGGCTTCTACCTGAGCCAGCTTGATCACGGCGAGTGGACCTCGCGCATCTTTCTTGGCGCTCGGCAATTCGAATCGATTCGTCTCGCTGAATAGGCCTCTGTCGTTCAGCGTGCTGATCGGCCAAGTCCGTGCGCCAGACGGCACGTCCACCATGTCAACGAGCGGCAACAGGGCGCGATGCACCGCTTCGCGTGTGCTGAGCGTTAGGGTGCCGAAACCGCTGTCGTGCAACACTGCCTGCAGCGCCAGCAAAAGTTGCTTTGCCTGTTTTTCGCTGATCTTATTGGGGGCGCTCTGGCGCAGGAGCCTCTGCGCCGCTGCCTGCGTCTCGACCGCAACTTCCTCGACCGTCGGCACGGCAAGCGGTACAGCGTTGGTATCGGCTGTCGCAGGTGCTGCTCGCTCGGACGACAACGCTGGCTCCCCGTGTGCGTCGACCAGAGGAACGGCTTCGAGATATTTCTTCGTCACCTTCGACTTCCCGGCTTCTGCTGCCTTCGAGATCCCGACGACGATACGCTCAAGCGCCTTTTCACCGCCGTGCAGGCGGATCTGTTCGATCGCGAGCGTTCCGGTGCATCGCCCGTCGCGGACAAGCTGGTGCAGTTCAGCTGGCGCTCGTTCGAGCAGGGCAACATCGCGAACGGTCTGGTCGGTGATATGCAGTCGCTTGCAGATTGCCGCGAGGGTCATCCCGTGGATGTCGCGCAGCTCGGCGACGGCGGCAGCGAGATCGAGCGGCGACGATCGTTTGCTGTCGTTGCTGAGGTACCCGTCGATCACCATTTCGGCGCGGTTGACGGTGTCGGCGGCACGAACGACGACCGGGATCTTGCCGAGCTTCTTCCCAGCTTCGATCGCTTTGCCCGCCGCGAGGTAACGATGTTGTCCCTTGTAGACGTAGAGCAGATCCTTACCGTCGACCTTTCGGGCGTAACAATGAAGTGGTGATCCCTTGTCGTAGCCGTTTTCGATCATCAGGGCAGTGAGGTGCGTTACCCATGCGGGATCGACCGGGCGAATGTTGTCCGCCGGGTCATAGTGCAGTTGCTCGTAGGGGACCATCCACAGGTCTGCGGACGTCGCACCGGCTGCAGCTGCTGCTGCCTTGGTGTTCCCGGTTGGGATTGGAGCGGTCAGATCGAAGTGTTGCGTGCGGTCGTCCATTACGCGACCTCCTTCGCTGCGGCCTTGCGTGGCTTCTTCGCTTTATTGATCGCGTTCGATGCTGCGGTGGCTGCTGCGCGCTTCGCGTCGCGCAATCGCTTGATCGCGTTGGCGCAGTCCCATTCGTCGGGGATCGAGATCTGAGTACCGGCGATTTCTGCGCCGTCGAGGATCATGTAGAGCGTATGGACGCTGTCGGCGAGCGGCCGACGGTTCACGATGTACTTGCCGACAAGGATCGGTGTCGTCGGGCGGCGTACGTTACGGTCGTATCGTGCGACGGTGCGGAGAGAGAGGGTGTCCCGACGGGCGACGTCGTCGACAAGTAGGCTTGTGGTTCGCGACATGGTGGTCTCCATGACGCCGGGGTCGCTCACCCCGGCCGATTTCGGGGCTGATTAGACGGCGACGTGGTACGCGGTCGTCGGTGCGACGACCGGATCGTCTTGAAACACATTTACGGCGACAAACAGAAGGGCCGCGACGGCGGTCCAGCGGAAGATCGCGGACTTCTCAAAGTTACTTTGGCGGGCCGGCTCGGATGGCGTGATGCGATGTTGTTGCTCTTCGCGGAGCCATTCGCGGCGAGCGGCGGATTGATGGTCGAACAGTTTCATGGGCTTCTCCGAAAGCTGCCGGAGGGCAGCGTCGGAGAAGAATGTTAGGCATTCCTTTCGTATAACGCAATAGGAATGCCTAACTTTTTTGAGGGAGGATTCCGACGTCAGTCGGATTGCCAGCGCTCTCCAACCCCGAAATCTCGTTGAAAGGTCTTGAATTATTCTGACAAAATACTGTATGTTTATACAGTATTAAGCGTAAATATTACCGAAAGGAGGTTGTTGCGGGGTTATGACAACGGGAGAACTGCGCTGCAAACCAGGCGATGTGGCGATCGTCAGTCGATGCCTCAACCGGTCACGTATCGGGATGCTCGTGCGGGTTATCGGCCCGCACGGCACAAAGGATTTCGATTGGGATGTGGAGCTTCTCGGCGGCCCGATCAAAGGACGGGGCGTTCGTTCCGGGCAGGTGGGGTCGCCCCGGCGGGCCGCACTATTCGACTGGAACCTTACCCCTCTTGCGGGTCTGGGGCGTTCAGGTCGAGAAGATCATCGCGTTGCTGTTGGCCCCGCAGATCTTCAAACACCTTGAGGGTTTCGAGCAGCGCGGCGAAGGCGGTCGAGGGCATTCCAACCTTGTCCGCTTTCGTCAGCGCATCAACAAGAGCCTGAGCATGCGTGCCCAATGTTTCCTGCCGCTGTGGGGCAGGGGCATTGGGGCGGCGGTCCATATGTCCTTCACCCGTCGCAAGCCACCAAGGATCAACGTTCAGGAATTCCGCAGCCAGCAGCAGATTCGCCCCCTCCATCTTTTTTGTCTTGCCGCTGAGCCAGTCGCTAACCGACGGGGCACGGACGCGGCAGGCTCGCGCCAAATCCGCCGCCTTTTTTTCGGGCGGCAACTTCATGGCCTGTTCCAGGCGTTCGGCTAGTGTCGTCATTAGGAAAGCCTAACTGATCGGGCATTAGGTATGCCTTGCATTTCGTGTAAGGAGCGCCTAACATGGCGGCATGAATACGCAACAGAAACGAGACCCGTACGCGTGTGCCGTGATCGATGCATTCGGAGGGACGGCGGCAACCGCTCACCTTTGCCAAGTTCGCATGCCATCGGTATCGGAATGGCGACGAAACGGCATCCCGCGCGCACGTCTTCTGTTCTTGAAACTCGCGCGTCCCGACCTGTTTGCGTCTCTGGACTCACACGGCGAAGCGTGTGAAGCGTCTCCCGCTGCGTGACGGTAGCCGTCACGCACCTCAGATCATAGTTGCGTCCCGATCGGCGCAACAGGATGAAAGCCAGCGTCTACCAATCTCCGCTATGACCTGCCGATACGACAGTACCGAATGGCTGGACGTGCTCTATACGTCCGTTCGCAACACGCCCGGCGGCGTCGCCGACGCGGCCAACTATCTGACCGTCCGACGCGGTAAGAACGTCACCACCGAATCGTTGCGTCTGCGCCTGCGTGGAGTTGGCGACAGCCGCTTGTCGATGGAAATGTTCGAACTGCTCGTCGAGTGGATGCAGGAAAAGTCCGAGGCGAAAGCGCACGCGCTCGATGCACTGCACGCGCTCAACGCGCGCTTCGGACTGGTCGCGGAGCATGTTGAAGACCACGGGGCCGACGAAGCGCTCGAGCCGGAAACGATGCATCTCGTCTCCACTACGCTTCACCTGCAGGCACACGTCGGCCGCGTCGCAGATGACGTAACGCGAGCGCTCGAAGATCAGCGGATCGATGACCGGGAGGCCGAGCAGATCATCGCGACAGGCCGCAAGGGGCAGCGATTGTTCCAGAGGCTGATCCACGCGGCACGCACCCTCGCTGCTAAACGCAGGCGCCGCTGAGATGGAGCGATTCAAGCCTGACATGGGGTGCTGCCGTGTTGCGCGCGAGCAGGCCGAGCTGTGCTGCGGGCATGCGCAACAGCTGGCTTGCGCCACTGCAGCGCTCGCGCACCGATTTGATACGGCGCCGGATCAGGCCGGCCGCATCCTCGCTGACGTGATGTCGACGTTTCCAGATCGCATCGCCGTATTCCTCGCGGAAGCGCTACGCGTCCGTCGGTTCGACGTGTTCAGCGCGTCTGCTGCGCGTATATGCGCATCGCTTCCAACCAAGGCGGAACGTCATGCGTTTCGCGATCAGATCGTCGGTTCGCTCTGCGCGGCCGACCTTTCCACATTCGACGAGCGCATGTCGGCCGAGTGGCGTCGCCTGCGCGGCAAATAACCGGAGACCGAAGTGAAGGTGAGTGCAACGAGTAGCGGCCTGCGACAGGGTGCGTCGCACATTCGCCGCAGGCCGAGCGGGCTGAATTGCTACGCAGCCGGGCGCGGTGCTTGGCGCAGCTTTTCCCACCGAGCCGAACGGGATCGACGGCTGCTCGAATTGCTCAACGAACGAGTGAATCGGTAGCGGTGGGTGCGCTACTGAAGGCATTGGGATCGGGCCGCCGACAGTGATTCAGGCGGCCAAAGTTATTTTGACGGAGGGCAGATTTTCGTATGGCAACACTCGACCAGATCATCCAGCAATTGCGCGCGGCCGGGCATCCGGACCTGCCTGCAGGGCACCCGGTTGCTGATGGCAAGCACCATCGCTACGGCCCGCGCAAGAAGTACTGGTATCAGCTGCGCGAAGTCGTCAGCAAGGGCGCAGTGATCGGCTACGGCGGTACGTTCGGCCATTTCTCGGGCGACGATCCCGGCACCGAGCGATTCGAATGGAGCGGCGCACCGTTGAGCGAAGAGACGCTGGCGGAAACCCGTCGCCGACAGGAAGCAGCCGAGCGCGAGCAGGCCGAGCGTGATGCCCGGCAGGCGAAGCTCGCAGCGAACCGCGCGCGGGATCAGTGGAACCGTGCGGCGGAGGATGGCAAGTCCGCCTATCTTGACCGCAAACACATCACGGCCGAAGGCGTGCGTTTCGACGCAGACGGCACGATCTTCGTGCCGATGTATCAGTATGGCGATGGCGCTCGTCTCGTCGGCCTGCAGAAAATCACGCCGGACGGTGCGAAGCGCTTCAACAAGGGCATGGAAAAGAAAGGCGCATCGTATCTGCTCGGCGAGGTCGGCGCAGACGACCAGATCGTGCTGGTCGCCGAAGGCTATGCAACCGCGCGAGCGATTCGCATGGCGATCGACGACGCGTTCGCCGTCAATATTTGTTTCGACGCGGGGGGCATCCTCCCGGCCGTGCGCTACCTGCGTGCGACGTACCCGGATGTGCATGTGCTGGTCTGCGCCGACGACGACTGGAAGATCGAGCAACGCATGCGCGAGTGGCTCGCCGACGAGTTCGCTTTCCTGGGTGAACTGGTGTTTGGTGCCGACCCGGTGCGGATCGAGGCGAAGAATACGTGGTACATGGTCGCCGCAGCACGCCGTCGTGACGACAACGGTGTGCCGTACGTCGAAGTGAGTTACGGCAACGATGTGATGCCGGTTCGCCGCAAGCGTTTCGAAAACACGGGCCTGAAGCGCGCGTACGAGGCGGCAGCCGAGGTTGATGACGTGAGCGTCGTCTATCCCGTGTTCGCCAATCGCGGCGAGCGCAAGCTGACCGATTTCAACGACTTGCACGTCGAAGAGGGCTTCGAGGCTGTCGAGGCGCAGGTGCAGGCAGCAATCTTGCGCGTCCTCGCGCCAGCGAACGATGACATCCGGCCGGCGACGGTGGCACCGTCGACCGCGGACGTACCGCAATCGAAACCTGCCGCGACGTCCGCTGCCGCAGAGAAGCCGCAATGGGATGGCCGCGAATCGGAGAACGGCGCCCATACGTGGGAACAGGATCTCGCGCGCTCCGACAAGGGCACGCTGCTGCCAACGCTCGGCAATGTGCACATGATCCTGTCAAACCACAAGGCGTGGAAGGGTGTGATCGAGCAGGACGACTTCGGTGGCCGCGTGATGAAGCGAAAAGCGCCGCCGTTCCCGCAAGGTGTGACGGGGGAGTGGACCGACATGGACGATCAGCGCTGCGCCTTGTGGTTGTCGCAACGATACGGCCTTTCGGTGCGCACCGACATCGTGATGAACGCGGTGCTGCTGGTGGCGGACGCGACCCACTTCCATGATGTGCGCGAATACCTCGAAGGGCTCAAATGGGACGGCGTGCCCCGCGTGCGATCGATGCCGTCGACGTACCTGCGCGTGGCCGACAGCGAGTACGTGCAGCTGGCGCTCATGAAGTGGATGATCGCGGCCGTGGCTCGCGTGATGGAGCCCGGCTGCAAGGTCGACAACGTGCTGATTCTCGAAGGCAAGCAGGGGCACCGCAAGTCGACCGCGCTGAAGGTGCTGGCGGGCGCTCCGTGGTTCACCGACACGCCGATTCAGATCGGCAACAAGGATACGTATGCGGTGCTGGCGGGCAAGTGGGTGATCGAGCTGGCTGAGCTGGATTCGCTGAACAAGGCCGATTCGTCGGCGGTGAAGAGCTTCTTCGCGACCGCCGTCGACCGGTTCCGAAACTTCTATGGCAAGCGGGCGACCGACGTACCGCGCCAGTGCGTGTTCGCCGGCTCGGTCAACTTCGATACGTACCTCAAAGACGAGTCTGGCAACCGGCGGTACTGGCCGCTGCGTGTCGGTGGTTTGGTCGACATCGACGGCATCGTCGCCGTCCGCGATCAGCTGTGGGCGGAAGCCGTACACCTGTACCGCTCGGGCGTCGTGTGGCACGTGACGGAGCAGGAGCGCCCCCTGTTCGAGATCGAGCAGGCAGAGCGCTATGAAGGCGACGTGTACGAAGACAAGATCGCCAAGGCCCTGGAATACGTTGCACGCACGACGATGGAAGAAATCCTCGCCGACGTCCTGAAGCTCGATACGTCGAAATGGACGCTGCCGGAGCAGCGCCGTATCGGCAAGGCGCTGAAGTCGCTCGGGTGGGTGCGCAAGCGCGAATCGACCGGTTCGCGCGGCTGGTACTACGTGCGCGAAGAGCAGGAGCCTGAAGTCGAGCGCGAACTGGTTGCGGCGGGCGATGACGACAGTCCGCTGTAACGCGTTGGCGCGCTGTGCCGGTATGGCTGGCGCGCCAGAGAGCCACCTTTGGCGCGCCGTGGACGTCCCATGTCCCGACGTCCCAAGGCGTGGCCTCGGGCGCGGGTGCAGGGGCGCGACATGCGCGACGTGAGCGCCGCATGTCGCGCATGTCGCAGGCGCGCACCCCTGCAAGCCTTTTCCCTTGGGACATTGAGACATTAGGACGAACAGGAGCGAGTCATGATTGATTTGATGGAGCGAGCAGGCATCGCAATGAGCGTTCGTGGTCAGTTCACCGACCCGATTGCCGATCCGAAAGTTACTTTGGGCGCACTCGCATTTTCGAACGATCTCGGTCGGTTGCTGGTTCGGATCAAGGCAGGCCAAGAGACGAAGCCCGCGACGATCCGCAAAGCAACGTTGCTGTTTGCGCAGATGATCCGCTTGTCGGGACGTTTCAAGCGCAGTCGATTCACGGGCCTGAAGCGTGACGAACGACGCGATCAGCGGGCAGGGTATGAAGTCGAGCGCGCAAAGGCCGATATCGTCGAGCGCTTCGCGTTGCGCGTGCTGGACGAATGGATCAACGATCAGTGCGCGCGGTGCGAAGGGCGCGGCATCGTACGCCGAGACGGCCGCTACATTTGCCCGGATTGCGCGGGATCGGGCAAGCGGCCGATTGACGAAGCGGCGCGTGCGCAGGCAATCGGTGTGCCGCTGGATGAATACCGCCGCCACTGGTCACGTCGCTTTCACGACATGCACGCGCTGCTCGATCAGGTGAATGGATCGGTGTCCGACACAATGCGCCGCCAATTGCGAGAATGAAACGTCTTCCATTCCAAGAGCGGATCGCGTAAACTTCGAACATCCTTTACCGCTGCACTGGATATTCGCTGGCACCGCGCGTTAGTCGTGCAAACCTCTCGGGACATAAGAACACATAGTGGAGCCCGTTAGGTCGTGTGGGGGCGTTCGTCCCTACGAAATGAATTCTGAAGCCCTGAGTGCGAAAGCGCTCGGGGCTTTTTGCATTGGGGCGCTGAAATGCGAATCGAGTCGACGAGTGCCGGGCCGAGTGAGGTCTGGTCGACGTGGGATGAAGATCGAAGCATGGGGCGCGTGACTGCGCGGTGCTTCGTGTTTGACGACGCGATGGACCGTGTCGTGTGGGCGATGGACCGTGCCGGCGATCGCGAGATCACGGATGTCACGGTCGGTGCGGGTACGTCCAATAGTTAGGTCCTTCGGGGACTCCCGCGGACGTCTCTTGCGGTCCCGGAGGAATACGTCATCTACATGCACCGTGCGGCATAGAACCGAGTTGAATTGATGGTACAGCCCTATCGGTGCATCGTTCGCGTCAATAGGAATCTATGTGCGCGGCTTCGTGACAAGAGACTGCACGGTTTGCGCGACCTTGGGCCAAGAAACAGGTTTCTGAAGGAATGCTTGCCATAGCCCTTCGTCCGTGGGAGCCTGATTTGCAGACATCAACACGATCGGAAGCCGGGAAAATGTGGGATTAGTGCGGAGTGTCCGACAAAGCGTTACCCCATCCATGCCGGGCATTGACCAATCGGTTATCACGAGGTCCACTGCAATTTCCGATATTTTGGCAAGGGCATCCTGACCGCTCCGAGCCAAAATAACTTGGTAGCCGGAGCGTTCAAGAAGCAGTCTAAACGCATGCAGCGTTGCGTCGTCGTCTTCAACAAGAAGGATCGTCGCCATAATCGACATCCATGGTTGCGAGAGTGCAAATGCGGCCCTTTGGCCCGCAGCCAGACTCAAGTTTGCCTCGTCGATTGCGCGCGTACTAGTTCTGATATCTACGCGATCGATTAGCAGTGTGTACACGTTACCGAGCCGCAATATTTGGGCCCGGTTACGTCTGTACGTGGGTGGGCGTCATACGCTCGATGCGAGTGCATTTTGCAAAGCGCCGCCCATTTCGATGCGTCCGTTATGGGCCCTGCCGCGACTGCGCGTAATCGGCGACGCGTTCGGACAACGCGTGGCGGCCGCACGTATACATCTCTTCCGACATTCCCGCGGAAGTCCACGATGAACCATTGATAAGCGAGCGGGGACCCTGTAAGTGGCACGGCATGCGGGGCCTCAGACCCGCGTTTTTTCTCTACTGCCGAATCTCCATAGGGGGTCATATTCATGCCGACCCAACAACAGATCGCCGAACACCTCGACCTGGACCAGTCGGCCGTTTCACGGTTCGTCGACAAGGTCCAGCTCGACTATCGCGAGGCGACGCTCGATGCGATCCGCATCGCGTATATCCGGCACCTGCGCGAGATGGCTGCGGGCCGCGCGAGCGGCACCGGCATCGATCTGGTTGCCGAGCGTGCGAAGACCGAAATCGTCGATCGCGAGATCAAGCTGCTGACTCTGGCCGAGAAGAAAGGCCAGCTGGTGAACGTCGCGCAGCTGGAACAGGCGTTTGGCCAGATGGTCGGCGCATTTCAAACGGAACTGCTGGCGCTGCCCGACAAGTTGGTGCAGGAGCTGCGCGCACTGTACGACGTCGAGGTGGACGTCGAGTGGTTGAACGAGCATATGTATGGATGCCTTGAGCAGCTATCTCAATACGATCCAGACCGTCCACGCGGTGATCCGCCGGATCGCGCAGCTGCTGCGCCCGCCGGAACGGATTGGCACGACGGACTGGGCGCGGCAGTATCGGCGGATGAGCGCGAAGGCGACCGCTAGTCCCGGCCGCTATAACCCGAACATCACGCCGTGGGTGTTCGGCATGCACGAGGCGCTCGATGATCCGCGCGTGCAGAAGGTCGTCTGCATGAAGTCGGCGCAGGTCGCGTGGACCGACGGCGTGTTGCTGAACTACATCGGCCGACGCATCGACGTCGATCCGTGCCCGATGATCGTGATGTTCGCGAAAGAGAAATCGGCGAAGAAGTTCAACCTGGAGAAGTTCGAGCCGATGGTCGAGGTGACACCTCGCCTCGCGGCCAAGGTGCCGGTGCACGCCGGCCGCGACAAGAACAACCTGTGGGACCACAAGACCTTCCCGCGCGGCTTTCTGAAGTTCATCACGTCGAACGCACCGGATGACGTGAAGTCGACGCCGGCGCCGGTCGTCGCGGTCGAGGAACCGGACGACGCGAACACCAACGTGCGTGATCAGGGCGATTCGATCACGCTGCTGGAGGAGCGCAACAAGAGCTATTCGGACAGCCGCCGCAAGGTGATCTTCGGGGGCACACCGACAGTCGACGGTTTCTCTCGGATCCAGCAGGCGTTCGAATCGTCGGATCAGCGCGTTTATCTGGTGCCGTGTCCGGACTGCGGCGAGGAACATGAACTGGCGTGGGAGAACGTGACCTGGTCGGAGAGGGCCGAGGTCGAGCACGAAGTGTTCGGCCGTGCGCAGCCGGAGACCGCACGTTACACCTGCCCGCACTGCGGCAGCCTGTGGGACGACAACGCGCGCATTCGCGCCGTGCGGCGCGGCCGGTGGGTCGCGACCGCGCCGTTCTACGGCGTGGCCGGCTTTCGGCTAAACGAGCTGGTGTCGCCGTTTCCCGGCTCGCGCATGGGCGAGCTGGTCAAGAAGTGGTTGACGGCCGAGCGGGCGCTCCGCGCGGGCGACGACACGAAGATGCGTTCGTTCGTGAACAACACGCAGGGCCGGCCGTACAAATACAAGTCGGACCTACCGGAGCTGGATCTGCTGGCCGAGCGTGCGCTGCCGTATGCGCCGTTCACTGTGCCATCGCGCGGCCTGCTGCTGACGATCGGCGTCGACGTGCAGCACGATCGCATCGCGGTCGTCATCCGTGCGTGGGGCCGAGGTGAGGAAAGCTGGCTGGTGCTGTGGGACGAGCTGCACGGCAACGTGCTCGAGCAGGGCGAAAATCCGCTCACGGGCGGCGTATGGGGCGCACTGACAGAACTGCTAACGCAGGCGTACCGGCACGAATCCGGGGGCCTTGCACGAATTCGCGCGGCGTCGATCGACTCGTCGGACGGCTCCACGTCGGACGCCGTATACAAGTATGTGCGGGCGGCGCAACGTGTGGGTCTGAACGTAATGGCGATCAAGGGCAGTACAGACGCGGGAGCCGAGATTTTCAGCGTGCCGAAGGCGTCGATCGACTCGACGCGCAACAACAGCAAGGCTGCGAAATACGGCCTGCGGCCGTTCATGGTCGGTGTCAGTAAGGCGAAAGACCTGATCCTCGACAACCGGCTGAAGCTGGATGGCGACGGACCAGGACGGATGCACTGGTACGTCGGCGTACGTTCCGACTACCTCACGCAGGTCACGGCCGAGGTGAAGGTGCCGGGGCGCGTCGGCGGCAAGCGGGTTTGGCAGAAGAAGGCCGGTGCGCGAAACGAAGCGCTCGATTGCGAAGCATACGCGCTGCATGCGGCGCGTAGCCTCAAGACGCACCTGTTGACCGAACAGCACTGGTTGCTGGAACAGCATCGCATCTCGCAGGTGTCGCTGTTCGATGCGGTGCCGGTCATCGAAACGGTACCGCTCGCACGACCATTCGAGCAACCACCGGATCCGCCGGACGAACCGGCCACCGAAACGGCTGCAGTCGTCCAGATGGCACCGAAACCACCCGAAACCCCGCCACCGAGCGGGGTTTCGCGCATTCAGGGCCGGCGTGTCGGTCGTTCGACGTACCTGAAGCGTCGCTAGGAGAAACACATGGCATACACGATGGCAGACCTGCAACGCATCCAGTCGGCGATCGCGAAGGGGGAGCTGGAGGTCCAGTACGCGGATCGCAAGGTGCGTTACCGGTCGATTGCCGAGCTGCGCGACGCGCAGACCGAGATCATCCGGGCGCTCGACGGCGCGACCGGCCGCTCACGGCTCATTCGCCTGCGCCACGCCGGCAAGGGGGTGCGATGAGCCGCGCGTATCCGGTTCTGGCGCAACGCGGCTTTGTCGTGCCGACCCGGCTGAACGCGGCTGCGTACGAATCGGCCGGCACGCGCGGAGCACGGGCGAAGTCGTGGCACGCATCGAGCGCGGGGCCGAATGCATCGGTTGTGCAGAACCTGCCGCTGATGCGTCACCGCGCGCGGGACGCGATCCGAAACGACCCGTGGGCAAAGACCGCGATCGCGCGGCTCGTGTCGAACACGATCGGCACCGGCATTCAGGCGCATCCGCAGCATCCGGACGCGGACGTGCGCCGCGCGCAAAAGCAACTTTGGGATGACAGCTCGGGCGAGCTGGACACGGACGGCGTGCATGACCTGTATGGATTGCAGACGCTCGCGGCGCGGGCGTTCTTCAGCGACGGCGAGGTGCTGGTGCGCCGACGCCTGCGTTCACCGCATGCGGGATTGGCCGTGCCGATGCAGATTCAGTTGCTCGAAGGCGACATGCTGCCGGTCACGAAGAACGAGCCGATACCGGGCGGCGAAATCATCAACGGCGTCGAGTTCAACGACGACGGCGAGCGGGTCGCGTATCACCTGCTGCGCCGGCACCCGGGCGAATACAACCGGTATGCGGGCGATGCGGTGCAGACCGTGCGCGTGCCGGCCGCCGATATCGCACACGTGTTCCACGCGCTGCGCCCGGGCCAAGTGCGCGGTGTGCCGGAGCTTTCGACCGTACTGGTGCGGCTGCATTCGCTGGACAACTTCGATGACGCGGTGCTGTTCCGCCAGGAGGTGAGCAATCTCTTTGCCGGGTTCATCGTCAAATCGAACGTCGAGGTCGGCCCGCTGGGCGATCCGGTCTCCGGTGCGCCGATCGAGTTCGATGCCGACGGTTTCTCGCCGGTGGTGTCGCTGGAGCCGGGTGGGATGCAGGAGCTGGCGCCGGGTGAGGACGTGAAGTTTGCGACGCCCCCGGGTGCGGGGGGAGATTACGCGCCGTTCATGCGCCAGCAACTGATGGCCGCTGCCGCTTCAGTCGGCATGCCCTACGAGGTGCTCACGGGCGACCTGCGCGACGTGAGCGACCGGGTGCTGCGGGTGCTGCTCAACGAGTTCCGACGCTCGATCGAGCAGCTGCAGCAGAACGTATTCATTCACCAGTTCTGCCGCACGGTGTGGCGCTGGTGGGTCGACGCGTGCGCGTTATCCGGTGCGCTGCCGATGCCCAACTATCACCGCACGCGGCGCGTGTATTTGCGGGTGCGCTGGGTCGCGCAGGGCTGGCCGTATATCCATCCGGTGCAGGACGTGGCTGCCAAGCGCGCGGAGATCCGTGCCGGATTGACGAGTCGCACCGGCGCGATTCTGGCGAAGGGCGAGGACCCCGAGCAGGTCGACGACGAGAACGCGACCGATCAGCAGCGCGCGCAGCGGCTCGGCTTGCAGTACGACACGCATGCGGCAGGAGGTCCCGATCCACTCGGGCACACGAATGGGGAGTGAGTGAGATGAAACGCAATCGAAAGTGGTGGGATATCCGGGCGCAGGCGAACGCGGCCGGCGAAGCCGAGATCCGGATCTATAACGAGATCGGGTTCTGGGGCACGGACGCGCAGACGTTTGTGACGCAGCTCGACGCGGTGGCGGCCAACGCATCGGCGATCGTGGTGGCGCTCAACTCGATGGGCGGTGATGTGTTCGACGCATTCGCGATCTACAACGCGCTGCGCCGACATGCGGGCAAGGTGAGGGTGCGCGTGGATGGCGTCGCAGCGTCGGCCGCATCGCTCATCGCGATGGCCGGCGACGAGATCGTGATGCCGGAGAACGCGCTGCTGATGATCCACAACGCGCACACGGTGACGGCGGGCGAGGCGAAAGACCTGCGGCGCGTTGCCGATCTGCTCGAGAACGCAGGCGACGGGATTCTGGCGGCTTATGCGGCCAAGAGCGGCCAGTCGGTGGACGAGATCCGGGCCATGATGGACGCGGAGACGTGGCTGACGGCGGCGCAGGCCAAGGAGAAGGGATTCTGCGACACGATCGAGGCGGCGGTGAAGCTGTCGGCGTCGGCCAGCTCGACGGCGCTGCTCGCGCGGTTCTCGGCCGTGCCCGAAGTCGTGCGGGCGCTGGTCGACGAGGATGAGTCGAGCGAACCGCCGCAGCCCGATACGCCGCCCAATACACAGCCAAATACGCCGCCTGAGCCGAACTCGGAACCGCAGCCGGTGCCGCCAGCCCCGGATGTCACGGCGTTGGCGTCGCATGTGTTCGCGGCATGCCGCGACGCGCGTCTGTCGCATTGCGCCGAGGCGATCGTGACGGCGACCGGCCTGAAGGATCGGGCAACCGTTGACGTCGCGATCCAGCAGGCCGCGGACATCGCGGGGATTTGCCTCGCGGCGAACGTGCCCGAGCTGACCGCGCAGTTCGTCGCTGACGGGCTGACGCCCGATCACGTACGCGCGCGGCTGTTCGAGCGCGTGACGGCATCGCAATCGCGCATCAATCCGCGCGCACAACCGGCGGCACAAGACGAGCCGCCCGTAGTCGCGAACGCGCCGCGTGCGGCGTCCATCTACGCGGCTCGCAAGAGCGGCAAGTAACTTTGACGATACCCGAGGAGGGGAATACTCATGTCGAACGTGAAGGTACAGGGCAGCCAGACGGCGGAATTTCTGGTGTCGGAGGGCAATGGGCAGATTTCGCGCGAACACATCATCGTCAAGGCAGGGCCGGCGCTGCCGGCCGGCCAGGTGCTCGGGGTGACGAGCACCGGCGAGTATGCGCCGTACGACATCACCGCGAACGACGGTTCCGAGGTTGCTGCAGCGGTGCTGTACGCGCCGTTGCCGGCGTCCGAGGCATCGCGCTCGGCGACCGGCATCGTGCGAGTTGCCGAGGTCGCCGCCGCACGCCTGACCGGTCTGGATGCCGCCGGCCGTGCTGATCTCGCCGAGCGGCACGTGATCGTCCGCTGATCGCAGCACAACTCATTCCGAAGGCTACGCACGCGCGTGGCCTTTTTTGTATCCATTTCCCTGTTGGAGGTTGTATGGCGGACATCGCCCTGTTTCAAGATGACGCGTTCTCGCTGTCGTCGCTCACGGCTGCGATCAACGACCAGCCGCACGTGCCCGGCCGCGTCGGTGCGCTCGGCCTGTTCGAAGAGGACGGCATCACCACGACGACGATCCAGATCGAACGCGACGGTGACACGCTGTCGCTCGTGTCGGCCGGCGAGCGCGGCTCGCCGTCGGCGATCGTGGTCGGCAGCAAGCGCAGCATGATCCCGTTCAACACGGTGCACCTGCCGCAGCGTGCGTTCGTCAAGGCCGACGAGATCCAGAACCTCCGCGCGTTCGGTTCCGAAACGGAGCTGGAGGCGCTGCAGACGGTCGTGAACCGGCGGCTCGCGAAGCTGCGCCGCCAGCTCGACGCGACGCATGAATTCCACCGCATCGGTGCGATCAAGGGCGCGGTGCTCGACGCCGACGGTAAGACGGTGCTGATCGACCTGCTCCAGTACTTCGGCATCGAGCAGACCGTGATTCCGTTCGAACTGGGCAAGGCCGACACCGAGATCCGCGTGAAGTGCGTCGAAGTCCAGGACGCGATCGAAGACGCGCTGGGCGCGACGACGTACACGGGCGTGCGCGTGCTCTGCGGCCGGGCGTTCTGGAACAAGCTGATCGTCGCGAAGACGGTGAAGGAAACGTATCTGGCGACCGCGATGGCGGCGTCGCTGCGCGGCGATGCGCGCGACGCGTTCGACTTCGGCGGCTGCACGTTCGAGCGTTATCGCGGTCGCGTCGGCGACATCGGCTATGTGGCAGATGACGAAGCGTATGCGGTGCCCGAAGGCGTGCCGGAACTGTTCATCACGCGCTTCGCGCCGGCCGACTACGTCGAGGCGGTGAACACGACGGGCCTGCCGTACTACGCGAAGCAGGAACTGGCGCAGTTCGGCAAGGGCGTCGACATCGAGGCGCAGTCGAACCCGGTGCACCTGTGCACGCGCCCGAAGGCGATCGTCAAGCTGAAAGCCTGACATGGCGTTCCGGGATCTGATCGCGGACGTCGATGCAGCGGTGCTGCGTGATCTCGGCGACGCGGACATCACGATCGATGGTCGGCCCGTCGAGGGGATGTTCACGTCGCCGTGGCTCGGTCCGGATCTCGGAACGCAGCGCACGCAGCTCGTGGCGCCGGTCCTGCATATCACCGACGCCGACGCAGTCGACGTCACCGAGGGGAGCATCGTCGTGACACCGAGTGGGCGCTATCGTGTGTTCGAGCTGCATCCCGATGGCACGGGCTGGACGATTCTGATTCTGAGGTGACGATGGATCTGCTGAAGGTCGAGATCGACGTAAAAGGGGCGCTCGAAGCGCTCGCCGGCCTGCCGCCTGCCGCCATGCAGGCGGCTTGGCGGCGCACGCTGCGCAAGACCGGTGCATGGATCAGGAGCCAGACGGCGAAAGAGGTTGGCAACGCGACGGGCATCCAGCAGAAGCTGCTGCGGCAGCGGATGTACTTCTTCATGCGGTCGCTCGATACGGGCAAGGTGTGGCTCGGGTTGAACCCGATCGAGGCGCATCGGCTCGGAGCGGTTAGGCGGACGAAGACGGGCATGCGGGCCGGCAAATCGCTGTTCGAAAGCGCATGGCGTAAGACGAATCGGCAGCCAGACGGGCCGATCTATCGACGCATCGGCAAGGCGCGCACGCCGTTCGAGGTGGTGAAGGTCGAATGGTCGCACACGGGCGACCCGGCGTTTCGCCGGGCCGCGCAGGCGTGCGAGGCGAGGCTGATGACCGTGCTGCGGCAGGAGGTCAACTATGAACTGCAGAAGGCGATAAACCGTGCTCGATAGTGTGAATTTACTGAGCCTGAAACAACTGCATGAGGGCGTCGAGTCCGGCCTGCGCGCGAAACTGCCCCATGTCGAACGCATTCATGCGTATCCGAAGATCGGCAAGGCGATCGACACGCCGTTTATTGCGATCGAGTTGTCGGAGCTGGAGCCGGGGCACGATGACGGCACGGGGCGTGTGCCGCTTGTCGGACGGTTGCAGGCGCGTGTGATCGTCGACCCGATCGTGCCCGGTGCCGAGCTGCTGGTGCGCGAGCTGTCCGCACGCGTGCTGCAGGCGGTGCACGGTGCGACGTGGGATCTGCCCGTGACGCCCGGTAAGCAGGTCGGCTCGGCCGGCGAGGATCCGTTCCGTCCAGAGCTCGATACGTACCTCGTCTGGCTCGTCGAATGGGAGCACGAGTTCGACCTGGGCGACGTGTTCGAACCGCCGGCAAAGGGGCGCACGGTGTTGTGGGGCGTTGATCCTGAGACTGGGCCTGGACACGAAGACCGGTATTGGAATCCGGCCGACCACGATGCAGGGTGATGTATGAGCGACTTCGAGCTGGGCGAGATGGATCGTCGCATGGCGTGCCTGACGCAGTCCGCCGTGGTCGAGGCGGTCACGTACGATCCGCCGCGCGTGAAGGTGCGCATCGGCGATTGGGTGAGCGACTGGCTCAAATGGCAGGCCGGTGCGGCCGGGAAGGTCCGGCAGTGGCGTCCGCCGTCGGTCGACGAGGAGGTCGCGCTTTGGGCACCGTCCGGCGATCTCGCAGGCGCGTTCGTCGCGCCGGGCTACTACACGGAGCAGCACGGTGGCTCGGGGCGGTCCAGCCCGGACGAGACGGCGACCGACTACCCGGACGGCGCGTTTGAGCAATACAACCACGCGAGCCATGAATACGTGCTGTCGGTGCCGGCCGGCGGCCGGATCGTGTTTCGCATCGGCAGGACGGAGTTCGAGCTGAAGGCGGACGGCGCAGTGCTGCGTACGGAGAAGCTGCTCGCCGACGTGCCCGACTCGACGTTCACCGGCAACACGACGACCGAGCAGTTGCTGACCTTCAACGGCGGCATGCAGGGCAATGCGGGCGAGGGCGGTGGCGTTGCGGTGAAGGTCAAGGGCGGCGCTGACTTCACCCACGACGTTGTCGCGGCCGGAAAGTCGGTCAGCAAACACAGACACCGCGAGCAGGGCGACGGCGAGCTGGTCAGTCCGCCGCTCTGATCCATTCAAAGTGACTTTGAACCCCGCCGCGTGCGGGGTTTTTCGTTTGTAGAGGGCGCTATGGCGAAAGACGCACAGCAAGACAGGGCGGCGACGCCCGTCACATTCATCGATACCGAGTTCCGCAGCCGCGTGATCGTATTTCCCGACGGCTCGCACGTCGCGGTCCTGGCCGGCAAGACGCAAGTCACGCAGCCGGAGCACATCGCGTATCTCGAATCGCGGGGGTGCTTCAAGCGCGTGCCGACGAAGGTGCAGTAATGCCCGCACTGTTCGGAATGTGCCGTCGCACGGGCCGTTTGATCGGTGGCGTTGACCATCTCGTCCAGAGCATCGCGGACATTCTGAGCACGCGCAAGGGCACGCGCCGCGAGCGGCCCGAGTATGGATCGGACCTCCCGGCGATGGTCGACTTGCCGATCACGCGCGGATGGATTTCAGCGGCACAGGCCGAATCCGCACGCGCGATCGCCCGATGGGAACCGCGCATTGCGCTGGACCGCGTCAACGTGCTGTCGGTCGTGGACGGCAAAGTAACTTTTCGAATCGCCGGGCAGTACAACGGCGATGACGTCGTATTCGAGGTGACGACATGACAGTCATCGATCTGTCGGCGCTTGATCCGCCCGATCTCGTCGAAACGCTGGACTTTGAGGCCGCGTATCAGCTCAAGCTCCAGCATTTCAAGAGTATCTATCCCGACTGGACGGCCGCGCTTGAATCCGATCCGGCCGTGAAGCTAATTGAGCTGGCCGCATACGACGAAGTGCGGTTTCGTGCGCGTGTGAACGATGCAGCGCGTGCGGTGTTACTGGCCTACTCGACCGGCGCGGATCTTGAACACCTTGCGGTGCTCTGGAATCTGAAACGGGAGACGGTCGACCCTGGCGACCCCGAGGCACATCCACCCGTTCCAGCGACCAACGAGCGCGATGACCGGTTGCGATTGCGCACCCAGATGGGCATTGAGCGATCGTCGACGGCCGGCCCGTTCGGAGCGTATCGATCGCTTGCGATGGATGCGTCGCCGGACGTTGCCGACGTGCGCGTCGACCGGCCCGAGGCCGGTGTGGTTCGCGTGGTCGTGAAGTCGTATTCGAACGATGGCGTGGCGAGCGCAGCCTTGCTCGACACCGTGCGCCGGGCACTTTCGCCAGAAGACTGTCGACCGCTGAACGACACGCTGCGGGTCGTCGCGGCCCGGCCCGTGAATTACACAATCGTCGCCGATGTGCACGTTGGGCGGGGACCGGATCCGGGTGTCGTGATCACTGCCCGTCGGCAGGATCTGGATATTGCTGTTGCGGCAGGCGAAGCGTTGCGTGTCGGCATGCCGCGCTCGGCCGTAACCGGTGCATTACATCCGAAAGCGTCGGGTGTCGTGCGCGTCGACCTGAAGTCACCGGCCGCCGATGTTGTATGTGCGATCGACCAGTTCGCACGGTGCACGTCGATCGTGCTCAATCCAAAGGTGGCCGATGACGACTGAAGCACTGCTGCCAACCAACCAGACGAGTCTCGAAGCGGCGCTCGCGCAGGTGATGCGCCCGAGCGTCAATCCGGAATTGATTCGGACGCTTTGGGATGCGGATCGCTGCCCGGCCGCGTTCCTGCCGTGGCTCGCATGGTCGCTCGCGGTCGACGGGTGGGAGCTCGCGGAGTCCGAAGACGCCCGCCGAGCGCTGATCAAGTCGTCGCTGGCGATCTACCAGAAGAAGGGTACGCCGTGGGCGATTCGCGAGATCGTGCGGCGGCTCGGTTTCGGCGAGATCGATATTCAGGAGGGGCGGCAGATCAAGCGCCGTGACGGATCGGCCACGCGCAACGGCCGATATCTGCACGGCGGCTCGACCGCGTGGGCCGAGTACATCGTGAAGCTGCGTCGGCCGGTGACGCGCGATCAGGGCGAGAACCTGAAGCGGGCGATCGAACGCTACGCGCCGGCTCGCAGCCGGCTCGCGTGGCTCGACTTTTCTGAGGTCGCGATCCGACACAACGGTGTCGCGACGCGCAATGGTCAATTTACGCGAGGGGTGATCGGTACATGGCCAATCTGAAAGAAGAAAGTAAGTGGGAGGACGGCGTCTATCAGTTTGAGACGTCCGATCCCGTGCAAGGCGGCCCGGATGGCGTCGACAACGTGCCGACCAAGCAACTTGCCAACCGCACGCGTTACCTGAAGGATCGTGCCGATTCGGCCGACAAGGCGATTACCGGGCTCGGTAATCGGGCGGATGCGACGGACAAGAAGATCGCTGATCTCGGCACCGACAAGATCGCGAAAGCTGGCGACGCGATGAAGGGGAAGCTGCTCGGCAAGGCCGGCGCAATGACGCCGAACAACACGAACAACGCCGGTTTTGCGTTCGACGGCGACCCGGACTCCGGGATGTTTTCTCCGGGAGACGGGCACGTCCAGCTCGGTGCACAAGGTGTTCCGTACGTTGTCATGCTCGGCAACAACCTGACGCTCGGCGCTGCTGGGTGGCTCTCGCTGATTGCGGGCGGGACCGAACGTGGCCGGATCACGCCGGAAGGCCGATGGTTGATCGGCGGTGCCGCCGATAACGGTCAAGATGCAGTACGCGTGCAGGGCTCGATCGGTGCAAACGGGGGTATTCGTAGCGCGGGCTACGATGCGAACGGCACTGGTGCGCAATTTCGTGCGGTAGGTACCGACTACGGCGTCATGCTGCGCAATGACAACAAGAGCGCATGGTTTTTGTCGACGAACAAGGGCGACGCGAACGGCACGTACAACGACTTTCGACCGTTCTCGTGGTCGCTCGATACCGGCGCTGTCCGTATCGATGGCACCGGTTGCGGCACGATCTTCGGTGGCTATGCGCGGTTCGCCGGCAACGTGGAATCCGCGGGCGTCGGCTATTTCGGCGGCGGTGCCGGTAAGGCGAAGGATTACGGCTCCGGGGTCACGCTCGGTGCCAACACCGGTGGCGATATCGTCCTCAAATCGGCGAGCGCTGACAAGGACATGAAGCTGTGGGACATCCAGTCGAACAACGACAGCGTGAGCATCCGCGCGGTCGACGACGAGTGGACGACCGGCATCCCCGCCGTGCGTATCACGCGGGCCAATCTCAGCACGTCGATCAAGACCGTTGAGCTGGCCCCGAACAGCGGGCGCGTGTTGTCCGGGGGCGCGTGGGATGACGGGCGTTCGTCGTTTCAAAACAAGGGCGCGCTCAAGAGCAGCCATTCGGCAGGTGCGCTCGTTGCATCGAACGGGGGAGGTGCCGGGCAGACATCGGTGCAGCTGGTGCGGGAAGGTGCGCCGACCGATCAGAAAACGTGGGAAGTGATCCACGGTGCGGATGGCTCGCTGGCCGTTCGAACGGCCAGTGACGCGTACACCAACTCGCAAGCCGCGATCAACGTCACTCGCGGTTCGAGCTACGCGCTCGGCACGTTGCAATTGATGCCGCAGGGCGGACGCGTCGTGGTCGGGAAGGTCGGCGATGACGGGTCCACGCAACTGCAGATCGGGGGCATGGTCACGGCCGTGTCTCCGCCGGCAGGCGACAACTCGAACAAGCTGATCACGTCGGCATGGTTCGCAGCGGCGGTCGCCGATGTGCAGATCGGACAGATTGTCTGGGAGGCCCGAACTGCGCCGCGCGCGGGATTCCTGAAGCTGAACGGCACCGAGCTGAAACGGGCCGACTATCCGCTGTTGTGGGCGTATGCGCAGGCAAGTGGTGCGATCGTCGCGGACGTCGATTGGGGTAAGGGCCGACACGGTTGCTTTTCCACGGGCGACGGCAACACGACGTTCCGACTGCCGGATCTTCGCGGCGAGTTCATTCGTTGCTGGGATGACGCGCGCGGCGCGGATGCACAGCGACAGATCGGCAGTTGGCAGGACAGCTTGAACCGCTCGCACGCGCACGGTGCGTCTGCCGCCGCTGTCGGCGATCACTCTCACAGTGCATGGACGGACGCCCAAGGTGTTCACGCTCACGGGGTCAACGATCCGGGGCACGCGCACAGCACGCGGATTGGTCGTGTCGGTGTCGTCGGAACGAGCTACGGGCAGGGCAGCGGCCCGTACAACTGGGATCAGGGTGACAACTTCGGATCGTCCGGCTCTGGCACGGGGATCTCGATCGCGGCGGACGGCAACCACGCGCACAACGTCGGAATCGGCGCGGCCGGTGCTCACTCTCACACGATCAGTATCGGGGCGGACGGCGGCAACGAGAGCCGCCCGCGCAACGTTGCGTTGCTCGCCATGATCCGTGCTTACTAAATCGAGGTAGAACATGCTTTGCAATCAGTACGACAACCTGACGGGACGCTACGTGGTGAGCTTTCTCGCCGAGCGCGATCCGATGAGCGCAGATCGGTATCTCGTTCCGGCATTCTGCACGCTCACACCTTTGCCGGAAGTGCCGACGCGTTCGTGGCCATTCTGGCAGGACGGCAAGTGGACGATGCAGCCCGACTATCGCGGTGTCCGCTTGTATCGAACCGATACGGGTGAGCCGGGCGAGATCACGGTCGCAGGCGTTAGCCCCGAAGATGCGGGATTGACCGAGGTACCGCGCCCGTCCGACGAGTACGTCTGGCGGGATGGCGCGTGGGTCGTTGACGAGGCGATTGTTGCGGAGCGGGTGCGAGCCGCCGCGATGTCGGACTTCTACGCGCGCATGGAACAAGCGCGTCAGCGAAATCTCGGCAAGATGGACGCGCGTGCAGCGGGGCTGCTCACCGACGTCGACGAGGCGATGTTCGACGCTTGGGCCGCGTACCAGGTCGCACTTGTGCGCGTCGTGGATCTGCCGAGCTTCCCGAACGACATCGTATGGCCGGACGAACCTGATCCGCAGGCGGTGCTTGCCAAGGTAGAGGCCGAGCGCGAGGCGAAAGCTGCTCGCGAAGCTGAGGAAGCCGCGCCTCGTGAGGAGGAAGCCGCTCGGTCACGCGGCCCGGACGAAGCGCCGGCCGATGCCGAGCCCACGGCGCCGGCCGATAGCGAAAGCCTGAGCGATACCGCACCGGCAGTCGACGTCGACGCAAAGTAACTTTCCCGGCGCAATGATGCGCCGCCCCGTTTTCGTAAGCCGCTCAATCGAGCGGCTTTTTTCATTTCTGGAGATCCGCATGGCAGCGACTTCCTTTTTCCACGGCGTCACGACGACGCTCGTTGATACCGGCCCGCGCACGATCGCGGTGCCGTCCTCGTCGGTTGTCGGTATGACAGCCACCTACACGCCCGGCCCGGATCTGGCACAGCCGAATGTCCCCGTGCAACTGACCAGTTATCGCGAGGCGGTGCAGGCGTTTGGTGAGCAGAGCGCGATTGCGCGTGCGGCCCGTGCGATCTATGCGCAGAGCAGCGCTGTCGTTATCGCGGTGGGTGTGCCGGCAGCGGCCGACGTGGCGCAGCTCACGTCGGCGGTTATCGGCGGGGTCTCGGCCGGTGGTGCGCGCACCGGCATGCAGGCGTTGCTCGATGCGAAGTCGCGATTCAACACGCAACCGCGACTGCTGATCGCACCTGGGCACTCGTCGAAGCAGCCCGTCGCGACGGCGGCCGATTCGCTCGCCGGCAAGCTGCGCGCTGTTGCCGTCATCGACGGGCCGAACACCGATGACGAGGCCGCGCTCGCGTATGCCAAAAACTTCGGCAGCAAACGCCTGTACTTGGTCGATCCCGGCGCGAAGGCATGGGACAACGCGACGAACGGCGAGATCGCCATGTCGGCATCGGCGTATGCGGCGGGCCTGTTCTGCCAGACCGACGCGAAGATCGGCTTTTGGGCGTCGCCGTCGAACAAGGAGATCGTCGAGATCACTGGAACGGCCCGACCGATCGAATACCTGGACGGTGATGCGACGTGCCGCGCGAACCTGCTGAACAACGCGAACATCGCGACGATCATTCGCGACGGCGGGTATCGGCTCTGGGGCAACCGCACGCTGTCGAGCGACGCGAAATGGAAGTTCGTCACGCGCGTGCGCACACTCGACATCGTGATGGACGCGGTGCAGGCCGGGCACAAATGGGCGGTCGACCGCGGCATCACGTCGACCTATGTGAGCGACGTGACCGAAGGGCTGCGCGCGTTCATGCGCGACCTGAAGCGCCAGGGCGCGCTGATCAACTTCGAGGTCTACCCGGACCCGGAGCTGAACGCGGCGAGCCAGCTCGAAGACGGCAAGGTGTACTGGAACATTCGATTCACGGATGTCCCGCCGGCCGAGAACCCGATTTTCCGCTTCGAGGTCACGAATCAGTGGCTGACCGAAGTGCTCGATAACCAGATCTAAGGGAGCGACGATGATTCCGGAAACGCTGTACAACTGCAGCGCGCACGTCGACGGGCGCGGATATGCGGGGCGCGTCATGAGCGTGACGCCGCCCAAGCTGAAGATCAAGACGGACGACTACCGCGCAGGTGGCATGGACGCAGCAGTCAAGGTCGATCAGGGGATGGAACCGCTCGATGCATCGTTCGCGATGGCGACGATGGAGTATGAGGTGCTGCGCTTTTTCGGGCTGGTGGATCAGGGTGCGTTCAACGGCGTGTTTCGCGCGGTATTCATGGACCGTAGCGGCAAGACGAAGAACGTCGCCGTGTATTTGCGCGGCATGCTGCACGAAGTGGATCCTGGCGACTGGAAGCCCGGCGACAAGGTCGAGGCGAAGTTCAGCGTGTCGTGCGACTACTACAAGCTGGAGGTCGCGGGCGCGATCTTGCACGAGATCGACATCTTCGCGTGCAAGCGCGTGATCAACGGTGTCGACCAGCTCGCCGAAGTCCGGAAGGGACTCGGTATGTAGCCGTCATCCGATGGACACGCAGCAAAGCTACTTTCTTCAATCAATGGCGAGCCGACGGCTCGCCATTTTTCATTTCAGGAACTGCAATGGAAAAGGTCACGGTCAAGCTTACCTATCCGATCAAACTCAATGGTGTGGAGTGCGACAGCTTCACGCTGCGCCGGCCGAAGGTGCGCGACATGCGCGGTGCGCAGAAGCTCGCACCGAACGATGCCGAGCAGCAGGAGCTGATCCTGTTCGCGACGCTGGCCGACGTCTCGCCGGACGACATCGAAGAGATGGACATGGCCGACTACGAGCGCGTGCAGGACGCCTACTACTCCTTTCGATCCGTACGCAAAGCTGGACCGAAAGACGCTCAAGGCGCTGGCGAAGCGCCTCGCGCATGAATACGGCATGTCGCCGACGTCGATCGACGAGATGACGGTCGACGACATGCTCTGGTGGCTGACGGATTGAGGGGGCCGGGATGGCGAAGGATTTAGCGCTTGGTATCGTGATCGGCGGGGCCGTGTCGGCGACGTTCGGCAAGGCGATCACCGACACGTCGTCGAAGATCGATGCGATGAAGAAGCGGGCGAATGACTCCCGGCTCTGGCAGCGCCAGATCGGCGAGACGATGCGCCTGCAGGACGAGTTTCGGCGGCTGCAATCGACGGGAGATAGCGCAGCGGACGGAATCCGTCGCAAGCTCGACAGCAATCTGAAATCGCTGAGGGACGCCGGCATCGAGGTCGACCGGCTCGATCGCGCGTATGCGCGGCTCGGCCGGACGACGCGCGGACTCGAACTGAAAACGTCCGGATACGAGCGGCTGGCGGCCGGTCAGGAGGCCGGGCGCGGGGTGATCGGCGACGCGGTGAAGCTGACGGCTGCGGTTGCGGTGCCAGCGACGATCGCGGCGAACTATCAGGCGATCATTCGCGACATCGCGATCAAGGCCGGCATCGCGCGTACGCAGGAAGAGGCGGCGATGGGGACGCGGATCAGGCTCGACGCCGGCGCGAACGGTATCGGCCGCAACGAGCTGGCGGACGCCGTCAACCAGATGGTTGCGGGCGGCATGGATCTGGATCGCGCGCTCAACTTCGCGCCGCTCGTCGCGAAGTTCTCGATCGGCCAAGGGGCGACGACGGTCGAGACCGCAAAGATGATCCAGGCGCTGCAGCAGAACGCGGAGATCGTCGACCCGCGCCAGATGGCGAAGGCGCTCGAAGCGATTGCGTATCTCGGCAAGGAAGGATCGTTCGAATCGGTCGACATGGCGCGATGGTTCCCGGTCCTGCTCGCCGAAATGAAGAAGATCGGCATCACGGGGCAGGACTCGGTGACGCAGCTCGGCGCGATGCTCCAGGTGCAGATGAAGACGGCGGGCAGCTCCGACGAAGCGGCGAACAACCTCAAAAATTGGTTCTCAAAGATCGGCTCAGGCGAGACCGAGCGCAATTACGAGAAGGCTGGCGTCGACTACCAGGCGAAGATGCGGGAGGCGATCGGCAAGGGCTGGTCGACGCTCGAAGCGTCGTTCGTGCTCGCACGCGCGTACATCGAGCGCGTCGACCCGGCGAAGGCGAAGCAGCTCGCTGCAGCGGCCAAGCAGTTCAATTCGGAGATGGATCCGGCCAAGCGTCAGGCGCAGATGGCCGCGTTCGCCGAAACGATGAAGACCGGAGACTTGTTCAACGACATGCAGGTCAAGGCGGCGCTGACCGCGTACATGCAGAACGCGGACCTGTACGCGAACCTGAAGCGCAATGCGCAGCAGGCAAGCGGCGAGATCGAGAAGGATCTGGCGGCCCGCCGCGAGACGTCGAAGCAAATCTGGAGCGAGGTCGGGCAGCGGTGGGACGACGCGATGCGCAGCATTGGCGATGCGCTGCGTCCGATCACGGATCGCGTCGGCGAGGGCGCGAAGGCGCTCGGTAGCAGCATCCAGTCCGTCGCCGACGGTGCACCGAAAGCGACGGCAGCTGTCGTCGGCATCGCGAGCGCCGTGCTTGCGTTTCGTGGAGCAAAGGCACTTTGGAGCATTGGCCGAGGCGCGATCGACATCGCGCGCGGCACCGTGCTCGCGCGGGGCAGCCGAGCAGCGTCTGAACGGGCCGGTGGGGCACGCGGGGCCGTGGGCCGGGCGCTCGATGCGCTCGGTGGGGGCGCTGGTGCAGCGGGGGGCGTGCAGCGCGTGTTCGTCGTCAATATGCCCGGCGGTGGAACCGGCAGCGGGCAGCTTTGGCGATCTGGTCGGCGGTGGGCGAGCCGGACGTGTGGCGCGTGGTGCTGCGCGGGGCGGGCGCATCGGGCGAATGATCGGCGCAGGCCGAGCATTGTTCGGTCGTGTTGCACCGTATGCCGGAAAGCTCGCGGTGGCCGGCACCGTGCTGAAACTCGGCCTTGCCGCGCGTGAAGCGTACGCCGTTGCGTCGAGCACCGACACGAGCACGCAGAAGGCGAACCGATTTGCGGGCATCGCAGGCAGCCTTGCTGGTGGTGTTGCGGGCGCGAAGATCGGTGCGATGGTGGGGGCGCTCGGCGGGCCGATCGGCTCGGCGGTACTGGGCGTCATCGGTGGCGCTGTCGGCACGTTTGCCGGCGACAAGCTGTTCAGTGCGATCTCGCGCAAGGTGCTGGATCACAAACCTGACGAGACGCCGGCGAACGCAGCCGCGCTCGCGAAGGCGAAGACGCTCGTGCCCGATGGTGCGGGTGTCGGCGCTCGGCCGGGACCGCGTATTGAGCAGGCCAACACGTTCGCGCCGGTCTTTCACGTGAAGATCGAAGCGAGCGACACCGACATGGCGAACAGGTTCCTCGCGCAGGTCAGTCCGGCGCTGACCCGCATGATGGACGAGCATCAACGCAAGGCGAACGCGCGAACGGCCATGTTCGATGCGCCGCATATGTAACGGGAGGGCCGATGGAAGTCATTCGACAAATTACGGGCGCAGCAACGCAGGCGGGGATTGCGACCGAGCGCGTGCGTCAGATGGTTCGCATATTCGACCGGAACCGCACGGCGAGCATGTCGACGGTCGACATGCTCCAGCGTCTCGCGTCCGGCAATCTGAGCAGCGCGGCCGAGCTGCTGACCGGCGCATCGGGTGCGCTGTCGGTGGCGGGTGACTTGCTCCCGCAGGTCGGCACGGTGCTGCGCAGCTTCAACGCGACGCAGGCATCGATCGGCTCGATCCTGAAGGTCGTTGACGGGCCGAGTTTCCCCCTTGTGCGGGCTGCCGCTGACAGCGTGAAGTCGGCGCTCGGAGGCGCGTGGAATCAGTTCAACGCGGCGGTCGGCATCAAGGACTCGGCGGTGCTCGGTGTAGTGAAGTCGACGGGCGTCGGCTCGATGCTCTCTGGCCTGGTCGGCGGGGCGGCGTCTAGTACGCCGCACCTGATGTCGATGACGACCGATGCCGGCGACGCGTTCCACTTCAACCTGTCGACGGCCGCGTACGACAAGCTGCGACGGGCGACGCGGTATCGGGTTGCCTCGCAGGAGCGCCTGAATCGGCAGGAGGCGCTGCAGGCGGTGAGCGTTGGGGGCGAAACGATCACGCTATCGGGCGTCGTGTTTCCGGCGCTCGGGGCCGGCACGAAGCAGATCCACCGGTTGCGCGAGATCGGCGGACGCATGAAGCCGGTGCAGCTCACGACGGGTGACGGCGACGTGCTCGGCCGGTGGCTCCTGCAGTCGATCGAGGAGGAGCAGGACGCGCTGCTCGTAGACGGCTTGCCGCGCAAGCAAACCTTCTCTGTGGAGTTCGGCCGCTATGGCGAAGACTTTACGAACGTCTGACGGTGACGTGCTCGACACGCTGTGCTTTCGTTACTACGGGACGTTGCAGGGCACGGTCGAGGCGGTGTACGACGCGAATCCGGGGCTGGCGGCTCGAGCGCAGCCGTTCCCGGCTGGCGTCGAGATCGTGCTGCCGGATCTCGATGCGCCGCGTGTTGAATCGGTCCAGCTCTGGACGTAGTAAGTGAGATGAGTGAGGGGCGATGGAAGCGATATTTCAAATCATCGCGAACGGCGCGGATGTGACCAAGGTGATTCAGGACCGCGTGCTCGAAATCCGGTCGGTCGACAAACCGGGGCTGGACGCGGATGAATGCACGATCACGCTCGACGATCGCGACGGCCGCATCGAGTTTCCGCCGAAAGGCGCGACGCTGAAGGTGTCGATCGGATGGGAAGGTCAGGGGCTGTCGATGCTCGGCGAATATGCCGTCGACGAGGTCGGTGTGCGTGGGCCGCCGGCCAGTGTGGTGATTCGCGGCAAGCCCGCGAACATGCGGGCGACGTCGAAGACGCAGCGCTACGGGAGCTGGTCGAACGCGAAGCTGGCCGACATCGTCGGCGACGTCGCGCGGCGGAACAAGTGGTCGGCCGCGTGCGACGTCGATGTCGTAGTGCCGCGTATCGACCAGTTCGGCGAGAGCGATCTGCACTTCATCACGCGCGTGGCTCGTCAGTACGGTGCGACGGCGACGGTGAAGGCCGGCAAGCTGATCGTGTTGCCGCGTGGTGGCGGCAAGAGCGCGAGCGGCAAGCCGCTGCCGATCGTCACGCTCACGCCCGGCGATCTGCTCGACTACGACATCAATTTCCCGGATCGCGCGAGCTTCGCGGCCGTTCGCACGAAGGTCCACGACCGCAAGACCGGGAAGAAGATCGACCTGACGATACCGAATCCCGATGCGCCGCCAGGTGCGTCCGCCGTGCATACCGAGCGACATGCGTTCGCAAGTCCGGAAGCCGCGAAAGCCGGTGCGACCTCGCGACTGGCTACGCTCAATCGGCACACGTCGACGAGCAGGCTCACGATGCGCGGCCGGGCAGACCTGTCGGCCGAAAAGACGATCGCGCTGAAGGGCTTCAAGACCGGCGTCGACGGCGAGTTTCTGATCGAGTCGGTCGAACACACGTTCGCATCACGCGGATGGATCACGGTGGTCACATTGAACGGAGGGAACAAGGGGAAAGCGAAGGTCGGGCACGGGAAGAAGAAGGGCAAGAAGATCGATCTGGTGGTGCCGGCGCCGAAGTAAAACGTCGCGCATCGTACTGAAGGCCGCTCACGGGTAACCGGAGCGGCCTTTGTTTTTATCGGGCAAAGGGGAACCGATGCAGGACCACGAAAAGACAATTCTGGAGCTGATCATCATGGGCGGATTGATCGGGATCGCGAAGGTGTTGGTGGGTAGTGAACATTTGACGTTTCGGCTCGTCGCTGGCCGTGCGGTGTTGGGGTCTGCAACGTCGATGGTGGCAGGGCTCGCGTTGCTGCAGATCCCGGATCTGCCGCCGATCGCGCTGCTCGGCCTCGGGAGCGCGCTTGGCATTGTCGGATCGCAGTACCTCGAAGTGCTGCTGCGCCGGAACGCAAAGCGTCTGTTTGGGGAGAAGTGACGATGGCGCGAATCAGTGTTGCCGCCGCTGGGGGAAAGAACCGTGTGGCGTTTCTCGACACCATCGCGGTAAGCGAGATTGGCTCGGCGTTGCTGGCGAAGTCGGACGACGGCTACAACGTGCTCGTCGGCTCGACGCCGTCGCGCCCGCTGCTGTTCTCCGGCTATGCGACGCATCCGAACGTGCTCAACCGGCAGATCCCGGTGGCGTCGACGGCCGCCGGCCGCTATCAAATCCTGGCGCGTTGGTGGCGGATCTATCAGGCGCAGATGAAGCTGCCGGACTTCGGTCCCATCTCGCAGGACCGATATGCACTCCAGCAGCTGCGCGAGCACGGCGCACTGCCGTTGATCGACGCCGGCCGGTTCCGCGAGGCGGTGGCGAAGGTGTCGAACGTTTGGGCCAGTCTGCCGGGGGCCGGGTACGGCCAGCACGAAAACAAGATCGAACATTTGCTGGCTGCGTACCGCGCGGCAGGCGGGGAGGTGGTCGCATGACATGGATCGACGCGCGTATCTGGCTGCTCGTCGTTGCCGGCGTCATTGCCGGTTCGGCGTGCGGGTATTTCAAGGGGCACCGGGATGCGGACCAGTCCGCCAAGATCGCCGATCAGGCTAAGCAGATCGGCGATCTGCGGGCCGAACGTGACGAATTTGGCCGCCTGGTGGCGGCTCAACAGGAGATCGCAACCAATGCTGCGAAAGAACGTGATCAGGCACGCGCTGATGCTGCTGTTGCCGATGGTGTGGCTGACAGCATGCGTAAGCGGGTCGCCACACTCGTTGCCGACGCTCGACGTACCGGCGCTGCGGCCGGAAGCCCGGCAACCGGCGACGCCCTCGATTTGCTTGCCGACTTGTTCGGCCGGGCTGACGAGCGCGCGGGGGAGCTGGCGAAGATCGCTGACGAGCGGGGTATCGCCGGCCAGCAGTGCGAGCGCAGTTACGACGCGTTGATCGGCGAGGCACACATCACACTGCCGCAGTAACGCGGCGTTCGAGACCGAGCGGTCTTGAAGAAACAGGGCGACCGGGGGAATGTTCGCGCATTTACCCGGTCGCCTTTCCACTGAGCTAGCCAGTGAATCTATATGAACGCG
>NZ_ML058621.1 GCF_003635165.1 Burkholderia sp. Nafp2/4-1b | reverse complement strand
GAGGTCGAGGTCGAAAGCGAACCGATCGAGCTGGTCGCCGACGAGAGGCCGGTCGACGTGGAGGTCGAGAGCGAAGCGACCGAGCTGTCAGTCGAGCTGAGGCCCGTCGACAACGAGTTGATGCCGGTCGAGGTCGAGGTGGACAGCGAACTGATCGAGCTGGTCGCCGAGGAGAGACCTGTCGACGTGGAAGTCGAGAGCGAAGCCACCGAGCTGTCGGTCGAGCTGAGGCCGGTGGATAGCGAGTTGATGCCGGTCGAGGTCGAGGTGGACAGCGAACTGATCGAGCTGGTCGCCGATGAAAGGCCGGTCGACGTGGAGGTCGACAGCGAAACCACCGAGCTGTCGGTCGAGCTGAGGCCAGTCGACAGCGAATTGATGCCGGTCGAAGTCGACGTGGACAGCGACGAGATCGAGCTGGTCGCCGACGACAGGCCCGTCGACGTCGAGGTCGACAGCGAAGCGACCGAGCTGTCAGTCGAGCTGAGGCCCGTCGACAACGAGTTGATACCGGTCGAGGTCGACGTGGACAACGAGGTGATCGAGCTGTTGGCCGACGACAGACCGGTGGAGGTAGAGGTCGAGAGCGACCCGATCGAGCTGGCCGCCGACGAAAGGCCCGTCGACGTGGAAGTCGAGAGCGAGGCCACCGAGCTGTCGGTCGAGCTGAGGCCCGTCGACAACGAGTTGATACCGGTCGATGTCGACGTGGACAGCGAGGTGATCGAGCTGTTGGCCGACGACAGACCGGTGGAGGTCGAGGTCGAGAGCGAACCGATCGAGCTGGTCGCCGACGAAAGGCCCGTCGACGTGGAGGTCGAGAGCGAAGCGACCGAGCTGTCAGTCGAGCTGAGGCCGGTGGACAACGAGTTGATACCGGTCGAGGTCGACGTGGACAACGACGTGATCGAGCTGTTGGCCGACGACAGACCGGTGGAGGTCGAGGTCGAAAGCGAACCGATCGAGCTGGTCGCCGACGAAAGGCCCGTCGACGTGGAAGTCGAGAGCGAGGCCACCGAGCTGTCGGTCGAGCTGAGGCCCGTCGACAGCGAATTGATGCCAGTCGAAGTCGACGTGGACAGCGACGAGATCGAGCTGGTTGCCGACGAAAGGCCGGTCGAGGTCGAGGTCGAAAGCGAACCGATCGAGCTGGTCGCCGACGAGAGGCCGGTCGACGTGGAGGTCGAGAGCGAAGCGACCGAGCTGTCAGTCGAGCTGAGGCCCGTCGACAACGAGTTGATGCCGGTTGAAGTCGACGTGGACAGCGACGAGATCGAGCTGCTTGCCGACGACAGGCCGGTCGACGTGGAGGTCGACAGCGAAGCCACCGAGCTGTCGGTCGAGCTGAGGCCAGTCGAGAGCGAGCCGATCGAGCTGTTCGCCGACGAGAGACCTGTCGACGTGGAGGTCGACAGCGAAGCCACGGAGCTGTTGGTCGAGCTGAGGCCAGTCGACAACGAATTGATGCCCGTCGAAGTCGACGTGGACAGCGACGTGATCGAGCTATTAGCCGACGACAGACCCGTCGAGGTCGACGACGAAAGCGACGTCACCGAGCTATTGGTCGAGCTGAGCCCCGTCGACAACGAAGTGATGCCGGTCGACAGCGACGAGATTGCGCTGCTGGACGACGACACCGTCGTCGACAGCGAGTTCACCGCCGAATTGGTCGCGAAGAGCTGGGAGCCGTTGATCGCGTCCGTGCTGCTTGCCGTGATTTGGCCTGCCGCGACGTTGGTGATCTGACGCGTGATGCCGTTGGCCGCGTCGCCGACGCTCACCACGCTACTCGGATTGCCGCCCGCGAACGTGCTCGTCACACCGCCGAGGGTACCCGTCGGCGTTGCATTCGGCGCTGCGGTGACGGAGCCGCTGCCCAGGGCGACGTCGCCGGTGTGGTTGGCGATGGCGTTCGGACCGATCGCGACCGAGTCCGTGCCGAGCGCCTGGCTGTCCGCTGCCGTCGAATTGGCATGGAAGTACTTGATGCCCTGGCTGTTGATGCTGTCGATCGCCGAGCCGACACTGTTGGCGGTCGACGTCGTGCCGTTCGCGTTGTACGTGGTGTACGCCGGAGCCGAAACCGTTCCAGTCGTCGGATCGTACTTCGCGCCGCCGCCGAGGGCGGAGGCCGTGCTGCTGCCGAGATTGTCGGTCTTGGTCGCGACCGTGCTGAGACCGGTGGACAGCGAGCCGATGGAGCTGTTAGCCGACGAGAGGCCGGTCGAGGTCGACGACGAGAGCGACGTCACCGAACTATTCGTCGAGCTGAGCCCCGTCGACAGTGAGCTGATGCCCGTGGAAGCCGACGTGGACAGTGACGTGATCGAACTGTTCGCCGACGAGAGGCCCGTCGACGTCGAGGACGAGAGGGAGGTAACCGAACTATTGGTCGAACTGAGGCCGGTCGACAGCGAGTTGATGCCCGTGGAAGTCGACGTGGAGAGCGACGTGATCGAGCTGTTAGCCGACGAGAGACCCGTCGAGGTCGAGGACGAGAGCGACGCGACCGAACTATTGGTCGAGCTCAAGCCGGTGGACAGCGAGTTGATGCCCGTGGAAGTCGACGTGGAAAGGGAAGTGATCGAGCTGTTGGCCGACGAGAGACCCGTCGAGGTCGACGACGAGAGCGACGCGACCGAACTATTGGTCGAGCTCAGGCCGGTGGACAACGAGTTGATCCCCGTCGAAGTCGACGTGGAAAGCGAGGCGACCGAGCTGTTAGCCGACGAGAGACCCGTCGAGGTCGAGGACGAAAGCGACGTCACCGAGCTGTTGGTCGAGCTCAGGCCGGTCGACAGCGAGTTGATGCCCGTCGAAGTCGACGTGGAAAGTGACGTGATCGAGCTGTTCGCTGACGAGAGACCCGTCGACGTGGAGGTCGACAGCGAAGCCACGGAGCTGTTGGTCGAGCTGACGCCCGTCGACAACGAATTGATACCCGTCGAAGTCGACGTGGACAGCGAAGTGATTGAACTGGTTGCCGACGACAAGCCGGTCGACGTCGACGTCGAGAGCGAGCCGATCGAGCTGTTCGCCGACGAGAGACCTGTCGACGTGGAGGTCGAGAGCGAAGCCACCGAGCTGTTGGTCGAGCTCAGGCCGGTGGACAGCGAGTTGATGCCCGTGGAAGTCGACGTGGACAGCGACGTGATCGAGCTGTTGGCCGACGACAGACCCGTCGAGGTCGACGTGGAAAGCGAAGTGATCGAGCTGTTGGCCGACGACAGACCCGTCGAGGTCGACGTGGAAAGCGAAGTGATCGAGCTGTTAGCCGACGAGAGACCGGTCGAGGTCGAGGACGAAAGCGACGTAACCGAGCTGTTCGTCGAGCTGAGCCCCGTCGACAGCGAGTTGATGCCCGTCGAAGTCGACGTGGACAGTGACGTGATCGAGCTGTTAGCCGACGAGAGACCTGTCGAGGTCGACGACGAGAGCGACGTAACCGAGCTATTGGTCGAGCTGAGCCCCGTCGACAGCGAGCTGATGCCCGTGGAAGCCGACGTGGACAGCGACGTAACCGAGCTATTGGTCGTGCTCAGGCCAGTCGACAGCGAACTGACACCCGTCGATGCCGACGTGGAAAGCGACGTGATCGAGCTGTTGGCCGACGACAGCCCGGTCGACGTGGACGACGAAAGCGAAGTCACAGAACTCTTTGTCGAGCTAAGACCCGTCGACAACGAATTGATGCCCGTCGAGGTCGACGTGGACAGCGACGAGATCGAGCTGTTGGCCGACGACAAGCCGGTCGACGTGGACGACGAAAGCGACGTGACCGAACTATTGGTCGCGCTCAGACCGGTGGACAACGAATTGATACCGGTCGAAGTCGACGTGGACAACGACGAAATCGAGCTGTTGGCCGACGACAGCCCCGTCGAGGTCGAAGTCGACAGGCTGGCGATGCTGGACGTCGTCGTGCTGGCGACCGCATAAAGCTGGCTGCCGTTGATGGCATCCGTGCTCGTCGCGCTGACCAGGCCCGCGCCGACGTTCTGGATGCGTCGCTCGGCGTTGACGGCGCCGACACTCACCACGCCGCCCGGCGAGCTGGCGCCTGCGTACGTACCGAAGGTCTGGCTGCCGATGGTGGTGCTGCTGACCGTGCCCGTGCCGCCGGTCGTGCTGCCCGCCGTTCCATTCGTCACCGAGTTGCTGCCCAGTGCGACCGAGTTGGCGACGTTCGCGGTCGACGCGAGGCCGATCGCGATACCCGACGTGGCGGTCGACGCGACGGACGATTGCCCGCCGATCGCGATGCCGTCCGATGCGGCGGCTTGTGCCCCCTTCGTTGCGTTGCTGCCGATTGCGACCGCGCCGGCACCCGAAGCGATGGTCGAGTTCGCATAGGAAAGCGGGGTGGTGCCATTACCGGCTGCACCGCCGATCGCGACCGAATTCAATGCGTTGGCCGTTGCCCCGAAGCCGAGCGCGGTCGAACCCGTGCCGCTGGCGGTCGACTCGAGGCCGGCGGACGTGCCCCACAGCGCAGCAGATGACAGAAAGCCCGTCGCCGTACCACCGTTGCCGGTCACTTGCGCGAACGCACCATACACCGTGGCCGCGAGATTGTTGTTGCCGCTCGAGTTGCAGCCCGCAACCGTCGAGTAAGTGCCGGATCCGTCGACGGGATAGGCATTGGTGTTGCCTGTGGTCGTTCGGCCGACGGTGCCGTTGGTGCCGCTCGACGTACACGACGACACGGTGAATTGGCTCCCGTTCGTCGTGCCTGGAACGAAGGTATTGGCGCTGGCGAGCGACGGCAGCATTGCGACGGCGACCAGTACTGCGGCAGCAACGACTGACTTGTTCGGCTTGCCCCGTGCCGAATCGTGTTCGGATGCCGCGACCCAGGCGCCAAGGGCTTCGTTCCAGATCGAGCGGTATGTGCGGTTCATGTCCAGCTAGCTCCAAATAAGCACGTCACACACCGGTCTATTTCGTTAGATGAATCTGCCGTGCGCTCGCGCGAATCTCAAAATTGATGGGCGGAGTTTATTGGAGGCGCTATTTTAAGATTGACAAACAGTGAAAAATTGAGTGTTTGGAAAGTTAAAAGATGGTTAATGCATCATGTTTTGACGCGTTGGTGTGTAACAGAGTTGGAAATATCGAGAACACGTGACGTTTGGCTCGTCGCCTCTCGTAACTGCGTAAATACGCATTATAAATCAATGACTTACTATGCAGTTGTGTAGCCTTCCGCACATTTCCTCAAGTCAAAAGTAAGACAAATGAAATGGCAAACGTTTGCGCGCGAACGCTGCCTTTCTAATTTGTAATGATTCTCGGGATGCTAATTCGCGCGATTCGGATTTTTCTTTTAATTTGTTAATTATGGATTTGGCTTTGATTTTAGTGCCATTTATTTACTATCCGGAGAATCAAACTGACGCGAAAGATGAAACATTGAGGTATGCCGATCTGCGCATCGAACCGGCCGCCCTGGCCCGTGGGACGGGCATCCCGCGACCACCAGGTTCACGAAGTTGTAAAAAATTGCTACAGCCGATCACCCGTGGATGTGGGATCTCGTTTCGAATCGGTCCGAGTGGCGCTATTCCATATGGTGCGTTACGGCCCGATTAATGGAGGCGCCAGATCGCCTCTGCGGGAGAGGGTTGCAACTTGGGTCACTGCGGCGGTGACGGGGTGCCCAACAAGACGTGGCAGGAACGCAAAAAGCGAGGAAGCTTGAGGAGAGGCGGCGAGCCCGAAATGCGAGGCCATCGCCGTAATGCTCCGACCTGGCGACGAAGTTGGAAACCCGCGAGGCGAGGGGATGCGCGCGGCCTCGCGCAGGCATGGGAGGCCGAGAGCGCGTACGCGCCGGCCGGCGTGACATCGCGCGCGACTCACATCATGCGACGCCCGCAACTCGCCGACCGGCGCCGCCGCGTTATTTCCGCATGAATCGCAGCGCGAGGCGCGCCATGCGCGGCACGAACATCGGGCGCAGCAGCCGTTTGTCGTAGCCGGCCATCCGTCGGTCGTTCTCGGTGAGACACAGCTCGATCAGTTCGCGTGGATCCAGCGATTCTCCGATGTCCGCGGTGCCTGTCGCCGGGAAGTTCGCGTCGCGCGCGACGCCGTCGGTGTCGATGCCGCGCGCGATGCCGATGCGGTCGCGAATCAGGACCACCCACACGGCCGCGACGCGCGCGAAGAACCACGGCCGGCGCCACCACGGCAAATTGCGCCAGTGCCATGCGTACCAGTTCGCGAAGAACAGGATGTGGCGGCCTTCCTCCTGGATCACGGGTTCGAAGGTATCGACGAGTTCGGCCGGGAAATAACCGGAGCGCTGCGCGGAGCGAAAGAGGCCGAATGCGAAGAAGCTGTCGATGCACTCGCTGAAGCCGGTCATCAGCCACGACCACTCGGGGTCCTGCGGCGCGGGATACGCCGGTTCGGGGGCGAGCTTGATGCCGTAGGCCTCGACCAGCTTCGACAGCACGACCTTGTGCCGCGCCTCCTCGCCGCCGTCCATCTCGAGCGCGCGGCGCAGCAGCGGATCGGCGACGGTCGCGGCAAAGGTGGCGACGCGGATCGACGCGCGGCCTTCGGTTTGCACGGCGATGTCCCAGATGGGCAGCGACGTGAGCCGCCTGAGTTCGTCGGGCTTGAGCGGCGGCCAGTCGATGACCGCCGGTTTGTACGGATTGTGCGTGTCGAGCAGCATGCGACAGAACATCTGCCTGTGCGCATCGGAACCGATCCCGACCGGACCCTGCCTCTCGAAGGTCCAGTTGCGCATGGCGTGATCTGCCGCTGCATGTTCGTGCTGCAGCGTGTCGGACATGGCTGTTGTTATGCGATTACAAGACGAAAGATTTTTGCATAGCTTCCGTGATCGCGTATTTTCGCGCGGGCATGCGCGGCTGGTATCGATTGTCGATAAAGCCGAGCGACAGCGCCCACGCGCCGGATTGTTCGGGTCCGACGCGACAGGCGGAAAACCTCCGTTCCGATCTCGCCCGCGGCGTGTTCGGCATCGACTACCCGTTCGACGACAAGAACCGCTTCAGGAATTTGAAATCGAGCACGGCGTGACGTCGTAGCACCAGGGCATTTCCGGGCGGCCCCGCTTCGCCGGATCGCCCGGGCGAGCGACGCGGCGAGCGGGCTCGCCACAAGTTCACTTGTAGAATGCATAACATATGAGTAGCATTCGCTACATGAACGCTATCTCGACGTGGTCACTGCTGATCCTTACCCTCCCCACCCAGAACGCGACTGCCCGCATGCGGTTCTGGCGCGCGCTGAAGGCGAAGGGCTGCGCGGTGCTGCGCGATGGCGTCTATCTGTTGCCCTGCACCGCAGAGCACGAGGAGATGCTGCGCGAGCTCGCAGCCGCGATCGCCGAAAGTGGCGGCACCGCGCATCTGTTGCGCGCGCCGAGTGCCGACGCATCGCAGGAACGGGAATTCCGCGCACTCTTCGATCGCGGCGACGACTACGCCGCTTTCACGCAGACGCTGGCGGAGGACCGCAAGACGCTCGCCGGGCAGTCCGCGACGGAACTCGGCCGCCTGCTTCGCCGCGTGCGCAAGGATTTCGACACGATCCGCGCAATCGACTACTTCCCGGGCGATGCGGCCACCCGCGCCGAAGTCGCGCTGCAGGATTTCATCGCGCTGGTCGACACCGTGCTGTCGCCGGGTGAGCCGCATGCTGCCGAGCGCGCCATCCGCCCGCTCGCGATCGACGAGTATCAGGGCCGCACCTGGGCCACGCGCCAGCGCATGTGGGTCGATCGCGTCGCCAGCGCATGGCTGATCCGCCGCTTCATCGACACCCGCGCGCGGTTCGTCTGGCTCGCATCGCCCGACGATTGCCCCGCCGACGCGCTGGGCTTCGATTTCGACGGCGCCGCATTTACTCACGTCGGCGAGCGCGTGACGTTCGAGGTGTTGCTGGCCAGTTTCGGGCTCGAGAAGGATCACGCACTGGCACGGCTCGGGGAGATCGTGCATTCGCTCGATGTAGGCGGCCCCGCCGTGCCCGAAGCGATCGGCTTCGAGGCCGTGATGGCGGGCACGCGGCATCGCACGGAAAACGACGATCAATTGCTGGAACAGATGGGCGCAGTGCTCGAGTCGCTCTATGCGCATTTCGCGTCGAATGCACAGAGCGAAACCAGGAGGCGGTCATGACCCCGACGATGGCAACAAACGCGCCGAGCTACTCGCTGGGCCAGCTGGTCCGCTATATGCTGAGGCTCGGCGCGCTGGGCTTTGGCGGCCCCGTTGCCCTCGCCGGCTACATGCGCCGCGATCTCGTCGATCAGCGAGGATGGATCACGGAAGCGGACTACAAGGAAGGCATCACGCTCGCGCAGCTCGCGCCCGGGCCGATGGCTGCCCAACTCGCGATCTATCTGGGATTCGTTCACTATCGGCTCCTCGGCGCGACGCTCGTCGGATTCGCATTCGTGTTGCCATCGTTCCTGATGGTGCTCGCGCTCGGGTTCGCGTACTCGCACTTCGGCGGGCTGTCGTGGATGCAGGCGGTTTTCTATGGCGTCGGGGCTGCGGTGGTCGGCATCATCGCGATGAGCGCGTACAAGCTCACGACGAAAACCGTCGGCAACGACAAGCTGCTCTGGGCGATCTTCCTCGCGCTGGCGATCGTCACGTTCGTGACCGAATCCGAGATCGCGTGGCTCTTCATCGCCGCCGGGCTGATCGGCTGGCTGTGGCGCGCGCCGCCCAAATGGCTGAACAGGGGCGGTTTGAATGCGCTGGCCGGCGCGAATCTGCCGGCGGCCAGCGGCCTGCTGAGCGGCATCGACCTGCCGCAGCTCGTGCAGATCGGCGTGTTCTTCATGAAGGCGGGGGCGTTCGTGTTCGGCTCGGGGCTCGCGATCGTGCCGTTCCTGTACGGCGGCGTCGTCACCGAGCATCACTGGCTCAACGACAAGCAGTTCGTCGATGCGGTCGCGGTCGCGATGATCACTCCCGGTCCGGTCGTGATCACCGTCGGCTTCATCGGCTATCTGGTCGCGGGGCTGCCCGGCGCGATCGTCGCCGCGCTCGGCACGTTTTTACCGTGCTACCTGTTCACCGTGATTCCCGCGCCGTACGTGAAGAAGTACGGTCACCTGCCGGGCGTCAAGGCGTTCGTCGACGGCATCACGGCAGCGGCAGTCGGCGCGATCACGGGCTCCGTGCTCGTCATTGCGAAACGCTCGATCGTCGACGTTCCTACCGCGATGCTGGCCATTGCAACCGTGTTGCTGCTGTGGCGCTTCAAGAAGCTGCAGGAGCCGGTCGTCGTCACGGCGGCAGCGCTGTTCGGGCTGGTGGCCTATCCGTTGCTGCACCAATGATTCGCGTGGCCGGGCGGCCGGTCGACACGCATCGAACGACATTCGATCCGGTGTGGGCGCGGAACACGACGGTCCACCGTGCAGCGGTGTCGCCGTATCGCTTCGCTCGACAGGAGAAACGCCATGAAATGGATTACGCGGGAACGGCCGAAGATCGATCGCATCGCCTGCCCGTGGCTGATTGCCCGGTTTATCGACAAGACGCCTGAATTTCTCTACGTGCCGGGCGCGGAGGTCATGCGACTGGCCAACGAAACGGGCGCGACTCCGTACGACGTGCCGGGCGTCGAGTTCGGCCACCACGGCGAGCGGTGCAGCTTCGATGCGTTTCTCGACAAGTATCGGCTCGACAACCCGGCGCTGCGCAAACTCGCGCGGATCGTGCGCGGCGCAGATACTGGCCGCCTCGATCTCGCACCGGAAGCCGCCGGCCTGTACGCGATCTCGATCGGCCTTTCCGCCAACTTCGCCGACGACCACGAACAACTCCGATACGGCATGGCGATGTACGACGCACTCTACGCGTGGTGCCAGCGTGATACACGCGCGTAGCAATCGGCCCGCGTCGTCGTTCGCCGGTCGCTTGCTGCCGGCAGGCACCGATCCGGCAGCGGGGCTTATTCTTGCCAGCCGCGGCATGCGCGGGTTCTGCGACGGATTCATTGCCGTGTTGCTGCCGGCGTATCTGCTGTCGCTCGGATTCTCGCAACTGGACGTCGGTTTGATCAGCACGACGACGTTGGCCGGGTCGGCCATCGCGACGATCGCGGTCGGCATGCTCGCGAGCCGTTTCACGCAACGGCGCATGTTGACGCTGGCGGCGGTGCTGATGGCAACAACAGGCATCGGCTTCGCGAGTTTCTCTTCGTTGTGGCCGCTGCTCGTCATCGCGTTTACCGGCACGCTCAATCCGAGTTCGGGTGACGTCAGCCTGTTTTTGCCGCTCGAACAGTCGCGTCTGGCGCAGGCAGCTGGAGGTGACGCCCGCACTGCGCTGTTTGCGCGATACAGCCTCGTCGGGGCCGTATCGGCAGCGGTCGGCGCCCTCGCGGCAGGCCTGCCGATCTGGGTCGCATCGCACACCGGAATCACGGCGCTCGGCGCGATGCGCTGCATGTTTCTGTTCTATGCAGTGACGGGCGGCGCCGTTTGCATGCTGTATCGACGATTGCCGCGCCCGGATGCGCACGCGGCGAAGGCAACGCCTCCGCTCGGTCCGTCACGCCCGATCGTCATGCGGCTTGCGATGCTGTTCAGCATCGACGCGTTCGCGGGCGGCCTCGTCGTCAACTCGCTGTTGTCGCTGTGGTTGATGCAGCGCTTCGGGCTCTCGATCGCCGCTGCCGGTCAGTTCTTCTTCTGGGCGGGACTGCTGTCGGCGGCCTCGCAGCTTGCGGCGGCGCCGCTATCGTGCAGGATCGGCCTGCTGAACACGATGGTGTTCACGCATATCCCGTCGAGCGTCTGCCTGATCGGCGCCGCATTCGCGCCGTCATTGCCGCTGACCCTGGCGCTGCTGCTGGCGCGCAGCGCGCTTTCGCAAATGGATGTACCGACGCGCACCGCGTACGTGATGGCGGTCGTCACGCCGGCGGAGCGGCCGGCAGCCGCCAGCTTCACGGCTGTCCCGCGCAGCCTCGCGGCCGCGGTCGCGCCAACTTTGGCCGGCGGCCTGTTCAGCCTCGGCTGGCTCGGCGCGCCGCTGATCGCATGCGGTGCGCTGAAGATCGCCTATGACCTGTCGCTGCTGGCTGCTTTTCGACACATCAAACCGGACGACGACCGGGCGCGATAAATGCGGCCACGGTCAAAGAACACGGAAGCGAGGGACCCGGCAAAGCGACGCATCGAAACGAAGGTGCGCGCTTCCTGTCAACCCATGTGAAAGGACGGTCCGCCAATGCCGGTTCGCGACAGATTGGTGCGCGCGATCGCGCGGCGCCTGAACCCCGGCGTCGTAAGTTACCTCGCGATTCTGGTGCTGTCCTCGATCGCCGGCGCGTTTGTGCCCGCTGCTCGGCCAACCGCCGCGCAAATAGGCATGAATCATTTGCCGCTGACGCACGTCGCCGATATTCCGCTGCCCGGGCGAACGACCCGGCTCGACTACGAAAGCTACGATCCCGGCCGCCACCTGCTGTTCATTGCGCATCTTGGCGACGGCGAGGTGAACGTCGTCGACACACATGCATCGCGCGTGGTCGCACGCGTTCCGGGCATCTCGTCCGTGCATGGCGTGCTTGCGATTCCGGAGCTGTCGCGTGTCTATGCATCTGCGACGGGAACGGACGAGCTCGTCGCCATCGACGAAACGACCCTGAAGATCGTCGCGCGGATGCCAGGCGGACGGTATCCGGACGGCATTGCCTATGCACCGACCGTGCACAAGCTCTACGTATCGGACGAGACAGGCAAGACCGAGACCGTCGTCGATGTTCGAAACAACCAGCGTGTCGCGACGATTCCGCTCGGCGGCGAGGTCGGCAACACGCAATACGATCCCGAGTCGCGGCACATCTTCGTCAACGTACAGACGCGCAACGAACTCGTCGAAATCGATCCGGCGAACGATCGGATCGTCGGGCGGTTCGCATTGACGGGTGCCGACCACAATCACGGACTGCTGATCGATTCGAAAGATCGCCTCGCGTTCGTCGCGTGTCAGGGCAACGACAAGCTGCTCGTTTTCGATATGGTCGCGCGGCAGGTCGTCCAGTCGTTCGATATCGGCAAGGATCCGGATGTCCTCGCGCTCGACCCGGCGCTGAACAGAATTTATGTGGCCGGTGAAGCCGGCGTCGTTTCAGTCTTCAGTGTCGACGGCTCAAAGGTGGCCAGGATCGGGGAGGGCGTCGTCGGGCCGAATGCTCACGTGGTCGCGATCGACCCCGACACGCATCGTTCGTACTTTCCGTTGAAGAATGTGGGCGGGCGCCCGGTGCTGCGCGTCATGGCGCCGCGTTGACCGTCGCGCTACCCAACCGGGAGCAGCGAACGAATCTTGGCGCGCATCCCGCGATTTGACCTTGGGCCAGCACGGTGAGGGCGGACGTCACTGGCCCCACTCGCGGAGCGAAGTTATTGCCTACGCTTCTATATTTCGAATAATATCGAATCATGGAAACGAATCAGACCGTCACCGCGCTTGCGGCCCTCGCGCACGAATCGCGCCTTGCCGTGTTTCGCGCGCTCGTGCAGGCCGGCCCATCGGGGTTGCCCGCCGGCCAAATTGCGACGCTGCTCGACGTGCCGCCGTCGTCGTTGTCGTTTCATCTGAAGGAACTGGCGCATGCACAGCTCGTTACGAGCCGCCAGGAAGGCCGCTTCGTGATCTATTGCGCGAACTTCGCGACGATGAACGGGCTCATCGGCTATCTCACCGAGAACTGCTGCGGCGGCAATCCGTGCTCGCCGGTTTCGGCCTGTTCGCCTGCCTGTTCCGACCAGCCCTGAACCTCCGTTTGCGCGCTTGCCGATGACCACCAACGTCCTGATTCTCTGCACCCACAATTCCGCGCGCAGCGTGCTTGCCGAGGGAATGCTGAACCACTGGGCCCGCAAACTGGGCCGCGACGTGCGCGCGTTCAGCGCAGGCAGCGCGCCGAGCGGCCGGCTCAACCCGTTCGCGCTGGACGCGCTGACCGGCGCCGGCGTCGACGTCACCGGCTACCGCAGCAAAAGCTGGGACGAATTCATCGGTGACGGTGCGCCGGAAATGCGCATCGTGATCACGGTATGCGACAGCGCGGCCGCGGAGACGTGCCCGTACTGGCCCGGCAGTCCGGTGAACGTGCATTGGGGTTACGCCGATCCGTCGAACGCATTGGGCGGCGATGCGGGCAAGCGGCTCGCGTTCGAACTGACGCGCGAGGCGCTCGGCTACCGGATGCTGCAACTGCTGGCGCTGCCGCTCGAACGCCTGAGCGACGCCGAACTCGAGGCGGCGCTGAACGACATCTCGCGGAACTGAGCGCTCGCATCACGGCGCGCCGTGCGCGTTTTCACGTATCGAATCCTGTCCGATGAACACGTCCAACATCATTCCGCCTCGCCACGCCGTCGCGAAGCCGGCGATCAATTTCTTCGAACGCTACCTGACGGTGTGGGTCGCGCTGTGCATCGTTGCCGGCATCGCGCTCGGCCAGATGCTGCCCGGCGTATTCCAGCGGATCGGCCGTATCGAATACGCGCAGGTCAACCTGCCGGTCGGGCTGCTGATCTGGGTGATGATCATCCCGATGCTCGTGAAAGTCGACTTCGGCGCGCTGCATGAGGTGCGCCGTCACGCGAAGGGAATCGGCGTTACGCTGGTCGTGAACTGGCTCGTCAAGCCGTTCTCGATGGCGTTCCTCGGCTGGCTGTTCGTACGGCACCTGTTCGCGCCGATGCTGCCCGCGGAGCAGCTCGACAGCTACATCGCCGGCCTGATTCTGCTGGCCGCCGCGCCGTGCACCGCGATGGTGTTCGTATGGAGCCGGCTGACGGGCGGCGACCCGCTCTTCACGCTGTCGCAGGTCGCGCTGAACGACAGCATCATGGTGATCGCGTTCGCGCCGTTGGTCGGGCTGCTGCTCGGGATGTCCGCGATTACCGTGCCGTGGGCGACGCTGCTCACGTCGGTGGTGCTCTACATCGTGATTCCGGTGGCCCTTGCGCAGCTCTGGCGCAGGTGGCTGCTGGCGCAAGGGCAGGCGGCGTTCGAGGCCGCGATGGCACGGATCGGCCCGTGGTCGATCGCCGCGCTGCTCGCGACGCTTGTATTGCTGTTCGCGTTCCAGGGCGAAGCGATCCTGACGCAGCCGCTCGTCATCGCATTGCTCGCGGTGCCGATCCTGATCCAGGTGTTCTTCAATGCAGCGCTTGCGTACTGGCTCAATCGCGCGGTGGGCGAGCAGCATAACGTCGCGTGCCCGTCCGCGCTGATCGGCGCATCCAACTTCTTCGAGCTCGCCGTCGCGGCCGCGATCAGCCTGTTCGGCTTCCATTCGGGCGCGGCACTCGCCACCGTCGTCGGCGTGTTGATCGAAGTGCCGGCGATGCTGCTCGTGGTGCGCGTCGTGAACCGGTCGAAGGGCTGGTACGAATGCGCGCGAGCCAACCAGAGAACCCTTTCATGACCGACCGACTGACCGACCTGCCGCAACTCGCGCCGGAATTCTTCCGCGTGCCGGACGCGAGCCGCTTGCGGATGGCATCACCGTCCACCCATCCGCCGCGGTTCCTGCTGCTGTACGGGTCGGTGCGCGAGCGTTCGTTCAGCCGCCTGCTGGTCGAGGAATCCGAACGCCTGCTCACGGCGATGGGTGCGGAGGTGCGCGTATTCAACCCGAGCGGCCTGCCGCTGCCGGACGACGCGCCGGAGAGTCATCCGAAGGTCGTCGAGTTGCGCGAACTCGTGATGTGGTCGGAGGGCATGGTGTGGTGCTCGCCGGAACGGCATGGCGCCATGACCGGCATCATGAAATCGCAGATCGACTGGATTCCGCTGTCGGTCGGCGCCGTGCGGCCGACGCAGGGCAAGACGCTCGCGGTGATGCAGGTGAGCGGCGGCTCGCAGTCGTTCAACGCGGTCAATCAGATGCGCGTGCTCGGGCGCTGGATGCGCATGCTGACCATTCCGAACCAGTCGTCGGTGGCGAAGGCGTTCATGGAGTTCGACGAAGCGGGGCGGATGAAGCCGTCGGCGTATTACGACCGGGTCGTCGACGTGATGGAGGAACTGGTGAAGTTCACGCTGCTGACTCGCGACGTCGGTCCGTATCTGGTCGACCGGTACAGCGAGCGGAAGGAAAGCGCGGAAGCGTTGTCGCAGCGCGTGAACCAGCGGAGCATCTGAAGGTCGGTGCCAAGGCGCCACGATGGCGATCCGTCACGCCATTGGATCGGCGCGACACCAACGCTGCGCCTTGGTCGTCGATGCGTGTCATCGGGTTGCCGAGGCGTCTGCCTCGATGATCAATCGAATCCATGCCTGGATCTCCGTTTCCACCCATAACGGCAGGTTCCGCCGCGCCGTGGTCTCGGAAAGCCAGCATGTCGCTCGACTCCATTGGCAAACGATAGCTGCCCGGTGCCGCGCTCAGGCCTGCGTGTCGACCCAGAGGCGTCCCCAGCGGGACGCGTAGGCGAGCGCGTGTTCCTCTTCGAAGAAGAAATCGATCGCATCGAACGACACGGCACGCGGCGACGGGCCGCCGGTGGCCTTCTCGATCGTGAGGTTCGCGGCGAACAGCCCGTTCGGCAGCCGGGCGGCAGCGGGAGCGACTTCGTAGCCCTTGTAGCGGATCGTGCGGTTCATGGGGTGCCCATGGAGGGTTCGGGCTTTCAGCGTACGAAAACCCGCTGTCCGCGTGAACCAATCTTTCGGCCAATGCAAATCACGTGACGGGCTGAATCGTTATTGGCGCGGGGAGTCGGCATGCAGCACGGGCGTCAGCGCGATGCGCGCCGAATCGTCGGAGTCGTCGGAATCGAGGGAATCGTCGAACACGCGCCGCCCGCGCGCGGCGAACGTCGTCGGCCGGGCGCGGGCGGTGGGAAGGCGGAGGTTACTGGTTGGCGATCTTGAGCACGGGCGCGAGCGCGTCGACCGATGCCGCGTGCGTGGCCGCGCGATGCGACGCGAACGCGAGCGCGAATTCGGCAGCCTGCGAGCCGACGGTTTCGAGCTGCGCGACGACCTTCGGATCCGAGCAGCTGTCGGCGCTGTCGAAGCGCGTTTCGAGCGTGTTCACGGTGGCGCCGAACGGGGTCGGCCAGCCGCGCAGCGCGTGGACGATCGAACGCAGCGACGTCAGCACGGTGCCGGCGGCTTGCCAGCCGTAGGCCGTGACGATCAGGCCGACCGCGCGGCCGTCGAGATACGGGCGCTCGTCGGCGCGCAGTTCTTCCAGCGTATCGAGCGCGTTCTTCACGAGGCCGGACACGCCGCCGTGATAGCCGGGCGTCGCGATGATGATCGCATCGGCTTCGCGCACAGTGTCGATCAGCTCGCGCTGCGCATCGGTCAGCGTCTTGTGTTCGGGGGCGTAGTGCGGCAGCGTGTGGAGGAACGGGCCGTCGAACAGGCGCGTGCGTGCACCGGCGGCCTGCGCGCCGCGCAGCGCGAACGAGAGTGCGCGCTCGGTCGACGACGCGGCTCGGGTGGTGCCGCCGATGCCGACCACGAACGGGCGGCGGTGTTGATCGAATGCAGTCAAGGGGCGCTCCTTGGGGATGGCTTGCCCGGCTAAGCACAGGCTTAAAACCAAATGGTAACGACCCCGCAGCCACTCTGAAAACGACTTTTCGTTCTATCGATATGCCGTGCGTGCGGGTCGAGGGTGTGCGCGGTGGCGCAAATGAATAGCAGAAATGCTTGGTTGGGACGGCGCGCCAGGCTCGATAAGATGGGCTCGTCTCCTCCATGATGTCTCTACTGACATGGGTTGGCCCCGCCGCGCGGATGCAGGCGGGGCTTTTTTTCGTCCCGCGCCTGAAACGGGGCGCGATGCGCGGGCGTTACTCGAACACCGGCCGGAAGAAGCTGCGTTCGTCGCTGACGATGCAGCGCGTTTCTTCGGCATGGCGGAACGCGGCCTCGCACGCGGGATCGGCCTCCAAGCGTTCGCGGTAGCGCTCGTGCCTCGGTGACGTGGCCTTACTCGTCGCGCTTGGGCGTATCGCCGCCGCCGCGCGCAAGCCGCCAGGCGATCGTGCCCAGCACGCCGACCGCGACGACCAGCGCACCCCACAGCACATACCGGCGCGTTGCATCCGTATCGGCCGACTCCACCGGCACCGCGGAGGCCGGCAACGCCGCGCCGACGCGCGCAGGCCGCACTTCCGGCGCCATCCCGACCAGCAGCGCATCGCGGCTCACGGCCGACGACGGCAGCGACGCATTGCCGACGCCGAGCGTGAACGGCGGCGTGCCGCGCGCGACGAAGGTCAGCGCCGCAGGATGCCAGCCGACCGCGACGGCCGGCTGGCCGCCGCCGAGCCCGCCGTTGCGCATGTCGACGACGATTCGCCAGGCGCGATCCGGATTCGACGGAAACGCCAGCGGCGGGTTGCGTTGTTCGCCGCCCTTGCCCTGGAGCCGGAACAGCACGGCTTCGGCGACGTCGCGCCATGCCGCCTGCGCATCGGGGCGGCTCTGCACGGTTGCGCGCGCAACCGTATTCGGTTGCGGCAGGTCGATGCGCACACGGTCGACCGGATACGCGCCGTCGGTCTCGAACAGATACTCGCCGGGCGTGCCGCCGGCCCGCACGTGCGCGGCGTCGCGCCATTGACGCGGCACGGCTGCCGTGTCCGCGGTGCGTGCGTCGCGCGGTCGCGTTTCGATCTCGATCGACCCGATCGCGGGGGCGCCGTCGACCCAGTCGAGCCGCAGGTAGCGCGGCGCCGTACCTTCCAGCGTGATGCGTTCCTGCACCAGCATGTCGCCGCCGCGCCCGACCTTCAGCAGTTGCGTGCTGCCGAGCGAGCGCCAGTTGCGCAAGTCGTCGCTCGCGTCGACGGTGACGCGCCCCTGGTAGCTGTCGTCGCTCACATGCACGAGCAGCGCATCGACTTCGCTATCCGCATGCGATAAATCGACGAGATCGGCCGCGTGCTTCGCGCGAGCCGGTGCGGTGACGGCCGCGCGCAGCGAGCCGTCCGGCGCGACCGACACGCCGAGCGGCGTCTGGCCATCGTCGGTGCGGGCCGGCGGCAGCGGGAACCAGTGCACCGGCGTGCGCGACGGCGGCACGGCCGCGGCCGCGGGCGCATCGAGCGAATACGGTACGGGTTCGCCGGCGCCGTTGAAGATACGCACGTCGCCGAGATCGTCACGCCGGCTGCCCGCATACACGGCTTGCGGCACGGTGAGCTGGTAGTACGCGGCGCTGCCGTCGAGGTCGAGCGCGAAGCGTTGCGCGACGCGTTCGGCGCCGGGCGTGCCGCCGGCTGCCGCGAACGACGTCAGCAGGCTCAGGCCGAGCAGGGCTGCGAGTCGTTTCATCGTGGGCTCTCGTCCGGTGTGACCGCGGCCTTCGGCGGCAGCGGCGAGAAATAGCCGATCAACAGCAGCAGCACGCCGATGCCGATGAACGACACGATGCGTTCGATGCCGGTGACGTGCGACAGGTCGAACAGGAACAGCTTGATCACCGTGAGCGCGAGCAGTGCGGCGCCGACGAACCACAGCGGACGCAAGCCGCGACGCGTGGCCCAGATCATCGTCGCGAGCGCGCAGAGCGTCCAGTACACGGAGACCGACGCCTGGACGAGCGTCGATTCCGCCATCGCATCGAATGCGTACGGCACGCCGGTCCAGTGATGCAACGTGCGCAGCAGGATCGCGTTCAGCCACAGGAAGGCCGTCGCGCCGGCCGCGCCGAGCAGTTCGACACGATAGTTGCCGAACGACCAGCCGAGCCGGTGCGCACGCACGAACCACGACGCGGCGAGCGCATAGACCACCACGAGCACGAGATCGAGCGGATTGAGCAGCGGGACGCGCGCCCAGCTGCCGCCGTCCTGCGTGAAGTTTGCATAGAAGGTCCAGACCCACATCACGACGATCAGCGGCAGCGACGCGAGCGCGCACACGCGCGCGATGCCGTCGCGGCGCGTCAACCACATGCTGGCGAACGCGAACAGGCTCCAGCCGACCATGAACACCTGCTGGATGCCGAACGACGACAGCACGGTGTCGATGTCGTACGCATGGTGGAAACGGTGATGCAGCGTGCGCAGCAACAGCGCGTTGAACCACAGGAATACGGTCGCGAGCGCGGCAAGGTCGATCGCGAGCGGATGCCAGTTGACGCCGAGCGTTTTCAGGCGGCGCAGCCATGCGGCGAACGCGACGAAGATCAGCAGTTGCGCGACGTCCAGCGGGTTGAGCAGCGGCAGCCAGAACAGCGGCGACGCATCGCCGTCGCTCGATACGCTGGAGAGGCTCCACAGCCACAGCAGCGCGGCAAGCGGCGCGGCGCCCCACACCTGGTACGCGCGCGGGAACACGGCGATCGGCCAGCGCGGGCGCGAGCCGGGGCCGGCCACGAGCAGAAGCAGCACGCCGAAGCCGTAAGCCCATGCGCTCCAGCTCCACGCGCCTTCAGGCACGAACGCGCGCAGGCGCCAGAAGCCTTCGAGCGAGAACAGCCCGCACAACGTCCAGAACATCAGCGTATGCAGCGGCGCGATGACCGGCGTGGCGATCGCCGCCACGGCCGACGTGCGGGTCGTGCCCGCCACCCCCGCGGCCCCCGCCACTGAGCCGGCGTCCGCCGTGCCGCGCGCCTGACGCAGAAGCAGCGCATAGCACCCGATAACGGCGATTGGCCACGCGAACGCGCCCATTCCCGACAACGGCGCCTCATGCGCATCGAACGCGCGCAATGCGAGCAGCGCGAGCACCGGCGTCAACGCGAGCGCGGGCCATTCGGCGATCGGCCACGCGAGCTTGCGGCGCGCGACGTGGGCGAGCCACGCGGTGACGGCGGCGAACAGCGCGGTTGCATCGACGACGAAGCGGTCCGCGTGCAGATCGACGTGACGGCTCGCGTAGACGAGGATCTCGTGCAGCCCGGCGCTCAGCCACCACAGCAATCCCCACGCCGCAGCGGCTGCACCGAGGTCGGGCATCCATGCGTGCCACGCGCGTGCTTCGTCGCGGCCGTGCAACCACCAGCCGGTGAACAGCCCGGCAAGCGCGATCAGCAGCATGGCGATATACGGGCTGTTGAGCACCGGCAGCGCGTTCGCGTCGGCCGGCCCGAGCAGGCTCGTGAAGAACGCGCTGGCCGCGGCGACCTGCATCAGCAAGCCGAAGCCGAACGGCGCCAGGCGTTTCTCGCGTACGCCGACCCACACGATCGCCGCGCCTTCGATTGCCCACGCGGCACTCGTGGTCGGGCCCGAGAACGCGAGCGGTATCGCGAGCGTCGCGAAGATCACCGCGAGCGCGAGCATCGCTTCGAACAGCAGCGCGAGGCGCTCGCGGCGCCGCGCGAGCCACGCGGCGACCGCGACGTAGAACGCCGACAGCGCGACCGCGCTCCACGCGAGCCCGAACGGCATGCCCTTCACGAGCGACGCCTGCAGCGCGGTCGCGACGATCGGCGTGCCGAACACGAGCGTGCCGTCCACATAGTGGCGCAGCGCCAGCTCGCGTTTCGCCGCGTACAGCAGCGCGATGCCGACATACATCAGGAAGAACAGGATCAGGAATGGTTCGGTGGTCGCGAACAACGCGGGGCGGTACGCGGTCACGCCCCATGCCGCGCCGATCGTGAACGTGAACACGAAGCCGAGCAGGTTCAGCGGACGCCACGCCTTGAACCACGCGATCGCGAAGATGCCCGCATTGAGCAAGGCGTAATAGCTGAACAGCGCGACATGGCTGCCGTGTCCGGTCGACAGCAGCACCGGCGCGAGAAAGCCGCCCGCGCTGCCCATGAACGCGAGCGGCAGCGCGTTCTGCCTCACCGCGAGGAACGCGCTCAGCGCGCATACCGCAACCATCAGCGGGAATGCCGCGCCAACCGGCAGCAGCGCGTAGAGCTTGGTCGCGGCGAAGATCGTCAGGTACAGGATGCCGACGCCGCCGCCCTGCAGCACGAGGCCGTACGCCGCGCGGCGCGCGCGTACGCGCCAGCCGATCGCGAGCAGCGCGGCCGCGGCGAGCGCCGTGCCGGCCAGGCGGAATTCGATCGGCAGCATGTTGTTGTCTGCCGCGTATTTGAGCAGGAACGCGACGCCGAAGAACAGCACGATGATGCCGACGCGCACGACCGTGTTGCCGCCGAGCAGCCAGTCGCGCGCGGCGCGGAACGCGCGGTCGGCGATGCCGGGTTCACGCGGTACCGGTGGGACAGGCGGAGCGGGTCGGGCAGGCGGGGCAGGCGGCGTGGTCGTTGCGGGCGCATTCGTCGGTACGCCGGCCGCGGCCGGTGCGTTGCTCGGGTGCGTGACGGGCATCGGCGTGGGAGCCGGCGCGGGCACCGGCGCGGAGGTCGACGACGGCGTGCCGGCGCTCGCGGTGGCGGATTGCACGGATGGGCGCGGCGCGCTCGACGCGGGCGATGACGGGACGATGGCCGGAGTCGGAGCGGGCGCTGTCGCGGCGCTGCCGGTCGCGGCGGCGCCGGCCTTCCCGCCGGCGAGTTGGCCACGCAGCACCTGGAGCTCGCGTGTGAGCGCATCGACTGTCGCTTCGAGACGCGCGACGCGCTCGGCGAGCGGAACGGGTGGGGGCGGCGACGTCGCAGGCGTCGTCGGGATCGCGAACGCGTCGGGTGTCGTGCCGCCGGTCTTGCGCTTGTGTTGCTGCAGCGCGTGGCCGATGCAGAACCCGACCGCTGCACCGAGCAGCGCCCCGTTCGCAGCCGAAAAATCCCCGAACAACGCGGCGATACCGCCCACGATGAAACCGATTGCGGCAAAAGCCCAATTCATCGCCTAGCTCCCTCTCTCATTTCGTTATCGTCCTTCGATCGTCGCGCGGCCCGATCGAGGCTGGTGCGGTATGGCCGGCAGGCGAACCGGCATGCGCGTACCGCTGGCGGCGGTGTGGTTGCCGGCAATGTATCACAGCGGCCGTGCGGGATTTTCTGGGTTGCGGGCGGGGCGCGAAACGTGGCTGTCGCGCGTTCGCGATGCCTTATTTTCGAACGACCATTCGCTTTATCGGCATGACGCAATTGACACAGTCCGATCGGACGTGAAATTGTCGCAAAACGACGTGCGCCCGCTGCCGATTTGCGCAAAACTGGGCCTCTTTCACGTCGCGCTGCTTCGCACCATTCCGGCGCGCGATGCCCGTCGTTGCTGGACGTGCGGGTATTGCGTCGCCGCAATCGGGTGCCGCCGGGCGCCGCGCCCCACCTGGCGCGGCTTGCGGGCGTGTCGTATTTGCGCAAGCGTTTGTCGTAATTCGTCGGCAGGTCGGGGTTTTTTCTGGCAACTATGTAGGCACGCTAGGAACACGCGTGAGTCCCCGCTACACGAGGAGAAGGTTTCGATGGATGCCCCCAAGGTCGTGGTCGAAGGTCTGTGCAAGGTGTTTGGAAGCAACCCGCAACAGGCGCTCGACATGCTCGCCGCCGGTGCGACGAAAGACGATGTGCTCAAGCGTACCGGTCAGGTGGTCGGCGTGCACAACGTATCGTTCGACGTGCAGGAAGGCGAAATATTCGTGCTGATGGGCCTGTCCGGCTCCGGCAAATCCACGCTGATCCGCCTCGTGAATCGGCTGGTCGATCCGAGCGCCGGCAAGGTGCTGATCGACGGGCTCGACGTCGCGTCGGCGCGCCGCTCGGCGCTGACCGCGCTGCGCCGCAAGGATATGAGCATGGTCTTCCAGTCGTTCGCGCTGATGCCGCATCGCACCGTGGTGTCGAACGCTGCGTTCGGCCTCGAGGTCGGCGGCGTCGGCAAGAAGGAACGCGAGCGCCGTGCGATGGACGTGCTCGAGCAGGTCGGCCTCGCGCCGTTCGCGAACAAGCTGCCGTCCGAGCTGTCGGGCGGGATGCAGCAGCGTGTCGGCCTCGCCCGCGCGCTGGCCGTGAACCCGTCGCTGATGATCATGGACGAGGCGTTCTCCGCGCTCGATCCGCTCAAGCGCCGCGAAATGCAGGACGTGCTGCTGCAACTGCAGAAGGAACAGCGCCGCACGATCATGTTCGTGTCGCACGATCTGGAAGAGGCGCTGCGTATCGGCAACCGCATCGCGATCATGGAAGGCGGCCGCCTCGTGCAGGTCGGCACGCCGCAGGACATCATCGCGAACCCGGCCGACGATTACGTGCGTGCGTTCTTCGACGGCATCGACACCAGCCGCTATCTCACTGCCGGCGACCTGATGCAGACGGGCGCCGTGCCGACCATGTCGAAGTTCGATGCCGCGAACGTCGCGGCAACGCTGAACGGCAGCGCCGAGTACGCATTCGTGCTCGACGCCGCACGCAAGATCCGCGGCTTCGTCACGCGCGATGCGATCGGCCAGGACACGCCGTCCGTGCGGCCGATCGAAAGCATCCGGCGCGATGCGTCGCTCGAACACGTCGTCGCGCGTGTGGTCGCGAGCCCGAATGCATTGCCCGTCGTCGACGACGACGGCTGCTACTGCGGCTCGGTCGACCGCGCACTCATCCTGAAAGCCATCACGCGTTCGCGAGGCTCCCATGTCTGAAATGATTCCGCTTGGTACCTGGGTCGACCAGTCCGTTCACTACCTGCTCGACCATGATGCGGCGACGTTCGATGCGATCGGCCGCGCGATCGAAGGGCTCGCCGCGTTCGTCGAACATAGCCTGCAGGCGATCCCGATGTGGCTGATGATGGCGATCTTCATCGGCGTGGGGCTGTGGCGGGTGGGCTGGCGCTTCGCATTATTCACCACGCTGTCGCTGCTGCTGATCTTCGCGACGGGCTTCTGGGATCAGACGGTCATCACGCTCGGCCTCACGCTGTCGTCGACGATCATCAGCCTCGTGCTCGGCATTCCGCTCGGCATCTGGGCCGCGAAGAGCAAGTGGGTCGCCGCGATCGTGCGTCCGATCCTCGACCTGATGCAGACGATGCCCGCATTCGTCTACCTGATTCCGGCCGCGATGCTGTTCGGTCTCGGCCGCGTGCCGGGGATCCTGTCTACGGTGATCTTCGCGATGCCGCCGGCCGTGCGCCTGACGAGCCTCGGCATCCGTCACGTGAACCGCGAGATCGTCGAAGCCGGCCAGGCATTCGGGTGCACGCCGTGGCAGCTGCTGTACAAGGTGCAGTTCCCGAACGCGCTGCCGTCGATCATGCAGGGCGTGAACCAGACGATCATGATGGCGCTGTCGATGGTGATCATCGCGTCGATGGTCGGCGCGGGCGGCCTCGGCAACGACGTGCTCGCCAGTATCCAGCGCCTCGACATCGGTCTCGGCTTCGAAAGCGGTCTGTCGGTCGTGCTGCTCGCGATCATTCTCGACCGCATCACCGAGAGCTTCGGCCGCGCGCCGGGCACCGTGAAGGCACCGCTGTTCTCGGGCCTCAAGCAGCTGTTCCGCGCGAAGGCCGAGCCCGCGCAAGCCTGAGCCACCGGCGGCCGGCTTGTCTGCCGGCCGCGTTCCCCGATTCGACCCCGGCCTTTCGCGGCGCATGCCGCGGGGCTGGCGTCCTGCACCCTGCTCAACCGTTCGCCAGGAGCCCGATGTGACGTCCGCCGCCGCCGCCGCCGTGCCCGCCGCCTGCGTTTCACCGGTTTCGTCGCTTGCCCACTTCGGCTTCCTCACGTTGCCGAATTTTTCGATGATCGCGTTTTCCAGCGCGGTCGAAGTGCTTCGGATGGCGAACTACGTCGGGCGATCCGACCACTACCGGTGGTCGATCTATTCGCTCGACGGCGCGCCCGTGCATGCCAGCAACGGCATCGCGGTGCGTCCTACCCAGGCGCTCGACTACACGAGCCTGCCCGACGTGATGATCGTGTGCGGCGGAATTCGCATCCGCGATGTGGTCGACGACGGCGCACGCGACACGCTCGCCGCGCTCGCCGAACGCGGCTTGCCGCTGGGCGGCATCTGCACCGGCGCGTATGCGCTGATGTCGGGCGGGCTGCTCGACGGCTACCGCTGCACCGTGCATTGGGAGAATCTGTCCGCGCTGCATGCGGAGTTTCCGCAAGTCGGGTTTGCCGACGAGCTGTTCGTCGTCGATCGCGACCGGCTCACCTGCACCGGCGGCACCGCACCGCTCGACCTGATGCTCAATCTCGTCGGCATGCGTTTCGGCCAGCAACTGGCCGCGCAGGTATCCGAGCAGTTCATCCTCGAGCGCATCCGCAGCTCGACCGACACGCAGCCGATTCCGGTCGATGCGCGCGTCGGCTTCTCGCGCGCCGAGCTGATCGAGGTCGTCCGGCTGATGGAGGCGAACATCGAGGAGCCGTTGTCGCTCGAGGAACTCGCGCGGCTCGTGCGGCTGTCGCAGCGGCACCTGCAGCGGATGTTCAAGGTGTACCTGAACGTATCGCCGACCCACTATTACCTGACGCTGCGGCTGAAACGCGCGCGCGACCTGCTGCGCACGACCGACGCGTCGATCGCGCGTGTGACGACGACGTGCGGATTCCATTCGCCGTGTCACTTCAGCAAGGCGTATCGCGCGCAGTTCGGTCATGCGCCGAGCTACGAGCGCCGGCTGCCGGGACGCTGACGCGACCGGGCGACCCATGTCGTTCCGCGACGCCGCCGGGATCGTGGCGCGCGGCTTCAACAATCGATCCCGCACCCATGAAAAACGACGTCACCTTGAGGAGAAGACAGATGAAGCGCTTATTGATCGCAGCGGTATGCGGGATCGGGGTTGCCGCGCCGATGTCGGCGGTTTATGCGGCCGACCCGTCCGTGTGCAAGAACGTGCGCTTCGCGGACGTCGGCTGGACCGACATCGCGGCCACCACCGGCCTCGCGGCGACGATGCTGCAGGGTCTCGGCTACACGCCGACCAAGACGATCGCGTCGGTGCCGATCACGTTCGCCGGCATCAAGAGCAAGCAGATCGACGTATTCCTCGGCTACTGGTCGCCGACGATGGACCCGATCATCCAGCCGTTCACGAAGGCCGGCACGATCAAGGTGCTCGCCACGCCGAACCTGACCGGCGCGAAATACACGCTGGCGGTGCCGGACTACGTGTACCAGGGCGGCCTGAAGTCGTTCGCCGACATCCAGAAGTACGCGGACAAGCTCAACGGCAAGATCTACGGGATCGAGCCCGGCAACGACGGCAATGCGCTGATCAAGAAGATGATCGACGGCAACCAGTTCGGCCTCGGCAAGTTCAAGCTGGTCGAGTCGAGCGAGGCCGGGATGCTGGTCGAGGTGAATCGCGCGGCGCGCGACAAGCAGTGGATCGTGTTTCTCGGTTGGGAACCGCATCCGATGAACGTGCAGATGAAGATCGATTACCTGACCGGCGGCGACGATGTGTTCGGCCCGAACTTCGGCGAAGCGAAGGTGCTGACGGCCACGCCGCCCGACTACGCGCAGCGCTGCCCGAACGTCGCGAAGTTCGTGTCGAACCTGCAGTTCACGACGTCGATCGAGAACCACGTGATGCTGCCGATCATGAACAAGGAAGACCCGAACAAGGCCGCGACCGAGTGGCTGAAGGCGAATCCGCAATCGCTCGACAAGTGGCTGGCCGGCGTGACGACGATCGACGGCAAGCCGGGCCTGCCGGCGGTGAAGGCGTACCTCGGCGTGCATTGAGCGACGTGCGCGGGCTTCCGGGTTCAGACCGGAAGCCCGATGTCGATCGCGAGCCGCCGGTGGCAGGGCTGATGTCCTGCTGTCGGCGGCTTTGTCATTTTCTGCGCGGCCGCAAGCGGTGCGCGAACCATGCGTTAGACTCCTCGATCTCGATCGGGGAGACCGCAATGATCCACAACGCGCGCATGGCATCTGGATGGCACCAGCACGTCGGCACACGGCCGAATCGCACCCCTGCGTGTCGCGACGCCCGTTGCAACCGGACGATGCCGCACGCCGGCCATTCGCTCGCATGAAGCGCATCGAGCGAATCGTGCTCGCCGCCGATCTCGCGGGCACGGCGGTGTTCGCGATCGAGGGCGCGATTGCGGCGATCCACGCCGGGCTCGACCTGTTCGGGGTCATGGTGCTGTCGCTCGTCGTCGCGCTCGGCGGCGGCGTGATCCGCGACCTGCTGATCGGCGCGCGGCCGCCGAGTGCCGTACTCGACTGGCGTTATCCGGCACTCGCGTTCGCGTCCGGGCTGCTCACGTTCGTCTTTCATGCGCGGGTCGCCGCGTTCTCGCCTGCGCTACTGACGACGCTCGATGCGGCCGGCCTCGCGTTGTTCGCGGTCGCCGGCGCGGTGAAGGCGCTCGAATTCCGGATGCATCCGTTCATTGCCTCGTTGATGGGCGCGGTTACCGGCTGCGGTGGCGGCGTCGTGCGCGACGTCCTGCTCGCGAGGATCCCGGTCGTCCTGGTCGCCGACATCTATGCGAGTGCGGCGCTGCTCGGTGCGGCGCTCGTCGTGTCGTCGCGCCGTGCCGGTTGCCCGCCCGTCGTCGCGGCCGTGCTCGGCGGCGTCGTGTGCTTTGCGCTGCGGATGGCGGCGGTGCGCTATGGCTGGCAGTTGCCGAAAATTTCCGGCGGAGCGTAAGCGGCGATTCCAGGCAGCTGTTTTGCCTGCCGCGATCGATGCTCAACACTTCCTGATGCAAATCCGACTCTCGCTTGGGCTTCCCTCACGGCAAATCCACTACTACAGCCGGATTCGGGCACGCTCACGCGCAACTGAAAGCCCTCGTTAACCATTCACACATTTCGCGCGAAAGCCCTGCCGCGCGCGCACTTTGTCCCGAAATTTCTGACTCGTCCGATTGGCTTCGCCGCAGCCGCGCACGAGAATGGCGCCTAGCTCAGAGGGCGGACGGCAACATCGCTTGGTCGATGCTTGCGGGCGCCTTGTGCAAGCGGCCATGTTCCTGTTGAGGATCGGGTAGCGATTTCGCATGCAGTCGACCGACGAAGATCGGATGGGCCGCGTCGTGTCGTGCGTCGAAAGAGACGCGAAACGACATCACGCACCGGGCCGCGGCGAACGACATACATGGTCCCTGAAATAGCGTGGTGAGGCTGACGTGGCGGCAGCGTCGGCGGCTCGCGGAGTCGATCATGAGTCGAAGGGCAATTCCAGTGAATGACGAAAGTCGTGGCAACACGCTGAAGCGCATGCCATTTATCCCGGCGGCGCGCCGCCACCTGCTCGGCGTCTGTGCCGGCGTGCCGCTGCTGGCGTTTGCCTGCCTGCCGTCGCGTGCGATGGCCGCGTGCGAGCTCGGCACGGGCGGCGTCTATCGCGTATCGCTTGCGCTGCCGGCCAGCGTCACGGTGCCGCGCGATGCGCCGGCGGGCACCGTGATCGCAAGCGCGCGATATAACTATTCGTATAACCAAGCGTATCCGGTCGGTGTTTACTGCACGACGGGGACGACCGTCGAAAACCAGAGCGGATCGGGGTGGCAATCGTCCAACGGCATCATTCCGACAGGTACCCAGGGCCTCGGCTACCGGGTGCGCCGCCTAGCGAGCGGCGATGCGCTGGACACCGGTTCGTACACCGTACCGGTGTCGGTCTTCCATACCCCGTCGCAGTGTGGCTACCCGGCGAGCGGCAAGTGCTACGGCTATCTGGGCACCCCGGTCGTGCTGGAACTCGTCAAGACGGGCGACGTGCCACCCAACGCGATGATCACCGGCGGACTGCTCGTCACGCAGCGCATCGGCGGTCTGACCGCGTCGACGGTCACGCTGTCGACGCCGCTGATGACGGTCGCGTCTCAGAGCTGCACCGTTACGTCGAGCAAAGTGGAGGTACGTTTCGGCCGGATCGCCGCGCACACGCTCGGCGAGGTCGGCAGTGCGGCATCCACGGTTCCGCTCGGTATCTCGATTGATTGCCGAGGCGTGTCGTCGAAGATTGCGGTGACCTTCGCCGACGTTTCGTCGCCGAACAACCGTTCGAATGTGTTGTCGCTGACGGGCGACTCGACCGCGCGCGGCTTCGGCATCCAGATCTTGTCGAACGCACGGCCGATCTCGTTCGGCCCCGATTCGTCCGTAGCCGGCAATCCGAACCAGGTCCAGATCGGCAACGTCAGTAACGCGATTTACGAAGCGCCGTTCTCGGCGCGCTACATCCGCACGGCGTCGGACATCAAGGCCGGCACGGCCAACGGTCTCGCGACGTTCACGATGTCGTACCAGTGATGTGCCGTGCCCGGCGATCGCGGCAAGTTCGGCCAAATTGTTTTCAACCCAAGGAGCAGGAAAGATGGAGAAGATCGATCGCGCGACGCTCGCGCAGTCGCGACTGGCTGGAGGCTGTTGCAAGCGGCGCAACTCTCTGACATTGAACCCGATAAGTAAAACCACACCGCTCACCACGACGCCGCCACCGCCACCGCCGCCCACCGGCGGTGGTGGCGTGCCGCTTCGGGCGCCGGGCTGATTCCCGGCTGTCGCGAACCGTTCGTTTCGACGGTTCGCGCAGTTCCGTTGCCACTCCGTCGCCGGCATCGCGCCGGCGCGTTCTTGCACGGCACGTATGCCGCATGATGCGTCGCGCAGGGCTCGGCCCTGCACGCGGCCTGTCGCTGCGAGTCGGTCGGCAGGCCGCCGGGCCGCGCAGACGGGCCGAGATCCGGAACATCGAAATTGGATTGGGAAGCTGGAAAACTGCCGCGTTTCACGGATGTACCGTGGCGCTGGGTCGCATACTGCGCGTCGGCCATCGTCGGCGCGGGCATTGTCTTTGCCTTCGTGCAGGAAATCGAACTCAAGCGGGACGTGCCATGCGAAATCGTGTCGCCGTTCGATGTCAGGATTACAGGTCATGAGGGGCTCGTGACGGCCGTGTACGTGGCGTCGGCCACCGCGGTGAGGAAGGGGCAGCCGCTGTTCCGGCTGGCACGCGACCTCACGTTGTCGGCCGACGGCCGCCCAAGGCCGGTCTTCGACGAAGCGCTGCGCGACAGGCAGACGGCCGCGACGAACGCGCAATTCGACGATCGCATCGCCGCGCTGCGGGCTCGCATGCACGCGGCCGAGCGTACGGAGGCGGCGCGCATGCGCGAACTCGACGCGCTCGGCGATCGGCAGCACCGCTTGCGGCAGATGGCCGACGACGCGCGGCGCAGGCTCGTACGTGTCGAAGGCGCGGCCGACTACGTCATTGCCGATCGCATCGAGCAGGCACGCATCGAGGTCCGCCAGAACGAAGCAGAGATTGCGCAGGGAGATGCCCGGCATCAGGCGCTGCTTGCCGATCTCGAAACCTTGCGCGGTAGCCGCGGGGAACTCGGCGCGCAGATCCGGGAGCTGCATGCGCAGCGCGATCGCGAAGTGCAGGACATTCTGGTGCGTTACGAGGCAGCCCGGCGGGACATCACCGTATCGGCGCCGAACGACGGCATCGTGACGTTTTCTGGCCTCGTGGCCGGAAATGCGCTCGCACCCGACGACGTCGCGCTCGTGATCTCGACCAACCCGAAACCGTCGCTGTCCGCGGCACTGCGCATTCCGTCGCGGCAACGCGGGTTTGTCCGGGAAGGGCAGACGGTCCGCATCAAGCTCGACGCGTTCCCGTATGCGCGCTTCGGCAGTGTCGCCGCGCGCATCGACTCGATTTCCGGCACGACGATGACCGCGGCCACGGGGTCGTCACCGTCGCCGGCGCCCGCGAGCGTACGGCCGACCGATTACCTGGCGTGGGCGACGCTGAGCAGCCCGACGTTCGGCCGGCCCCGCGAACCGCTGCGGATTCTTCCGGGGATGCAGGGCACCGCGAGCGTCGTCGTCGAGCGTCGTTCGATCGCCGAGTGGGTATTCGAACCGCTGTTCCAGATGATCCGGAGTTGACGCGTGCGCGTGATTTATCAGAATGAAGTCGCGGACTGCGGATATGCGTGTCTGGCGATGGTGCTGACCCATCTCGGGCGCACGACCGAAGTACGCGAGATTGCCGCGCGTCGTCCGGTGTCGTCGCACGGGCTGACGCTAATGGACCTGTATGACGTCGCGACCGATTTCGGGCTGGCGGTGCAGGCGTACCGGTTCGACGCCGGCGATCTGGCCGACATCAAGCCCGGCTCGATCATTCATTTCGGCGGCGCACATTTTGTCGTCTTCGAGCGCGTGCGTCGCGGTCATGTGCAGGTGATCGACCCGGCAGTCGGGCGCCGCCGTGTCGCGCTCGACATGTTCCTGTCGAGCGTGTCCGGCTACTTGCTCGAATGCGCGCCGACGCCGGCGTTGCCACGCATTCGCGCACGTTCGCGCGTGCCGGCCGCGCTCGCACGCGTGAGGGCACTGAATCCGCAGTTGCGCGGGCAGATCGGCAAGCTGCTGTTCGTCGCGATTGGAAGCCAGTGCGCGATCCTGGCCATGCCGTATTTCGGCAGCCTCGTGCTCGACCAGATCGTGACCAGCGACAACCGGAATCTGCTGCAGATTCTCACGCTGACTTTCGCGAGCATTTTCGCGATCGGGACATTCAGCCGCTTCGTGGAGTCGTATCTGACGGCGCTGGTTCATACACTCGTCACAGTGAACATGACCGAAGGGCTGATCGGGCACTTGCTGCGCCATCCGATTCCGTATTTCGAGAAGCGCAACGTCGGCGACCTGTTCGCGCGCGTCAAGTCGCAGGATGAAATCAACGACTTCGCGGTGCGAACCGCCATCTCGCTGCGGATCGACCTCGCGGTCGGCGGCATCGCGGTGCTGCTCATGATCGCGCAGAGCCGCCTGCTGGCCGGTGTCGCGCTTGGCATCTTTGCGACCTATGTCGGCGCCGCGTTCGTGCTGTATCGGCCGATGCGTGATGCGCACATGCTCGTGCTCGAACGGACGGCCGAATGCGAGGACTTGCTGTTCGAGACGATCCGGGGTGCGTCGCTGATCAAGCTCGCGTCGGGCGAGGTGCGGCGCACGGCGATTTACATGGCGAAATTCAAGGCGTGCGCGGCGACGATGCTGCAGAGCGCGAAGCTCACGGCCTCGCGCGATGCGGTGTTGAAATTCGTCGACTATGCGGACGTCGTCGCGATTACGTGGCTGTCGGCCGGACTGATGCTCGACGGCAAGATCTCGGTCGGCGTGTTCTATTCGTTCATGATCTACAAGTCGCTGGCCTCGGAGCGGCTCGCGCAGGCCATCAACGCGCTGTTCGCGCGTCTCATGCTGACAGTGCCGGTCGCCCGGGTTGCCGATATCGTCGACGGCGAGCCGGAGCGCTATACACCGCTGGCGCAGATCGGCCGCGCGGTAGAGACGCAGTGCTTCGATTCGATCGAGATGAGCGATGTTTCGTTTGCGTATGGGGCGTCGGACCGTCGCGTGCTGACTGGCGTGAATCTCCAGATCCGGCGCGGCGACCGCATCGCGATCGTTGGGCCATCCGGATGCGGGAAGTCGACGGTATTCAAGCTGCTGTGCGCGGCTGAACGCGCGCAGCACGGCGACGTACGGTTGAACGGCGTGCGCTACGCGAATCTCGCGGTCGACGAGATTCGCCGTCACATGACGCAGATGCGGCAGGGCGATCTGATCCTGCGCGGATCGATCGCCGACAACGTTTCGCTGTTCAACGCAAATGTCGACCACGCGCGCATCAACCGTCTGCTCGACGAGGTCGGCCTGCTGGACGACGTGATGCGCTTGCCGATGCGCACGCGCACGATCATCAGCGATTCGATCGCGAACATCTCGGCGGGGCAGCGGCAGCGCCTGCTGCTCGCGCGCGCACTGTATCAGCCGGCCGATCTGATGCTGCTCGACGAGCCGACGTCGAACCTCGACGCGGCGTCGGTTCGGCGTATCGCGGCACTGCTGCAGCGCATCGATCGAACGGTCGTCGTGATCACTCACGATCGCGCGCTTGCTGCCACGTTCGAGCGTTGCTACGAACTGGTGGACGGCGTGCTGGTGCCGGGCGTCTCCAATTGCGCGGGCGCGGCGTGACGATCGGACGGATCCTGCTCGCGGCAGCGCTCGCATGCGTGTCGCCGCACGCGCTTTCGGATGACCTGATGTCGGTCGTGACCAGCGCGCTCGATTACGACGCGGAACTCGCCGGCGTGCGCTCGGAAGTCGAAATCGGCCGTTTCGGTGTGCCGCGCGCGCGTGCCGCGCTGCTGCCGCGGATCGATGCGGGCTGGGGACGCACGTATAACCGGATCGCGACGCGGGACGTTCCGCCGGTGCATTACTGGCAGAACGGCTGGACGGTATCGCTGACGCAGCCGCTGTTCGATTGGGAGCGCTGGATCGCCTATCGGCAGGCGGGAACCGCGGCCGCCAAGGCGCAACTGGCCTATGCGAGCGCGCAACAGGCGCTGATGCTGCGCGCCGGGCTTGCATATTTCGACGTTCTGGGAGCCTCTGACGAATTGACGCGGGCGACGGAATACGTGGCGGCGGTTGCCGAGCAGTACGAGCTCACCGTGCGCCGGCGGGCAGCCGGGGAGGCGACGCTGATCGACGTACGCGAGGTGCAGGCTCAGCTCGATGCGGCGCGGCTGCAGCAGATCGAAGCGCGGCAGGCCGTGGATTCGCGCCGACGGATTGTCGAAACGCTGATCGGCCGGCCGCTCGGCCCGGTCGCGCGCGTGCCGGACGAAACGCCCGCGCTGCGGCTCGATCCGGAAGACGCCGGGTATTGGGTTGCACAGGCGGAGCAGAAGAGCTATCCGGTTCAGATCGGCGAGCTCGCCGTGCGTGACGCGGGGGATGACGCGCACCGCGTGCGCGCACAACGGTATCCCGTCGTGAACTTGACGGGCAGCCATTCGCCGGCGGGTGCGGCATCGGGCTTCGCGCAGCCGACGACCACGACGACCGCGATGGTAACCATATCGATCCCGCTGCTGACGGGCGGTGACATCCAGGCGCGCCTCCGGCAAGCGCTGGCGGCTGAAGACAAGGCGCGCAGCGCGCTGCAGGCAGCAACCCGCCAGGCGGCAGCAGATACGCGCGACGCCTTCCAGCGACTGCACTGGGCGCGTGAGCGCGGCGAACTCCTTGGCCGCCTCGTGCAGGCCAACGAGCGAACGCTCGACGCGACGCGGATCGGCTATCGGGTCGGCAGTCGCACCAACCTCGATGTGCTGCGCGCGTGCGAGGCACTTTTTGCGAGCCGCAAGGCGCGGCTGAGTGCGCGTTACGACGTGCTTTCCGCGTACCTCGCGTTGAAATCCGCGGTCGCGTCGCTGGATTTCGACGACGTCGCGCGGATCAACGGATGGTTGACCCACGATGGCCGATAAGCGGCAGCGACGCCTCGGCTGGCGCGATCGATGGCTGCTGCGCCTGTCTGGCCGCGGGCTCGAGCGGTTGGCGCTCGCCGTGTGGGTCTTGCGGAGTATCGGCTCCCCACGCACTCGGTGGGCCGGGCGATTGCGCTACGAGTGGGGGCGCGATCACGTCGCGCTTGCCCGTGCGCACATGTGGCGGACGATGGCGGCAGACGAATTCGAGCGCCTGATGGATCGGCGCCTGCATGTCGAGCGCATTGCGGGCCGCGATGCCGAATGGCCGGGCCTCGAAGCGGCCGCGCAAGCGCTTGCCCGAGCGATTGCCCGGCTTCGCGATGAATCGGGCGGCCGTCCAGTGATCGTGTCGCCGTTTCATTACGTGTCGCAGTTTGCGAATGTGGTCGTGATGGATGCATTGTGCGACGCGCTGCAATTGTCCGAGATCGCGGTCGTATCGGGTATTGCGCGGGAAACGTATGGCGGTTTCGAGTCGACGCTGATCCCGAAACTGCGCGTGCTGCACACCTACGACGAAGGAAACCGCAATGCGCTCGGGCTACGCGTGTTGCATGCACTCCGGCGCGACGGCGTTGCCGCCGTGTTCGCCGACGCGCCGCCGTATCTGATGCAGCGCTTTCCGATGGCGACGATCGAGGTCACGATGTTCGGGCGGCCGGCGCGGATCCACCGCGGTGTGTTCACGATCGGTGCACATGCCGGCGCTGTGCTGCTGCCGTTTCATCTGACGCTGACGGCCGGCCGATTCGATCACCGGATTTTCACGCCGATCGATCTCATGCAGGCCGACGCGCCGCAGCGCGTCGCGGACTGCATCGAACGCGCATGTATCGATGCGTATCCGAACTGGACTCTGGCCGGGCACCCGTCGCAATACGCATTCGCGCCGCTCAGATAGCGGTGCTGGCTTTCAGCATGGCCGCTTCGTCGCGTCCGGCAGGTCGAACACGCGATCGAACGCCCACTGGAACACGAACGCGTAGCAGAAGAAGAACGCGAACAACCCGATGTCGACGACGAACGCGTCGAGCCATGAGATGTCGAGCCACCACGACACGACCGGCACGAGGATGAAGATCAGCCCGCCCTCGAAGCCGGTCGCGTGCAGGATCCGCCGCCCGAGCGTACGCTGCGGCTGGCGGCGCGACGCTTCCCAGCGCTCGAACAGCGCGTTGAAGATCATGTTCCACAGCATCGCGATCACCGACATCGTTGCCGACAGTGCGCCCGAGTAGATCAGATCCTGCTTGAAGAGCGCGGCGATCACGGGCGAGATGCAGGAAATGGCGATCGCTTCGTAGAGCACCGCCTGCGTGATCCTGCGCGGTAGGCCTTGCACGTTGTTGCTCCGGTTCGACGATGGTTGCCGCCGCACGGTGCCGCGACGTTTTGCAAGGCTAGCTGCGTTGCACGTCGGCTTCAATTCACCTAATCTCACGCGGATTGAATTGAATTCACCCGGCCTGACCCGGCCCGCGAGGCTCCGTGTTCTCGAAAATTCCCCTGACTGCATTGCGTGTATTCGAGTCGTGCGCACGGCTCGGCACGTTCAAGGCGGCTGCCGACGAACTCTCCGTGACGCCGACGGCCGTATCCCATCAGATCAAGTCGCTCGAAAGCCGGCTCGGCGTGCTGCTGTTCGAGCGCGGCGCGAGCGGCGTGCGGCTGACGGAAGAGGGCGAGCGCTTGTTTCGCGCGTGTCACGACGCATTGCTCGGCATGAGCCGCGGCCTCGATGCGGTGCGGCCCGCGGCGGCCGACGCGCGCACGCTGGTGCTGACCACCACGCCCGCGTTCGCCGCGATGTGGCTGATTCCGCGGCTCGGCCGGTTCCGCCGCGTCGATCCGCAACTGCACATCAAGGTCGAAACCGGCAATGCGCTCGTCGATCTCGAACGCGACGCGCGAATCGATCTCGCGATACGCGCGACGTCGCGCACGTTTCCGGCGCTGCACGAGATCGCACTGATCGACGAGTATTTCAGTGCGTACGCAGCGCGCGATTTCGACGTCGGCCGCGCGGACGAGCGGCTCGAACTGATCGAGACCGCGTGGGATGCGCCACTGCCGGTGTCGATCGATTGGGCATCATGGTGCCGTGCGGCCGGTCGCGAAGCATGGCTCGAGCGCGCGGTGTTCCGCCATTACGACGACGAGCATTACGCGCTGCAGGCCGTGCTGCACGGACAAGGCATCGGGCTGCTCAGTTCGGTGCTGGCCGCCGAGCACGTCGAGCGCGACGCGCTGATGCCGATCGAGGCGTCGGTGCGGCTTGCCGGCGCGCGCTTCGTCGCGCTGTGCCGGCCGGGCAGGGAGCGCGAGCCGCAGGTGCGCCGGTTTCTCGACTGGCTCGAAGCGGAGATCGCACAGACGCGCGCGGCGGTCGCGCGGATCGCGCCGCGGGCATGAGGTAACGAAGTAACGGCTCGGTGCTGGCGTTGCGCCGCAGTGCGCGCATCGCGTCGTTCGTCGTGCGTCACCCGAAGCGTACGCAATATACGGGCGGCAAATGCGCGGAAACCTGTCGCCAGTGTTCGCCGCCATCGGCGGAGGTCCATAACCCGCCCGTCGTCGACCCGATTGCGAGACGCGTGCCCGAATCGTCCACCGCGAGCCCGTGCCGATACACGAGGTCGTAGGCCGGCGCGGGCGGCAAGCCGTTCGACAGGCTCTCGAAACTGCGGCCGCCGTCGCGCGTGCGCGTGACGACGAAGCGGCCGTTCACCGGAATCCGGCATGCATCCTTCACGGCCGGCACGAACCACGCTGTGTCGGGATCGCGCGGATGCACGGCCACCGCGAAGCCGAAGCTCGACGGCTGCGCTTCGATTCGCTGCCAGTGCGCGGCGCCGTCGGTCGAGCGAAAGATCGCGCAGTGATGCTGGGTCCACAGCACGTCGGGATTGGCCGCGCACTGGACGACGCGATGCGGATCCTGCACGTTCGGCTCGCCGCGCCGCTCGGGCGGCATGTAGTCGGCTTCCATGCCGTCGGCGGTCACACGCCAGGTCGCGCCGCCGTCGAAGGTCTGCCACACGCCGCCGCACGAGATGCCGACGGCGACGTGCCGGCTGTCGCGCGGATCGACCATCACCGAGTGGATGCCCGGCGCATCGTAGCCGCCGCCGAACCATTCCGGGCGCTCCGGGCGATCCCACAGCGCGCGGTTGAGCACCCACGAATCGCCGCCGTCGTCGGAGCGGAACAGTCCGCCCGGTATCGTGCCGGCCCACAGTACGCCGGGCTCGTCGGCACCGCCGGCTTCGAGCGACCAGATCTGCTGAAGCGTCCACGGCGGGCGTGGCGGGCTGGGTGCAGCGTCGTCCGCGTCGCCGGCGCCCGCATGCGCGCCCGCATAGGCGCGTGGCTCGTCGGCAGGCTGAGGCGGATAGACCGGCACCGCGCATTCTTCCCATGTGGCAGCGCCGGCGCGCCGGCGATGCAGCTTGACGCCGAAATGCCCGAGATTGAGCGCCGCATACAGCGTGCCGTCGCGCGGGTCGGCCAGCGCCATGCTGACCGGTTCGCCGATGAAGTCGGGCTCGCCGAGCGACCAGCCGCCGTTACCGTCGGCGTGCAGCACGAACAGGCCCTTGCGGGTCGCGACGAGCAGTCGATCGTTCATGTCGGGTGTCTCCTGTGGGCTTCGACCGGGTGCGGCTTCGATGCGGATGCGTCCCTTTATCCGCCCGACAACGCCTGCACGACATACACGCTGCTTTCGGCGCCGAGCGCATCGGACAGGTGCTGCCGGTCGCGGATCGGGTGGCCGTCGATGAACACCGACAGGTGCTTTCGCAGCGCGCCCTGGTCGTCGACGATATAGCCGCGCAACCGCGGCTGTTCGCCGAACACGGTGTCGAACGCTTCACCGATCGTGCTGGCGTCGATGTCGCGCTCGGGCGTGTCGATGTGCCGCTGGATCGACGCCGCGAAGAAGAGATGGGCCATGACAGTGGCTGGCAGGAGCCGCGCGGGGGGACGGTCTGTAGTGTAGGCGATCGATCGGGCTCGTAGCGGCATTGCCGTACGGCCGGCGGCGCGCGTCGTTGCTGCGCCGCGCCATCGCCGCTGCAGCCCGGGCGTTATGCGTACTTGTCGCCGACCGTGCTGCGGATCGGATACGTATCGTAGACGATGATCATGCGTTCGATGCGCGCGTCGTCGTCGAATTCGAACACGTCGACGCACTCGAAGCGTACGGCGGAGCCGTCTTTCAGCCCCCAGTCGTAGACGAAATAGCCGGTGGCCCGACGTGCGCCCGTCGCGCTGACGCAGATGTCGATCGGCGTGATGCGGCTTTGGCCCGATGCGGCCACGACCTTCTCGAAGAAGGGCTGCGGCGCCATCCAGCCGAGAAACGGCGAGAATATCCGCGCATCGGGCGTAAACAATGCGCAGATCGCGGCGACGTCGCCGCGTTCGAGCGTTTTCAGGTAGGTATCGACCTGCCGCGTGTATAGTGCGTCGGACGACGAGACCATGGGTTTTCTCCGCTGATTGTTGACGAGCCAGCCGCGACCGCGGTCGCGATCCGGTTCAACCACGATAGCGATGCAGCGATGACCGAACAAACGAAAAATCCGCAATCCGGGTATGCGGGGCGTGCATATCCGCTCGCGGATCTCACCCGTGCGTTGCCGCCGCTGACTGCGTTCCAGGCTTTTGTCGCGGCCGCCGAGCTCGGCAGCTTCAACCGCGCGGCCGAGCATCTGTGCCGCACGCAGGGCGCGGTGAGCCGGCAGGTGCAGCAACTCGAAGCGCATTACCGGTGTGCATTGTTCGTGCGTCATCCGTCGGGATTGACGCTGACCACCGAAGGCGCTGCGTTGTTGACGGTGGCCATCGACGTCCTCACTGAACTCGCGCGGCACGCGCATACGCGCGCGCAGGCTGCGTCGGTCCTTACATTGCGCTTGCCGTCGACGTTCGCGATTCGCTGGCTGCTGCCGCGTCTCGCGGCGCTCAATCACGCATTGCCGCGCACCGAATTGCGTATCCATACGTCGGCGGACGACACGCCGGATTTCACCGACGCCGGTTTCGATGCGATCGTCGTGCGCGGCAGCGGAAGCTGGACGGGTATGGTGGCGGTGCCGCTGTTCGACGAGTGCCTGACGCCGATGTGTACGCGCGAGGCAGGTGCGTCGCTGAAGTCGATCGCCGATCTTGCGCAGGCGACGCTGCTGCATCCCGCAAGCAATCGCGACGAATGGCGATGCTGGCTGGGCAGCGTCGGCGCAACGCAGATCGACGCGGGCACCGGGCTCGTATTCGATACGCTCGAACTGACACTGACGGCCGCGGCGCAGGGTCACGGCATCGCGATCGGCGATCCGCGCATGGCTGCGGATCGGCTGGCAACCGGCGCACTGATCACGCCGTTTCAGGAGGTGGTGCGCAACGGGCTGGGCTATTACCTCGTCTATCCGGTGCAGCGCGCCGAGCAACCTGCGATTCAGGCGCTTGCCGAGGTTCTGACGCGGCTTGCGCGCGACGAGTGAAATCGCAACGGGCCAGCGCCGCGCGGAGTGCTAGACCGGAATCGACCGCCCGCGCACCTTGATCCCGAGCCGCACGATCCCGATCACCGCATTCGACAGCCACGTGAGCACGCGTGGCATCCCGCGCCGGCGGATATCGAGCAGCAGCACGATCCGCACTTCGTCGCTGTCGTTCCACACCTCATGGACGAACGTGTCGTCCCACAGCAGGAAGCGGCCTTCGTCGAGCCGGTATTCGCGGCCGTCGACCTTCAGCACCGCAGCCGGCGTGCCGTCCGCGCGCTTCGGCATCGACAGCACCAGATAACCGCGCAGGATGCCGCGGAACGGGCCGCGATGCGGCGGGATGTGCTTGCCCGGTGCAAGGAACGACAGCGACGCGGACAGCACGTCCGGCGACGCCGCGACGATCGATTCGACGGTCGGGCAGCGCGACAGGTTGCGCGGAAACGGCTGGCCGTAAGCCTGCATGATGAACATCCGCCAGTCGCGTGCGTCGTTGGCGGAGATGTCGCGCTGCTCGCGCATGATTTCGTGAAAGCGCGGGATGCGCGGCAGGTCGCGCGCGACGGCGAGCGCTTCGGCCCGGATGGCCGGCCACGCGCGAACGAAGCGTTCGGCATCGGGAAAGGCGGCCGTGTCGAGCACCGCGCCGCCGTCGAGATGACGGTCGTACAGCGTGCGCAGCCAGCCGGCTGCATAGTCGTAAACGACGGACATGGTCGAGGGTCGATCCACTAGGTGGCGTCAGTCTGCCCCACGCCCGGTGGGGCCTGTGTTACGTCAGGTTACGCCGGCTGACGAACGAATGACAGGGGGATGGTCGGTCGCTGCCAATGCCGCGGAAAAAACGGGGCGCCGTGGCTCACCGCGCAATGCGAGCGGACGGTAGCCGGGAATAAACGCACGCCGGGAGTCGTCATACGGGTGTAGCACGTCGTCTCGTTGACTTCCGAAGGAGTGAAACATGAATACGCATTGGCTGGTAGCCGCCACGGTGGCGGCGATTTCCGTCGCGAGTGTCGCGACACCTGCGTCGGCCCAGGCGCAGCAACTTACACGCGCGCAGGTCAGGCAGCAGTTGATCGACGCCGAAAACAACGGGTTGAGGTTCGTGACTGATACGTCGTATCCGTCAGTGAGCCCGCTGTTCCAGCGGCAGGCCGAGCAGATGCCGCAGCAGCAAACGGAAACCGCCATCGGCAGCGAGCCGGCCGCGTCGTCCGATGCGGGCAGGCCGGCGACGCTGCCGTCTCGTCCGCGCTCGGCTGCGTGCGTGGGCCCCGAGAGCTTCTGCACGCTCTATTTCGGAAGTTGACGGAGGCACCCGATTCGCCGGGTTCGAGCTTCATCACGTTTGATCGGTACGGAATATCGCAGGAGTCTATGATGAAAACTTATATCGCACTACTGATGATGATCGGCGCGCTCGCCGGTCAATCTTCGTTCGCACAATCGAACGCGCCGCTGACGCGCGCCCAGGTTCGCGAGGAGCTGATTCGTCTGGAAGCGGCCGGATACGAGCCGTCGAAGGGCGATGACGGTGAATATCCGGACGACCTGCAGGCGGCGCTGGCGCGCGTCGCGGCAGAGGATCAGGCGCGGATGGCGGCTACGGCCGCCGGGCATGTACCGGCCCCGGGCATGCCGGTGCAGATCGACAAATAGGTGGCGCCATGCTTGCGTGCGCCTTCAGGCCGTCGTGTTCGCGGTGCGGCGACACGCATGCCGTTCGCGGCCCACGGCACGCTCGAACGGGCCGCACGGCCATGCCGTTGATCGCGCGCCGCTTTGCGCGGCGTCGCGATCATCTCGTGACGCGATTACGGTGGTGAGATCACCAGGGCATCATCCGCTGCATGACCTGGTCGCGCAGGACGACACGATGCACGATCGCGGCCGCGACGTGAAGGCAAATGCCGCCGAACAGCACCCACGCGAGGATGCCGTGCACGTCGCCCATTGCATGCCCGAATCGCGATCCGGCCGCCGACAGAGCCGGCAGCGGTACGAGGCCGAACAGCGTCACGGCCCATGCGCGCGACGACGCGTTGATCCAGCCGAGCAACGGCACCGCGATCAGCAGCGCATAGAGCCCGAAATGCGTTGCGCCGGACACGGCGCGCATCGCGGGCGACAGTTCGTCGGCAGGCGGGCGATGCGTCGCGCGCCACAGCACGCGGCACGCCATCGCGGCGAGCAGCGCGGTGCCCACGATCAGGTGCGCGGCGATCAGCCCGACCGGTTGCGTGTCGCGGTGCACGTCGGGCATCGTCCAGCCGATCAGATACTGCGCGACGACGAGCGCCACGATCAGCCAGTGAAGAAGGCGTGCGACAGCGTCGTATCGGGCGGGCGTGGACATGAAAACTCCTGGCAAGGTGGGGACCGTCTCAGCCTGCGAATTCTACGGCCTGATCGTTAACGAAACATTAAGCACGCGGCTGCCCGAGCGGCATCGATCACGCATGCAATGCAGCGGATTGTAATTGCGGCGTAGCAATTAACGCCGATTCTGAAAAGCGCTTGAGGTTCGCTGCCGGTATTCCGGCTACCGTCGGCCACGACATGCCACGGGCGCGCTTCGTTTCCCTTCAATTCGGTTTCAGATCGATCCCCGCTACCCGACCGGGAGGTGTTTTACCGTGACAGAGTCGACGCTCGGGCGCTGGCGAGCCCATCTGCTGGTCGCCGCGCTCGCGGGCATGCTGAATGAAATGAACGCG
>NZ_ML058620.1 GCF_003635165.1 Burkholderia sp. Nafp2/4-1b | reverse complement strand
CGCGTTCATTTCATTCAGCATCCCACCATTGACGTCGAGCGTGATGCCCGTCAGGTAGCTCGACAGGTCGCTCAGCAGGAACAGGCATGCATGGGCGACGTCCGCGGCCTCGCCGAGCCGGCCGAGCGGAATGCCCTTGATGATGTCCTCGCGCATGTCGGGCGTCAGCTTGTCGCCGGTGATGTCGGTCTGGATCAGGCCTGGCGTGATCGAATTGACCCGGACCCGGTCGGCGCCGAATTCGCGCGCCATCGCCTTCGCGAGGCCGAGCACGCCGGCCTTGGCGGCGCTGTAGTGCGGGCCGCCGAAAATGCCGCCGCCGCGTTGCGCGGAGACCGACGACATGCAGACGATGCTGCCGCCGCGCTGCGCCTGCATCGCGGGCAGCACGGCTTGCGACATGTACAGCGTGCCGCGCAGGTTCACGTCGACGATCGCATCGAAGTCGCGCGCCGAGATATCGAGCGTGCGCACCGGCTGCGTGATGCCGGCGTTGTTGACGAGGCCGTCGATGCGCCCGAAGTGCTCCAGCGTCGCGCGGGCGGCCGCCGCGCATGCGTCGCGGTCGGTCACGTCGCAGGCGAGGCCGAGATGGCCGGCGCCGAGTTCGGCGGCGGCCGCTTCCGCATCCTCGCGGCGAAGGTCGAGGATCGCCACGCGTGCGCCCTGCGCGGCCAGCGCGCGGGCCGTGGCCTTGCCGATTCCGCGCGGCGACGCGGCGCCGGTCACGATGATGGTCCGGTTGTCGAGCAACATCGCTTGTCTCCTGTGTTGATGTGTTGTCCGGAGTTTCGGCTCACCGGACACCCGCATCAACGCGGAAACGCTCAGCCATAGTTGAGAAAAATTCAGATGACGGCGCGCGGGCCGCCGATGCTGCAACGCAAAATCCCCGACGCGCCGCTCAACTCGCCCCGCCGTGCGCCGCGACTTCCCGCTCGATCCACGCCAGGAAGCGCTTCACGCGCGGCAATTCCGTGTTCTGCCGCGGGTAAACAAGGTGATGCGCGCCGACTTCGACCGCATGGGCCTCGCCGAACACCGGCACCAGCAACCCTTCACGGATCTTCACCGACGCGAGCATCAGGCTTTCGAGCGCGATGCCGAGGCCGAGCGCGGCGGTTTCGAGCGACATGTACGAGCGGTCGAACGAGAAGTCGAAGGTTTTCTGCGCCGCCAGCGGCACGCCGGTGCGGCCGAACCACTGCTTCCACTGGACCAGCGGCGTTTCGGAATAGATCAGACGATGGGCGAGCAGGTCTTCCGGCGCGTGTACCGGATGTTGCTCGAGGTACCGCGGCGACGCGAGCGGCGCGATGAATTCGCCGCGCACCGTCTTCACCTCGAGGGTGTCCCAGTTGCCGTAGCCATGGCGGACGTCGATATCGTAGAAGCCGTTCGAGAATGACGCGTTTTCGTAGGAGCACGCGAGGTTCAGCTGGATATCGCCGTTCGCCTCCTGAAACGACGACAGCCGCGGCAGCAGCCACATGAGCCCGAAGCTCGGGCTCGAATGCACGCGCAGGATATCGACCTCGGTGCGGCTCGACGCGCGCTCGGTCGCGCGGCTCAGGTCGGCGAGCGAGCCCGTGACGTCGGCCAGGTAGCGCTCGCCGGTCGGCGTGGGGACGAGGCCGCGCCCCGAGCGCTGGAACAACGGCTGACCGATCTGCGATTCGAGGTTGCTGAGCTGGTGACTCACGGCGGACGCGGTCAGGCCCAGCTCGTCCGCCGCACGATTGACGCTTTTGGTCCGGGCGACACTTTCGAACGCGATGATGGCCTTGAGCGGGGGAATGCGCATGCTGGAATCCGTTGAAGCGCGTACGTTCGCGCGCAATAGCGAGCACGTTACCGAATTTCAGTGGACGAGGAAACCCAAGTATCGCTATTACACGCTTGAAGTTGTAAGCCAGCGCATGCAGGCACACTTCAGTGCTCACATTGGCAAACCGACGAGTCAGGAAGTGGGTGTAGCCCATCCGATGTTTGAACGTCGCGAACACGTGCTGACAGCCGGCCTTCATACCGTCATCATATCCGGCATTCTATCCAGCTTTCACTCCGCAGCTTCCAGTACTGACTCGTGTTCCTAGCGCGTAATCCGCCGGTAGTCGCTTGGCTTGCACGCGATTTCATCGCGCGGCAGCGGCCAGTTCGCCATTCCGTACAGCGGCGATGCCACCGGCAAGACGTTGCTGGTTCAGATGACGCCGGCCGCGAAAGACCTTTCCTTCCCCGCAGGCCTCCAATTCCCTGCCAACCTCACGCCGTAGCAGGTCGTCCGGCCGGCGCCGTCCCAGATTGTCAGCCCGCTGACCGCGCTGGTCTCCGCCCAGATGCAGACCGACGTTGCCGACCTTCAGGCCTATCATTTTTGTTTTTCTCTCGTGAAAGATGTCCACTGATTTAAAAGCAGTGGACATAGCCTGCCCGCTCAGGTCACAGAGTTCCAGACGTCCATTTCTGCACGCTTACCGTTGTCGCGCAGCCGCTCGCCGCAGTTCGCGTTCGAGTTCCTGATGCGGCATTGACCCCGCTTCGTTTGCCGTGGACTCACGCTGGCCACTTTGGGGTCGGTTAGTGCCTGTGGTGCCGCCCGCCGCGACTGGTATGCGAAGGGGCGTAGTCGTCCAGTTTCCTGGCGCTTGGGTGCTATTCAGCGCCAATTTGACATGCTTTCCGATGTGGGGCCGTATTCGTCTGGCGACCGACGGCTTCGCAGAAAGTCACATTTTTCGAGATCACACGGTGGAACTGCATCCTAAGAAATTAACGGTAACTGCCTCTGTACCCAAGAATACATCGTCCCTACCATCAATTCTCAGCGAGCAAACCATTCCAACGCGCAAGCGCCCTGCGCTCTTCCCCGAGACGTTGGCCTCCTTTTACGGACCTTCAATCATGAGTAAGAAGACCATTGTTCCCGTTCCGGGCGTTAGCGAAAAATTCGACGTGCCGCTGTCCTTCGTAGTCAAGGCCGACAAGTTCCTTTTCGTGTCTGGCGTTCCACCGATTGACCATAAAACGGGCGCTCTAGTGAGGGGCGATATTGAGACGCAAACGCGCGCGAGTCTCAGCACGATCAAGTACGCACTGGAATCCGCAGGCTCTTCGCTGGACAACGTGGTCAAAGCAACGATCTATATCACCAACTCGGCGTATTACAAGATCGTGAACGATGTCTATCGCGAGTTCTTCTCCAAAGACTTCCCCGCTCGGACGTTCGTGGCAATGTCTTCCTGGCCGATGGAATTCGACATCGAGATTGAGTGTGTTGCGCTGAGCGGCGACTAAGGGAGCGGTCATGGATCTCAATATTCGCGGTCGCAAGGCACTGGTATGTGCCGGCAGCAAAGGACTGGGACGCAGTTGCGCCATGGCACTCGCGGACGACGGCGTCATTCTGACCATCGTTGCCAGGTCCGAGGGCCCTCTTGAAGCGACGGCCAAGGATATCCGCGAGGCGACGGGCGTAGAGGTAACGACGGTTGTTGCAGACATCACCACGCCGGCAGGGCGAGAACTGGCGCTGAAGGCGTGCCCGGCGCCTGACATCCTCGTGAACAATGCGGGCGGCCCTAAGCCAGGTGATTTCCGGTCGTGGTCGCGTGATGACTGGATCCACGCCCTCGATGCCAACATGCTCGCTCCCATCGAGATGATCCGACTGACGATCGACGGAATGATGGAGCGCAAATTCGGGCGCATCGTGAACATCACCTCCTCGGCAGTGAAGGCCCCTATCGACAGTCTTGGACTGTCCAACGGTGCGCGTAGCGGTCTGACAGGTTTCGTCGCTGGACTTGCGCGTAAGACGATCGCCAACAATGTGACGATAAACAATCTGTTGCCTGGCTCCTTCGCAACGGATCGCCTGACCTCCATAGTGAAGGCGCAGTCTCAATCAACTGGACTCTCTGAGGAAGCCGTTACTCAGGATTGGCTGCAAAAGATTCCCGCCGGTCGCTTCGGCAATCCGGATGAATTTGGAAAGGCCTGCGCATTCCTTTGCAGCAGTCATGCGGGATTCATCTCCGGCCTGAATCTGTTGATCGATGGCGCGGCATACCCGGGCACCTTCTAGATCGCGCAGCGATGCAGATCCAGCGTACACCAATCACCATTTCTACCGAGGCGGATTCCCTTGAAAGCCTATGTCATTGCTCAAATAGCTGTCGATGACGTCGACCGATACAAGCCGTATGCAGCCCAGGTGCCGGCCACCATCGCTGCGTACGGCGGCAGGTATCTGATACGCAACGGTGCCAAACATGCGCTTGAAGGAGCGCCGCCAACGGAGCGCATAGTTGTCCTGGAGTTTCCTTCGCTGGAGCGAGCCAAGGAGTGGTATACGTCCGAGGCGTATCAGTCGGCTCGGGTGATCCGCTTGAGCGCGTCCACCGGCAACTTGTTCATTATCGAGGGCTCCGAGGAATAGAAGCCTGCCGCTGTTTCGAGCATGCGATGATCACTTGACGGTTTGATCCACCGGCTATGTTGGTGTCTCGTCGGCTCGTTGTCCGCGCGTACCACAGTGATGCTCGCCATCTTGGTCGATTTTGCCAAGCCGCGACGTCCATTACCGGACTAAATTCCCTGTACGCCGGGCGTCGGGCGCACCGACGGATTTCGGACGTAGGCAACCGAAACGAAAATTATGAAGAACGTCTATGCGCTGCTTGCCGGCGCCCTCACCGCCGTTGTTGCTTCTTCCGTAGCCACCGCCGCGCCGCAATATCTCAACTCCGGCATGGTTTTGAAAGGGGGATTCCCCTTCTCGGAAGCCGTCAAGGTCGGAGACACGCTTTATCTGTCGGGTCAAGTCGGGCTCGTACCGGCCACACAGAAACTCGCCGTGGGTGGTCTGGAGGCCGAGTCGCATCAGACCATGCGAAACATCAAGACCGTTCTCGAAGCAAACGGCTACACGATGGACAACTTGGTCAAGTGCACGGCATTTCTCGCCGACATGGTGGAATGGCCGGCCTTCAACAAGATCTACAAGAGCTATCTCACCGAAGGCAAGTATCCGGCGAGAAGTGCCCTAGGCGCGGATGGGCTGGCCTTGGGTGCGCGCGTCGAGGTCGAGTGCATTGCATCCAAATGAGAGGACCCACACTTGAGCTTGCAATCAGTCAAAGTGTCCGTGTCGAAGTAAAGCTGAGCCACCGCGCTAATCGAATCGTCGGCCAAGTGTGGAGGCCGACGCTGTGATGGGCAGCCGTGGATAAAGCGTGTCGCGCCTGGTTCTTTGACCTCCTGATCGACGTGATGGATATGCGTGGCGACGCGCGAAGGGCGTAGGCCCGCAGCGCCTTGCCACTCGCGGCGGTGTCAATCGTCCGCGGGATCGGCCTTGGCGCTGCCATCGAGGCTCAGCTGTCTGAACTGTATGCACTTCTTCGCTATGGCGCTGCAAGAAGCGATGTTTCTCGGACTGCGTGAGCCAGAGCGGCGCTCCGCCCAGTCAGGCAGTGTTGGAAAGCGTCGTTTCGACAGGCCGGTAGACAAGTCCCGGTTCGTCAATCCTACGACGGTTGTCGACGGCAAAACGGATGCCGAGTTGTTTGCGGATGTAGTCCTGTGTCAGGCCGAAGTGCGGACCGATCAGGTGCACCGCCACCACGTCGCGAATCTCATGACGCGACAGTAGCCACGCACGGTGATGGCCCGTGCGCAGAATCGTCGAGATTTCGACGAAAGACAGCATTCGCCGCTCTGTTGCGATATAGCGTCCGTGCGCGGAGACGGTATCGGCTTCGGCCGCATGCAGATCGACGAACTCATCAGCCCCGGCAACGCACCCTCTCAGATAACAGCCCCGACTGCAGGTACTCCTACCCAGCCACGGCCCCCGATTACCCGGCGCGGGAAGATAGCAACGGGGCACTTACGCCGCACCGATCCAGCCACGACAAAGTTTTTCTTTCAGTTTTAGGCAGTTTATCTGCGTTGCCGCTGCGGCGGAAAAAAGCCAATATTACGCCCATGGACTGTGCGTTCGAGGGTGCATGGATGGTAGCCCCCTCTGACCTCAGCGGAGCACAGATTGTGATGCAAGACAGGAACGCCTATCGAGACGCACTGCTGGGCAAAGTCGGCGATTTTGCATACATCACCCCCGACGTATTGCCACGCCTAATCACCATCGAACGCGCGCCTGCCAAGGCTAGCAAGCTTTAGACCGAATGCACCACTTGGTCGGCTTGGCGGTGGCCGTCACGACATGCTGTGACGGCTGCATCGCACTGCACACGAAGAAGGCGGTCGACCAGGAAGCGTGATTGGAGGAAATCTCCGAGACCCTTGGCGTGGCGATCGCACTCAATGTCCGGTGCTGCACTAACTTATACGGCCCGAGTTCTGGAAGCTCACACGGCCTGCTGGGGCAATAAGACTGGATAGATTTTTTTGTGTGTCTTTCGGCTTACCAACTAGTTGGTAAGCAAATCGCGGGGCTGACCCACGGCCAGCCTCTATCCGTAGCAGTAGTCAAAAGGGAAATACCATGAAAGCAACTGGAAACAAGCAAAAGCGCGTACTGCTGGTGATGAGTTCGTTGGACGAAATGGGCATCAGCGGCAAGCACACCGGCACCTGGTTCACCGAATTGGCTGCCCCTTACTACATTCTGACCGAAGCAGGCTATGAAGTAGTGCTGGCATCCCCCCAGGGCGGCGAAGCACCGATCGATCTGTTGAGTCACAAGGTGCCGTTCACGACAGAATACACCGAGCGGTTCCTGAAGGATCCGGTGGCGCTGTACGCGGCCAAGAACACCCGCAAGCTGCGCAACATCGACTACACCGGCTTCGATGCACTGTTCGTGCCGGGCGGTTACGGCCTGCTGTGGGATCTGGCTTCCGACTCCTTCCTCATCAAGCTGATCAAGGAATTCCACGCCGAACAGCGTCCGATCGCAATGGTCTGCCATGCTCCGGCCATCCTGCGCGATGTCAAGAAGGACAACGGCGAATACCTGGTCAAGGGTGTAAGCCTGACGGGCTTCAAGAACGCCGAAGATGGTGAGATCGAACTGGACAAGCACCTGCTGTTCTCCCTGGAAGACGAACTGAAGAACCGCGGCGCCAACTACGTGAGCAAGGCCAATTGGGAGCCGAACGTTGTGGTTGACGGCCCGCTGATGACCGGTCAGAGCCCTGCTTCTGCAGCACCGCTGGCGCAAGCATTGGCTGAGCGACTGAAGGCACAGTAAGCCGGTGACGCATGGCCCGCCTGGCGGGCCATGCGTTTTCACCAAATATCACTGTGGAAGAAATTGTTACGGAAAAGTGGCACTGCTGTCGCGCTTAAACTAGGAGTTTCCCTTGAACTGCAAGCTACGGTTTCTGTTCGATACCGTCATCGGCAAACTGACTGCCGTTCCGGTCGCCTTCTTCGGCATGGCAGTCGGAACCTTAGCTCTTTCGCAGGCGTGGCTGGTCGCTGAGCGGATATGGCCGAGCGCAATAAAGCCGTCACGTTGGTTCGGTGTGCTGGGTTTACTGATCTGGGCTGTGCTGTTATTGGCCTACGTGTCTAAGTGGTGCTGGCGTCGAAACGCAGCTTTGGCGGAGATGCGCGACCCATTGAGTTCTTCGTTGGCGGCACTGGGGCCAGTATCAACTATGCTTGCCTCGGTGGCACTGCTTTTCTGGTCGCGGCAAGCGGGAATGGTGCTATGGCTCTCCGGCCTCATATGGCAGGTGGCCTTGGGTTTGTGGGTCTATGGGCGTTTCTGGAAGGGAGGTCACGCGCCGACGAGCGTTACCGCAGCAGTCTATCTGCCCGCGGTGGCACAAAATCTTGTGGCTGGCATGTCGAGTGCGGCGTTCGGATGGAGCCAGCTCGGTGTATTGTTTTTCGGTGCAGGAATGTTTTCGTGGCTTGCGCTGGAGTCAATGATACTCAGCCGCGCAGCTACCCACACACCTTTACCAGAGGCGCAGCGACCGCTGCTGGGGATTCAAGTCGCGCCGGCAGTAGTAGCCGGCGTCTGCTATACCAGCCTGCGGCTGGAGGCGGCCGACTTTTTTGTGCAAATGCTGTTGGGATATGGTTTGTATCAGGCAGGCTTGGCGCTGCGGTTGTTGCCGTGGATTTGGCGGGATACCTTTTCGCCATCGTACTGGTCGTTCAGCTTCGGCGTAGCCGCGTTGGCGAATTTGGCGTTGCGACTGCATGAACGGTCACCAAGTACCGTAACCGCGGTGTTGGCGCCGCTCACTCTGGTAGGCGCCTCGTTGGTTATTGGCGGCTTGTTGCTGGGCACTTTGCATCTAACCTGGCAAGGCCGGTTACTGCCATCCGCTGGAGTGATCCCGTAATCCCGGACACGGCCGGCGGCCGAAGCCCCTGCCTGCGAAGGCTCGCTGCTCCGCCACCATTCAGGGTAATCGAATGGTTCCGGTAAACGTTCGGGTTGCGGCTCTATCTTCGCCACCGCGCCGGACTGTCTCAACCCTACCCCCGTGGTCGTCCGGATTTCCCCAGCGCGCCACCTGTCATGCCCGTCCGCGCCAGCGGTCACTAACCGAAGCCCTTCCAGGGGAAGGGGCGGCCCTCTCGGCGGGCGGCTCGGGGCTCGGCCGACGCGTGACGGGGAGTATGGTGTTCGAAGTGGGCCATCCCCAGGGAAAACTTTCATCGTGAGTCAGGAGGCGCGCGCAGTGCAGTGACCGAGCTGCGCAGCGTGCAAACGGAATAAAAGCGCCCGGGGCAGAGCGCTTGCTCCAAATCATGCAGGACGTGCTCGGCACGATGATCGACCATCGGAGAATCGTCGTTATGGAAGAGCGACTACGCCCCCCTTTAACGCTTGGCCCATCCGAATTCTCGAATCACGAAGCCGGTGGCGTGAACCGCTAGTGCCGCATCTTCTTCTGTAACATCCCGCAGGCCATATCGATGGGTCTCGTTGTGTTTTCCCCTTGGGTGCAGTCTATTTACGATCTCCAGTGCCGAACACAGGGTACGTGACTCGTCAAAGCCAACATGCTTTTGGATGGCGGCTATGACCTTACCTAGATCCTTCTCCAGGATCTGATCCTCCCCATTCTTTTGATAGAGCCAATGCGATGCCATGGCCGCACACGCGTTCCGACATTGATCGACAACCGATGTCGGGATTTCCCGATAGGCGACGTCTAGGACGCGCTTGACCGCAACGCGGATTGCCTGAAGGCTCTCGGGATGAACCCGTGTCTCGTCGATCTCGGGAAGTATTCCTATCGCAGACTCGGCGCGCAGCGTCACCATGACATCGTGAGCGACAGTCCGCTCGACTTGCACAATGCGCCACAAGGAATACGCAACCGCAGTGCCGATCGCAAGCTGCAGCCCTTCGCCTCGCTCCGGCTTGCCCAAGAGTTCCTGGCACTCTAGGTACAGGTTCAATCGCTTTGCAATTCGGCCGTCGTTACGCCCGCTCGCGATATCGGAGACCAAGTTCGAGTGAGCGTTGACGACGCACATCTCTTGGTTGGAGTTTCCCTGTTTTTGAAATACCCGCCCCCTTCGAACGCGCGACACTGCATCAAACGAGTCCTCGCGGAATATCCACGAGAACGGCACGCTATCGATACTTGCAGGCATTCTTTCAAGGTCGGCTGGCGATTGCACCAGAACGCATTGAGACAGCACTGGCGGAGGCACGACCAAATACGAAGCGTTATCGCGCCCCTCATAAACCAGTCCACTTTCTCGTTCGATTCCTAGGCGCGCCATGTGCAGTTGATCCCTGTTGCTAAGATGAGAGCTATACAGCGCTGAACGTCGAGCACACCGGAATCACGGGGCGAGAACGACCTGGTGGGCGCAATAATCATCGGGCGGCAATGATGAATGCGCTCGATGATCGACCTCGAGGCAGTCTCTACCGCTCAAGACACACACTCTATCCCCACTTTCCTTCAGCAAACCTATATCATGTGCCCGTGCATTCCGCCAGGAGGAAGAGAAGATGGCCAGCTACAAAGACTTGAAAGCCCAGATGGAAGCGCTAGCAGAAAAGACCGAAGCCGCCCGCTTAGCGGAGTTCCAAGCTATCGTCGACGACATTCGCGCTAAGGTAGCCGAATATGGGATTACCGAGAAAGACATCTTTGGAGCGCGCCGCACTCGATCTGCGAAGCACGCCAACGCCCCCGTAGAAGCCAAGTATCGCGATCCCAAGACCGGCGCAACCTGGTCCGGCCGCGGTCGTGCGCCCGCCTGGATCAAGGACGCCAAGAACCGAAATCGCTTTCTCATTCAAGAGTGATCTTACTGGTAGCAAGTTGGGCCACGAAGCGCTGATGCCACGGCGCGTCAGCGCACCCTGAATTGCCCCGTCAGCCCGGGGACGTAAAGATTTGCTCCCGGGTGTCGTTATGTCCGTATGTCAGTTCATCGACATTTTCAAGGACAACACGAATGCAATTGAAGAAAGTGATGCTGGTCGCCGTGTTGATTACTGTCGCAATCATGTCGGGTTGTGGTGATAAGCACGACCGTAGCGAGCAGAACTCGGCGGCAGGGTCGCCCGGTCAGCCACCGCCGAGCCACGCAACATCCGAGACACCCCCGGCCAGTGAGTCGGTCAGCCAGGTGCAGCAGGCAAACGTTCAACAACTTGCGGTACCTTCGGGACCCACACCGGCCGCTGAGGGGCTAATTCGCGCGCATTTCGATGAGTTGTTTGCTGTCGACGCCAATGGAAACCTCAGCCCGAAGGTTCCGATTGAAGTCAACGGCACTCAGATGACGCTAGGCGTCTCGTTCGGCGGCCGCGATCAGTTTGGCGGCTTCGCCTTCGGCCAAGCAGTTGGTCACGTTTTCGGTGTTCGCCGACTGCAAAGCGGTTTCGTACAGATCGTGAAGTTGTATAACTAATCGTCAAGTGCGGACAATCTGCACGATTTGAGACGTCCGGCATTATCCCCGCTCGACAAGCGACTTACTCATCGCATCGGGGCGCCTTGCACTCAATCACGTACGGGAATCATCGCCAGTTCCAGCGAGTAGCTGCATGGTGACGTCGGAGTACGACTTCACGTCGTTCACCGTGCACCACTGTTTCCACACGTACTCTGCATCGAGTGACCAGCCATCCCGGCCGACCAGTTGATAAACGCGGCCCGACCGAGTCTGGCCACGCAGCGTTGCACGGTCGAAATTCGTAATCGCGGAACTGACACGACCAGTCGAATCGAGCACATCGGCCCCGACGAAATGCCGGGTCCCAGCATCTGTCTCGAAGATACGCCAGCTCGATAGCGTGACGTTAGGCACTTCGTCCGACGACGGCAGTCTCCAGATTGGCACCGCAGTCTCCTGTGCTAGTTGAGCTTCCAGCGTGCAAAGGTACAGCTGAGCAATATGCGGGCCATAAGGGCCCGGCGCCGCACTCACCACTTCACCGGTCGGGCTTCCGGCGCGACGCCGGCATTTCCCAACATTCGGGGTACATGGCGCACGTCAGCTCGATGTCGGCCAGACTCGGATAGTGGCGCAGCACCCTCTGGGCGACCGAGGCTACGTCCCGGGGTATGGTGTCGGCCGGCGACCTCGATAGCTCCACGAGAAACGCGCGCGCCCTAAGCACCGCAGCCGTGCGCTCGCTCGGCGTCGTCATTGCTCTGCCCCTTTACGGACCTGCCGGATCGCGGGACTCAAATAACCGGCAGGTCAAAACCGTTACCAATATACGGTTTCATTCTAGCCGTTGGCCTGTAATTGACAAGGCAACTTCGGCGCGGAACAACTACTCGGATGTAGGGTGGATACCCTACATCGCGGCCGAAACGAGCGCCCGAGAATCAACATACGCGTCCATGCTTTGGCTTCTGAGCACGGTCATACATTGCAGAAAGAACGTCAGCGAGAAGTCTCCGGCGGAGAGATGCGACAGCATCGTCTTTGCCGTGGTACTCACACCTACAACTGCGAGACGGTGTAGCAATTCGTCTGGTGTAACCCACGGCTGTTGCGTGAGCTCAGCCGCGAGAACGGCCTGCGCACGGGCTTCCCACGTACCTTCCGACGCAAATGCCTCCATCCACAAGGCGGGCGGGCGCGCACCCGTTACGTGAATGATCTGAAGGAGCAAAGTGAACTTGACAGAGCCACGCGCGACACGCGCGATAAGCGGGCGCTCCACCTCGTCAACTCCCGCCTCCGCCAAGGCATCGATCAACCGGGCATAACTACATCCTTCGCGCGCCATCGCGACATGAATCACGCGAGAAGACAGGCTCGCCCAAGGCGCCTCCGCTGCACTCACAAATATATCCTTGTGTTCTGGCCGATTCCGGTTAAATTAGAACGTAACGATGTCTCGATCCTAACTTGACCGAGAAGGTATATCTAGAGCAGCGTAGCAAATCCGCGGCTGTAGCGACAACCCTCAGAGACGGTTGCTTATCAAGCTCCTGGCGTCCAGGGACTCGTTCAGCAGCACCGGAATTCCACAGCCCCGTCGGTCGCGGCGTACTCGAACATAGACCGCATAAGAGCATAGTGTTCGTAGAAAGCATCGTCCTTGATAGACCGTGCACGCTCGTCCCAAGTATCGAAGTCGGCAACAAGCTTCGCTGAAGCGATTGCCCCGATAGTCCCGGTATGTCGTCCGTAGAGAATCAGCTCACGAAATGGGCCCGGCCCATTTGCGTCAGGATTCTGCCAGTGGTAGCCAATCAAGCGCGCTAGGCCATTGAGCCAGTCCCAATACTCGCGCCGGTTGTCGCTGACTCTGAACCACTGTTCCGCCTCGAACTCGTAGCTGGCCCCAACCTCCAATCCCTCTGCATTCTGAGGGCACTCGAGATTGCCGGCCACAACTACAATGTCCTCCGAGCACGAATCCTCGAGCGATATTTCCGTGCTATCAGAAACAGCGTGAACAGCCAGCTTCTTCAGCCCCTTCCACGCTACGAAATAGACTCCCATACAACTCCGTAAGTGTAGATGCCAAGCCCGCCGCTTGGTTGAGCGCGTCGGGCGATCCGACACACCTTTGATCTGTCATGTACTCGCGTCCGGTTCAGTCGATGCTTCACCGGCTCACCATGCACTGCTACCTCGAAAGTGAGTTTTGTATAGCGAGCAGCTCGCGTTACGTCGACACGGTCGAGCGCTCTTCGCTCGTGTGGATAAGGAATGCGCGGCCAGCGGCCGCGCATGTCAGAATGTTCACAACATGACCTTTCAACCGAGCCACACGCCTCCTACTCCGTTAGCAGCCCTCGCAAACACTGGCTTCCTAACCAACGGCTCCTGTTCGGCGAAATTGGCGTATTGCTCGGTCAGCAGCGCACTGGCAAACACATGCTGCAACGGAACGTGGTCAATGTCCGTGGTCGCTTGTTGTTGAATAACCCCAGTCACCAGCCCTGCCATTTCATGCCAGTCGTGCACCGTTGCACCCCGCTGCGGGGCTGCACGGTAAATCTCGTCTCTCAGCGGTCTGTCGTGGAAACGAACTTCGAGGAATTTCGCCCCCCAACCGTCAGCATTGAGGACCTTCAACCCGATTGGCAGTCGTTCATATTTTCGCCACATGTCGATAGCCGCCCAAAGCTCCGGGTCAGTCATCTCCGCAACCCAGTAAAACTGAGTACCTTCAAGCTGAAGTCGCATCGTCATCAGCATTCGGTCAGAGAGCTGCATATGCCCAAGTCCAAAATTGAAGTTTTCGACACTACTTGGGATGCAACGCGCTTCATGAGCCTTCAGCGGGAAGGTCAAGAAGGGCATGTTTTCGGGCAGCCCACGAGCCATCGCTGGACGATTACCAAACGACTGAAGCTCTTCAAGTCGACCGATTGCTACCGGGACTTTGTTGCTGTTACCGACAGTGTATGCGTTGCGTACTTTCATCATCTTCCCCATGAAATAGGACTCGACTCACTACTCTTAAGAAAACCTTGCCTACGTTTTTTACAATTTCGTATAACGAAATATCCGATAATTAACCAATCATCCCTGCGTAGCGGTATAGCGCCAAATCACCACATGACGAGTGGTTGATGCTCACGACCCGCAGCGAACACGTCTCGAGATCCACGAGCAAGAATCTTGAAAGCTTCCGGTTCGTAAATGGTGCTGCGTCGCACCATGTTTTATCCCGTTACCGCAGACTTTGTTGCACTCGAACGGCGGTTCTTACGTTCCTGCAGACTTTGTTGTACGCCCATACTCGCCGCGATCCGCGCGAGCGCCGGCCCGAACGGCGCGCTGCTCGTCGTGAAAAACTATACCGGCGACCGCCTCAATTTCGGGCTGGCCGCCGAACTCGCGCGCGCCGAAGGCATTCCGGTCGAGACGGTAATCGTCGCCGACGACGTCTCGCTGCGCGGCCGCGTCGAGCGCGGGCAGCGGCGCGGGATCGCGGGCACCGTGCTGATCCACAAGCTGGCCGGCGCGGCCGCCGCGCGCGGGCTGCCGCTCGCCCGCGTCGCGGCCATCGCGCGCGAGGCCGCCGCCGACCTCGGCACGATGGGCGTCGCGCTCGACGGCTGCACGATCCCCGGCGCCGACAAGTCCGGCTTCAGTCTCGGCGATCACGAAATCGAGCTCGGTCTCGGCATCCACGGCGAGAAAGGCGTCGAACGCACCGCGCCGCTGCCGGCCGATGCGCTCGTCGACACGCTGCTGTCGAGCATCGTCGCCGATCTCGTGCTCGATCGCGGCGAGCGCGTCGCGCTGTTCGTCAACGGTCTCGGCGCGACGCCCGACATGGAGCTGGCGATCGTGCTGCGCGCCGCGTTCGACAACCTGAGCCGGCGCGGCATCGCCGTCGTGCGCGCGTGGGCCGGCACGTTCCTGTCCGCGCTGAACATGCCCGGCTGTTCGATCTCGCTGCTGCGGCTGAACGACGAACGCGCCGCGCTGCTCGACGCACCGACGCAGGCGCGTGCGTGGCCGGGCGGCGGCGCCGTCAACACTCAGGTTGGCGTGGCCGCGGCAGCCGCGCCGGATGAACCGCTGCCGCCGCTCGATGCGACGGGCCGCGCGTGGGCTGCCCGCTTGCAGCCGGCGTTGCAGGCGGTCGCGCAGGCGCTGATCGACAACGAAGCGACGCTGACCGAACTCGATACGGCCGCCGGCGACGGCGATCTCGGCGCCAGCATGCAGCGCGCCGCACAGGCGATCCTCGCGTTGCCGGAAGCCGCGTACGGCACGCCGGCCGGTGCGCTCGCCGCGCTGGGCGCAGCGTTGCGCCGCGCGATCGCGGGCAGCTCGGGGCCGTTCTATGCGACCGCGCTGCTGCGCGCGTCGCGGCGGCTCGCCGCCGCGACGGATACCGCCGAACCATCGGCGCGCGACTGGGCCGCGGCGTTGCGCGCTGCGGCGGACGCGATCAGCGAATTGGGCGGCGCACGTGCCGGCGACCGCACGATGCTCGACGCGCTGGTGCCGGCTGCCGATGCGTTCGACCGTGCGCTCGACAACGACCGCGACCATGCGAGCGCGTGGGCCGCAGCGGTGGAAGCCGCGGAACACGGCGCGCAGCAGACGGCCGGCATGACGCCGCGCGCGGGACGGGCGAGCTACCTGGGCGAACGTGCGATCGGCGCGCCGGACGGCGGCGCGGTGGCCGTCGCGTACTGGCTGCGCGCGTTGCTGCCGCACGTGCGGTAGTGCGGTAAACGGCGCGCCCGGCCGCGCTCAGACGCCCTCGACCAGCACCGCGCGATAGCGCGCGCCCTTGAACCGGTGCTGGACGACGGTCTGGTATTCGGGGCCGCGATACCACGCGTGCGCGGCCTCCTTCGACGGGAACTCGACGATCACGACACCCTCCGGGCCTTCACCCTCGAGGATTTCCTGCGGCCCATATGCGGCGAGCACCTTCACCGGATGGCCGGCAAGAGTGGCACCGACCTGGCTCGAGTAGATGTCGAGCTCATGCTGATCCTGCGTGCTTTCCCGGGTGAAAACGATGTAGGTCGCCACGATATGCGCTCCTGATGAATGATGAAAAAAGGGGACGCCACGCGCTGCACCGTCCGATGAATTCTGCGTGGCAGCGCGCAGCTTACAGCCGTTCGTCGACCAGCGCCGCGGCGAGCCGGCGACGGCCGTCGCGAGCCACTCTCCATGGCACGGGAAAACCCCGATCCCCACATCGTCCTATGACATCGGGCGTCGCCAATTGGCGGGATTACTTTGATCCTCGTCGGCGCCCGCCCCGGGCGCATGCTGATAGCGAGGATCCCTCATGCGATACGTGCCATCGTGGACTTCCGTTTCCGCCGCCGCGTCCGTTCCGGACGAGTCGGCTTCCCGCGGCGAAGAGCCGCACAGCCTGCCGCGCGTCGCGATCGCGGCCGCCGCCCTCGGCAATGCGACCGAATGGTTCGATTACGGCATTTACGCGTACGGGCTCGCCTACATTTCCGCGGCGCTGTTTCCCGGCAATACGGCCAGCGCGACTCTGTTCGCTCTCGGCACCTTCGCGATCTCGTTCCTGATTCGCCCGCTCGGCGGGCTGTTCTGGGGCCCGCTCGGCGACCGTCTCGGCCGCAAGCGCGTGCTCGCGCTGACCGTCCTCACGATGTCGGGCGCAACGTTGCTCGTCGGCTTGCTGCCGACCTATGCGAGCGCCGGCTGGCTCGCGCCCGCGGCATTGATCGTGCTGCGCATGATTCAGGGCTTCTCGACCGGCGGCGAGTACGGCGGCGCGGCGACCTTCATCGCCGAATACGCGCCGGACTCGCGACGCGGCCTGTGCGGCAGCTTCCTCGAATTCGCGACGCTCGCCGGCTTCTCGCTCGGCGCGTTGCTGATGCTCGGCTTCGCGCTGCTGCTCGGCGACTCCGCGATGCATGCATGGGGCTGGCGCCTGCCGTTCCTCGTCGCGGCGCCGCTCGGCCTGATCGGTTTCTATCTGCGTTCCCGTCTCGAGGAAACGCCGGTGTTCCGCGAACTCGAGGAACAGGCGCACCGTCGCGAACAGGCCGCGCCGACCGCGCTGCCGATCGGTCAGCTGCTGGTCCGCTATGCGCGTCCGCTGGTGCTGCTCGGCGGGCTCGTCGTCGCGCTGAACGTCGTCAACTACGTGCTGCTCGCGTACATGCCGACCTACATGCACAAGGAACTCGGCGTCAGCGAGAACATGTCGCTGCTGATTCCGCTGATCGGCATGCTCGCGATGATGGTGCTGCTGCCGTTCGCCGGCTGGCTGTCGGATCGCGTCGGCCGCAAGACGATGTGGTGGATCTCGCTCGTCGGGCTGTTCGTCGCGGCCGTGCCGATGTTCACGCTGATGACGCACGGCGTGCTCGGCGCCTTCGTCGGCTTCGCGGTGCTCGGCCTGTTGTACGTGCCGCAATTGGCGACCATTTCCGCGATGTTCCCCGCGATGTTCCCGACGCATGTGCGGTATGCGGGCATGGCGATCGCGTACAACGTGTCGACGTCGCTGTTCGGCGGCACCGCGCCGATCGTCAACGACTGGTTGATCGGCAAGACCGGCAACACGATGATTCCCGCGTATTACATGATGGCGGCGTGCGCGGTCGGTTTGGTCGCGCTGTTGGCGGTGATCGAGACGCGCGGGTGCTCGCTGCGCGGGGAGACTGTGCCGGGGCAGGTGGGTTGACGCATTCGCGACGAATCGCGTCCGGCTTCCCATAAACGGCACCCTTCACATCGCCCGCCTTCCGGCAACGGAGGCGGGCGATGCGCGTTTCGGGCGGTCGGTGTGCGCGGTCGTCGATGATGAGCGCTATCGCGTGCAAATATTGCGAAGCGGCGAACGACAACCCGATGTAGCGCCGCTCTCTGGAGATAGCTCGGGTTAGCGCTGAAGGAACGAGTCTCACAAGCGAGGAACAGTGGCTCAGTGACTACGGGGACCAAAACCCGAATATGAACGCAATTGGCTGATCTGCGGCTGCGCAAGATAGCCAGCCTTGACTAGCGGGAGTTCATCCAGGAGTTGCCTCAGGCCGTCTTCGTCATCTGCTTCTGAAAGCATGCAGGCTCCGCCTTCCGCCCTCAGCCATATCTGCCGAACGATCCCGGAAGCGTAAAGCTGGCGGACAAACTCGGCCTCCGCTTCGATAGCTTCCTTATCAAGCGACATGGATGATGCGTCTTTGCTACGGGAAATCATCACGAGGTATTGCATGTTGCTCTCCTGGGTATGGCCCTGCGATCACGTGGGCGGCTTCGTCCAAAAAATGCGAGCAGCACCGGAACACAGCGCCGGGTGAAATGGATGAGGCCGGTCTATCTCGAGATGCGCCGTCCATGCCAGTGCGATGCGCTGCCTCGATTTTGTTAGTATGTTTTTCATAGTAGCAACATTTTTCCGTGCGCGTAAACCCTTCTTTTTCCCATCGATCGCGTTAAAAAGCCCATCATCCTGACATGGGATTCTCACCAATCTTGACACTATGATTTTCATATATACAATGCCTGATCAGAGAGGCTTCATCCCTGATTGAATCGGTATCGCGAGCCACGCGCATGTCCGGACCAAGGGCAAGCCATGTCAGATCACCGTTTTGGTGCGCGCCACTTCCGGAGAAATGCAATGAGTCACTTCGTCTACGAGGCCAGCTCGACAGCACTACTGTTTGTCGACCCCTACAACGACTTCCTGGCGGAAGAAGGCAAAGTCTGGCCCTTCGTCAAGGCCGTCGCTGAAGAGGTCGGGTTGCTAGCCAACCTGCGACTCATCAACGAAGCCGTCCGCAATGCCGGTATCCAGGTCGTCTACGTACCGCATCGCCGGTGGCAGCCGGGCGACTATCAGTGCTGGCATCATCCGAGCCCGAGCCAGCGCAAGATCATGGACGGTCATCACTTCGCCAAAGGCGAGTGGGGTGGCGAGTGGCACCCCGATTTCGCGCCGCAAAAGGGCGACATCGTGGCACACGAACACTGGGGCTCAAGTGGCTTTGCCAATACGGATCTCGACTTCCAGCTCAAGCAGCATCGCATCACGCATGTGGTGATCGTCGGCCTGCTGGCCAACACCTGCATAGAAGCTACGGCGCGATATGCGACGGAGCTTGGATACCATGTGACGCTCGTGAAGGACGCAACGGCCGCTCTCAAGCGGGAATCGATGCACGCAGCACACGAACTGAACGGGCCAACCTATGCGCACAGTATCGTGAGCACCCGCGAACTCCTTGACGCGTTGCCCAAAGCCTGAGCACGCGTTGCCCTGTAGGTCGTTCGCCTGCATGGCTGGTATCGCCTTCACGATCGATGCCCGCCAGTCCTTCTGGACTCCTACGATGCCGCCAATCCCGCGCAATCCTGCGCAAGTCCGCCCTCTTACCGTAGCAAAGGCACCATGATCTCCCCGCGCCAGGTGTTTCTGATGGCTCTTTGCTGCGCGCTCGCGGTCTCGCCCATCTACTACCACCAGCCGCTGCTGCCGCAAATCGCATCGACATTTGGTGTGCCGTCGGCGCGTGGAAGCCTCATTGCCACGCTCACCCAGCTTGGCTATGCGATGGGCCTGCTGCTCTTTGTCCCGCTCGCCGACGGTATCCAGCCACGCAAACTGGCGTCGCGAGCGATTGTCGCGAACGCGGTGGCGCTGGTCGCCTGCGCAGCGGCACCCTCCTTCTTCGCGCTCGCGCAATGCAGCTTCCTGGTTGGCATGACGTCGATTTCGGCGCAAATCATCATCCCCGCGGTGTCGGGCATGGCGACGCCCGAGACGCGCGGACGCGTGGTCGGTTCCCTGCTGGGCGGGCTCTCCTCCGGTGTCCTGCTGGCACGCACGCTGAGCGGCGGCGTAGGCGCGCTTTGGGGCTGGCGCTCGATATTCGTGATCGCTTCCGCCATCGACATCGGACTTCTATTGGTCATCAGGGAACTGCCTGTGTCGAACTCACTCGCGGCGATCCGCTATCGCGAGTTGATGCACTCGCTCGCTGGCCTCGTCCGCCAGGAGCGGCTGCTTCGCCTCTCCGCGACGCTGGGGTTTCTTGTATTCGCCGCCTTCAGCGCGCTCTGGGCAACGCTCGCGGTGCTGCTCGCACGATCGCCCTACCACTACGGTCCCGCCACGATCGGCGCATTTGGACTAATCGGGCTTGTCGGTCTGTCAGTCTCGGCACAAGTGGGTACCGCCGTCGACCGCATCGGCGCGCGCCGTGTCGCGACCGCGGGTGCGCTCACGGTTTCCATCGCGTTCGCGTTTATCGCAGCGGGCGGACGCAGCCTGACAGGGTTGATCGTCGGGATGATATTGCTGGATCTGGGCAATCGTGCCAGCTTCATTGCCAACCAGGCGCGGATCTATGCGCTGCGCCCCGAAGCCCGCAGCCGCCTGAATACCGTGTACATGGTTTCGTACTTTCTTGGCGGCGCATTCGGTGCGGCACTCGGCGGCGCGGGAGCCCTGCGGGCTGCCTGGCTCGGCCTCGCCGCGATCGGAGCCTCGCTCTCGCTCGCCGCCGTTGTCGTCAATGCTTCAGCAGAATCAAATGACCTTCAAAGCACGGCTCGCGACGAAACCGCGTGACGCGATCTCGACTCGCAGCGTCAATATGCGCGAGCAAGACCTCATGCCCGGAGACGTTCCCTGACGATTTCCTCGAACAGTGCGCAGCCTGGACGATAGCCCGCCGCGCGCCACCTCAATCAATCAGATCGGGCCTTCGCGGCCCGATATGCGTCACGCCGTTTCTCGCGCTCTTTAGCGAACGTTGCACTCAAGGTTGCATCGAGGTCGCGGCGCTCCACATACTCGCCACACGACGGGCAGATATAGTCGAGGCCGACTTCGTGCCCGCACGCACGATGCGTAAACCGCACGGCAACCTCCTCGCCTTTGCTCTTGCACCAGGTCTCGCCCCAGGTGCGTAGCGCCTGGATCACCGGGTAGTACGCCCGGCCTTTCTCCGTTAGACGGTACTCGTAGCGCAGCGGCCTTTCCTGATACGCATGTCGCTCGACCATCCCGTCCGCTTCGAGCGACTTCAGGCGCGTTGCCAGCATCTGGGGCGTCGCCTCGGTCTGAATCTGGATTTCCTCGAATCGCGTTGCGCCCATGTACAGTTCGCGCAGCACGAGCGTCGTCCATTTGTCACCGACAACTTCGGTCGATCGCGCCACCGGACACACCGTGGTCACTCCCTTCTCCCTGCGTCTCATGTCGCCTCCAGCCACGTTCAATGCAACTACGTTTTTCATAGTATCACGGATTTTTCTGCGGCGACGGCCCCCATATCCGGGGCAAAAGTCGCGCTGAATATCCATAACCGAGGCATGGCATTGATACCCGAGTTGAAACTATGAAATTCATATATATACTTCGTTCGTGAGGCATGCGAGCGTCGGACGCCGCGCAGAAATTCCGCACTGCGGGGCCCTGCATTCAATGCCCGCCCCAAATCGCTTCCCGGAGAACATCATGTCGGACCCCGTCTATCACGCCGAACACACTGGCCTTTTGCTGGTCGACCCGTACAACGACTTCCTGTCGCATGGCGGCAAGATCTTTCCGATGATCGAGGCAGTCGCCAACGACGTTCGGCTCCTGGAGAACCTGCGCGCAGCGGTGGGCGCCGCACGCAAAGCCGGCATCCAGGTGTTCTATGTGCCGCATCGTCGCTGGCAGCCGGGCGATTACGAAGACTGGGATCATCCTAACCCGACGCAACTGATCGTCCAGAAGCGCCAGTCTTTCGCAAAGGGGACATGGGGCGGCGACTGGCACCCCGATTTTGTTCCGCAGGGAAACGACGTCGTCATCAACGAGCATTGGGCGCAAAGCGGTTTCGCCAACACGGACCTCGATTTCCAGCTCAAGCAACACAAGATTTCACACGTCATTACGGTTGGCCTCCTCGCCAACACCTGCATCGAATCGACCGCACGATTCGCAATGGAGCTCGGCTATCACGTGACGCTCGTGCGCGACGCGACTGCCGCCTTCTCGCCGGAAATGATGCGAGCCGCCCACGAACTAAACGGCCCCACGTTCGCCCACTCGATCGTCACGACGGCCGAATTGCTCACGGCACTGCCGGCATGAACGCCAGTCGACGCTGGCGGCCTCAAGCGATCAATCCACTAGCAAAACATTCCAAAGGACTCGCACATGATTGCCAGTTGGGGACGTGTGGCGCGGTGCGGTGTCGAGGTCAAGCCTGACTAACCGTGAACAACGCGAGGGATTCCTTCACGAATGCGCGAACCGCGGGTGAGAGCTCCCGCTTCCTGCTTGCCATCGCGAGATGGCATGGATACTCGAAATCCGCGATCGGCCGATAGCAAATCCCCGGCTGTGTGAAGTTGCGCATCGATTCCGGAACGACGACCACGCCGTAGCGAGCCGATGCAAGACTGATCGCGGCGATGAAATCGTGAACGCGATGCTCCAGAAAGGGAACGAAGCCCCCCGCTACGCCCAGCGCGGTCAGTACCTCGCTGAATCCGCCGTCGTCATCGTCGAAGTGCGGGGCAATGAAATGCTGATCTTTCAGGTCGCTGACCGACACGTGCGCGTTCGCCGCCAGTGCGTGGTCTTCGGCCATCGCGACCAAAAGACGTTCGGTCTGCACAATTGTCGCCACGATGCCTGCCGGATGCTGGCGCCAGGGTCTCACGATACCCACGTCGATCTCGCCGCTGGCGAGCGCTTCGAACTGACGCGGGGTCTCCATCGCCACGACCTCGATTCGGACGTCGCCGTGCGTGATCCGAAACTGGCGCAGCATTCTGGACAGCACGCCGCTAGTCACGCCGGACGTTACCGATCCGATCCGGACAACCCCGGCAAGGCCTCTGGCCGCCAGTCGGCCGACCTGATCCGCACGCTCGAAATGCCGCAATGCGGCTATCGCTTCGGCGTGGAACAAACGCCCCGCATCGGTCAGCGTAACGGGCTGTCGCTTGTTCCGGTTCAGGAGGCGAACGCCGATCTCCTGCTCGAGGCGTTGAATCTGGGCACTGAGCGCCGATTGCGCGACATTCAGGCGATCCGCCGCCCTGGCAAAGTGGAGGTCCTCCACGACGGCAACGAAGTACCGCAGCTGACGGGCGTCGATCATTTAATCTCCAAAAGCGACTAAACATTCAAGTATTGCTTCTGGATGATATCAAAGAAGAGGCATTCAATAGAGGCGTGAACAACAGGAGGACAACATGGACACCCTGATCGCCACCCCCGAATCCGTCACGCGCCGGCAGCCGCTTTACCGCCTCTCTGCGCATCCCACCCATCACCGCATCATGCACGTGACCGTTACCCCCGACGCGCTCGCGGGGTTCCTGGCGGACGCGCGAAATATCGACGTTCAGAATCTCGAATACGTCCCGTTCATGCGCCATCATCTTGCCGATCTGCTGGTCGAACGTCTCGGCAACGACTTTGCTGAAATGCTCGTCGAACTGGTCAAGGACCGTCGGCACGGAGGCTTCACCATCGGCCTCGAGGACCTTTCGCAAGAGTCTTCCGACTTCGTGAAGTTCGGTACGGCCATCGGTCATATCCTTGGCCCGAGCAATCACGATGCGATGTCGGGAACGTATTACGCCCGCTTCGTGGTCAAGCACACCGACACCAGCGACTCGTATCTTCGTCAGGCGTACCGGCTGTTCACGATGCACACCGACGGTACGTACGTGAGCGATGCAACGGACTGGCTGTTGATGATGAAATTCGCCGAACGAAACGCGGTCGGCGGCGAATCGCGGTTTCTGCACATCGACGACTGGGACGAGCGCGATCGCTTCGTCAATCACAAGCTCGGAACCCGGCCGTTCCTTTACAAGGGATCCACCTCCAAGAACGTCACCGAACAGATCGAACGGCCGCTGTTTTTTCAGAGCGAATTCGGCCTGTCGATCTCGTTCATCGACCAGTTCGTTCAGCCGTCCAACCGCGAAGAAGCAGCGTTTCTCCGTGCACTCTCGCAGTCGATGGAAGCGTCGGCCGGCACGAAGGAAGTGTCTTTGCCGGTGGGCGGTCTGGTGGTGCTGAACAACTATTTCTACCTCCACGGGCGAGCGCCATTTCAGCCGAACGACGCGCTGTTCCGAGAGTTGATGCGTCAGCGGGGCTCGTTTGCGTATTGATGTCGCCGGCGTCGGCTCTCCGGCGGTGTCCGGTACAACGGCCGCGGAAAGCTGGCGCAGCGATCTGGATGCAACACAGTGAGGCGATGAAATGAAAGACTACGCGGAGCACATGACCGTGCAGGAGACGACGCGCGTCGAGCGGATTGGACAGGCGGCATACGAGGTTAAACAGCATCTCCCCCGACGCCTGCGCCAGATTCTCTCGCTCGCGGACTTCGAGGGAGCGGCACGGCGCGTTCTGCCGCGTCCGCTCTTCGGCTATATTGCCGGCGCGGCGGAGGACGGTATGTCGATCGCGGCGAATCGGGCAGCGTTCGAACGCTTGAAGTTCCGCACGAGGGTGCTTGTCGACGTGTCTCGCCGGTCGCAGCAGACGACGATCTTCAACCACACCTACTCTTCCCCGTTCGGAATCGCACCCGTCGGCATCAGTGCCATTTCGGCATATCGAGGCGATGTCGCGCTGGCCGCGGCCGCCAGGGATGAGAATATCCCTGCAATCATGAGCGGCTCGTCGCTCATTCCGATGGAGACGGTTCATGCCGAGGCACCGGGTACCTGGTTCCAGGCTTACCTGCCCGGCGACGCTGCTCACCGCGATGCCCTGATCGAGCGCGTCAAAGCCGCTGGCTTCTCGACGCTCGTCCTCACCGTCGACATTCCCGTTTGGGCGAACCGCGAAAACAACGTGCGAACGGGCTTCTCGCTGCCGTTGCGTCCGTCGCTGCGTCTCGCGATGGACGGCATCACCCGCCCGCGCTGGCTGCTCGGCACATTCGCCCGGACGCTGATCAATCACGGCATGCCTCACTTCGAGAACTCGTTCGCGACACGAGGGGCGCCAATGCTGTCCGCTTCGGCGATACGTGACACCACTGGACGCGATCACCTGTCATGGTCGGACATTGCAAGAATTCGTCACTGTTGGAGCGGAAATCTGGTCATCAAAGGCATCCTTCACGCAGACGATGCGCTGCGGGCAGTCGCGATTGGCGCGGACGGGATCATCGTGTCGAATCATGGCGGGCGCCAACTGGACGGGGCGGCCGAACCGCTTGCCGTGTTGCCGCGGATTTGCGATGCCGTGGGCGGCAAGACCGTTGTGATGATGGACAGCGGCATCCGGCGAGGGGGGGATGTTCTGAAGGCACTCGCGCTCGGTGCGCAGTTTGTATTCGTAGGCCGCCCGTTCATGTATGCGGCCGCGGTGGGCGGCGTGACGGGCGTCAGACATGCGATCGGCCTTCTCAGGGACGAAGTCGACCGAAACATGGCGATGCTCGGTAAGGTAGCCATTCGCGAGATCGATCGCGACATAGTGGTCTGAACGAAGCGTGCCACCCGGATAGCGTTTGGCCATTCTTCTGTACGAAACCCGCTCGTCAGTAGATTGACACCCAAAACGATACGCCGCCGCACTCCCGTGCGACGGCGTCACGTCACGCGCCTGCGCGCGCATCAGAACCGGACGAAACTCAGGCGACGCTCGAAAGATTCCGCTCCGCGACCTCGTCCACCGCTTCCTTCACGATCCCGACAATCTCGTCCGCCTCTTCACGCGTCATCACGAGCGGCGGCGCGAAACCCAGAATGTCGCCATGCGGCATCGCGCGCGCGATCACGCCGCGCTGCAGCGCCGCGGCCGACACCTGCGCGCCGATCTTCAGCGCCGGGTCGAACGGCGTGCGCGCATCCTTGTCGGCCATGAATTCGAGTGCGGCCAGCATCCCGACGCTGCGCACCTCGCCGACGAGCGGATGCGCGCCGAATGCATCACACAGCTTCGCGCCGAAATACGCGCCCACCTCGGCCGCATTGCCGACGAGGTTCTCGCGCTCGAGGATCGCGAGGTTCGCGAGCGCCGCGGCCGCGCACACCGGGTGACCCGAATACGTCCAGCCGTGCCCCATCGGCCCGTGCTCCTGCGAGCCGCGCGCGATCACGTCCCACACCTTCTCGCCGACGATCACGCCCGACAGCGGCGCATACGCACTCGTCAGCCCCTTCGCGACCGTGATCAGGTCGGGCTGGATGCCGAAGTGCTGCGCACCCATCTTCGAGCCGAGACGCCCGAACCCGCACACGACTTCATCGGAGATCAGCAGGATGTCGTGCTTGCGCAGCACGGCCTGGATCGCGGGCCAGTAACCGACCGGCGGCTCGATGATGCCGCCCGTGCCCATCACCGGTTCCGCGATGAAGGCCGCGATCGTGTCGGCGCCTTCGCGCGCGATCAGCTTCTCGAGTTCGTCGACGCAATACGCGACGAACTGCGCTTCGCTCATGCCGACCGGCGCCTTGCGATACCAGTGCGGACACACCGTGTGCTTCACGCGATCGATCGGCAGGTCGAAATGCTGATGGAAGCTCGGCAGGCCCGTGAGGCTGCCCGTCACGACGCCCGAGCCGTGATAGCCGCGCTCGCGCGAGATGATCTTCTTCTTGTTCGGGCGGCCGAGCACGTTGTTGTAGTACCAGACGATCTTGACCTGCGTCTCGTTCGCGTCGGAACCCGACATCCCGTAGTAGACCTTCTTCATCCCGGCCGGCGCCCAGTCGATGATGCGCGACGACAGCTCGATGATCGCATCCGACGAGTGGCCGACATACGTGTGGTAATACGCGAGCTGCTTCGCCTGCTCGTACATCGCGTCGGCCACTTCGGTGCGGCCGTAGCCGATGTTCACGCAGTAGAGGCCAGCGAACGCGTCGATATAGCGCTTGCCCTGGTGATCCTCGATGCGGATGCCTTCGGCGCCGCGCACGATCTTGCCCGGCAGCGCGCCGGTCTCGTGGTCGTACGCGTGCGTCGACGGGTGCATGAAGTGGGCGCGGTCCTCGCGCAGCAGTGCGTCGATCGATTGTTTCATGATGGCTCCTGTGAATGAGTCAGGCCGACGCCGCGACGGGCAGGCCGAGATTGCCGAGGCAAAAATATTTGGTTTCGGTGAACGGCTCGAACCCTTCGCTGCCGCCTTCGCGCCCGAGGCCCGAGGCCTTCATCCCGCCGAACGGGATCGGCGCACCGGTGAATTTCACGCCGTTGACCGACACCATCGCGAAATCGAGCCGCCGCACGAGCTGGAAGATGGTGTCGATGCGCGTCGCGCACACATACGCGGCGAGCCCGTACTCGGTGTCGTTCGCTCTCTCCACGACCTCGTCGAGCGTGTCGAACGCGCACACCGCCGAAATCGGCGCGAAGTTTTCCTCGTCGTACACGCGCATGCCCGGTGCGGCATCCGCGATCACGGTCGGCTCGTAGAACCAGCCGCCGAGCGCGTGCGGCCGGCCGCCGGCGACGATGCGCGCACCGCGTGCACGTGCATCGTCGACACGTGCCGCCGTCGCATCGAACGCGGCCTGGTGCATCAGCGGGCCGACGTCGACGCCCGGCTCGAACGCGGGTCCCGTCTTCAGTTCGCGCACCGCATTCGCGTAGCGGCCGACGAATGCTTCATACAGCGGACGCGAAACGAAGATCCGGTTCGCCGCGCAGCAGTCCTGCCCGGAGGTCTGGAATTTCGCGCCGACGGCGACCCGCACCGCGTGGTCGAGGTCCGCGTCCTCGGTCACGATGAATGGCGCGTTGCCGCCCAGTTCGAGCGCGATCTTGCGAATGCCTGCCTTAGCGGCGGTTTCGGTGACGAGCCGCCCGACACGCGTCGATCCGGTAAAGCTCACCGCACGCACGCGCGCATCGCCGACCAGCGTTTCCATCGCCATCTGCGGCTCGCCGAGCACGACGTTGAACACGCCGGCCGGGAAGCCGGCCTCGTCGGCGAGCTGCGCGAGCGCGAGCGCCGAGAACGGCGTCTCGTGTGCGGGCTTCACGACCACGCTGCAGCCCACTGCGATCGCGGCGGCCGCCTTGCGTGTAATCATCGCGACCGGGAAATTCCACGGCGTGATCAGCGCCGCGACGCCGACCGGCTCCATCACCGTGCCGAGATGCGCGCCGTCGATATGCGTCGGGATCGTGCGGCCCGCGACGCGTTTCGCCTCGCTCGCGAACCATTCGATGAAGCTGGCCGCATAGCGGATCTCGCCGCGCGATTCGTCAAGCGGCTTGCCCTGCTCGAGCGACAGCAGCGAGGCCAGATCGTCGAGATGCCGCAGGATCAGCGCATGCCAGCGCAGGAGCGCGGCACTGCGGACCGTCTGCGGCGTCCAGCGCCACGTATCGAACGCACGCTGCGCGGCATCGACGGCGCCGACGATCTGCGCGCGCTCGAGCATCGGTACATGGCCGATCACGGCCTGGTCGGCGGGGTTCACGACGGCGACCGTCGCGGCACTGTCGCTGTGGATCCAGCGACCGTCGACATAGCACGTCGACTTGAACAGAACGGGGTGTCCGGGCAACATCCTGCGTCTCCTCGTTTGGGGTGGGCACGAGCTTCATTCTGTCGTGTCGCCGCGTGCGGAATTTTCGGTTTCGGCGCCCGCTTCTTGCGGTTTTTTCCGTATTGCCGCGGGTTCGCGCGAAGTTTCAGAGCCAGTCCGGCGCGCCGCCGGATTCGCACTTCACGACCTTCGTCACGATGTACGTGAAGTAGCGCTCGATGCCGAGGTCCTCCATCAGCAACGCGTCGATGAAGCGCTGGTAGTGGTCGATGTCGCGCGCGACCACATGCAGCACGTAGTCGACGCCGCCGCCCGTCGCATAACACTGCGCGACTTCGGGCGCCGCGCTCACGCGTTCCTCGAAGCGCCGCATGTCGGGCGCGGTATGACGCGACAGCGTCACCTCGACGACGATGCGGCTGCCCGAGAACGCACCGATCCAGTCGACGTCCGCGCGATAGCCGCGGATCACACCGCTTTCCTCGAGCTTGCGCACGCGCTCCCATGCCGGTGAGATCGACAGGTTCACGGCCTCCGCGAGCTTCGACTTCGTGATGCGTCCATCGCGCTCCAGAATGCGCAGGATCGCCAGGTCGTATCGGTCGAGCTTGATCACGGCGCGCGCGTCCTCACACTGCCACCGGAATGTTGCGCTCGACGATGTCGGCGACAACCGCGATCGTGTCGCCGGCCTGCACGATGCCCGGGAAGTGCCGGGCCGCGAGCAGCCCGCGCCGCCGCGCGACGTATTCGACCGGCGCGACGCCCGTGCGGTCGATGTCGTGCACGCGCGCAAGCACGTCGCCGGCCGCCACCTCGCTGCCGAGATCGCGGCACATCTCCAGCAGCCCGCGATGCTCGCTCGTCGTGAAGCACGAGCCGTCCGGCATGTCGAGCAGCGTCGTCGTGCGCGGCGCGTTGCCGTCGATGACATCCTTCGCGAGCACGCCCGCATGCGCGAGAAATCCATACACGCCGCGCTCGGCGATCGCGACGCTCGCGGCCGTCGACGAACCGCCGCCGCCCAGCTCGGTCGACACGAATACCTTGCCGGCTTCCTCCGCCGCGGTGTCGAAGAGGCCCACGCTGTCGAGCTCCAGCATGCGCATCGAGTACGGCGCGCCGAACGCGCGCATCGCGCGCTCGCACCGTGCCTCCTGGTCGCGGTCCTCCAGCACGTGGATCGCCGCGAACGGCACGAAGTCGAGCGTGCGGCCGCCCGCATGGATGTCGAGCACGTGTGTCGCGAGCGGCAGCAGATGCCGCTGGAAGTAGTCGGCGATCTTCTCGGTGACGGTGCCGTCCGGCCGCCCCGGAAAACTCCGATTCAGGTTGCCGGCATCGATCGGCGACGTGCGGCAGCCGGCGCGAAACGCCGGATAGTTCATGAACGGCACGACGATCACGCGGCCGGTCACGTCGGCGGCCTTCAGCGAACCGGCGAGCTTCGACAGCGCGACCGGCCCCTCATATTCGTCGCCGTGGTTGCCGCCGGTCAGCAACACCGTCGGCCCGTCGCCGCGCTTCACGACGGTCATCGGAATCATGATCGCGCCCCACGCGGAGTCGTCGCGCGAGTAAGGCAGCTTCAGAAAGCCATGCTGTTCACCGTCCGCGTCGAAGTCGACGGTTGGCGTAATCGGAGAAGCACGCATCGTCCTACTCCTTCACGAACAGCTTGCGCGGCGTGTTGCAGAACGTCTCGACGCCGGTCTCGGTGATCAGGATGCTCTCCGTGATCTCCAGCCCCCAGTCGTCGAGCCACAGTCCCGGCATGAAGTGGAACGTCATGCCGGGTTCGAGCACCGTGCGGTCGCCCGGGCGCAGGCTCATCGTGCGCTCGCCCCAGTCCGGCGGATAGCTGGCACCGATCGGGTAGCCGCAGCGGCTGTCCTTCTCGATGCCCGCGCGGCGCAGCACCGCGAAGAACGCATTCGCGATGTCCTCGCACACGTTGCCGGGCTTCGCGGCCGCGAGCCCCGCCTCGATCCCTTCGACCACCGCGCACTCGCCTTCGATGAAATGCGCGGGCGGCTTGCCGAGATAGACGGTGCGCGACAGCGGGCAGTGATAGCGGCGGTAGCAGCCCGCAATCTCGAAGAACGTGCCGGCGCCGCGCGCGAACACGGAGTCGTCCCAGGTCAGATGCGGCGCGGCCGCGTCGGCGCCGGTCGGCAGCAGCGGCACGATCGCCGGATAGTCGCCGCCGAAGCCGTCCGCGCCGCCGATGCCGGTCGCATAGATCTGCGCGACGAGATCGCTCTTCTTCATGCCGGGCTCGATCGCATCGACGATGTGCGCGTGCATGCGCTCGACGATTCGCGCGGCCACGCGCATGTACTCGATCTCGCGCGGCGACTTCACCGCGCGCTGCCAGTTCACGAGCGCCGTCGCATCGACCCAGCGCGCGTTCGGCAGATGCTTCTGCAGCGATGCGTACGCCGCCGCGCTGAAGTAGTAGTTGTCGAGCTCGACGCCGATGCGCAGCGTGCTCCAGCCGCGCGCGGCGATCACTTCGGTCGACAGGTAGTCCATCGGGTGACGGGCCGTCGACTGCACGTAGTGATCGGGGTAGCCGACGATGTTGTCGTGCGCCATGAACGCGGTGCGCTTCGCGCCGTTCGCGTCCTGGCCGCGGCCGTACCAGACGGGTTCGCCGTCCATCGGCAGCAGCACGCACTGGTGCACGTAGAACGACCAGCCGTCATAGCCGGTGAGCCAGGCCATGTTGGTCGGGTCGGTGACGATCAGCAGGTCGATGCCGGCCCGCTGCATCGCCGTGCGCGTCTTCGCGATGCGCGCAGCGTATTCGCTGCGCTCGAACGCGAGACGCGGCACGGCTTCATGGGTTTCGATGACTGCGGACATCTGTCTCCTCTCAGGTCGTGAGGTCGTTGTGGAAAATCGTGCCCATCTCTGCCGCGCGGGCGCGCTGCAGCGCGAGCACGGCAATGGCGGTGTCCTGCGCGCCGGTGCCGGTCAGGTCGCAGATCGTGATGTCGTCGCGATGCGTGCGGCCGTCGCGCTGCCCGACGATCACCTGGCCGAGTTCGGGAAACACGGCGTCGGCCGCGACCGCCCCGGCCGCGATCGCATGCGCGAGTTCGCCGGCCACGCGGGTCTGCTGCAGCCGGTCGCAGAAATAGCGCGCCGCGCCGAACACCGACGGCGCGAGCTCGGTCTTGTAGTCGGCGTCGGAGCCCATGGCCGTCACGTGCAGCCCTGGATGCAGATCCTCGGCATGCACGAGCGGCTCGCGGCTAGGCGTGGTCGTGACTGCGATGTCCGCGTCGGCGAGCGCCGCATGCACCGAGCGCGCGACGACCGCATCGATCCCGTGCGCGGCGCGCACGTCGGCCGCGAATCGCGCGGCACGTTCGGCGTCGCGTGCCCACACCGTCACACGCGTGATGTCGCGCACGAGCATCAGCGCGTCGAGCTGCAGACGCGCCTGTTCGCCCGCGCCGACGATCGCCGCGCGGTGCGCATCGGCCCGTGCGAGCCGGCGTGCGGCGACCGCTCCGGCCGCCGCGGTGCGCACGGCCGTCAGATAGCCGTTGTCGAGGAGCACGGCCTCGGTCAGGCCGGTTTGCGCAGACAGCACGAGCATCAGCCCGTTCAGGCTCGGCAGCCCGAGCGACGGGTTGTCGAAGAAGCCGGGGCTCACCTTGATCGCGAAGCTGTCGAAGCGCGGCAGGTACGCGGTCTTCACGTCGACTTCGCCGTGACGCGCGGGCAGCGCGAGATTGAGAATCGGCGGCATCGCGACGGCCTCGGTCGCGAGCGACGCGAACGCGGCTTCGACCTGATCGATCGCAGCGATGTCGAGCGGGACCAGCGCGCGCAATTGCGCCTGCCCGAGCAGCGTGACGGGATGGGCCATGTCAGTTCTCCGAAACGAGCCGGCGATGCACGGCCATGTCGATGTTCGCGCCGCTCACGACCACGACGATGGGGCCGCCGCGATCGCGGCGCGCAATGCGTTCGTCGAGCAACGCGGCCATGCCGACGGCGCCCGCGCCTTCCACGACGAGCCGTTCTTCGCGATACGCATGCGCGATGCCGCGCGCGATCGCCGGCTCGTCGAGCAGCACGACGTCGTCGGCCAGCGTGCGCGTCATGTCGAACGTGTAACGGTTGTCGAGGCCGATGCCGCCGCCGAGCGAATCGGCGAGCGTCGGCTGTTCGTCGACGTCGATCGGGCGTCCGGCCGCAAGGCTCACATGCATCGCGGCGCCGCGCGCCATCGACACGCCGATCACCTCGATCGACGGCCGGATGGCCTTCGCGGCAAACGCGACGCCGCTGAAGAGTCCGCCACCCGACAGCGGCACGATGAGCGTGCCCGCGTCGGGCAACGCTTCGAGGATCTCGAGCCCGATCGTCGCCTGCCCCGCGATGATCCGCGGATCGTCGAACGGCGGCACGTAGGCATAGCCTTCGTCGCGCACGAGGCGCCGCGCTTCGATCTGCGCGTCGTCCTGGCTGTCGCCGGCGATCACGACCCGCGCGCCGAGCGCCGCGACCGCGTCGACCTTGTTGGCCGGCACGAGCGACGACATGCACACTGCCGCGTCGATACCCAATGCACGCGCCGCGTGAGCCACCGCGCGGCCGTGATTGCCGGTCGATGCGGTGACGACACGCGTCACGTGCCGCGCGGCGAGTTCAGCGAGCGCGTTGGTCGCGCCGCGCAGCTTGAAGCTGCCGGTCGGCTGCAGCGTTTCGAGTTTCAGGTGGACGGGTGCGCCGACGCGCGCGGACAACGCGGCGGACGCGACGAGCGGTGTGACGCTCACATGCCCGGCAATGCTGCGGCGCGCGCGATAGACGTCGGACAGCGACAGGAAGGACATGGAACGCACGCCTCGTTGATGTGGTGCGATCCAGTCTAATGTTCCAAATGGCGCTTTCGAATGTCCTGGTACATTCTGCGTCGCGCATGGGACGCCGGCGTCGCTTCAATGAAAATCGTGCACGTGCGGATACTGCTCGAACACGCCCGCGATGGTCTCGAGCGCCGCGTTGCATGCGGCGTCCGTCGTCTCCGCGCCGATGCACACGCGCACCGCGTTCGGCCGCTCGGTGCTGCCGACGAGGAACGGATCGGGCGACGTCACCGCGATCTTGCGCGAACGCAATTCGCGCACGAGGCGGTCGGCTTGCCAGTAGTCGGGCACGCGCAGCCATGCCGACAACGCGTTCGGATGCGCGCCCAGCACGTAGGGCCCCAGCGCGGCCTTCACCATCTCCTGGCGCACCGCGAGCCGCTGCCGCTGCAGTTCGACGAGCCGCCGCGCGGTGCCATCGGCGATCCAGCGTGTCGCGATCTCCGCGATCGGCGACGTCGCCATCCAGCTGCTCACGCGCAGCACGCTCTCGACGCGCAACGCGAGCCGCCTCGGCATCGCGAGGTAGCCTGTGCGCAGGCCGGTCAGCACCGATTTCGTCATGCTCGTGCAGTAGAAGCCGAGATCCGGAATCAGGCTCGCGATCGGCGTGGCCGTCTTCGCGGGCAGCGGGCCGTACACGTCGTCCTCGATCACGTACACGCCGTAGCGCGACGCGATGCGCGCGATCGACTTGCGGCGCGAATCGGACATCATCGATACCGTCGGATTATTGAGCGTCGGCGTGCAGACGAGCGCGCTGATCTTTTCGCTGTCGCACATTTCCTCGAAATGTTCGGGACGGATTCCGTGTTCGTCCATCTCGAGCCCCTTCAGCGTAAACCCGAGCACGTTCGCGGAGCCGATCACGCCGTGGTCGGTCAGGCTCTCGCACAGCACGGTGTCACCGGGTCCGACGATCGACGCCAGGGCAAGAAAGATGCCGTGCGCGGCACCGTTCGTGATCAACAGTGACTCGGGGTGGACCGGCAGGTTGAGCGACGCGAGCCACGCGGCGCCGGCCTCGCGATGCGCGTCGAGGCCCGCGATCGGCCGGAACGAGCGAATCCACGGCTGATCGTCCGCGCCAGCCAATGCCGCGCACACCGATCGCCACGCAGCGTCATGCTCCGATGTATGCACGATACGCGCGATGGAGAAGTCGACCAGCTCGCGCTCGGCCGTGTCGAGCATGTAGTTCGACATCGATTCGGTCACGCGCGCGGCCACGAAGCTGCCGCGCCCCACTTCGCAGCGGATCAGGCCCTGCCTTTCAAGTTCCTTGTACGCGTTGGTGACGGTCTGCACGCTGACGCCGAGGCTCGACGCGACGTCGCGCTGCGGCGCCAGCCGCGCGCCCGGCGCGAGCGCGCCGCTTTCGATGTCGGTGGCGATCGCCTTCACGAGCCGCTTGTATTTCGACTCGATGCCATGCACCGCGCCGATCGCGTCGTGCCAGCGCGCCGATACCTCGGTCCGTCCCATCTCGATGTCTCCGTCGTTGCTTCCGCATGGTCGCTCAGAAAGACACCCGGAGATTATTGTCCTAGTGCAATCGCGGGCGGAATCAGGACGAAGCCGCGCGCGGCGGGCGACACATTCCTTTGGCGCGGCCAGTACGCGGCCGCCGACGGGCTCGGGGCTTCGCGCTTGCAACGTCCCCATATCCCGGACACCCGGCGCTCATACATGGAATGGAATCGCTGCGGTCCGACCGGTATGGTCTGCCCGTCCGCCGGTTTGCACTGGCGCACATTCCGGTCCCGCTCACGTTCACATCCTTACAGCTTGACCGGCCGCGGCCCGGCCGCCTAAATTGCTCTCTGAAGGACGGCGCCCCGGGCGAGGGCGATGACATCCGGGTGACAACATCGGGGTGACAACATCCGGGCGACAAAAACGATAGTTTGCTATCGAATGTTTTTGCCCTATCATCTCGCCCATGACCAATCTGCACGACCTTCGCCTCGCCGTCAGCAGCCTGCTCGTGCTCACCGCCCGCAAATGGCGTCGCACGAGCGACGCCGTGCTGACCACGTACAACGTCTCCGAAGCCTGCGCGACACCGCTGCTGATCGCCGGCCGTCTCGGCGAAGGCGTGCGCCAGGGCACGCTCGCCGAACACGTCGGCATCGAGGGGCCATCGCTCGTGCGCCTGCTCGACCAGCTGTGCGCGGCCGGTCTCGCACGCCGCGACGAGGATCCGCACGACCGCCGCGCGAAAACGATCTCGCTGACGGCCGCCGGCCGCGCGGTCACCGCCCGGATGGAAGAAGACCTGCGCGTGCTGCGCGCACAGGTGCTCAAGGGCGTCACGCGCGCCGATCTCGAAGCGACGCTGCGCGTGCTGAACGCGTTCAACGCGGCCGATGCGCAGCAGCATCCGGCGCAGCGTTCGCCCCACCCCGCCGATTCCGCGTCATGACCTTTCCGAGCGTTCGCGACTGGCTGTTCTCGGGCAAGACGTTCGCCGCGTCGATGCTGGCGCTGTACCTCGGCCTGTATTTCCAGCTGCCGCGTCCTTACTGGGCGATGGCAAGCGTCTACATCGTGTCGAACCCCTTCGTCGGCGCGACGCGCTCGAAGGCGCTGTATCGCGCGCTCGGCACCGCGCTCGGTGCGGCCGCCGCGATCCTGTTCGTGCCGCCGTTCGTCGAAACCCCGCTCCTGTTCAGCATCATCGTCGCGACGTGGTGCGGCACGCTGCTCTACCTCGCGATTTCCGACCGCACCGCGCGCAGCTACGTGTTCATGCTTGCCGGCTATACGATGCCGCTGGTCGCGCTGCCGACCGTCACCGATCCGTCGACGATCTTCGACGTCGCGATCGCGCGGACCGAGGAGATCGTGCTCGGCATCGTGTGCGCGAGCGTGGTCGGCGGCGCCGTGTTCCCGAACCGGCTCGCGCCGACGCTGATCGAGCGCACCGACGCATGGTTCAAGGACGCCGCGTTCTACGGCCGCGAGACGCTGTCCGGCCACCTCGCGGGCAAGGCGCTGTCCGCGTGCCGGCAACGCCTCGCCGCGACCATCACCGGCCTCGAATTCCTGCTGAGCCAGCTGAGCTACGACCATGCGCACCCGCGCGTGCTCGCGCGCGCGCAGGCGCTCGCCGGCCGGATGCAACTGTTCCTCCCGCTGATGTCGTCGCTCGCCGATCCGCTGATCGCGCTGATACGCGACCTGCACGTGCGCCCGCCCGCGCTCGACGCGCTGCTCGCCGACGCCGCGAAGTGGTTCGACGCACCGCTGCCGTCCTTGACGGCCGGCGCCGACGGCGAGACGGCCCACGATCCGGTCGCGGACAACCTGCGCGAGCGCATCGCGTCGCTGCAGCCGCCCGACAGCGCGCTGACGAGCTGGGACGCCGCGCTGCTGTCGAACGCGCTGTGGCGGCTGCACCAGGTCATCGACATCTGGCAGGACTGCCGCTCGCTGCGCGCGCTGATCGCGAACGAGTCGGGCGTCTGGCAGCCGCGCTACCGGCACTGGCGCCTCGGCGGCACCGAGCGTTTCTTCGACCGCGGGATGATGCTGTTCTCGACGCTGACGGTCGTCGGCGCGATCGTGTTCGCGTGCTGGCTGTGGATCGAGTCCGGCTGGCACGACGGTGCCGGCGCAGTCACGCTCATCGCCGTCGCGTGCAGCTTCTTCGCCGCGCTCGACGAGCCCGCGCCGCTCGTGTTCAAGTTCTTCCTCGCCACCACCGCGAGCGTCGTGTTCGCGGGCCTGTACCTGTTCGTCGTGCTGCCGCACGTGCACGACTTCCCGATGCTCGTGCTGATGTTCGCCGGCCCGTTCATCCTGATCGGCACGCTGCTGCCGCGCCCGCAGTTCAACATGGTGACGATGCTCGTCGCGGTCAACACCGCGACCTTCGTCAGCATCCAGAGCGCCTACGAGGCCGATTTCTTCGTGTTCCTGAACAGCAACCTCGCGGGGGTCGCCGGGCTGCTGTTCGCGTACGTGTGGACACGTGCGACGCGGCCGTTCGGCGCCGAACTCGCGGTGCGGCGCCTGCTGCGCTCGGGCTGGGAGGATGTCGCGCGTTCCGCGTCGACGCAGCCGCTCGACGACCAGCGCAATCACGCGTCGCGGATGCTCGATCGCGTCACGCAGCTGCTGCCGCGTCTCGGCGCGTCCGACGACCACCGCCATCCGTCGATCGAAAGCTTCCGCGACCTGCGCATCGCGCTGAACGCGCTCGACCTGCGCCGCTCGCGCCGCAAGCTGTCGGGCGACGTGCCCGACGCGATCGACCGTGTGCTGGCCGGCGTCACCGATCACTACGCGCGCTGCGCGGCCGCGAATGCGCGCCAGCCGGTGCCGCCGGCGCTGCTCGCGTCGATCGACGATGCGTTGCAGCGCGTGGCCGGCCACAACCTGCCGCGCGCGTCGACGGCACCCGCACCGGCCGACGACGGCCCGACGCCCGCCGCCCCCGCCACGCCCCCGACGGGGGCCACGCATCGCCGGCTGCGCGACACGCTGCATGCGCTCGTCGGCCTGCGGCTGTCGCTGTACCCGGCCGCGTCCGCGCAGCCGCCGCATGCCGCACCGGATGGAGCCCGCGCATGATCCCGCTTTCCAACCTGTCTTTCCGACCGCGACCATGATCGGCGAAATCGACATCTTCGGCGTATTCGTGCCGGCTCCGCTCGTGCTGATGCTGATCGCCTACCTGATCAACATCGTCGTGCGCGCGCTGCTCGAGCGCGTCGGCTTTTACCGCCTCGTCTGGCACCGTTCGATCTTCGACCTCGGCATCTACGTGTTCGTGCTTGCCGCCGTCGTCATCGTCTCTCACCATCTCGTGGCTAGCTAACCGTGAAAAAAACCTGGCTCTCGGCAGGGCAGATCCTGCTCACCCTGATCGTCGTCGTCGTGGCCGCCCTCGTGCTGTGGCGGATCATCAACTACTACATGTTCTCGCCGTGGACGCGCGACGGGCACGTGCGCGCCGACGTGATCCAGGTCGCGCCCGACGTGTCGGGCCTCATCACCGCGGTGCAGGTCGCCGACAACCAGGAGGTCAAGCGCGGCCAGGTGCTGTTCGTGATCGACCAGGCCCGCTACACGCTCTCGGAACGGCTCGCCGAAGCGACGCTCGCGCAGCGCCGCGCGACGCTCGCCCAGGCGAAGCGCGAATATGCGCGCAACCTGCAGCTCGGCAACCTGGTCGCCAGCGAACAGGTCGAGGAAAGCCGCACGCGCGTCGAGCAGGGCGAAGCCGCGGCCGCCGATGCGCAGGTGTCGCTCGACACCGCGAAGCTGAACCTGCAGCGCACGACGATCGTGAGCCCCGTCGACGGCTACCTGAACGACCGCGCGCCGCGCGCCGGCGAATACGTGCCGGCCGGCCGCGCGGTACTGTCGGTCGTCGACCGCAATTCGTTCCGTGTCGACGGCTACTTCGAGGAAACCAAGCTGCGCGGCATCCATATCGGCCAGCCGGTCGACATCGTCGTGATGGGCGAGCCGCATCCGCTGCGCGGCCACGTGCAGAGCATCGTCGCCGCGATCGAGGACCGCGACCGCACGCAGGGCGCGAACCTGCTGCCGAACGTGAACCCGGCATTCAGCTGGGTACGGCTCGCGCAGCGCGTGCCGGTACGCGTCGTGCTCGACGAGGTGCCCGACGATTTCCGGATGATCGCCGGCCGCACCGCGACCGTCGCGGTGCGCACCGACACGCGCCGCGACGACAACGCAAAGCCGGCCGCCGGCGCTTCCGCGGCAGCTTCGGCGTCCGCGCCCGCGGCCGTCAGCGCGACCGGAGCCTCGCAATGAACCGGCACGGCCTGCGCCTCGCCGCGGCCCTCGCGCCGCTCGCGCTCGCACTCGGCGCGTGCAAGTCCGTCGGCCCTGACTACACGCTGCCGCAGCAGGCGTACGTGAACGCGCCGCTCGCGAATCATGCGCTCGACGACGCGGACGGCACGCTCGTATCGCGCAACGCGGTGCCCGGCAACTGGTGGCAGCTGTACGACGATCCGGTACTCGACGCGCTCGTGCGCAGCGCGCTGAAATCGAACACCGACCTGCGCGTCGCCGCGGCCAACCTCGCGCGTTCGCGCGCGACGCTGGAGGTCGCGAACGAGCAGGGCGGTTTTTCCGGCCGCGCGGAAGCAGCGGTGCAGCGCGCGCAGGAATCGGCCGAGCAATATCTGCTCGAAAACAAGCTGCCGGTCGTCAACGAAGGCACGGTCGGCATCAACGTTTCGTACGAACTCGATCTGTTCGGCAAGCTGCGCCGCGGCGTCGAAGCTGCACGCGCGGACAGCGAAGCCGTGCAGGCAGCCGCCGACCTCGCACGCATCACGGTCGTCGCCGATGTCGTGCGTGCGTATGTCGAATCGTGCTCCGCCGGCGACGAGCTCGCGATCGCGAAGCAGTCACTCGCGCTGCAGCAGCAGCGCGTGAAGCTGTCGCAAAGATTGCGCGACGCCGGGCGCGGCAACCAGACCGACGTGACGCGCGGCGTCACGCAAGTGCGCACGCTCTCTGCCGACATCCCGCGTTTCGAAGGTCGCCGCAAGATCGCGCAATACCAGCTCGCCGCGCTGCTCGCGCGCTCGCCGGCCGACCTGCCGAAGGCGGTCGCGGAGTGCGAGCGGCTGCCGAAGCTGCGCCAGCCGATTCCGATCGGCGACGGTGCCGCGCTGCTGCGCCGGCGCCCCGACGTTCGGGAAGCCGAACGTCAGCTCGCGGCCGCGACCGCACGGATCGGCGTCGCGACCGCCGCGCTGTATCCGTCGGTCAGCATCGGCGCGTCGGCCGGTTCGGTCGGCGTCGCCGCCGACCTGTTCTCGTCCAACACGAATCGCTGGTCGTTTGGACCACTGATCAGCTGGTCATTCCCGGTCAACGGCCAGCGCGCACGCGTGCGCGAAGCCGAAGCCGCGACCGGTGGCGCGCTCGCGCATTTCGACGGCATCGTGCTGAATGCGCTGCGCGAAACGCAGTCGAGCCTCGCGACGTATGCGGCCGACGTGCAGCGCACCGATGCGCTGCGCACGGCGTATGAATCGGCACGCAGTTCCGCTGACGAAACGCACCGGCTCTTTGCAGCCGGCCGTGAATCCTTCATTTCCGATCTCGATGCGACGCGCACGCTGACCAGCGTGCGCGCGCAGGTCGCCGCGGCCGAAGGGCAAGTCGCCGCCGATCAGGTGAGGCTGTTCCTCGCGCTCGGCGGCGGTTGGGAAGGTGATGCGGCGCCCGCCGCGGCGCAGCAGACGTCGGCGGCGGCAGCACCGGCTGCTGCATCGGCTGCTGCATCGGCCGCAGGGAAGTAAGCGCACGCGGAACGGCACCACGCGCACGATACGCGCGCTGTTCCGCACCATCCTGCGCGGTCTCGCATGTCCGGTATGTCGAAGCAGGCGTCTCGCTTCGCCTGCATTGCCGGTAAACTCGTCCGCTGTTTTCGTCATTCGCTTGCCGCCAGCCGGCGGCCCCTTTTCCGGAGAGTCATCATGCGAACCAGCGCCCGTAATCAATTCGCCGGCCAGGTCGGCGCGGTCAAGCCTGGCGCCGTCAACGACGAAATCACGTTGCGTACCCGGGACGGCCTCGACATCGTCGCCGTGATCACGCACGGCAGCGCCGCATCGCTGGGTCTCGCGGCCGGCACGAACGCATTCGCGCTCGTCAAGGCATCGTCGGTGATCGTGATGGTCGACGTCGACAGCAGAAAGGTGTCGGCCCGCAACTGCATCGCGGGCACCGTGGCGTCGATCGCGAAAGGTGCGGTCAATTCGGAAGTCGTGATCAAGACGGCAGGCGGCGCCGAGATCGTCGCGATCGTCACGAACGACAGCGTCGAGCGTCTCGGCCTCGCGAGCGGCAAGGCCGCGTCTGCGATGTTCAAGGCATCGAGCGTGATCGTCGGCGTCGACTGATCGCCCGGTCGATTGCAATGGTGCCCCGTCGCACGCCGCGACTGGACGCGACGCGCAACGCTCGATCGGCGTGTCGGCGTGTCGGCGTGTCGGTGTGTCGGTGTGTCGGTGTGTCGGCGGGCACGATGACGTCCGCACTCGAACACGCGCACGAGCGTGCGTATGAGCACATACTGCAATCGCTGCCGTCCGGGGCCGCAGTCTCCGCGGCAGCGTAGTCACGACGGGAGCCCGCATGGCTTGCCGCAACGCATCGTTTGACCGATCATGCGCAACAGCCGTACGCGCGCTTTCCCGCGCGTTCGTTCGATCGCAACGCCCACCGGAGCAGCAACTTGACCGACCTGGCGAGTCCCAACCTGCCGTCTCGCGATTTCGCGGCCACGTCGCTTTTCTACGCGAAGCTCGGCTTCGTCGAAACCTGGCGCGACGACGGCTGGATGATCCTGCGACGTGGTGAGCTGTTGCTGGAGTTCTTTCCGCACCCTGACCTCGATCCGGCCACGAGCTGGTTCAGTTGCTGCTTCCGGCTCGCCGATGTCGGCGCATTTTTCGACGCGGTGCTCGCAGCCGGCATTCCCGAGCAAACGACCGGCTGGCCGCGCGCGCATCGACCGAAACGCGAGGCGTGGGGCGGCATCGTGGGCGCGCTGATCGATCCGGACGGTTCGTTGATCCGGTTGATTCAGATGGAAGATTGAAGCGGCTGCTCGTCACCCGCAACGATCGACAAGGAGCGCCGCGGTGGCCGCGAAACCGCCGCACCATAAATGGCTACCTTGAGATATCCGACACGCGCCCTGGTCGCGCGATCAGTGCCGATGGCGATGGTGAATGTCGGGGAAATGCGCGTGACTGTGCGTGATCGGCAGATGCACGTGCGCATGCGTGTGCGGTTCATCGCCGTCGTACGGAAAGTCGTGCGTGTGCTGGTGATGTTCATCGTGCCGATGGCGGTGCGTATGCTCGAGCCGCTCGTGCGCGTGCTCATGCACGTGCCGTTCGCGCACGTGCAGCCAGATGCCGAGCGCCATCAGCGCGGCCGCGATCCAGAACGTGATGGACGGTAACGCCGGCCAGATCAGCAACGACAACACGACGCCGAACAACGGCGCCACCGAGAAATACGCGCCCGTGCGCGCGCTGCCGAGATGACGCAGCGCGACCACGAACAACACGAGACTGATCCCGTAGCCGCCGAGGCCCGTCAACATCGCGGCGGCCGTGGCCGGAAGGGCCGGCAGCGACGCGCCGGTCGCGAGCGCGATGCCGATATTCACCGGGCCGGCGACCAGGCCCTTCACGCACGCGATGACCATCGCGTCGTTCGCGGCGACCTTGCGCGTCAGGTTGTTGTCGACCGCCCAGCACAGGCAGGCGCCCGCGATCAGCAGCGCGCCGAGCGGCACGCCCGTGCTCCCCGGCACCCACGACAGCAGCGTGCCGCCCGCGACGATCGCAACCATGCCGAGAAACACCTGGAGATCCACGTTCTCGCGGAACACGACCCACGCGATGATCGCCGTCAGCACACCTTCGAGATTGAGCAGCAGCGCGCTCGTCGCGGCCGGCGTGCTCGATAGCCCGAGCATCAGCAGCGCCGGACCCGCGATACCGCCGGCCGCGATTGCGCCGGCGAGCCACGGCAGGTCTGCAGGTTGCAGCGGTGCTGCGTCCTCGGCGGGCATGCGGCGGTTGCGCAGTCGACGCAGCAGGATCCCGATCGCGAGGCCGATCCCGCTGCCGAGATAGAACAGCCCGGCGACCATGAACGGCGACATTGCACCAAGCAACGCCTTGGCGAACGGCGTCGCGGCACCGAACAACGCGGCGGCGGTGAGCGCGACGAGAATCGCGGAATGTCTGGGGTTCATGATGCGATTTTTACCTGGCGACTAAAGGCGTTGAATCCACGGGATCGACACGCTTCGCGTGGTGCCGGCAATGCGTATGGTTTGCGTGTGCCCGTCAATGTTGGAGATGACGGGCCGAATCGCGTCGGTTTCGGAGCCTGTCGTGTCATGCGCTGTCGGCAATCGATGTATGTCGATGCGGCGGTTCCGGTTGCGGAGATTATCGCGTTTGCATTACGGATCGCCAACTGGTGCGCAGACGGAGCGGCGGGAGGGGGCGCGGTGGCGTAATGGGACGTCACGCCGCTCTTCACACTACGGCGGGATTTCACGCGTTTCCATGGCTTTCTATATACATAGGTATGCAGATCAATTCGCCGCTGGTGTGCAAAGCTCAATATTTTGGAGCCGAATACCCACATGGATGTCCGTCGGCGACGAACTCGATGCCATACGCGTCGACCGTTTTCCCGGAAGTATCGACTCGCAGTCGCACTGCAATACGCGTCTGAGAATGATTCCTCGAAGGGAACGGCACGGTGAACTCGCGATGCACCTCGACCCTGCTCGAGGTCCGCCCGCCATGCTCGCTCGACACGACAAGCGATGCATCGTGCAATGCGGCGTGCACCGACGCGCTTTCGTCGTCAAGGCCGATCGGCAGTTCGATGCTGATGGGGTAATGGGAAACTGACCGGCGATGTCGCCGTAGAGGCGGTCCCGACCCACCCCGAGTGGGGACAGGTCGGTCTGTCGTGGGATGCGCTGCATGCACGGGGCACGCAGGCCGTCACCGCGCGCTCACGCGGCGACGCGTCGCGTATTACTCGCTTGCTGCCGTCTGCTGCTCGGCTTGCGGTGCTGCGTCGACCGGGGCTTCCACGTCCGCCGGCTGCGGCGCGGCGTCGGCCTGCGCTTCGGCCTTCGGCTGCTGCGGAGCGCCCTTCGCTTGTGCACCGCCCTTGTTGCCCGGACGACGCGACTTCAGCCGGCGCGCACGGGCCGCGTCGTCATGCGTCACGCGCCCGGCTTCGTTACCTTGCAGATCGACACGCACCGCGTCTTCGACGAGACACGACCAGTACCGATTGCCGCGGCACCACGTGGACATCGCCTCGCGCAGCTCGGCTTCGCTCAGGCCGATGGCCTGCGCTTCGCGGGCGAGGTCGTCCCAGATACCGACCTTCAGCGGCACCTTCGGGGCCGGATTCTTCGGGAACGCGCGCGGGAAGCGGCGCTGCAGTTTGCCGATCGCGACGATGACCGGATCGACCGGGGTCGACGGCTTCGACGGCTTCGCCGAAGCGGGCTTGGCGCCGGACGGCGCTTTGGCCACGGCACCCGATTTGGCCCCGCGAGCGGGCCGGTCGCCGGACTTCGGCTTCGCGCCAGCGTCCGGTTGCGTCGCCGGTCGCTTCGCGTTGCGCTCCTGCTTGGCCTTGGCTGCGAGCTGCGCCCGCAATTCGGCAAGTTGTTCAAAACCCATAAATTCAATCCACCAGGAATATAAGGTGTGGTTCGTGCGGCCATTCCGCACATCGGCGTTCGCCGCATCGCCTGCGGCTTGTCTGCCACCGATGCGGAACATTGCGGGGCCGCATCGCCACGACCACTGTTTCAGGCACCCGGCCACGATGCCGGACAAAGGCAGGAGTGGAAGTATACCGGTACGCGCGGCAGTCGGTTGACTCACCGGTTCGCAATTTGCCCGATTCGGGGTGCGGGCGTTGCATCCGCGCGGTCGCGTTGCGCATTATGGCGGCGTTTTCGTCCGGTAGCGACATGCGCGTTACGTAGTGTCGCTTTCTGCACGTCGCTTTCCGGTACGCGAATCGCGCGTCGCATCGGTTATTCCACAGTACGAAACGGCGGGCGTGGGCGTGGGTGCGAACGGCGTCGACCTTTGCGGACTCGCGCGGTACGAAAGACGGGACTTCCGAATGCGATTCGCGCGACGTGGCGGCGTTCGGGGCCGATCGCTATGCGCGTTCCATTAGTTGCGTACGCATCGATCTTGGCCTTTGCGCGCGAATGCGGCGCCGAATCGGACAGCTTGACGGACGGCCATCAGAACACGCCGAGCGCAAGCCCCGCAGCAATACCGGCACCGATCTCCGCGCAGCGCGCGAGATCCTCGCTATCGATTGTCTTCGGTGCGAGGATGCGCTCCGGCGTCTGCGCATGGGTGCAAACGATCAGGCCCGGTGCCACGTTCCTGAGCCGCCATCCGGTCGCGATCCGATCGATTTGGCGCAGCGCATTTTGACCATCGCTGCCTGCGCAAATCATCGCCGCATACGGGCGGCCGTTCACGCGATCCAGCGCCGCGTAGTAGCAGCGATCGAAGAAATCCTTCATCAATCCGGACATCGCCGCGAGATTTTCCGGCGTCGCGAACAGATAGGCGTCGGCCGCAAGCACGTCGTCCGCGCTGGTCGCATCCGCGCGCTGCAGTCTGACGTCGACGCCGGGTTGCTCGCGCGCAGCGGCCGCAGCCGCTTCGGCCATCTGCTGCGTGCCTCCGGTCATCGTGTGATAGACGATCAATAGCGTCTTCATCGGTGTTCGCTCGCGTTCGGTTTTCACGTATGACCGCTGCTTGTGTTGGTGCGGCCTGGACTATTGCATCGACGCGTGTGCCGGGATCTGCGTTTTTATTCCGAGCGGCACTGACTTCAACGTGACGGCTCACACGGGCCTCGAATATATCGCCGCGCTCGCTGCGCTTCGCACTTTCGCTCGACGCCGGTCAGTCCTGCCCGGTTTGTGGCACACCGGCGTGGTCCACACGCGCGTAGTACGCGAGAAACATGTCTGCCGCCGCTTCCGCGACCTTCTGCTGTTCCCGAGCCTCGAGCGGCGGCTGCCCCATCGTCACCTGCGGCCAGAACGCAAACGCCTTCACGATCCCATGCAGTTGATGCGCGGCGAATACCGGATCCGTCGCCAACAGCCGGCCGGCCGCCACGGCCGCACGGATCCAGACTGTCACGTCCTCTTCGCGCTCGCCCATGCGTTCGACCATGTCGCGCGCGCGTTCCGGAGAATGGATGGCCGCGCCAATCGCGACGCGCGCAAGTGCGAGAAACGCTTCGTCGTTCAGCAGCCGCAATTTGCGGCCCAGCAGCGCGAGCAGTTGCTCGCGCAATGGCACATCCGCGCGGTATGTCGGCGCGCCAGTGGTCAGCGTCGCTTCCCACAGTTGATGCAGGATCGCGGCGAACAACGCCTCCTTTCCTGGGAAGTGGTTATAGACGGTGCGCTTCGACACGTCCGCGCGCGCCGCGATGCGATCCATGCTGGTCGCGTCGTAGCCGGCCGCGAGAAATTCGTCGATCGCCGCCGCGAGAATGGCCGCGCGCTTTCGATCGGTCAGGCGCTGAGGAGAAGTGCTCGTATCCATACAAAAATTTTACACCGCCGAGTTTACTTTTCCCAGGGATAAACTACACTGTTTAGTGTACTTTTATTTCCGGACAGATCGACATGCCCTCGCCTCTCGTTTTCCTCCATCGCGTATTGGGTTTCGCTGCCGCCAGACGTGGCCGCACGCTGTCCGGCGAGTCGCCGCAGCACAACGGCGAACGCTTCAGCAATGTCGCGCCACGACCGGTCGAAGGTTTCGGCAAGACGCTCGGCATCGCATGGAACATGCTGGTCAACAAGCCGCGCCACACCGTTCCGAGTGGGGCGCTTCCCGTCGATTCACTGACCCGCGAACAACTCGACGCGGCGCCCGACCGCAGCCTGTTTCGGCTCGGGCATTCGACGCTGCTATTGAAACTGCGCGGTGGGTTCTGGCTGACCGATCCTGTCTTTGCCGAACGTGCATCGCCGTTCCGGCGCATCGGGCCGAAGCGCTTTCATGCGCCCCCGATCGCGCTCGAGGATCTCCCGCCGTTGCACGGCGTGATTCTGTCGCACGATCACTACGACCACCTCGACCGGGAGACGGTGCGCGCGCTTGCAGCAACGACAGGCGTGTTCGTCACGACGCTCGGTGTCGGCGACCGCCTGATCGAATGGGGTATCGACGCGAAGAAGGTGCGCCAGCTCGACTGGTGGCAGAGCATCGATGTCGACGGTCTGACGCTGACCGCGACACCCGCGCAACATTTCTCTGGGCGCAGCCTGTTTGACGGGAACAGCACGCTGTGGGCGTCGTGGGTCATTGTCGACGACGATCTGCGCGTGTTCTTCAGCGGCGACACCGGGTACTTCGACGGCTTCCGGACAATCGGCGAACGTCTTGGCCCATTTGATGTGACGCTGATCGAAACGGGGGCATACGATCCTCAATGGCCCTACGTCCATATGCAACCGGAAGAAACCGTGCAGGCGCACATCCACCTGCGCGGTCACACACTGGTGCCGATTCACAATGGCACCTTCGATCTCGCGATGCATCGGTGGCAAGAACCGTTCGAGCGCGTCACCGCGTTGGCGATGGTATGTGGCGTCGAGCTGTCGACGCCCAGGATGGGCGAACGACTCGATCTGAATGAGCCGCATCGCGGGGAGCGGTGGTGGCGAACGGTTGATCAACCGGTAAAAGTACCTGCTACGAAGACGCGCTGGTGGTCGCTTTGCGCGTCGCAGGCGACGAAGTAGGTTCGCAGGGACAGCGGTTTTCCGGCCGGAACGCCGCGAAGCGGTGCGGTGGCTGTTCGGCTCGGCACGAGGCTTGATTGGTCGACTCTTCGGTTGACGATCGTCAACGACGATCGGCCGGCCCGGAAACGCAAACCGCAGGCGTCGGCCGAGACGGACCTTCTTGGCTTGACCGCGGCCATGCGCTGCGCGTCAGCTCATCGATGCAGATTCTGCGGGATTACCGATTCGCCTCATCCGCGACAGTCGTTGCCCCCGCCACCGGCGGCATCCGAGAACGCTGACAGAATTCATTTCTGCTCGATACGCCTCTCGAGTTCCGCAACCGCATGGGCCGCCAGTCCCCGGTTCAGCTTCTCCAAAGATCCGTTAGGTCGCGATTCTGCATCGCCCATCCAGCGCGTTGTCACGTGACAACCGGCGCGCCTAATATTGATTGCACGTGTCGGCGACCTATTCGGCGGGAATCCAAGCCGGTAAGTGGTTGATCGGGCCGCTGATTGTTGCGGGGCCAGGATCATATCAATTACTACATAACACGTATCAGGCGTTACGATTTCGGGCCTATTGTCGGTGCCGCTCGAGCAACCCTGGCTTTGGATTCATGCGCCCCCATTTTGCATGTCGATCAGCCGTATTTCGCGTGAAACAACATGAAGTAAACGGCGCAACCCATTGCCAGACAACGGTTTACGCGAGGTCGCGATTTTTGGGAAATGTTTCACGACCCCGTCTAATCGCATCACTTCGTCCCATCAAGTATGCCAATTCGTCGCGGAAAGCTATCGCTTAATAGGATGCCGATGCCGATGCCGATGCCATTAAATCATTCAATCACTGACGCCACAAAACCCCTCTCCTACCCCGCTGACGCAGCACGAACGCCCCCGCTTTAATTGGGGTCATATCATTCGCTAGCGGACCAGTGCACATGATGCGCCGGGTGGCCTGAGTCGTTAGCGTACGCCGATTCAGTTCGCGGCCAACTTCCATGCTTTGGCTCATGCGCCCAATTCGCCTCGACGGTGTCGCACCGCAGTCGATCGAGCCGTCCAGCACGAGGCCGCAGCCGTTGTCACGTGACAACCACACAACCCGCGCGGTATGTCCGGCAGTGACGTGGCTCAACGAATCAGGACTGTCCGCATATCTCACCGGCCTCTGCACACACGCCCCTTCCATAGTGCCACTGATGATGCGGTGGAAGCTCATCCCGCGCCGAACTTAGGTGCGTTGTCACGTGACAACCGAGGGGGATTGCCGATCACGGCGAAGCCGGAGCCGGAGCCAGAAGCGGAAGCAAAGGCAAAGGCAAAGGCAAGGCAAAGGCAGAGGCAGAGGCAGCTGTCATCTCCAAACGCCATAGCGCCAGGAAGAATAGAAAAATCGGCCGAAACCGTGATCGGCACATCGGACTCGTCCGTTCACTATCGCCGCGCACTGTCGCCTCTTCCTCTGAGGGGCCACAAAACGCTTGTCACGTGACAACCGCAAATTCCGGCGCCGTTCACACAAGCGCGCGGTAGGAAACGACATCGTTATTTTCGGACGATGACAAGCCAAGCCGGACTCGGCGGTGCGGATTTTTGCCCGTTCTCAGAACGGACTATAAGTAATCGCCCACAAAAGTATTTGACCGATTGAAGGCTTTTCCATTTTTGTTCTCGCCTCACTTAAACCCCAAGCAGCCACCGCGCCATTCGGCCAACTTGTCACGTAACAACCACATCCTTCAGAAAATCCATCTCTGTATCTAACTCTTTCTGGACTTTCCAACAATAACTGCATATATTACGCAAAACTCCGTGGAGAAATTTTATGGCTTTCAAGATCGCCGTTAGTAATCAAAAAGGTGGTACTGGAAAGACGACCATCTCCGTCAATATCGCGGCCGCCTTCGAGGCCGGCGGCAACAAGGTCGCTTTGATCGATGCCGACCCTCAAGGCACGTCCGTCCGTTGGGTCACGAGCGGGGAAAATACGCTCCCGATGACGGTTCTCTCACTGGCCCCTGCCGGTCGCGGTATCGGCGGCGAGATCAAGAAGCAGGATGCGAACTTTGATGTGATCGTCGTCGACTGCCCGGGCAACCTCGAGGACCCGCGCATCGCCTCCGTGCTCGAAGTGGCCGATTTCTGCCTCGTGCCGCTGTCACCATCCCCAGCCGACCTGTACAGCACGGTCGCGATGATTCGCATGATCGAGTCAATGCGTTCCGTTCGTAACCCGAATTTGTCTTCCGCATTAATGCTGAATAGCGTCAATGGAAAAACTAAAATGCGTGAAGAAATTTTAAAAATTCTAAGGGCTGAAGAAATAGGGGAGCATCTGCTCGACAGTCAGATCGCGCAGCGTGAGGTCTATCGGCAGACGTTCGCGCTCGGCACCACGATTCATCATCACAACCGATACCTGAAGGGGCTGAAGGAAGCCCGCGCGGAAATCGAGAGACTGGTCACCGAAATGGCCCAATACATCGCGTCGACGCGCGCTACCGGAGCCGCACATGGCTAAGGACACCTCAAAAGACAAGAAGCCGACCGGCAATCTGCATCTCGCAGCCGGCCTGCTGCGCGGACTCGCGCAGGAAAACGCGGCGCTGGAAACACGCTTGCCCGAGCCCACGCCGGCCGCGAACCCGGCTATCGAAGCCGCACCGGCCGTCGTCGCTCCGACCGCGGCCGCGCCCGGCGACGCGCTCGATCTCGGCGCGCCACAGAAAGTCGCGGTCAAGGACTGCATCCCGAACCCGTTCAACCCGCGCGTGTTCTATTCGGAGTCGAGCCTGCACGAGCTCGCGCTGACGCTGAAGCGTGAAGGGCAGATCGAACCGATCAAGGTCACACGCCTCCCCGAATTTCCCGGCAAGCTCGTCGTGATCGACGGGCAACGCCGATTGCGTGCGACGAGCATCAACGGCGACGAAACGATCAACGCGACGTTCCGCACGGACCACACGCCCGAGCAGCTCTATACGATCGCGTATCGCGCCAATCACGACCACGAACGCCAGACGATCTTCGACGATGCCGTTGCGTGGAAGCGTCTGCTCGACGAAAAGGTCTTCCCCGACCAGAACACGCTCGCAGAGAAGATCGGCAAGGACAAGGCGTCGATCAGCAAGACGCTGTCGCTGAACGCACTGCCGAACACGCTGCTGGAACGGATGGCCAGCGCGAACGACGTGGTCGGCCTGCAGGCGGCGTACTTCCTGAAGCTGATTTTCGAGCGTCTGGGCGAACCGGCTGCCGACCGGCTGCTTACGGCAGTGATCGACCGGAAAAAATCGGTGCGCGACCTCGAGAATTTCCTGCGCGCGCAGAGCGACGGCAACAAGAAGTCGGGGCGCACGCGCTACAGCGTTCGTCACGATTTCGCGCTCGAATCGCGCGCGATCGGTCAATTGAAGACCTATCCGGACGGACGCCTCGATCTGCAACTGAAGGGTGTCGATGCATCCCACCAGGAAGCGCTCGCCGACCGGCTCAAGACCGTGATAGACGCGTACGTCGCGGAACTCGCGGGCGCAGCGCAAAAGTAAGCGAGCAAAGCAAAGGCCTCGCACCTGCATGGCATCGTGCAACCGGATGAGCTCCGGTGCACGGCGCATGCGAGGCTGCGAGGCCTTGGTCAGTCAGTTCGTCGCGAGGCTGCTCTTCAGCAGGAATTCCAGCAAGTCGTCCGAGGTCGGTTCGCCCCAGGTGTCGAGCGCGAGCCATCGGAAGAAGCTGGTTTGCGCAAGCTTGCTCGCCTTCTTCTTCGGCGACAGCGTGAGATCCTTCGAGCCGGCCACCGTCTCGTTGTACCGCTCGATCAGCTTGGTCTGGTCGTCGATCTCCAACTCGCGGAAATACGCACCGGCTTCGTCGACCTTCGCGGCCAGGTATTTGTCGCGAATCTGTTCCTGCTTGCTCTGCGCGGATTCCTTGGCCGGCGCGGCCGCTTCGGTACCCTGACCATCTGCAAGCGTATAGCCGTGCGTCAGCGCCTTGCGAAAATATGCGGCTACGTTATCGACCGGCGCCGCATTCTTCTTCGTAGTGCGATTGAGCGTATAGGCGATCGCCGCCTTGATACGCTGCACGCCGTACTGCGTGATCAACCGGCGCGCTTCCGAACGCGGGATGCCGAACTTGGCCACCTCGTCGACGAGCGCTTCGTTCTTGACGTCGCCTTCCTCGACCGTATCCGCGCTCTGCTTGCGCGTCACCTTGAACTGCACGGCTTCCACGCTGCGACCTGATTTATGTTCGATCAGCTCGAGCGTATGGTCGGAAACTTCGTTCACCTCCTGAATGCACGGCACCAGGACCTTGCTCTTGAAGAGCTTGTACTCCTTGTACGACTGCGATGCCTTGTCCTGACCGAGAATGAGATCGCGGAATTTCGGCAGCGGAATCTTCGCCGTGATGCCGATCCCCTCGTAGCGCACGGTGTTTTCCCACAGGGCGAGCGAGTGCGAGCGCCGGAACTCGCGGGCGATTCGCATATCGATGAGCGCGTAGATCTCCGGATTGAGGAGCTCGCTGCGAATCTGGTCGGAGAAGCTGTACTTCAGCACCGATTGCTCGAGCTCGGCGCCGGCGAGCAGGCCCGACGCCTTCCACACCGTCGAGCGGTCCGCGGCCAGGTAGTCCCAGTTGACGACGGTACTGATCAGCGAGTTGACCGTGTCCTTCACATACTTCGTGTTGTTGCTGTTCAACCCGCTCTCGTGCGACAGCGCGGCGAGCGAAATCGAGAAACTCGTCCGGCCTGGCTCGAACGCTTCCTGGCGAAGGGCGTTCTTGATCAGCGAGCTGAACATCTTGCGCTGCTGCAGACCGATCTTTCCGGACTTCGGTGCGATATGAATTGCCTGGACCGCCTTGCGCAGCAGATCGGGAGGCTCGGGCGTCTGAAATAGCGAAACCTGCTTGTCGGAGCCTTTGATTGCGGGCTTGCGCGGCATCGTGATGTCCGGAGAAGGTGACCGTGGTGATGGCGGACTTTATACCTTTTCGGGCCATCGAGCAACGGCTCTTTCTACAGTATCACTTTCAGTTTCATCTGCAAGTATCTGTATATGAATGGAAAACTCGTGTTTTTGCCTCCGCGAGAATTCCCATATCCATATACCTTTTAGCCAAAAACAGCTCCCAAATCCTGCTACCTGTGCGGTCCGCCGCCCTGACCCGGCACGGGACTTGCCCAACTAAAGGTACCCATTCATGGGAAACAATCGAGCGGAACATGGCGGGCGACCCGATTCGTGGTGCCCCGCAACACGATCGGATTTCTTCCCATAACACGCTACCTTAGATGCTTCCCACAGCCGGGTACCTGTGCGGATTCGCCGGGCGCCAATTTCCTCTCGGCGTCCGCGTTTGCGGCTGGAACGCCTCCCATAAACGACTACCTTCAAATTTCCCCACAGAAGGTAACCTTTCGGCTCGCCCGATCCTGTTTATGGGAGTCCGTCTGTGAAGCGGCCCCTCAAACAAGAACGGGATCGCACGAACAGCTCCCATAAGCGGCTACCTGGAGTTCGTCCCATAACCGGCAACCCGAAATAAAATGCTGTGTTTGCCAGTCCTGACGAGCCGGCGGGAAGGCCCCATAAATGGTTACCAATGGCCTCTCCCATAGATGGATACCTGACGCGTTTTTGGCTCGAAATCCCATAACAGGCTACGCGTGCCCCATATCCACAACCCCCATTTCCCACACCCCGGTACCCAATTCCCCAAATCCACAGACCTGAAACCCCATACCCTTCCGCCTGTGCTCCCATAAATGGGTACCGAACCCCTGTCAAACCCTTACCAGATAAGGCTGTGAGCCGTCTAAAAGTAGTTAAAGAAGTAAACGTGGTTTACCAAAGATGTAAACACACGTGTGCCTGTGCAGAAAAACAACCCCCATAAACCGCTACCAATGCAACCCTCCAGCGGCCCGCACGCACAGGAATCCGTGTCGTCAGCCTGTGAACCTCCGGATATTTGCCCCGCTTCTGCAAGCAGTCCAGGCCTGGTAAGGCTCTCCGTGAAGGTGAGTACCTACTCACAAGCGTGTAAACGTAGAAACTTATGGGAGGAAACCTTCGTTTTCAGTTCATAGGTTCCCGTCTATGGGACCGAAAATCCTCCGAAACGAATTCCGCCCTGTCCGGGATTACCCGGAGACTACGGTTAGCGCGGTCGGTGTGCGACTATCGCGGACGTTGGCCATTGCAGTCAGAAATCGTCAAAATCCATCGGCCGTTGGTTTTTCTGGCGCCTGTGCCCACGCTTCCGCGGATAAGTTTTCGTCGCTCAGGGAGTGGTCGGTTCGCCACTTTCCGGCGAGTGACCAGTGCACCGACGAGATTGCCCGGTGTCGCTCCGCTCATCCGGCCTCACAGTTTTCTACCTTTGGGCCGTACCGAAATCGGTACCGTTTCTTGATCAGCGGACGGGGTTACCTGAGGAATTCCTTTCCTGTGTCGCACAGGCTCACGACAGCGACCGCAGCCAATTCAATCATGGCGATCGCACCTTCCCCCGAACGTGAGGTCATCGCAATCTGCGAAGCTCACCCTCATCGAATCCCTCCTGGATCCCGAACCTTCTCACCATCGAAAGTCGTCGGCTCCTGTAAAAGCTCACCGACAAGCCGGACCACGAATTCGCAGCCCCGTCACAGGTTGCGTTCGCGTCGGGAGCCACCCCCGATCGAAATGCTGTGAGCACGCGGCACAGCGCCGGACAGGCCTGCGTTGCCGACACACAGGCTGAAGACTCTCCGCGACGTCGACGAACCTGTCCCACGCACGCATACGTCGCTACCCACGCTGGCGTGATACCCACTTCCAAACGTGGACGCACACTGATCGGTTCGTTCATGCCGGGTGGCGCCGTCACCGCAAGCAGGTGTCACCTCCCATGAGTGGCAACGAAAGGTGCCGAACAGGTAACCATGCATGCCGCGACCGGGTACCCGATGGCTCGCGCGGCCTTGTATCGACGGGTAGAGGATCGAGCTTGGCACGGTACTAAATGAATCGTTGTCGTTTATGGGACAAACCGCCGTTCGCGCGGCAGCACACGACAACCCAGCGCGCAGGTTCGGGATTCCGCTGCCGATGCCGCGTATGGAACAACGATCGCGTTGCGCGAGCGGCCCATTCCAACGGAGAAACCGCCCGCACCATGCGCGTGCGGGATCCGCCGAAACGGATCTCATCCTCATCGACAATGCGCATGTATCGACAGAGCAATCCGGTTCGTCACATCGTTGCCGCGATCGCGCCGATCACGTGGTTGCCGAACACGATAGTTCGTCTCCGCGCCAGGAGTCGACGATCTGCCGGACGCGCAGCGCAGGACACCTCGCGATACAGCACATCCCATACGTGTATCCCCAAGAATGTATGCACGATGGCGCCACATTTTTCACAACACGGTTATGATGCATAGGCCCTGATCGCCATATGACGAACGACCAGGGGCAGGGGCGGTATCACGATGTATCTCCATTCCGTGACCAATCAGATAAGAGAGCTCAGCGATGCGAATCCAGATCAGAAAACTGACGCTGGCTGCTACGGCAGCCGCGTTCCTCTTCGGCTCGGCAGCTCCGGTGTTCGCGCAGACCGACGCAAGCGCACCGGCTGCACAGGATGCGAAGGCCGCGAAAAGTGAAGCGCGCAAGGCAGCACGGGCAAAACACAAAGCCGAACGCAAGGCAGCGCGCGCGAAGAACAACGCCGAACTGAAGAAACTCGAAGACGCCGGCTACAAGCCGGCGGCCAACGATCCGAACTATCCGCAGAATCTGCAGAACGCTGAGAAGAAGGCAGCCGGCGCAAGCCAGTAAGCGTTCCCCACCGCGACAAACCCCGGCTCAGGCCGGGGTTTGTCGTTTGTGCTGCGCAAACGCGATGCGTGTCCGGGCACACCTCAGGTATCGTTTCCGATCATATCGATTCGGTATCCTGTCTTTTATGGCGTGGAGAAAACCGCATCGCGGATTTCTCGGCGGTGACGATTTCCAAAACGCCAGGTCTTCGCCGGTGCTGACGATCATGAATCGGCGCGACGAGCGGCCCGTCAAGTAAAACAGGAATCCTACGTAATACAGGGACGCGCCGGACGTATCGAAAAGCGTTCATACCCGAACGATACGGGCCGGCGCCACGCTGCCCGAAATCCGCCCGGCCAACCGGCCGTCGCGGACGCCCTCAACGTCGCACGTCCGCCGCCGCGTTCCCCGTCGCTTTCAGCCAGTCCTTGAATGCCCGCACGGCTTCGTCCTCCGCGCGCGCGACTGGCACATAGGTGAAATAGCGCCACGGCGGCAGTGCCGGTTCGCTGAATGGTTGAACGAGCCGGCCTTCGGCAATGTCGTCCGCGACGAGCGCAATCGGCCCCATCGCGACGCCGAGGCCGTCGAGCGCGCCTTGCAGCGTCAGGTAGAAATGCTCGAGCGTGAGCGAGTGCCGCGGCACCAGGTTCGCATGTCCGGCCGCCGCGAGCCATTCGGGCCACATGCCGGGGTAGGTCGCCGCGTGCAGCAGCGTGAAGCCGGCGAGGTCGGCCGGCGTACGCAGTGGCCGGCCGTCGAGCAGCTTCGGCGCGCAGACGGGCAGCCGGACCTCGCACAGGAATTCCTCGGCAACATACCCGTCGATCGCCTGCGGGCCGCCGCGGACGATCAGGTCGACTTTGTCGCGCAGTTTCTCGATCGGCTCGTTCGATGTCGAGAGCCGCACCTCGATGGCCGGATGGGCGACCTGGAACGACGACAGCTTCGGCACGAGCCAGCGCAGCGAAAACGTCGCGGGCGCGCTCACGCGCAGCACGCGCTGCTGGCCCTGGCCGAAATGCTGCGCGGTGGCCAGCGCGATCCGGTCGAACGACGCGCCGACCTCGGCGAGGTACGCGCGACCGGCATCGGTCAGATCGACACGCCGGTTGTGCCGCTCGAACAGCGGCCGGCCAAGCCATGCCTCGAGTTGTTGCACATGCCGGCTGATCGCGCCATGCGTCACGCACAGCTCGTCGGCGGCAAGCGTGAAACTGCCGAGCCGGGCCGCAGCTTCGAACGCGCGCAGCGAATTCAACGGAGGGAGTCGTCGGGCCATTTGTCGTTTCGCGTGATATTTACTCACGCGAATGCTCAGATTTAATCGTTTGATCGGGTGATCTTGCTCCGCCAATATGGCACACAACCGGCCGATGCGGCCGATATATGTGTCTGGATTTCTCACATGGAGTATGGAGCATGCCGAACGTCGTGGTGGTGGGCGCCCAATGGGGCGACGAAGGGAAGGGGCGCGTCGTGGACTGGCTGGCGGCGCAGGCCGATCTCGTCGCGCGCTATAACGGCGGGCACAACGCGGGCCATACGCTGGTCGTGGGCGACAAGACGTACAAGCTTGCGCTGCTGCCGAGCGGCATCGTGCGCGGCAAGCGCGGCGTGATCGGCAACGGCGTGGCGCTCGATCCGGAGGCACTGCTGGCCGAGATCGGACGGATGGCAGAACTTGGTCTGTCGGTGACGCCCGACAATCTGTCGATCGCGGAGAACGCGACGCTGGTCCTGCCGATTCACCGCGCAATCGATGAGGCGCAGGAGCGTCTGCGCCGCGAGCCCATCGGCACCACGCTGCGCGGAATCGGGCCGGCGTACGAGGACAAGGTCGGACGCCGTGGCTTGCGGGTCGCCGATCTCGCGGAACCGGGGCGGCTTGCCGACAAACTCGACGTGCTGGTCGATCATCACAACGCGTGGTTTCGTGGCCTGGGCCTCGAGCCGTGCTCGCGCGACGCGCTGCTGGCCACGCTGCTCGACATCGCACCGAAGATCGTGCCGTTCGTGCGTCCGGTGTGGGCCGACCTCAACGACGCGACCGAACGCGGCGAGCGCATCCTGTTCGAGGGCTCGCAGGCCGTGATGCTCGACATCGATTGGGGCACCTATCCGTTCGTGACGTCGTCGGGCACCGTCGCGTCCGCCGCCGCAGCGGGCACGGGCCTCGGGGCATCGAAGCTCGGCCACGTGCTGGGCGTGACCAAGGCGTACGCGACGCGCGTCGGTGGCGGCCCGTTCCTCACCGAACTGTCCGACGCGACCGGCGAAACGCTGCGCGCGCGCGGGCAGGAATTCGGTGTCAACACCGGCCGGCCGCGCCGCTGCGGATGGCTCGACGCCGCGCAATTGCGGCAGGCCGTCCGGATCTCGGGCATCGATTCTCTCGCGCTCACCAAGCTCGACGTGCTCGACGGCTTCGAATCGATCGCGTTGTGCGTCGGCTACGAACTCGACGGTGCACGCGTCGACCATCTGCCCGCGAGCCTCGATGCGCAGTCGCGCGCGATTCCCGTGTACGAACGATTCGCCGGATGGCACGGCACCGTGAAGGGCGTGCGCGAGCGTGCGGCGCTGCCGCGTGCCGCACGGGATTTCATCGCGCGCGTCGAGGCGGTTGCGGGTGCACCCGTGTCGATGATCACGACCGGCGCCGAGCGCGACGACACGATCGTGTTGAGCAATCCGTTCGACCCGGCCTGAGCGCGATGGCGCACGCGCAATGCGTGCGCGGCCGGCCGCCGCCATGCGGCCGGCAATGGTCCGGTACGAGCCGTCCGTCGACATCGGCTGTCGTGTGAACGAAGGCTCCCACGGCGGCGCACGGCAAACTGGACACGCCTGCACCGCTGCGTTACTGTTCCGCACAATTCGCGCCAGACCGGGCCGTGCCGGGGCGGGCGCCGCTGCAAAGCGATTTCAATCCCGGGGACATGTCGATGGACACGTTACAGATGATGCGGATTTTCGTCCGGGTGGCGGAGGAGGGCAGCTTCACGAGCGCGGCCCAGCGCCTGGACATCACCACCGCGTACGCATCGCGTTCGGTCGCGCAACTCGAAACCCACCTGCGCACGCGTCTGCTCAACCGGAGCACGCGCCGCATCGCATTGACCGATGCCGGGCAGCGCTATCTCGACCGGTGCCAGCGCATTCTCGGCTATATCGACGAAGCGGAAGCCGAGGCGGCTGATGCGCAGGCGAAGCCGTCGGGACGCCTGCATGTGCACGCGACGACGAGCTTCGGCCAGGCGTACGTCGTGCCCGCGGTCGTGCGATACCGGCAGCGCTATCCGTCGGTGGCGGTCGAGCTGACGCTGTCGCAGCACGTGCCCGACATCATCGACGAAGGCTACGACGTGTCGCTGCAGTTGAGCGCGACGGAACTGCCCGATTCGGGGCTGGTGTCGCAGCGGCTCGGCGATGTGCACAGCGTGCTGTGCGCGTCGCCCGCGTACCTGCAGGAGCGCGGCACGCCGCACACCGTACGCGATCTCGAAGCGCATTCGTGCCTGCAGATCGTCACCTCTATCTTTCCGCGCGACCGCTGGCATCTCGATGGCCCCAACGGTCGCGAGACCTTCGAGCTGCCGTTGCCCGACTTCCAGGTAAACATCGCCGATGCACTCGGCGCCGCGCTGCGTGCCGGCCTCGGGATCGGCTCGTTGCCGATGTCGAGCGCGGTGCCCGCCCTCGCGAGCGGCGCCCTGGTGCGCGTATTGCCCGATTACCGGTTGCAGAAGCTGACGGCCTATACGCTGTACGCGTCGCGCCAGTACCTTGATGCGAAGATCCGGACGTTCGTCGATTTCCTGCGGGAATGCGTGCCCGAAATGCTGTCCGCCGACGAGGCGGCGCTCCGTGGCTCCTGCGAGTCCTGAAAGTCCTGAACGAAGACGGAGAATGTGTGCCGGGTCGAATGACGCGGCGCACGTTACGTCGTCCTGAATCGACCTCCAGTTTCATCAGATACTTCGCATACCGAACTTGATGCCGATGGCTCGATGCGAATCGCGCGCAGCGCGCGTCCAAATTCTCGAAACTGTGCGGCATTCCGGAGCCGGCCGTGGCGCTCGCATTTCGCCGTGCGCGCCTTGGCATCGAACCCGTGGCGCGCGAGACGATCGCATACCAGCAGCGCATCGCGGACGTGTTCCATCAGGCGGGCATCCTGCCGAAACGCGTCGACGTCAGCCGCGCAGCGCTACCGACGCTCGTGTAACGCATTGATCTCCGCAAACGAAAACGCCACGGGCGCAAGCCCGTGGCGTTTTGCTTCACGCGCATCGCCGCATGGCAGCGGTGCGGTATCCGTGCGGTTATTGCTTGCTGCTACTTGTTCCAGAGCGTGCGCCCGAAGAACGTAAGCGTGCGATCCCACGCGAGCTGCGACCACACCGGATCGAACTGCGTGCCGCCGATGCGGCCCGGGCCGACGGCCGTCTCATTCGCGAACCCGTGATGCGCGAGATAGCGGTGGAATTCGATATCGACCTTCGCATCGGTCAGCTTCTTCTCCAGCGCATCGACCTGGTCGATCGCGAAGAACGCATCCTGCGTACCCCAGTGCCCCATCAGCGGCACCTTGAGCTTCGACGGATCGAGGTAGTCGAGCGGCGGGAAACCGTACCAGGTAACGCCTGCGTCCGCTTCGGCGAACTGCAGCGACAGCAGCGTGAGCGCACCGCCCATGCAGAAGCCGGTGACCGCCACGCGCGACGCGCGCGTCTTCAAGTATTGGACTGCACCCGGGATGTCCTGCGATGCGGCGTCGCCGAAATCGAGGCCCGTCATCAGGTGGTGCGCTTCCTCTTCCTCGACCGTCGACTTGCCGCGATACAGGTCGGGCACGAGCGCGAAGTAGCCGCAGCGCGCGAGGCGATCGGCGACGCCGCGGATCTGGTCATTCAAGCCCCACCACTCCTGGATGACGACGACCGCGGGTGCGCCTTCGGTCCGTTCCGGCGTTGCGAGGTAGCCCTGCAGTTCCTGCCCGTCCGGGCGGCGAAACGTGATCATGGAACCGGATGTTTGTGACATGAAACCGCTCCTTTTCGAAAAATGCGATGAGTGCGGCATCGGGTCGGCCAGCGAGTGCGGTATGCCCGGCAACTCGAGGCTTCGCTTGCGTTCGCTTCGGCCGGCGCCGACCACGCGGCCATTCTATGCGCAAACGCCCGCACGCTGCGTGAACGGTGCGGTGTGGCGACCGGTCCGCGCGCGTCTTGATCGGGCTTCGCGCAGCACGCCTGTCGCATGCGTCGAAAACGAAACACCCCGCTCCGAATGAACGGGGCGGGGTGTTTCGTCGGCAGCGCACGTATCGCGGTACGCGCCGCGTGTGGTGGCCTGTCGGTCTTACTGACCGAAATAGACCAAGTCGCGATCGTTTTGCTTGACCGAGTTCGCGCGACCGGTACGCACGCCGGCGGCGGCTTGGGCGCCGTAACCCGTTGCATCGTTGTTGGTCACGCGTGCTTGTGCGGTCTGCAGCGCATTCGGATAGTGCGCGTCGGACAGCTCCGGCTTGTAACCGGCCTGTTCGAGCTGGACGAGTTCCGCGCGGACCTGGGCGCGCGTCAGTTCGCCCGACGGGTTCGACTGGGCGAATGCGCCAACGGATGCGGTAAGGGCGGTGGCAGCGGCGACTGCGTAGATGAACGACTTCATGGTGACCTCCGGTTTTCGTAAATTTGGCGCTGCGCTGGTTGCGTCGAGCGAGTGATTGCATCGTAGCGATCGCACTACCGGTCGGAAATAGGCATTCCAGTGATTAATTGTTGCAACTGGGTAAACAGTCGGCGGGAAGCATGGCAATCTATGGGCGGGCATTTGTTAAAAGAGTTGTTACGTGACAACAAGATGACGTCGGTGAACCATTGCATGGGCTAGGGCCAACCGCCGTACGCGAGGCACGGTCGGCCGGCCCTGCGCCGCGCCCCGCCAACGGCGAACGTCGAAATCCGCCCGTTCCTGGCAAAACGCCTATAATGATTGGGCAAATTGCCGGAGAAGAATCATGAGCACGATCGCGTTTCACCCGTCGGGCGTCGCGCACCCGCGCCAGGCCGAATTCACGATACTCGAGCAGCTGCTCGCGATTCGCGTGCGCTCGGGCGCCGATCTCGCCGAGTTGGCGAGCGCGCGTGTCGACGTCGCGGTGATCGACCGGCTGTCGGAGCGCGGCCTGAAGTCGGACGAGCTCGCGTTCATCATCCCGCGGCGCACGCTGAGCCATCGTCGTCAGGCGCACGAGCGCCTGTCGCCGGAGGAGTCCGACAAGGCGATCCGGCTGGCGCGCATCGTCGCGCAGGCGACGGCCACGTTCGGCGACCAGGACAAGGCGATGGCGTGGCTGCGCAACGGGCTCCAGCGCTTCGGCGGCCGCACGTCGCTCGACATGTCGAGCACCGAGCATGGCGCCCGTCTCGTCGAGGAGGCCCTTACGCAGATCGACGAGGGGTACTTCGCTTGACGACGCTGTGGCGGATCAGCAATTACGCGGATCTGAAAGGTATCGGCGGATTGCGGGCCGGCGGGCGCTGGCATTTTGCCGGACAGCCGGTCGTCTATCTTGCCGAGCATCCGGCGCTTGCGCTGCTCGAGACGCTCGTTCACTTCGAAATCGCCACCGTCGCGCAATTGCCGAGCGGCTACCAGCTGCTGCGCGTAGAGGTGCCCGAATCGGTGGACGTTGCAGAGATCGCGGAAGGCGATGCGCCGGCCGACTGGCGCGACAACGTCGACTGGACCCGCAGCGCCGGCACCGAGTGGCTGCACACGCAGCCGAGCGCACTGCTGCGCGTGCCGAGCGTCGTCGTGCCGCACGCGCACAACTTCCTGTTGAATCCGCTGCACCCGGCTGCGTCCGACATCCGCGTCGCGGAAGTCATGCAGTCGCCGTACGACAGCCGCATCCTGCGACTGATCCAGTCAAATCCAGCCGAATAAAGCCTGCCGCGTTTCGTCGCGTGCACGAGGCCACTCCGTGTTCGCGCGCGAGTGTTCGCGCGCGGCACGGCCGGCGGCCGCATCGTTCGCACGCCGCGCGCGCAGCGGCCGAATGCCGACGATCCAGCACAGGGGGGCTGTCAGCGTTTCAATCTAGCCGATCGCGAGAACCCGGTTGTCGGGTCGCACCGACGGTCGGCCGAACCCCATCCATTAGGAACCCTATAGGAATGATCGCTTTCCGTGCTGACCCGCGCGTTGTTCCGGGCGCGCCGATGCATGCCGTCGCGCAACGCCAATCACGAGCCGCGCGCGATGATTGTCAAACAGTGTGAGTCAATCGTCAGCATTTGCAACCGAAGTAACAGTCCCCGCAATTTGAGGTTTTGCGACGTGAGCGCCGCTACATTAGCTCCACCTGCCGCACGTCGCGGTGAGGCATGCGACCCGCCGCAGAATGCGGCCCGCAGCAACAACGTCTTAGGGAGAATGACCATGACCAAGATTCGCACGATCCTGCTGGGTGCCGCGCTGACGGCAATCGCTTCGGCTGCATTCGCACAAACCGCCCAGACGGGCGCGGAAGGCTCCGCCGGCGTCGGCGCACAAGTCCAGACGCCGCTGCTCGGCGGCGGCGTGGGCGTGCAGGCCGGTGCAGGCGCGAATGCCGCGGGTTCGGGTTCGGGCGCAGGCAGCCTCGTCGGCGGTGCGCTGAACGGTGTCGGCAAGACGGTCGGCGGCGTAGGCTCGGCCGCCGGCAACGCGGTTGGCGGCGCGACGCAGGCGGTCGGTTCGGCCGCCGGTTCGGCGAAGGATGCGGCCGTATCGGCTGCGCACGCAACGAAGTCGCACGTGAAGCACGTCGCGAGCTCGGCAAAGAGCCACGCGCAAGGTGCGATGTCGACCGCGGGCGATGTCGCCGGCGGCGCGAAGGCGAAGGCCGGCGAAGCGCTCGAAGGCGCGACGAACTCGGTGCAGGGCGGCGCGTCGGTCGGCGTGAAGGGTTCGGCGTCGGCACAAGGCGGCGCGCTGTAAGCGGTACGTCTTCGGCGAAGGCCCGGCCCGCTTCGATGCGGGCCGGGCTTTTTTTGTTGAACGCGCACGCGAAAGCCGCACGGGCATGCGTCGCGTACACCCGGTGCGGCGCGCCTCTTAGTCCGTCTGGAAACGGATGAACTGCGCGGACGACCACACCTTGCTGTCGTTGCGCTGCCGCCCGAAGAAATAGATGGGACGGAATCCGAACGATGCGTTGCCAGGTGCGACGTCGATGCTGCCTGCCAGATCGACGGGAAGCGCCTGGTCCGTCAGACGCTCGAGCGCCACGAACAACTCCGTGCCGCCGAGTGCGTGTGTCGCCGTTCCGCGCGCGAGCAACTCCGCGCCGCTGATTTCGAAGCGGAACGCAGGCGCGTGCACGAACGGATTGCGTTCCAGCGGATCGCCGACCTTCGCGAAGCCGTCGATCGTGCCTTCGACCACGATCGTCGCGGCGGCGAGGTTCCCGATGTCGAGCTCGATGCTGTCCGCGTCGCCGTAGGTGTCGCTGCGGAACTCGACGTCGGTCGCGCCGTTGCGCCATGCCGACTCCTCGACATGCTCGAACCCGTTCGACCCGAAGCGATGGATCGTGCCGTTGACGATCCGGATCCGGCCGCGCCATGCAGCCCAGCGATAGCGGTCGCGAATGCGTGCACCGCCCCAGCGCACCCGGATCAGGCGATCCGCATAACCGAGTTCCGCATGCAGGTTGCGCTCCCACAGCAAGCCGTCGTGATCGTACGCGGCCACGTATTCCCATCCTGACTGCCCGAGCAGCCGGTAGTCCAGTCTTGCCGGCCCGCGATGCGCGAACGCGTCGCCTTGCCGGTGGTCGCCGCAGCGCACGAGCAGCGCACTGTGCTCGCCCGTGGTCGCCCACGTGTGCCGCGCGCGCAGTGCTTCGCCGACGTGCTTGCGATCGAGTGCGGTCGCGAGCACGCCGGTCAGCCCGCCGTGGACGCCGAATACCTGCACGCCGGGCGCGCCGCCGCCGGGCCGCCCGCGATGTTCGTCACCGCTGGCCGCGACGCCGAGCTGATAGCCGCGTGCGATCACGTCCTGGTACAGCCAGCCGAAATGGCCCCATGATGACGCGATCTCGACGAGCCGTTCGAGCTCCGGGTGGTGCCAGTCGGGGATGTAGCGGCGACCGCCCACATGCGGCATGACGAGATGTTGCGCGGCATCGTCCGCATACGCATCCCACAGTTCCTCGACGGGCCAGCGGCCCAGTTCGACCGCATTGCCCTTCATGTCCTCGTTCCAGACCAGCGTACGGTTGTGCTCGCCACGCGCGTTGTACGGAAAATCCGGTCGCGCATCGCCGAGGAACACCACGTTGTGATCGCCCCCTGCGGTCGAGCTGCCGCACCATTCCTGCACCGGATACACGACGAAGCGGCCCGGCTCGTTGAAGCGTTCGACCGCGTCGACGCCGAGCTGCCAGTTCTCGTCGGTGATCTGGAAATCGTTCGCGGTATAGCCGAGCACGTCGATGCCGCCAATGTCGCGTGCGTAGCGCGCGTTGTACTCGGGGCTGTTGGTGCCGACGGTGTCATGTGCGTGCACATGAAGATCCGCATACAGCGCGCGCGGCGCGGGCAGCGACGCATCGATCGTCAGCCACGCTTCGGCCGCGCGCACGTCCGCGCGCGCCGGCACGTCGGCGACGATGCGCAGCGTGCCTGCGTCGACCGGGAGATCGTCCACCGCGCAGCTCGCGAAACCCGCATCGGGCAGCGCGTGTTCGCGCTGGTAGACGGTCTCCCCGCGTGCATCGTAGGCGACGACACGCGCGATGCCACCGACATCGCGGCACGCATTGCCCCAGGGGTCCTGCAGCGACAAACGGAACGGCGCGAGCATGCCGGGTTGCACGAAGCGCGGGCCGTTCAGCAGCACGTCGGATGGCGCGCCGGCGTGGATGTCGATCGACACGTCGCCCGGCACTGCGACGAAGCGCGACGTGCCGAGCGGGTCGACATAGAGCCGGAACCGGAAGTTGTCTTCGGCGAAAGTCTGCACGCGCGTGCCGGGGCCGCGCCGGCGGTCGCCGAGGCGGATCACGATCCGGTCGCCGGCATTGACGTAACCGTCGACGACGTCGACGATCACGGCTTTCTGGAACGGCCGCTCGTGCCCCTTCTGGTCGAAACGCACGTTCAGCGCCTGCACGGTGGCCGGGCTCTGGCCCGGCACCAGCGGCGCCGCATGGTATTCGGCGCTGATGTAGTTCGCGGCGCTCGGATCGCTCGTCTGGAACAGCGCCCAGTCGGAATAGAACTTGAAGGTCGCCTTCAGCCAGCCGCCGTCGGCGATGCCGGACGAGCCGACCTGATAGTCGAGCACGATCTCGCTCCACTCGCCGGCTTCGAGCCGCGTGACGTTGCAGCGCACGCTCCCGGCAAACGGCAGGCGCTTGTGGCGCGCGTACAGCCCTTCGGGTGCGACGTGCGGGCCAAGGCGGTCGCGCAGCGAGGCGGCGCGCGCGTCAACGGGATCGATGGCGTCGTTGGATTCGCTCATTGTGGAATGCAAAATGATTGTCGATGGAAGGCGGCGCGCGTCAATGCGCGAACGGCCAGGGCGCGCTCGCATCCCACACGGGGATGCCCATGTACGCGTACCACGGGGCGATCACGCAGAGGCCATAGACGATCGCGATCAGCACCGACACCACGCCGACCTTCGCGTAGTCGGCCGTCGAGAATGCGCCGCTGCTGTACGCGATGACGCCCGCGGTGATCTGCGTGGGCAGCAGATAAGCGAAGCTATCGGTATCGCTGACGAGCATCGTGAATGCGACCGGATGCAGCCCGAGACGCGGCGCGAGCGCCAGCGCGATCGGCGCGATCATCGTGACGGCCGCGACGTTGGACAGCATGCCGATGCGAATCACGTGCGTGCCGACCATCACGATCGCGATCGCCAGCCACCAGCCGTGTCCGCGCGCGGCGACATAGACGTGATCGGCCGCCCAGCTCGCGAGCCCCGACGCACTGATTGCCGAAGACAACGACAACGCACCGGCCAGCAGGAACAGCGTGCCCCAGATCGTCCGCTGTTCGACCTCGGCCCAGCCGAACCGCAGTACGCCGGGTGCGAACAGCAGCGCCAGCGCGATCAGCGCGACGATTTCCGACGGCAGGTGGTGCAGCGGCTCGGTGGCCCACAACACCGCGACCGCCGCAAACAGGGCAAGTACGGCCCAGTCGTTGCGCGCGGCGGGCGGCTGCGCACGACGCATCGTGGCGATCGCGCCGAGGCCGCCGGGAATCGCGACGGCGCGCGAGCGGAAATGGAACTGCACCCAGGCTTGCGTGATCGCGAACATCCCGAGGTACGGCCACTGCAGTTTGAGCCACGTCAGATACGAGATCCGGATGCCGAGCTGCTTCTCGAGCAGGCCCGACACGACCATGTTCGGCAGATGGGCCGTCAGGATGCACATCCCGCTGATCATCGCGCCGTACACCAGCGTCTGGATCACGATCGCCTTGCGCGCGGCGCGCTCGCGCGGTGTTTCGCCGAACAGCCGCACGATGCCGTTCGTGACCGGCAGCAGCGTCGCGGCACGTGCGTTCGCGGCCGGCACGACGAGCGCCATCACGCAGTTCACCGCGAACATCGCCCAGATCACGCCGTTGGCCGTGCGCACCTTCAGGCGATCGAGCAGCAGCAGCGCGATGCGGCGGTCGAGCCCGCTCGCTTGCATGATCGCGGAGAACAGGAACGCGGCGAGGCAGAGGAACACGACCGGCGCGGCGAAACCGCTGGCCGCCTTCGGAAACGACGGGCTCGCGTGCGACAGCACGAGCAGCATCGGCAGCAGGATGCCGCTCACGCCGACGGGAATCGCCTCGGTGATCCATACGATCGCGACCCACGCGACGACGGCGAGCGTCGCCTTGCCTTCGGCGGACAGATGCGCGGGCGCGGGGAGCCACCACGCGATGGCGAAGAACGCCAGCCACGCGGCAGCGAAGCCGATCACGGCGCGCCACTGTGCGCTGCGCGACCGACCCGTCGCATGCGGATCGATGCGCGGCGTCGTTGCCGGTTCGGCCCGTGTCGGCCGGCTGGCCTGCGCGCCGTCGAGCGGCGGCGTGCCGATTGCGTTGTCAGTCACTGATATGCTCCCGGTGCGTCGGACTCTGAAACGGCAGCCTCGACCGTCTGTCGAGATGTCATAATACGTATTAATACAAGTTGAGCGATCCAATTGCTTTTCATATCGATATCGAAGATCGCGCAAAAGCGCGGGCCGAGCACGGAAAGGAACGACCGATGACGCTGGTGCGTGACGACACGACGTCGCTTTACGAGCAGATCGCGACGACGCTGCGCGACGAGATTGAGCAGGGCGTGTACGAGCCGACGGGAAAGCTGCCGTCCGAGGCGCAGTTGAGCGAGCGTTTCGAGGTGAGCCGCGTGACCGTCAGGCTCGCGCTCGATCGGCTGACCGACGCGCGCATCGTCGAGCGCAAGCAGGGCAAAGGGACTTTCGCCGCGAAGCGGCGGCTGCGGCATCGGCTCGACGTGCTGCGCGGGCTCCGCGATTCGATCGCCGGGCAGGGCGCACGGGCGCGGATGGAATTGCTCCGGATGGAAGCGTGCGACGTGCCGCCGGGCTTGCGGCACGCATTCGCCGCCGACGTCACGCGCTGCATCTATCTCGAACGCCTGCACTGGGTCGACGACGAGCCGATCGCACTCGCGCAGACCTGCCTGCTGCCCGACGCCGGGACCGTCACCTTCGAGCAGGCCGAGCGGATGTCGACTTACGAGGTACTGGAAGGCTTGCTGGGCTGGCGCATCACGGATGCCGATCTGTCGGTGACGGCCGTGGCCGCGCCGGAGGATATCGCCGCCCGGCTGAAGACCGTCAATGCAGCACCGCTGCTCGTGTTGCGGCGGACGTCGCGTCTGGCCGACGGTCGCACGTGCGAATCCACGGTGTTTCATATTCGGCCCGAGCGCTTTGATCTCGTCGTGCGCAGCGGCGTTGAGGCGAGGTTCGTCGGCTGAACCTTGCGCGCCCGGGCACCTGTGACGCCCGGGCATTTCGGACCGAACGCCGCGCGTATTGCGCGACCCACACGGGATTCGTTATCTGCGTGCGGCGCCGAAGCATCGCAGCAATCGATATTTTGTGCGTGATCGAGGTTGACTAAGATCAAGCGCTCGGGCGGATGCCGGTATCGTCAACCGGTCCGCCCGTGTCCGGACCATGCACATCCCAACTGATTCCCATCCGCTCATTTCGGTGCCGGAAAGCGAGCATCGCCCACGCTCGGTGCGCGCGAAGGCGCGCGTGTTTGCCGGTCCCATGTCGCGTGCGGTACGGCGCTTTCGGCGTCGCGCGTGGTATCCGGACGCGAGTCCGATGCTGATCGTGTACGAGCGTGCATCGCGCGCCGCAAGCGGATAACGACGTTCCCGCCTGTGCCGTATGCATACCGTGGCCCGATACGGCGCAACCGGCCGGCACTCCCGCAACGAGTACCCACCAATGGACAAGGAACCAGCCGGCCCTCGATTCGGGCAACGGTTCGTGAGGAGACGTTTGATGTCTGAAGTCGAGTTTTCGTTGGATCAGCAAGACCGGTTTGTTTACGTGTCGGCCAGGGACCCGCTCACGCGGCCGCTGTTCGACGAACTGGCGTACGAATACAGCAGCCGTTACGCCGCTTATATTCCTGAGGAAGAACTCGGCAAGGAGCTTGTGCGCTATCCGGTCGAAGCATTTGCGCCGCCTCAAGGCGCGTTTTTGCTGCTGTTGAGAGAAGGCCGGGCCATCGCGGGCGGTGCCTTCATGCGCCATCACACACCCGCCACAGCGGAGTTCAAGCGTATCTGGGTCAGTCGCATGCATCGCCGTCAGGGGCTCGCGCGGCGCGTGCTGGCCGAGCTCGAGGCGCAGGCGGCCCGGCAAGGCTACACGCGCGTCCATCTGGGAACCGGGCCGCGACAACCCGAAGCGGTCGGCCTTTACCGGTCGTCAGGCTATACGTTGCTGTCGTCGCACGATTTCGGCGAGGACGCGCCTCCCGGCGTGTTGTTCGAGAAGTATCTGCTGCCGGTTCCATCGGCGCATGCAAGCACCCCGGATTGAATCGATGACTCGTGACGAGCCGCATGCGTCCGTGCAGGCCGAGCTTGCAGACGCCGTTGCCCAGGCGCGACCGTCCGGCCGGTTCAGGTTGCCGGGTTGGCCGCACGACGCGCGCGGTGCTTCGCACAATGCGAGCGCCCGTGCCGACATCGTGCTCGGCATCTGCGTTGCGATGGGCTTCACCACGCTGCTCGATCAGGCGATTTTCACGCTCGCGGTGCCGGCGCTCCGGAGCGGACTGCGCGCGTCGACAGCCGAAATACAGCTGATCACGTCGGTCTATTCCATTGCGTTCGGCATCGCGCTCGTCCCCGCCGGCCGGCTCGGCGACGTGATCGGGCGCCGCCTGCTGTTTCTGGTCGGGCTCGCGATGTTCACCGGTTTCAGCGTACTGGGCGGGTTGGCCGACGATGCGCGAACGGTGATCGTCGCACGCGTGCTGCAAGGGCTCGGCGCGGGCATGATCAATACGCAGATATTCGGCTTGATCCAGGATCTGTTCGCCGGCTCGGCGCAAGCCAGGGCACTCGGACGATACGCGATGGCAGGCGGTTTGTCGGGCCTCGTCGGGCCGATTCTCGGCGGGCTGGTGCTTGCATCGGTTCCACCGGATATGGGCTGGCGGCTGCTGTTCCTCGTCAATGCTCCGTTCGGGATCGTCGTGTTCTATCTGGCGCTCCGGTATTTGCCGCGCCACCGAATGTCAGATCGCCGGTTTTCGATCGACCTGATCGGGTTGATGCTTCTGTCCGCGATCACGCTCGCGCTGATGCTCGCCACGTTGGTTGGGAGTGCCGCAATGCCGTCAAGGCGCGTCTGCCTCGCGGTCGCGCTTGCCGGGCTGCCGTTGTTTCTCGCGTGGGAAGCGGCGTATCAGCGTGGCGGCGGCACGCCGATTCTGTCGCGCAGTCTGGTCGGCTCCCGCGGCTATGTCCTCGGTACGATCGTCGCGATGTGCCAGTTTGCAGCGGGCGTCACACTCGGGATGGTCAGTGCATTGTTCTCTCTCGACGGTCTGCATCTCGACCCGCTGCTTTATGCCGCGCTGTCGGTCCCTGCCGCGCTGGCATCGATCGCATCGGCTATGTGGAGCTGGCGTTTCGTCGGGCGCTTCGGCCGTGGCGGGACGGTGTTCGCGATAGCGTGTCATGCGTTTGCAGTCGCCGCGCAAGGGGTGGCGACCAAATACTTCGAGGTTCGCTGGCTTGTATTTTCGTATCCCGCGATCGTCTTGCTGCAGGGGTTCGCCAGTGGTCTGATTCATGCACCGAATCAGGCGATGACGCTCGCGGCGATCGGCCAGGATGAAGGGCGCGGGCTTGCGGCAGGATTTCTGCAGTTATCGCAGCGGCTTGCCTGCTCGATCGGCATGTCGTGGGGAACCGGCGTCTTCCTGATGCAGGCATCGGCTTCAGCCGGTTTGGCGGCATACCGGGATGCGTTCGTCGAAGTGTTGATGCCGATATTGCTTCTGGTCGCCGGTGCGTTCGTGGCGGCCTGCGCTGACTGGACAAGCAGACGAGCGCAGCGTCCGATGGCGTGACGTGAAGCGCGAGCCGCATTTATGGCGCATTCCGATCTTTACGATATGTAATCCTGATTATGTGTATCTGTGTGCATAACGATTTCAAAAATGCTTGGTTTGCACGTGAATGGTTAACGCGCACTATTGGGCCACGCGATACGAATTAACCGTGTCGAACAAATCGAACCAATCCGGCAAATCAGAGGCAGATGACTCGAAGCATCTGGCGTAACAGTGACAGACGAAGTAATCGACACATCCCCGCTCGACCCGCTCGCGCTGCCCATGTTCGACGAGCTGTCAGTCGAGTATTCCACGCGCTACCAGGACTTTCGCTCCGTGCCCGCGGAAGTCGTGCGTGATGAACTCCTGACGTACCCCGCGGCACTATTTACGCCGCCCGACGGCGCGTTCGTGCTGATTCGGCGAGGTGGCGAAGTCGTGGGCGGCGGCGCATTTCAGCGCTACGACGAAACGACCGCCGAGCTCAAGCGCATCTGGGCGCATTCCGGCGTGCGTCGCCAGGGCGTCGCACGCCGCGTGGTGGCGGAGCTCGAAGCCCGTGCGTTGCAGCAGGGATACCGCCGCGTTTATCTGACGACCGGATTTCGTCAACCGGAGGCTTCGGCGCTCTATGCCGGCACCGGCTACGCACCGCTATACGATCCGGCGATCGCATTGGAAGTGCATTGGCGACTGCCTTTCGCAAAGGATCTGCTCGAGCCGGGCCGTACCGATCGCTTGCAGGATTTGAAGCCGGACAGGGCGTTGGGTCGGCCGTTCGGCGCATGACGAATGAATACTTCCACGGGATATCGAAAAATGAATCGTCGTCGCGGAATCGGTCTGGCATTGTCCGGTGCGTTTGCCTTCGTGGTTATGGGAGTGACTGGCATCGCGCAGTCGGCGCCATCGTTGAATCTGAGTCCAGACCAGCATGATCGCCCGCGCGTCACGCCCGATGCGGCGGCCACCAAGTTGATTCCCGAGAACTTCCGCTTCGTCGAAAAGGGCGTGCTGACGGTCGGGATCTCGGTGAGCGTTCCGCCGATCAGCGTGTATGCCATGGATGCGAAAACGATCGTCGGGGCCGATCCGGATCTCGCGCAACTGGTTGCGGACGAGCTCGGCCTGACGCTCAAGCTCGTGCCGCTCGCATGGGCGGACTGGCCGCTCGCCGTCGCGTCGGGCAAAGTCGACGCGGTGCTGTCGAACGTGACCGTGACCGAGGCGCGCAAGCAGAAGTTCGACTTCTCGACCTATCGCCGCGACGTGCTGGGTTTCTACGTCGAGCAGAACAGCGCGATCAAGCAGATTCGCGAGCCGAAGGATATCGCCGGGTTGCGGGTGATCGGCGACTCGGGCACCAACCAGGAAAAAATCCTGCTGGCATGGGATAAGGACAACGTCGCACACGGGCTGAAACCCATTCACGTGCTGTATTACGAGGATCCATCAGTACGCACGCTGGCCCTGGCATCGGGACGTGCCGATGCGATTTTCAGCGTCAACGCCGTGTTGGCTTACCAGGTGAGTCAGGGGGTGAAGATCAGGCAGGTCGGCACGGTAAGTGGCGGCTGGCCTCACACGGCCGAGGTGGCTGTCACGACCCGCAAGGACGGCGGGCTCGCAGCGCCCATCACCTATGCAATCAACGACCTGATTCAGAACGGCAAGTATCGCCAGGTACTGAGCCGCTGGAATCTCGAAAGCGAGGCGATCACGAAGGCCTCGACCAATCCTCCGGGACTTCCCGATCTCTGATCCGGTTTTGAGCGGCTGAAGACGAGCCGTCATGCGGCAGGGCGTTTTAATAATCCTATGTACTACTACTAAAAGGCATCGCGTAGCGTGCCTTCGATCGACAACGAGCGGAGAAATCATGCGGCACACACGGGGCGAAGGGGTTTCGCCGAAGACACGCAGGACAGTGATATCGGTGGCGGTGGCGGCAGGCGTTTTTCATGGCGCGGCCTGGGCACAGGAACCGGGAGCGGTGGACGGAGCCGCAGCGGCCGCGGTGCCGGCCAGTAGCGCGGTCGCACCGGCATCGTCGGCTTCGTCGGCTTCGGCCGCTTCGGCTGCTGCGGACGGCAAGGTACAGGTTCAGGACCGCGTCGTGATCACGGGTTCGCGCACCGAGACGCGGGCGAGCAAGAGCCTGACGCCGATCGACGTGATCGGCGGCGATCAGTTGCGTGCGACGGGGCAGACCAACCTGCGCGATGCGCTGGTGAAACTGTCGCCGTCGATCACGCGGACGTCGAACTCGGGCGATACCGGCGTGTTGACCGACACGCTGTCGCTGCATGGCCTCACACCCGACCACGTGCTCGTGCTCGTGAACGGCAAGCGCCGCCATACGACCGCGAACATCACGCTGGATCCGGGCCTGAATCAAGGCTCGACCGGCGTGGATATCGATACCATCCCGGTGGGCCTGATCGACCATATCGAAGTGCTGCGTGACGGCGCATCCGCACAGTATGGTTCCGATGCGATTGCAGGCGTGATCAACATCATCCTGAAGCGCAACACGCGCGGCGGTGAACTCGCGACGACCAACGGGCAGACGTATTCGGGCGACGGGTTCAAGACCGGCGAATCCGCGACGATCGGCCTGAACCTCGCCGACAAGGGCTTCCTCGATCTGAGCGCGGGATTCGACCGGCAGAACCATACGATCCGCACGGGGCCCGACGACTATTTCGGGCGGTTTCCGCAGGGGCAGGGCTATTACAACCCGATCCTCGGCGACCCTTCCAGTTCGCGCGAAACGGTCGGCTTCAACGCCGGCTACTACCTCGGCGACGACGTCGAACTCTACGGGTTCGGCACCTACGCGCACCGGAACGGCGACGCGTACCAGAACTTTCGGCCGCCGTCGGTCCTGCCGCAGGTCCACCCGAACGGGTTCGTGCCGGTCGAAACGATCAACGAGAACGATTACTCGGTGACGGCCGGCGTCAAGGGCAAGAACCTGTTCGGCTGGGCATGGGATCTGAGCACCACCTATGGCGGCGACTACAGCGTGTTCGGGATGCGCAATTCCGCCAACACGGGGTTGTACGCGGCAACGGGGTCCACGCCGACCACTTTCCATCTGTCGACCGTCAGCAACACCCAGCTGACGAACAACCTGGATTTGTCGCGGGCGTTCAATGTCCCGCTGCTGCCCGCCCCGCTGAACGTCGCCGTGGGCGTCGAGCAGCGTCGCGAAACCTACACGATCCGCAATGGCGAGCAGGCGTCGTGGATCGACGGCGGCTCGGCTGCGTTGCCGGGCCTGGCGCCGGTCAGCGCGAGCGATATCTCGCGCAACGTGATCGGCACGTACGTCGATCTGTCGACCTACCTGACGCCGAAATGGCAGGTGAATCTGGCGGGCCGTTACGAGCACTACAACGACGTCGGCGATACCACCAACGGCAAGATCTCGACCCGCTACCAGTTCTCGCCGGCCATTGCGGTTCGCGGCAGCGTGAGTTCCGGCTTCCGCGCGCCGTCGCTGGCGCAGGAGTCCTACACCAGCGTGACCACGTCGCCGGCGTCCGTGGGCGGCATCCTCGCAACGACATCGGCCGGCGCGCGCCTGATCGGTGCGCAGGCGCTGAAGCCCGAGCAGTCGACCAGCTACAACTTCGGGTTCGTGCTCAATCCCGTTCGCAACCTGCAGCTGACGATCGATGCGTACCAGATCAATATCCGCAACCGAATCGTCCTCGGCGGAACCGCGTCGGGCGCCGCCGCCATCGCCGCGCTCGAAGGCGCGGGCCTGACGGTGCCGGGATCGGTGCCGGCATCGGCAGTCAGCGCGAGTTATTTCACCAATGGCGCCAATACGCGCACGCGCGGCATCGACCTGGCGGGTACCTATCACACCAGCTTCGGTCGCTACGGCCAGGTGGACTGGGATTTAGGGGTGAACCTCAATACGACTTCGGTCACGCACGTGGCGAACGGATCGAACGGGAAACCGTCGCTGAACGGACAACAGATCGCATCGCTGTCCACCACGACACCGAAGAACAAGATCATCCTCGGCGGCACCTGGCGTCTCGACAAGTGGGCGGTCACGCTGCATGAAACGCGCTACGGGAAGACCTCGGGTGAGGGGACGTACTTTGTCGGCCCGAACGCGTTCTCGACCACGCAGTTCGTCCACTACGAGGAGGCCGCGCGATATGTGACCGACGTCGAAGTGCGCTATGACGTGACCAAGAACTTCCAGATCGCGGCGGGCGCGCAAAACCTGTTCGACGTTCGCCCGAGCAAGTTGCCGGTTGAAGCGCAACTGGAGGGCATCCAGTACAGCGGCGGCAGCACGATCGGCGTCAACGGCGGATTTTATTATCTGCGAGCGCGCTATCTGTTCTGATCGAACGACCATATCCATAGCAGAAATGACCGTAACGGCCAGATGATCCGTTATCCATAATGAATGATCTGTTCGTCATATCCGGCTGTATCGGCACCCGCTGGACGCCGCTTCGTTTCAGCGGGTCAGCCGTTCTACAAGGTTGAGCTTCATGTCTTATTCCCTTTCGATTCTCGACAAAAGCCCGATTGCAGAAGGGGCAACCGCGCATGACGCACTGAGTTTCACGATCACGCTCGCCAAGCGTGCCGAAGCACTCGGCTACAAGCGCTACTGGATCGCGGAACACCACGGCGCGCCGGGTCTCGCGAGTTCGGCACCGGAAATCGTCGTGTCGCATTTGCTCGCGCATACGCGCCGGATTCGCGTTGGGTCGGGCGGCGTGATGCTTCAGCATTACAGTCCTTACAAAGTCGCCGAGTCGTTTCGCGTGCTGGCTTCCATCGCGCCCGGCCGCGTCGACCTCGGCGTGGGCAAGGCGCCCGGCGGGCTGCCGCTCACCACGCGCGCATTGCAGTGGTTTCACGACAAGTCGAAGAAGCCGGATTTCGCCGGGCAACTCGCCGAGCTCGATGCGTTTCTCGGCGACGGCGTCGCGCCGGATCATCCGCTCGCCGGTGCGCTCGCACTGCCTGCGCCTGCGGAGCCGCCGCAGCGAATCCTGCTGGGCGGCAGTCCGGAAAGCGCCGAACTGGCTGCGCGACACGGCTGGCAGTTCTGTTACGCAGGCCACTTCAACGGCGACATTGCCAATATCGAGCGGTCGATCGACGTCTATCGCAGCGCGACGGGCCAGGTGCCGCTGCTCGCACTGTTCGCGGTCGCCGCGCAATCGTCCGAGGACGCGAAGCGTCAGGTCGGCGCGCTGAGGATCTTCAAGCTGCGCTTCGGGAACGGGCAGAGCGTCAACCTGCAAAGTGCGGAGGCGGCGGCCGACTTTGCGCGCCAGATCGGCGTGACCGACTACCGGATCGACGAGCTGCATCCGCAGGTGCTGGCCGGCACGGCGCAAGAGGTGCACCGGGAGCTGGATGCGCTGCATGAGCGCTTCGGGATCGACGAGTTCGTGATCGACAACCCGGTGACGGACCCGGCGAAACGTCTCGCATCGCTCGAAGCGCTGGCACGCGTCGAGCAGCCGATCGGCGTTTGATGGCGATCGCCCTCTTTCCTTCTTCCGCGTGCGGATTTGACCATGACCCAACGTAACCTGACATTCGGACTGATCCTTCACGGCGCCGGCGGCCACATGAATTCGTGGAAGCATCCGGCCGGCCCTGCCGATGCGAGCGTCAATATCGATTTCGTGACCGGCATCGCGCAGAAGGCTGAAGCCAACGGCGTGGCATTCGTGTTCGTCGCGGACGGCCTCTACATCAACGAGAAATCGATCCCGCATTTCCTGAACCGCTTCGAGCCGATCTCGATCCTGTCCGCGCTTGCGACGGCGACCTCGAAGATCGGGCTGGCCGGCACGCTGTCCACGTCGTACAGCCATCCGTTCACGGTGGCGCGCCAGTTCCCATCGCTCGACCTGATCAGCGGCGGCCGTGCCGGATGGAACGTCGTGACGTCGCCGCTCGAAGGGTCCGCGAAGAACTACGGCGGCGAACATCCGGACCATGCGCTGCGTTACGAGATCGCCGACGAATATCTCGAGACGGTGCAAGGCCTGTGGGACAGCTGGGACGACGACGCGTTCGTGCGCGACCGCGCGAGCGGCCGCTTCTTTGACCGCGACAAGCTGCATACGCTGAATCACAAGGGCCGCTTTTTCGACGTGGCCGGGCCGCTGAACATCCAGCGCTCGCCGCAAGGGCAGCCGGTGATCTTCCAGGCTGGATCGTCGGATGCCGGCATCGCGCTGGCCGGCAAGTATGCCGATGCCGTGTTTACCCATGCGCCGTCGCTCGACGAGACGCGTGATTTCGCCGAACGCGTGCGCGACAGCGCGGTGGCGCACGGTCGCGCACGAACCGACGTGAAGATCTTCCCCGGCATCGGGCCGATCGTCGGCGCGACGCGCGAAGAAGCCGACGAAAAGTACCGCGCGATCCGCGACCTGCTCACGATCGACGAAGCGTTGGCCTACCTCGGCCGCTTCTTCGAGCATCACGATTTTTCGCAGTATCCGCTCGACGCGCCGCTTCCGGAGCTGGGTGAGCTCGGCAAGAACAGTTTCCGTTCCACGACCGATCGCATCAAGGAAGAGGCCAGGAAACACGGTTCGACGCTCCGGGAAGTGGCGCTTGAAGTCGCGACGCCGAAACCCGGATTCATCGGTACCGGCGAGGAGGTCGCGGACGAACTGATCCGCTGGTTCGATGCAGGTGCGGCCGACGGCTTCATCCTCGGCTTCCAGGTGCAGACCGAAGGACTCGAGGATTTCGTCCGTTACGTGATTCCGGCGCTCGAAGCGCGGGGCCGCTACCACCGCGCGTTGCCGGGTGCCACGCTGCGCGACCATCTCGGCTTGCCGCGTCGCGCGAGCCGCTACGCAACCGCAGAGACTGCGTGATGAACGACCTCTCCCGGATTGCCGGCCATGCACCGTTCGTGCCCGACGCTGCGGCACCGGTGGACCCCGACTACGCGGATTACCGCGTCGTTCCCGCCCGCTATCCGGCGAGAACGGCCGGCACCGTCGCGGCGATCGTGCTGATCGCTTCCGTTCTCTATTCGGTGCTCGGCAACCCGCGCTGGGGCTGGAACGTCTTTGGGCATTGGTTTTTCTCGGAGGCCGTGCTCGCGGGCCTTGGGCAGACGCTGCTGTTGACGGCGCTCGGCGCGGTGCTCGGCTTCGCGCTGGCCATTCCGCTCGCGCTCGCGCGGCTCTCGCGTTCGCCGCTGTTGTCGTCGTGCTCGTGGGCGTACATCTGGTTGTTCCGCTCGATTCCGACCATCGTTCTGCTGCTATTGCTGAACAATCTCGGCTATCTGTACGACACGGTCAGGCTGGGAATCCCGTTCACGGACATCGTGTTCCTGCACGGCCCGACCACGGATCTGATCACGCCGTTCATGGCGGCCATTCTCGGGCTCACGCTGACCCAGGCCGCGTTTGCGGCGGAGGCGATCCGCGGCGGCATCTTGTCGGTCGACCACGGGCAACGCGAGGCCGCGGCCGCGCTCGGCCTGCCGCGCGCGCGGCAGACCTGGCGCATCGTGTTGCCTCAGGCGATGCGCGCGATCCTGCCTGCCGCGTTCAATGACGTGATCGGGCTCGCGAAGGGTACGGCGGTCGTCTATATCCTCGCGATGCCGGATCTGTTCTACACCGTGCAGATCATTTACCACCGCAACCTCGAAGTGATCCCGATGCTGATGGTCGCGACCGTCTGGTATCTGGTCATCCTGACCGCGCTGTCGGCGATCCAGCTGCATATCGAGCGCCACTATGCGCGCGGCGCGACGCGCGACCCGGTCGCCGTATCGGGCCTCTCCGCGGTCCTGCGCAGAGGCAGCCTTGCAGTCGACGCGCTGCTGTTCCGGGGCCCGGCGGCCGGCGCGCGGCCGGACGACGCTGCAGCGCCGGACGCGGAAGCGGCCGGGTGGGCGAAGCAGCGTGTCGGCGCGGCCGTCGGCATTCATCGCGTGTCGAAGAGCTTCGGGTCGCTGAAGGTGCTCGACAACGTGTCGCTGGCGATTCCGTCGGGAAGCGTGACGGTCGTGCTCGGGCAGTCGGGATCCGGCAAGTCGACGCTGTTGCGCACCATCAACCATCTCGAGCGCGTGGACGAAGGGTTCATCGACATCGACGGCGAGCTGGTCGGCTATCGCCGCGACGGCCGCACGCTTTACGAGCTCAAGGAAAAGGACATCCTGCGCCGCCGCGCCGAAGTCGGCATGGTGTTCCAGAGCTTCAACCTGTTTCCGCATTTGACCGTGCTCGAGAACATCGTAGAGGCGCCGGTCGCGGCCGGCCTGTCGCGTGCCCAGGCGGAAGCGGAAGCACGCACGCTGCTCGCGCGCGTGGGTCTGGCCGGCAAGGCCGACGCGTGGCCGCGTCAGTTGTCCGGCGGGCAGCAGCAGCGCGTCGCCATCGCGCGTGCGCTTGCGCTGAAGCCCAAGGTGTTGCTGTTCGACGAGCCGACTTCCGCGCTCGACCCGGAACTCGTGAACGAAGTGCTCGACGTGATTCGCCAGCTTGCCCGTTCCGGCACCACGCTGATCATCGTGACGCACGAAATCGGTTTTGCGCGGGAAGTGGCGGACACGATCGTATTCATGGATGGCGGGCGCGTCGTGGAGTCGGGGCCGCCGTCAGTGGTGCTGGCGGCTCCTGCACATCCGCGTACGCGCGAGTTTCTGTCGAAGGTGCTGTCGTAGGTGTGCCGTGCATGGCGGCAGTATCCGCCGGCGTATCGCGTGGGCGACATGGGCGGCGCCACGGCAAATGACGAAGGATGAAAAAGGTGAGCAACGTACGCATTGATCATATTGCCTTCCTGACACCGGGGAATTATCCCGACGAGGACGCGAGCGCGGGATTCGAGCGGACGCTCGAACTGTTCCGCGCGGGCGAGGCGCTCGGTTACGACAGCGCGTGGGTACGGCAGCGCCATCTCGAGCGTGCCGTGTCGTCGGCCGCCACGTTTCTCGCGGCCGCGAGCCAGCGGACGACCCGGATCGGACTCGGTGCGGCGGTGATCCAGATGGGCTACGAGAATCCTTTCAGGCTGGCCGAGGATCTCGCGACCGTCGACGTGCTGTCGCACGGCCGGCTCAACGTCGGACTCAGCGCGGGCGCGCCGAATCACGGCGCGCTGCTCGGCGAGCGGTTGTTCGATACCGATCCGGATCTGGTCGACTTCTCGCATGCACGCGTGGCGCGCCTGCGCCGCAATCTCGCCGGCGACTGGCTCGGCGACGACGACACCTTCGTCGAGTCGGCCGCGGGCCGGGTGCGACCGCGCGTGAGCCCTTATGCGCCCGGATTGACGGGCCGGCTCTGGTATGGAGGCGGGTCGAGGCGCTCCATCGAGTGGGCCGCCAGAAACGGCTTCAACCTGCTGATCGGCAACCTGACCACGGGCGAGGGAACCGACAGTTACGTCGATGCCCAGCTCCGGCAGCTCGAGTTGTACCGCGCGCACTGGAGCGAAGCCCACGCTCCGCGTATTGCGCTCGGGCGCGTGATCGTGCCGACCGACAGTGCGAATGCGCGCGAGCGCGAACGCTATCGCGCGTTTGCCGACGGCCGCCATGCGCGCACGCTCGCGCCGCAGGGCGAGCGGCGCACGCTGTTCGCGCCGGATCTCGTCGGCACGTCGGACGAGATCGTGGAGCGGCTGCTGGCCGACCCGGTGGTCGGACAGGTGCGGGAGCTGCGCCTCGAACTGCCTTACGACCTGCCGTTCGAGAATTACCGGCAGATTCTCGAGGACTTCATCACGCGTATCGCCCCGGCACTCGGCTGGCAGCCGGTCGGCCGGCGAGAGGCCGCCGCGGCCTGATGCGATCGACATGACATTCCATCGAATGGAGCACGAGGCCGAAGTCGGCGATGGACCGGACGCAGCCGGGCATGCCGCGTGTGTCCGGCGCGTGCGCACGGCTCGCGGCGCGTGGCGAGCCGGCGGCGACGCACCTTCGACCTCGTTGCAACTGGACCGAACATGACAACCGCTTCTCAATCCCGGCTCGCCGCAATCGGCCGCCCGCGCCGCTTCGGCAACAAGCAGACTCATCCGGTACGTCGCTTCGGCGGCATCGCGATCGCTATCGCCCTGCATCTCGTCCTGATCTGGGCGCTCGTGAACGGTCTCGCGACCCGGGTCGTCCAGATCGTCCAGCAACCGATCGAGACCCGGATCATCGTGCCGGTGAAGCCACCGCCGCCGCCCCCTCCGCCGAAGCCGGTCGAGAAGGTCGTGTCGAAGCCGCGAGTCGCACCGCCGCCGCCGTACGTGCCGCCGCCCGAGGTGCGCGTGCAGGCGCCGCCGCAGCCGACCATCACGCACCAGGACGTGCCGGCGCCGAGCGCCCCCGTGCACGAGGCGCCCCCCGCGCCGGCGCCGGTGCCGGTGCCGGTCGCGAAGCCGGTGAACCACGAGGTCGGCGTGGTCTGCCCGAATTCGGATGAAGTCCGATCGTCGATCGTCTATCCGCCGGAGGCGCAGGACAACAACATCACGGGCGATGTCGCGGTCGAATTTACGGTGGACCCGGACGGGCACGTGACGAACCTGCGGCTCGCGCAACCGGCCGACCCGGTGCTCAACCGTGCGGCGCTCAACGCCGTCAAGCGGTTTCACTGCATTGCGCAGGGGCAGCCCGTGCGCGTGCGCGTACCGTTTTCCTTCAACCTGAATTGACGCAGGCCGCGGCAAGCCGTTCGACCGGGCCGGTTTTTCGAATCGACACATGACGCATACGGAGTCCTTATGAACAAGCGCTTTCGCGCCGCGATCGCGGCAAGTCTGATGATCACGGCCGGCATCGGCGGCACGCTGGTCGCACCGCAAGCCGTGCTTGCACAGCAAGCGGCGGCATCCACGCCGAGCCAGGCGGGCTCCGGCGTGGCACTGACCTCGGCGGCACCGGCTGTCGCAAGTGCGGTCGATCATGCGGTGCCGCCGCCCGCGCCGGCGACGTCGGCAACCGTCGAGAATCCGTACGGATTGGGTGCCCTGTGGGCGAACGGCGACTTCGTCGCCCGCTTCGTGCTCGGGCTGCTCGTGGTCATGTCGCTCGGCAGCTGGTACATCATGATCACCAAGTTCGTCGAGCAGGTGCGGGCGAACGGCCGCGCGAAATCGGCCGACGAGCAGGTCTGGAATGCGCCGACGCTGGCCGAGGGCGCGGCCCAGCTCGACGATGCATCGCCGTTTCGCTTCATCGCCGAGAATGCGATCGAAGCGGGCGAGCACCACGACACCGCGTTGCTCGATTCGGTCGACCGCAATACCTGGATCGACCTGAACATCGAGCGTTCGATCACCAGCGTGTCGAACCGGCTGCAAGACGGCCTGGCGTTTCTCGGCACGGTGGGTTCCACCGCGCCGTTCGTCGGCCTGTTCGGCACCGTGTGGGGCATCTATCACGCGCTGACCGCCATCGGCATCGCGGGTCAGGCGTCGATCGACAAGGTTGCCGGCCCGGTGGGCGAGGCGCTGATCATGACCGCGATCGGTCTGGCGGTGGCCGTGCCGGCCGTGCTCGGCTACAACTTCCTCGTGCGCCGCAACAAGTCCGTGATGGAGCGCGTGCGCGACTTCGGGGCGCAACTGCACACCGTATTGCTCGCGGGCGGCAGACGCGCGGCGGGCAGCGTCGCGACGCCGGCGGCCCAGGCGCCGCAGGCGCTGGCGGTTCAGTCATAAGCGGGGCGCGTCATGGCAATCAGTGTCGGCGGTGACGACAACGACGAGGTCATCTCGGCGATCAACACGACGCCGCTCGTGGACGTGATGCTGGTATTGCTGATCATCTTCCTGATCACGATCCCGGTGGTGACCCATACGATCCAGGTGCAGTTGCCGGCGGAGCGCGTCCAGCCGCTGCAGACGCAGCCGAAAAGCATCGAGATCGCGGTGAACCGGCAGGGCGACGTGTTCTGGGGCACGGAGCATCTGGACCTGCCGACGCTGGTGGCGCGTCTGAAAGACGTGTCGGCGCAGGCGCCGCAGCCGGACGTGCACGTGCGCGGCGACCAGGCCACGCCCTATCAGTACATCGGCAAGGTCGTGACCGCGTGCGAGCGGGCCGGGATCGGCAAGGTCGCCTTCATAACGCAACCGCCCGCACGGGGCGGCTAGGGAGTTCGAACGATGGGTATGAACGCAGGCTCCGGTGCAAGCCGGGACGACCCCGAGGTGATGGTCGACATCAACACCACACCGTTGATCGACGTGATGCTGGTGCTGCTGATCATGTTGATCATCACGATCCCGATCCAGATGCATTCGGTGAAGATGAACCTGCCGGTCGGGAATCCGCCGGTGCCGCCGCATCCGCCCCAGGTGGTGCAGATCGACATCGGCGCGGACGGGACGGTCAACTGGAACGGCGTGGCGGTTCACGGCGGTGCGGGGCTGGACGCGAAGTTCCGCGAGGTAGCGGCCGAGGCCGACCAGGACGAGATCCGGTTGCGCCCCGACAAGTCCGCCCCTTACAAGGCGGTGGCCGAAGTGCTGGCCTCCGCGCAGCGCGAAGGTGCGACGAAGATCGGATTGATCGGCAGCGAGCAGTTCTCGCAATGAGTCGTTCGAAAGCGCCGGCTAGCATCGCGCAATCGATGTTTCCCGATCCTCGGCACAGGTGAAGTCGGCACAGGCGAGAAAGCGCCTTTACCTTTAATCTCAGTACAACAAACGAATATTCGATCATGAGCGAAACGCAGGCAGTGCGGCAGAACGGGCGTTCCAGGCAGATCCATCTTGGCGCGACGATCCACGGTCCCGGCGGACATTACGCCGGCTGGCGCCATCCCGACGCGGTAATCGACGCGAGCATCAATCCGGATTTCGCCAAGCGCGTGGCGCGCCAGGCCGAGGCCGCAAAGTTCGATTTCGTGTTCGTCGCGGACGGCTTGCATATCAACGCGAAATCGATCCCGCACTTCCTGAATCGCTTCGAGCCGCTCACGCTGTTGTCGGCACTGTCGGCCGTCACCGAGCGGGTGGGGCTGGTGGGCACGCTGTCGACGTCGTACAGCGAACCGTTCACCGTTGCCCGGCAGTTCGCGAGCCTGGACCACCTGAGCCGGGGGCGCGCAGGCTGGAACGTCGTGACGTCGCCGCTCGAAGGTTCCGCACGGAATTTCTCGCGCACCGAGCATCCCGAACATGACGAACGTTACCGGATCGCCGACGAATATCTCGAAGTGACAAAAGGGCTCTGGGATTCATGGGAGGAAGACGCGTTCGTGCGCGACCGTGCGAGCGGCGTGTTCTTCGATCCGGCCAAGCTCCATACGCTCAATCACAAGGGCAAGTATTTCTCGGTCGAGGGGCCGCTGAACGTCGGGCGTTCGCCGCAGGCTCGCCCGATCCTGTTCCAGGCCGGCGCGTCCGATGCCGGCAAGCAGCTCGCGGCCACGCACGCGGATGCCGTCTTCACCCATCACGATACGCTCGCCCAGGCGCGCGAATTCTATGCGGATCTCAAGCGCCAACTGATCGAGCAGGGCCGTCACCCCGACGAGCTGAAGATTTTCCAGGGGATCGGCGTGATCGTCGGGCGCACGGCCGAGGACGCGGAGCAGCAATACCAGGAGAGCCTGAAACTGATCACGGTCGGCAGCGCGCTCGACCATCTCGGCCGATTTTTCGAACATCACGATTTCGGCCAGTATCCGCTCGACGAGCCGTTTCCCGAGCTGGGCGACCTCGGCAGCAACAGTTTCCGCAGCGGAACCGACGAGATCAAGCGCAATGCGCGCGAGCGCGGACTGACGTTGCGCCAGGTCGGGCTCGAAGCGGCTGCACCGCGGCCGCGTTTCATCGGTACGCCCGAGCACGTTGCGAACGGCTTGCAGGAATGGTTCGAAGCCGACGCCGCGGACGGTTTCATCGTCGGTGGCGGCACGCCAACGGCGTTCACCGACTTCGTCGAGCAGGTGGTGCCGATCCTGCGGGAGCGTGGACTGTTCCGTGCCGAGTATCAAGGCGTAACCTTGCGCGATCATCTCGACGTAGCTTATCCCCGCAATCGTTACGCGTCAGCGTAAGGGTGTCGAAATTCGCACTGGCGGCTCGGTGCAACCGTGCACCGAGCCGCGCCCGCACAACGCTATCCGATTCGCCGTCCCGTTCGTCGTTTGCGCGTCGGTGTTGCGATAGAGCTATCCATTCTTCAAACCATGGCACTGCCGAGCGGCACTACTGCCGTGCCGGGCTTTCGCCGCGTCGCAGATTGGTATCGTCCAACCGCGCATCCTCCCGCGCTGTTTCGGGATGGCGCTCGGGATAGAGATGGCGTTGCGCGACGGTCTCGTCGAACGTACCGGACCACTTCGCGACGACCACCGTGGCCACGCTGTTGCCGATCGTGTTGCACGTTGCGATCGCCATCGACATGAAGCGGTAGACACCGAAGATCAGCGCGAGCCCTTCCACCGGCAACATGCCGGTCGACGTCACCGTAGCGGCGAACACGACGAACGACCCGCCTGATACCGTCGCGGCGCCTTTGGACGTCATGAGCATCAGCAACAGAATTCCAAGCTGGTGCTCGAGCGTGAGCGGTATGTTGTACGCATGGGCGATGAACATCACGCCCATCGACATGAAAATGGACGTCCCGTCGAGATTGAATGCATAGCCGGTCGGCAACACGAGCCCGACGGTCTGTTTTGCGCAGCCGAGCCGCTCGAGCTTGATCAGCAGGCGTGGAAGCGCGCTTTCCGACGATGCCGTCCCCAGCACGATCAGGATCTCGTCCTTGATGTAGCGCAGGAAGCGCCACATGCTGAAGCCGGCCAGTTTCGCGATGACGCCCATCACGACGGCGATGAACAGCAGGACGACGGCATAGAAACTGAGCACGAGCTGCGCCAGCGCGATCAGCACCGCTGTCCCGTTGCTGCCGACCGCAAAGGCGATCGCGCCGAAAGTGCCCAACGGTGCGAGCTTCATCACGAGATTGATGAACGAGAACAGCACTTCGGAGATCTGGTCGAGCCCGTCGTTGACGCGTGCGCGTCTCGCTTCGGGAATCGCGAGAATGCCGATGCCGACCATCACCGCGAGCACGACCACCTGCAGCAGCTCGCCTTTCGCGAATGCGCCGATGAAGTTGTCCGGCACGAGATGCATCACGAACTCCGTGAACCCTTGCGGCGCCGCTTTGGCCGCGGCGACCGGCACCTTGTTGAGCGCGACGGACGTCATTCCTTGACCAGGTTGCAGCAGGTTGCCGGCGAACAGGCCGAATGCCAGTGCAATCGTGGACACGACTTCGAAGTAAATGATCGCGCGCCAGCCGACTCGGCCGGCACTCTTCACATCGCCGGCGGACGCAATGCCGTGCACGATCGTCAGGAAGACGAGCGGCGCGACGCCGGCCTTGATCAGCGCGAGGAAAACGTCGCCGAGGATCTTCAGTTGCGTGGCGAATTTCGGGAACATTAGCCCGACAACGATGCCGAGCAGCAGTGAGGCGAGCACCTGCATGCCGAGCCTGCGATACCAGGGGCGCTTCGGCATGGCGGGACCCGCTGTGTCGCGCGACGTCTTCTGTGATTGATTCATGATCGTGTCTCCTCCACGGCGTGGCGTCAGATATCGCGGGACAGTGCGATGGCCCTATCCACCATCTGCGGTGCGAGCCCCAGATAGTTGGCCGGATCGGTCATCCGATCGATCGCGTCGCGATCGAAATGCCGCGTCACTTCGGGCAGGGCGGCGAGCGCTTCGGCGAGCGTCCCGCCTGTTTCATTCACGGTCCGGCACGCGTCGTACACGATGTCGTGCGCTTGCTGGCGCCCCGTGAACGGCGCCAGCTGCATCATCGCGGCCTCCGCGACGATCAGCCCCTTGCTGATGCCGAGGTTCTGCTTCATCCGCTCCCTGTCGACGATCAACCCTCCGAGTGCAAACTTCGCCTGGTGCAGCGCGCCGGACGTCAGGATGAAGCTCTCGGGGATCGCGATCCATTCCGCGTGCCACGGGCCCGTCGCTCGTTCGAAGTCCTGAACCATCGCGTCGACCATCAGGCCGGCATGCTGTCGCACCGCCTTGGCCGCCGCGAGCATCAGCTCGCTCGAGATCGGGTTGCGTTTCTGCGGCATCGTGCTGCTCGCGCCACGTCCCTTGACGAACGGCTCATAGACTTCCGAGAATTCGGTCGACGCCATGATCATGATGTCGACGGCGATCTTGCCAAGCGAGCCGGTGATCAGCGCGAGCAGGTTCACGGCCTCGGCGAAACCGTCGCGCGCGACATGCCACGTCGTTGCGGGCACGCTGAGCTTCAGTTCTTCGGCGAGCGCCTTCTGAACCTCGAATCCCTTGTCGCCGAGTGATGCCAGCGTGCCGGCCGCGCCCGCGAATTCGACGACCGCGACACGCGATCGCAATTCCGCGAGCCGCTGTTGGTGCCGGTCGAACATCGCCAGCCAGATGGCCGCCTTGTATCCGAACGTGACCGGCAACGCTTGTTGCAGATGGGTTCGGCCAGCCATCGCGGTATCGCGGTGCTTGCGCGCCAGGTCGGCCAGGATCTCGCGCAGCGCGCGGATGTCGCCGTCGATCGAGTCGAGCGCGTCGCGCACTTGCAGCGCCACGGCGGTGTCCATGATGTCCTGCGTCGTGGCGCCCCAGTGCACGTAACGGCCCGCCTCGCCACACATCGCGACGAGCTGGTGCACGAGCGGCAGGATCGGGTAGCCGACGATGTCCGTCTCCTCGCGCATGTGGTCGAAATCGATGCGCTCGATGCTGGATTCGCGTGCAATCACGTCGGCCGCGTCGGCCGGAATCACGCCGACCCGCGCTTCGGCTTTGGCGAGCGCGACTTCGACATCGATGTAGCGCTGCACGAGCGCGTAGTCGGAAAAGAGCGAGCGCATCTTCGCTGTACCGAACGCATCGCGAAACAGGATCGAATCGACGACGGTGCTGGACACGGGAAGGGGTTGGCTGGGCATGGCGACCTCGGAAAGGGGTAAGCGGGATCAGACTTTCGACGCTGAACAATTGCGATATGTCCGGACATATTGAAGCGTATTATGTCCGGACATATCGCTCAAGCGATGTTTACCCTTAAACTGTTGACGACGATCGATTTGCCGAGACAATGAACAGACCCCACTTTGCCGAGATTGCGCGCGACCTGACGGAAGGCATCGCATCGGGCCGCTTCCCGGTTGGCTCCTATTTGCCGACCGAGCTTGAATTGCGCGACCTGTACAAGACCAGCCGGCATACGATCCGCGCGGCGCTGCACGAACTGCAGCAACTCGGCTTCGTGTCGCGCCGCAAGAACGCGGGCACGCGTGTCGAGTCGGCGCAGCCGAAGAACGATTTCCGTCCGTCACTCTCGTCGGTCGAGGATCTCGTTCAGTTCGGCTCCGAGAACTGGCGGGTGGTGCAGTCGGTGGAGGAGCTTGCCGTTGCCGGCACGCTAGCGAAGGTCTTGAAGTGCGAAGAGGGCGCACGCTGGCTGCGAATTTCGAGCCTGCGGGTCGAACACGACACGTCGCGTCCGCCGATCGGCTGGACGGATGTCTATATCGATCCCGGCTATGCCGAAATTGTCGAGACGGCCCGCAGCGAACCGGACACGCTGATCAGTTCATTGATCGAGGCGCGCTACGGCCGATGCGTGGCGGAGATCCAGCAGAACGTGCAGGCGGTGAACGTCTCGCCCGAAATGGCTGCACGGTTGAAGATCCCGGCGGGAACGGCCGCGCTCGAAATCGTGCGACGCTATCTCGATTCGGCCGGCATTGCGTTCGAAGTCTCCATCAGCATCCACCCGGCCGAACGCTTTTCAGTATCGATGAAGTTGAAACGGTCTGAGAGTTGAGTTGTTGATTCGACTTCGCGGCCCGGATCGTCGAGAATCGGTTGGTTCGAACCGCGTGCAACAGCGCACTGTTGCCGAAGAGAGTCGTCAATGACTGGAATTTCCATCAGGTCCGCCCATCTCGACGACGCCCAGGCGATCGCCGATTTTCACGTGAAGGTGTGGCGGCACACTTACCGGGAACTGGCGCCGGCGCAAGCGTATGCGGTCCTGGACGAACGCTATCGCGGCGAGCGCTGGAAGGAAAAGCTGGCGTCGAACGACGGCGACCAACTCGTGCTCATCGCGCAAGCCGACGAACGGATCGTCGGAATCGGTGCCGCGGGTACGCCGTCCGAAGCGATCTTCGGCGGCCGCGGCGAAATCAAATTCCTGTATGTCGATCCCGAATTCAAGCGTCGCGGCATCGGCTGCAGGTTGCTCGCGCAACTGGCCGCTCACTTGACGAAGTCGCAGTACCGGGGCGCCGCGTTGAGTGTCGTCAAGGGCAACGATGCCGCGATCGACTTCTACGCGGCGCTGAACGGCCGGCTTGCCGGCGAGTACATCGATGCGGGCCCGATCTGGCGCTCGCACAACATCGTCATGGTGTGGGACGACCTGACCGATCTCGATTACTGAACGTCAACGCAGCGAGAACGCGCGTCATGCGAGGCGTCCGCGCAGCCACGACGTGAACGCGGTCACGAGCGGCGTCTCGGCCAGCTCGTGACGCGTGACGAGATAGTACGCATGACGTGACGGCACCGCCGCGCTGAACGGGCGCACGAGCGTGCCGTCGATCAGATCGTCGCGCACGGACAGACTATCGCCGAGCGCGACACCTTGCCCGTGCACCGCGGCTTCGACGCCAATGTGCGCGTTGCCGATTTCGAGGATGCGGATGCCGGGCAGCTTGTCGGCGTTCGCTTCGGCCAGCCAGCGCATCCACGAGCCCGCATGCTCGCAGAACAGCGTGCGGCCCGCGAGATCCTGCACCTTGCGGATCGCATCGGGCCCGTTCATCAAGGCCGGGCTCACCACCGGGAACAGCGCCGGATGCGCGAGCAAGTCGACGCGCCGGTTGCGCCAGTTGCCTTCCCCATAGCGGATGCAGACGTCGACGTCCGGCGAATAGACTTCCCGATCATCGTTGGACGGAATCACCTTCAGGTGGATACCCGGATAACGCTCGAGAAAATTGCCGATATGCCGGGCGAGCCAGCGCGACGTCAGCGACAGCGGGGTCGAGACGGCGAGATCGCCGACGGCTGCCGGCGAATCGAGCCGGACGGTCGCGTTCGCGATCATGTCGAACGCGGCGCCGACCGGTTCCAGCAGCGCCTCGCCTTCGGGTGTGAGCTTCACGCGCGCCTTTGATCTGACGAAAAGCGCGACGCCCAGCGTGCTTTCCAGAATCCGGATCTGGTGGCTGACCGCGCTCGCGGTCACGTGCAGTTCGTCCGCGGCAGCCGAGACGCTGCCGCGCCGGGCCGCGGCCTCGAATGCGCGCAGCGGATTCAGCGGAGGCAGGCGGTTGCGCATCGGCGGCTCCGGATCACGAGGTATTGAGAAAAATTTCATTTAAACGGATTCAATTTCTCGCTACAACAAAAAAAATTGAATGCCTACAGTGGGGTAATTCAACCGAGTCGAGGTCGACAGCAATGAGCCTTACCGAACCGATCGAACGCTTGTGGGGCGGCCGCTTTCAGTCGGCGCCGTCCGACGCGCTGCAGAACCTGTCCCGCTCCGATCCCAGTTTCTTCCGCCTCGTGCCGTACGATCTCGCCGGTTCCCGCGCGCACGCACGCGAATTGAACCGCGCCGGCATCGTGAACGACGACGAACTTTCGCAACTGCTGGCCGCGATGGACGGCATGGCGCGCGACTACGCGGCCGGCGCGATCGCGCCGTCGCTTGCCGACGAGGACGTGCACACCTTTCTCGAGCGCGTGCTCACGCAGCGGTTGCCGGCGCTCGGCGGCAAGCTGCGGGCCGGGCGCTCGCGCAACGATCAGGCCGCGAACGATTTGCGCCTGTATCTGCGTGACAAGGCACGCACGATCGTGCGCGGCGTGCTCGATCTGCAGGATGCGCTGCTCGGCCAGGCACGCGCGCACGTCGACACGGTGACCGCCGGGTTTACCCACCTGCAGCCCGCGCAGCCGATCGTGTTCGGCCATCAGCTGCTCGCGCATGCGCAGTCGCTGTATCGCGACGCCGACCGTCTGGTCGACTGGGACCGGCGCACCGCGCGCTCGCCGCTCGGCGCGGCCGCGCTGGCCGGTTCGGCGATCTGCGTGCGGCCCGAACTGTCCGCGCAGGAACTCGGTTACGACGCGCCGTGCGAGAACTCGATCGACGCCGTGGCCGCGCGCGATCATGTCGCCGAATTCGTGTTCGTCACGAGCATGCTGGCCGTCAATCTGTCCCGCCTGTCGGAAGAAGTGATCCTGTGGACGTCGCGGCAATTCCGCTGGGTGGAACTCGACGACGGCTATGCGACCGGCAGCTCGATCATGCCGCAGAAGAAGAATCCGGATATCGCGGAGCTCACGCGCGGCAAGGCGGGGCGGTTGATCGGCAATCTCGCGGGTCTGCTGGCGACGCTGAAGTCGCTGCCGCTCGCGTATAACCGCGATCTCGCGGAAGACAAGATCGCCGCCTTCGATTCGATCGATACGCTGGAGCTCGTGCTGCCTGCGATGGCGGGAATGATTCGCACGATGCGCGTGAATGCCGACGAGATGCGTCGCCAGGCGCCGCTCGGCTTCACGCTGGCCACCGAGGTCGCTGACTGGCTCGCGTTGAGCGGCGTGCCCTTCAGCGAAGCGCACGAGATCACCGGTGCGCTCGTGCAGGTGTGCGAGCGCGACGGCATCGAGCTGGCCGATGCGAGCGCGGAACAGCTGCAGGCCGTCGACCGGCGCCTTGCGCCGGCCGTGCGCGCGCACCTGACGCTCGACGCAGCCGTCGCGGCCCGGCGCGGCGCGGGCGGCACGTCGCCCGCGCAGGTACGCGAGCAGATCGGGCGCCTGCACGATGCGATCGAACGCCAGGCTGCATGGGCACGCGACTATCGGGGGCCGTCATGCTGAGCGCCTCCGATTCCCGCCGTCTCGACGGCGCGCCGCAGCCACCCAGCGACGCATCCGATGATGCCGTCAACCTCGTGCGCGTGCGCCGGCGCTACTGGGGCCGCTATGTCGCGTCGGTCGCGATCATTGCCGCGCTCGCGTATGTGGTCGCCGCGTTCGCGCGCGGACAGATCGAGTGGCGTGTCGTCGGCCAGTTCCTGACCGCGCGCTCGATCCTGACGGGGCTCGGCAACACGATCGTCATGACCGTGCTCGCGATGACGCTCGGCGTCGTGCTCGGCGTCGTGACCGCGGTGATGCGGCTGTCGTCGAACCCGGTGCTCGGCGCGATCGCGCAGGGCTACATCTGGCTGTTCCGTGGCACGCCGGTGATCCTGCAACTGCTGCTGTGGTTCAACCTTGCGCTGGTGTTTCCGACGCTCGGCATCCCGGGCATCGCCGAGTTCCGGACCGTCGACGTGATGACGCCGTTCCTCGCAGCGGTGCTCGGGCTCGGCATCAATCAGGGTGCCTATACGTCGGAAGTCGTGCGTGCCGGATTGCTGTCGGTCGACACCGGCCAGTACGAGGCCGCGAAGTCGATCGGCATGGCGCGTCTGCAGGCGCTGCGCCGGATCATCCTGCCGCAGGCGATGCGCGTGATCGTGCCGCCGATCGGCAACGAGCTGATCAGCATGGTCAAGCTGACGTCGCTCGCGAGCGTGGTCCAGTACGCAGAGATGCTGCACAACGCGCAGAACATCTATTACGCGAACGCTCGCGTGATCGAGTTGCTGATCGTCGCGGGGATCTGGTATCTCGCGGTCGTCACCGTGCTGTCGCTCGCGCAGGCGCGCGTCGAACGGCGCTTCGCGCGCGGCGCGGGGCGGGCGGCGGGCCGCACATGAACGACACGATCCAATACCATCGGGAGAACGTCATGACGAACGCGGTCGTTCGCGCGGTAGACGTACGCAAGTCGTACGGCGATTTCCAGGCGCTGCACGGCATCACGCTCGACGTCGCGCAGGGCGAAGTGCTGTGCATCATCGGGCCGTCGGGTTCGGGCAAGAGCACGTTCCTGCGCTGCATCAACCAGCTCGAGACGGTCAGCTCGGGCGCGCTGTGGGTCAACGGCGAGCTGGCCGGTTACCGGCGCGCCGGTGATCGCTTGCACGAGCTGTCCGAGCGAGAGGTTGCGCGCCAGCGGCTGGCGACGAGCATGGTGTTCCAGCGCTTCAACCTGTTTCCGCACAAGACCGCGCTCGAGAACGTGACCGAAGGCCCGATCCAGGTGCTCAAGCGTCGCCGCGCGCAGGCGCAGGACGAAGGCCGCGCACTGCTCGCGCGCGTCGGGCTCGCGCACAAGTGCGACGCGTTTCCGGTCGAGCTGTCGGGCGGTCAGCAGCAGCGCGTCGCGATCGCGCGGGCGCTCGCGATGCATCCGCAACTGATCCTGTTCGACGAGCCGACGTCGGCACTCGATCCCGAACTCGTCGGCGAAGTGCTGGCCGTGATGCGCGATCTCGCGAAGAGCGGGATGACGATGATCGTCGTCACGCACGAGCTCGGCTTCGCGCGCGAGGTGGCGGACCGCGTCGTGTTCATGGACGGCGGCCGAATCGTCGAGAGCGGTCCGCCCGATCAGGTGCTGTCCGCGCCGACGCATGCGCGCACGCGCGAGTTCATTTCCGCGGTGATTGCTTGACCGGGCCGGGCGCCCCGTTTCGCAGCGCCCGAACGTTTAAGCCGCCGACGAGAGCGGCGTAGCTCCACTACTCCATCATGACAAGGCGACATCCCATGAAAGCATCCGTCCTGACCCGCACGCTGGCCGCCGTCGCATTCGGCGCGCTCGCCCTTCATGCGCCGTTCTCCGCCGCGCAGTCCGCCGTCGCGAAGCGCACGCTGAACGTCGCGATCGTGCCGAACTACCCGCCGTTCGAATACAAGGACCCGGCGACCGACAAGCTGGCCGGCTTCGACGTCGACCTCGGCGAGGCGCTCGCCGCGAAGATGGGCGCGAAACTGAACTGGGTCGAAACGAGCTTCGACCAGATGATGAGCGCCGTCGCGACGCAACGCGTCGACATGATCCTGTCCGGCATGACCGACCTGCCGACGCGCCGCGATGTGATCACCTTCATCGACTACATCGAGACGGGGCCGCAGTTCTACACGCTGAAGACGCGCGCGGGCGACTTCCCGCAGATGAGCGCGCTGTGCGGCAAGCGCGTCGGTTCGAGCCGGCGCACGTCGTTCCCGGACAACACGACCGCATGGAGCGCGGAGAATTGCGTGAAGGCCGGCAAGCCGGCGATCGTCGTGGTCGGTACGGACGGTTCGTCGGACGCGCGGATGCAGCTGCGCCAGAACCGTATCGACGCGGCGGTGCAGGGCGGCGAGACGTTGCCGTACCAGAACGGCCTCGAGCAGAACGCGTATGCGCCGCTCGGCAAGCCGTTCCTGTCGCAATACACGGGTATCGGCGTCGCGAAGAGCAACACGGCGCTGAGCAGCGCGCTGACGACGGCGCTCGACCAGATCATCGCGGATGGTTCGTACCAGAAGCTGCTTGCGAAGTGGGGGCTGCAGGAGCATGCGGTGCCGAAGGCGATGATCAACGCCACGCGTTGAGCGCGCGATGACCGATCTGGCTCCCCGCTGGCCGGACGCGAAGCGCGCATGCGTCGCGCTCGCGTTCGATGTCGACGGTCCGACCGGCGATGCGATGCTGAACGGCTCGATCTGGCGCAACCCCGCGTATTTCACGCTCGGCAGCTACGGGCCGTGGCGCGCGCTCGCGCGGCTGCTCGACGTGCTCGCGTCGTTCGACCTGCCCGCGACGTTCTTCGTGCCCGCGTGGGTCGCGCGGACGTGGCCCGCGCAATGCGCGGCGATCGTCGAGCGCGGTCACGAGATCGGCTATCACGGCGATCGGCACGAAGCGTTCTGGACGCTCGAGCCCGAGCGGCAGCGCGAGATCATGGCGCAATCGGCCGACGTGTTCGCGCGCACGCTCGGCGTGCGGCCGGTCGGATTCCGCACACCGTCCGGCGACTGGAGCGATGCAACCGTGACCGTGCTGCGCGAAGCGGGCGTGCGCTATTCGAGTTCGATGCGCGGCGACGACCGGCCGTATCTGCTGCATGGCGAAAACGGCGAGCCGCCGCTCGTCGAGATTCCCGGGCGCTGGGAGACCGACGATTACGCGTCGCTCGCGTATCACCGCAACCCCGACTACCCGGCCGGACTCGACCGGATTGCCGGCTACGGCGCGACGCTCGACAACTGGATGCGCGAATTCGACGGCGTATATCGCGAAGGGCTGTGCCTGACGACGCTGCTTCATCCGAAGGTGTGCGGCAAGCCGGGGCGTATCGCGCTGCTGGAGGCGTGGTTCGGCCATATGCGCGCGCACGACGACGTATGGTTCGCGCGTTGCCGAGACGTAGCCGACTGGTGGCTCGCGCGGCACGCCGCGGCCACACCACAGACGCAACCACGGAGCGGCACGTGACGACACTCCCCTCTTGGCCGGGCGGCGCGCGATGTGCGGTCGCGATAACGGTCGACTTCAACGACATTCATGGTATCCAGACGCGCGAACCGCGCATCGTCGGCCGCGAGAAATCGCTGTCGGCGTGGCATTACGGCGCGACCCGCGGCGTCGATCGGCTGCTCTCGACACTGGATGCGTTCGGTGTGCCGGCGAGCTGGTTCGTGCCGGGCGTCGTCGCGGAAACACACGGCAGTGCAGTGCGGGAGATTGCTGCCGCCGGTCATGAACTGGGCGTGAGCGGCTATCGCTGCGAGGATTTCGATGCGCTGTCGCTCGACGCGCAGTTCGACGCATGCCGTGCCGGGCGCGCGGCACTCGCGGACGCAATCGGCCGCGACGCGGAAGGCTTTCGCTCGTTCACCGGCAATTGGGCCGACGGCTTCGCGGATTTTCTCGTGGCGGAAGGCTTCACCTGGTCGTCGTCGTGGCGCGGCGACGATCTGCCGTACAGGCATCCGCGCGGCGACGGCTGCGCGGAGGGCCTGCCACTCGTCGAACTGCCGCTGCACTACGAACTCGAGGACGAGCCGTACTTCGAATTCAACCTGTCGCCTCCGGTGCCGGCCGGCCAGCCGCGCATTGCCGCGTACCGCGACGTGCTGGACAACTGGCGGTACGACGTCGACGGGTTTCGGCGCTTCGGGCTGTGCTGCGTGCTCCGCCTGCACCCCGAGATCATCGGCACGGCTGCGCGGATCGATCTGCTGCGCGCGTTGCTCGCCCACCTGCGCGACGCGGGTGATGTCTGGTTTGCGACCGGGAGCGACGTCGCTCGCTGGTGGCGCGAGCACGGGCCGTCCAATGCGCCGGGTCATCCCGTCGATGTGTTTGCACGCTGCGTGGCAGAGGCGTCGGCGCGATGACGCAGGAAGCGCAAACGCGTGCGACGCGACTCGCGACGTTCGTTGCGCAGACGGCCGCGGACGCACTGCCCGACGACGTGATCGCGAAAGCCAAGCGGCACATGCTCGATACGTTCGGTGCGGCGCTCGCCGGGACGTCGGCCGTCGAGACCCGCACTGCGCGCGCGCTGACCGGTGGCGTCGTATGTGGCGGCGCGTCGCTATGGGGCACACGGCTGACCGCGGGCGCACGCGACGCCGCGTTCGTCAACGGGATTGCCGCGCATGCGCTCGAACTCGACGATTCGGGCGGCTGCGATCATTCCGGTGCGGTCGTGCTGCCGGCGGTGCTGGCTGCACTGTCGTGCGCCGCCCGTCCGGTTTCGGGCCGTGAATGCATCGCGGCGATCGTACTGGGCTACGACGTCGGCCGGCGCGTGCTCGAGGCAGCGGGCGGCTACTCCGCCCACAACGGCAGCGGCTGGCACTCGACGCTCAGTTGCGGCGTGTTCGGCGCGGCCGCGGCGAGTGCTCGGGTGCTCGGTCTCGATGCCGTGCAGACGCGCGACGCGCTCGGCCATGCGGCGAGTTTCGCCGGCGGCCTGTGGGGCTTCATCCACGACGGATCGCAGACGAAGCGGCTGCATGCCGGACGCGCGGCAGAAAGCGGCGTGCTGGCGGCGCTGCTTGCGCGCGAAGGCGTGAGCGGTCCGTCGCATGTATTCGACGACGTCTGGGGCGGGTTTTTCAACACGTTCGCCGCGCACGCGCAGGTACCCGAAGCGCTGACCGACGGCCTCGGCGTGCAATGGAAGCTGATGCGTTGCTCGATCAAGCCGCACGCATCATGTCGCAGCGCACATGCGGCGATCGACGCCGCATTGCAACTCGCGAACGGGAGTACGCTCGCGGTCGATGAAATCGAGCGAATCGTGGTTCGCGCGAGCGCGTTCGTTACGCGGATGTGCGGTGGCCGCGACCTGTCGACGCTATCGTCCGCGCAGATGAGCCTCCCGTACGCGGTAGCGGCTGCATTTGCGTTCGGCGACACGGGGATCGGTGTCTATCGCGCAGGCCGGCGCGTCGATCCGCGGGTCGGCGCGCTGCTCGCACGCATCGTGGTCGAGGTCGATCCCGTACTGGGCGATCTCGACGAGCCGACGGTGATCCTGCATCGCGCCGACGGGACGCAGGACACGCGTCACGTGCCGATTGCGCTCGGCGATCCGCGCAATCCGTTATCGGATCCCGCGCTGTTGGCCAAATATCGTGCGCTGGCCGGCATGGCGCTCGATGGTGCGCGGGCCGACGCGCTCGGCGACATGTGCCTGTCGCTCGAGCGACTGGCGGACGCGCGCATGCTGAATCAACAACTCGCCGGCGACGGCGAAAGCGCGCCGGCGATCGTCTGAGCGGATGTCGCGTCAATCTGCGCGGTCCACGCCAGCCGCCGCACGTTTGCGCATGCCGGTGCTGTTCCCTGAAGCCCGCCTGGCCCATCCATGCCGGGCATGAACGCTTCGTACACAAACCACACCCCTCTGCCGTTGCCTGCCCGCCATGCTTAAATAGCGGGGCGTCCGATCTCCAGGCCGGCATCGCGGCGGCGCGACCGGCTGACATGAGCGCCGTACCCGCGACGGGGCGCCGGCAGCTGCCCCAATTCGAGCCAGCCGCCGCGCCCGTCGATCCACAGTGCACAATGCCGGTCGACATCGCCCCCTTCGTCATGAATCAGAGGAACCTTCGTGAAGTTCATCCACGCGGCAGACATTCACCTTGACAGCCCGTTGCACGGCCTGAGCGCGTATCCCGACGCGCCGGCCGCGCAGTTGCGCAACGCGTCGCGCGAGGCGCTGCGGCAACTCGTGGATCGAGCGATCGAAGAGGAGGTCGCGTTCCTCGTGATCGCCGGCGACCTGTACGACGGCGACTGGAAGGATCACAACACCGGCATTTTCTTCGGCCAGCAGATGGGACGCCTGCGCAAGGCCGGCATTCGCGCGTTCGTGCTCGGCGGCAATCACGATGCCGAAAGCGAGATGACGAAGAAGCTGACGCTGCCCGACAACGTCACCGTGTTCGGCCATCGCAAGCCGGAAACCGTCAGGTTGGCGGAATTCGACGTCGCGCTGCACGGGCAGAGCTTCAAGGACAAGGCGGTCGTCGACAATCTCGCGATCGCGTACCCGGACCCCGTGCCGGGCCATTACAACATCGGCGTGCTGCACACCGCGCTCGAAGGCTATGCGGCACATGCGAACTATGCACCGTGCACGCTGGCGGAATTGCACGCGAAAGGCTACGACTACTGGGCACTCGGCCACGTGCACGAGTTCCAGCAGTGGTCGGGCACGTCGACCGTCGTGTTTCCCGGCAACCTGCAGGGTCGCCATATCCGCGAGACGGGCCGTCGCGGCGCGGTGCTCGTGACGGTCGAGCAGGGTCGCACGCAGGTCGAACGCCTGTACCTCGACGTGCTGCGCTGGGAAGCCGTCTCGGTCGACGCGTCCGACTGCTTCACGGTCGCCGATCTGTCGAGAAAGATCGGCCAGTCGCTCGAGGCGCTGCTGAGCGTCGATGGCCACGTGCCGCGCGCGGTGCGCGTGACGGTCACCGGGCGCACGCCCGCGCACGGTCACTTTTTCGGCCGTGCGCCGCAATTGCGCGCGGAGGTGCTGAACCAGATCGGCATCATCGGCAACGAGCGGTTGTGGCTGGAGAAGGTGCGGCTCGCGACGTCCGCGCCCGAGCAGCCGCAGGGCGAAAGCGAGCAGCTGGAGGCGCTGGAGGATCTGAAGCAGATCCTGGCCGACGCCGCGCACGATCCGGATTTCCTCGCGCTGCTCGAGCGCGACCTGAAGCCGTTCGTCGGCAAGGTGCGCAGCGACGTGAAGGAGGAGGTGCCGCTGCTGACGATGGCGCGCGCCGGCGAACTCACGGCGCTCGTCGAGCAGGTCGGTCCCGCGTTGCTCGCGCGGCTGGCGAGGGGGGAATAAGCGATGCGCATCAGCCAGCTCGATCTGATCAAGTACGGCAAGTTCACCGACGAGACGCTGCGCTTCCCGTCGGCCGGACACGATTTCCACGTGATCGTGGGGCCGAACGAGGCCGGCAAGTCGACGATCCGCACGGCCGTGTCCGAACTGCTGTTCGGAATGAAGCTGCAGACACCGCTCGATTTCCTGCATGCCACACCCGAACTGCGGATCGGCGGCGTGCTGGAGAGCAGTACCGGTGCGCTCGCGTTTCATCGCGCGCGCGGGCGCAGCCCGTTGCGTACGCCCGCCGACGACAAGCTGCCGGACGACACGCTCAACGCGATCCTCGACGGCGCGACGCGCGAGTTCTTCGAGCAGATGTTCGGGCTCGACCATGGGCGGCTCGTCGACGGCGGCCGGAGCATTCTCGACGCGTCCGACAAGCTCGGCCAGGTGCTGTTCGAATCGGCGGCGGGGGTCGGCACGCTCGGGCCGGTGCGCGAGGAGCTCGACGCGCGCGCGGGCGAGCTGTGGGCGCCGCGCCGCAGCGGCAGCGCATTCGTTCAGGCCGAGACGTCGTTCAACGAAGCGGTCGGTGAGTTGAAGGCGGTCCAGGTGCGTACGCGCGACTGGGTCGATCGCAAGGAGGCGCGCGACGCGGTCGAGCAGGAGATCGAGCAGGCGCGCGCGGAGCAGCGTCGACTCGAAGCGCTGCGCTCGAAGCTCGAACGTGTGCGACGGCTCGCGCCTTACTTGAAGGAATTGACGATCAAGGAAGCGGCGCTGGCCGAACTGGGCGCCGTCGTCGAGTTGCCGCCGACTGCATACGCCGATCTGCTGAAAGCGCAAGGCGATCTCGCGGCCGAACGGAAGGTGCTGGAAGAGCGGCGTGCGGACCTGCTCGCGAAACGGCAGGCGCGTGATGCGATCGATCCGGATGCCGACGCGCTGGCACTCGAAGGCGACATTGAAGCGCTCGACCGCTTGCGCGGCGCCTGCATGAATCACGCGCAGGATCTGCTGTTGCTCGGGGCGGATGTCGAGCGGCATTTGTCCGCCGCGGGTTCGGCCGCAGCGCAGCTCGGCTGGCCGACCGACGAGGCGTCGCTGCGCGCGGCACTGCCGAGCGCGCTGTCGCTGAAGACGGTCGCGAACCTGTTGCGCGACCATGGCGCGCTGCACCAGGCGCTGGCCGGTGCGCGCGAATCGCTCGACGAGCGCACGCAGGAACTTGCGCAGGCGCAGGAACAGCTGGCGCGCCTGTCGACGGTCGAGGTGCCGGAGGTGCTGCGCGCGGCGCTGGCCGATGCCCAGGGGTATCGCAGCAGCGGCCAGCGTGAACAGGCGCTCGAACGCGACATCGCTGCTGCCGAGCGCACGCTCGCCGACGCACTCGATGCGCTTGGCCAGTGGCGCAAGCCGGTCGATGCGCTGCGGGTGCTCGACGTGCCGTCGGCGGCGCGGCTCGGTGCATTGCTCAACGAAGCAAGCGAGCGCGCGAGCGCGGCGGCGGCTGCACGCGACGCACGGGACAGCGCGCAGGAAGAATTCGAGCGGCTCGAACTCCAGGAGAAGCATTTCGCGGAGAGCCACAAAGTCGTCACGACCGCCGACGTGCTGGCGGCGCGCGCGCGTCGCGACGGTGCGTGGGGCGACATCCGCAGCGGGGCGGTCGATCTTGCAACCGGCGCGCCGGCCGTCGACGATGCGATTCGCCTCGCCGACGAGCTCGTCGATGCGCAACTCGGCGCGACCCAAGCGGCGGCGACGCTGCAATCGCTGCGTCAGCAGGTCGAGTCCGCGCGCGCCGTGTTGACGCGCCGGCAGTCGACATTGGACGAGCGTGAACGCGAGCTGGCCGCGCATCGCGACACGTGGTCCGAGCTGGCCGCGACGGCCGGCGTGCCGGGCATGCCGCTGGCGGCGATGAGCGACTGGCTCGCGAAGCGCGATGCGGTGTTTGCCGCGCAACTCGAGCTTGACCGGCAGCGCCGCGATTTCGCGACGATCCGCGATGCGCGCGCCGGCGCCGAAGCTGCATTGCGTTCGGCGCTGCGCCTGGTATCGCGCGGTAGCGACACCGACGGGCTGGCGGCGCTCATCGCGATCGCCGAGACATTCGTGCAGTCGGCGGAGAAGACGCTCGCGCAGAAGGACAGCCTCGAGGATCGTGCGCGCGAAGCCGAACGCGGATGCGGGACGGCCCGCTCGCGCGCCGGTCACGCGCAGGCTGCGTACGATGCGTGGCAAGCGCAATGGCGCGACGCGCTCGCCGACGCGAAACTGTCCGCGAACGCCGTGACGCTGGCGGCGGCGGAAGGCGCGCTCGGCCTTGCGAATGCGGTGACGGCCGAACTGGCCGACGCCGATGCGCCGCGCAACCGGATGGCCGCGATCCGTGCGGAGCTGGCTGCGCTCGAGGCCGGCGCACGGCGGCTGGCCGAAGCGCTGGAGCCCGCGTGGCTCGCGAGCGGCGACTGGCTGGATGTTGCGCGCCGGTTGTCGATGCGCGTGGCGGCGGCACGGGAAACCGCGCGCGCCATCGCGCGTGCCGACGACGCGGTGCGTCACGCCGACAGCAAGGTCGCCGATGCGGCCGCCGCGGTCGCGGGCGCGGATGCACGCATTCAGCCGTTGCTGCAGTTGGCCGGCGTCGCGTCGATCGACGCGGCGCTGCCGCTGGCCGAGCAATCGGATCGGCAGCGTCAGCTTCGGCAGGCCGTCGATGCCGCGAAGGAAGCGTTGGTGCGCGACGGCGACGGGTTGTCGCAGGCGGCCGTCGAGGCCGAGGTCGCGGAGCAGGACATCGCCGACGTGCCCGCGCATCTGGAAGCAGTGAAACAGTCGCTCGACGACGTCGGCAAGCGCCTGAACGCACTCGCACAGCAACAGGTCGTCGCGCAGCAGGCCTTCGGCGCGATCGACGGCCAGGCGAACGCGGCGGTGGCCGAGGCGAAGCGGCAGGAAGCGCTGGCCGCGATGGGCGATGCGGCCGAACAGTATCTGGAAGCGGCGACCGCAAGCCGGCTGCTGAAATGGGCAACCGATCGCTATCGCGACCAGAAGCAGGGGCCGATGCTGCGCCGGGCGAGCGAGATATTCGCGGGGCTCACGCTCGGCGAATTCGCGCGGCTGACCGTCGACACCGAGCGGACGCCGCCCGCGTTGTATGCGCGGCGCACCAAGGGCACGTCGGTCGAGGTCGCCGGCCTGAGCGAAGGGACGCGCGACCAGCTGTTCCTCGCACTGCGGATCGCGGCGCTCGAATTGCAGCTCGCCAGCAGGACCGGGCTGCCGTTCGTGGCCGACGATCTGTTCATCAACTTCGACGATGCGCGCGCGAAGGCGGGGCTCGAGGCGCTGCGCGATCTGTCGACGCGGACCCAGGTGCTGTTCCTGACGCACCACGATCACCTGCTGCCGCTCGTGCGCGACGTGTTCGGTGCGCAGGTCAACGTGGTCGCGCTGCAGCGCGAGGCGGCACGCGCATGACGTCGGGCGTCGCGATGTTCCAATATATGGGAATGGTCATCGCGTACAGGTAGTATGTGCGGTTCCGAAAACGCACGCGACCGGTTCTGCCGGTTGCGGGTGGGGCCATACGGGGGGATCGATATGAACAAGCTGGTAGCCGCCATCGCGTTCGCGGCGGACAAGCATCGCAATCAGCGGCGCAAGGACGACGAAGCGTCGCCTTACATCAACCATCCGATCGCGCTCGCCGACGTGCTGGCCAACGAAGCCGGCATCGAGGACGAGCGTGTGATCGTCGCGGCGGTGTTGCACGACACGATCGAGGATACGGAGACGACCGAGCAGGAATTGCTGCGGCTGTTCGGCAAGGACGTCGCGGACATCGTGATGGAAGTCACCGACGACAAATCCTTGCCGAAGGACGAGCGCAAGCGCCTGCAGGTCGAGCATGCGGCCACCATCAGCCGGCGTGCGAAGCTCGTGAAGCTTGCCGACAAGATCTGCAACCTGCGCGACATCGCGCGCCATCCGCCCGCCGACTGGCCGCTCGAGCGCAAGCAAGCGTATTTCGACTGGGCGAAGTCGGTCGTCGACCGGATGCGCGGCGTGCATCCGGGCCTCGAAGGGATCTTCGATGCCGCGTACGACGCGCGGCCGACGGACTGACGCGCACCATGCCGGCGGCCCGATCCCGATCGCTTGCTCGGTCGCTGCCCGCGGTGGCCGGCGTCGACGTGGGTGGTGACAAGAAGCAATGCGATCTCGTGATCCTGCGCGGCACGACGATCGTCTGCCGCGCAGCGCGGATCGCGCCCGAAGCGCTGCCTGCGCTGTGCATCGAACATGACGTAGTGGCCGTGGGCGTCGACGCGCCGAGCCTGTGGTGGACGGGAGCCGGGCGCCGGGCCGCCGAGCAGGCGCTCGCGCGCGAACGGATCTCGTGTTTCCCGACGCCATCGCGCGAACAGGCGGTGGCGAGCACGTCGGGCTTCTTCGACTGGATGTTCATGGGAGAGCGCGTCTACCGCGCGCTGGCGGATGCTTATCCGCTGCTCACCGACGCGCGATATGCCGGCGGGCGCGTGAGCTTCGAGACCTATCCGTACGCGATTACCTGCGCAATGCTCGGCAAGGCGATCGCATCGGCGAAGCAGAAGCGCAACCAGCGCCGGCAACTGCTGACGCAGCTCGGGATCGACGTGTCGACGCTGCGATCGGTCGACGCGCGGGATGCCACGCTGTGCGCATTGACCGCGCAATATGTGATCGACGGATACGCGCACGCGTATGGCGATGCGGAGGGCGGGTATATCCGTGTGCCGATCGTCGGCGAGTCGATCGTTCTCGATACGCTGTAGTCAACCCACGACACGGCTGGCGGCCGGCGCGTACCCGTGCCGGCAAGGTGAGCTTTTTCGGGAGCTTTGCGGGGCGCCGTACTTGAACGGCTCGAGCCGCGCGAGTTGGCGTACGCGACAGGCTCGGTCGCTGCACGGTACGCGTTCTCGCCGTGGCGCTCAGTCTTCGAGAATGGACTTCGGTACGCTTGCGAGATCGCAGGCGGCCGCTTGTTCGAAATAGCCTTGCGCATCGTCGATCATCACGACCGCGACGTCGATCAGTTCATCGAGCCGCTGCAGCAGCGATTCGCGCCACTCGATGTCCTCGTCGCGCTCGGGTGTCTTGTCGAGCTGCTCGATGATCGAGTCGGCGGTTTGCAGGAACGGGATCGCCTGCTGATAGTTTTCGATCGAGACCATCGCTGCGTTGCGCGCGCCGACGAGCCGCTCGCGGTGCTCGTCCGCCAGGTCGGACACACCGCTGATGCGCGGCAGCAGATCCGAGATGCGTTGCAGGAGCGGCGGGACCTGTTCTTCCAGCATGACGGCGCGTTCGCGCAGCGCGGCATATTCGTCGCGAAGATCGGCGTCGCCAGATTGAGTGGTGCTGTCCATCGTCGGTATGAGTGCGTTGTTCGATCGCGGCATGATACTCGACGGCGCGATGCCGCTTCCAGCTTCTACGTTCCTCTGTCTGGTGACAGGCGCGAAGCGAATATGAGGCTGAAGCATGCAGATCGGGGTGGCGGGTGTTGTCGGCCTCCTTCCTATATAGGAGGAACGTTGGACTTGCTGCGTATACGGTGCGCGTCTCTTCTCTTGAGCTACGGTATGTAGGGCGTCATGCGTTGAGCCCGTGCGCGGCAGCGCACGGGGGCTTTTTCAAAATATTTTCACAA
>NZ_ML058619.1 GCF_003635165.1 Burkholderia sp. Nafp2/4-1b | reverse complement strand
AGCTGTATCGCGCACGCAACTTCAAGCAGTGGATGGCCAAGGGCCTGTACTTGGGCACGCTGATGGTCGGCCTCGAGCAAAAGGTAATGGGCGGCAACGTGCCGTGGACGCTGCATCACAAGCATGCGGATCACGAGATGCTGAAGCCGGCGTCGCAATGCACGCCGATCGAGTATCCGAAGCCGGACGGCAAGCTGACGTTCGACCGGCTGTCGTCGGTGTTCATCTCGAACACGAACCACGAGGAGCACCAGCCGGCGCACCTGACGCTGAAGGATGCGAGCGTGCCGGTAAACGTGAACCTGCGCACCTACGCGGGCCCGGAAGCGCGCTTCTGTCCGGCCGGCGTCTACGAGTTCATCAAGAACGACAGCAACGAAGATCGCTTGCAGATCAACGCGCAGAACTGCGTGCACTGCAAGACCTGCGATATCAAGGACCCGACGCAGAACATCGTGTGGGTCACGCCGGAAGGCGGCGGCGGGCCGAATTACCCGAACATGTAACGCAAACGCACCCCGCGCCCGCGGGCGCGAACGAACCGGAGTGAGACGATGAGCAATGCAGCGAAGGAAGTCGTGGTGGTGAGCGGTGTCCGTACCGCGATTGGCGATTTCGGCGGGAGCCTGAAGGATTTCTCGCCGACCGATCTCGGCGCGAAGGTCGTGAGCGAAGTGCTGTCGCGCGCGAACGTGCCGGGCGATGCGGTCGGGCATGTCGTGTTCGGCCATGTCGTGAACACCGAGCCGAAGGACATGTATCTCGCGCGTGTCGCGGCGATCAACGGCGGCGTCGCGCAGCATGCGCCCGCGCTGACCGTGAACCGTCTGTGCGGCTCGGGCCTGCAGGCGATCGTGTCCGCCGCGCAGACGATCATGCTCGGCGATGCCGACGTCGCGATCGGCGGCGGGGCGGAGAACATGAGCCGTGCGCCGTTCAGCGTGCCGTCCGCGCGTTTCGGCCAGCGCATGGGCGACGCGAAGCTCGTGGACATGATGCTCGGCGCGCTGCACGACCCGTTCGAGGCGATCCACATGGGCGTGACGGCCGAGAACGTCGCAAAGAAATACGGCATTTCGCGTGACGCGCAGGATGCGCTCGCGCTCGAATCGCATCGTCGCGCGGCGCGCGCGATCGCCGAAGGCCGCTTCAAGGATCAGATCCTGCCGATCTCGATCCGCTCGAAGAAGGGCGAGGTCGCGTTCGACACCGACGAGCACGTGCGTCACGACGCGGGCTCCGACGATTTCACGAAGCTCAAGCCCGTGTTCGTGAAGGAGAACGGCACGGTGACGGCCGGCAATGCGTCGGGGATCAACGATGCGGCCGCCGCGGTGCTGATGATGAGCGCGGATGCCGCGCGTGCGCAGGGCGTGAAGCCGCTCGCGCGTCTCGTCGCGTATGCGCATGCGGGCGTCGATCCGGCGTACATGGGCATCGGCCCCGTCCCGGCCACGCAGAAGGCGCTCGAGCGCGCGGGCCTGAAGATCACCGATCTCGACGTGATCGAGGCGAACGAGGCGTTCGCGGCGCAGGCTTGCGCCGTCACGCAGGAACTCGGCCTCGACCCGGCCAAGGTCAACCCGAACGGCTCCGGCATTTCGCTCGGCCACCCGATCGGCGCCACGGGCGCGTTGATCACGGTCAAGGCGCTGTACGAGCTCAAGCGCATCGGCGGGCGTTACGCGCTCGTGACGATGTGCATCGGCGGCGGCCAGGGCATTGCGGCGATCTTCGAGAACATCTGATAATCGACGGCTCAGCACCGGAACACACAGGAATCGTATGGCTATCGAAACCGTCGGCGTCGTAGGCGCCGGAACCATGGGCAACGGCATTGCGCAGACCGCCGCCGTTGCAGGACTCAACGTCGTGCTGATCGACGTCACCGATGCGGCGCTCGACAAGGGCGTCGCCGCATTGAAGGGCAGCCTCGAGCGGCTCGTGTCGAAGGACAAGCTCGACGCCGGCGCGCGTGACGCGGCGCTCGCGCGCATCACGACGTCGACTGATTACGCGAAGCTCGCCGCGGTCGACATCGTGATCGAAGCCGCGACCGAGAACGTCGAACTCAAGGGCCGCATCCTGAAGCAGATCGAGTCGGTCGCGCGGCCCGACGCGATCATCGCGACCAACACGTCGTCGATCTCGATCACGTCGCTCGCGGCGCTGCTCGCCGATCCGTCGCGCTTCGTCGGCATGCACTTCTTCAACCCGGTGCCGCTGATGCCGCTCGTCGAGATCATCCGTGGTCTGCAGACGAGCGACGCGACCGCGTCGGCCGTGCGTGCGCTGACCGAGCGTTTCGACAAGTCGCCGATCGGCGTGCGCAACGCGCCGGGCTTCGTCGTGAACCGGATCCTCGTGCCGATGATCAACGAAGCGTTCTTCGTGCTGGCCGAAGGCATCGCGTCGGCCGAGGAGATCGACGCGGGGATGAAGCTCGGCGCGAACCATCCGATCGGGCCGCTCGCGCTGGCCGATCTCGTCGGGCTCGACGTGTGCCTCGCGGTGATGGACGTGTTCCTGAAGGACTTCGGCGACACGAAATATCGTGCTTGCCCGCTGTTGCGCGAGATGGTGTCGGCCGGGCGGCTCGGGCGCAAGACGGGGCGTGGGGTGTACGACTACAGCTGACGTACTGCAAGGTACGCCGGTTTTCAACGCGGATGACGAGCCGCGCCGGATGTTGCATCCGGCGTGGGTTTGTCATCCGCGTTTTCTATTTGGAGTCGGCCGAATACGCATTGCTGAATTTTTGACGCGACTACCTCTGGCGTTGTTTTATCGGCTGGATCGTGGGTGGTGTGTACGGAAAGAGACACGCGGACGCAATTCGGCGCGAGTATCGGCTTTCAGCGCGGGGCTGCAAACAAGCACGAACGATATTGACAACGCGATCGCGAACCGCGAAGCTGCGGCCGACCGGTCGCACGTGCACCGTCCCGCGGTGCGCGTCTGGGGCTCCGGTCGATTGTCCGCGGCAGCATCGTAGCCGACTGATCCACACGATCGAATTTCGACAAAATGAAAATAAAGACTGGCCTTTTTGGGGTGGTGTTGTCCGTTGCGGCCGCAACAGCTTACGGATTGGGCGTGCAGAGCGCCCCTGCGGAGCCGCCGGTCTCCGCGTCGCTAGCGAACCCGGTGATCAACCTGTCGCCGGCACAAATCAACGAACGGGCGCGCGCATTTGTCGCGCAAGCCGGTGTGGATCCCGATTCGGAAAACGGCCAGATCATGGTCGCCTGGTTCGCCCAGGTTGCGCAGAATCCTGGCTATCTCGCACGAATAATCAGCTTGCGCGGCAAATCGGCCGTGGGCACGGACATGATGTTGTCCCCGGCCGACCGGCTGCAGTTCCTGCGGCTGATGAAGGACATCGCGGGCGAATCGCACGATGGTTGCGAGATGTCGAAGCTGACCGGCCGCGACTTGGTGTCGTTGGCGAAGACATCGTCACCGAAGATGCTGCGCAGCATCTTCGCGTTGATGGATCTGATCAGCGAGCGCAATGGGCCGTCGCCCGGCAACGACGAGCATTACACCGTTGCCGAATTGCTCGACCTCGACGCGCGCCTCGATGCGATCGACGTGCCGCCATCGCTGCAGGAGGAGGCCAAGCCGACCATGTGCGCGCAGCTTCAGTTTGCAATCGACGCGCTCGAAAAGTTGCCGGAGCCGGACCAGCGGCGCGCCACCTACGAGCTTTTCAAGGTGATCGCCAACGGCAAGCCGGCGGCCGAGACGGTTCTCGCCGATCCGTACGCGTATCTGGACGAAGTGTTTGACGAGCGCCGCCTGCCGGAGCCGCTTCGCAACCAGTTGCCGCCCGACGGCAGCCGGCCGCTTCCGTATGCGCGTCTGGTCGTGGACGGCGAATGGGTGAACAAGACGACACCGAAGGACTCGGGGCCGTACGTCGACACCTACGTCAATCGACGCAACAACGGCGTGGTCATCGAGTTGATGACCACGAAGGACGCATCGGGGAACCCGCACTTTTCGTATTTCGACATGGGCTACGGGCTGGCTGACCTGATGAGTCAGAGCGTCAGAGCGCCCCGCCACGCGACGATGCTTCGCATGCAAAAGGACGCGGCGGCGATCGCGATGGCGAACGAACCGATGACGGCAGGCAGGCGGTTCGAGATTGCGCTGCCGCAACCGTCGAGCGACGGTCAACTGACTCGTCGCTGCGAAATCGGCAAGACGGAGCCGGCATCGTCGATCTTCGGCACGTTGACGGGCAATGCGATCAACCTGGATTGCAGCGAGGTGCACAAGGACGGGAAGACGGTGCGCGTCCGATCCGTATGGCTCGTCGACTACGGAATCGAACTGAGCAAGTCGATCGACGATGAGGATGGCCGGACCGACGTCATCATCAAGAACGTCACGATCACGAAGTCATGAAGCCGAGCGGTGAACATCGGCAGCGCGGTTACGTCGGCCCCGCGCTGAAATCATCCATCGGAGCCGCGGCGCTGATGGCGGTGCTGTCCGCTGCATCCGGCAGCGCCGCCGCGCCGCTGCCCGGGTCGCCGCCGGTCGCGGTGCCGGCCATTGACCGCGGCATGACCGTTCCGGTCCTCGATGACACGACGCCATGCGTGCTGGCGCTGAACGCGCAATTCGGCAGCATTCCGCTGAAGGACAAGCCCGCGCGGATCCGCAGCCTGTGCAGGCAGGACGCCGGAACCGGCAACCTCACGGCGCGCGCACTCTACGGGCAAATGGTGCTGCATGGCTACGCGGCGCGTCCGGACCCCCAGCGCGGGATGATGATTCTCGAATCGGCGGCGAGCGACGGTTCGACGGTGGCCAAGCGCGCGCTGGGCTATCTCTACTACGATGGTGTCGCGCAGCCGCGCGACCTGGCAGCGGCACACGCGTGGTTCGTGTCGGCGGCACGCGACGGCGATGCGGCGTCAGCGAACCAGCTCGGCGGGATGAGCGCGGACGGCGACGGCCGACCTGCCGACGATGTGGCGGCCTACCGCTACTTCGTGATGGCCGCCGAAGCTGGATCGCCGGCGGGCGCGACCAACGCGGGGAAATTTGCGCTGGCCGGCCGCGGCGTGGCGCGCGATCCGGTCGTCGCGGCGGCATGGCTGTCGCGCGCGGCAGCGGATGGCGAGCCGAACGGACAGTTCATCCTGGGCCTGATGCTCGTCCGGGGCGACGGGGTGCCGCGCGATGTCAGCGAGGGAACGAAGTGGCTGCGCGCCGCGGCGGACCAGAACCATGCCGAAGCGCAGGCGGTGCTGGCCAGTCTCTATCTGGCGGGCATCGGCATGCCACAGGACGCGCGTCGTGGCTTCAGCCTGATGTCGACCGCGGCCCTCGCCGGCTCGCGCTACGCGCAGCGCCGGCTCGGCGATCTGTACAACAGCGGGACGGGCGTACCGCGCGATGCTGCGAAGGCGCGTGATTGGTACCGGAAGGCCGCGCTCGCCGGCGATGCGCAGGCACGTTACGCGTTGGCGAACCTCTATCTGTTCGGCCGGGGCGGCCCGGTCGACAAGGAAGCGGCACTGGGATGGATGCAGGGCGCGGCGGATGCGGGTCTGGCCGTTGCCCAGAACGATCTCGGCGCGATGCTGCAGGACGGCCTCGGGACGCAGCCGAATCCGGCCGCCGCCAAGCCGTGGTTCGAAAAGGCCGACGCGCAGGGCAATGGCGCCGCGGCAGCCAACCTGTCCCGCTACGCGGCGCGCGGTGACGGTGAGCCGGTGGACATGCGCAAGGCGTTTCGGCTGGCGAAGCGCGGTGCGGATCGCGGCGACGGCGCGGCCGCGCTGATGGCCGCCGGCATGGCGTGGCGCGGCGAAGGCACGAACGTCGACCGGGCGCAGGCGATGCAATGGTCCCGGTACGCGGCGGATCACGGCAACGTCGAGGCGGCGCGCTGGGTCGGCTATCAATATCTGTCGGGTACCGCCGGTGTGCCACGCGACGAACAAACGGGCTTGCGCTACCTGGCGCAGGCGGCCGACGCAGGCGATCATGCCGCCGGTGTAGCGGTCGGCTTCTACCTCAACGAACACCATATGTCGTTCGCGGGCAGGACGGGGCTCCAATGGCTGGAGGATCTCGCGAACCGCAAGGTTCCCGCCGCGTATTCGGTACTGGGCGCGGCCTATTGGCGCGCGCAGCCGGCGATCGCATTCAACTGGTTCACACGCGGCGCAATGCTGGGCGATGCCGGCTCGCAAGCGATGCTGTGCTCGATGTATCTGGACGGCAATGGTACGCCGCGCAATCCGGTCGATGCCGCGCGCTGGTGCCGCGTAGCGGCTGCCCGCGACAATATCGGCGCGATGCGCGTGCTCGCGTCGGTCGACAGCGGCTTCGTGTCTGCCAACGAGCGAGCGTACTGGCAGTGGAAACTCGCGGATCGCGGCGAAGCGACGTATCAGTCGACACTCGGCGATGCGTACGACCTCGGGGACGGCGTACCGGTGGACTTCGATGCGGCGACGTACTGGTTTCGCCGCGCGGCAGAGCAGGGCAACGTGTCGGCACAGGGCTCGCTCGCGTGGCACCTGTCGACCGGGCTCGGCGGACGCGCCGACGACTACGAGGCGTTCGCATGGGCGCTCCGTGCGGCGCCGTCGAGCGCGGAGGCGAAGCGGATGGTGGGCGTCGCGTATCTGCACGGACGCGGCGTCGCGCGCGATCCCAAAGCAGCGTCGACGTGGCTCCAAAGCGCGGCCGCAGCCGGTTCGCAATGGGCGGAAAGCGATCTTGCGCTGATGTACGAAACGGGCGACGGCGTGACAGTGAACGAAGCCGCCGCCCTCGATCTTCATCGCCGCGCCGCGCGACGAGGCTCGGCGGTGTCCGAGATCGCACTGGCGCTGCGCAGTATCGTGGCGGGAACGGAGGCGGGGCTGTCCGCCGGCGAGCAGCGCTGGCTGGTACCGGCCGACCCGGTCGCCACGTTGTGGAGCGATCCGCCTGTGAACGCAGCCGCGGCGGCCAATCGCCAATGGGAAGGCCTGTCCAGCCTGAACGAGGCATTGCTCGGCGATCCGTTCATGCAATATGCGGTCGGCATCCGGTTTCTGACTGGCAACGGACTGCCCAGAGACCGGGCGCTCGGCGCGGCATGGATCGAGCGTTCGCGCGCGAGCTTCGATGCCGTAGCCGGTTTTCGGCAATACGGTGCCGGTGCGGCGCGCGTCGCGGCGAGAGTTGCCGGGCGGCTGGACGACGCGGAAAAGACGCGTGCCGCCGATATCGCCGGGAACCTGAACGCGACACTACATTGAGCATGGCCTACGGCCGGATGCAGCCAGCTCGATCGCGCATCCGGAAGCACGGAGCCGCTCGCCATCTCGTCGAATGGCTGCGGGCGGACGTCGCGCCGCGCTGGCCGAGTGGGCCGCGTCGGCGCGGCCGACCGCGCACAGGGATTGACGATAGTGATCGATCAATTGGTTGCGTTCTGTCCAGCGTCGGTCTGCTCGATCGCGCCATGAGCCGCCACCGTCGCCGTACCCGCGTGTGCGCCGTTCGTGAGGCCTCCGAAGCGGCTTTCCCAGCCGCCGCCGAGCGCCTTGCACAACATCACGAGATGCGTGGCCGCCTCGGCCTCGCTGGTCTCCTGTTGACCCTGCGCGTCGAACAATTGCCGCTGCGCGTTGAGCACGTCGAGATAGTCGGCCGTGCCCGCACGGTACCGTTGCCGCGCAATGGCCAGCGCGCGCTGGTTCAATGCGACGATCGCGACGAGCCGATCGTGGCGCTGCTGTTCGGCGTGGTAGATCACCAGTGCATCGTCGACCTCGCGCCAGGCCTCGAGCACGGTGCGCTGATAGACGAGCGCGGCTTCCTGCTGCTGCGCCCGACGCAGGTCCAGCATGCCCGTCAGGCGGCCGCCCTGGAAAATCGGCAGCGAGATCGACGGCCCGGCCACGAACTGCCCCGACGCCCAACTGGCGAGACTCGAGAGTTGCAGGCTCTGGAAACCGGCGCTGCCGTTCAGCGTGATGCGCGGATAGAAGTCGGCCTGCGCGACGCCGATCGCGGCGGTGGCAGCATGCAGCTGCGCGTCGGCCTGGCGGATGTCCGGCCGGCCCTGCGCGAGTTCCGACGGAAAGCCGATCGGGACACGTGCGGGAAGCGCCGGGACCGCGCGCGGTGCGGCGAGTAGCGGATCCAGCGCGCCCGGCGGTTGGGTGAGCAGCACGCCGATCGCATTGATGCGCGTGTCGCGGCGCGATTCCAGCATCGGCAGCCGGCTTTCGATCGACGCGACTTGTGCGGCCGCGTTGGCGACATCGAGGTCGGTCGTCACGCCATCCCTGCGGCGGATTTGCGTGAGCTTTTCCAGGTCGTGCGCAATCGCGAGGTTTTGCCGGGCGATGCCCACCTGCGCCTGCGCGTCGCGCAGCTCGAGATAGTCGCGCGCCAGCTCGGCGCGCGCCGACAGCAATACCGCATTGCGTGCTTCGGACGAGGCCAGGGTCAGCGCATCGGCCGCCTCGACGCCGCGCCGCACGCGCCCCCACAGGTCGAGTTCCCACGAAGCGTCGAAGCCGGCCTGGTAAACGTTGTAGGCCGGCGAGCCGGATGAGCCGGGCATGGCGGCGACGCCGAGCGGCGCGTCGCCCGAGGCCGACTGCGTGGGCGTCGCGCTCGGCGTGACGCCAAGCAGCGACAGGATGCCGTTCTCGCTGCCGCGCTCGCGTTCGTACGAGCCGGCGGCGGCTACGGTCGGCAGCGCGGCGGCGCCGGCCACGCGCCGCGCGGCGCGGCTCTGCCGCAATCGCGCCGACGCGGCGGCCACGTCGAGGTTGGCGTCGGCCAGACGCTGCTCGAGTGTATTCAGTACGGGATCGTCGAACAGTGTCCACCAGTCTGCGTTGAAAGCGGCCTCGACCGGCTGGCTCGCGTCCTGCAGTGTCCGCGTGCGTTCGAACACGGGCGGCACCGCGCTGGCCGGCGTCGCGAAGTTCGGCCCCACCGTGCAGCCCGTCAGCGCGGCGCTGGCGAGCAGCATCAGCATCGACGCACGCAGCAAACGGTTCGTTTTCATCGTTGTGCCTCCGCTGCGTTCGCGCCGTCGCGATGCGCGCCGGTATCGACGCTCGCTTCCACGGACAGCCCCACGCTGAGTGCGGCAGCTTGCTCCCGAGACCCATCGATCGCGATCTTGACCGGCACGCGCTGCACGATCTTCGTGAAATTGCCGGTGGCGTTGTCCGGTGCGATCGGCGCAAAACTCACGCCGGTGGCCGGAGCAAGACTGTCGACATGGCCCGCGATGTCGACGTTCGGCTGACTGTCGATGCGGATGCGCACGCGGTCGCCCGGCCGCATCGCACCGATCTGGTTCTCCTGGAAATTCGCGACCACGTAGGCTTTCGCGAGCGGCACGATCGCGAGCAGCGGCGCGCCAGGCGTGACGAACGCGCCGACGCGGGCGCTGCGCCGCCCCACCTTGCCGTCGACGGGTGCCCGCACTTCGGTATAGGACAGATTCAGCTTCGCCTGTTCGAACGCGGCCTCGGCGCGTGCCAGCGCACCGTTCGCCTTGTCGCGCTGGGTGCCGAGCACGGCGAGATTCTGGCTGATCGACGCCAGTGCGGCTGCGTCGCCCGCGCGTTTGGCAAGCTGTCCGGCGAGCGCGCTGGCGGCGCGCTGCTGATCCTGTGCGGTGCCGGCGCCGTTGTCGGCCAGGTCGCGAAAGCGTGCGTCGTTGGCCTGCGCGAATTGCAGCGCCGCGTCGTCGGCGCGCAACGCGGCGCGCGCCTGTTCGACCTGCGCGGGCTGGCGCGCGATTTCCGCCTCGTCGTGGGCGACCGCGGCGCGCGCGGCTTCCACGTCGGCCTGCGCGCTCTTCAGCGCCGCGCGGAAGTCGCGGTCGTCGATGCGCAACAGCAGCTGGCCGGCATGCACGATCTGGTTGTCGTCGACCAGCACCTCGACGAGCGGCCCGGCGACGCGCGGCGCCACCAGGGTGAAGTCGGCCGCGACGTACGCGTCGTTGGTCGTTTCGGTATGCGAATCGATCAAGCGGTGCGTGCCGGCGCAGGCCGCAACGCCCAGGGCGATCACCAGCGCGGCTGCCGCAAGCGCCTTGTGTTTGGAGGGAATGGCGAATGACATGACTATCGTCTCTCAGTGCGAGGAAGGAGGTTGGGGTGCCCACGGCGGTGCGATGCGCACCGGCAGCAGCGGCACGAGCAGCAGCAGCGCGACGGCGACGCACGCGGCGAGCAGGTACAGGTCGGCCGAGGCCAGCACGAGTGCCTGCTCGTGCAGCCGGTGCGCGAGCGGCGCGAGGCCGGACGCCGTATCGAATCCGCCGCCCGCCACGAGTTGCGCGCGGTTGCCGAGCTGGTCCACCAGCCGGTCCGAATGCAGGTGCTCGCGAGACGTGCCGAGCGCGTCGAGCAGCCCGGTGGCGAGTGCCGCCGCAAATGTCTTCAGCGAATTGAACATCGCCGAAGCGAACGGCCCTTCGGCGGGCGGCAGTCCGGTGGTGACGCCCATCAGGATCGGCAGGATCATCATCGGTTGCGCGATGATTTGCAGCGACTGCAGCCAGTAGAAATCGTCACGGATCCACTCGGCAGTCAGCCGGCTTCCGGCCACGCAGGTGAGCGCCATCAACAGGCAGCCGGTGGCCAGCACCCAGCGCGAGTCCACCCGCAGCAGGTTCAGGAGCGCGGCCGTCAGCGGGAGGCTCAGCAGCAGCGGCAGCGCCACCAGCAGCGACAGCGGTGCGGTCTGCAACGGCCGGTAGCCGTGCACGCCCGCGAGGTAGTGGCCCGGGATCGCGGCCACCGCGGTCAGCAGCATCACGGCGCCCGCCAGCGTGAGCAGGCCGTGCGTGAAGTTGCGGCGCGCCAGCAACTGCAGCCGGAAGAACGGCAGCGGATGAAGCCACTCGTTGACGAGGAAGGCCGCGAGCAACGGCAAGCCGCCGGCGACCAGCGCACGGATCGTCGCCGATTCGAACCAGTCGAGGCGATCGCCCTGCAGCAACGCGACGACGAGCATCGCCACGGCAGGGAAACCGGTCAGGAACCCGATCCAGTTGAACGCGCGCAGCCGTTCCGGCTTGGGCGTATCGGCGGGCAACCCGTAGCCGATTGCCGCGCAGCACGCGAGGCCGAGCGGCACGATCTGCCAGAACGCCAGGCGCCAGTCGACGAACTCGGTCCACAGCGCGGCGAGCGGCGTGCCGAGCGCGGGGCCGAAGGTGGCCGTCATCGCATAGCCGGCGAGCCCGTACAGCTTCGCCTTCGGCGGCAGGTAGCGCAGTGCCACGATGATCAGCATCGGTGGCAGGCAGCCGCCGGCCACGCCCTGCAGCACGCGCAGCACGGTCAGCGCGGTGACGCCGGGCGCGAACGGACACAGCATGCCCAGCAGCAACGTCGCCAGCACCGCGCCGATCGTGAAGCGCTTCAGCGTGAACGTGATGCCGAACCACGGCGCGAACACCATGGTGGCCACGTTGGCCGCTTCGAACAGCGCAGTGAGCCAGCTGCCGTCGTCGCGTCCGATCGACAGCGCGCCGCGAATGTCGGTCATCGCGGCGGCCGTGACCTGTTCGTTGAGGATCGCGAGCAACGACGCGAGCAGCATGCCGACGAGCCCGGTCACGAGCCGCGGCGTAAGGACGGACGCCGCGGCGGTACCGGCCTGCGGCGAGGGTGTCGCGATCGCCGGGATGGCCGGCAAGGAGACGGGATTCATGATGTCGAGCGGCTCCAATGGGTTCGGACGAAACGGAATCGATGCGGATGGCGGGGTGCCGGCGTGTCGCCGTCACACTGCTGCCGTCGTGAAAGCACGATACATCCTTCATGATTTGCCGATAATTGCGCTTTATCGGGAATCATGTTCTCTAAAAATGAGAGGGTGGGTCGTTAAAAAGCCGACGGAGCAGCCGTCGGCGTACGTATCCGATGAGCGCGCGACGCCCGTTTCACGAAGGCGCGTGCCGCGGCCCGCCCCGCGACGGGGCGCCGTCGACCGCGTCACAGCTCGCTGGCGACCCGGGCGACGAACGTGGCGATGGCAGCGTCGTCGCGCGCAACGAAGATCCACTGGCCGACGGGTGTCGCGACGATCAGGCCGGCATCGCGCAGCAGCGCGATATGGGCCGACACGGTCGATTGGGACAGCCCGCTGCGCGCCACGATCGACGACAGCGGTGCACCGTGACACGAGTGGAGGCGCGCTGCATCGGGAAAGGTCTCCGGCGACTTCAGCCAGCGCAGCACGTCGCGCCGGAACGGATGCGCGAGCGCCTTGTGGGCGCGATCGAGATCGATCATTGCGCGCGGTCTCAGCGCCGCCCGACGCAACGGTGCACGACGGCGGCGGCGACGGCGGCCGCGATGCCGAATGCGACCACGCCGTGCCAGCCGAAGCGGGCCATCAGCGCGCCGCTGACGGTTGCGCCGAGCGCGCCGCCGATGAACGTGGCGGTCATGTAGAGGCTGTTGATGCGGCCCTGTGCTTTCGGATCGGCGGCGAACGCGCGCGTCTGGTTCGCGACCAGGCCGGCCTGCACGCCGATGTCGAGTACGACCACGCCGACCACGAGCAATGTGAGTGAGCTGCCGGCGCCGATCAGGATCAGGTACGCGAGCATGACGATCGCGATGCCCAGACCGATCACGCGCCGCGTGCCGATCCGGTCCGACGCCCGGCCGCCGATCGTGGCAGCCAGTGCGCCCGCCGCGCCGATGAGGCCGAATCCGCCGGCCCACGCGCTGCCGAGGCGCCAGGGGCCGTCGGCGAGCAGCGTCGCGAGATTGACCCAGAACGCATTGAACGCGGCCCACAACAGCGCCTGCACGATCATCGATTCGCGGATCGGGCGATGCGTGCGCGCCAGCGTCCACAGCGACACGAGCAGCCGGCCATAGGACAGCGTGGTGCTCGGCACGCCACGCGGCAGCAGTGCGGCGGCGGCGATGCCGACCGGCACCATCGCGGCGGCCTCGACGCCATACACCGCGCGCCAGCCGTAGTGCGCGGCGATCAGGCCGCTGACCGCGCGGCCGAGCAGGATGCCGACCATGATGCCGGTGACGACCGTGCCGACATTGCGGCCACGTTCGTCGGGCGTCGACATCACGGCCGCGAACGGCACCAGCTGCTGCGGGACGCAACTCACCACACCGAGCGCGAACGCGGCACCGATCAGTGTCCAGACACCCGGCGCCAGCGCCGCGGCGACCGCGAACGCGAAGGCGAGCGCGATCTGGCCCAGCACCAGGGCCCGCCGGTCGTAGCGGTCGCCGAGCGGCAGCAGCAGCGCCAGCCCGGTCGCGAAGCCGAACAGCGCCGCGCCGGCCACCAGCGCGGCGGTCGCCGGGGCGGCATGCATGCCTTCGGCGATTAACGGCAGGATCGGTTGCGTGCAATAGATGTTGGTCACCACCGCGCCGGCGATGGCGGCCATCGCGACGATCCTGCCGCGCGACGCGGCGGCATGCGGTACGGCCGCCGCAGTGTGCGGCATGCCCGAGGCGGCGGGTAATTCGTTCATGGCGGACTCCTTTCGTGGCGGTCGGGCATCGCAGGTGGCGGTTGCCGTGATCGTCGAAAGGAGCGTATCGCCTTGCTCGTAGAAAGATAATCCAGCAGAATCTGGAATCATCTTTCCGAAATTCGAGAGGACGCATGAACCGTCTGGAGGCGATGTCGCTGCTGGTGGCCGTGATCGATGCCGGAAGCATGTCGGCCGCCGCGCGGCAGCTCGGCATTCCGCTGGCGACCGTCAGCCGCAAGATCCAGGATCTCGAGTCCTACCTGAACACGCGGCTGTTGCATCGCACCACACGGCAGCTGTCGTTGACCGAGGCGGGCGAATCGTATGTGGCCAATTGCCGGCGCATTCTCGACGACATCGCGGAAACCGAACGCGCGGCTACCGGCGAGTACGCGGCGCCGCGCGGCGAGCTGATCGTCACCGCGCCGATCGTGTTCGGACGCCTGCACATCGTGCCGGTGGTGGCTGCGTTTCTCGCCCACTATCCAGCGATCGACGTGCGGCTGGTGCTGACGGATCGCGTCACGCATCTGATGGAAGAGCAGATCGACGTTGCGCTGCGGATCGGGGAACTGCCCGACAGCAGCTTCATGGCGACGCGAGTCGGCAGCGTGCGTCGCGTGATCTGCGCAAGTCCCGCGTACCTCGCGGCGCATGGTGTGCCCGCCGAGCCCGCCGATCTGGCGCGGCATCAATGCATCACGTTCGAAGTGCTGGCCTCGCGGCGCGCGTGGGTGTTCGACGGCGAGAAGGGCGAACTCACGGTGCCCGTCCATTCGCGCTTCGCCGTCAACACGGCCGAGGCGGCCATCGATGCGGCGGTGCTTGGCGTGGGGCTGATCCGCGTGCTGTCGTACCAGGTCGCGCAGGCGTTGCGCGATCGCACGCTCGACGTGGTGCTCGATGCGTTCGAATCGCAGCCGCTGCCGGTCAGCCTCGTCCACAAGGGGCAGGCGCCGATGCCGTTGAAGCTGCGCGCGTTCCTCGATTTCGTCGCACCGCGGTTGCGCGAACGCATCGCGGCGCTGACTCCGGGTGCGAGCGGGGCGCAATAGGCGGGCCGCCGCGCGTCATTGAGCGAATCGGAGAGCTGCGCGGCACGACCCGATGTGGGTCAGTACGCGCCTTCGTTCATGTGCTGACCGGTCACGATCGCCATCCCCGAGCGCGTCCCTAGCCGCGTCGCGCCGGACTCCAGCATCGCGAGCGCGATCACGCACGCACTCTCGATCGATCGAGCGATCGAGCGATCGCGTCGACGCACCGAGCATCGATATCCCCAAGCCGTTTGCTCGACGTTTCGCCGCGCATCGCGCAGGCATACAGATTGCGCGTCGCCACGAACGAACCCGCTTCCGAGGCTTCCCATGAACCGACTCAGGCTGTGGCACCCGGTGCTCGCATTGTGTGCATGCACAACGTTCTGCGCGCTCGCGCGTGCCGCATCTGCATCACCCGACGTATCGATCAGCCGCGCGGATTACGGCACGACCGCGGCCGGGCAAGCGGTGAGTCAGTACACGCTGGCCAATGCGCGCGGCGTGACGCTGAAGGTCATCACGTACGGCGGCATCGTAACGACACTCGAGGTACCGGATCGCACGGGCAAGGTCGCGGACATCGTGCTCGGCTTCGATCCGCTGCGCGACTACGAAGCGCACAACGGCAACATCCATTTCGGCGCATTGATCGGCCGCTATGCGAACCGCATCGCACATGGGCGCTTCACGCTCGACGACAACACATGGACGTTGCCCGTCAACGATCCGCCGAATACGCTGCATGGCGGCCCCGACAGTTTCGACGCGAAGGTGTGGACGGTGACCGGCACACACCGGGACGGCAACGGTGCGAGCGTGACGCTGCGCTACACGAGCCCGGACGGCGAGAACGGCTTCCCCGGCACGTTGACGACGGACGTGACGTACACGCTCACCCGCGACAACCTGATCCGCATCGACTACCGTGCGACCACGGACAAGGACACGGTGGTCAACCTCACGAACCACAGCTATTTCAACCTGGCGGGGCAGGGCGCCGGCAGTATCGAGCGGCAGTTGATCGAGATCGCCGCGTCGCGCTTCACGCCGACCGACGCCGCGTCGATTCCGACGGGGCAACTGGCGAGCGTGACGGGCACGCCGATGGACTTGCGCGAGTTGACGCCGATCGGCGCACATCTGCGCGACGGTTATGCGCAGCTCGTCAGCGCGCACGGCTACGACCAGAACTGGGTGCTCGACCAGGGCGGCCAAGCGGCGCCCGCGTTTGCCGCGCGTGCGTACGATCCGGCGTCGGGGCGGCTTCTCGAGGTGTACACGACGCAGCCGGGGCTGCAGTTCTATACGTCAAACGGGCTGAACGGCAGCGTCGCGGGCAAGGGCGGGACGGTTTACCGGCAGACCGACGCGTTCGCGCTGGAAGCCGAGCATTTCCCGGATTCGCCGAATCATCCGTCGTTCCCGACGACCGTGCTCAAGCCGGGGCAGACGCTGCACGAGGTGACGGTGTGGAAGGTCGGCGCGCGGTGAAACGACGGCCGCCCGGATTGCGCATGTCGCGCGGGTAGTCGCGTACCGCGTGTCGCGAGACGCGGGTACCGCGCCCGGCGCGGCGAACACCTCCCGCTACACGTTGATCACGCCGCGCCCGAGCTCCACCACGCGACCGCCGACGCTGATCGCGCCCCGCTCGCTGACCGACAACCGCAGCAGGCAAGGCCGGCCGACGGCTTCCCCCTGTTCGATCCGAAACGTGGCGGGTAGCGTATGACCGGCGGCAAGCAGCCAGCCGCCGAGGTTCGCGCAGGCCGACCCGGTGCCCGGGTCTTCCGACATGCCGCCATCCTGCTTCGCAAAGAAATAGCGGGCCACGACGGTATCGGGACGATGCCTGTCGAAAGCGAACACATAGGCGGTCTTGCGACCGAGGCTGCTGGTCGGCCAGATATCGAGGAGGGCGCTATTGGGCTGGGCACGGCGTGCGGCCGCGGGGTTCTTGACGGCGACCAGCAGTTGGTCCACGCCTGTATCGCATCCGTCGCGTATCGGGATGCGTCGGCACGATCCTCCATTCTGCCGGACACATTGCGTCGAATACGCGTCTGGGCAGCAGGCATCGGGCCGGCGACGGACACACCGGTGGCTCGCGGCTTGCCGCTCAATGCGACGACACGAACACCGCACCCTCGAACGCCGCCGGAATCGCGAACTGCGCGCGCATGCGCTTTGTCTCCTGCGCGGGCGTGAGCCCGAACAGCCGCTTGAATTCCCGGCTGAACTGCGACGGGCTTGTATAACCGACCGCATACGCGGCCGCTTCGGCCGTCAGGTCCTGACGCACCATCAACAGGCGCGCCTGATGCAGCCGCGTCGACTTCAGGTACTGCATCGGCGATACCTGCGTGACCGCCTTGAAGTGGCTGTAGAAGCTCGGTGCGCTCATGCCGGCTTCCGCCGCCAGTCGCGCGATGTCGAGCGCTTTCGCGTAGTCGGCGTGGATCAGGCGCAACGCGCGGCCGATCCGGCCGAACTGGCCGCGCATCGCCAGCGCGCTGCGCATCGCGCTGCCCTGCGCGCCGGTGAGCACGCGGAAATAGAGTTCGCGCAGCAGCCCGGGGCCGAGCACCGTCGCCTCGAGCGGCCGCTGCATCGCCTCGACGAAACGCAGCACGGTGGCCTGCATCGCGTCGTCCATCGGCGTCGACATCATGCTCTTCGGCGCCTGCACGGGCTCCGCACAGCCTGCCCTGTCGATCTGCGCGGCCAGTTCGGCGGCCAGCGAGAAGTCGAGGTGCAGATACAGTGCGAGCAGCGGGTGCTCCGCCGTGGCGTCGGTTTCCATGCTGAACGGCACGGGCACCGACACGGCCAGATAGTGATTCTCGTCGTACAGATAGCATTCGCCGCCGAAGTAGCCGCGCTTGCGGCCCTGGCAGACGATCACGATGCCCGGGTCGTACAGCACCGGCGTGCGCGACAGCGCGCGGTTCGACCGCAGCACGCGCACGCTCGGCAGCGCGGTCAGGTTGTAGCCCTCGTCCGGCGCCAGCGCGTGCAGCAGCGCGATCAGGCGTTCGCGCCGGCGCGCGGGCAGCGACTGCGCTCGTGACGGGGAAGGTACGGCGCTCATAGTTTTGTGCAAGGAAATCAGCGGAATCGGGCTTAATCGGCGTAGTTCGTCAGACTAGTATGCACCTTCGATCGACATTCGGGAGAAGTGCACATGGCATCCGGCAACATCATGCTCATCACCGGCGTCAGCAGCGGCTTCGGCCGGGCGCTTGCGCGGGAAGCGCTGGCCGCGGGTCATACGGTGGTCGGCACCGTGAGAAGCGAAGAAGCAATGCGCGCATTCGAAGCGCTGTCCGCGCAGGCGGCCATCGGGCGCGTGCTCGACGTGACCGACTTCGATCGCATCGACGGCGTCGTCGCGGACATCGAGGCGACCGTCGGCCCCGTCGACGTGCTGGTGAATAACGCGGGCTACGGGCACGAAGGCATCATGGAGGAGTCGCCGCTGGCGGAAATGCGCCGACAGTTCGACGTGAACGTGTTCGGCGCCGTCGCGATGATGAAGGCCGTCGTGCCGTTCATGCGCGAACGCCGGCGCGGCCGCATCCTGAACATCACGTCGATGGGCGGTCACATCACGATGCCGGGCATCGCGTACTACTGCGGCAGCAAGTTCGCGCTGGAAGGCATTTCCGAAACGCTCGGCAAGGAGCTCGCGCCATTCGGCATCGCGGTGACCGCGGTGGCGCCGGGCTCGTTCCGCACCGACTGGGCCGGCCGCTCGATGACGCGCACGCCGCGCTCGATCGCCGATTACGACGCGCTCTTCGATCCGATTCGCCGGGCGCGCGAGGAGAAGAGCGGCCGGCAGCCGGGCGACCCGGCCAAGGCCGCCCACGCGATGCTGGCGGTGATTGCGGCCGAGCATCCGCCGGCACATCTGTTGCTTGGCAGCGATGCGCTCGGGCTCGTGCGGGCCAAATGGTCGGCGCTCGAAGACGAGCTGGGTGCATGGGAGGCGGTGACCGTGTCCACGGACGGTTGACGCGTGTCCAACCGGTCATGCGCCGGGCCGCGAGCAAGCCCCCTCATCAACTTCATGACACCGTCGCGGTTTTCCGCTACAACGTGGGGTGCTGGATCGACCGACGCGGTGTGCCGCCGCGTCGCGGTTCGTCGCCGGCGCCCGTCCGGGCGGCCGGCCGGCACGCGATGTTCACCTACCTCAACAGGAGCCTGCAGCCATGCCGACCATCACCACGAAGGATAACGTCGAGATCTTCTACAAGGATTGGGGCTCGAAGGATGCACAGCCGATCATGTTCCATCATGGCTGGCCGCTGTCTTCCGACGACTGGGATGCCCAGATGCTGTTCTTCGTCCAGAAAGGCTATCGCGTGATCGCGCACGACCGCCGCGGCCACGGCCGGTCGTCACAGGTTTCGGACGGCCATGACATGGATCACTACGCAGCCGACGCATTCGCGGTGGTCGAGGCGCTCGACCTGCGCAATGCCGTCCACATCGGCCACTCGACCGGCGGCGGCGAAGTCGCACGCTACGTGGCTCGCCACGGCGAGCCGGCCGGCCGCGTCGCGAAGGCGGTGCTGGTCAGCGCGGTGCCGCCGCTGATGCTGAAGACGGACGCGAACCCGGAAGGCCTGCCGCTCGACGTGTTCGACGGCTTCCGCAAGGCGCTCGCCGACAATCGCGCGCAGTTCTTCCTCGACGTGCCGTCGGGCCCGTTCTACGGCTTCAACCGTCCGGGCGCGACGGTGCATCAGGGTGTGATCCAGAACTGGTGGCGCCAGGGCATGATCGGTAGCGCGAAGGCGCACTACGAGGGCATCAAGGCGTTCTCGGAAACCGATCAGACCGAAGACCTGCGTTCGATTTCGGTGCCGACGCTCGTGCTGCACGGCGAAGACGACCAGATCGTGCCGATCGCCGATGCGGCGCTGAAGTCGATCAAGCTGCTGAAGAACGGCACGCTGAAGACGTATCCGGGCTACTCGCACGGGATGCTGACCGTCAACGCGGACGTGCTGAACGCCGACCTGCTCGCGTTCGTTCAGTCGTAATGCCGTAACGCCGGGCGGCGCATGCCCGCTGCGGCGGGCTGCGTCGCCGTGGCGCGGGTGGGGGCGCGGTTGTTGCGATTCCGCCCGCTAGTCGTTGCGCAGGAACACGACGTAGCCGCGGAACCACGGATTCGCCGCGAGGTACGGCGGCGCGTTCCACTCGCCACCCTGGATCACGCCGATCCGAAACGGCAGTTGCAGCCGCGCGACGCGCGGCAGGTAGGCCGCATAGTCCGGGATCGTGCTGCGCCCCTGGTAGGTCTGCACGACCACTTCGTCGACAATCCCCCTGAGCGCGTTGACCTGGTCGGTATCGATACGGCTGCTCCAGTCCAGCAGCCCCGTGATGCTGAGCCGGCAGTCGGCGGGCAGCGTCTCGCGCAGCGTTCGCAGGAATGCAAGGTAGTCCTGCAGATGGCGGGTGCGCGCGTCGAAGTCGATCTGGATACCGGTGATCGTGCGGCCCGACGCGCGCCAGCGCTCGAGCTGCGCGAGCATGACCTGCGTGACGCGCGGCGTCCAGCGCAGCGTATGCGCACGATAGACGAGCCATACGCGGGCGTTCGGCGCGGGCGGCAGCGCGACGCCCTGCGCGATGATGCGTACCTGCGATTCGTCGCGCGGCGACGCTTCGATCTGCCCCTGCAATACGTAGACGGTACGCGCATCGCTGACCACCTGCTGCGGCTTCACGCCGGCCCACAGCCAGAACGCGTCGTAGCGCGCGGCATCGACGGTGCCGGCCAGCGCGACGCGGCTGGCCAGCAGCAGCGCGATACACGCGATGCGCTTCATGCGACGCTCACCAGTAGTAGCGCAGTTTCTGCGCCCACGGGCTGCCGGGATAGGCGGTCTTCAGCGTGTCGAACCAGCGCTTGCGGATGTTCTTCGGCACGTCCTTGCCGCCGCATTCGCTATAGCCGGACGGCTCATAGCATTTGATCGCGCGGTACAGCGCGTACGCGCGGTCGTTCGGGGTTGCCTGCGCATCGCCGATCACGGTCACGTAGCTCGACATCCGCTCGTACGGCTTGCCCGCGAACTGCGACGACGCGCCGCCGAGCGTCGGCGGCACGCGCGTAGCGGCCGCCGCCGACGCGTTGCGCATCCACGGCGGTACCGGGTCGCCTTCGACACCGGCCGCGGGCGGATGAAGGCGCACGAAATCGGCGAGGCAGTTCAGCCCTTTCGCATCGCCGGGATTCTGCTGCAGCGCCGCGGCGATGTCGCGCGCGGACGGGCACGCATAGCCATCTCCATTCCGGGCGCCGGACGCGATGAACGGTTTCAACGGATCGGCGGGCGTGCCGGACACCAGCGCGGTATCGGCGATGAAGTCGGCGTAGCGCGAGCGCGTGAGTTCCTTGTACAGCAGCGTGTACAGCGCGGTGTCGCGCAACGCGCCACCGGTTGCCGGGTTCTGCGCCTGCGTGCGCAGCAGCTCCGCATTGGCCGCGCGTTGCAGCAGCACGGCCCGGATCGCGGCGTTCTGCACGGGCGAATCGTCGGCGAACACGTCGTCGACGCGCCCGGCCTGCTCCAGGTTGATCGCCAGCGCGAGCTCGAGCGCTTCGCGCTGGAAGCGCAATTTCGCGAGCGGGATCAGGTCGCGCCACAGCTGGCGGGCATGGTCGCCCTGGCCGCTGTCCTCCAGCGCGAACGCGCGCAGTGCCTGCTGGCTCAGGCCGAAGTAATCGAGCGGCGCGGCGGGTGTCTGCGGCAGCAACGCGAGCGCGGCATCCGGCTGGTGCCCGATCTGCACGTACCAGGTCGCGAGCAGGTAGTCGTACAGCGCGGGCGCGTTCGCGAAGCGCGGCTTCTGCGCCTGCAGATCGTCCAGCGTCAGCGGCTTGCCGCGGCTCGAATCGGTGCTGTCCGACGTACGCATGCGCAGCAGGTCGACGGTCGCGAGCACGGTCGGCGACTGGATCTGGCTTGCGTCAAGTTCCGATCCGAACAGCAGCTTGCTGTCGAGTTCGTTCGCCAGTTGCATCAGCGGCACGTTCGACGTCGCCGGCGACCAGCGCGCGAGCGCGTGACCGTAGAGGTCGGCCTGCTGCGTGACGTTCCCGCCGAGCCACGCGACACGCCGCAACAGCCCCGTTGCGGAAACCGCATAGCGTCCCTGCGGATACACCTTCAGGTAGGTGCGAAACACGGTGTTCGCGGCATCGAGCGACACCTTCGTCACACGCGCGCGCGACGGCGTCGGGTTGTCGTTCTCGAATGCGTTGGCCTGCGCGGCGTTCAGTTGCGCACGCCCGGCCATGTAGAGGCCGGTTTCCTTCAGCCACGGGTTCGGGCTGTGCGATGCGCTCGCGAACGCCTGGGTCGCGGCGAGGAAGTCCGCGCGGTAGAAGGCGTTCGTGCCGTCGAGATACGCGGCGAACTGCTGGCCGAGCGGCGACTTGACCGGCGGCCTGGTCCATGCGGCGCGTGCGCCGCCCGCGGCACAGGTCTTCTGCGCGATGTCGGTGCGCGCCGCGCGCAGGCGCGCGGCTTCGTCGGCGGGAAGGCCGCCGGCACTGCCCAGCGCGTCGTTGAACGCGTCCGCGCCGGCGTCCATGCTGCGGCAGATGCTGCCTTCGCCGTCGGCGTACCGGTTCGACGACGCATCGCCATCCAGTGCACCGGCGGTCTTGTCCGGGGCCTTCTGGCCGATATCGATCCATCCGGAAAAGTCCATCGGAAACGGCACGATGATCTGGTTGATCCGCTCTTTCGCCGGGATGGTCTTCGGGTCCGGAAACAGCTGCGCGACCTTGCTGCTGTCGACCATCATCAGCATCGCGTTGACCCGCGTGTCGTTGGCGGGGCTCAGCATCGGCACGTTGCCGCACGAGTACGTACGCTGCCGGAGCGTAGGCGGCACGTTGCAGCTGTCGTCCGAGCTGGCGTGGGCGGCGGGGAGGCAAAGCAGGCTGGCCGCCAGCGCGGCGAACAGGTTGCGATGGTGCGTCGGGTTCTTCGGCATTTTTTCTTGTGCTGGGTAGGGCCGCGGGGGCCGGGTCTCTCAGGGGCGTGTCGGCCCGGCGCGTATCGTACCTCACGTGCCGCCGGGGCGGCTGTCGCGCGCAGGATGGCCCGTCGCGCCGAGCGCCGGCGCGGCGAAATGGAAGTCCACTCACTGTAGACGCAACGCCACCTTGAATCCGGCATGCGTGAATTAAGATGCAGCCGGCAGTGACGGACATCCGACGATAGACGACATGCCGTCGTCTGCGTCGTCCGACCGGGGGCTGGGGAAGGCGGTGTTCGCGTCGATCCGCACGGCGAGATCGATCCTGACGGGGCTTGAAACGGCGCCGGTTTCCATGCCTGTTGAATAGTTTTACTAACTAAATGGCCGATCGACATCATGCGTCGTTTCGGCGAACGGCAGACGAGAGCATGCCGGACCACGAAAACAAGAGGATTCCGATGAAACCCATTACATGGATCGTCATGTCGGCCGTTCTCGCGCTGACAGCCTGCGGCGGCGGCGACGTCACGACCAAGAGCCCGTCGCAGTCGACGCCGACCAATCCCGGATCGCCTTCCGGTCCGTCGTCGCCCGGCGGCGGCTCGAGCGGCGGCCCGACGGGTGGCGGCCCGACGCAGACGCCGGCCGGCTGGTCGGCGGCCGTCGCGGTCGACGGCAAGGGACCGGAAGGCGATCCCAGCGTGACGATCGACGCGAGCGGCAATGCGCTCGCCACCTGGATGACCTACGGCCCGACCGGCGCAACCGGCAACGAAATGTGGGGCGCGCGCTATGTCGCGGGCTCCGGCTGGCAAAGCGCGACACGGCTCGACACGGGCGACGGGTCGCACTCGATGAACGGACTGACCGGCGTGACGCCGCAACTGGTCGGCAACGCGAGCGGGCAGGCGGTCGCGTTCTGGACCGAATGGATGCCGGGCCCCAACACGTATGCACTGTGGGCGCGTCCGTACAGCCCCGCTACCGGATGGGGCACGGCGTCCGAACTCGCGCCGGACATGAGCGGCTCGTCCTATACGGCCGGGATCGACGGCCAGGGCAACGCGCTCGTCGCATGGACGCAGTCGATCAGCCTGCTCGACACGCGCATTGCATGGACGCGCTATACGCAGGCGGGGCAGTGGTCGCCGACGGCGCTCGTCCAGATGCCGGTGCAGACGGGGCCGGGCGCGGTCACTGGCGACACCGACAACGTGGGGCCGAGGCTGTCGGTCCTGTCGTCGGGCCGCGCGGTGCTCGCGTGGCGGCAGACCAACCACACGCAGTCGGCGCTGTGGACGGCCACGTACGACGCGACCAACGGCTGGACCGACGTCAACCAGGCCGTATCGGACACGAGCCTGTTCACGACCATCATCTCGCCGGTCGCCGGCATGGACGCGAAGGGCAACATCACGCTGGTGTGGGGCGAGCTCGACGTGACCGGCGGGAAGCTCACGACGACCACGATGGCGCAACGCTTCGTCGCCGGAACCGGGTGGCAGGCGGCCGTGCCGGTGGCGCCGGCGATCACCGAGCCGACCGGCTTCATCGCGGCGCCGATGCTGACCGTCAACGACAACGGCATCGCGGCCGTGATGTGGGCGGAGGGCGGTGCGGTGCTGCAGGCGAGCGTGGCCGATGCGAGCGGCAACTGGGGGCCGCTGCAACGGCTGACGGAGCACCTGAACGGGGCGGCCGCGCAGTACCCGCAACTGGTGATCGACGCGGCGGGCAATGCGACGGCTGCATGGCAGGACACGGGCTTGCCGGGCGCGTCGGCCGTCATCGCGGCCAGCTACCGGAACGGTGCGTGGAGCGCGTCGACCGTGGCTGCACAGAGCGCATCGTGGCCGGTGCTGGCCGTCAACGCGACGGGCTCGATGGCGCTCGTCTGGCAATCGTACGTGCCGAGTATCGGCAGCCAGCTGCAGTCCAGTTTCTATACCCCGGGCGCGTAATCGCGCGGCGCGGACAACCGAAGGAAAAGCGATGAAGAAGACCCTGCCATTCACGGTGCGGACCGCGCTCGGCCTGTCGTTCGCCGGCGTCGTGCTGGCCGGCTGCGGCACGACGCAGATGAACATGACGGACGTGCAGACGTCGACCGCGAAGACGATCGGCCTTGCGTCGTCGGACGAAATCACGATCGCCAACGTGCAGTACGGGAAGAAGAACGGGCTCGGCGGCCAGCAGGTGAGTTACGACGCGACCACCGGCAAGGGGCGGCGGTTCACCTGCACCGTGTTCATGATTCCCGGCCTCACGCCGATCGACCGGCCGACGTACAACGACTGGGAATGCCACCCGCGCCGCTGATGCGGGCGCTGCCCGCCGCACGTCGCTCGACGGCGCGGCGGGCGATCCGACGAACCCGCTGTGCGCCGCCGCGATTTGATCCGATAATCGACGAACCGATTCCTCCCTTCCCGTCGGCTCGAACAAGAAACTGTCATGGACCAAGCGGATGCCATCCCCGTCTTCAAGTTTCGCACCACCGACTATCCGGTGCGGGACCGATTCCACGTGTGGGTCAAGGACATGCTGTGCGACTACCGGCTCGACGATCCCGGCGGCCACGGCGCGTTCGACGCGGAGGCGACCGGCGCGGCGCTCGGCCCGCTGATCTTCTCGGGCCGGCGCTGGCGCTCGCGCGCGCCGACCTACTCGGTGCACCGGACGACACGGCGGATCCGGCTCGACGGCCAGGATTCGATCCGCTTCACGCTGCTGCTGGGCGGGCATCTGACGTGTCGCACCGGCGGGCCGGAACTGGTCAAGCGCGCGGGCGACCTGTTCGTGTACGACGTCGCGCAGGTCAACGACTGCCGGGTCGAGGCCGGCGACGTGATCAGTCTCGTGGTGCCGCGTCACCTGCTGCCGGCCCATGCGGCGAACGCGCATGGGCAGACGCTCGCGAGCGGGGTCGGGCGGCTGCTCGGCGACCAGATGCTGTCGTTGTTTCGCCATCTTCCGGACCTGCGCACGCACGAGGTGCCGAGCATCGTGCAATCGCTGCTGCTGCTTCTGGCTGCAGCGGTCGCGCCGAGTGCCCAGGCGTTCGACGATGCGCGCGGCCCGATCGACAATACGCTGGTCGAACGCGTGCGGCGCTACCTCGACGCGCACCTGCTGGAGCCCGACCTGTCGCCGGAGCGGATCTGCAGGGACATCGGCGTGTCGCGGGCGCGGCTCTATCAGCTGTTCAAGGAAGAGGGCGGCGTGATGCGGCAAATCACGCGCAGGCGGCTGCGTCATGCGTACCACGTGCTCGGCGATCCGCGGCGCCGGCATCAGCGCATCGCGGAGATCGCATGGGCGCACGGCTTTCCGGACGAGAAATACTTCCATCGGCTGTTCAAGGCCGAGTTCGGTCATACGCCGAAGGAAACGCTGGCCTGCGCGGCCGCGCCGATTCTGCTGCCTGTCGGCGCGGATGGCGAGAATCGATGGGGCGACGGCGCGCGGCTGACAGGCTGGACGCTGCCGTTCGGGGTGCTCAACAACTGAGCGGCCGGCGCGCGGTGATGCGACGTGGAAGCCGGCCGGTCCTCGCGTGCACGTCACGCATCGTTTGCCGCGCTGTCGCCCACATCGCCCTCGATCGCGGCAAGCAGATCGTCGACGCCCACCATCAGCGCCCGCACCTGCCGCAGCGATTCGTACTGATACAGCACCGCGCGCCATGACGGCAGTTCCAGCAGCGCCTGCCAGACAACCGCGAGGCGTTGCGGATCGGCGTCGATGCGCTGTGCCAGCGCGCTCGCGTACTCGAGGCTGGCCGGCGCCGACAGCAACTGCATGCGGCTCGCGGCGCCCAGCAGGCGCGGTGTCGGGTCGGCCGATGCATCGCAGCAGTACAGCACTTCGCGTTGCAATGCCGCGTCGTCGGTCGCCAGCGCGTGCAACGACGCACCGTGCAGGCGCACCGCGCCTTCGCGCGCGTCGAACGTGTAGACGGTGTCCGGATCCGCTTGCGCCAGCAGGCTCAGGCCGCGCAGCAGGCGCGGCAGATCGGTCGTCGCGGCATCCGCGGAGGCTTTCGCCTCGACCAGAAACCGGACGTGCCACGCGGCCGACGGGTCGTCGCCGCGTGCGCGCTCGAGCAGCACCGCATCCCATTCGGTTTTCGCGCGATCGTGCTTGCCGGGTATCGATGACGGCACGCGCATCGACGTGACCACGCGATACGTGCGGTGCGCGTCGCGCGCGTCGAGTTGCGCGGCCAATGCGTCGAGCGCCTGCGCGGCCAGCGCTTCGACGGCCGCGCCGCGCTGCTGCGACGTGACGCCCTGCGCGACGGCGAGCGCGCTGCCTTCGAGCGGACCCTGGCGTTCCCAGAGCGCGCGGTACCGCCGCACGTCCGGGTTCGGCGCCAGGGCGTCGAGACGCTGCAGCCGGGCGAGCGCCGGGCTGTCCTTCAGTCTGACGATGTCCTGTTCGAACGCGCTGTCGGTCGTCATCTCCGGCTGCGCGAGCAGGTGCTGCAGCGTCGCATCGAGCTCGCCCCACGACGCGCCGGCCGCGGCCGCATGCAGCCGCGCGAGCGGCTCGCGTTGCCAGGCCTGCGCATGGCGTTCGCGCCGCTCCGGATGCGCGATCGTGTTGACGGCCGAGCGCAGCGTGCGCCGATCCTGCTCGGCATGCGCGGCGAGTGATGCGTATTCGCGCACGGCCGCCGCGCCGTGTCGAAGCACCGCGGCCTGGAACGCCGGATCGCCGGATCGTGCGTCGATCGCATCGCCGATCATCCGCGCGAGTGCGTCGATGAAGCGGCGTTGCAAAGCCGGGTCGGGCGTGCGGCCGGCCGCCTGCATCCGGCGCGCTTCCTCGATCACGATCGCGATGACGGTGGCCGGGTTCGCGCCGTCGGTCAGCAACGCCGCGCGCCCGAGCGGCGGCAGCCGGTAGCGGCGATCGACGGTGCGCAGGACTTCGTCCAGCAGGGCGGGCAACGGTGTCGGCGGCATGGCGTGTGGCGGGAATGGACGCGGTTCACGTGCGTGACGGGCTAGGTGCAACGGTATCACGCAGTGCCCGAAGGCTGCAGCGCCTGCCGCCGAAGGTGCGCGCGGCCGTCGCCGCGCTCCTGAGTCGGCTGCCGGCGCGGCTGGCCGAGGTGGAGGCGCGGGCGTAGCGCGCCGCGCCGCCCCCACCCGTGACCGTCAGGCCGTCAGCGTCACCGAAAGACTGCCGAGTTCGCCGAAGCGCACCGTCAGCGCGTCGCCGAGCGGTACGTCGATCGCGCCCGCATACGAGCCGGTCGTCACGATCTGGCCGGCGCGCGCGCCTTCGCCGCGCGATGCGAGGAAATTCACCAGCCACACGAGCGGCTTGAGCGGATCGCCGTCCGGATGACGGCCGTCGATCGTGCGATTCAGCGCGCCTTCGAACGACAGCGCGAGCGTTTCGAGCGGCACGTTCAATCCGTCGGGCACGACGGGGCCCACGCACAGCCCCTGGTTGAACTGCCCGTCGGCGAGCAGTTCGAACTTCGACGCGCGCGCGGGCTCCGCATAGCGGCAACCGAGCACCTCGAGCACGATGCGCACTTCGCGAATCGCGCCGCGCACGTCGTTCTCGTCGTACGGCTGCGCGCGGGCCGGCAGGTCGCGATCGAGCACGAACGCGATTTCCGGCTCGATTCGCACGATCGGGCCGCCGACGACGCGGTACGGCGCATCGGCTTCGCGGATCGTCGACGCGAAGATCGGCGCGACGATCACGCGGTCGGGCGGCGGCAGCGCGCATTTCCATCCGCCGATGGTCTCGCCGAGCAAGTCGGCGACGCGATGCTGGATCGCGAGCGCGGTGTCGACGTTCTCGGGGCGGAAGGCGTCGGGCAGCAGCGGGCCGGGCACGCCGGCATGGCGGGCGGCGACGAGATGCTGGGCGGCGCCGTCCACGCGTTCGGTAGTCGTTGTCATGTCGGTTGAGCGAGTTGAAAGTGAGCCGGCAAAAAAGGGCCGGACGAAAGTCGCATCTCTGATGATAGCGCCTTCGGCGGCCCGGCCGCTCGTAACGGCGCGACGCGGCAGGTGCGATACCGCGATTGCCTCGCGCGGCGCTTTGCCGCACGCCCGGTTTCCGGCAACGCTTGATCGCCGTCAAGCTCCGAACCCGCCGTCGGCCGATGATGGGGACATGGCCGCGCGCTACCGCGCGGCAACTCACCCCAGCGAGGTTCGCATGTACAAGAAGATCATGGTGGCCGTCGACGGCAGCGCTTCGTCGCAACAGGCGCTTGCCGAGGCCGTGAAGGTGGCGCTGGCGGGCGACACGCACGTCAGCGTCGTGTATGTGGTCGACAAGTCGGTGCTGTTCACGTACGCGGGCCGCTTCGACCCGCACGCGCTCATCGAGGAAATCCGCGATGACGGCCGCAAGGTGCTGCGCGCAGCCGAACAGGTGATCGCGCTGGCCGGCGCGAAAGGCGAGGCCGAACTCGTCGAGACGGAGAGCATCGGCGAGGACATCGCGGAACGGCTGCAGCGTTACGTGAAGGAGCGCGGAATCGATCTCGCGGTGGTCGGCACGCACGGGCGGCGCGGGATCCAGCGCGTGCTGCTCGGCAGCGTCGCCGAACGCTTCGTGCGCGGCGCGACGTGCCCGGTGCTGCTGATTCGCGGCGACGACGCCAACGTGCCCGCCGCCGCGGCAGCCTGACGCGGCGGGCGAGATGATACGTCGCCAGTACCGAATCGTCGTCGCGGCGATCGCCGTGTTCGTGTCGCTTGCGGGGATGATGGCCGTCGTCACCGGGCTGCTGTTCGACGAAACGATCGCGCTGCGCGGCGGCGCGCTCGCATTGATTCTCGGCGTGGCCGGGTTCGTCGTGATGCTCAACCCGGGGCCGAAGGGCGAGGGGTGACGCGCGGCGATCCGGTTGCTCCGTTTTCCTCGGCTCGCCGTGCCCGGCGCATTCGCGGTGTAGTGCGCGAGCGCGCCGTCTCCGGCCGCGTCGCCGCGTCGTTCGGCACCGCGCACATTGCGTACATCGCGTACATGAGTCGCGCATGCTGCTCGACCTGCTGCGCGTGCGCACGACCTGCTTCATGTTCCTGTACGGGATCGGGCGCGTGTCGCTGATTCTCATCTACCTGTCCGAGGCGCGGCGCACGCCCGTCGCCGGCTGATCGCTGCCGCGCGATGCCGGTGCGCCCGGCATCGCGCGAGGCGTTTTCGAGCGTCCGCAGTTCTGTCAAACTGGCGCCCATGACTCCGCGCCTCGCCTTACCGCCTTCCTCCGATTCCGCGCCCGCGCTCGCGGGCTTTCCCGATGCAGATGAACTCGCCGCGCTGCGTGCGTGGTACGCAGGCATGACCGTGCGCCAGGCCGTCGAACGCTACCTGCCCGATCGCCTCGGCGACGGGCGCTCGGCGCGCGGCGTGCTCGGCGCGATTCGCCGCCGCCTCGTGCGCGTCGCGCGGCAGGGCGGGCGCCCCGATCTCGCGGAGCAGCTCGGTCATCCCGACAGTGAACGCCTGCGGATCGCGAAAGCGGCGACCGATGCGATCGGCGTGCTGCGCCACGCACGCCCGCCGGTGCCGCAGATCGGCGACGACGTCGGCCTGTGGCTGCCGGCGCGAGCGGTCGTCGCGCTACGTGCGCACGGGATCGCGACGCTCGCCGAACTGACCGTGCGGATTCCGCGCCGGCGTCAGTGGTGGCGCGCGATCGCGGGGCTCGGCATCGCGAGCGCGCGGCATGTCGAGGCATTCTTCTCCGCGCATCCGGACCTCACCGAGCGCGCGCGTGCGCTGATCGCCGCGACGCCGCGCAGCGGCATCGTGCCGTGGGAGCAGTTGAAGCTGCCGCACGAGGTCGACGGCTCGGCCGGCACGTTCCGCGCGCCGCGCGCGACCAGCACGCTCGATGCGGACAACGATTACGCGGCCGTGCATGCATGGCTGTCGCTGCACGAATCGGCCGCGACGCGCCGCGCGTACCGGAAGGAAGCCGAGCGGCTGATCCTGTGGGCGATCGTCGAACGCGGGCGCGCGCTGTCGTCGCTGACGACCGAGGATGCGGTCGCGTATCGCGCGTTCCTGCGCAACCCGTCGCCGCACGAACGCTGGGTCGGCCCCGTACGGCCGCGCGGCGCGCCGGACTGGCGGCCGTTTTCGGGCGGACTATCCGCGCGCTCGGCCGCGTATACGTTGTCGGTGCTCGGCGCGCTGTTCCGCTGGCTGATCGAGCAGCGCTATCTGCTCGCGAATCCGTTCGCGGGCGTCAAGGTGCGCGACACGCGCGGCGCGAATGCGCTCGACACGTCGCATGCATTCACCGAAGGCGAATGGCTGCTCGTGCGCACGATCGCGGACGGGCTCGAGTTTCGCAAGGAGAAGGCGCCCCGTGCGCCGCAATCCGGCTGGACGCCGGCCGCCGCGCAACGGTTGCGCTTCATTCTCGATTTCGGCTACGCGACCGGATTGCGCGCGAGCGAGCTGGTCGGCGCGACCCTCGGCGACATCGACACGGATGCGCACGGCGACACATGGCTGAAGGTGATCGGCAAAGGCAGCAAGGCCGCACGCGTCGCGCTGCCGCCGCTCGCGCGCACGGCGCTCGACCGGTATCTGGTCGCGCGGCGGCTGCCGGTGACGCCGGTGCGCTGGCGGCCGGACACGCCGCTGATTCCGAGTCTCGCGGAAGACGGCGCGGCCGGGATCACGAGCGTGCGGCTGTGGAAGGTGATGCAGCGCTTCTTCGCGCAGACGGCCGCGCTCGTGGACGACGACAACCCCGCGCTCGCGCAGAAGCTGCGGCAGGCGAGCCCGCACTGGATGCGTCACACGCATGCGACGCATGCGTTAGCACGCGGCGCGGAGCTGACGACGGTGCGCGACAACCTGCGGCACGCGTCGATCTCGACGACGTCGATCTATCTGCACGGGGACGATGTGAAGCGGGCGCGGCAGATGTCGAGTGCGTTTGCGGCGGATAAATAGGGACGCACAAAGGGTCGTTCGAAGGGACGCACGAACGGTTGCGTACGAATCGAACGGAACGACGCGTACTGATGGCGGTCAGACGGTTTATCCGGTAACGGCACGGGCCCGCCACTGCCGCGCACCCCGTTGGAGAATACGAATGGAGACATCCGCACCCCCGCGAGCACGGCAACGTGCCCGCCGCGCATGGCGCACGCTCATTGCGGCGTGTTGCGTGGGCTGGAGCGCACTGGCGTTCGGCGCGGACGGCGCCGCGGCGCTGCTCGACCGCTATCACAGCCTCGGCGAGCAGCTGAAGAACAACCCGTTCCACCGCCCGCTGTACCTCGAATCGGCCGAGGCCTCGTCGTCGCTGAAGGGCGATATCTACGCGGTCGTCGACTATCCGTTTGCCGTCGTGAACGGCAAGCTCAACGATCCGGCGCAAGGCCCCGCGAACTGGTGCGCGGTGCTGATCCTGCACCTGAACACGAAATACTGTCATGCGTCGACCGGCAGCGACGGCCCGGTGCTCGACGTGAATCTCGGCCGCAAGATCGAACAGAAGCTGACGGATACCTATCGCGTGCAGTTCCGCTATCGCGTGGCCGCCGCGACGCCCGACTACTTCCAGGTCGATCTGACCGCCGATAGCGGCCCGATGGGCACGAAGGACTACCGGATCGCGCTGGAGGCCGTGCCGGTCGGCGCGTCGCGCACGTTCCTGCACCTCACGTATTCGTATGGCTTCGGCACGGTCGGCCGGATGGCGATGAAGACCTACCTCGCGACGGCCGGCAGCGACAAGGTCGGGTTCACGGTGGAGAGCGGTGCATCGACCGCGCAGCCGCAATACGTCGGTGGCGTGCGCGGATTGCTGGAGCGCAACACGATGCGCTACTACCTTGCGATCGACACGTATCTCGCGACGCTCGACAAGCCCATCGACCAGCGCCTCGCGCGCTGGTTCGATGCGACCGAGCAGTATTCGCGGCAGTTGCACGAAGTGGAGCGGGGCGCGTATTTGCAGATGAAAGCGCAGGAGGTGCAGCGGCAGCAGACGGCGCGATAACGCCGCCGGCCGCCTGCCCCCCGGCGTCGATCAGTTCGACGCGCCGCCGACCGTGCGAATGCTGTGCCACTGTCCCTGTTCGACGCGGAACAGCGTGTAGGGCGGCTTGATCAGGTCGCCGCGCTCGTCGAACGAGATCTTCCCGGTCACGCCCGTGACCGACACGCCCGGCAGGCTCGCGACGACCTTGCCGCGATCGACCGAATCGGCCTTGCGGATCGCCCCGATCATCGCGAGCGCCGCGTCGTACGCGAACGGCGCATACAGCTCGACGTCCTGGTTGAAGCGGGCCTTGTAGCGCTGCGCGAACGCGACGGCGGACGGCAGCTTGTCGAGGGCCGGCCCCGGCTCGAGATCCTGCGTGCCTTCGCCCGCGTTGCCGGCGATCTTCAGGAACGCATTGCTTTTCAGCGCGCCCGCGCCGAACAGTTGCGCGCGGATGCCGAGCGAGCGCATCTGCTTGACGAGCATCGCGCCCTGTTCGTCGAGGCCGCCGAAGAACAGCAGGTCGACGTTGTTGCTCTTCATCGTCGTCAGGATGCCGCGGAAATCGACCGCCTTGTCGTTCGTGTATTCGCGGCCGACGATGCTGCCGTGCGCGTCCTTCACGCCTTTCTCGAATGCGTCCGCGAGGCCCTGGCCGAATGCGGTGCGGTCGTCGATGATGCCGATCCGCTTCGCCTTCAGCTGCTCGACCGCGAAGCGTCCGGCGACCACGCCGCCGACGCCGTCGTGTCCCATCGTGCGGAACACGTTCTTGAAGCCCTGCATCGTCAGTTGCGGATTGGTCGAGCCGGGCGTGATCATCGCGACGTTCGCCTGCTTGTAGACCGCCGACGCGGGAATGCTGCAGCCCGAATTGTAGTGACCGATCACGCCGACCACGCCGTCGTCGACGAGCTTCTGCGCGACCTGGATCGCGATACGCGGATCGGCCTGGTCGTCCTGCACGTCGAGCACGAAGCGCACGGGCTTGCCGCCGATGGTCGGATGCTTGGCGTTCTCCTCGTCGAGCGCGAGCTGCGCGCCGTATTGCAGGTCCTTGCCGACGCGCGCGACCGGCCCCGTCAGCGGGCCGGCGAAGCCGATCTTGATGGTTTCCGGGTCGGCCGCCTGCGCGGACGCCGCGGCCGTGCCGATCGAGCAGACGGCCAGCCATGCCAGCCAGTTACGACGATTCATGATGCCTCCTTGCAGGGATGAACGATGCCGCGCACGTCAGAAGCGCGCGGCCCGGTAGGGTGCGAGGTCGAGCGGCGGCGAGCGCTGCGCGACGAGATCGGCGACGAGCCGCCCGGTGATGCCGGCGAGCGTGACGCCCAGATGCTGGTGACCGAAAGCGTGAATCACGCGCTCGCTGTGCCGTGCGCGGCCGATCACGGGAACGCCGTCCGGCAGCGTGGGCCGAAAGCCGAGCCAGCTGCGCGTCGGCGTGCCGAGCGACGGCAGCGCCTCGCGTGCGGAACGCGTGAGCAGTGCGATCAGCGAGCGGTTCATGCCCGCATCGAAGCCGCCGAGCTCGACGGTGCCGGCCGCGCGCAATCCTTCGTCGAGCGGCGTCATGTAGAAACCGCGTTCGGCCCAGCCGACCGGCCGCGTGACGCTCTCCTCGAGCGCGGCGAATTGCACGTGGTAGCCGCGTTCGGTATCGAGCGGCACGGTGTCGCCGCACGCGGCGGCGAATGCGCGCGAGCGAGCGCCGGCGGCGATCACCACCTGATCGAAGGTGCGCACCGCGCCACCCGCATGCAGGTTCACGCCGTCGCCGGCGGGCTCGATCCGTTCGACCTGCGTGCGCTCGAGCGTCGCGCCGCCGGATGCCAGATGCGCGAACAGTTCGCCGAGAAAACCGCACGGGTCGGAGAAATGCCAGCTTCCGTGGAACAGCACGCCGCGCGTAAAGATCGGCGCGAGAGCGGGTTCGAGCCGGCGGATTGCGTCGGCGTCGAGCGTGTCGAACGGCACGCCGAGCCGGCGCCGCAGCGCTAGCGACGGCTGCGCGGCGTCGAATGACGCCTGCCGTGCGTACAGGTACAGGCATTCGCGCGGCCGTACGAATGCCGCGAGTCGTGCGGTCGCGAGCAGCGGCGCATAGCCGTCGGCGGCGCGTGACAGCAGCGCGGCGAGCGCGCCCGCGCTGCGTACGTGCCGCGCCGGTGTCGACGCGGCAAGGAACCGCGCGAGCCACGGCGCGCCGCGCAGCAGGTACGGCCAGCGGATGCGAAGCGGGCTGTCGGCGGCGAACAGGAAGTGCGGCATGTCGCGGAACACGGACGGGCCGTTGACCGGTACGCAGCCATACGGCGCGAACGTCGCGGCGTTGCCGAACGACGCACCGCGGCCGACGCCGGCCGGATCGAACAGCGTGATGCGATGCCCGTCGCGCTGCAGCCATGCCGCTGCGCCGAGCCCGATGAAGCCTGCACCCACGATGGCGATGTTCGCCATGACCGTTCTCCTCCGGCAGACCGGATTCACACAAAGATGGGATTAAGAATCACACAGTAATTTTTTGTGTGCAATCAAAAAACAATTGTGTGGCGCTAGCGTTTACCCGCTTCCAGTCGGCTGATTCGGTAGACTTTTCGGCAGAGGTTTGACCGGAAGGGGATGTCGGATACAATCGCCGGGCAGGCCAAACCGGCAGACAAACGATTTTTGTGTGGGCACAGGCGATACATGGCAGCAGACAAACTTTCCGGCGAGCGCGATAGCGGTGCGCCAGCGCAGGCGAAGCGGCCGACCTATGTCGAGGTATCGAGCTCGATCGAGGCGGAAATCCGCAACGGCATGTACCCGCCGGGCAGTCGTCTGCCGCCGCAGCGCCAGCTCGCGACGGAGCTCGGCATCAACGTGTCGACCGTGTCGCGTGCCTACAAGGAGCTGCAGCTGCGCGGCCTCGTGATAGGCAGCAAGCGGCGCGGGTCGCTCGTCACCGGCGGCGCGATGCCGAGCATCGAGCCCGCCCGTGCGTCACTCGCGGCCGGCAACGGCGTGATCGACCTGACGGTGAACCGGCCTGCGACCGGCGAGTTTCTCGCGAGTCTCGCGCAGACGTTCGGCACGCTGCCGGCCGATCCGCGCTTCGCGTCGCTGCAGGAATACCAGCCGCCGCAGGGTCCCGACTGGGCGCGCGCGGCCGGTGCGCAGTGGCTCGCCGCGCCCGGCTTCACGCCGTCGCTCGACCAGGTGGTCGTGACGAGCGGCGCGCAGCACGGGCTTTACGCGGTGCTGAACAGCCTGATCGGCACCGACGGCGTGATCGTTGCCGACCGGCTCACGTATTACGGGCTGAAGGCGCTCGCGCCGGTGTTCCAGTTCGAGATCGTCAGCGCGCCGGCCGACGACGACGGCCTGCTGCCCGACGAGATCGAACGGATCTGTCAGCGCATGCCCGTCAAGGCCATCTTCGTCGTGCCGAACCTGCAGAACCCGACCGTGACGACGATGAGTCTCGCGCGCCGCATGGCGCTCGTCGACGTCGCGCGTCGCCACCACGTGACGATCATCGAGGACGATGTGTACGGGCCGCTCGTGCGCGACCGGCTGCCGGCGATCGCGGGCTTGTGTCCCGAGCTCACGTTCCATATCGGCGCGACGTCGAAGATCCTCGCGCCCGGGCTGCGCCTCGGCTACCTGAGCTGCCCGCGCGACAGCGTCGCGCTGTGCGCGGAAGCGGTGCGCACCACCGCATGGATGCCCGCGCCGACGTCGATGCTGATCGCGACGGTATGGATCGAGAACGGCACCGCCGAGCGGATCATGAACGCGCAGTTGTCGGAGATTCGAGCGCGCGTCGATCTTGCGCGGGAACTCCTGCCGGCCGGTCAGTTGAAGGCCGATCCCGCGTGCATGTTCGTGTGGCTGCGGCTGCCGCCACCGTGGCGCGCCGACGACTTCGCCGCGAACGCGAAAGCGCGCGGCGTGATCGTGATGCCGTCGTCGACGTTCGCAGTGGATCGCGCGGAACTCGAGCACGGCGTGCGCATCAACTTGGCGTGTCCCGCGACGCGCGACGAACTCGTGAACGGGCTGCGCATCCTGGCCGGCACGCTGAAGGACCGGCCGCGCGCACTGTTCGGGTCGATCTGACGTTCGACGTTCGCGTCGGGTTCTCCTCGACGATCTCGGCGGTCGGCCACAGCAAGGGGTTCGTCGTGAGACGGGCCATGCCACCCAGCGCACCGGCGGTGGTCACCGGTTCGCCGCTCGTGTCCGGCAGCGCCGGCATTTACTTTTCACACCTCGGGCGGCCAGCCGGAGCGCCATGCTCCAACGAACGGCGTCCGCGCGCGTCGCCCCCTTCATCGTCAACGCCCCTGACACCACGTGGCAGTGGACAGCTATCGCGCGATCGTCGCGCTGATCGGGGTCGCGCGCTCGCCGGCTCGGGCCGCAATGTCCGTCCGACGCCATTTTCATGGCCACGCGGATCGGCCGCCGCAGCCGATCTGATCCCTGGCGGGCCCGTGCACATGGGCTGACCGTTCCGCGGCCGCGCGCTGACTGCCTGCTGCCAGTCCATCGGCCGCCGGCCCGCCGCGCCCATTCCTAAGACGTACAGTTCGTCGAAACTCGCGAATCGGCGCCGAACTGTACTCTTTCGGGCGTCTCCGATGTGTGTACCCTTCTCGAACTGTTCTGCTTATAAGCTCCATCCATCAAGTGCACAGTGCCGCCGGCCCAGTCATCACGGGCCTCTCGGCGCATCTTTATAAGCGAGCCACTGCGATGGAAAAGGCAAAACCGGAGGGAGCAATCAGGCGATACGACAGCCCGGTCTGCGGGCAGACCACGCGCGCATCGGACGCGCACGGGGCGGCGGCGCGCATGCGCAGGCCGGCAGGGAGCGCGCGATGAAGCTCTACGAAAAACTCGCGGACGATATCGAGCGCCTGATCCGCCAGGGCGTGTACCGGCACGGCGACCGGATTCCGTCGGTGCGGCAGGCAAGCCAGCAGCACCGGATCAGCATCACGACCGTGCTGCATGCGTACCTGCTGCTCGAAAGCCGCGGGCTGCTGGAAAGCCGCCCGCAGTCGGGCTACTTCGTGAACCTGCGGCGCGACGACAACCACGCGCCGGTGCGCGAGCTGCGGCCGTCGAAGCCGATCGCGATCTCGACGTCGGTCGACATGAGCCGGCTCGTGCTGTCGACGCTGCGCTCGATCGGCACGGACGACGCGGTGCCGCTCGGCTCGCCGTATCCGGACCCGAGCCTGTTCCCGTTCGAGAAGCTGAACCGCTACGCGTATGCGGCCGGCCGCGACAAGGCGCTGTGGGGCGTGACCGACGGGCTGCCGCCCGGCCATCCGCGCCTGATCCGGCAGATCGCGCGTCGTTACCTCGAAAACGGGATGTCGGTCGATCCGAACGAGATCATCGTGACGGTCGGCGCGACGGAGGCGATGAACCTGTGCCTGCAGGCGGTCGCGAAACCGGGCGACACGATCGCGGTGGAATCGCCGACGTTCTACGCGATGCTGCACGCGATCGAGCGGATGGGGATGAAGGCGATCGAAGTCGCGACGCATCCGGAATACGGGATCGACATCGCGGCGTTGGCCGCGATCGCGAAATCGCAGCCGATCGCCGCATGCATGGTGATGCCGAACTTCCAGAACCCGTTGGGCTTTCAGATGCCCGACGAGCGCAAGCGGGAACTGGTGGAATTCGCGACGCGCGTCGACATGCCGATCATCGAAAACGGTGTGTATAACGAACTGTATTTCGGCGAGTCGCATCCGAGCACGCTGAAGTCCCAGGACCGTAACGGCATCGTGCTGCACTGCGCATCGTTCTCGAAGAGCCTGACGGCGGCTTACCGGATCGGCTGGGCGTTGCCGGGCCGCTATCGCGATCAGGTCGAGAAGCTGAAGTTCCTGAACACGCTGGCGACGCCGTCGCTGCCGCAGCTCGCGATCGCCGAATTTCTCGAACGCGACGGTTACGAGCATCACCTGCGGCGCTTGCGCAAGGCGTATGCGCAGCAGGCGAACCTGATGCGCGCGATGGTGTCGCGGTTCTTTCCGGAGGGCACGCGCATTTCGAGCCCGGCGGGCGGCTACGTGCTGTGGGTCGAGCTGCCGGCGCAGGTCGATGCGATGCGGCTGTACCAGCTCGCGCTGGAGCAGGGGATCACGATCGGGCCCGGCTACATGTTTTCGATCACCGACAACTACCGGAACTTCATCCGGCTGAACTACAGCAGCCCGTGGTCGCCGGAGATCGAGCAGGCGGTGATTGCGGTCGGCAAGCTCGCGGCGTCGTGCATGCGGTGAAGCAAGGATAGCGACGGGATGAGCGGGGCGTTGCCGCCGGACCGATGCCGGCCGGCAACGCATCGCTCAGCGACCGCCACGCGCAATGGCCAGCATCACGCCGAAGCCGACGAGCAGTGCGCCGAACGTGCGGTCGATCCAGTGACGCAACGACAACAAGCGATCGCGGACGGCGTCGGCGGAGAAACACAGCGCCACGAGACTGAACCAGCCCGCATGGGCCAGCGCGATGAACGCGCCGTAGCCGATCTGCACGATCAACGGCGTGTCGGGGCGGACCGCCTGCATGAACAGGCTGACGATAAACACGGTGGTTTTCGGATTCAGCGCATTCGTCAGAAAGCCGGTGCGGAGCGCGGCGAGATCCGACAGCGGCGCCGCCGCAGTCGCGGGGCGGCCGTCCTCGGGTTTGGCCGCGAGCATCTTCGCGCCGAGGTAGATGAGATACAGCGCGCCGACGAGCTTCACCGCATTGAAGAGCCACAGCGACTGGCGGACCAGCAGACCGACGCCGAGCAGCGTGTAGCTGACGTGAATCGTCACGCCGAGTCCGATTCCGCACGCGGTGAGCAAGCCTGCGCGGCGCGACAGCATCAGGCTGTTGCGGGTGACCATCGCGAAATCCGGCCCGGGGCTGATGACGGCCAGTAAAGTGATGGTGACTACGACTATCCATTCGGTCATTGCATCGTCCTTTTGATTTTCGTCGTGATGAGCGAATATTACGGACCATGATTCGCCAGGAAAAACGATGATTTCTGACCAGAATGGTGAGCCTGACTCACATGAGATGCGTGCCAGTATGCCGTCGTTGATGGCGCTGCGCTGCTTCGAGGCGGCGGCGCGCCATGAGCATTTCAGCCGGGCGGCCGACGAATTGCATCTGACGCACGGCGCCGTCAGTCGCGCGGTGCGTCTGCTCGAGGACGAGCTGGGTGTGGCGTTGTTCGAGCGGCGCAGCCGTCGTGTGTTCCTGACCGATGCGGGGCGCAAGCTGGCGCGGGCCGTCCACGACGGCCTGCATTTGATGAAACAGGCCGCAAACGAGTTGCGGGCCGACGCGGCCCGTGCGCAGCGCTGGATGCTGTCGTGCGAGCCCACGTTGCTGATGCGCTGGCTGATTCCGCGCTGGCCGGACTTCCAGGCGACTCATGCGGGCGTCGATATCCATCTCGCGGCGGCGGGCGGCCCGTTCTCCTTCGACAACGGCATCGACATGGCGATCCGGCGCAACGATTTTGCGTGGCCGGCCGGCTATCACGCGGAGAGACTGTTCGCGGAGAGGGTGGGGCCGGTGTGCCGGCCCGACAAAGTGGCGACGTGGTTTGCCGACGGTCGGAATGGCCACGCGCTGAAGCGCGGTGCGCCGCGACTGCATACGCGCACACGCCCGCACGCATGGACGGAGTGGGCGACGGCCGCGCGGCAGTCGCCGGGAAGCGGAAGCGGGCGCGGGCAGACGTTCGATCATTTCTATTTCAGCCTCCAGGCGGCCGTCGCGGGGCTCGGTGTCGCGATCGGCCCGTGGCATCTCGTTCGCGACGATCTCGAAAGCGGTGTGCTGGCCGCGCCGATGGGCTTCATCGAGGACGGTTCGCACTACTGTCTGTTGACGCCGGAGCCCGTGACGGCCGGCAGTGCGCAGTCGAGTCTGCTCGACTGGCTGAGGAAGATGGCTTGATGCGTAAGCCGGCTCGTTGCGCGCGGCCGGCGACATAAAAAAGCGCCGCAGGCATTCAGCCTGCGGCGCCATTGTGTGTCGCCACGACGGATACGATCCGCCGCAGCGCGACAGCCTGCTTAGACCTGCACGGTGTCGGCGACTTCCTTGAAGTCTTCGATCTGGTCGAAGTTCATGTACTGGTAGATCTTGTCGCCGTTCGCGGTGAGCACGCCCATGTCGGCCATGTACTCTTCCTTGGTCGGGATCTTGCCGAGACGCGAGCAGATCGCCGCCAGTTCCGCCGAGCCGAGATACACGTTCGTGTTCTTGCCCAGGCGGTTCGGGAAGTTGCGGGTCGACGTCGACATCACCGTCGCGCCTTCGCGCACCTGTGCCTGGTTACCCATGCACAGCGAGCAGCCCGGCATTTCGGTGCGTGCGCCGGCCGTGCCGAACACGCCGTAGTGGCCTTCTTCCGTCAGCTGCTTCTGGTCCATCTTGGTCGGCGGCGCGACCCACAGCTTGACCGGAATGTCGCGCTTGCCTTCCAGCAGCTTCGACGCGGCACGGAAGTGACCGATGTTCGTCATGCACGAGCCGATGAACACTTCGTCGATCGCAGCGCCTGCGACGTCCGACAGCGTCTTCACGTCGTCCGGGTCGTTCGGGCATGCGACGATCGGCTCGTGGATGTCGGCGAGGTCGATCTCGATGACCGCCGCGTATTCGGCGTCGGCATCCGGCAACAGCAGTTGCGGGTCGGCCAGCCACTGCTCCATCGCCGCGATCCGGCGCTGCAGGCTGCGCGGATCCTGATAGCCCTGCGCGATCATCCACTTGAGCAGCGTGACGTTGCTGTTCAGGTACTCGATGATCGGTTCCTTGTTGAGATGCACCGTGCAACCGGCAGCCGAACGCTCGGCCGACGCATCCGACAGTTCGAACGCTTGCTCGACCTTCAGATCCGGCAGGCCTTCGATCTCGAGGATGCGGCCCGAGAAGATGTTCTTCTTGCCTTGCTTCGCGACGGTCAGCATGCCCTGCTTGATCGCGTACAGCGGAATCGCGTTGACGAGGTCACGCAGCGTGACGCCCGGCTGCATCTTGCCCTTGAAGCGAACCAGCACCGATTCCGGCATGTCGAGCGGCATCGTGCCGGTGGCGGCTGCGAAGGCGACCAGGCCCGAGCCTGCCGGGAAGCTGATGCCGATCGGGAAGCGCGTGTGCGAGTCGCCGCCGGTGCCGACGGTGTCGGGCAGCAGCATGCGGTTCAGCCACGAGTGGATCACGCCGTCGCCCGGGCGCAGCGCGATACCGCCGCGCGTGCTGATGAAGTTCGGCAGCGTCTGGTGCGTCTTCACGTCGACCGGCTTCGGATAAGCGGCGGTGTGGCAGAACGACTGCATCACGAGGTCGGCCGAGAAGCCGAGGCACGCCAGGTCCTTCAGTTCGTCGCGGGTCATCGGGCCCGTGGTGTCCTGCGAGCCGACCGAGGTCATCTTCGGTTCGCAGTACGTGCCCGGGCGCACGCCCTGGCCTTCCGGCAGACCGCACGCGCGGCCGACCATCTTCTGCGCGAGCGAGAAACCCTTGCCGCTGTCGGCCGGCTGATGCGGCAGGCGGAACAGCGTCGACGGTGCGAGGCCCAGCGCTTCACGCGCCTTCGCGGTCAGGCCGCGGCCGATGATCAGCGGAATGCGGCCGCCGGCGCGCACTTCGTCGAACAGCACGTCGGACTTCACCTGGAATTCGGCGATGACCTTGCCGTCCTTCAGCGCCTTGCCTTCGTACGGGCGCAGTTCGACCACGTCGCCCATTTCCATCTGCGACACGTCGAGCTCGATCGGCAGCGCGCCGGCATCTTCCATCGTGTTGTAGAAGATCGGGGCGATCTTGCCGCCGAGGCACACGCCGCCGAAGCGCTTGTTCGGGACGAACGGGATGTCTTCGCCGGTGAACCACAGCACCGAGTTGGTGGCCGACTTGCGCGAGGAGCCGGTGCCGACCACGTCGCCCACGTACGCGACCAGGTGACCCTTTTCCTTCAGCGACTCGATGAACTTGACCGGGCCGCGCTTGCCGTCTTCTTCCGGCGTGATGCCGGGGCGTGCGTTCTTCAGCATCGCCAGCGCGTGCATCGGGATGTCCGGGCGGGTGGTGGCGTCCGGTGCCGGCGACAGGTCGTCGGTGTTGGTTTCGCCCGTGACCTTGAACACGGTGATGGTCAGGCTTTCCGGCACTTCCGGGCGGCTCGTGAACCACTCGGCGTCGGCCCAGCTCTGCAGCACGGCCTTCGCGTGTGCGTTGCCCTTGTCGGCGAGTTCCTTCACGTCATGGAACTGGTCGAACATCAGCAGGGTTTTCTTCAGCGCGTCGGCGGCGACGGCCGCGACTGCGTCGTCGGAGAGCAGCTCGATCAGCGGCTGGATGTTGTAGCCGCCGAGCATCGTGCCGAGGAGTTCGGTCGCGCGTTCGCGCGAGATCAGCGGGCAGGCCGTCTCGCCCTTCGCGACGGCGGCCAGGAAGCCGGCCTTCACGCGAGCGGCTTCGTCGACGCCGGCCGGGACGCGGTGGGTGATCAGCTCGAGCAGCGTCTGCTCTTCGCCGGCGGGCGGGTTCGCCAGCAGTTCCACCAGTTCGGCGGTTTGCTGAGCCGTCAGCGGCAGGGGAGGGATACCGAGCGCGGCGCGGGCGGCCACGTGAGCACGAAAGTTTTCAAGCATGGGGGGACCTGCTGAGATTGCGTTTCAGGGGAAGGGCTTTCCAGGCACGCCGAGGCTGCTGTTCCGGACACTGCTTCACTGCTTGAGCGGGATTCTAGTCGCAATATGGTCAGGCGTCAAATGTCTTATGTCTTATATAAGAGTTGGGCGTTACGAATGCAGTGGATGGTAGCTCGTCTCGCGTTGGCCGAGCCGGCGTGTCGTTGGGCAAGGGTGGGCGGGAATCGCGGGAAGCATGCGGAGGCGAGGCGAGGCCATGCGGTTTGAGCGCGGAATCGCCGGTTCGGCCGTGGTCGAAAGTCGGGTCGATACTACGCGTTTACCCCTACAATACATTTTATTTAATTCTAGATAATCTTTCTAGAACCGAGGTCCTGATGGAGCACGAGGACCCCGACAACCTCAGTGTGCCAATTGCCACGCTAAGGACTGCGAACCGGGTTATCCGCTTCCTCGGTTGATGGGCTGCTCTGACGAATAACTGCCTTCGAAATATCGCCAACGTCCATAACGTCGACAGGAGACGCCGTCCGCGTTTTTCAACAGCAACCCAGCTCAACAAGAGGCTCGAACATATGAAATTTCAACTCAAACCCAGCAACGCCGCGCTGCCTCTCGCCTGCATCGCGATGGCCTGCGGTCAAGCCGCTCTCGCCGACGTGATCGTGAAGATCGGCAGCGCCGAACCGCTGACCGGCAACATTGCACACATGGGCCAGGATGCGGCCGACGGCGCCAAGCTCGCCGTCCAGCAAATCAACAAGGCCGGCAATCTGGTCATCGGTGGCCAGAAGGTCGTCCTGGAAGTCGAATCGCTGGATGACCAGGCCGATCCCCGGATTGGTACGAACGTCGCGCAGAAGCTGGCCGACGACGGCGTCGTGGCCGTGATCGGCCACCTGAACTCCGGCGTGTCGATTCCGGCGTCCAAGATCTACCGCGACAACGGCGTCACCCAGATCACCCCGGGCTCGACGAATCCGCAGTACACGCTGCAAGGCTACAAGACCGCCTTCCGCGTGATCGGCACCGACGCGCAGCAGGGCCCCGCGCTGGCCAAGTACGCTCAAAGCCAGAAGGTCAAGACGGTCGCCATCGTCGACGACGCCACGGCATACGGGCAAGGCCTGGCGGACCAGTTCGAGAAGACTGCCAAGGCCGCGGGCATCCAGGTGCTGTCGCGCGACGCGACGAACGACAAGGCGACCGACTTCAAGGCCATCCTGACCAAGATCAAGGCCGAACGCCCCGACGCCATCATGTATGGCGGCGAGGACGCCACCGGCGGCCCGTTCGCCAAGCAGGCCATGCAGCTTGCAGTCTCCGCCAGGATTCTGGCAGGTGATGGTGTCTGCACCACCGACCTGGCCAGGCTCGCCGGCAGCGCCGCCGACAACCTGGTGTGCTCGGTCGCGGGCGGCGACCTGGCTGCAATGGCCGGCAGCGCCGAGTTCGGCAAGGAACTGAAGGCGGCGTACGGTCACGATCCGGTGGTCTACTCGCCGGTTGCGTACAGCGCCGTCTACGTGATCGTCGATGCCATGAAACGCTCGAACTCGATCACGCGCGCCGGTATCCTGTCCGCCATGCCCTCGACGAATCTCAACACCCTGATTGGCAATATCCGGTTCGACGAGCACGGCGACCTGAAGGACAGCTCCATCTCACTCTACAAGTATGTGAAGGGGAAGCGGACGCTGATCCAGGTCGAGAAAATGTAATGGAAGCGAGGCTGGCGCGGGAGCCGAGAAGTCCCGCGCCCGCACGCGATCGAGTGGATTTTTGCTGAAATCCTGGAATGGCCGCCGCCCCCTTGGGCGGCGTTTTTCCTTGTGCGCTCGGCATGAGGGCGCTGCAAGCGGGGCATCGCGATCGCGACCGTGATCGACAGAGAAAGATGCTCAAACGGGCCGGAAGGGGACGAGGCGCCGATCAGCGCCCTGCCTTGTCGCTGCGATTTGCGCGACCCAACTCGGCTATGAGCCGAATGCGTGCCTTCGATGCATTCAGACCGTCATAGCCCGCCGTGATCAACCCGAGCTCATGGGCGTGATCATAGGCATATTTGGTTACGGCTGGATTGACCTGGAAGCCGTGAGGGCAGCGCGTCGACAGCACCACCGGGATGCGCCGTGCGGCTTCGCTCAGAAGTATCTGCGACTGCGCGGACAAACCGCCTGCGCCCTTGCCTGCCACGACGATGCCGTCGAGTTCGGAGATATCCGGGAAGCCGACGAGTAACCCGAAGGTCTCCATGACGATCGCAACGCGGGCACCGAGATCGGATACATCAAGTTCGGCGTAACCCTCGCCAACGAGTCCCGATCCTGACAGCGTGACGATATCGGCGTCTATCGAGCCGCGGATCGCTGTTTCCGGTCCGAACGGCTGAATGGCCTGCGGCCATATCTTGACGATCGAGACCGGATCGAAAATCCGTCCCGCGAAGGCGACGAGGGCGCTCGTGCCCTTCGGCATGACCCGTGCGAGATTCGAGGAATCCGCCAGATTGCGCGGACCATCGGCATTGGCATTGCCGCCGGGGATCGCCGCGCCGGTCAACACGACCGGTCGGTCACGATCGAACAGCAGGGCGGCGGCATAGGCGACATCTTCCATGGCGTCGGTGCCGCAGCAGATGACAAAAGCGTCGCTCTCTCGATCCTGCCGCATGACGTCACGCGCCCGGCATAGCGACGCGAACGTCAGGTCGCAGCTGTCGACAGGATCGATGTCATGCCCGATCCAGTCTGCTTGCCCGCTCAATGCGATCAGATCGCGAGCCAATAGGCGCTTTATCTTGCCGTCAGGCTGATAGTCTTCCGTGATCGTGCCGCCGCAATTCAGGAGTCCGATTTTCATTGGGGTTCGCCTCTAGGCACGATCTTCGTGAGTTACCGAGTACATATCCGCGATGGCTTCGGCGTTCTTGATACCCGTGCCCGTCAGGAGCACAACGGTCTCCTCTTGCGCCCGAATCGCCCCTGTCCGTGCAAGCCGATCGAATCCTGCTACCGCGGTCGCCGAAGTCAGTTCAGGCAGAAGGCCCAATCGCGCGATCCGCCTGAGCGCTGCAACGATTGCTTCTTCTTCCACGGCCACGGTCGTGCCGCCCGTCTCCCTGACAGCATTGACCACTTGCGCGAGCCGCAGAGGATGCGAGATCGCCGTCCCCTCGGAGACTGTCTTTCGAACCTCACGCGGAACGGGACTCGTGACGCCCGCCTGAAAGCTGGCATCGATCGGAGAGCAGTTCAATGGCTGGCAAACGAAGAGCTTGGGCATTTTATGAATCTGACCCGCGCGCATCAGTTCCGAGAACGCCAGGTAGCAGCCGAGTACGTTGCTGCCCGCGCCTGCCGGCATGACGATGTTGTCCGGCGCCTGGAAATTGAAGTCCTCCCAGATCTCGTAGCCGATCGACTTGGTCCCTTCGAGGAAGAAGGGCTGCCAATTGTGGCTGGCGTAGAAGATGCTCGCGGACTGCCGTACTGCCTCGTCCTCACACGCCTGTCGTGGCCCGTCGACCAGTTGTACCTCGGCCCCGTAGGCGCGCATCTGGGCGATTTTCGCGGGTGACGCGTATGCGGGCGCCAGAATCTTCACGCGCATGGCGCCTGCCGCGCCATACGCCGCCACCGACGCGCCGCCGTTGCCGGAGCTGTCCTCCAGGACGGAAGTGACACCTTGTTGCCGCAGCATCGACAGCATCACCGTGGTGCCGCGATCCTTGAAGCTGCTCGTGGGGCTGAACCACTCCAGCTTGAAATGCGGCCGATGGTCGTCCCAGGTCTTCTGGACCAGCGGCGTGCAACCTTCGCCCATGGAGATGGGAGAGACGATCTCGACCGGGAGCGATGCGCGATAGCGCCATTGGGAGCGCAGGTGTCGGTCGATGTCATCCCGGGAAATTCCGGCCTGCGGCGAGATCAGGAGCGGTCTGCCGTCGTCCGAACACCACCGAGGCGTGTCCAGGGGGTACGTGGCGCCGCTGAGCGGCTCGACATAGTGCGATTTCACGTTTCAGACTCCTCGTTCGCGCACAGCGCGACCCGCGCGCAGCCGGTGTAATTCGGAAGCGTCCGCACGGCCACGATGACGCCATCCGGAACGGGGAATGGTGCGCCGACGTGCTGGTCGACGCGGACGAGCGCGGCGTCACTTGGCATCGCTGTATACCGTTGCGCGTGAGACGCCCAGGTGGACGGCAATGGTGTCCATCGCGCGACGGACCTCGAGCAGGCCAGCCGCCTTGAGCTCCTTCAGAAGCGAGCGACGTTCCTCCGGCTTGAGCGAGCGCGGTGTCGACGCCATGCGTGCGGCGAACTCGTCGATACGGGTGCGAAGGAGGTCGGTGCTGGCAGGGTCCAGCGATTCCCTGGCTGGCGTGGTGCCCTCGACCGCCATGAACCCGCTCAGCATGTTCTGAAACCCTCGGAACAGGGTGAGGTCGACGTTCATGCATAGCGCGGCGATGTAGTCGCCCTTCGCGTCCTTGATGCCGATGGAAGTGCTCTTTACCTGTCGGCCATCCGCAAGCTGGTTCGGATAGTTGGCGATGATCTGCTCGTAGGCCGGGTCCATGATTCGCGCAAGCCCGAGTTCGGTCGCCGGCTGTCCGACTTTTCGGCCGGACAAATTGTTGTGAATCGCGAGCACCGCGTGCTCGGGGTCCAGCAGGTCATGGACCACGACCTCGGTAAATGGCGCGAAGGTCTGTGCCAGCCCTTCGGCAACCTGTTTGATCTGACTGAGCAGGAGTTGCTGGTCGGAAGTCTTCTTCGGCATGTCGGGGGCAATGGTTTGCTTTGGGATGCCGGAAAGTTTGGCTAATGTTGGATATTTTGTCAAATACCAACAAATAGTCCAGGTGGAGATCCGGGGCGCTCTTCGGCGAGGCGTTGCCCACGCTTATCCGATGCTTCCGTGAATGGGTCTGACATGACACCCGCCGGAACCCGTCCTCGTCATGCCCGGCCGCCGACGCGCCGATCCCTGCGGATTACCCGCCCGTCACCGGCGGAAAGAACGCGACCTCGCTGTCCTCCCGCACGACGAAGCCGCCCGTCACCATCTCGAGATTGACGGCCGCGCGCACGGGCCGGTCCATCCGAAGCGCTTCGCCGCTGAGCGCGTCGCGCGCAGCGAGCATGCCGCGCAGTGCGTCGATGGTGATCTCGTTCGCATCGACATCGACGACTTCCGTGTCGATGTGCAGCTGTTCGCGAATGCTCGCAAAGTATTTGATCGTCAGTTTCATTGCGTTATCCAGAGCGAAATCGCCGGAATCGAAACGGCATGTCGGGCACATTCACCCCCAGCGCCGCATCGCCTGATCGTCGAGCGCCTTCGGCTCGACCCACCCGGCCATGCCGTCGTGGCGGATTTCCTTCTTCCAGAACGGCGCATGCGTCTTCAGGAAGTCCATGATGAACTCGCACGCATCGAACGCCGACGCCCGATGCGCGGCAGCCACCACGACGATCACGACTGCGTGGCCGAGCGGAATGTGCCCGACCCGATGCACGATCTTCACCGCTTCGAGCTGCCAGCGCGCGCTGGCTTCTTCGACGATGCTCCATAGCGCCTGCTCGGTCATCGTCGGGTAGTGCTCGACTTCGAGCGCGATCACATCGTCGACGTCGCCTTCGTTGCGCACGACGCCGAGGAAATTCACGACCGCACCGACCTTCGGATTGCGAATGATCGGCGCTATCTCTGCGCCCGCGTCGATCGCCGCATACTGCACACGCACCTCGAAGCCGGCGACAATCGCCGGCGGCGGTTCGGCATGGGGTTCGGCGGGTTCCGCATGATTGACGTCACGCGACGGATCGTCGGGTGACGCGGCGCGGGATTCGGTGAAACTCGTCATGACGATTCTCCAGTAAGCGATGCGCGACGCTTCGCACGGCAGCCGTCAGCCGCCGACGAGCGACATGCGCACGGTCGGATAGGTCTTGCCCGACGGCCGGGCCGCACGCGTGGCCCGCCGCTCGGAATAGCGATCGTCGCGCCGCGCCCATCGCGCGCGCACGGCGTCGGCGAGGCGGTCGATCGCGGCATGCTCGTCGAGCCACGAGCGAAGATCGGTGCCTTGCGTCGCGAACAGGCACGTATAGAGCTGGCCATCGGCCGACACGCGGGCGCGCGAACACGTGCCGCAAAACGGGTGCGACACGCTCGCGATGAACCCGACTTCGCCCGCGCCGTCGATGTGCCGGCAGCGGATCGCGGTGGCGTCGTGCGCCGGTTCGCCGACGAGCACGAGCGGATAGCTGGCCTCGATGCGTTCGCGCATCTGCGCAGCCGGCACGACCTTGTCGCCGGACCACGCGCTCGCGCCGCCGACGTCCATGTATTCGATGAAGCGCACGGCCACGCCGCTATGACGGAAGTGACGCACGAGCGGAAGAATCTGGTCGTCGTTCACGCCGCGCTCGATCACCGCGTTGACCTTCAGCGGTGCGAGCCCGGCCGCCTGCGCGGCCTCGATGCCGGCCAGCACGCGCGCGACGGGCACGTCGGTGTCGGTCATCCGGCGGAACACGGCGTCGTCGATCGCGTCGAGGCTCACGGTCACGCGCGACAGCCCCGCGTCGCGCAGCGAACGAGCTTTTGCCGCAAGCAGCGAACCGTTGGTCGTCAGTGCGATTTCGACGGGTTTGCCGTCGACCGTCGTCAGTGTCGCGAGTCGTTCGATCAGCGCTTCGAGATTGCGGCGCAGCAGCGGCTCGCCGCCGGTGAGGCGGATCTTCTCGACGCCGAGCGAGACGAACGCACGCGCGATTTTCTCGAGCTGCGCGAACGACAGCCGCTCGGACGACGGCATGAACGCGTAGTCGGGCCCGAAGCTGTCGCGCGGCATGCAGTAGCCGCAGCGGAAGTTGCACTGGTCGATGACGGACAGGCGCAGATCGCGCAGCGGCCGCGCGAGCGTGTCGAGCGGGCGGGAGAAGGCGTGGGGCGATACGCCGCCCGATGAGGCGACGGCCGGCGCGGCGGAAACGAGGGCATTCATGATCGGTTCGTCGACCTGCATGAAGTGAATGGAGCGGCGTCGCCGATTGGTCGCGCGTGCATCGACGTGTCGGCGCACCGGTCGTGACGAGCCTCATCGTGAGGATAGTTCGCCGGATTTTTTCGGCAGAGACACAATCGCACCCGAAATGCAGGAATACAGTTCGCGATCGTGCATGCACGAACGGCGGGCGCGCGCGTGTCCGTGTCGATGCTCACGCGAGCCACTGCGCGAATTCGTAATACGGGACCGCGTCGCCGCGCGCGATGCGCCGCCCGGCCGGCAGCCGCGCGAGCCCGCTCGCCTGCACGAGCGATTGCAGCGTGCCGGCGCCTTGCTGCCGCAGCGTATCGAGCACGGGCGCACCGTTCGCGTCGATGGTGCGGCGCACGCGCATGAACCGTTCGCGCTGCGCATCGGGCTCGACGTCGATATCGATCGGCAGCGACGGCACGACCGGCAGGCAGTCGTCGCGGCCCTGCAAGCGGCGGATCAGCGGCGCGACGAACAGCGCGAACGCGATCGTCGCGGCGCCCGGATTGCCGGGCAGCAATACCACGGGCCGTTCGTCGAGCCGCGCGAGCGCGACGGGCTTGCCCGGTTTCATCCGCACACCGGCGACGACGAACGACGCGCCGAGCGCACTCAGCACGGGGCGCAGCAGGTCCTTGTCGCCGACCGACGCGCCGCCGACGCAGACGACCAGATCGCAACGCGCGGTCATCGCGCGGAGTGCCTTGTCGACGGCGGCCGGCGTGTCGGCGGCGTGCTCGCTCGCCGCGACGCTGGCACCGGTTGCCGACACCAGCGCGGCGAGCATCGGCGCATTGCTGTTGTAGATTTGCTGGGGCGCACGCGACTGGCCGCACGGGACGAGCTCGTCGCCGGTCGTCAGGATGCCGACCCGCAGTGGCGGCCGCACGTCGATGTGCGCGCAACCCTGCGCGGCGGCAACGCCGACGTGCATCGCACCGAGTCGCACGCCGGCAGGCATCAGCGGGTCGCCTGCGCGTACTTCTTCACCGCGGCGGCGGATATGCGATCCGCTGCGCTGCGGTGCGTCGAACGCCACCCAGCCGTCCTGCTCGTGTGCGTGCTCCTGCATCACGACGGTGTCGGCGCCCGGTGGAATCAGGCTGCCGGTGAAGAGTCGCGCGGCCGTGCGCGGTGCGAGCGGCGCCGGCGCGTCGCCCGCATAGCACCGTTGCGCGACCAGCAGCGGCTCGCCGCGTTCGAGATCCGCGTAACGGATCGCATAGCCGTCCATCGCGCTCTGGTCGGCGGGCGGCTGGTCGAGCACGGCGGCGAGCGGTGTGGCGAGCACGTGGCCGGCCGCCTGCGCGACCGGAATGGAAACGCTCGTTTGCGTCGGCGCGAACGTGCCGGCGAACTGCCGTTGGGCGGTATCGAAATCGGTCAGGGGTTTCATCAAGCGGTGAGCGCATGGGCTTGCACATGCGTCGGTTCGGGTAACGGGGGCGCGTCGGGTGACACGTATTCGACGAAGCCGTCGTTGCGGCAGAAGCCGAGCAACCGCACGCCGGCTTCACGCGCGACGTCGATCGCGAGCGACGTCGGCGCCGAGATCGTCGCGATCATCGGAATGCCGACGCGTGCCGCCTTGCGCACGAGCTCGTAGCTCGCACGGCTGGACAGGAACACGAAGCCCGCACTCGGGTCGATGCGGCGCCGTGCGAGGCGGCCGATCAGTTTGTCGAGCGCGTTGTGGCGGCCGACGTCCTCGAAGACTTCCAGCACGGTGCCGTCGCGGTCGCACCATGCGGCTGCGTGGATGCCGCCGGTCGCGCGCATCAGCGGTTGCCGCGCCGGCAACGCGCGGGCGGCGCGCGAGACGGCGTCGGCGCCGATGCCGGCCGCCGCGCCCGCGGCCGCGATGCGCGGCGGATGCAGGTCGAGCTGCGCGATGCTTTCGATTCCGCACACGCCGCAGCCGGTGCGGCCGGCCAGCGCGCGCCGGTGCGCCTTCAGCGCCATGAACGCCTGTTGCGACACGGTGAGCCGCACTTCGGCGCTGCCGGGCCGGCATTCGGTTTCGATGTCGAAGACATCCGACGCACGCTCGACGATCCCTTCGCTCAGCGCAAAGCCGAGGCCGAACGCGTCGAGGTCGATCGGCGTCGCCATCATCACCGTGTGCGCGATGCCGTTGAACACGAGTGCAACCGGCGTCTCGTCGACCACGCGATCGTCGGTGTCCCGCGCTTCGCCGGCGCGATGACGCGTGACCTGACACATGCGCGTGCCGGCCGGATCGTCAGTGCGGTCGCTGGGCTTCATGCGGGTTTCTCCAGAGGCTCGGCCGGCGCGACGGCCGGACGATGGGAACGGAATCTGCGAAGGGCGGCGCGCGGTGCCGCGCTCGCTCGCCTCGGGCAGGCTGCGAGCCGATGGTAAGGGCGTTCGCACGCTCGGCGGATACACAGCGTTGCCGCGCGGAAAGCAGTACAGCTGGCGGCCTCGCGAGCACGAAACGGGTTTTCCGTACACACATCTTCGGCCCCCGGGAAAGCACAGTTTCAGCGCACGTTTGCGCGATTGCGGGTATCGTCGGAAACGCGATATCGTCATTCACGCTTCGTTGCCGTGCGCCGTGCGATCCGTCCATGTTTGCACGTGCCGTCGCGAAGCCGTCGCGCGATTTCCCGCTTCGAGCCGACGTCCTCACAACCACGAGCAAATTACGGTCATGGAAATCTTCGATGCGTTCCATCTCGCCCGATTGCAGTTCGCGTTCACGGTGTCGTTTCACATCGTGTTTCCGGCGATCAGCATCGGCATGGCGAGCTTCCTGGCGGTGCTGGAGTGGCGTTATCTCGTCACCGGCGACGCAGCCTATAAATCCATGTTCCAGTTCTGGTCGAAGATCTTCGCGATCGGCTTCGGGATGGGCGTCGTCTCCGGCGTCGTGATGGCCTACGAGTTCGGCACGAACTGGGCAGGTTTCTCGCGCGTCGCGGGCAACATCACGGGCCCGCTGCTGACGTACGAGGTCCTGACGGCTTTCTTCCTCGAGGCCGGCTTTCTCGGCGTGATGCTGTTCGGCTGGCAGCGCGTGAGCCCGCGCGCGCACTTCTTCGCGACGCTGATGGTCGCGGTCGGCACGCTGATCTCGACGTTCTGGATCCTCGCGTCGAACAGCTTCATGCAGACGCCGCAGGGCTACCGGATCGAGAACGGGCTCGTTGTGCCGGTCGACTGGTTCAAGATCATCTTCAACCCGTCGTTCCCGTATCGACTCGTGCACATGACGATCGCCGCGTTCATCGTCGCGGGCTTCATCGTCGCCGCGTGCGGCGCGTGGCACCTGCTGAACGGGCGCCGCGACGAACCGGTGAAGCGCAGCTTCTCGATGGCGTTGTGGATGCTGTTGCTGCTCGCGCCGATCCAGATCGTCGTCGGCGATGCGCACGGGCTGAACACGCGCGAATACCAGCCGGCGAAGATCGCGGCGATCGAGGGGCTGTGGGACACAGAGAAGGGTGGCACAGCGCTGAACCTCGTCGGCCTGCCCGACATGCAGGCCGAGACGACGCGCTATGCGATCCAGGTGCCTCATCTCGGCAGCCTGATCCTCACGCACAGCTGGAGCGGCGAGATTCGCGGCCTGAAGGAATTCCCGCCGCAGGACCGCCCGTATTCGCCGATCGTGTTCTGGACCTTCCGGATCATGGCCGGCCTCGGGATGCTGATGCTGCTCACCGCGTTGCTCGGCCTGCTGCTGCGAAAGGGCGGACGCCTGTACGAAGCGCGCTGGTTCCAGTGGTTCGTCGTATGCATGGGGCCGTCGGGCATCGTCGCGCTGCTGGCCGGGTGGATCACGACCGAAGTCGGCCGCCAGCCGTGGACCGTGTACGGCGTGCTGCGCACCGTCGATTCCGTCGCGCCGGTCAGTGCGCAGCAGGTCGGCGTGTCGCTGCTGATCTTCGTCGTCGTGTATTTCCTCGTGTTCGGAACGGGTGTCTATTACATGCTGAAACTGATGAAGCGCGGGCCGGCCGCGCATGCCGGCTATATCGAACTGCACCGGCATCCGGGGCTGCGCAAGAGCGCGCTGTCCACGCCGCTGAACGTCACCGAAGCGGAGTAAGCCATGCACATCGATCTTCCTGTCGTGTGGGCCGCGATCATCGGCCTCGGCGTGTTCATCTACGTGATGCTGGACGGCTTCGATCTCGGCATCGGCCTGCTGTTTCCGTTCTTCGACGCGAAGGCCGAACGCGACGTCATGCTGAACACCGTCGCGCCGGTGTGGGACGGCAACGAGACCTTTCTCGTGCTCGGCGGTGCGGGGCTGTACGGCGCGTTTCCGGTTGTCTACTCGACGCTGCTGCCGGCCAACTATCTGCCGCTGATCCTGATGGTGGTCGGGCTGATCTTCCGCGGTGCCGCGTTCGAGTTGCGCGCGAAGGCCAACCGCACGCAGCATCTGTGGGATCTCGCGTTCATCGGCGGCTCCGCGCTTGCGGCGTTTTGCCAGGGAATCACGCTCGGCTCGCTGCTGCAAGGCATCCATATCGTGAACAACCAGTTCGCGGGCGGGCCGTTCGACTGGCTGTCGCCGTTCAGCCTGTTCTGCGGAATCGGCGTGCTCGTCACCTATGCGACGCTCGGCTGCGGCTGGCTGATCCTGAAGGTCGACGGCGAGCTGCAACGCAAGATGCGCGTGCTGATGAAGCCGCTCACGGGCGTGCTGCTCGCCGTGATGGGCGTGGTCAGCCTGTGGACCGTGATCGGGCTGCCGGCCGTCGCGCATCGCTGGTTCGGCAGCGGCAACCTCGGCTGGTTCCTGCCGGTGCCGATCCTCGTCGTCGCATGCGTGTGGGGCATCTTCCGCACGGTGAAGCGCCAGCACGAGGCCACGCCGTTCCTGCTGACGCTCGCGCTCGTGTTCCTCGGCTACACCGGGCTCGTGATCAGCATCTGGCCGAACATCGTGCCACCGTCGCTGACGATCTGGGATGCGTCGTCAAGCCATTCGAGCCAGTTGTTCGCGCTCGTCGGCACCGTGATCGTGCTGCCGGTCATCCTCGTGTACAACGCGATGCAGTATCGCGTGTTCCGCGGCAAGGTGCGCGAGGGCGACGCCGGCTATCACTGAGCGTTGCGCGAGGTGGCGGGGCGCAGCGGGCGCGTATCATCACGCGTAGCGCGGCGCCCGGCACGGCACCCGACGGAAAGCGGCCCGCCACGCGCGGGCCGCTGCGCATCGGGTGCGGGCGCAACGGGTTGCGCATTCCTTTGGTAGTCGAGAAAACATCATGATCGTCAGACCACGACAAAACTGGCTCAGGATGCTGTTCGTATGGAACGGCTCCGTGCTGCAATCGATCATTCCGCAACTCACGTTCATGGCGGTCGTCAGCACGCTGGCGGTCTTTACGAACGGACGCATCTTCGGCGAGAAGATTCCGCTGAACACCGCGCCGTTCACGCTGTTCGGGCTGGCGCTCGCGATCTTCCTCGGGTTTCGCAACAACGCGAGCTTCGAGCGCTTCAAGGAAGCGCGGCATCTGTGGGGTAGCCTGCTGATTGCCGCACGCGCCGTGACGTCGCAACTGCATCGCTACCTGCCGGATGGTGTGAGCGATGCCGAGCGCAACCGGCTCGCCGATCTGCTGATCGCGCTCGCGTATGCACTAAAGCACCAGCTGCGCCATACCGATCCGACCGAAGATCTGCTGCGCATTCTCGGGGCGGAGCGCACGGCCGCGCTCGGCGGCAAATGCTACAAGCCGGTCGCGATCCTCGACGAACTGCGCGGCGGCATCGTCCCTGCGCTGGGACGCGCGCCCGGCGGTGATACGACCTGCTGGATGTTCGAGACGCAACTCGACGAGCTCGGCAAGTCGGTCGGTGGCTGCGAGCGCATCCTGTCGACGCCGATCCCGTTCTCGTACAGCGTGCTGCTGCATCGCACCGTGTATGCGTATTGTGTGCTGCTGCCGTTCGGTCTCGTCGATTCGACGGAATTCTTCACGCCGCTGATCTGCGTGTTCATTTCCTACACGCTGATCGCGCTCGAGGCGATCGCGAACGAAGTGGCCGAGCCGTTCGGTCTTGCACCGAATGCGCTCGCGCTCGATGCGATGTCGCGCACGATCGAACGGTCGGTGCTGGAACTTGGCGATCGGCCGCTGCCGGAGGAGTTCCTGCCGGTGTCGACTTATCAGATCACGTAGGGGCCGCGGCTCGCACGGCGGCTTGCATTTTCCGGAGGCGACGACACGCGCATCTCCAGCACCGGGGTGTTCAGACCCTGATGAATCCTCAACCCGACGGATTGGCGCTGCGGCGACATGCTACGATCAACGCGATACGACTTTCATCCCGACGCACGATGACGACAATGTATGAATTGCTCGGTGTGCGCGAGAACGCCACCGACGAGGAAATCAAGCGCGGCTACCGAAAGGCAGCGATGAAAGCGCATCCCGACCGCAACGTCGGGTGCGAAGCGGACGCGCATGCGCGATTTCAGGAGATCAAGGAGGCATACGCGATTCTCTCGGACCCGAAGCTGCGCCGCGTGTATGACACCGCTTACGCAGAGGAAATGCTCCGTCAAGCACAGCTTCGCGAAGAAGAGGAGCGCTTGAAGGCGGAGCGCGAAGCGGAATATGCGCGGTTCGTGGCATTGGCAATGCGCTTCGCCGAGCAAGGGCACAACCGCGACGTCGTGTTCGGTGTTCTGCTCGGCCGTGATTGCGATGTTCAACTCGCAGAGCGCATTTCCGGCAGCGTGGTCGAGCTGCATGCGTCGCGCCAGCCGGCTGCATCGCGGGACGGGCAGCGTGATGAGCAGATGCCGCAAAGCGACGAGAGGGCGACACAGGCGGCATCGGCGCAGGCGCCAAAGAGCGACGCGCGAAGGAGTGACGAACACGCGCATACGGACTTTTTCAGCGCTCTGTGGCACGGCGTGTTCGGGATGCGCCCGTGAGTTTTGGTGCCATCTTCGGGCAAGATTCTTCGATCGACTGCTTCATGAATTGACGGCTAATTGGGCAGTATTCGGCCAGAAGCGGTCGGTCGACATGGGCGCGCAAATCGTCGACAATCCGCTCCAACAAGGTGATGTTTCGACGCATCTCACGAAACAAGACTCGCCAGCGAAGTGCTTCCATCTCTAATGAATCAAACAACGCGACATATCTTGGGCACCGTTGCCTTGGTTGGCTTTGTGATTTCACTTCTTGTCCATGTAACGGCGCTAATGGGCGTGAACCTCGCGGCGCGTGTTCCAGACATCTGGCTGCTCCATATCGGCATCTTTATTGTCTTTATGCCTTTTGTGCTTGTATCCCGGAAGGAGTTGGGACGCGAACGCACACTCTGGCGCCTTAGGAAAGGTTTGCCGAACTGGGTCGCCGTAGTGGGCACGATGCTTTTCATCTACGCGATCACGAATTTTTTTCTTTTCATGTTGCATACCGAAGGCGGAAATCCTGCGGTGCAGGATGGTAGATACGTCCTCTTGAACCACGGCAAACTTATTCGAGAATTGGCACCGTCCGAATTCACCGCATTCAAGGCCAACGAATTGAGAGGATTATCGGGCCACTGGCTACTGTTCTACTTTGTTTCCGCTGCTTACTTTCTGTTCTGGAAACCGGCCAGGGTGGAAAACTTGACGGGTATGCCGACGTAGCATCATGAACTCAGAGGAGTAGCCGCTTTAGGGAAGCGCGTACGTCCACTTCGGGTCGGCAGTCGCCCCGTGATGAAGTGACGGCGAGGCAATATCAGGCCTGATCTGACGCCTGACCGACAGATCAGGATTCGACTTATGCGTCTCAGCGATCAGCCGCCTTTCCCCGGGCCGGGATTCAATCCGGTGGCACTTCACTTCCACAACAAACAGTTTGTGGCTCCCCAGCCTCCGCGTTAAACGCCGGTCCAAGGGCGAAGAACGACGACCTTTCCACAGGCTGCCGCCTGCAGCGTTGCGACTTCGACTTCCTGACGCAGTGTTTTATTGATCGAGACGAGCCCAGCGACGTCGGCCGGTGCGGCGTCTCGCTCCGCGCGCAGGAATTTTCAGCTGTTCGGAGCGCACAAGGTTCGTGATCAAACGCTGGAGAGCATGAACGCTGACCGCGTCCATACACCATGAAGCGTCTCTGACTACGAGCCGCCCGGGACCCCCATCACTCAACGACGCCGACCCATGCCAGCGCCCGGAGAAACCCTCAAAACGTTCGATAATCGCACGCACATGCGCGATGATCGAACGCTCACGGGCGTGTCGCCATTGTGTCACGTCGTTGCATGGGACTACTCTGCGATCCATCAGGCGGCACCGTTCAGTCGCCCGACCACATAATCCGGAGACATCCATGAAGGCAGACACGATCCACGAGCCTCAAGGCCGGCATCAGTCGAAGAAAGCCGCAGCGAGCGGCTGGATCGGCTCGGCGCTCGAATACTACGATTTCTTCATCTACGCCACGGCGTCTGCGCTCATCTTTCCGCAGATCTTTTTTCCAAAGGGCAACGCGACGACCGCCATCGTCGCTTCACTCGCGACCTACGGTGTCGGTTATGTCGCGCGGCCGATCGGCGCCTTCGTACTCGGGCACCTCGGCGATACGCACGGGCGCAAGAAAGTGCTGCTCTCGTGCATGTTCCTCATGGGTTTTTCGACGATCGCCGTCGGCCTGCTGCCGACTTACGAACAGGTCGGCCTGCTCGCGCCCGTACTGCTGGTGATCCTGCGTCTGCTTCAGGGCTTCGCCGTGGCCGGCGAGATCTCCGGCGCCAGCTCGATGATCCTGGAGCACGCGCCCTTCGGCCGTCGTGGCTTCTACTCCAGCTTCACGCTGCAAGGCGTGCAGGCGGGGCAGATCCTGGCGGCAGCCGTATTCCTGCCGCTCGCGCACTACATGCCCGCCGAGCAGTTCAACGTCTGGGGCTGGCGCATTCCTTTCCTGCTCAGCTTCGTGGTGATCATCGCGGGCTATATCATTCGGCGCAAGGTCGACGAGACGCCCGCCTTCAAAGAAGAAGGGCAACGGGCAATTCCTCGCTCGCCAGTGGTCGACGCCTTCAAGTACAGCTGGGCGAACATGCTGCGCGTGGTATGCATGGCGCTGATGAACGTGATTCCGGTGGTGGCGACCATCTTCGGCGCGGCATACGCAGTGCAGCCGGCCTACGGCATCGGGTTCGCCAAGGACGTCTATCTGTGGATTCCTGTCGTGGGCAACATCGTCGCGGTGCTGGTGATTCCGTATGTCGGCAACCTGTCCGACAAGATCGGCCGCAAGCCGCCGATCATCGTCGGGGCGTTGCTGTCGGGCCTGCTCGCGTTCGCTTATCTGTACGCGATCAGCATCCATAATGTTCCGTTCGCTTTCGTGATGTCGCTGCTGATGTGGGGCGTCGTCTATCAGGGTTACAACGCGGTGTTCCCGAGCTTCTACCCCGAACTGTTCCCGACGCGCTCGCGTGTTTCTGCAATGGCGATCGCGCAGAACGTCGGCACGGCCATCACGGCGATGCTGCCGGCGCTCTTCACGGCCGTCGCGCCGCCTGGATCCGCCAACATCTGGCTCACCGTCGGCGCGCTCGCATTCGGCGTCACGGTGATCGCCGCGCTGGCCGCGCTCAGCGCCCGCGAGACGTATCGGGTCCATATGAGCGAACTGGGCCAGTCCGATGCGCATGCGGTGGACAAGGCCGAGTACGACCGCCTGCGCGCACTGGCCTTTACCGCGCGCGCCTGACTGTCGCCTGAGAGAGCAAATACCAGCCATGATTTCCGGAAAGACCACCCTGATTGCGCACATCGGCTATCCGACCGAGAGCTTCAAGTCGCCGATGATCTACAACCCCTGGTTCGATCAGAAGGGCATCGATGCGGTGGTCGTGCCGATGGGCGTCAAGGCGGAAGACTACGAGCAGAGCTTCAAGTCGATCTTCCGCTTCACGAACCTGCGCGGCGCGCTCATCACGATGCCGCACAAGGTCACGACGGTCGGCCTCGTCGATGAAGTCACACCCGCTGTGCGCATCGCCGGCGCGTGCAACGCAGTGCTCAGGCGTCCGGATGGCACGTTGCTCGGCGACCAGTTCGACGGCGCGGGTTTCGTGCGCGGTGTGTTGCGCAAAGGCCGGCGGCTGGAGGGGGCGCGCGTGCTGATGTCGGGCGCGGGCGGCGTCGGTTCGGCAATTGCCGCGTCGCTGGCGGCGGCGGGCGTCGGCGAACTCGCGCTTTACGATACGCGGCCCGGGTCGGCCGACGGACTCGCGCAGCGGCTGCGCGAGCACTATCCGGCTCTGAAGGTCAGCACCGGCTCGAACGATCCGGATGGCTTCGACGTCGTGGTGAATGCGACACCGCTAGGCATGAACGCGGATGATCCGTTGCCTTTCGATGTTGCGCGCATCGCGCCTGGCTGCTTCGTGGGCGAGGTGGTGATGAAATCGGAGTACACGCCGTTCCTGCATGCAGCACGTGAGAAGGGCTGCGAAGTGCAGGTGGGCACCGACATGCTGTTCGAAATGATTCCGGCCTATCTGGAGTTCTTCGGTTTCGGCACTGCGACTGCCGAAGAACTGCGACGCACGTCGACCATTGCGTACTGAGTCGCGTTGATACTGTTGTTTCGAATGCTTCGCGTGCCGGCCGCGGTTTTTACGACATCGTCGCGATGGCTGGCCGCGTGAAGGATCTGCTTCAGGACATACCTGCATGAGCCGCCGCGGCCCGCTGAGTTTTGCACTACTCCTTCCGTTTCTGCTGGCTGCGCAGCCAGTCGCGACCGACAGTTATCTGCCGGCGCTGCCTGCGATCGCGAAGGCACTCGGTTCAGCCAGCACCAGCCTCACGGTGTTCGCGCTCGTGTTCGGCATGGGGCAGTTGCCGATGGGTAGCCTGGCCGACCGCTATGGGCGTCGGCCGGTGCTGCTGGCGGGTCTCGCGGGCTACACCATCGCGGCGCTGGCCGGTGCGCTTGCGCCGACTGCGTCGATGCTGACGGTGGCGCGCGCGTTCCAGGGGCTGGCGATGGCCGCCATTCTCGTGTGTGCGCGCGCGGCCGTGCGCGACCTTTATCCCGCCAGCGAAGGGCCACATGTGATGGCTCGCGGCCTCACGGGGCTGGGTGCGACGGCACTGACCGCGCCGATTCTCGGCGCCTATATTGCGCAGCATGTCGGCTGGCGCTGGGTGCTCGCGGTCATGAGCCTGTACGCGCTCGTGCTGTGCGTGGCGTGCTGGCGGGGCTTCGAGGAAACCGCTCAGCGCACGGACGGGAAGCAGACACCGACCGGTGGCGTCCGCGAGATCTTCCGTAGTCCAGAATTCCGCGCGTGGGCGCTGCTGGCTGCCGTCACCTACTGCGGCATGTTCTGCTTCCTGTTGCTTTCACCGATGGTCTATATCGGGTACCTTGGCCTGTCGCCCGAGCTATATGGCTGGATACCCGCTGGCGGCTCGCTCGTCTACATGCTGAGCACAATGGGTTGCAGGCGTCTGCTGTATCGCCAAGGCGTGTTGCGAACCGTGCGCCAGGGCGCCGTGCTGAGCCTTTCAGGGGCGGTCATTCAGGGGCTCGGCTGCTGGCTGCTGCCCGGCAGCGCGTGGCCGCTGCTGCTGGGACACGGGGTTTATTGCCTGGGACACGGCATCCACCAGCCGTGCGGACAGGCCGGTGCGGTGGGGGGACTCCCGCACCTGGCGGGACGTGCGGTGTCGTGGTCCGGCTTCATCATGATGTGCGCCGCTTTCTGTGTGGGACAGACCGCATCGGCCTTCGTCGATCCGCATTACCGGCTTGGTGCGTGGCCTATGGTCGTCCCGATGCTCGTCGCCGGATCGGCGCTGATGGCCATCGCATTCGCCTGGTTGCCCAGGCTCGGGGATCCTGGCCGGTTGAGTTCGCGGTCTGGGGCTGTTCCGGTCAGGTCAGAGTAGGCGCGAGCGCGGCTCGGACATGACGCCGCGCATCGTCGCCCGGTCGCGTGTGCTGTGCTGGCGCTCAATCGAAATACGTGAGCCCCATCGCCCCCTTCACCTCCGCCAGCGTCGCGCCGGCCACCTCGCGCGCATGCAGGGTGCCGCGCTTCAGGATCGCCATCACTTCCGCCTTGTCCGCTTCGAATTCGCGGCGCCGCGCGCGGATCGGCTCGATCAGCGCCTGCAGCCGCTCGTTGAGCACGCGCTTCACGACGCTGTCGCCGAGGCCGCCGCGGCGATAGTGCGCCTTCAGTTCGTCGACCTTCTGCACGTCGGGCTCGAACGCATCGAGGAACGTGAACACCACGTTGCCTTCGACCTGACCGGGATCGCTGACGCGCAGATGGTTCGGGTCCGTGTACATATCCTTCACGGCCTGCGCGATCTCGTCGGGCGTCGAGCCGAGCGTGATCGCGTTGCCGAGCGACTTGCTCATCTTCGCCTTGCCGTCGATGCCGGGCAGCCGCGTGACCGCCGACAGCACGGCCTCGCATTCGACCAGCACCGGTTTGTCGACCGTCGCGTTGAAGCGGCGCACGAGTTCGTTGGTCTGCTCGATCATCGGCAACTGATCGTCGCCGACCGGCACGTGCGTCGCCTTGAATGCGGTGATGTCGGCGGCCTGGCTCACCGGGTAGGTCAGGAAGCCGGCCGGGATATCACGCTCGAAGCCGCGCAGGCGGATCTCCTCCTTGATGGTCGGATTGCGCTCGAGGCGCGCGACCGTGACGAGGTTCAGCAGGTATTGCGATAGCTCGGCCAGCTCGGGCACCTGCGACTGGACGACGATCGTCGAGATCGCCGGGTCGATGCCGACGGCCAGATAGTCGAGCGCGACCTCGATCACGTTCTCGGTGACGCGCTGGCGGCGACCCATGTTGTCGGTCAGCGCCTGTGTGTCGGCGAGCAGCAGGAACTGCGTCGCCTCGTGCTGCATCTGCACGCGCGCGCGCAGCGAGCCGATGTAGTGGCCGAGATGCAGCGGGCCGGTGGTGCGGTCGCCGGTGAGGATGGTCGGTCGGGTCGGGTGCGTCATGGTAGCGATGGGCTCCGGGTTATCGAAGCCGCCAGCCATGATTTCAGCGCAGAAACGCAAATGCCGCCATGGCTGGCGGCATCACGTTTGGGACATGCAAAAGGAAACGGGCCGCCTGGGTCAGGCGCGCCACCAGCGATGCACGTTCGGCGAGGCAGGTTTGGTTTCCATTGCGCGAGTATAGCGCAGCGCGGGGCGCGGCATGCGTCAGCGCACGACCGATTCCAGCGCGAGGCGCGCGACTTCGGCGGACGGCCACAGCAGATACAGCAGGGCGGCCATCAACAGCAGCGCGCAGGCTCTTACCACGGGCGTACGGTCTTTGTCGCGCAGGGTGAGGATGTGCTGCTTCAGATTCTTCATGCTTGCTGGCGCAACGTGCGCCACTCCAACGGTTGCTGCAACGGGGCCGCGGTGCGGGGCGCCCGGGTGTTGCGGTTTTACGGGGCTTGGGTGCCGTTCGGCGCGCCGTATCGCTCCGGTGCGGCAGCTGCGGCCGGCGGGCGGGGCACCAAAAAAGGGGGACGATCGAAGGTCCATTGCCAGCGGTCGATGCCGAGGCGACAGGCATCCTATCAGGTTGGCGGGGCCGGCACAGTCAAAAATTGTGGGGGCATGGCGGCGGAACGGGGAAGCGCTCTGTATGAACGGGCGCTGCTGGCTCGAATGGCTTTTTTCGAAACATTGGGTCGCAGGCCCACTCGTGCGCCTCCTCAGGACGGGCATCCAGAGGCTGGATGCCCGTCCAGTCCATGCGTCGGTATTTTTTCAACCGAAGCAACGAGGCCATCCCCCCAGTTTGAAATGGTCCGAAGAATCAGGCCGGGTAGTGCGAAAGTACGCCAATTTTTTTGAGCAGGAGTGCTTCCCGAATGTCGGGAGGCGGGTTGTCACTATTCGCTATGTTCGTGCTCGCGCTCGTGTTCATGCTCGCGCCACGGATCGCGGTCACGCGGATGACGATGCCTCCACGCGTCGTGTTCCCAATAACGATGTCCGTCCCAGTAGCGATCGCCGTGCATGCCGACCGTGACCGACACATCCGGCGCCGGCGCGCGCTCTTCGTACCTGGGTTGCGGCGCGTACACTTGCGCAAACACGGCGCTAGCCGCCGCCAGTGCGCTGCCGGCCACCAATGTCGTCAGACCTCGACGTATTGCGGGTGTCATGGGCTTCATTGAGTTGTCCTCCATTAAAGTCCTGAGCATGGACGAGCACGATTCGTTCCCATGCGGAGCGGCAGACTCTTCGTTCGCTATTTCAACCACGCGGCAGCTTCCCTTCACAGCCGGTGCCGGCCTGGTGTCGGAACCTGTAATGTCTGCGTAGCCACAAGGTTGCACGCACAAGCGCCTCGACGCAAAGCGATGGCGCGGTAGACGTATCGCGGTGCCGTCGTGTGACGCACCGGAGATGACAGTCGAAAGGACGAGGTGAGTCAGGCAGCCGTCATGCCGCTACCCGACGCGGGCGACGCTCGCTGGCAGCGCACGTTCAACGATCCACTGAAAGAGCAACGCTTTACCCCAGCCCGGAGACCTCCAGCTTTTTTCTCGTCAACAACGACAAAAAACATCATTTCGCCCACGCCGGCCTGTCAGCAGAATGTCTCCATTCCCACTCGCGCGACGACACGAACACTCGAGCCTCGCAGCGAGCCGCACTTCAAGGAGACAGCCGTGGCAGTGGAAACAACCTCAATCGATACGCTGGTCGTCGGCGCGGGCCAAGCCGGCGTCGCCATGAGCGAGCATCTGGGCAAGCTCGGCGTGCCCCATCTCGTGCTCGAGCGCGACCGCATCGCCGAACGCTGGCGCACCGGGCGCTGGGATTCGCTGGTCGCGAACGGCCCCGCGTGGCACGACCGCTTTCCGGGCCTCGAATTCGACGGCCTCGATCCCGATGCGTTCGCAACGAAAGACCAGGTCGCCGACTACTTCGAAGCGTATGCGCGCAAGTTCGCCGCGCCGATTCGCACCGGGGTCGAAGTGAAGAACGTCGTGCGCAACACGGGCAAGCCGGGCTTCGTCGTCGAAACCTCGGACGGCACGATCGAAGCGAACCGCGTGGTTGTCGCGACGGGGCCGTTCCAGCGCCCGGTCATCCCGCCGATCGCACCGGCCGGCGCAAACCTCGTGCAGATCCACTCCGCCGACTATCGCAACCCGGCGCAATTGCCGGATGGCGCGGTGCTGGTGGTCGGCGCCGGCTCGTCGGGCGTGCAGATCGCCGACGAGCTGCAGCGCGCGGGCCGGCAGGTCTATCTGTCGGTCGGCCCGCATGACCGCCCGCCGCGCGCGTATCGCGGCCGCGACTTCTGCTGGTGGCTCGGCGTGCTCGGCGAATGGGACAAGGAAGTCGCGACACCCGGCCGCGAACACGTGACGATCGCGGTGAGCGGCGCGCGTGGCGGTCATACGGTCGACTTCCGCGCGCTCGCGCACCAGGGCGTGACGCTCGTCGGGCTGACGAAGTCGTTCGACGGCGGTGTCGCGGTATTCGAACCCGACCTCGCGATCAATCTCGCGCGTGGCGACGAGAACTACCTGGCGCTGCTCGACGCGGCCGACGCGTACGCGGCGCGCAACGGTCTCGACCTCCCCGAAGAACCGGAAGCGCGCCGCATTCTGCCGAACCCGCGGTGCGTCGCCGAGCCGATCCTCGCGCTCGACCTCGCCGGCGCCGGCGTCACGTCGATCGTATGGGCGACGGGCTATGCGGTCGACTACGGCTGGCTGAACGTCGACGCATTCGCCGCGAACGGCAAGCCGCAGCATCAGCGTGGCGTGTCGAAGGAGCCGGGCATCTATTTCCTCGGGTTGCCGTGGCTGTCGCGACGCGGCTCCAGCTTCATCTGGGGCGTGTGGCACGACGCGAAACACATCGCCGATCACATCGTCACGCAGCGCAAGTACCTCGACTATCACGACGCGTCGCAGCGCCGCGCGCAAACACGGAACGCGCGCTGCGACACGCAGCACGATGCGCAGGCCGATGCGCGCCCGCTCGTCGACGCGGTCGGCTGACCCGGCTGATCTACATTCAAGCCGCGGCGCGCGCTCCGCACGAAACCCGCACGTGCCGCCGCGCCAACCCGAACCCCACCGCGCCGCGACCGCTTCCGGCGCGGCGGGCGAACCCACCGACATTCGAAGGACCTCGATGAGCCAGCCTACCCACACTCGTATCCGCATGTTCAACACGAAGGATACCTACCCGAACCAGACGCTCGACAACGACCTGTGCCAGGCCGTGCGGGCCGGCAATACCGTCTACGTGCGCGGCCAGGTCGGCACCGATTTCGACGGCAACCTGATTGGCCTGGGCGACCCGCGCGCACAGGCCGAGCAGGCGATGAAGAACGTGAAGCAGCTGCTCGAGGAAGCCGGCAGCGACATCACGCATATCGTGAAGACGACGACCTATCTGATCGATCCGCGCTATCGCGAACCGGTGTACCAGGAAGTCGGCAAATGGCTGAAGGGCGTCTATCCGATCTCGACGGGGCTCGTCGTCTCGGCGCTCGGCCAGCCGCAGTGGTTGATGGAGATCGACGTGATCGCGGTGATCCCGGACAACTGGCAGCCGAACCGCGCATAGGAGGCGACATGACTTTCTCCATCGTCGGGCGCTGCCCGGAGACGGGCCAGCTCGGAATCGCGATCAGTTCGTCGAGCATCGCGGTGGGCGCGCGCTGCCCGTGGGTGCGTGCGGGCGTCGGTGCGGTCGCGACGCAGAACATCACGCTGCCGGCGCTCGGCCCGCAGATCCTCGATCTCATCGAGCACGAGCAGCTCGCGCCGGCCGCCGCGCTCGATCGCGCGCTCAGCGCGAACGGCTGGAGCCAGTACCGGCAGGTCACGGTGATCGACGGGCAGGGGCAAACCGCAAGCTTTACCGGCAAGGAAGCGCTCGGCACGCATCACGCGGTGCAGGGCGAGCAATGCGTGGCGGCCGGCAATCTGCTGGCGGCGCCGGCCGTGATCGATGCGATGGCGCGCGCGTTCGAGCAGTCGCACGGTCTGCTCGCCGATCGCCTGCTGGCCGCGATGCATGCGGCGATCGCGGCAGGCGGCGAGGCCGGGCCGGTACATTCGGCCGCGCTGAAGGTGGCCGGCGACGTGACCTGGCCGATCGTCGATCTGCGCGTCGACTGGGCAGACGCCGATCCGATCGGGCAACTGGATGCACTGTGGCAGGCCTATCGCCCGCAGATGCAGGATTACCAGACGCGCGCGCTGAATCCGACCGCGGCGCCGAGCTACGGGGTGCCTGGCGATGAATGACACATCGAGCCGCGCGCTGCTCGAGCGCTTGATCGGCTTCGCGACGGTCAGCCGCGATTCGAACCTCGCGTTGATCGGGTTCATTCGCGACTATCTCGACGGGTTCGGCATCGCGAGCGAGCTGTTCTACAACGCGGAGGGAACGAAGGCCAGCCTGTATGCGACGATCGGGCCACGCGATCGCGGCGGCATCGTGCTGTCGGGCCATACCGACGTGGTGCCGGTCGACGGGCAGGCGTGGACGGTCGAGCCGTTCCGGCTGACCGAGCGCGACGGCCGGTTGTACGGGCGCGGCACGGCCGACATGAAGGGCTTCATCGCGTCGGTGCTGGCGGCCGTGCCGGCGTTCGTGGCGCGGCCGTTGCGCGTGCCGGTGCATCTCGCGTTTTCCTATGACGAAGAAGTCGGTTGCCTCGGCGTGCGGCCGATGCTCGACGCGCTGGCCGCGCGCGAACACCGGCCGCGGCTGTGCCTGATCGGCGAGCCGACCGGGCTGAAGCCGGTGCTCGGGCACAAGGGCAAGCTCGCGATGCGCTGTCACGTGAAGGGTGCCGCGTGTCATTCCGCGTACGCGCCGCTCGGCGTCAACGCGATCGACTATGCGGCGAAGCTGATCGGTCGCCTGGGCGAAATCGGTGCGGCGCTCGCGCGGCCCGAGCATCACGACAGTCGTTTCGATCCGCCGTTCTCGACCGTGCAGACCGGGCTGATCAGAGGCGGCCGGGCGCTGAACATCGTGCCGGCCGAATGCGAGTTCGATTTCGAGGTGCGCGCGCTGCCGGCCTTCGATGCGAACGACGTACCGCGCAAGCTGCAGGACTATGCGGAATCCGAACTGTTGCCGAAGATGCGTGCGGTGCAGCCCGACACCGACATTCGGCTGCAGCCGCTCGGCGCGTATCCGGGGCTCGCGACGTCGCCGGACAGCGAAGCCGCGCGGCTGCTCGCGATGCTGAGCGGCTCCGACGCATTCGGCACGGTCGCGTTCGGCACCGAGGGCGGGTTGTTCGGACAGGCCGGCATTCCGACCGTGGTATGCGGGCCGGGCAGCATGGATCAGGGGCACAAGCCCGACGAATTCGTCACGGTCGAACAGCTGCACGGGTGCGATGCGATGCTGGGCAGGCTCGCGGCGTATCTCGCCGCGGCGGGCTGATCCGGCGGATCAGCTCGCGTCGGGCATGAAAAACCGCACGCTGCCGCTGCGCGGCGCGTGCGGTTTCCCCGTTCTATTGCGCCGATTCCGCGACGATCTGCGCGAGCCGCTCGCGGCAGAATTCGACGAACGACTGCGCCTGCTTCGTGAGCTGGCCGCGCTTCAGCCGTGCGCTGACGAGCCCTGACGGGCTCACCGTTTCGCTGAGGCCTAGCGTCACGACGCGCCGGCCGTCGTACGTGTATTCGGAATGCGGCCGCGTGACGAGCAGCGAGAAGCCGAACCCCTGGCCGACCATTCCGCGCACCATCTCGATCGACGGCGACGCGAACACGATGTTCGGCGTCAATCCGAGCTCATGAAACAGGCTGACGAAGTACGTGCGGCTCGGCAGCACGTCGAGCAGGATCATCGGCTCGACGCTGAGCTCGCGCAGCGATACGTGCGTCTGGCCCGCGAAGCGGTGGTTATCCGGCAGCAGCACGTATGGCTGCTGCGCGGGCATCAGCGGTTCCGTCTCGATGGTGCCGTCGAGGTCGTGGTCGTACATGAACGCAAGATCGAACGTGCCTGCCGTCAGGCCCTGCACGAGCTCCTGCTGATCGCCGTCGCGCAGCCGGATGTTGACGCCCGGGTAACGCTCGCGAAAACCCGCGATCAACTGCGGCAGGTAAAGCGGTGCGACGGTCTCGAAGCAACCGATGTCGATCTGCCCGGTGATCACGTCGTTGTCGGCGAGCGCGTTCTGTTCGAACTCGTGCGCGATGCGCAGCAGCTCCTGCGCCTTGCGGTAGAAACGCGTGCCGCTCGGCGTGAGCGACACGCCCTGCGCGTGATGGCGGATGAACAGCTTCACGCCGAAGCTCTCCTCGAGCCCCTTGATCGCGCTGGAAATCGACGGCTGCGCGATGAACAGCTGGCGCGACGCTTCGGCGACGCTGCCCGATTCCACCGTCGTCACGAAATACTTCAGTTGCCGCAAAGTGTAGTGAGCCACGAGCACCTCTGATACCGGCCCCGCTGCATGCCGCCGCGGAGCGCAATCTGTCCATTGTGTTGCGTAGCACCTTACCCGAAGACGCGCCGCGCCGACATTTCCGCTGCAGAGCTTTTTCGTATGTCTCGGAAATATTTTTAGTATTTTCCGGTCGCCACGTGCGTGGCGCACCATCGTCTGCAATCCGGATCGCGTCAAAAGCGCGCACGTGCCGGCGGGGCAGTTCATCCGTCCCGCACACGACGCGTGTCGGCGCTTCGATCGACATCGCCGCGCGTGCACGCGGCGGACCGTCGCCCGCGCATCCGGACCCGATTGCAGGCGCGCATCGCCGCGCGCCGGTTCAGAAGGCAAGCGCGCCTCGCCGCGCACGACAGGAGACATCGCCATGACGACCGCGGATCGCAACGCGTCCCCCATGATAGAGAAACACACGATCGGCTACGTGCCGCCCGCAGACCGCCACGGCAAGGTGCGCGACCTGTTCACGCTCTGGTTCGGCGGCAACATCGCGCCGCTGCCGATCGTGACCGGCGCGCTCGGCGTGCAGATCTTTCACCTGAATCTGATGTGGGGCATCGTCGCTATCGTCGTCGGCCAGGCGGTCGGTGGCGTGCTGATGGCGCTGCATTCGGCGCAGGGCCCGCAGATGGGCATCCCGCAGATGATCCAGAGCCGCGCGCAGTTCGGCTCGTGGGGCGCGCTGCTGGTCACGCTCATCGCGGCGGTGATGTACGTGGGCTTCTTCGCGTCGAACATCGTGCTGGCCGGCAAGTCGGTGCACGGCATCGCGTCGTCGGTGCCGGTGCCGGTGGGCATCGTGATCGGCGCGGTGGGCTCGGGGCTGATCGGGATCGTCGGCTACCGGTTCATCCACATCCTGAACCGGATCGGCACGTGGGTGCTCGGCATCGGCATCCTCGTCGGCTTCTGGATGATCCTGTCGCACGTGAGCACCGCCGATTTCCTCACGCGTGGCGGCTTCGACTTCGCGGGCTGGCTCGCGACGGTGTCGCTTTCCGCGCTGTGGCAGATCGCGTTCGCACCGTATGTATCGGACTATTCGCGCTATCTGCCGGAAGACGTCGGCGTCGCATCGACGTTCTGGGCGACCTATCTCGGCTGCACGATCGGGTCGACGCTCGCGTTCATCTTCGGCGCGGTGGCGGTGCTCGCGGTGCCGGCCGGCGCGGACACGATGGATGCGGTCAAGCAGGCAACCGGCCCGCTCGGCCCGCTGATGCTGGTGCTGTTCCTGTTGAGCGTGATCAGCCACAACGCGCTGAACCTGTACGGCGCGGTGCTCGCGGTGATCACGTCGGTGCAGACCTTCGCGTACAAGTGGATTCCGACCGCGAAGACGCGCGCGGTGGTGTCGGTGGTGATCTTCGTCGCGTGCTGCTATGCGGCGATCGGCGCGTCGACGAACTTCGTCGGCAATCTCGTCGATCTCGTGCTCGCGCTGCTCGTCGTGCTGGTGCCGTGGACGGCAATCAACCTGATCGACTTCTACGTGATCCACAAGGGCAAGTACGACATCCAGTCGATCTTCATGGCGGACGGCGGCGTGTACGGCCGCTTCAATCCGCAGGCACTGCTCGCGTATGCGATCGGGATCGTCGTGCAGGTTCCGTTCATGAACACGCCGATGTATGCGGGCCCGATTCCCGCGCATCTCGGCGGTGCGGACCTGTCATGGGTTGTCGGGCTGGTGCTGACTTCGCCGCTGTACTACTGGCTCGCGACGCGCGACAGCGCGTACCGGCGCCGGCAGACAGGCGCGCAGCTGCCGTCGTCGGCGGCGCGGTAAGCCGCGCGTCGTTCGACGCGATGAAACGAAGCGGCCGCCGCATCGAGGGCGATGCAGCGGCCGGAGGGCAGCGAAGAGCGGGGCGGCGGGGCAGGTTCAGGTGCGAAGCATGCCGTAGCATGCCGTGCGTCGCGAACCTGCCGGACCGCGGATCAGACGCTCGCCGAGCGCGCAACCCGCACCGGCACCGACTTGTACGACGGCGTGCCGCTTTCCTTGTCGATGTAGTCGAGCGGCACGAGCACGTTTGCTTCCGGGTAATACGCGCCGACCGATCCCGGCGCGATGTCGTACTCGATCGCGGTGATCTTCTCGAGGCGCAGCGTGCGGCCCGACCCGGTAACGGTCTCGATGTCGACGAGGTCGCCGTGTTCGAGCCCGTACTTCGCGAGGTCGGCCGCGTTCATGAACAGCACATCGCGTCGTCCGAACACGCCGCGATAGCGGTCGTCGAGCCCGTAGATCGTCGTGTTGTACTGATCGTGGCTGCGCAGCGTGATCAGCCGCAGCACCTGCTCGGCGCCGAGCACGTCCGCGTCTTCCTTCACGCCCTTGTAGACGGAGAACATCGCCTTGCCGGTCGGCGTGGGCCACACGCGCTCGGTGGGCGGCAGCGGCAGGCGGAAGCCGCCCGGCGTGCGGATGCGCTCGTTGAACGCCTCGAAGCCGGCCACCGTGCGGTCGATCAGGTCGCGGATGCGGTCGTAGTCTTCGATCAGGTCGAGCCACGCGACCTTGCTGGCCGGCAGCGTCGCATGCGCGATCCCCGCGATGATCGCGGGCTCGGAACGCAACTGGTCGGACGCGGGCTTGAGCTTGCCGGCCGACGCATGGACCATCGACATCGAATCCTCGACGGTGATCGACTGCCGGCCGCTCGCCTGCATGTCGAGCTCGGTGCGGCCGAGCACGGGCAGGATGAAGGTTTCCTTCGCGACGAGCAGGTGCGAGCGGTTCAGTTTCGTGCCGAGATGCACGCTGAGATCGAGCTTCGCCATCGCAGGGAACGACAGCTCAGGATCGGGCAGCGCGACCGCGAAGTTGCCGCCGAGACACAGCAGCGCCTTCGCCTGACCGTCGATCATCGCCTGCATCGCCTGCACGGCATCGTGCCCGTGATGCGCGGGCGGTTTGAAACCGCACACGTCCTCGATCTTCTGCAGGAACTCGGCCGACGGCTTCTCGGTGATGCCGACCGTGCGATTGCCCTGCACGTTCGAGTGGCCGCGCAGCGGGCACACGCCCGCGCCGGGCTTGCCGATGTTGCCGCGCATCAGCAGCAGGTCGGCGATCAGGCGCACGGTTGCCGTGCCCTTGTTGTGCTGCGTGACGCCCATCCCGTAGGTGACGATGGTCGCATTCGACTTCGCATACGCGAGCGCGACCTGTTCGAGCTGTGCCTGGCTCAGGCCGCTCGCGCGCTCGATGTCGTCCCACGACGTGGCTTCGAGGTCAGCCGAGAACGCGTCGAAGCCGTTGGTGTGCTGCGCGATGAAGTCGCGGTCGAGCACGTTGCCGCGCTCGGCCTCGAGCTGCAGCAGCGCCTTCATGATGCCCTTCAGCGCGGCCGCGTCGCCGCCCGCGTCGACCTGGTAGTACGTCGATGCGATGCGCGTCGAGCCGAACGACGCCATTTCGATCATGTCCTGCGGATCCGCGAAGCGTTCGAGCGCGCGCTCGCGCAGCGGATTGAACACGATGATCGGCACGTTGCGGCGCGAACACTCGTGCAGCGTGCCCATCATCCGCGGATGGTTCGTGCCGGGGTTGTGCCCGATCGAGATGATCAACTCGCAATGGTCGAAGTCTTCCAGCGACACCGTGCCCTTGCCGATCCCGATCGATTGCGGCAGGCCGACGCTGGTCGGCTCGTGACACATGTTCGAGCAGTCGGGGAAGTTGTTGGTGCCGAGCTCGCGCGCGAACAGCTGATACAGGTACGCGGCTTCGTTCGACGCGCGGCCGGACGTATAGAACTCGACCTGGTCGGGCGGCAGCGCGCGCAGCACTTCGCCGATGCGCGCGAACGCGTCGTCCCATTCGATCGCGCGGAACGTGTCGGTCGCGCGGTCGTAAACGAGCGGGTGCGTGAGCCGGCCCATGTTTTCCAGCTCGTAGTCGGACATCCGCAGCAGCGACGACACGGTGTTCGCCGCGAAGAACTCGGGCGTCACGCGCTTGGTCGTCGCTTCCCACGTGACGGCCTTCGCACCGTTCTCGCAAAACTGGAACGTCGACTTGTGTTCCTTGTCGGGCCACGCGCAGCCAGGGCAGTCGAAACCGTCGGGCTGGTTGGTCCGCATCAGCACGATCGGCGCCTCGATGGTTTCCATCTGCGTGCGCACTGCGTCGGCTGTTGCGCGAAGCGCGCCCCAACCGCCGGCGGGCCCATCGTATTTCCTGATGCCTGGCACTTCGCGTCGAGTTGTCATGTGAATCTCCGTGAGCCGAGCCCGCTGCGGGGCGGCTCGAGTTGCGCCGCGTCGCGGCGTGGGGCGGCGCCGTCCGGCGGACGGCGCCGATCATGCGAGCCCGTGCGTCCGGGCCCGCTTGGTATCAATGCGCATCCTTCTTCGCACCCGACGACTTCTTGCCGGATCGACTTTTTGCCGGTGGCGGCACTTCCGGATTTGCTTCGTGATCCTTTGCATCGGCTGATGCGTTCGCTGCTTTCCCGTTCGGCTTCGCCTTGCCGTCGGCGTCCTTCGCGTCAGCCAGCGCGAGCTTGTTGAACGTCACTGAGTCGCCGGCCTTGTCGTAATCGACTTCGACGCGGTCGCCGGACTGCAGCTTGTCCGCGAGGATCTCCTTCGCGAGCTTCGTCTCGATGATCTGCCGCACCTGCCGCTTCAGTTCGCGCGCACCGAATTCAGGCTGGTAGCCGGCTTCGGTCAGATGTTCGACGAGCGAGTCGCCCATCACGAGCGTGATGTCCTGCGCGGCGGCGGTGCGCACCACGCGGTCGAGCTGGATCTGCACGATCGAACGGATGTTCTGCTTCGACAGCGCATGGAACACGATCACCTCGTCGATGCGGTTCAGGAACTCGGGCCGGAAATGGCCCTTCAGCACCTGCATCAGCTGCTCGCGGATCGCCTTGTCGGTCTTGCGCGCGGCCTCCGGCTGCGTGAGGTTGTCCATGATGATCGCGGCGCCGAGGTTGCTCGTCGCGATGATGATCGTGTTGCTGAAGTCGACCACGCGGCCCTTGCCGTCGGTGAGACGCCCGTCGTCGAACACCTGCAGCAGCACGTTGTACACGTCCGGATGAGCCTTCTCGATCTCGTCGAGCAGGATCACGCTGTACGGCCTGCGCCGCACGCGCTCGGTGAGCTGGCCGCCTTCGTCGTAGCCGACGTAGCCGGGCGGCGCGCCGATCAGCCGCGCGACCGCGTGCCGCTCCATGTACTCGGACATGTCGATGCGGATGATCGCCTGCTCGTCGCCGAACACGGTCTCGGCGAGCGCCTTCGCGAGCTCGGTCTTGCCAACGCCCGTCGGCCCGAGGAACAGGAACGTCGCGATCGGCCGGTGCGTCTGGCCGAGGCCGGCGCGCGACAGTCGCACCGCATCGCTGACGGCGACCACCGCATCGTTCTGGCCGACGACGCGCTCGCGCAGTTGCTCTTCCATTTTCAGCAGCTTCTGCCGCTCTTCCTGCGTGAGTTCGGATACCGGAATGCCGGTCAGCCGCGAGACGACTTCGGCGACCGATTCGACGGTCACCTCGAGCGTTTCGGAACCGGTCTTGCGCTGCCATGCTTCCATCTTCTCGTCGAGGGACTGCTGTTTCGCGTTGATCTGTTCCTCGAACTGCTTGGCTTCGTCGAAGCGCTTGCGCGACGTCGCGTAATCCTGCTCGCGCTTCAGCTGCACGATCTGCGCTTCGTCTTCCTGGATGTCGACCGGGCGCGACGTCGCGCCGATCCGTACGCGCGCGGCGGCCTGGTCGATCAGGTCGATCGCCTTGTCGGGCAGGAAGCGCGACGTGATGTAGCGGTCGGCGAACTCGGCGGCCGCGACGAACGCGTCGTCGGCGAACGTGACCTGGTGGTGCGCCTCGAGGCTGTCGCGCAGCCCGCGCAAGATCACGATCGTCTGCTCGACGCTCGGCTCCGGCACGAACACCGGCTGGAAGCGCCGCTCCAGCGCCGCATCCTTCTCGATGTGCTTCTGGTATTCGTTCAACGTGGTCGCGCCGATCAGGCTCAGTTCGCCGCGCGCGAGCGCCGGCTTCAGCACGTTCGCGATGTCGAGGCCGCCTTCGCCGCCGCCCTGGCCCGCGCCGACGATCGTATGCAGCTCGTCGATGAACAAGATCAGTTCGTCACGCTTCGCGGTCACTTCGTCGATCAGCTGCTTCGCGCGTTCCTCGAATTCGCCGCGATACTTGGCGCCCGCGACCATCGAGTTGATGTTGACTTCGACGAGGCGCTTGCCGCGCAGCACTTCGGGCACGTCGCCGTTCACGATCCGCTGCGCGAGGCCTTCGACGATCGCGGTCTTGCCGACGCCCGGCTCGCCGATCAGCACCGGGTTGTTCTTCTTGCGACGCGCGAGCACCTCGATCGTGCTTTCGATTTCCTGCGCGCGGCCGAGCACCGGGTCGAGCTTGCCCTGGCGCGCGATCGCGGTGAGGTCGCGGCCGAACTTGTCGAGATTCGGCGTGCCGGTCGGCGCGTCGACGCGACCGTCTTCCGCGCCCTTGCCGACGACCTTCACGACCTTCTGGCGCAGCGCTTCCGGCGTCACGCCGTATTTCTTCAGCAGCGTGCCGGCGATGCTGTCGGGCACCGCCGCGAGACCGATCAGCAGGTGCTCGGGACCGATGTACGAGTGGCCGAGATCGCGCGACGCCTGGAACGCGTACTGCACGGCCTTCTTCACGCGCGGCGAGATCGCGAGCTTCTCGAGCGATGCGTCGGGCGACGCGGTGCCGGTGTGCGCGTGCTCGTCGATGTAGGCCTTCAGGTCCTGCGGCGACAGCTTCAGTTCCTTCAGCAGCGCTGCGCATACGTCGGTGTCCACGAGCGCGTACAGCAGGTGTTCGGTATCGAGTTCGCCGCGGCGCAGCTCGTGCGCCTTTTCGGCCGCGCGCTGCAGCAGTTCGAGCGTCTGCTCGCTGAACGCGTCGGTCGGGTCGACCGACTCGCGCGGAATTTCGGCGGCGAGCGGCGACGCGTCGCCGGGCTCGCTCGATGCGCCGAACAGCGACGAAGCACCGCCGCCCAGCAGCGAATCGAACGGGTTCAGCATGCTCTGATGGCGCATCAGCTGGCGGAAGTGGTAGTCGCAGATCGAGATCGTCTTGCGCTCGCCGTCCTGCATCACGGTGGCGCGCGCGACGGCCGGCCGGGCGTGACAGATATCGCAAAGTGCGGGCATGGTGGTCTGGCTCCTGTCAATGAACGTGGATCGAAAGGGAAGTCCCGATGCGATATCGCGCACGGGGGGCCCGCTGCACGACGCGGCCGGCGGCGCGCGTGTCGCGCCGACGCCATCGTGCAGCGCCCGCCGGCATGAATCGCGCTCGTGCTCGACGCCGGCAACACGGGTGCTGCGTGGAGCCCGCGGCATCACTTCGACTGCGTTCAAAATAGCGAATCGGCCAGTGGCCTCCAAGACACAGTTCCGCCGCGGCGCGGCCGGGAATTGCACCCTCACACGCGCGGGTGCGTGATAGGCCAGGAGTACAGACGAGCGTGCAGGCCGGTGCCGCGAGCGGGAGAGCGATGCGCGCCGCTGCGCGGCACGCGCGAACGGCGGTGCGACATCGGCGCGCAGGATGCCGGGAAACGGCAGACGGGAAAGAGTGCGCGCCGAAACGCGGCGCGGGTGTATCCGCGCGAACGCGCAGGGCGGCCGTGTGTGTGATGGCGCCACGCCGCGTCGCTCGCGTACCGCAACGGACGCGCGGCGCGACGCCTCGGGCGAAGTGGACGGGTGGCACGGTGCGGCCCGAACGGGGCGCGACCGTTGCGACCGGCGTCAGTCGGTGAGTGTCATCGCGAGCCGCTGCCGCGCAATCTGCTTCACGTCGGCTGACAATGCCGCATTCTGCAGACCATTGGCCCACACGGAGAACGAATCCTCGATGAGGTTGCGGGTGTCGGGCGGCAGTTCGGCCAGCATCAGCGACACCACGGTGAACAACACGGCGGTGTCGCCGGCCTGGCGGGTCGCGTTCGCGTCGACGGCCTGCTTCAGGCTGTCGACCGACGCTTGCAGCGCCTGTAATGCGTCATTCGAATCGCTCATGTCACGCTCCATGCAGGATGGTTCGGGCGGCGACGAACGTGCGGTCGGTCATGCGGCCGGTGCGTGCGCGACGCCTCGCAAGCGTCGCGCACGGGCGGGACGTCAAATCACAGCGGCGGCCTGCGGCGCCACGGCCACCGATGCCTCGCTCGTCAGCATCAGGAACGTGAACGTTTCGCGCAGGTACAGGCGCACGACCTTGTCGGTATGGCTCGTGTAGCCGATCGACACGTCTTCGCCGAGGTGCAGTTCATAATCGCCGCCGCGGGTCGACAGCACGCAGCCGCCGCTGATCGCCGGCGCCCAGATGATTTCGCCGCTGACGATGCGCTTGATGTGGCCGAGCACCGGATAGCCCTGGTCGCGCGCCTCGCTGAGCGCCGTGTACGCGTCCGAGCCGAGCACGACGGTGTACGGGCCATCGACGCCGGCGAGCCGCAGCGCTTCGAGTGCGTCGCTGATCGCGTCCGGGTACGCGCTGACGTCGGTCGGCAGCGTGAGCTTGCGGTTCGACGTGCCTTCGCGGATGCCGACGATGCCGGCGGCCGGATAGCCGTCGAAGATCGCGCCGTCTTCCGCGAACGCGAGCCGTTGCGCGGCGTCCTTCGCCGGCTGCCAGTCGGCATCGCGCGCGCCGCGCTCCACGCTGTCGATCGCATCGCGGCTCAGTTCGAACGGCACCGTCAGCTCGACGATCGTGCGGACCTCGCGCAGTCGCGCGCTCACCAGCTCGCGCGGCGCGGTGACGTCGCTCAGATGCCCGGTGCCGACGGCCGACAGCTCGGGGCCGGCCGGCCCTTCGACGTCGACCACGCGGCGCCCGGCCACCGAGCGCTTGAAGGTGCGTGTGACTTCCTCCTCGATCTGCTCCCAGGCGGACGACGAAATGGGTGCGAGTTCGCGGTGCAGGTTATTCATAGACTTTGGCTCCTTTCAGCGATCCGATGTTCAATGAGCCGTCACGACGCGACTCGGTAGAAGAGGGTGCCGGCGGTGCGGCGGCGGGGGCCGCGGCGTCGGCGGCGGCCGGTGCGGGGCGGTCGGCGAGCGCTTCGAGCAGGTCGGCCGACGGCACGAAGAACAGCGAGCCGGTGACCGCGCGGCTGAAGTCGAGCAGCCGGTCGTAGTTGCCGGGCGGGCGGCCGACGAACATGTTCTCCAGCATCTGCTCGATCGGCGCCGGCGAGCGCGCGTAGCCGATGAAATAGGTGCCGAATTCGCCGGAACCGGGGCGCCCGAACGGCATGTTGTCGCGCAGGATCTTCACCTCCTGGCCGTTCTCGTCGAGCGTGGTCAGCGAGCTGTGCGAGCACGACGGCTTCACGTCCGGCGCGAGCTCGATGTCGGACAATTTGGTGCGCCCGATGATGCGCTCCTGCGTCTCGACCGCGAGCGCATTCCAGCCGGCCATGTCGTGCAGGTACTTCTGCACGATCACGTAGCTGCCGCCCGCGAATTCCGCGTCTTCGTCGCCGATCACCGTGAAGTCGACCGCGTCGCGGCCTTCCGGGTTCTCGGTGCCGTCGACGAAGCCGATCATCGCGCGCTGGTCGAAGTTGCGAAAGCCGTGCACCTCGTCGACCACGGTGACCGCATCGCCGAGCGCGGTGAGCAGCTGCGTCGCGAGCTCGAAGCACAGGTCCATCGCGTCGGCGCGGATGTGCAGCAGGATGTCGCCGGGCGTCGCGATCGCGACGCGCTGGCCGGCGCCGAATTCGCGAAACGGATGCAGCGACGCGGGGCGCGGGTCGCCGAACAGCGCATCCCACGCGTTGGAGCCGAAGCCGCACACGCACGACAGGTTGCCCTCGGGCACGCGCTTGCCGACCGAGCGCACGAGCGCGGCGATGTCGCCGCACCATCCGCGGATCGTGTCTGCGTGATCGGCGCCGGCGTTGACCGTGGCGACGAGGAAGATCGCGCTGCGCGTGATCGGGCTGTGAACGGCCTGGGAAAGCGGGGGACGGGTTTGCATCGCGGGCTGCCGGTCAGTCATGTCGGGACGGGCGGGCAGCGGCGGCCGCGGCGCGCGAAGGCGAACGGTTGGACTGTGTCATGCGACTGTTCTCTTTGTGACATGCGGATGAAGGACGTTGCGCGGGCAGCGCGCAACGGGCCGCAGCGGCGGCGGCCTGCCGCCCGGGCGCGAAAGGGGAGGCAGGCAGAATCGCCGCGCGTTCGCCCGGCGCGTGACTGTCCGCACCGCGTAACGTCGTCGAGCATGCAATCTAGCAGCTTCGGCGGGCCTTTGGAACACGTATCGGCGATCTGTCATTCGAATCGGTTGATCGCGGTCCGGTTTTGCGCGACGCGCGCGCAGCTGTGCTCCCGACGCCCGCGCCGCTGTGCTCTTGAGCGCCCCACGGCGCGTGCAGTAGATTAGGTTCGCTCCGGCCGACGACGAGGACCATCATGATGAACCTGCTGGAAGCGATGCGTATTTTCGTCGCGGTGGTCGAGCGTGGCGGGCTGTCCGGCGCGGCGTCCGAACTGTCGCTCGACGACGCGCGGCTGAGCGAGCGGCTCGATGGCCTCGAACGTTATCTCGGCTGCCGGTTGCTGATCGCCGCGGCCGGCGGCGACGTCGCGTGCACCGATGCCGGCGTCGCGTTTCTCGCGTGCTGCCGGCGCACGCTGTCCGCGGTCGCACAGGCGACTGGCGCGAGCGGTGCGGCTGGCGCGCCGGGCGCGATCGACCCGAGCGCGGCCGATGCGTGCGCAACCATTTCCGCGGTGCCCGTCTCGGGCTTCACGTTGCCCGACGCGATCGGCCGCGTCGCCCGCGCATCGAGCGCGTCACCTACATCCTTGCACCGACCATCGCCTTGAATACGTCCACTGCTTCCGCCGATACGGCCGCCGAGCGCATCCGCCGCTGCTTCGGCCATTTCCTCCACGCGGCCGAACTGGCCGGGTTGATCGTGATCGGGCTCGCGACCGCGTTCGCGATGACGCAGGAAGCGTGGAAGGTCGTGCTCGCGGGCGAGGTGTCGCTGACCGACCTGCTGCTGATGTTTCTCTATCTCGAGGTGCTCGCGATGGACGTGCGCTACCTGCGGCTCGGCCGGTTGCCGGTGCGCTTTCCGCTGTTCATCGCGATGACGTCGCTCGCGCGCGACCTGATCCTGCGCGGCGCGACCGACAGCCCGGAGCGGATGCTGATGACCACGTTCGGGATCGTGCTGCTCGCGGTGGGTGTGCTGATCCTCAGTTTCGGTCAGCATCGCTATCCGGCGGAAGTCGACGATGTCGAGGAGGATGCGCGCACGCGGCGGCAAGCGGGCAACCCGCGCGGGTGACGGAGGAACACGCGGGGTATCGAGCACCGGGACGGCGATGCGCAACGTGCGCGCGGTGTACGTCACGCGCTCGGCTGGACGCGCGCGAATCCCGCACCGGCCGGTGATCGATCCACGCGGCACGCGGCTTGCTTTGCATCGCGGGCCGCCGCTCGCAGGCGCATGCTGCGTGTTGCACCGCAACGTCGTCGACGTTCTACGCCGGTCGCGGATCGCGTCTTACCTACAGTTCGCATTTGCGTGCGCTGCGGGGTCGTCTGTACCTGTTCTTTTCGAGAACGACGCCGATAATCGAATCGTTGCCTCACACCCAGGGAGCCCCGCCATGTCCGCAAGCGACGCCTCGTCTTCACGTCCCGATCTCGCGCAGGGCATCGCGCTCGACGACCTCGCCGATGGCGCGATGATCGAGGGCCAGGTCGGCGATGCAGCGGTGCTGCTGGTGCGCCGCGCCGACGAACTGTTCGCCGTGAGCGCGCAATGCCCGCACTACGGCGGTCCGCTCGCCGAGGGGCTGCTGGTTGGCGACACGATTCGCTGCCCGTGGCATCACGCGGCGTTCTGCCTGCGCACCGGCGCAATGCTGCGCGCGCCGGCGCTCGACGGGCTGACGTGCTGGCGTGTCGAGCGCCGCGACGGCCGCGCGGTCGTGCTCGATGCGCGTCCCGCCGCAACGCCGCCGATACCGAACGCGGCCGCGCTGCCTGCATCGGTGGTGATCGTCGGCGGCGGCGCGGCCGCGATCGCAGGGGCGGTGACGCTGCGGCAACAGGGCTATCCGCATGCAATCACGCTGTTGAGTGCCGACGGCGAGCCGCCGTACGACCGGCCGAACCTGTCGAAGGATTATCTGGCCGGCACGGCCGAAGCCGACTGGTTGCCGCTGCGCGGCGCATCGTTCTATGCCGACCAGCGCATCGACGTGCGCTGCGGCACGCGTGTCGCGCGGATCGATCCCGCGCAGCACGCGGTCGAACTGGCGGACGGCAGCCGCGTGGGCTACGGCGCGCTGCTGCTCGCCACCGGCGCCGAGCCGAACCGGCTGAGCGTGCCGGGTGCCGATCTGCCGCACGTGTGCGTGCTGCGCTCGCGCGCCGATTGCGATGCGTTGATCGGCAAGCTGAAGACGGCGCAGCGCTGCGTCGTGGTTGGCGCGAGCTTCATCGGTCTGGAAGCGGCCGCCGCGCTGCGCACGCGCGGGCTCGACGTGCAGGTGGTCGCGCCCGATGCGCATCCGATGGCGCGCGTGCTCGGCGACGCGCTCGGCGACACGATCCGCGCGCTGCACGAGTCGCATGGCGTGCGGTTCCATCTCGGCGCGACGCTCACGCAGATCGCGCCGGACTGCGTGACGCTGTCGAACGGCGACGTACTGCCCGCCGACGTCGTGGTGGTCGGCATCGGCGTGCATCCGGACGTCGCGCTTGCGCAGGAGGCGGGGTTGGCCGTCGATCGCGGCGTGACGGTCGATCGTTTCCTTCGGACGAGCGCGCCCGACATTTACGCGGCCGGCGACATCGCGCGCTGGCCGGATCCGTTGACGGGCGAGCGCATCCGCGTCGAGCACTGGGTTGTCGCGGAGCGGCAGGGCATCGCCGCGGCGCGCAACATGCTCGGCCAGCAACGGCCGTTCGACGCCGTGCCGTTCTTCTGGAGCCAGCACTACGACCTGGCGGTGCGTTACGCGGGCCATGCCGAGCAATGGGATCGTGTCGAGATCGACGGCGACCTGCGCGCGCATGACGGTTCGGTGACGTACTGGCGCGGCAACAAGCGGCTCGCGGTCGCGACGATCGGCCGCGATCTCGACTGCCTGCGCGCGGAAGCGGCGCTCGAGCAGCAGGACGCGCCGCACGCGTGAATGCGGGCTGTCTTGCGACTCGGCCCCGCCCCTCATTCCGCCGTTCACGCTCACGCGATCGCTCGCCTTTGCGCAGGTTGCCGATTGGTAACGTGCAGCGCCATCGGGTGCGCGGCGCACGCAGCCGTGCACCGCTTATAACGCCCGGCGCCACATGGGACGCGGCTAGCGGTCGTGCGTGCGGATCATCACGCGGCCCTGGTCGATGCCGCCGCGCAGCGCTTCGTCGCAGGTGAGCCATTCGGGTGTGACGAGTTCGGGCGCGGGCAGGTCGATCGGTGCGCCGTCGCGGAAGATCCGCACGTGCGCGACCCACGCGCCGTTCGCATTGCGCGTCGCTTCGACGCGAATCTCGTGATCCATGTACGTGTCGCTTGCTTGCATCGGTCGGTACCTCCATCGCCGGCGAACGAGGACGCGGCGGCCATACGGTGCGCGAGCACAACCGCATCGTCGCGCGGGCCGCCGCCAGTGGTGAGTCGATCGTAGCAGCATCGCGCGGCGCGCGTACCGGCCCGAGGTGCGGGCGCGCCGCGAAGAAGCGCGTGCGTCGCCCGTCGTGACGCGGCCCGGCGAATGCGGGACTTAACGGTGCGACCGGCGCGCGCGGCATGAGCGGCATGAGCGCCTCCGCCGACCCCGCACACCGACAGGCGCGCACCTTGCTCGAACAGCACGACGGTATCTGCACCGTTTCCGCTTTCGACAAGGAGGGCCTCACATGAAAGCAGTCGTATTTCACGGCATCGGCGACATTCGCATCGATACGGTACCCGACCCGGAAGTCGCGCAGGCGACCGACGCGGTCGTGCGCCTGACGGCCAGCGCGATCTGCGGCACCGATCTGCACATGGTGCGCGGCACGCTCGGCGGGATGAAGCCCGGCACGATTCTCGGTCACGAAGGCGTCGGCATCGTCGAGACGGTCGGACGCGACGTGCGCAACCTGAAGCGCGGCGATCGCGTGCTGATCCCATCGACGATCGCGTGCGGCAGCTGCGTGTACTGCCGCGCGGGCTACACGGCCCAATGCGACGTCGCGAACCCGGGCGGCCCGCGCGCCGGCACCGCGTTCTTCGGCGGCCCGGCCGACACGGGCCCGTTCGACGGGCTGCAGGCCGAATACGCGCGCACGCCGCTCGCGAATGCGAGCCTGATCCGGTTGCCCGACGCGATCGACGACGATCGCGCGATCCTGATGTCCGATATTTTCCCGACGGGCTATTTCGGTGCGCAGCTCGCGGAAGTGAAGCCGGGCGATACGGTTGCGGTGTTCGGCGCCGGGCCGGTCGGACAGTTCGCGATCGCGAGCGCGAAGCTGATGGGCGCGGGGCGCGTGATCGCGATCGACCGCATCGCGTCGCGGCTCGAGATGGCGTGCGCGCAAGGCGCGGAAACGATCGACTTCTCCGAGGAAGATCCGGTCGACACGATACTGCGGCTCACCGGCGGAATCGGCGTCGATCGCGTGATCGACGCGGTGGGCGTCGACGCGATGCGGGCGACGCACGGGCCGGCGGCAGCCGATCATGACGCCGCGCGCGCGTTCGATGCCGAAGTCGACGCGGTCGCGCCGCGCCGCAAGCCGGACGGGCGCAACTGGGTGCCGGGCGACGGGCCGTCGCAGGTGCTGCAATGGGCGGTGCGCGCGGTCGCGAAGGCGGGCACGGTCTCGGTGATCGGCGTGTATCCGCCGCAGGCGCGCGTATTTCCGATCGGCGAGGCGATGAACCGGAACCTGACGATCAAGATGGGCAACTGCAATCACCGGACCATCACGCCGCATCTGATCGAGCTGGTGCGCAGCGGTGCGTTCGATCCCGCGTCGGTGCTCACGCGCTGCGAGCCGCTGACCAACGCGATCGACGCGTATCGTGCATTCGACGTGCGCGAGCCCGGCTGGATGAAAGTGAAGTTGACGCCATGACGACCCGAACCGAAACCAGGAGCGCCGCGATGAACGAGACGAACGCCTGCTACGACAACTGCATGGCCGCTTGCGATGCGTGCGCGCATGCGTGCGACTCATGTACGGCCGGCTGTCTGGCCGAACCCGACGCGCACAAGCTGGCCGACTGCATCGCCCTCGACATCGAGTGCGCGCAGCTGTGCCGCTTCGCGTCGGGCGCGATGGCGCGGCGCAGCGCGCTCGCGCCGCACGTGTGCGCGTTGTGCGCGCATGCGTGCGACCTGTGCGCGAGCGAATGCCGGCGACATGCGCACGACCATTGCCGCCGCTGCGCGCTGGCCTGCGAAACCTGCGCGGCGATGTGCCGCGCGATGGCCTGAGCGCTCAGCGCGCGTCCCGCACCTTGCGCGCGACGCGCTGCAACAGCGCGTCGAGCACCGCCATTTCGACGGGCTTCACGAGGTGATCGTCGAAGCCTTCGCTTGCGGTGCGCGCGAGGTCGGTGGGGCTCGCATGACCCGACAGCGCGACGCACGTCATGCCGGCCAGCGTGTCGATCGCGCGCAGTTCGCGCAGCAGCGTGTAGCCGTCGATGTCGGGCATCGACAAGTCGATCAGCATCAGGTGCGGGACGGTTTCGCGCGCGAGCGCCAGCGCGGCGTCCGCGTCGTATGCGGCGCGCGGCGCGTGGCCCTTGACCTGCAGCAGCACGGCAAGCGTGTCGGCGGAGTCGCGGTTGTCGTCGACGACCAGGATGCGCAGCGGCGCGTCGGCACGCGGTTCGGCCGCACGCGGCGCGGGCGCTTCGGCGGGCGCGGTACGTGTCTCGGGCGCGATCGGCAGTCGCACCGTGAACGTCGCGCCGTGGCCGAGGCCGTCGCTTTCGGCGCTGATCATCCCGCCGTGCAGTTCGACGAACGAGCGGCAGATCGCGAGGCCGAGCCCGAAGCCGTCCGACGGGTGCAGGTCCGGTTTGCGTTCCTGTTCGAACAGTTCGAAGATCGATTCGAGCGAGCTCGGCGCGATCCCGACCCCGTGATCGGTCACACGAATCGCGACGACTGGCCCTTCGACTTGCGCACCGACGTCGATCCGCCCGCCCTGTGGCGAGAATTTCGACGCGTTGTCGAGCAGGTTGTGCAGCACTTGCACGAGCCGTGTGACGTCGCCGCGCACCGTGACCCCATCGGCCGGCAATTCCACGCGAATGTGCTGGCCGCGCGCGGCGAGTTTCGGCTGGACGCTTTCCACACCGCGGCACACGACGTCGCGCACCGTCACCGGTGCGTAGTCGAGCTCGACCTTGCCGGCCGTAATGCGTCCGACGTCGAGCAGATCGTCGACCAGCCGTGTCAGCTGGCCGATCTGACGGTGCACGGCGTCGCGGCACTGCGCGAGCGCGGGCGCGGGATCGGGCAGGCTCTGCAGCACGCCGACCGAATGGCGCAACGGCGCAAGATGGTTGCGCAGCTCGTGCGCGAGCATCGCGATGAACACGCTGAGCCGGTGCGTCGACGCTTCGAGTTCCGCGAGCCGCTTGCGCTCGGTCATGTCGCGCGTGATCTTGATGAAGCCGGCCAGTTGGCCGACGTGGTCGCGCACGGCGGTGATCGTCACATTGGCCCAGAACAGCGAACCATCCTTGCGCACGCGCCAGCCTTCGTCCTCGAAGTGGCCGTGCGCGACGGCCTCCTGGAGGCCGAGCGCGGGGCGGCCGGCCGCGATCGCTTCCGGCGGGTAGAAGCGCGAGAAGTGATGGCCGACGATCTCGGCGGTGCGGTAGCCCTTGATGCGCTCCGCGCCGCGGTTCCAGGTCGCCACGTTGCCGTGCGGATCCAGCATGAATACGGCGTAGTCGCTGATCGCGCCGACCACGGTCTCGAACCGGAACTCGGCGAAACGGTGAAGGAGGTCCTGCGCATCGGCAGGCTCGAGCGGCGGGGGCAGAGTGGTAATAGCGTCGTCTTTCTTCATTGGCACGGCATGTCGGTTGCGGGCGGACAGGAACTCCGCCCAGTCGCCAGCCGGTCTGACCGGCGGCGAACATTAAGACCCGATTGAATCCCGCGAAAGCATAAGGGAACTCAATTCACCTGATCAATGGGAGCGCATTGCGCGTGCCGCGCCGGCGCGTCCACTTGATCGGGGGCTTCCCGCGTCCGGCGGCGGCGATCCGGCATGCGGATTGCATCCCATGGCGACCCGCACGCCGCGGCTTGCCCGGCGAGAGACGCCCGGCGGGCGGCAGCCCGACGCTACACGAGGACACCGACATGAACAGCACCTTGAACCCCGACAACGAACCGGCCGGCCCGGACGACGACAATGCAACACGCGGCCGCGACGGTCGCGCGCTGGGGCCGAGCGACTCGTCCGACAGCGGCAGCGATACGGCTGGCGCGCGGCGTCATCCGTTCGACATCGATTCGCCGCTCGACGATCACGCGCTGGAACGCGGCGATGCGTCGCTCGACAGCGATACGGATCGCGCGGGTACCGGCGAGCGTGCGTCCGCGGATGGCGATTCGACGCTGGAGGAAGGCGCCGACATCGAGCCGGATCGCACCGAGCGGCTGAGCGACCCCGGCAGCACGGATGACCCCGATGCGCCGCCGGAACCGGGCGCGGGGCGTTGGTAAGGGCCTGGCACCACGCCTTGCGCAAAAACTGCAATGGCGTTGCAGATAGGCACGACCTTAGGCCGGCAGACCCACCCGATCGATACGTGACTGCGCTGACTCGCAATGTCGGCCGCGCGCCGGCTTTCCGGCGCGGGGGCCGGACGGTCGCGCGGCACGCGATTTGCAACGCCCGGATCGACGCGCGCCGCGTCGCGACAATGGGGCCGTGCGCGGCACAGGCGCGATCTAGGAGGACACGATGCAACGACGATATACCGGACGGCACGGCGAACGACGCGGCCCGCCGGACTGGCAGGAGCGCGGAGAACGCGCATACCGGGGCGCCGGCGAGCGGGATTTCCGCGGCGATGAATCGGAACGGCACGACGCCGACTATGAATCCGCGTACCGGCGCTTCGCAAGCGAAGACGTCGGCCCCGAGGACTGGGGCAGCGAGTGGAGCGAGCGCTCGGCGCGCTCTTCCGCCGAGCAGCGCCCGCGTGGCGGCGGCGAGTGGCGCGACATGCGCACCGGCTCGCGCGACGCGGCATGGGAGGCCGAACGCGGCTACGGCAATCGCGGTGGCGGACCAAGCGACGAAGGCCGCTATGGCAGCGACCGGCCGGGATTTCGCGGCCATCACCGGATGGGCTGGTACGGCGGCGAGCGCGATTACGATCCGCGCGATCCGCGTCGCGCGGACGCGCCCGACCTGTCGCGCTTCGGCAGCGATGCACAGCGCCAGGCGATGCGTGAGCGGCGCGGCCCGAAGGGCTATACGCGCTCGGATGAGCGGATTCGCGAGGATGTTTGCGAGCGGCTCGCGCATGCGCTCGATATCGACGTGAGCGACGTCACGGTGGAGGTGCGCGACGGTCGCGTCGAACTCGACGGCACCGTGCCGTCGCGCTGGATGAAGCACGACATCGAGGACATTGCCGACAGCTGCATGTGCGTGCGCGACGTCGAGAACCGCGTGCGGGTGCAGCGAGACGGCGAACACGATACCGGCATGGTGCTGCATCCGTCGCAACGCACCGTCACGCCGACCCAGCCGGCGGCGCGCGATCCGGAGCCCGGCACGGGGAGCAGCAGTGCGAGCACGAGCGGCGGCGCCGGCAGCGGCACCACGACGAGCGGCACCACGACGAGCGGGACCGTGACAAGCGGCACCACGACAAGCGGCACCATGACGAGCGGCACCCCCGGCGGCGAATCGCGCCACTGACGGCCGCTGAACGGAACCCCCTGATCCCGGACACTCCATCGAGCGCATGACGACCGGCACCGACGACCCGACGCGCGACGACCGTCATTCCCACGGCAACGGCGCGCGCCGCGCCGACGGCGGCCGCGCCGCGCCGCGCCACCCCCACGATCGCGATGACCACGACGGCCGCGGCCTGCGCATGCGCATCGCGGCCGAGCTGTGGCGTGCGATCTGGCGATACCGCGCGCGCGTGCTGGCCGCGATCGTCCTGCTGGTGCTCGCGAAGGCGGCGGCGGTATCGGTGCCGCTGCTGCTCAAGGAGATCGTCGACGGGCTGGGCCGCGCGGCCGGTCAACCGATCGCGCTGCCGGTGCTGCTGCTGTTCGCGTATGCGGTCGTGCGCTTCGCGGCGAATGCGCTGAACGAAGTGCGCGACATGACGTTCGTGCAGGTCACGCAGCACACGGTCGCGTCGTTCACGGTGCGCACGTTCGGCCATCTGCACCGGCTCGGCGCGCGCTTCCATTCGCAGCGCGAGACCGGCGCCGTCGTGCGCGATCTCGAGAAGGGCACGGCCGGGATCGGCTACCTGCTCGGCGTCGCGGTGTTCACGATCGTGCCGACCGCGCTCGAAATCGGTTCGGTGCTGTTGATCGTGATCAGCAAGTACGGCGGCGGCTTCACCGCGATCATCCTGATCACGTTCGCCGTGTATGCGGCGTATACGATCGTGTTCACGCGCCGGCGCATGCGCTACCAGCGCCGCGTGAACGCCCTCGAGGCCGAATCGAACTCGCGGGTGGTCGACAGCCTGCTCAACGTCGATACGGTCAAGTATTTCGCGCGGGAGGACGTCGAGCGCGACCGGCTCGACCGCGTGCTCGACGACTGGCGCGAGGCCGGCATCGACAACCAGTACGCGCTGTCGACGCTGCACATCGGGCAAAGCGCGTGCATCGGTGCGGGCATCGCGGCGGTGATGCTGCTCGCGGGCCAGTATGTCGCGCGCGGCACGATGACGGTCGGCGACCTCGTGCTGATCAACGCATACATCATCCAGATCAGCCTGCCGCTGAACGCGCTCGGGTTCGTGTTCCGCGAGGCGAACGACGCGATGACCAACATCGAGCGGCTGTTCAGGCTGCTCGACGCGCGCGGCAAGCCCGGCGAGGACGGTGATGCGCCGGGCGCGCACCCGCTTGCGGTGCGCGGCGGCGCGATCGAGTTTGAACATGTGGACTTCGGCTACGAGCCGAGCCGGCAGATCCTGTGGGACGTGTCGTTTCGCATCGAGCCCGGCCAGTCGGTTGCGGTCGTCGGCGGCAGCGGCTCGGGGAAATCGACGCTCGCGCGGCTCTTGTTCCGGCTCTACCAGCCCGACGCGGGGACGATCCGGATCGACGGCCAGGACCTGCGCCTCGTGACCGAACGCAGCCTGCGCGATGCGCTCGGCATCGTGCCGCAGGACACGATCCTGTTCAACGACACGCTCGCCTACAACATCGCGTACGGCAAGCGCGACGCGACGCGCGGCGAGGTGATCGCGGCCGCGCGTGGCGCGCAGCTGGACGCGTTCATCGAGCGGCTGCCCGATGCGTACGACACGCGCGTCGGCGAGCGCGGCGTGCGGCTGTCGGGCGGCGAGCGCCAGCGCGTCGCGATCGCGCGCGCGCTGCTGAAGGCGCCGCCGATCGTCGTGTTCGACGAGGCGACGTCGGCGCTCGACACGCGCTCGGAACGCGCGATCCAGCAGGAGCTGATGCGCGTCGCGCAGCAGCGCACGAGCCTCATCATCGCGCACCGGTTGTCGACGATCGTCGAAGCGGACCGGATCCTCGTGATGGAGCACGGCCGCCTCGTCGAGCAGGGGACGCACGACGAGCTGCTGCAGAGCGACGGCGTGTATGCGCAGATGTGGTCGCTGCAGGCGAAGCAGCGCGAACTGGAGCGCACCGAGGCGAAGTTCGCGCTGCAGCCGGTGCGGATCAACCCGCTGGTCGCGCACGTACTCGATTCGCTCGCGGACGCGGCCGTGCAGCGCGGCGTGCCGGTGTTTCGCGAGCTGTCGAGCGAGGATCTCGTCGTCAAGGCCGACCCGGCCGCGCTGCGGCGCTTCGTGTGGGAGTTGTGTCGCGGCGGGATCGATGCGAGCAGCGGCGGTCAGATCGAGGTGCGAACCGCGCGGCACGACCCGGAAGCGCGGATCACGATCACGTGCGCGGGCGTCGAGGCGCCGGAGCTGTCGCTGGTCGATCTCGAACGGCTGCAGAGCGCGATCGAGGACGCGGGCGGCTACGTCGTGCGCGAACGCAACGACATCGGTGTGACGTTGCACCTGTCGCTGCCGATGTGCGCGCTGGCGCCGGCGTCGGTGCAACCGGCCGAAGGCGGCGCGGCAAATGCCGCCGCGAGCGCCGGCGTCGCGACCCATGCAGACGCGAAACCGCTCGACGGCCTGCTCGTCGCGTGCGTCGACGATCACGACGAGGCGCGCGAAGCGCTCACCGCGCTGCTGAAGGTGGCCGGCGCGGACGTCCGCGCGTTCGAATCCGGCCACGCATTGCTCGACGACCTGTGGCGCACGCCCCGCACGGACTGGCCGGCGCTGCTCGTCTGCGACATCGACCTCGGCGACGACGAGGAAGACGGCTACGCGGTGATGCGCCGCGTGCGGCAGCTCGAAGCCGAACGCGGGCGCGACGGCCGCGCGCCGCTCGAGGCGCTCGCGTTGTCCGGCCACGCGCGCGACCGCGATCGCACGCGCGCGGTCGAAGCGGGTTTCCATGCTTACCTGACCAAGCCCGCGGTAGCGGCCGACCTGATCGCGGCGCTGCGTGCGCTCGCGTATTCCTCCGGAGAGATCCATGTCGAACCTTCTGAATCCGACGACCACCGCAGCGCTGACCGACCGTCGCGGCGGTAGCGCGTTCGCCGACCGCCAGGCGGCGGTCGCAGCCGTCGAGCTGCTGCTGCCGACGTTGTCGGCCGCGTTGCAGAGCGACTTCGTCGGCGACAGCGGCTGCCTGCACATCGTGATCATGGATCCGGCGCTCGGGCCGCACGACGCGGCGTTCGAGGACGCCATCCTGTACGAGTTCTCGCTGCCCGACCCGAAGGACTGGGATGCCGACTATCGCGCGTACGCGCGGGCGAAGGCGCGGCTGTCGTGGGAAACCGGCCGCGACGGGCACGTCGTGCAGGCGCTCGAGCCGTACCGGCTGCGCGCGGGCGACACGAACCTGTGGGGCGCGGTCGCGCTGCACGGGATCGTGGTGGGCGTATCGGGCGCGCAACCCTGGTTCGACGAGGCGTTCGCCGGCTGCATCGCGCACTGCCTGCGCGCGCTCGCGAAGCACCGCGCGCAGGCGACGCCGGACGGCCTCGCGATCTGAACGACGGCGCGCGGACACGTTTTTACAGCCGGTTATAAAAAAGCCAGCGCGCGCGCGCTCCAGCCCGATGCGGCGCGGCCGTCCGCCCAGTGGCACGCTTTTCGCTCTGCCTCTTGTACGACGCTTGTCACGACAAGTGTCATCGCCACGATTCTTCGGACGCCAACAGGAGGTGCATGTGAACGCGACTCACGATTCCGCCCGACCGCCGCTCGCCGGCCGTACCGCGCTCGTCACGGGCGGCGGCCGCGGCCTCGGCGAGGCCATCTGCGAGGAACTGGCGCAACACGGCGCCCACGTGATCGTCGCCGATCTCGACGGCGATCGCGCGGCGGCTGTCGCGCAGCGGCTCGAGCGGCATGGCGGAAAGGCGGTCGGACGGCCGCTCGACGTGCGCGACGAGACGTCGGTGCTGCAGGTGGTGCACGACGCGCGCGAGGCGCTCGGCGATCTCGACATCATCGTCAACAACGCCGCGATCGACGTGACCGCGCCGATCGACGACGTCAGCGTCGCCGCATGGCAGCAGGTGATGATGACGAACCTGTTCGGCCCTTACCTGATGTGCCATGCGGCCGTGCCGATGATGAAGGCGCGCGGCAGCGGACACATCGTGAACATCGCGTCGACGGCGGCCAAGCGCGCATGGCCGAACGCATCGGCCTACCACGCGACGAAGTGGGGGCTGCTCGGCCTGTCGCATGCGCTGCATGCGGAATTGCGGCCGGCCGGCGTCAGCGTGTCGGCGATCGTCGCGGGCGGGATGCGTACGCCGTTCCTGCTCGACCGCTTCCCCGACATCGACGAGGACACGCTGCAGCCGCCCGAGCACGTCGCGGCCGCCGTGCGTTTCGTGCTGACGCAGCCGCCCGGCACCGTCGTGCCCGAGGTGATGGTGCTGCCGATGAAGGAGACGTCATGGCCCTGAGACGCGACCGGCGGCTGCCCGGCGCGGTGCTGCTCGACAAGGACGGCACGCTGCTCGAGAACGTGCCGTACAACGTCGACCCCGCGCGGATGCGGCTCGCACCCGGCGCTGCGCGCGCGCTGCGCACGCTGGGCGCGACCGGCATGCCGATCGCGGTCGTATCGAACCAGCCGGGCGTCGCGCTCGGCTACTTCACCGAACGTGAGCTTGGCGCGGTCCGCCAGCGTCTCGCCGAATTGTTCGAAGCAAACGGCGCGGTGCTGGCGGACTTTTTTTACTGCCCGCATCACCCGGCGGGCAGCGTGCCGCGCTACACGTGCGACTGTCTGTGCCGCAAGCCGCGCCCCGGGATGGTGCGCCGCGCGTGCGCGATGCTCGGCGCCGTCGCCGAATGGAGCTGGATGATCGGCGACATCCTCGACGATATCGAGGCCGGTCGCGGCGCACGCTGCAGCACGATTCTCGTCGACTGCGGCAACGAGACCGAATGGCGGGTCGATGCGGCGCGCACGCCGCATCACGTGGTCGACCGCCTCGATTCGGCCGCCGACATCGTCGCGCGCGAGGCCGCACGCCGCCACGGCCTGTGGGGGCGGCGATGAGCGCCGCGTGGGATCGTGCACGCCGGATCCTGTGCGTGCGGCTCGACAGCCTCGGCGACGTGCTGATGACGACGCCCGCGATGCGCGCGCTCAAGGAGAGCGGTCACGGCCGCCGGCTCACGCTGCTGACGTCGCGCACCGGCGCGGCTCTCGCGAACCACCTGCCGATGGTCGACGACGTGTGGACCTACGATGCGCCGTGGGTCAAGCATCCGGATGCACGCGGCGATCCGGTTGCCGATCTCGACATGATCGACCAGTTGCTGGGCGGCCGGTTCGATGCCGCCGTGATCTTCACCGTGTACAGCCAGAGCCCGCTGCCGGCCGCGATGATGTGCTGGCTCGCGGGCATTCCGCTGCGGCTCGCGCATTGCCGCGAGAATCCGTATGAGCTCCTGACCGATCGCGTGCCCGAAACCGAGCCGGATTCGCACGTGCGCCACGAAGTCGCGCGCCAGCTTGCGCTGGTGCGCTCGGTGGGCGCGAAGACGTCGGACTGGCGGATGGCGTTCGACCCCGGCGACGCGGCGCGACGCGCATTGCACGCGCGGCTGCGCGGCGCGTTGCAGCGCATCGGCGGCCCGCGCCGGGCAGGCCCCGCGCATGGCCGGTGGCTGGTCGTGCATCCGGGCGCGAGCGCGGCGTCGCGGCGCTGGCCGGCGGAGCGCTTCGGCGCGGCTGCCGCGCAGCTCGCGCCGCTGTTCGACGGCATTGCGGTGACGGGCAGCGCCGGCGAGCGCGCGCTCGTCGATGCGGTGTGCGAACGCGTCGGGCCGCGCGCGGTGCCGCTGGCGGGCGCGCTGCCGCTCGGCGAACTCGGCGCGCTGATCGAGACGGCCGATCTGCTGCTGTCGAACAACAGCGGCCCTGTGCATCTCGCGGCCGCGCTCGGCACGCCGGTCGTCGACCTGTACGCCTTGACCAACCCCCAGCACACGCCGTGGCGTGTGCCGCACCGCGCGTTGAACGTCGATGTGCCGTGCCGGAACTGCTATCGCAGCGTGTGCAACCAGCCGGGCCATCCGTGCCTGCTCGGCGTCGGCGTCGACGAGGTCGTCGCGGCGACGCACGCGCTGCTGCGCGGCAACGAGCGCCATGCGCAGCGGGCGGCCGCACGGGCCGCCGCGCAGCACGACGGCAACGAGCCGGCCGCGGCGGACGCCTCGAACGTGATTCCGTTCGCGCACGTCATCACCAGGAGCTGACGCATGCAGGACCCGATTTATACCCTCGGCATCAACGCCGCCTTCCACGACAGCGCCGCGTGCCTCGTGCGCGATGGCGTCGTGCTCGCGGCCGCCGAAGACGAACGCTTCACGCACGTGAAGCACGCGAAGCGGCCGGTGCCGTTCTCGACGTGGGAGCTGCCGTATCACGCGATCGACTACTGTCTCGCGGAAGCCGGCATCACGCTCGCGGACGTGGACCATGTCGCGTATTCGTACGACCCGTGGCTCGAACTCGATCGTCACGGCGACACGCAGGAGCTCACGCTGCCGCTCGAGCCGTCCGCGCATGCGCCGCGCGCCGACGGCGCGTCGCCGTGGCATCCGCTGTTCCTGTCGTCGATCGTGAACGCGCCGCGCCAGCTCGCGGGCGGCGCGCCGCACCACCTGCAGCGGCGCTTTCGCGGCGTCGCGCACGACGGGCCGTTCCGCTGGCACTTCATCGAGCACCATCTCGCGCACGAGGCCAGCGCGTTTCTCGCGGCGCCGTACGAGCGCTGCGCGGTGATGACGATGGACGGCCGCGGCGAACGCGCGACGACCAGTTACGGCGTGTTCGACGGGCAGTCGTACCGGCGGCTCGGCCAGGTCAACCTGCCGCATTCGCTCGGGCTGCTGTACGAGCGCGTGACGCGCTACCTCGGTTTCCTGCACTCGTCCGACGAATACAAGGTGATGGCGCTCGCGTCGTACGGCAAGCCGGTGTTCGCCGACGAGATGCGCAAGCTGGTGCGCTACAACGGCGAAGGCCGCTACGAAATCGATGAAGGCGATCTCGCCGCGATGTTCGGCGCGCCGCGCGAACGCGGTGGCCCGATCGAGCCGCATCACTGCGACATCGCGCATGCACTGCAACTGGTGCTCGAGGAAACGACGCTGCAGGCGGTCGACTGGCTCGCGGCCGAGAGCGGCGAGCAGCAGCTCGCGATGGCGGGCGGCGTCGCGCTGAACTGCGTGATGAACGCGAAGATCCGCGATCGCGGCCCGTTCGACGACGTGTGGGTGCAACCGGCTGCCGGCGACGCGGGTACCGCGCTCGGCGCCGCGCTGTGGACCGATTTCCGGATGCGCGGCACGCGCGGCGACTGGCGGATGGACCATGCGTATCTCGGGCCGTCGTACAGCGACGACGCGATCGAGGCGTTCCTGAAGGAAGCGCAGCTGCCGTACCGGCGGCTGGCGGACGTCGCCGCGCAGACGGCCGCGCTGCTGGCCGCGAACCGCGTGATCGGCTGGTTCCAGGGCCGCATGGAGTTCGGGCCGCGTGCGCTCGGCGCCCGTTCGATCCTGGCGTCGCCGATCGATCCGGACATGCAGCGCAAGCTGAACAAGATCAAGGATCGCGAGGACTTCCGGCCGGTTGCGCCGGTCGTGCTCGAAAGCAAGGCCCATCACTGGTTCAACGGCGGCAAGCGCACGCCGCTGCGCGCGCCGTTCATGCTGTTCGTGTACGACGTCGCGCCCGGAACCGAAACGACGATTCCGGCGGTGCGCCATATCGACGGCACCGCGCGCGTGCAGACCGTCGACGAAAGCCAGCATCCGCTGCTGCATGCGCTCTTGTCCGAGTTCGACGCGCTGACCGGCGTGCCGGTGCTCGTCAACACGTCGTTCAACACACGTGGCGAGCCGATCGTCTGTTCGCCGCGCGATGCGATCGAATGCTTCTGGACGTCGCCGCTCGACGCGCTCGTGATCGGCCCGTTCCTGCTGGAGAAGCCGAGATGAACATGCGTGACACGCACCTGCCGCCCGTGGTGTCGGTGGTCGTGCCGACCTATCGGCGGCCCGACCTGCTCGAGCGCTGCCTCGATGCGCTGTGCGTGCAGGTACTGGATCCGACGACCTACGAGATCGTCGTCGTCGACGACGACCCGGCGGGCAGCGCGCGCGCCGTCGTCGATGCGTGCCGGGAGCGCGTGAGCGACGTGCCGGTGATCCGCTACATGACCGCGCCCGCCACGCAGGGGCCGGCCGGCGCGCGCAACGTCGGCTGGCGCAGCGCGCGCGGCGCGCTGATCGCGTTCACCGACGACGACACGATTCCCGATCCGACCTGGCTGCGGCACGGCGCGGCCGCGCTGCTGGCCGAGCCGACGGCGGTCGCGGCGGCCGGGCGCATCGACGTGCCGTTGCGGCCGCGCCCGACCGACTACGAACGCGACGCGGCCGGCCTCGCGCATGCGGAGTTCGCGACCGCGAACTGCTTCGTGCGGCGCACCGCGCTCGAGCGCGTCGGCGGGTTCGACGAGCGCTTCACGCGCGCGTGGCGCGAGGATGCGGACCTGATGTTCGCGCTGCGCGAGCATGCGGGGCCGATCGTCGAGGTCGACGCTGCGCGGATCGTGCATCCGGTGCGTCCCGCGCACTGGGGCGCGAGCATCGGCCAGCAGTCGAAGGTGTACTTCGACGCGCTGCTGTACAAGAAACATCGCGCGATCTACCGGCGTCACATCCGGCCGATGCCGCCCTGGAACTACTACGCGGCCGTGTTGTTCGCGCTCGGCGCGCTCGGCTGCTTCGCGGCCGGCTGGCGCGAGCCGGCGATCGCATGCGCGACCGCGTGGGCCGTGATCACGGCCGCGTTTTGCGTGAAGCGGCTGCGCGGCACGCGGCTCACGCCGTCGCATGTGGCCGAGATGATCGTCACGTCGATCGCAATTCCGCCCGTGTCGCTGTATTGGCGCATACGCGGCTCGCTTCACTTCCGGGTGCTCTTCCTATGATGCTCGATTCCGCTTCGTCGTCAGGCCCGATGCGCATCGCGGTATTCCGCGCGCTGCAGCTCGGCGACATGTTGTGCGCGGTGCCCGCGCTGCGCGCGCTGCGGCGCGGCGAACCGCATGCGCGCATCACGCTGATCGGGCTGCCGTGGGCGCGCGAATTCGCGTCGCGCTTTTCGGACTACATCGACAACTTCATCGCGTTTCCCGGCGCGCCGGGCCTCGGCGAGCAGCCGCCCGCCGAGCCGGCCGCGCGCGAGGCGTTCATCGCCGAATGCCGCGCGCGCGACTTCGATCTCGCGATCCAGCTGCACGGCAGCGGCGCGCAGACCAACGCGATCGTCGCATCGCTCGGCGCGACGCGCACGGCCGGCTTCGTGCCGCCCGACGGCGGCGCGACCGCGCTCGACTGCTCGATCGTCTGGCGCGATGGCGAGCCCGAGGTCACGCGCTACCTGGCGCTGATGCGCAAGCTCGGCTACCCCGACTGGGGCGACTACCTGGAATTTCCGCTCGGCGGCCTCGACTACGCACTGTGGCATGTGCTCTGCGACGAGCACGCGCTCGATCCGGGGCGCTACGTGATCGTCCATCCCGGTGCGCGGATGGCGTCGCGGCGCTGGCCGGTCGAGCGTTTCGCGAGCGCCGCGCGGCAGCTCGCGGACGACGGCTGGCAGATCGTGCTGACCGGCACGCGCGCGGAGATGGCGCTCGCCGGTGCGTTCGCCGAACATCTGGCGCGGCCGTGCGTGAACCTGTGCGGCCGCACGCCGCTCGGCGCGCTGGCCGCGCTGATCGGCCGTGCGCGGCTTCTGTTGTGCAACGACACGGGCGTGTCGCATGTCGCGGCGGCGCTCGGCACGCCGAGCATCGTCGTCGCATGCGGCAGCGATACGGCCCGCTGGGCGCCGCTCGACACCGAACGACATCGCGTGCTCGCGAGCTACCCGGCGTGCCGGCCCTGCATGTTCGATTCCTGCCCGTACGGGCACGAGTGCGCGACCGCGATCGGCGTCGACGCCGTGATCGACCGCGCGGGCGAACTGCTCGCCGAGGAGAGACGTCATGTCACGTAAGCGGTTGCGCGTGCTCACCTGGCACGTGCATGGCAACTATATGTACTACCTGTCGCAGGCGCCGCACGATTTCTACCTGGTGACGAAGCCCAAGAACCCGCCCGGTTATGCGGGGCGGGTCGGGCACCTGCCGTGGGGCGAGAACGTGCACGAAGTGGGCGCCGAATGCGTGCGCGACACGGAATTCGACTGCGTGCTGTACCAGCATCACAGTCATTACGAGCACGACCGGGTGCGGCTCCTGAGTGAAGCGCAGCGCGCGCTGCCGACGCTGTTCGTCGAGCACGACCCGCCGCGCGAGCATCCGACCGATACGCTGCATCCGGTGCAGGACCCGAACGTGTTGCTGGTGCACGTGACGCCGTTCAACGCGCTGATGTGGGACAACGGCGTCACGCCGACCCGCGTGATCGAGCACGGCGTGCTGATGCCCGACGGTGTCGAGTATCACGGCACGCTGCCGAAGGGCGTGACGGTGGTGAACAACCTCGCGAAGCGCGGCCGGCGGCTCGGCGCGGACCTGTTCGAGAACGTGCGTCGCAGCGTGCCGCTCGATCTGGTCGGGATGGGGTCGAGCGAACTCGGCGGGATCGGCGAGGTGCCGAACCCGGCGCTGCCGCAGTTCCTCGCGCACTACCGGTTCTTCTTCAATCCGATCCGCTACACGAGCCTCGGGCTCGCGGTGATCGAGGCGATGATGATCGGCATGCCGATCGTTGCGCTCGCAACGACGGAGATGGCGCAGCTCGTGCGCAGCGGTCGCAACGGCGTCGCCGATACGCGGCCCGAGGTGCTGATCGATGCGATGCGGATGCTGATCCGCGATGCGGACCTCGCGCGCGAATGGGGCGCGGCGGCCAAGCGCGACGCGTGCGAGCGGTTCGGGATCGAGCGGTTCGCGCGAGACTGGGACAGTGCGCTGCGCGACGTGACGTCGTAGACGGCGCGGCCGGCGCGGCCGACGATGAGGCCGTGCCGGGCTTGCTCACGGGGTTATGGGGTCGGTGCGCCTGACGTCGCGACCGCGCTCGCGGTGTTCGCGGAACCAGTCGCGTTGCCCGAGCCACCGCCTCCCGACGCCGACGCAGGCGCCGCGGTGCCGTTCGTCGCATTGCGCTCGTGTTCGGGCAGCAGTGCGAGACGGTTGTACAGCGTCTTCAGGCTGATGCCGAGCGCCTTCGCGGTGCGCGGCTTGTCGCCGTTGAAATGGCGCAGCGACGCGACGATGAAGCGCTGCTGCGTGTGCGCGAGCGTCGTGCCGATATGCAGCGTCATCGCGTTGTGGCGCACTTCCTCGCGCGGCGGCTGGCGGCGCGGCAACTGCAGTTCGATCTGTTCGTCCGCGAGAATGAACGCGCGTTCCAGCGTGTTGCGCAACTCGCGCACGTTGCCGGGCCACGAGTACGCGCGCAGCGCCTTCATCGCCTGCATCGACAAACGTTTGCGTGTGCGGTGCCGCGCATTCAACCGCTCGACGATCTGCAACGCGATGTCGCCGACGTCATCTTCACGCTGCCGCAGCGCGGGCACGTGCAGCGCGATCGTCGCGATCCGGTAGAACAGGTCTTCGCGCAGCCGGCCGCTGCGCACGGCTTCGACCGGATCGTGATGGGTTGCGGCGACGATCCGCACGTCGAGCGGAATCGCTTCGTGGCCGCCCACGCGCATGATCGTGTTCGATTCGAGCGTGCGCAGCAGTTTTACCTGCAATTCCGCGGGCATTTCAGCGATTTCGTCGAGGAACAGCGTGCCGCCGCGCGCCGCTTCGAACATGCCCACATGTTGTGCGACGGCGCCGGTAAAGCTGCCTTTTTCGTGACCGAAGAGATGTGACTCCGCGATGTCTTTTGGAATCGCACCACAATTGACCGGCACGAAAGGCCCGCGGCGACGCGGGCTCATGTCGTGAATGAGCCGTGCCACGATGTCCTTGCCGGCACCGCTTTCGCCGACCACGAGCACACTCACGCGCGTCGCGGCGACGCGCGATATTTTCAGCAGCAGCTCCTGGATTGTTCGCGAGCGGCCGAACAGTCGCGCGCCATCGTCGTCGGATTTCGACATGGATATGAAAAGGTTGGGAAGTATTGACCGAAATCGTCGAGACAAGATGGAAAAAATGACGCGGTGCGCGCGTCTTTTTCGTATAAACAGGATACCTTTTATGCCGTCGGCGCTAGATTGAATCTTGCAATGCAGTCATCGCGAACAGATAGATTTATTCGATGGACCGGGAATGCGCGAGACGCTTCTTCTATACTGCTAAGCACTCGTTTTGTCATGGCAGGACTGCTGGTCTGCCCCATTCATATGCAATGGTGGAATGCGTCGCCGAGTGCCCCGGCCCCGCATTCTCGCGCTGCATGCTCGCCGAGGTTCCGGCCGATAGGTGCGCCGGGCCGCATAACAAGGAGCTTCGATGCCTTACGTCCTGATCGTCGAAGACGATGCCGATACGCGTGCGATGCTCGCGGCGCTCGCGCAAGCGCAACAGCTCGCGTGCGACACCGCCGCGACGCTCGAGGAAGCGCGCACGCTCGTCTCGACGAATACCCCCGATCTCGTGCTGTGCGATCTCGTGCTGCCGGACGGTAACGGAATGGATCTGTTCGACGCATTGCCCAAGCGGGGGCATTGCGAAATGGTGCTGACCACCGGCCACGCGAGCCTCGAAACCGCGATCGATGCATTGCGGCGCGGCGCGACCGATTACCTGGTGAAACCGCTCAACATGCAGCGGCTGAACAGCATCTTCGCGCGCGTGCCGCGCACGACCGCACTGCACGAGGAAATCGCCGAGCTGCGTTCGGAACTGCAGCGCCTCGGCCGCTTCGGCCGGATGCTCGGCAGTTCGCCCGCGATGCAGGCCGTCTACGATGCGATCGGCCGCGTCGCACGCACCGAGGCGTCGGTGTTGCTAACCGGCGAATCGGGCACCGGCAAGGAGCTTGCCGCGCAAACGGTGCACGACCTGAGCCTGCGCCGCCGCGGCCCGTTCCTCGCGGTGAACTGCGGCGCGATCGCCGCGAACCTCGTCGAAAGCGAGATGTTCGGCCATGACCGCGGCAGCTTCACCGGCGCGGAGCGGCAGCACAAGGGCTTCTTCGAGCGCGCCGACGGCGGCACGCTGTTCCTCGACGAAATCACCGAGATGCCGGTCGAATCGCAGGTCAAGCTGCTGCGCGTGCTGGAAACCGGGCGGCTCACGCGGCTCGGCTCGACGCGCGAGATCGACGTCGACGTGCGCATCGTCGCGGCCACCAACCGCGATCCGGAAGCCGCGATGGCGGACGGCAAGTTGCGGCCCGATCTCTTTCACCGGATCAATGTGTTCCCGATCCCGTTGCCGTCGCTGCGCGAGCGCGGCGACGACATCCCGATGCTCGCCGATGCGTTCCTGCAGCGCTACAACGAGGAAAGCGGCCGCAACCTGCGGTTCGCGCCGGCCGCGCGCGAAGCGCTGAAAACCTACGCGTGGCCCGGCAACGTGCGCGAGCTGCGCAACTTCGTGCAGCGCGCGAGCATCTTCAGCGATGCCGACGTGATCGAAACGCTGCCGCCGCCGATCATGGACGAGCTGTCGAGCATGGTCGACTCGCATGAAGATCGCGTGACGGTGCCGTTCGGCACACCGCTCGAGGAAGTCGACCGCAAACTGATCCTCGGCACGATCGCGCAATGCGGCGGCGTGAAGGCGCAAGCCGCCGAAGTGCTCGACGTGAGCCTGAAGACGATCTACAACCGTCTCGCGCAACTGGAAGACGAAGCGGAAAAGACGGAAAAACCGGACGCCTGATGCCGCGCCGCCGCGGTCATGCACGCACGCCGTCGCGGCGGCGCGCGGCGGCGTCGAGCCGGCGGCGCATGCGTTCGACATGCGGCGGCAGCGTGCGCCGTTCGCGCAGGATCCACGGCAGCCCGGCGAACGTGCGCGTGACACCGCGATCGCGCCACAGGCGCGGCAGCATCCGCGCCGTGTGCGCGAGCGCCGCACCGGCCGGCCAGCGAAGCCACGCGGTCCATACCGCGTTGCGGGCCGACACGCTTCCGCGCGTCTGCACATCGCGCCGCATCGAAGGGTAATGATGAACCGTCAGGTGCGGTGCATAGACGAGCCACGCGCCCGCGCGACACAGGTCGAGCGCGAGCAGCGCTTCCTCGCCGCCGAGGAAGTAGCGCGGATGATAGCCGCCCGCGCGCAGGAACGCGTCGCGCCGGAACGCGGTCGCGCCGGCCAGCAGCCCGAGGATCGGGCGGCCCGGCAGCGCGACGGGCGCATCGAGCGGGCTTTCCGCCATCAGCCGGCAGGTCGGGTCTTCGCGCTCGTCCGGGCCAACCAGCACGCGCGCGGTGACGGCCGCGACATGCGGGTACGCATCGAGCAGGTTCGCGGCTTCGGCAATCGAACCGGGTGCCCACCACGTATCGTCGTCGCAGAACGCGACGTAGGGCGTGCGCGCGACGGCCACGCCGAGATTGCGGCCGGCCGCGCCGGGATTGCCGGGCGCATGCACGAGCACCGCATGCGGAAAACCTTTGCGCATGAGTTCGGCCGTTGCCTCGTCGGCGCCGTTGTCGACCACGACGATCGCCGGCCGGTCGGGCAGGTCGGTGAGCCGTGCAAGCGTGCGCGCGAGCTCGTCCGCACGCCGGTAGGTGAGCACCACGGCAGTCACGCGCGCCTCGCGCGGCGGCAGTGCAATCCGCGCGGGCGTTACGCGAACGTGCGATCGCATTCGAGCCGCCAGTACGTTTCGGGTTCACGGAGATCGGCGCGCATATGAGGGTCGAACAGCGAAATCTGGCTCGCATAGGCGTCCACGGCCGCGGCCTTCGCTGCCGCGCTGTCCGTGCGGTGGGCGCGGTCGCTGCCGTCGGCAGTCGGCGCGCCGACCGGGTGGCCGATCCAGCCGTGCTCGCGCCAGCCGATCACGCGCTTGGCCATCAGCCCGTCGATCCGCCGGTACGGCACATCCTCGTAGAAGCGCCACGTGCGCGCCGTGGCACCGGCGCGAGCGTCGTCGCGCAGCACCATGAGCGCCGCCCGCTGCACCTGCACGTGATCGCGATGGAACAGGCCGGCCGGCGCGAGCACGCCGAAGCCCGGATGCGCGTCGATCGTGTCGGCAAGGCGCGCGGCGATCGCCGTCGATGCGGCCGGCGTGCCGTACTGGTCGTCGAGGAAGTCGAGCCACACGGGCCGCGCATCGAGCAGCGCGAGCGCACGGCGATCTTCGGCGCGACGGGCGCGCACCGCTTCGTCGGCGGTGTGAAAGCCCGCGCGGCGATCCCATGGCGGCGCGGCCGTATCGCGCGCCGGGATGCCGGCGAAGACCGTGACGACGACCGAGCCGGGCGCCTGCGCGAGCAGTTGCCCGCAACTGAAGACGGCGTCGTCGAGATGCGGCGAGATGACGAGCCAGCGGGTCGAGGCGGTCATGGCGTGAAAGTCTCCGTGATTCAGGCAAGCGGTGCAGATGGTGTAAGCGGTGTAAGCGGTGCAAGCGGTGCCCGGGCGGACAGTGCCGGCCGGCGAAGTTGCGCACGAGCATGCGGCGTGCCCGCGCGCATCCGCCGTGCGTATCCCTTTGGCCGGCCATTGCCGGCCGTGCGGCAGGAGCGTCTCCGATGATTGAAACTGCACGGCCGCAGGCCGGAAATTACGCAACCGCCGTGATGCTGGTCGCGACCGCCACCGTGCTGCAGACGCTCGCGATCCGCTTCGGCGGCGTGAACCTGCCGCTCCTCCTGTATTACCCGATGCTCGCCGGTGCCGCATGGGCGACATCGTTCCTGTTCGGCATGGTGTCGACGGTGGCCAGCGGGCTGCTGGTCTGGACGCTGTTCCTGTCCGATCCGATCGCCTATACCGAGCCGCTGTCCGACCGGCTCGTGCGGCTCGGCGCCTTCATGCTGGTCGGCGCGCTGGTGTGTGCGCTCGCGGCCACGCTGCGTCACGCCCGGCTCACGAACGATGCCGCACGCAGGCGCGAGGTCGCCGCACGGCGGCAGATCGAAGCCGTGCTGCAGGCGCTGCCGCACGGCGTGGTCGCGACCGATGCGAATGGCCGGGTGACCTATGTGAATGCGGCGGCCGCGGAACTGGCAGGCTGCGGCGTGGAAGCCGCGACGGGCCTGCCGGTGCGTGACGTGCTGCACGTCTTCGATCACGACGACCGGCGCGTGCCGACCACTCCGCTCGACCGGGCGCTCGGCGGCGCCCATGCGCGATCCGACCGGCACTGGCTGCACCGTGCGCACGGCAGTGCGCCCGTGCCGATCGTCGAGGCGGCATCGCCGATCGCCGATGCGCACGGCAACATCGACGGCGCCGTGCCCCTGCTGCGGGATGCGAGTGCGGAGCGCGCGCTAGCCGAGGCGTCGCGCCTGCGGCACGCGGTGGTCGATGCATCGCCGGACGCGATCATCGGGATCGACAGCAACGGCGGTATCGTCAGCTGGAATGCGGCCGCGCAGCGGATCTTCGGGTATGACGAAACCGAGGCGCCCGGGTGCGCGCTCGAAACGCTCGTGGCCATGCGCTGGCTGCGGCGCAATCTGCTCGTCGACACATTAGACGCAATGCACGAGGCGGTCGGCCCGTTCGAATTGCCGTGCGTGCGGCGCGGTGTCCGTCACGCTGTCGCGCGACGACGCGCACGCGGTGCTCACCGTGTCCGATACCGGGCAGGGCATCGCACCCGAATTCATTCCATACGTATTCGACATGTTCCGCCGCGCGGACGATTCGCCGGCGTCGTCGCGGCGCGGGCTGGGCCTCGGCCTGTCGATCGTGCGGCACATCGCCGAGCTGCATGGCGTCAACGTGCGCGTCGAGAGTGCGGGGCGCAATCGCGGCGCCACGTTCCGCGTGACGCTGCCGGCAGGCTGGCAACCGGTCGGCGCGATGGCATGGAACCCCACGCAAGCGGATAGTCCCCGCGATCGGGTGTCGCTCGACACGCAGCGCATCCTGGTCGTCGACGACGACCCCACCACGCGCGCGAGCCTGACCGCCGCGCTGACGACCTTCGGCGCAGCCGTCGCGATCGCATCGTCGGGTCGCGAAGCCCTCGCGGTGGTGGCCGACGTGCAGCCGACCGTCGTTTTGTCCGACCTCGCGATGCCCGACGGCGACGGCTTCTGGCTGCTCGATGCATTGCGCAACGGCGACGTGCGCGCCGCGATTTCCCCCGATCTGCGCGTGCTGGCCGTGACGGCGCATGCAGGTATCGCCGACGAGCGCCGCGCGCTCGATGCGGGCTTCGACGGCTATCTGTGCAAGCCGGTCGACGTGCGCGAGCTGGTGCACAAGATCGCGCGGGTGACGCAGCGCGACACCTGATGCGTCGCGCGTGCGGTCACATGAAGCTCACGTCGCCGTCGTCGGCCGGTTCTGCGTGCTGATCTGCGCGAGCATGTGCGACGCGATCTGCGTGCTGCGCACCAGATCGCCCGGCGTGTGGTGCACCGCCTGCCGATGGATGAAATACCGCGCGGTATGCGCGAGCCCGCTCGCGAGCGGCGTCGTCGCGCGCCAGCCGAGGCGCCGTTGCGCGGCCTCGAGATCGGGCCGCCGCTGGCGCGGGTCGTCGGACGGCAGCGGACAGAACTCGATCGCGACCGTCGTGCCGACGATCCGCACGACCTCGCGCGCGATGTCGATCATCGCGATCTCGTCGTCGCTGCCGAGGTTCACCGGCTCGCATGCATCGCCGGGTTCGGCCATCAGCCGCGTCAGCGCTTCGACCATGTCGTCGACGTAGCAGAACGAGCGCGTCTGCTTGCCGTCGCCATATACCGTCAGCGGCTTGCCGTCGAGTGCCTGCGTGATGAAGTTCGAGACCACGCGGCCATCCGCCGGGTGCATGCGCGGCCCGTACGTATTGAAGATCCGCGCGATCCGCACGTCGACGCCGTATTGCCGGTGATAGTCCATGAACAGCGTTTCCGCGCAGCGCTTGCCTTCGTCGTAGCACGCGCGGATGCCGATCGGGTTCACGCGCCCGCAGTAGCGCTCGTCCTGCGGATGCACGTCGGGGTCGCCGTACACCTCGCTTGTCGACGCCTGCAGGATGCGTGCCTTCACGCGCTTCGCCAGGCCGAGCAGGTTGATCGCGCCGTGCACGCTGGTCTTGGTCGTCTGCACCGGGTCGCGCTGGTAGTGCACCGGCGACGCGGGGCACGCGAGGTTGTAGATCTCGTCGACCTCGACGTAGAGCGGAAACGTCACGTCGTGCCGCATCAGTTCGAAGTTCGGCGCATCGAGCAGGTGCGCGATGTTGTCCTTCGTCCCCGTATAGAAGTTGTCGACGCACAGCACGTCGTGACCGGCCGTCACGAGTCGTTCGCACAGATGCGAACCGAGAAAGCCGGCGCCGCCGGTGACGAGCACCCGTTTGCGATCGTAGCCCTTCATCATGCATTCTCCTTGCGGTTCGCGAGTACGCCCGGCGTGGTCGCGACGGGCGTGCGGCGGTTGCTGGCCGCGGTGCCGGCGCGCAGCGGATGCGCGACGTCGCGGTAGATGTCGACGAGGCGGTCGGTCACGCCTTGCCATGTATAGAAGCGGTGCGCGCGCAGGTAGCCGGCGCGGCCGAGCTCGGCGCAGAGATCCGGTTGCGCGCGCAACTGAATGAGCCGCTCGGCCAGTGCGGCGGGGTCGCGCGGCGGCACCAGGTAGCCGGTCGCGCCGTCTTCCACCGTCGTGCGGATGCCGCCGACGTCGCTGCCGATCACCGGCGCCGCGCATGCCATGGCCTCGACCGGCGTGATGCCGAACGGCTCGTACCACGGGGTCGTCACGAACACATCGGCCGCGCTGTAGTAGAGGTGCAGCGCATCGCGATCGCGCCGGCCGACGAAGACCACCCGCTCCGCGATGCCGGTGTCATGCGCGAGCGCGGCAAGCCGCGCGAGTTCCGGGTCGCGTGCCGGGTCGGGCGTCGCCTGGCTGCCGCCGACGATGTAGAGCCGGGTCGAGCGTTGCGGGTCGCGCGGCATCCGGGCCAGTGCGTCGATCACGTTGTCGATTCCTTTGCGCGGCACGAGACGCCCGAGCTGCAGCACGATGAACGCATCCTCGGGCCAGCCGAGCCGCGCACGCGCAGCGGCGCGCGGCACCGGCCGGAATTCGCGTGCGTCGAAGCCGCACGGCACGATCTCGATGCGCGCGGCATCGGCGCGATAGTGCGTGGTCAGGTCGAGCGCGTCCTGCGGACATTCAGCGATCAGGCGGTCCGAGCGCCGTGCGAGCGTGTCCTCGATCGTGAAGCGCGCGTCCGGGAAGCCGTCGGCCGCGCCCTGATGGAGCCGGCGTACGCGGCCGAGCGCATGGAACGTCGTGACGAGCGGAATGCCGAGACGCTTCTTTACGCGCAGGCCGGCCTCGCCCGACATGAAGAAGTTCGCATGCATCACGTCGACCGGGTCGGGTTCGCGCCGCATCCGCGCGACCATGTAGTCCGCGAACGCGCCCATGTACGGCAGCAGCCGTTCCTTCGGCACGTCGACCGGCGGGCCGGCCGGCACGTGAATCACGCGCATGTGCGGGCCGATCTGCACGACTTCGGGCAGGTGCGCGTTGTCGCAGCGCGTGTAGACGTCGACGTCGAGGCCGCGCTCGGCCAGTTGCTTCGCGACGTTCGCGACGTAGATGTTCTGGCCGCCCGCATCCACGCCGCCGATCACCCCCAGCGGCGACGCATGTTCACTGATCAACGCGATTCTTTGCATGGTGTTGCTCCCAAGGTCGGGGCCGCGCCGATGGGCCCCGTTGCGTCCCTGTTCGGCAATCGCCATGCCCGGCGCTTTGCGGGGCAAGCGCCCCCCTGATGCGCCGAAAAAATTACAACGCGTTGGATGAAAGGGCGTCTGATCGCGCTGCCGCGCGGGGGCGCGGCATCCTGCGCGCGGCACGCGGCTTGCGCCACCGCGATACCCGCCGGCGCTGCCGGCTTCATGAAAGGAGGTCACGATGAAGGTATTCCCGCTGCAAGCCCGCGCACCGCGATTCCGCCGTCACCCGGCCAAGCGTCTGGGGATGGCGATCGCCATCGCCGCGGCCGCCGGCTGCCTGGTCGTCGCGCCGAACGTGTTCGCTGCCGGCGACGACGGCGCGGCATCGTCATCGTCGTCCATGTCGTCGTCGACGCATTCGAGTACCGGCGCGAAGATCCGCGACGCCACCATCACGACCAAGGCCAAGGCCGAACTGGTCGGCACGAGCGGCCTGTCGGCCGGCGACATCCACGTGAAGACGCGCCACGGCGTCGTGATGCTGACGGGCAGCGTGCCGGACGACCAGCAGCGCGCGCAGGCGGTCGGCGTCGTCCGGAAGATCGACGGCGTGCAGGACGTGCGCGACCAGCTGACCATTCGTCCGAAATAACCGCTGCCCCGTAGAAGGAGTGCACGAATGAATTGCATGCTCAAACCGGTCGGCGAGCAGACGATCGTAATTACGGGCGCGACGAGCGGCATCGGCCTCGTTACCGCACGCAAGGCGGCACGGCGCGGTGCGAAGCTGGTGCTGTTCGCGCGCAACGAAGAGGCGCTGAACACGCTGTGCGAGGAGATTCGCCAGCACGGCGGCCTGGCGGTGGCGGTTGCAGGCGATGTCGGCAATCTCGAGGATCTGCAGCGTGCGGCCGCGAAGGCGGCCGACACCTACGGCGGCTTCGACACGTGGATCAACAACGCGGGCGTGTCGATTTTCGGCACGGCGGCCGCGGTCCCGCTCGAGGATCAGCGCCGGTTATTCGACACCAACTACTGGGGTGTCGTGCACGGCTCGCTCGTCGCGTCGGACCATTTCCGGCGCAAGAGCGATTTCCACGGCGGCGCGATCATCAACATGGGCAGCGAGGCGTCCGACGCGCCCGTGCCGCTGCAAAGCGCGTACGTGGCGTCGAAGCACGCGGTGAAGGGCTTCACCGATTCGCTGCGGCTCGAGCTCGAATCGGATCACCTGCCGGTCTCGGTCACGCTGATCAAGCCGGCCGCGATCGACACGATGTTCGTGATGCACGCGAAGAACTACATGAACGTCGAAGCGAAGCTGGCGCCCCCGATCTACGACCCGGAGCTTGTCGCCGACGCGATCCTGTACGCGGCCGCGCATCCGCGCCGCACGCTGTTCGTCGGCGGTGCCGCGAAGCTGACGTCGGCCGGCGCCTACCACGCGCCGCGCCTGTTCGATCGCATCGCGGCCACGCTGTTCTCGCGCGGCCAGCGCACGGTGCGTCCCGCACGGCCGCGCGACGACAACGCGCTGTACGAGTCGCGCCACGCGCTGCACGAGCGGGAGGGGATGGAGGGGCTCGTGCTGCGCGGCTGCGCGTACAACGCGGTGGTGCAGCGGCCGAAGGTCGCACGCGCGGTAGCGCTGGGGGCGGCGGCACTGGTGGTGGCCGCACTCGCGCGCTCGCGCCGCGCGCCGACGTAAGCGTGTTCCTTTCCGTTTTTCAATCGAAGGAGGTTTCCATGTCATCCCGACAACATACGGGCCACGAATACAGCCACTCGCGCGCGCACGAAGGCGAGCGCACCCAGCAGGACCACGACAAGGGCGGTCACCAGACGGGGCACGGCAAGGCGCCGAGCCCGGTCGACGTGCAGAAGGCGCTGAAGGGGATGGACTATCCGGCGAGCAAGGCCGACGTCGTCCAGTGCGCCGAACGCTCGCATGCGGACCAGAGCGTGCTCGACATGCTCCGGCAGATTCCCGATCGCGAATACACGACGCCGGCCTCGGTGTCGAAGGAACTCGGGCGGCTGATGTGAGTACCGCCGCGTCGCGTCGCGCCGCGCGCGCGTTCGCGTGCGCGGCATTTTCCCGTCACAAGGAGCACCAGCATGGCGATGATCGTCGCAGGCCGCTTCACGACGTTCGATGAAGCGGAAGGTGGGGCGCGCCACCTTTACGAGCGCGCGTTCGGCCCGGACGACGTGTCGATCTTTTTCCTGAACCCCGGCGGCCAGCACGCGCGCTTTCCGATCGGCGGCGACGTATATGCCGACACGGCGGCGAAGCCGGGCGGCCGCGGCGCGATGGTCGGCGCGATGCGCGGGCTGCTGATCGGGGTGGTCGTCGGGCTGATCATCTATGCAGTCGGCCTGCGCTACTGGTTCGTGCCGGCTGCCGGCGCGCTGGCAGGCGCGTATCTCGGCGCGTTCGGCGGTGCGCTCGGCAGGATGCGCGGCCAGCAGGCCGAAGGCAAGGGCACGCTCGCGCAGAGCGAATCGGGCGTGATTCTCGCCGCGCGCGTGACGCCCACCACGGCCGCCGCGGCCGAAGACGTGCTGCGCGCGACCGGTGCGCAGTCGATCGAGCGCGTCGAAGGCGACTGGCAGGACGGCGAGTGGCGCGACTTCGATCCGGTCCGTCGGCCGGACGGCACCACGCAAGGCAGCCCGCGCTGAGCGCGTCGATTCTGCATGCGCGTGCGACGAGGCGCCCCGCGTACGCACGGCGGCAGCGCATGCCGGTGCGCGTCGGCGTGCCGGCCCGGGCGCAGCAGCCGGCACGCGGCTTGCGACGCGTTCCCGACACCCGTTCAAGGAGGAACCCCATGACCACCGCAAAGACGCCGCCGCCCCAGAAGCAGACGCAGCAGCCGGGCAGCGAGCGGGAGATGAATCCGAAGCCGCGCGACGAGGCGGCCGATTACGTCGGCAGCGGGAAGCTCGCCGGCAAGGTCGCCCTCGTGACGGGCGGCGACAGCGGGATCGGCCGCGCGGTCGCGATCGGTTTCGCGAAGGAGGGCGCGGACGTCGCGATCGTGTACCTGAACGAATCCGACGATGCCGCGCACACGAAGAAGTTGATCGAGCAGGCGGGCCGACGTTGCGAGGCGATCGCATGCGACATCGGCGATCGCACCCAGGCGCGCAACGCCGTTGCGCGCACGGTCGAACGACTCGGCCGACTCGACGTACTGGTGAACAACGCGGGCGAACAGCATCCGCAGCCCGGTATCGAGGACGTGACCGAGGAGCAGCTCGAGCGCACGTTCCGCACGAACGTGTACGGGATGTTCTTCTGCACGCAGGCCGCGCTGCAGCACATGAAGGAGGGTGGACGCATCGTCAACACCGCATCGGTGACCGCGTATCACGGCAGCCCCAAACTGCCCGACTACTCGGCGACCAAGGGGGCGATCGTCGCATTCACGCGCTCGCTGTCGATCGAGCTGGCCGAGCGCGACATCCGCGTGAACGCGGTCGCGCCGGGGCCGATCTGGACGCCGCTGATTCCGTCGACCTTCACGCCCGAGCAGGTGTCGAAGTTCGGCTCGAACGTGCCGCTCAAGCGGCCGGGACAACCGGACGAACTGATCGGCTGCTACGTGCTGCTCGCATCCGAAGGCGCGAGCTACATGACGGGACAGACGTTGCATCCGAACGGCGGCTCGATCGTCGGCGGCTGAGCGCCCCCACATCAGGAGAAAGCGCATGAAACAACCCAACTGGACGATCGCGGCGCTGGCCGCGGGCGTACTCGCCGTGTCGGGGCTCGCGCATGCACAGATGCCGAGCGAGCCGCCCGCATCGAATTCGCACGTGCCGGGCGGCGTGATCAACCCGTCGTCGGGCGCAGGCACCGGCGACCCAGGGATCGCGAAGGCGCCGCAAGGCACCGACGCGGAGTTCGTCGACAAGGCCGCGCTGTCGGGCAAGGCCGAGGTGCAGGCGAGCCAGCTCGCGCTGAAGCAGGCGCAGTCGGCGGACGTGCGTGCGTTCGCGAAACGGATGGTCGCCGACCACGGCAAGGCGGGCGCGAAGCTCAACGAGATCGCGGCGCGCAAGGGCATGAAGCCGCAGGTCGAACAGATCTCCGACCCGGACGTCGCGGCGCTGCGCGGCAAGCAGGGGCACGACTTCGACGTCGCGTATGTCGCGGCGGCCGGGCCCGATGCGCATAAAAAGGCGGTCGCGTTGTTCGAGGACGAGGCGCGCGACGGCAAGGACGCGCAATTGCGCGCGTTCGCGCAATCCACGCTGCCGACGCTCAAGCATCACCTGGGCATGGCAGAGACGCTGCAACGCAAGGTGGGCGCGCAGTAACGCGCGCCCGGTTCAACCCCAGGGCCGCGCGTGCGGCCCGCTTTTTCGGAGAAGCAGTCATGGCCCAACGGCAATCGAAGCACGAAGGCATCCTCGAACTGCTCTGCCAGGCGTACGAGACCGAGCTTGGCGGCGCGAAGATCTACGAGGCCGCGATCCAGTGCGCGACCGACGAGGACCTCCACAAGGAATGGGAGAAATACCACCGCGAAACGATGCATCACCAGGAAGTGCTGCGCAAGGTATTCGAAACGCTCGGCCTCGATCCGAACGCGCAGTCGCCGGGGCGTGCCGCGGTGGCGGCGACCGGCAAGTCGCTCGTGCAGGTGATCGAGCAGGCGAAGAAGCAGGCCGACCCGGCGGTCGCACAGGTCGTCGCGGCCGAGTGCGTGGTGCTCGCCGAGACCAAGGATCACCTGAACTGGGAACTGATCGGCTATGCGGCGGATCAACTGCCGGACGGCGATGCGGCGAAGGCGCTGAAGGCCGCGCACGATGAAGTCGAGGCCGACGAGGACCACCACCTGTACCACACCCGCGGCTGGGCGCGCGAGATGTGGATCCAGTCGATGGGCTTCAAGGCCGTGCTGCCGCCGCCGGAGGAAGTGAAGAAGGTCGAGTCGGCCGCCGATGCAGCGCGGGCCGAAAAGTCGCGCGGCAAGATGATGTAACCGCGACGGGCCGGCAGCCGGGCCGTGCCGCTCGGGCGGCGCGCCCGGCTGTTTTATGTGCGGTAGTACCGGCGCGTGCTCGTACCGGGCATGCGTGTCTGCCTGTCGCGCGCGCGCCGCTTTCTTTCTACACGGTTGCGCACGCAACCAGCCGATCTATCTGCGACGCATCTCCAACGCTCACGTCAACAGATCCACGACCATCACGACCACCGACGCCGCCATCAGAACGACCGCCAGCCATCCGAAACACTTCGACACGAAACCGGTGCCCGGCTGCCCTTCGGCATCGCGGCGCTGCGACAGCAGCATCACGAGCACGAGCATCGGCACCGCGGCGATGCCGTTGAGCACCGCGCTCCAGTACAGCGCCTTGATCGGATTGATCGGGCTGAAGCAGATCGCGATGCCGACGATCACGCACAGCGCGAGGACCGCATAGAACGCCGGCGCGCGCCGTACCGGCTCGTTCAGGCCTTCGCGGAACCGCCACGCTTCGGCACAGCCATACGCGGCGCTGCCCGCGAACGCAGGAATGGCGAGCAGCCCGCAGCCGACGATGCCGAACGCGAACACGAGAAATGCCGCTTCGCCGGCGATCGGCCGCAGCGCTTCCGCGGCCTGCGCGGTCGAACCGATGTCGTGCTTGCCGTGCGTGAAGAACACCGCCGCGCCGATCACCATGATGCAGAACGACACCGCATTGGTCACGATCATCCCGGTCCACGTGTCGATCGTGATGCGCCGTTCGGTCTCGCGCCGCGCGCCCGGCGCGCACGCGGTGTCGCCGTTGCGGCGCTCGGCCTGGGTCTCCTCGACCTCGAGCGCGGCCTGCCACACGAACAGGTACGGGCTCAGCGTCGTGCCGAGCACCGCGACCGCCGTCGTCGCATAGTCGTGCGTGAACGCGATGTGCGGCAGCACGAGCGCATGCAGCAGGCTGCCCCAGTCGACGTGCACGAACGCGAGCTCGATCACGTACGCGAGCAGGCCGAGCGTCAGCCATTTGAGCCAGCGCGCGTAGCGTTCGTAGGACATCAGCACCTGCAGCGCGAGCGATGCGATCCCGTAGACCGGCGCATACCAGTAGCTGCGGCCGCCGGCGACGAGGGCGGTCGCGTCGCCCATCGCGGCGAGATCGGCGCCGACGTTCACCACGTTGACGATCACGACCATGACGACCAGCGTTTTCGCGAGCCGGACGGAGAAGTGCTCGCGGATGCCCGCGACGAGGCCTTTGCGATTGGCGCGCGCGACGAATGCCGACGCGAGCTGCACGACCACCATCATCGGCAGCGTGACGACGATCATCCACAGCATGTGGAAGCCGAACTGGCTGCCGGCCTGCGCATAGACGGCGACGTTGCTTGGATCGGCGTCGGACGCGCCGGCGAGCAGGCCGGGGCCGAGCCGCCGGTACCACGGTTTGGCCGCGGTGGACGAGGCGGCAGCGGTGTCGCGCGCGTCGTCGCTGCGCAGGTCGCTCATTCGTCGTCTCCGTGCTCGCCGCCGGTGCCGCGCGCGAGGCGCGACGCGGTGCGCAGCGCGTCGACGAGGGTCCGGTACGCGTGTTCGCGCGAATCGGCGCCGCGCGTGCGCAGCACGTACGACGGGTGATAGGTCGCCACGACGACGCTGCCGTCCGGCGTGCGCACCGGCTTGCGCGTGCGCTCCAGCGTCGCGTCGTTGTCCTGCAGCACCGCGCGCAGCGCCGTCGCGCCGAGCGCGACGATCACGCGCGGCGTCACCGTATCGAGTTCACGTTCGAGCCAGTAGCGGCACGCGGCCACCTCGCGCTGCGCGGGCGTCTTGTGCAGCCGGCGCTTGCCGCGCGGCTCCCATTTGAAGTGCTTGACCGCATTGGTCAGATAGACCGACCCGCGCTCGATGCCGGCCTCGTCGAGCGCGCGATCGAGCATGCGGCCCGCCGCGCCGACGAACGGGACGCCCGTGCGATCTTCCTGGTCGCCTGGCTGCTCGCCGACCAGCATGATCCGCGCATCGGCCGGCCCCGCGCCGGGCACCGGCTGCGTCGCGTGCTCCCACAGCGAGCAGCGGCGGCACGCGTCGAGCGTGGCCGGCGTGTCGTCGCCGGCGTGTTCGGGTGCGGCCGTCGCGGGTTTCGTGCGTCCGGAAGACGTCGAGGACGTCGACGGCCTGGGCGACGGTGAACGCGGGGAGTGCGTCGCGCGCGTCATGCGGCGCCTCCCGCGCATGCCGGTGGCCCGTACGCGGCGCAGCGCGCGGCCCGGTACGTCCGCGTGCCGGCGGCAGGCGGATCGAAGGCCCCGGCGGACCGGAACATCGGCAGTGCGCGCATCAACGGCTCCCGTATCGACGATATCGATGGCATGCAGCAACCGGCATGCCGGACGCAGTCGATATGGGCGCGCAGTTTGCGTCGGGGCCGCATCCGACCATCTGGAGAAACGTGATGCTCACCCACCCCGCCGACGATCCAGGCGCCGACGACGTGCTGTTGTGGCGCGCACCCGATAGCGTGCCGCTACGGCCGCGCCGCGTGCTGGTCGTCGACGACTATCGCGATGCCGCGGACGCACTGCAGCTGCTGCTCCAGGCGCGCGGCTTCGAATGCCGCGTCGCGGACGACCCGTTCGTCGTCTGCGATCTCGCGCGCGACTGGCAGCCGTTCGCGATCGTGCTCGACATCGCGATGCCGGGCCTCGATGGCCTGCAGCTCGCGACGCGGCTGCGTGGCGATCCGCGCACCGGCGACATGCTGCTGATCGCGTGCAGCGCGTTCGCGTCGCAGCGCGACCGTGAGCGTGCGCGGGAAGCGGGCTTCGACGCGCATTGCGCGAAGCCGCTGACACCGCACCGGCTGCTGCGTTACCTGGAATCGGCTTGCGGCGGCGGGCGATGATGCAGACGCAGGCCGCAGGCGCATTACACGACGCTTGTAAAACGGTGGCGGGCCGGCTGGCGGCGGACTCGGCCGCGCGGTGCGCGCGGCGTGCGCGCGAGCCACGTCCACCCGCCGACCCCCGCGGCCGTGCCGGTCAGGCCCCCCAGCGCGAGCAGCACCGCGGTCGCCTCAGTCGATACGCCGCACCCACGAGCGCGATGGCCTTTCCCGGTTATCACGCGTATTACCCGAGCCGCCGGCAGGCGTCGCGCGCGTTCTTGGTCGTGATCGACGCGTTGCGGCATCGCGCGTAGCGCGGGCATCGTGCGTACGCGGAGGATCGGGGCCGGTATCTTCCCGGCTGGGTCTGCCGCGGCGAATCGGGCAAAATACCGGGCATCTGAACAGGCGGAGACGCGGCCCGTGGGCATCAATTTCGATTTGACCGACTTGCAGGCGTTTCGCGCGGTGGTGGAACTGGGCAGTTTCCGCAAGGCCGCCGATGCGATCAGCATTTCGCAGCCCGCGTTGAGCCGCCGGATCGACAAGCTGGAAGACGCGCTCGGCGTGCGCCTGTTCGAGCGCACCACGCGCAGCGTCGCGCTGACCACCGTCGGCCGCGTGTTCGCGCAGAGCGCCGAGCAACTGCTGCACGATCTCGACGTCGCGCTGCTCGGGATCCGCGACGTTTCATCGAGCCGCCTCGGTCATGTGACGATCGCGTGCGTGCCGTCGGTGGCCTACTATTTTCTGCCGACCGTGATCGCGAATTATCATCGCCGCTTTCCGCGCATCCGCGTCAAGCTGCTCGATGCGAGCGCGAACGAGGTGCTGAGCGCGGTGATCAGCGGCGAAGCCGATTTCGGCGTGAGCTTCATGGGCAGCCAGGAGCCCGAGATCGAATTCAAGCTGCTGCTGCAGGAGCGCTTCGTCGCCGCGTGCCGGCGCGACCATCCGCTCGCGCGCAAGAAGCGCGTGACCTGGGACGAACTTTACGGATACGAGTACGTGTCGGTCGACAAGACGTCCGGCAACCGGCTGCTGCTCGACCAGGCGCTGACGGCGGTCGCGCCGCGCGCGCCGAGCGTGTGCGAGACACGCCATGTGACGACCATGCTCGGGCTGGTCGAAGCGGGCCTCGGTGTGGCCGCGGTGCCGTCGATGGCGATGCCCGGCCACGATCATCCGCTGCTGACGAGCGTGCCGCTCGTCGAACCGGTGGTCAAGCGCCGGGTCGGCATCGTGAAGCGGCGCGGACGCGCGCTCACGCCGGCCGCCGAGGAGTTTCACCGCGCGATCGTCGACGCGAAACGCAACGGTGCCGCACGCGGCGATGAATCGACATGACGACGCCAGCCAATACAACGACCGCAACGACTATGACCGCAACAGCGAGGAACACCGCACCGTGAGGCTCGCAATACCGCTGCGTTCGCTGTACGTGCAGGTCCTGCTGGCGATGGTGCTCGGCGTGAGCGTCGGCCACTTCTGGCCGTCCGTGGGCGCGATGCTCAAACCGCTCAGCGACGCATTCGTCGGCCTCGTGCGGATGATGATCGCGCCGATCGTGTTCTGCACGATCGTCTCCGGCATCACGTCGCTCGCGAACGGACAAGCCATCGGGCGCACGATCGTCCGGGCGCTGGTGCTGTTCTATCTGCTGACCGCCGCCGCGCTCGCGTTCGGGCTCGTCACCGCGTTCGTGCTGCGGCCGGGTGCCGGCATGCACATCGACGTGCGTCATCTCGATGCGAGCGTCCTTGCCCAGTATGCGTTGCACGCGCAACCGCACGGACTCGTCGAATTCGCGCTGAGCGTGATTCCGGACACGATGCTCGGCGCCTTCCAGAAGGGCGAAGTGCTGCCCGTGCTGCTGCTGTCGCTGCTGTTCGGTTTCGCGCTGAACGCGTATCCGCAAGCGGGCCGGCCCGTGCTCGCGCTGATCGACGGCGTCGCGCAGGTCGTCTTTCGCGTGCTCGCGATGATCATGCGGCTCGCGCCGCTCGGCGCATTCGGCGCGATGGCGTTCACTGTGGGCCGCTTCGGCATCGGCTCGGTGGGCTCGCTCGCGGGGCTGATGGTGTCGTTCTACGTGGCATGCGTGCTGTTCGTCGCGCTGGTGCTCGCGCCGCTCGCGCGAGCGCACGGTTTTGCGCTGTGGCGGTTGCTGCGCTACCTGCGCGAGGAATTGCTGATCGTGCTCGCGACGTCATCCACGGAACCCGTATTGCCGCGATTGATGGTCAAGCTGGAGGCGCTCGGTTGCGACAAGGGTGTCGTCGGGCTCGTGCTGCCGGCCGGCTATTCGTTCAACCTGGACGGCACCGCGATCTATCTGACGCTCGCGGCATTGTTCATCGCGCAAGCCTGCGACGTGCCGCTGTCCGCGCCGCAGATCGCCGCGATGCTGGCCGTGATGCTGCTGACGTCGAAGGGGGCGGCCGGCGTGTCCGGCAGCGGGCTCGTCGCGCTCGTCGCGACGCTCGCCGTGATGCCCGACCTGCCGGTGGCCGGGGTCGCGCTGCTGGTCGGCATCGATCGCTTCATGTCCGAGGCGCGCGCGCTGACGAGCGTGATCAGCAATGCGTGCGCGGTGATCTTCGTGTCGTCGTGGGAGGGGGCATGCGATCGTGCGCGGCTCGCACGGATGCTGAACGGGACCGGGCCTGCGCGCCCGAACGGCGCCGACGATGCGGGGGCCCACGATGCCGGGGCCGAAACCGGGCGCGACGGTAACGCGGTCTGACGCGCGCGTTCCCGTCGCGCGTGCTCAATGGGCGGCGACGGAATCCAGCCCGGTCGATTTCACATCCGGCTGCACGTCGGGCGACGCGAGATAGTCGAGCAGCGCCTTCGCTTCGGCCGGATGCTGCGCGCCGACGGGAATGCCGGCCGCGAAGCGCGTGACCGACTGCAGCGCTTCGGGAATCTTGCCGACGTAGGTCGCGCCCTTCACGGGCAGCAGTTCGCTTACTTGCTGGAAGCCGATTTCGTAATCGCCGTTCGCGACCACCGATGCGACCGGAATCCGCGGAATCATCTTCGCCTTCGACTTCACCTGATCCTCGATGCCGAGCTTCTTGAACAACTCGCGCTCGATGTAGACGCCGCTCGCGCTGTCCGAGTACGCGATCGACTTCGCGTGCAGCAGCACCTCCTTGAGGCCGTCAGCCGTGCTGATGTCGGGCTTGGCCGCGCCGTCGCGCACGACCATGCCGATCCGCGAATCGGCCAGCTCGACGCGCGAGCCGGGAATCACCTTGCCTTGCTTGATCAGGTCGTCGAGCGCATAGCCGACCATGATCACCGCGTCGGCCGGTTCGCCGCGCGCCAGGCGGTTCGGAATCGCCTCGGGCGACTTGCCCATCGACGGGCCGAGCGCGGTGTCGAGCGTGTTGCCCGACTGCGCTGCGTAGCGCGGGCCGAGCACCTTGTACGCAGCGGTGAAACCGCCCGAGCTCATCACGTGCAGCTCGGCGGCCTGGACGTGCGCGGCGACGGCGGAGGTGGCGACGAGCGCCGTCGCGCACAGTTTCAGCAGCAGGTTGTTCATTTTCATGGTCGTGGTCGTGCGGAATCGGGGTGGTGGGCCGGAATGGCGCGTCGTGCTTCAGTGCGCGGGCGTCAGCTTCGCCGGGTGGCGGCGATAGAGCGCGAACGTCGCGAGCAGCGCGCACACGGCGGCGAGGCTCATCCAGTAGCCCGGTGCGGCCTTGTCGCCGGTCATGTGGATCAGCGCGGTCGAGATCGCGGGCGTGAAGCCGCCGAACACGGCCGTCGCGAGGCTGTACGCGAGCGAGAAGCCCGCGACGCGCACTTCCACCGGCATCACTTCCGTCAGCGCGACGACCATCGCGCCGTTGTAGATCCCGTACATGAACGACAGCCACAGCAGCACGAGGAGCATGTTGACGAACGACGGCGCGTGCGCGAGCAGCGACAGTGCCGGATACGCGGTCGCGATCGCGAGCACCGTCATCCCGACGAGCAGCGGCCGGCGGCCGATCCGGTCGGACAGCGCGCCGCCGATCGGCAGCCAGATGAAGTTCGACACGCCGACGCACAGCGTCACGAGCAGGCTGTCGGCGGTGCTCAGGTGCAGCACGGTCTTGCCGAAGGTCGGCGCGTAGACCGTGATCAGGTAGAAGCTCGTGGTGGTCATCGCGACCAGCATCATGCCGGCGACCACGATGCCCCAGTTGCGCGCCAGCGTGCTGAACACTTCCTTCATGCTGGGGCGATGCCGGCGTGCCTGGAATTCCTGCGTTTCCTCGAGGTTGCGGCGCAGCATGAAGATGAACGGCACGATCATGCAGCCGACGAAGAACGGCACGCGCCATCCCCACGCGGCGATGGACGACGCGCTCAGCCAGTGGTTGAGCGCGAAGCCGAGGCCCGCTGCGATCACGATCGCGACCTGCTGGCTCGCGGACTGCCAGCTCGTGAAGAAGCCCTTGCGGCCGGGCGTGGCCATTTCGGCGAGATAGACCGACACGCCGCCGAGCTCCGCGCCGGCCGAGAAGCCCTGCAGCAGGCGCCCGACCAGCACGAGCGCGGGCGCGAGCAGGCCGAGCGTCGCGTAGCCGGGGACGAACGCGATCAGGATCGTGCCGCTCGCCATGATGGCGAGCGTGACGATCAGGCCCTTGCGGCGGCCGACGTCGTCGATGTACGCGCCCAGCACGATCGCGCCGAGCGGCCGCATCAGGAAGCCGGCGCCGAACACGGCGAACGTCATCATCAGCGACGCGAACTCGCTTGCGGCGGGAAAGAACACGGCCGAGATCTGCGTCGCGTAGAAGCCGAACAGGAAGAAGTCGAATTGCTCGAGGAAGTTGCCGGCCGTCACGCGGAATACCGCGGCGGCCTTCGAACGTCCGGTCGGAAGGCTGGGCGAGGGGTGCATCAGGGTGTCTCCAGGAATCTAGGAAAGGCGCGGGGAGCTGTTGTTTGTCGTTTCGGCAATGTTCGCCCGGAGACGGGGAAACGATAAGTGCGATTTTTGGATCGATTGATGTTGTTTGGTTATCAATCAATCTATCGATCGCCCGGCCCGCACGCCGGATGGCGGGCTACCACCTGGACTGCGCGAGCCGCTGTCAGCCGACCCCGGCGTTCGCGTTGCGGGTCGACGCGCTGCGCTACCCGGTAATCCTCGCTGAACCAAAAAAAGCCCCGCATTCGGCGGGGCCCGTCGGTTACAACTACACCGGCAAATCGTGAGCGACGAGTTGAACGATCAGTGAGGGCCGCGCGTGCGCGGATCGTTCAGATCCTCGGTCGGATCGGTCAGCCCGAGCTCGTCGCTCGCGCTCCAGTACGGCGTGCTGCCGTAGTACTCGTGCAGCGGCTCGGCCCATTGCGGATCGGCCATCGCCGGCCAGTGATCCTTGTCGAAGCCCGGCGCATTGCGGATGCGCTCCGACGAGACCGACAGCAAGAAACACTTGCGTTCGGTATCGAGCGTGAGCGCGCTCCACGGAATCGCGAGCAACTTGTCGCCGATGCCGAGCAGGCCGCCGCTCGACAGCACGGCATACGCGACGCGGCCCGAGCGTACGTCGAGCATGATGTCCTTGATCTTGCCGACGTCGTCGCCATCGGTCGTGTAGACCTTGTTGCCTTCCAGCGTGTCAGCTGCCATCACGTCCGGACCGGGACCGGCTGCGGTCGCGGCGCCCTTGCCTACGATGCGGGTCTGTCCTTTATCGGGAGTCTGCATGGTTGTCCTCCTGGCTGTGTGGAGCGCGACCGTGCCCGGAATGGGCCCTGCGGGTCGCGCGGGTTGGCGGACGGGCGAAAAGCCCCTCCGTCACGTCTGCTTCGGTTGCGACACGCCTTCCAGCGTGTTCGCGACGTCGTCGCGCACCGGGCCGGCGCTGCGGGTCGCGATATCCGCGAGCGACAGCATGCCGACCAGACGCTTGTCATGATCGACGACGGGCAGGCGGCGCAGTTGCGCGTCGGCCATGTAGTGCTGGATCTCCTCCAGCGAGTCGTCCTCGAAACACCATTCGATCGGGCCCGATGCGACTTCGTGAACCCGCGTTTCCGGCGGCTTGCCGGCCGAGATCGCGCGCACCGCGATGTCGCGGTCCGTCACCATGCCGACCAGCCGGTTGTTGTCGCACACGGGCAGCGCGCCGATGTCGTAGCGCTCCATCAGTTGCGCTGCATGACGGATCGAGTCGGTCGGCGCGATGCGCACGACGTCACGCGACATGATTTCGTTCACGCGATGCATGTAGTTCTCCTTGCCGGTTCAAGCGGAGCCGTCCGGTTCAGCAAGCGGCGTGCCGGAGGCGCGCCGTTCGGCCATGAGCCGGGCGTCGGAATGGGGCCGTCGCGCGTCATTCGTCGCGGCGCTTGGCCGGGTCTTCCCACGGCCCGCCGTCGTGCGTGCCCGGCGGCGTATCGGGCTCGATGCGCGTGACGCCGCCGGTCGCCGGCGGATCGCTCGCGGGGAACGTGTCCTCGAGCTGCTTGTCGATATGGCGCTCCGAGTGGCGCGTCTTCGTCTGGTCCTGATCCTTCAGCGGCGGCGACTGGTCGGATTGCTTCTCGCGCGCCGGCGCGTCGCGGCCGGATCGGGTCGATTCGTTCATGGCGTGGCTCCGTGTCGGTGACGATGATGCGGTAAAGGCGCAACCGCCGTGCCCGCAGTGCACTGACGGCACGCGACTTGCCGCCTGAGCGGTGACGACGCCAACGTGCGGTGCCTTGTGCCGCGCGCACACCAACCACACCAACATGAAGCGGGAGGCACGATGACAATTCCGAAACGACAGCCAACGGTGCGCTACGAAGTGAATGTCTGCGGCGGCGGGTTCGACTCGGTGAAGAGCCATTTCAGCGCGTGGAAACAGGAGCCGCTGATCTACCGGCCCGATCGCCGGATGTTCGAGGGCAAGGCCGATGTGCGGCCGCTCGGCGACGAGACGTTCGGCTCGACCGAGCCGGCGCGGCTCGCGCTGCAGCGTGCCTGCGAGCCGTCCGATCCGTATGCGCTGGCGGCGCCGGTGCGCGACGACGGTCGCGAGCTGTGGCTCGTGATGGCCGCGTACGAAGCGTAGCGCGATGCACTTGAAAGAATTGCAGCGCGCGGTGTAGCGAAGGCACGGCGCCCGGCGCGGCGGCGTGCATGCGCGTACGTGGGCGCGCGCAGAGGCGACGTGCAGCGCGGCACATGCATTGCGGACCTTGTATGTGCAAAGCAGCAGACGGCGAGTGCACGCCGCACCGCAGATCCGATCCCGTAAGGACGACGCAACGACGCTCGAATGCCCATGAACCCAGATCCCGCCCAATCGCTGCACCGACCGGAGCCGCCGCTGCCCGACGGCGAACCCGACCCCGACGTGCCCGTACCGGACGACCTGCCGCCCGGCGTGCCGGAACCGTATCACGATCCGGAGGGCGACCCGCCCGTGCATCCGCCGCCGGAACGCGAGCCGCCGACGCGCGAACCGCCGATTCACGTGCCGCCAACGGGCGTGCCGCCGGTCGCGTTCACTCGCTTCACGGAGGGCCCACGATGAGCATCCGAGTGAAACCCGGCATGCTGCGCGACGTGGCCGAAACGCTCGGCCGTCATTTCGAGGCGCGCGCAATGCCGTTTCATGTCGAGGAGCAGCCGGCCGGTGCGCTGCATTTCGGCTTTCGCGTCGACGGCCATCCGGCGTCGCTGACTGTGACGTTCGACGCCGACGCATTCGCCGCGCTCGAACGGGCGGACATCGACCGGCAACGCGGTGCGCTGACGCGCGTCGCCGCTGAGTTCGACACGATGATGGCGCGACGCGCGCCAACCGCTTATGCGGGCGATTTTCATTTCAACCGGCTCTGAGCTGTGCCGCGAAGGCCGGCTCGGTGTCGTCGACTCCAGGGAGGATTCAAATGAAACAGATCCATACGATACGCATGGGTGCCTGTGCATTGGCCGCCGCGTGCGCGCTGGGCGCATGCACGCAACCACAGGGCCCCTACGGCACGCGCGGTGCGCCGCCGGCCCCGCCGGACGGCCACGGCGCGTCGCCGACCACGACGATGCCGGACGCGAATACGCGCTACGACACGCGTCCGTCGCCGCACAACACCATGCCGGCAGGCGCGGCCGGCGGCGAGGCGGCCGACGTGCCGCCGCCGGGCGCGAACAGCGCGCAGAGCGACCGGCCGCTGCCCGGCACGCCGCCGCCGATGCAGTACTGACCTGACGCCACGCAACGCGCGAGCGCGCTGGCGGCGGCGCGCCGCACGGCGTTCCGTGCGCCGCCAGGCCGTGCGCGAATTTCGTGCCCCCTAACTTCCCGGCGCTTGTAAAAAAGCGGCCCCAACGACTTTGGATAATGGGGTGAAAACGCCGGAGAGCCGCTTCGGACGGGGCTTTGCCGAGCTGGCACGGATGCTGCATTGATTCCGTCACAGGAATTTTTCGCACACCGTCAGGAGGGCATCGATGTCCGTCACGCTTGCGCTGCAGATGCGTCAGCATCTGGCACTTACGCCGAGGCTTCAGCAGTCGCTTCGTCTGCTGCAGTTGTCTTCGCTCGAATTCCAGCAGGAATTGCGGCAGGCGCTCGACTCGAATCCGTTTCTCGAAGATGGCCAGGGCGACGACGAAGTCAGCGCCGATGCGCCGGAAACCACAACCGACGCTGCTGAGCCCGAGCCGTTGCCGGAGCGCGACGACGACGTGCGTCCGCCGGACGCGGACGTGTCGTACACGGCGGCCCCCGCGCCGCGCGGCGCAGGCCGCCAGGGCGACGACGGCGGTGATCTGTCGCCGGGCGAATGGATGGCGGCCGAGCCGTCGCTGCACCAGCAACTGCACGACGCGCTGCGGCTCTATCCGTTGAACCGGCGCGACCGCGAAGCTGCGCGCCTCATCATCGACGCGCTCGACGAAGACGGCTACCTGCGTCAGGAGCTGTCCGAGCTGCTGGTCGCGGCCGATCCGGCGCTGCTGTTGTCCGAACAGGATCTCGCGGTCGCGCTGCGGCTCGTGCAGATGCTGGACCGCCCGGGTATCGCCGCGCGCTCGCTGTCCGAGTGTCTCGTGCTGCAACTCGACGCGATTCCGGCCGGCACGCCGGCGCTCGCCGAAGCGAAGGTGATCGCGCGCGAACATCTCGAACGGCTGGCACGCCGCGAGACCGCCGAGATCCAGCGGCGCGTCGGCTGCAGCCAGGCGACGATGCAGGCCGCATGCGCGCTGGTGCGCGGGCTCGATCCGCGCCCGGGCAACCACTACGGCAGCACGCGCGGCGACTACGTGGTGCCCGACGTGATCGTGCGCCAGGTGCGCGACGAATGGATCGTGACGATCAACCCGGCGGTGCTGCCGCGCGCGCGGCTGCACGAACGCTATGCGACGCTGTTCGCGCAGTCGAGCGGCGAGCGCGATTCGCCGCTCGGCCAGCAGCTGCAGGAAGCGCGCTGGCTGATCCGCAACGTGCAGAAGCGCTTCGACACGATCCAGCGGGTCGGCGAATGCATCGTCGCGCGGCAGCGCGATTTCTTCCGCTACGGCGAGATCGCGATGAAGCCGCTCGTGCTGCGCGACATCGCCGAAGAGCTCGACCTGCATGAATCGACCGTGTCGCGCGCGACGGGCAACAAGTACATGGCCACGCCGCACGGCACCTTCGAGTTCAAGCACTTCTTCCCGCGCAAGCTGGAGGCCGCCGGCAAGGGCGTGTGCTCGGCATCCGCCGCGAAGGTCCTGATCCGCGACATGATCGCGGCCGAGCGCCACAACGATCCGCTGTCCGACGTCGCGCTCGCGCAGAACCTCGCGGGCCGCGGCATCCTTCTTGCGCGTCGTACCGTCACGAAGTATCGCCAGGCGATGAAAATTCCGCCGGCCGAACTGCGCCGGCGCGACGCCGCATGACGATACCGTTCGAACCGCGCGCGGCCCGCGTGCCGCGATCGTCGCGCGCGCCACCGAGAGGAGGAAAGCCATGCCAGCCAAATCCCAGGCACAGCAGCGCGCCGCGGGGGCCGCCCTGTCGGCCAAGCGCGGCGACACCAAGATGAAGGACCTGAAGCCGCCTTCGAAGTCGATGGCCAAGTCGATGAGCGAGAAGGAGCTCGAAAAAATGGCTTCGACGCCGACCCGCGGCAAACCCAAGCACAAGCACGATTCTTGATCGCCGGCGACAGGCGCCCACGGTCACCGTTCTCCAGGAGGAATTCATGCTTCGATACGCCCTCATTTTCTTCGTCATCGCGATCATCGCCGCCGTGTTCGGCTTCGGCGGCATCGCGGCCGGTGCGGCCGAGATCGCGAAGATCCTGTTCTACATCTTCGTCGTGATCTTCCTGGTCACGCTGCTGCTGGGTGTCGTGCGACGATGACGGCCCTGTCCGACCGTTCGCAGCGCATCGCTGAACTCGAAAGTGCGCTCGCGAACGGCTTTCCGTCGGAATCGACTGTCGTCACGGATGCCGACGACGTGTCCGGCCGGCTGACGATCCACGTGTCATGGGTGCGCGTGCCGGCCGACGACAGCGCACGCGCATGGCGCTGCGCGGTCGACCTGCGGCTCGATCCCGATGTGCTCGTGCGCTACGGGTCGCTCGGCGCGGCCGACCGGCTGCGTGTACGCACCCAGCTGTGCGATCGCGCGCGGCGCGCGGTGGACGAGCAGAAGCCGCGTATCGAGGACGCCGCGATCGACTGCAGCGTCGCGCTCGACGTGACCCACGCCGAGTTCGAACGCGCGTTGCAGGCACCCTGACGCAGCCGCCCGTATCGGCTACCGCATCCGGGCCCGTGCGGCGCGCCGCTGGGCCCGTTTTTTTTCGCGCCGGCGTGTCGTGCGTGCCGGGAAATCGTCGCGCACGACGCCGTCTTTCACCGAACCGAACCTAAAACGAGGACTCGCCGATGACGAATCCCCCTCAAGCCGGCAACCCGCCGTCGAATCCGCCGCAGGCCGACAGCGCGAAGTCGCGTCAGCTGGACGAGAACCGGCTGCGGCCCGACGGCGAGGCATTGCGCACCAACCAGGGCGTGCGCATTGCCGACAACCAGAACACGTTGCGCGCCGGTGCGCGCGGCCCGTCGCTGCTCGAAGACTTCATCATGCGCGAGAAGATCACGCACTTCGACCACGAACGGATTCCCGAACGGGTCGTGCATGCGCGCGGCTCGGCCGCGCACGGCGTGTTTCGCGTCTACGAATCGATGGCCGACTACACGAAGGCCGCGTTCCTGCAGGATCCCGCCGCCGAAACGCCGGTGTACGTGCGCTTTTCCACCGTGCAGGGCCCGCGCGGGTCGGCCGACACGGTCCGCGACGTGCGCGGCTTCGCGGTGAAGTTCTATACCGAAGAGGGCAACTACGATCTGGTCGGCAACAACATGCCGGTGTTCTTCATCCAGGACGCGATCAAGTTTCCCGACTTCGTGCACGCGGTGAAGCCCGAGGCGCCGAACGAGATGCCGACCGGTGCGTCCGCGCACGATACGTTCTGGGATTTCGTGTCGCTCGTGCCGGAGACGACGCATACCGTGCTGTGGCTGATGTCCGATCGCGCGCTGCCCGCGAGCTATCGTGCGATGGACGGCTTCGGCGTGCACACGTTCCGCTTCGTGAACGCGGCGGGTGCCGAGCATTTCGTGAAATTCCACTGGCGCCCGGTGAGCGGCGCATATTCGCTGCTGTGGGACGAAGCGCAGCGCATCGCCGGCCACGACCCCGACTTCAACCGGCGCGACTTGTGGATGGCGATCGAGCGCGGCGACTATCCGGAGTTCGAGCTCGGCGTGCAATTGATCGATCCGGCCGACGCGCGCAAGTTCGACTTCGACCTGCTCGACCCGACCAAGCTCGTGCCGGAAGAGCTCGTGCCCGTGAAGCCGATCGGCCGCATGACGCTGAACCGCAATCCGGACAACTTCTTCGCGGAAACCGAGCAGGTCGCGTTTCATCCGGGGCACGTCGTGCCCGGCATCGACTTCACCAACGATCCGCTGCTGCAGGGGCGTCTCTTTTCGTACACCGACACGCAGCTGAGCCGGCTCGGCGGCCCGAACTTCCACGAGCTGCCGATCAACCGGCCGCTGTGTCCGTTCGCGAACAACCAGCGCGATGCGATGCATCGGCAGACGATCGCGGTCGGGCAGGCGTCGTATGAACCGAATTCGCTGAACGGCGGCTGGCCGCGCGAGACGCCGCCCGCACCGTCCGGCGGCGGCTTCGAGACCGTGCACGAACCGCTCGAAGGCGACAAGGTGCGCGTGCGCAGCGACACGTTCGCCGACCATTTCTCGCAGCCCGCGCTGTTTTATCAGAGCATGACCGAGATCGAGCAGCGGCATATTCGCGACGCGTACTGCTTCGAGCTCGGCAAGGTGACGAAGCAGGAGATTCGCGAACGCGTGGTCAACGAGATCATCGCGCGCTTCGATGCGGGGCTCGCCGCGCAGGTCGCGGAACGGCTCGGGCTGCCTGCCCCGCAAACGGCCACGACGCCGGCCGTCGCGCAGCGCGCGCCGTCGCTGAGCCTGATCGGGCGATCGAAGCCCGGGATCCGCTCGCGCAAGATCGCGTTGATCGCGACGCCGGGCGTGAGCCAGACGCTGGTCGAGCAGGTGCGCGGCGCGCTGACGGCCGCGGGCGCGGTGCCCACGATCGTCGCGCCGACGCTCGCGCCGATCGGCAGCATCGTGCCGCAGGCGACGCTGGTCGGGATGCCTTCGGTGATGTTCGACGCGGTGTTCGTGTGCGGCGGCGACGGCGACGGTCGAGGGCTCGCGCACAGCGCGGACGCGCGGCACTTCGTGCGCGAGGCGTTCAAGCACCTGAAGCCGATCGCGGCGGTCGGCTCCGGGCGTCAGTTGTTGAGCGCCGCGCACCTGCCGGATCCGGCCGAAGGCGTGTGCGTCGGGCAGGCGGTCGATCTCGACGCGATCCTGCGCACGTTCTCGGACGAGATCGGCCGGCATCGCGTGTGGGCGCGCGAGCAGCAGGCAGCCGAGCTGCCGGCCTAGCGCCGCACGAGGCGCCCGTCGCATCGCGCGGCGGGCGCGAACGCAGCAAGGAGGCAACATGCCACCGCGGATGATATGGAAAGGCGCGATCAGCTTCGGGCTCGTTCACGTGCCGGTGCAGCTGTTCCCGGCAACGCGCACGGTGAAGCCGTCGTTCCGGATGCTCGACAAGCGTTCGATGGATCCGATCGGCTATCGGCAGATCAACAAGCGCACCGGCAAGGAAGTCACGCGCGAGGACATCGTGCGCGGCTACGAGTACGAGAAGGAGCGCTACGTCGTCCTGACCGACGACGAGATCCGGGCGGCGAATCCCGAATCGACGCAGACGGTCGACATCCTGACGTTCGTCGACGAGGATGCGGTGTCGTTCCTCTATCTCGACACGCCGTACTACCTCGTGCCGGACCGCAAGGGCGAGAAGGTCTATGCGCTGTTGCGCGACGCACTGAAGGACAGCGGCAAGATCGGCATCGCGCTCGTCGTGATGCGCGATCGCCAGCATCTCGGCGCCCTGATCCCGGTCGGGCCGGTGCTCGCGCTCGACACGCTGCGCTGGCAGGAAGAGCTGCGGCCGCTCGACGAGCTGTCGGTGCCGACCGAGGATGCGAAGCGCGCGGGCGTGACCGCGCGCGAGCTCGCGATGGCGAAGAAGCTGATCGACGACATGGCCGGCAAGTGGACGCCCGACGAGTATCACGACACGTTTCGCGACGACATCCTCGAACTCGTCGAGCGCAAGGTGAGCGCGGGCAAGATCGAGGAAATCGAGGACCGCCCCGCGCAGACGGGCCGCGCGGCGACCAACGTGGTCGACCTGACCGAGTTGCTGAAGCGCAGCCTGAAGGGCGGCGGCGGCCCGCGTGCGGCGGACCTGCGCGGTAAGGACGACGAGGACGCGGAGGCGGACACGGACGCGTCGTCGTCATCGACGGCGCGCGGCGGCACGCGACGCAAGGCGCCGTCGAAAACCGCCGCGAAGGGCGCGGCCACGAAAACCGCTGCGGCGAAACGGCCTGCGGCGAAGCGTCCGGCGGCTGGCGAGCATGCGGCGAAGAAGTCTACCGCCGCGCGTCGCAAGCACGCCGCATGACGCCGCGCGACACAACCTGAGGTGACGCGATGGCCGGCAAGCTCGATCCCTATCGCCGCAAACGCCACTTCGATGCGACGCCGGAACCCGAAGGCGCGCATGGGCGGCGGCGCACGAAGGCCGACGAGAAACCCGCCGCGCGCTCGCGGTCGGCCGCACGGGCCGGCCATCCGCTGCGCTTCGTGATCCAGGAGCACCATGCGCGGCGCCTGCATTACGACTTCCGGCTCGAGCTGGACGGCACGCTGAAGTCGTGGGCCGTGCCGAAGGGGCCGAGCTTCGATCCGACCGTGAAGCGCCTCGCCGTGCACGTCGAGGACCATCCGCTGGAATACGCGGGGTTCGAGGGCGAGATTCCGGCCGGGCATTACGGTGCGGGATCGGTCGTCGTGTGGGACGAAGGTACGTGGACGCCCGACGGCGGGCTCGCGCAGGCCCGCGAAGGCTATCGCGCGGGCAAGCTCAGCTTCCGGCTCGACGGTCACAAGCTGCACGGCGGCTGGGCGCTCGTGCGCAGCGGGCGGCAGGAGGGCCGGCAGGAGCAGTGGCTGCTGATCAAGGAGCGCGACGACGACGCGCGCAGCATGGACGAATTCGATGTCGTGGGCGAGCGGCCGGGGAGTGTGCATGACGGTGAGGGAGCGGCGGAAGCGGCGCCGCGTGCGGAGTCGAACGGCGGCGCGGCGCGCACGCGCGGCGCGCGTCGTGGCCGGGCCGACAAGGCGGACGAACGCAGCACGCGTGCCGCGCGGCATGACGGTCACGACCACGGCCGCGCCGATCATGGGAACCCGCCGACCGATCCGTCCGCGATCGAAGGCGCGGTGCGCGCGCCGCTGCCCGAGCGCGTCGCGCCGCAACTGGCGACGCTCGTCGACGGCCCGCCCACGCAGGACGACTGGCGCTACGAACTGAAGTTCGACGGCTACCGGATGCTCGCGCGCATTTCGGGCAAGGGCGCACGGCGGCACGTGAAGCTGATGACTCGCGAAGGCCGCGACTGGACCGCGAAATTGCGCACGCAACGCGATGCGCTCGCCGCGCTCGACGTCGACGAGGCGTGGCTCGACGGCGAGGCCGTCGTGCTCGGCAAGAACGGACTCCCCGATTTCCAGGCGCTGCAGAACGCGCTCGGCGCGGGCCGTTCCGATGAAGTCACGCTGTTCGTGTTCGACCTGCCTTATCTGGACGGTTACGACTTGCGCGATGCGCCGCTCACCGCGCGCCGCGCGCTGCTCGAACCGCTGCTCGCCGACAGCGATCCCGCGCGGCTGCGCTTCTCGCCGGATCTCGATGCCGACGTCGCGTCGCTGATCGCGAGCGCGTGCGAGACGGGCCTCGAAGGGCTGATCGGCAAGCGTGCGGCGTCGCGCTATCGCGCCGGCCGCTCGCCCGCGTGGATCAAGCTCAAATGCCGGCGCCGGCAGGAGTTCGTGATCGGCGGCTATACCGAGCCGTCGGGCAGCCGCAACGGATTCGGCGCGTTGCTGCTCGGCGTGCACGAGATCCCGGGCGACGGCAAGCGGCGGCGCGGGCCGGCGCCGCTCCGCTACGTCGGCCGTGTCGGCACCGGCTTCGATACGCGCATGCTCGACAAGCTCGTGGCGATCCTGCGCAAGCACGAGCGCGACACCACACCGTTCGATCCGCCGCCGCGCGAGCGCTCGCGCACGCGGGTGCACTGGATCGAACCGACGCTCGTCGCCGAATGCGAATTCGCCGAATGGACCGGCGACGGGATCGTGCGCCAGGCCGCGTTCATCGCTTTGCGCGACGACAAACCGGCGTCGCAGATCGTCCGCGAAGTGCCGAAGCACACGGCAACGGAGGTGACCATGGATCAACGTCAGACCACGCACGACGACAAGCGCAAGCGCGCATCGAGCAGCGCGCGCGAAACGAGCGATCGCCAGCCTCCCGCGCGTTCGCGCTCATCCGCCGGACCGGCCCGTCGCGCGAGCGACGACAGCGGTCCCGACCAGCTCGGCCGCGTGCGCATCACGCATCCCGAGCGCGTGATCGATCCGCAGAGCGGCACGCGCAAGATCGATCTGGCACGCTACTGGCAATGGGTCGCGCCGTGGCTGCTGCGCGATCTGAAGGGCAGGCCGGTGTCGCTCGTGCGAGCACCCGGCGACATCGCGGGCGAGCTGTTCTTCCAGAAGCACGCGGAGCGCCGCGAGATACCGTTCGTCACGCAACACGAAGGGCTCGATCCGGGCCGCGGTCCGCTGCTGTCGCTCGACAGCGTCGACGCGCTGCTCGGCGCCGCGCAGATGGGCACGATCGAGCTGCATACGTGGAACGCGCACGTATCGAACATCGAGCGGCCCGACCGGATCGTGTTTGACCTCGACCCCGACCCGACGCTGCAGTGGAGCACGATGATCGAGGCCGCGCAACTCGTGCGCGGCCTGCTCGACGAGCTCGGCCTCGTGTCGTTCTGCAAGACGAGCGGCGGCAAGGGGCTGCACGTCGTCGTACCGATTACGCGGCACATGGGCTGGGACGACGTGAAGGAATTCTCGCGCGCGGTCGCGCAGCATGTCGCGAGCGCGCTGCCCGATCGCTTCACCGCGACGATGGGCCCGCGCCACCGGCGCGGCAAGATCTTCATCGACTACCTGCGCAACGGCCGCGGCGCGAGCACGATCGCCGCGTATTCGGTGCGCGCGCGGCCCGGGATGGGCGTGTCGGTGCCGCTGCGCTGGGACGAGGTGCCCGACACGACGAGCGGCGCGCAATGGACGATCGACACGCTGCACGAACGGCTCGACCGCCTCAAGCGCGATCCGTGGGAAGGCTATGACGACACGCGGCAGCGCATCACCGCGCAGATGCGCACGCGGCTCGGCAAGTCGTGACACCGTGAGTGCGACCTGCGCGACCTGCACCGCCTGCGTCGGCCACACCGCCTGCGTCGGCCACACCGCCTGCGTCGGCCACACGGCATGCATCCTCAGCGGCGATTCTGCAGACGGTAGTACCAGTCCATCAGCGGCGTCGCCGATACGCCGTGCGCGATCACCGACGCCGACACGACGGCCAGCACCGGCGCCGCGAGCGGCCGCACCGCGCTCGACGGCCCGTGTTCGAGCGCGAACAGCAGGTAGTAGAACGAACCGATCCCGCGGATCCCGAACCACGCCATCAGCCGCCGTTGCGCAAGCGTCGCGCGCGAGCCGGTGAGCGTCAGCAGCACCGCGATCGGCCGCACGGCGACGAACAGCACGACCGCCAGCCCGAGCGCGCCCCACGTGACGAGCGGCGCCGACAACGTGCCGAGCACGCTGCCGATCATCGTCATCACGACCGCCTCCGCGATCCGCTCGAGCTCGATCGTGAAATCGAGCACCGATTCGGCCATGAACGCATGCACTTTCTCCGGGTGCTTTTCCGTTGCGACCACGTCTTCCGAATCGATCCGGCCGATCACTTCGCGCGGCGGGCGGTCGCCGCTCGCGCGATGCTCGACGCGGCGCATCGCGACGCCCGCGGCGAACGTCGCGATGAAGCCGAACGTGTGCGCGAGCTGCGCGGCGCCGAACGACAGCACGATCAGCGCGAGCGCGAAGAAGCCTTCGAAGCCGAGCGCCTGCGCGTAGCGCGTGCGTAGCCAGCCGATCGCCGTGGTGGTCGCCGCGCCGAGCGCGCCGCCGATCGCCGCTGCGCCGACGATGCCCCACGCCGCGGCCAGCGCGAACGTGCCGGAGAGTGCCGGGCGCACGTGCGGCGTGTCGGGGGTGCCGCACAGTGCGAGGCCGGCGAGCGCGAACGGCAGCGCGATCCCGTCGTTCATCCCGCCTTCGCCGGACAGGGCAAAACGCACCAGGTCGCGATCGCCCGGATCGTGCACCTGCACGTCGTGCGCGAGCACCGGGTCGGTCGGCGCGAGGATGGCCGCGATCAGCAGCGCCGGGCCCCACCCGAGCCCGAGCGTCAGCACCGCGCAGCCGGCCAGCAGCGGCACGGTGACGACCATCGCGAGCAGCCCGAGCCGGCACGGCACCAGCCACAGTCTGTCGGACAGCGGCACGCGCAGCCGCAGCCCGATCGCGAACAGCGACACCAGCAACGCGACCTCGACGATCTCGCGCAGCAGCGTCGCGTCGCGCTCGAGGTCCAGATGCACGAGCCCGGCGCCGGATGGGCCGAGCGCGACGCCGAGCGCGAGGTAGATCATCGCGCTGCTGATGGGCAGATGGCGCAGCGCCGACGTCACGACGCCCATGCCCAGCAGCACCGCGCCGATGATGAGATACCACAGTGTTTCATGCATGCGAGCAGGCGGAGGGGAGCGATTCGGAGCGGGCGGATGCCGTTACGGCTTGCGGCCGAACGCCTCGCGCAGCTTCCGCTTCGCGCGTTCGAGCGTCGCGCGGCGAGTTTTCGGCAGGTTGCGGCCTGCGCGGTTCACATAGAAGTTCAGCATCGACATCGCCGACTGGAACGGTGTCGCCTTGCGGCGGCGGCTGTGTTCGGCCGAGCGCTTGAGCGAGGCGGCGATCTGGCCCGGATCGTCCGACTTGAAGATGTCGGGTTCGAGGTCGAGCGCATCGCTCTTTTGCATCACGTCGGCGGACCAGCGCTTGCGGCGCTGCGGATGGTTGCTGCGTGCGCGGCCCGGCGCGCGCGCTGCGCGCTTGCCGTGCGAGTGGGACGCGGAAGCTGAAGGCATGGCAGCGGCTCCGTACGGGATCGTGGTGAATGACCTGTCGGCGCCGCAAGTCGCGTGCCGCGCATCACTGACGGCACGCGCCTTGCTGAACCGTAGGCGCAGGAAATTCCACGAACAGCGGTTCTATTGAGGAGAACGCTCCATGAAACCAGCATCCGAATCGAAATCTGGCGCGCGCCGGATTCTTGCGTGTACGGCCGTCGCGCTCATCGCGGCGGCACCGGCCGCGTGGGCCCAGAACTCGCAACGCTCCGACGAGGGCACCGGCGCGCCGATCCTGTCGCCGCCCGATACGTCCGCGCAAGGGATGGGCGGCACCATGTCGAACGGCAATACGGCCGCGCCGCCGCCCGCGACCCGCATGCAGGAGCCGCGCGGCACGCGTTCGCAGGCCAAGCCGCAGATGCGCCAGAAACCGGGCGGCCCGAGCGGCGCCGGGACCGGCGGCAGCGGGGGCACCGGCGGTATGAGCGGGGCGGCCGGCGGCGGCAGCGCCGGGATGGGCGGCACCGGGGAGGGAACCGGCAGTGGCAGCGGGAGCGCCGGCATGGGCGGTGTGGGTGGCGCCCAGGGCGGCACCGGCGCGGGCGCCGGCGCAGGCCGGTCGTCGGGTGCCACAGGCTCCGGCGGAGGCGGCGCGGGCGGCACGGGCAGCGCGGGTTCCAGCGGTTATTGACGATGACGGTGTCGCGCCGGCCCGGCCGGCGCGGCGCGATGGCTGATGCCGGCCGCGGGCCGGCCTGCCACCACCACGCAGGAGAAGATCATGCAATCGAACTCCCGGACCTTGCTGGACGACAGCGACATGGACACCGAAGCGGCCGATACCGACGATCTCGACACGACCGTTCATCTGGACATCGAGACGGGCAGGATCACGTTTCATGCGGCATGGGCGCTGGCGCCCGATGTGCCGCCGACCACGGCGCGGCACTCCGTCATACTCGCGCTCGACTGCGACACCATGGAACGCTATGCCGACCTCGACGAAGGCGCGCGGATGCGCGTGCACGCGATGCTGCACGACAGCGTGCAGACCACGCTGGAGGCGTTGCCGGACATCACCGAAGATCTCACCCTGACCGTCGAACTGACCGACGCGATGCTGGACGTCGCGCGTCATCTTCAGTAAGCGTGGCTCGGGTGCGGGCCCGCGGCGGGCGTGGCTTTGCCCGCAGGCCGGCCGCTGCCGCCGGGGCAGTCGCCGGGGGCGCTTCCGGAAGCAGTCGCATTACATCCCGTTGAAATCTTTGCAGACGTCGCGTGGCGCGGCGTGACTATCGTCGCGCGGCTCACGCGGCGAGAGCGACGCGGGTGCGACATCCACCCATTGCGGTCGCGACCCATTAACGGCGGGCCACCCGGCGGGGTGTGCACGGAGGCGCGGCACGCCGATTGCTCGGAGACCGGCACGGCACGACCGGTGCCGCAACGCAACAGGGAGGCGTTCCATGACGGGCAAGCTGGACCATTGCAAGGTAGCGATACTCGCGGTCGACGGCTTCGAGGAAGCCGAGCTCGTCGAACCGCAGCGCGCGCTCGAGGCCGAAGGCGCGCAGGTCGACGTGATTTCGCAGAAGGGCGGCGAGATCCAGGGGCTCAGGCACGTCGACAAGGGTGATCGCGTGAAGGTCGACCATACATTCGACGATGCGCGCGTCGGCGATTACGACGCGGTCGTGCTGCCGGGCGGCGTCGTCAACGGCGATGCGATCCGGATGCTGCCGGCCGCGCGCGAATTCGTGACGGCGGCGGTGGGCGCGGGCAAGCCGATCGCCGCGATCTGTCACGGCGGCTGGCTGCTCGTATCGTCCGGGCTGGTGGAAGGGCGCACGATGACGAGCTGGCCGAGCCTGCAGGACGACATCCGCAACGCGGGCGGCAAGTGGGTCGACCAGGAAGTCGTGCGCGACGGCGACCTGATCACGAGCCGCAAGCCCGACGACCTGCCCGCCTTCAACGGCGCGCTGGTGCAGCGCCTGGCGCAGCGGGGGGCGTAAACGATGCCGGTCGAACCCGTTCGCCACGTGACGCTGACCGACGATCCGCCGGTGTTCGACGGCGCGGCGCTGCAGATGCGCTTCGTCGTCGACGTCGACGGGAAGCCGATGACTTGCTCTATCACCGTGGAGGCGCTCGAGGATCATTTCGGTGCGCGCTCCGCGCTCGAAGCCGACCTGCGCGACGCATTCGAGCGCGGCCGTGCGCGAATCGAAACGGCTTGCGAGGAAGTGCTCGCCGATGGGAAGGGCGGCGTCGAACTGCACAGCGGCTATTTCCGCGTGCGCGACAAGGCGGCGGGTAATGCTGCGCGGGCCGGGCTGTTTCGTTCGCGGAAGCCCTGACAAACCGCACGACGGGACGCCGATGCGGCGCCTGCGCGTGTCGCAGCGATCCAGCCCCCGAGCCGGTGCGTCGCCGCCGCCCGGTTACACGCCGTTGAAAACTTTGCAGCCGCGCCCGCGCGGCCCAAAGCGACAGATCGTGCCGGGAGCCGGCCGTAGATGAAGCGGCTGCTTCCCACATACTGGCACGGTCCATGCGTATCTCCTTGTTTGAGGCGCACGATTCGCGCCCGCGACGTCGCGATGCTGCTGCCGCATCGCGTCAAGCCGCCAATGGGGGAGACAACATGCTGACCGCACATGAATTTGCCGCGCTGTTCCTGGTGTACCGCGCGCCGGAACAGATACAGCCCGACCGCGAAGATATCGTGTCGCTGGTGGAACAACACCTGATCGAGATGCGTGCCGACGAATCGGGCAAGAGCCGCCTGGCGCTGACACCGGACGGCCTCTCGATCGTGCAATGCATGCAGCGGCACGTCGGGCGCGGCTTCGGCAGCGTCGATGCGTGATGGCGCCGCGCGCGGTTCAGCGCGCGATGGCCACTGACGCGTTGACCTGCACGACCGGCGTCTCGCCGTCGAACGGGGGCGCACACAGGAAGCGGTCGATCACGCCGGGTTCGAACAGCAGGCAATAGGTCGAGCCACCGTACTGGAAATAGCCGATCTCGTCACCCTTGTCGACGCGCTGCCCCGGCACGACCTCGATCACGCACGACGACACGTCGCCCATCCCGACGAATACGGCCGCCACCGTGCCGATGCCGGGATCGTCGCTGTCGATCGCGACCACCGCGCGCGCGGCCACGGCCGTCATGTAGCCCTGCGAGTCGTTGAGCCCGGCCGGGTCGGGGCCTTCCGCTTCGGCGACCGAATAGTAGGTGCCGTCGACCCGGTACGCGTGCGTGACGGTACCGCGCACCGGCGCATGCCAGCGGTGATAGTTGTATGCGCTCAGGTACGCCTGGTACAGGTCGCCGCCGACGAAGCGCTCGGCGAGCGGCAGCCGCGCGGGCGTGAAGATGTCGCGCAGCGAATACGGCTGGCCCTTGATCCAGAATTTGTCGCGGATCTTCAGGTTCGTTTCGGTGTGATACGGCGCGGCTTCGCATGCGCTGACGATCACGTGTGAATCGTCCGGCGCCGCGACGGGCCGCGCGCCCGCGCGAAAGCGCCGCGTGAAGAAGTCGTTCCACGAAGCGAAGCCCCCGTGCGGTTCGTCCTCGCGATACTCGAACTGCGGCAGCCCGAGGCGTTGGTGCGCTTCGTCGCAGAACCAGCCGTCGGGTGGCGACGTGTCGAGATGCGTGCGCGAGTGCGGACCGCCGAGGAAGTCGCACCATACGTTCAGCACCTGCTTCAGATGCGCGTTGACCGCCGCGTCGCGAAACACCGCGTGGCCCGACGGCATGCACATCGGCCAGTCGAGGAATGCGTTCAACGGACACACGACCAGGCTCGCTTCGCTGAATGGAGGCGTGTACGTCATCAGGTGGTCGATCACGGTCATCAGTTCGCCGATCGACGCGTAGCCGAGCTTGCGGCCGGAGTCGAGCGCTTCGTCGATCGCGCGGGTGAGGCTCATGCGCAGCACGGCGTTGTCGTCGAACAGCCGCGCGAGTTCCTGCACGGCGGGCGTGCGCAATCGTTCGCCGGCATGCGCGCGCGCATCCTTGGCGATTCTCTCGCGGTAGTCGGCCATGTGCGATTCCTCGCGGGCCATCCATTCGCCGATGCGATGGCGCGTGGCGGGCGGCGGGCTGCGGTCTGCCGGCATGGTCGGCTCCGGAACGGGTTGGGATCAAACGGATATAGCAAGGCGCTTGCCCGAACCGTGGCATCCGAATTGCTGCGCTTGCACGACCGGTTTCCTTCAACTTTCAATGATCGGGAGAGCACATATGAACGCAGCTTCGAATGCGCAACAGGGCAAGGACACCGCATCGACCGACGAGCGCCGCAGCGGCGGCCAGCGGACCGTCGCGCCGACCCGCACGCGGGCCCGTGTGCGTGCGGCGACATCGCATGACGGCACGCGGAAGGCGGAGCGTGGCGGCCGGAACGGGCCGATTACGACCAGCAAGGTCGAACAGGAGGGTAAGCCGCTTTGGGAGGACGACAGCGGGGAGGTGCCGCCGGAGGAATGGTCATGATCGTGGGGCAGCCCGGGCATTGGGGCGCGTCGCCACCATCGCGCATGCGTGCGCTCGGCGCCGCCGCCGTCTGCCGCGATACACGGTGCCGCGGCAGTCCCGGCGAGCCGCCTGACGGGGCCCACCCATGCTGCGCGGTGAGCGATCCCGCTCCGAGGCGGCGCGGCGCCCGCTCGAGAAAACTCGCTTCACGTGCGTTCGCGTGCCGTCACGTACCTTCACGTACCTCTTGGCAGCTGCACCGTGAATACCGTTTCCGCCGAATTGGATCGTGCGTCGATACGACCGTGATGTGCGTTGGCGATTTCGCTGGCGATGTGCAGGCCGAGCCCCAGTCCGGCATCCTCGCCCGTTCGCTCGCGCTGGTCGGCGCCGCGCTGCAGCGGATCGAAGATGCGGTCGAGCGTGAGCCGATCCAGCGCCGGCCCGTTGTTGGTTACCTCGATGAGCACGTGGGTTTCCGCCGCCTTCGCGGCCACCCGGATCGGCGTATCGGGCGTCCCGTACTTGAGCGCGTTGCTCACGAGGTTACTCAGCAGTTGCTGCATGCGCGGCTCGTCCCAGTTGCCGTGGAGGTCGCCGCTGACGTCGACGTTGATCTCCCGATCGGGATGGGCCCCCTGCAATTCGTCCACCACGTTGGCGATGACGTTCGCGAGATCGATGTGGCGAGGAACGACGTTGATGCCTAGCCCGAGCTGGGTCCGATTGAAGTCGCAGAGATCGTCGAGGAGCGCCTGCATGCGACCGCCGCTTCTGATCAGCCTGGCGGCGGCCTCCGACACCTTCTCCCCTGCATTGAGCGCCGCAAGATAGGTCGCGGTCAGCTGAATGGTCTGCAGCGGCGTACGCATGTCGTGACCGAGCATGCCCAGCAACAGGTTGCGAGCCTGCTCGACCTGCTCCGTGAAGTAAGCCACGGATTCCGCGAGCGCCTGATCGATCGCCTCGTTGAAGCGGATCATGTCCTGCAGATAAGGCGGGTTCGGCCGGCACGCGTCGATCCACAAGCTCAGCACACTGGCACGCAGCGCTCGATACTCGGCCGCCAGCTGGTTGATGTTGAAGCCGCGGCGGGCGCGCAGGACGGCGTGCGTCTGCGCGGCGGTCTCGGGCGCGTTCGCCGGTTCGATCGCGCGTCCGAGCGATTTGTCTCGTTGCTCTTCCTTGGTTTGCGGGCTCGATATGTCCTTGGCCACGGCCTCCAGGATCTGGCGCGCGTGATCGCGCAGCGCCAGCGAACCCATGCTCCTCGCAGCCGGCAGCAGCGTGGCGGCAAACGCTTCCCATTGCACCAGGATCGGCTCCATGTTGCGAACGATGAAATCGGCTAGACGCATGTCGCCCCTCATGACGAAATGAACGGTGAGTGCTTTTGTGTCGCGCACGGCAACGACGAATACCGGCAGGGCGATTACGTCAGACGTTTGGCTCAATCCGGCCCCACGCTCGCCAGTTACGACGCTATCAGAAACATTGGCGACTCGTCACAAAACCTTGGTTCCATTGCTTCCATATTTCGGCTGTCATCGAAATATGGAAGCCATCCAGACCGTTCACGGCACGGGCCAATTTCCGGGAGTGACCCGCGATCTGCGACAATTGCCGGATTCCTGAATCCGCTCCCCTGTTATGAAGAACGCGACTCCGACGATCCGCGATGTGGCGATGGCAGCAGAGGTCTCGGTCGCGACAGTTTCGAAATACGTCAACGGAACCAAGCGCTTCTCGCCGGAAGTGGAATCCCGCCTGAAGGCGACGATCGAAAGGCTGGGCTACCAGACGAGCCCGCTCGCACGCTCGATGATCACCGGGCGCACGCGCACCATCGGGCTCGCGGTCCTGGACATCAGCAATCCGCACTTCGCCAGTGTCGTGAAGGGTGCCAATCGGGTGGCGCTGGCGCACGACTACACGTTGCTGCTCGTCGATACCGAAGAAGACCCGGCCCGCGAGCGGTCATTGATCGAGGCCCTCGCGCAACGCGTGGACGGATTGATCATCAGTTCGCGGCTGGCCGAGGACGAGGCAGGGTGGATGCTCGATTTGAAGAAGCCGGTCGTGATGTTGCGACACCTGCACGAGCTGCCGATCCCGACGGTCGGCATCGACAATCGTCTCGCCACCTATATGCTCGCTCGGCATTTGCTCGATCTCGGGCACCGGAAGATCGCCTACCTCGGATTCAGTCACGCATCGATCGATGTCGAGCGTATTCGCGGCGCGACCGAATGCCTGGCCGAAGCCGGACTCACGCTCGACGTGTACGACGCGCATGCGCCGACGTCCGTGGCGGGCGAGCAGGCGTGCTCCAGGATCCTGCTGGGACCGCGGCGTCCGCAGGCCGTGATCTGCTACAACGACCTGATCGCGCTGGGATTCATGAAAGGCGCGAAGACTCTCGGATTTCGGTTGCCCACGGACCTTGCGATCACGGGCATCGACAACGCTCCCTACGGCGAATATTCCGAGCCTGCATTGACCACCGTCGACACGCAGAGCGAACGAATGGGCGAGCTTGCGACCCGGAAGGTGTTCGAGGCGCTGTCCGGCCAGCATGATGCCGCGCATCTGATGCTCGAACCGCGTCTCGTCGTGCGAGAATCGACGTCCCGCCGCACCGGATCCTGACACCGGCGTTTCAGCGCGAGGCGCGACGGCTGGTTCGGAGGGGCGGAGGCGTTATGCCGTTACGCCGTTACGCCGTTCGAACGGTATTCGGCGGGCCGTGCGTCTTCCGTCTCCGCTTCCCGGTGATTCCTCTGACGAAATAACGGGTAACTGACATCCCGGCGGATAAACGATTACCCGTTTCGCGCCATGACGGCCTCTTTGCCAGTCCACGCGCTGGATCAGGTAGCGTTAATACCGACTAGTCAAACAAACCCACCGGACCTACTCTTGGATAAACGTTTTCCCAACTACCTGGCGCGTTTCTGATCGGGTCCGGCGCGTGCCGGCAGGTTGGTGACGCGCACGGTTGCCGGCGCGCAGGCGCAGTGGCTTCGCTGTCGCGTGAGTGCGGCGCGTCGGCGCGCGTGCTGCACGGCGGCGAGCTTCGGTGCCGAATCCTTGCATGGGTGGCGTCACGCGATCTGGGGTGGTGTCGGCCGGGAGCCGGCCCGTCCAACGGCAGCTCGTCGGCACGGGCAAGCGTTTTTCACAATGAATAAGTACTACAGAACATCAATCAAGGCGAAGCCGGAACATCGCCTACCGGGACACAGGAGGAGCGGACATGGGAAATTCGATCAGGAAGTCAGGGATCTGTGTCGCAGCGGGACTCACCGTGCTGCTGAGCGGATGCGGCGGCAGCGACGCCAACTCGACGGCATCGTCGCCAACCTCGTCCGGCAGTGCGTCGCCGTGGATGGACACGTCGTTGAAGCCCGAGCGGCGCGCGGCGTTGCTCGTCGCGGCAATGGCACTCCCCGACAAGGAAGAGCAACTCGTCGGCGCCCCCGGCGTGGTCGCCGAGCTTCCGCAGTGCTTCGGCGCGCGTCACATTCCCGGGCTGCCGAAATACCATATCCCCACGCTTCGCATCACGAACGGCCCGGTCGGCATCGGCCAGAACGACTGCGTTCCCGCCGGATCGGCGTCGAGCGGCGCGGCGGCGTTGACGAGTGCTGCGTCGGCGAAAGCCACCGCGCTGCCGTCCGCGATCGCGGTGGCAGCATCGTTCGATCACGCGGTGGCGACGCAATTCGGCGACGTGATCGGCAAGGAAGGCGCGAACCTCGCGCTGCATGTGTTCGAAGCGCCGGGCATGAACCTGGCCCGGCTGCCGGTCGGCGGCCGGAATTTCGAATACATGGGCGAGGACCCGTATCTGACCGGCACGATGGGCGTCGCTGAAATCCAGGCCGTGCAGTCGCACGGGATGATCGCGATGGCGAAGCATCTCGTCGCGAACGAGCAGGAAACGAACCGGATGACCATCTCGGAAAACGTCGACGACCGCACGCTGCACGAGCTGTACATGCTGCCGTTCGAGATGGCCGTGAAGGATGGGCAAGTCGGCGCCGTCATGTGCTCGTACAACTCCGTCAACGGCTTCTCGATGTGCGAGAACCGGCACGTCCTGACCGACGTGCTGCGCGGGCAATGGGGTTTCGGCGGCTACGTGCAGTCGGACTTCTTCGCCGCGCACAGCACCGCCGGGACGATGCTCGCGGGGCTCGACAACGAAATGCCGGGCGTGATCATCCCGGGTGTCGCGACGTGGTGGACCGCCGACAAGCTGAACGCCGCGCTTGCGGCCGGCGCGCTCAAGACGTCGGATATCGACACGGCGATCCCGCGCCGCTATACGCAGATGTTCAAGGCCGGCATCTTCGACCGCCCGCTGGTTCAAACCCCGATCGATACGGTGGCTGACGGCGCCGCGGCGAAAGCGATCGGCGAGCAATCCGCGGTGCTGCTGCAGAATGACGGCACGCTGCCGTTGAGCAAGGCCGTGCAGAACGTCGTGATCGTCGGGAAGGCATCGCAGGTGTTCGCGCAGCAAGCAGTGGCCGGCGGCAGCAGTGTCGGCAACCCGATGGGGTCCGGCGGCGGGAGTTCGGATGTAGTCGCGCTCTACACCGTTTCGCCGCTGCAAGGGATGCGGGACGTGCTCGCGAATCTCGGCAATACGACGGCAAAGGTTCATCTCGTGCTCGTCGACGACGCGAACGCGAACGCGACGATCGACGGCAGTGCAGCGACGTTTGCAGCGGCCCAGTCGTTGATCGGCAGCGCCGATGCGGTCGTGGTGATGGCCGGATCGATTTCGGAAGAGGGCGCCGATCAGACGACGTTCGTCGATGCAACCGGCCTGAGTCTCGACGCCGGCAAGTATCTCAACACGCTCGACTGGTACGGACCGAAGGCCAGCGCGCTGACGACGACCAGCACCGTCAGGAGCAGCAATACGCTCGCGATGATCCAGAGCGTGGTGGCCGCGAACCCGAAGACCGTGCTGGTGCTCAAGGACAACGCGGTCGAGGCGCTCGACGCGACGCTGCTCAAAGGCGGTGCGTCCGCGCCGGCCGCGATACTCGAAGCGTGGTTTCCGGGGCAGGAGGACGGGCATATCGTCGCCGACCTGCTGTTCGGCGTGACGAATCCGTCCGGGAAATTGCCGGTGACGTTCCCGCAGGTCGGCCAGGGCTTCATGGATTCGATCAGTGCCGCGCAGTATCCGGGCGTCTCCGTCAACGGTGTACCGACCGTCACCTACACCGAAGGGCTCAACATGGGCTATCGCTGGTACGACGCGATGAGCAAGAGCCCTGCGTTCGAATTCGGGTTCGGGCTGTCGTACACGACCTTCACGATTCAGAACGCCGCGGTTTCGTCGGGAAGCAACGGCACGTACAACGTCACTGCCACGGTCGCCAATACAGGCAAGGTTGCAGGGGCGGAAGTCGTGCAGGTGTACGTCGCGTTGCCGTCGTCGTCGGGTGAGCCGCCGAAGCGGCTGGTCGGGTTCCAGAAGGTGTTCCTGAATCCGGGTGCGTCGCAGGCCGTCACGGTCAACGTGAATCCGAACGCGAACAACCATCCGTTGAGCACCTGGGACAAGGACCTGCAGCAATGGTCGCCCGCCACCGGCGCGACGACGGTCTATGTCGGCAACTCGTCGAGAAGTCTCGCGTCGGCAGGCACCATCACACAGTAAGGCATTCGAATGCCGTGGAGCGGTCGCGCCGGCTTACCGGGCGCGGTGAAGGGCGATGACCGCTATTCGTCTGTGCACCAGGCCAAACTGTTGCCGGTCACCCCTTCACGGTCGCGAGGCGCGGCGAGTGCATTCTTGCTGACGCTGTCGAAATAAACCGGATCGTCGCGATCCGGCGCAAGGTGGCAGAGGATCGACGATTCGAGGTGCCGTCGATCCTGCTTTTCGGGCGTCGAGCGCGCTGCGGAGAGTGGGCGCTCCGCAGCCGTTCAAGTCACGCGCGCCGGGCTCAGTCCTGAATCAGGAATCGATTGCGATTCTTGGCGTCCTTGATCCATGCGGGCGCACGGCCGCGGCCCGACCAGGTCGCGCCCGTCTTCGGGTCGCGATACTTGGCTTCTGTCGGCGCCTTCGCTTGTTGCTTGGCCGGCCGGCCCCGGCGAGTGCCGAAAATATCCTTTTCCGTAATGCCGTATTCCGCAATCTTGGCGCGGATGTCGTCCACGACGGCTTGGAATTCGGCAATGCGCGCTGCTTCGGCTTTCTCGGCCAGTGCATCCATTTGTGCTTTCAATTCCTTGTAGGTCGCCATGTTTTCAGCCTTGAGGTTGGACTCGCACATGATAGCTCTTTCGACCCGACGCGTGTAGAAAGCTGAAAGACTTGAAAGCACATTCAGGTCGCCGGGCAAAACGGATGGATATCGTCGTCTAATTGCGTTCGCGGGTGAGCGATGCCGCCATTTCGCGCGGGCGGGGCGATCGCATGCGTCACGCTTTCCGGAAAATCAGCGCATGCCGGGACGATCGCCGTGCATTTTAAAGAAGTCGCGCTTCAATAAAGAAGAATGGGGCTACCGTCGCTGTGTCGTTGGCGAGATTGAAAAAAGACACGAAATCTTTTAAAACCATCATGCTGTGATCGGTGGCTCGAGCAAAAGTCGCGGCGCTGATCCGAATGGAGTCGATTACGATTGCGGCCGGCTCGGATCGACTGCCGCCAGCACCGCAACCGGCAATGCAGCCAGACATCGATCGAGCCTCAGCGTGCCGTCGGCCGCATCGACTTCGCTTCCGCCGTTCAGCCCGTCACGCCACCGCGCGCCGGCGCCGCGCGGCAGCACGACGGCGGTATCACCCCATTCGTCAGGCGCGACGCACGGCAATCCCGGCGCTTCGCCGAGCAGCCGGCACGCGAGCCGCGTCACGATGACCACGACCGTCGCCGCTTCATCGTGCCGCGCGAACGCCACCGCATGCCGCCCGAGCTTGCCGCGCACGCGCAGCGGGACATACGGGCCATCCGCGAACGTCGTCGGCCAGCGCGCCCGCAGCGCGAGCATCCGCTCGACGAGCGCGCGCTTCACACGCGCATCGGCCCAGTCCCGCAAATACGCGGCGACCGGCTCGTCGACCCGCTCGCTTGCGAGCGTCGCGAACGGCACGTCGCGCCGGTTGTCCGGATCGACGAGCGAGTGATCCCATAGCTCGGTACCTTGATACAGGTCGGGCACGCCCGGCGACGCCATCCGCAGCGCGGCCTGCGCGAGACCGTTGACGACGCCGGCCGGCGCGATCCGCGCGACGAACGCGTGCAGTCGATGCACGAAATCGCCGGCACCATGCGGCGTCAGGATCGCGCGGACGAACTGCTCGCACGCGCGCTCGTAGTCCGCGTCGGGCGCGAGCCAGTCCGTCTGCTGTTTCGCCTCGCGCAGCGCCTTGGTCTGCCAGCGCATCACGCGTTCCGCGAGCGCCGCGAGTCCGGCCGCATCGTCCGGCGCAAGCGCCGGCGGCCAGCAGCCGACGAGCGTCTGGTACAGCATCGCTTCCGCGGCCGGCCCGGGCGTCCACGCGAGATCGCGATGCGCGCCGCCGCGATGCGGCTGGTTCAGCGCCGACCAGTCGAGCGACACCGCGCGCCACAAGTCCGGCACTTCGCTGAGCACCGCGAGCCGCGCGCGGGCATCCTCGCCGCGCTTGTGATCGTGCGTCGCGGTCGCGACGAGCGTATGCGGGACGGTGCGCGCGCGGCGCCGGTTGCGCGCATGGAACGCGCCGCGCGACAGGCTGAAATCGCCCGCGTCGGCGCCCACCTCGTTGCGCGAGAGCAGCCGTCCGTAGCGATAGTTGGCCGTATCCTCGACGCCCTTCGCGGCGAGCGGTGCGCTCAGCTGCGCGAATGCGACGCGCGCCGCCAGCAGCGCGGCGGCATCGGCGCGCGGCACGCGCGTGCCGAGCCCGGGCAGCCCGAGCCAGCCCGCGACGCGATCGAGCGCGTAGCGTTCGGACGGATCGATCGCGGCGCACGCGGCGTCGTACGCATGCTGGAGCACGCGACGATCGGCGCCACCCGGCTCGTCGCCGTGTGCGGGATACATTCGATACACCGGCAAATGCACGGCGAGTTCGCCCAGCACGCGGTGGATCGCAATCCGGCTGATGTCGCGCGTCGCGGGCGCCGCGCGTGCGATGCGGTGCAGCGCCCGTGCGACGCGCTCGTGCTCGCCGGCAAGTTGCCGCTTCAGTACACGCCGCTTGCCGGCCACCGCTTCCTGCGCGAACGAGCGCGCCGATCCCGACACGGCGGCCCAGTGGGCGGCGAGCGGTTCGGCGCCGGCCGGATCGTGCAGCAGCGCGGCCACGTCGTTCATGAAGTCGTAGCCGGTCGTGCCGTCGACGCGCCAGTCCTCGCGCAGCGTCTCGCCCGGCGCGAGGATCTTCTCGACGACGATATACGGCCGCTCGTCGCGCTGCGCCGCGAGCCGCGCATGCAGGCGCCGGCAGTACGCACGCGGATCGGCGAGGCCGTCGACGTGATCGACGCGCAAGCCGTCGACGTAGCCGGCCGCATGCAGCGACAGCGGCAGCGCATGTACTGCGTCGAACACCGCATCGTCCTCGACCCGCACGGCCGCGAGCGTCGCGATGTCGAAGAAGCGGCGCCAGTTCAGTTCGTCGGCGGCCGTGCGCCACCACGCGAGCCGGTAGTGCTGGCGTTCGAGCAGGTGGTGCAGGCAGGCGCGCGAGCGCGCGCGGCGCGGATCGGCACCACGCAATACCGCGTCGAACGCATGCGGGCCCTGCGCGGCGGCATAGTCACGCAGCGCCGCGTGCGCGGCCGCGATGCGCGTGCTGCCGCGCACCGGCGCGGCGGCGAAACGCTCGGCGAGCGCGTTCAGGTCGGCCCGGTTCGCGGTGCGCAGGATCTCCGCATAGGTCGCGACGGCGACCGGCAGCCGCCTGCCCGGGCACGCGATGAAGAAGCGCCCGGTCGACGGATCGGCTTCGAGCATGATGTCGCCGGCCGCAAGTGCGTCGCCGTACGGCGCGCCGAGGCACGGCAGCAGCACCTTGCCGTCGAGCGCCGGGTCGGGCGGATGCCAGTCGATGTCGAAGTAGCGGGCGTACGGGCTGGCCTGCCCCCATTCGAGCACGTCGTTCCACCAGCCGTTCGACATGCCGCCGACGCCCATGTGGTTCGGCACGATGTCGACGATCACGCCGAGGCCGCGTGCCTGCAGCGCATCGGCGAGGCGCCGGAAGCCGGCTTCGCCGCCGAGTTCGGCGCTGATCGCGCGATGATCGACGGTGTCGTAGCCGTGCAGCGAACCGGGCTCGGCCGTCGTGATCGGCGACAGGTACAAATGGCTCACGCCGAGCCGTGCGTAATAGTCGGCGTGGGCCGCGGCGTCGTCGAACGTGAAGCCCGCGTGCAGTTGCAGGCGCAGCGTGGCGCGCGGCGTCATGCATCATCCTCCGGCTGGCGGCGCGCGGCTTCGATCGCCGCGATGCGGGTGCGCACGTCGGCGTCGAACAGCGCGTCGACCGCGCGCGGCAGCCTGCGCAGCCAGTTCGGGTGGCCGCACGGCGGGCCGGGCAGGTTCGGTTGCGCGTCCAGCGCGAGCAGATCCTCGAGCGGCACGATCGCGAGCGGCGACGGGCTGCGCGCGACGTAAGCGAGGACGGCGTCGACGGGCGGCGCATCGGCCGCGGGCATCGGTTCGCTATTCGCCGCGCAGCCTGCGTGTTGCAACGCGCGCCATAGCGCCGCACGATCGGTTTCGCGTTCGGCATCGGCGGAAGTCGATGGAGCGGGCGATGCGCTGGTCGATGCAGATGCGGCGTCGGCGAGATCGGGATCGGGCGGCGACGGGTCGGATATGTCACCCGCGTCACCTGTGTCACGTGGGGCGCCGGCATCGTCGCGCAGGCACGGCCGGTTGCGTTCGTCGCAGTCCGTGCCGTGTGCGGCCGCGGCCAACCCGACGTCGCCACAGGTATTGCGCGCGCGGCCGTGGTCGACGTCTTCGCGTCGTCGCCACTCGAGATCGACGCCGCGCCACCAGCCGGACACGGTCGGCAGATCGTGCGTCGACGTCATCGCGATCGTGTCGCGATCCCACGCCGACGGCTGCCGAAACGCGCCGTCCGCGTCACGCTCGAACCACAGCACGCGCATCCCCGCGATGCCTTGCGCGCCGAGCCGCTCGCGAAACCCGGCCGGTACCGTGCCGAGATCCTCGCCGATCGCGACCGCGCGATGCCGGGCCGCTTCGAGCGCAACGAGCCGCACGAGATCGTCGATCGGATAGCGCAGGTACGCGCCGTCGCGCGGCGACCGGCCTTCCGGCACGATCCACATTCGCGCGAAACCGAGCACGTGATCGATGCGAATCCCGCCCGCCTGCGCGAAGGACGCGCGCAGCAGGTCGACGAACGGCGTGAAGCCGTTCGCGCGCAGCGCGGCGGGTGTCCAGGTCGTCACGCCCCACGCCTGGCCTTCCGCATTGAACAGGTCGGGCGGCGCACCGACCGACACGCCGCGCAACAGCGTCGTGCCATGCGCCCATGCATCGCTGCCCGCGCGATCGGAGCCGACCGCGAGATCGGCGATCAGGCCGATCGCCATCCCCGCATCGCGGGCCGCCTGTTGTGCGCACCCGAGGGCATCGGCCGCGCACCATTGCAGGAACGTGTGGAACGCGATCGTATCGGCGTGCGCTTGCGCGAACGCATCGACCTCCGCGGAAGCCGGCATGCGCCACTGCGCGGGCCATTGCCGCCAGTCGGCCCCGATGCCATGCTCGATGCAGAACGCCTGCAGCGCGTCGAAACGCGCATGGGCATCGAGCGCCGAACCGCCTGCCGCGCGGAATTGCTCGAACGCATCGCGCGACGGCTCGCCGTTCTCACGCCATGCGTCGAAGCACGCACGCAGGCGTCGCAGTTTCAGCGGCAGGACGTGCGGCCAGTCGATCAGCGGCGTATCGGGCGCGGCTTCGCTGCCCGCCGTCGCGCCGGTCATTCGCCGCACGATATCGGCGCCCGGCACCGAATCGCTGTCGAGATACGCGACGTTGTGCCAGCGTCGCGACGACGGCGAATACGGGCTGTCGTGCTCGGGCAGTGCCGGATAGCCGGCATGCGTCGGGCTGATCGCCACCGCGTGCGCGCCGTGCCGCGCCGCTTGCGAGGCGAGGCCGGCGAGTGCGGTGTAATCGCCCGCGCCGTCGTCGCCTGCGCGGCGCAGCCCGTAGAGCTGGGCCGCGATACCCCAGCGGCGCGCCGTTTCCCGGGCGCCGTCGCCGGCATCGAACGGCCGTGCGCGCGGCGGTGCAATCGCGAGCCCGACGCGTTGCTCGCCGATGTCGAGCGCGTGATAGCCGGGCTCGGTGAGCGGCGGCACCGTGCCGTATTCGCCCGCGCCGGCCACGCGCCCGTCCACGTGGTCGCCCGATTCGAGCGCAATCCGGAAGCGCGCACCGGGCGGCGCGACGCTGCGCGGCAGCGTCAACGGTACGCCGGCGTCGCCGGTGACGACCCGTGGCGTCGCGCCGTTCGCATCGACGAGCGCGGCCAGGCTGTCGACCCGCTCGATCGGCGTGCCGCACGGCCAGCCGAGCGCATCGACGAGCGCGACGAGCGCGTCGTCGCTGACGCGCTGCGCGACGCCGCCGGAGTCGATCCAGTCGGGCTCGAGCCCGGCGGCGCGCGCGAGTTCGGCAATCGGTACGTCAGTCGTCATGGGCGTGTGTGTCCGTTCGTGCGATGACTCAGCGCATCGTGGTTGACCGCGCCGTCGCGCCACGCAATGCAGGCGCGCGCCGGCAGCCGTTGATCGGCGAGCCGGTCGCGCGCGCGCGGCGGCGTCTCGAAGACGATCTTGCCGACCGGCAACGCGGGCAGCACCGCATCGTGCGACGCGGGATTGAACGCGATCGTCAGCGTGCTGCCGTCGCCGAGCCGCCAGCGTGCGGCGAGCGCCACCGCGGCGCCGTTGCCGCTGCCGCTACCGGCCAGCAGGTCGACGCCGAGTGCGCGGGTGCCGGGCAAGTGCGGCGTCACCAGCGCCGCGCGCACGGTCAGCGCGCTGCGATAGAAGCGCCGCCACGCATCGGCGTCCGGCCATGCGTCCGCACTCGCGTGGCCCGGCGACGAGCGCATGAACGTATGGACATCGTTCGGATCGGGAATCGCGTCGCGATGGGCGGGATCGGCGAACGCGGGAAACGCGGCGAACTCGCGGCGGCGGCCTTCGCGCACCGCGTCGGCGAGCTCGCCGCGATAGTCGGTGAAGAACTGGAACGGCTGCGTGCTGCCGTCTTCCTCGCCCATGAACAGCAGCGGCACCTGCGGCGCGAGCAGCATCAGCGCGGTGGCCGCGCGCACCGCGTCGTCGTTCGCGAGCGCGCGCAGCCGTTCGCCGAACGCGCGGTTGCCGATCTGGTCGTGGTTCTGCAGGAACGTGACGAACGCGGTCGGCGGCAGGTGCGCGCTCGATTCGCCGCGCGGCGCGCCGTCGTGCAGCGGCGACGGTTCGCCCTGATACGCGAAACCTTCGCCGAGCGTGCGCGCGAGATGGCGCAACGGTGCATCGGCGTACGCGCGATAGTAGCCTTCGCGCTCGCCGGTCAGCAGCACGTGCGCGCTGTTGTGGAAATCGTCGTTCCACTGCGCGTCGAACCCATCGGGGCCGAGCAGGCTCGCCGTATTGCGCTCGTTCTCGAGCACCAGATGCACGTGCCGCGCATCGCCTGCATACGCGCGCACGCGCCGCGCCAGTTCGCGCAGCCACGCATCGTCGTCGATCGCATGCGCGGCGTCGATGCGCAGGCCGTCGAAGCGGAATTCGTCGAGCCAGTACAGCGCGTTGTCGCTGAAGAACAGGCTCGTTTGCTTGCGCGAGAAGTCGATCGCGGGCCCCCATGCGGTCTTCCGGTCCGTGCGGAAAAATTCCGGCGCATAGCGCGGCAGCAGGTTGCCGTCGGGGCCGAAGTGGTTGTACACGACGTCGAGAAACACCTGCAGACCGAGCCCGTGCGCGGCGTCGACGAGCGACTTCAGCTCCTCGGGCCGCCCGTACGACGAATCGGGCGCGAACGGCAGCACGCCGTCGTAGCCCCAGTTCCGTGCGCCGGGGAACGCGTTCACCGGCATCAGTTCGACCGCCGTCACGCCGAGCGCGGCAATCTCGGCGAGGCGCCGTTCGACGGCCGCGTAGCCGCCGCACGCGCCGACGTGCAGCTCGTACAGCACCGTCTCGTGCCATGGCCGGCCGCGCCACGCGTCGTTGCGCCAGCGGTATGCGGCGGGATCGATAACCTGGCTCGGCCCGTGCACGTCATACGGCTGGAAGCGCGAGGCCGGGTCGGGTACGGCAAGCTCGTCGTCGAGCAGGAAGCGATACAGTGCGCCGGCGCTGCACGGTGCGATCACTTCGAACCAGCCGTCGCCGGTGGCCTGCATGCCGACGCGCTGCTCGCCGTGCAGTTCGACCGCGGCCGCGCGGATCGCAGGCGCCCACAAGCGGAAGCGCGTGTGCTCGCCGTCGAGGCAGGTCGCGCCGAACGACGACGCGAACGCGTGGATGCCGAACGGATGGGCGGATCGTGACGTCATGGCGGTTCCTCACGAGGGCAGGTCGGGTGGCACGGCCGCGACGGCGATCACGGCCGTGTGCGCGGCGACGTCGAGGCCGGCTTCGGGCCACGAGCGCGGGCCGGCGTCGGGCGTCGCGGTATCGAGCAGCACGCGGTAGTCGAGCATGGGCGCGGGCGGCTTGAACGTGATCTTGCCGGCCGACGCGTTCAGCATCACGAGCAGCGCCTCGGTGCGGCCCGTGCGGCCGGTGCCGACGCGCCGCATCGTCAGCGCGCGGCGCTCGCCATCCTCCCAGGCCGGCACGCTCAGCTCGTCGCCGTGTTCGTCGAACCAGCCGATCTCCCGCATGCCGGGCGCGCCGTCGCGGTCGCCGTTCGGATAGCGCGGCACGGACATCACCGGATACATGCGCCGCATCGCCGCGAGCCGCGACACGAAACGAATCATCTGCACGCCTTCGTCGCTGTGCGCGAGCTCCCAGTCGAGCCACGACAGTTCGTTATCCTGGCAATACGCGTTGTTGTTGCCGTGCTGCGTGCGGCCGAATTCGTCGCCGGCGACGATCATCGGCGTGCCAAGCGCGGTAAACAGCGTCGCCAGCATCGAGCGCGCGACGCGCGCACGCAGTTCGCGGATCTTCGCATCGTCGGTGGGCCCTTCGGCGCCCCAGTTCGCGCTGCAGTTGTCGTCGCGGCCGTCGCGGTTGTCCTCGCCGTTCGCTTCGTTGTGCTTGCCAGCATACGACACCAGGTCGGCCAGCGTGAAGCCGTCGTGCGCGGTGACGAAGTTGACCGACGCCCACGTATGGCGACGCTGATGGTTGAACAGGTCGGCCGAGCCCGAGAGCCGCGCGGCGAGCTCCGGGCGCTGCCCGGCGTCGCCGCGCCAGAAACGCCGCACGGTGTCGCGAAAGCGGTCGTTCCATTCGGCGAAGCCGGGCGGGTGGCGGCCCAGCTGATAGCCGCCGGGGCCGAGATCCCACGGCTCGGTGATCAGCTTGCGCTGCGCGAGCACCGGGTCTTGCCGCAATGCGTCGAAGAAGCCCGCGCCCGGGTCGAAGCCGTGATCCTCGCGGCCGAGCGACACGCCGAGATCGAACCGGAAGCCGTCGATGTTGAACGCGGTGGCCCAGTAGCGCAGCGAATCCATCACCATCTGCACGACGCGCGGATGCGACATGTTCAGCGTGTTGCCGCAGCCGGTCTCGTCCACGTGATAGCGCGGGTCGTCCGGCCGCAGCCGGTAGTAGCTCGCGTTGTCGAGGCCGCGCCACGACAGCGTCGGGCCGAGCTCGTTGCCTTCGCACGTGTGGTTGTAGACCACGTCTAGCACGACTTCGATCCCCGCCGCATGCAGCTGGCGGATCGCGATGCGCATCTCGTCGAGCCGCCGCGTGGTCAGGTACGACGGCTCCGGCGCAAAGAACGCGGCGGTGTCGTAGCCCCAGTAGTTGCGCAGCCCGCGGTTCACGAGCGCCCGCTGCTGCAGGAACGCATGCACCGGCAGCAGCTCGACCGTCGTCACGCCGATCGACAGCAGGTGATCGATGAACGCCGGATGCGCGAGCGACGCGAACGTGCCGCGCTCCGGCACGCGCAACCCGGCGCGGCGCATCGACGTGCCGCGCACGTGGGTTTCGTAGATCACGGTGCTGCGCCACGGCACGTTCGGCCGCCGGTCCATGCTCCAGTCGAATGCCTCGTCGACGACCACGGCCTTCGGCATCGCCGGCGCGGAGTCGCGGCGGTCCATCGACAGGTCCGCACGGTTCGAATGCACGCGATAGCCGAACAGCGCGTCGGACCAGCGGAAGTGGCCGACCAGCTTGCGCGCGTACGGATCGAGCAGCAGCTTGGTCGGGTTGAAGCGATGGCCGTGCTGCGGCTGGTATGGGCCGTCCGCACGAAAACCGTACACGGTGCCCGGATGCGCGTTCGGCAGGTAGCCGTGCCATACCTCATCCGTACATTCGGGCAGGTCGAGGCGCGCAAGCTCCTTGCGGCCGGTCGGGTCGAACACGCACAGCTGGATACGGTGCGCGTGCGCGGAAAACACCGCGAAGTTGGTGCCGAGCCCGTCCCAGGACGCGCCGAGCGGATAGCTGCGGCCGGGTTCCAGGCGGGCAGGCAGGGCGGTCGGCATGGGGATCGTCTCCGTGTCGAGGGCGCTGGGTGTCACGCCGGGCTGAGCCACAGGGTCGCGAGCGGCGGCAGGCGCAAGCTGGCCGACCACGACTCGCCGTGCGCGGGGATGTCCTCCGCCAGGACGGCGCCGTCGTTGCCGGCGTTCGTGCCGCCGTACACGGCGGCATCGGTATTCATCAGTTCGCGCCACTGCCCGGGTGCGGGCAGCCCGACGCGATAGCCGGCGCGCGGCACCGGCGTGAAGTTGCTGACCGCGACGACGACGCGCCCCGTATCGTCGCGGCGCGCGAACGCGAACACGCTGTTGGCGCGATCGTCGCCGATCAGCCATGCGAAGCCGTTCGCGTGGCAGTCGAGCACGTGCAGCGCCGGTTCGGCCGCGTACGCACGGTTCAGGTCGCGCACGAGCCGCTGCACGCCGCGATGCGCGGGCGCATCGAGCAGATCCCAGTGCGGCGTCGCGTCGTGCGCGAACTCGGACCATTGCGCGAATTCGCTGCCCATGAACAGCAGCTTCTTGCCCGGATGCGCCCACATGAAGCCGAAGTACGCGCGCAGCGTCGCGAGCCGCTGCCACGCGTCGCCCGGCATCTTCGCGGCAAGCGAGCCCTTGCCGTGCACGACCTCGTCGTGCGACAGCGGCAGCACGAAGCGCTCGGAAAACGCGTAGACGAGCCCGAACGTCATCCGGTCGTGGTGATAGCGGCGGTGGATCGGGTCCTCGTGCAGATACGACAGCGTGTCGTGCATCCAACCCATGTTCCACTTGAAGTCGAAACCGAGCCCGCCGTCGGCGGTCGATGCGGTGACGCCCGGCCACGCGGTCGACTCCTCGGCAATGGTGACGACGCCGGCCGGTGCGAGCGCACCGTGCAGCGTGTCGTTCAGCGCGCGCAGGAACGCGACCGATTCGAGGTTCTCGCGTCCGCCATGCACGTTCGGCACCCATTCGCCTTCCTTGCGCGAATAGTCGCGGTACAGCATCGACGCGACCGCGTCGACGCGGATCCCGTCCACGTGATAGCGGCGCGCCCACGCAAGCGCCGACGCGATCAGGAACGCGCCGACTTCGTTGCGCCCGAGATTGAACACGCAGGTATTCCAGTCCGGGTGCATGCCTTCGCGCGGATCGGCGTGCTCGTACAGCGCGCTGCCGTCGAACTGCGCGAGCCCGTGCGCATCGTTCGGGAAGTGCGCGGGCACCCAGTCGACGATCACGCCGATGCCGGCCGCATGCGCACGGTCGACGAAGCGCGCGAAGCCGTCGACCGGCCCGAAGCGCGCGGACGGCGCGAACTGCGCGAGCGGCTGGTAGCCCCACGAGCCGCCGAACGGGTATTCGGAAATCGGCATGAATTCGACGTGCGTGAAGCCCATTCCCTTCGCGTACGGGATCAGCCGCTCGGCGAGCTCGTCCCAGGTCGAACTGCGGTCCATCTCCTCGGGCACGCGCTGCCAGGATTCCGGATGCACCTCGTAGATCGACCACGGCACACGAAAGCGGCGATCGGCATGCGGCCGCGCGTGGATCCAGCCGGCGTCGTGCCACGCGAAGGTGTCGAGCGCCGCCGTGTCCGCGACGACGGACGCGGTGCGTGGCGGCGCCTCGGTCGCGCGCGCGCACGGGTCCGCCTTGTGCGGCAGCACGTGTCCGTCGCTTGCGCACAGCTCGTACTTGTAGTGCTCGCCCGCGCCGATGTCCGGCACGAAGAGCTCCCACACGCCCCACGGCCGCCGCAGCCGCATCGGATGCCGGCGGCCGTCCCATGCATTGAAATCGCCGACCACCGACACGCGTTGCGCATTCGGCGCCCACACCGCGAAGCGCACGCCGTCGACGCCGTCGACGCGCATCGGCGTCGCGCCCAGGCACTCGAGCACCGCAGCCGGGTCGCCGGCGGCGAACCGCGCGAGCGCCGCGTCATCGAGCAGCGTGCCGAACGCATACGCGTCGTCGGTCACCTGCCGCGCGTCGGGCCAGTCGATCGCGAGGCGGTAATGGCCGTCGCGTGCGATCGTCCCGGCGAAACAGCCGGCCTCGTCGACGCGCGCGAGCGTGCCGAGTTCGTCGCCGTCGGGCGTCACCGCGCGCACGCGCTGCGCTCCGGGCAGCAGCGCGCGCACGACGATCCGGCCCGCGTCGTCGTGCGGGCCGAGGCACGCGAACGGGTCCGGATGGCGGCCGGCGAGCAGCGCATCGATATCGCGGCGGTCGAACAGCGTGTCGGTCATCGGGTTCCTCCGTTGTCGGGTGCGGCGTTCGCATCGACCAGGCGCTCGACGAGCGCGGCGAGCCCGCCGACCGGCACGCAGAGCCAGTCGGGGCGGTTCGCGGCTTCGTAGCACAGCTCGTACGACGCCTTGTCGATCAGGAACAGCGCGAGCAGGCGATCGGCGTAGTGCGGGTCGACGAAGCGCTCGGGCGCCTGGTCGGCGGCCGCGCGATAGCATTCGACGAAGCGGTCGGCGGCCGCTTGCCCGAAGCGGTCGAACAGCGCGCGCTTGCGGCGCTCCGCCTGCGGCGGCGCCTTCTCGATCGCGAATTGCCCGGTCGCGCTCACGTACGACAGCGACCGCAGGAATCCGGCCACGTCGCGCAGCGGATGCGACTTCGCGCGGCGTCGCTCGAGCGGCCGCGCGGGCTCGCCTTCGAAGTCGATCAGCAGCGCATCGCCCTGTACGTCGAGCACCTGGCCGAGATGGAAATCGCCGTGGATCCGGATGCATTGCGCGTCGAGCGTGCGCGGCACCAGTTCGCCGAGCGCCTGCACGGCCGCCTCGCGCGACGCGAGCAGCGTCTCGGCAGCCGCGCGCGCGGTCGGGTCGAGCGCCTCCAGCCGCGTGCCGAGTATGTCGAGCGCGTGCTCGAACGACGCGATCGCATCGACGCACCAGCCGTCGACGTGTTCGCGCGTCGCGCGCTCCGGCGCGAATGCCGGATCGTCGGACGGCTGCGCAAGCGCGACGTGCAGTTGGCCGAGCCGCGTGCCGACGATGCCCGCGAACGCCGCGTAGCCGAGCAGGGCGTCCGGCTCCTCGTCCGGTTCGGCCGCGTCGGCGTCGCCGGCTGCCGGCAGCGCGAGCTCGTCGACCGCGCGTTTCAGGAAATCGAACGAACGCGTCCACGCATCGCCCTGGTTGTCGACGTAGCGCTGCAGGATCGCGACCGTATGCGGCGTGCCGTCCGGATCGACGTGCACGACTTCGCCGGCGAGCGTCGCGGTGTTCGCATAGCCGATCCGCGTCAGGTGCCGGCTCATTTCCGCTTCCGGATGAACCCCGTGCGCGACCTTGCGGACCAGCTTCAGCACGATCGACTCGCCGATGATGAGCGAGCTGTTGCTCTGCTCGGCCGCGAGCCAGCGCACTTCCGCATCGTCGCCGGGATCGAGCGCGGCCAGCGCGTGTTCGGGCAGGAAGTCGAGGCGGCCGCCGTCGGAGGTCGGCACCGTCGCGCCGTCGCGCAGCTTGCGCAGCATGCCGCGCGCGAACGCCGGCAGTGCGAATGCGTCGGTCAGGTAGCCGACCGTATGACCGCGCCGCACGCGGGCAAGCGCCAGCTGCGTGAACAGCGGATTCGATGTCTCGCCGCCCCACGCGGCGGCCAGCGGCACCACGTAGCGCTCGACGCGGCCATCGCTCGCGGAGACCCACGCCTCCGCATACTGGAACGGCTCGTCCGGCATCGGCGTGACGACGTTCAGCCACGCATTGCCGATCTTGCGGTCCTTCGACGCGAACCAGCGCCGCCGCGTGAGCCACGACGCGAGCGCATCGTGCGCGAGCGTGTGCAGCTGGCTGACGTCCGGCCGCACGTCGCCGCGCCGCATCACGATCGTCACGTATTCGGGCAGCGGTTCCGCATGCGGCTGCCGCCACGACGGTTCGCGGCCGTGCTCGGACAGCACGAACCACAGGAAGCCGTACGGCGGGAACGTGAGCAGGTACGTGAGCTGCCCGATCGGCGGAAACGCCGAGTCCGACGTCATCTCGATCGGCACGCGGCCCGCGAATTCGGACAGGTCGAGCTCGACGGCCTGCGACGCGCGCGACAGGTTCGCGACGCACAGCACCGTCTCGTGGCCTTCGAGTTCGCGCAGATACGCGAGCACCTTGCGGTTGTCCGGCCGCAGGAAGCGGATCGTGCCCCGCCCGAACGACTGCGTCGCGCGGCGCGTGGCGAGAATGCGGCGGGTCCAGTTCAGCAGCGAATGCGGATCGCGCGTCTGCGCCTCGACATTGATCGCGTCATAGCCGTACAGCGAGCCCATCACCGGCGGCAGCACCAGCAATTCCGGGTCGGCACGCGAGAAGCCGCCGTTGCGATCCGACGACCATTGCATCGGCGTGCGCACGCCGTCGCGATCGCCGAGGTGGATGTTGTCGCCCATCCCGAGCTCGTCGCCGTAGTAGATCACCGGCGTGCCGGGCATCGACAGCAGCAGCGAGTTGATCAGCTCGATGCGGCGCCGGTCGCGCTCCATCAGCGGCGCGAGGCGGCGCCGGATACCGAGATTGATGCGCGCGCGCCGGTCCGACGCATAGGTCTGCCACAGCAGGTCGCGCTCGGAGTCGGTCACCATCTCGAGCGTCAGCTCGTCGTGATTGCGCAGGAACACGGCCCACTGGTTGCTCGGCGCGAGCGCCGGCGTCTGCCGCATGATGTCGACGATCGGGAAACGATCCTCGCTCGCGATAGACATGTAGATGCGCGGCATCAGCGGAAAGTGGAATGCCATGTGGCATTCGTCCTCGTTGCCGAAGTATTCCTGCACGTCCTCCGGCCACTGGTTCGCTTCCGCGAGCAGCATCCGGTTCGGGTACTCGGCGTCGATCGTCGCGCGGATTTTCTTCAGGATTGCGTGCGTCTCCGGCAGGTTCTCGTTGTTGGTGCCTTCGCGCTCGACCAGGTACGGCACCGCGTCGAGCCGCAGGCCGTCGATGCCGAGGTCGAGCCAGAAGCGCATCACCTGGATCACTTCGCGCACGACGGCCGGGTTGTCGAAGTTCAGGTCCGGCTGGTGCGAGTAGAAGCGGTGCCAGTAGTACTGGCCGGCGATCGGATCGTGCGTCCAGTTCGACGTTTCGGTATCGAGGAAGATGATGCGCGTGCCCGAGTACTTCGTGTCGGTATCAGACCACACGTAATAGTCGCGATGCGTGGAGCCCGGCTTCGCGCGGCGCGCGCGCTGGAACCACGGATGCTGGTCGGACGTGTGGTTGATCACCAGCTCGGTGATCACGCGGATGCCGCGCGAATGCGCTTCGCGGATGAAGCGCCGCACGTCGGCGAGCGTGCCGTAGTCGGGATGCACGTCGCGGTAGTCGGCGATGTCGTAGCCGTCGTCGCGGCGCGGCGACGGGTAGAACGGCAGCAGCCAGATCGTGTCGACGCCGAGCTCGGCGATGTAGTCGAGCTTCATGATCAGGCCGGGGAAGTCGCCGATCCCGTCGTTGTTCGAGTCGTAGAACGACTTCACGTGCACCTGGTAGATGATCGCGTCCTTGTACCACAGCGGATCGTCCGCGCAGAGCGCCGGTGCGCGGCGCCGCGAACGGCGCCGGCGCGGCGTGCCGGCCGGCGCGAGGGACGGGAACTGCGCGCGGCGCACGTCGTCGAGCGAGTCTTCGCGTTTCATCATGCGTGTGCTCCGGAAGGGCGATTGGCGTCGCCCGAGTCGGGCGCCGCGGCTCGCGCGGCGCCGGGAGACGGCGCGAGCCGCCATATCGCATACGGCCGCACATGCGGGTCGAGCGACACGTACTGGCGATGTCCGCGCCAGGTTTCGGCGTGCGTCGCGCCTTGTTCGAGCGCGTCGAGCGGTTCACCGTCGACGAGCCCCAGCCCGCGCCACAGCGACGCATCGAGCGAGAAATTCGCGGCCTGCGGATGCCACGGGTCGAGGCTAATCGCGACCGCGACGACGCTGTCGTGCGCGGGCGTCGCCTTCACGAACACGAGCACCTGGTCGTTGTCCGCGTCGACGAACGTGAGCCCGAGGTGGGTCTGCAGTGCCGGGTGATCGCGCCGCGCACGATTCAGCCGAGCGACTTCGCCGCCGATGTGCGCGGCCTTGCTCCAGTCGCGTGCGCGCAGTTCGTATTTCTCGGCATCCGCATATTCCTCGCTGTCGGGCAGCGGCGCCGATTCGCCGATCTCGAAGCCCGAGTACATCCCCCACGAGCCGGCGAGCGTCGCCGCGAGCGCCGCGCGGATCACGAATTGCGAGCGCGGCGCGTTCTGCAGGTGGCGCGGATTGATGTCGGGCGTATTGACGAAGAAGTTCGGCCGGAAGAACTCGCGCGGCGGGCCGGCCGTCAGCTCCGTCAGGTAGTCGATGAATTCGCGCTTCGACTCGCGCCACGTGAAGTACGTGTACGACTGCGAGAAGCCGACCTTCGCGAGCCGGTACATCATCCCCGGCCGCGTGAACGCTTCCGACAGGAACACGACGTCCGGATGCTTGCCGCGCACGTCGGCGATCATCCACGCCCAGAACGGCAGCGGCTTGGTGTGCGGATTGTCGACGCGGAAGATCCGCACGCCCGTTTCGACCCAGAACAGCACCGCGTCGCGCAGCGCGACCCACAGGCCGGGCATTGCGTCCGGCGCGTAGAAGTCGGGGTTCACGATGTCCTGGTAGCGCTTCGGCGGATTCTCCGCGAAGCGCAGCGAGCCGTCGGGGCGCCACGCGAACCAACCCGGATGCTCGGCGAGCCACGGATGGTCGGGCGAGCACTGGATCGCGAAGTCCAGCGCGATTTCGAGCCCCTGCGCATGGGCCGCATCGACCAGCGTGCGGAACGACGCGAGCGTGCCGAGCTGCGGATGCACGGCCGTGTGGCCGCCTTCGGGTGAGCCGATCGCGTACGGGCTGCCGACGTCGTCGGGACCGGCCTTCAACGTGTTGTTGCGGCCTTTGCGCGCCGTCGTGCCGATCGGGTGGATCGGCGGGAAGTACAGCACGTCGAAGCCCATGTCGCGGATGCGCGGCAGTTGCGCGATCACGTCGTCGAACGTGCCGTGCCGATGCGGATCGTTGCTCGCCGAGCGCGGGAACAGCTCGTACCAGCTCGAGAAGCGCGCGGCGCGGCGTTCGACCTCCACCGGATAGACCGTTGTTTCGTCGTGCGTGACGAACGGCCGGTAGCGCAGCGCGGCGTAAGCTTGCGCGACGGTCGGCGAGCCGAGCAGCGCGAGGCGATCGTCGGGCGACGCGTCCTTGAAGTCGGTGGCGAGCTGGTCCATTCGTGCGATCGCGCGTGGGTCGGCCGGCTTCGCGTGCTTCAACGCGGTGGCGAGCAGCTGCTGTGCTTCGCGCACTTCCAGCGTCACGTCCTGGCCGGCCGCGCGTTTCTTCGCGACGTCGGTGACGAGCGACGCCCATTCGTCGCGCCATGCGACCACGCGGTACGCGTGACGGCCGAGCCGGTCGAGCGCGACGCGCGCGTGCCAGCGGTCGTTCGGCTCCGCGACGAACGGCACTTCGCGCCAGTCGTCCTCGCCGTCCGCGCGCCATTGCAGCACGGCCGCGAGATGCGCGTGGCCGTCCGTGAAGATCGATGCGTGCACAACCAGCGTCTCGCCGATCACGCGCTTGATCGCGAAGCGGCCGCCGTCGACGGCCGGCTCGACGCGCTCGATCGCGATCCGGTCGGCCACGAGCGCGGCGGACAGCGCGGTGCGCTCGCCGGCCGCGTCCGTGCGCGCGATCGCGGGCGGTGCGCGCCAGGCTTCGAGCAACGCATAGCCGCCGGGTTCGAGCGTGAACGCGTCGAGCGCGACCGGTGCACGCTCGCGCGTGCCGTCCGGCGTCGCGACATGCGTGAAGCCGCCCGGCACGCCGGGCAGGATCGCCGCGGGATCGATGCGCGCTGGCGCGTCGAGATCCGGATTCAGCGCGATCAGCAGCGCCGTGTCGTCGTATTCGAGCGACGGGCCCATCCCGCGCAGCAGCGCGGTCGCGGTTGCGCCCGGTGCGCTCAACTGCGCGATTTCGCCGCGTTCGGCCGCGAGCGGGGTCGCCCGGCGCCACGCGTTCGCATCGGCGATCGCGCCGGACAGGTCGAAGCGGGCGTCATCGAACGCGGCGCGATAGCGCGCGGCATCCGCGTCGCGCGCCATCAGCGGCAGCGCGACGCCGCGCTCGAAGCCCATCGGCACCAGCCAGCCGGTGCCGGTCGCCGCTGCCGTCCACAACGCACGGTGGTAGGCACGGACGACCGTTTCGTCCGGCGCGGCGTGCCAGTCGTCGGCGATGCGCGGGCCGTCGAACGCGTCGGGAAACGCGATCGGCGAGCCGATGCGGCGCAGCAGCCGGTGTTCGTCAGCAAACCACGGCGAGTGCAGGTCCCACCAGCGTGCGGACGAGAACACCGCGTCGAAGCCGGCCCCTTCGAGCTGGGCGAGTGCGTCGCGCGCATGGCCCGGCACGCCGGCCAGCACCGCGACGTCCGGGCGCGTGCGGCGCAGCGCCGCGCGCCAGCCGGGCCACCAGGCAGCCGGCAGATGGTGCGGCGCGTCGATCAGGAAGCCGGCCGCGCCGGCATCCGCGAATGTGGACAGGTGCGCGCACCACCACGCGGCCAGTGCGTCGCGTGTCGCGTCGTCGCCGACCTGCGCATGCGCGACGTCGACTTCGTGCGCGGCGCTGCGCGGATCGATCAGCGCGTCGTCGTGGGAGCGCTCGACGTACCAGTCCGGATGTTCGTCGCGCAGCGGATTGTCGCGCGCGATGCGGTCGGGCACGACTTCGAGCATCACGCGCAGCCCGTGGCCGCGTGCGAGCTGCGCGAGGCGCGAGAACGTCTCGAGCGCGCCGGCGCGCGTCGCGAAGGTCGCGGCCGGGCGGTGGAAATCCGCGACGTGGCGCGGAAAACCCGCGACGCTGGCGGCCCAGAAACCGCCGATCAGCACATGGTCGAAGCCCATGCCCGCGATATGCGCGAACGTGAGGGGCCACGCGTCGAGCGGGCCGACGAGGCGCGCGTCGCAGAAGTAGAGGTGCGGGGCGAAGGGCGGTGTGGCGTTCATGGGATGGCGTGTGCGGGCGGTGGCGGGCGGTGACCGGAGTGCGTCGCAACCGCCGTGCCTGCTGCACGGCGCCCGCCACGGCAACGCACGTGCGGGATCCAAGGGGCGGAACGCTGTCCTTTTTACATGGACGCTGAACGGTTCCTGCATTGGCTGCCGCGGGCCTGGCCGCCCGACGCCGTCACATCCGCGGAATCGACCGTATATCCGAGCTGTCGCCGGTCGCCGGATCCTGCTCCGCTTCGGGCACCGGCACGCCGGGGTCGTAGCGCACCGGAGCGCCGGATTTGATCCGATGCGCGAACGACGGCGGGGCTTCCACTTCGTCGCCGAACCGCGCACGCACGAACGCACGCAGCAACGCGGTACGCAAATCCGGCGCACGCGCCGCACAGGTCGACGGGCCGTCGATGAAGCACGCGTCGCATTCGACACCGTCGCCGCGCCGCGCGATGCGCAGGTCGCCGACGCGTTCGAGCACCGCACCCGCGTCGGCCCACGACGCCGACGGCGCGAAATGCGCGTCGAGGCGGCGCAACGCGTCGCACGCGGCGGTCACGATCACGTGCGGCTCGACGGCCGTGAAGGTCAGCGTGTCTTCGTCGTCCGCGCACAACGCGCGCACGCACCAGTAATCGAGGGCCGCTCCGGTGAGTTCGTCGGTTCGCATGGGCAAGGCTCCGTGAGGTGGAGGCGCTCAGCGCGCAAGCGACGTGCCCGACGCCGGCACCGCGAGCATGCGGGCGACGAGGGGATAGTGATCCGACGCATGCCGGGCCAGCATGCTGCGATGCACGTTCACGTCGACCAGCAGCTCGCCCGGGTGAATCCAGATCCGGTCGAGGGAGAACACCGGGCACACCGTCGGGAACGTGCGCGGCGCCGGTGCGCGCCGGAACCGCGTGACTAGCGCCTGCAGCGCACGGCCGCGCACGAACCATTCATTGATGTCGCCCATCAGGATCACCGGCATCGCACCGGTATCGAACGCGGCGAGCAGCCGCTGCACCTGCGCGCTGCGTTCGTTCGACGACAGCCCGAGATGGGTCGCGACCACCCGGATCGGGCCGGTGCCGCAGTCGATGTCCGCATCGAGCGCGCCGCGCGGCTCGCGCTGGTGGAACGACAGGTCGAGCGTGCGCGCCGCGCGGATCGGACAGCGCGACAGCACCGCGTTGCCGTAGCGGCGCTCCGGCGTGTCGATGGTCGGGCCGGCCACTGCGTGCATTCCGGTCGCGTCGCGCAGGTGGGCGAGCACGTCGGGCACGCGCGTGCCGCCGAGCGGTACCTCCTGCAGTGCGATCACGTCGGCGTCGAGCTCGTGGATCACCGCCGCGATCCGGTCGGCCGCGCGTGCGGGCCACGCGCCGTAGCCGCCGCGGATGTTGTACGTCGCGATCCGCAGGTCGCGGCCGCCCGGCGCGGCGGCGGGCGGGCTCTCCGACGTGGCGATGTCCGGCGGCGGGGCCGGTTGTCGACTCAGCGCCATCGTCGCAGCACCCTCACGAGCAGCACCGACACGCCGACCAGCGCGGCGCCAATCGCCGCGAGCCACGCGAACGCGCCCGGCCCCGGATGGCTGAACGCGGCGGTCAGCTGGTGCGCGAAGGTGACCGTCAGCACGATGCCCGGCAGCATCCCGAGCGCGGTGCCGATCAGGTAATCGCGCAGGCCGATGTGCGACGCGCCGGCGACCAGGTTCACGATCGTAAACGGCGCGATCGGCAGCAACCGCAGCACGGCCATCGCGACCACGCCGCGCCGGCCGATGTGTTCGCTGAGCCGGTTCGCGCGCCCGCCAGCGAGCCGGCGCACCGCATCGCGGCCGAGCCAGCGGCCGATCCAGTAAGTCGCGGCGGCGGCCACCATCGTGCCGACGGCCGCGTACGCCAGCCCCGGCCACGCGCCGAATACGAGCCCCGTCACCGTGATCAGCAGCGTGATCGGCACCGACAGCGTCGCCGCGACCACGTAGCCGGCGAGCAGCAGCACGGGCGCACCAGGCAGCTGCGCGGCATGCGCGGCGGTTCGCGCGAGCGACGCGATGTTCAGCTCCTTGCCGAGCGGCGAGAAGCGCCAGGCGAGCGCGAGCGCGGCGACCAGCAGCACGGCCGCGCCGAGCACGAAGAAGCGCGCGGTCAACGAGCGATGCTGTTCCTGCGGCACGAATTCGCGCACGAAGCGGTCGGGTTCGATTGGCTGCTCGGGGTCGAGCCGCGCGCTGACGGGCACCAGCGCGTCGAGCTGCGGCGTCACGACCGGGTCGAGCGTGCGCAGCGTGCGCCCGGGTTTCGCGCGCAGCCGGTCGAGCGCGGCGTTCGGCCGTTCGGCGTCCGCGAACGCGGCAGCCACGGCGGCCGGCGTCGTGTCGAGATGTTCGGCCAGCAGCCGCTCGCGCAGGCCCGCGATCGCAGCGCGGATGCGCGGCTCGCCGGCCGCGACGAGCGCGATGCAGCATTCGGTGTCGAGCACCATCGACCGGTTGTTCAGGTTCGCGCTGCCGATCACGAGGCATTCGTCGTCGACGATCGCGAGCTTGCTGTGCACGTTGACGCATCCGTCGCCGAGACCGTCGACGTGCGGATACAGCAGCCGGTAGCGGTCGAAGCGGTCGGCGGACTTGAGCGTTTCGTGCAGCCGCGCGCGCAGCACGCCCATCGTCGCTTCCTGCAGCCACCCGCTCTGCACGCGCGGCGCGACGACTGTCACGTCCGGACCGTTCGCATCGGCAAGGCGCGCGGCCAGCGTCTCGCGCACCACCGTCGCGGTGAAGTACTGGTTCTCGATATACAGATGACGCCGCGCGGCGCGGATGGCATCCTCGATCAGCGCGCGCACCTGATGCACGGGTTCGCGATCGCGATGACGCGGCGCCGTGTACGCGATGCCGAGCCGCACGTCGCGAATATCGACGTGCGTGTCGGGCGGCCACGGATCGACGTCTTCTTCGCGATCGAGATGCCGCTGCGCGCGAATCGCGATCGGACGCCCGCACGCATTGAACCAGCGCCTGCGCGCCTGCTCGCCGATCGCGGCCGCCGCTTCGCCGTCGAACATCGCCTGCACGTCGTGGAACGGCCCGTACGGCATCCCGTTCGCGTCGCGGCGGCGCGGCTCGTCGGCCGCGTGCGCCGGTGTATCCCAGCGCGAACGCGTCAGGTCGAGCCCGCCGACGAACGCGAGCCGGTCGTCGATCACGACGAGTTTCTGATGATGCGACGCACCGCGCGGATGCGTGTCGTCGAGCCGGAAGCGGATGCCGCGATGCGCGCGCCACGCGGCGCGATAGACCGGCGGCCAGTCGCGCTCCAGCGCGTAGATCATCGCGAAGTCCCACGCGAGCACGTAGATGCGCAGGTTGTGCCGCGCGGCGGCCAGCGCATGCAGAAACGCGGCGAGCGTGTCGGGCAGGCCGTCGCGGGCGTCGGCGGGCGACAGGTGCATCCGGCTGTCGACGTCCCAGCCGACGATGAACACCGTGTGGCGCGCGCGACGCAGCGCGGCACGCAGCGTCGAGAAGTAGGCGGCGCCGTCGACCAGCATCGCGAAGCGGTCCGCGGTGCGGATCGTGTCGCAGTTGCGGCCGCGTTCGAGCAGGCCGTATTGCGCGGAATCGTCCGTGGGTGGAGGATCGGCTGCCGCGTCGTCGGCGCGCGCGGTCGCCAACGCGGCGCGCGCGGTGCGGTCCGGCACGCTCATCGGGCGTCGACGTCCCGGTCGCCGTCGATGCGTTGCAGCAGCACATCGCACCGTGCGCGCAGCGCCCGCAGATCCGGCGAATCCAGATCGATCCGGATGCGCTCGCCGCTTTCCGGATCGCCGTGCGCGCACGCAATCTCGTAGATGCCCTCCGCGATTGTCGCCGACGCGTGCGCGATCCTGATCCGGTCGAGCCACTCGCAGTCGGCGTGATGACAGGCGAGCCATGCGCGCAGCGCGCCGACGACCTGGCTGGTCGTGAGCCATGCGCCGCCGCGCATGCGCGCGGCCAGCTGGCTCGTCACGAGATACGAGAGCAGGTCGGTCTGGGTCACACGAAGCTCCTTGTCGAAGTGTCGGGGCAACAGGTGCGCACGCCGGCGATCCGTTGCAGCGTCTCGCAGATCGCCGCAAATTCCGCGCCGCTCGTGCGCGAGAACGAAACCGAGATGTCGTCGGTGTCCGGATCGTCGTCCGATTGCTGGACGATGAACCGTTTCACCCGCACGCGGCCGGTGCCGAGCGCGTCGTGCAGCGTGCCGAGCGTCAGGCCGCCGCGTTCGACCACGAGCCGCAGCGTGCGCTGCTGCCGCTGCGCGATGAAGCGGCGCTCGAGCGGCTTCACGCCGGCGAGGATCATGAGCACGATCGCCGTCGCGCCGAGCGATGCGACATACATGCCGCCGCCCGCGGCAAGCCCGACGCCGGCCACCGCCCACAGGCTCGCGGCCGTCGTCAGCCCGCGCACGACTTCGCCGCGCAGCAGGATCGAGCCGGCGCCGAGGAAGCCGATGCCGGACACGACTTGCGCGGCGACCCGCGACGGGTCGACCACGACGCCGTTCTGGCCGCGCACGTCTTCGAAGCCGAAGGTGGACACGAGCATCACGAGGGCCGAGCCGACGCACACCAGCATGTGCGTGCGCAGCCCGGCGGCCCAGTTGAGCCGCTCGCGCTCGAACCCGATCACGCTGCCGAGCAGGGCGGCGAGCAGCAGGCGTCCTAGAAGTTCGATATGGCCGATCATCGTGGCCTCCCTTTTATCTGGCGGACCGGAACGGTTCCATGCGTAAAAGGGACGCAAGGTGCGTGCCGGGCACGAGGCCACCGGGCACGGCGCGTGCGCGCCGGGCCGACGGCGCGCGCGGCGGTCATGCTGCGCGCATTTTTTGCATCGCAATCGCAGATAAGCACAGGGGGCCAGGATGCAACATCAACCGGACGCACAGGTGCGCGACCCGTATCGCGGCCACGAGATTCGCGTATGGGCGCGGCGCAACGAGCGCGGCGCGTGGGCCGATGAAGTGCAGGTGTATGTCGATGGCGCGCGCATCGAACTCTTCGTGCCGGAATCGACGAACCCCGCATGGGTGAGCGAGGAGGAAGCGCTGCGGGCGGGCGTCGAGCGTGGGCGCTATCTGATCGACAAGCGCGTGGACGACGATTGACGCGCCGCGGTCGAATGCATCCTGTGCGCGTGCTGCTCGACGTCGTGTCCGGGCTGCTGGTGGAATCCGGACAAGTTCGTCGAGCCGGCCGGGGGCGAGGGCGATTTCGGGGATCCAGGCGATGCGGGCGGTGCGGGCCAGGCGGACGGTTTAGACGTCACGGCCGCGCCGCAATCTCGTCCAGATGCCACAGCAGATCCGCCGGATCGTCATACACGCGCAGCGCACCGGCACGCTCCAGTTCGTCGCTGCCGTAACCACCCGCCAGCAATCCGACACCGAGCGCACGACAGCGGCTCGCGGCCAGCATGTCCCAGATGCTGTCGCCGACCACCACCGTATGTTCGATCGGCACGTTCAGTTTCGCGGCAGCGGTCAGGAACAGGTCGGGGTCCGGCTTCGCATACTTCACCTGATCGCGCGTGACGACCACGTTCTTCGCCGGATCGACGCCCAGCGCTTCGAGGTTGATCGATGCGGTCTCCATCCGCCCGCTGGTCGCGATCGCCCACCGAATGCCGGCATTCGACAACGCGGCCAGCAACTCGCGCGCACCGGGCAGCGGCCGGACCTGCGCGCGCAGCCGCTGGTACGCGGCCGCATGCAGCCGCGCGAGCCGCTCGACGCGCTCGGCGTCGATGTCGCCGGCCGTCTCGCGCAGCAGCTGGTTCAGGAACAATCCGCCGCTCATCCCGATCTTGCGATGGATGCGCCACACCGACAGTTCGATGCCTTCGGCATCGAGCGCTTCCTTCCATGCAAGGACGTGTTGATAGACGCTATCGACGAGCGTGCCGTCGAGATCGAACAGAAATGACGTTTCAATGCGCATGTGAATCTCCTGGTCCGATGACGTTCGGGCAAATCGTTGCGGCAAATCGTCGGTAAAACCCGATTCGTCACATTATCGGCGCGCGGCCGTGTCACCGCCATGTCCCGCGCCGCACCCCGGCGCAGCGTGTCAAACACCGCTGGTACAATCGCGCCGATGCGCCGGGCGGGCCGCCCGCGCACGCCCAACCTTCGTCGAATCCCCGTATGGCAACCCCCGACGCCGTCAGTTCCGAACAATCGTGGTGGGGCGTTCTGGCCCTGGCACTCACCGCCTTCATCTTCAATACCACCGAATTCGTGCCCGTCGCGCTGCTGAGCGCGATCGGCGACAGCCTGCAGATGCAGCCGACCGCCGTCGGCCTGATGCTGACGATCTACGCGTGGGCGGTCGCCGTCGTGTCGCTGCCGCTGACGTTCTTCACGCGCCACGTCGAGCGCCGCAAGCTGCTGAGCGTCGCGCTGCTGGTGTTCATCGGCAGCCACGTCTTGACCGGCTTCGCGTGGAATTTCACGGTGCTGATGATCGGCCGGCTCGGCATCGCGTGCGCGCATGCGGTGTTCTGGTCGATTTCGATCCCGCTCGCGGTGCGGCTCGCGCCGAGCGACCGCAAAAGCCGTGCGCTCAGCCTGATCGCGATGGGCTCGGCGATCGCGATGGTCGCCGGCATTCCGCTCGGGCGCGTGATCGGCGAGGCGCTCGGCTGGCGCACGACGTTCCTCGTGATCGGCGCCGCGGCGGCGGCTGCGTTGCTGTTGCTGCGCATGACATTGCCGACGCTGCTGAGCGAGGGCGCCGGATCGCTGGCCAGTATCGGGATGTTTCTCAGGAAGCCGGCGCTCGTCGCGCTGTACGCGATCACCGTGCTGGTCGTGTCCGCGCACTTCACGTCGTACACGTACATCGAACCGTTCGTGCAGAGCGTCAATCACGCGAGCAACAGCCGGATTACCTACGTGCTGATCCTGTTCGGCGTCGCGGGCATGCCTGCCGCGTTCTGCTTCAACCACGTTTTTCCGGAGCGGCCGGCCGACTTCCTGCTCGCGTCGATCATCGCGTTGTCGGCGTGCCTGCTGATCCTGTTCCCGAGCGCGCTGAACATCGTCACGCTGTCGGTTCATACCCTCCTGTGGGGCGGCGCGATCGTGTGCTTCGGTCTCGCGATGCAGGCGTGGGTGCTGAAGCTCGCGCCGGAGGCGACCGATCTCGCAGTGTCGATCTTCTCCGGGCTGTACAACGTCGGGATCGGCGCCGGCGCTCTGCTCGGCAACCATATCGCCGGCGACTTCGGGTTGCCGTGGATCGGCACGTTCGGCGGCGTGGTCGGGATTTTCGCGGCCGGGATCGCATGGGCCGCGTTGCGGCTGCATGCGAAACGGGAAGCGGCGGTCGCGGCCGCCGCGCGTTGAAGCCGCTGCGCGGCTCGCACCCGGGGGCTCACGCGACCGAATAGCCGCCGTCGGCCACGAGCGCGTGCCCCGACACATAGCTGGAATCGTCCGACGCGAGGAACGCGACGATCGTCGCCATTTCTTCGGCCGACGCCCAGCGGCCGGCCGGCGTCGACGCGGCAAAGGCCAGTCGTGCGTCCTCCGACGGCCAGATGCCGCGCTGATGGAACGGCGTATCGATCAGCCCGGGGCACAGCGCGTTGACGCGCACGCCGCGTTTGAACCATTCGATCGAAGCCGTCTTCGTCATCCCGATCACCGCGTGCTTGCTCGCGATATACACCGACGCATTCTCGAAGCCGATGACGCCGCCCATCGACGCATTGTTGATGATGCTGCCCGTACCCTGGCGCAGCATGATTTCGGCCGCGAACTTCATCGAGTTGAAGACCCCGCGCACGTTTGGCTCGAATACCCGGTCGAAGCTTTCCGCATCCTGCTCGAGCAATGGCGCGAATACGCCTTCGGTCCCTGCGTTGTTGAATGCGATGTCGAGGCGTCCATGGGTCGACACCGTGAAATCGAACAGCTTGCGCAGATCGTCTTCGTTCGCGACATCCGCGGCGAAGGCTTGTGCGTTGCCGCCCGCGGTCGCGATCTCGTCGACCAGCCGGTCGAGTTCGGTCTTGCGTCGTGCGCTGACGACGACCTTCGCGCCGCGGCGCGCGAGTTCGATCGCCGATGCGCGGCCGATGCCGGAACTGGCGCCCGTTACGATCGCGATGCGGCCGTCGAGCGGGGCGGATTGCGTGCTTGCGTTCATGATGCGTTTCTCCGTGGGGGTTGATCCATTGCGTCGAAGCGACGTCTGATACGCATTGTGGTGGCTCGTCGCCGATAAAAAAATGGAACAATGGCGCATTTAGAATTCCTTGATGAGGAATTAAAATCGCTTTTTCGCAGGCATCCTGAAGGCCTCCCATGCTCAACCGGCTCGACCTCCTGAAGATCTTTTCCGCGGCCGCCGCCGCGCCGACGTTTCGCGAGGCGGCCGTGCGGCTCGGCGTGTCGCCGCAAGTCGTCACGCGCGCGGTGCGCGAGCTGGAGGAGATGCTCGGCGAAACGCTGTTTCACCGAACGACCCGCAGCATCCGGATCACCGCATTCGGCCAGTCGTTCGCGCGCGACGCGCAGGGCGCGCTGGCCGCCGTCGACGGGCTGTTCGGGCCTGCCCTCGGCCAGCGCGACGAGCCGGTCGGCGTCGTCCGGATCACCGCGCCGTCGGGCATGGGGCGGCATTACGTGCAGCCGATCCTCACCGGCCTCATGCAGCGGTATCCGGGGCTCGTGCCCGATCTGCGGCTGTCCGACGTGCCGTCGCCGGTGGTCGACGAGCAGATCGACATCGGCGTGCGCGTCGGCGCGATCGGCGACAACCGCTTCGTCGCGCGCATGGTCGGGCCGCTGCCGATGTGGGTGGTCGCCGCGCCTTCGCTGATCAGGCGGCTTGGCGAGCCGAAAACCCGCAAGGCACTCGAAGCGATGCCGGTGACGTGCCTGATCGAACGTGCAAGCGGTCGGCCATGGCCGTGGACGTTTCGCGGCGAGCACCAGCTCGTTCCATCGTCGCCGGCTTACCTGACGGACGACGCCGAGGTAGAGATCGAGGCCGTTTGCGCGGGGGTGGGGCTCGGTCAGTGCTCGGAGTATCTGGTCCGGCCGTACGTCAGGAAGGGGCGCCTCGTACGGGTGTTGCCGAGCCTCGAGCCCGAGCCGTGGAAGCTGCACGTCTATCGGCCGCGGCGCGGCCCGATGCCGCGCCGCATCCGGGTGGTGTACGACGAACTGGTCGCGAAGCTCGCGGACGCGACGTGGCGGGAGTAGGGATCGCCGCTGCTATGCCGTCCGCCGACTCATTGCGGATCGTGCGGATTCAACGTGTCGATGCAACGAATTGTCCCCATTCACGCGCAGGACATGGCGCACGGCCTCTGCGCAGGAGTAGACGTACCGAGATTCAGGCGGAGAAATTCCCGGCCTGCAAATAGCGTTCGACCAGTCTGGCCCAAAACGCAGAACCGACGATCAGGTTTTCGTCATTGAAGTCGTAGGTTGCGCTATGGAGTGTCTTTCCACCTTCATGTGGACCATTTCCAATTCGCAGGAACGTCCCGGGGCACGCCTGCAACATGTATGCGAAATCCTCGCTCCCCATCAATTGCTCCATGTTTTCCGTGACATTTGCGTCCCCGACCAACTCGCGGGCAACCTGAATCGCGAGATCCGTTTCTGCCTCGGCGTTCGTCACGACCGGATAACCTTCCACATAGTCGATTTCGGCGGTGACTCCAAAGCTATTGGCCTGCGCATGTACGAGCTCAGTGATCCGTTCTCTCAAGAGGCTTCGAACCTCTTCATCGAAGGAACGAACGCTGATGCTCAACTCGACTTCGCCCGGGATGACGTTGGGCGCAGATCCACCCGCGATTTTCCCGATCGTGACCACGGCTGGCTTTGCCGGGTCGATGTTGCGCGAGACGACTGTCTGAAGGCCCATCACGATGCTGCCTGCTGCAACGATTGGATCGTTGGCCAGATGTGGGCGGGCGGCATGTCCGCCTTTTCCGACGATCTTGATGAAGACTCGGTCGCCTGCAGCCATGAACGCACCCCTGCGAAACATGAAGGTACCCGTTGCACGGCCGGGATGGTTATGCATGGCGAACACTGCGTCACATGGGAAACGCTTGAAAAGCCCTTGCTCCACCATGCGTTTGGCACCGCTGTCGAACCCCCGCTCTTCGGCGGGCTGGAAGATCAGATGCAGCGTGCCGTCAAAGCGCTGTCGCTGCGCGAGGTGGCGGGCTGCGCCAAGAAGCATTGCGGTATGTCCGTCATGACCGCACGCGTGCATTCTTCCGGGAATTTGACTCTTGTGGTCGAAGGTATTGAGTTCCTCGATCGGGAGTCCGTCCATGTCCGCGCGGATACCGATGCTGCGCGCACCGGTTCCGAGCCGTAATGTTCCGACCACACCAGTGTCGGCGATGCCCGTTTCAACGGCATATCCGTACTCTGTTAGTCGGCTTGCGACCATCGCCGCGGTCTGGGTCTCTTCGAACGCCAGTTCGGGGCAGCAGTGCAAGGCGTAGCGCAAGCGGCGAAGGTCGCTTTCCAACGGCTCAAGGTCAGCGATGGTGCTCAGGTCGGGTAGTAACATGGCAAGCGGAAAAAAGGTCCGTCAAAAAGGTCCCCAGTGGATGGCAACCGCGATCGCAAGGGCGGCGATGCAGATCACAAACCACGCAAGCAGAAGGGGCGCAACAAAGCGCACCCAGCGTGAGTAGGGAATGCCGGACGTGGCGAGAACGGCCATCAAGACGCCGGAGGTCGGGTTGAAGCAATTGACGAAGCCTTCGCCAAGCAGCACCGCTTGAACCGAAACCTGCCGTGTCAGGTGCAGCGCGTCTCCGAGCGGGGCGAAAATCGGAATCAGTACGGCAGACTCGCCGGATCCCGACGATATCCCCACGTGCATCAAGGCCGCACTCAGGAACATGCCGATCGCTGCCAACGTCGGGCTGAGCGGTGCGAGGATTCCTGCGAGCATGTTGATGATGGGGTCAAGGATCTTGCCACTGCTCAGGACAATCGAAACGGACTGCGCTGCCCCAACGATCAGCGCACCGTGAATGAGCCGCGCGCATCCGGACATGAATGTATCCGCGAGCTTGCTGGGCGCAATGCCGCCGACTATTCCGGACGCGATTGCGACGACGAGAAAAGTGGCGATCATCTCTGTCTCCGCCCAGTGCCTCGATGACGCGCCATAGACGAAGCCTGAGAGGCAAACAAGCAGGATACCGACGACTACCAGGTGGCGAGCGCTCACGCGTTCTGCCGAGAATCGATGTGTCTCGTCTGCCGCACCGATGGCGGCTCTGGCGTCGCCAGACAGGCGGTGTGCCCGGGTGCGAGCTACGAGGAAGATGGCTGTGGCAACCACGAATACCAGATACACCACAACGCGAAACGACATCCCGGAAAACATTGGCAGGCCGGCGAGGCGCTGTGACAACCCGGTGGTGACCGGATTGAGGATTGCCGTGTTGAAGCCGGAATACGTGCCCAGGTAGATCATGCCTGCGCCGATTTCCCGTGGCAGCCCCATTGACTCCGCAAGCAGCAGGCCAATGGGAACGAAGGCGACGACGGAGTTATTCACCACGCCCAGTGTGCCGAGAAACGAAAATACCGCACAGACGATGACGATCGTGGTGAGTTCGCTCGAAGCGTTGCGCCTGACGATCACGTTCAGCGTGCTACGGATGGCGCCGGTCGCTTCAAGGACCGCGAGCGCGCCACCCGTGAACAGGATAAGAAAGATGATTGGGGCAGATTTGATCATGCCCTCAGCCAGGGCAACGAACACGGAACCCGGCAGCACACCGTGCTGCGGCATCCATTTCAGGCTGTTGGGGACGACGAAACTGACGCCGTTAGTGATGGTGCGGGTGAACTCGCCCGCAGGTGCCACCCATGTCGCGGCCGCCGCCGCGATCAGCATGAAAAAGAGCAATACATAAGGGTTAATCGCGTCCCTCGTGGTGCTCGTGCCCTCCGATCGGTCCTCTCCAATCGTGCCTGGCTCGGCTGCCGCCGTTGCCAGCTTCTGGTCGCTCATACGTTCTCCTCGCTCCGTGATGACGGGTTGTCGTCCAATCTGTCTGGCTTGGGCCGTGCCCACCGGCCGTATCCAGTATGGGTCGCAGTATCGGCGAACTTCCGGATGGAAAGTTGCTCCCGGCACGAGCAAAATGTTGCATGAAAGACAACAGTGGGAGTGGCCGGAATGGAATCGATCGAACGTGAGCTTTCGGAGCGCGTACTTCAGTACCTCGTCGCAATCTCGACGTATGGGGGAATGCGTCAGGCGGCGGTTGGTCTTGGCGTCAATGTCTCTACGATCAGCCGCCAGGTCTCCCTTGCCGAGCGCGAGTTGCGGTTATCGCTCGTGTCACGGCGAGGGCGAAAAATGGAATTGACCGAAGCCGGGCAGATGGCAGTCGAGTATTTCCGGGAGCGGGATCGACAGGCACGACGATTTCGTGCTCAACTCGACGAGTACCGGAGTTTGCGCAGAGGTCAGGTGACGCTTGCTGTCGGCGAAGGCATCGTGACGAACCTGGTCGCCGTTGTCCTGAAGCAATTCCACGTCAAATACCCGAACATCGTGGTGGAATTACGCACGGGCCGGCTGCGTGAACTGCTCTCCATGGTTCGCGAGGACGAGGTCGATATCGGTGTATCCATCGGGGCCTCGACAGATCCCACGCTGAACTCACGGCTATTCCAGAGCGAGCCGTTGTGCGCCATCTTCTCTGTCGATCATCGAATGTCGACGCGCAAGTCTGTGTCCATGCAAGAGCTGAGCAATGAGCGGCTGGTGTTCATGCCAGCTGACTTCGGGCTGCAAACATATATCGACGCGATCCTTGCCGATATTGGATGCACCTATGTGCCAGCATTCCGCTGCGACCTGTTCTCGACTGCCGCGGCTATAGCGGCGCAAAACCTGGCGGTGGCATTCATGACCCGTCGTGCTGCGCAAGAGCGGATTACCGCTGGGCAAGTCAAGGCTGTACCGATTGACCACCCGATCGCCCGGACGTTCGATCGCTACGTCACGACACGAGTCGGAAGGCGACTTGGTCCGGCCGCAAACTATCTTCTTCGTGAGATCGTAAGGCTGATGTCGACGCAGCGGTGACTGCCACGTCAACGCGAAGATTCGAGCAGTACATCCCTTACGCGAGATATCCCGTTACGCCATCCCAAAGCAGTTTCACCGCGGCTACCACCAGCAGTCCGTAACATGCTCGATAGACCTGGCGTTGATCCAGTTTTGCGTGAAGCCGCCAACCGGCCACGACACCAGCAGGAATCGCACACAGGCAGACCGCCATCACGACCAAGACATTGCCCGTCGGCCTGGCCAGAAGCAGCCATGGCACTGCCTTGGTCGCGTTACCCACGGTAAAGAACATGCTTGTCGTCCCCGCATAGACTTCCTTGCTGAGGCCAAGAGGCAGCAGATACATCGCGAGCGGCGGGCCGCCCGAATGTGCCACCATCGTGGTCACGCCGGACGCAAGACCAGCCGTGATCGCTTTTGGCCTGGAACGCGGACGGACAGTCAACGCTGCGCCTCCGACCAACCATAATCCAACGAAGATCAGCGTGATCGCCGCCATGACGATCGAGATCGCGCGGTGGTCGAGGAGTCGGAAGGTCAGATAGCCGGCGCCGATGCCCGTCACGAGTCCCGGCAAAAGCAGCATCAGGTCCGGCTTCGACCATGTCGAAGGCTTCCAGTAGCGCAATGCGAACAGATCCATTGCGATGAACAGCGGTGCGAGCATTCCGCCCGCAGTAACCGGATCCATCACCAACGACAGCAGCGGAATACCGACGATCGAAAACCCGCCGCCGAACGCCCCTTTCATGAACGAGATCAGGAACACACCTGCAAAGGCGATCAGCAGCGTGATGAACGTCAGTTGCAGATCCATTCCGGTCGACGAAATCATCACGATAACCTCGCGTGGGCGAAGTAACTCGCGCCCAACAGGCGTGAAGATTCCGGCGCACTGCTCGCGTACGCGGGTTGGACGGGAATCGAAGAGGTGAAAGGCATGGTGCGTCTCCGTGCATGCAATCCCGGTACAATCCGGCAATGAAGACAGAATGCTCCGGACATTTGCTCGGTGCAATAAAAACATTGATCTCGGTGCAATATACATTGAACTCCGTACATTGAATGTCAAAGTCCGAATACCTGAAGTTGGCCGACGCGATCGCCGCAGACATTGCCGACGGAACGCTCAAGCCGGGCGACCGGCTGCCTCCCCAGCGGAATTTCGCGGACCAGCGAAAGATCGCCGTGTCGACGGCCAGCAGGGTCTATGCAGAGTTGTTGCGACGAGGGCTCGTCGTCGGCGAGGTAGGGCGGGGCACGTTCGTTTCGGGCGACGCAAGGCGCGGCGCAGCGGCACCAGGCGAACCGCGTGATGTCCGGATTGATCTGGAGTTCAATTACCCGATACTTCCCGATCAAACGTCACTCATCGCGAGGAGCCTGAGCGGGCTCGCAAGCGCAGCGGAGCTCGGGAGTGCCCTGGGTCAGGCAACAAGCAGTGGAACGCCCGCTCTCAGGAACGTCTCTGCCGCATGTCTCGCGGGGAATGGATGGGCGCCTTCTCCCGAGCAACTGGTCTTCACGGGGAACGGACGACAAAGCATTGCCGCCGCGGTTGCCGCCATTGTTCCGACGGGCGGGCGCTGCGGCGTCGAAGCCTTGACCTACCCGTTCATCAAGGGCATCGCGGCTCGGCTCGGTATCACGCTGGTTGCACTCGCGATGGACGAAGGCGGCGTGCGCCCCGACTCGGTACTCAAGGCGCACCGGGAAGCCAATCTTTCGGCGATCTACATTCAGCCCGCAATCCAGAATCCGTTGGGCATGACGATGAATGCTGCACGACGTGAAGATCTTTTGCGTGTCGTGGAAAAGCTCGGCATTCCTGTCATCGAAGACAACGTGTACGGCTTCCTCGACGACCAGCCGCCGCTTGCGGCGCTCTCACCGGACAATTGCGTTGTAATCGACAGCCTTTCGAAGAAGGTAGCGCCGGGGTTGACGCTGGGATTCGTCGTGGCGCCGCATCGGTTGCGTGAAACGGTGATGGCGTCGGTACGCTCGGGCGGATGGACGGCATCGGGATTTGCATTCGCGGCCGCGCAGCGATTGATGAGCGACGGTACGGTTGCCGAACTCGCACGACTGAAACGCGTCGACGCCGTGGCCCGTCAGAAGCTGGCCGCCGACCGTCTGTCGGATTTCGACATTCAGACGAACGGAAAATGTTTTCATCTGTGGTTGACGCTTCCAGCCCATTGGCGCTCGCAGGCGTTGGTCGCAGCCGCGGCCCGGCGCGACATCGCGTTGACGCCGTCGACCACCTTCGCAGCCTCGCCCGGCCATGCGCCGAACGCTGTCAGGCTCGCGCTGGCTGCGCCGACAATGGACCAGCTCGACGTGGGGCTGCGCACACTGAGCGGAATTCTGAATGCAAGAGAAGAGGATTTCGATTCGACCGAATAAACCTGCGGCGAGATTTTGGATTGGCGCGTGGAATCGTTGTACCACCACTCCGCATTACTCCGCGATTCGTTGTTCTGCCGCAGTTCGTCGAGCATGGCCTCGGGCCTGACAAATGATTCATCGTTGTCCGCCAGTCGTTTTAGGCCGAGCTTGAATGGCGTGTCCGATACACGCACATGGAGGCGATCTGGCCGGACTGGCGGGCGGCGACTAGGATCTGATGAATGACAGAAGGTCCGCATTGATCGTCTCTGCTTCCGTCGTAGGCATGCCATGCGGGAAGCCCTTGTAGGTCTTGAGCGTCCCGCTGCGCAGCAACTTGACGGTCAAAGGCGCGGAATCAGCGTAGGGTACGATCTGGTCGTCGTCGCCGTGCATGACCAGTGTCGGGACGGAGATTTTCTTCAGGTCCTCCGTAAAATCCGTCTGCGAAAAGGCGACGATCCCGTCATAGTGCGCTTTCGCGCCCCCTTGCATGCCCTGACGCCACCAGTTCTGGATGACGCCTTCGGAGGGCTTTGCCCCGGAGCGGTTGTAGCCATAAAAGGGACCCGCGGGAACGTCGCGATAGAATTGCGCGCGATTGTTCGCCACCTGCGCCTGGAATCCGTCGAATACTTCTTTGGGCAGGCCGCCCGGATTCGCTTCCGTCTTGACCATAAGCGGGGGTACCGCAGCAATAAGCACCGCCTTGGATACGCGGCTTTCGCCGTGACGCGCAATATAGCGCACGACCTCTCCGCCTCCGGTCGAATGTCCTACGTGGACGGCATTCTTTAAATCGAGATGAGCGGTGAGCGCGGCCAGGTCATCGGCGTAATGGTCCATATCGTGCCCGTGGGCTGTTTGGGTCGAGCGGCCGTGCCCGCGGCGATCATGAGCGATTACCCGATATCCGTGGCTCAAGAAAAACGACATCTGTGTATCCCAGTCGTCAGCGCTCAATGGCCAGCCATGGGAAAAAACGATCGGTTGACCGCTGCCCCAGTCCTTGTAAAAAATCTCGACGCCGTCTTTTGTTCTGACAAAGTTCATGGTGCGATCTCCTCGAAACGTATGTCCTGCCGGGGTTGTCGTGTCCTGCCGGGCGGCATGCGCTGCACGTGATGCCGCAAAGATGGCCGCGACCGATGCGGCGGCCTTCAAGATCTGTCGACGGGTCGCGACCGCGATTGCCGGATGGTCTTCCTTCATTTCTATTCTCCTTCTGATCGACAGTCGCAAAGCATGACTGCACGGTGGGTGCGCAGCGGCCAGGTAGCGACCCGAAGGGAGCAAAGTGAGCGGGACTTGGTAAATCCGGTCACTTCCTTCAGTTTGACCCGGCGCCTGCGGCGTTACCTTAGTCGTACCTCCACATGGTCCGCCCGAGGAAAGTGAAAGTGCGATCCCACGCTTTCTGCGCCCAGACTGGGTCGAACTGCGTGCGCGATATGCGCCGCGGACCGACCGCAGTTTCGTTTGCGAAGCCGTGATGCGCGAGGTAACGATGGAAAGACGCGCTTACACCCGCGCCATGCAGGCGATGTTCCAGTTCATTCGCGGTTTCAAGGGGAAAAAAGGCGTCCTGAACCGCCCAGTGCCCGATGATCGACGCGTGGATTTTTGTCGGATCGACGTATTCGAGGGGCGGAAAGCCGTACCAGAGAACGCCCGCGGAAAGCGCCGGGTGGCGGCACAGAGCAAGCAACGTCAGCGCTGCCCCCATGCAATAGCCCATCCCCGCAATGCGGCGCGACCTTGTTTCAAGGTATTGCAACGCCCCGCCCATGTCCTGCGAGGCGACTTCGTCGAAGTCGAGGCTGTTCATCAAATGGTGCGCCTCGTCTTCCTCGACGGTAGTCCGGCCTCTGTAGAGATCGGGAACAAGTGCGAGGTAGCCCGCGCTTGCCAGCCTGTCCGCGACCCCCCGTATCTGGTCGTTGAGTCCCCACCATTCCTGCATCACGAGAACAGCCGGCGCACTGTTCGCTTGGGAGGGTTCGGCCTGATAGCCCGTGAGTTCTCGGCCATCCGGACGCTTGAAGCTGACCATCGTCCCGTGGGTTGCCATGAGCGCTGCTCCTGTGACGCTTGCCGGTCGGTCGGCAAGTACGTCCAGACTAGCGGACAGCTCGAACGGTCGCCCCTTGTTGCGCTGAAAAGTCCTGAATTTTTCGGTTTCAGGAGGCGGCCACGTCTTAACGGGATGAACTCACATGCCCGAGTCAACCGCGCGGTCGCCGCAGCCATGTCAACACGGATTGTCTTACCCGGAAGAAGACGATGACTTTCCCGTGATTTCGAATAGCCGCTCAAGGCTACGCCTGCAACGCGCTTCCCACTCCACGAAACCGTGCCGACGCGAGAGTTGCATCACATGGTTGAGAATGGGTTCTGCGCGCCGCACGGCGTCGGCGCCCGGTTGGAGCAGCATGAGGTCTACCTTGGCGCGCAGCAGTTCCGTGCAGGAAAAGATATCGTTGATCGCTGTCGCTCTCGCAATCGCTCGATCAAGAAAAGCAGTGGCTTCGCTGACTCTTCCGAGTCGCGCCAGTGCGATGGCGGTTTCCGCGAGGAAGGCAGTGAGAACCACGCAATACCTGGCCTCCCCGATTTCATCGAGTGACGGCACAATGCTGGCTTCGTATGATTCGATCTGCCCCGCGCGCAGCGCCAGCAGGCCATGCCACATTTCCGCTCGTGCTTTCCATGTGGACACGCCATGCCTGCGAGTAGCGCCGATGAGCGCCCGCACTGCAGGCTCGAGTGTGTCGTCATCGCGCAGCAATGCCGTAGGGCACAGCGCTTCGCTCAATGCATAGCAGATCGACGCTGGATGGTCGAGCGAGTGCGCGTTGTCGAGCGCTTGCTGCGCCTTCTGCGCTGCCTCGCCGTGTCGCCCGAGAAACGCAAGTGCCTGCGCGAGCACCGCATGGGTCATGCAGTGCTCGTCGTAGAGGAAGCGAATTCTTTCCGCACGGCTGGCCCGGCCGTCAAGCACATTCGTGTGTTCGAGTTCGCCAAGGGCCTCGCGGAGCCGCCCAAGACAAAGCTGCGAAATGCCGGCCATTCTCCGCGCTACCATGCGGTCGGCCGGCCACTGCGATTGCTTGGCAAGGTTCGCAAACCGCGATGCAAATGCAAGCGCCTCGGCGTGCCTGCCATTGAGATACGCATGGCTCCAGCAACCCCATAGGCCACGGAGTTGATATTCGACGTTGTTTGCCTTCTCCGCGAGCGCCAGAGCGATCGTGAAAGCCTCACTTGTCCGGGCACCCACACTCTGAAACAGCAGACAGACGCCTTGAGCTGCATGCAACTTCATCTCCCAGTCGCTCAGTATCCACGACCGGCCATCTTCTGAGGAAAGACGGTGCAGTGCAGCCAGCGCGGTATCGACACGGCGCAGACACTCTTCAATCAATGAGAGCTGCATCGACGGAGCGACACTGGTGACCACAAGATCGATCGCTGTCGCTGTCTGCGTTTCGGTTGAGAATCCCCAGTCGATCGCCGCGCGAAGATCCTCGAGATATAGACCAAAGCTCCGATTCCAGTCGATTTCAGCTCGCGCCTCGGCAAGCTTTTCCGCAGTGCGAAAAATATCGAGAATATGCTTGGCATGCCGGGCGCGCCACTCGTCGCTCGTGCCGCTTTCGACGAGGCGTTCACGCGCAAACACACGGATCGTGTCCAGCATCCTGTAATTCATTTGTGGAAAACTCGGGACCGTGCAGAGGAGCGATTTTTCGACGAGTTCGCCAATGGCCGTCGCAATCTCGTGCGCCGACATGCCAGTGCCCTCGAGCATCCTCTGCGCTGAATCGAGCGTAAAGGCGCCAGCGAACAAGCTCAGGCGAAGCAATACCGTCTGCAAGGTTGCAGGCAAGAGTGCGTAGCTCCAGTCCACCGTGGCAAGCAAGGTCTGCTGCCGGGGGAGCGCTGTCCGGCATCCGTTCCTGAGAAGCTGAAAACGGTCATCGAGTCGCTCTGCGACGACTTGTATCCCGAACGCGGCAGCGCACGCGGCGGCAAGTTCAATCGCGAGCGGGATGCCATCCAATTGTCTGCAAATGCGAGCGATGAACGGCAAGGACAAATCGGTCAGGTGATCTGATCCGTTGCCGATCCGTTCGATAAAAAGCTCAACGGCCCCGTAGCGTCCCAAATCTTCTGATTCGTCTGGTTGTGGCATATCGAGCGAGGGCACGCGATAGATGTGCTCGCCGCCAATCCTCAATGCCTCGCGACTCGTCGCGATTACGGTCGACCGGGGCGCCACCTAGAGCAGCCTTTCGACCAGTCGAGCCGCGCTTTCGATCAGATGCTCGCAATTGTCGACGACGATAAGGAGCCGTCGATCGCGAAGGCTCGGAGCCAGCTTTTCGAGGTCGTGGGTTCCGTCTCCCGGGGGAAAGCCGAAAGCGGTTGCGACAGTGGCTGGGAGATACTCCGCGGACGAAGTCGCGGCCAGTTCGATAAGGACGCCTCCATCCGGGAAATTCACTATCAGCTGTCGGCCCACCTCAATCGCCAGACGCGTTTTGCCGACGCCGCCGGCGCCGACGAAAGTGACGCAGCGGCGAGACAGGGCCAGCCCCGCTGCCTCGGAGAGTTGGGTTTCGCGCCCGATAAGACGTGAAACATAAGCGGGAAGACTTCGTGCGTGCAACGCTGTCGCGCCGCGCTCGGGCAACGAGTCGGTGCTCGCGGAGAGGGGACCTGCGGTCGCATCGACGGTAACGTTGGCTACGAATTGATAGCCGCGGCCGGCAACCGTGTGGATAGCGTCGCGGTCGTTGTCTAGCGCGCGGCGCAGCAAGGATACTTGTGCCTCAAGCGTATTCTCGCCAATCACTCTTCGGGGCCAGACGGCCTTCATGATCTGGTCTTTGCTTACAACCGTCCCACGCTGCTCGATAAGGAGTTGAAGCAGGTCGAATGCGCGGTCGCCAACGCGGACGCCCAGACCTTCATGAATCACCTCACGACGGGCAGGATCTACCTCTGTTGCGCCGAATCGGTAGCGGACGGCAGGTTCGACCAACTTGTCCATTGCGACAGCTCCGGTAGGGCGCACCCATGTGAGTTTACTTCTTCGAATCCGCCGTAGGTAAATTTGGGCTGATGGTGCGGAAACGACTGTTTGGCGCACAGAGGCAAATAGACGACTACTAGCGACGTTCGCATGCCGACTGCGCGCGATCATTCTTCCTGGCCGAAGCAGAAAGTCGAACCGCCGCCCACCATCGTTTTTCCCTCAGGAAAACCCTGATCCCTGTCGGTAGACCACCGGTTTCAAGCCGATTTCTCGCCGCCGTAGGCAGCGGCATCGCCCCCGCACCCCGATCACACCTCAAACACGCGCGACCGCGCTCCATCAAGCCTCTCCGCCCTCATACCTAGCCAGAAAAGGTATGGCGCGCCGCAATATTTCGTATCGCGAGCCAGATTTCAATACCTGTCAGGTATCAAAAAACACGTCCAAAAGTATTGGACGCCCCATTTCCCCGCCGCGTATAAATCCGTTCCATGAACTCCCCACACGCAGCGTGCCCCATGTCCCCAGTCACCATCGAACGCATCGAAACCCGCCTCGTCGACCTGCCGACGATCCGTCCGCACAAGCTGTCGGTCGCCACGATGCACGGCCAGACGCTGATGCTGGTGAAGGTGACCTGCAGCGACGGCGTGACGGGTGTCGGCGAAGGCACGACGATCGCCGGGATGGCCTACGGCCCGGAAAGTCCCGAAGCGATGAAACTGGCGATCGACGCATACCTTGCGCCGGCGATCATCGGCAAGGATGCGACGCGCATCCAGACGCTGATGGCGTTCCTCGGCAAGCTCGCGAAGGTCAACCACTTCGCCAAGAGCGCGCTCGAAACCGCGCTGCTCGATGCGCACGGCAAGCGTCTCGGCGTGCCGGTCAGCGAACTGCTCGGCGGCCGCCGTCGCGATCGGCTGCCGGTCGCATGGACGCTCGCATCCGGCAACACGGCGACCGACATCGCCGAAGCCGAACGCATGCTCGACCTGCGCCGCCACAACGTGTTCAAGCTGAAGATCGGCGCGAAGGCGCTCGACGCGGACATCCGGCACGTGGCCGAGATCAAGCGGGCAGTGGGCGAGCGCGCATCGGTGCGCGTCGACGTGAACATGGCATGGAGCGAAACGCAGGCCGCGCGCGCGATTCCGGCGCTGGCCGATGCCGGGTGCGAACTGGTCGAGCAGCCGGTGGCATCCGCCGCCGCGCTCGCGCGGCTGATGCGCCGCTTCCCGGTCGCGCTGATGGCCGATGAAATCCTGCAGGGCCCCGACAGCGCGTTCGAGATCGCGAAGCAGCACGGCGCGGACGTGTTCGCGATCAAGATCGAGCAGAGCGGCGGTCTCTTCGCCGCGCAGCGCGTCGCGGCGATCGCGGATGCGGCCGGCATCGAGCTGTACGGCGGCACGATGCTCGAAGGCGCGTTCAGCACGGTGGCGTCCGCGCATCTGTTCGCGAGCTTCGCGAACCTGCAGTGGGGCACCGAATTGTTCGGACCGCTACTGATCACCGAGGAAATTCTGACGACCCCGCTCGACTACAGCGATTTCGAACTGACGGTGCCGAGCGGACCGGGCCTCGGCATCGAACTCGACGAAGCGAAGGTCGCGCGCTTCACCCGCGACGGGCTGACCAAAGTCTCCCGCCAACCCGCGTAACGCGACACCGTATCAGGACATCACGATGCTTTTCCACGTACGTATGGACGTCAACATCCCGGCTGACCTGCCGGCCGCGGTGGCCGACGAGATCAAGGCCCGCGAGAAAGCGTATTCACAGGACCTGCAGCGCAGCGGCAAGTGGCGCCACATCTGGCGTATCGCCGGCGAATACGCGAACTACAGCGTGTTCGACGTGTCGGGCAACGCCGAGCTGCACGAAATCCTGACCGGTCTGCCGCTGTTCCCGTACATGAAGATTTCGGTGACGCCGTTGTGTCGCCACCCGTCGTCGATACACGACGGCGACGTTTGAACCACGGCGTCGCCGCTGCACCCGCAGCGAGCACGCCGGGTCACCATTCCCCCAATACACGTGGAGACACCATCATGAGCGTCAAAGTTTTCGAAACGAAGGAAGTACAGGATCTGCTGAAGGCGGCGTCGAACGCGAGCGCGAATGACGCGAAGGGCGGCGACGCACGCACGAAGCAGATCGTGCTGCGGCTGCTCGGCGACCTGTTCAAGGCGATCGACGACCTCGACATCACGCCCGACGAAGTGTGGGCCGGCGTGAACTACCTGAACAAGCTCGGCCAGGACGGCGAAGCGGCGCTGCTCGCCGCCGGCCTCGGCCTCGAGAAGTATCTCGACATCCGGATGGATGCCGAGGACGAGGCGCTCGGCCTCGACGGCGGCACGCCGCGCACGATCGAGGGGCCGCTGTACGTCGCCGGTGCGCCGGTGCGCGACGGCGTCGCGAGGATCGACCTCGACGCGGACGAAGGCGCGGGCCCGCTCGTGATCCACGGCACGGTGAAGGACCTCGCCGGCAAGCCGGTGGCCGGCGCGCTGGTCGAGTGCTGGCACGCGAATTCGCACGGTTTCTATTCGCACTTCGACCCGACCGGCAAGCAGAGCGAATTCAACCTGCGCGGCGCGGTGAAGACGGGCGCGGACGGCAAATACGAGTTCCGCACGCTGATGCCGGTCGGCTACGGCTGCCCGCCGCAGGGCGCGACGCAGCAGCTGCTCGACCGCCTCGGCCGTCACGGCAACCGCCCGGCACACGTGCACTTCTTCGTGACGAGCGACGGCCACCGCAAGCTGACGACGCAGTTCAACATCGACGGCGACCCGCTGATCTGGGATGACTTCGCGTATGCGACGCGCGAGGAGCTGATCCCGCCCGTCACCGACAAGACCGGCGGCGCCGCGCTCGGCATGAAGGCCGACACGTACCAGGACATCGAGTTCAACTTCGTCCTGACGCCGCGCGTCGAGGGCAAGGACAACCAGATCGTCGAACGCCTGCGCGCTTCCGCCACGGCATAACCCGCCCGACGGCACGGCGGCGCGCTGGCGCCGCCGCCGCCCGAGCCCCCGCGAGATTCAATCGAAACCCATGCGAGCGTGCTTGCAGGACCCGTCACGCGCGCAGGAGGAACCAACATGTCCGCCACGATCGACCCCACCACCGAACTGGACCACCTGCTCGCGACCGCCGTGCAGGACGACAAGGAGGCCGGCATCTTCCGCTGCCGCCGCGACATCTTCACGAACGAGGCGCTGTACGAGCTCGAGATGAAGCACATCTTCGAGCGCAACTGGGTGTACCTCGCCCACGAGAGCCAGATCCCGAACAACAACGACTACTACACGACGTGGATCGGCCGCCAGCCGATCGTCATCACGCGCGACAAGACCGGCGAGCTGCACGCGGTGATCAATGCGTGTGCGCACAAGGGCGCGATGCTGTGCCGCCGCAAGCACGGCAACAAGGGCAGCTTCACGTGCCCGTTCCATGGCTGGACTTTCTCGAACACCGGCAAGCTGCTGAAAGTGAAGGACGAGAAGACCACTGAGTATCCGGTGCAGTTCAACACGCACGGCTCGCACGACCTGAAGAAGGTCGCGCGTTTCCAGAACTATCGCGGCTTCCTGTTCGGCAGCCTCAGCGACGACGTGCTGCCGCTCGAGGACTATCTCGGCGAGGCGCGCGTGATCATCGACCAGATCGTCGACCAGGCGCCGAACGGCCTCGAAGTGCTGCGCGGCAATTCTTCCTACATCTACGAAGGCAACTGGAAGATGCAGATGGAGAACGGCTGCGACGGCTATCACGTGAGCACCGTGCACTGGAACTACGCGGCGACGATGGGCCGCCGCAAGGAAGACGGCACGAAGGCCGTCGATGCGAACAGCTGGAGCAAGTCGGTCGCGGGCGTGTACGGCTTCGACAACGGCCACATCCTGCTGTGGACCAAGACGATGAACCCGGAAGTGCGGCCCGTGTACCAGCACCGCGACGAGATCAAGGCGCGCGTGGGCGACGTGCAGGCCGACTTCATCGTGAACCAGACGCGCAACCTGTGCGTGTACCCGAACGTGTTCCTGATGGACCAGTTCAGCACGCAGATTCGCGTGGTGCGCCCGCTCGCGGTCGACAAGACCGAAGTCAGCATCTTCTGCTTCGCGCCGAAGGGCGAGAGCGAAGCCGATCGCACGACGCGGATTCGCCAGTACGAGGATTTCTTCAACGTGACCGGGATGGGCACGGCCGACGATCTCGAGGAGTTTCGCGCGTGCCAGTCCGGCTACGCGGGCATCACGGCGATGTGGAACGACCTGTCGCGCGGCGCGCCGCTGTGGATCCACGGGCCGGACGAGAACGCCAAGAAGATGGGGCTGAACCCGCGCATCTCGGGCGAGCGCAGCGAGGACGAAGGGCTGTTCGTGTGCCAGCACGAACACTGGGTGCACGTGATGCGCGAGGCACTGAAGCAGGAACGCGCGGAGGTGGCAGCATGAGCATCGATTACCGGACCATTTGCGCGACGCTGTATCGCGAAGCGCGCCTGCTCGACGATCGCGAGTGGGACGCGTGGCTGACCTGCTACACCGAGGACGTCACGTACTGGATGCCCGCGTGGGACGACGACGACCGGCCGACCGATGATCCGCATAGCCAAATCTCGCTGATGTACTACGCGGACCGCGGTGGCCTCGAGGATCGTGTGTTCCGGATCAAGACCGAGCGCAGCGGCGCGTCGACGCCCGAGCCGCGCACCAGTCACAACGTGACGAACGTCGAGGTGCTGGCCGAGCGCGACGGCGAGGTGGACGTGCGCTACAACTTCCACACGCTGAACCACCGCTACCGCGTGACCGATCACTTCTTCGGCACGATGTTCGTCACGCTCCGCCAGGTGGGTGACGCGCTGCTGATTTCGAACAAGAAGATCGTGCTGAAGAACGACTACATCCGGCAGGTGCTCGACGTGTATCACGTCTGACGCCGATTGTTTCGACACGTAATACAGGGAGACGAGGTCATGTCCACCTACAAGATTGCACTGAACTTCGAGGACGGGGTCACCCGCTTCATCGACTGCAAGGCCGGCGAGAAGGTGCTCGACGCCGCGTTCCGCGCGAAGATCAACCTGCCGATGGACTGCTCCGACGGCGTGTGCGGCACCTGCAAGTGCCGCGCGGAAAGCGGCACCTACGATCTCGGCGACGACTACATCGACGACGCGCTCACCGAGGACGAGAAGGACGGCGGCCTCGTGCTGACGTGCCAGATGGTGCCGGAGAGCGACTGCGTGATCGCGGTGCCGACGTCGTCGGTCGCGTGCAAGACCGGCCACAGCGCGTTCGCCGCGACCGTGACCCGGGTCGAGCCGCACAACGACGCGGCGATCGTGCTCGAGCTCGAGGTCGATGCGGCCGCACCCGTGTTCCTGCCGGGCCAGTACGTGAACATCGGCGTGCCGGGCAGCGGCCAGCACCGGTCGTATTCGTTCTCGTCCGCGCCGGGCGACACGAAGGTCGGCTTCCTGATCAAGAAGATTCCGGGCGGCGTGATGAGCACGTGGCTCGCATCCGCGAAACCCGGCGACACGCTCGAATTGAACGGGCCGCTCGGCAGCTTCTACCTGCGCGACGTCGAGCGGCCGCTGCTGTTCCTCGCGGGCGGCACAGGCCTCGCGCCGTTCCTGTCGATGCTCGAAGTGCTCGCGCGCAACGGTTCGCAGCAGAAGGTCCACCTGATCTACGGCGTGACGCGAGATCTCGACCTCGTGCTGGTCGACGCGATCGAAGCGTATGCGGCGAAGCTGCCGAACTTCAGCTTTGCGACGGTCGTGGCCGATGCGGCATCGAGCCATGAACGCAAGGGCTGGGTCACGCAGCACATTCCGGCCGATGCGCTGAACGACGGCGACGTGGATGTGTATCTGTGCGGCCCGCCGCCGATGGTCGATGCGGTGCGCCAGTACTTCGACGACCAGGGCGTGAAGCCCAACAGCTTCCACTACGAGAAGTTCACGCCGAACGTGACGGCAAAGGCGGCATGACCATGGAACGATTCTCCGGAAAGGTCGTCGTCGTTACCGGCGCGGCGCAGGGCATCGGTCGCGGCGTCGCGCTGCGCGCGGCGGCCGAGGGCGGCAGGGTGCTGTTCGTCGATCGCGCGGACTTCGTCGCCGAGGTGGCGGCCGAAGCGCCGGGCGGCAATACGGCCGGCTTCGTCGCCGATCTCGAGACCTACGACGGCGCGCGCGCGGCGATGGCGTGCGCGGTCGCGACGTTCGGCCGGATCGACGTGCTGATCAACGGCGTCGGCGGCGCGATCCGGATGCGGCCGTTCGCCGAGTTCGAGCCCGAGCAGATCGACGCGGAAATCCGCCGCTCGCTGATGCCGACGCTCTACAGCTGCCACGCGGTGCTGCCGCACTTGCTGGCCGCGGGTGGCGGCACGATCGTCAACGTGTCGTCGAACGCGACGCGCGGGATTCGTCGCGTGCCGTACTCGGCGGCGAAGGGCGGCGTCAATGCGCTGACGTCGGCGCTCGCGATGGAATACGCGGAGCACAACATCCGCGTGGTCGCGACCGCGCCCGGCGGCACCACGGCGCCGCCGCGCCGCGTGCCGCGCAATGCGGCCGGCGACAACGCGCAGGAACAGGCGTGGATGGCCGAAGCGGTGCGGCAGGTGACGGAGTCGACGTACTTCAAGCGCTACGGCACGCTCGACGAGCAGATCGCGCCGATCCTGTTTCTTGCGTCGGATGAAGCGAGCTATATCACCGGCACGGTGCTGCCGGTCGCGGGCGGCGATACGGGTTGAGTTGCACGCGGGGCGGGCTGCGTGATTCTTCTGGCATGCGGGCGCCGCGACCGGGCGGCCGCGTAACGATCATCAAACAAACAACCGGCCGGTGCAACGAGCCCGGCCACGGAGACCCTCATGAGCAAACGCGAAGCGATCATTCCGGCGGGAATGGAAGCGGTGTACGAGAAGATCGGCTATGCGCCGGCGATCAAGGTCGGCGATACCGTGTACGTATCCGGCCAGATCGGCCGCGACGCGGAGATGGAACTGGTCGAGGATAGAGAAGCACAGATCGTGCAGGCGTTCGAGAACCTGAAGCGCGTGCTCGAAGCGGGCGGCGCGTCGCTCGACGACGTGGTCGACCTGACGACGTTCCATACCGACATGCGTGACCTGCCGCTGTTCATGCAGGTGCGCGATCGGTATTTCCATGCGCATCCGCGGCCGGCATGGACCGCGGTCGGCGCGCACATGCTCGGCGGCTCGCCGGGCTACATCGTCGAGATCAAGGCGGTGGCGGTGCGATAGAGATGGCGGCAGGGCCCGAATAGCGAAAGAACATCGCAGTCCTGCCGAAGCCGATTCTACCGACCCGAAGTTCGCCTTCATTGCCGGCCGAGCCATCCGTACCTGCCAGGTGCGCGGATTCAATCCTCCGAATGCGCGAATTCCCTCAGCCCCTCGAGATCCAGGATATGCACCGCGCCGTATTCGGCGAGGATGAGGCCTGCATCGGCCAACGTGCGCAGCGCGCGATTGGCATTCTGGCGGGAGAGCCCCGAAAGCCTGCCGATCTCTTCCTGCGAGAAGCCGAGCGTCATCGCCGTGGCAGGATGCAACTGGCGGTTGAAAAGCTCGGTCAGGCAAAACGCGACGCGGGCGGGCGCCTCCTGTATCCGCAAGTTCTGAACCAGACCGATGTAGTAGCCGCATCGGGCGTTGAGCTGGTCGATCACATAGCGGCTGAACGTATGGCTGTTCTCCAGGAGCCGGAAGAACGTCGCACGAGGCATGAAGGCCAACCGGCTGTCACGGACCGCGGTGACGGAGTACGCGCGAGGTTCGTCCTTCAGCACGCTGCCTTCCCCGAACCACGAGCCGGCCGGGATGCCCGCGAACGTGACGACACGGCCTTTTTTCGACGCGGTATCGACTTTGACGATGCCTTCGATTACGCCCAGCCAATGGTCCACGGCGTCACCCCGGTGGCAAGCGATCGCACCGGGCGCGTAGGACCGGTCGAAGCAATCGCGCTTGACCATCTCCCTTTGGCCATCGGTCAGATTGACGTACCAGGAGCAGCGCGCCAGAAACGCGTCGACGGTGAGGCCTGCCGGGTTGCCGCCACCGTCGTCATGGTTTCGGACGCCGGGATCTGCGCGGTTGCCGGGGTGTGCCATCTCCGTGGGCGGAGGCACCGCTTCCCGCGTTGCGTCGATGGTTTGCATGCCACAAAGTTGGTTCATCGGTCGGAACAGTAGCGTGCCGTTGGCGTGAGGGCTCCCGACGCAACGCATCACGTGGAGACGGGTCGGTGTGCCGTTCGGGAAAATTCGGAGGTGCCGCTCGATCTGTTAAATAGAATTAAGATTCACTTAAGAGTAGGTTCCGGTATGCCCACTGTCAAGACGCGGGCGCTAGGTGTTTGTACCGGCAGATTGCGAACCCATGCCCGATCTTTCCCGCAGGCGTATCATTCGAAACGTACAGGGAGCCAACGATCGGACGATTCGACGTTTGCGATCGTTGTGGTGCAGTCAAGCACGGCGGGATGCCTGCGCGTGCTTCGGATGTGACGGTAAATGAAATGGAAATTCCAGTTGGTCCGGCGCGTGTTCGCGTTCGCCGTAGAGGCGCCGACAAGCATCCGTTGATCGTGAAGGCCGCACGCGATCTGGTTGCGGAAGTGGGGTTTCGCGACGCGCAGATATCTGCGATCGCGGAAGTCGCTGGAATCGCGATCGGCACGCTGTACCGCTATTTCGCATCGAAGACGGATCTGATGGTCGAGGTGGTCAGGACGACGGCACAGCGTGAAGTCGATGTTGTCGCCGGCATCGCCATGCGCGACGGCACGGCGGCGGAGCGTCTCGGTGCCGCCGTCTGGACGTTCGCCAACCGCGCGTTGCGGGGGCGGCGCCTGGCCTATTCCTTGGTCGCCGAACCTGTCGAGCCCGATGTCGAGGCAATGCGCCTGACCTTTCACAGAGCGCTGGCGAGGGTATTCAAGACGATCATCGAGCAGGGGATGGCAAACGGGGAGTTCCCGGCACAGGATGCGATGGCTTCGGCGGATTGCATTGTCGGGTGCCTGTTCGAGGGACTGGTCGTCCCGCTCACCGGCAGCGCCGCGCCCGATGCCGAGCAGGCCAGCGCCCACGTGACGGCCATCATCACGTTTTGCTTGCGTGGTGTGTCCGGCGCTCCGGTATTGCCAGTAAGCCAGTAACGACTGCGTGATGGCGACATCGTCTGCACGGGCGGCGCGCGGTGCGTCGGCATCTCCTGCGGGGAGCCCGGCACGCACCCAGCCTTCGGCTGCCCGCGCGGCGCCTCCCGCGCCGGCGTTCCTGCAACGTCGGCGTGAGCGCGAGCCGCAACCAGCTTCGACCGGGCCGAGCGGGAAATGAGCCGCCTAGCTGCTGGCGGACGACGAGGCATCGACGCGCGCGGGGGCCGCGTCCATGTCGTGCCGCGATACTGCGCTGCGGCGATGGTCGATCATCGTGACCGCGAGGGTACCCAGCGCGCCGGCAATCGCGATCGCCAGGAAATTCTGTTCGAGAGGCAGGCGCATCGTGACCAGCAAGCCGATCAGCACGGGCGCGGCAATCGCGCCAAGGCGACCGACACCGGACGCGAACCCCACGCCAGTCGACCGGATCACCGCGGGGTAGAACTCTCCGGCATACGCGTACGCCAGGAGCTGGGTGCCGAGCGTCGAGCCGCCGACCACGAACACGATCAGGAACAGCAGTTCCGTGGACCTGGCGTATCCCATCAACGCCAGCGAAACGGCTCCCGCGGCGTAGAACGCCACCAGCACGTACTTGATGTTGTACTTGTCGCCCAGCCACCCTCCGCCGATCGCGCCCACGACCGCGCCGACATTGAAGACGAGTACGAACGTCAATGCCGATCCCAGGCTGTAGCCCGACATTGCCATGAGTTTCGTCAGCCAGGAGCTCAGCGCGTACACCATGAAGAGACCCATGAAGAACGCGATCCAGATCATGACCGTGCTGAATCCTCGGCCATCGCGGAACAGGCTCGCCACGGGCGTGCTGCCCATTGCCTGCTGCGGCATGACGAAACGGTCGCCGGGTTGAAGCCGCACGTGCGGGGCGATCTTCCGGATGATCGCTTCAATCTTCCCGGCACGATTTTTCCGTACCAGGAATGCGACGGAATCGGGCATCGTCATCAGGATGAACGGTATGAGCAGCACCGGTGTCCCCGCGAGAAAGAAGACCGATTGCCAGCCATAGGATTCGATCATCTGCCTGCCTGTCAGCGCGACGAGAATCCCGCCGATCGAATAGCCGGCGAACACGATCGTGACGAGGCGCGCCCGGATGGCACGCGGTGCGAACTCGCCCATCTGCGCGGTGACGATCGGAAGGACGCCGCCGATTCCAAGGCCGGCCATGAACCGCGTGATGCTGAACGACACGGGATCGTGCGTAAGACCGGCTGCAGCGGTAAATGCGCTGAACAGCCCGATGCATGCACAGATGGAAACGGGTCGACCGATCTTGTCGGCCAGCGTTCCGAGGTACATGGCGCCGAACATCATGCCGAACAGTGCCGAACTCGCCATGAAGCCGGCCTTTGCCGCGTTGACGCCCATATCTTTCATGATCGATGGCAGCGCCGCGCCAACGACGGCGAGATCGTAGCCATCGAGCACCAGGATCAGGACACACCAGAACAGGATCAAGCCGTGAAAGCGGGAGAATCTTGCACCTTGTACAACCTTCTGGACATCGATTTCGTTGCTCATTGTCTCCTCCATTTCCTTGTGGATAGCGTGGGTGCTGCAAGCGACGCCCGCTCTGTCGGCGGACTCAGGTGGTGTGGTGGACGGTGAACGAGGAACAAGGCGCTCTTTCGGAGACAAGCGCGTTTTCAATACGGCTTTCGTCCGCGTAGCCCACGCTCATTCCGATCAGGAACATTTCTTCGGACCCGAGGCCCAGTTCCTTCTCGACGATCTTGTGATACTTCATGAACGCGGCTTGCGGGCACGTGCTGATACCGTAGGTGCGCGCGACGATCATGATGTTCTGCAGGAACATGCCGTAGTCGAGCAGGCTGCCCTGCTGCATCACGCGGTCGATGGTGAAGAACAGCCCGACGGGCGCATCGAAGAATTGGTAGTTGCGCCCGTGCTGTTCGCGCATCCTCGGTTTATCTTCCTTCCGGATGCCGAGCAGCCCATATAGCGTCCATCCGAGCGCGCGCCGTCTGTCGATGTAGGGGGAAACCCACTCGTTCGGGTAGTAGTTCCACTCGTCGGCGTGCATGTCTGCCAGCGACGGATCGGCGTCGACTTTCTTGATCGCGTTGCATACGCGGTCTCGAGCCGCGCCGGTGACGACGTGGACTTTCCACGGTTGAATGTTCACGCCGGTCGCCGCATAGCGGGCCACGTCAAGAATTGCGTTGATGGTCTCCTCGGGTACTGGCGTCGGCAGATAGGCTCTTACGCTGCGTCGCGTCGCGATTGCCCATTCAACCGCCGACCGGATCGCGGAGAGTTCATCCGGTGGTGCTGCTACTCGTTCCATCTACGACCTCGCTATCGAATCGTGCGAACCGCACATCCACACGACGAGAGTAGCCATCTACGCGCAACGCCAATGTCTTGCACAAGACAATCGGCGTTTCGCTTCGGTGAAATCCGCATGGTCGGCGGGAATGTCTCGGGGGTGACAATTCGCGCACCGAACCTTCTCTAGACTGCTGTAGAAGAAAGGACGGGATGCGTCCAAGGGCGAGCATTCATGAACCGATTAGGAGACGCGAAAATGAGCGAAAGCATCTATGGAAAAGGGCTGGATCGAACGCAGGCCAATTACGTGCCCCTCACACCGCTTCGCTTTCTCGACAGATGCGCGGACCAGTATCCCGATCACACCGCCATCATTCATGGAGAATCGACGCAGTCCTGGCGGGAGACGAGGGCGCGATGTCGTCGTCTTGCCAGCGCGCTGGTCAAGCGCGGGATCACGCGTGGAGACACGGTATCCATCCTTGCACCGAACACACCGGCGATGGTCGAAGCGCATCACGGGGTGCCGTTGTCCGGGGCCGTTCTCAATGCGATCAACTGCCGGCTCGATGCGGATGGTGTCCGGTTCATCCTGCGTCATGGCGAGTGCAAGATCCTGCTGGTGGACCGCGAGTTTTCGTCGTTGGCGGCAAGCGCGCTTGAACAGCTCGAGAACAAGCCGCTGATCATTGATATCGCCGATATCGAGGCGACGTCGGGAGATCCGATCGGGGAAATCGAGTACGAGGCGTTCCTGGCCGAAGGCGATCCCGATTTTCCCGGCGTCTGGCCGTCGGACGAGTGGGATGCAATCGCGCTGAACTACACGTCCGGAACCACTGCCGATCCCAAAGGGGTGGTCCCGAGCCACCGCGGCACGTATCTGATGAGCATGCTTCAACTGACGGATTGGGGCATGCCGCGTCGCCCGGTATACCTCTGGACGCTTCCGTTGTTTCATGCGAACGGGTGGTGTTTCGCATGGGCCATCACGGCGGCGGCGGGCACGCATGTTTGCCTGCGAAAGGTGACGGCTTCGAACATCCTCGAGGCCGTTCGGCGGCACCGTGTCGACCACTTCTGCGCGGCACCCATCGTGCTCGCATCGCTGGCCAGTTCGCCCGAATCCGAGCGCTTGCCGGTGCCGCATACGGTCCGTGTGCGAACGGCGGGTTCGCCTCCACCTGCTGCCGTACTGAAGGCAGTGTCGGAAATGGGCTTTGAAGTCGAGCACGTCTACGGCATCACCGAAGCGTCGGGTACGCCCGTGAGCTGCTTCGTCGAGCCCGCCTGGCACGGCCTGTCGTCGGACGACAAGGCGCGTCTCATGGCGAGACAGGGAAGTCGCGCGGCGGGCCTGGAGGGGCTTCGGGTCGCGGATCAGGGAAGCGGTGCGCCCGTGCCCTGGGATGGCCAGACGCAAGGCGAACTGCTGATCCGCGGCAATGTCGTGATGAAGGGTTACCTCAAGAACGAGGCCGCTACGGCGGCTGCGTTCAGCGATGGGTGGTTCCATACGGGCGACGTTGCCGTAGTGCACCCGGACGGCTATATCCAGATCACCGATCGCTCGAAGGACGTCATCATCTCGGGCGGAGAGAACATTTCTTCGGTCGAGGTCGAAGACGTTCTTCATCGGCATCCGGCGGTTCTGATCGCGGCTGTAGTCGCTCAGCCCGATGCCAAATGGGGCGAATCGCCGTGCGCGTTCATCGAGTTGAAGCCCGGCGCCGCGGTGCCGGACGAAGCCGAGATCATCCGCTTTTGCCGAGAACGGCTTGCCCATTACAAATGCCCCGTGCGCGTCGTCTACGGAGTATTGCCCAAGACCGGCACGGGAAAGATCCAGAAATTCCGGCTTCGGGAACGGGTCGGAAGCCGGGAAGCCATTACGGCTTTATCGGGCGTGTAGTCCGCGACTGCTGTAGGAGACGCCATCGAGGATGACGGCGCGGCCGGATCCTATCCGGCCCGGCGCATCCGGCGGGCGCCGGCGCGCTCAACCGGTGCCGGCTCGCAGGTCGTGAAGAACTGGATGAGACCAGTGGCGACGGCGGCGGGATTCCTGCCCGGCAAGTCGTGGCCCGCACACGGTATCGACACCGTGTGGATTTGCGGAATCCACCGCTGCATTAGATCAGCGCCCTCAAAGAACACCGGCAATGTATCGCTGCCGCGCATCGACAGCACCGGGTGTCGAATGTCTTTCAGGCCTTCGGTTGTGATATCCCAGCGCAGCATGGCCCCGAGTTCGACCTGAAAGTACGTGTCGATATCGGATACCGCGCGATCGAACGCACCCGCAGGCAGGGCGCCGTCGGTGAATCGCCGGTAGTCCTGTCCATACGCGCCTGCCAAGACCATGTCCGCGGCCGCAGCTTTGTCTCCTGAGTCGTAGATCTCGCGGACAGTCGTCGTCCATTCCGCGAACTGCTCCGCGGACGGTACCAATGCCCCGAGCGGCGGCTCCAGCAATGCCAGCGTCCGCACTCTGCTCGGGGCATCGATCGCCATCTGCAATGCGATGCCTGCGCCAAAGGAATGCCCTGCCACGTGCGCCGACGCAATGCCCAGGTGATCCAATAAGGCGATGCAGTCACCAGCCCACTCTTGCATCGACATGCCGGCCACAGCACGTGAGCTGCCGGCGTAGCCACGGCGCCGGTAATGGACGATCCGGAAATTCTCCGCGATTCCGGCCTGCTCGATCACTGGCACGAACCCATCCGACAGAATCGCACCGTGGATGAATACCACCGGCGCCCCGGATCCGCGGACATCGTATTCGACGTCCGCGCCGTTCAGTTTTACTCGTTCCATTCGCGGCGCTCCAGTCATTTTCCAAGCGCTTGTGCGATGAGAAGTGTGTCGGCGGTCTGCTGCAGTCGCGCGACTTTTCCGTCTCGAATTGTCCAGAAATGGGCGAATCGGGATTGCGTCCTTCGGCCCTTCTTCGAAAGGGCGAAATAGTGTCCGAGAACGATCACGTGATCTCCCGACTCGAAGAACTCGTCCCCTTTCGCGTAGAACTCGTCGAAGTCGGCCATGAACGGAAAGAAGCCATTGACGGTGTTATCAAGACCGCGATAGACGCCACCATTGGGAAATCCTTCGGCAATATCCCACTCTGCGTCATCCGCCAGGAGCGACTTGAAAGCATTTACGTCTCCCATGGCACCATACAACTTCCGGATGAGGGCAATCTGCGATGTATCCGACATACGAACCTTCCTTAGGTTGAGGTTGATGGCCCGCTCGAGCCTTGGGTTGACCCTGGCCGATTTACGCTGGCCGGAGCCCTCCGACACAAAGAAAATGAAACCAGGCTCGATGGTATACTTCGGAAACTTAGTGTCAATTACGCACTTTTCTTCCACTAGGGATACTCGAGGTAACCATGTCCGCTGAGCCCGAGCGTTTTCCGGCCGCTTGTCCGACACGCGTTCTGTTTGATCAGATATCCGACAAGTGGTCGATGATGGTCCTGACGGTGCTGGATGGCGGGCCGTTGCGTTTCAACGCGATCAAGCGGCATCTGGAGGGCGTTAGCCAGAAAGCACTGACGCAATGTCTGCGCCGGCTCGAGCGAAACGGACTTGTTTCCCGCACGGTGATACCCGTTTCGCCGGTGGCCGTCGAATACGCGATCACGCCTTTGGGGCGTGCGCTGCAACGGCCCCTCAAGGCGCTCCATGACTGGATGCTCGAACATCTCGGCGAATTCGATACCGCCCGCGAAGTGTTCGATGCACGCATGGCGTCGCGGCCGCAAGATTGACGGCAAACACGCCCGAACCCGTGCTGCGCAGGGTATTGACAGATTTCTTGCGGTCTATGTTGACGCTGGCTGAGCGTGCGGGGAAGGTGGCCACGCCGACATGGCGATGTCAATCATGCGATCGAGCGCGTCGGCACTTGCGCCGGCCTGCGGCAAGTTCACAATTGAATGCAGGACCCCGAGGTAAAGCCACGCGAGTGCGTCAACGCACGTGTCGTTCGGCAACTCGCCATGCGTGATCCCATCGCGCAAGAGGCCTGCAAGCATCTCGTACTGAAGCTCCGCACTTGCTCGCGCAGCTGCCTTTCCGTCCGCTGTGAGATCCACCATTTCGGCGCAGCTTCGCGATATCAGGCAACCCGCTGGACGTTTCCGGTCGGGGAGCGCAGGCAAGTAGGCCCGCAGGATCCCTTCGAGACGCCCCCGCGCCGTATCTGCTTCTACACCGTTCATCCGACTGAGCACTCGCTTTGTGTACGCTGCGAGCGCCTCACGGAAGAGACCGTCCTTGTCACCAAATCTTTGGTAGAGGCTGGAGCGGGATAGGCCCGTCGCCTCGGTAAGGTGATTGATTGACGCCGCTGCATAGCCGTGGCGCCAAAAGACCTTCATGGCCGCATCGATCACGGCCGCTTCGTCGAATTGCGGCTTTCCGCTCATGGAATCCTCGGGAACAGCTTGACAAGCTGGAACGATAGTTCCAACATTCTTGTACCGTTCGTTCCATGATACATCAAGGGGCTCGTCATGACCGTCGGATCACCCGTCACGTCTCAACGACCACGTATCGCAATCGCCGGCGCCACCGGCCGCGTCGGTTCGTCGCTGATCAGCCTTCTTGTCTCAGAGTCGGTCGACGTCGTCGCTTTGACCCGCACACCCGATGCACTTGATTTGCCACCGGGAGTGAACGCAGCCGGAGTGGACTTCAGTGAACCGCGTACGCTCGTCGATGCGCTTCGAGGTACGGAGCGCCTGTTCGTCTCACATGGCACATCATTGCAGCAGGTGGCAAACGAAGTCGCGCTGATTGATGCCGCCGTTGCTTCAGGGGTCCGTCACATCGTCAAGCTTTCGTCCTTTGGGCCTCCGACCCGCTTGAACCCGATGGCGTGGCATATGCAAATTGAGGCGCATCTGGCCAGACAAGCCGTGGCCTCGACAACACTGCGACCCTCCACATTTATGGACGTTCTCAAACGGTCTGCCGCTGCTATCGCTTCGGATTCGTGGGCTGGTGCCGCCGGTAATGGACGGGTCAATTTCATCGATACGCGCGACGTTGCGAGAGTGGCATGCATTGCTTTGCTTGAGCAAGTCGAACCCGAGTCCCAGCGGGTTTATCACCTCACGGGTCCGCATGTCATGACGATGCATGAAATTGCGGATGAACTTTCACGGCTGCTGGGTCGTAATGTCATTTACGCGGAGCGGACCCTCGAGCAGCAGCGAGAGGTTCTACTGGCGGAAGGGTCGCCCGCATACGTCGCGGATTTGCTTGTCGGTCTGGATCAGTTGTTCCGTGACTCCGCAATGAGTGAAATAACCACGACTGTCCAGGAGGTGACGGGGGAAGCTCCTTTGCCCGTGACCCAGTGGCTTGCCGAAAACATCTCCATTTTCGAGAAGTAGATTTGCCTCACACGTGCTCTGTCGGAATATCAATTGGTGACGGAGACACGGCGAAACGATCGGGGGCACTCGACGCCAGAGGCTGACTTCTGCTACGGCACTTCGCGAGGTGGTCGCGGTGGACATTCGACATGGCTTCTCCATTTTGGCGAGCGATCAATGGACACGTTTCAATGCATGCGCATCTTTGCAAAGGTCGCGAACGATGGGGGTTTTTCTTCGGCGGCCAAGCGGCTCAACATGACTACGCCCTCCGTTTCACGCGCCATCAGCCAACTCGAAACACATCTGGGTAGCCGGCTGTTAAACCGGACGACGAGGCGTGTTGTCCTGACGGAGGCGGGCGAGCGTTACCTGCGCCGATGCCTGGAGATTCTCTCGAACCTTGATGACGCGGAATCCGAGGCGCGCTTGGCAACGGCACATCCCACCGGACGCCTGCGTGTTCACGCGCTTTCGAGCTTTGGCCATCAACTGGTGGTGCCCGCAATACTGAAGTATCAGCAACGGTTTTCCGAACTCGGAGTCGATGTCACGATGACCGGTGCCATTCCCGACATGATCGAGGAAGGCTATGACGTGTCGATCGTTCTGGCGCCGGAATTGCCAAGCTCCGGGTTGGTCAGTCTGAGGCTCGGGAGAATACGCGGCGTGGTGTGTGCGTCCCCGCGGTATTTGGCGAACCATGGCGCACCGGCAGCGCCGGAAGATTTGCGCGAACATCAGTGCCTGCAATTGACCACGTCCGTTTTTCCGTTTGATAAATGGGTATTCAGAGGCGCCGCCGACACGTTCCCAGTGGACATCGGTTCGTCCCGCTTGACGGTCAATGCCATGGAGGCGCTGGAACTTGCGGTAGCAGGGGACCTTGGCATCGCGATCCTGCCCGCTGGCGTTGCGCTGCCCGGTTTGCGCTCGGGTGCACTGGTATGGCTTCTTCGGGGATATGAGGCGCAGCCCGTGAACGTCTACGCGTTGTATCCGTCCCGGCGCTTTCTCGACGCCAAGATCCGGACGTTCATCGATCTCCTTCGCGAAGAGGTGCCGTCAATGCTGGAGGCGGACGAGCGTGCACTCACGATGCATGACGGATGTGCGCTGATGAACCATTCGAAATCCGGATGCCGATCATGATGCAACTTCGATTCGTGAGGTGTCGCATATCTGGATGAGCGATCGGTACGGAGAGGACCACAAAGTATTGCGCGGCAAGCGTGTCAGGCAAGTGCTCGTAGTCTCGCACAAGCCCATGGCGGGAAGCTGCTCCTTTGGCACGGCATTGCAGACATGGCTTTGAGTCACCGTGCAACGACGGCGTATTACGAGAAGCTGCAGGCTACGATGGGCGCATCGGCCGTCAGCGCGTTCGCTCGCTATTACCAGGCGCCAGGCGTGGACCACTGCTTCGGCGGCCCGGGGGCGGACTCCGCAGCGCTTGGCCGCGACGACGATCGGGCCAGCAGCAACCCGGCGGCTCATGTTCAAGGACGTTCCGCCACTCCGCCGCATCACGCGAGCCGAAATTTCTTGCGCAGGCTCGAATCGACAGGGCCCGCCGGCATGAAGCGCCGCAGGATGCGCAAAAGCGCTGCCTCGCCGGTCGGCGCGCGTCGCATGCGCCACGTGCCGAGCGCTGCATCGACGATGGTGGCGGCCACGTTGTCAGGCGCCGGTGCGGCTTTCACGTTGTCGGCGACGGCGCGCGACGCAAGCGACCGTTCACGGTCGTAATCGGCGATCTTCGCGTTCGCGTGCGGCGCATTGACGTCGAGGTTGGTGCGCGTAAACGACGGTTCGACCAGCGTCGCGCGAATGCCGAACTGACGCACCTCGTGATCGAGCGTTTCGGTCAACCCCTCGACCGCATGCTTGGACGCCGCATAGAGACCCATGTACGGCGCCGGCAGGAACCCGAGCACCGAACTGACGTTGACGATGCGGCCGCCGCGTTGAGCGCGCATGTGTGGCAGAACCGCCTGCACCGTGCGCAGGATGCTGAACACGTTGGTGTCGAACAATGCCGCCGCTTCGCTCGGCGCCGTTTCCTCCACCGCGCCGATCAGGCTCGTGCCCGCGTTGTTGACGAGCACGTCGATACGCGCGGCGCGCTCGATGATCGTACGGATTCCGGATTGAACAGACGCATCGTCGCGCACGTCCATCTCGATCAGTTCGACACCGGCGACGGGCGCCGTTGCGGCGATGCTGCGCACGGTGCCGAACACCCGGCATCCGCGTCGGGCGAACCTCTCTGCGGCGGCGCGCCCGGTTCCCGACGACACGCCGGTCACGACGACGGTGGAATTCGACATGGCGGTTTCCTTCGACAAGATGAATGGTGTACGGGTCAGTCGCGCGTGTCGAGCGCGGGCTGAAGCGCAGGCTCGTCCGGCGCTGCCGTTTCGTGCCGGCCGCGATGCGAGCCGGCGGCGTGGCCGGGCCGGATCCTGTACCAGATCGCGTACATCGCCGGCAGGAACACCAGCGTGAGAATGGTGCCGGCGAACGTGCCGCCGATCAGCGTGTACGCGAGCGTACCCCAGAACACCGAATGCGTGAGCGGAATGAACGCGAGCACGGCCGCCATCGCGGTGAGGATCACCGGGCGCGCACGCTGCACGGTCGCTTCGACGACCGCATGGAACGGATCCAGCCCCGCCTGTTCGTTCTGGTGAATCTGCCCGATCAGGATCAGCGTGTTGCGCATCAGGATCCCCGACAGCGCGATGAGCCCGACCAGCGCGTTGATGCCGAACGGCTGCCCGAACAGGATCAGCGTCGGCACCACGCCGATCAACCCGAGCGGGCTCGTCAGGAACACCATCACCATCGCGGAGATCGAGCGCACCTGGAAGATGATGATGACGAGCGTGATCGCCAGCATGATCGGGAACAGCGGCAGCATCGCCTTCGTCGCCTTGCCGGACTCCTCGATCGAGCCCGCTTCCTCGATCCTGTAGCCGCTCGGCAACCGCGCGACGATCGGCTGCAGCTGCTTCGTGATCGCGGCCGAGACGTCCGGCGGCTGCAGGCCGTCGGCGATGTCGCCGCGCACCGTGATCGTCGGCACGCGATCGCGCCAGCGCATGATCGGCTCCTCCATCCGCACGTCGACCTTGCCGACCTGCGACAGCGGAATGCGCTGCCCGTTCGCGCCGGCTAGCGTGAAGTCGTCGAGCCGCGCCGGGTCGAGCCGCGCATCGCCGCCCGAACGCGCGATCACCTGCACGGTGCGAATATCCTCGCGCACCGCGGTGACGGGCACGCCGGTGAGCAGGAACTGCAACTGCTGCGCCACTGCGCTGGACGTCAAGCCGACCGCCTGCAGGCGATCCTGCTGCAACGTGAAGTGCAGCGTCGGCGCGCGCGTGCCCCAGTCGGCATTGACCGTGCGCATCATCGGGCTGCCGGTCATCACGTGCCGAACCTCGGCCGCGATGCCGCGCAGCGTGTCGGGATCGGGGCCGGTGACGCGATACGCCACGGGGAACGGCGAATACGGGCCGAACACGAGCTGCGTGACGCGCACGCGTGCTTCGGGCGCGAGGCCGTCGGCGATGGCGCGACGCAGGCGTGCCTTCAACGCGTCGCGCTCGTCCTGGCTGTCGGTGCGCACCACGATCTTCGCGAACGACGGATCGGGCAGCTCTGGCCCCATCGCCAGATAGAAGCGCGGCGCGCCCTGGCCGACGTACGCGGTGACGATGTGCGCTTCCTTCTGCTTCGCGAGCCATGCTTCGACCTTCGACGCGGCGGCGCTGGTTTGCGAAATCGACGTGCCGTACGGCATCTGCACTTCGACGAGGACTTCGGGGCGATCGGAGATCGGGAAGAACTGCTTCTTGACGACCGCCATGCCGAGAATGGCGAGCGCAAACAGGCCGACGACGGACCCCGCAACCAGCCATTTGCGCGCAATCACGCGAGTCAGCACCTGGCGGAAACGGTTGTAGCGGGGCGTGTCGTAGATGGCGTCGTGGCCGCCTTCGATCTTCTTGAACTCGGGCAGCATCTTCACGCCGAGGTACGGCGTGAACACCACCGCGACGACCCACGATGCGATCAGTGCGATCCCGACGATCCAGAACATGTTGCTGGTGTATTCGCCGGCCGTGGAGCGCGCGAAGCCGTTCGGCATGAACCCGACCGCGGTCACCAGCGTGCCGGCCAGCATCGGCGCGGCCGTATGGCTCCACGCATAGGCCGACGCGGCCACGCGGCCGTAGCCTTCCTCCATCTTCACGACCATCATTTCGATCGCGATGATCGCGTCGTCGACCAGCAACCCGAGCGCGAGGATCAGCGAACCGAGCGTGATGCGGTCGAAATTCTTGCCGGTGGCGGCCATCACGACGAACACGACGGCCAGCGTCATCGGCACGGCCGCGGCGACGACGAGGCCCACGCGCCAGCCCATGCTGACGAAGCTCACGAGCATCACCACGAGCAGCGCGGCGAAGAACTTGACCATGAACTCGTCGACCGCCGAGCTGATGTTCACGGACTGATCGGTGACCTTGGTCACGCTCATGCCGAGCGGCAGTTCACGGTTGATCGCGCCGACTTCACCATCCAGCGCGCGGCCGAGGTCGAGCCCGTTCCAGCCGTCGCGCATCACGATGCCGAGCAGCAGCGCGGGCTCGCCGTTGTTGCGGATCAGGAACGTCGACGGATCCTCGTAGCCGCGCTCGACGGTGGCGATGTCCGACAGCTTCAGCGTGCGGCCCTGCGACACGATCGGCGTGTCGCGGATTTTCTGCAGCTTGTCGAACGCGCCGTCCACGCGGATGAAAATCTCCGGCCCGCGCGTCTCGACGGAGCCGGCCGCCGTCAGCACGTTCTGGCCGTTGAGCGCGGCGAACACGTCCTGCGGGCTGACGCCGAGCGTCGCGAGCCGCTCGTGCGACAACTGTACGTAGATGCGCTCGGGCTGCTCGCCGATGATGTCCACCTTCTTCACGCCGGGCACATGCAGCAGTCGCTGGCGCAACCCCTCGGCGTCGCGCACGAGCAGGCGCTGCGGTTCGCCCTTGGCCTTCAGCGCGAACAACGCGAAGGTGACGTCCGCGTATTCGTCGTTGACCATCGGGCCGATCACGCCGGCCGGCAGATCATTGGCCGCATCGCCGAGTTTCTTGCGCGCCTGATAGAACTGCTCCTGCACCTCCGACGGCGGCGTGCTGTCGAGGAGCGTCAGCGTCGTGATCGCGAGACCGGGGCGCGTATAGGTTTCGCTGCGGTCGTACCAGCGCAGTTCCTGCATGCGCTTCTCGAGCTTTTCCGCGATCTGGTCGTGCATTTCCTGCGCGGTGGCGCCCGGCCATGCGGTGACGATCGTCATCACCTTGATCGTGAAGGCCGGATCTTCCGCGCGGCCCAGCTTGAAGAACGACACGAGGCCCGCGAGCGAAATCAGGCAGATCAGGAACAGCGTGATCGCGCGCTCGCGCACGGCGAGCGCCGACAGGTTGAAGCGGCGTTCGCTCACGGTCGTGCTCCTGCGCTCGCCACCGTGGCGGCCTGGCCGGACACGCGAACGGCTTCGCCGTCGCGCAGCCGATCGGCGCCGAGCGCGACGACACGGTCGCCTTGCGTGAGTGTGCCGGACACGCGCGCGTTGTCGTCGTCCAGATGCTCGACCTTGACCGGACGCCACCCCACCTTGGGCGGCTCGCCGGCGACGACCCACACGCCGGGCCCTTTGCCTGTGTCCAGCAGCGCGCCGATCGGGACCTGCAGGCCGCCTTGCGATGCCGTGCGCGCATCGTCCGGTACGCGGATCGTGACGGTCGCGCCGAGCGGTGCGTCGGCCAGCGCGCCCTGGAGCACGTAGCGCGCTTCGAACGTGCGCGTTCTCGCGTCGGCGGTGTCGGAGAGCTGGCGCAGCGTCGCGGGGACGCTCACGCCCGGTTTGCCGAACAGGTCGGCCTGCGCGACCGACCCGATCGCGGGGCGCAGGGTTTCCGGCAACTGGATCGCGGCTTCCCGGCTGCCGGCGTGCGCGAGCCGCACCACCGGCTGGCCGGCGCTGACGACCTGGCCCGGTTCCGCGAGGGTTTCCATCACGATGCCGTCGCCGTCCGCGACGAGTTCCGCATAGCCGGTCGCATTGCGCGCGACGTTGGCGTCGGCCTCGGCGGCGCTCAACTGCGCTTTCGCGGCATCGGCTGCCGCCTTGATCTGGTCGTAGGCCGACGCCGATATCGCGCCGGTGCCGCGCAGGTCGCGGTAGCGGGCTTCGTCTTCGGCGGTCTGCCGCGCGCGTGCCCGCGCGGCGGCCACGGCCTCGTCGCGGGCGCGCGCCGCGAGCTTCAGGTCGACGGGATCGATCCGCATCAGCGGCTGGCCGCGCCGGACGGTTTGGCCGGTATCGACGAGCCGCTCCAGCACCTTGCCGGACACCCGGAACCCGAGGTCGCTCTGCACGCGGGCCGCGACGGTCCCGGTAAACGCGCGGGACGCCGGAGAAACCACCTGCGCGATGGCGGTACGCACCAGCGGCGCCTCCGTCCGCGGGTCGGAAGGCGCTTTTCCGCTGCAGGCGGCTAGCGCGAGGGGCAGTGCGGAAGCGACTGCGAAAAGAGCGAGACGACGCCGAACCATGAAAGACCCACTGACGAAGTGATCGGGGCTTTCATTGTGTATCTAGTGACCATAATAGTCAATGGTCACAATCAATCGGATCAGGGCGCGAGGCTGCGCAGCACGAGGTTCGACAATTGGGCGGGCGCGGCGTCGGTGGTGTCGAGGTTGTACTGCAGCAGCAGGGGATTCAGGTACGGCCGCATCACCAGGTAGATCGCGGTCGCCGTTTCGTCCAGCGGCGTCTTGCGCTCGAACTCGCCGTTTTGCCGGCCTTCCTGCAGCACGTCCTGCAGCAGTTTCTGCAGGCGCGCTTCGTAGGCCTGCACGGACTGCCAGTTGCCGGTGGCGGCCGACGCGGCGATGTCGTACAGCTTGCGATCGCGGAAAAACAACCGCAGGCTCGCTTCGGTAACGACCTTGAACATCCGCCGGAGCTTCTCCGTGGGGAGCTCCGCCTCGGCGACAGCCGCGCGCACGTCCGTTTCGATCGCGTGCAGGCAGTTCCCGCAGATCATTTCCCCGATCGCCTGCTTCGACTCGAAGAACTTGTAGATATAGGCCTTCGAGAAGCCGATCGCCTTCGCGAGGTCGGACACGGTCGTCTTTTCATAGCCGTACCGGCTGAAGTGCTCGGTGGCGGCGGCGACGATCTGGTCGCGCACGTCGTGGTCGGCGGGGCCGCGCGCGGGAACCGGGGAAGCGGAGTTTTTTTTCATGGGCTGCAGCTGACGGGAATGGACAACTAGTGACTATTTGATATTATAGTCACCATCAGGTTCTTGCTAAAACCGCCATGCTACCCAAACCCATCGTTGCCGCGGTGTTTGCCGCGATCCTGTCGGCAGGATGCGCCGTCGGTCCCGATTACGTGCGACCGGACGTGGCCATGCCGCAACGGTTCCAGGGCCAGAACGCCGTCGATCAGCGCCACGCGGCCGCCGAAGCCGAGCTTGCGACGTGGTGGACGGGCTTCGGTGATCCTCAACTGACGCGATTCATTGCGCTGGCGCTCGCGCAGAACCTCGATCTTGCTCAGGCCGCGGCGCGCGTCCAGCAGGCGCGCGCCGGGCTCGGTGCGGCGAATGCCGCGCTGCTGCCGTCGGGCAGCGTGAGCGGGCAGGCGGCGCGGGTCTACCAGTCGGTGGAAACGACGTTGGGGCGCGTGCTGAATTCGACACCCGGTTTCGACCGTCACGGCAGCGACTACGAGGCCGACTTCAATGCGAGCTGGGAACTGGACGTGTTCGGCGGCTTGCGGCGCGGCCGCGAAGCAGCGCTTGCCGACTATCAGGCGTCCGAAGCGGCGGCGGTGGCGACGCGGCTCGCCGTGGCTGCGCAAACCGCGGACATCTACATCACGATTCGCGGGCTGCAGGGCCGGTTGAAGGTTGCGCGCCACCAGGTGCAAACCGAGCAGGATCTGCTGTCGACCATCAAGCTGCTGTACGGCAAGGGGCTCGCGGCGGAGCTTCAGGTCAGGCAGACCGAAGGCGCGCTCGCGCAGGTTCGCGCCTCGGTGCCGGTGCTCGAAGCGGCGCTGGACGCGGCGATGAATGGGCTCGACGTGATGCTCGGCGCGCAGCCCGGCACGCATCGGGCGGAATTGCTCGACGGCGGCGACGTACCGGTCGCGCCGCGGATCGCGGCGACCGGCACGCCGGGCGAGCTGCTGCGGCGGCGGCCCGACCTGATCGTCGCCGAGCGGCGCGTGGCGGCGTCGAACGCGCGCATCGGCGTGGCCATCGCCGAGTATTACCCGAAGTTCTCGCTGAGCGGACTGATCGGCAGCGCGACGACGATGGGCGCGGGCAACCTGTTTGCCGGCGGCGCGAACCAGGCGGCGGGCGTGCTCGGCCTGCGCTGGCGCCTGTTCGACTTCGGTCGGATCAATGCGCAGATCGCGCAGGCCAAAGGACAGGATGCCGAAATGCTGGCCGCGTATCGGCTCGCGGCGCTGCATGCGACCGAGGACGTCGAAAACGCGTTCTCGGCGCTCGTCAAGCGTGACGAACAGGCGGCCGTTCTTGCCGACGGCGTCGATTCGCTTGGCCGCGCGCGGGCGGCGTCGTTTGCCGCTTACCAGAAAGGCGTCGTGAGCCTGATCGAAGTGTTGCAGGCCGACGAAAGCCTGCTGCGTGCGTCGGACGAGCGCGTGCAGGCGCAAACCGAATCGGCACGCGCGGCGGTCGCGGCATTCAAGGCGCTCGGCGGCGGATGGCAGGCGCCGGAAGCGCAGGCCGTTGCAAGCCGGTAGCGGTATCTTCGAAATCGGATCGGGCGGACCGGGCAGGCGCCGAATGATCGCGGTTTCTGGCGCCGTGCGCTGAGGCGCGTTCGCGGGCCCTAGCGATCTGACGAGTAACGCGGAACAGTAGCCGTGGCGTCCCCCATGGGTTACAATCGTTTCATGTTCAAGGTCCTGACTACCCCCCCCAATTTGACAAATGGCTCGACGGCCTTCGCGACCCCGTCGGCAGCGCCGCGATCAGCCTGCCGATCGAGCGGGCGAGGCTCGGCAACCTTGGCCAGTGGCGTGCGATCGGCGACGGCGTCAACGAAATGAAGATCGATGTAGGGCCGGGGTACCGGGCCTACTTCGTGCGGCGCGGAAAGATAATCGTCGTGGTGTTGTGTGGCGGCGACAAGTCGACGCAGAAGAAGGACATCAAGACGGCGAAGCAAATCGCCGCCGAACTGGAGGATTGAATATGAAAATCAGCGAACTGGCCGAATTCGATGGCTCGAAGTACCTGAAGGACGAGGAAGCGATTCGTCACTACCTGGCGCAGGCGTTCGAAGAGGGGGATCCTCGACTGATCCAGGCCGCGCTCGGGAATGTCGCCAAGGCGCGTGGCATGACGCCGCTGGCGCGCGAGTCCGGTGTGAAGCGTGAAGCGCTCTACCGTGCGCTGTCGGAAGGTGGGAACGCGGAGTTTGCAACCATCATGAAGGTTGTCGCCGCGTTGGGATTGCATCTGACGGTGGCGCCGACCATGCAGACCGCGGAAGCGGTACCCGCGCCTAAGCCGACCTCGCGCGTGCGCTCGCACGCACGTGCGTCGGCCCACGGATGATGTCATCAGGGGCGGGCCGCATACTTCGCGCCGGCCGGCACGGATCGATCCGGTCGGCATCGCGCGGGAAGCCCGGCGCGCAGCATGCCGCGTAGCACGCCGCTACCGATGTATCGCGCCTCGCAACCGCCTCACATCCTGCTCCGACACCGGCGCCGCCCGATTCCCCCACGCGCCGCGCACGTAGCTGACGACCGCCGCGATCTCGCTGCTCGTCAACGCGCCGCGCATCGCCGGCATCCGCCTCACGGGCCCGTGCGAACCCGGCGCGGGCCGCGCGCCTTCCACCACGATCCGGATCACGCTCGTCGGATCCGCGGCGGCCACCACCGAATTGCCCGCGAGCGGCGGCCCGTGGTCGGGCACACCCGCACCATCCGCGCCATGGCAGCGCGCGCAGAACCCCGCATACACGCCGGCCCCCGGCGCTTGCTGTCCGCCTTCCGGCCGCGGCCCGGCCGGCGTCAGCCGCGGAACGCCGATGCCGAGCGGATTCGTCGCGGCAGTCGGTTGCGCGGGCAACGACTTCAGGTACACGGCGATCGCATGGCGGTCCGCATCCGTCAGCAGCGCGGTGCTTTCCCCGACGACCGGCGCCATCGCACCGAACACGGAGCCGCGCACCGCATGCCCGCTGCGCAGGAATGCGGCAAGATCGTCGGCGCTCCAGCGGCCGAGGCCGTCCGCGCTCGCGCCTGTCAGGTTCGGTGCGAACCAGTGATCGTTGATGCCGCCCGTCAGGAACGCGGCGCTGTGCTCGTCGTAACCGCGCTCGTTGTACGCCGGGCCGCGCGGCGTATGGCAGGCGCCGCAGTGGCCGAGGCCCTGCACGAGGTACGCGCCGCGATTCCATTCCGGCGATTGCGACGGCTGCGGCACGAAGCGGTCGCGGTTCGCGAATACGACGCTCCACAGCCCGAGCGCCCAACGCTGATTAAATGGAAACGGCAGTTGCGTGAGTTTGGCCGCATTCGCGGACGGCGCGACGCCGCGCATGAAATACGCATACAGCGCGCGCACGTCGTTGTCCGTCATGCGCGCGAACGACGGATACGGCATCGCCGGATACAGCCGGCTGCCGTCCGCGCGCACGCCGCGCCGCATAGCGTCGTCGAATTCCCGCAGCGTGTAGTTGCCGATCCCGTGCGTCGGATCCGGCGTGATGTTCGGCGCATAGATCGGGCCGAACGGCGAATTCACCGGTTGGCCGCCCGCGTACGGCGTATGGTCGGCCGCATCGTGGCAGGCCGAGCAGTCGCCCGCGAGCGCGAGATAGCGGCCGCGCGCGATCGTCGCGGCATCGGCGCTTGCGGCCGTCGCGGCGATCGTCGGGCGACGCGCGGCCGTCGCGGACGCAGCATCGGCTCGCGCGGCGGCCGATGCCTCCGATGCCGCGGACGCGGAATATGGCGGGGCAGGCGGCGGGGTTAGCCGCGCGTCGCGTTGCACCCGGGCCGACATCGACGCGCCGGCATCGGCTGCATCTGCCGACGCGCGAATCCGCACGAAGCGCCAGCCGGACGCCGGCTCCGGCGCCTCGGCCGCCGAGGCGGCGTCCGCGGCTCCGTCGTCGGACATCGCCCGGTCGTCCTGCTGCATGTCGCACCCGCCGAGCGCGACGCACAGCGCGCATGCGGCGCTCACGCAGCACACGAAGCACACGAAGCACACCGCGCGCATGGCGAGCACGACGCCGGCACGGCACCCGGCAAAGCGGAACCAAGCGAACGAGATCAGCGCCATGGGCTGCACGGCCCCACGAAAGCGGTGACGATCCCGGTGAACACGAGACCGATCACGAACCCGAGCGCCGCGAGCATTCCGCAGCGTGCGAGGAATCGCGTGCTGTCGTCGCGCGTCGCGGCCTGCACATTGGCATCGTGCCGGCGTTGCCAGGTTCGCGCGAGCCAGGCGGCGAACGCCGCCGCCAGCGCGAACGTGCCCGCGGCGATCAGCGCCAGCCACACGCCGACGTGCGCCCAGCGCGGCGCGGCCTGCGCGACGCCGAGCGGATAGCACGCGGTCGACGCGAGCGTTTCGGACGCGAGCATCTGCGCGAACCATAGCGCGGGCGCGCCGACCAGGCCGGCCGCGATCGCGAGCAACGGGGTCCACGCACGCTGGGTGACGTTCATCCGGACCTCCTGAGCCAGTACGGCGACACGTACAGCGCGGTGAAGATGAACAGCCACACGATGTCGACGAAGTGCCAGTAGAGCCCGCCGACGGTCAGCGCGACGCGCCGCTCGGGGTCGAAGAAGCCGGCGGCCGTCCAGCCGGCGAGCAGCGCGAGGATCAGGAGGCCGGCCGCCACGTGCGCGAGGTGGAAACCGGTGATCGTGAAGTACAGGCTGCCGTACAGGTGCGCGGTCGGGCCGTACGGATGGTCGCGCCATTCGTGCAGTTGAACGAGCGCGAACGCGATGCCGAGCGCGAGCGCAACCGCGAGCGCGGCCACCGCGCGCGGCCGCTTGCCGGCCCGCACCGCGCGCTCGGCGAGCCACACGAACCCGCTGCTCGACAGCAGCACGACCGTGTTGCCGGCCGCGAGGCCGAGCTTCGGCATCCCTTCGGGCGGCCACGGCGCGGACCATTGCGACTGCAGGTAGAAGTAGCAGAACAGCAGGTAGCCGAACAACCCGGCCTCCGTCACGATCAGCGTCAGCACGCCCCACCAGCCGCCCGCACGCTCGCCGCAGCTGCCGACCGGCAGCGGCTCGACCCATGCGGGCGGCGCGCCGGCCGGCACCGTTTCAGACGGCGGTTCGTCCGGATGCGGCCCGGTCGCAGCAGTGGGTGCCTGTGTGTCGTCGCGGCCCGGCAGGCGGGCACGCTGCCCGAGCGTGCGGCGTGGCCACAGCCACACGGCGGTTCCGACCGCGCAACCGGCCACCGCCACGCAGACGAGCGTCGGCGAGCGCGCCAGCATGGCCGCGAACACGGCGGTGGCGAGCAGCGCGAGCACGAACGGCACGCAGCTGTCCTCGGGCATCTTCAGGATCGCGCTCGGCTTCGCCGCGAGCGGCGTGATCGCGAGCGCCTCGCGGCCGTCGGCGAGCCGGTAGCCGACCCGCAGGCTGCTGCGCTTGTCGTCGTCGCGGGTTTCCCACAGCGGGTGGCGCGACGCGACGAGCGGCAGCACCGCGAAGTTGTACACGGGCGTCGGCGACGCCACCGACCATTCGAGGCCGGCCGCGCCCCATGGATTGCTGCCGACGCGCGCACCGCGCCGCGCACTGACGAGCGCGTTGACGACGAACATCACGATGCCGATCCCGAACATGAACGAGCCGATCGTGGTCAGCAGGTTCGACGTGTCCCAGCCCATCCCGGACGGATAGGTATAGATGCGGCGCGGCATCCCGAGCAGCCCGGAGATGTGCATCGGGAAGAAGCCGAGGTTGAAGCCGATCAGCACGATCCAGAACGTCAGCTTGCCGAACCGCTCGTTCATCATCCGCCCGGTGAACTTCGGGAACCAGTACGTGACGCCGCCGAGCACCGGGAACACGTTGATGCCGAGCAGCACGTAATGCAGGTGCGCGACGACGAAGTACGTGTCGGTCAGCTGCCAGTCGAGCGGCACCGCGGCCGTCATCACGCCCGACACGCCGCCGATCACGAACATCAGCACGAACCCCGCGAAATACAGGAACGGCGTGCGGAACACCGGGCGGCCGGTCCAGATCGTCGCGAGCCACGCGAACACCGCGACCGCGCTCGGGATCGAGATCAGCATGCTCGCCGCGCCGAAGAACGCGAGCGCGAGCGGCGCGATGCCGGTCGCGAACATGTGGTGGACCCACACCTCGAAACCGATCAGCATCGTCGCGACGGTCGACACCGCGACGGCTTCGTACGCGACGAGCGGGCGCCGGCAGAAGGTCGGCAGCGCATCCGACACGATCCCCATCGCCGGCAGCACGACCACGTACACCCACGGGTGCGCGAACATCCAGAACAGGTGCTGCCACAGCAGCGGCCGGCCGCCGTTCGCGACGTCGAAGAAGTGCGTGCCGGCATTGCGGTCGAGCCACAGCAGCAGAAATGCGAGACTGACCGACGGGACCGCGAGCAGGTTCGCGATCGACGCGGTCAGCGTGCCCCACACGATGATCGGCAGCCGGTCGATCGACATCCCGTGCGCGCGCATCCGCAGCAGCGTGACGACGAAGTTCGCGGCGCCGCCGGTCGTCGAGATGCCGAGCAGGATCATCCCGAGCGCATAGATGTCGATGTTCGCGCCGGCGCTGTAGTCGAGCGACGTGAGCGGCACGTAGTTGAACCAGCCGCCGTCGGGCACCGCGCCGAGCGGAAAGCTCGCGTACAGGAACAGCCCGGCGAACAGGAACGCCCAGTACGAGAACGCGTTCAGGCGCGGAAACGCCATGTCGCGCGAGCCGAGCATCAGCGGCCACAGGTAGTTCGCGAAGCCGGACAGCACGGGCAGCGCGTACAGGAAGATCATCGTGACGCCGTGCATCGTAAACAGCGAGTCGTACTGCGCGGGCGTGAGCACCGTCGCGTTCGGCCGCGCGAGCTGGATGCGCATCACGAGCGCCTCGACGCCGCCGAGCAGCAGGAACACGAACGCGGTGACGATGTAGCGCAGCCCGATGCGCTTGTGGTCGACCGTGCCGAGCCAGCCGCGCCAGCCGGGTTCCGATTCCCACAGCTCGCCGAGCGCGCGCTCCTGCGCGGAGCCCGGCGCCGCTTCGCCGAGATCGGGTACGCGGCTGAGCGGGGCGGGCGGGGTGGGCGTCTTGCGGGCAACGTCCATCGTCATCCTCCGTTCAGTGCAGCGTCGCGAGATACGCGGCGAGATCGTCGGCATCGCGCGGCGCGAGCGCGAACGACGGCATCAGCGTCTGCGGCTTGATCTGCTGCGCATGCGCGATCCAGCGGCGCAGGTTGTCGGGCGTGTTGTCGAACGTGCCCGCCGCGAGCAGCCGGCGTGCGCCCAGATGCGACAGGTCGGGGCCCGCGTCGCCTGCCGCTTCGGTGCCGCGCACCGCATGGCAGCCGGCGCAGCGCGCGGCAAAGATCTTCTGACCATGCTGCTCGGCGCCGGCCGCGGGCGCGGGTGCCGGTTGCCGTTGCGCGGCGAGCCACGCACGAAACGCGTCGGGCGGTTCGGCCACGACCTCGAACGCCATGTGCGCGTGCTGCGCGCCGCAGTATTGCGAGCATTGCCCGCGATAGACGCCGGGCCGGTCTGCCTGCAGCCACTGGTGATTGGTCTCGCCGGGAATCGTCTGCGTCTTGCCGGCCAATTGCGGCACCCAGAACGCATGGATCACGTCCGCGCTCTTCAGGTCGATCGCCACGGGTTCGCCGACGGGAATGTGGAGCTCGTTCGCGCTGACGAACGCGGCGCCGCCGGCGTCGCCGGGATATTGAACGGCCCACCACCAGTCGTGCGCGGTCACGACGATCGTGAACGCGGGCGGCCGCGGTGGGGACGCGACCACGCTGAGCACGCGCAGCATGTACACGAGCGCGCCGAACAGCAGCACGATCGAGATCGCGGTGCCGACCGTCACGATCGTGAGCCCGCTCGCGTGACTGCCGCCCGCGTGCGCACGGCGGCGAAACAACGCGACCAGCAACAGCACCGCGATGGTGACGCAGACGAACGTGCACAGCGCGAGCAATGCCCAGCCGAGCACGAACACCGGCTGCGCGGCCGGGCCCGCCGCATGGGCGACGTACGCGAGCGGCAACGGGCCGGCGGATGCGGTGGAGTCCGCGGACACCGTGGCCGCGCATGCGGCCGCCGGCGCGACGATGCATGCGGCGGCGGCGACGGTGACGGCCGCCGCGACGCAAATGTGACGACGAGCTTTCATGGACGGCGGGACGAGCAACGCGACTCCTTGCCGGATCGGGCGGCATGACGACAAGCCGTTCGCGGCGGAGCAATTCGCGTGCGCGCTCGCGGCGCCGCATGGCGCGAGTGTTGCATTCGCGACGGCCGGCGCGTTACAGCCGGCTTGTAAATTGGGTGTCCGTTCACGGTGCGGGGCCGGATTGCTTGACCTGAGCGGGCCGCGGTACGTCGTTTGCTCCGCCGATCGCGTTCCGACGCAGCGCCGTGGAAGCCCGCGGCGGCGTGCCGGCCCTCTGAAAAACCCGGAGAAATCGACCGTGAAGACCGTCGCGATTACCGGCGCGAGCGCCGGGGTCGGCCGCGCGACCGCCCATGCATTCGCGCGACGCGGCGCGAACGTCGCATTGCTGGCACGCGATCCGCGCGCGCTGGACGACACCGCGTGCGAGGTGCGCGCATATGGCGTGAAAGCGCTTCCGATCGCCGTCGACGTCAGCGATGCCGCCGCGCTCGATGCCGCCGCCGAACGCATCGAGAAAGAGCTCGGCCCGCTCGACGTCTGGGTCAACAACGCGATGGTCACTGTGTTCGCGCCGTTCCACGAGATTTCGCCGGAAGACTATGCGCGCGTGACCGAGGTCACCTATCTGGGCTGCGTGTACGGCACGCGCGCGGCGCTGGCGCGCATGACCGCGCGCAATCGCGGCACGATCGTGCAGGTCGGCTCCGCGCTCGCGTATCGGTCGATCCCGCTGCAGTCGCCATACTGCGGCGCGAAGCACGCGATCCGCGGCTTCACCGATGCACTGCGCTGCGAGCTGCTGCATGCCGGCAGCCGCGTGAATGTGACGATGGTGCAGCTGCCCGCGATCGACACGCCGCAGTTCGACTGGGCGCAATCGACCTTGCCTCACCTGCCGCGTCCGGTCGCGCCGGTCTATGCGCCCGAGGTGGCGGCCGACGCGATCGTGCAGGCCGCGCTTCATCCGTGCCGCGAGCGCTGGGTCGGCTGGCCGTCGCTGGCCGCGATCGTCGGCAACGCACTGGCGCCCGGCTGCCTCGATCGCTATCTCGCGTATACGGCGATCCGCGGGCAGCAACGCAAGGCGCTGGCCGAACCGCGCGAATCGAACCTGTGGCATACGGTGCCGGGCCGCCATGCGACGCGCGGCGCATTCGGCGCCGAGGCAAGCCGCATTGGTGCCGAGGCCGGGTTCGGTACATCGCGCGCGCTCGCGTACGGCGCGTTGTTCGCGCTGCTTGCGACGGCGTTCGTCGCCGCGCGCAAGCTCGACCGGTGAGCGCGATGCGCATCGAGGACTACGCGCTGATCGGCGATGGCCGCAGCGCCGCACTCGTCGGCCTCGACGGCAGCATCGACTGGCTGTGCTGGCCCGACTTCGATTCCCCGCCGTGCTTCGCCGCGCTCGTCGGCACGGCCGACAACGGCTGCTTCCGCATCGCGCCGAGCGAGACGGCGGCGCGCGCGACGCGGCGCTATCGGCCCGCCACCGCGATTCTCGAAACGACGTTCGAAACCGCGTCGGGCTGCATCGTGATCACCGACTGGATGAGCTGGAACGCGCCCGATCCGTGCCTGATCCGCAGCGTGAGCGGCGAGCGCGGCACGGTCGACATCGACGTCGATCTCGGTGTGCGGTTCGACTACGGCAGCGCGCTGCCGTGGTGTCGTCACTTCGGGCGGCGCTGGCGGATGATGACGGGCGGCGACGCGATGTGGCTCGACACCGATGCGCGGCTCGACGTGCAGAGCGACCGGCTCGTCGGCACGCACCGGATCGCGGCGGGCGAGCGCGTGGACTTCTGCATCAGCTACGCGCGTTCGTTCGACGCGGCGCCGTCGGTGCCCGATGCGTATGCATCGCTGCGCGACACCCAGGCATTCTGGCGCGCGTGGGCGGATTGCAATGCGGCCGATGGGCCGTATCGCGACGCGATCGAGCGCGCGCTGATCACGGTGAAGCTGCTGTCGAGCGTGCGCACCGGCGGCATCGTCGCGGCGCCGACGAGTTCGCTGCCCGAGCGCTTCGGCGGCAAGCGCAACTGGGACTACCGGTTCTGCTGGCTGCGCGACGCGAGCTTCACGCTGCGCGCGCTGGTGCGCTGCGGCTACCGCGACGAGGCCGCGCGCTGGCGCGACTGGCTGGTGCGCGCGATCGCCGATCATCCGTCGCAGCTGCAGGTGCTGTATGCGGCCGACGGCGGACGGCGCGCGGCCGAGTGGCATGCCGAGCACCTGGCCGGCTACGAAGGCGCGCAGCCGGTGCGCTTCGGCAATGCTGCGGCCGATCAGTTGCAGCTCGACGTGTACGGAGAGGTGCTGGGTGCGCTGTACCAGGCGCGACGGCACGGGCTGCCGCCCGACGACGACGCATGGATGCTCGAGCGGCGCCTGCTCGAGCATCTCGCGACCATCTGGCACGAGCCGGACGAGGGCATCTGGGAAGTGCGCAGCGGCCGGCATCAGTTCACGTCGTCGAAGGTGATGGTGTGGGCCGCCGTCGAAAGCGCGCATCGTTCCGCGCGAATGTTCGGTCATCGCGCGCCGCTCGACGTGTGGCGACGCTGGGCCGACGCGGTGCGCGCCGACGTACTGGCACGCGGATATCACGCGCGACTGGGGCGTTTCGTCGACCGCTTCGACGGCGACGGGCTGGACGTGAGCCTGCTGCTGATTCCGTTGACGGGGATGCTCGATGCGACCGACCCGCGCGTCGGCGAGACGGTCGCCGCGATCGAACGCGAGTTGCTGGAGGACGGGTTGCCGTACCGCTACCGCCCGGCGCGCTTCCCGGATGGTTGCGAGGGCAACGAAGGCACGTTCGTCGCGGCCGGGTTCTGGCTCGCGCAGGTGTACCGGATGCAGGGCCGCGACGACGACGCGCACGCGCTGTTCCAGCGGCTGCTGGACCTGCGCAACGACGTCGGGCTGCTGGCCGAGGAATACGACGTGAAAGCGCGGCGCATGTGCGGGAACTTCCCGTTCACGCTCGCGCAGGTCGGGCTCGTGAACGCCGCGCTCGCGCTGCAGGGTGACGGGCGCGACGACGTCGATATCGGCTGACGCACGGCATCGTTCTGCACCGAACCGAACCGAACCGGTCGGGACGATGCGACCCGAGCGTCGACGCGTCGCGCCGTGCCGTCCCTCGTCATCCGCTACGAATCGTGCTTGCCTCCGTTGCCCGGCAGCACGGCCGACAGCACCTGCCGCGCGGTCTCGACGATCACGTTGCCTTCGCGTGTATCGCCTTTCAGCAGCGTTTCCGCGAAATGCTTCGCCTGCTGCAGCGTCACGTGCGGCGGCAGCGGCGGCACTTCCGGATCGCTCTTCACCTCGAGCACGACCGGCCGGTCGGACATCAGCGCTTCGTCCCATGCGGCGCCGAGCTGTTCCGGATCGTCGACGTAGATGCCCTTGAGCCCGAGCAGCGTCGCGTAGCGCGAGTACGGCACGTTCGGGATCTGCTGCGACGCGTCGAACTTCGGGTCGCCCTCCATCACGCGCTGCTCCCACGTGACCTGGTTCAGGTCCTCGTTGTTCAGCACCATGCAGATCCAGCGCGGATCGGGCCATTGCCGCCAGTACTTCGCGACGGTGATCAGCTCGGCCATGTTGTTCATCTGCATCGCGCCGTCGCCGACCATCGCGATCACCGGGCGCACCGGATGCGCGAACTTCGCGGCGATCGCATACGGCACCGCCGCGCCCATCGACGCGAGCCCGCCCGACAGCGACCCCATCATCCCGCGCCGCATCATCAGGTCGCGTGCATACCAGTTCGCGCACGAGCCCGAATCGCTCGTCAGGATCACGTCGTCGGGCAGCCGCGGCGACAGCTCGGTGAACGCGCGCTGCGGATTCACGCCGCGGCCCGGGCTCGCCTTCGCGGCCGCGCGTGCGGCCAGCGTGTCGCGCCAGTCCGCATTCCATTTCGCGATCTGGTCGCGCCAGCTCGTGTCCTGCCGCGCCTTCAGCAGCGGCAGCAGCGCACGCAGCGTTTCGGCGCTGTCGCCGACGAGGTTCACCTCCATCGGATAGCGCAGGCTCAGCATGTCGGCCTTCAGGTCGATCTGCACGCCGCGCGCCTGGCCTTCCTTCGGCAGGAATTCCGAATACGGGAACCCCGAGCCGACGACGAGCAGCGTGTCGCATTCGGTCATCAGGTCGTAGCTCGGCTTGGTGCCGAGCAGGCCGATCGAACCCGTCACCCACGGCAGGTCGTCCGGCAGCGCGGCCTTGCCGAGCAGCGCCTTCGCGGCGCCCGCGCCGAGCCGGTCGGCCACCGCGATCACCTCGTCGGTCGCGCGCAGCGCGCCCGCGCCGACCAGCATCGCGACCTTCTTGCCCGCGTTCAGCGCATCGGCGGCGCGCTGCAGATCCTCGGCATACGGCACGACTTTCGGCGCGGTATAGCCGATGCCGGAATGGACGGTGCCATGCACGCGCTTGGGCGGCGCGTAGTCGAGCTCCTGCAGGTCGTTCGGCAACACCAGCGCGGTGACGGTGCGCGCGCTGAGCGCGATGCGTACCGCGCGATCGACGAGATGACGCACCTGGCCGGGCACGACCGCAAGCTGCACGAAGGCCCCTGCAACGTCCTTGTAAAGCGCCGGCAGATCGACTTCCTGCTGATAGTGGCCGCCGAGCGCGGCGCGCGCCTGCTGGCCGAAGATCGCGAGCATCGGCATGTGGTCGAGTCGCGCGTCGTACATTCCGGTCACGAGGTGTGCGGCGCCGGGGCCAGAGGTCGCGACGCACACGCCGAGCTCGCCTGTAAATTTTGCATGCGCGGACGCCATGAAGGCCGCCATCTCCTCGTGCCGCGCCTGGATGAATTCGATCTTGCCCTCGGCCCGGCTCAGCGCGCCGAAAAAACCGTTGATGCCGTCGCCCGGGTAACCGTACACGCGGCGCACGCCCCAGTCGTACAGCCGTTCGACGATGAAATCCGCCACTGTCGCCATGCCGTTTCTCCTTGATTCGGGATGAGCCGAGGTGCCGCGCGGGAGGCCGTTCGCCGTGCGCGACGCTGACGGGCGGCGCGCAAGTCGCGTGCCGTCCGGCGCGGAGCGCCCGCGGCGGGCACGGGTGTTGCATGCCGGCGTTGCAAACAGATAGCAAGCAATCCGGAGCGCGACGATGGCACTTTCCGACGCACCGGCGATCGACGACGTGCGCGCCCGCGCGTACCGCGTGCCGACCGACCGGCCCGAAGCCGACGGCACGTACGCATGGCATGCGACGACGATCGTTGTCGTCGAGATCGATGCGGGGCCTGTGACGGGCCTTGGCTACACGTACACCGACGCGAGTGCCGCGTCGCTCGTCGCGTCGATGCTGGCCGACGTGCTGCGCAATCGGCCGCTCGTCGACATCCCGGCCGCCGTCGACACGCTGTGGCGCGCGGTGCGCAACGTCGGGCGCGCCGGCATCGCGGCCACCGCGATCTCCGCCCTCGACGCCGCGCTGTGGGACGCGAAGGCGAAGCTCGCGGAGGTGCCGCTCGCGCTCCTGCTCGGCCGCGTGCGCGAACGCGTGCCCGTGTACGGCAGCGGCGGCTTCACGACCTACGACGACGCGACGCTCGCCGCGCAGCTCGATGGCTGGCGCGGCGAACGGATCCGCGCGTGCAAGATCAAGATCGGCGTGCAGGATGCGCGCGATCCGTCGCGCGTGCGCGTCGCGCGCGACGCGCTCGGCCCCGACGTCGACCTGTTCGTCGACGCGAATGGCGCGTATGCGCCGCGCACCGCGCTCGCGTTGTCCGACGCGGTGCGCGACTGCGCGATCCGCTGGTTCGAGGAACCGGTCAGCAGCGACGACGTCGCCGGTTTGCGGTTCGTGCGCGAGCACGTCGGTGCGCGGGTCGATGTCGCGGCCGGCGAATACGCGTATACGCCCGACGATTTCCGGCGCCTGCTCGAAGGCGGCGCGGTCGACGTGCTGCAGGCCGACGCGACGCGCTGCGGCGGCGTCAGCGGTTTCCTCGCGGCGGCCACGCTCGCCGACGCGCATCACGTCGACCTGTCCGCGCATTGCGCGCCGGCGCTGCACCGGCACGTCGGCTGCGTCGCGCCGCGGATGCGCCACGTCGAATGGTTCCACGATCACGTGCGGATCGAACGAATGATGTTCGACGGCGCACCCACGCTCGTCGACGGTGCGCTTGAAATCGACGCAACGCGCCCGGGGCTCGGCCTCGAGCTGCGCACGGCCGATGTCGAGGAATTCGCGATCTGAACGCTGCCGGGAAATTCCGGCGCCACGGACAACCCTCGCCAGCAAGGAGAACCGATGCGACACGCCCGACACCGCGCGGACGAGCACGACAGGTTGATGACCGATGCCGCGCGGCTGCTGAACCGCAGCGCGCTGCTGCTCGCCGGGTCGGTGCTCGCCGACAGCGGCATCGAGCACTATCGCGGCACGTTCCACAATCGCGCGATGGTCGCGCCGCTGGCGGCGTCGACGCTGTCGGTGCTCGCGAGCGTGCACGGCCACGCGGACGACACGCCGGAACGCCACCGCTTGCGCGACGCGGTGCACGTGGCGTCGGCCGCGGTGGGCCTCACCGGATCCGCATTCCACTTGTACAACGTGACGAAGCGCCCGAGCGGTTTCAGCTGGCACAACCTGTTCTACGGGGCGCCGCTCGGCGCGCCGTTGGCGCTGCTGCTGTCGGGGCTGCTCGGCGCAACGGGCGAGCGGCTGCGCGCGCGTCCGGCCGACGCACCGCGCCTGGCGGGCCTGCCGGCCGGCCGCGCGCTGGCCGGGCTGGTCGCGGCAGGGCTCGTCGGCACGCTCGGCGAAGTCGGGTTGCTGCATTTTCGCGGCGCATTCCAGCATCGGGCGATGTTCGTGCCGCTCATCGTGCCGCCGATTGCCGCACTGAGTGCCGCTCAGATCGCGATGTCCCGCCCGTGCGGCGACCGGCGCTTCAGCCGCTGGTGGATGCGCGCGACGGCCGTGCTCGGCTTCGTCGGCGTCGCGTTCCATGCGCGCGGCGTTGCGCGGCAGATGGGCGGCTGGCGCAACTGGTCGCAGAACGTGCTGTCGGGGCCGCCGCTGCCGGCGCCGCCGAGCTTCACCGCACTCGCGATCGCGGGCCTCGCTGCGACCGCGCTCGCCGAACGGGAGGCACGATGAAGCCAGCGAACGACAAGCCGGTCGCGCTGCCGAGCTATTCCAGCTACGACGTGCTCGCGAAGCGCGACACGCCATCGTGGAACGACGCGACCCGCCGCGCGATCGACGCGCGGCTGCGCGTCGCCGCGACAGCTCCTCGCCATTTCAATGCCGAGCAGTACGCGACGCTCGGCGCGTTGTGCGAACGCATCGTCCCGCAGCAGAAGGGCGGCGTCGGTACGGTGCCCACCGCCGCGCTGATCGACGCACGGCTCGCGACCGACGAAGGCGACGGTTTTCGCGACGCGCGGCTGCCGCCGCTGCGTGCCGCGTGGCACACGGGCCTCGCCGCGCTCGACGCGATGGCGCGCCACGCGCACGCTCGCCCGTTCGCGTCGCTCGACGGCAAGGACGCCGATGCGCTGCTGCAGGGCGTCCAGCACGGCAGGATCGACCGCGAAGTCGAAGCCGCGTGGGCCGGCATGGATCCGCGCATGTTCTTCGCGAAGCGCGTGCTGATGGACCTTTGCGGTGCGTACTACAGCCACCCGTTCGCGTGGAACGAGATCGGCTTCGGCGGGCCGGCGAGCCCGCGCGGCTACGTGCGGATGGATTTCAACCGGCGCGACCCGTGGGAAGCGAAGTTGGACGGGGAGGGCGAGCGCGATGGCCGCTGACGCGTTGTCCGCCGACACGCCGCGCGGCCGCGACGGCCGTGCGCCCGATCCGCTGCGCGTCGGCGGCTGGTCGCCGATGCGGATGTTCCGCGACGACGAACCCGTCGACTTCGTGATCGTCGGCACCGGCGCGGGAGGCGGCACGCTCGCGTGCCGGCTTGCCGAGCATGGTTTCTCGGTCGTCGCGCTCGATGCGGGTGCGTGGTGGCGCCCGCTCGAGGAATTCGCGTCCGACGAAGCGCACCAGCGCAAGCTGTTCTGGACCGACGAACGTATCTGCGACGGCGACAACCCGCTGACGCTCGGCACCAACAACAGCGGCCGCGCGATCGGCGGCAGCACCGTGCACTTCGCGATGGTGTCGCTGCGCTTCCGGCCCGAGTGGTTCCGCTCGCGCAGCGTGCTCGGCTACGGCGTCGACTGGCCGCTCGACTGGCGCGAGATGTGGCGCTACTACCGCGAGGTCGAGCAGGCGCTGAAGATCAGCGGGCCGGTGAACTACCCGTGGGGCCCGCCGCGCCCGCGCTATCCGTATCGCGCGCATGAACTGAACGCGGCCGCGCTCGTGCTCGCCCGCGGCGCCGAGGCGATGGGCATCGACTGGACGCCGACGCCGCTCGCGACGCTGTCCGCGCCGCGCGGTCGCGCGCATCCGTGCGTGTATCGCGGCTTCTGCATCACCGGCTGTGCGACCAACGCGAAGCAGAGCGCGCTCGTCACGTGGATCCCGCGCGCGGTCGCGGCCGGCGCCGAGGTGCGCGATCTCGCGATGGCGCTGCGGATCGAGGCCGACGGCGATCGCGTGACGGGCGTGCACTACCTGCGCGACGGCCGCACGCATTTCCAGCGCGCACGCAATGTCGTGATGGCCGGCTATGCGATCGAGACGCCGCGCCTGCTGCTGCTGTCCGCGACCGGACGCCATCCGCAGGGGCTCGCGAACAACTCCGGCCTCGTCGGCCGCTACATGATGGCGCAGCTGAACCAGGCGTCGTGGGGGACGATGGACGATGAGGTGCGCTGGTACAAGGGGCCGCCGTCGCTGTCGATCACCGAGCACTGGAACTACGCGGACGAAGGCAAGGATTTCTTCGGCGGCTACTGCTGGATGAGCCAGGGGCCGCTGCCGATCGAATGGGCGCGGAAGCTGGCCGGGCGCGGGCTGTGGGGCGACGCGCTGAAGCGCGAGATGGCGCGTTACAACTTCCAGGCCGGCTTGAAGATCGTCGGTGAGACGCTGCCGCGCGCGGAGAACCGCGTGACGCTCGCCGACGAGCGCGACGCGTTCGGGCTGCCGGTCGCGCGCGTCACCTATTCGTACGACGACAACGACCGCCGGATGATGCGTCATGCGTTCGCGCAGATGGACCGCTCGCTCGCAGCCGCCGGCGCGCGCGACCTGTGGCACGAGGAAGACGACACGTGTCATCTCGCGGGCACCGCGCGGATGGGCGACGATCCGGCGACGAGCGTCGTCGATGCGGACTGTCGCAGCTGGGACATCCCGAATTTGTGGGTCTGCGACGGCTCGGTGTTTCCGACCGTCGGCGGCGTGAACCCGTCGCTGACGATCCAGGCGATTGCGTGCCGCACCGCCGATCGCATCCGCGCGCTGGTTGCGCGCGGCGAAGCGCATGCGCGCGCACGGTGGCGCTGAGCGGCGCTCGTTGCGTCGCGTGCGCCGCGCACCTGCCAATCAACCTCGAGGAGTGACGACATGCCTGTTTTCAACCGCCGCACGGCGCGCGCGGCCCGGTATTGCGCCGCATGCGCATTGCTGAGTACCGCCGCCGTCTCGTCGCCAGTGTGGGCGCAGTTGCGCCCGCCCGATCACGCAACCGTGCCCGACACGTCGACGCAAGCGTACAAGCGCGCCGATCGCCGGATGATGGATGCGATGGAAAGCGCGCCTTACACCGGCGACGCCGATCGCGATTTCGTGTCGCACATGGCGCCGCATCACCAGGGCGCGATCGACATGGCGCAGGTCGAGATGAAGTACGGCAAGGACCCGACGCTGCGGCAGCTCGCGACCCGGATCATCGCCGCGCAGCGCGACGAGATCGCGCTGATGGAGCGCTGGCAGAAGGAGCACGGCGCGACGCCCTGAGCCGGACCCGCTCATCGTGCGGCGGCGATTGCCGGTTACTGATCGATTACTGATCGGTTACCGATCGCCGCCGCGTGCCGATGCGGTATCGCAGCTTGCTGCTCGGTGTCGTTCTGGATGGGTGTCGTGTCGGGAAGGAGGAGGAACAATGAAACGTGAACGCGGCGTGACGGCCGAGTCGATCGACAGCGTCGCCGATTACATGCGCGCGATCGGCGCGGGGCAGCGCGCGGCCGCGTTGCGGCTGTTTCGCGGGCAATGCAACGTCGGCTGGCCGCTCGTGCCGAGCATCGCGCGGCAATGCGCATCGCCCGACGTGGAAGCGCGGATGCTCGACGAGTTCACGCGGCGCGCGCTGCCGCATCTCGACCCGGCGCCGAACCTCGATCCGTGCGACTGGCTCGCGCTCGCGCAGCAGCACGGGATGCACACGCGGCTGCTCGACTGGTCCGGCAATGCGCTGGCTGCGCTGTGGTTCGCGGTCAGGAACGCGAACGGCACCGGCGACGACGGCGTGGTGTGGTGCCTGTCGCACGACGCCGACGACATCGCGACCGCGGCCGAGCGGCGCGCGCCGCTGGAGGTGACGCGCACCAAGGTGTTTCGTCCGCGTCACGTGATGCCGCGGATCACCGCGCAGGACGGCTGGTTCACGATCCATCGCTACGACACCGGCGCGCGGCGTTTCACGCCGCTCGACGAGGACCCCGACCTGGCCGGGCGACTCACGCGCATCGTCGTGCCCGGCGCGCGCTTTGGCGCGATTCGCCGCGAACTGGCCGGCGTTGGCGTGAGCGTCGGCACGATCTTCCCCGACCTCGACGGCATTGCGCAACTAACGGTCAGCCGCTTTTTTCCCGACGACGAGGATACGCACGCGCCGCAGTGAGCGCGGCGGCATGGCCGGCCGGGCTGGCAGGGGCGTGGGCGGCCGGCGGATCACGGGCCGGTTGCCGGTGGCTGCGCGGGCCGACGGGCCGATCCGGCGGAACATGGCTCGCGACCGATGCGCGTGCCGTCCGCCGTCGTTCAGCCTTGAGCGCACGCTGGCCGAACCCCGAGCGATTCATTCGCGACCGGCCGCGCCCATGACGCACGTGGTGCCCCCTTTCATCCGCGCCGTGCGCCGCGCGCGAATCGCGGATTTTTCAAGCGCTTGTCATTTCGGTCGCGCCGTTGCGGACGAGGCAGTCAGCCCGCCGTCCGCAGCGCCGCGCCGCGTGCCGCGGCCGCCGGATCGCGCGGACGGGGAACGGCACATGCTGTCCATCATGACGAAGCCCGGCGGTTCCGGGTATCGACTACGGTGCTGACATGACTTCCAGAACTCGTTCGAACAACCCGCTGTTGAATCTGGCGGTGGCCATCGCGTGCGGCGCGGCGGCGATGTATTTCCTCGATCCGGCGTCGGGCAAGCGGCGCCGCGCGTATGTGCGCGACAAGGCCGTCGCCGGCCAGCATGGCGTGGTGGACTACGCGACCACGCAGGCCAAGCGTGCGGCCGACCACGCGCGCGGCAAGATCGCGGGGCTGCGTGCCGACTGGCTCGCCGGCGACGCGGACGACGAGCAGGTCACCGAACGCGTCCGGTCCGCGCTGGGCCACCTGGTCGCTCGTCCGCGCGACGTCGAAGTGAGCGTCGAGCATGGGCACGTGCGCTTGAGCGGGCAGGTCGACGAAGCGGAACGGCATGCCGTCGTCGATGGCGTGGCCGCGTTGCACGGCGTACAGACCGTCGAGGACGCGATGGGCGCCCGCAGCGAATACAAGGCGCCGCCCGGCGGCGCGATGCACTGACGAGGCGCGACGGACGCGGCCGCGCGGCGGTGCGGCCGCGCGCGGCTGCGCCACGCGACGGCGCGGCCAAATGGTCGCGGCCCGACTACGTTGCGCCGCCCGACGCGGCGCCCCATCCGGAGAAAAGCTGATGGCCGAACGCCTGCCCCATGATGTGACGCCTCCCCAGACGGAGCCCGATGCGCACGACGCGCTCGAACGCCTGCTCGGCAGCCTGCACCGGCACGGCTTCCTGCGCTTCGCGAACGATGTGGTGAGCGCGAACGCCCGCATCGCGGAGGTGCTGGTCGGTGCGCTCGACAAACCCGGCACGCAAACCGGCGTGCAGAACCTCGCGATGCTCGTGATGGCGCTGTCGAGCATCCCGCCCGAGCAGTTCGGCAAGACGATGTTCGCGGCCGCCGACGCGTTGCGTCACGTCGGCGCGTGGCAGCCGTCCGAGCACGAGCACGCCGCGCCCGGCGTGCGCGGCGTGTACCGGTTGCTGCACGACGAAGCGCTGTGGGATGCGCTGACGCCGCTGCTCGAAGGGTTGAAGGTGTTTGCCCAGGGCCTTGCACGTGAACCGGAGAAGCGGATCACGACGCTCAGCGGGAAGCCGACGGACGCGTGACGCTATCGGCCGCGGGCGTGTCCTGCGCGCGGATCAGGCTCGCGATCGTCTGCACGATGCGCTGCGTCGGCGCGCTCGCCGGCCAGCGCGGTACCGCGTCGAGATGGACCCAGCGGCACAGCGCGATCTCGCGGCCCGGGCACGCCTGCCGGCCGGGCGGCAGCATCGCGACGAACACGTGATGACGCTTCACGCTGCCGTCCACGTAGAAGAAATACGCGAGCTCGAGATCGACGAGCCCGGTTTCCTCCTGCAGTTCGCGATGCGCGGCGTCGAGCGCCGACTCGCCGCGCCGGATCACGCCGCCGGGCAGCGTCCAGCGCGCCGACGGGCGGCGTGCAACCAGCAGCACGCGATTGTTCCGATGGCAGACGATCGTCGCGCGTTCCTTGGCCAGCGGCGCCAGCGGTACTGCGCGCACGGGGAAGTCGGACGGGTCGGGGAGTGTCATGCCCGGTGAGCGGCGGAGAAGAGGGAGGTCCATGACGACATGCAGCAACCGGTGTGCCCGCGCGGGCCGTAGCCGGCCGGCCGCCCGGACACCGCGCCGCGCAGCCATGCGCGCTGCCGCATCGGCAGCTTTGTCGGGCTGCGCCGGCACCGGTGCCGGCCCTTCGGCGAGCCGCGGCGCACCCGGCGCATTCGGTGCGCGCCGCGCGGCGGCCGGTGCGGTGGCGCTCAGGGCTTCGCGGGCGGCGCGGTGCCCGGCGCGCGGGCGGTACTGTCGCGCGGCGCGCCTGCGCCCAGCTCGGCACCCGTGACCGGATCGCATTGCGGATCGGACGCGAGGCGCCGCGTCATCGCTTCGAGCGCCTGCGATTGCTGCGGCTCGACCGCGCCCTTCGCGGCGCCGTCGCCGCCGTCGACCGCCGGCTCGCCGCGCCGCAGCGACAGCGAATCGCCGCGATTCCACGGGCCGGGCATCGGTTCGCCTTCCTGCATCCGGAAATACACGCGATCGTACGGCTCGAGCGGCGGCAGCTTGCCCGGCGGGAAGTTCGCGGTGATCGCGTACAGCGCCTTCTCGAACGACATCTGGTGCGATACCTCGCGCGTCATCAGGAAGCCCAGCGCGTCGCGCACGCCCGGATCGTCGGACACGTTGATCAACCGCTCGTAGATGATTTTCGCGCGCGCTTCGGCGGCGATGTTCGAGCGCAGGTCGGCCGTCGGTTCGCCGATCGTGTCGATATACGCGGCCGACCACGGCACGCCGCCCGAATTCGTGAGCGGCGCACCGGCGCCGTACAGCACCTGCGTGACGTGGCTGTCGTTGCCCGCGCCGTGCAGCTTGCGGTACAGCTCGGCCTGTTCGTCGACCGCTTCGGCCAGTTCGCCCTTCGCGCCGCGGTTCAGCATCGCGGCCATCGAGCCGATCACTTCGAGGTGGCTCAGTTCCTCGGTCGCGATGTCGAGCAGCATGTCCTTGCGGCCGGGATCCTCTTCGGTGATCGCCTGCGTGAAATAGCGCATCGCGGCGGCGAGCTCGCCCTGCGGGCCGCCGAACTGCTCGAGCAGCAGGTTCGCGAGGCCGGGGTTCGGCGCGGCGACGCGTACCGTGTACTGAAGCCGTGTGTTGTGGTTGAACATGAAACCTCCGTTGAAGAAGTGGACGCCAACTGCGACGGCGGGTGAGCACGGGGCGCGCCCATAGTGATGGCGCCGGGGCGATACGGCTGCGCCACGCGGATCGCGCGACGCGCGGCGGGTCGTCGGCCGCGTGCATGGGCCGACGCAGCGCGGCCGCGCATCGGTCATGCCGCAGCCGACGCGTTCGCCCGCGATTTTTCAACGCGTTGTCATTTCTGCCGCGGATCGCGGGCATCCTTGCGAATCGGTGTCGAGTGAAGTCGAGCGTGTCGTCGGGCACGTGTCCATGTCGTGATGGGCGGAGCGCATCCACAACGCATCGCGCGTGCCGCCGCCATCGGCAGGCGCTTCATGCTACGACGCGCCCGCCGGGTGCGCCGTTTGCTTGCTCGAGCGGCTGAGGCCGGCGCGTGCAATCGCGCACGCGGCCCCTGCCTGGAGCGATCCTTGATGCCCGATGCGACCCTGTTCCCGTTGTCCCAGCGTGAGCGCCTGCACGTCGTGCTCCGACGCGCGCTCACGCCCGGGCAACGCGACACGCGGGCACGCCCGGCAGGCTTCGTCAGCTTCGCGCCGTACGCGGAACCTGCATGGCCTGCCGTCGGAGCGGCGAGCGGCTTTGCTCAGCCCGCGATCCGTGCGCGCGCCGGCGACGGCGGCGCCGAGCGCGGCACCGGCGGCAGCACCGGACCACGCGGCCATGACGACCGCGATACCGACGCGCCGGGCGGCGGCGGAGGCGACGGCCACCCGCGCGACGATCGCGGCGGCCGCACCGGCGGCGATGGCGACGGCGACAACGGCGAAGGCGGGCGCAAGCGGCCAGGCAAGAAACCGCTGATCATCCTCGGCGCGGTGCTGTTCGTGCTGGTGATCGCCGGGCTCGTGTGGTGGCTCATGACGCGCAACCAGGAAAGCACCGACGACGCGTATACCGACGGCAACGCGGTGGCCGTCGCGCCGCACGTGTCCGGTTACGTGACACGGCTCGCGGTCGACGACAACACGTTCGTGCACCGCGGCGACGTGCTGGTCGAGATCGATCCGCGCGACTACCGCGCGCAGGTCGACGCGGCGCGCGCGCAACTCGGCCTCGCGCAGGCGCAGCTCGATGCGTCGCGCGTGCAGCTCGACATCGCGCGCGTGCAGTATCCGGCGCAGTACCGGCAGGCGCGCGCGCAGATCGAATCGGCGGAAGCCGCGTACCGGCAGGCGCTCGCCGCGCAGGCGCGGCAGCGCGCGGTCGATGCGCGCGCGACGTCGCAGCAGGCGATCGACGCGGCCGATGCGCAGCGCGCGAGCGCCGATGCGAACGTCGCGATGGCCCAGGCGCAGGCGCGCACCGCGAGCCTCGTGCCGCAGCAGATCCGCCAGGCCGAAACGGCCGTCGAGGAGCGCCGCCAGCAGGTGCTGCAGGCGCAGGCGCAGCTCGATACCGCCGATCTCAACCTGTCGTACTGCGAATTGCTCGCCCCATCCGACGGTTGGGTCACGCGACGCAACGTGCAGCTCGGCTCCTACCTGCAGGCGGGCGCCTCGATCTTCTCGGTCGTCACGCCGCGCGTGTGGATCACCGCGAACTTCAAGGAGTCGCAACTCGAACGGATGCGGATCGGCGATCGCGTCGACGTGTCGGTCGATGCGTATCCCGATCTCGACCTGCACGGCCATGTCGACAGCATCCAGCTCGGCAGCGGCGCGCGCTTCTCCGCGTTTCCGACCGAGAACGCGACCGGCAACTTCGTGAAGATCGTGCAGCGCGTGCCCGTGAAGATCATGCTCGACGGCCCGCTGCCGAACCATCCGCCGCTCGGTCTCGGTTTGTCGGCCGTACCGACCGTGCATCTGAAATAAACCACCGGCCGCCGCGCGGCGGCCCGCTTTCACCGGAGCGATCCAGATGCCCGACATCCGCATGCCCGCTACGTCGCGCAAGGGCCGCCGATGAACCGGCCGCCCGCGCAGTCGCGCTCGTCCGGCGGCACGTGGCGGCCGGCGGCGAACCCGTGGGTCGTCGCGATCGTCGTCACGCTCGCCGCGTTCATGGAGGTGCTCGACACGACGATCGTCAACGTCGCGCTGCCGCATATCGCGGGCACGATGTCCGCGAGCTACGACGAGGCGACCTGGACGCTCACGTCGTACCTCGTCGCGAACGGCATCGTGCTGCCGATCTCCGGCTTCTTCGGGCGCCTGCTCGGCCGCAAGCGTTACTTCGTGCTGTGCATCGCCGCGTTCACCGTGTGTTCGTTCCTGTGCGGCGTCGCGACCAATCTCGGCGAGCTGATCGTGTTCCGCGTGCTGCAAGGGCTGTTCGGCGGCGGGCTGCAGCCTAACCAGCAGTCGATCATCCTCGACACCTTTCCGCCCGAGCAGCGCAACCGCGCGTTCTCGATCTCGGCGATCGCGATCGTCGTCGCGCCGGTGCTCGGGCCGACGCTCGGCGGCTGGATCACCGACCATTTCTCGTGGCGCTGGGTGTTCCTGCTCAACGTGCCGATCGGCGCGCTCACGGTGCTCGCGGTGCTGCAACTGGTCGAGGACCCGCCGTGGCGCCGCGGCGCGGAGCGCGGGATTTCGGTCGACTACATCGGCATCGGGTTGATCGCGATCGGGCTTGGTTGCCTGCAGGTGATGCTCGATCGCGGCGAGGACGAGGACTGGTTCGGCTCGAACTTCATCCGCGTCTTCGCCGTGCTGTCGGCGCTCGGGCTGGTCGGCGCGGTGATGTGGCTGCTGCGCGTGAAGAAACCGGTGGTCGACCTGTCGTGCCTGCGCGATCGCAACTTCGCGCTCGGCTGCGTGACGATCGCGACCTTCGCGGCCGTGCTGTACGGCAGTGCGGTGATCGTGCCGCAGCTCGCGCAGCAGCATCTCGGCTACACGGCGACGCTCGCCGGTCTCGTGCTGTCGCCGGGCGCGCTGCTGATCACGATGGAGATTCCGCTCGTGAGCCGGATGATGCCGCACGTGCAGACGCGCTATCTGGTCGGGCTCGGCTTCGTGCTGCTGTCGCTTGCGCTCATCTATTCGCGCACGCTGGTGCCGGACATCGACTACAAGCACCTCGTGATGATCCGCTGCGCGCAGTCGCTCGCGATCGGCTTCATGTTCGTGCCGATCACGACGCTCGCGTATCTGACGGTGCCGCAGCGGCTCAACGACGATGCGTCGGCGCTGTTCACGATGTTCCGCAACGTCGCGGGCTCGATCGGTATCTCGGTGTCGACCGCGCTGATCCGCGAGCGGACGCAGGCGCGGATGGCACACCTGTCCACGCACATGTCGCCGCTGTCGCAGAACTTCCAGGACGCGCTGCACGAGAATGCGCGCACGATCGGCGCGCTGTCGGGCGTGCCGCCGCCGGCAGCGCTGCAGACGGCCACCGGCCGGCTGTACGAGACGTTCATTTCGCAGGCGACGATCCTCGCGTATATCGACGTGTTCGCGATCCTCGCGGTGTTCTGCGCGTTCAGCATTCCGCTGACGTTCCTGTTCTCGCCGGCCAAGGCCGCACGCGGCGCGGGAGGGCATTGACGATGGCGACGAAAGGTCGACGGCACGGATTGCGCGGGCATGGGAGGCGCGCGCGCGGTATCGCTGCGATGCTCGGGGCGTGCGCGGTGCTCGCGTTGTCCGCCGGCTGTACCGTCGGGCCGGATTTCAAGCCGCCGCAGGCTGACGTGCCGGCGAACTGGCATGACATGCGGGCTGCAGGCGCAGCGTCGCCGGCATTGGCTGCATCGACTGCCTCGGCTGCGTCGGCTGTACCGACTGCCCCGGCTGTCCCGACTGCACCGAATGCACCGACTGCGTCGGCTGCACCGGATACCTCGACTGCGTCGGCGCCTGCAGCCCGCGCGCAATCGTCGCCATCGTCACCGTCGTCGCCAGTGACGAGCGCCGATCCCGACCCGCGCTGGTGGCGCGCATTCGGCGATCCGCTGCTCGACCGGCTCGTCGAGCGCGCCGCGCACGACAACCTCGACGTGCAGGCCGCCGTGCTGCGCATCGCGCAGGCGCGTGCGCAAGTGCGCGCGGCCGCCGCGCAGGGCTTGCCGAACGTGCGTGCGAGCGCAAGCTACCAGCGCGAGCAGCTCGGCCTGAAAGGCATCATCGAGGATCAGGGTCTCGACCAGCGCGTCGACCGGCTCGGCGCGCCGGGCTCGCCGCTCGATCGCTTCGGACCGGGCACGGGCGCGAGCGTGCAACAGGGCGCGCGCGGCGCGATCGACGCGCTCGAAGCGCCGGTCAACCTGTGGCAGGCGGCTTCGACGCGTCGTGGGAGCTCGACTTGTTCGGGCGCGTGCGCCGCTCGGTCGAAGCGGCCGGTGCGCAGGCGAGCGCCGCGATCGCGAGCCGCGACGATGCGCTGCTGTCGCTCGAAGCCGAAGTCGCGCAGACCTATCTGCAACTGCGCGGCGCCGAAGCGCAACGCGCGCTGGCCGACGACCTGCAACGCGCGCAGCGCGAACTGCTCGATCTCACGCGCGAACAGGCCGCGCACGGCCTTGCAAGCGACCTCGACGTGCGCAGCGCCGACGCGCGGCTCGCGCAGATCCGCGCGCAGCTACCGCAATTCGACCAGCAGATCGTGCTGCTGCGCAACGGCCTCGCGTATCTGGTCGGCGGTGCGCCGGGCGCGCTCGACGACTGGCTCGACGCGCCGCACGCGTTGCCGGGCGTGCCACCCACCGTGCCGGTCGGGCTGCCGTCGACGCTTGCACGCCGGCGGCCCGACATTCGTCGCGCGGAAGCCGAGCTGCATGCGGCGACCGCCGACGTCGGCGTCGCGGTCGCGCAGTTCTATCCGGACATCTCGCTGACCGGGCAGGTGGGGTTGCGTGCGTCGCACGTGCGTGAGCTCGCGCACTGGTCGCATCTGTTCTATGCATTCGGGCCGGCCGTGTCGCTGCCGATCTTTTCGGGCGGGCAACTGGTGTCGAACCTGCAGTTGTCGCAGGTGCGCCAGGCCGAAGCGGCGCTCGCGTACCGGCAGGCCGTGCTGGTCGCGCTGCGCGACGTCGACAATGCGCTGGCCGTGTATCGCACCGACCAGGCGCGCGCCGCCGCGCTCGACGACGCGGTGAAGGCCGAGCAGGGCGCGCTGGATCTCGCGCGCGATCGTTACCGGAAGGGGCTGTCGCCGTTCCTCGACGTGCTGGATGCGCAACGGCAATGGTCGGAGGGGCGGCAGCAGGCGGTACAGGGCGCGTTGCAGACGACGACCGATCTCGTCGCGCTGTACAAGGCGCTCGGCGGCGGATGGCAGGCCGGCGCGATGCCGGTTGCGGATGAGGGTGCGGTTAGCGCGAGGTCGTCGCCGCCATCGCCGTCACAGGCCGATGCGGCCCGAGTGCAATAACGTTGCCTCCGCAGCGCCCACCTACCGGCACGCGCGCGAGAACAGCAGCGAATCAGCGTCGTTGAAGCGAATCCGCTCCGGATCGGCATACCCGGCCTTCTCCGCGACGCGGATCGACGCGACGTTGGTCGGCGCGATCAGGCACACGCTGCGTTCGAAGCGTTGCTGCGCATCGAGCCAGTCGAGCGCATGCGCGAGCGCCTCGGTCGCGTAGCCGTTGCCGTGCGCCCAGCTCGCGAGCGCCCAGCCGGCTTCCGGTATGCCGCGAATCGACGGTTCGACCGCGCGATGGAAATCGGCGAAGCCGAGATCGCCGACGTAGCGGCCCGATGCCTTCTCGCGAATCGCCCAGTAGCCGTAGCCGAGCAGCGGCCACAGCCCGCGATACGCGAGCAGCCGCATCCACGAATCGCGCGGTGCGGACGGCTTGCCATTCAGGATGTGCGCGACGACGATCGGCTCGGACCACATCGTGGCAAGCGCGTCGAAGTCGCCGAGCGGATGGCCTTCGAGAATCAGGCGGGGTGTTTCGACGACGGGCGGGGACGTGACGGACGGCAGGGCGCTGAAGGTCATCGGGCGTTCCATGAGGAAGGAGGGCGAAGGCGGCGCCGCGCGCCGCGCTTGAGGCCTCGTACGATACCGCGGAAAGCGCTGCGCGGTCGCAAACTCCCCGCCTGCGTTGGGGAATGCAGACGGATGCAGGAAGATTGCCCCGATGAGCGTCGCCGATGCCCATCGACGCCGCCGCTGCCGGCACGGGGTAACGATCGTCTGACGATAGCGTCGCCAGAGCGTGGTGCTGATCGTTCACCGACCGCGCAACGACGCAAAGACCGCGGCAATCGCCGCGCGGCGCGTTGCGAACGTCACGCGCAGGCCGTCCGCTTCATCGCACACGTCGACATGCCGGCGCGCCCGCTTCGCGCGAAGCGGCACCGCGCCGGCGCCGGCCAGCTTTCCTACTTCCGGCTCTTCAGAAAACTGCGGCCGTGCGCGGTGATCGCCGCGCCGGAGCGGCCATGCGCGGCATGGCTGACGAAGCCCGCGCCGACGAGCTCCTGTTCGACCGACCAGCCGAGCGCCGGCGCATCGCGGCCGTAGCGCACGTCGGCGAGACGCTCGAGCGCCCAAAGCGCGGACGCCGACAGGTTGGGGGTGTTGGACATGACGTTGTCGTTCATCGCTTCCTCCGTGATTGATGATTCAGGGTGAACGGCACGAGGCCGTGGGATCGGGTGACGCGATGTCAGGCCGACTGCAACAGAGGCAGCAGCGCCTGGAGCGCCGCTTCCTCGTCGGGACCGGTGGCGAGCAACTGCGCGGACGTGCCGCCCTGCATCTGCAGTGCGGCGATCGCTGCCGCGTCCTTCGCGCTGCCGCTCTGCCCGTTGGCGAGCACCAGGATGTCGCTTTCGAAGCCGCGCGCGGCGGCGGCGATCGCGGCGCGGGACGCGCATGCGCGGTTGCGGTTCCACGCGGGGCCGATTTCAACGTAGACGACGGTGGCCACGATGCGGATCAGCCTTGGCAAACGTCGCCGGAACGGCGCGGGAAGGCCGCGGGGCGGGCGCCGCACGCGGCTTCCCGACGGGACGCCGGGCGTCGCGCCCCTCGCGCCTGCGCATCATTCATCTCGAACATGTCGACATCCTCGGCGAAACCGCCATCAAGTCCAGCGAATGATCGAAAGTTGACGATTATAATACGACGGCTCGAATATGTGTATTGTATTATAATGCGGTGTGTGTGAAGCCCGGCCCGTCGCGATTGCGACGGGGCTGGGCGACGCGCAGTCCGGGCCACGCGCTGCCGTGGCCCGCATTTTTTCGATTGACCCGAACGCCTACCGAATGGAAGCTGCAATGAACGCCGCCCCCGCCTGCCCGCAATGCGCGATGGAAAACACTTACCCGGACGGCACACTGACCGTGTGCGCGGACTGCGGCCATGAATGGTCGGCCGGCGCTGGCGCCGAAGCGGCCGACGAACCGGCGGGCGACGTCGTCAAGGACGCGAACGGCAACGTGCTGTCGGACGGCGACGCGGTCGTGCTGATCAAGGACTTGCGCGTGAAGGGTTCGTCGATCACGCTGAAGATGGGCACCAAGGTGAAGAGCATCCGCCTCGTCGGCGGCGATCACGAAGTGGATTGCAAGACCGACCTCGGCGGCTTCATGCTGAAGGCCTGCTACCTGAAGAAGGTCTGACCGCACGGTTCGACCGACCGACTCTCCGATTCCCCCGGGCCTGCCGAGCATGAGCGAGGATCGAACGTCCTATGACGCATTCCTGCAGTTTCTGTCGATGCCGTTGAACGACGGCCGCCCGTTCGTGCTCGAGACCCGCCACGCGGTGTCGCTGCACTTCGACCACCTCGGCACGCAGAGCTTCATGTCGCTGAAGGATCCGGTCCGGCTCGAACTCGGTTATACGCGCGTGATGATGGGTTTCCTGCTGCTGCAGCCGGCGCCCGCGCGCATCAGCATGATCGGGCTCGGCGGCGGCTCGCTCGCGAAATACTGCTATCGGCACCTGCCCGACACGGCGATCGACGCGGTCGAGATCAATCCGGACGTGATCGCGCTGCGCGACGTGTTCCGCATTCCGCCGGACGACGCGCGCTTCATGGTGGTGTGCGCGGATGGTGCGGACTATGTCGACCGGCCCGATGTCCGCACGGACGTGATCCTGCACGACGCGTTCGTCGCCGACGGCATGCCGGGCCGCTGCACCGGCATCGCGTTTCTCGACGCATGCCGCGCGCGGCTGAGCGAAACGGGCGTGCTCGCGATCAACTTCATGGACGACGATCCGGCGCTGCCGCTGCATCTCGAGCGGTTGCGCGCGGTGTTCGACGATTCGTATGCGCTGGTGCCGTGCGGCGACGACAACAACTTCATCGCGTTCGCATGGAAGAACGGCAATCCGCTGCCGTCGCTGCGGATTCTGCTCGAACGTGCGCTGGGCTTCGGCCGGGCTGGCGACCTCAAGCTGGCGTCGACCGCCCGGCGCCTGAAGGAAGGCGAGTGCATCGCGCCCGCGCGGCTCGTGTGGCGCGCGCGCGAACATGCGCGATGGGAAATCTGCGCGTGACGCCGCCGCGGGTGCGACCGCGGCTGGCGCCGCCGCTTACTTCATTCGCTTGCCGAGCGCGCTCTGGGTCTTGTACGTGACGCCGTGCTTGTCGAGATACTCGCGGATCAACTGACGCACGACTTGCGACGGCGTGAGGTCCTGCTCCGCGCAGAGCATTTCGAACGCCTCTTTCTTGGCGGGATCGATCAGGACGGTCAGGCGGGCGGTTTTCGTTTCCATCGTCAGGCAGCGCAGGGTGGTGATATGTTAATCAAATTATAATGCATCGGCCTTTGGCGCCATCGTCGAATACGCCATTCGCGGTGCGTGCGCCGGCTCAGCGGCGGCGCTCGAGCCACGTGAGCAGGTCGTCGATGACCGGCATGGCCGCGAGCATCACGAGCAGGCAGGCGAGCGGCACCGTCGACACGTAGCCGACATGCTTGAAACCGACCGCGCCGGCCAGCCCGCCGACGAAGAACGACGCGAGCATCGTCGCGTGAATGCGCAATTTGATGCGGTTCGCGATGACCGCGTGCGCATCCACGTCGACGGCCGACCGGTTCCAGTAGAACAGCTTGCCGAGTTCGATGCCGAGGTCGGTCACGATACCGGTCACGTGCGTCGTGCGGATTTCCGCGCCCGACAGCTTGGTGATCGTCGCGTTCTGCAGCCCCATGATGAAGCACAGCAGCGTGACCGTGACCGGCACGAAGAACGCTTCCCACAGCGCGAGATGGCTGCCGAGCAGCCCGAACAGGAGCAGCAGCACGGCCTCGAGCAGCAGCGGCAGCACGAACTGGCTCTGCAGGCCGCGGCGGCGCCCCCAGTTGACGAGGACCGCCGAGCAGGCGGCGCCCACCAGGAACGACCCGAGCGAACTGATGCCGGCCAGCGCGAGCGGGATGTCGCCGAGCGCCGTGTGGTCGGCGATCGCCGATACGATGCCGCTCATGTGCGACGTGTATTGCTGGACCGCGAGAAAGCCGCCCGCGTTGGCCGCGCCGGCGACGAAGGCCAGCGAGAAACCGAGTTGACGGTTCGCGGTCGTGCTGCGGTGTTTTCCCGTGAGGGTTCGAAAGTACTGCGCTGGCATGGCGGTTTCACATGGGCGTTACAACGACTTGGCTCGATCGCCCGGCGCGCGGGCGTGGACGGGACGGGCGGGCAGCGGGCACGCGTGCGACACGTGCCGTGCGGGCCACCCGCCGAGCACACCAGGTGGCTCCGTCATCCATGAAACATGATAACCAGATTATCATACTCTGTTAGTCGTATTCGTCCTTAAGTACAATGTCGCCCGAAGCCGCCGGCTCCGGGCCGAACCTCGGCTTGCGCGGGCGGCGCCGTCATTCGCGCGACCGGTGGTCCGGCCGCTTCCGGCTCCACGCGGCCCGCGGGCGCCGTCACTTCGCCTTTACTTCGCCGCCACTTCGGTATTCGCATCATGACCCCGATCAAGTTCGTCCTCCGTTATACGGCGATTCCGTTCGCTGCCATCGTGGCCGTCGTCGTGTGGGCGCTCGTGCCGTCGTCGAAAGAGATCGATGCGCGGCAATATGCCGCGCTGTCGCGCGGATACGCGAGCTTTCCGCTACCGTTCAGACGGGAGATCTCGGAAGCGATGGACCACGGGCGCATCAGCGACGGGCGTTACCAGACGCTGGTGCGCGATTCGCTCGGCAATGGCGTGGCACTGGACTGGCCGGCATCGGGTGTCGCCGACGTCGCGGCCGAGCGGCAAGGACTGGTCGAACTACTGAAGGCCGATGCGGGCCTGGAGGAGCATCAACGATGAAGATTGCGCTGGTTTCGGTGGCGTTCGCGCTGATTATCGGCAGCCTGATTTTCGCGCTGTATTTCATGAATCACGACCGCGGCAGGAGCAAGCGGATGGCGTGGTCGCTTGCGGCGCGGGTAGGACTGTCGATCACGCTGTTCCTGTCGCTGTTGATCGCATACAAGCTCGGGTGGATCGAACCGACCGGGCTGCCGATCGGGAGGTGATGCGCGAGCCGTTCGCGTTCCCGTTCGGGCAATGATCGCTCGCAGCGCGCCGCACTGCGTGCCGCCGCGAATTTGCGCGCACCGCGATCGATCCACCGGGACGCCCGATGCTTACGCCGCGCGTGCGTGCCGGTTCGGCGGATACGGCAGCCCGAGATGCTCGCGCAGCGTCGCGCCTTCGTAACCGCGCCGGTACGCGCCGCGCTCCTGCAGGATCGGCACGACGCTGGCCGCAAATTCCGCGAATGCGGTTGGCGTGCCGCCGCGCACGATGAAGCCGTCCGTCGCGCGCGCTTCGACCCACGCCTGCAAGCCGTCGGCCACCTGTTCGGCCGTGCCCGCGAAGCTCGGTCGCGGCGTGGCGGCTTCGAGCGCGACCTCGCGCAGCGTCAGCCCGCGTTCGGCGGCGTCGCGCTTGATCGAATCGGTGGTACTGCGGAACTGGTTGCTGCCCAGCTCGCCGAGATCCGGAAACGGCGCGTCGAGCGCGTACTGCGAAAAGTCATGGTGATCGAAGTAGCGGCCGAGATAGTCGAGCGCGTTGTCGATCGTCACGAGCCGCGCGGTGTCCTGGTATTGCGCTTCCGCATCGGCTGCCGATGCCGCGACGATCACGCTGATGCCCTGGAACACCTTCAGGCTGTCGGGCGCGCGGCCGTGCGCGGCGAGCCGCCGCTGCACGTCCGCGTAGAACGCCTGCGCGAGCGGGATCGTTTCCTGGCGCGTGTAGATCGCATCCGCATGCTCGGCCGCGACGCCCTTGCCGTCGTCCGACGCGCCGGCCTGGAACAGGATCGGGCGCCCTTGCCGCGAGCGGCCGATGTTCAGCGGCCCGGCGACCGAGAAAAACTCGCCGACGTGATTCAGCGTGTGCAGCTTGTCCGGGTCGAAGAAGACGCCGCGCGCCTTGTCGCGCACGAACGCGTCGTCCTCCCACGAATCCCATAGCCCTTTCGTCACCGTCAGGAATTCCGACGCGATCCGGTAGCGCAGCGCGTGCTCCGGGTGGGCCGCGCGCGAGAAATTCTTCGCGGAACCTTCGAGCGGCGATGTCACCACGTTCCAGCCGGCGCGGCCGTCGCTCAGGTGATCGAGGCTCGAGAACTGCCGCGCGACGGTGAACGGATCGCTGTACGACGTCGACAGCGTGCCGACCAGCCCGATCCGCTCGGTGACGAGCGCGAGCGCCGACAGCAGCGTCAGCGGCTCGAACCGGTTGAGGAAGTGCGGGATCGACTTCGCGTTGATGTGCAGCCCGTCGGCCACGAACAGCAGGTCGAATTTCGCGGCCTCGGCCTGCGCGGCGAGCGTCCGGACGAAGTCCACGTTGATGCTCGCGTCGGCGACCGCGTCCGGATGCCGCCATGCGGACATGTTGCCGGACGCGCCCTGGATGATGGCGCCGAGGTGGATCTGGCGGGGAGAAGCGGGAATCGATTGGCTCATGTCAGCGGTTCTGCAAGGGGAAAGGTCATGCAAGTGCGGGCGAGCGCAACGCCGCATGCGGTTCGGGCAAGCTCGGCAGCGCGTCGAGCAGCGACGCGGTGTACGGGTGCGACGGCGCGCCGAACACCCGCTCCACCGGGCCGCTTTCGAGCACGCGGCCGCCGCGCATCACGAGAATCCGGTCGGCGACGTGATGAACGACGCCGAGATCGTGCGAGATGAACAGCATCGCGGTACCGTGCTCGGCCTGCAGGTCGGCAAGCAGATCGAGCACCTGCGCCTGGATCGATACGTCGAGCGCGCTGACGGGCTCGTCCGCGACGAGCAGCGCCGGATTCGACGCGAACGCGCGCGCGATCGCGACGCGCTGCCGCTGGCCGCCCGACAGTTCGCGCGGGTACCGGTCGAGGCACGCGGCGCCCAGCTGAACTTCGTCGAGCAGTTGCAGCACGCGGCGGCGCCGCGCGTCGCCGCGGATCCCGAGCGCATCGAGGCTTTCGCCGATGATGTCGCCGACCGGGTAGCGCGGGTCGAACGAACTGTAAGGATCCTGCGCGATCAGCCGCAGCCGCGCCCGTCGTGCCCGCCGCGCGGTTTCCGGCACGCTGCTCCACGGCTGGCCGTCGAGCGTGACGGCGCCGCTGTCCGGCTCGACGAGCCCGAGCACGATCCGCGCGACCGTCGACTTGCCGGAGCCGGATTCACCGACGATACCGAGCGTCTCGCCGCGCGCGAGCGTGAACGACACGCCGTCGACCGCGGCCGGCGTGTCGCGGCCGCCGTAGCGCTTCGTCAGCGCGTCGACGGCCAGTACCGGCGCATCCGGATCGATGCGCTTCGGCGGCAGCGGCACCTGGGCGGTCGCCGCGAGCCGGAATCCGCGCGACCCGGCGGTGGGAATCGCCGCGAGCAATTGGCGCGTGTACGGGTGCGCCGGCGCGCTCAACACCGCACGTGCCGGCCCCTGTTCGACCACCTGGCCGCCGCGCATCACGAGTACGCGATCGGCCAGTTCCGCGACGACCGCGAGGTCGTGGCTGATCAGCAGCACCGCGTCGCCGGCATCGCGGCGCGCACGCAGCAGCGACAGGATCTGGCGCTGCACGGTCATGTCGAGCGCGGTGGTCGGCTCGTCGGCGATCAACAGCGACGCACCGCCCGCGATGGCGGTGCCGATCAGCACGCGCTGCCGCAAGCCGCCCGACAACTGGTGCGGATACTGCGGCAGACGCCGCTCGGGGTCGTCGATGCCGACGGCCCGCAGCAGCTCGGCGCTGCGCGTCGCGACGTCGCGCCGGCGCGTGTCGTGCAGCGCCTCGGCCACCAGGTCGCGCACGCGCCACAGCGGGTCGAGCGACACCAGCGCATCCTGCAGCACATAGCCGATCCGGCGGCCGCGGATCGCGCGCCAGTCGCGTTCGCGATGGCGGCGCACGTCGACGCCGGCGATCTCGAAGCGTTCGGCGTCGAGCACCGCATGCGGGCCGTTCAGGCCGACGAGGCTGCGCGCGGTCACCGACTTGCCGGAACCCGATTCACCGACGATCGCGACGCATTCGCCGGCATGCACGGCGAGGTCGAGCGGCCCGACGACGGCCTGCGTGCCGCGTGCGCCGCGGGTGCGGCGAAAGCCGATCGTCAGACCTTCGATCCGAACCAGCGGCTCGGCGGCAGCGCCCGCGGCCGGCGCGACGAGTGCGGGGGCGTTCATGCGGCCTCCCGGCGCTCGAAGCGCGCCTGCCAGTAGCCGCCGAGCGCGTTCACGGCGATCACGGCCGCGGTGATGGCAAGGCCGGGCCACACCGCGATCCACCACGCGTTGTACAGATAATGGCGGCCCTCGGCGAGCATCAGCCCCCATTCGGCGGCGGGCGGCTGCGGCCCCATGCCGAGAAAGCTCAGTCCCGACGTGCCGATGATCGCGGTGCTGAGGCCGATCGTCGCGAGCACCGGCACCTGCGCGATCGCATGCGGCAATACGTGCCGCCAGACCAGCACCGCCGGTGCGAGGCCGAGCGTGCGCGCGTGCTCGACATGGCCGGAGCCGGCGACGACGAAGGTCTGCGCGCGCACCACGCGAGCGAAACGCGGCACCGACGCGACGCCGAGCGCGAACACCAGGTTCACCGCGCCCGGGCCGGTGAACGAGATCAGCATCAGCGCGAGCAGCAGGTCGGGGAACGCGGACACGACGTCGAGCATGCGCGTGATCAGCTCGTCGAGCCAGCCGCGCGCGAGGCCCGCGAAGAGCCCCAGCGCGGTGCCGAACACGGTCGCAACGCCGATCGCGGCCGCGCTGATCGACAGCGAGTAGCGCGCGCCGTACACGACCCGCGAGAAGATGTCGCGGCCGAGCTGATCGGTGCCGAGCCAGTGCTCGGCGCTGCTGCCGAGCTGCGCCGACAGCGGATCGGCGGCCAGCGGGTCGTAGTGCGCGAGCCATCCGGGCGCCGCGACGGCGATCGCGTTCAGCAACAGGTAGGCGGCGGCCAGCGCGAGGCCGGGATGCCGGCGCAGCCAGCCGGCCACGCGAGGCTTCGGCGCTGCGCGCAACGTGAGTTCGACGGGAGTGGACATCGATGCCTCCGGTTCAGCGACGTGCGCGGCGATCGCGCAGGCGTGGGTCGATCAGCAGGTACAGCAGATCGACGGCGGTGCTGAGCGCGACGTAGATCGCCGCGGACAGGATCGCGATCGCAAGGATCACCGGCATGTCCTTCGACAGCACCGCATCGACCGTCACCTTGCCGAGGCCCGGCCGGCCGAACACCTGCTCGGTGATCACCGCGCCGCTCAGCAGCCCGCCGACCAGCCAGCCGGCCAGCGTGACGGCCGGCAGTGCCGCGTGGCGCAGCGCATGGCGCACGCGCAGCGCGAGCCCGCCGATACCCCATGAGCGCACGGTCAGCGCATACGGCTCGTCGAGCGCGCGCTCGATGCCTTGCCGCAACACGCGGCCGATCACGGCGCCCTGTGCGAGCCCGAGCGACAGCGCGGGCAGCACGAGCGATGCGAAGCCGCGATCGCCGGCCACCGGAAACAGCTTCAACGTGAAGCTGAACACGAACAGCAGCATGATCCCGAGCCAGAACGACGGCGTGGACGCGAGCAGCAGTTCGACGCCGGACGCCGCGCGCCCCGCCCAGCGACGGCCGGCCGTCAGCACCGCGAGGCCGACCGCGAACGCGATCGTCACGACGAGCGCCGCGCCCGTCAGCTTCAGCGTCGGCCACAGCTGGCCGAGCACGAGCGGCGCGACGTCGGTGTTCAGGATGTACGAGCGGCCGAAGTCGCCGTGCAGCACGCGCCACAGGTAATGCGCGTATTGCAGCGCGAGCGGTTCGTCGAGCCCCCATTCCCGGCGGATCGCGGCCTCGATCTCGGGCGTGCTCAACTGCTCGCCGATCAGGATGCTGACGATGTCGCCCGGGGCGAGATGCACGGCGGCGAACGACAGCGTCACGGCGGCCCACAGCACGAGTGCGCCGGTTGCGAGCCGCGTCGCGACCGGCGAAGCCGTCCAGCGGCGCCAGGCGGGCGGCGAGGACGCGGCCGGCAGCGCGTCCGGGACGGAGACGGGAGCGGAGGGCGAAGGGTTCATGTGCGAGTTCTCCTGTCGGGTCGGCGCAAATCAGGCGCGAAAAGCAGGCCGATACGCGCCCGCTTACTTCTTCACCCACACGTCGTACGGGTTCTCCGGCATCTGCGCGAACGAGCGGAAGCGCAGCCCCTGGACCGCCTTCGCGGCGGCGATCTGGTCTTCGGGCTCGTACAGCGGCACCGCGTACGCCTGCTCGTTGAGCGCGAAGCGCTGCAGCTCGCCGTACAGCTTCTTGCGTTCCGCGACGTTTTGCGTGTGCGCGGCCGCCTGCAGCCAGCGTGTCAGCTCGGGCGCCGCGGCGCGGCTGTAGTTCAGTGCGCCGCCGCGGTCGACGGGCAGGTAATGGCCTTCGATGTCGATCCCGTCCGGCGGTGTGTTCGAGTTCGCGATCGAGCCGAACTTGCCGCTCTTGCGCGCTTCGACATACGTGCCGTCGTCGACGTACTGGATCTTCAGGTCGACGCCGAGCCGTTGCCGCGCCTGGGCCTGCAGCGCCTGCAGCAGCACGTCGCGCTGGTCGCGCACCGTCGCCTGCGCCTGGATCACCGCGATCGTCAGCCGCTCGCCGTTCTTGGTGCGGTAGCCGCCGCTGTCGCGCGCGTTCCAGCCGGCTTCGTCCAGCAGCTGGTTCGCGAGCTTCGGATTGTTGCCGTAGGTCTTTTCGATCGCGGCGTCGTAGAACGGATCGATCGGCGACGTGACACCCCACGCACGCGTGCGCTCGCCGCGGTAGATCGACTGCACGATGCCGGTCGTGTCGAGCCCTTCGAGCAGCGCACGGCGCACCTTCACGTCCTGCGTGGGGCCGTATGCGACGTTCAGGAACAGCGAGTACGGCGTACCGGTGTTGAGCGCGCGGCGATAGGTGAAGTCGGTGTTCTTGCGGATCAGCGCGGCGTCGTTGCCCGACACGCCTTCGATCACGTCGACCTGGCCGGACAACAGCGCGCCGGTGCGCACCGACGACTCGGGCAGGAACCGGTAGACGATCCGGTCCAGGTAGGCCGGCCCCTGGTGGCCCGCCGTCGGCGGCGCCCAGCGATAGTCGGGGTTCTTCGCGAATTCGATTTCCTGCCCCTTCACATAGCGGCGCAGGATGAACGGGCCGGTGCCGGCGATGTCGGTGCCGCCCGACTTCAGGCTCGGGCGATCGAACGCGTTCGGCGACAGCAGCGGCAGCCGGCCGGCGAACGTGAGGAACGGCGCGTACGGTGCGTCGAGCGTGATGACGACCGTGCGCTCGTCCGGCGTCTTCACGTCCGCGACGTGCGAGATCAGCCGCGCGAGCTGGCTGCCGGCCGAGTACGACAGTTCGCGGGCATTCAGGAAGTTGCGGGCGACGGCCTTCGCGTCGAACGGCGCGCCGTCGGTGAACTTCACGCCGTCGCGCAGCGTGAACGTGTAGGTCTTGCCGTCGGCGGCGACCTTGTAGCCGGTCGCGAGCCACGGCACGTAGCTGCCGTCGGGCTTCTGCACGAGCAGGCTTTCGTAGGCGTTGCGCAGCAGCAGCTCGACCTTGTCCTGGCCGTTCAGTTGCGGGTTCAGCGTGCGCGGCTCCGTTTCGACGCCCCAGGTCAGCGTGCCGCCCGAGACGGGCGTGCCCTGTGCGAAGGCCGCGCACGGCAGCGCGAGCGTGAGCAGCAGTGCGGCCGATGCGGTGCGGCGCGATGCGCGCGGAGCGGAATCCGGAAATGCGAATGTCATGCGGGGAAGCCTTTCTCGAAGTGGGTAGCGGGTGATGCGATGCGGGCGGCCGGCAACCGGCGCGTCACGCGTTTGCGTGCAGGTGCACGCCGTGCGCGGCGGTATCGTGCGCCGCCGGATCCGGGTAGAGATCCGGGATCAGGATTTTTCTCAGCCACACGAGCGGCGTGCCGAGCGCATTCGTCGAGCGGTCGAACGGTACGTAGCCGCGGCGCTCGTAGTACGACTGCAGCCACGGATGGTTGGTCGCGGTCGCGAGGTACGTCGCGGGTGCCTTGACCTGCGCGGCCAGGAACTGCGTCTCGACGTGCGCGATCAGCGCGTGCCCGAAGCCTTGCCGCTTGAACGCGGGCGCGACGGCGAACCAGTGCAGGAACGGGTACGGCGTGCGCTGCCGTTCGCCGGATACCCACGGGAACCGCACGGTCAACGTGGCTGCGAGGGCCGCATGGCCTTCCGCGGTCGTGTGTTCAAGCACGAACGTCGTTTCGCGCGCGACGGTCTGCGCGACGCGTTCGATCGGCGAGCGCGTGATCGTGAAGTGCACGCCCTGCGGCACGAGCGGAGCGTACGCGTCCTGCAGCAGCGCGTAGACGGCCGGCACGTCGTCGGCGCCGGCAATGCGGATCGTCCCGGTCATCGCGCAGTGCCCTCGAAGTCCGGTTCGCGCGCGAGCGTACGGGCGCCGGCGGGGCGAGCATCCGGTTCGTGTCGTGACGGCGCATCGTCATGGTCAGCGGCGCGCGCGCCGGCCAGCAATCGCAGCGACGCAATCCGCGGTGCGGCGTCGGCTAGCGGCGTGTCGACGACGAATTCGGCAATCCCGTGACGGCGATGCAGCGCGTCCAGCTCGCGCAGCACGTCGTCGCGCGTGCCGTGCACGATCCGCGTTTCGCGCGGTTCGATACGATGCGGGCCGTTGCCCGCCTGGCGGATATACGCGTGCGCCTGCTCGAGGCTGCCGACGTTGACGGCCGGCGTATCGCCGACCTGGACGCGAAAGCCCTGATGTCCGCTCGCCAGTCGCGCGGCCGCTTCGCGGGTATCGGCGACGATCGCGGACACCGCGAGCAACGGCGTGCGGCCGCCGGACGCGTTTCGATACGCGTCGAATGCACGTTCGAGATCCGTCGCGGATGCGTTCAGGTGCGACGCATAGACGAATGCCCAGCCGAGATGTGCGGCGAGCGTGGCGCTGTCCGCGCTTGCGCCGAGCAGGAATGGTTGTGCGGGTACCGGCGGCAGCGGTGTCGCGTGCAATGCGGCGATGTCGTCGCCGGATGCGTCGGATGCGGCCGGCGCGTCGGATGTGTCCGATGCTTCAGCCCGCGTGCCGTCGTGTCGAAGATGCCGATTCAGTTCGGCGGCGAGATCGGCGAACGACGCGCGTCGCGACGGATCGTAGCCGGCCTGCAGCGCGCGCGTGGACAGCGGCAGGCCGCCCGGCGCCTTGCCGATGCCGAGATCGACGCGGCCCGGCGCGAGCGACGCGAGCAGGTTGAAGTTTTCCGCGATCTTGTACGGACTGTAGTGCTGCAGCATCACGCCGCCCGATCCGACGCGAATGCGGTGCGTATGCGCGAGCACGTGCGCGATCAGGATCTCCGGCGACGGGCACGCGAGCGTGGCGGTGTTGTGATGTTCAGCGAGCCAGTAACGGTGATAGCCGGCGGCATCGGCGAAGCGCGCGAGCGATACGGTGCGTGCGAGCGCGTCGGTGGCCGTTTCTCCCGGCGCGACGGGGCTCTTGTCGAGCACGCTCACGCGAAACGGTAACGTGGAGAGCGTCGGCAAAGCGGACGAATCGGAGTTGGAGCGGATGGCGTCGAACGTCATGGCGAGGCGATCGGCGCGGGTCGAAGCGGCCTGATCAACTGGGTTGGCATGCCGAATTATTTTTCGCCGCCGTTCGCGCGGTCAAACAATCAAGAAGAATATCGAAAGCCGAAAATATTCGTTCCGGCCGACCAGGGGGCTTGCGTTATGGTCGTTGGCTGCGCGCCTCGCGGCGCGTGCCCGGAGTCTGCCGGACGATGATTCGACGCGAGCCTGCTCGCCGTCGCGACGCCGACATGCCTCCGCCGACCGAACGCAATCACAAGGAATCCGAATGAATGATCAACGCGAACGACGCGACCCACGTGCGACGCGCCGCGCACGCTATCGCACGACAACCGGAGCCGCGTCATGAGCGGCGCACGCAGACGGCTGAAGACGCTCGTCGGCGCGGCGAGCGTGCTGTACGCGCCGGGCGATGCGGATGTCGCGCACGGCGTGCGGCGTGCAGCGTCGCTTGCACGCAAGGCGGAAGCCGAGAAGATCACGGGGCTCTTTACCGCCGACCTGCTGCAGGCCGATGCGGCCGGCCTTGCCGGCACCACCGGCAGCCAGGAGCCGATCGTCGCGCTCGCGGCGTTGAGCCAGGCGACCTCGGCCATCGGGCTCGTCGCGACGGTGTCGACCACCTATCACCATCCGTACAACCTCGCGCGGCTGATCGGCACCCTCGATCACGTGAGCGGCGGCCGCGCCGCGTGGAATGCGGTGACGTCGTCGGTCGGCGAGGAAAATTTCGGCGATGCCGCGCTACCCGATCCGGAGCGGCGTTACGCCCGTGCAGCCGAATTCGTCGAGGTCGTCAACGCGCTGTTCGATGCGAACGATCCGCGCGCGACGCGGCGCGGGCAGGGCGGCGGCATCTCGGTCGATCCGCGCAAGCTCGGTGCCATCGACTACCACGGTGCGCACTTCCAGGTGCAGGGGCCGCTGAATGTGCCGCCGTCGCCGCAGCGCAGGCCCGTGCTGTTTCAGGCCGGGCAGTCGGCCAGCGGCGTCGCGCTCGGCGCGAGGTATGCGGAAGTCGTCTACACGTCGCAGCCGACGCTCGACGATGCGCGCGCGTTCGTCGCCGAGCTGCACCGGCAGGCGGTTGCATTCGGTCGCGGCGACCGGCTGCCGCTCGTGATGAACTCGTTTCATTCGGTGATCGGCGAATCCGATGCCGACGTCGCGCGCCGGTTGCGCGACAAGCATGAGCGCATCGATTACGAACAAGGGCGGCTGAAGCTCGCCGACATGCTCGGCGGCGGCGTCGACCTGCGCGACCTGCCGCTCGACCAGCCGTTGCCGGCATCGCTGCTGCCGTCGATCGACAGCGTGCATCGCCGGCGCGGACGGGTGGCGATCTTCGTCGGCTACGCGCGCCAGCGGCTGACGCTGCGCGAGCTGATCATCCGCGCGCAGGAGACCGGGCACTGGTCCGTCGCCGGCACGCCGGAGCAGCTCGCCGATGCGATCGAAATGCGTTATCACGGGGGGCTCGTCGACGTGCTGTCGCTGCACGGGCTCGGCCAGCCGGACCAGGAAGACCTGCTGCTCAACGGCTTGCTGCCCGAATTGCGACGGCGCGATCTGCTCGATACCGACTACCTGGGCGGCGATTTCCGCGCGAACCTGGAGCTGCCGGCACTGCAACGCGAGGCCGCGACGACGTAAGCGGTGAGCGATTGAACGGATGAGCGGATGAGCGGGCTAAGGCGTGAGTGGCACATCGCGCCACCCGTTCGACGCTGCGTCGTTCCGCCATATCGCACGATCAGATATCCATCGAAAAAATAACCATTTGGTACACGCTTCGGCGCGCATTACAGTCTGGCCTCCTGCCGGCTGCAACGCCGGTCGTTCCGACGTTATTTCAGAAATGCGCCACATGAATCGTTTGATGCGTTCCAGGGTCCGCCGTGCCGCGGCCGCGCTGTTTGTGATCGGCCTCGCGCCGGCTGCCCATGCGGCCCAGCCGACATTGCGCGTCGGCATCGACGCCGAGTCGTATCCGCCGTTCTTTTCGAAGGATGCGAGCGGCAAGTGGAAGGGCTGGGAAATCGATGTGCTCGACGCCGCGTGCGGCAAGCTGAACGTGCGCTGCGAGCTGACCGACATTGCGTGGGACGGCCTGATCCCGGCGTTGCAGAACCGCAAGATCGACGTGATCTGGTCGTCGATGACGATCACCGGCGAACGGCAGAAGGCGCTCGATTTCAGTCGCGCCTATTACGAATCGCCGACGGTGTTCGTCGGCGCGAAAAGCGATCGGCGCCGCGTCGACTGCGCGGTGCCCGCGAGCTTCAAGGGACGCGTGATCGGCGTCGAGGCCGGCACGAACTTCTCGGCGTTCCTCGATGCGCGTTTCAAGCAGGATGCGCAGATCAAGTCCTTCGACAAGTTCGACAACGCGCTGGCGGACCTGGTGTCCGGTCGCGTCGACTACGTGCAGGAAGCCAAGGGGCTGTTCACGGCATTCCTGTCGTCGCGCGACGGCAAGGACTTCGAGATCAAGGCCACGTGCGCGGACAATCCGGTGCTGGGCCTCGGCATCGGCGCGGGCGTGCGGCACGGCGATGCGCTGCGCGGCAGGCTGTCGACCGCGATCGCGCAACTGCAGCAGGACGGCACGTGGGACGCGATCACCGCCCGCTATCCGAACCTGAAAGGCACGATCGAGAAGGGCCGTTGAACCGATGGCCGCGGACGATTCGCTGCTCGGGTTGCTCGCGTTCGGCGACGGCGGCTATGGCCGCGTGTTCGCGAGCGCGTTCGCGCTGACGTTCGGCGTCGCGGCAGCGTCGTTCTGCACCGGCGCGCTGCTCGGCCTCGCCGGCGCGCTCGCCAAGCTGTCGCGATACGCGCCGCTTGCATGGCTCGCGCGGCTCTACACGACGCTCGTGCGCGCGCTGCCCGAGCTGTTGTGCCTGCTGCTCGCGTTCTATGCGGTCGCGCCGGCCGTCGAGAACGCGCTGCGCGGCAGCGGCATCGTATCCGACGGCTTCGCGTTCGATCCGTTCGTCGTCGCCGCGCTGTCGCTCGGTTTCATCCAGGGCGCGTATCTCACCGACATCTTCCGCGCGGCACTCGTCAACGTCCCGGTCGGCCAGATCGAAGCCGCGCATGCGTACGGCATGACGCCGTGGCAGACGTTCACGCGCATCCGGCTCCCGGCCGCCGCGCGGCTCGCGCTGCCGGGCGTCGGCAACGTGTGGCTGAACGCGACCAAGGATGCGTCGTTCATCAGCGTGCTCGGCTCGTTCACGGACCTGCTGAAGGCGAGCCAGCTCGCGGCCGGTGCGACGCGCCACTACGTATTCTTCTATCTGGTCACGGCCGCGCTGTTCCTGTTGTCGAGCATCACGTCGACCGGCATCTTTGCGGCGCTCGAGCGGCATGCGAACCGCGGCACGAGGCGGGCGACCCCATGATCTTCTCGCTGCCGTTCCTGCTCGATACGGTGATGCCGAAGCTGCTCGCCGCGGTGCCCACCACGCTCGCGCTGACGCTGTTGTCGGGTGCGGCGAGCGTGCTGCTGGGCGTGCCGCTCGCGCTCGCCGCCGGGGCGCGCCACAGGCCGCTGCGCTGGTCCGCGCGCAGCTGGCTGATGCTGATTCGCGGCACGCCGCTGCTCGTTCAGCTCTATCTGCTGTACTACGGATTCGGCCAGATCGTGCCGCGCGAGTGGATGCGCGACAGCTGGGCGTCGCCGCTGCTGCGCGACGCGTTCTGGTACGCGATCGTCGCGTTGAGCGTGAACGAGAGCGCGTATGTCGCAACGATCCTGCGCGGCGCGATCGCCGGCGTGCCGGCCGGCGAGATCGAGGCCGGCCACGCATACGGGATGACGCGCATGCAGGTGCTGCGCCGCATCGTCGGCCCGCGCGCATGGCGGCTTGCGCTGCCCGCGCTCACCGGAGAGGCGATCCTGCTGCTGAAATCGACCGTCCTCGCGTCGACCGTGACCGTGTTCGACGTGATGGGGACGGCCAATACCTTGCGCTTCGAGACGTTGCGCGTGTACGAACCGCTGGCCGGCGCGGCGATCGTCTATGTCGTGCTGGTCGCGCTGCTGACCATTCCCGCCGCCCGTGTCGAGAAGCACATCAATCGCCATCTGACGCGCGTGCCCGACGCACGCGTGCCCGCCCGGCGCCGCCGCGCGTCGTCGGGCGCGTGGGCGGCACCCAACTGATTCCTCCCTGGTAACCGAATTCGACGATGTCCGATCCTCGCCCGTTGCTGTTTTCCCTGTACGAACAAGCCAGTGTCGGCTGCGGCGGTGCGCCGAGCCTCTGGACCCATCCCGCCGACGAGCGGCTGCGCGCGAATACGCTCGCGTTCTGGTCGAACCTCGCGCGCACGGCCGAGCAGGCCGATCTCGACATGCTGTTCTTCGCTGACGTGCTCGGCCTGTACGACGTCTATGGCGGGTCGGCCGACGCGGCGGTGCAGTGGGCTGTCGAGGCGCCCGCGAACGATCCGATGATGCTGATTCCGGCGCTCGTCGCGCAGACCGAGCGGCTCGCGTTCGGCGTGACCGCGAGCACGACCTACGAGCATCCGTTCGCGCTCGCGCGCCGCTTCAGTACGCTCGATCACCTGAGCAACGGCCGGATCGGCTGGAACATCGTGACGTCGTATCTGACGAGCGCGGCGCGCAACTTCGGGCTCGACCGGATGATCGGCCACGACGAACGCTACGCGCGTGCGGAGGAGTTTCTCGACGTCGTCTACAAGCTGTGGGAAGGGAGCTGGGCGGACGACGCGGTCGTTGCCGACAAGCACGCGCCGCGCTATGCGCGCGGCGATCGCGTGCGGCCGATCGCGCACGAAGGCACGCACTATCGCGTGCAGGGGCCGCACGTTTGCGCGCCGTCGCCGCAACGTTCGCCGGTGCTGATCCAGGCCGGGTGGTCCGGACGCGGGCGCGAGTTCGCGGCGAAGCATGCGGAGGTGGTGTTCGTCGCGAAGTCGAATCCGCACGAGATTCGCGCGGGCCTCGACGAGATCCGGCGGCTCGCGGCGGAACGCGGGCGGGCGGCGGACGACGTGAAGTCGCTGACGGTGCTGCGGATCGTGACGGCGCGCTCGTCGGCCGACGCGAAGGAGAAATATCACACGCTGCAGCAGCACTATCACCAGCACGCGCAACTCGTCAGCTATGCGGGCGATACCGGCATCGACATCGACCGCTATGCGGACGACGAGCCGCTGACGACGCAAACCGAGGGGCTGACGTCGTACGTGGTGCGGCCGGACGGCAGCGGCAAGCCGCTCACCGCCGGCGACGTGCGGCGCAAGTTCGCGAGCGTCACGCGCGGCACCGACCTGATCCTCGTCGGCTCACCCGACGAAGTCACCGATCAGCTCGCCGAGCATGCGCGACAGTCGACGACGAGCGGCTACATGATCAATCCGTTGATCTGCCCCGGCACGCTCGACGACTTCGCCGAACTGATCGTGCCGGAACTGAAAAAGCGCGGCCTGTACCGGACGACGCCTCCGGCCGGCACGTTCCGCTCGCGGCTGAGCGGCCGCGACCGCCTGCCGGACACAGCACATGGGGCGTCGTTCCGGCAGCCCGCAACCGAGGAAACTGCCGGGCGCTGACGCACCGATCATGCGGAACGGCCATCAACGGAGGGGCGTGACATGAATCATGACGTGCTGTTGCTGTTGCTGTTCGCGTTGCGACCGCATCGTGCGGACCAAGGCCTGCCGGCATGACTGACGCGGCGAATTTAAGCAGTCGTGCGATGCGCGAAGAGCGATCGGGCCGATCGGCGCCGCCGCCCATCCTGAGCGCCGTCGGCATCGCGAAGCGTTTCGACGCGACTGTCGCGCTGTCGGCGCTGCACCTGTCGATCGGGGCGGGCGAAGTCGTCGCGTTGATGGGCGCGAACGGCGCGGGCAAGTCGACGTTCGTCAAGATCCTGAGCGGCGTGCTGCGACCTGACGACGGCACGCTGACGCTGCGCGGCGCGCCATATCGACCGGCGTCGCCGCATGCCGCCAAGCGGCTCGGCATCGCGACCGTGCACCAGTCGGTCGCCGATGCCGTCGTGTCGACGCTATCGATCGCCGACAACCTGCTGCTCGACCGGCTGTGCGACCCGGCCTCGCCGTGGCGCGCGCCGCCGGCCGCGCGGCGCGCCGCGGCCCGGCCGCTCGCCGAGCGGGTCGGGCTCGACGTCGACCTGGCGGCGCCGCTGGCCTCGCTGTCGCTGGCGGACCAGCAGCGCGTGACGTTGGCGCGCGCGCTCGCCGGGCAGCCGTCGCTGCTGATTCTCGACGAGCCGACCGCCAGCTTGTCCGCACCGGAAGCCGAGCGGCTGTTCGTGCTCGTGGATGCATTGCGCCGCGACGGCGTTGCCATCCTGCTGGTGTCGCATCGGCTCGGCGACTTGCGCCGCATCGCCGATCGCGTGGCGATCGTCCGTGACGGAAGGATCGTCGCCGATCTGGCCGCGCCGGTCGACTTCGATGCGGCGGTGGAGACGATGATCGGGCGGCCGTTACCGGGTGCGCGGGCATCGGCGCCGGGTTCCGCTGGGCGCGCGGGCGCCGACGCCGGCGACGGTCAGGGCTTCAGCATGCGGCAGCTCCGGCTGACGCCGGCCAGCGCGCCGTTCGACCTCGACGTGCGGCGCGGCGAGATCGTCGCGATCGCGGGCCCGGTCGGCGGCGGCAAGTCGCGCCTCGCGAATACGATCTTCGGCGCGGCGCGTGCGTGCGCCGGCGAAATGACGCTCGATGGCCGGCCGTGGCGGCCGCGCTCGCCGGCCGACGCGATTCGTGCGGGCGTGTTCCTCGCCGGCGAGGACCGCTGGCGCACGTCGCTCTTTCCCGACAGCGTGCCGTTCTCATCGATCGCGGGCACGATCGGCTTTCCGTTCCTGTCGCGCTGGTTCGCCGGCGGTGCGGTGCGCCGGCATCGCGAACGCGCGGCCGCTGAAGCGGCGATCGAGCGGTTCGGCATTCGCTGCACGGGCCCGGACGCTCGCGTGGCGCACCTGTCGGGCGGCAACCAGCAGAAAGTCGTGCTCGCGCGCTGGCATGCCGAAGCCGCGCGCCTGCTGCTGCTCGACGAGCCGTTTCAAGGCATCGATGCGGGCGCGCGGGCCGATATCGTCGATACGCTGCGCCGTCATGCGCACGAGCGCGCGACGATCGTGTTCGTCAGCGATCTCGAAGAGGCGGCCGAGATTGCCGACCGTATCGTGCGGTTCGATCGCGCGACGGTTGACGACCCGCCTCCGATTTCTTCCCTCGTGCGTGCCTGCCCATGAAACCCGTGACTTCTTCCGCCGTGACGCATGCCGCACCCGTCGAACGGTCGCGCCCCGCGCCGGTCCGCATCCGCGACGCCCTCGAGCGAACCGGCATCCTGCTCGTGCTGGTGCTTCTCGTGGTCGTGTTCGCGATCAAGGAGCCGGCATTCCTGAACGTCGACAATCTGTTCAGCATCCTCCAGGCGGTGTCGATCGTCGCGTTGCTCGGTATCGGCGTCACGATCACGCTCGCGGCCGGCGGCTTCGACCTGTCGGTCGGCAGCATCGCCGCGACCGCGCAGATGGCCGCCAGCTACGTGCTGGTCGTCTGGCACGGCAGCACGCTGGCCGCGCTGATCGCATGCGTGACGCTCGGCGTGGCCGCCGGCCTGTTCAACGGCTTGCTGATTACGCGGCTGCGCGTGCCCGACCAGCTCGCGACGCTCGGCACGCTGTTCCTGATGGCCGGCTTGCAGCTGATCCCGACCGGCGGCCGTTCGCTCGCGACCGGCTCGGTGCTGCCCGACGGCACGGACGCGACGGGCGTGTTTCCCGACGCATTCCTCGCGCTCGGTCGACTGCGCGTGTTCGACGTGGTGCCGTTGCCGGTGCTGATGCTCGCCGCGGTGACGGTGCTCGCCTGTGTCGCGATGGAGGCGACCCGGTGGGGGCGCGTGATCTATGCGATCGGCGGCAACGAAACGGCCGCGCGGTTGGCCGGCGCGCCCGCCGCGCGCTATCGGGTCGCCGCGTATGTCGTGTCGGGGGCGATCGCGTCGCTGGGCGGGGTGCTGATCGCTGCGCGGGTCGGCCGTGGCGACGTGAGCGCCGGCCACTCGCTGCTGCTCGACGCGGTGGCCGCCGCGCTGATCGGTTATGCGGTGTGGGGCGCGAAACGACCCAACGTGTTCGGCGCGGTCGTGGGTGCGGTATTCGTCGGCGTGCTGCTCAACGGGCTGACGATGCTGAACGCGCCGTACTACATGCAGGATTTCATCAAGGGGGCGCTGCTCGTGCTCGCGCTGGCGTTCACGTTCGGCATCGGCCGCAGGACGGATGCGCGAGCGTGAGCTCATGGGATGATGCGCCGTGCGGGTTGGCGCGCATCGATTCTCCGGCTCGCGCGCACTCGTAATGGTTTGTGATCCTAAGTCATAACCATTGCCGAATCGCTCGGTTTGAGTTCGCGTGTCGCGCTGATAGATTGGGCGGATACCGTCCTATCTGGAGACAGGCCCGCCATGCGCTCGTTGCTTCGCCGGAAATCGCGCGTCGATCTGAAGATCGGCGCACTCATGCTGTGTGTCGCAGCCGCGCTGGGCGTGCCTGCCGCACATGCCGGTCCGCTCAAGGGCGCGCCCGCGCCGTTCGACAAGGGCGGCGTCAAGATCGCGCTGGTCAATTATCTGTCGACCGGCGACTTCTTCCAGGCGTACGAAGCCGGCGCGCAGAAGCAGGCACGCGCACTCGGCGTCGATCTGCGCATCTACGAGGGGCGGCAGGATGCGGCCGAACAGCGCGAGCAGATTCAGCAGGCGATCAGCATCGGCGTGTCCGCGATCATCGTGAACCACGGCTTGCCGGAGTCGCTGAAGGACGTCGTTCAGCGTGCGCTGGACAAGGGCATCAAGGTCGTCGCGTTCGACGTCGATCTCGGCAATCCGAAGGTGCCGCAGATCGAACAGAACGACCGCGACCTGGCGAACCTCCTGCTCGGGCAGGCCGTCAAGGACAACGGCGACGCGTTCGCGGCAGGTTACGTCTATGTGGCCGGCTTTGCGCCGCTCGATCGGCGCGACGCCGCGTGGCGGGACTTCAAGCGCGCGCATCCGAAGGTGCAGGAAAAAGCGCGCTGGGGCACCGTCGACAATCCGATCGCGCAATCCGTCGCGAACCAGGCGGCGGCCGCCTATCGGGCGAACCCCGACATTCGCGTGGTGTTCGCGCCGTACGACGAGTTCGCGCGCGGCGCGAAGCTCGCGGCGGACGAGGCAAAGCTGTCGTCGAAGATCCGCATCTACAGCGCGGACATCTCGACGGCCGACATCGAGGCCATCCGCGCGCCGAACAGCGCGTGGGTCGCGACGGCCGCGACCAATCCCGCCGTAGTCGGCGCCGTGTCGGTGCGGGCGGCGGCATTGCTGGTCGCCGGCCAGAACCCGGGCGCGCGCATCGCGATCCGGCCGACGCTGATCACGCGCGATGATCTCGTGAAAAACGACATTCGCACCGTGGCCGAACTCGGTGCGAAGTTCCCTGCATTTCGCGCGAGCGATGCGGCGACTGCCGCATGGATTCCTGCAATCGACTGACCGCCTTCGCGCGCGGCGAATTGTTTCGCCGCGCGCGCACAACCTGCCTGTGATTCGACCATGACGACCCTGAACGACTATCTCCTGCAAAAACGCGATGCGTGGCATGCGAAGCAGCAGGCCGCACGCAGCGATCCCGATTTCAAGGCGACACGGCTGAAGGCGACCGTGCGCGCGCTCGGCCGCAGCGGCGTGCGCGAGATTCGGATTCGCGATTTCCAGGTGATCAGCGACAGTCCGCCCGACTTCGCTGGTTATAACCTCGGGCCTGCGTCGCCGGAACTGCAACTCGGCGTGCTCGGCAGCTGCCTCACGCACATCACGTTGATCCAGGCCGCGGAGCGCGGCTTGAAGATCGACGCGATCGAAGTCGAAGTCACCGGCGACCAGCATCCGCTCGCGCAACAGCCGGGATTCGAGCACGTGCCGGTATTTCCGCACAACATCCGCTATACGCTCGACATCGTGTCGCCCGAGTCGCCCGAGGCCATCCACGCGTTGCATCAGGCGGTCGAAGCGGCGTGCCCGATCTTCAACCTGCTGAGGCTGCCGCAGAACATCGACGGTGAGTTGCGGCATAGCCGGGCGTGACAGTGAGCGGTGGTTTGCCGTGTGTGCGCGTTTCATCGCGTCGCATGCGGCAAGTACGGTGCGGCCGGAGTAGGGCTGCGATTGCACGCCGGTGTTTGCATTCGTCCGAGTTTTGTAACGAAACAGATGCATTGTGATAAGAATACTTATCTCGATACCAGCGATGCGAATGAATATCGCCGATGAAATTGCCACCTGAAACGTTCATTCGGGGCGGGCGATGCTGCGGTGTCGACACATGACGGATGGGCGCCGAGGGCCCTGACGAGATCGCGGCAGGGCACCAGCACGGAGCGCCCACGCGGTCGCCCGCTCGTTACTCGTCAATCCCGCGTCGGCCGCAGCGCGCGCCCCATCTCCGCGATCGGCATCGCGACGATCGAATTCAGCAACCGCATTTCGCCGGCATCGGGCCGCGCGATCTCCCGCACTTCATCGAGCGTCTGCGCGACATGACGATCGAGCGGCTCGAGAAAGCGCTGCAATTCACTGGCGGCGGCCTTGTCCCTCAGCCCCAGCGCCTGACCGAACGCGACCAGCGCATTCACGTCGATATCGGCAAACCGCGTCGCGTTGCCGAGCGGCATCGTCAGCTCGCAGTTTGGCCAATGATCGCCGCGATGGTCGGGCCGGTGCGTCGGCGTGTGATACGCGACCGTGCTGACGATGTCGTAGAACGGCGCAAGCCGGTAACCGCGTGCGTCGACGAAGAACGACAGGTTCTTCAGGTGCGCGTCGGCATTGCCCACCACGACATTGAACACGGTCCAGCGGAACACCGACAGGCGCGCCAGCGCGCGCGTGCTGGTGCGGTCGATCGCGCGGGCGAGTTCCTGCGCGTTCGCACGCTGGTACTTGAAGCCGCGGTCGTAGTTGAGCAGCTGCATCGCGTCGATCGTATGCACGCGTCCGGCCGGTGCCGAAGTGACGTCGCGATCGAACCGGTCGATCACGTAGCACGCGGACGGCGCGCGCAGGAAATGCACGGCCGGTACGTCGAGCCCCATCTTCCTCGCGAGCGTCATGCAGAAGAATTCGTTGATCGCCGAATGCGGATAGCCGGCCGCGCGCATGTCCGGCTTCAGCAGGTGCATCGACGGCTCGCTGCCGAGCGGCTCGTACAGCGCGTAGTCGGGCGCGTCGCCGCGCAGCACGAGCAGCAGCTTCTGCTGCGCGCCGGCCGCCGACATGCGCTTGGGCGCGGTGGCCGTCAGCGCGCGCTCGGGCATCGCCCGGATCCGCCGTTCGAGCTCGTCGAGCGGCAGCGGCTGCAGGCCGCCGGGTGCTTCCTGCTCGCCGTCGGCCAGCAGCGTCAGCGCACCGGCCGATTCGCGGCCGAAGTACGCGAGCAGGCCCCACGCGTCGGCGGCGTCGACCTTCGCCTCGCGCGCGAGCGACATGCGCATGCCTTCCTCGGGCAGCAGGTTGTCGAAGAACCACTGGACCGGGCGATCGGTCGACGTGTCGGTGAAGGTCTCCGCGCGCAGCGGGAACGCCGGCGACAGCGGATACGCGGCCGGCGACGCGCGCCATTGCGGGTCGTATGCGAACGACCAGATGCCTTTGTCGTCGGTCAGCGTGCCCATGCGCACGCCGTTGGCGGAGGCGATCAGCGTTCTAGCCGCCATGGCTGCTCCGGCGGCGTTGCGCGGCCTTCAGCGCTGTGGCTTCCGAAATCTCGACCGACGATTCGGCGTACAGGCGCACGCCGAGTTCGCCGAGCAGCAGCATGACCTTGCCGATTTGCGCGGTCGGCTTCCCGCCTTCCACCTGGCTGATGAATTTCGGCGACAGCCCGGTCGCGTTCGCGAGTTCGTCGCGCGTGAACCCCTGCTGGATCCGCGCGGCGCGAATGAGGTGGGCGAGCGCGCCGATCGTGTCGACGGACTGGGGCTCCGGCATGACGTTCTCCGTGCTTCGTATCTGATCGGGAACAGTATTGCACAACTTGCCGGGCCGGACATGATTTCGTATCCGTACAGGAACGGACAGGCGATCGACGCCGCTTGCCGCGCCGTTCCGTACCCGATCGGAAGCCGAGCGTCAGGAAATCGCCGGCGAGAATGCGATTCGTATTCGATTGGATACGGACAAGCGCCGGCGCGAGGGTTCGCAATCGTACGGACCTTTCTACAATCCGCGTTGCCGCACTACACGGTGGCGCGCGTCCATGCAGCGGCGCCACACACCAAAGGGGTGAAGCAGGTCCGAAGCTTGCGTCGCGCAAACGTCGTTCGCGGTCGTACCGCGACGCATCGTGCATGACGATTTGCATGGGAGGCGCATATGGAGCCGATGCCGCTCGTCCTTCAGTGGAACGAGGTCCTCGCCAGGATCGCGCTGGCGCTGGTCGCGGGCGCGCTGGTCGGGCTGAACCGCAGCGAGTCCGGCAAGACGGCCGGGCTGCGCACGACGATCCTCGTGTGTCTCGCCGCGTGCCTGTCGATGCTGCTGGTCAACGCGCTGCTGCTGCAGGCCGGCAAGCCGGAGGGCGGATTCTCCCAGCTCGACCTGATGCGGCTGCCGCTCGGCATCCTGACCGGGATGGGCTTCATCGGCGGCGGCGCCATCCTGCATCGCGACGGCCTCGTGTCGGGCGTGACCACGGCCGCGACGCTGTGGTTCGTGACGGTCATCGGCCTGTGCATCGGCGGCGGCCAACTGTCGCTCGGTACGCTCGGGCTGGTGCTCGCGCTGCTGGTGGTCTGGCCGCTGCGGTTCGTCGAGCAGCGCTTGCGGCACACGAGGAAGGCGCTGATCACGGTCGAGTATCAGCGCGGATCGTCGGCGCGCGATCAGCTGGACGCGAAACTGCGCGATGCGGGTTTCACGTGCCGGACGAAGGGTTTTCGCGAAACGGCCGCGCTTGCGGTGCGCGAGGAGGAGCTGTTCGTGCAATGGCGCGAAGCGCCGGCCGGCGACGCGATGCTGAAGCAGTTGATGCGGATCGTCGAAACGGCCGGGCTGACGTCGGTGCGCTGCTCGACGGAGAACTGACCCGCGCGCCGCGCGGAACGCGCGATGCTCGTGCAGCAGGCCGCCTTGGGGCGGCTTACCCAGGAGCGAAACATGACATGTGTATCTGAAGTGATGACGCGCGATGCCGCGACCATCGCGCCGACGCAGACCTTGCGCGAGGCGGCGAAGCTGATGGACGACCTGAACGTCGGCTCGCTGCCGGTGTGCGACGGCACGCGGCTCATCGGCATGCTGACCGATCGCGACATCGTCGTGCGCGCGGTGTCGATGGGCGTGCGGCCGGACGAGCCGATCGAGGGCGTGGTCAGCGGACCGGCGAACTGGTGTTACGAAGACGACGACATCTCCGCCGTGCAACAGAAGATGGAAGAAGCGCAGATTCGCCGCGTGCCGGTGGTCGACCGCGAGAAACGCCTGGTCGGCATCGTCGCGCTGGGCGATCTGGCCACGTCGGCCGACGGCGGGATTTCGTCGACGCTCGGCGCGGTGTCGGCGCCGTCGCGCCCGGACCGGTGAGCCGCGCGACAGAAACGGAGAACGAAATGAACCAGGACAGGGAAACGCAGATCAGGGAGCGTGCATACCGGCTGTGGCAGGCCGACGGCGAGCCGGATGGCCGGGCCGACGAATACTGGCAGCGGGCCGAGCAGGAGTTCGACGCGCAAGAAAGCGGCACGGCCGCGGAAGGCAGTGCGGACGAGAGGGCCAGTGCGCAAGGCCGTGTTGACGACGACGCCGAACCTGCGACGGACTGGCCGATCACGCAGTCCGCGAAACGTCGCATCCCTGGCGACCCGCTGCAGGAGGCCAATGCCGTGCCGCCCGCCGAGGTCGCGCACGAAAAACGCCGCAAGCGGTGAGCCGCGCTGGGCGGCCATGACGTGGCACGCGGTGCGCTGCGCCGCGCGCCGGCGTTCCGTGGCCCGACGCATCCCCGGTCGAGAGCGCGGAGCACGCGGGCACTCGTCGAATTCAACGTGAACGCGGTCGTTGCGGGTGCGATGTATTGCGGCGAATTCGAGGAGCGCACCAAGCAGCTCGTCGATGAAATCACCGCCCGCCGCGGGCGGCGGGGCAACGCGCTCAGCCGTCCTCGCCCACCTCCGTCGGGTCCGGCAAGTCGGGCAGGTGTTCACGCTCCGGCGACGCCGGAATGTCCGGCGTGTCGGGCTGGTCGGCCGCGTCGCCGTCCGGGTCCGGTGTCGGGTTGCTCGTGTTGGTCGGGCTCATGAGCGCTCTCCTCGGTATCGAAAGGGCGCCGGCACGTGGCCGGCATGCCGCTTCGGAGCATGGCGCGTGCCGCGTTCAGCGGCCGGCTTCCACGCCCGTACCGGCGCCGTCCGGCGTATCGCCGAGCGGCCACGGCCGGCTCATCACGAGATTCAGTGCGGCCGGATCGACCGGCTTCACGAAATGCTGCAGGAACCCGGTCGCGAGACAGCGCTCGCGGTCCGCATGGCGGCCGTAGCCGGTCAGCGCGAGGAACATGCATGGTGTGACTTCGTTGATCGCCTTCAGTCGGCGCAGCAACTCGTAGCCGTCCATCACCGGCAACCCGATATCGAGGATCGCGACGTCCGGCCGATACGCGCGATACGCTGCCAGCGCGGTCACCGGGTCGTGCACGACGGCCACTTCGTGGCCGGCGTCGCGCAGCCATTGCGCGAGCGTCGACGCGGCATCCTCGTTGTCATCGACCAGCATCACGCGCCGGCCGCTGCCCGGCGTCATGTCGCGGATGCTCGGCGGCGCCTGCGGCGCGACCGCGGCCGCCGGTTTCGGCCGGTATTCAGGCAGCGCGATCGTAAACGTGCTGCCGCAGCCGGGCCCGGCGCTGTCCGCGCGTACCGTGCCGCCGTGCAGGTTCACGAGGCTGCGCACGAGCGCGAGGCCGATGCCCAGGCCGCCGAGCGCCTGCTTGGTTTCGCCGTCGATCCGATAGAACGGCTCGAAGATGCTGTCGAGGCGATCGGGCGGAATCCCGGCGCCGTTGTCGCAGACTTCGACGAGCACGGTACCGTCCGCGCAGCGCGTCGCGCGCACCGTGATGTCGCCGCCCGGCAGCGTGTATTTCGCCGCGTTGGTCAGCAGGTTCGCAACGACTTGCGACAGCCGGACCGGATCGCCATGGCAGTGCGCGTCCGGGTCGGTATCGACGTGCAGGCGATGGCGGCGCTGCTCGAGCAGCGGGCTCGCGACCTCGACCGCGCGGTCGACGATGTCGGCCAACCGCACGGCTTCCTTCTTCAGCGTGATCTTGCCGCGCGTGATGCGCGATACGTCGAGCAGGTCGTCGATCAGCCGCACCATGTGATCGAGCTGCCGCTGGATGATCGCGATTTCGTTCGGCGTCGCGTGGCCGTCGCGATTGCGGATCAGTTCGAGTGCGAGCGAGATCGGCGTCAGCGGATTGCGCAGTTCATGACCGAGCACCGCGAGAAACTGGTCCTTCGCCTGGTTCGCGTCGCGCAATTCGCCGAGCAGCCGGTCGCGCTCGGTGCTCGCCGCAACCAGCTTCTCGCGTGCGGCGACGTGGTCGGTCACCTCGACCGCGCTGACGATCACGCCGAGCCCGTCGGCGAGCGGCTGCGGATTGAAATGCAGCCGGTATACGCGGGTACCTTCGTCGTCGGGCCGGTCGTGGTGTTCGCCGATCGTCGTCGAGCGGCCGTGCACGCGGGCCGCTTCGAGCGCGCGCCCGATCGCGGGCGTATCGCCGCCGGGCAGCACCGAGGTCAGCGGCTGATCGACGATGTCGGCCCGGCCGCACAGCGCGGAGAAGCGGTGATTCGCGAGCACGATCCGGTGCTCGGGGCCCGACAGCAGCGCGATCGGCAGCGGCGCGTGCATCAGCACGCCGTTGCGTTGCTGCTCGGCGTCCTCGCGGCGGCGAATTTCATCGCTCAGCGCGCGAGCGCGCTGCTGCGACAGCGCGAGCGTCAGGTGCAACTCGTTTTCATCCTCGCGCAGCGACGCGGCGGGCAGGATGCGGCGGTGCAGCGCGCACACATTGCGGAACATCTCCGACTGCTCGGCGCTCGGAAACGCATCGTGCGGATAGCCGCAGTAGAGCGAAAAACGGTAGCGCTCGATCAGCTCGTTCCACAGGGCTTCCAGCCGCAGCGCGCCGGCGTACCGATGTTGCGCGCACAACAGCGCGACCATTTCGCCGAACGCGTGCACGGGCCGGCCGGCGCGCACCGCCGTCTCGACGATCGTGCCGACCGAGCGGCGAAAGCGCGCCGGATCGGGCAGGTCGCCCACCATGAAGCTGTCGAGCAGCGTCTGCGCGCTCGACATGAAGATGCGGCCGCGCGCCGCCTCGTCGATCGACGTTCCCAGCTGCTCGTGCACCGCCGCAAGCCGGTCGGGCCGCGCGATCACGATCGCGCTGCCGCCGTCGCGCAGCGCATCGCCCGCGAACGACGCGACTTCCGACACGAGTTGCTCGCCGGATTCGTAGAACTGGACGAAGTGATCGGCCCGAAGCGGCACCGATTCCAGCAGGGGAGAGGCAGGTTTCATAGGCTCACGACCATACGGTGCCGCCGGCGGCCGTCGATCGGAGGCCACCGCCATATCCGGCGGGCAGCAGCAAGTCCCGTGCCGCGACCCGGTCCCAGCGCAGCGACCGGCGTGGCGGCTTGTGGCGCGGGCCCCGACGGGCGGGCGCCATGCCGAAATGTGTCGAACTTGTAAATTCTGCAGCGAATTGGTGGATCGATGCATGTTCGCCGCGCGCGACCGACGGCATGTCGCTTGCTGGAAGCGGGGTTCGCCGGGGCTGTTTCGACGCGCGTCGCGGCGGCCTTCAGCCCCGCAGCCCAACCGCACGACAGGGAGTGCACCATGACCGAAATCCGTCAGCCGAAGGACACAGCCGCGCACGTCGAGCCGCGCGAATCGGCCGCTGCGCCGGAGCGGCGCGGCCCGGTACCCGACGAGCCGCCCGGGCGCCCCGGACACGCGCCGGGCGGTGGAGAACTCGACTCGATCCCGGACGATCAGGCACGCAAGGTCGTGCCCGACGACCCGCGCCAGACCGAAGCGCGCGATCCGGCCGGCAAGCGGTGGCCGGACACGCACGACAAGCCCGACGACTCGGGAGACCGCCCGCGGCCGCTTTAGCCGCGACGCCGTCTGTCGCCATTTCCCGTTGCGTGATGCACGCAACCGCATACGAACCTGCACCGGAGTCCCGCCATGTCATCAGATGAAGTATCCGAGTCGCGCCGCAAATGGATGCAGGGCACGACGGCGAGCCTCGTCGCCGGCGTCGCGATTCCCGCCGTCGCGCAGGCCGCCGGTACGCAGGATGCGGGCGATACGGCCCCGCACGATCCGCGTCCGCTGTATCCGCACGCGCCGTTTCCCGAGCAGCACCAGCCGTGGCCGGGCCTCGCCGGCCGCATGACGCCGCGCCCCGACCACGGCGAGCGCAGCTACCAGGGCAGCGGCCGGCTCGAGGGCCGCAAGGCGCTCGTGACCGGTGGCGATTCCGGCATCGGCCGCGCGGCCGCGATCGCGTTCGCGAGAGAGGGCGCGGACGTCGCGATCGCCTATCTGCCGGACGAGGAGCCCGACGCGCGCGAAGTCGTCCAATACATCCGCAGCGCGGGCCGCAAGGCCGTGCCGCTGCCGGTGGACATCCGCACCGAAGGCGCGTGCAACGGGCTCGTCGAGAAGGCGGTCGCCGGCCTCGGCGGCCTCGACATCCTCGTGAACAACGCGGCCCGCCAGCACAGCCACGATTCGATTCTCGACATCAGCACCGAGGACTTCGACTGGACGCTGCGCACCAACCTGTATGCACTGTTCTGGATCACGCGCGCCGCGATTCCGCACATGCCGCCCGGCTCGGCGATCGTCAACACGACGTCGGTGAATGCGTACGAGCCGTCGGTGAACCTGCTCGACTACGCGATGACGAAGGCCGCGATCGCGAATTTCACGAAGGGGCTCGCGAAGCAGATGATCCAGCGCGGGATCCGCGTGAACGGCGTCGCGCCCGGGCCGTTCTGGACCCCGTTGCAGGTAAGCGGCGGCCAAACGGAGAAGAACGTCGAGACGTTCGGCCAGCAGGTGCCGATGGGACGCCCCGGACAGCCGGCCGAACTCGCGTGGATCTATGTCGAGCTCGCGTCGTCGCGGGCCAGTTACGTGACGGGACAGATCTACGGCGCGTCCGGCGGCGGCGGGCAGCCTTAGCGCGACGCGACGCGGCGGGGCGACGGGCATGACGAGCGCGGGGTGGCGAACGGCCTGTCCGGCCCGCCCGCCGCCCGAGCAGCGATCTTTATCGCTGCAGCAGATAAACGTATCGGAATCGCTTCGTTGACGCCGTCCGGCACGCACTCGTAGATTCGCATTTTTACCGAATCAAGGGCTGTACCGTGACGACTCCCGCCATTCACGCCACCGCGTCGACATCCGCCGGCCATCGACCCGCGTCGCTGTCCGAAGCCGGCGCGCAGCGCTTCGACATCGTCCCGTTCGATGCGCCGCTCGGCGCCGAAGTCGTCGGGCTCGACCTGTCGCGGCCGCTCGATGCCGGCGATTTCGCGCGCATTCATCGTGCGCATCTCGATCATCACGTGCTGGTGTTTCGCGACCAGCGCATCACGCCGGACGAGCACATCGCGTTCAGCCGCCGCTTCGGCCCGCTGCAGATCCACGTGCTGCACCAGTTCGCGCTGCCCGCGCATCCGGAAGTGCTGATCGTGTCGAACATCGTCGAGGACGGCAAGCCGATCGGCCTCGGCGACGCCGGCCACTTCTGGCATTCCGACCTGTCGTACAAGGAAAAGCCGAGCCTCGGCTCGCTGCTGCACGCGCAGGAACTGCCTGCCGAAGGCGGCGACACGCTGTTCGCGAACATGCATCTTGCGTGGGACACGCTGCCCGCGCACCTGCGCCGCGCGGTCGAGGGACGGCGCGCCGAGCACACCTATCTCGCGCGCTATGCGGAGCTGCAGGCCCGCAGCCCGTGGCGGCCGAACCTGTCGGCCGAGCAGATCGCGCAGGTCGAGGCGGTCGTGCATCCGGTCGTGCGCACGCACCCGGAAACGGGCCGCAAGGCGCTGTTCGTCAGCGAGCATTTCACGACACGCATCGTCGACTTGCCCGACGACGAAAGCCGTGCGCTGCTCGACGAACTGTTCGCGCACAGCGTGCGTGTCGAACATCTGTATCGCCATCACTGGCGCGACCACGATCTCGTGTTCTGGGACAACCGCTCGCTGATGCATCTCGCCGCCGGCACACCCGACCATCTGCGCCGCAAGCTGTACCGCACGACGATCGAAGGCGACGCGCCGTTCTGAGCGTCACGTCCTTTCCGCCGCCTCATCCTCACTGGAGTTCCGATGTCGTTTCCGCTGTCGTTTTCGCTGTCGCCGGCCCTGCGCCGCACGACCCTGTCCGCGCGCCGCGCACTGGCCGCCACGCTCACCGTCGCGCTGGCGTTCACCGCCGCCGGCACGCCGCAAGCCGCGCACGCGGAAGGCCGCATCCGCATCGCCGAGCAGTTCGGCGTCGTCTACCTGATGCTGAACGTCGCGCGCGACCAGCAACTGATCGAGAAGGAAGGGCGCAAGGCCGGCGTCGACATCAAGGTCGACTGGGTGCGGCTGTCGGGCGGTGCGGCCGTGAACGACGCGCTGCTGTCGGGCGCGGTCGATATCGCCGGCGCGGGCGTCGGGCCGTTGCTGACCGTGTGGGACCGCACGCGCGGCCGGCAGAACGTGAAGGGTGTCGCGTCGCTCGGCAATTTTCCGTACTACCTCGTGAGCAGCAACCCGAACGTGAAGACGATCGCCGACCTGAGCGCGAAGGACCGCATCGCGGTGCCGGCCGTCGGCGTGTCCGTGCAGTCTCGCGTGCTGCAGTACGCGGCTGCCAAGCAGTGGGGCGACAAGCAGTTCGACAAGCTCGATTCGCTCACGCAGGCGATTCCGCATCCTGACGCAACGGCCGCGATCCTCGCGAACAGCAACGTGATTACCGGTCACTTCGGCAATCCGCCGTTCCAGGATCAGGAACTCGCGGGCAATCCGAACGCGCACATCGTGCTGAATTCCTACGACGTGCTCGGCGGCCCGAGCTCCGCGACCGTGCTGTACGCGACCGAGAAATTCCGCGAGGACAACCCGAAGACGTATCGCGCGTTCGTCGCCGCGCTCGCCGAGGCCGCGCGCCAGATCGCGGCCGATCCCGAGCGGGCGGCCGACACGTACCTTCGCGTGAACGGATCGAAGATCGATCGCGCGTTGCTGTTGAAGATCCTGCGCAATCCGCAGGTGCAGTTCAAGACGGCGCCGGAGAACACGCTGAAGCTCGCGCAGTTCATGTATCGCACCGGTTCGATCCGCAACGAGCCGAAGTCGTGGCGCGACTATTTCTTCGACGATCCGGCGACGGCCGGCGGTAGTTGAGCGGCAGTTGAATCACGGCAGCGCCGGCGTTCCCGCGTCGTGATCGACGCTTATGCGTCGGCGCGGTTTCGATATGCGCAATCGTTGGTTGGGTCGTGCGCCGCGTCGCCGTATGTTGATGCTTTACCTGCAAGAGTTTCGATCGTGAACGCCACTTCTCCCCGAATCGCATTGCCGCCGTATGCGGCGCGCGGTGCCGCTGCGCCGGCCGCCCCTCCCGCCACCGACGCACGCACCGCGTCGGCGCCGCAGGCCACCGCGGCCGGCGCGCCCAGCGAGCGCCTGCTGGCAATCGATCGCGTGAGCCTCGAATACCGGAGCGGCGCGCGGATCGTCCGCGCAACGCATCAAGTCAGCTTCGACGTGTACGGCAGCGACCGCTTCGTGCTGCTCGGGCCGTCCGGGTGCGGCAAGTCCACGTTGCTGAAGGCGATCGCGGGCTTCATCGAGCCCGTGTCGGGGTCGATCGCACTCGATGGCCGCCCCGTGCACGGTCCGGGCCCCGACCGCATCGTCGTGTTCCAGGAGTTCGACCAGTTGCCGCCGTGGAAGACGGTGGTCGAGAACGTCGCGTTTCCGTTGCGTGCGGCCGCGAAGCTATCACGTGCCGACGCACGCGAGCGCGCGCTGCACTATCTCGACAAGGTCGGGCTCGCCGCGTTCGCCGATGCGTATCCGCATACGCTGTCCGGCGGGATGAAACAGCGCGTCGCGATCGCGCGTGCGCTGGCGATGCAGCCGCGCGTGCTGCTGATGGACGAACCGTTCGCCGCGCTCGACGCGCTCACGCGCCGCAAGATGCAGGAAGAACTGCTGCGCCTGTGGGACGAGTTCCGCTTCACGCTGCTGTTCGTCACGCATTCGATCGAGGAGGCGCTCGTGGTCGGCAACCGGATCCTGCTGCTGTCGCCGCATCCGGGCCGCGTGCGCGCGGAGCTCAACAGCCACGACTATTCACTCGACAGCGTCGGCAGCGGCGACTTCCGCGACAGCGTCGCGCGCATTCATCATCTGCTGTTCGATACCGACGACGCGAGCGCAATCCACGCAGCACCGGCCACGGAGGCAACCGCATCATGAGCACGATCGATCCGGCTCTGCCGCCGCTGCCGCCTGTTCGCGCGGAATACGTGCACGCGCTCGACACGCCGCCCGACGTCGAGCGCGCGGCACCGGCGCCGCTGTTGCGCCGCATCGTCGGCGCGAGCGGGTTTCGCCGCGCCGTCATCGCACTCGTGCTGATCGCCGCATGGGAAATCATCGCGCGCATCGTCGCGAACGACCTGCTCGTGCCAACCTTCGGCGCAACATTGGCCGCATTCGTGCAGGGCATCGCATCGGGTGAACTGCTCGTGAAGACCGGCATCTCGATGTCGGTGCTGCTGCGCGGCTATGCGCTCGGCGTGCTGTTCGCATTCGTGCTGACCTCGCTCGCGGTGTCGACGCGCATCGGCCGCGACGTCCTGTCGATGCTCACGTCGATGTTCAACCCGCTGCCGTCGATCGCATTGCTGCCGATCGCGCTGCTGTGGTTCGGGCTCGGCACCGGCAGCCTGCTGTTCGTGCTCGTGCACGCGGTGCTGTGGCCGCTCGCGCTCAGCATGTATACGGGTTTCGCCGGCGTGCCGACCACGCTGAAGATGGCCGGGCGCAACTACGGCCTCACCGGTCTGCGCCAGATCACGCTGATCCTCGTGCCGGCCGCGCTGCCGTCGATCCTGTCGGGGCTGCGCGTCGGCTGGGCCTTCGCGTGGCGCACGCTGATCGCCGCGGAGCTCGTGTTCGGCGCGAGCGCCGGGCAGGGCGGGCTCGGCTGGTACATCTTCCAGAACCGCAACGAGCTGTATACCGACCGCGTGTTCGCGGGCCTCGCGGCCGTCATCGTGATCGGGCTGCTGGTCGAGCACCTCGTGTTCGATACGCTCGAGCGCGTGACGGTGCGGCGCTGGGGCATCCCGCACTGACGCGCGTCGATCCGGCGGACATCGGAGCGAAGTCTCTCGGCTCCGTTCAGGCAACGCCAAATACGCGATATCGAAAGCTCGAATAGTTGGTTGGGCACGCATGGATGCTTCGCTAGTATCCAACGCGCTAATCCGAGCGGGAACCGGAAGGTTGCCGGTTGCACCGCCCGTTGCGGCATTTCGCGACTTTCCAACTGCCCACATGTCTTCCCACTTGATTCCCGACGGCGCGGCCGACGGCGTCACGCGCCGGCTGGCCGCTGCGATCGCGTGCGCCGAGCCCGCGCGTGATCCGTTCGCCATCGCTGCCGCACGGCGCGGCCTGCTCGATTTCCTTGCCGCCGCGTTCGCCGGCGCTCGCGACAACGGTTACCGCAAGCTGCTGACGGTGTGCGCTCGCGATTCGGCAGGCACGGCAGCGGTGATCGGCAGTGCGATACCGGCGTCGCCGCAACATGCCGCGCTGCTCAACGGCTATGCAGGCCACGCGCTCGACTACGACGACGTGCACAGCAGCGTGCGCGGCCATCCAGGCACCGTGCTGCTGCCGGCGCTGCTCGCGCTCGCGCAGGTGCGCGCACGCAGCGCGCTCGAACTGCTCGACGCATACGTCGTCGGCGTCGAGACGATGGCGCGGCTCGGTCTTGCGCTCGGCAGCCGCCACTACGAACTTGGCTTCCACAACACCGCGACGCTCGGCACGCTCGGCGCGGCCGCCGCCGCGGCACGTCTGCTCGGGCTCGATGCGACGGCCACCGAAAACGCGCTCGGCATTGCCGCGACGCAATCGGCCGGGCTGCGGCTGCAGTTCGGCAGCGAGGTCAAGCCGTTGCACGCGGGGCTTGCGGCGCGCGCGGGGCTGTTCGCCGTCGAACTCGCCGAGGCCGGACTGGCCGGCGCGCCGGGCGCACTCGACGGCCCGGAAGGATTCTTCGCCGTATTCGGCGGCGACGCGGCGCAGCCGGCGCGCGTGCTGGCCGACTGGGGCGCGCCGTGGCAGATCGTGTCGCCCGGCCTGTACTTCAAGCCATGGCCGTGCTGCACGGCAACCCATTACGCGGTGCAGGCCGCGCTCGATCTGCGTGCTCGCCACCGCATCGCGCCGGCCGACATCGTTGGCATCGCGGTCACCTTCCCGCCTTGCGGCGACACGCCGCTGTCGAACCGACTGCCGGCAACCGGCCTCGAAGCGCGCTTCAGCGTGGAATACGCGGTGGCCGCCGCACTGACGGACGGGCCGCCCGGCGTCGCGACGTTCGCCGACGTGCCCGTGCGCGATGACCTGATCGCGCTCGCCGCACGCGTGACGCGGCGCCACGATGCCGCGGCGCCGCGCGCGTCGACCGATCCCGCGACGCGCTTCTCGGTCGTCGAGATCGTGCTGCGCGACGGCGTCACGCTGCGGCAGCGCACCGAACGCCTCGTCGGTGCCGACGACCTTGCCGCGAAGTTCGCGGACGCGACCGCCCACGATCCCGCGCTCGCGTTCGTGCCGGAACTGATCGATACGATGCGCAGCGCGGCCGACCTCGCACGCCTTTTCCACACCTTTACGTCGCTTCAATCATGAGCACCGATCGCAGCACACCTTCCCGCCGCCAGATGCGCCTCGGGCTGTTCCTCCAGGGCGCCGGGCACCACGTCGCCGGCTGGCGCCACCCCGATGCCGAATCCGGCAGCGAGAACTTCGACCTGCTGCGCCGCGTCGTGCAGACCGCCGAGCGCGCGAAGTTCGACATGGTCTTCCTCGCCGATGGCCTGACGAGCGGCCCCGACGCGCACCCGTCGATGGCGATGCGCTTCGAGCCGCTGAGCCTGTTGTCCGCGCTCGCGATGCATACGCGGCACATCGGCCTCGCGGCGACCGCGTCGACGACGTACAGCGAGCCTTACCACATCGCACGCGTGTTCGCGTCGCTCGACCACCTGAGCGGCGGGCGCGCCGCATGGAATGTCGTGACGACCTCGTACGACCGCACCGCCGCGAACTTCACGCGCGGCAACCATCCCGATCACGCGCAGCGCTACGAGATGGCCGGCGAATTCGTCGACGTCGTGAAGGGGCTGTGGGACAGCTGGGACGACGACGCGGTCGTCAGGGACAAGGCGCGCGGCGTGTATTTCGACCCGGCGAAGGTGCACGCGCTCGATCACACAGGACGCTTCTTCAACGTGAGGGGGCCGCTCAATGCGTCGCGCCCGCCACAGGGCCATCCGGTCGTGATTCAGGCTGGCTCGTCGGGCCCCGGCCAGGATCTTGCCGCGCGCACCGCGGAAGTCGTGTTCACCGCGCAGCAGACGCTCGAAGAAGCACAGGCCTTCTATCGCGACCTGAAGGGGCGGCTCGCGGCGTACGACCGCGCCGGGGACGCGCTTGCCGTGATGCCGGGCGTATTTCCGGTGATCGGGCGCACCGAGCAGGAGGCCAAGGACAAGTATGCGCAGCTCCAGCAATGGACCGATACGTCGGGCGCGCTGACGCTGCTGTCCGACCGTCTCGGCCACGACGTGTCGCAGTATCCGCTCGACGGCCCGCTGCCCGACCTGCCCGAATCCGATCAGTTGAAGAGCCGCGCGAAGCTGCTGACCGATCTCGCGCGCCGCGAGAATCTCACGCTGCGCGAACTCTACTATCTCGTCGCCGGCGCGCGCGGGCACCGGATCGTGTGGGGCACGCCGACGCAGGTCGCCGACGCGCTGCAGGAATGGTTCGACGGTGGCGCCGCGGACGGCTTCAACATCATGCCGCCTTATTTCCCGGGCGGACTCGACGATTTCGTCGAGCATGTCGTGCCGGAACTGCAACGGCGCGGCCTGTTCCGCACCGAATACGAGGGCACGACGCTGCGCGACCATCTCGGGCTCGTGCGCCCGCCGAGCCGCTACGCAGCGCGTTGAGTCAGACCGCGAAGCGCGTCAGGTCGAGTGCGATCGGCGCGCTGTCGCGGCTTGCGTGCGGGCTGCCGGCCGGGCCGAGCGCATGCGCGAGGAACGCCCGCGTGCGCGGGCTTTGCGGCGCGCGGAACAGTTGCGCGGCCGGCCCGTGCTCGACGATCACGCCCGCCTCGGTGAAGTAGACGACGTCGCTGATTTCCTCGGCGAACCGCATCTCGTGCGTGACGAGCACGCAGGTCATGCCGTCGCGCACGAGGTCGCGGATCACCGCCAGCACGTCGCCGACGGTTTCCGGATCGAGCGCGGACGTCACCTCGTCGAACAGGATCAGGTCGGGCTGCATCGCGAGCGCGCGGGCGATCGCGACGCGCTGCTGCTGGCCGCCCGACAGCTCGCCGGGGTACGCGTGCGCCTTGTCGCCGAGGCGCACGCGTTCGAGCAGCGCGTGCGCGGTGCGCACCGCTTCGGTGCGATCGCGGCCGAGAATCCTGACCGGAGCGACGACGAGGTTGTCGAGTACGCTCAGGTGCGGAAACAGGTTGTATTGCTGGAACACGAAGCCGACGCGCTTGCGCAGCGCGATTTCGTCGCGCTCCGATGCGAGCCGGTCGACGCGCGTGCCGTCGACGTCGATCAGGCCGCGCTGCGGCCGCAACAGCCCCGTGATGCAGCGCAGGATCGTCGATTTGCCGGAGCCGGACGGCCCGATGATCGACACGGCCTGGCCGCGGTGCACGTCGAGATCGATACCGCGCAGCACGGGCGTCGTGCCGTAGGACAGATGCACGTCGCGCAGCCGGACGAGCGGCTCGTCCGCGCCGCGCGCAGTTTCAGTGGAATGCATGACGTCGTTCGAGAAGGCGGGTGAAACGGGCGATCGGGTAGCAGTACGCGAAAAACAGGCCGAGTACCGTGAAATAGACGACGACGGTGAAGTCGGCGCGCGAGACGGTGTTGCTCGCGACCTGCGCGGTGTCCAGCAGGTCGTGCACCCCGACGAGCGACGCGAGCGCGGTGGCCATCGTGATGCTCGCGTACAGGTTCATCCATGGCGGCAGCATGCGGCGCACGCATTGCGGCAGGATGATCCAGCGGAACACCTGCACGCGGTTGAACGCGAGCGAGCGCGCGGCATCCCACTGCGCGTGCGGAATCGACTGGATCGCGCCGCGGAAGATTTCCGCGAAGTTCGCGCTCGCCGGCAGCGCGAGGCCGAGCGTCACCTTGAACCAGTCCGGAAACGGCAGCGACGCGTGGCCGAGCCTGATTTCGAACGGGAATACGTAGGTCGAGAAATAGATCAGCACGAGAAGCGGCGCGTTGCGGAACAACTGCACGTACGCGCGCGCCGCAACGCGCGAGATGCCGAGCCGCGACAGCGTCAACGGACCGAGCACGAGGCCGGCGAGCGTGCCGAGCGCGATCGCGAGCGCGCTGATGCCGATGTTGACGAGCATCGCCTTGCCGAGCGCGGGCAGCCACGTAGCGAGCGCGACAAGTGTCGGATGACGGCGACCGGCAACGGCCAGCGCGACGACGGCCAGCGCGGCCAGTATTGCCGCGACGGCGGGCCAGCGCACGACGCGCGCGGGCGGCGCCAGCGAGTCAATGGCCATAGCCAGGTATCCTCAGACGGTTTTCGAGCCAGCGCCCCGCGAGGTTGACCGTGAACGTGAGCGCGCCGAAGAAGAGCAGGATCAGGATCATCAGCTCGAGCACATTGTCGCGCTGCGTCCAGATCATGATCGACGCATAGGTGACGTCGCCGACGGCGATCGCCGACGCGACCGTCGTCATCTTCACGAGGTCGACCAGGTTGTTGACGAGCGCGGGCAGCGCGAAGCGCATCGCGAGCGGCAACTGCACGTACCACAGCCGCTGGCGCCGGCTGTAGCCGAGCGACTGCGCGGCTTCGAGCGTTGCGCGCGGCACCGCTTCGAGGCCGGCGCGCAGCGCTTCCGCATGGAACGCGCCCTTGTGCAGCGAGATTACGATCACGCTCCAGATGAACGGCGTCAGCGGATTGCCGCCCAAATCGCGCAGTGCGGCGCTGATCAACATGTTGACGACGAGAAACGCGCAGAACAGCTGCACGAGCGTCGGCGTGTTGCGGGTGACCTCGACGAATGCGCGCGCGGGGCGCGCGAGCGCGGCGCGCGGCGACACCAGCAATGCTGCGAGCACGACGCCGCAGGCGAGGCTGCCGAGCGCGGTCGCAATCGACAGCTCGAGCGTCACGCCCATCCCGTGCACGAACGATGCGCGCTCGTCGGGGGCGAGCACGAAGCCGTAGTCGAGGCCGAGCTTGCGGAGCGCGTCGACGGCGGCGGCCACCGTCATGTGCGCTGTGCCTTGAGCTTTGCGTGCAGGTCAAGCACGGCTTGCGACGGCGTCATCCCGTTCTTGCGCTCGACGTCGAGCAGCCAGCCGCTGCGATGCCAGTCCTGGACGATCCGGTCGAGCGCGCTCTGCGTATCGGTCTCGCCCTTGCGGACCCAGATTACCGCCGGCGACGGAATCAGGTCGGTCGGCAGCGGCGTCGCATAGTCCTTCCAGTCCGGATTGCGCGCGACGAGCATGCGCAGCGTCGGCGCGACGTGCACGGCGGCCACGCAGTTGTTGCCGCGAAGCGCGAGCAGCGATTCGGGCTGGCCGCGGAACGCCTTCACCTGCGCGCCGTATTCCGTCGCGAGCGGCTTCGTGTAGTTGCTGCCTTGCGACACGCAGACCGGCTTGCCGCGCAAGTCGGCCCACGACTTGATGCCGCTGTCCTTGCGCGCGATCAGCGCGCCGCCGATGGATTCGAACGGCGTCGGCGCATACGACAGTATCTCCGCGCGCTCCGTCGTCAGCTCCATGTTGGCGATCAGCGCGTCGACCTTGCCCTGCTGCAGGAACTGCACGCGGTTCGACGGCTGCACAGGTGTCAGCTCGACGTCGACACCGAGCCGTTTCGCGACGTCGTTCGCCAGATCGACGTTGAAGCCGACCGGTTTTTGCGTCGCGGGATCGAGCGAGCCGAACGGCGGGCCCGACAGGATCACGCCGATCGTGACCTTGTGACGTTCGTGGATGCGATCGAGCGTGCTGTCCGCGCGAGCGAAACCGGAAAAAGCGGAAAGGAGGGCGGCGAGGCACAGCGCGTGGCCCGACGTAGTGCGAAACGATCTGCTGAACATGGGAAAGAGGGACGTTGTTTGGGCGAAGCGGGGCGGCGCATCGCGCGCCCGGTTGTCGGGAGCGTGTATTTTCGGGATGCGGAACGCATCCAAGAACCAAGAAATTCTCATACCGTTATCTGGTCCGCAGATTTGCGCAGAGGAACACGGCGCTCGTGCGGACGGACTGGCGATGTGGCGGAGGATTCCGCCGTCACGATGCCTGTGGTGCTGTACCGGTTCCACCGTTGAACCGGTGCGTGCCCGCGTCGGCGCGGCGCAATGAGAAAGGCGGTTCGCCGCTCGGGCTTTCGATCACGTCGCCTGGATGACCGTAGCGGACGTTCGGCAGCCGCACGATCTGCTCGGGACCGGTCACGATGCGCCGCTGACGCATCCAGCACTGACACGCATCAAGCCGGGCGAACACGCGAGCGCATTCCCGGCGCGCGCATAACCAAAGCTGAAATCGGTTTTTCACGCGCGCCGGATGCGTCCCTATACTTTTCGGTGCCGCCCGCGGGCTGCGGCGACGGCTCGCGCAATCGTGCGGCGGCCGTCGTTTTTCCTGGAAGAGGGACTGCTGAATGAATGCCCGTCATGGCGCCGAACCGCACGACGCGCTGCGCGCCGCGCTCGCCGCACTGCCTGAACTTGCGACGGAGATCGGGCGCGATGCCGCGCAACGTGAAGCGCGTCGCGAACTGCCGTTCGAGGGCTTCGCGCTCTTTCGCCGCTCCGCGCTCGGCGTGCTGCGGATTCCGGTCGAACGCGGCGGCCTCGGCGGCACGCTGGTCGACCTGTTCGATACGATCGCGACGTTGGCCGCCGCCGATTCGAACCTTGCGCACGCGCTGCGCATCCACTACGACCTGACCGAGACGCTGCGACTGTCGCCGCGCACGCCGTTCAACGACGTGCAGCTCGAGCGCGCGCTGGCCGGCGCGATCTTCGGTGGCGCGTCGACCGAGCGCGGCACGTCGCGGCCCGGAGAGAACACGACCGTGCTGCGTCGCGACGGCGAACATCATCGCGTGACGGGCCGCAAATACTATTCGACGGGCACCGCGTTCGCCGATTTCGCGCGCATCAACGTTGAGAACGAGCAGGGCGATGCGCTCGCCGCGATCATCCCGGTCGCGCGCGACGGCGTGCAGGTGCTCGACGACTGGGACGGGATGGGCCAGCGCATGACCGCGAGCGGCAGCCTGCTGCTGCACGACGTACAGGTGTTCGCGGACGAGGTCGCGGCCCGCGACGGCTCGACGCTCGTCGGCCGCCATTGCGGCGCGCTGCGGCAGCTTCATCTCGTCGCGACGGGCGCGGGCATCGTGCGCAACGTGGCGGCCGACGCGCGCCGCTACGTGCTCGCGCACGGCCGGCCGGTGCTGCACAGCCCGGCGGCGAGCGCACGCGACGATCATTTCATCCAGCAGATCGTCGGCGAGCTCTCGGCACATAGCCACGCGATCGATGCGCTCGTGCGCGACAACGCGGCCGCGCTCGATCGTTCCGCGGACGCGATCGAGGCCGGCGCCGCGGACGCACACGAACGGGTGCTCGACAGCGCGCTCGCGACCGCGCGCACGCAGCTGATCGTCGGCAAGCTCGCGCTGTATGCGGCCGAACGCCTGTTCGAAGTGGGCGGCGCATCGGCAACCGCGCGCGTGCACAACCTCGATCGGCACTGGCGCAACCTGCGCACGATCTTCAGCCACAACCCGCTGCTGCACAAGGCGCGGGTGATCGGCGACTACGACCTGAACGGCGTGACCACGCACCTGACCGAAGGCCGCGTGTTCTGATCCCGCTGCGAGCGCAGCCCACTTCCCGGGAATTCTCCTGATGACGACCCGCACCGGCCACCTGCACCTCGGCGCGTTCCTGTACCCGACCGGCCATCACATCGCCGCATGGCGCCATCCCGCTTCGCAGCCGGACGCCGGCGTCGACTTTCGTCACTACGTGCGGCTCGCGCAGGCGGCCGAGGCCGCGAAGTTCGATCTCGTGTTCCTCGCGGACGGCGTCGGCACGCGCGGCGACGACGTCGAATTCCTGAGCCGCACCGCGCACAGCTACGTCGCGCAGTTCGAACCGCTGACGCTGCTGTCCGCGCTCGCGGCCGTCACCGAACGGATCGGGCTCGTCGGCACCGCGTCGACCAGCTTCAACGAGCCGTTCCATATCGCACGCAAGTTCGCGTCGCTCGATCACATCAGCGGCGGGCGCGCGGGATGGAATCTCGTCACGTCGTCGAGCGCGCACGAGGCGCGCAACTTCAACCGCGATGCGCATTTCGATCACGGCGAACGCTATGCGCGCGCGGAGGAATTCGCCGACGTCGTGCGCGGGCTGTGGGATAGCTGGGACGACGATGCGTTCGTGCGCGATCGCGCGGGCGGCCGCTTCTTCGACCCGGACAAGCGCCAGGTGCTTGATCATCACGGCCGCTTCTTCCAGGTGCGCGGGCCGCTGAACGTCGCGCGCGCGCCGCAGGGGCATCCGGTGGTCGTGCAAGCCGGATCGTCGCCGGCCGGCACGCGGCTCGCCGCGCGCACGGCCGAGGTGATCTTCACCGCGCAGCAGACGCTCGACGACGCGATCGCGTTCTACGCGGACGTGAAGGGCCAGCTCGCCGCGTTCGGCCGCGACCCCGACACGCTGAAGATCATGCCGGGTGTGTTCCCGGTCGTCGGTCGCACGGAAAGCGAAGCGCGGGAGAAATTCGACGCGTTGCAGGCGCTGATCGACCCGAAGGTCGGGCTCGCGCTGGTATCGGGGTTGACCGGCGGTGTCGATCTGTCCGCGTATCCGCTCGACGGGCCGATCCCGCCGCTGCCGGAAACCAATGCGAGCAAGAGCCGCCAGACCCTGACGCTCGATCTCGCGCGCCGCGAGAACCTGACGATACGCGAGCTGTATCTGCGCATTGCGGGCGCGCGCGGCCACTGGCAGCTCGTCGGCACGCCGGCGCAGATCGTCGATGCGCTCGAGGAGCGGTTCGTGAAGTACGGTGCGGACGGCTACAACGTGATGGCGCCGACCTTGCCCGGCGGCCTCGACGATTTCATCGAGCTCGTGCTGCCAGAACTGCGCCGGCGCGGGCTGTTTCGCAGCGAGTACGCCGGCCGCACGCTGCGCGATCATCTCGGGTTGCAGCGGCCGGCGTGGCGCGCGTTTGCCGCGCGCGGCGAGTCTGCCGCCCCGGCCGCGTCCGCTGCCTGAACTCAGCGCCGCAGGCCGGCGTCGCGCAGCAGCGGCAGCACGCGCTCCCCGAAGAAGTCGAGATCCGGCTTGAAATCGTAGAAGCTCAACTGGATGCCGTCGATCCCGGCCCGATGCAGCCGCACGATGTAGTCCGCGACTTCGTCGGGCGAACCCGTGATCGAGATGTTGCCGCCGATCGCGCGCGCGGCCGCCTGCGAGCGCTGCTCGAACCCGCCGCGCCACGCGTGCGCGTCGCTGTCGAAGCGATGGAAGCTGCCTTCGTCCGCATGCGCGACGATCGCGTCGCGGTACGCGCGCGCTTCGGCCGCGGTCTCGCGGCAGATCACGAGCGGATTGAGCAGCGTGCGGATCGTTCGACCGTGCGCGGCGGCCGCCGCCTTCACGCGCGCCGTGTGGGCGGGCAGCGCGTCCAGCGCGAGATCGACGTCCGGGCCGGCCGGGCTCGTGACGAACACGATGTCAGAATGGCGGGCCGCGAACTCGATGCCCGCGTCGGAGCCCGTCGCGTTGATCAGCAGCGGGCGCCCGTAGCGCGGCTTCGGCGTGACGAACGCGCCGGAGAGCCGCCAGCTCGACAGCGCGGGCGCATAGCTGAAGTTGTCCGGTTGCGCCCACAACTGACTGACCGCGTCGACGAATTCCGCGGCCATCTCGTAACGCCGGTCGTGTTCGATCCGGTTCCAGCCGAACATCTCGTGCTCGATCGCGCGGTGGCCGGTCACGACGTTGACGCCCCAGCGTCCGCGCGAGATGTGATCGAGCGTCGCCGTGAACTTCGCGAAATGCAGCGGGTGCCACGGTCCGTACAGCACATGGCTCGTCGCGACGAGGATGATCCGCTCGGTGCGCGCGGTGAGCGCCGCCAGCGTCATGAACGAGTCGAGCGCCTGGCCGTCGAACACGCCGCCGTAGCCGCCTTTCGGCAGCCACTGCGACAGCGCGAACACGAGATCGAATCCGAGCGCCTCCGCGCGGGCGACGAGGTCCGCGTTGTAGTCGAAGCTCCAGTCGGTCGAACGCGGCAGCGTCGATGCGCTCCAGCCGCCGGCCTGGATCGGCAGGAACAGCCCGAGCATCAGCGGCTGCGCGAATACGCGCGACACGGGGCTGTCCGGGAATTCGGCCGGCGAACGGACGTCGACGAACGGCGTGGGAGAGGGCAACGTGTCGGCCCGGGCTGCTGCTGCGGTTTCGGTCAAGATGGGCTCCCTACACGGCGCGCGGGCGCCGAACGAAAGAATCCGGCATGCGATGACGCCGGCGTTCGCGCGACGGCGATTGCCGATTCGACGGCCGGCGGATCGCGATGCGTCACAGCTGTCCCGGCCGCGGGTCGGCCACGAAGCCGTCGCGGTTCGGCATCTTCACGCGCGGCAGCGAGCGTGCGTCGAGCGTCGCGTTCTCCGGCACGATGCCGTTCAGATGGAGCACGTACGCGGTGACCGCATAGACTTCGTCCGCGCTCAGCGATTGCGGCGCGTTGTACGGCATCGCGCGGCGGATGTAGTCGAACAGCGTCGTGGCATACGGCCAGTAGCTGCCGACCGTCTTCTTCGGTTTCGCGCCGGCGAGCGAGCCGATGCCGCCGACGAGCGGATCGCCGATGCCGCCCTGGCCGGCCGCGCCGTGACACATCGCGCATTTGCCCGCGAACACGTGCGCGCCGCGCGCGACCGTGCCTGCGCCGCGCGGCAGGCCGCTGCCGTCGGGCGCGACGTCGATGTCCCAGGCGGCAAGCGCCGCGCGGTCGACCGGCTGGCCGAGACCGAAGCCCGCACCGTATGCGGGCAACGCGATCGCAGCTGACACGGCGATCAACGATGCAAGCGACCGCGCAATCGTCTTATGCATTGCGCACCTCGCCGTCCGCGCCGACGCGCCAGTTCTGGATGCCGTTGTAGTGGTACTGCGAGTTGACGCCGCGCGCGGCGACGAGCGCGTCGCGGGTCGGCTGCACGTAGCCGGTTTCGTCGGTCGCGCGGCTTTGCAGGTCGGCCGGTTCGCCGCGCCACACCCAGTCGGCTTCGAAACGCGTCAGCGCGCGATCGCGCACGTCGCCGGCGAGCCGTGCGGCGCGCCACGTGCGTCCGCCGTCGGTCGACACGTCGACCGAGCGAATCCGGCCGCGCCCCGACCATGCATAGCCGCCGATCGGGTAATAGCCGTGCGATGCGAGCCGGTGGCCGGCCGACGGGCGCGTGATCACCGATTTCGCGTCCATCTCGAACACGAACTGGCGCGCGCAGCCGTTCGGCAGCAGGCTCGTGTATTTCGACGTTTCCTCGCGCGTCATCTCCGGCGCGCGCACCAGCTTCAGCCGCCGCAGCCACTTGATGTTCGTGTTGCCTTCGAAACCCGGCACGATGAGCCGCACCGGGTAGCCGTTCTCCGGCCGCAGCCGCTCGCCGTTCTGCGCATAGACGACGAGCGCGCGCTCGAGAATGCGCTCGAGCGGCAGGCTGCGCGTCATCGCCGCGCCGTCCGCGCCTTCGGCGAGCACCCATTGCGCGGCCGGATCGATGCCCGTTTCATCGAGCAGCGTCGACAGCCGCACGCCCGTCCATTCGCAGCACGACAGCAGCCCGTGCGTGAACTGGACCGGCAGCCCGCTCGGGCCGCTCCACTCGCTGCCGGTATTGCCCGAGCATTCGAGGAAGTGGATGCGCGATTCGGACGGAAAACGCAGCAGGTCGTCGAGCGTGAAGCTGCGCGGTTCGCGCACGAGGCCGTGCACGACGACGCGATGGCGTTGCGCGTCGATGTCGGGCACGCCCGCATGATGACGCTCGTAGACGAGGCCGTTCGGCGTGATGTCGCCGAACAGGTCGGCGAGCGGCGTCATCGACGAGCCGGCGCCGGGCAATGCCGGCGTACGCGCGCTGCGGCGAATCACGTCGCGTTCGTGCTCACCGGGCAGGCCATACGGCGGCGACAGCAGCGGCGCGCCCGGCGTGCGCGTCCACGGTGGAACGTCCAACGGGGAGAGTGGGGCAAGCGGCTGACTCGCGAGTGCGCTGCCGGCCGGCAGCAGCGCCGCGGCCCAGCCGCCGGCGAGCTGGCGCAGCGCCGTACGCCGGCCGGTGCGGGGTCGACGGGAAGGGGGATCGGTCATGATCGAGGCCGTGCCGCGCACGGGCGCGGCAGCATCCGGAAAAACGAACATTCTCGGCAACCGCGCGCGACGCGACAAACAACGATTCCCGCTTTGCTTATCGCGCCGCGAAACGGTTGCGCGTGCGCTTAGAACTTCACGCGCAGCCCACTGACGAACGCAACCTGGCGATTGGTCGACGACGCGGTGCCGATGTTCGAGATCGCCGCGATCTTGCGATAGCCGCCCGACGTCGCGGTGCTCGCATCGCCGGCCGCGAGCTGGTAGATGCCGGACAGATAGAGATCGGTGCGCTTCGACAACGCATAGTCGAATCCGAGCGTGAACTGGTGCCAGCGCGGCTTCAGCGTCTGGCCGCCGGTGCCCGGCAGGCCGCTCGCGCGTCCGTCGGTGAACGTATAGACGCCGATCAGCGTCGCCGCCGGCGTGATCTGGAAGCGTCCGTTCACGTCGTAGTTGTTGAACTTGCGCGACGAGCCGTCGACGTAGTCGAGCTGCGTGTGGCTCCATGCGAAGCCGAGCGTCGTGCGGCCGAGCGCATAGTTCGCGCCCGCGACGCCGATCTGCTGCTTGCGCACGCCGCCGTTCAGGCCGTAGAAGAACCCGCCGCTGTAGTCGTTGCCGGTCGTCGAGGTCGCGCCGCCCACCGCGCCGCTCGTGTTCGACGCCGTGCTCGGATTGTTGAGCCGCACGTAGCCGGCGCCGGCAGACAGCGGGCCGTTCACGTAGTTGGCCGACACGCCCCATGCGTTGTTGTTCGAGAAGCCCGTGCCGGCGCTGCCGTTCGCCTGGTTGCTGAACGCGTACAGCGCGTCGGCCGTGAAGCCGGCGATCGTCGCGCTGCGGAACTTCACCGCGTTGTTGATCCGGAAGCTCTGGTTCAGGTTGTCGTTATCGCCGACATGGGTCGCCGGCGACCAGAAGCCCGACCCGGAGTACTGCGCGACGAGGTCGGTGATCGGCTCGTACTGGCGGCCGAACGTCAGCGTGCCCAGGTCGGTCTTGCTCAGGCCGACGTACGCGGAGCGGCCGAACAGGCGGCCGCCCTGGCCGAGCCCGCCGTCGCTCGGCCGGAACCCGCTTTCGAGCGTGAACACCGCCTGCAGCCCGCCGCCGAGATCCTCGGCGCCTTTCAGGCCCCAGCGGCTGCCGCTCAGCTTGCCGCTCGTCTGCTGGATGTTGCTCTTGCCGCCCTGGTTGTTCGTATACGCGAAGCCGGCGTCGACGACGCCATACAACGTGACGGAACTCTGCGCATGCGCGCCGATGGAACCGATCGAAACCAAACCCAGGACTACCGATTTCTTGATCATGAATAACCTCTGTTTTTATGGGAACGTCTGCGAGGATCACGATGCTATTGACTTCGGTTTGGGCGGCGAACACACGATCCGTGGTTTGCAATTCGCCGCGCGACCGATTTGCAATGCGTGACGATGCGCGCCCGGCGTATGCGCTGCGATCGCGTCCGGCACGCATGCTGCGGCGAACGGATTGACATCGATGGCAAACGGCGCGCTCAGGCAATGTGCGATCGGGGACATATCGATCGATCAAATCGTTAGATATCGCAACGAACCGCATTCGACCGACGATGCGTTTTTGCAACACCGCCCTGGGAGATGCATGATGGGTGCGGTAGGCACGCGGGCATAACGATTTCGCAAAACGTTGGTAGGGCCGCGCGATGCCAGGCGGTAGAGTCGGGCATCCGGCGCGATGCCGGCCGCCGCCGGGCGCGGTGCATGCAGCGTGCATGCGTCCCGGTGCAACCATCAACAGGGAGCCGAGTGAAATGAGTCGTGATGTGCTGTTTCTGCTGGAACCGGGCTTTACCGATCCGAAGCATCCGGGCCAGCACTTCGTCTGTCCGCACGGGCTCGCGATCGAAGAGCTGCTCGCGAGCGCGCCCGATCGGGCCGATCGCCTCGACGTGCGCCGCGTCGGCTTCGAACGGCCGCGTCCCGCGGTGATCGACGCGCTCGATGACGCGCATCAAGGTCTGCCCGTGCTCGTGCTCGGGAGCGCGCAACCGGCGCCGGACGATGCGCAAACGCTCGGCGCGGTGCGCTTCGTTACCGACCCGCGCCGGATCCTGGCGCTACTGGCCGAGCGCCACGGCTTCCCGACGCTGCATTGACGCACGTCGACCGCCGCGCGCGGCGGCTTGCGGTTTTCCGCTTCGCTCAATCCATTCAATCCCTTCAATCCCTTCAATCGACAGGAGCATCCGATGGCGTCAACTTCGGCGGTACGCCGCCGCCTGCTGCTCGCCGGCGCCGCGCTCGCGGCGACCCCGGTGGTCGCTCGGGTCGCGCTCGCCGCCCCGACCGTCACCACCGATCTTGCCGGCACCACGCTGCGCGTCGCAACCTACAAGGGCGGCTGGCGCGCGTTGCTGCAAGCGGCCGGCCTCAACGACACGCCGTACCGGATCGAGTGGCGCGAGCTCAACAACGGCGTGCTGCATATCGAGGCGCTGAACGCGGATGCGCTCGACATCGGCTCGGGAAGCGAGATTCCGGCCGTGTTCGCCGCACGCCAGAAGGCGAGCGTGCGGTTCATCTCGCGTACACGGGAAGACCTGAACAACCAGGTGACGCTCGCGCGCAAGGACACGCCGATCCGGAGCATCGCGGACCTCAAGGGCAAGCGGGTCGGGTATGTGCGCGCGACGACGTCGCACTATTTCCTGTACCGGCAGCTCGCGCAGGCCGGCCTCGGCTTCGACGACATTCAGGCGATCAACCTGTCGCCGTCCGACGGGCTGTCCGCGTACGACCGCGGCGACCTCGACGCGTGGGCGATCTACGGCTACAACGGCCAGCTCGCGCGCAACCGCTACGGCGCGCGCGTGCTGAAGACGGGCAAGGGCTATCTGTCCGGCAACTTCCCGATCTATGCGAACCCGCGCACGCTCGACGACCCGCGCCGGCGCGCCGCGACCGGTGATCTGCTGCTGCGATTCCAGCGCGCGTACGCGTGGGCGAACGGTCATTTCGACGCGTATGCGCGTGTGCAGAACGGCGAGACGCGCGTGCCGGTCGCCGACCTCGCGGCGATGTTCGCGCAGCGTAGCGACGATTACGCGCTGCTGCCCGTCACGCCCGACGTGGTCGCGCAGCATCAACAGGTCGCGGACGTGTTCGCGCGCATCGGCGTGCTGGATGGCCCGGCCAACGTCGCGCCGTTCTGGGATACGTCGTTCAATGCGCTGGTGACGTCGGCGTAGCGCCGGTCGGCGGGACGATGCGCGCGGGAGCGCAACGGCCGGGCTACGTCGCAGCACGACCGTCTGACAGGCAGATGCCCTGAAGCGTGCGCGCAGGGTGTGTCGTGTCGTCTGTCGGCTGCGATGCCGCGCCGCGTTAGCCCGAAACCGTGGGCTGCGTGACGGGACCGAGAGCGGGACCGAGACCTGGACCAGGCCCGCCCGCGACCGACGCGGCGGCAGGCCCGGCCGCCGCATGCGCGGGATCGGCGACGGGCAGCGCGACACGCACATAGAGAAACGCGCGCCGTTCGCGATCGGGCAGCACCTGCGGCCCGTAGCTGATCGTGACGGCGCCGTCGTGCAATTCACCGGCCTGCGCGAACCGCCACGCACGGGGATCGCTGTCGAGCAGGAATTCGGCGCGCGCGTAGGCGTGCGGCTCGAACAGCTCGGGGATCGCGACCGGGCGTCCATCGAGCTTGTCGAGCAACGCTTCGACCACGTTGAACCCGTAGCCGTCGCGCACGATGTCGCAGATGAAGCTGCCCGCGATGCGCGGGTTCAGTTCGATCACGTGCGGGACGCCGTCGTGCACGATGCAGTCGAGATGCACCGGGCCCCAGGTGAGGCCGGCCGCCGCGGTCGCGCGTGCGCCGACATCGATCAGCGCGCGCAGCGTGTCGGCGTCGAGGTCGAGCTCGGACGTATAGCCGCGTTCGAGAAAACCCGCGCCGTGCCGCTTCAGCTTGCGCAGCGCGCCGACATAGCGGCCGTCGAAATACTCGACGCAGTATTCGCTGCCGCTCAGGAATTCCTCGATGACGACGCGCTCCGTCGCGTGCGCGACTGCATCCGGTTGCGCATCGGCGTGCGCGTCGGCAAGCGCGGCGAGCTGCGCGCGCACTTCGGCGATGTCCTCGCAGCGCCGCACGCCGTCGCTTGCCGATCCCTCCGACGGCTTGACCACGACCGGAAAGCGCAGCGGTTCCGCCGCGACGGCGAGCGCCGCGGGCGCGGCCAGCGTGCCCGCGACGAACTGCGCGGCCGGAATCCCGTGCTCGGCGAGCAACGCCTTCTGGTTCGACTTCGATACCGCGTGCGCAACGTGCCGTGCATCGGGGCCTGGCAGGCCCAGCGCGTCGGCGACCCACGCGGCGGTGCGCGCATAGGTGTCGTGCGCGGTGGTCACGCGCAGCGTGTCGAGGTCGTCCGGAAAGCGGGCGCGCAGCCACGCGGCGAGCTGCGCGGCGTCGGGGGGGAGATTGACCGTTTCGACGCCGTCGGGAAACGCGCCGTCGAGACGATGGCCGGGCGCGGTGATGACGGTCACGGCCACCTGGCGCGCGAGCGCAGCGCGCACGAGTGCGATGCTGCTGCCGGTGGCGCGTGCGCCGATCACGATGAGTCGCTTCATGCTGGATCCTTGTCGAGGACGGAAGAGGGGGCTAGCGCGTGCGCCTGCGCAGGCGCTGCGCTTCGAGGCGCGGCAGCAGGTGCTGCACCACGCGCGGCAACGTGTAGATCGGCAACTGCGCGCACGTGAACACGAGCGCCATGGTCGGGGTGGCGGCGAGCCCGAGCGATGCCCACATCAGCCCGACGTTGCGGTTGGCGACGATCAGCGCGACGTTCATGCGCGTGCGGACGTCGCCGGGCGTGATCCCGTACGCGACGATCTGGAAGCCGACGTTGACGGCGAACGCCAGTGCGATCGCCGTCAACGCGCGGTGCGGCGCGTCGACGATCGATTGCTGCATGCCGGCCATCGTGCCGAGCGCGAACACCAGCAGTGCGATCACGATGATCGCGTCGATGGGCGTCGCATAACGGTCGAGCCGTGCGTCCGCGAAGCGCCGCACGAGCAGCGCGACGCCTTCGGCGCTACCGATCAGCAGCACGAGCCGCAACGCGAGACTGACGGGCGAGATCGACACGGCCGCGTCATGACTGAACCAGGCCGTCAGCAGCGGTGCGGTGAGCGGGACGAACGCCATCGACGCGAGGGTCGCGACCAGCGCGACGCTCGCATCGAGCGATAGCATCCGCGCGATCGTCGACGTGCCGCTCGACGGTGGCGCGCAGTAGGCGATCACGAGTGCGACGACCCAGTCGTACGGCAGGCCGGCGAGCCGGGCGGCGATGCCGAGCGCGACCGGGCACGCGATCATCGTCGCAGCCGGCAGCAGCAGCGACACCGCCGGACGTCGCGCGACCGCGCGCACGGCGCTGGGCTCGACCCGCAGCAGCGTGCCGAGCACGAACAGGAACACCGTGACGGGCATCAGCGGCCGCGCGAGATCGGCGAGCGGCGGCACCAGCAGCCCGAGGCCGACGCCGCACGCGAGCACGGTCGGCCCCCGCCGCACCAGCGCGGCGATCAGCGCGCGCATCGGCGAACCGCGGGCCCGCGGCGAACCAACGTGAAACCGGAGCAGACAGCGGATGGCATGCTAAATCCTCGGAAGGGCCGGCCGGTACCGAATGTCAGCTAGGCTATTCCCGATTTTTGGCGAAGTAAAATGATATAAACTGAATCGGTAACAAGAGATAGCGATATGAACATCCCTTTGCTCGAAACCTTCCGGGCCGTCGTTCAGGAAGGCAGCGCGCTGCGCGCGGCCGAGCGGCTGGGCTGCACGCAGTCGAACGTGACCGCACGGCTTCGCCAGCTCGAGGAATCGCTCGACGCGCCGCTGTTCGATCGGCATGGCAAGCGGCTGGTGCTCAATGACGCCGGCCGCCGGCTGATTCCGTATTGCGACCGCATCCTGCGTCTCGTCGACGAAGCGACGCAGGTCGTGCGCGAAACACCGGTCGCGCGCAGCTTCCGGCTCGGTTCGATGGAAAGCACGGCGGCCACGCGCTTGCCGGCGCTCGCCGCCGCGTTGAAAGAGCGCGATCCGGCGCTCGGCCTCGTGGTGCAGATCGGCAGCGAGCCGGAACTCGCCGACGCACTGTTGCGCGGCCGGATCGACGCCGCACTGACCGCGCGCGCGCTCGTGCGGCCCGGGCTGCGCTACGAGCCCGCGTTCGCGGAGGACATGGTGCTGGTGAGCGCCGCCACGCTGACGCGCCGGCAATTGCTGGCCGACAACACGGTGCGGCTGCTCGCATTTCATGAAGGCTGCCCGTATCGCGCGATCGCCGAGCACTGGCTGAAGGCGCGCGGCTTCGCGATCGAGTCGGTGTCGTCGTTCGGCACGTTCGGCGCGATCCTCGGCTGCGTGGCGGCCGGCATGGGCGTCGCGATCCTGCCGAAGCGGATCACGACCGAGCATGTCGCGCGCAAGGAACTGCGTGCGCACGCGTTCGACGATCTCGACAGCGTGACGACCTATCTCGTCACGCCCGACGAAGCGCCCGCGCTGCCCGAACTCGACGTGTTGCGCGCGGTGCTGGGCCGCCAGGCCGGCGCGTTGCTCTCACGCTGACCGGGCGCCGAAACGCGCGACTGCCTCAGCGTCAGGCCGGCGCGACCGCGCGTTCGTCCGCGAAGAAATCGGCCTCGATTTCGCGGATGCGGCGGCAATCCTCGAGCAGCCGCTCGAACGTCGGGCTGTAGAGGCCGACCGTCCCGAGCGCCGTCTGCAGGTCGGTAGTCACGCGCAGCGTGTCGCCGATCTTGATCCATTGCTTGAGCCCGACGAACGACGGCAGCGCCTGGATCGCCTGCCAAGTGAAATCCTGCTGCAGCACGCCGTTGCGCGACGACAGCAGCAGTACGTGGCCGCAGTAGCCGCGGAACTCCGCCGGTGCGGTGACGTCGCCGAACAGCCGCTCCGGATGCAACACGGCTTCCACGGCGGCCGACACGTGATTCTCGCCGCTCACCGCGCTCGTCAGCCGCGGGTCGAGGCTGCCGTGCAGCCGTGCGTTCAGTTCGACGATCGTCGGGCCGTCGGCGGTATCGAACAGTTCGAGATGGGTCGGCCCGAAGCGCACGTCGAGCGCGTCGAGCACGTCGGCCGCGTAATCGAGCAGCGGTGCGTAGCGCGGATCGGCATGGTTCAGCACCAGCATCTTGTCGAGCCGCGGCGCATGTGTGCGGTCGCGGTGCACTTCCCACAGGCTGACCACGCGATGGCGGCCTTCGAACGACACCGAATCGACGATGTATTCCTGCCCCTCCGAATAGCTCTGGATCACGATGTCGTCGTTCGGCTGGTTGTACAGCGAACGCGTGGCCAGCACGTCACCCGCGGCCGCCTCGACCTGCGCGAGCGTCCGGCAGATCTTCACGCCCGCCACGCCCGCGCTGCGCGCCGGCTTCACCACGAGCGGCAGCGTGACCTGCGCGCGCGCCCATTCGAGCGCTTCATCGACCGACGTGCTGTGGAAGTGCGCCGGTGCGCGCAGGCCAGCCTGGCGAATGCGTTCGTTCATCGCGAACTTGTCGCGCCGCGCGGCCGATGTCGCGAGCGGGTTGCGATAGGGCACGTCGAGCCGCTCGGCCAGCGTGTCGGCAAGCTCCAGCGCCGCGTCGAGCCCGTGCAGCACCGCGCCGATCCGCAGGTCGCTCAGCTGCGCGAGCGTTGCGTCGATGTCGCCGCGATGCTGGACCTGGCGGACGTAGTCGGACGGGTTGAACTGGTTCCGGTAGACGGCCGGCAGATCGGGGTCGCTGATCACGTGCACGCAACGGATGCCGTAGGCGCGAAACGCGGGCGCCAGATAGGCGGCCGTCGACGCGCCGTCGACGATCAGGACGGTATCGATGAAGCGATGCTGCATGGAGTCCTCGCTCGGCAGGGGAAGCGGTTGAAGGATGGGTTGAAGGATGACGGGTGCTACGCAGTCAGCGGCGCGTGCCGCCAGGCGCGGCATCGCTGCGCCAGCGCGCGGCCACCAGCAGGCAGATGGCCACGAGCGCGGCGGCGATCGCGAATGCGTGCGCCGCGCCGGCCACGAGCGCCGCGCCCTGGCCAGCCACCAGTGCGCCGAGCGCCGCGACACCGATTGCGGCACCCACCTGGCGCGCGGTATTGAGGATCGCGGAAGCCGTCGCCGAGCGGCTGGCTTCGACACTGCCGAGCAGCGTCGACGTCAGCGCCGGAATCGCGATGCCGCCGCCGACCGCCATCGCCGCGAGCCCGGGCGCGAGCAGCAGGTACGGCGTATCGGCGGCAAGCGTCCGCCACAGCCACAGATAGCCCGCGAGCGATACGGCGAGGCCGATCACGACGGTCGCGCGGAATCCGTACCGGACGGCGAGGCGCGCGCTCGCGATGTTGGCGAGCATGATGATCGTGAGCGGCGCGAGCGCAAGCCCTGATTCGGTCGCGGTGAAGCCGCGCGCATTCTGGAAGTACAGGCTCAACGAAAAGATCAGCCCGTAGAACGCGGCGTTCGTGACCGCGCCGATCGCGAGCACGCCCGGCACGCGCGCGATCCGGAAGAACGCCGGTTGCAGCATCGGCGCAGCCACGCGCCGCTCGATCGCGACGAACAGCACGCCGAGCACGACCGACGCTGCCAGCGCGCCGGCCGCATACGGATCGCCGAGCCCGTGCGCGCCGGCGCGGATGATCCCGCCGGTCAATAGCCCGAGCACGAGCACCGCGACGATCTGCCCGGCCGGATCGAACAGCCGCGTGCGCGCGGCGGCCGAATCCCGCACGTGGCGCAGCGTGAGCCACAGTCCGATCGCGCAGATCGGCAGGTTGATGAAGAAGATCGCCCGCCAGCCGAACGAATCGATCAACAAGCCGCCGAGCGTCGGTCCGGCCGCGCTGATCGCGCCACCCGTCGCGCTCCACCACGCGACCGCCTTCACGCGCGCGGCGGCGTCGTTCGCGCACGCATGCGTGATGAGCGCGAGCGACGTCGGCAGGATCATTGCGGCGCCGACGCCCTGTGCGACCCGCGCCGCGATCAGCGTGAGCAGCGACGGCGCGAGCGCGCAACCGAGCGACGCGAGCAGGAACAGCACGAGGCCGTGCGCGAACAACTTCCGGCTGCCGAAACGATCGGCCAGCGTGCCGGACGTCAGTAGCAGCGCGGCGAACGACAGCGTATACGCGTCGACGATCCATTGCAGCCCGTGAACGCTCGATCCGAACGAATGGCCGAGGCTCGGAATCGCGACGTTGACCACGGTCACGTCGAGCTGGACGATCGCGAAGCCGAGGCTCGCGGCCGCGACGGTCGGGAAGATCGCACGCAGCGACGTGCGCGGCTGCGGCGCGGCGGCCGCCAGCGTGCGGTCGAGCGCGGGAACACGCTCGCTCATCGCGGCTCCCGGGCGGCAAGGCGGGTGATGCCGTACGACAGGCGGTATCGGTTCATCTGCGGGTTCTCCGGTGGCGGATGAAGGGCGCCGACCGTCGATCGAAGGTCGGCCGCGTCATGGCGTCCGACGGAAAACTAGCATCGACCCACTAACGAATACAAATAATAACCAGCGATTTTTTAACAACCATTTGTGTTAAGTGGCGAATTGGCACGCGCGGCCTGACGCCGCCCGCGTTGCTGAACATATATCGATATTTTTTGTTAGCAATCGAATTTATATCATTTCGCAATGGAATGACGGTCTCCTAGTCTTGTCGAGCGCTGCGCCCCGAGGACGGCAACGCGCGGCGGTGGCGGCATACCGCTCTTCGAACCAGGATCTTTATATGAGAGACCTATGACCTATTTCGCAGATGAACGTATCGTGTTGACCGCAGCGGAGTCCGGCCACATCCGAAGCACGCTCGGCGCGCTGGATTACGACCCGGCCGGCGGCGCCGGCTACATCAGCGCTGTCCGCAAGCTTGCCTACAACGCATTTCCCGACCGCATCGTCGACGCGTTCGATCGCGCGAAGGCGCCGACCGCCGATGCGCACGGTTCGATCGAGATCGACAACCTGCCGATCGACGACGCCGTGAGCGGCAGCCCGCGCTTCGAGGAAACCGGCCGCTCGTTCAAGGCCGGCGTGCTGAGCGAAAACGTGCTCGTCGCGTTGAGCACGCTGGCCGGCGAACCGTATTCGATCGCGCACGAAGGCCGCGAGCTGGTGAACAACCTGACGCCGCACAAGACCACCGCGCGCGAATATACCGGTCTCGGCTCCGAGGTCGAACTCGATTTCCATATCGAGAACGCCGCGCAGGCCCACATGCCCGAGGGCGACACGTCGCCGTTCGCATTGCTGCTGCTCGGCATCCGCAGCGAGGCCGGCGGCGGGCCGTACACGCGGCTCGCCGACGCGCGACGCGCGCTGCAGCTGTTGTCACCGGACGATATCGCGCAGCTGTACGGCGAGCACTACATCATCCGCGTGCCGTACCGCTGGCGCGGCGCGACGCCGACGCCGCGCGACAACACCGACCTGAGCGCCGTGCTGTCGGGGCCGCTCGACGCGCCGCGCGTGACGGTCGCGTTCTATCCAGACATGGTGCTGCCGGTCAACACGCGCGCACAGGAAGCGCTCGCGAACCTGTATCGCGCGGTACGCGAGGTCTCGTTCGGCGTCCAGGTGTCACCCGGCAAGCTGGTGCTGATCAATAACCACTTCACGCTGCATTCGCGCGATCGCTTCGATCCGCAATACGACGAGAACGACCGCGCGTTTCGCTGGGTGCAGCGCGTGTTCGTCGCACGCAGCCTGTGGAATTTCCGCGCATTTACGCCGTTGCAGGCGCGCGTATTCGATCCGAAGGCGCTGTATGCGGGCGACTCGCCGGTACAGCGCCCGGCACCGGTCGCGCAACCGGCGGTCCATCGCGAGACCGCGACCGAACTCGAGGCGACGCCGGCGTGAGCTTGACCCGAGCGCGGCGCGGGGGGCGCGACGTCCTTTGAAAGTCGTGCGGCTCCCGTGCGCGTTCGCTTCCTTCATTCATCAGAAAAACAGCAAGGATTCCGGAAGACATGAGAAAACTCGATTTTCCCGTCGCGCGCATCGTTCGCGTACTGGCCGTTGCACTGATCGGCGCCGGCATGGCCGCCCAGGCCGCGACGTTCGACCTGAGCCCCGAGCAGCCGGGCCGGCAGCGCGGCACCGTGAACCCGGCGGTCGAGCAGGCCGTGCCGGGCAGCTTCAGGTTTGCCGAAGCGAACACGCTGACGATCGGCATCGCGCCGAACCTGGCGCCGCTCAGCACGTATGCGACCGACGCGCGCACGGTGGTCGGCTTCGATCCCGATCTCGCGCAACTCGTCGCGGACAGCATCGGTCGCAAGCTGAAGCTCGTACCGCTCTCATGGGCCGACTGGCCGCTCGCACTGCAGTCGGGCAAGGTCGACGCGGTGATCTCGAACGTGACGGTGACCGAGCAGCGCAAGGAGAAGTTCGACTTCTCGACGTACCGCAAGGATCAGCTCGGCTTCTACGTGAAGACCAACAGCCGGATCGCGGCGATCCGCGAACCGAAGGACGTCGCCGGGCTGCGCGTCGTGACCGACTCGGGCACCAACCAGGAGAAGATCCTGCTCGAATGGAACCGGCAGAATGTCGAACGCGGGCTTGCGCCCGTCGCGATCCAGTATTACGCCGATGCGGCAGAGCGCTGGGTCGCGTTGCAGTCCGGCCGCGTCGATACGATCTTCAGCGTGAACTCGATGCTCGCGTACCAGGCATCGCTGCGCGGCGATGCGAAGCTGATCGGCACCGTGAGCGGCGGCTGGCCGCGCACCGCGGACATCGCGATCACGACGCGCAAGGGTAGCGGCCTCGCCGATCCGCTGACGCTCTCGATCAATGCGTTGATCGCGAACGGCAGCTACCGGAAGGTGCTCAACCGCTGGAGTCTCGATGCGGAAGCGATCGACCGATCGCAGACCAATCCGCCGGGATTGCCGAAGACGTGAGCGCGTGTCATGTTGCGTCCAAACACGCGCGGGCCGGGCCGCACGTGGCTTTTGATCGGGTAGTGGCGCCGGCGTGACTATCGAAGTTCTTCGAGGCGGCAGGGCCGCACTGTCGGCCGATCAACCGCCAGCCATCGCAGGCGATTGATCGGCACCTGCCTGTCACCCGTGCGACCTTGATCGATTCGCTTCCCTCCGAAGCGACGTCGGGCCACGCGACCGCCAGGCGATCAACGCGCACGCCGGTGCGCCGTCAACCGTCAATTCACGCCGACTGCACTCCACGCGCGCGCAACCGTGGCGCTCTCGGCAGAGTTCGCGCCATACAGGTCGGTTGCAGCCTGGATCGACGCGCGCCGTGCGTTCGGATAGCTCGAGTTTGCGTTCAGATACACCGTGAGCGTGCGGTACCAGATCTTGCCGGCCTTCTCGCGGCCGAGGCCGCTGAAGGTCGTGTCGCCGTTGCAGACCAGTTGCGTCCGCGACAGGCCGGTATCGGTCGACGGCACCGCAGGACCTTCCGCGAGCAGGTAGAAGAAGCGGTTGCCGACACCCGACGTGAAATGCGGATCGTGACGCGGATTCGACCACGAGAAGCCGCCGGACGGGTAACAGCTGAACGACCGGCCGTCGAGATCCTGCTTGTACATCTTGCGCAGGCCGCCGCTCACCACGCGCGCACCGATCACGTAGTTGCCGGGATCGTTCGGGTTATTCGCGTAGTACTTCACGAGCGTGCCGAAAATGTCGGACGTCGACTCGTTCAGCCCGCCCGCGTCGCCCGAATAGTTCAGGTTGGACGTGGCCTCGGTCACGCCGTGGCTCATCTCGTGTCCGGCGACGTCGACCGACACGACGGGTTTGGGCAGGCTGGTGCCCGGCTCGCCGTCGCCGTATGCCATCACGTGCGACGCCAGCCATGCCGCGTTCGCGCCGGTCGTGCCGCTGCCGGTGTTGAATACGACGTGAGCGTAACTCTTCACGCCGCGACCGTCGTTGAAGATGCCGCTGCGGTTGTGTGCCGTCTTGTAGTAGTCCCAAGTCAATGCGAGCCCGTAGTCGATGTCCGCGGCGACGGTCTGTCGGTCGGTCGTCGTGTTGTTGCCCCACACGTTCGTGCTGCTCGTGAAGATCGGCAGATCGGTTGCCTGCTCGACGTCGTCCGAGCTCAGGCCGCGGCCATCGTAGACCGACCCGCCGCCGCGGCTCGGGTCGAGCATCCGGTACGCGTTCGTGCCCGTCTGGTCCGTGGTGAGCGTCAGGTTGCCGTAGTACAGCGACCGGCCGGTGCCGGTTGCCGAGGCGGTCTTGATCAGGTCCTGGGCGTCGAGCACGGCGCCCGTGCGCGCGTCGACGTAGTACAGCACGGCGTCGCCGTGTACGTCGGTCGCCTTGCCGTATACGCGCACTGCGTAGGCCAGCGTCGGCGTGACGTCGCGTGCGAACACGACGAGTTCAGCGTCATCCACGCGGCGCACGTCCGAATTGAAACGCGCGGCCGCGACGTGCCGGGCCTTGGTCGCGCCTACATCGGGTGCGTTGCGGACCACCGAGCGGGCGCCGACCTTGCCGATCATGCCGGCGAGATTGATCGGCGCGAGCTGGGTCAGGCTCGCCTGTTTCAATTGCCCCTTGCTCGAATGGACGACGACGTCACCGCCTATCACGGGCAGGCCCGCGTAGAAGCGGTCGAAGCGCACGTGTTCGGTGCCGTCGGGGTCGACGATCACGTCGCGCACCTGGAACTGATCGCCGTCCGTCGTCGTGCTTGCTTGCGGTCCCGCGAACTTCAACGCGCGTGCCGTGCCGCCGGCAGCGAGACTGAAGGCGGACGGGTTCTGCTGAATCAGTTGCAGCGCCTTGTCGACCGCGGCCGGCTGGTCGCCGGCCTGGGCAAAAGCGCTGAGACTCGCGACGGTAATCGCGGTGATGGGCAGCAGACGAGACAATTTCTTCATGTAATTCCCCAGGTTATGAGTGGGTTTGTTCGAGGAATGCATCAAGTAATGACTTTTGGATAAGTCCGTATTGCGAACAGCAAAGGCATGCTAGAAGGCCGCTTTTATAATTACAAGATATTTTAGAGTTTCTTGTTTTTTAATGGCGGCGACGTCAATCAAGTCATTATTTGGTTAGCAATGTGAAATGGTCTTGTCGGATGCATTTGGTGTATCGGCAACCGCGCATTGACTGTGTTGGGCAGGGGCTCGTGGTGTGCGGGACGAGGTTGCGCGTGGCGCCGGTCGAGTGTGCGGAGGAGAGAAGTCGATGTGAAGCGGGGGCAATTAAATGATCGAGATCCGATTTATTGAATATTGCACTCGACTGTTGTCATTCGGAATACACTAATATCGATAGATAATTCTTCAGATATTTTCGTTTTGCGATGGAATGGCATTCAATCCGCATTGAATATCTTGCGAATGACGCGACATTGCGGACGACTTCGCGCGTCGCGCCCGCGAGTATGCGACCCGCCGGCGTCCCCGCTCAAATATCCCGCAGATCACACAAGCGGCACCGACGACAAGGGCACCGCGCCATCGGCCGTGATCAGCACCTGCTCCTCGAGCTTGACGCCCTCGATCCCGTCCTTTTCGCCGATGAAACTCTCGACCGACACCACCATGTTCTCCTCGAACACCCCGTCGTAACCCCATTCGTCGAAGTCGACCGCATAGGCCACGCTCGGGAACTCGTCCACCAACCCGCAACCGTGAACCATCATCATGTAGCGGTTGTGGACGTACTGCACCGGCACCGCCCAGCTTTTCTCGGCGAACTCGCGGAAGGTCACGCCGGGACGTAGCAGCGCGCAATTGTGTGCGATCTGATCGCGGGCACGGCCGAACAGCGTACGTTGCGCGGCGGAAGGGGCCTTGCCGGGGCACACGAAGCTGCGTGAAATATCGGAGAGGTAACCGCCGGGCCCGACCATGTCGGTGTCGAAGCCGACGATATCGCCGGCGAGGATCTCGCGATTGGTGGCATCACGGAACCACGGGTTGGTGCGCGGCCCGGAGCTGAGCAGGCGCGCTTCGCTCCATTCGCCGCCGTGGGCCGTATTGGTGTCCTGCAGCACGCTCCACAACTGGTTCTCGGTGATGCCGGGGCGCAATGCTTCGCGCATCCTCGATACGCCGAGGTCACACACGCCCATCGAGATGCGATGTTGCTCGATTTCCTGAGGGCCCTTGATCATGCGTGCCATTTCAGTCAGCGGTTGCGCATCGTGCAAGGACAGGCCCTCCGTGCGCAGCCATTCCGCACCCCAGGGATCGCACTTGTCGAGTGCGAGCCGGCGGTTGCCGCCGCCGTGCTGCCGCACCACGTCCGCGATGCTGCGTGCCCATTCGCGTGCCTTCTCGCCCACACGCGGGCCGGCCAGAAAGAAGTTCCACGGAATGGTCGGCCGGATCTCGTCGATCGTCTCGATGCCTTCACTGTTGTGCCGGCTGGTGGCGAAGTCGAACAGGATCACGGGGCCATCCGTGGCCACGAACACGTAACGACTCGGCGAGTGCATCACCCATACGCCGAGGCTGTTGGTGTCGGTCGCGTAACGGATGTTGATCGGGTCGGCCAACAGCATCCCGGCGTAGTCGTGCTGTTTCAGTTGCGCACGCAATCGCTCGAGTCGATACGCACGCAGCGCCGGGCGGTCGAGCACCTCGAATGCCTCGATCAGCGCGGCGTCGACGGAACTTGCCCGATGTCCTTGCGAGAGCGGGTCCTGCCGGAACTGGCGGCGCTCGGCCGTGGCGGCCATCGATGCATCCGTGTCATCAGTGAAGCGGCGGTTCATGCGATTACCTGTCAGTAAGGGGAGGTGGACCGACGATGCGTAGCCGGGAATCGGCGGCGTCACATCGATCCAGATTGATTAGTGATGCAGATAAACGAGCGCGCGGTGCAGTTACACCCTGCGCCGGGGAGGGGCCGACGACGTCCGGCCCCGTGCCATCAGTATCGTGCGCGGCCCGTCCCCGCGTAAACGCAAGGAAAAAATATCCGCCTGTTAATGAAAAGTGAACGTATCCGGCCGGCGCCTCAGGCGGCCATCTGCTGAACGAAGGAGCCCTTGACCCAGGCCACCACGGCCTCGGTGGCCGGTGTGCCGGACGAGTTGCGCGCAACCGTCAGATGGAAGCCGTGGCAACGCACCGGATCGGTCCGGATGGGCTGCACGAGCAGCCGGCTGGCGAGAAAGCGGCTCATCAGCGGCGGGCCGATCAGCGCGAAGCCTTGCCCGTCCAGCGCGGCCTGGGCCAGGTTGGTGTAAGTGTTGACCGTGATGTTCGGCTTGGTTCCGTCCATGCTGACGCCATGGTTGGTAAACCAGGTCGACCAGCGTGTGAGGCGATCGTAGGGCCCTTCGAGGTGGATCAGCGGATGTCCGAGCAGGTCGGCGGGATCAAGGGGCGTGTCGTGGTCGACCAGATAGGTGGCAGAGCAGGTGGGCGCGATGGTCTGCGACGTCAGCAGGATCGAATCCTCGGCGGGGGGCGCGGAACTGTAGGTCACCGCGAGATCCACATCCTTCTCGCCCAGATACGGCAGGTCCGACACGATGAAGCGCAGCTCGATGTCGGGGTGCTGCGCGCGGAAACTGCCGAAATTCGGCAGCAGCCAGTAGGTCACGAAGCCGGCGGTCGCGCTGATGGTAACGATGTTGTTCGCCGGCCGCGAACTGATCTCGATGGTGGCCTGCCCGACCTGCCGCAGCGCGGACGAGACGGCCGTGTGATACCGCACGCCGCTGTCGGTCAGCCGGATGGTGCGGTCGGCGCGGTCGAACAACTGCACGCCGAGGAAAGTCTCGAGCGCCTGGATCTGCTGGCTGACGGCCACGCGCGACACGTTCAGTTCGACGGCCGCCCGCGAGAAACTCAGATGACGGCCGGCTGCCTCGAACACGATCAACGTGTTCGGTGGCGGCAGCGTCGCTTTCAATGAACTCATGTATCCGGTCTCCTGTCCGCGCGCGCGTCAGCGACGCATTGCCACGACTGTATCGTGCCGCTCGGCAGCGTGCTCGCGCGCGTCGCTGCCGAAGGTGCGGCTTTGCGCCTGTCGGCGCTCCTGGCCGGGTGTCAGGCCGAAGGTTTTGCGGTAGGCGGAAGTGAACACCGACAGCGACTGGAAGCCACAGGCTACCGCGATATCGGTCAGCAGCATGCTGCTTTGCTGCAGGAGCTGGCGAGCCCGGCGCAGGCGCAACAATCGATAGTGCTGCATCACCGGCTGCCCCACCGCCGACCTGAACAGGCGCAGCAGCCTGCGCTCGCGCACGCCGGCGCGCTGCGCCAACGCCACCAGCGACAGCGGTGTCTCGATATGCGCTTCCATCAATTGCAGCACGTCGGCCAGCAACCGGCTGGCGGAGCCGTAGCCGGCGGGCGGTTGCAGCGCGCCGGGATGCCGGACCCGGTCCACCGCCAGATAGCTCGAGATGCGTTGCACGAACGCATCGCCCATCGACAGCCCGACGAGGTACAGCATCATCTCGAGCGGTGCCACGCCGCCCGCGCAGGTGATGCGCTCGCGGTCGATGCGGAAGATACTGCGCTCGAACGTGACGTCGATGAAGCTTTCCGCTTGCGCGTGCAGGTATTCCCAGTGGATCACGCAGGTGTGGCCGGCCAGCAGGCCGGCCTTGGCCAGCACGTAGGCGCCGGTGCAGATGCTGCCGAGCAGCGTACCGGCATGCGCGAACTGGCGGGCCCGCTGCAGATGTGCCGGCGTGGTGGCGCGCTGCACCTCGTTGCCGGCGCAGACGAACACGATATCGGCCGGGCCCGGCGTTTCCGGCACGTCGACCGACAGCTTCAGGCCGTTGCTGGCCTCCACGGGCTGTCCGTCCACGCTGATCACGGACCAGCGGTACAGCGGCTTGCCGCTCAACTGGTTCGCGATCCGTAATACTTCGAGCGCGTTGACGAACGCGATCATGCTGAAGTTCGGCACCAGCAGGAATACGAAATGCGAAGCGCTGGCGAACTTCGCCAGCGTTCTGTCGGCCGGCACCGGCGCTTGCGGTGCGAGCGGGAGCAGGGGCGGCATGATCGTGCGGCAGCCGGTGGGAACGGGGCGCGTGACTACGGGCGGATCACGGCCTTCACTTCAAGATAGGCCTCGAAGCCGGCTTCACCGCATTCCCGGCCGTTACCGGACTGCTTGAAGCCGCCGAACGGGGCGTACGAATCCCAGTCCGGGGTGTTGATCTCCACCTGGCCCACGCGCAGCCGCGCGGCCGCCTGCGAGGCGGCCGCCGCGTCACCCTGCACATACGCGGCCAGCCCGTAGGGGGTATCGTTGGCGATCTCGATCGCCTCGTCGACGGTGTCGTAGGCGATCAGCGATACGATCGGCGCGAAGATTTCCTCTCTGGCGATGCGCATGTCCGGCGTGACCTGCGCCACGACCGTCGGCGCGATGAAATAGCCCGTCTCGACGCCGGCCGGCTGGCCGAGGCCGCCCGTCACGACGGTGGCGCCTTCCTGCTCGGCCGACGCGAGCAGCGCGCGTGCTCGCTCGAACTGGATCTGGTTGACCACCGGTCCGAGCGTGGTGTGCTCGTCGAACACGTCGCCGCAACGCACCGTTTCGGCGGTGGCCTTGGCTCGTGCCACCGCTTGTTCGTACTGCGGCCGGTGTACCAGCATGCGCCCCGGCGCGGTACACGACTGCCCCGCGTTGCGATAGGCGGCATGCACGCCGGCGGCCACTGCCGTGTCGATGTCGGCACCGGGCAGGATCAGGTTGGCCGAGTTCCCGCCCAGCTCCTGGTGGACGCGCTTCACGGTGTCGGCCGCTGCCTTGGCCACCTGGACGCCGGCACGGGTCGAGCCAGTGAAGGACACCATCTCCAGGTCCGGATGCTCGGCGATCGCGGCGCCGACGGTGGCGCCGTCGCCGTTGACGAGGTTGAACGCGCCGGCCGGCAGGTCGGCGTCGTGCAGCAGCTCGGCCAGGTAGAGCGCGCTCAGCGGCGAATATTCGCTGGGCTTGAGCACGACGGTGCAGCCTACCGCGAGTGCCGGGATCAGCTTCGTGATGATCTGCAACACCGGGAAATTCCACGGCGTGATCAGGCCGCACACGCCCACCGGTTCCATCACGAGGGTGGTCTTGCCGCGCGTCTTTTCGAACTCGAAACGCTCGAGGATCTCGATGCCGTTCCGGATATGCGCCAGCGAGCCCGCCACCTGCGCCTGCCGCGAAAAGCTGATCGGCGTGCCCATTTCGAGCGTCATGCGCCGCGCGAATTCCTCGCTGCGCTCGATGAACAGCGTCTCGATACGGCGCAGCATGGCAAGCCGCGCACTGACCGACGAGGTGGAGAACGACGGGAACCGGCGTCTGGCCGCGGCGACGGCGGCGTTCACGTCCTCGCGCGTGCCCATTGCGATCTCGCCGACCGGCGCCAGGCTCGCCGGATTGATCACGGCGCGGCGCGCCCGGTGGGTGGCGGGAACGAATTGGCCGTCGATGTAGAAATGGTCGAGATATCGCACGATAGTCCTTGAATTGAGTGGCAACTGGAAGCGGGGCACTGGCGGATTCAGGCCGCCGTGGTCGGAAGGCCGGCGGTATCGGGCAGGCTCGGTTGCTGCTGTCCGCGAACCTGCCGCGGCACGATTGCACGCACCACGTCGCGCATCGCGCACTCACCGACTACCGCGCCGCCGCGGGTCACCGCGAAACTCCGGTCGAGATCGCCTTGCGACTTCGCCAGGGCGGCCTCGAGCGTGTCGCCTTCGTCGAGCGTGTCGCCGGGCACGTACGACGCGGATGCGGACGGGCTCATCACCGAGCCCACCTTCAGCACGCGTGCGCGGTTGATGTCGTTGACGAACCGCTGGATGTAGTCGTCCTTCGGCTGCAGCACGATGCTTTCCGGGCTGCCTTGCTGCACGACCTTGCCGTCCTTCAGGATCACGATGTGATCGGCTATCTTGAGCGCCTCCTCGAGATCGTGCGTGATGAACACGATGGTCTTGTTCAGTTCCCGCTGCAACTCGATCAGCAGGTCCTGCATGTCGGCACGGGTCAGCGGATCGAGCGCCGAGAACGCCTCGTCCATCAGCAGCACCTCGGCGTCCGAGGTCAGCGCCCGCGCGATCCCGACCCGCTGCTGCATGCCGCCCGACAGTTGGTGCGGGTAGCGGCCCTCGAAGCCCGACAGGCCGAGGCGAGCGATCCAGCGCCGTGCCTCCTGCTGCACGGTCGGCTTGTCCTGACCGCACACCTTTTTCGCCAGGCCGACGTTGTCGAGCACGGTCAGATGCGGCATCAGCGCGAAGTTCTGGAACACCATCGACACGTTCGAGCGGCGGAACTCCAGCAACGCGCGCCCCGACAGCCGGGTGATGTCGCGCCCGTCCACCAGGATCTCGCCGGCGGTCGGCACGATCAGGCCGTTGAGATGGCGGATCAGCGTCGACTTGCCCGAGCCCGACAGGCCCATCACGACCGTGATCGCACCGGCGCGCATGTCGACGTTGATGTCGTGAAGCCCGATCACGTGGCCATGCTTGGCGAGCAGTTCGGCCTTGCTGATCCCGCTCATCACGAGCGGCATCATCGACTTGGCCTCCGGGCCGAACACCTTGTAGCACTGGCGCACGGCGATCTTGATGTCCTGGCTCACTGCTGGCCTCCTTGTTTGTGGACGGCGAGACGCGACATCGATACCTTGGTGACGCGATCGAACAGGATCGCAAGAAACACGATCGACAGCCCGGCCAGCAGCCCCACGCCGAGCTCGAGATTGTTGATGCCGCGCAGCACCAGCACGCCGAGCCCGGGCGCCGACACCAGCGACGCGATCACGACCATCGACAGCGACATCATGATGGTCTGGTTCACGCCGGCCATGATGCTGGGCAGCGCCAGCGGCAGCTCCACGCCCACCAGCTTCTGAAACCAGCTCATGCCGAACGCGGAGGCCGCCTCGCCGACAGTGCCGTCCACCTGACGGATGCCGAGATCGGTGAGCCGGATCATCGGCACGATCGCGTAGAGGATGATGGCGATTCCGTAAAGCTTCGGGTCGGTCACGCTGAACAGGAAGATCAGCGGGATCAGGTAGACGAACGAAGGCAGCGTCTGCAGCATGTCGAGCACCGGCAGCATGCTGCTCTTGAGGCGGTCGCTCTTCGACATGGCGATACCGGCCGGGATGCCCAGCACGATGCAGATCAGCGTGCAGGTCAGCACGATCGCCGTGGTTTGCAGCGCGTAGTGCAGATAGTCGACCAGCCCGAGGCAGAAGAGCAGGGCGGCCGTCATCGCGGTCACCTTCTTCGAACGCGACAGGCCGTAGGTGATGGCCAGCAGCGCCAGCGTGGCCAGCCACCACGGCACGATCTCCACCATGTGCAGCGAGAGTTGCAGCATCCACGACAGCGGCTGGGTGATCGGGTCCAGTACCAGCTTCAGTCCGTGGCGGATGTGCAGGAAGCCCTGCTCGATGCCGGTGGTCAGGTCGCGGGTACGCGGGATGGCCGCGCAGTCCGCGTTCAGCGCATCGAGCGACGGAAACGGGAAGTTCCATCCGCCGCCCTGGTCCGATGACGCAGCGGCGGCCTTCGACAGCAACTGCGCGAGGGAGACCGGCCCCGACTGGGCATGGGCATCGCACCATGGCCGCAGGCCGACCGAATCAAAAAATGCGTTATCGATGTTCATGGATATCAATCCTCGCGTCCGGGGCCGCTCGATTCATGGATGCATTGCGCCATGGCAGGGCGCGGAAGCGACGCATCGGTCTCCGGGTGCGCCTGCCTGCCCGGAGACCGTGCGGATGCCTCACTTGATGACGGAGCTGACCTTGGCCAGCGCGGCGGGCGACACCCAGCTCTTCCACTGGTCCTTATAGTGCGTCAAAAAATAGGCGGCGGTTTCATCGGCCGTGGCCTTGTTCGTCTCCTGCCAGGACAGCAGCTGGCTCATCAGCGAGTTCGAGAACGACACGCGGCTCATCAGGGCCGCGATGTCCGGATGCGCATCGCGGAACGGCTTCGCCATGGTGGTCAGCACGGGTGCACGAGGCCAGCCCGTCTTGCCCGGTGTGGCGCAATCCAGGCGCGCGTTGCACTTGGCGATGGCCGGTACCACGGGGCCCATGTCCACGCTGACCATCGGATACTTGCCGAGCAGCGCGGTCGGCGCCCAGTAGTAGCCGAACCACGGCTTCTTGTCCTTGTACGCCGCCGCGAGCGAGGCCGCGAGCGTTTCGCCGGAGCCGAAGCTGACCACCTTGATGCCGTGTTTCTCCAGCTCGAAGGCCTTGATCAGGTTGTTGTTCGATACCGTCGAGCCCCAGCCGGGCGGGCCGTTGTCGAACTGGCCGCCGACCAGCTCCGGATGCGCGAGGATGCCGTCGAGGGTCTTCAGTTCAGGATGCTGGTCCACCAGATACTTGGGCACCCACCAGCCGTCCTGACCGCCGTCGGCGATCACGTTGGCGAGCTGCACGATCTTTCCCTGCTTTTCCAGCGTGTAGTACACGTCGGCCACCGCCGGCCAGACTTCGGTGAGGATGTCGGGCTTGCCGGTTTCGGACAGCGAGGTCAGCGCGGGCACCGTCGAGGTCGGCACCTTCTGCACCTTGCAGCCGTAGCCCTGTTCCATCAGGAAGCTCGACACCGCCGTGACGATTGCGGCGGATGACCAGTTCATCTCCGTGATGGTCACCGAGCCGCACTCCGCCGCCATGGCGGGGGCGGAGAGCGGGCCGATCAGGAGGGCGGCAGCGAGAATTGCGAGTCGTGATTTCATCAGTTGCTCCGAGAAACTCCAACAAAGGCTGAGTGGACAGGAACGGTTAAACGACGAGGCTCGAGCCTCCTTACGTATGCTGCGCGGCCTCGCCGGCCGTTGCGGCTCGACGTGCGGCGAGGATCATGTCGGCGCCTTTCTCGCCGATCACGAGGCTGATGGCATTGAGATTGCCGCTCGGAATCTGCGGGATGATCGAGGAATCCACCACGCGCAGGCGCTCCACGCCGATCACTTTCAGATCGGGCGTGACCACCGCATCGGCATCGACGCCCATCTTGCAGGTGCCGCATGGGTGGAAGCTGCCGCCGGCGTTCTCGCGCAGGTAGGCGAGCCATTCGTCGTCCGTCTGCACGTCGTCGCCTGGCTTGCACTCGCCGGTCACATAGGGCGCGAAGGCGTGCGAGCGCAGCGCCGCGCGTGCGATGCGAGCGCCGGCGATCAGCGTCTCGCGATCGTAGGCGTCGGCCAGCATGTTGAACTGGATGCTCGGCGGTGCGAACGGGTCCGACGATTTCAGTTTCACCTCGCCGCGGCTGCGCGAATTGTTCACGTTGGGCTGCAGGTTGATCGCGGCCTCGGGCTCCATGCGGATGCCCTGGTCGGTGTAGCTCGAGGAAAACGCGCCGAAGTGATACTGGATGTCGGGATAGGCCAGCTCGGGCCGCGTGCGTATCAGACCGACGCCGCTGTATGAGAAGGTGGCCTGGCCGGAGCGCGACAGCAGGAAGCGCGTGCCGTACTTGAGCATGCCGAGCGCGTTGAATTCCTGGTTGGCCGTGCGCACGTTCACATAGGCCTTGACCTGGCAGGCCGGGTGCTCCTGCAGATTGCGGCCCACCGCGCGGTTCTCGACGATCACCGGAATGCCGGCGAGGTTCAACTGGTCGGCCGGGCCGATGCCCGAATGCATCAGGATCTTCGGCGAATTGATGGCGCTCGCGCTGACGATCACCTCGCCGTGGCAGCGCTCCACGCGGCGCTGTCCGTCGAGATCGAATTCGACGCCGACCGCCGCGCGGTTCTCGATCAGGACACGGCGCACCAGCGCGCCGGTCAGCACGCACAGGTTGGGGCGGCTCCTGGCCGGATCGAGATAGCCTCGCGCCGCGCTCCAGCGCAGGCCGCGATGCTGGGTCGAGTGCAGGATGGCCACGCCCTCGGTCGGCTCGGCATTGAAGTCGACGTTCTTCGGATAGCCGAGTTCCTCCATCGCGTCGAGGAATACCCGCGTGAGCGGCGGCACGCCGCGGATCTCGCTGATCACGATCGCGCCGGCCTTTCCGTAGGTCGCGCTGATGCCGTCCCGGTTGCATTCCACCTTGCGGAAGTACGGCAGCAGTTCGTCGTACGACCAGCCGGCATTGCCGAGCGCGGCCCAATGATCGTAGTCGCCACGATTGCCGCGCACGTACCACGTGGCATTGATCGAGCTCGACCCGCCGAGCACCTTGCCGCGCGGCACGATCTCGGTGCGACCGTTGCGCGTCGGGTCCGGCTCGGTCGGAAACATCCAGTCGGTCTCCGGATCGTTCATGGCCTTCATCGCCAGGGCCGGAATCTTGATGGCAAAGCGGTTGTCGCTGCCGCCAGCCTCCAGCAGCAGCACCCTGTGGCGCGGATCGGCGCTGAGGCGATTCGCCAGCACGCACCCCGCCGACCCTGCACCGATGATGATGAAATCCCAGCTCATTGTTTCGTGCCCTTTCGAACCTGTACGGGTGCCTGGCAATCGCGCGGCGGACCGAAAACCGAAAACTCGTGCCTGGCTACGTGCGCGGGCGTGGGAGATCCGTCCGCGCGGGGCGCGTCACGCCTGGCGCGCGGCGGCGGGCGGGGCGGCCGGCTGGCCGCGCGTGCGTTCCACCAGCCGCGTCAGCGTGCGCATCAGCACGGCGATATCGGCGGACGACACGCCGTCGAGCTGCGCATCCTCGAAGGCGATCCAGCGCGCGCGGATCGACTGGCGCAAGGCCAGCCCCGCATCGGTCAGCCGTACGCCGCCGTCCGCGGTGCGGACCAACAGCGCCTTCTGGGCCAGCCAGGTGACGGCGTCCTCGACATCGCGCTGACCGAGATAGGTCTGGCAGGCGACGTCGCCCACCTTGATGCCGGGGCTCGCGTGGACACTGGCCAGCACGCGTGCCACCGCGATGCTCACGCCTTCGGCGCGGCGATGTTCATCGAAGGCTTCGGACAGCGCATGGTGCGTGTCGAAGATCAGTTGCAGCAGGTTGTTGCCGGCTGGCCCGGTGCCCGCGTTGGCGATCTCGGCCGAATCGCCCGGCACTTCGGGCGGCTCGCTGGCAATGCAGTACTGGCCCTGGCTGAAGATGAGCGGCACGCCTTCGAAGCGCGTGAGCCGCGTGACCCGGCCGATCAGCAGCAGGTGGTCGCCGCCGTCGTGGCGGGCGTGCACGTCGCATTCGAAATGCGCGAGGCAGCCATCCAGCAGCGGCGAGCCGAACGGGTCCGGTTGCCAGGCCACGTCCGCGAACTTGTCCTCGATCTTGCTGGAGAAGTGGCGCGACAGCTCGATCTGCTCGGACGACAGAATGTTCACCGCGAAATGCTCGCAGCTCGAGAAGGCCGGGAAGCTGCGCGATTTCCGGTCGATCGACCACAGCAGCAGAGGCGGATCCAGCGACAGCGAGGAAAACGAGTTGACGGTGACCGCCGAACGGCGCTCGCCGTCCGCGGTCGTGACGATGGCGATGCCGGTGCCGTACTGGCTCAGGCCGCGGCGGAACATGCGCGGATCGTCGGCGGGGTTGCCCTGTTCGATCGGCACGAACGCGCGCTGCATGGAAGATTCGGAGATGCGCATGATCGGTTTGACAGTCTCAAGAGAGTTTCACGAAAACAGGCGTTCCCTGCGCGTCAGGCGTAGAGGCTCCGCGGTTCCGGCAGCCCGAGGTTCTGGCGCAGCGTGGTTCCTTCGTATTCGGTACGGAATCGTCCGCGTCGGCGCAGTTCCGGCAGCACCAGATCGGCGAAGTCGTGCAGTGCGTGCGGCAGGTGGGTCGGCGCGATATTGAAACCGTCGGCGGCCTTGCCGTCGATCCAGGCTTCCATCGCGTCGGCCACGTCGTTCGCGGTGCCGATCACGGTCAGATGCTCCTGCGACATCGCGATCCGCTTGTACAGTTGCCGGATCGTCAGGCCTTCGCGCTGCGCCGTCTCGTAGTACATGCTCGCGCTGCTGCGCAGCCCGACGTCTTCGAGCGGCGGGGGCGGCACAGGGCCGTCCAGATCCATGTGCGACAGGTCGCCGAACGAGCGTTTCAGGATCGACAGCCCGACCAGCGGATCGATCAGCTCCTGGAGCATCGCGTATTTCTCCTGCGCCTCGTCGCGCGTGCGGCCGACGATCGGTGTCAGGCCGACCATCATCAGCAGTTCGTCCTCGCTGCGGTCGAGGGCCGGCAGGCGATCCTTGACCGACGCGTAGTATTTCTGCGCTGCCGCCATGCTCTGCTGGGCTGCGAACACGATGTCGCAATGTTTCGCGGCGATCTGCTGGCCGACCTCGGAGGTTCCCGCCTGCACCAGGATCGGCCGCCCCTGCGGCGAGCGCCGCACGCTGAGCGGGCCGCGCACCGAGAAGTGCTTGCCCGCATGACCGAGCACGTGCAGCTTCGCCTCGTCGTAGAACACGCTCGATTCCTTGTCGTGCACGAACGCGTCGGCGTCCCAGCTGTCCCACAGCCCCGTCACCACGTCGACGAACTCGGCCGCTCGCTCGTAGCGGGTGTCGTAGTCGAGATGCTTGGCGCGGTTGAAATTCCACGCTTCCTGCTCGGACCAGGAGGTCACCACGTTCCAGCCGGCGCGCCCGCCGCTGATCTGGTCCAGGGAGCCGTACTTGCGTGCGATGTGGTACGGCTCGTTGTAGGTGGTGGACGCCGTCGCGACCAGGCCGATCTGCCGGGTCTGGCTGGCGAGCGCGGAGAGCAGGGTGAGCGGCTCGAGTTCGACGTTGTGGCTCGAGCGGCACAGCGAACCCTTCGGCACGTCGTCGTAGCGCACGCCGATGCCATCCGCGAGGAACAGCAGGTCGAACTTGTTGCGCTCGGCGAGCCTCGCGACGTCCAGATACAAGCCGAACTGCGACGCCGCATCGGCCTGCAGCTCCGGGTGGCGCCACGCGCCGAGGTGGTATCCCATGTACCTGATCGACAGGCCGAGTTTCATCTGCTTCTTGCTCATCGGATCCTCTGCGTTTCCGTATCCATCGCGACAGGCGCGAGGGGCTCCCCGGCTGTCAGATCGGTTGGCCGGACTGCTCGGCCACCAGTGTGCTCCGTGCCGTTCTTGTCGCGTTTCGGCGGTAAGCGGAACTGATCATATCGACGCGGTCACACCCGGTAAACGCAGGAAAATAATAGTCGAACGTAAAGTTTTTCTTAACTTAGGGTTTGCGAGATCGGGGTAACGGAAACGCGCTGCGCCGCCTTCGGCGGGAAAAGGCGCCGGATCGCGCGGTGCTTCCAGCGATGCCGGAACCGCGGCGCTCGGGACTACGGTACGTCGCGTGGGAAAAAGTCAGGGGCTGCAGGGGGCGCCTTTGATTTCCATGCGTTTTTCCGGTTAGGCGCCATTAGGCCTGGCAAGGCCTTGCCTTGCGGCCCTAAATATTTATTCCGACAAAACAATGGGTTAGCGTCTACCCTTCGCTAACGAAGCAGAGGGCATGTCCAGACGTGACTGCATTGAAGGTGAGCGGTCCCTCGACCGGCGGTACCAGTACACCCCGTCGTTAGGCGCTCCGACTGGTTGACGGAATGGAGTTGCCGGCCGCGATGCTCGGCAAGATCCGCTTTGCGTACAGCGACACGGGAAAATTGAAGGTGCCGCGCAAGTTGATGCCCTCGATATGAGTTGGGCGATTCGCCGGAGTTGCTCGGTCGTGATCGGCTGCCCCCGGCTAGCTTCGATGTCCTCCAGGGCTCGTTGCATGTGGGTGGTGTTCCAGGCCATCAAGATGTTCGAGAGCAGGGTCAACGCCGATGACACTGCCGCGAGCGATTCCTGGCGCCGAGCTAGCTCCACCGGAATGCGACCGATGTGAATTGCGCGTTGCACGGTATGCACCGCTTCTCCCCGATTCAGGGCATGTTGCAACTCCGACCGGAAAGAGGCATTGGTGAAGTAGTCGATCAGAAAAATACTTCTGAATAAGCGGCCGATGTGAACGCCGCCATCGTACACAGCCTGCCCTCGAGCAGCTGATCCGAATCTGGCAATCGCTTCGACCGCCGTGCATTGGCCAGACGTGTCGTTGACAACCTTCAGTACCCATCGCCGGAGCATCTCGAGTACCTGACCAGTCGCAATACAGAGGGAATACCGCATGAAGCAGGCGGCTTCGATTCGTCGGCTTTGGGGTTCGATTCGCTTGCTGATCGATGGCGGGCGGCTTGCACAACGGCGGGCGTAGTGGCGCACCATGGCATCGTTGCATTCAACCGGCCAACGCGTTGCCACCTCGTGCATCGTGAGCAAATTGACTTTGTCGAGGATCTCGCTTATCTGATGGGTCGAGTTGCGCAGTGGGACGGCCCACAGCCATCGCTGGAGACTTGAATGTTCTCCATGGGGCTGAGCCAGTACTCGCGCCCAACTCTCGAGTTTTTCCATACCGACGGCATGCTCGAGCGCGCCATGCAGTTGCCCCTCAATGTCGCGTACGGCCTGGACGACGAACTGCCTGAGCATGCGCTCCGGTGGTATCACGATGCGATGGTCGTAGAACCAACGTTTGACATCGTTCGTCAACTGGCCGCGTTCGGGGCGGCCGGTGAGTTGTTCTTTGAGCCAACGGATGACATACCGACGTTGATGTTCCGCGACGGCTCGAAAATTGATGGCATCCCGAGCAAAGCGCTGGTGGTCGGATAAGGTCTTGAGGTTGCCATCGTAAAGTGAACGTAACGTGCCAAGGTCTGGCGGCTTCACATTCAGCTGTCGTCCAAGATGTCACCAGAGAACCGTGGGAATCTGCTTGTACGAGCCGAGTGGCCGGCCGGTCATGCGAAGAAAACCAATGTGCAATGCGACCGCGAGTCGAAAGAGATCGGTGCGTCGTGAATCAATGGCAACACGCTCCCGCTTGGAGAACGTGAAGAATGTAGCGAGCTCGAACTCGCTCAACTCGCGCGGCACCTGCCGGATCCCGAGATAAGCCAATCGCCAGTGGTCCATCAGCGACTCCGCATCGATGACGAGAGCGGCCAAGCGTAGCGAGGCAAAAAATGAGGTGCTACGGGGAAAGTCGGATGGCAGCTGTAGCTGTCGATCGCCTAAGAAAGGTGTCGGAACGAAAGCGAGCCGAGGCGCTCAAGCTGCGCGAGCTGTCGTCGTTGAGATCAGATGGCGTGCGTCAACAAGGAGCTGCTCGAAGCCTTATTTTCTTGCGACCCTAAAAGATCGCTAATTCACCTTATGTCAAATCATTAGAATGCCGAATGTTGGCTGTCTGATGATCCGCTGGCGCTGGGCGGAATCTCACCTGCGTTCGCCGCGGCGTCGCCGGTGCTGATCAGTGTGAGCTTCGCGTTATCCGTCCCGCCCGGCCCGCCATTGCTCGTCCGTGTTATCCGTTCCACCTACCACCAATTCCTCTGTCTTGCGGCCGTTAGCGCGTACTCCAAAGGCGGCAAATCGGGATACCAATGGCGCTCCCATTCCAGACTGATCGCGCCGCGATAATCGTCGTCCCGCAGCGCGGCAAGCAGTGCGGACATCGGAAATTCGCCGTCGCCGGGCAACACATACGAATAGCCCGACAGCGCGTTCGCGTCGGTACGGCTATCCTTGACGTGAATGTGCTGTACGCGATCACCGATCAACCGCCACGTTCGTATCGGATCACATCCGCCTTTTCGCCAGGTGTGGTGGGTATCCCAGATCAGTCGACAATCGGGCAAGGCCTCGCTCAGGTGGCGCAGGTTGTCTTCGATCGCGAAGGCGTCGTGTGTCTCCACAGCGATGTCAACATTCCAGCCGCGATCCGCGCGCAACGACCTCCACCACATCCATGTCGACAACGCCTGCTCGATTTCCTGATCGCTGCCGCTCCGCCCCCCGTCGAATGCACGGAGCGTCGAGGCGCCGCATGCCTCGGCCCAAGGCACGTAGCGGAGAAATGCGTTGCGGCTTTCGGCCGTGTTCCCCACCAGTTGGAGAGACGTCCCAAGGCTCACGATCCGAGCAGGTGCGCCGAGCAATGTGCCGGCAAACATCTCCGGGCAGCCGTATTGCGATGCGAGATAATCGGGAAGGTCGACCGTACCGCCGAGCGTACGCAGCTCCAGGCATGGAATGGCATGACGCTGCGCAATGTCCATTACTGTCGTCAGGTCGGCATGCCCACATCCAAGTGATGAAAATGCGCGGGTGAAATTTGAATCGCTATATTCCATTATGTTTATATCGCACGTAAATGCGCCTGGCCGCTAGTGTCTCGCGGATCGTTCATCGCCAAACGGGATATGATTCCATGGCCGCTTTCTTTCAATCCGGACAATTGATTCAGAATTGCCTATGCTTGAATCGACGGAAACGACGCCGATTTGACTTCGGATGCATGGACTTGCGGACTCGTGGTTGCGCACGTCGTTTCGTCCTGGAATGGAGACTTGCCATGAACATTCGTTTCGCGCCTCAAGTAGCAATTGCAGCGATCGTGCTTACAAGCGGCTGCTCCCCACTCACTCCCGTTTCGACGGGACAAGCGCTTATCGGTCAACCGGCCCCTGCCGTGGAGGCCCGTTTGGGCCAACCGCGGGAGCAGTACCCGCGCGCTGACGGCGGAGTGCGCTGGCTTTATCCGACTTGGCCGTTGGGCCAATCCACCTATGCCGCCGACTTCGACGATAGCGGACGTCTGATCTCCTTTCGACAAATACTGACATCAACCGACTTCGCACAAATTCGCATCGGCGAGTCCACGCAGCACGACATCCTGCAAACCTTCGGCAAACCAGAGCAAATCGCCGATTTCCCCGCGGTCGACCGACGCGTCTGGTCCTATCGCTTCCGGCGCGACGGTGTCTGGCCGGCATTGATGAATGTCTACTTCGATCGCGACAACGTAGTGCGGTTAACTCAGCTCGGCCGCGATCCTCTCTATGACGAGGGACAGGAGTAAATATTGCAAGTGCCCCTGATGAATCGCGCTTCGTCTGCAGGCACAAGACCTTTCATCAGGGGATCGACAAATCACTTCGATAATTATCAGCAGATCATCGTATATCAGTTGAGTAACGGAAATAATCAATATGGCTAACACCTGCATTGCATGGCGAAGTAAGATCGCCGATTTAAATTTGCTCCGTCATTTCAATGCACTCTCCCCCGCCACCCGACCGAACTAAAAATACCCCATAACATCGTTGGTAATTCGGCTGCGGCAGCTCCGTGGGCAGATAGATTCTTCGTTACATTATCCGGCTAATATCAGCTGCGGCGCGCACGCTTGTGTTGCAGGAGAAACGCCCTGAGCTGGCTTACCCCACCTTCATAGCCTCGATCGCGGATCTCCATAAGCAACCTGGTCGCCGGAATCCGCTTTGGATGTGCCGCTTCGATTCGCTCGAGCAAAAATGCGTGATATGGCTGCAGCTTGGTCGGACGTGCCGGGCGGGGCCCGTAGCGGCAAGCCCGCTCGTTTCGCAAATAGCGTCGCACCGTGTTGCGCGACACACCGGTCTTCCGCTCGATATCCCGCACACCTACCCCTTGGCTGGCGAGTTCTCGAATTTCCAGCACCTTCTCATGGGTCAACATCGTCGTACACCCGCCTTTCCACACGTTGATTCTGGCTGTAAGACAGTTTCGCGCGCGTATTCGAGGCTGCGCGGAAGCTCGAACAGCCTTGCCGTGCTCGCAAGGTTGCGTGTCCGCTTGTTCAGCATGGAAGACATTTCCGCGAGCGCTTCGACGAGCGCCGAATTCTGCTGCGTCGCCCTATCCATGTCCGATACGCATCGATCGACCTGATCGATGCCGAGACTATGCAACGCCTGATCCGTCATGAGGATTGAACTCCCGACGGTGTCAGCATGAACCGGCGCAGCGGCGAACATCAGAATCGTCAGACAGTGCGCCGAAAAAATCGCTGCTCGACGAATCCCCGAGATGAGATATTCGACCGATGTCGACACCTCCGTCCACGGTTCGGCTCGCAAATTTCCCGTCACCTTCATTTCTTTCTGCATTCCTATTCAAATGGAATGAAATTCATTCGCGATTTGCCCGACCTACCCGGGTTCAATTCGGCTCGTCGCCCGTCTGGACGAGCATTGCGCCGATACCGTCAATACTCGAATACGGGCTCCCGAAGCCCACGTGTACGGACCTGCACTGCAAACACTGCGCCGTCGAGCGGGTTTTGGGAGGTCGGCGGACGTATTGTGGTCACGTACAAGGTATCGAGTTGCGATCCTCCGAAAGCACACATTGCGGGCTTGTTGACCGGTAGTTCGATCGTCTGCTCGAGATCGCCCGAGGGCGTGAAGCGCAGTACCCGTGCGCCGTCGTTCGCGCAAATCCAGTAACATCCGTCGGCATCAACCGCCGCACCGTCGGGCCTGCCCGGATACGGATTCATGTCGATGAACACGCGGCGGTCATGCGCCACCCCTTCGTCTTCATCGTAGTCGAACGCCCAGATTGTCTGTCGCGACGGGTGCGAATCGGACAAGTACATCGTCGTTCCATCAGGACTGAATGCCAGACCGTTCGGAACGATGAGATCGTCCGCCACGACGCCGAGGCCTTCGTTCTGTGCCCCGAACCGATAGAGAACGCCGCTCGCCGCGCCCTGGGCCATGTCGTGCACCATCGTGCCTGCAAGAAATCGCCCTTGCCGGTCGCATCGGCCGTCGTTGAAACGCATGTCCGGAAGAGCGTGATCGACGCCCGTGACACGCACGAGTTCGGGCAACAGCTTGTTCGGATCGAGGCGATCGATACGGAACAGGCCCGACTCCATGGCAAGAAGCCAGCCGCCAGCATGGGTCCTCGCGATGCAGCCTGCCATCTCTGGCAGCGTCCAGCTCGCCTGCTTCGCCGTGATCGAATCCCATCGCCACAGCGTCCTTCCGATAATGTCGGTCCAGTAAAGTGCACCCTCGGCAGGGCACCAGACTGGGCTCTCGCCAACGGTGCAGATCATGTCCCCGACGCGTTCGACGCGATTCCACATTGCCTCAATCTCCGAAAGGACCGACGGCGAGGAACGAGCCTCCCTGGAACCTTACGGCCGGGTCGCCTTCGGCCAACGGCGGCAGCGATTCGACCCGCGCGCGAAACTGCTCCGACGACTCGACTGGCGAATAACCGAGATGCTGTGCCGCGCGGTTGTCCCACCAGCGATCGCGATTGTTCGATACGCCATATACAATCGTATGGTTCACATCTGCTACAAACATCGCGCGGCAAAGCAGTTGTTCAAGGTCGTCATACCCGAGCCACGTGACCAACATGCGCCGGTCCTTTGCCTCCGGAAACGAGGAGCCGATTCGAAGCGACACCGTTTCGATCCCGTAGCGATCGAAATAGAGCTGCGCAAGATTCTCACCGAATGCCTTGCTTACGCCGTAATAGCCATCAGGTCGTGGGCGAACGGTCGCGTCGATCCCTTCGCTCTGCTCGTAACAGCCGGTCACGTGATTCGAACTCGCGAATACGATGCGACGGATGCCGCGCCGACGCGCTGCTTCATAGATATTGAACGTACCCAGGATGTTCGCAGGCAGAATTTGTTCGAACGGGCGCTCCACCGAGACGCCACCGAAATGCACGATCACGTCGACGCCGTCGACGAGTGCGTCGACGGCTCGCCCATCGGCCAGATCGCACTGAACGATCTCCTCGCCCTCACGCTCCGCTCCAAGATTCGCGATATCGGAAACGCGAACGATATCGGCATAGCGCGTTAATCTTTCCCGCATGACCGTTCCGAGATTGCCGGCCGCGCCGGTCAACAAGATCCTGTGGCAATGTGCGACGACACCGCGGAGCGGATCGTCGAATTTCGTTTGATCGTTCATATACCGAGAAATACCCATGGCTTTTCAATCGCCGCGCGACCTTCTTCCTGCGGTCGATTTCCGGAGAACCAGCTCCGGCTCAGGCAGGACGGCCCGCGACTCCTTTCCGTTGATGATGTCGATGAGATGTTGTGTGGCGATCGCCCCGATGCTTTCGCCACCCATGTCGACGGAAGTCAAGGCTGGCGTTACGTATTCGCCGAATGGAATGTTGTCGAATCCGACAACCGAACAGTCGTCCGGCACTGAAAAACCAAGCTCCGACGCATGTTTCAGAAAACCGATCGCGATCATGTCGTTGAAACAAATCACCGCGTCTACGGGTTCGCTCCCAAGCAGTATCTTTGAACACAATCTGGCGCCTTCCTGCGGAGAAGACGCATCGGTTTCAAAACGTGGCAGCGACATGCCGTGTTCCTTCAGACATGCGACCGCACCGGCGTATCGCTCTTCGTCGGCCCGCGCCTTGTTGAAGCCCACATAGACAATGCGACGATGCCCGGATCTGACGAGATAGTTCGTGACCATGTAACCAGCATCGCGGTTGTACGAATCGATCTGGCTCTTTCCCCACCCTTCTCGGCGATCGAAAAATATGTGCGGTTTCGACAGTTCAACCGCCCATTCCATCTCGTCCTCACGAAGCTTTGAATGGATCATCAGTCCGTCGACACGCATGCAAAGGTCTTCGAGAAGCTGCCGTTCGCGGCTGGCATTCTCTTCGCTGTCGACAAGGAGCAGGCTATAGCCATGTTTCATCGCGACCCGATTAGCACCTTGCACCAAGGCGGCAAAGTACTGGTTGTGCATATCGGGAATCGATAGCCCAAGCGTCCTGGACCGCCCCGTTGCCATGGATCTCGCCATCGGATTCTGGTGATAGCCGAGCGTCTTGATTGCTTCTGCCAGGCGCGACTCCACGTCAGGCGAAAATCGCTGGAGTCGATTGATGAATTTTGACACCGTCGCGGTCGACACATTCGCCGCGGCCGCCACGTCCTTGATGGTTGGCGCACTCTTTCTTTCTGTCATGGGACTCGATCGCAAGCTTGAAAATTCTTTTGGAAATACATTCATGCAGGCATTGATCCGTCGACACCGTGCGCCCCATTCCGGACATTCGCAGTATCACGCTGTCATGCAAGCACCCTTGAGCATTTTCGCACGGAGACCAACATCGGCGGCAGTGAACCCCGGCTTGTATAACGTCCCCCCGACGCCGAAGGCACCAATTCCCGCTGCGCGGTACTTCGGGATCGAGTGCTCGTCGATACCGCCGACCGCAAATACCCGTGTCGAAGGCGGGAGCACCGTCAGCCACGCCTGCAGCCCCTTGCAACCAATCTGATCGGCCGGAAACGCCTTCACCCCATGTGCCCCGGCATCCAGCGCGGAAAACGCCTCGCTGGGCGTAGCGACACCCGGTAGCGTCACCAAGCCGGCGGCGACGGACACGCGCACGATCATGGGAGCGATATTCGGAGAGACCACCAACGCACCGCCTGCGTCGGCCACGCGTTCGACGTCGTGAATCGAAGTCACGGTTCCGGCGCCGATCAACGCACTGGCGCCAAAGGCATCGGCAAGACGGCGAATGCTCGTGAACGGATCGGGAGAATTGAGCGGCACCTCCAGCATCCGGATGCCGTTGTCGATCAATGCGCCGGCGATTTCCACGACTTCATCGGGACGGACGCCGCGCAGAATGGCGACGAGCGGGCATTGGGACACGAGCGCCTCAAAACGTGCAACGTTGGGCATATGGGTCACTGGATTTCTCCGTTGAATTTCGCCAGCTCGAAGCATCCGCGGATGCTGGCGTTCAAATCGGCCACCTGCGTGTCGACACCAAGATACTCGGCCGCACGCTCGTAACATGCCGTCAACGTATGCGAACCGATCAGCGTCAAACCGTGGCGCCACGCATCCGGATAACGCTCCCGACCGGCCGCATATTCGTTGCCGATCAGCAGGCCGGACAAATAACTCTCCGCGTGAAATGCACCGTCGTCGAAAAGACTGCGCGCGCGAACCGCGAATGCGTCGGCCGCGATGCCGGTCGAACGAAAGCCTCGCCGGACACCTTCTTCGAAACTCGGCGTATCGGACGACGAGCGCGATTCGTTCGCGTCCATCGAGTGCTTGAGAATCGTATGTCCCTTCAGTGCCGCGAACATGTCACCGGTCATGAACGTGCGGAAATCGGCAACCGAACGATCGCGTGCGAGAATCCATTTCGAGTGCGTGCCGGGTGTCACCACGATCCGCTCGCACCCGAGCGCCTGCGCGCCGATCACCTGCGTTTCCTCCCCTCGCATCACGTCGTGCCCCGTCGTGGCGTCGAAGCGATGCAGTCCGGGGATGAACCTCAGGTTCATTCCCCCGGCCGTCAGACGGACCACCGCGTCCGCAATATCGCCGAACTCTGCCGGACAGTCGACGTAACGCGCCTCGACCCAGCCCTGACGACTACCTGCCATACCGCAGAGATAGATCGGCAGCGTATCGAGCTCGCGTTCCCAGTTGGACAGCACCAAGCGAAACGTGCCTTCGAAGGCTCCCGCCTGCACCGTCGAGATGCCTCGTGCGGCAGCAAGGATGTCCAGCACGGTGCCGTCGGCGGAAACCTTCGCCGCACGAAACGATGTTGTCCCCCAATCTACCGCGATCATGCACGCGCGCTGATCTAGCGCGCGCGACGCTTGCTGATATTTACCGTTCATGCCGACATCTCCGAGCAACCATCCAAGCATGCGCGAGCAACCGGCAACCCGGGCACCGGCATGTCAATCGCGAACAACCCGCCGGCAAGCGGCCCTGCACGCAAACCAGCTTGCCCGACATTGACCGTAGCCGACGTGACGTACAGCGTCTGCAGCGAATCGCCGCCGAACGCGACGCTCGTCGGCCGCTGCACTGGCATGCTGATCGTTGCGATACGCTCGCCGTCCGGGCTCAATCGAACCACGCTCCACCCGTCCCACAGAGCGCACCATACGCAGCCTTCCGCGTCGACGGCGAGGCCGTCGGGTACGCCATCGTCGAATCGGGCGAACACGGATCGTTCACCGACGGTTCCGGTGGCGAGCGAATAGGTGTAGCGCCAAATGGTCTTCTTGCCGGAATCCGTTGCATACATCACGGTTCCGTCCGGGTTCCATCCGATTCCGTTCGGGCAGATCCATTCGCCGTCGACCATCTCGGCCGCAGTTGTACTGTCGAATCGATACAACCGCCCCGGCAAGCCAGCTTGCTCGCTCATCGAGCCCACCCAGAATCGCCCGCGCGGGTCAGCTGCACCGTCATTGAACCGGTGATGCGGCGAATCATGCTCGGCATGCGTAATGCGTGTGAGCGTGCCGTCCTGTGTCGACAACTGAAAAAGGCCGCTGCGCAAGGCAAGCAGCAATTCGCCGCCACCGAGCGACGCGACGCAACCGACACTTTCCGGCAGCGTCCACGCACCCGTCTGTCCGAGTCCGGGTGTGAACCGATAGACGGATGGGCGGATGATGTCCACCCAATAAAGCGACCACTCATCGGGACACCACAGTGGCCCTTCTCCCAGGATCGCGTTCGCCGCTTGTACCAGTCGAACCTGCATGCTTCAATCCAAAAAATTTGAACAACTCGTAGAACAACTAACGTGTTTTGTGCTGCGTCAGTAGAGCGCCTTTCCGCCCGCATCGAACACGAACACATGCTGCTCCGGAAAGCGAAGGTTGACAGTCTGACCGATCTGAAAAGCCGTCGAATCCGCGCTGAGCTTGACGGCTATCGGATCGGCGTGACCGGAGATTTCGACGTAGGCAATAGCGACTTCGCCGAGATGTTCGATCAATCTGATACGTGCCGACACGCCGCCGCCTGCGCCTTCGCTTGCACTGCCATCGACCACTACGTGCTCGGGTCGAATGCCGATAGCGCCGCCTGACGTCGGCAGGCCGTGGCTATTTTCGGCAATTGCTACCGACGTCTTGCCGCCGATAACGGCCTTGTATCGCCGGCCTGCGTCCGACACGAAATCGCAAGGAAGGATATTCATGCTCGGCGAGCCAAGGAAGGTCGCGACGAACTTGTTCGCAGGGCGGTTGTACAACTCGAGCGGCGCACCTACCTGCTCGATTACCCCTCCGTTGAACACCGCGATCCGGTCCCCGAGTGTCATCGCTTCGACCTGATCGTGGGTCACATAGACCATCGTCGCCTTCAGTTGACTGTGCAGGCGCGCAAGCTCGATACGCATCTGCACCCGCAGCGCAGCATCGAGATTCGATAGCGGTTCGTCGAAAAGAAACACGCCCGGCTTGCGTACGATCGCACGTCCGATCGCAACACGCTGGCGCTGACCGCCAGACAGTGCTTTCGGTCGGCGGTCGAGCAACGGGGTCAGCTTCAGGATGTCGGCAGCCTGCCGAACAGCCTTGTCGGCCTCCTGCCGACTCGTGCCGGCCAGCTTGAGACCGAAAGCCATGTTCTCGTAGACGGACATGTGCGGATAGAGCGCGTAACTCTGGAACACCATCGAAACGCCCCGCTTCGATGGCGAAACATCGTTGACGCGCCGGTCTCCGATCACGAGATCGCCACGCGAAATATCTTCGAGTCCCGCCAGCATTCGAAGCATCGTCGACTTGCCGCATCCGGACGGTCCGACGAACACCATGAATTCCCCGTCTTCGATGTCGAGGCTGACATTGCGAATGACTTCCGTACCGTCGTCATAGCGCTTGCCGATTTCTTGCAGTCTTACGTTTGCCATTTTGAGTCCCTGCGAGTTTCTTGCCCGTGCTTACCATTCGGCCAACGAGCCATCCTCGAGCCGGAAGATTGGATTGCGCCAGCGATGTCCGGTCACGGCAGCTTCACGCACCGCTTCCTCGTCGATTTCGATGCCCAGGCCAGGGGCGTCGGAGCGAGCGACGAAGCCCGCCTCGAATGCGAAAGGATTCCCCTTCAGATACCGGAACATCGCGTTGTCGTCGCCGTGATAGGCCACGTTGGTCGACTGCTCCTGAATGAACGCATTCGGCGTGCAGAAATCAATCTGCAGCGACGCCGCGAGCGTAATCGGTCCAAGCGGGCAATGCGGCGCGACCGCCACATCGTATGCTTCTGCCATTGCCGCTATCTTCCGCAGTTCCCAGATCCCCCCGGCATGGCTGACATCCGGCTGGATGATGTCGACAACACCGGCTTCCAGCACCGCCTTGAAGTCCCAGCGCGTGAACATGCGTTCGCCGGTCGCGAGCGGCACGGCGCAACTGTTCGCGACCTCCTTGAGCGCGTCGGTATTCCCCGGCAACAACAGTTCTTCGTAGAACATCGGATCGAGAGGCTCGATCGCCTTCGCCAGAACCTTCGCCACCGGACGGCGCACGCGACCGTGAAAATCGATGCCGACGCCGACATCCCTGCCGACCGCTTCACGAACAGCAGCGAACTTGCCGACTGCCGCGTCGATCGATGACGGCCGTTCGACCCAATCCGCCTCAGTCGTCACGCTCATCTTCAGGACCGTGTAGCCAGAGGCGACCGCCTTACGTGCATCGGCTGCACATGCTTCGGGCGTATCGCCGCGTACATGTGCGTAAAGCCGAACCTTGTCGCGAACGGAGCCACCCATGAGTTCGTGCACCGACACGCCCAATGCCTTGCCCTTGATATCCCAAAGCGCCTGTTCGATGCCCGAGATTGCGCTCGAAAGTACGGGGCCACCGCGATAGAAACCGCCTCGATACATCACCTGAAACAGATCCTCGATCTGTCGAGGATCACGCCCAATCAGGTAGTCGGAAAGTTCCCGTACGGCAGTCGCGGTCGTCTCCGCCCGACCTTCGACGATGGGCTCGCCCCATCCAGCTAGGCCAGCGTCCGTCTCAATCTTCAGAAATTGCCATCGCGGCGCGACGCGGAACAGCTCGAGTTTCGTAATCTTCATCTTCAGTTTCCGTGGCGATTGAACAGGTGTGCGGACAAACCGTTGTCTGCCAGCAAATCCGCACCGGTCATTGCGATCGACGCATCCGACATCAGAAATGCCACGAGTTCTCCGATGTCCTCTGACGCGTTGATACGGTGTGTGGCATGCAACGAGTGATAGAGACGCCCGAGTTCCGCGTTCTCCCGAATCAGTTGCCGGATATGGTCCGTAGACGTCAAACCGGGGCTGATCGAGTTCACCCGAATGTTGTAACGGCCAAGGCTCCAGGCCATTGCACGGGTCATCGACGTAATACCGCCCTTCGTCGCCGCATAGCACTCGAACCCCTCCATGCTGGCGCCCGCGTGATTCGACGAGATGTTGATAATCGAGCCACGCTGCACCGGACGCATCATCCGTGCCGCGTGTTGCGAGCACAGGAACGTCGACCTGAGGTTCGTATCGATCTGCCGTTGCCAGTGCTCGAGCGGCACCTCGAGAAAGTCTTCATGTATCGTGATGCCCGCGTTGTTCACGAGCCCATCGATTGCACCGTACTGCTGCTCGACGTACGCGAACAGTTTCTCGATGCTCTGCACATCGCTGACGTCGCACGGCACGAACCGGACGTCGAGGCGATCCGCACGCAACGTCTCTGCTACACCCTCTCCGCTCGCATTGCGCTCTGCCATTACGACACGCGCACCACGCTCCGCCAGCACCCTGACGATGCCGAGACCGATGCCCGCGCCACCGCCCGTCACGACCGCGATACGTCCGCCAATGTCGTGTTGATTTTGGCTCCTCATGTTCACCCCTTCACCGCGCCGGCAGAAATACCGGCAACGATCTGACGTTGCAGCACCAGAAACATCACCAGTAGCGGCAGCGTGCCGAGCACCGCGGCCGGAAACAGCTTCGTCGGATCGACGTCCTGCGTGCCGATGAAGCGGAACACGGAAACGGTGATCGGGAACTTGCTCTCGTCGGACAAAAACAGCAACGGATACACCAGATCGTTCCACACGTGCAGCGTCACGAACATCGCGAGCGTGCCGGTGATCGGCCTCAACAGCGGCAGGATCACATACCAGTAAACCTGCCACGCGGAGCAACCATCGAGGACCGCCGCTTCTTCAAGTTCAGGCGGAATCGATTTCAGGAAACTGCAGTAGAAGAAGACCCCCAGCGGCAGGTTCAGTACCGTATAGGCAAGGATGATGCCGGCGTAGGTGTTCAACAGCCCAAAATCGCGAAGCAGCAGATAGATCGGCGTAAGGCTGACAAACATCGGAATCGTCAAACCGAGCGTCAGCAAAATGTACAGTGCACTCGACATCCGGGTACGCAAGCGGGCCAGCGGATACGCGGCCATGGACCCGATGACCGACACGAGCAGCGTCACCACGACGGTGATGCCGATCGTGTTGGCGACGCTTCGCCAGTAGTTCATTTCCGCGAACGTACGCGTGTAGTTGCTCCAATGAATCGTCGACGGCAATCCGAGCGGATTCAACGCGATCTCGGACCCCGATCGCACCGACATGGCCAGCATGTAGAGGATCGGTAGCAGGACAACTCCCGTTATCGCGACTGCCAGAATGGAGCGCAGAAACACCGGGGCATTGCGAAGGAACGACACCGTGCGCCTCACGGAATATCCTGTTACGCCAGGCATGGTTGCGATATTCATACGGACTGCTCCCGTCTCCTCAGAAACCAATTTTGCAGGCAGGCAATTACCGCGATCATCAACAGCATCACGATCGACAGTGCGCTGGAGAAACCGAAACGATATTCGCTGAAAAGGCTGTTGAAGATTTGCAGGCCCAGCGTCGTCGTCGCGCCATCAGGCCCACCCTGCGTCAACACGAGCGGCAATTCGAAGCTCTTCAACGTACCGATCGTGCTCAACGTGATATTGACCGTAAAAGACGGTGCAAGCAGCGGAACGTCGATCTTCAGGAATCGCTGCCACGCGTTCGCACCATCGATGCGTGCAGCATCATGAAGTTCTGCCGGAATGCTCATGTAACCGGCCAGGAAGATCGCCGTCGAATAGCCAACGTACATCCAGATCTGTACCGCTGCCACGGACAGCAATGCGACCCCCGGATCGCCGAGCCACACTTTTTGGAAATCACCGAGGCTCAACGCCTTCAGCAATTCGTTCAAGCCACCGCCGAGCGGCGAATAGATGAACTGCCAGACGTAGGCGGCTACCACGGCCGAATACATGCTCGGCACAAGCAATGCGACTCGCGACGCATTGCGGATCTTGGGTAGCGAAAAAAGAAGTGCCGCGATTACCAGGCCGAGCGCATTTTGCACAATGACCACGACGGCCGAATACATCAGCGTAACCTTCAGAACGCCAAAGTATTCTGGATTCCTCATAATTTCGATGTAGTTTCGCAGCCCGACCCAGGTCTGGTCGCCGACTCCGGTAAAACTCGTAAGACTGAGCCTCACCGCACTGATCAGGGGGTAGATCCCGAACACTGCGTACAACGCCAGCGCCGGCACCGCGAACCACAATAATTGATTTCGTCTGTTCATTTCACTCTTCCGGTGGGCGCCGCCATTGGCGGCGCCTGCCCTATACCAAAGTGGTCACCGACTTCACTGCTTCTGCAGCGCGCCATCCCAACGCGCCAGTACCGCATCCTCGTCCTGGTTGATGTTCAGCATGTACGCGGCCATGCTCTTCTGCATTTCAAGAATGAACGCCGCGGAGAGATCGCCCTTCGGATGCGCCACCGTGTTGCCCGCCTTGCGAGCGTCTGCGTAGAGCTGCTCGGATTTCGGTGTCTGCGAAACGTCGTTCACAAACGGGCTGAACGCAGCATCCGCCTTGAGGAATTGCCCGAGGTTTTCCTGCTTGGTCCAGAACTGCAGCCAGCGCTTGGCGGCCGCCGGCTGCTTGGTTGCAGCGTTGATCGCCCATGCCGTGCCAAGCAGGTCGATACCGGCCGCCTTACCGCCATCCAGGCCGGGGAACGGTGCAAAAGCGAAATTCAGCCCAGGGGCATTGGCCGTGATCTTCTGGATGCTCCAGGCACCCTGCGGCATCATCGCGACCCGGCCAGCCTGGAATTCGGTCAGGCCAAGGCCCCACGGATCAATGCCCACGCTCAGCTTCGGGTCGTAGCACTTCGCGTCGGCGAGTTCCTTAAGGGCTCCGATTGCCCGCTTGAAATTCGGATTGTTTTCGAACTTCCTCTTGCCCGAAGCGAGTTCGCCGACGAAGCCCGCATCCGCTTTCACGCTGGGCGCCAGGCCCATCGACAGCGCGAACATGGCCGGCGCCCAGCCATCCTTTGCGGGCAGGAGCAGCGGCGTAATGCCCGCGGCACGCAGCTTCCCGCAACTGGCCTTCAGCTCGCTTACCGTAGTGGGCACGCGGTCAACGCCGGCCTTCTTCAGCAGGTCCTGGTTGGCGAACATGCCGATACCGACGACTTCCATCGGCATCATGTAGTACTTGCCGTTGATTTGTGCGAGCGGCTTGACGTCCGGCGACAGCTGGACAACGGCCGGATCGTTGCTCAGGTCCATGAGCTGCCCAGCGGGCGCCCATTGCCGGATCAGCGGACGATCGACCATCATGACGTCCGGGGCGGCCCCGCCCTGCAACCGGGACGACATGATCGTCGTCGTATCGTTCCGTGCGACGAAATCAAACTTGATCTTGATGTCCGGGTTTTCCTTCTCGAACTTCGCGATCAGTTCCGGCATGGCGGCAGGTTCCGCCGCACCGCCTTTCCATGCACTGACGTTCAGTACCACTGGCGCCGACTGGGCGGCCGCCGCAAAGGCGGTCAGCAAACCGCCGGCGAGAAAATGTGTCAGACGACGCTTCATGTCTCTCTCCACTATCCCGAGGATAGATCGTGATTTACGACTGGTCGCGGCAACCCGGGCGCCAGTCAAGTTAAACGCTTACCTTCCCGAGAAGTATCGCACCCGTCCGGTCTTCCGGCAACGTCGACATACTCCGGATTTACCCCAATCAACACTGCGCGCCGCGGTGCCATTTCGAGCGGGCGGACACGATACGACCTGATTGGGTAGCGGGATCAATACTTCCCGGACACCTACTCTAGACGCTCTCGCGCACCGACAACACTCGCGCGCTTCGAACGGACAATGAGCTTAGAAGTTGTGCATCACGCCGACGAACGCACCGGTCTGCGAATGGCCGGCCGCGGGAGATACGCCGTTGCCCGTCACCGGATCGCCGTAGCCAGGCGCAACCGGCCTGATCGAGAAGTTAGCGTTGGCGCTGTTGGTGACGTGTGCGACCGTCGCGTAGAGGAACGTCGATTTCGACAGGTCGTACATCGCGCCGAGGTTGAACATCAGCCCGGTGCCTTCGCCATCGTGATCCTTCGTCCAGGTACCGCTGCCGACCTTCATCAGGTACGCGGCCCCCATTGCGTGGAAGCGGGGCGTTACGTCGTAGGTCAAGCCGGTCCAGAAATGGTTGGCTTTGCTGGACAGACCCGGACCCGTGTTGGGTGCCGAGTAATGCGACCAACCGGCTTGCACCGTTGCCGGGCCAAATACCGCCTTGCCGCCGACGAACAGTTCTTCCGACGCGACGAACAGGTTGTCCATCTTGCCATTCTGGTTGTTGACCTGGTCGTAAATGGCACGGACTTCCCACGTCGGTGCAACGTAGGCAGCGCTCAAACCCCACGCCAGCCCGTTTTGCACGACCGTGTCCGCCGGTCCGAGCCGGAAACCGTTGGCGCTGTTCCCGAGGTTGACCTGCGCGGCGAATTCGAACCCGCCGAACGACGGCGACTCATAGCGGATGCCATTGGCGAGTTTCGAGCCGTTGCGATAGTTCGTGAACGTTGACGCTGAGTAGTCCTCAAGGAGGAACGGATCGAAACGCCAGATGTAGTTGTTGATGAAGTTGCCTTGACCGAGGCGCAGCAAGCCGTACTGATTGTTCTGCAATGCCACCCAAGCGGCGCGCTGGAAAAGCTTGCCGCCGCCCTGGTTGCCGTTAGCAGACGAGAAAGCGCCTTCGAGAGAGAACAGCGCCTTGTTGCCTGCGCCGAGATCCTCCGTGCCCCGGATCCCCCAAATACTCGTGCCCCACTGGCTGCCTTCCGCGAACCGCGAGCCGGTCGTGTTGGCGCCCGTCTTGATGTTGCCCAGATACTCGACGCCACCACCAACACGCCCCCAGAGTTGCACACTGGACTGCGCATGCGCGCCCAACGCCATCGTGCCCGCAATCAACGCGGTCAAACATTTACTTTTCATTGCAATGATCTCCTGGAACCTTTGTCGACGCTCGCCAGGTACGGACACCCGACGACGACGGTCGCTCCGATGGCCATTCTTGGTAAGCGTTTACCAACTTTAGCGCCGGACATGTTCCTGGAGAAGGTGGTGGTTTCCCTTAAGGAAACCTGTCGACACACAAACATCCTTTAAATACAATGCATTGGAATAATTTTTCTATCCTATGCAAGCAATAAATTGCCGATTTTGTATGAGTAATCGATTACCATTTTCCTGCGGAACATGGCGCACGCACGCTGCACCCAGCCTTATCAGCCAACTCGAGACGTCGATCGATGACGCAACCTCCCCTCATTGACTATGGCGGTCGTCGCCTGGTGTGTATCGGCACCGAATCGAACATGCTCTATCTGGCTCCGGAATCGGGCGGCCGGCTGAATGAAATGAACGCGT
>NZ_ML058618.1 GCF_003635165.1 Burkholderia sp. Nafp2/4-1b | reverse complement strand
CCCCCCCCCCGCCCCCCGCCACCCCACGCCACTCGCCGCCACTCGCGCCACGCCACCCGCCGCAAAATCCTGTACATTGCGAGCCTTGTCCAGCCAGCTAGTCGGAACGATCGTCGTGGCCCTGTTTTCTTCCGCCCGCCCGCCCAGAACCATCCTCGTCGCCGCGCCGCGCCGTATCGGCGACGTGTTGCTGACGACGCCGCTCGTGCGTTCGCTGAAGGCGCGCTGGCCCGACGCGCAGATCGACATGCTGGTGTTTCGCGGCACCGAGGGCGTGCTCGAACACAACCCCGACGTGCGGCACGTGATCGTGGTCGCCCAGCGCGCGGGTTTCCGCGAACGGCTGCGTGACGCGCTGTCGATGTGGCGCCGCTACGATCTCGCGTGCGCGGCGCTGAGCTCCGACCGTCCGCGCTTCTATAGCTGGTTCGCCGGCCGCAAGCGCGTCGGCCTCGTCGATCCAAACCGCGTCACGTGGCTCACGCGGATGATGCTGAACGGGATCGCGATCAATCACCACGAGTCCGCGCATACGGTCGTCAGCACGCTCGCGCTCGCACCTGTGATCGGTATCGAGCCGGTCTCCGAAGTCGTCGCGCCGGGCATCGGCGACGATCCCGCGCGGCGCGCGCGCTTCGACGCGTGGCTCGCGGAGTCGCCGGCGATTCGCGCCGGCAAGCCGCTCGTCGTACTGCATCCGTACCCGATGTTCCGCTACAAGCAATGGCGCCTCGAAGGCTGGGTCGAGATGATCGAATGGCTGCGCGCGCAGGGGTTCGCGATCGCGCTGTCGGGCGGCCCGGCCGATCGCGAGCGCGAGTATGCGGAGCAGGTCGCGGCCGAGGCGGGCGGCGACGTGCTGAACCTGGTCGGCCGTCTGACGTTCGGCGAAAGCGCGGAACTGGTGCGGCGCGCGCGGCTGTTCATCGGGCCAGATACGGGCGCGACGCACGTCGCGGCCGCGACGGGCACCGACACGATCGCGCTGTTCGGCCCGTCCGACCCGGTGCGCTGGGGGCCGTGGCCGCAACACTGGCCGCCGACCGAGAACCCGTGGGCGCTGCGCGGCTCCGCGCGGCACGGCAACGTGTGGCTGCTGCAGGGTGAGGGCGACTGCGTGCCGTGCCGGCACGAGGGCTGCGAGCGCCATGTGGACAGCCGTAGCGACTGCCTCGTCAATCTCGGCACGCAGCGCGTGAAGGCGGCGGCGGCCGAGATGCTCGGGCTCAATCCGCCCGGTGCCGTCGACGCGGTTATCGACACGTCGCGGCTGCATCGCGCACGCTCGGACTGACGCACGAAAACCGGGCCTTTGCCGATCTGAACAGCGGGGAGTGGCGACGCGACGCGTCGAAGGCGCGTGTGCGCCGTTGAGCCGACCCGGCGACAGGCGGCCGCGGCGTACCGCGCACCGCCCGCCGGCCCGGCGGGTGTTTCGGGTGTTCCCGGTGTGTTCCCGGTGTGTTCCGTTACGCGCTGCGCCGGATCGCCGACGTCTCGCGCGGCAGCGCTTCGCCGCGCGTGCCGCAGCCGAGCAGGATGCCGGCGAGCAGCACGATCAGATGCCCTTCGGCGAAGTCGAGCAGCAGCGAATTCGCGAGGCTGCCGATCGCGAAGATCGCGAGCCACCCGAGCAGCAATTGCTGCGAACGCGGATCGAGCGCGCGGCTGCCGCGCGCGATCTGCACGATCAGGTTCAGGAACAGCAGGACGCCGACCGTGCCGAGCTGCACGGCCATCAGCAGGTATTCGTTATGCGGATTCGACGTGAGCTGGCCTTCCGCGGCCGTCTTGCCGGCCGTGAGCTTCTCGAACTCGGATTCGAGACCGCCGGCGCCATAGCCGATCACCGGGCGCTGGCGATACAGCTCGAGCCCCTTCTTGTACCACTCCAGACGCAGACCGGTCGACGTGACCGCATCGCTCTGCCGGTACTGCTGCACTTCCGACACGACCTTCACGAGCCGGCCGTTGTGCACGGTGCACGCGGCAGCGACGAGCGCGACGCCGGCCAGGACCAGCGCCCCGGCGGCGAGCCCCGCGCGCAGCGCCGACTGACGGCGCAGCAGCAGCACGAAGCGCACCGCGACGACGAGAATCAGCAGCAGCGCGATGACCTGCCCGGTTCGTCCCTGCAGCATCACGAACACGTTGAGCAGCGCCCATGCGGCGACGCCGGCATACGCGGCGCGCGATAGCGCGGTGCGGGCCGACAGCGCGAGGTCGGCCGCCTGGTAGAACAGCAGCGCGCCGAACATGCCGGCCGCGATGTGGTTCTTGAATACCCACGCGCGCGACAGCGGCAGCTCGCTCGAATGGGCCGGCCCGATCGCGGTCAGTCCGAGATAGTTGGTCGTCGACAGCAGCAGGATCACGCACAGCGTGCCGAACCACGCGCGCCGCACGATCGGCGCCCAGTTCGAGTGGCGGAACGCGAGCGCGGCAAACGGCAGCAGCAGCAGCTTGTCGTACTTGGCGACCCAGTTCCACGCCTTCGGATGCGGCGCGACCGTATAGGCGACGCTCGCGGTCAGCGCCGCGAAGATCAGCAGCGCGGCCAGCGACGCCGGTTCGGTGACGAACGTGCGCAGGTCGCGCCAGAATTCGGGGGAGATGACGAGCGCGGCCGCGAACAGCCCGCAGAACACGTTGGTCAGCGCGGTCGAGACGGGCACCATGCAGAGCGCGATGACGGCGAAGGCGCGGGCGGCGGTCAGGCGCCGCGTGGCGGGAGCGGAAAACGAAAGCATCGGAACCTGTCGAATGGACGAATGCGGCATGCGGGCACCGTGCTGCGCGCCGCGCGCCCCGCGGCGGCAATGCCCGGGACGAAGCGCGCAGTATACGCGAAGCCGTGCGCGTTTCTGTGTCGTTTCCGGGGTGCGATCAGCTGAACGCGCGCTTGATCCGCGAGCGCAGCAGCGCGCGCTTGAGGCGGCCTTCGACGGCCGGCGTGTCGAGCGCGATACGGGAGCCGGCCGGCTCGCCGCGATGCAGGTAGTAGCGGTCGAACGTGGCCTGCGTCATGCCCCATTTGTTGAGGAACTGGCGGCGGCCGTCGTTCTTGACGATCTTGCCGGTGCTCTTCTGCTGGAAGTGATAGACGAGGCTGTCGCCGACGCCGACGAAGATCCGGCAGCCGGCGTCCCAGAATTTCATCGAGAAGTCGTTGTCGCTGCTCATCCCCGGCGACAGCTCGCTGCTGTAGCCGCCGATGCGGTTCCACCAATCGCGGTGCACGAGCGTGGGCGGCCAGGTCGAGCCGAGCCAGTCCGCGCGCACGAGCTTCGGCGTGGCCGCGACGAGGCCGGCCGCGTCGAACTGCTCGGCGTCGCGGCCGAAATTGCTGACGACGACGCACGGGTTGCGCGTGTCGACCGGCTCGACCATCGTGCCGGACAGCATGAACAGGTCGGTCGGCATCTGCTCGATGCGCCGCACCAGTGCCGCGTCCCAGCCGGGGCAGCAGTACATGTCGTCGTTCATGTAGACGACGTAGTCGCGCGTCGCGCGCGCGGCGGCCAGGTTCACCGCGTGGCAGATGCCGATGTTGGCCGGCGACGCGGTGTGCTCGATGCCTTCGTTGCGCACCCAGTCGAGCGTGCCGTCCGAGCCGTCGTTCACGTGCACGATGATCTGGTGCTCGTACACGGAATGCTGGCGCAGGCTGGCGACGACGAGCTTGAGGTACGGCAGGTTGTTCCAGGTCGGGATGATGATGGAGAACATGGCGGTCGGATTCGGTGGTCGTCGTGTCGGCGGCGCGTGGCGCGGCGCCGTGGGCGGGCACGCATGGCGCGCGGGCAGCCCGGCATTGTAACGCCGGGCCGGCCGCATGCCGGCGGCGTCGAGGTGCGGGGAGGGCGGTGCGCGTTCAGCGGGCTGGTTCGTGGCCGAGCTTCAGGAACCGGTAGTAGACGGTTTCCGCGTTGAACACCGCGATCATGAAGCCCGCGCGGCCGTCGAGAAAGCCGCGCCGCAGCACATAGGTGCGCACGAACGCCCACGCGCCGCGCGCGAGCGCCTTGCCGAAGCCGCCGCGCTGGCCGGCCGCGCGGCGCTGGCGCGCGCCGGCCGTCGAATACGCGTCGAGCTTGCGCACGACGGTTTCGAAATCCTCGTACGAGTAATGCATCAGCTTGCCCGTCAGCCGCTGCGCGGGCGTGTCGAACACGAGCCGTTCGTGCACCAGGTCGTCGGAAAAGCGCGCGGTGCCGCGGCGAAAGAGGCGCGGCACCCAGTCCGGATACCAGCCGCTGTGGCGGATCCACTGGCCGCAGAAGCTCGACAGCCGGTCGAGTGCGTAGACCTGCGCGGCCGGCGCGCGGATCGCGGCGCGAATCGACTGCGCGAGCTCCGGGCTCACGACCTCGTCGGTATCGAGCGACAGGATCCAGTCGGTGTCGAGCGCGTCGAGCGCACGGTTCTTCTGCGGGCCGAAGCCCGGCCAGTCGCGCTCGACGATCACGCGGGCGCCGTGCGCACGGGCGATCGCGACGGTATCGTCGGTGCTGCCGCCGTCGATCACGACGACGTCGTCGGCGAAGGTCAGCGCGTCGAGACACTGCGCGAGCCGCGCGGCCGCGTTGAGGGCGATGAGGGCGACGCCGAGGGTGGGTTCTGCCATGAAATCGTTGAAAAGGCCGAGAAAACGGTGAGCGGCAGTATACCCGCGCGCCGGCGGGCGGCCGCTTCGGCGATGGCCGTGCCCGCGGAGGCGGTCCAGCTATAATGTTGGGCCTTTTTCGGCACCCGCCGGACGGGGGCGAATCCCGGGCAGCCATGCCCCGGGCGCCGCGTCGCGGCTCAAGAAGGATTGCCTTGGAAACCCAGAACACTCTTCGCAAACCGATGGACGGCACCGGCACGTCGCCCGTCACGGTCCTCAAGCGCCTGTGGCCGTACATCCGGCCGCTCATCGGCATCGTGGTGCTCGCCGTGATGACGATGGGCGTCGTCGCGGCCACGGAAGCCGGGATCCCGGCGCTGCTCAAGCCGCTGCTCGACCACGGCTTCGGCTCGCACGGCAGCGACCGCGCGAAATGGTTCGTGCCGATCGCGGTGATCGGCCTCGCGCTCGTGCGCGGCGTATCGCAGTACGCGTCCAACTACCTGCTCAATTACGTGTCGAACCGCATCCTGCTGCAGCTGCGGCTCGAGATGTTCCAGCGGATGATCCACACCGGCGCGTCGTTCTTCCAGCGCGAGACCGCGAGCACCGTGATCAACGCGATCGTGTTCGAAGTCAACCAGATCCTGTCGGTGCTGACCGGCGTGATGGTCACGCTCGTGCGCGACTCGCTGACGGTGATCTTCCTGCTCGGCTACCTGTTCTACCTGAACTGGCGGCTCACGCTGATCGTCGCGGTGATCCTGCCGGGCATCGGCTGGCTCGTCAGCAAGATCAATCGCCGCCTGCGCCGCCTGAACCGCGAGCACCAGACGCTGACCAACGAGCTGTCGTACATCGTCGAGGAGACGGTCGGCGGCTACAAGGTCGTCAAGGTCCACAACGGCGAAGCGTACGAGACGGACCGCTTCACGACGATGAGCAAGCGCCTGCGCGGCTACGCGATGCGCATGACGATCTCGGGCGGCCTCGCGCAGCCGCTGACGCAGTTCCTCGCGTCGATCGCGCTCGCGGTCGTGATCACGATCGCGGTCGTGCAGTCGACCAACGACCAGACGACGGTCGGCGGCTTCGTCGCGTTCGTCACGTCGATGCTGCTGGTGATTTCGCCGCTCAAGCACCTGATCGACGTCAACCAGCCGCTGCAGCGCGGGATGACGGCCGCCGAGCTGATCTTCGGGCTGATCGACGAGCCGGCCGAGCCGCAGGGCGGCGGCCGTGCGCTGGCGAACGCGCGCGGCGAGATTGAATTCCGCGACGTGTCGTTCGACTACGGCGCGTCCGAGCGGCCGACGCTCGACCGCATTTCGTTCAAGGTCGCGCCGGGCGAGATGATCGCGCTCGCGGGGCCGTCGGGCAGCGGCAAGACGACGCTCGTGAACCTGCTGCCGCGCTTCTTCGACCCGACGGGCGGCGCGATCCTGGTCGACGGCGTGTCGGTGGCCGACTACGACCTCCACGCGCTGCGCGGCCAGATGGCGATGGTCAGCCAGGACGTCGTGCTGTTCAACGACACGATCGCCGCGAACGTCGCGTATGGCCAGACGCCCGACCGTGCCCGCGTGCAGGCGGCGCTCGAGGCCGCGAACCTCGCCGACGCGGTTGCCGCGATGCCCGACGGGCTCGACACCCTGGTCGGCGGCAACGGGATGCGTCTGTCGGGCGGCCAGCGGCAGCGGCTCGCGATCGCGCGGGCGATCTACAAGGACGCGCCGATCCTGATCCTCGACGAGGCGACCTCCGCGCTCGATTCCGAATCCGAACGGCACGTGCAGGCCGCGCTCGAGCGGCTGATGGAAGGGCGCACGACGCTCGTGATCGCGCACCGGCTGTCGACGATCGAGCGTGCGGACCGCATCCTCGTGCTCGAGGCCGGCAAGATCGTCGAATCGGGCAGCCACGACGAACTGCTGCGCCACGGCGGGCTGTACGCGCACCTCCACCGGATCCAGTACCAGCAGCAGGCGGCGTGACGTCGCGTGATGCGCGTGTGCTGGTCTCGGGCCCGTAACCGGTCCGTAGCCGGTCCGTAACGTTCCCCCGCTCATCGTTTCATCCGGCTGCCGGGCATGAGCCCGGCAGTCGCGTCACTCGTTCCTGGCCTGGTCCGCCGCTCGGCGAAACCAGTGTCGCTCGATCCGCGACATCGCCCAGCACACGCTCAGCGCGCATACGGTGCCGAGCGCCACTTCCCCGAGCCGCATCAGCGGAATGTCCCATAGCGGGCCGTTGCCCGGAAACAGCAGCACGATCGTCGCGGTCACGCCGCCCAGGCGTGCCGCGCTGCCGACATTCAGGCACCAGCACGCGACGATCGTGACCGCGACCGCGATCGCATAGGCGACGAGGCGGTCGCCGCCGAGCGCCGCCCCCGCGAAGCCGAGCAGCCCGCCGATCATCGCGCCGATGAACTGGTCGCGCGACAGCGACATCGTGTCCGAGTAGTTGTGCTGCGTGACGGCGATCGCGGTGATCGCCGCCCACACCGCTTGCTCGGTGTGCAGCGCGCGACCGATCGCGTACGCGAGGCACGCGCCGCAGACGGCCTGCAGCGCCATCAGCGCGCCTTGCGTGAGCCGTTCGCCGAAGGTCAGCCCCTTGAACAGGTCGAAGATCGACTGCTGGATCTGCTGGCGGGCTTCGTTGAGTGTCCTGATCGTATCCATCGTGTCGGGCCGGGAAGCAGCTGCGGGCGAGCGCGTCAGTGCGCGTGCTTGGACGACGCGGCAGCCGGCTCGTCCGCGGTCGCATCGCCGTTTTCGACGCGCGTTTCGGGCATCGCGAGCCAGACCAGCAGCACCGCGAGCGCGCCCGCGCCGGCAAGCCCGAAGAAGCTGATCGCGTTGCCGAAGTGATCGGCGACGTAGCCGGCCACGGCCGTGCTGAGCGTCGCGCCGATCCCGGCCGACAGACCGAACAGCCCGATGCACAGGTTGTAGCGGCCCTTGCCGGCCGCGACGTCGGCCGCGATCAGCGGCAGCATCACGCCGAACACCGCCGCGCTGATGCCGTCGAGCATCTGCACCGGCACGAGCAGGTACGGGCTGCTCACGCCGGCGAACAGCAGCGCGCGCACCGGCAGCGCGGAGAAGCCGAGCAGCAGGATCGGGCGGCGCCCCCAGCGTTGCGCGGAGCGGCCGACCCACGGCGACAGCATCGCGACGATCGCCTGCGGCACGATGATGCACGCGGCGATCACGAGCTGCACGTTCTCGCCCATCCCGGCCGTCACTTCGCCGGCTGCCAGGTTGAGCATCGCCGCGTTCGACAGGTGGAACAGCACGACACAGGCCGCGAAGGTCAGCATCCGGCGATCGCGCAGCAGCTCGAGCAGCGTCTCGCGTTCCTCGCCTTCGTCTTGATGGTCGCGATCGTCGGGCTTCGACGACTGCGGGATCACTTCGTGCGTCGGCTGGATCATCGCGAGCGCGAACAGCGCGGGCAATGCCAGCACGGCAGTCAGCCAGAACACCGCGCGCGCGGAGAAATACTCGCCGGTGAGCCCCATCAGGCCCGCCGCGACCGCGCTGCCGATCGACGCCCAGCGCGCGTTGCGGCCGAGCCGGTCGCCAAGGTCGGCGCGGCCGACCAGCGAGAACGAGATCGCGGCCATGGCCGGCACGAGCATGCAGCTCGCGAAGCCGTGGAACACTTCGGCCGCGATCACCGGCACGATCGTCGGGCTCGACGCGAGCAGCACCGCGGACAGGATGATCGCCGCGATCGCCCATGCGGCCGCGCCTTTCTTGTTCTTCAGCGCGTCGACGGCCGCGCCGCCCGGCACCTGGCTGACCATCGCGCTGATCGTGCCGATCGACAGCGCCATGCCGATCTCGCCCTGCGTCCACTTGTGCGACGCAAGGTAGGACGCGATGAACGGACCGAACCCGGTTTGAACGTTTGCAACGAAGAAGTTGAGCCAGTCGAGGGCCCGCAGACTGCGCACGCTGACGGAATGCTTGATCGTCATCGGGTAGCACTCGCAGACGAAGCCGGCGCGGCGGCGGCAGGCAGCGGCGGGGAAACCACGACGATCGGCTTGTCGGCCGCATAGGGCGGCGACGCCTTGATCTGCGCATCGTTCAGGTCGAGCTGCGGGTGCAGCGCCTTGTCGCGCGTGACGAAGCGCAGCGCGCCCCAGCTCGCGGCGATCGAACGGCGGTCGGTATTGACGAGGCCGCCGAGGTCGAGCACGACAGCCTGCGGCTGCGCGCCGCGGTCGATCAGCACGTCGACGACGCGGCCGATCTTCGTGCCGTTCGGGCGCTCGACGTCGCTGTCGAGCATCGGCAGGCGCGTCGCGGGCGACGCCGCGGCCGAACCCGACAGCGGCACCGCCTTGGGCCGCGCGGCCGGCGGCAGGTCGCCCGACGGCACGTCGAGCACGATCGGCTCCTGTTTGCCGCCCGGCGTGAAGCGGAACACGTTCCACGGGAAGATGACCTTGCGGTCGCCGACGCCCATGAATCCCTGCAGGTTGACGATCATCTCGCGCGGCTTGCCGCCCGCGTCGACCACCATGTCGACCGCGCGGCCGATCACCTTGCCGTTGCGGCGCGCGACTTCGCTGTCGAGCAGCGCATGGATCTGGCTGCGCTCGATCGGGCGCGTCGCGACCAGCGGGGGCGGCGGCGGAGGCGGCGGGGTCGGCGATTCGGGGCGCTGCACGGGTTTCGGCCGCGCTACCTCGCGGTGCGGCTTTTTCGGCGCTTCCGGTTCCTCGGGCTGCACGAGCGGCGGCACGGGCGGCATCGTCAGCGGCTCACCGGCGGTTTCCCCGACGGGTTCGACGAGCGCCTCGCTGATCGGCGCGGGCGGGCTCTGCGTCGGCAGCAGCAGCCCGCAGCCGGACAGCAGCGCGGCGGCCGCGAGAATCACGAAGACCGTCGAGGACGGGAACGACATGCGGGATGCGGGAAACGGAAGTCCGCCGCTCATTGACACTCACTCCATGGGTCGGGGGCGGGCACGCGGGCTCGCGGCTGGCGATGGATGGCGGGTGCGGGCGGCGCACCACGCGAGGTGAGAGTTTAACGTGTCTTCCTTTCAGGACCGATTTCTGCGGAGGATTGGGCGCGAGACGGCGGGACAAGGGTACGAAAGGGGACGGAAAAGGGCGGCAAAGGACAGGAAAGGGACGGGATCGATCGCCGGAGGGCGGGGCGGTGTCCGGTGCCGCAACGCACACGGCGCCCGACCGTCGATGACGGTGCGGGCGCCGCCCAGACTGCCGGCGTGACGTTACTTGACCAGCGCGCCGAGCGTCGTCGTCACCGGCGCGAGCAGGCTGCCGCCCGTCTTCGACAGCGCGCCGGTGCCGGTGCCGCCCGTCAGGCCACCGACCGGCGAGCTGCCGGCCGCGGCCGTCACGCTGCCGACCGCCGACGTGAGCGCGCCTGCCGGATTGCTGCCGCCGGTCACGCTGCCGAGTGCGCCGGTCGACAGCAGCCCCGTCACCGGCGCGAGCGGATTGGTCGCGGCCGCGCCGCCGCCGAACAGCGCGGTGCCCGCGGTGGCGACCGTATTGCCGGTCGCGGTCACGACGTTGCCGACGCCGGTCGTCACCGGATTGTTGCCGGTCTTCGCGAGCGTCGTGCCGGCGCTCGCGACGCCGTTGCCGACGGTCGTCACGAGGTTGGTCAGCGGTGCACCGAGCGGCGTGCTCGCCGCGGCCGTCTGCGTGAGCGAACCGACCGTCGTCGTGATCGGCGTGATCGCCGAGCTGACCGTGCCCGTCACTTGCGCGACCGGACCGCTCGACAGCTGCGTGCCGAGCGTCGCGCCGCTGCCGGCAATGGTGTTGCCGAGCGTCGTCACCGCACCGCCGACGGGCGACGTGACGGGCGCGAGCGGCGCCAGCGCCGAACCGCTGGCGCCGAGGCTCGACACGACACCGCCTGTGGCGGCGACAGCCTGCCCGAGATTCGTGACCACGCCCCCCGTGCTCGCGACCGTCGTGCCGACCGGATTCGACGACGCGCCGAGCTGGCCGAGACCCGAGCCGAGGCCGGTGCCGAGTGTCGTGACCGCCGCGCCGACGTCCTGCACGACCGTGCCGAGTCCCTGCGTCGTCGCTGGATTCGTGCCTGGCAGCGTTTGCGCCGCGATCGTCGTGCCGACGCCCGATACGGCGCCGCCGGCGGCGGTCACGATGTTGCTCGACGCCGCGGTCGTCTGTCCGACGCCGTTGGTCGACGTGCCGCTCGTGCCGCTGCCGGTGCCGCCGGTCGATGCCGTGGTGTCGCCGGACCCCGATCCGGAGCCGCCGGTGCCCTGGCTCAGCGAGCCGGAGCCGCCGCACGCGGACAGCGACATCAGCGCCGCGGCGCCGGCCGCGATCATGATCATTCGGAGTCCTGCTTGATGCGTGTTGGTCGTGTTCATGTCGTCCTCGTCTCGATTATGGAAATGGATCAGGCGGCCTTCGCGTGCGCCGGTCGGGCGTCGTGGCGAAAGTGAAGCGGCGGGCGCATCGTTGTTGTCCCCCTGATTGACCTGTCGCCGTGTCGCTTGTTTGCCTGAGTCGGAATCCGGAGCGCTTGCAGGACGCATTTGCATTCTTTCGTCTTGCTTGCCGATCGTGCCGGGAATCACCGGATTCGTGCGATCAGAGTAGGTCCGCCGACGCGAGACGTCTTTTAATGATCGTTAAATTGAAGTAAGCGTCCGATTCACTACCGGAGTCGGGGTAATCACGGTCGACGCGACGTAAATCGTGTGATGGGGGAGCTGAGCGAGAGAGGGGAAGGGACGTGCGGGAGGGGAGATGCGGAGGCAGGGAGGTGGCGCCCGCCGCGCCCGCCGATCCCGGCAGGCAGCGCGCGGGCGCCGCGCGACTCGCGAAGCGGTCGGAGCGTCAGGCTTCCGGATACCACGCGTCGCTGAATTCGCTGACCTGGACGTCCGTCAGCTCCGGACGTGCGGCGAGCCACGCGCGCACGTTCTCGCGGTCGGCGTCGGTCGTCGTGCCGCGCGGCGCGCCGGAGATCAGGTAGGCGCCGATCCCTTCGTCGGCGGATGCGACGGTCAGCAGGCCGTTCGCTTCGACGAAATCGATGAACGAATCGATCAGCTGGCCGCGCTCGAGATCGGACAGCTCGTTGCGGTATTGCGCGGTCGCGTTGAACGCGAGTTCCGTGAACTCGGCGATGTGGAGTTTCTTGCGCTGGCGGCGGTTGTGGCGTTTGCTCATGGTGTGTGACGAGTAATGACGGGTGGGAAAGGATAGCGCGGCGGCTGGTGCGGGCTCGATGTCGGCGTGCCGCGCAACCGGGGCACGCAGCGAAAGAGTCGAACGTTGCGCCGTCGCGATATCGGTTGTCGCGCGGTTGACCATGAAACCTGAGTCAAACGATCGATCGGCCGGGCTTTCGCGGTGTGCGTGGCCCGGCGGCTGATTGCACGCATGCCCGAATGATACAGGGATGGCGAGCCGCTTCGGCTTTGCCGAACGAATCCGCGAAATGCAAAAAGCCCGCTTGCTTGTGGCAGAGCGGGCTTCGGTGTTTGGTTGCGGGGATAGGATTTGAACCTATGACCTTCGGGTTATGAGCCCGACGAGCTGCCAGACTGCTCCACCCCGCGGCGCGAATTATAGTGTGGACTGCTGCGGTGCGTCAAACGATGAATGGCGCGCGCAACGAATATTTTTCCCGGCGCCCGCGCGGCAAGGGTTTGCGGCGATCTCCCCATTCGGAGATCGGCACGCATTACCCTACATCAGCACGATGTCGTACTGCTCCTGGCTCAGGTTCGATTCGACCTGTAGCGACACCGGCTTGCCGATGAAGTCGATCAGCATCGCGAGGTGCTGCGATTCCTCGTCGAGGAACAGGTCGATCACCTGCTGCGCGGCGATCACGCGGAACTCGCGCGGGTTGAACTGGCGCGACTCGCGCAGGATCTCGCGCAGGATGTCGTAGCACACGGTGCGCGACGTCTTCACCTGGCCCTTGCCCTGGCAGGTCGGGCACGGCTCGCACAGCACGTGCGCGAGCGATTCGCGCGTGCGCTTGCGCGTCATCTCGACGAGCCCGAGCTGCGAGAAACCGTTGACTGTCACGCGCGTGCGGTCGCGCGACAGTGCCTTCTTCAACTCCGACAGCACCGCGTCGCGATGCTCGGCGTTCTCCATGTCGATGAAGTCGATGATGATGATGCCGCCGAGGTTGCGCAGCCGCAGCTGCCGCGCGATCGTGTGCGCGGCCTCGAGGTTGGTCTTGAAGATCGTGTCGTCGAAGTTGCGCGCGCCGACGTAGCCGCCGGTGTTCACGTCGATCGTCGTCATCGCCTCGGTCTGGTCGATCATCAGGTAGCCGCCCGACTTCAGGTCGACGCGCCGCGACAGCGCGCGCTGGATCTCCGTTTCGATGTTGTACAGGTCGAACAGCGGCCGCTCGCCGGTGTAGTGGTGCAGCTTCGGGCTCACCGCCGGCGTGAACTCGCCCGCGAATTCCGAAAGGCGCTGGTACGTCTCGCGCGAGTCGACCTGGATGCGCGTCGTGTCGTCGTTCGCGAAATCGCGCAGCACGCGCTGCGCGAGGTCGAGATCCTGATACAGCAGGCTCGTCGCCGGCAGCCGCTGCGCTTGCGCGACGATCGTCGCCCACGTCTTGCGCAGGTAGGTGACGTCGCCGGCCAGTTCCTCCGAGGTGGCATCCTCGGCGATGGTGCGCACGATGTAGCCGCCTTTCTCGTCCGGCGGGATCACGGCGGTCAGCCGCGCGCGCACGGCCTCGCGCTCGGCCTCGCTCTCGATCTTCTGCGAGATGCCGATGTGCGGCTCCTGCGGCAGGTAGACGAGCGTGCGGCCCGCGATGCTGACCTGCGTCGACAGTCGCGCGCCTTTCGTGCCGATCGGATCCTTGATCACCTGGACCATCAGCGTCTGGCCTTCGAACACGATCTTCTCGATCGGCTGGTGCGGTGTGCCCGACTGCGGCTCGCCCGCGAGGCGCGGATGCCAGATGTCGGCAACGTGCAGGAATGCCGCGCGCTCGAGCCCGATGTCGATGAACGCCGACTGCATGCCGGGCAGCACGCGCACGACCTTGCCGAGATAGATGTTGCCGACCCGCCCGCGCGACAGCGTGCGCTCGACGTGAAGCTCCTGCACCGCGCCTTGCTGGACGAGGGCGACGCGCGTTTCCTGCGGCGTGAGGTTGATCAGGATTTCTTCGTTCATGGTGCGATTCAGAAGGCGACGCGCGCGGTGCGCAGCAGCGCGGCAGTCTCAAAAAGGGGCAGACCCATGATACCCGAATGGGAACCGTCGATTCGCTCGATGAATTCGGCCGCGCGCCCCTGGATCGCGTACGCGCCGGCCTTGCCGAACGGTTCGCGGGTGTCGACGTAGCGCGCGAACGCGTCGCGCGGTGCGTTTGAAAAGCGTACCGACGAGCGCGACAGCGCGGGCGGCAGCAGTTCGCCGTCGGCGCCGATCACGGCGACGGCAGTCAGGACTTCGTGTTCGCGGCCCGCGAGGCGGGTCAGCATCGCGAGCGCATCGTCGGCATCGGCCGGCTTGCCGAGGATCGCGCCGTCGATCGTCACCGTGGTGTCCGCAACGAGCACCGGCGCGGCCGGCTTGCCGCTCGCGACGAGGCGTGCACGCGCGGCCTCGGCTTTCGCGACGGTCACACGCCGCACGTACGCATCGGCGGCTTCGCCGGGCAACTCGGCCTCGAGCGCCTCGGCGTCCTCGTCCGGGCGCGGCAGCAGCAATTCGAAGCGCACGCCGATCTGCTGCAGCAGCTCCTGGCGGCGCGGGCTTTGCGAAGCGAGATAAAGGATTGGGAAAAGGGCGGAGGGCGGGCTGGACGGCATGGGTGTCGTTATCTCGTTGAGCGCGCGCGGCGCGCGTCCCGAGGACGACACGTCATGCGCGATGATAGGGGTGATTCTGCGTGATGCTCCACGCGCGGTAAAGCTGTTCGGCAAGCAACACGCGCACCATCCCGTGCGGCAGCGTCATGCTCGAGATGCGCAGCAGCACGTCGGCGCGCGCCTTGAGGTCCGGATCGAGCCCGTCGGCGCCACCGATCACGAACGCGACGTCACGACCGTCCTGCTGCCAGCCGGGCAGTGCCTGCGCGAGCTGCATCGTGGTCCAGTCGCGGCCGCGCTCGTCGAGCGCGACGATGCGCGCGCCCTTCGGCAGCGCGGCCTCGATCTTCTGCCGCTCGGCCGCCATCACGCTTTCCGCGCTGCGGCCGCCCGAACGCAGTTCGGGCTTGATCTCGCGCAGCTCGATGCGCAGCTCGGGCGGCATCCGCTTCGTATATTCGTCGAAGCCGGACGCGATCCAGCCGGGCATCTTGTGGCCGACCGCGAGGATGAAAAGCTTCATCGGGACGACTCGCTCGCGACTCAGCGGCGGCGCGCTGCCGTCTTGCGCGCCGGACGTGCGGGCGCTTCGTCGTCGCCTTCATCCTCGTCTTCGCTGGCGGTCGCGAAGCCGTTCGGGCCCTTGCCGCCGCCGAGCTTCATCCGCACGGGCTTGTCGCCCCAGATTTCCTCGAGGTTGTAGTACTGGCGCAGCGCCGGTTGCAGGATGTGCACGACCGCGTCGCCGCAGTCGACCAGCACCCATTCGCCGGTGTCTTCGCCTTCGGAGCTGACGATGTCGCCGCCGGCTTCCTTGACCTTGTCGCGCACGCTCGACGCGAGCGCCTTGGTCTGGCGGTTCGACGTGCCCGACGCGACGATCACGCGGTCGAACAGTTCGGTCAGGTGGCTGGTGTTGAACACCTTGATGTCTTGCGCCTTGATGTCTTCGAGAGCGTCGACGATCACGCGCTGCAGTTTGCGAATATCCATGGAATCAGGAATGGTAGAGACGATGTTGAAGAATATAGGCCCAGACGGCGGCCGGCACATGCTCGGCCGACGCATCGGGCATTTGCGCATGACGCGCGATGCATTCGCGCAGGTGCGCACGGATGTCGGTTGCGGCGATATCGAACGCCAGCGTCGTGTCGATCAGCAGGTGACCGGCCGGCGTGGCTTTCAGCAGGTCGGCACTAGCCCGGCGCCGCGCGATCTCCTGCGCGACTTCCGGCGGCGCCGCGCCGAGGTCGAAGCCCGGGCGCGTCGACGCGCACACGTGCGCGTAGTCGAACAGCTTGCGCCAGTCGCGCCACGTATCGAGCCGCACCAGCTGGTCGGCGCCGATCAGCAGCGATAGCGACGCATCGGGGCCGATCCGCTCGCGCCAGCGCGCGAGCGTGTCGACCGTATAGGTCGGCCCGGTGTGCTCGATCTCGTCGGTCGCGACGGTGACCGTCACGCCGGGCAGCGACAGCGCACCGGCAGCGGCGCGCGTCATCGCGAGCCGATGCTCGGCGGCCGACACGTCGCGCTTCTGGTACGGCTGGCCGGCCGGCAGCAGCGCGAGCTCGGTCAGGCCGAGCACGTCGGCGAACCGGCGCGCGAGCGCGAGGTGGCCGTCGTGGATCGGGTCGAACGTGCCGCCCAGCAAGCCGATACGACGTGACAGCGGCTGCGGGGCGGGGCGGGCGGTGGTGTCCAGAAAAACGTTCCTGTTCTTGAGGCGGCGCGGCGGGTTCAGACCCAGTCGCGCGGCACGAGGAAATCGGCGAGGCGCGCTTCCGGCGAGCCGGGCTCGGGCTGCCAGTTGTAGCGCCAGTTCGCGACCGGCGGCATCGACATCAGGATCGATTCGGTCCGGCCGCCGCTTTGCAGGCCGAACAGCGTGCCGCGGTCGAACACCAGGTTGAATTCGACGTAGCGGCCGCGCCGGTAAGCCTGGAAGTCGCGTTCGCGCTCGCCGTACGGCAGCGCGACGCGGCGTTCGACGATCGGCAGATACGCATGCAGGAACGCGTCGCCGACGCCTTGCATCATCTCAAACGAGCGTTCGAATCCGGGTTCGGAGAAATCGTCGAAGAAGATCCCGCCGATGCCGCGCGTCTCGTTGCGGTGCTTCAGGAAGAAATACTCGTCGCACCACGTCTTGAAACGCGGATAGAGCTCGGCGCCGAACGGCTCGAGCGCGTCCTTGCAGGTCTGGTGGAAATGACGCGCGTCGTCCTCGAACGGATAAACCGGTGTCAGATCCATCCCGCCGCCGAACCAGAAGATCGGCGCTTCGCCTGGCTTCGTCGCGATCAGCATCCGCACGTTCATGTGCACGGTCGGGCAGTACGGATTGCGCGGGTGCAGCACGAGCGACACGCCGAGCGCCTCGAAGCCGCGGCCGGCCAACTGCGGACGCGCGGCGCTCGCCGACGGCGGCAGCGCGTCGCCCGCGACGTCGGAAAAACCGATCCCCGCGCGCTCGAATACGCGGCCGCCTTCGAGAATCCGCGTGCAGCCGCCGCCGCGCAGGCGCTCTTCGGGCCCGCGCTGCCACGCGTCGGTCGCGAGCGGCGTGCCGTCGAGCGCGCCGAGAGCGTCGGCGATGCGTGTCTGCAGGCCCTGGAGGTACGTGCGCACGCGTGCCACGTCGTAGGTCGAATCGGTCATGTCTGAACTGGGTGCCTCCGCGCGAAGCGGGGGCCGTAAAAAAGGCATCTGCCGGGCATTCTAACGAACCCCGGCAGAGGAGGCCGCCGCCCGCGCGGGCAGGGCGGCGATCAGGGCAGCAAGCAGGGCCTCAGGCGCTCTTGCGGTTCAGCGCGCGGAAGCCGATGTCGCGGCGGTACTGCATGCCTTCGAAATTGATCTGGTTGATCGTGTCGTATGCATGCTGCTGCGCTTCGCGCACCGAATCGGCGAGGCCGACCACGCACAGCACGCGGCCGCCCGACGTGACGAGCTTGTCACCTTCGGCGAGCGTCGTGCCGGCATGGAACGTCACGGCCTGTTCGGTCTCGGCCGGGATCCCGTTGATGCGATCGCCCTTGCGCGGCGCGTCCGGATAGCCGTGCGCGGCCAGTACGACGCCGAGCGCGGTGCGACGGTCCCAATCGAGCTCGACCGTGTCGAGCGTGCCCGCGATCGCCTGTTCGACGACCTTCGAGAAATCGCTCTTCAGGCGCGCCATGATCGGCTGCGTCTCGGGGTCGCCCATCCGGCAGTTGAACTCCAGCGTGCGCGGATTGCCTTCCTTGTCGATCATCAGGCCCGCATACAGGAAGCCCGTGAAACGGATGCCGTCCTTCTCCATCCCGCGCACCGTCGGCATGATGATTTCGCGCATCACGCGAGCGTGCATCTGCGGCGTGACGATCGGCGCTGGCGAATAGGCGCCCATGCCGCCCGTGTTCGGGCCGCGGTCCGCGTCGAGCAGGCGCTTGTGGTCCTGGCTGGAAGCCAGCGCCAGCGCGTGCTTGCCGTCGACCATCACGATGAAGCTCGCTTCCTCGCCGTCGAGGAATTCCTCGATCACGACGCGCGCGCCGGCATCGCCGAGCTTGTTGCCCGACAGCATCATGTCGACCGCCGCGTGCGCTTCTTCCAGCGTCATCGCGACGACGACGCCCTTGCCGGCCGCGAGGCCGTCGGCCTTCACGACGATCGGCGCACCCTTCGCGTCGATATACGCGTGGGCGGCAGCCGCATCGGCGAAGGTTTCGTAGTCGGCGGTCGGGATGCCGTGGCGCTTCATGAACGCCTTCGCGAAATCCTTCGAGCTTTCGAGCTGCGCGGCTTCGCGGGTCGGGCCGAACACCTTCAGGCCGCGCGCGCGGAACAGGTTGACGATGCCGGCCGCGAGCGGCGCTTCCGGCCCGACGAGCGTGAACGCGACGCCTTCGCTTTCCGCGAAATCGGCCAGTGCGTCGAGCGACGTGATGTTCACGTTCTTCAGACGCTCGTCCTGCGCCGTGCCGCCATTGCCGGGCGCGACGTAGACCATCTGGACGCGCGGCGATTGCGCGAGCTTCCACGCCAGCGCATGTTCGCGGCCGCCGGAACCGACGACGAGTAGTTTCATGGGATTCCCCGCAGACTAGAAAACAGGGCGGCCGGCACGCTCAGGCGCGCCGGCCGCGAAATCGGGCGGGCCGCCGTCGCAACGCTGCGTACGGCGGCCGGCATCTCATTCCTCGACGATGACGGCGTTCGTATACACCTCCTGCACGTCGTCGAGGTTCTCGAGCGCGTCCAGGAGCTTCTGCATCTTCGCCGCATCGTCGCCGGTGAATTCGACTTCGTTCTGCGGCTTCATCGTCACTTCGGCGAGTTCGGCCTTGAAGCCCGCGGCCTCGAGCGCGTCCTTCACCGCCGAGAACGCCTGCCAGTCGCACAGCACTTCGATCGAGCCGTCGTCGTTCGTGCTGACGTCGTCCGCGCCGGCTTCGAGCGCGGCTTCCATCAGCGCGTCTTCCGACGTGCCCGGCGCGAACAGGAACTGGCCGACGTGATCGAACATGAACGCGACCGAACCGTCGGTGCCCATGTTGCCGCCGAACTTCGAGAACGCGTGGCGGACTTCCGCGACCGTGCGGGTGCGGTTGTCGGTCAGCGTGTCGACGATGATCGCCGCGCCGCTGATGCCGTAGCCTTCGTAACGGATTTCTTCGTAGTTCGCGCCGTCCGCGCCGCCGACGCCGCGGTCGATCGCGCGCTTGACGTTGTCCTTCGGCATGTTCGCGTCGGCCGCCTTGTCGACCGCGAGACGCAGGCGCGGGTTCGAGCTCGCGTCGCCGCCGCCGAGGCGGGCCGCGACCTGGATTTCCTTGATCAGGCGAGTCCAGACCTTGCCGCGCTTCGCGTCGGCCGCTGCCTTCTTATGCTTGATGTTGGCCCATTTCGAATGACCAGCCATACCTTTCTCCGTGCCCGGGCGTGCTCGCGCGGGCGATTGTGCCAATGTGTCGTTGAATCGGCGGCCGTGTCGGCGGGCGTGATGCCGCGGGGCCGCGCGTGTCGAGTGGAACGTGATTTTATCACGCGGCGACCGCCGCTTCGGGGCCGCCGCGCATGGCCGAACGGCCGGGCGGGCCGGCGCGGCATGCCGGGCCGCGCGGCCCGGCGGTGCATCCGGCCCGCTTTGGTCAGTTCTTGGTGCCGAACAGGCGGTCGCCGGCGTCGCCGAGGCCCGGCACGATGTACGCGTGCTCGTTCAGGTGCGAGTCGAGCGACGCGACGAACAGCTTCACGTCCGGGTGCGCGTCCTGGAACACCTGCACGCCTTCGGGCGCGGCCACCAGCGCGACGAACATGATGTTCGCGGCCGGCACGTTGCGGCGCTTGAGCACGTCGACCGCGTGCACGGCCGAGTAGCCGGTCGCGACCATCGGGTCGCACAGGATGAAGATGCGGTCTTCCAGGTCCGGCAGGCGCACCAGGTATTCGACCGGGCGATGGTCGTCGGCGCGGTACACGCCGATGTGGCCGACGCGCGCGGACGGCACCAGGTCGAGCAGGCCGTCCGACATCCCGATGCCGGCGCGCAGCACGGGCACGATCGCGAGCTTCTTGCCCGCGATCACCGGCGCGTCGACCGCCACCAGCGGGGTTTCGACCCGCTTGGTCGTGATCGGCAGGTTGCGGGTGATCTCGTACCCCATCAGCAGCGTGATCTCGCGCAGCAGCTCGCGGAACGTGCGCGTGGACGTGTCCTTGTCGCGCATGTGCGTGAGCTTGTGCTGGATCAGCGGGTGATCGGTGATGAAGAGATTCGGGAAACGGCTGTCCTGTTTCATGACGGGGTGCCTTGGCGGCAAAAGGGGATCGGGGGCGACGGCGGGCGCGATACCGGCTGCCGCTTATGGCCGCAATTTTACCAAGGCGCGCCGCGCGATCCGGATATTATCGACGTCTCACGACAATCCGCGCGCCGTCGGTGCTCATTCGCAGCCGTGCGCGACCGTCCGCCCGTCCGGCGACACGGTCGGCGATTCGGCCAGCAATCCGGCCAGCGACTCGGCCACGCCGGCGCGCGTCGCCACAAAGGAATCGACGATGGATCTCGGCATCGCAGGAAAGACCGCGCTCGTGTGCGCGGCGAGCAAGGGTCTCGGGCGCGGCTGTGCGGAAGCACTGGCCGCCGAGGGCGTGAACCTCGTGATCGTCGCGCGCACGCGCGACACGCTGGAGGAAACCGCGGAGGAGATCCGCGCCGCATCGAACGTGTCGATCACCGCGGTCGCCTGCGACATCACGACGCCCGAGGGCCGCGCGGCCGCGCTCGCCGCGTGCCCGCAGCCGGACATTCTCGTGACGAATGCCGGCGGCCCGCCGCCCGGCGACTTCCGCGATTTCTCCCATGACGACTGGATCCGCGCGCTCGAATCGAACATGCTGACGCCGATCGAGCTGATCCGCGCGACCGTCGACGGGATGATCGGCCGCGGCTTCGGCCGGATCGTCAACATCACGAGTTCGGCCGTGAAGGCGCCGATCGACGTGCTCGCGCTGTCGAACGGCGCGCGCTCGGGGCTGACCGGCTTCGTCGCCGGGCTGTCGCGCAAGGTCGCGGGGCAGGGCGTGACGATCAACAACCTGCTGCCGGGGCTGTTCGACACCGACCGGATCGCGACCACGCTCGCGGCGTCGGCCAAGGCGCAGGGCGTGACGGTCGACGAGATGCGCGCGCGGCGCGCGAAGGAGATTCCGGCCGGGCGCCTCGGCACGCGGGCCGAATTCGGTGCGGCGTGCGCGTTCCTGTGCAGCGTGCATGCCGGCTATATCACCGGGCAGAACTGGCTGCTCGACGGCGGCGCGTATCCGGGCACGTTCTGATGCGCTGACGCGCGCCGCGCCATTCACGATTACGACAAACACTGAACGACGAAGGAAACGGAGATGAGCAAACCCCGCATCGCCTTGATTGCGCACGACGCGAAGAAGGACGAGATCGTCGCGCTCGCGGGCCAGTATCGCGCGACGCTCGCGCAATGCCGGCTGGTCGCGACCGGCACGACGGGCGGCCGCATCGCCGCCGCGCATGGGCTCGAGGTCGAGCGCAAGCTGTCGGGGCCGCTCGGCGGCGACCTGCAGATCGGGGCGGAACTGGCCGACGGCCGCGTCGACGTCGTCGTGTTCCTGCGCGACCCGATGACCGCGCAGCCGCACGATCCGGACATCACCGCGCTGGTGCGCGCCTGCGACGTGCACGACGTGCCGGTCGCGACCAACGTCGCGACCGCGCGGATGCTGCTCGACGATCTGGCGCGGAACATGCAGGACGTGTGCTGATCGGCGGCCAGCCCGATTGCATCCGATTGCCCCTGCTGCCGAGAGGGCCATGCACGGGCGGCGGCGACGCGCGAGAATCGGGCGTCGCGGCGCGCGGGTCCGCGGCCCGACTATCCCCTGACCGATTCTGAAACGAGGAGCGAAACGATGCCGAAAGCAATCCGATACGACCAGCCGGGCGGCCCGGACGTGATGAAGTGGGTCGATGTCGAGGTCGGCGAGCCGAAGGCGGGCGAAGTCCGCATCCGGCAGCACGCGGTCGGGCTCAATTACATCGACGTGTATTTCCGCACGGGCCTGTATCCGCAGCCGCTGCCCGGCGGCCTCGGGATGGAGGCAGCGGGCGAGGTGACGGCCGTCGGCAGCGACGTGAGCGCGCTCAAGGTCGGCGACCGCGTCGCGTACGTCGGGCAGCCGCCCGGTGCGTATGCGCAGGAGCGCGTGATGCCGGCCGAGCGGCTCGTGAAGCTGCCCGACGGGATCAGCTACGACGACGCGGCATCGGTGATGCTGCAGGGCCTCACCGCACATTACCTGCTGCGCCGCACGTACCCGGTGAAGGCCGGCGACACGATCCTGATCCACGCGGCGGCCGGCGGTGTCGGCCTGCTCGTGTGCCAGTGGGCGAAGGCGCTCGGCGCGACCGTGATCGGCACGGTCGGCTCCGACGAGAAGGCCGCGCTCGCGAAGGCGCACGGCTGCGATCATCCGATCGTCTATACGCGCGAGAACTTCACGCAGCGCGTGAAGGAAATCACCAACGGCGCGGGCGTGCCGGTCGTCTACGATTCGATCGGCAAGGACACCTACATCGGCTCGCTCGACTGCCTCGCGCCGCTCGGCTACTTCATCAGCTTCGGCAGTGCGTCGGGCCCGCTGCCGGCGATCGACTCGAAGGAGTTCTCGTCGCGCGGCTCGCTGTTCTTCACGCGCCCGACGCTGTTCTCGTACATCGCGAAGCGCGCCGATCTCGAAGCCGCGGCCGCCGAGCTGTTCGACGTGATCCTGTCGGGCAAGGTGAAGACGAGCATCAACCAGCGCTATCCGCTCGCGGAAGTCGGCCGCGCGCATGCCGATCTCGAAGCGCGCAAGACGACCGGCTCGACGATCCTCTTGCCCTGACGCATCCCTTCGTGCCGGCATCACGCCGGCGCGCATCCTGGCGGGCGGCACCGGCGTGCCGCCCGTTCCGTCCCGCCCGACGTCCCGAAGTATCCCGTCCGACGCACCACTCGCGGCTCCCCCCGCCGCGCGTTTACGCGTTTTTTATACCCGCCCGATCACCTTTGACCCGTCCTTTACGCGCGTTGCCATAACGTTCGAGTTGTCTGATTTCGACGACGGAGAACACAAAAATGGATGGGGTTTTCATCGGCGCGCTGGTGCTGTTCACCGCACTGATCCTCGGTTTGCTTGCCGGTTGCGAGAAGCTCGTGCAATACGGCCGCGGGGGGCGCGCATGACCTGGATGCTTTGGCTGGCGGGTGCCGCGACGGCCCTGCTGTTCGCGTATCTCGTCTTTGCGCTGCTGCGCGCGGAGGACATCGAATGAACGCGAACAACCTGTTGCAGACGCTGCTGTTCATCGTCGTGCTGCTCGCGGCGGCCGTGCCGTGCGCGCGTTATCTGGCGAACGTGATGGACGGCAGCTCGCGCGTCGTGCGCGTGTTCGGGCCGCTCGAGCGCGCGCTGTACCGCATCGCCGGCGTCGATGCCGGCACCGAGATGAGCTGGAAGCGATACGCGCTCGCGACGATCGCGTTCAACGCGCTCGGCGCGCTGTTCCTGTACGGGCTGCTGCGCCTGCAGGGCCTTCTGCCCGGCAACCCGCAGCAATTCGGCGCGATGACGGCCGACGGCGCATTCAACACGGCCGTCAGCTTCGTCACCAACACCAACTGGCAGGACTACACGCCCGAGCAGACCGTCAGCTACCTGACGCAGATGCTCGGCCTGACCGTGCAGAACTTCCTGTCGGCGGCGACCGGCATCGTCGTCGTGATCGCGCTGATCCGCGGCTTCGCGCGCCACACCGCGCAGACGATCGGCAACTTCTGGGTCGACCTCACGCGCGTGACGCTATACGTGCTCGTGCCGATGGCGGTCGTGATCGCCGCGCTGCTGATGAGCCAGGGCGTGATCCAGAACATGAAGGCTTACCCGGACGTGCCGGTGCTGCAGACGAGCACCTATGCGGCGCCGAAGCTCGACGCGCAGGGCAATCCGGTGAAGGACGCCAAGGGCAATCCGGTGACGGTGCCGACGCAGCTGACGAAGCAGACGCTCGCGATGGGGCCGGTCGCATCGCAGGAAGCGATCAAGATGCTCGGCACCAACGGCGGCGGCTTCTTCAACGCGAACTCCGCCCACCCGTACGAGAACCCGACGCCGTTCGCGAACTTCCTCCAGATCTTCGCGATCCTGATCATCCCGGCCACGCTGTGCCTGGTGTTCGGCCGCATGATCGGCGATCGCCGGCAGGGCATCGCGGTGCTCGCGGCGATGACGGTCGCGTTCGTGGTCGCGATCGGCGTCGAGGTCACTGCCGAACAGGGCGGCAACCCGACGCTCGCCGCGCTGCATGTCGACCAGTCGGCGAGCGCGCTGCAGCCGGGCGGCAACATGGAAGGCAAGGAGACGCGCTTCGGGATCGCACAGACCGGCATCTTCACGGTCGCGACGACGGCCGCGTCGTGCGGCGCGGTCGACACGATGCACGATTCGCTGACGCCGCTCGGCGGCCTCGTGCCGATGCTGCTGATTCAGCTGGGCGAAGTGGTGTTCGGCGGGGTCGGCTCGGGCTTGTACGGGATGCTCGTGTTCGCGTTGCTCGCGGTGTTCGTCGCCGGCCTGATGATCGGCCGCACGCCCGAATACGTCGGCAAGAAGATCGAGTCGTACGAGATGAAGATGGTGTCGATCGTCGTGCTGCTCACGCCGCTGCTGGTGCTGCTTGGCACGTCGATCGCGGTGCTCGCCGATGCGGGCAAGGCCGGCATCGCGAACCCCGGCCCGCACGGCTTCTCGGAAATCCTGTACGCGTTCAGCTCGGCCGCGAACAACAACGGCAGCGCGTTCGCGGGCCTGACGGTCGGCACGCCGTTCTACAACTGGATGACCGCGATCGCGATGTGGTTCGGCCGCTTCGGCACGATCGTGCCGGTGCTGGCGATCGCAGGCTCGCTCGCCGCGAAGAAGCGCATCGCGGCGACGAGCGGCACGCTGCCGACGCACGGCCCGCTGTTCGTCGTGCTGCTGCTCGGGACCGTGATGCTGGTGGGCGCGCTGACCTACGTGCCGGCGCTCGCGCTCGGCCCGGGCGTCGAGCATCTGATGATGTGGCTGGGCGCGTGATGCGCGCCCGCATGGCGACACATTGACAAGACTGAAGAGATTGAAGAGATCGCAATGACTCAACATTCCGCAACACGGTCCATGTTCGATCCGGCGCTGCTGCGCCCGGCGATCGTGGATTCGTTCAAGAAACTCACGCCGCGCACGCAGTTTCGCAACCCGGTGATGTTCTGCGTGTACGTCGGCAGCATCCTCACCACGATCTTGTGGATCGCGGCGCTCGCCGGTCAGGCCGAGGCGCCGTCCGGCTTCATCCTCGCGATCGCGCTGTGGCTGTGGTTCACCGTGCTGTTCGCGAACTTCGCGGAAGCGCTCGCCGAAGGGCGCTCGAAGGCGCAGGCCGCATCGCTGCGCAGCGCGAAGAAGGACGTGATGGCGAAGAAGCTCAACGAGCCGCATCCGAAGTCGCCGATCCGCATCACCACCGCGTCCGACCTGCGCAAAGGCGACGTCGTGCTGGTCGAGGCGGGCGACGTGATTCCGGCCGACGGCGAAGTCGTCGACGGCGTCGCTTCGGTCGACGAATCGGCGATCACCGGCGAATCCGCGCCGGTGATCCGCGAATCGGGCGGCGACTTCTCGTCGGTGACGGGCGGCACGCGCGTGCTGTCCGACTGGATCGTCGTGACGGTCACCGCGAACCCCGGCGAGGCGTTTCTCGACCGGATGATCGCGATGGTCGAAGGCGCGAAGCGCAAGAAGACGCCGAACGAGGTCGCGCTGACGATCCTGCTCGTCGCGCTGACGATCGTGATGCTGCTCGCGACCGCGACGCTGCTGCCGTTCTCGATGTTCTCGGTCGACGCGATGAAGGCCGGCCACGTGGTGACGATCACCGCGCTCGTCGCGCTGCTGGTGTGCCTGATCCCGACGACGATCGGCGGCTTGCTGTCGGCGATCGGCGTGGCCGGCATGAGCCGCATGATGCAGGCGAACGTGATCGCGACGTCGGGCCGCGCGGTGGAGGCGGCGGGCGACGTCGACGTGCTGCTGCTCGACAAGACCGGCACGATCACGCTCGGCAACCGCCAGGCGTCGACTTTCGTGCCCGCGCCGGGCGTGACCGAGGAAGCGCTCGCCGACGCCGCACAGCTGTCGTCGCTCGCGGACGAAACGCCGGAAGGCCGCAGCATCGTGGTGCTGGCCAAGGAACGCTTCAACATCCGCCAGCGCGACATGGCGCAACTGCACGCGACGTTCATCGGCTTTTCCGCGCAGACACGGATGAGCGGCGTGGATCTGCCGGCCCGCGAGATCCGCAAGGGTGCCGCCGATGCGATTCGCCGCTATGTCGAGACGCACGGCAGCCGCTTCCCGGAAGAAGTGCGCCGTGCGGTCGACGACGTCGCGCGCCGCGGCAGCACGCCGCTCGTCGTGGCCGACCTGCAGGGCGGCGTCGCGCGCGTGCTCGGCGTGATCGAGCTGAAGGACATCGTGAAGGGCGGCATCAAGGAGCGCTTCGCCGAGTTGCGCAAGATGGGCATCAAGACCGTGATGGTGACGGGCGACAACCGGCTGACGGCCGCGGCGATCGCGGCGGAAGCGGGCGTCGACGACTTCCTCGCGGAAGCGACGCCGGAAGCCAAGCTCGCGACCATCCGCGAGCACCAGGCAGCCGGCCGGCTCGTCGCGATGACCGGCGACGGCACCAACGACGCGCCGGCGCTCGCGCAGGCCGACGTGGCGGTGGCGATGAACACCGGCACGCAGGCGGCGAAGGAAGCCGGCAACATGGTCGACCTCGATTCGAACCCGACCAAGCTGATCGAGATCGTGGAGATCGGCAAGCAGATGCTGATGACGCGCGGCTCGCTGACGACCTTCTCGATCGCGAACGACATCGCGAAGTACTTCGCGATCATCCCGGCCGCGTTCGTGACGACCTACCCGCAACTGCGCGTGCTCGACATCATGCACCTGAGCTCGCCGGCCTCCGCGATCCTGTCCGCGGTGATCTTCAACGCGCTGATCATCGTCGCGCTGATTCCGCTCGCGCTGAAGGGCGTGACCTACCGGCCGCTCGGCGCGGCGTCGCTGCTGCGCCGCAACCTGCTGGTGTACGGCCTCGGCGGCATGCTGCTGCCGTTCCCGTTCATCAAGCTGATCGACATGACGCTCGCCGCGCTCGGCTGGGCCTGATGCGCCGTACCAGAAAGGAACAACCATCATGAAATCGTTGATTCGCCCGCTCGTCGTGATCTTCGTCGTGCTGACCGCCGTGACGGGGCTCGCTTACCCGGCCGTGATGACCGTGTTCGGGCAGGCCGTGTTTCCGTCGCAGGCCAACGGCAGCCTGATCGAGCAGAACGGCAAGGTGGTCGGCTCCGCGCTGATCGGCCAGTCGTTCGATGCGCCGAAGTACTTCTGGGGCCGGCTGTCGGCCACGTCGCCGATGCCGTACAACGCGGCCGGCTCCGGCGGCTCGAACCTCGGCCCGCTGAACCCGTCGCTCGCCGATCAGGTGAAGGCGCGCATCGCCGCGCTGCGCGACGCGGGAACCGACCTGTCGAAGCCGGTGCCGGTCGACCTCGTGACGGCGTCCGCCAGCGGCCTCGATCCGGAGATCACGCCGGCCGCCGCCGCGTACCAGGTGGAGCGCGTCGCGAAGGCGCGGCAGCTCACGGCCGACGCGGTCGCGCTGCTCGTCGCCGCGAACACGACGGGCCGCCAGTTCGGTGTGCTCGGCGAGCCGCGCGTGAACGTGCTGAAGCTGAATCTCGCGCTCGACGCGGCGCAGGCCGCGCACTGAACGCGGGGCGGGGCAGCCCGGCGCGGCTTGTGGCGCACCGGGCACGACTTGATCGGCTTGATCGACTTCACCGACGGCGCATGCGCCGTCTTTGCCTTTTGCGGCGCTTTGGAACCACAATGCCTGTACTCGCGCGCCATCCGGCGCTTCGCCTCCGTCACGCATGAACCGCCCTGATCCCGACCAACTCCTCGACAAGCTGCAACGAGACGAAGCAAGGCAGCGGCGCGGCCAGCTGAAGATCTTCTTTGGCGCGTCCGCCGGTGTCGGCAAGACCTATGCGATGCTGCAGGCCGCGCGCCAGCGGCTGCAGGACGGCATCGACGTCGCCGTCGGCATCGTCGAGACCCATGGCCGCGGCGAAACCGCGGCGCTGCTCGACGGCTTCGACGTGCTGCCGCTCGCCCGCATCGAGTATCGCGGCCGCACGCTGTCCGAGTTCGATCTCGACGGCGCGCTCGCCCGCGCGCCGCAACTGATCCTGGTGGACGAACTCGCGCATTCGAACGTGCAGGGCGCGCGGCATCTGAAGCGCTGGCAGGACGTCTACGAACTGCTCGACGCGGGCATCGACGTGTACACGACGGTCAACGTCCAGCATCTCGAAAGCCTGAACGACGTGGTCGGCGCGATTACCGGCATCCGTGTGTGGGAAACCGTGCCCGACCGCGTGTTCGACGCGGCCGACGAAGTCACGCTGGTCGACCTGCCGCCCGAGGAGCTGCTCGCGCGGATGCGCGACGGCAAGGTGTATCTCGCGCAGCAGGCCGAGCGCGCGGTGCGCAACTTCTTCCGCAAGGGCAACCTGATCGCGCTGCGCGAACTGGCGCTGCGGCGCACGGCCGATCGCGTCGACGCGCAGATGCGCGAGTACCGCGCCGACCGTTCGATCCAGCGCATCTGGCAGGCGCGCGAGCGGCTGCTCGTGTGCGTCGGGCCCGGGCCCGAGGCGCCGACGCTCGTGCGTGCGGCCGCGCGGCTCGCCGCGAGCGTGAAGGCCGACTGGATCGCCGTGTACGTCGAAACGCCGCGGCTGCAGCGGCTGCCCGACGCGCGGCGGCAGCGCACGCTCGATGCGCTGAAGCTCGCTGCCGAGCTCGGTGCGGAGACGGCCACGCTTGCCGGCGACGATGCGCTCGCCGCGCTGATCGGCTATGCGAAGGTGCGCAACGTGTCGAAGATCGTCGCGGGCGGCTCGGCGAAGGTCGGCCTGGCACGCCGCTTCGCGCGGCCGTTCGGCGAACGGCTCGCCGAACGCGCGGGCGACGTCGACCTGATGCTGATCCGCGCGTCGGCGAGCGACGAAGTGCGCGCCACGCCGCTCGACGCGCGCGCGCGCGACTGGCGCGATGCGCTCGCGCAATTCGGCACGCGGCGCTCGCCGCCGCGTCACTACCTGTACGCCGCCGCGATCTGCGCGGCGATCACCGGCGTCGCGAACGTCATGTCCGCGCGGCTCGACCTGACGAACCTGGTGATGTTGTACCTGCTCGGCGTCGTGTTCTCGGCCGTGCGGCTCGGCCGCGGCCCGGGCGTGCTGCAGTCGTTCCTGTCGGTCGCCGCGTTCGACTTCTTCTTCGTGCCGCCGCGCATGTCGTTCTCGGTCAGCGACACGCAGTACCTGCTGACGTTCTTCGGCATGCTGCTCACGTCGCTCGTGATCAGCCACCTGACGTCGACGCTCACGCGCCAGGCGAGCATCGCGCAGCGGCGCGAGCGCCGCACCGGCGCGATCTACGCGATGGCGCGCGAGCTGGGCGCGGCGCTGACGACCGAGCAGATCGTCGAGATCGGCAGCCGCCACGTGGGCGAGGTGTTCCGCGCGCGCGTCGCGTTCCTGCTGCCCGACAGCGCGGACCAGGTGCGGCAGAAGATCGAGGAGCCCGACGCGGTCGTGACGCTGACCGGCGCGGCGCTCGACACCGACGTCGGCCAGTGGGTGTACGACCAGCAGAAGCCGGCCGGCCGCGGCACCGACACGCTGCCGGCCACTGCCGCGCTGTACCTGCCGCTGAAGGCGCCGATGCGCACGCGCGGCGTGCTGGCGGTCGCGGCGCGCGACCCGCGCGAATTCGAGGTGCCCGAGCAGTTGCGGATGCTCGACGCGTTCGCCGCGCAGATCGCGCTCGCGCTCGAACGCGTGCACTACGTCGAGATCGCGCGCGATGCGCTCGTCAACATGGAGTCCGAGCGGCTGCGCAACTCGCTGCTGTCGGCGATCTCGCACGACCTGCGCACGCCGCTCACGACGATCGTCGGCTTCTCGTCGATGCTCGCGAATGCGCGTTCGGCCGACCCGCAGACCGCGGCGGCCGAACGCTCCGCGCAGCGCGAAGGCGAGCTCGTCGATGCGATCCACGACGAGGCGCTGCGGATGACCGGCATCGTCACGAACCTGCTCGACATGGCGCGGCTGCAGGCCGGCAGCCTGCAGCTCAAGCGCCAGTGGTCGCTGCTCGAGGAAACCGTCGGCGCCGCGCTCGCCGCGTGCAAGCGCGTGCTCGCGCACCATCCCGTGCGCGTGTCGCTGCCGGCCGACCTGCCGCTGCTGCAGATGGACGCGGTGCTGATGGAGCGGCTCTTTACCAACCTGTTCGAGAACGCGGCGAAGTACACGCCGGCCGACGCGCCGCTCGACATCGGCGCCGAGCGCGTGACCGACGACGGCCAGCCGTTCGTCCGCGTGCACGTCGACGATCACGGCCCGGGCCTGCCGGCCGGGATGGAAGCACGCATCTTCGACAAGTTCACGCGCGGCGAGAAGGAGTCGGCGACGCCGGGCATCGGGCTCGGTCTCGCGATCTGCCGCGCGATCGTCGACGCGCACGGCGGTAGAATCGGCGCGCACAACCGTACCGGCCCCGACGGCCGCGTGACGGGCGCACGCTTCTGGTTCACGCTGCCGGTCGACACGCCGCCGGCCGTGCCGGCCGCACCCGACGACCTCGACGAAACCGGTGCGCCCGGCGCATCGCCCCCCTCCGAGCCCTTGCCAGACCATGAGTGAACCGAGCCTGACCGTCGTCCTGATCGAGGACGAAAAACAGATCCGCCGCTTCGTGCGCGCCGCGCTCGAAGAGGAGGGCATCGCGGTGTTCGAGGCGGAGACGGGCAAGCAGGGGCTGATCGACGCGGCGACCCGCCAGCCCGATCTCGTGATCGTCGACCTCGGGCTGCCCGATACCGACGGCCTCGACGTGATCCGCGAGCTGCGCGGCTGGTCGGAGGTGCCGGTGATCGTGCTGTCCGCGCGCACGCAGGAAGAGGAGAAGGTCGCGGCGCTCGACGCGGGTGCCGACGACTACCTGACCAAGCCGTTCGGCGTGTCCGAGCTGCGCGCGCGGATGCGCGCGCAACTGCGCCGGCGCAACCAGGCCGGCGCGAACGAATCGCCGAAGGTGAGCTTCGGCAGCGTGACCGTCGATCTCGCGCTGCGCCAGGTGTGGCGCGACGGCGAGATCGTGCACCTGACGCCGCTCGAATACCGGCTGCTCGCGACGCTCGTGCGGCACGCGGGGCGCGTGCTCACGCATCGCCAGTTGCTGCGCGACGTGTGGGGGCCGTCGCACGTCGAGAGTCATCACTATCTGCGCATCTACATGGCGCATCTGCGCCAGAAGCTCGAGCGCGATCCCGCGCAGCCCGAGCATATCGTCACCGAAACGGGCGTCGGCTACCGGCTCGTCGGCGCGGCGTGACAGGGTGCGGCCGTGCGCCGCATGTCGCGCGATGTGGCCGGAATGCAAGGCCGCGCATCGGTGAAGTTGCGTCGGCGCGACAGTGCGGCCGCCGGCGCCGGCCGCGCACACCGGCCGTGGATTCCCCGCTATGCTGACCGTTCCGCGAACGAAACCGAGGAGCGTGCAATGTCCGTCCGTCTGGTCGTCATCGCTGCGCTGGCGCTTGCTGCGTCCGGCGCGTTCGCGCAGCCGCTGCCGCCCGGGCAGCAACCCGCGGCGCCGCAAGCGGCGCTCGCCAATCCCGCGTCGGTCAATTGCGAGAAGCTCGGCGGCCGCCACGTGATCCGCAACCTGCCGAGCGGCCAGGTCGGCATGTGCGTGTTCAAGGACGGTCGCGTCTGCGATGAATGGGCGCTCTATCGCGACGACCGCTGCGTCGGTGGGGGCGGCGCCAAGCGCGTGTCGAACTGAGCGCGGCGAGTGCAGCGCGGCCCGGCCGTGGTCACGCCCTATTTGCGGTTCGCCGCAGGCCGCCTGATCGGGCCGGCCCGGAAGCATCTTGTTATACTCGGCGCCGCCCGCGGACGACCGCGGGTCATTCGCTTCAACGGGGACGGCCCCATCCGAGACGGAGTACGTCGAGATGGCGTGGGTATGGTTGCTGATCGCCGGTTTGCTGGAAGTGGCCTGGGCGGCCGGCATGAAATCGTCCGAGGGTTTCACGAAACTCGGGCCTTCGGTGTTCACGATCGTGACGGCGCTTGCCAGCTTCGGGCTGCTCGCGGTCGCGATGCGCCAGTTGCCGCTCGGCACGGCGTACGCGGTGTGGACGGGCATCGGCGCGGTCGGCGCGTTCGTGTTCGGAATCGTGATGATGGGCGAGGCGCTGACCGTCGCCCGCGTCGCGAGCGCGTCGCTGATCGTGCTCGGGCTGATCGGCCTGAAGCTGTCGTCGGCTGCCTGACGGCGGCTCGCCGGGCGCCGGCCCGGCGCCGGCACCCGCGCCCGTACCCGTACCCGTCTGACGCACTGCGGAATTGCGCCGGCCCTCCTGCCAGCCTGTCTATAATGGAACGTATTCGGGCCTGAATGCCGGTGCGCCGTCCGCGGCCATCGGCCCTGGTCGCCACGCGCCGCGCGGCCGGTCATACCGACTCGATCCGATCTATCGGCAAATCGCACGGAAAGTGCAAGGAGAGGGCCATGATCGAAGCCATTTCGCTCGGCGCGGGGCTCGCGTGGGCGAGCGGGCTGCGCCTTTACCTGACGGTGCTGATCGCCGGCGTGCTCGCGCGGGTCGGCTGGCTCCATCTGCCCGATACGCTTGCCGTCCTTACGTCCCCGTGGGTCATCGGCGCTGCCGCCGTGCTCGCCGTCACCGAATTCCTTGCCGACAAGATTCCCGCGTTCGACTCATTGTGGGACGCCGTGCACACCTTCATCCGCATTCCGGCCGGCGCGGTGCTCGCCGCCGGTGCGCTCGGCCATGCGGACCCGACCGTGCTCGCGGTCGCCGGGCTGGCCGGCGGTTCGCTCGCCGGTGCCGCGCACATCGCGAAGGCCGGCACACGCGCGCTGATCAACCTGTCGCCCGAACCGATCTCGAACTGGGTCGCATCGTCCACCGAGGACGGTCTCGTGTTCGGCGGCCTCGCCCTCGCGTTCTTCGTCCCGCTCGCGTTCCTCGTGCTGCTCGCCGCCTTCATCGCGGCGTCGGCCTGGGCGCTGCCGCGCCTGTGGCGCGGCGTGTCGGGCGGCTTCCGCGGGATGGCGAACCACATGGTGACGCGTCTCAACTCGATTGGGGGCAAGCGCGATTGAAGGCGCCGTCACCCGTCGAGCGGCAGCACGCCAGCCCGTCGCGGGCCGCGCGGTCCGCGCATGCCGGCCGCTTCGGCTGGCACGACCTGATCCGCCAGGCTGCGCGGATGACCGCACGCGACTGGCGTGCCGGTGAACTGACCCTCCTCGTGCTCGCATTGGTGCTCGCGGTCGCCGCGCTGACGAGCGTCGGTTTTCTCGCCGACCGGTTGCGCCAGGGCCTCGAGCGCGACGCGCGCCAGATGCTCGGCGCCGATTTCGTCGTGCGAGCCGACCGTCCGGTCGATCCGTCGTTCGATCGCGAGGCGCGCGCACTCGGGCTGCGCACCGCCACCACCGCGATCTTCCCGAGCATGGTCGCGGCGGCCGCCGGCGGGCAGGGGACCGGCGCGGCACCCGCGCGCCTCGCGGCCGTGAAGGCCGTGTCGTCCGCGTATCCGCTGCGCGGCGCGGTCGAGATCGTGCCGGCCGGTGCCACCGTCGCGCACAAGGCGACCGCCATTCCCGCACCCGGCACCGTATGGGCCGATCCGGTGCTGCTCGATGCACTGCATCTGAAGGCGGGGGACACCGTGCGCGTCGGACTGCGTACGTTCACCGTCGCCGCGTCGATCTCCCGCGAACTCGATCGCGGCTTCTCGTTCGTCAATTTCTCGCCGCGGCTGATGATGCGCGCGGACGAGCTCGCCGCGACGCGGCTCACCGGCTACGGCAGCCGCGTCACGTACCGGCTGCTCGTGGCCGGCGACACGCCGGCCGTCGCTCGCTTCGAGGCCTATGCGCACGATCGCGTCGACGGCGGCAAGCTGCGCGGCGTCGGGCTGGAGTCGCTGCAGGAAGGCCAGCCGCAGGTGCGCCAGACGCTCGATCGCGCGCGCCATTTCCTGACGCTCGTCGCGCTCCTGACCGCGCTGCTCGCGGCAGTCGCGATCGCGATGGCCGCGCAGCGCTACATGCGTCGCCACCTCGACGGCTGCGCGACGATGCGCTGTCTCGGCGTGAGCCGCCGCACGCTCGGCGCGCTGTTCGCGCTCGAATTCGCCGGCATCGGCATCGTGTCGGGCATCGCGGGCGCCGTGCTCGGTTATGGCGGCCACTGGGCGTTGCTCGCGGCGCTCGGCGGCCTGATCGACGTCGTGCTGCCGCCGCCCACGCCGTGGCCCGCGCTCGTCGGGATCGGCGCCGCGCTCGTGCTGCTGCTCGGCTTCGCGCTGCCGCCGCTCGTGCCGCTCACCCGCGTGCCGCCGGTGCGCGTGCTTCGGCGCGACTGGGGCGACGCGTCGCGCACCGCGTGGGCCGCGTACGCGATCGGTGTCGTGCTGTTCGCCGGGCTGCTGATCGTCGCGGCGGGCAACCTGAAGCTCGGGCTGATCGTCGCGGGCGGGTTCGCAGGCGCGCTGGTCGGCTTCGCGCTGATCGCGCGGCTCGTGCTGTACGCGGCGGCGCGTGCGGTGCGCAACGCGCGGGTGGCCGCGGGCATCGGCTGGCGCTACGCGCTCGCGTCGCTGCACCGGCGCGGCACGGCCAGCGCGCTGCAGATCACCGCGCTCGCCTTGGGCCTGATGTGCCTGCTGCTGATCGCGATCACGCGCAACGACCTGGTCGCCGGCTGGCGGCAGTCGACGCCGCCCGATGCGCCGAACCAGTTCCTGATCGACATCCAGCCCGACCAGCGCGACGACGTCGCGGCGTGGCTCGCCGCGCACGGCGTGCGCGACGCACTGCCGGCGCCGATGGTGCGCGGCCGGCTCGTCGCGATCAACGGCAAGCCGGTGAATCCCGATGCGTATCCGTCCGAAGAGGCGCGCCGGCTCGTCGACCGCGAATTCAACCTGTCGTATACGACCGAACTACCGTCCGACAACCGGATCGTCGCCGGCGACTGGTTCGGCAATTCGGCCAGGGCGCAGATCTCGATCGAGGCCGGGCTTGCAAAGACGCTGAACGTGAAGCCGGGCGATACGCTGCGCTTCGACGTGACGGGCCTGACGGTCGACGCGCCGATCACCAGCGTGCGCAAGCTCGACTGGGGCTCGTTCCGCGTCAACTTCTTCGTGCTGATGCCGCCGCCCGTGCTGAAGGATTTCCCGGCCGTCTACCTGACGAGCTTCCACCTGCCGGCCGAGCAGGCGGCGCTGCTCGATCCGCTGATCGCACGCTACCCGAACCTGACCGCGATCGACGTCGCGCCGATCCTCGCGCAATTGCAGCGGATGATGCTGCAGGTGGTCGGCGCGGTGCAGTTCCTGTTCGCGTTCACGCTCGCGGCCGGCTTGCTCGTGCTGTACACCGCGCTCGCCGGCTCGCGCGACGAACGCGTGCGCGAGGCCGCGCTGCTGCGCGCGCTCGGCGCGTCGCGTGCGCAGGTCAATGCGGTGCAGCGGGCGGAGTTCGTCGTCGTCGGCGTGCTGGCCGGGGCGCTGGCGTCGGCGGGCGCGATCGCGGTCGGCTGGGTGCTCGCGTCGCGCGTGTTCGACTTCCAGCTCGCCGTCGATCCGTGGCTCGTGCCGGCCGGCATTGCGGCCGGCGTCGCGTGCGCGGGTACGGCCGGCTGGCTGAGCCTGCATAATGTATTGCGGCGCCCGGCGCTGCAGTCGCTGCGCGACGCATGAGCGTCGCCGGCGGCCCCGACTATCCCGTTTTCGACTATCCGTATGACCGATGTGAATGATGAAGCGCCGTCACAGCCGACGGCGTTCGAGCTCGTGGGCGGCGAAGCCCGCGTGCGCGACATGGTGGACCGCTTTTACGACCTGATGGACCTCGAGCCCGAGTTCGCGGAGATTCGCGCGCTGCACCCGGCGTCGCTCGACGGCTCGCGCGACAAGCTGTTCTGGTTCCTGTGCGGCTGGCTCGGCGGCCCCGACCACTACATCGGCCGGTTCGGCCATCCGCGGCTGCGCGCGCGGCACCTGCCGTTCCCGATCGCATCGGTCGAGCGCGACCAGTGGCTGCGCTGCATGGCGTGGGCGATGGACGACATCGGGTTGCCCGAGCCGCTGCGCGAGCGGCTCATGCATTCGTTTTACGACACGGCCGACTGGATGCGTAACCGGCCCGGTTGAGCGACCGGTACGCTGCTGTCCGGGTGCCCGACGATCTGCGTCTGGGCGCCTGTCCGGTGCGGCGCGACACTGACCGTTTCCCCATCGATATGAGGCTCGATGATGACCCAGGCCCTGTTTCGCGAAGATGCATACCTGACGCAATGCGACGCCGTCGTCGCGGCCGTCGGCGATGACGGCATCCGCCTCGATCGCACGGTGTTCTATCCGCTCGGCGGCGGGCAGGCGGGCGACACCGGCACGCTGACGCTGCGCGACGGCAGCACCATCACGATCGCCGACACGCGCAAGGCCAAATTCGACGGGGCAACGCCGGATGACGCCGTGCACGTGCCCGCGGCGGGCCAGGAGGCGCAGCTTGCGGCGCTCGCGCCCGGCGCGCGCGTGGTCGCGGACATCGACTGGCTGCGCCGCTACCGGCACATGCGGTTGCATACGGCCGCGCACCTGATGTGCGCGGTGCTGCCGTACCCGGTCGACGGCTGCAGCGTGACGGCCGACTATGTGCGGCTCGATTTCGCGACGTCGGACGCGATCGACCGCGTCGACGTCGAACATCGTCTCGCGCGGCTGGTGCGCGGCGCGCATGCGGTCACGACCGAATGGATCACCGACGCGGAAATGGCCGAGCGGCCCGACCTCGTGCGCACGATGAGCGTGAAGCCGCCGATGGGGCTGGGCCGCGTCCGGCTGCTGCGTATCCACGGCGTCGATCTGCAGCCGTGCGGCGGTACGCACGTGCGCAACACGTCGGAAATCGGCGACCTGCGGGTCGCCAAACTTGAAAAGAAGAGCGCGCGGACACGGCGCCTCGTACTGGAGTTTGCATGACGGTCGACAACCTGACGGACAGCGCTGCCGCGCTCGATCCGCAAGCGCGCGAGATTCTGGATTTCTGGTTCGGCGCGCCGGATTCGGCCGAGTTCGGGCACAGGCGCAAGGTATGGTTCAACGGCGGCGCGGCGTTCGACGACGTGCTGCGCACGCGCTATGGCGCGTTGCTCGACGCTGCGTGCGAAGGTGCGTGCGATCGCTGGGCCGACACGCCGCTCGGCGCGCTCGCGCTGATCGTGGTCCTCGACCAGTTCTCGCGCAACATTCATCGCGGCACGCCGCGCGCGTTTGCCGCCGACCCGAAGGCGCTGGCGCTCGCACGACGCGTCGTGGCGGCCGGGTGGGACGCACAACTGCCGAGCGGCCATCACCGCGCGTTCGCGTACCTGCCGTTCGAGCATGACGAGTCGCACGAGAGCCAGCGCGAGGCGGTGCGGTTGTGCGCGGGCATTCGCGGCGAAGCCGGGTGCGAGAGCTATCACGCTTTCGCATTGCGCCACGCGGCCGTGGTCGAGCGCTTCGGCCGTTTCCCGCACCGGAATGCGATTCTCGGCCGGGCGTCGACCGACGAGGAAACCGCATTCCTGCGGCAACCCGGTTCGTCGTTTTGAGGGGAAGGGCGTGAAGTGGCGCTCGCGCACCGCCGGCATCATTCGCCGGACCTGACGACGGCGCCGTCGCGCGGCGCCGTCCGGCCTTACTGCATTTCGTGTTCTTCAGGCGTGCGCACGTAAACGCGCAGCAGTTCCTCGTTGTCCCCCGGGCGCGCGCCGGTCCAGAACAGCTTCCATTCGCTGCCCGGCGCCGGATCGACGGCCCGCACGCCCTGGACGATCATCCACGTGCAGCGCGTCGTCTTCGCATCGTCGATCGGCGTGTGCTGGATCCCCGAGAAGTAGTACAGCATCGGCGCTTCCGATTCGCCGAGCCCGTGCAGGCTCGCCATGCAGTCGCCGTCGCTCCATTCGAGCGCCAGATGTGCGTTCAGGTCGTCGAACACCGAGCGGTAGCTCTTCGCGACGTCGAGCCACGGCAGCAGCAGCGTATAGACGAGCCCCCACGCGACCAGCGCGCCGGCGCCCCACGACAGCGCGCCGCGCCACAGGCCCGTCGTGCGCAGCTTCGGCAGCAGCGACAGCCAGCCGACGGTCAGCACGAGCGCGCCGATCACGAGCCCGGGCTCGATCGGCATCGTCCAGTCGAGCGGCAGCCAGCGGCCCAGCACCGCGAGGTTCGCGCGCGATGCGCCGGGATCGGCCATCACGGCCCAGATCATCCACGCGAGCGCGACGACGGTACCGAACAACAGGCGGCTCAGGTAGTCCCACGCTAGATGCAGCCCGCGCGGCAGGCGGTCGATCGCCTGCGCGGCGACCAGCGCGAGCGGCGCGAAGAACGGCAGGATGTAGAGCTGGCGCGAGGTCGCGGACACTTGCAGCACCGCGAGGCCGACGCCGGCGAACAGCACGGGCAGCGCGATGCGCGGCGTGCGCCAGTCGCGCCATGCGCCGCGCACCAGTGCGACGATCGCGAGCGGCGCGACCGGGAAGCCGAGCAGCACGAACGCGCGCAGGATGAAGAACGGCTTGTCGTTTTCCGCGCCGAGCTCGGGCACCGAGAAACCGAAGAAGCGGCCGACGTTGTTGTCCCAGAACCAGGTCATGAACAGCGTCTCGGAGCGCAGGAACAGCGCGGTCGGCCAGATCAGCGCGAACGGCGCGAACACGAGCGCGGCGACGCCGAGCGAGCGTGCGAACGCGCGCGTCCGGCAGGCCGGGTAGAGCAGCAGCGCACCCGCGAGCGTGGCCGCGAACACGAGCGGCACGAACAGCCCCTTCGACATCAGCGCGATGCCGACGCCCGCGCCGAAGAGCGGCGCGGCCCAGCGGCCGGACGGCCGCACCGGCAGCCCGTGCTGCATCTGCCGCGCCCGCGCGACGTGCAGCATCACGAGTTCGAGCAGGCCGCAGAAGCCCATCGCGGTGCCGGCGAACAGTGCGACGTCCGTCATCATGTCGTGTACGTGCTTGATCACGACGAGCGTGCCGGCGCTCAGGACGACCGGGCCGATCACGCGCAGGTCGAGCGAGCTGTCGGCGCGGCTCGCACTGCGCGCCGCGCGCGCGATGAAGCCGAACGCAAGCGCCGCGAACAGCGCGCTCGCGAGCCGTGCCGCGTCGTGCAGCGGCATCACGCGCTGCAGCAGCCACGCGAGGCTCGTCGCGACCCACGCGTAGAGCGGCGGCTTTTCCATGAACGGCAGCCCCGCGTTGGTCGGCACGACGAAGTCGCCCGTCTCGAGCATGTGCTGGATGATGCCGAACGTATAAGTTTCGTCCTGCTTCCACGGATCGTGACCGAGCACGCCCGGCAGCGTATACGCGCAGACCAGCGCGGCGACCAGCAGCCAGACGCGCCAGCCGAGCCGCAGCACGCGATCGGCGGTTGCTGAGGTCGGCGCGGCGCTCGCCGCGCCAGGCGTGCCGGCGGCATTGAGCGTCGTGCCGAGGTCGGGATCAGCGGCTGAGCGGGTGTGATGAGCCGAAGCGGGCACGGACGTGCTTCGCCGGCCGGGCGCTGCGGTTCCTGGCATGGAAAAGATCTCGGGTCGGGGCGAGCCGGTCCGGCGGCATGGGCCGGGACCAATAAGGGTCGCATCAAGGCGAAATGACAGCCGGATGACCGACTGTTTGACTCGGCGCTAGTAGAGCACGGATCGATTACGAATGTTTACTGAAACCGTCACGAGATTGTAGAGATTTGTGGCGTCCTGACTACGGAGCGCTCGTTCGCCCCGTTTTGGTGCGTTTCTGCGTGCACTTGCCGGCCTATCGGCCGCCGCCGACGTCGAGCAGGGCGCCCGTCGTGTATGACGCCGCGTCGCCAAGCAGCCAGACGATCGCTTCGGCGATCTCCTGCGCTTCGCCCGCGCGGCCGAGCGGTGTCTGTGCGCCGAGGCGCGCGGCGCGGCCCGGCTGTCCGCCGCTCGCATGGATTTCGGTCTCGATCAGCCCCGGGCGTACTGCGTTGACGCGCACGCCGTGCGGGCCGAGTTCCTTCGCCAGGCCGATCGTCAGCGAATCGACCGCGCCCTTCGAGCCCGCGTAATCGACGTATTCGTTCGGCGAACCGAGCCGGGACGCGATCGACGACACGTTGACGATCGCGCCGCCGCGCCCGCCGCGGTCGGTGGACAGCCGGCGCGCGGCTTCGCGTGCGCACAGATAAGCGCCGAGCACGTTGGTGTCGAACATCCGCCGCAGCCGGTCGACCGGCATGTCGGCGAGCGGCAGCGACGGCGCGACGATCCCCGCATTGTTGACGAGCGCGTCGAGGCGCCCGAACGCAGCGGTGACGGTGTCGAACATCGCGATGACGTCCGCTTCGCTTGCGACGTCGCCGGCGACGATGCACGCCTGCCCGCCGGCGTCGCGCACGGCCCGGGCGGTCAGCTCGGCTGCCGCCGCGTCGTGCGCGTAGTTGATGCCGACGTCCCAGCCGCGCCGGGCCGCGAGCACGGCGGTCGCGCGGCCGATGCCGCGGCTCGCGCCGGTGATGAGGACGGCCTTGCGATCGGACGGTGCGGGCATCGCGTGCGGCTCCCGGTGAGCGGTCGTTACTTGGCCGCGTCCGGCGCCCACTTGTCGCGGGCCGGCGGCTGGTAGCGGCGCAGCTGTTCGATCAGCGCGACCGGTTCGGCGTCGACGCACAGCGCGTCGAAGTAGGCCGGACGCATGAAACCTTCGTCGACCGTGTGGCGCAGCAGCGCGATCAGCGGATCGTAGAACGAATCGATGTTGTACAGCGCGACCGGCTTGCGGTGATAGCCGAGCTGCGCCCACGTATAGACCTCGAACAGTTCCTCGAGCGTGCCGGCGCCGCCGGGCATCGCGACGAATGCGTCGGCGAGGTCGGCCATCATCTTCTTGCGGTGATGCATGTCGGGCACGACGTGCAGTTCGGACAGCCCGGTATGGCCGACTTCCTTGTCGAGCAGCAATTCGGGGATCACGCCGACCGCACGGCCGCCGGCCGCCATCACTTCATCGGCGATCGTGCCCATCAGGCCGACGCGGCCGCCGCCGTAGACGAGCGTCAGGTCCGCATCGACGAGGGCACGGCCGAACGCGCGCGCGGCGTCCGCATAGACGGGGCGCACGCCCGACGACGACCCGCAATAAACACAGACTGCCTTCATTATTTCGGATCCTTCGCGGCGGCCCTGACCGCGACCGGGCTGCCCGCGGGGCGGGGCGAACCGTCGCGCGGCGGCAGGTAGTCGGTGAACTGGCGCTTGGGCAGCTTGCCGGACACGAGATCGTCGAACAGCTGGCGCGACCGGCCGCGCAGGTACGGAGCCATGACCGAGATCACGTGCATGCTCACCTGGTGCAGTTCTTCGCGAATCGCGTCCTGGTCGTTGTACTTGCGTGGGTGCATCACGTATTGATACGACAGCCAGTACGTCGAGATCACGGCCATGTTGGTGGCGATCACTTCGATCTCGGCGGGCGTCGCGACCATTTCCGCGTCGGACACGAGCAGTTCGCACATGTCGTGCGCGAAGCGCACCTTGTGGCTGATGATCTGCTTGAAGTGCGTCTCGAGCGTGCGGTTGCGTGCGAGCAGGTCGTTGAGGTCGCGATACAGGAACCGGTAGGTCCACATGAAATCGGCCATGTACTGCAAGTACGACCAGGTTTCGTCGATCGTCGGACGGTGATCTTCGGGGAAGCGCAGCCGCCGTTCGATCTGCTGCTCGAACTGCGCGAAGATGCTGTTGATGATGTCGTCCTTGTTGCGGAAATGGTAGTACAGGTTGCCTGGACTGATTTCCATTTCCTCGGCGATCGTCGTGGTGGTGACGTTCGGCTCGCCGATCTCGTTGAAGAGTTTCAACGACAACTCGAGAATCCGTTCGCGCGTGCGGCGGGGAGGTTTCGCTTCCATGTCGTCCGGCCCTGTGTGTGCCGGACGGCGGGCGCTGCAATCGATGCTGCGAGATTCGTCCGGCGCGGGTTGCTGTTCTGAGTCTAGCGGACGATTATAAACCGCTGTTTCCTTGCATCGGGCGCATTTCGTGTACGCAATGCACGCGGCGGCGTGCTGCACCGCCGCACGCGAGCGCCGCGGGGCGCGGCCGCCGGAAACCCCTAGAAGCCGAGCCAGCCCGCAACGACCGGCCCGAGCACGAAGCCCCACGTCGTCACGCACGCGAACAGCGCGACCGTGACCGCCGCGCTGCCGAGGTCCTTCGCGCGCTTCGACAATTCGTGACGCTCGAGCGAGATGCGGTCGATCGCGGCCTCGACGCTCGAGTTCAGCAGCTCGACGATCAGCACCAGCAGCACCGATGCGATCAGCAGCGCGCGCGACGCGGCCGGAACCGGCGAGAACGCCCCGATCGGCAGCATCAGCGCGGCGAGCGTGAGCTCCTGGCGAAACGCGCTCTCCTCGCGGATCGCGACGCGAAACCCGTTCAGCGAATGCTTGAGCGCGTACCACGCGCGCGTGATGCCGCGGTGGCGCTTGTACGGGTTCGGCGGCAGCGGCGCCAGGCGGTCGTCGGGGCCGAGCGGTTCGTGCGGGTGCACGTCCGCGTCGGCATGCGGCTCGTCTTCGTCGAACGGACGATGCAGTTGTGCCGTGGCGGCAGGGGGCGGGATCTTGTCGTTCAGGTCTCGTTTCAAACGGCGGCACCTTCGGGGGGCGAGTACGCGGTCTTCGGCAGCGGCTTCAGATGCGACACGAACTGCTCGGACGCCGCGCGCCACGAGAAGCGTTCGGCCCACGCGCGGGCCGTCTCGCGTTCGATCTTCAGCGCCTCGAGGCAGGCCTCCTGCAGGTCGTCGTGCATCGCGCCGGCGTCGCCTCCGGCGAGCACGTCGATCGGACCCGTCACGGGGTACGCGGCAACCGGCGTGCCGCACGCGAGCGCCTCCAGCAGCACGAGGCCGAACGTGTCGGTGCGACTCGGGAACACGAACACGTCGGCCGCAGCATACACCTTGGCGAGCTCGGCTTGGGACAGCACGCCGAGATAGTTCGCTTCCGGATAGCGCGACTTCAGCTCGGCAAGCGCCGGACCTTCGCCCGCGACCCATTTCGAGCCGGGCAGGTCGAGGCGCAGGAACGCCTCGACGTTCTTCTCGATCGCGACGCGGCCCACGTACAGGAAGATCGGCCGCGCGGTATTGAGGACCTTCGACTCCATCGGCCGGAAGATGTCGAGATCGACGCCGCGCGTCCACAGCACGACGTTCGTGAAGCCGAACTTCTCCAGATCCTGCTTCACGACCGGGGTCGGCGCCATCACCGCCAGCGACGGGCCATGGAACCAGTGCAGGAACTTGTAGGTCGCCGACAGCGGGATCCCGAAGCGCGCCTGCACGTATTCCGGAAAGCGTGTGTGATACGCGGTCGTGTACGGCAGCTTGCGCGAGCGCGCATAGCGTCGCGCGGCAAGGCCGAGCGGGCCTTCGGTCGCGATGTGCAGCGCATCGGGTGCGAACGCATCGATCCGCGCGCGCAGCTTGCGGTACGGCAGGATCGACAGGCGGATCTCGGGGTAGGTCGGGCAGGGCACCGTGCGGAATTCCAGCGGCGTCAGCATTTCGACGCGGTGGCCGAGCGCGGTGAGTTCGCGGGAGGTGCTCTTCAGCGTGCGCACGACGCCGTTGACCTGCGGTTCCCACGCGTCGGTGACGATCATGATCTTCATCGCGGCATGTGTCCTGTAAGTGGGGTTGTGTCAGGCAGTGGCCTTGGCCTTGCGCGACGGGGCGGCGGACGGCGCGGTGCGCATCGCCGTCCAGTAGACGATCTTCAGTTCGCCTTCCATCGTTTCGACCAGCGCGGACAGGCTCTCGACCCAGTCGCCGTCGTTGCAGTACAGCACGCCGTCGATGTCGCGGATCTCCGCCTTGTGGATGTGTCCGCACACGACGCCGTCGCAGCCGCGGCGGCGCGCCTCGTCGGTCATCACGGTCTCGAACTGCGAGATGAAGTTCACCGCGTTCTTCACCTGGTGCTTCAGGTACTGCGACAGCGACCAGTACTGGAAGCCGAGCCGGCTGCGGATCCGGTTGAACCAGCGGTTCAGCACGAGGATCAGCGTGTAGAGCGTGTCGCCGAGATACGCGAGCCATTTCGCGTGCTGGATCACGCCGTCGAACAGGTCGCCGTGCACGATCCACAAACGTTTGCCCGCGAGCGTCGTGTGAAACGCCTCGCCGCGCACCTGGATGTCGCCGAACGCGAGGTCGCAGAACTGCCGCGCGCCTTCGTCGTGGTTGCCCGGGATGTAGACCACCTGGGTGCCCTTGCGCGCCTTGCGCAGGACCTTCTGCACGACGTCGTTGTGCGCCTGCGGCCAGTACCAGCCCTTTTTCAGCTGCCAGCCGTCGATGATGTCGCCGACGAGGTACAGGTACTCCGAATCGTTGTGGCGCAGGAAGTCGAGCAGGTACGGCGCCTGGCAGCCGCTCGAGCCGAGATGGATGTCGGACAGCCAGATCGTGCGGTAGCGATGCGTGGACGGTTCCGGATCGTCATGCATCGCGTGCGCGGCCGTCGGCTCGCGCGACGACAGCGCATCGGCCGCGGCCGAGTCGGACAGGAAGGCGGTGACGGCGCGGGCGCCGAGCGGTTGACGAAACAGGGAGGTCGCGGACGTTTTCTGGCCCATGCATGACTCGCGCCGATTTGACATGACAGGCATTGCGCCATGCGGGCGTGACCATGCCATGACAGTCACGAGACGTTCTTATTACTGTCGCTGCGACGTGTTTAGCAGTGAATGCGGCGGGGTTGCGTAACCTGTCGAACCGACAGGCGCGCGATTGCCGGGCAAGCCACGCGGGGCGGTCGTGCGGGTGGTTTCGACGGATTTCGTCAGATGGATGCGCCGCTGCGCGCGGCCGGGGCGGCGCCGGCCGACGGTGCGGCTGCGGTTGCCATTGCGCGGGCCGCGCGGCGGCTCAGCGGGGAATCGCGACGATGCGCGTGCGCGCGATGCGGTCGTGCGGGAACTGGCGATCGGCGTGCAGCCGGGCGGCGCCGGCCCACGCTGCGATCCACGCGGCGGTGAGTGCGAGCGTGACGGGTACCGACAGGCCGAACAGCGGATGCAGCGCGAGCGGCGGCAGGAACCACAGCCAGCCGAGCGCATAGCGGACGAGCGCGTGACCGGCGTTCAGCGGCCGGCCGCTCGATGATTCGAGCCGCAGCCGCCAGGTCTTCATCGGCAGCGTCTGGCCGCCATGGGTCCAGAACCACACGAAGTACGCGCCGACGACGAGCGCGATCCATGCAGCGAGAAGGTTGTGATGGACGAGGCCGTTGCGCTGCTGCGTCGCGAGGCTGAACGCGAGGCCCGCGAAGAACACGACGCCGAACAGCAGCACGGCTTCGTACAGCATCGCCGCGAGGCGCCGTCGCACGGACGGCACGGCGACGGCTGGCGCTGCGGAGGCCGGCGTGCTTGCCACGGTCGCTCAGGAGCCCTTGAACATCGACGGCGCGTCGGCCGGCGACACGGGGGTGACGACGGACGGCGCGGGTGCGGGCGCGGTGCCCGACGTGGACGAGGCGGCGGGCGGCGTGCCGACGCCGGGCGAGGCGGGCACCGGTGCCGCGGCGACGTTGCTCGCCGGATGCTCGTGCGAATTGACGAGGCGGCGCACGTCGCGGTCGGCGACGGTCGGCGGCGCGCTGACGACGCTCGGCTTGCGCCGGCGCTCGGTCGCGGCGAGGCGCTGCTTCTGCTCTTCGGGCAGTTGCTGGTAGGCCCTCCACGCGCGCTCGCGCGCCTGCGCGGACAGCTCCTTCGCGCTCTGGTAATTCTCGCGTGCGACGCGGCGCTGCTCGGGTGTCATCCGCGCCCACTCGGACATCCGGTCCTGCAGGTGTTTTTGCGCATCGGGCGTCAACTTCGCGAAACGCGACGCGATCTTCAGCCATTTGCGCTTGCGCGCATCACTGAAGCCATCCCATTGATCGGCGAACGGCGCGAGCGCCTCGCGTTGCGCGGGCGTCAGGCGCGCCCACGACAGCGGGCCGTTGGCGGTCGGCAAAGGCAGCGGCGGGAGCTCGGTGGCCAGCCCGGCCGCGGCCGAGGTCGGCGCGGGTGCGCTGCTGGCCGCGGCGGAGACCGTCGAGGGGGGCGGGTTGAATCGGGAGTAGGTGGCGACGTACGAAACGGCAATCGCGATCACGCATCCGAAAAATACGGCCAGGCCGCGTTTCTGACTCACCCGTGCGATCCCCTCGTTATTGTCTGTTAGCGTGCGTGCGAAAGATACGCGTTGAACCCGTGATCGAGATACGCGTTGAGCGGCAGGTCGTCGCTGAGCATCGCCGCGTCGATGTCGGCGAGTTCGGCGGTGCGCTGCATGTCTTCCCAATACGCGATGCCGACGAGCCCCGCGAGCAGCAGCGCGAGCGGCCACGCGCGCAGCAGGCGGCGCGCGAACGACACGGGCGGGCGGCCGGCCTGCGCGAGACCCGCGGGCGGCGTGCCGTACGCGCCGGCGGCACCGGCGAACGCGGGCACGAACACCGGCGCGGTCGCGGGTTCCGGCTTCTTGCGCGCGAGCGCGGCCCGGCGCGCGACGGCCAGACGGTCGGTGGTCGCGTCAGGCAGCGCCGCGGCACGTTCGTCCAGCGCGCGGCGAACCTTCAGCGCGAATTCGAGTTCTCGATTTACGGGAGCGGAGCTCATAGCGTGATTCCTTTGGCCTTGAGCGCTTGCGCCAGGGTGTGGGTGGCTCGTGAGCAGTGCGTCTTGACGCTGCCTTCGGAGCACCCCATTGCGGCGGCAGTCTCGGCGACATCCATATCTTCCCAATAACGCATCAGGAACGCTTCCCGTTGACGCGTCGGAAGTTTCTGGATTTCTTCGTCGATCAGGGCCAGAACCTGTTCCCGCTCGAGGCGGTGCTCGGTGCTCTCGACACCCGCATTGTCGTCCGCGGATTCGAGCGTTTCCAGTGGATCGAAGTCGTCGTCGTCCGTGTTGTTGAGCGACGAGAACAGCGTGACCCAGGTATTGCGGACCTTCTGCCGGCGGAACCAGTCGTGGATCGCGTTCTGCAGGATCCGCTGGAACAGCAGCGGCAGCTCGGCCGCCGGCCGGTCGCCATATTTCTCCGCCAGCTTGATCATCGCGTCCTGCACGATGTCGAGCGACGCATCGTCGTCACGCACGGCGTACGCAGCCTGCTTGAACGCGCGCCTTTCGACGCCCGCCAGAAAGTCGGCGAGTTCCTTGTCTGATGCCATTCCGTAAAGGTATGCGCTGCGGACTGCGGCGTGTGAAAGGTCGAAAAATTTCGTAAAACCCGCGGATGCTAACAAATTTTCGCGCGACTTGGCACCGGTTGCAGCACGGTACGTTGCGTGCCAGCAGCGTGCGCGGGCCGCCGGGCGGGGCGGATGATGCGCTGCGGGATATTTTGCTTGACGGCCCAATCGCGACCCGCTATCGTCAGCGATTCGCAACATGAAGTGATGGTCTCATTTGAGGCTGGCCCAAGAAGCCCGCCCTTCAAACTGGACGCGCCGCTTGAACCCGAGCCACAAGCCCGGCAGAGAGCACCCGATCAATTTTTTGCCGAAAATTCGAAAGGTCAAAATGAACATGCCCAGCGCGGAATTCTCCACGTCGGAACCCCTTTCCCCTCCCGATAGCGACTCCATCGGCGCCACCGTGCTCATGAAGGCACTGGCCGACGAGAACGTCGAATTCATCTGGGGCTATCCCGGCGGCTCGGTACTTTACATCTACGACGAGCTTTACAAGCAGGACAAGATTCAGCACGTGCTGGTGCGCCACGAACAGGCGGCCGTGCACGCAGCCGATGCGTATGCGCGTTCCACCGGCAACGTCGGCGTCTGTCTCGTGACGTCCGGCCCCGGTGTCACCAATGCGGTGACCGGCATCGCAACGGCCTACATGGATTCGATCCCGATGGTCGTGATCAGCGGCCAGGTGCCGACTGCCGCGATCGGCCAGGACGCATTCCAGGAATGCGATACGGTCGGCATCACGCGTCCGTGCGTGAAGCACAACTTCCTCGTGAAGGACGTGCGCGACCTCGCGGAAACCGTCAAGAAGGCGTTCTACATCGCCCGCACCGGCCGTCCCGGCCCGGTTCTGATCGACATTCCGAAGGACATCTCCAAGACCCCGTGCCAGTACGAGCCGGTCAAGAGCGTGTCGCTGCGGTCGTACAACCCCGTCACGAAGGGCCATTCGGGCCAGATCCGCAAGGCCGTGTCGCTGTTGCTGTCGGCGAAGCGTCCTTACATCTACACGGGTGGCGGCATCATCCTCGCCGACGCGGCGCGCGAACTGAACCAGTTCGCCGACCTGCTCGGCTACCCGGTCACGAACACGCTGATGGGCCTCGGCGGCTATCGCGCGTCGGACAAGAAATTCCTCGGCATGCTCGGCATGCACGGCACCTACGAAGCGAACATGGCGATGCAGCACTGTGACGTGCTGATCGCGATCGGCGCCCGCTTCGACGACCGCGTGATCGGCGACCCGGCGCACTTCGCGTCGCGTCCGCGCAAGATCATCCACATCGACATCGACCCGTCGTCGATCTCGAAGCGCGTGAAGGTCGACATTCCGATCGTCGGCGACGTGAAGGAAGTGCTGAAGGAGCTGATCGAGCAGCTGCAGACGGCCGAGCATGGCCCCGACACCGAAGCGCTCGCGCAATGGTGGAAGGACATCGAAAGCTGGCGCTCGAAAGACTGCCTGAAGTTCGACCGCGAAAGCGAGATCATCAAGCCGCAGTACGTGGTCGAAAAGGCGTGGGAGCTGACGGACGGCAACGCGTTCGTGTGCTCGGACGTCGGCCAGCACCAGATGTGGGCAGCGCAGTTCTACCGTTTCAACAAGCCGCGTCGCTGGATCAACTCCGGCGGCCTCGGCACGATGGGCTTCGGCCTGCCGGCAGCGATGGGCGTCAAGATGGCGCACCCGGACGACGACGTGCTGTGCATCACGGGCGAAGGCTCGATCCAGATGTGCATCCAGGAACTGTCGACCTGCCTGCAGTACGACACGCCCGTGAAGATCATTTCGCTGAACAACCGCTATCTCGGCATGGTTCGCCAGTGGCAGCAGATCGAATACAGCAAGCGCTATTCGCATTCGTACATGGATGCGCTGCCTGACTTCGTGAAGCTCGCCGAGGCGTACGGCCATGTCGGCTTGCGGATCGAAAAGACCTCGGATGTGGAGCCGGCGCTGAAGGAAGCGCTGCGCCTGAAGGACCGCACCGTGTTTCTCGACTTCCAGACCGATCCGACCGAAAACGTCTGGCCGATGGTACAGGCCGGCAAGGGCATCACCGAGATGCTGCTCGGATCGGAAGATCTGTAACGGCGCGACGCGCGCGAGGCCCCCAGCGGCCGCCTTCACGAAGGGCGGTGCGGCAGCGGGCGGCGCGCGGCGCGAGTGAATCGACACGGACACATTCTGGAAGAAGCGAACATGAGACACATCATTTCCGTCCTGCTGGAAAACGAACCGGGCGCGCTGTCGCGCGTGGTCGGTCTGTTTTCCGCACGCGGCTACAACATCGAAACCTTGACGGTGGCGCCGACCGAAGACCAATCGCTGTCGCGGCTGACCATCGTTTCCATTGGCTCGGACGACGTGATCGAACAGATCACGAAGCATCTGAACCGCCTGATCGAGGTGGTGAAAGTGGTGGACCTGACCGACGGTGCACACATCGAACGCGAGCTGATGCTGATCAAGGTACGTGCAGTGGGCAAGGAGCGCGAAGAAATGAAGCGGATGTCGGATATTTTCCGCGGCCGCATCATCGACGTGACCGAAAAGACCTACACGATCGAATTGACGGGCGCGAGCGACAAGCTCGACGCATTCATCCAGGGGCTGGACGCCACCGCGATCCTCGAGACCGTGCGTACCGGCAGCTCCGGCATCGGACGCGGCGAGCGCATCCTGAAGGTGTGATGCCGATATAGCCAAAAAAGGCACGCCGGGTGCGCCGTCATGTCCCGGCCCGCAGTACCCAATCCGAACGAATTGTTGAATTTTTGAATTAGCGAAGGAACCATCATGAACGTTTTCTACGACAAAGACGCTGACCTCTCCCTCATCAAGGGCAAGCAAGTCACGATCATCGGCTACGGCTCGCAAGGCCATGCACACGCACTGAACCTGAAGGACAGCGGCGTGAACGTGACGGTCGGCCTTCGCAAGGGCGGCGCGTCGTGGAGCAAGGCTGAAAATGCCGGCCTGTCGGTCAAGGAAGTCGCGGAAGCGGTGAAGGACGCGGACGTCGTCATGATGCTGCTGCCGGACGAGCAGATCGCCGACGTGTACGCGAAGGAAGTGCACGCGAACATCAAGCAGGGCGCCGCACTGGCATTCGCACACGGCTTCAACGTCCACTACGGCGCGGTGATCCCGCGCGCGGACCTCGACGTGATCATGATCGCGCCGAAGGCACCGGGCCACACCGTGCGCGGCACGTACTCGCAAGGTGGCGGCGTGCCGCACCTGATCGCGGTTGCGCAGAACAAGTCGGGCGCGGCACGCGACATCGCGCTGTCGTACGCAGCGGCGAACGGCGGCGGCCGTGCCGGCATCATCGAGACCAACTTCCGTGAAGAGACCGAGACCGACCTGTTCGGCGAACAGGCCGTGCTGTGCGGCGGTACGGTCGAGCTGATCAAGGCAGGTTTCGAGACGCTGGTCGAGGCAGGCTACGCGCCGGAAATGGCTTACTTCGAGTGCCTGCACGAGCTGAAGCTGATCGTCGACCTGATCTACGAAGGCGGCATCGCGAACATGAACTACTCGATCTCGAACAACGCCGAGTACGGCGAGTACGTGACGGGCCCGCGCATCGTCACGGAAGAGACGAAGAAGGCGATGAAGCAGTGCCTGACCGACATCCAGACGGGCGAGTACGCGAAGAGCTTCATCCTCGAGAACAAGGCAGGCGCCCCGACGCTGCAGTCGCGCCGCCGCCTGACGGCCGAGCACCAGATCGAGCAGGTCGGCGGGAAGCTGCGCGCGATGATGCCGTGGATCGCGAAGAACAAGCTCGTCGACCAGACGAAGAACTAAGCACGCATAGCAGCAAAACGTGCTGTTCCGGCCCTTCGAGTGGAGGGTCGGTATCAAAAAGCCGTCCGAAGGCAGCAGTGCCCCGGGCGGCTTTTGCTATCCTACGGGCTTTGCAATTCACCGAACACCGAACGAACCCATGAACTATCCTCATCCGATCATCGCGCGCGAAGGCTGGCCGTTCATCGCGATTGCAGCCGTCATCGCGTTGTTGATCCACGCCATCGGGGGCTTCGGCTTCGCGTGGCCGTTCTGGCTGCTGCTCGTTTTCGTCGTCCAGTTCTTCCGCGATCCGCAGCGCCCGATCCCGGCGCAGCCGAACGCGGTGCTGTGCCCGGCGGACGGCCGCATCGTCGCGGTCGAGACCACGCAGGACCCTTACGCGAACCGCGAAGCGCTGAAGATCAGCGTGTTCATGAACGTGTTCAACGTCCACTCGCAGCGTTCGCCGGTCGACGGCGCGATCTCCAAGGTCGAGTACTTCCCGGGCGCGTTCCTGAACGCGGCGATCGACAAGGCATCGACCGAGAACGAGCGTAACGCGGTCGTGATCCAGACGGCGAGCGGCAAGACCGTCACCGCGGTGCAGATCGCCGGCCTCGTCGCGCGCCGGATCCTCTGCTACGTGCGTGCCGGCGAGCCGCTGTCGCGCGGCCAGCGTTACGGTTTCATCCGCTTCGGTTCGCGCGTCGACGTCTACCTGCCGCTCGGCAGCCGCGCGAAGGTGTCGATCGGCGAGAAGGTCTACGCGTCGTCGACGATCCTCGCCGAGCTCGAACAGTAAGCGGCGGGACGCACCATGGCCGCATTCAAGCCGCGCCGGCCGCGCAATGGCACCAGCCAGACGCCGCGCCCGTTCCGCCGCAACAAGGTGATGGCACCCGATTCGGTGCCCAGCGAAAGCCGCCGCGCCGCGCGCCAGCGGTTCCTGAAGACGCGGGGCATCTATCTGCTGCCGAACGCATTCACGACCGCCGCGCTGTTCTGCGGCTTCTTCGCGGTCGTGCAGGCGATGAACGTGCGCTTCGAGATTGCCGCGATCGCGATCTTCGTCGCGATGGTGCTCGACGGGATGGACGGCCGCGTCGCACGGATGACCCATACGCAAAGCGCGTTCGGCGAACAGTTCGACAGCCTGTCCGACATGGTGTCGTTCGGCGTCGCCCCGGCGCTCGTGATGTACGAATGGGTGCTGAAGGATCTCGGCCGCTGGGGCTGGCTCGCCGCGTTCGTCTACTGCTCGGGCGCGGCGCTACGTCTCGCGCGCTTCAACACGAACATCGGCAGCGTCGACAAGCGATTCTTCCAGGGGCTGCCGAGCCCGGCCGCCGCCGCGCTGATTGCCGGCTTCGTGTGGCTCGCGACCGACAACCGCGTGCCGATGAAGCTCGGCTGGCTGCCGTGGGTCGCGTTCGCGCTGACGATCTACGCGGGCGTGACGATGGTGTCCAACGCGCCGTTCTACAGCGGCAAGGCGCTCGACGTGCGACATCGCGTGCCGTTCGCCGCGATCCTGCTGGTCGTCGTCGCGTTCGTGCTGGTGTCGTCCGATCCGCCGCTGATGCTGTTCTGCCTGTTCGTGCTGTACGGGCTGTCCGGCTACGTGTTCTGGGGTTACCAGGCCATGCGCGGGCGGGCGAATCCCGCGCGCTCGTCGCAGCGCGATCACTGACGCGCGATCGACGCGAAAACGGCGGCCTCGGGCCGCCGTTTTCATTGGCCCCTTTTTCGCGTGGACGTCCCGTCATCCCGGGTGCCGTCCGATTGCGCACCCAGCGGAATGCCGCTATAGTCTCCGGCATGACCGCATTTCCCCGCCTCTCCCTCCTTCTAGCCGGTGCGCCGCTACGCGCGCTAGCTTTGGCGCGCCTGCCGCGCTGACCGTTCTCGCCCTCCGTCAAGCCTCGTCTGTTGTTGAGCGTCGCCAGCGGTGGCGCGATCTCATTGCGTTTGATTCCCGTATAAAGAGCCCCTGGAGCCCCCCATGACAGACAAGCTGATCATTTTCGATACGACGTTGCGTGACGGTGAACAGTCGCCCGGCGCGTCGATGACGAAGGAAGAGAAAATCCGCATCGCGAAGCATCTCGAGCGGATGAAGGTCGACGTGATCGAGGCCGGCTTCGCGGCCAGCTCGAACGGCGACTTCGACGCGATCCACACGATCGCCGGTCTCGTGAAGGACAGCACGATCTGCTCGCTGGCGCGCGCCAACGACAAGGACATCCAGCGTGCGGCCGACGCGCTGAAGCCGGCCAACAGCTCGCGGATCCACACGTTCATCGCGACGTCGCCGCTGCACATGGAAAAGAAGCTGCGCATGACGCCGGACCAGGTGTTCGAGCAGGCGCGTCTCGCGGTGCGTTTCGCGCGCAAGTTCACCGATAACGTCGAATTCTCGCCGGAAGACGGCAGCCGTTCGGACCTCGACTTCCTGTGCCGCGTGCTGGAAGCCGTGATCGCCGAAGGCGCGACGACGATCAACATCGCCGACACGGTCGGCTACGGCGTGCCGGAACTCTACGGCAATCTCGTGAAGACGCTGCGCGAGCGCATTCCGAACTCGGACAAGGCGATCTTCTCGGTGCACTGCCACAACGACCTCGGGATGGCGGTGGCGAACTCGCTCGCCGGCGTGAAGATCGGCGGTGCGCGCCAGATCGAGTGCACGATCAACGGCCTCGGCGAGCGCGCGGGCAACACGTCGCTCGAAGAAATCGTGATGGCCGTGAAGACCCGCAAGGATTACTTCGGCCTCGACGTCGGCATCGACACGACGCAGATCGTGCCGACGTCGAAGCTCGTGTCGCAGATCACCGGTTTCGTCGTGCAGCCGAACAAGGCCGTGGTCGGCGCGAACGCGTTCGCGCACGCGTCGGGCATCCACCAGGACGGCGTGCTGAAGGCGCGCGACACCTACGAGATCATGCGCGCGGAAGACGTGGGCTGGACCGCGAACAAGATCGTGCTCGGCAAGCTGTCGGGCCGCAACGCATTCAAGCAGCGCCTGCAGGAGCTTGGCGTGTCGCTCGACAGCGAAGCCGAACTGAACGCCGCGTTCATGCGCTTCAAGGACCTCGCCGACCGCAAGTCCGAGATCTTCGACGAAGACATCATCGCGATCGTGTCCGAGGAGTCCGCGCTGGCGCAGGAGCAGGAACACTTCAAGTTCGTGTCGCTGTCGCAGCGCTCGGAAACCGGCGAGCAGCCGCAGGCGAAAATCGTGTTCGCGGTCGAAGGCAAGGAAGTGACCGGTGAAGCGCGCGGCAACGGCCCGGTCGACGCGACGTTCAACGCGATCGAAGGTGAAGTGGGCAGCGGTTCGGAGCTGCTGCTCTACTCGGTGAACGCGATCACGACCGGCACGCAGGCGCAGGGCGAAGTGACGGTGCGTCTGTCGAAGAGCGGGCGGATCGTGAACGGCGTCGGCACCGATCCGGACATCGTCGCGGCTTCCGCGAAGGCGTACATTGCCGCGCTGAACAAGCTGCATTCGAAGGACGACAAGCTCAATCCGCAGCGCTCGTAAGCGCTGCGCGTCGAGCGCCTTAAGTATCTGAAACGCCCCGGGCGGCCTTGAGCCGCCCGGGGCGTTTTTCATGCGCCGCTCATTCGGCAGCCGGCGTGCGCATCAGCCAGCGGCGCGTGGCCGGCCTTGCCGTCGGGCTGCGCCGGCGGAATTCGACCGTGATCCCGCGCCGAGGCGCGTCGTCGATGAACGCGTCGAGCAGCTCGAGCACGTCGTGGTCGATGTAGTCGGCGCGCGTCGCGTCGATGATCACGGCCGCGCGGTCCGGAATATGGCGCAGGTGATGCTTGACCTGCACCTTGCCGAGGAACGATACGTCCTTGCGGAACGACAGCAGGAAGTGGTCGTCGTGCTGCGCGAGCGTGACGGGGCTTTTCAGGTTGGCAACGGCGACCGCGAGCACGCTGCATGCGAGGCCCAGTGCGATGCCGAACAGCAGGTCGACCGCGAGCACACCCGCGATCGTCGCCGCGAACGGCACGAACGCGGCCGGGCCTTGCTTCATCACCGAGCGGAACAGCGCCGGTTTCGCGAGCTTCAGGCCGGTGTGGATCAGGATCGCGGCCAGGCTTGCGAGCGGGATCAGGTTGATCAGGCCGGTGAGCGCGAACACGCTCGCGAGCAGCAGGATTCCGTGCACGATCGCCGACATCCGGCTTTGCGCGCCGGCGTTGACGTTGGCCGAACTGCGCACGATCACCGACGTGATCGGCAGGCCGCCCACGGCGCCCGCGACGAGGTTGCCGACACCCTGCGCCTTCAGCTCGCGGTCGGGTTGCGTCGGCCGCCGCTTCGGATCGATCTGTTCGACCGCTTCGAGGCACAGCAGCGTCTCGAGGCTCGCGACGACCGCGAGCGTGATCGCGACGCGCCATACGTCCGGATTGGCCAGTTGCGCGAAATTCGGGCCGAGCTCCGCATGCTTGAGCGACGCCGCGAGCGCTGCGAACGAGTCGAATTCGGGAAGCGTGACGCGATGCGCGGCGCCCGGTGCGGCCGCCGGTGCGATCGCGCCGAGCACGAGCGTCGCGCCGATGCCCAGCACGACGACCGCGAGCGGCGCGGGCATCGAGCGCACCCACGCGAAGCGCTTGAGCGCCGGCGTGTCCCACGCGATCAGCAGCCCGAGCGACGCAACGGCGATCGCCGTGGCGGCCCATGCGGTCGGCAGGTCCGCCCACGAAGCAAACGATTGCGCGGCCGGGCCGCCGATCCCGAATGCGAACGGAATCTGCTTCACGATCAGCAGCACGCCGATCGCGGCGAGCATGCCCTTGATGACCGGCGACGGCACGTACGCTGCGAAGCGGCCGGCGCGCAGCATGCCGAAGCCGAACTGCAGTACGCCGGACAGCAGCACCGCGAGCAGGAACGCGGAGAAGCTGCCGAGTTGCGCAATGCCTTCGACGACGATCACGACGAGGCCGGCGGCCGGCCCGCTGACCGACAGCGACGAACCGCTCAGCAGTGCGACGACGATGCCGCCGACGATGCCGGACACGAGCCCGGCGAACGGCTCGACGCCGGACGCATTGGCGATGCCGAGACAGAGCGGTAGCGCGACGAGGAAAACGACGATGCCGGCGACGATGTCGCGCGGCAGGGTGGACAGGCGCTCGTTCAGTTTCATGGTTGGGGTGATTTCATTGGCTTGAGGGGAGGGGCGCGGGTCAGCAGAGTGCGGCGGCCGTCGCGGCCTGCTCCGGTTCGGTGGCGGCCGGCGGTGCCGTGTAGCCGGAGTCGAGCTCCTTCAGGCGGCCGTCCGCGAGCGAAAAGATCCAGCCGTGCACGAGCGGCGGCCTCGCTCGGCCGTGCACGATCGGCGATGCGCGCAGCAGCCGCACCTGTTCGAGCACGTTCAGCTCGGCCAGGCGGTCGGCGGCGGCCGTGTCGTCGAGCCCGTCGAGCGTGTCGCGATGGCGCCGCGCGAGCGAGCAAAGCGGCGCGATGCGGCGCGCGACGTGCGGCAGGTCGGCGGGTGGCGGCAGCAGCGATGCGCGTACGCCGCCGCATCCGTAGTGCCCGCACACGATCACGTGGTCGACTTCGAGCACGCGCACCGCGTACTCGAGCACGCTCGCGGAATTGTCGTCGTCGGGATGGAACAGGTTCGCGATGTTGCGATGGACGAACAGCTCGCCGGGCACACTATGCGTGATGGTTTCGGCCGGCACGCGGCTGTCCGAGCAGCCGATCCACAGCACGCGCGGATTCTGGCCGCGCGCAAGCGCGTCGAAGAAGCCGGGCGTGTGATCGCGCGTTTCGCGGGCCCAGGCGATGTTGGCAACCAGCATGCTCTTGGGGCGGTTCATGAGGACTCCTTTCTGATAAAGGCAAACAAATACCGGGCGAAGTGGAGCAATAAGATGCTTTCTAAATTGAAAGGTTCAATTTCGACTGATATTAGGGGTATGCCCTAGCATCCGGTGTCACTGATACAAATTGTTTCAAGTAGTGCCGGCGCGGTGCATTCATTGCACCAATGCAACGCATGACATGCATCGTGCATGCCTGTTTCCCGCCCGCGGCCGCGCTGCAAGGCGGCGCGCGTGACGGCGCCCAACGCGTCGCCAACCGGAAAGGATTGCCGCCCGAATGTGGGAGTTAATCGAATATTGCGGAAAAAATGGAATGGCCATTCATGAAGGATGCGTGAATGGCCAGCGGGATAATTGCGCGTAAATGCGCAATCGATCGGATCAGAACAGATTGCGGCGATCGGGATCGTGCAGCGGGTCGGGGGTTTTCTGCGTGGTACGCAGGATGCCCTGCGGATCGAAGTAGAAGCTGTACATCATGTACCAGACGTTGTCTTCGAGATACCGGTAGGTCCACACCTCGCGCTTCATCAGCGGGAAGTAGGACGTCTCGACCGGGCGGCCGAAATTGACGAGCACGTCGGTCTTGGTCCATGTGCCGATTTCCGCGCGATAGAACTCGCTCGGCTGCAGCACCTGGCGCACGTTGACGATCCGGTGCGCCGCGTCGACGTCGGCCGCGACGGTGATCTCGCCCATCGGCTGGGTCGGCCACATCAGGCGCTTGCCGCCGTCGGGCAGATCGTAGATCTCGCGCGGCGGCCCCATGCGCGCGACGATCGCCGATTCGTCCTGACCGGCGTGGTATTGCTGCCACGGTTGCGCGCAGCCAGCGAGCAGCGCCGCCGCGCAGGCGACCAGCAGCGGCAGGCGCGCGGGAATGCGAATGCGCATGGGATTCTCCAGAGCGTGCTAATCGGTGAGTTGTATCACGGACGGCGCACGTCGGTGCATCGCATCGAAAAAATCGGTGCGGATCACGGTTGGCGGGGGGCGGGGCGTTACCGTGTGCCGTGCTTGCAGCCGGCGGCGCCCGCAGCCTATGATCCGCGCTTCTCGGACAGATCGAAGGGCAGGTAATCGATGCAGCTGTGGAAACAGTGCGCGCTCGCGGTGAGCGCGGGGTGGATGCTGGCGTCGTCCGCGTTCGCGGCCGGCGAGCCGGTGCGGATCGCGCTGATCGAAGGGATGTCGGGCCCGTTCGCGAATGCGGGCGCGGCGGTCGAGCGCAATCTTCGCTTCGGCGTCGAACAGGTGAACGCAGCGGGCGGCGTGAAGCTGCGCGATGGGGCGCATCCGCTCGAGCTCGTCGTGCTCGACAGCCGGGGCAGTCCGGAAGAGGCGCTCGTGCAGTTGCGCGCGGCGGCGGACCGGCACATCGGCTTCGTCGCGCAGGGCAACAGCTCGGCAGTCGCGGCCGCGCTCGTCGCGGCGCTCGACAAGCTGAATGCGCGCAATCCGGACAGCCGGATGCTGTTCCTCAACTATTCGGCCGACGATCCGGCGCTGACCGGCGCGCGCTGCAGCTTCTGGCATTTCCGCTTCGACGCGCACGCTGGGCTGCGGATGGCCGCGCTGGCGGACGTGATGGCGCGCGACCGCGCGCTGCACAAGGTCTACCTGTTGAACCAGGACTACAGCTTCGGCCACGACGTCAGCACGCTGGCGCGGCAGGCGCTGGCCGAGCGCCGTCCGGACGTGACGATCGCCGGCGACGAGTTCCACCCGATCGGCCGCATCAAGGATTTCTCGCCGTACCTCGCGAAGATCCGCGCAAGCGGCGCGGACGCCGTCGTGACCGGCAACTGGGGCAACGACCTCACGCTGCTCGTGAAGGCGGCGCGCGAGCAGGGGCTGAACGCGAAGTTCTATACGTTCTACGGCAACAGCCTCGGCGCGCCGGCCGCGCTCGGGGATGCGGGCGTCGGGCGGGTGGTGGCGGTCGCGGACTGGCATCCGAACGCGGGCGGCGCGAATTCCGACGCGTTCTACCGGGCGTTCCGAACCCGTTTTCCCGCCGCGCAGGACGACTATCCGGTGCGCCGCATGAGCCTGATGATCGAGATGCTCGCCGCGGCGATGAGCCGCGCCGGGTCGGCCGACCCCGTCGCGGTGGCGCGCGCGCTGGAGGGCCTGTCGTTCGACGACGGCTTCCATCCGTCGACCATGCGCGCGCAGGATCATCAGTTGATCCAGCCCCTTTATGTGATGGAAATGGACAAGGGCGGCACGCCGGGCGTGCGCTTCGACAACGAGGGCTCGGGCTACGGTTTCCGGACCGTTCTTGCGGTGCCCGCGCAGCGCACGCAGATGCCGTCGACGTGCTCGATGACGCGCCCGTGACAGGGGGCGGTAGGAAAGGCGTGCAGTTGTGCTACAATGCCCGCCGGTTGTAAGTCACGGCACGGCCATTCTTCCGTGTCCGCCTGTTAGCTAGCAAGTAGGAAACCAAGGAAATCACATGTCTGTTGCAGATATCAAGAAGTCGGAAGTCGTTGCTCAGTTCGCCCGCGGTACCAACGACACGGGTTCGCCCGAAGTCCAGGTCGCACTGCTGACCGCACGTATCGTCGAACTGACGGGTCACTTCAAGACCCACGCGAAGGACCACCACAGCCGCCGCGGCCTGCTGCGCATGGTGAGCCGCCGCCGCAAGCTGCTCGACTACCTCAAGGGCAAGGATGCCGACCGTTACCGCGCGCTGATCGAGAAGCTGGGTCTGCGTAAGTAATCGACGCGATTGCCGTCAGCAAGATGCCTGTGTCAGTCCGCTGATGCAGGCATTTTGTTTTTGCGCGGTGCGTAGCGTCACGCGCACCGCAGGTCGTCCGGCACATGCGTGCCGGGCTGCCGGAACGGCTGATACCGGGGTCGGGATTTGTGTCATTCCAGCGCGTCGCTCGCCGAGCGCCGCACTGGAATGGCATAAAAAACACACCTTGCTCCGGGTGATTCGGTCGGGACGCCGCCGCGCGGGATGGCCCGCACGGCGAATGAAATGAATGAATACAAAGGAGCAACCATGTCCATGTTCAACAAGGTCGTGAAGGAATTCCAATGGGGCCAGCACAAGGTGCGCCTCGAAACCGGTGAAGTCGCTCGCCAGGCGAGCGGTGCCGTGATCGTCGACGTGGAAGACACCGTCGTGCTGGCAACCGTCGTCGGCGCGAAGTCGGCGAAGCCGGGCCAGGATTTCTTCCCGCTGACCGTCGACTACCTCGAAAAGACCTACTCGGCCGGCAAGATCCCGGGCGGCTTCTTCCGTCGCGAAGGCCGTCCGTCGGAACACGAAACGCTGACGTCGCGCCTGATCGACCGTCCGCTGCGCCCGCTGTTCCCGGAAGGCTTCTACAACGAAGTCCAGGTCGTGATCCACGTGCTGTCCGTGAACCCGGAAATCCCGGCGGACATCCCCGCGCTGATCGGCGCATCGGCTGCGCTCGCCGTGTCGGGCCTGCCGTTCAACGGCCCGGTCGGCGCCGCGCGCGTTGCCTACATCGACAATGCATACGTGCTGAACCCGACGCGTGACCAGCTCAAGGCATCGAGCCTCGACCTCGTCGTCGCCGGTACGGAACGTGCCGTGCTGATGGTCGAGTCGGAAGCCGATCAACTGTCGGAAGACGTGATGCTGGGCGCCGTGGTGTTCGGCCACGAGCAAATGCAGGTCGCGATCGACGCGATCCACGAACTGGTGCGCGAAGGCGGCAAGCCCGAATGGGACTGGCAGCCGGCGCCGAAGAACGAGGCGCTGATCGCGCGCGTGACCGAACTGGCACAGAACGACCTGCTCGCCGCTTACCAGCTGCGCGACAAGCAGGCACGTTCGACGAAGCTGAAGGAAGTCTACGCGGCGACCGCGGCGAAGCTCGAGGAAGACGCGCTGGCAGCCGGCACGGTCGCGGCCGACAAGGCCACCGTCGGCAACGTGCTGTTCGACATCGAAGCGAAGATCGTCCGTTCGCAGATCCTGAACGGCGAGCCGCGCATCGACGGTCGCGACACGCGCACCGTGCGTCCGATCGAGATCCGCACCGGCGTGCTGCCGCGTACCCACGGTTCGGCGCTGTTCACGCGTGGCGAAACGCAGGCGCTGGTCGTCGCGACGCTCGGCACGAAGGGCGACGAGCAGATCATCGACGCGCTCGAAGGCGAATACCGCGAGCGCTTCATGCTCCACTACAACATGCCCCCGTTCGCGACCGGCGAAACGGGCCGCGTCGGCTCGCCGAAGCGTCGTGAAATCGGCCACGGCCGTCTCGCGAAGCGCGCGCTGGTCAAGTGCCTGCCGAGCGCCGACGAATTCGGCTACTCGATCCGCGTCGTGTCGGAAATCACCGAATCGAACGGTTCGTCGTCGATGGCATCGGTGTGCGGCGGCTGCCTCGCGCTGATGGACGCCGGCGTGCCGATGAAGGCGCACGTCGCGGGCATCGCGATGGGCCTGATCCTCGAAGGCAACAAGTTCGCGGTGCTGACCGACATCCTCGGCGACGAAGATCACCTCGGCGACATGGACTTCAAGGTGGCCGGCACGGAACAAGGCGTGACGGCGCTGCAGATGGACATCAAGATCCAGGGCATCACGAAGGAAATCATGCAGGTCGCGCTCGCGCAGGCGAAGGAAGGCCGCATGCACATCCTCGGCAAGATGACCTCGGCGGTGTCGGGTGCGAACACGCAACTGTCGGAATTCGCGCCGCGCATGATCACGGTCAAGATCAACCCGGAAAAGATCCGCGACGTGATCGGCAAGGGCGGTTCGGTGATCCGCGCGCTGACCGAAGAAACCGGCACGACCATCGACATCTCGGATGACGGCGTCGTGACGATCGCGAGCACGAACAGCGAAGGCATGGCCGAAGCGAAGAAGCGCATCGAGCAAATCACGGCCGAGATCGAAGTCGGCCAGGTGTACGAAGGCACGGTGCTCAAGCTGCTCGATTTCGGCGCGATCGTGAACCTGCTGCCGGGCAAGGACGGCCTGCTGCACATCTCGGAAATCGTCAACGAGCGCGTGAAGGACATCAACGACTACCTGAAGGAAGGCCAGCAGGTGAAGGTCAAGGTGATCCAGACGGACGAGAAGGGTCGCGTGCGTTTGTCGGCAAAGGCGCTGCTGAACGAAGCAGCGGCCGGGTCGCACTCGGATACGCCGCCGCAGCAGTAAGCGGACAGGCGTGAAAACGGCCGGCAGTGCGAAAGCGTGCCGGCCGTTTTTTCTGTAGCATCGTTGTGCGGCGCAGCAGCGCCGGCGAGGCGCCCGTGCCGCGCACGGGTGCGCCACCCGATTCCGATCCTGGAGCGACCACCATGAAAGCCATCGAAATCACCGAATTCGGCGCCCCCGACGTGCTGAAGCTTGCGGAGCGTCCGCGCCCCGAACCGAAGCGCGGCGAGGTGCTGATCAAGGTGGCGGCTTCCGGCGTGAACCGGCCCGATGTATTCCAGCGCAAGGGCGCGTATGCGCCGCCGCCGGGCGCGTCGGACCTGCCGGGCCTCGAGGTCGCGGGCGAGATCGTCGGCGGCGACCTGTCGGACGCCGCGTCGAACCCGTTCGGCCTGAAGCTCGGCGATCGCGTGTGCGCGCTGCTCGCGGGCGGCGGCTACGCCGAGTATGCGGTCGCGCCGCTGCCACAATGCCTGCCGGTGCCTGACGGGCTCACCGACATCGAAGCCGCGTCGTTGCCCGAAACGTTCTTCACCGTGTGGAGCAACGTGTTCGACCGCGCGCTGCTCGGCGCGGGCGAGGGCGGCGAGCAGGAAACGCTGCTGGTGCAGGGCGGCTCGAGCGGGATCGGCGTGACGGCGATCCAGATCGCGCATGCGCTCGGCTTTCGCGTGTTCGCGACGGCCGGGAACGAGGACAAATGCCGCGCATGCGAGGCGCTCGGCGCCGAGCGTGCGATCAACTACAAGACCGAGGACTTCGTCGAGGTCGTCAAGTCGCTGACGCACGATCGCGGCGTCGACGTGATTCTCGACATGGTCGCGGGCTCGTACGTGCCGCGCGAGCTGTCGGCGCTCGCGGACGGCGGCCGCCTCGTGCTGATCGCGCTGCTCGGCGGCGCGAAGGCCGAGGTCAACCTGAACGAAATCCTGCGCCGCCGGCTGACGGTCACGGGCTCGACGCTGCGCCCGCGTCCGGTCGAATTCAAGGCGCGGATCGCCGCGCAGCTGAAGGCGCGCGTCTGGCCGCTGCTCGCGGATGGCCGCATCAAGCCGGTGATCTACCGTGTGCTGCCGGCCGGCGAGGCCGCGCAGGCGCATGCGCTGATGGAAAGCGGCGAACACATCGGCAAGATCGTGCTCGATTGGGGTACGAACGCGTAACGGCCCGCGCAGCGGCGCTTGACATGTGCGGTTTGACCGGTTCAAGCCGCGCGCAGTAAAATCGTGGGTTTGCTTCGCCAGATCAAACCAGACGGCCGGTCTCCGGCGCGTCAATGACACGATAGTGACGAGACGGACACGATGTCGAAACAACGAACAAAGCGAGTGATCGGCAACTGGAAGATGCACGGCCGGCTGGCCGGCAACCAGGCATTGCTGAGCGAAGTGGTGCAGGGCGCGGGCGCGGTGGCGGCTGAGACGTCGATCGGCGTGTGCGCGCCGTTCCCGTATCTCGCGCAGCTTCAGGCGCAACTCGGCGGCGGCCGTGTCGCGTTCGGCGCGCAGGACGTGTCCGCGCACGAGCAAGGTGCGTACACCGGTGAAGTGGCGGCTGCGATGGTGGCGGAGTTCGGCGCGCAGTATGCGATCGTCGGTCACTCGGAGCGTCGCGCGTATCACGGCGAGCGCAACGAGACGGTCGCTGCGAAGACGCAGCGCGCGCTCGCGGCGGGCCTCACGCCCGTCGTGTGTGTCGGCGAAACGCTCGACGAGCGCGAAGCGGGCTCGACCGAGCAGGTGGTCGGTGCGCAGCTCGACGCCGTGCTGGCCGTGCTGACGGCTGACGAGGCGGCACGCATCGTCGTCGCGTACGAGCCGGTGTGGGCGATCGGCACGGGCAAGAGCGCGAGCTCGGCGCAGGCGCAGGACGTTCACGCATTCCTGCGTGCGCGTCTCGCGGCGAAGGGTGCGGCGGACGTATCGGTACTGTACGGCGGCAGCGTGAAGCCGGACAACGCGGAAGAGCTGTTCGCGCAGCCGGACATCGACGGCGGCCTGATCGGCGGCGCATCGCTGAAGGCGGAAGATTTTCTGGCGATCTGCCGGGCTGCGCGTTGAGCGGTCCGGGATCGAATTGAACCATGATGGCGGCCGGTCGGTCCGGTCGCCTGATCCAATCGGGTGGGTGTGATGCTGTTATTCAAGACGCTGATTATTGTGGTGCAGGTGCTGTCCGCACTCGGTGTGATCGGGCTCGTGCTGCTGCAGCACGGCAAGGGTGCCGACATGGGCGCCGCATTCGGCAGCGGCGCGTCGGGCAGCCTGTTCGGTGCGACGGGCTCCGCGAACTTCCTGTCGCGCACGACGGGCATTCTCGCGACGATCTTCTTCGTCGCGACGCTCGCGCTGACGTACCTCGGTTCGTACAAGTCGACGCCGTCGGCAGGCGTGCTCGGCGCGGCTGCGACCGCGCCGGCATCGGCGCCCGCGGCGTCGGCTCCGGCTGTTGCGGCGTCCGCTGCGGCGGGTTCGGCTGCGAGCGCGCCGGGCCAGGACGTCCCGAAATAAAAAGTTAAATTTTTTCGGTTTGTGCGTTGAACAAATCCGGAACTCGGGTTAGAATTTAATTCTTGAAGCGATTCGCGGGAACAAGCAGTACAACCCGAGTTGCATGCAGTGCCGACGTGGTGAAATTGGTAGACACGCTATCTTGAGGGGGTAGTGGCGAAAGCTGTGCGAGTTCGAGTCTCGCCGTCGGCACCAAAGTTACTCAATGCCAGCCGCTTCTAGTGGCTGGCATTTTTCATTTGTGGGGTGTGTCTTGCGATTGTCTTGTGATCGCAGGCACTCCGAAATGATTCCTTCCGCCGGAAGTGGTATTCTCCGGACGCTCAGAACCAACCGATAGAGGATTGCCTTGAACCTCGCAGCCTATTACCCCGTCTTGTTGTTCCTCCTCGTGGGCACTGGTTTAGGTATAGCGCTGGTCAGCATCGGCAAGCTCCTTGGTCCCAACAAGCCGGACGTCGAGAAGAACGCACCATACGAGTGCGGCTTCGAAGCCTTTGAAGACGCCCGGATGAAATTCGACGTCCGGTACTACCTCGTCGCCATCCTGTTCATCATCTTCGATCTCGAAACCGCATTCCTGTTTCCGTGGGGCGTCGCGCTCCGGGACATCGGCTGGCCGGGTTTCATCGCAATGATGATTTTTCTGCTCGAATTCCTGCTGGGCTTTGCCTATATCTGGAAGAAAGGCGGGCTCGACTGGGAGTGATGGGTTAATCGCCGGTTTGCATGGGTGGCCACGCTGGGCCGCTCGTCTGGAGTGGAAAGCAAATGAGTATCGAAGGGGTCTTGAAGGAAGGGTTTGTCACCACGACGGCTGACAAGCTGATCAACTGGACGCGTACTGGCTCGCTGTGGCCGATGACGTTCGGACTCGCGTGTTGCGCCGTCGAGATGATGCATGCGGGCGCGGCCCGTTACGATCTGGACCGGTTCGGGGTCGTGTTCCGTCCGAGCCCGCGTCAGTCGGACGTGATGATCGTCGCCGGCACGCTGTGCAACAAGATGGCGCCCGCGCTGCGCCGCGTGTACGACCAGATGGCCGAGCCGCGCTGGGTGATCTCGATGGGGTCGTGCGCGAACGGTGGTGGCTACTACCACTACTCGTACTCGGTGGTCCGCGGTTGCGACCGGATCGTGCCGGTCGACGTCTACGTGCCGGGCTGTCCGCCCACGGCCGAGGCGCTGGTCTACGGCGTGATCCAGCTTCAGGCGAAGATCCGCCGCACCAATACCATCGCCCGTCAATAAAGCCCCGAGCGTCCCCTCAATATGGCAAGCAAAATCGAGACCCTCAAGGCAAACCTCGAAGCCGCGCTCGGCGCGCGCGTGGTAAGCCTCACCGAAGCAATCGGTGAACTGACGCTCGTCGTGAAGGCGAGCGATTACCTCGAAGTCGCAAAGACGCTGCGCGACGATCCGAAGCTCCGTTTCGAGCAGCTGATCGACCTCTGCGGCGTTGACTACCAGACCTTCGGCGACGGCGCCTACGACGGCCCGCGATTCGCGGCCGTGTCGCACCTGCTGTCGGTCACGAACAACTGGCGCCTGCGCCTGCGCGTGTTCGCGCCGGACGACGATCTCCCGATCGTGGCGTCGCTCGTCGACACCTGGAGCTCCGCGAACTGGTACGAGCGCGAAGCGTTCGACCTGTACGGCCTCGTGTTCGAAGGCCACCCCGACCTGCGCCGCATCCTCACCGACTACGGCTTCATCGGCCACCCGTTCCGCAAGGACTTCCCGGTGTCGGGCTACGTCGAAATGCGTTACGACCCGGAAGAGAAGCGGGTCGTGTACCAGCCGGTGACGATCGAGCCGCGCGAAATCACGCCGCGCGTGATCCGCGAGGATCGCTATGGCGGTCTGAAACATTAAGGGGGCGTCATGGCAGAAATCAAGAACTACACGCTCAACTTCGGCCCGCAGCACCCGGCAGCGCACGGCGTGCTGCGCCTCGTGCTCGAGCTCGACGGCGAAGTCATTCAGCGTGCCGATCCGCACATCGGCCTGCTGCACCGCGCGACCGAAAAGCTCGCGGAATCCAAGACCTTCATCCAGTCCGTGCCGTACATGGACCGTCTCGACTACGTGTCGATGATGGTCAACGAGCACGGCTACGTGCTCGCGATCGAAAAGCTGCTCGGCATCGACGTGCCGGAGCGCGCGCAGTACATCCGCGTGCTGTTCGACGAGATCACGCGCGTGCTGAACCACCTGATGTGGATCGGCGCGCACGCCCTCGACGTCGGCGCGATGGCCGTGTTCCTGTACGCGTTCCGCGAGCGCGAAGACCTGATGGACGTGTACGAAGCGGTGTCCGGTGCCCGGATGCACGCGGCGTACTATCGCCCGGGCGGCGTCTATCGCGACCTGCCTGACGCAATGCCGCAATACAAGGCGTCGAAGATTCGCAACGAGAAAGCGCTCGCGAAGATGAACGAAGCGCGCAGCGGCTCGGTGCTCGACTTCATCGATGACTTCTTCTCGCGCTTCCCGAAGTGCATCGACGAGTACGAAACGCTGCTGACCGACAACCGGATCTGGAAACAGCGTCTGGTCGGGATCGGCGTCGTCAGCCCGGAACGTGCGCTGCAGATGGGCCTGACGGGCCCGATGCTGCGCGGCTCGGGTATCGCCTGGGATCTGCGCAAGAAGCAGCCGTACGAAGTGTACGATCGCATGGATTTCGACGTGCCGGTCGGCGTGAACGGCGACTGCTACGACCGCTATCTGGTGCGCGTCGAAGAAATGCGCCAGTCGGTCCGTATCGCGAAACAGTGTATTGAGTGGCTCCGCAAGAATCAGGGCCCCGTGATGACCGACAATCACAAGGTTGCGCCGCCGTCGCGCGTCGGCATGAAGACCAACATGGAAGACTTGATTCACCACTTCAAGCTCTTCACCGAAGGTTTTCACGTGCCGGAAGGCGAAGCGTACGCAGCAGTCGAGCATCCGAAGGGCGAATTCGGCATCTACCTCGTCTCGGATGGTGCCAACAAGCCGTATCGCCTCAAGATCCGCGCACCGGGCTTCGCGCATCTCGCGTCGCTCGACGAAATGGCGCGCGGTCACATGATTGCCGACGCCGTCACGATCATCGGTACGCAGGACATCGTGTTCGGCGAAATCGATCGCTAATGGTTGCGCCGCCTGCGCGAGCGGGCGGCGAGCAGTCGGTCACACGCGAAGTCACATGCGGTATGCGCCGAACCGGCGCGGCTTCGCAAGCTGTCAACAGTGAGCGCCAGGTCTGCCGTCCATGCACAGCAGTGCGGCAGGTTGTTCGTTCGGTAGGAATTGAAAGAGTCGTGTCTGAAAATGATCTCAGCTGAAGGCCTGAAGGAAATCGATCGCGCGTTGACGAAGTATCCCGCCGATCAGAAACAGTCCGCCGTGATGTCGGCGTTGGCCGTCGCTCAGGAAGAGCACGGCTGGCTGTCGCCCGAACTGATGCAGTTCGTCGCGGACTATCTCGGCATGCCGGCCGTCGCCGTGCAGGAAGTCGCGACGTTCTACACGATGTACGAGCTCAAACCGGTCGGCAAGCACAAGATCACGCTCTGCACGAACCTCCCGTGCCAGCTCGGTCCGCACGGCGGCGCCGAGGCGACGGCCGACTACCTGAAACAGAAGCTGGGCATCGGCTTCGGCGAGACCACGCCCGACGGCAAGTTCACGCTGAAGGAAGGCGAATGCATGGGCTCGTGCGGCGATGCGCCGGTGCTGCTGGTGAACAATCACAGAATGTGCAGCTTCATGAGCCGCGAGAAGATCGACCAGCTGCTTGAGGAGCTTTCGCAATGACGTCCCTCCACGACCGTCACATCAAACCGCTGATCCTCGCTGGTCTGAACGGCGAGAACTGGCATCTCGAAGATTACGTTGCGCGCGGCGGCTACAAGCAGCTGCGCCGCATTCTCGAAGAAAAGATTCCGCCGGAGCAGGTGATCGCCGACGTGAAGGCGTCGGGCCTGCGTGGCCGTGGCGGTGCGGGCTTCCCGACCGGCCTGAAGTGGAGCTTCATGCCGCGTCAGTTCCCGGGGCAGAAGTACCTCGTCTGCAACTCGGACGAAGGCGAGCCGGGCACGTTCAAGGATCGCGACATCCTGCGCTGGAACCCGCATGCGCTGATCGAAGGCATGGCCATCGGCGCGTACGCGATGGGCATCACCGTCGGCTACAACTACATCCACGGCGAAATCTTCGAAGTGTATCGACGCTTCGAGGCCGCGCTCGACGAAGCGCGTGCGGCGGGTTTCCTCGGCGACAACATCATGGGCTCGGAATTCTCGTTCCAGCTGCACGCGCACCACGGTTACGGCGCGTACATCTGCGGCGAGGAAACGGCGCTGCTCGAGTCGCTCGAGGGCAAGAAGGGCCAGCCGCGCTTCAAGCCGCCGTTCCCGGCGAGCTTCGGCGTGTACGGCAAGCCGACCACGATCAACAACACCGAGACGTTCGCCGCGGTGCCGTTCCTGCTGTCGATCGGGCCGCAGAATTACCTCGAGATCGGCAAGCCGAACAACGGCGGCACGAAGATCTTCTCGGTGTCGGGCGACGTCGAGCGTCCGGGCAACTATGAAGTGCCGCTCGGCACGCCGTTCGCGACGCTGATGGAGCTCGCCGGCGGGATGCGCGGCGGTCGCAAGATCAAGGCCGTGATTCCGGGCGGTTCGTCGGCACCGGTGATCCCGGGCGACATCATGATGCAGACCGATCTCGATTACGACTCGATCGCGAAGGCCGGCTCGATGCTCGGCTCCGGCGCGGTGATCGTGATGGACGAGACGCGCTGCATGGTGCGTTCGCTGCTGCGCCTGTCGTACTTCTATTACGAGGAATCGTGCGGCCAGTGCACGCCGTGCCGTGAAGGCACCGGCTGGCTGTATCGCGTCGTGAATCGTATCGAGCACGGCGAAGGGCGCCAGGAAGATCTGGACCTGCTGAATTCGGTTGCCGAGAACATCATGGGCCGCACGATTTGCGCGCTCGGCGATGCAGCGGCGATGCCGGTTCGCGGGATGCTCAAGCATTACTGGGACGAATTCGCGTACCACGTCGAGCACAAGCACTGCATGGTCGGCGGCCACGCGCACGCGGCGGCAGCCTGAAGCGAAGCACCGGTTGCGGAATTTGAGCGCACGGTCGGGCAAACGCGCGAACGGGCGGAAATAGGTTAAGGACCATTCACCATCATGGTTGAACTTGAAATAGACGGCAAGAAGGTCGAGGTGCCCGAAGGCAGCATGGTGATCCAGGCTGCGCACAAGGCGGATACGTACATTCCTCACTTCTGCTATCACAAGAAACTGTCGGTTGCGGCCAACTGCCGGATGTGTCTCGTCGAAGTCGAGAAGATGCCGAAGGCCGTGCCTGCCTGCGCGACGCCCGTGTCGGCCGGCATGATCGTGCGCACGCAGTCGGACAAGGCCGTGAAGGCCCAGCAGTCGGTGATGGAATTCCTCCTCATCAACCACCCGCTCGACTGCCCGATCTGCGATCAGGGCGGCGAATGCCAGCTGCAGGATCTGGCGGTCGGCTACGGCAAGTCGTCGTCGCGCTACTCGGAAGAAAAGCGCGTGGTGTTCCACAAGAACGTCGGCCCGCTGATCTCGATGGAAGAAATGTCGCGCTGCATCCACTGCACGCGCTGCGTCCGCTTCGGCCAGGAAGTCGCCGGCGTGATGGAGCTCGGCATGCTGGGTCGCGGCGAGCATTCGGAAATCACGACGTTCGTCGGCAAGACGGTCGACTCCGAGCTGTCGGGCAACATGATCGACCTGTGCCCGGTCGGCGCGCTGACCAGCAAGCCGTTCCGCTACAGCGCCCGTACGTGGGAACTGTCGCGCCGCAAGTCGGTGAGCCCGCACGATTCCGTCGGCGCGAACCTCGTCGTGCAGGTGAAGAACAATCGCGTGATGCGCGTGCTGCCGTTCGAGAACGAAGCGATCAACGAATGCTGGATCTCGGACAAGGATCGTTTCTCGTACGAAGGGCTGAACAGCGAAGAGCGCCTGACGAAGCCGATGCTGAAGCAGGGCGGCCAGTGGATCGAAACCGACTGGCAGACCGCACTCGAATACGTCGCGAAGGGCCTGAAGGGCATCGCCGCGGATCACGGCGCGAACGCGCTGGCGATGCTCGCGAGCGCGCACAGCACCGCTGAAGAGCTGTTCCTCGTGAAGCAGCTCGCCAACGAACTGAAGACGCCGAACGTCGACTTCCGTCTGCGTCAGCAGGATTTCTCGGCGCCGGTCCAGGGCGCACCGTGGCTCGGCATGCCGATCGCCGAGCTGTCGAACGTGGATGCCGCGTTCGTCGTCGGTTCGTTCCTGCGCCGCGATCACCCGCTGTTCGCCGCGCGCCTGCGTCAGGCCGCGAAGAACGGCGCGAAGCTGCACTTCCTGCACGCAACCGCCGACGACTCGCTGATCCCGACCGCGAAGCGCATCGTCGCCGCGCCGTCGGCATGGCTCGACGAACTGGCCGGCATTGCCGCCGCCGTCGCGCAATTGCGCGGCGTCGCGCTGCCGGACACGCTCGCGGGTGTCACGGCTTCGGCCGCTGCGCAGGCCGTCGCCCAGTCGCTCGCGAACGGCGAGCGCCGCGCGGTGCTGCTCGGCAACGTGGCCGTCCGTCACCCGCAATTCGCGAAGCTGCACGCCGTCGCGCAGTGGATCGCCGAGAACACCGGCGCCACGTTCGGCTTCCTGACGGAAGCGGCGAACACGGTCGGCGCGCACGTCGTCGGCGCACTGCCGGGCGAAGGCGGCCTGAACGCTCGCGAAGCGTTCGCACAGCCGCGCAAGGGCTACGTGCTGCTGAACGTCGAACCGGAATTCGACACGGCCGATCCGGCGCAGGCGCTTGCCGCGCTGAACCAGGCCGAAATGGTCGTCGTGATGTCGCCGTTCAAGCACGGCCTCGATTACGCCGACGTGCTGCTGCCGATCGCGCCGTTCACGGAGACGGCCGGTACGTACGTGAACGCGGAAGGCTCGGTGCAGAGCTTCAACGGCGTCGTGCGCCCGCTCGGCGACACGCGTCCGGCCTGGAAGGTGCTGCGCGTGCTCGGCAGCCTGCTCGGCCTGCCGAACTTCGAATACGAGACCGCGGAAGACGTGCGTGTCGCGGCGCTCGGCGACGCAGGCGTCGCGAGCCGCCTGTCGAACCGGGCGTCGGTCGCGCCGGCCCGCGTCGCGGCCGCTGCCGCGAACGGCAGCTTCGAGCGCCTTGCCGACGTGCCGATCTATCATGCCGACGCACTCGTGCGCCGCGCGGATGCGCTGCACCTGACGGCCGCCGCGAAGGTCGCGAACGCCGCAGGCCTGCCGGCCGCGCTGTTCGACAAGCTGGGCTTGAAGGAAGGCGACGCGGTGCGCGTGCGCCAGGGCGAGCGTGCGGTGCAGTTGCCGGCCGTGCGCGACGCGAATCTTGCGGAGACGGTCGTTCGCGTGTCGGCGGCAACGCCTGCCGGCGCAGCGCTCGGCAGCCTGTCCGGTGAACTGGTGGTGGAGAAGGCGTAAATGAGCTTGTTCGATACGATCAACGCGGGCGGCGCCCAGCTGCTCGGCTTCGCGTGGCCGACGGTGTGGGCAGTCGTGCGCATCCTCGTCGTCTCCGTCGTCATCCTGCTGTGCGTCGCGTACCTGATTCTGTGGGAACGCAAGCTGATCGGCTGGATGCACGTGCGTCTCGGCCCGAACCGCGTCGGCCCCGCCGGCCTGCTGCAGCCGATCGCCGACGTGCTGAAGCTGCTGCTGAAGGAAGTCATTCAGCCGAGCGCCGCCAGCCGCTGGCTGTACCTGATCGCGCCGGTGATGACCGTCGTGCCGGCATTCGCCGTGTGGGCGGTGATCCCGTTCCAGGCCGAAGCCGTGCTCGCGAACGTGAACGCGGGCCTGTTGTACGCGATGGCGATCTCGTCGATCGGCGTGTACGCGGTGATTCTCGCCGGCTGGGCGTCGAACTCGAAGTACGCGTTCCTCGGCGCGATGCGTGCCGCGGCGCAGATGGTCTCGTACGAAATCTCGATGGGCTTCGCGCTGGTGCTCGTGCTGATGACGGCCGGCAGCCTGAACCTGTCGGAAATCGTCGGCTCGCAACAGCACGGCTTCTTCGCCGGCCACGGCGTGAACTTCCTGTCGTGGAACTGGCTGCCGCTCTTGCCGGCGTTCGTCGTCTACTTCGTGTCCGGCATCGCCGAAACGAACCGCCACCCGTTCGACGTGGTGGAAGGGGAGTCGGAGATCGTCGCGGGTCACATGATCGATTACTCGGGCATGGCGTTCGCGCTGTTCTTCCTCGCCGAGTACATCAACATGATCGTGATCTCGGCGCTGGCTTCGACGCTGTTCCTCGGTGGCTGGGACGCACCGTTCGAATTCCTGTCGTTCATTCCGGGCATCTTCTGGCTGGTGCTGAAGGTATTCGCGCTGCTGTCGGTGTTCATCTGGGTGCGCGCGACGTTCCCGCGCTACCGTTACGACCAGATCATGCGCCTGGGCTGGAAGGTGTTCCTGCCCGTCACGGTGATCTGGGTGGTCGTGGTCGGCTTCTGGATGATGTCGCCGCTCAACATCTGGGTGAAGTAAAGATCGGACGAAATCATGACGGCAATCCAACACTTCTTTAAGACCTTCTTCCTGACGGAGCTGCTGAAGGGGCTCGCGCTGACCGGTCGTTACACGTTCCGGCGCAAGTTCACCGTGCAGTTCCCGGAAGAGAAGACCCCGATCTCGCCGCGTTTTCGCGGGCTGCATGCACTGCGCCGCTATGAAAACGGCGAAGAGCGCTGCATCGCGTGCAAGCTCTGCGAGGCCGTGTGCCCCGCGCTCGCGATCACGATCGAATCGGAAACGCGCGCGGACAACACGCGCCGCACGACGCGCTACGACATCGACCTGACGAAGTGCATCTTCTGCGGTTTCTGCGAAGAAAGCTGCCCGGTCGATTCGATCGTCGAGACGCAGATTCTCGAGTACCACGGCGAGAAGCGCGGCGACCTGTATTTCACGAAGGAAATGCTGCTCGCGGTGGGCGATCGCTACGAGAAGGACATCGCCGCGGCGAAGGCTGCCGACGCGCCGTATCGTTGATTGTGTTTGCAGTGCCGGCCCGGCAAGAACGGGCCGAGCCGCCGCGACGGGTGCGGGCGTCCCGCAAGCCGCGCCTGACTATGGCCTAACGATGAACCGGTAATCATGGAATTCACGACCGTACTGTTCTACATCTTCGCGCTGCTCCTGGTGGTATCAGGGCTGAAGGTGATCACTTCGCGCAACCCGGTGGCGTCTGCGCTTTTCCTTGTGCTGGCGTTCTTCAACGCCGCCGCGATCTGGATGCTGCTGGAAGCGGAGTTCCTCGCGATCCTGCTGGTGCTGGTGTACGTGGGCGCCGTGATGGTGTTGTTCCTGTTCGTCGTGATGATGCTGGACATCAACATCGATTACCTGCGCCGCGACTTCAAGCGCTTCGTGCCGATGGCAACGGTCGTGGGCGCGATCATCGTGGTCGAGACCGCGCTGATCCTGTGGCGCGGCTACGGCGACACGCACACGGTGCACGCGATGGCGACGGGTGCGATGGCCGACTGGTCGAACACGCGCCTGATCGGCAAGGTTATCTACACCGACTACATCTTCGCGTTTGAAATCGCCGGCCTGGTGCTGCTGGTCGCGATCATCGCCGCGATCGGGCTGACCGAGCGCAAGGGCAAGGACAGCAAGCGCCAGCGCGTGTCGGATCAGGTCAAGGTGCGCCGCAACGACCGCGTGCGCCTCGTGAAGATGGAAGCGGAAAAGCCGCAGCCGGAAACGGCGCAGAGCGAAGCCGGTTCGAGCACCAACGGCTAAGCGGAGGAAAGGAAAACCATGCTGACTCTTGCTCATTACCTCGTGCTCGGCGCGATCCTCTTTGCGATCGCGATCGTCGGGATCTTCCTGAACCGCCGCAACATCATCATCATCCTGATGGCGATCGAACTGATGCTGCTGGCGGTGAACACCAACTTCGTCGCGTTTTCGCACTACCTCGGCGACGTGCACGGCCAGATCTTCGTGTTCTTCGTGCTGACCGTCGCCGCAGCGGAAGCCGCGATCGGTCTCGCGATTCTGGTGACCCTGTTCCGCAAGCTCGACACGATCAATGTCGAGGATCTCGATCAGCTCAAAGGTTAATTTCAGGCAACGCTGTTATGTCAACGACACTCAATGAAAACCTGCTGCTGGCGATTCCGCTCGCTCCGCTGGCCGGCTCGCTGATTGCGGGGCTGTTCGGGAACGCAGTGGGGCGCAAGGGCGCACACCGGATCACGATCCTCGGCGTATTGATCGCGTTCCTCCTGTCGGCGAAAGTCTTCTTCGACGTGATGGGCGGCGCGAGCTTCAACGCGACCGTCTATGAATGGATGAACGTCGGCTCGCTGAAACTCGAGGTCGGCTTCCTCGTCGATTCGCTGACCGCGATGATGATGGTCGTCGTGACCTTCGTCTCGCTGATGGTGCACGTGTACACGATCGGCTACATGTCGGAAGAAGACGGCTACCAGCGCTTCTTCTCGTACATCTCGCTGTTCACGTTCTCGATGCTGATGCTCGTGATGAGCAACAACTTCCTGCAGCTGTTCTTCGGCTGGGAAGCGGTGGGCCTGGTGTCGTACCTGCTGATCGGCTTCTACTTCACGCGTGAGAGCGCGATCTACGCGAACATGAAGGCGTTCCTCGTGAACCGCGTGGGCGACTTCGGCTTCCTGCTGGGCATCGGCCTGCTGCTCGCGTTCGCGGGTTCGATGAACTACGGCGAAGTGTTCGCGAAGCGCGCGGAACTCGCGAGCCTGCACTTCCCGGGCACCGACTGGGGCCTGCTGACCGTCGCCTGTATCTGCCTGTTCATCGGCGCGATGGGCAAGTCGGCGCAGTTCCCGCTGCACGTGTGGCTGCCTGACTCGATGGAAGGCCCGACGCCGATCTCCGCGCTGATTCACGCGGCGACGATGGTGACCGCCGGCATCTTCATGGTGTCGCGCATGTCGCCGCTGTTCGAACTGTCGGATACCGCGCTGTCGTTCATCACGGTGATCGGCGCGATCACGGCACTGTTCATGGGCTTCCTCGGGATCATCCAGAACGACATCAAGCGCGTGGTCGCGTATTCGACGCTGTCGCAGCTCGGCTACATGACGGTCGCGCTCGGCGTGTCCGCGTACCCGGTCGCGTTGTTCCACCTGATGACGCACGCGTTCTTCAAGGCGCTGCTGTTCCTCGGCGCGGGCTCGGTGATCATGGGCATGCATCACGACCAGGACATCCGTAACATGGGCGGCCTGCGCAAGTACATGCCGATCACGTGGATCACGTCGCTCGTCGGTTCGCTGGCGCTGATCGGTACGCCGTTCTTCTCGGGCTTCTACTCGAAGGACTCGATCATCGACGCGGTGAAGCTGTCGCACCTGCCGGGTTCGGGCTTCGCGTACTTCGCGGTCGTCGCGAGCGTGTTCGTCACGGCGCTGTATTCGTTCCGCATGTACTTCCTGGTGTTCCACGGCGAAGAGCGCTTCCGCAATCCGAAGCATCCGGAATCGCCGATGGGCATGGCCGCTGCACATGGCCACGACGATCACGGCCACGACCATGGCCACGGTCATGACGACCACGCGCACGAGCCGCACGAGACCCCGTGGGTCGTGTGGGTGCCGCTGGTCCTGCTGGCGATCCCGTCGGTCATCATCGGTGCGGTCGCGATCGGCCCGATGCTGTTCGGCGACTTCTTCCAGCACGGCGTCGCGTTCGACAAGGTGATCTTCATCGGCGAAAACCACCCGGCACTGGCCGAGATGGCCGAAGAGTTCCACGGCTGGGTCGGCATGGGCCTGCACTCGGTGTCGGGCCTGCCGGTGTGGCTGGCGCTCGCCGGCGTCGTCGTCGCATGGTTCCTGTACCTCAAGCGTCCGGAGCTGCCGGCGTCGATCCGCCGCGCGTTCGGTCCGATCTACACGCTGCTCGACAACAAGTACTACATGGACAAGATCAACGAAGTGGTGTTCGCCCGTGGTTCGGTGGCGATCGGCCGCGGCCTGTGGAAGGAAGGCGACGTCGTCGTGATCGACGGCCTCGTCAACGGCAGCGCCCGGTTCATCGGCTGGTTCGCCGGTGTGATCCGCTTCCTCCAATCCGGTTACATCTATCACTACGCGTTCGCCATGATCATCGGCATGCTGGGGCTCCTGACCCTGTTTGTAACGCTCGGCGGCAAATAAGGCGGGGAGACAACACTAATGCACGCTTTTCCGATTCTCAGTACCGCGATCTGGCTGCCGATCGTCTTCGGCCTCCTCGTGCTCGCGGTGGGTAACGACAAAAATCCGGGGACGGCCCGCTGGGTCGCGCTGATCGGTTCGCTGCTCGGCCTCGCGGTCACGATCCCGCTGATCACGGGCTTCGACTCCAGCACGGCTGCGCTCCAGTTCGTCGAGCAGTCGACCTGGATCGAACGCTTCGACATCTCGTACCACCTCGGCGTCGACGGCATCTCGATGTGGTTCGTCGTGCTGACCGCGCTGATCACGGTGATCGTCGTGATCGCCGCGTGGGAAGTGATCACGGAGAACGTCGGGCAGTACCTCGCGGCCTTCCTGATCCTGTCCGGGATCATGATCGGCGTGTTCTCGGCGGCCGACGGCCTGCTGTTCTACGTGTTCTTCGAAGCCACCCTGATTCCGATGTACATCATCATCGGCGTGTGGGGCGGCCCGAACCGCGTGTATGCGGCATTCAAGTTCTTCCTGTACACGCTCGCCGGCTCGCTGCTGATGCTGGTCGCGCTGATCTACCTGTACACGCAGACGCATTCGTTCGACCTCGCGACGTGGCAGAACGCGAAGATCGCGATGACGCCGCAGATCCTGCTGTTCATTGCATTCTTCCTCGCGTTCGCGGTGAAGGTGCCGATGTGGCCGGTCCACACCTGGCTGCCGGACGCGCACGTGGAAGCGCCGACGGGCGGCTCGGTCGTGCTGGCGGCGATCATGCTGAAGCTCGGCGCGTACGGTTTCCTGCGCTTCTCGCTGCCGATCACGCCTGACGCAAGCCACTTCCTGGCACCGGTCGTGATCACGCTGTCGCTGATCGCGGTGATCTACATCGGCCTCGTCGCGATGGTGCAGGCCGACATGAAGAAGCTGGTCGCGTATTCGTCGATCGCGCACATGGGCTTCGTCACGCTCGGCTTCTTCATCTTCAACCAGCTCGGCGTCGAAGGCGCGATCATCCAGATGATCTCGCACGGCTTCGTGTCGGGCGCGATGTTCCTGTGCATCGGCGTGCTGTACGACCGCGTGCATTCGCGCCAGATCGCCGATTACGGCGGTGTCGTGAACGTGATGCCGAAGTTCGCGGCATTCGCGATGCTGTTCTCGATGGCCAACTGCGGCCTGCCGGGTACGTCGGGCTTCGTCGGCGAGTTCATGGTGATTCTCGCAGCCGTCCAGTACAACTTCTGGATCGCCTTCGGCGCGGCATTCACGCTGATCCTCGGCGCTGCCTACACGCTGTGGATGTACAAGCGCGTGTACTTCGGCGCGGTCGCCAACGATCACGTTGCCAAGCTGAAGGACATCGGCCGTCGCGAATTCGTGATGCTGGCCGTGCTCGCCGCGTTCACGATGCTGATGGGCCTGTATCCGAAGCCTTTCACCGACGTGATGCACGTTTCCGTGGAAAACCTCCTCTCCCACGTCGCGCAGTCGAAGCTGCCGCTGGCCCAGTAATCGCGAGCGGAGGAACTCAAGATCATGAACGCTCCTATGAATGTCCTGTTGCCTGACGCGCTGGTGATGGTCGCCGTCGTCGTCGCATGGCTGAACGACACCTTTACCGGTGCCGCTGGCCGCCGCCTGACCTATCTGATCGCGGTGGTTTCGTCGGTCGTCGCCGGCGTGTGGTTCGCCGTGCAGGCGCTGGACCCGCACCAGTACTACTTCTTCTCGCGGATGATCGTCGTCGATTCGTTCGCGAGCACGATGAAGGCCGTCGTGTCGCTCGGCTTCGCGGTCACGCTCGTCTATTCGCGCAAGTACCTCGAAGACCGCGACATGTTCCGCGGCGACGTGTTCCTGCTGGGCATGTTCTCGCTGCTCGGCCAGCTGGTGATGGTGTCGGGCAACAACTTCCTGACGCTGTACCTCGGCCTCGAACTGATGTCGCTGTCGCTGTACGCGATCATCGCGCTGCGCCGCGATGCCGCGCAGTCGAGCGAAGCCGCGATGAAGTACTACGTGCTGGGCGCACTCGCGTCGGGCTTCGTGCTGTACGGCATCTCGATGCTCTACGGCGCGACCGGCTCGCTCGAGCTGGGCGAGGTGTACAAGGCGGTCGGCGGCAACACCGATGCGGCCGTGCTGATGTTCGGCGTGATCTTCATCGTCGCCGGTATCGCGTTCAAGCTCGGCGCCGTGCCGTTCCACATGTGGGTGCCGGACGTCTACCAGGGCGCACCGACCGCGATGACGCTGTTCGTCGGCGGCGGCCCGAAGGTTGCCGCGTTCGCGTGGGGCCTGCGCTTCCTGGTGATGGGCCTGCTGCCGCTCGCACAGAACTGGCAGACCGCGCTCGTGATCCTCGCCGCGCTGTCGCTGATCGTCGGTAACATCACCGGTATCGTCCAGCGCAACATCAAGCGGATGCTCGCGTACTCGGCGATCTCGAACATGGGCTTCGTGCTGCTGGGCCTGCTCGCCGGCATCGTGCAGGGCGACGCGACCGCTCCGGCGAACGCGTACAGCTCGGCGATGTTCTACGCGATCGTCTACCTGATCACGACGCTCGGCTCGTTCGGCGTGGTGATGCTGCTCGCACGCCGCGATTTCGAAGCGGAAACGATCGACGATTTCAAGGGCCTCAACAAGCGCAGCCCGGTGTTCGCGTTCGTGATGATGGTCATGATGTTCTCGCTGGCCGGTATTCCGCCGACCGTCGGCTTCTACGCGAAGCTCGCGGTGCTCGAGGCGACCGTCAACGCGGGCCTCACGTGGCTGGCCGTGCTGGCCGTGATCACGTCGCTGTTCGGTGCGTTCTACTACCTGCGCATCGTCAAGCTGATGTACTTCGATGCACCGCAGGATACGGCTCCGATCGCCGGCGATTTCTGCAAGCGCACGCTCCTCGTGCTGAACGGCATCGCGGTCGTCGTGCTCGGCCTGATCCCGAGCCCGCTGCTGACGGCCTGCCTGCAGGCGATTCGTCACACGCTGCCGCTGTAATGTCGGCAGCCGGCTGGTTCATCGTGCTGTTGGCGCTCGTGTGCGCCAACGTGCCGTTCCTGAACCAACGCCTCTTCGCGTTCGTGCCGTTCGGTGCGACGAAGAAGAGCGCGTGGGTTCGGATCGGCGAGCTGATCGTGCTGTATTTCGTGGTCGGCGCGCTCGGCTTCTGGCTCGAGTCGCGCGCCGGCAACCGCTTCGAACAGGGCTGGCAGTTTTACGCGATCACGTTCAGTCTCTTCGTCGTATTCGCGTTCCCCGGCTTCACGTTCCAGTACCTCGTCAAACGACGCTGACGGCTTCGGCCGTCGCGTGCTCACTTCTCCCGGAGCCCGCCGATGGCCGAACTACCCAATCACGACGCCGCACTGACCGAAACCTGCCTCGAGAGCGAGGCGATTTTCGAAGGCTCGTTCCTCAAGCTGAAGCGCGATACCGTCCGTCTGCCGGACGGCAAGCGCGCCACGCGCGAATACGTCCAGCACCCGGGCGCGGTGATGGTGATCCCGCTGTTCGACGACGGCCGCGTGCTGATGGAAAGCCAGTATCGATATCCGATCGGCAAGGTGATGGCCGAATTCCCGGCCGGCAAGCTCGACCCGAACGAAGGCGCGCTCGCCTGCGCGGTGCGCGAACTGCGCGAGGAAACCGGCTACACGGCACGCGAATACGTGTTCCTGGCCCGGATTCACCCGATCATTTCCTACTCGACCGAATTCATCGACCTGTATCTCGCGCGCGGGCTGACGGCCGGCGAGCGCAAGCTCGACGAAGGCGAATTCCTCGAAACCTTCACCGCGACGCAAGCCGACCTGCAGGAATGGGTGCGCACGGGGCAGATCACCGACGTGAAGACGATCATCGGCACCATGTGGCTCGACAAGGTGCTGTCCGGCACCTGGCCGCTCGGCCCGGCCGAGCAGCCGTGACCGCGCGTCAGCGGCGGGTGGGGCGCCGCGTTACAATCCGGTGACGCGCCGCCGTCCGGCCGCGCGATCCTGATTTAGCACGATCGTTCTCAAAAGTGCATTTTGCGCTACACTCGTCACACGCCCTGATTCAAGCATGAAGGTCCTCGATTTACAGTGCCCGCACGGTCATCGGTTCGAAGGCTGGTTCGCTTCAGCCGATGAGTTCGAAGCGCAGTTGTCCCGCAAGCTGGTCGAATGTCCGGTGTGCGGGGCGACCGAGATCAACCGGATGCCGTCGGCGCCGCGCCTGAACCTGTCGGGCGCGACGCAGGCCCAGCCGGCTGATGCGCGTGCGTTGCAGGCGCAGGTGATGCGCGCACTGCGCGAGGTGCTGGAGAAGACCGAGAACGTGGGCGAGCGCTTCGCCGAGGAAGCGCGGCGCATCCATTACAACGAGGCGCCGGCACGCAGCATTCGCGGCGTCACGACGCCGGAGGATGCGCAATCCTTGGCCGAAGAAGGCATCGACGTGATGCCGCTGCCGATTCCAGCCGCGCTGAAAGAACCGCTGCAATGACGTACGCAGTGTGTCCTTGACGGGCCGGACGGCCGCGGTCAGGAGACACTGCGCATGGATCTGGATTATTCCCCCGCCGACGACGCGTTCCGCGTTGACGTCCGCGCCTGGCTCGAGGCCAATCTGCCTCATGCACTGCGCGCCAAAGTACTCGATCACAAACGACTCGACCGCGAGGATTTCGCGAGCTGGCACCGGATTCTCGGTCAGCGCGGCTGGTCCGCGCCCGCGTGGCCGGCCGAATACGGCGGCCCCGGCTGGAACGCCACCCAGCGGCACATCTGGGACGAGGAGTGCGCACGCATCGGCGCGCCGACCGTGCTGCCGTTCGGCGTGTCGATGGTCGCTCCGGTACTGATGAAATACGGCAGCGAAGCGCAGAAGCGCCACTACCTGCCGCGCATTCTCGACGGCACCGACTGGTGGTGCCAGGGCTATTCGGAGCCCGGCTCCGGCTCGGACCTCGCGTCGCTGCGCACGCGCGCCGAACGCCACGGCGATCACTACGTCGTCAACGGCCAGAAGACGTGGACGACGCTCGGCCAGTATGCGGACATGATGTTCTGCCTCGTGCGCACCGATCCGGCGGCGAAGAAGCAGGAGGGCATCTCGTTCCTGCTGATCGACATGAGGGCGCCCGGCATCACCGTGCGCCCGATCATCACGCTCGACGAGGACCACGAGGTCAACGAGGTGTTCTTCGAGGACGTGAAGGTGCCCGTCGAGAATCTCGTCGGCGACGAGAACCGCGGCTGGACCTATGCGAAATACCTGCTGGGCCACGAGCGCACCGGCATCGCGCGCGTCGGCGCGTCGAAGCGCGAGCTCGCATTCCTGAAGCGCGTGGCATCGAACCAGCGCAAGAACGGCAAGCCGCTGCTCGCCGATCCCGTGTTTGCCGCGAAGGTCGCGGCGCTCGAAGTCGAGTTGATGGCGCTCGAAGTGACGGTGCTGCGTGTCGTGAGCCGCGAGTCGAGCGGCAAGGGGCCCGGCCCCGAAGCGTCGATGCTGAAGATCAAGGGGACCGAGGTGCAGCAGGCGCTCACCGAGCTGATGTTCGAGGCGATCGGGCCGCTCGCCGCGCCGTTCGACGTGCCGTTCCTCGACGGCAAGCGCGAGCACAGCATCGCCGGCGACGACGATGCGGCGCCGCTCGCCGCGTATTACTTCAATTATCGGAAGACGTCGATCTACGGTGGCTCGAACGAGATTCAGAAGAACATCATCGCGCAGATGATCCTGGGGCTGTGATCAGGGAACGGAGACAACCATGGATTTCAGCTTTACCGATGAGCAGCAACAATTCGCCGATGCGCTGCGCCGTTATCTCGGCGAACAATACGGTTTCGACGCGCGCCAGGCCATCGTGAGCAGCGATGCGGGCGTGTCGGACACGCAATGGAGCGCGTTCGCGGAACTCGGCCTGACCGCGCTTCCCGTGCCGGAACTACAAGGCGGCTTCGGCGGCGGCCCGGTCGACATGCTGGTCGCGATGCAGGAGCTCGGTCGCGCACTCGTGGTCGAGCCGTACTGGGCGACGGCGGTCGGCATCGAGGCGTTGCGGATCGCCGGCTCCGGCACAGACGATGACGCCGCGTTGCTGGAGGCGGTCGCGCAGGGGCAAAAGCGCGTGGCGGTCGCGTTCCACGAGCCGCAGGCGCGCTACGACCTGTACGAACTCGCCACGCACGCGCACGAGCAGGGCGGCACATACCGGTTGTCCGGCACCAAGTCGGTCGTGCAGCACGGCGCCCAGGCGCACGTTTGGGTCGTGCCCGCGCGGGTCGACGGCGGCGGCATCGGCCTCTTCGTCGTCGAACGCGATGCGGCCAACGCGAAGGCGGTCGACTACCGGACCATCGACGGCCAGCGTGCCGCGACGATCACGTTCAACGATACGCCGGCCCGACTGCTGACCGGCGGTGCGCGCGATGCGGCCGCGCTCGAGCAGATCGCCGATTACGCGACCTTCCTGCTGTGCGCGGAGGCGGTCGGCGCCCTCGATGAACTGAACCGCGCGACGGTCGAATACACGAAGACGCGCGAACAGTTCGGCGTGCCGATCGCGCGTTTCCAGGCACTGCAGCACCGGATGGTCGAGATGCTGATTCACGCCGAGCAGGCGCGTTCGCTGACGTACCTTGCCGCGGTGCGTTACGCTGGCGGCGATGCCGATGCGCGGCGCAAGGCAGTGTCGGCCGCGAAGGCGCGGGTGGGCGCGGCCGCCCGCTTCGTCGGCCAGCAGGCCGTGCAACTGCACGGCGGCATGGGCGTAACCAACGAGGTTGCGGCCGCGCACCTGTTCAAGCGGCTGTCGATCATCGAGACGACCCTCGGCGACACCGATCATCACCTTGCGCGCATCGCGGCCCTGCCGGATTTCGCGCAGGCCGACGTGGCATGACGGCGACGCGCGAGCGCGCCACAGGAGACAAACAAGTGGGTATCAGCTACGAAGATCTGGAAGTCGGCAGCACGACCGAAATCGGCCGCTACACGTTCGAGGCGGACGACATCAAGGCGTTCGCGCAGCGCTACGATCCGCAACCGTTCCACGTCGACGAGGAAGCCGGCAAGGCGTCGCCGTTCGGCGGGCTGGTCGCGAGCGGCTGGCATACGTGTTCGGTATTCATGAGCCTGCTCATCAAGAAGCTCGGGCCGGATTCGACCAGCATGGGCTCGCCCGGCATCGACTCGATCCGCTGGCTCAAGCCGGTGCGTGCCGGCGACACGATCACGATGTACCAGAAGGTCCACGACAAGCGCGTGTCGGCGAGCAAGCCCGATCGCGGCATCGTGTCGACGGAATGGATCGGCATCAACGGCGCCGGCGACACGGTCATCACCGTGCAGACCAAGGTGATTTTCGGGCTGCGTCATCCGCAAGGAACGGGCGCATGACGGACGTGAAGTTGCCGCTGATCGCGTCGGCGCACGCGCTGCATGCGCGGGTCGGCGCGGAACCGCTTGCAAGCGGCTGGGTCGAGATCGACCAGCAGCGAGTCGACGGTTTCGCCGACGCGACCGGCGATCACCAGTGGATTCACGTCGATCCCGAGCGTGCGCGGCGCGAGTCGCCGTTCGGTGGCCCGATCGCGCACGGGTTCCTGACGCTGTCGCTGATTCCCGCGCTGATGACCGATGCGATGCGCTTCGAGCAGCAGATGGGCGTGAATTACGGACTGAATCGCGTGCGATTCCTGAAGCCGGTGCCGGTCGGTGCACGCGTGCGCGCGCTGTTCGCGGTGAAGGAAACGGCCGAGGCCGCGCAGGGCGGCGTGCAGGTGACGTGGTCGGTGTCGGTGCAGGCCGAGCGGCCCGACACGCCGCTGCTCGTGTGCGCGGCCGAATTCATCACGCTGCACTACTTCTGATGCGCGCGGCGGCATCGACGGATGCCGCTGCGTGATACGTCGACGTCGCGTGCGCGCTCAGTGCTTCGCGTATTGCGTCGCGCCGAACAGTATTTCGCGCGCCTTGTCGTCCTGCAGCGCCTTGCGCAGCGATGCGAGGACTTCGACGCCGCGCTGCACGGCCGGGCGCGCGGCAATCGCTTCGTGCCAGCGCTTCACGTTCGGCAGTTCGTCGAGCACGATCCCCTGGTTCTGCCACGAACGCGTCCACGGGAACGTCGCGATGTCCGCGATCGTATATGCGTCGCCCGCGAGATACTCGGATTCGCCGAGACGCTTTTCCATCACGTTGTACAGCCGCTTCGCCTCGTTCGTGTAGCGATTGACCGCGTACTCGATCTTCTCCGGCGCATACATGCGGAAGTGGTGCGCCTGTCCGAGCATCGGGCCGACACCGCCCATCTGGAACATCAGCCATTCGAGCGTCGCGTAGCGCGCGGCCGGGTCGGTCGGCAGGAACTTGCCGGTCTTTTCGGCCAGGTACACGAGGATCGCGCCCGATTCGAACAGCGAGATCGGCTTGCCGCCGGGGCCGTCCGCGTCGACGATCGCGGGAATCTTGTTGTTCGGGCTGATCTTCAGGAATTCGGGCTTGAACTGGTCGCCCGCACCGATATCGACCGGATGCGCACGATACGCGAGGCCGGTTTCCTCGAGCATGATGTGAACCTTGTGGCCGTTCGGGGTCGCCCAGCTGTAGACGTCGATCATCGTCAACTCCTTCGTTGCATGCGCGAACACGGCGCCGGCAGGGCGCCGCGACAGGCGGTCATTAGAGCATGGATCGACGCGGGCTGCAGACGGCGGGAATGCACGGCCGAGCACCGCACGCAGGTGTCGGCGCGGCGTCGGAAACGCCGCTCGAACGGTGCGATCGCGGCGGGTCAGCGCTTGTAGCGCGGCTGGCGTTTCTCGAGGAACGCGGTGATGCCTTCGAACGCATCGGCGTGATGCAGCGACGCGACGAAGTGATCGCGCTCGGTGCCGAGATGGACGTCGAGCGGCTGCGCGGTCGCATCGTCGAGCAGCGACTTGATGCGCGTGAGCGCGTTCGGCGAGATGCCGGCAAGCGAGTCGGCCCACGCGAGCGCATCGGACAACGCGGCACCGGGCACGGCGAGCCGATTGACGACACCGAGCGCATGCAGGCGTTCGGCCGCGACGGGCTTGCCCTCGAACAGGATTTCGGCAGCCAGCGCGCGCGGCAGTGCGCGCGCGAGGAACCACGAGCCGCCGCCGTCAGGCGTGAGGCCGACACGCGCGTACGACATCACGAACTTCGCATCGTGCGCGGCCACGATCAGGTCGCACGCAAGCGCGAGCGAGAAACCCGCACCGGCCGCCGCGCCTTCGACCGCTGCGATCACGGGCTTCGTCGATGCGCGGATCGCCGCGACCCACGCGGCGAGCTGATCGATGCTGTCGGCCTGGTAGGACGGATCCTTCGAGCGGTTGTCGAGCAACCGGTTCAGGTTGCCGCCCGCGCAGAAGAAACGATCGGCGCCCGTGAGCACGACGGCGCGAATCGCGGGATCGCGCTCGGCGGTGGCGAGCGCTTCGACGCCGGCCGCGTACATGTCGGGATGCAGCGCGTTGCGCGCGCCGGGATTGGACAGCGTGAGGACGAGCGTCGATTCGCTCTCGGGCGGACGCGAGGCCAGCAGTTCAGCACTCATGCGAGCGTGTCTCCATCGGATGGCGAGGCTGCGGCGCCACGCGTTGCAGGGAATTGCGCAACCCCGTGAGGGCGCTGCCGCAGCGGATGCATTGTTGTCGTGACGGACGCGAAACTGCTTTAGACTAGCACGAACGTGCTTTTCAGCGCGACGAATCCCGATGCGGCCGGCGACGCTGCGGCCGCGCTTCAGCAAGGAAGGAGACCCCGATGCTACAGCTGTGCGGTATTCCGTTGTCCAACTACTACAACAAGGTGAAGTTCGTCCTGCTCGAACACGACATCCCGTTCGAGGAAGCGTCATGCAGCCTGCCGGTCAGCGATCCGAAACTGCTCGCCGATTCGCCGCTCGGCAAGATTCCGTTCGTGAAGACGGAAGAGGGCGCGCTGTTCGAGTCACAGGTGATCATCGAGTATCTCGCCGCACGTTATCCCGACAGGGCCATTTTCCCGCCGGGGGCGTTCGCGGCCGCGAAGGTGCGCGAACTCGTCGAGACGCTCGAGCTGTATCTCGAATGGACCGCGCGCGAGGTCTATACGGAAGCGTTTTTCGGCGGCAAGGTCAGCGACGCGATGAAGGCGCACGTCGAGAAGCGTCTGCCGCGCGCGATCGATGCGTTCAAGCGGATGTCACGCTTTTCGCCCTACGTGCTCGGAGACACGTTCAGTCTCGCGGATATCGCCGCATCGATCCATCTGCCGGTGATCGGCTTGGCGACGAAGGCCATCTTCGGCCGCGATTTCCTGCTCGATGCGGGCATCGATTGGAAAGCGCACGGAAAGCTGGTCGGGGAGCGGCCGGCCGCGCAGCGCGTGGCGGCCGATCGCAAGGCCTATATCGAAGCAACGGGCACCGCGCGTTCGTAAGCGCCACACGTTGTGAGACGCGGGCGCGGCACCGGGCCGCGCGTCGCTGCCCGCGCCGGATTTACAGGCGCGCGAGCCGTTCGAGTGCGGACGCGAGCGTGCTCTCCTGTTTCGCGAAGCAGAAGCGCACGACGCCCGATTCGTGCGGCTCGTGATAAAACGCCGACACCGGAATCGCCGCCACGCCGATTTCCGCGGTGAGCCACTTCGTGAATTCCGCTTCGGGCAGATCGTTGATCGCCGAATAGTCGACGCACTGGAAGTACGTGCCCGTGCAAGGCAGCAGCTTGAAGCGCGTGCGCTCGAGGCCGGCGCGGAAGAAGTCGCGCTTCTTCTGGTAGAAGTCGGGCAGCGTCAGGTACGGTGCCGGATCGCGCAGGTAGTCGGCGAGGCCGATCTGCATCGGCGTGTTCACCGTGAACACGTTGAACTGGTGCACCTTGCGGAACTCCGCGGTCAGCGCCGCCGGCGCCGCGACATAGCCGACCTTCCAGCCCGTCACGTGATAGGTCTTCCCGAAGCTCGACACGATGAAGCTGCGCTCGGCGAGTTCCGGGTAGCGCGCGACGCTCTCGTGCCGCGCGCCGTCGTAGACCATGTGTTCGTACACTTCGTCCGACAGGATCAGCACGTTGGTGCCGCGCACGATCTCCTCGAGCTTGCGCATGTCCGCGTCGCGCCACACGGTGCCGGTCGGGTTGTGCGGCGTGTTGATCAGGATCATCCGCGTCTTCGGCGTGATCGCGGCCGCGAGGCGGTCGAACGGGATCGCGTAGTCGGGCGCTTCCAGCGTGACGAACACGGGCTTGCCGCCGGCGAGCTCGATCGACGGCAAATAGCTGTCGTAGGTCGGTTCGACGACGATCACCTCATCGCCCGGATGCACCGCGCACAGGATCGCGGTCAACAATGCCTGCGTCGCGCCGGCCGTCACCGTGATCTCGGTGGCCGCGTCGTAGCGCCGGCCGTAGACCTGCGCGATCTTGTCGGCGATGGCGTCGCGCAGCGGTGCGACGCCGGCCATCGGCGGATACTGGTTATGACCGTTGCGCATCGCGGCCGCGACCGCATCGACGATGCGCGGGTCGCAGTCGAAATCCGGGAAGCCCTGGCCGAGGTTCACGGCGCCTTTCTCGGCGGCGAGCGCGCTCATGACCGTGAAGATCGTCGTGCCGACATTCGGCAGGCGCGAAGGGAAGACGGGAGTCGTAGGCATGTCGGAAGGAGCGTTCATCGATACGGTCGCAAGCGGGTGGCGCCGGGCCCGTCAGGCCGGCATGGTGGTAGGGGCCGGCGCGGCATCGAGCGCGCAGGCTTCGGTAAACGGCGCGGGCTGCGCGATCCTGAAGCCGAAGTCGCGTGCGGTGCGTTTCGCGAGCTTGAGCAGCGCGCGGTCCTTCGACACGAGCCAATCGGCCTGCGCGGCCCGGGCGAGCTCGAGAAACTTCTGATCGTCGCGGTCCTTGCACTTCGGCAGCGGCGGCGCGTCGCCATCGACGGGCGGCGGCTCGACGAGAGTCGTCAGGCGGGCGACGATCGCGAGTGCTTCGGCCTTGTCGATCGCGCGTGACTGGAATTGCGGATAGTCGAGCACGAGCGTGAGTTCATTCAGGCAGCGGCTGTCGATCACGGCGGCCAGCGTGCCGCGTTCGAGTGCCGCGCGGATCGGGCGCGTGGCAGGGTCGTCGAATACGAGTATGTCGATCCAGACGTTCGAGTCGAGCACGACGCGAAGTGCGTCATGCGGGGCGAGTGAGCGGGTCATTCGTTACAATCGGTGGTTTTCGTCTGACCGCAAGGCACGGCGTGCCAGCGAGCCTCTATGATAATCGTTCTCTCTCCAGCCAAATCCCTCGACTACGATACGCCCGCCCACGTCCCGTCTTACACGAAGCCTGCATTCGTCGACGACGCGTCGGAACTGATCGACGGCCTGCGCAAGCTGTCCCCGCAAGATATCGCGACGCTGATGGACATTTCCGACCCGCTCGCGCGCCTCAACTTCCAGCGCTACGCCGACTGGTCGCCGACTTTCACGCCGGCCAACGCGAAGCAGGCCGTGCTCGCGTTCAACGGCGACGTGTACGAAGGGTTCGATGCGAAATCGCTGTCGGCGGCCGATCTCGACTACGCGCAGCAGCACGTGCGTGTGCTGTCGGGCCTCTACGGGCTGCTGCGCCCGCTCGATCTGCTGCAGCCGTACCGTCTCGAGATGGGCACGCGTTTCGCGAACGCGCGCGGCAAGGATCTGTACGCGTTCTGGGGCGACCGGATCACGCGGGCACTGAACGAGCAGCTCGAGACGCGCAGCGGCGCCGCGCGCGTGCTGGTCAATTGCGCATCGACCGAGTACTTCAGCTCGGTCAAGCCGAAACTGCTGGCCGCACCGGTCGTCACGCCGGTGTTCGAGGACTGGAAGGGCGGCCGCTACAAGATCATCAGCTTTCACGCGAAGCGCGCGCGTGGCCTGATGGCGCGCTATATCGTCGAGAACCGCGTCGCGGATCCGGCGGCGCTGAAGGACTTCGCGCTGGAAGGCTACGCGTTCGACGCCGCCGCATCGAACGACTCGACCTACGTATATCGCCGGCGAATCGGCGAGTGACCCAACCGGCCGTTCACGAGACGGCCGGCGCATGCAAGAGGCCGGACCCGCGGCAAACCGCCCGATCCGGTCGCACCTGGAGAGACAGATGACCCTTTCGATCACCAGCAATTTCGACGCGGGCGCGATCGACGTCGTATCGTGCGACAGCGCGGACGCGATCCGGCTGCGCGTACGCGGCGACAGCCGCTCGGAATTCGCGCAATGGTTCTACTACCGCCTGACCGGCGCGCGCGGCGAGCGGTGCGTGATGTCGTTCGAGAATGCGGCCGAATGCGCGTATCCGTCGGGATGGCGCAACTACAGCGCGGTCGCGAGCTACGACCGCGTCGACTGGTTCCGCGTGCCGACGACGTTCGACGGCAAGACGATGACCATCGACCATATGCCCGAGTTCGACAGCATCTACTACGCGTATTTCGAGCCGTACTCGGAGGAGCGTCATGCGGCGTTCCTCGGCGCGGTCCAGCAGTTGCCGCAGGCGAACGTCGTCGAGCTCGGCCGCACGGTCGAAGGCCGTCCGATGTCGCTGCTGACGCTCGGTACACCGGAACTCGACGGTGTGCCGAAAAAGAAGGTGTGGATCATCGCGCGCCAGCATCCCGGCGAGACGATGGCCGAGTGGTTCGTCGAAGGGCTCGTCAAGCGGCTGGCCGGATGGGGCGACTGGGCGGGCGATCCGGTGGCGCGCAAGCTGTACGATCGCGCGACGTTCTACATCGTCCCGAACATGAACCCGGACGGCAGCGTGCACGGCAACCTGCGCACCAACGCGGCCGGCGCGAACCTGAACCGCGAGTGGATGGAGCCCGATGCCGAGCGCAGCCCCGAAGTGCTGGCGGTGCGCGACGCGATCCATGCGATCGGCTGCGACATGTTCTTCGACATTCACGGCGACGAGGATCTGCCGTACGTGTTCGTCGCGGGTTCGGAGATGCTGCCGAGCTTCACCGAGCAGCAGGGCAAGGAGCAGACCGCGTTCATCGACGCGTTCAAGGTCGCGAGCCCGGATTTCCAGACCGAGCACGGCTATGCGGCGAGCAAGTACAAGGAAGACGCGCTCAAGCTCGCATCGAAGTACATCGGCCATCAGTTCGGTTGCCTGTCGCTGACGCTCGAGATGCCGTTCAAGGACAACGCGAACCTGCCGGACGAGCGCGTCGGCTGGAACGGCGAACGCAGCGCGGCGCTCGGCGCTGCGATGCTGGCGGCAATCCTGGTGCACGCCGAGACGTTCGCGTAAGCGCATCGTCATCGATATGAAAAAGCCGGCGCATCATGCGATGCGCCGGCTTTTTCGCTTGTGTCGTTGTCGCTCCGTCGTATCAGGACTTCTTCGCGGTTTTCTTCTTCACGGCTTTCTTCTGGCCGCTTGATTTCTTCGTGGCGACGGCGTTCTTGCCGGTGCGCCCGGATGCCTTGGCCTTCACCTTGCCGCGGTGCGACTTGCCCTTGAATTTCTTCGTCGACGACGAGCGCTCGACGCGCGGCTTCAGCGGCGGCACCGGATCGTTCCAGCTGAATGCAAGCATTTGCTGGCCGACATAGCCGCAGCGGAACTTGAGCGGCGTCGGGTCGCTGCCGTCGCTGTGGATGCCGAGGCCGTCCACGGTGACGATGTTGTCGACTTTCACGCGCTGCTTGCCCTGATCGAACGAATCGTTCCACGGCGTGATCGTTGCGTTGCCGCTTTCGAACGCGTTCGGCGCGAAGTCGACGCGGTCGAAGGCGGACGACGTGCTGGCGATGAAGCTGCCGTGCGCCGCGCAATCGGCGGCGATCGGATCGGCATGCATCTCGTTGACGAATTTGTTGATCAGTTCGGAGCGCTGGTCGAGCAGGTCGGCGAATACCGGTGCCGGAAGCGCAAGCGACAGGCCCGCGACACAGGCCGCCAGCTTGCCGAGCGCCCGGAAAAACCGGAGCGAGGCAGGAGAGCTGTCCATCTGGTTATTGGTGAGGAGCGAATGAGGCATCGGGCACATATAGATGCCCGATGAAGAGCAGGAGTTCAATCTTAGCGTAAAAAAGTTGTGCGGCAGTAGATGTCGCACTCTCCCGCGCTGCGCCAACGGACCGTCGCGCGCACCGCAGGCATCGGGCCGGACGCAATCAGGCGCGCGGGCCGCCGAGACGATAGCGTCGCACGTCGAACGTCGTGACCCATGCCGGACGATAGACGGCGATGAGCGCGGTGGCCATGCCGGTGAACCACGCTTCGCCCAGCGCGAGCAGTGCGGTGTTCAACAGGTAGCCGGGGGGAATCACGACGGGCACGCCGTTCGCGAGTGCGAGCTGAACACCGGCCCCGGCCGCGGCGACCGTGACGATCGCGATGGCCGGCGACAGGAAGCCCTGACCGATGATGAACGACGCGAGGTTGTGCGGAAGCCACGCGATGGCGGCGCGCTGCAGCAACGCGGATACGGCCACCGGTAGCGCGCCGTAGATCAGATAGGTGAGGCCGACGCCTTCCCAGGAAGCATCGAACACGACCGCCGCGATGGCCGTGACGGCGCCCATCGCGATGAGCGCGAGCGTCCAGTCGAACAGCGTGACGAGCAGCGTCGCGCCCAGCAGGTGCATGACGATGCCGTCGTCGAGCCACGCATTCGAGGCCCAGAGAACCGTGATCGCAGTGACGAGCGCGAGCCACACGTGCTGGAGCGTCGCGTCCTGCAGGCGGACGAACGGACGCTTCCAGAGCGCGAGCGCGAGCAGGGCTACGGCGGCGATCCAGCCACCGATGCCGACCCAGAGCGGAAGCGGTATGAAAAGAAAACCCATGCGTCCATATTACTCGTTGAGCATCACAGGTGGGAATCCGCACATGCCGACCGTCGCGATATCGACACTGCCGGCTAGCGTTCGCGCCGGAACCGCGCGGTGGGCTCCGCCGCGAGCGGCAGGTCGCTGGTGCCGGTGTTCGCGGTCGGCAACGGGTACGGGCGGTCCTTCCGTTGCGTGCGCAGCGGAACGGGACCACGTTCACCGATGGCCGGCTTGGTTGCCCGATCGCGGTTCGCGAGCAACACCTCCAGATGCGGCGACAGCCAGCCGTTGTAGATCGCGACCGCGGCGGCGCGGTTCGCCGCACCCAACTGCTGAAAGATGCTGGCGAGGTGGATCTTCACGGTGCCTTCGCTGATGCCGAGCGTGCGCGCGATCATCTTGTTGGTGCTGCCCATGTGGACGAAGCGCATGATTTGCGCCTGTCTCGGCGACAGGAGGCTGCTTGGCGGACGGCGCGGCAACGACCCGGCCAGCGTCTGGAAATGGGCGTCGTGGCGCGCCGCGGCGGCCGATGGCAGCAGGCTGAGCGCGATGGGCGGGATGTAATGTCCGCCGAGCAGAACCATTTCGAGCGCCCGCACGATCAGGTGCGGGCGGGTGGAGTGCGGGATCACGCCCGCGACGCCGTAGTTGTAGAAGCGCTGGATCGCTGCCGGCGTGGATTCGTCGATCAGTACCGCGGCGGGCGTCGGCGAGCAGGCGCTGCACAGCGCCTGGAGTTCGCAGAGCCGGCCGACGTCCAGCCAGTCGATCGCAACGAGGTCGAAACGCTGGGTGCGCAGCAGCCGGCGCGCCTGGAAACCATCCGGCGCATCGTTGATGCTGGCGTGACGGTCGATCTGCCGCAGCAGGGCCTTCAGCCCGTCACGCCGTTCGGCGTCTGAGTTCAGCACCAGGAACCGCATATTCAACCTCCATAAGGTGAGTCATTGAGCTGCCGTCGGCATGCGTTGAAGCCGATAATGACAAAAACCTTACACGATGTCTGCTTGGCTGAAAGGCTTAGGAAAAGTCTGAAATTTCAGATGACGGAAATGCGGACGAGAAAAAAGCCGCTCCGGCTGGAACCGGGAGCGGCTTCGTCGGGCAGGCCCGGCAGGCCTGCGGTGTGCGATCAGTGGAAGTGCGGTTGGGCGGGCGATGCGTCTTCGGGCATTTCCGCGTGCACGATTTCGCCGAGCGGATCCGCATAGAGCGGCACGCCGCAGTCGTCGCAATACTCGGGTTCGAAGCGGCCCGCGTGCCGGCGGACGTCGGTTACGCCGCATTCCTTCAGCAGACTCACGATTTCCTCGAGCGGCCCTTCGATCGGTGCTTCGCCTTCGAGCGTCGCGCTGTCGACCGACACGTCGCCGTTCTCACGGCCGTAGAGCGGCCACACGACGCCGTAGATCACGTCGTTGCTCGCGCGTCGCGTGAAGCCGACGCGATACTCGTCGATCCGGCGTTCGCCGAAGCCGGCAACCACCGCGCGCAGCTCCTGCGGTGCCGCACCAAGTGTGTCGAATAGATAACGGATGGCCGTTCGGACCGTGTGCGGACGCACGCGTTCGTCCGCATCCCGGCAGGCCGAATAGTACGCGTCCGGAAGCAGACATTCGAATTCGCAGCCGGGCAGCGCGACCGCCAGGCTGGGGCCGCCCTGGGCGGTCCATTGCTCGAGGCACTGGCCGCGTTCGATCCGGTTGCCGTGCTCTTCCTCCTGCCAGCGGAACAGCGGTGCACCGGCCGGCGCGGCGACGACGGCGAGCAGGAAGCGCGGGTCGGCCAGGATCGGCGAGGTTTCGGGCAGGTCGCCGAAGCCGAGCTTGGCGGCGTGCTGGCCGATTGCCGCATGCGCGAGTTGCTGGGCGAGCCGGTACGTCTCGACGTGGTGGCGCGGCAGCTGGTCGATGCTGTACAGGAACGGCGCCAGGCCGACGAGCGTTCCGCCGGCGAGCACGTGCGCCTGCAGCTGCGTGCGCAGCGCGTCGGCGACGTCACCTTTCAGCGGGCCCGACGGAATCATGTAGCGCGTCCACGCGAGCACGGGAACGGCGACCAGCAGCGCGTCGTATGGCTGGCCGTCGTGCTCGATCACCATCGACTCACTGTGCGTCTCGGCCATGTCGGCGAGCGCGCCATAGGCGTCGGGGTGGTTCTGCTGCAAATGATCGAGTGCTGCGTCGAGCGTGGTCTGGTTGCCGTTGCGAACGATCTTGGCGAGCAGCGCATCGAGCTTCGCTTCCCAGAAGCGATCCTCAATGCGGCTGCCCGAGGCGAAGAGCGCAAGCGACAGGCCGACCAGTTTGTCGGCGTCGGGGGGGAGGCGTTTGGCGATTCGCTGGCGCATATTAAATACGTATAGAAAGAGGCGAAGAACCTCACATTCTAGTCCGTTCTTTGCGCCATAAGCGCTCTCGTGCTCAGGCATGGCCGGAAGGCCGAATCCGACGGGATTAAAAAAATTCGCCGAACCCCTTGCGCGATGGACGAGCGGTGCTTAGAATCACGCCTCTTTCGCGCTAACGGAAACGCGGCGCGAGGGAAGAAGGGAAGTGGTGATGTTGGGGACAGGTTGTAGAGCCCCGGCGCGCACGGAGTTGAACCCCAGCCG
>NZ_ML058617.1 GCF_003635165.1 Burkholderia sp. Nafp2/4-1b | reverse complement strand
ACGCGTTCATTTCATTCAGCCTAGGCCCTGCTTACCTACGTAGGCGGGCCGAATTCTACACGAAGTTTAAAAGCGGCTTTCACAATGGCAAATCCCATCATTCCTTGGATTGGCGGCAAGCGCCGTCTCGCAGACCACATCATCCCGCGTTTCCCGGCGCACGACTGCTACGTGGAGGTGTTCGCGGGTGGCGCAGCGTTGTACTTTCTGCGCCCGCCTGCAAAAGTCGAAGTGGTCAACGACGTCAACGGCGAGCTAATCAACCTGTACCGCGTTGTGCAGCATCACCTGGAGGAGTTCGTGCGTCAGTTTAAATGGGCGCTGACGAGCCGGCAGGTGTTCGAATGGCTGAAGCAGACGGTCCCGGAAACACTCACCGATATCCAGCGTGCTGCGCGGTTCTACTACCTGCAGAAAAGTTGCTTTGGCGGGAAGCTGGAAGGGCAGACATTCGGCACGGCGACGACAACGCCGCCCGGCCTGAATCTTTTGCGTATCGAGGAGGAACTGTCGGCGGCACACCTTCGGCTCGCGAACACGTTCGTCGAGCGACTCGATTGGGCGGCCTGCATTGATCGGTACGATCGACCGCATACGCTGTTTTACTTGGACCCCCCGTATTACGAGACGGAAGGGTACGGCGTCGCGTTTCCTTTTGCGGAGTACGAGAAGATGGCGCAGCGCCTTCGGTCGATTAAGGGGCGTGCGATCGTGAGCCTCAATGACCATCCCGATATTCGACGTGTGTTCGACGGGTTCCACATCGAGACCGTGCCGATTCAGTACACCGTTGGTGGAGGCGGCCGGGCGGCTGAACGGAACGAACTGATCATCTTCAGTTGGGACGACGCGGCGCAGCCCGTGGGGCTGTTCTAATCAGCGTTGCCGGCGCGGGGCATCGTGCCGGCAACGTACTTACAGGTCGGCGAATGCGGGCAGGAGGTCTTGGTCGACGAGTCGAATCTCGATACGGTTCGCTGTCTCGATGTGCTCGGGATTGTCGACCGAGAATGTCGTGTCTGTCACGCTGACGATGATCGTGCCGGTTTGCTTTCCGTCAGCTGGCACGGGGATGAGGGCGTGAGCCTCGGGCACCTGCTGTTGAGTTATTACCCGGGGCAGATACAGCATCCAACCTACCCCCGGTTTGTCATCAAAAACCTGCTTCGAAGCATATTTCCTTGGGGCGACAGTCACGTAGGCTGGCGCATATGCGGCCGCCACTGCAGCGACGATTTGTCCGACCGACTCGAAGTCCCCCAGTCGCGATGACGTTGTGCTTTCTTCGCCAAGCGATAGATCAAAATCGCACGGCATCGAGCCGGTGTCGAACCCAAGGGAGAGAGATGCACCGTCTTTCTTAGCGCTCTGGCCGTTCCATATCCCGATGGTTTTTGCGAGGTTGTCCTCGCCGCGATACTGTTCAGTTAGCACCGCGAGTATGGCAGTCGAGGGCGTTCCAGGAGCCTCATAAACTGAATACAGTCGCGCATCTTCTTCCGAGTTTCCTTGTAGGAACCATTCGGCCAAGCGGGCATCTTTCGCTGCAAGCGATTCGATGACAGGCCAGAGACGAGTCAGTTGGCGAACATAGTCGGAACGCGCGGCGTTCGCTGTTTCTCGATATTGAGCTATGAATTGCATGGCGTTACGGTTGGTAGACGGATTGCACGCGGGCCCGGCGCAGATCCGGTAGTAAATACTCCCGTGCACGCGGGGTCATGAAATACCATATCAACTGAGCCGGTGGGTTGGTGTTGACGGCGACGGACTGCCGAAGAATCTGTCTGCGAGTGTCGGTGAAGCCCGTGAAGAAGAATTTGGGATCGCCGTCCTCGTCTAGGAACTGATCATAATCCCCCTTCGTTTCCTGCAGCAGACACGCTTCGCGTTGGAATCCATCGAAATCGTTGCCTTCCCACGTCCACTCGTCACTCCAGCGACACTCGGCGGTGTCGAATGCGAAGCCAGTAATGCGTGCCTGGTAACGGTACGACGTCCAATTTACGCCGTGATTCATCCGCCGAAGTAGGCCCCCTTCCGGTGGGCACTTCTTGCAGCTTTCCCCGGTTCGCGGAATTGCCCGTACGTCGGGCTTTGCGTCACTTTTGTCCTGCGGCGTGTCACCCGACAGACTCCCCGTTCCCGCCACCGCCGCCCCGCCCAATAAGGCCACGCCAGCGCGCGCCAATAGCGGCCCAAGCTCCACTGCCGCCGCTTCGATTATCGGTACCACCAATCCCGCCATCTCGAGATCCCCCGTTGTATTGCGGATGTTCGATGCGCCATTTGATGACGCGAAGGTAATCGTGAAAACGTTCGTCAGCCGAGCGGCCGGGCCGAGTCAGCCACGCACGCGTGGCCGGCTTTTCGTAAAACTTCGGAGCGTATGCCTCGATCCGAAGAAACGCGGCGACGTTCTCATCGGACTGGATGCCGAGCAGCCGAGCCGCGACGTATGCGTTCCATAGACGTGTCGGCAGTGTGTCGTCGTCGGCGAGCTTCGGATCCGCTTTGACGAGGTCCTGTCCGGTGCGTTCGACATATCCGCGAGCATCGATCTCGGCAAGGCCGGCGATCTGCTCGCTTGTCAGCTCAAGCATGCGGGTGCACTCCCTTCAATTTTCCATTCGCTTCGACGAGCCAGTTGAATGTCGGGACGAAGAACTGCATGCGCTGTGTGAGTTCCATCAACGTCGCCACGTCGGCCATGATGCGGGCGTCGTAGAACCGGAGGAGGGCAGTGCGTCCGTCCGGCAGGCGCACGTCGAGGCGGCGACGCAGCTCGTCCGCGAGCGATTCGAGCGGATAGGCGCTGATGAGCCATGACACACCGGTCGAGCCGCCGGCCATCGCCGAAAGTGTTCGTCGAACGCCTCCGGACGCCCGTTCCCAGTCGAGCAGCCACGGTCCGGCGTCGGCGAGCGATGCGTCCGGTGTGCCATCGAACAGGGCAACCGCGCCTTGCGATCGCTGAGGCGGCGATCCGTCGGCCGCGTCCGCGAACAGCAGACCGTCGACCAAGGCGTGCAGATGCACCTGCATCGTCAACTGCTGTTGACGCTGGAAGAAGAATGATTCGATCGCAACGTCGGGCATGGGCTTATCCGCGCGCAATCATCGTCGCCGCGTTCTCGGCGGCCGACTTCAGGCATTCGAGGCAGAGCGTGGGGGAAGGGGCCAACGCTGCAGCGGCGGCGGTCGCCGCGCCGCCGGTTGTTGCTTCGCCGGCTCCGACGTCGTCGAGCGTCGCAGACGACTGCGATGCAATCAGCGTCGCGCCGCACGCGGTCTTCATGCCCTCGATGGCCGTTTCCCGGCCCGCGATTTGGTGTGGGTAGCGTCGCCCGGTGGCGGGCAGGATCGGGAAGATGCCTTTGCACTGCGGGCAAAGTACCTTGTGCCCGACGCCAGCAATGGGTTTCCCGTCAATGGTCGCGGTCGCGGTGCCCTCCAGCACGCGGCCGCCGTGCGTCGTCGTGTCGCCGACGCAGATCATGGCTCGGGCCATATGTTCTCTCGTAGGTGTGGTTTTCGTATGAATTTACCATTTCCGCGAGAACGGTCGATTGCGGCGGCCCGTGCAATACGTCAAATTGTGTCAACCGGGCTAGAGCATCGTCGCCCGCTGCTTCTCCTCCCTCAGAAGGTGCCGGAGGCGCTGAAGCGGTCCTTGGCCACCAGCAAGATCCCCCTTGTTGTCGATGTTCTTGTCGACATAGTCGAACCAATCCTGCACCCGCTCGATCGACCTTCTCAGCGCCAGAATTTCGAGAATCAGCAATCTGACCTGCGGATCGGTGTAGTCGCGCCAGAGTGCGCGCAACTCCGAATCGGTAGGCGCGTCGAAGTCCGGCATGGTCGGCTTCAGTTTGACCCGGCGGTCTCTTAGCGGGACACGATTCCGGTCGACCTTACCCGCTTCGATGCGGTGCGATTGCGCCGGTAAAATCGGGTTGTAGACGGCCTCGATCCACGACGCCAGCTCGCGTTCGGTCAGCTCGATGGGCGTGCGTTTCCATTCCTCTTCGCCGAGGAATCGATACGCCCAAAAATATGCCCACTGAGGTTTGATCACGGCACGAGTACTGTATAAAAACACAGTGTATCGCGCGATCAGTTGGTACCGTCAACTCCAAGAATTGGGGGGCGGTCTGTGGCACGCGCTGACCGACCATCCTACGTGCATTTCGCGCCTATAGTCTGTGAGGTATCGGTAGCTCAATCGCTGCGCTGGGGTCAATCGAAAGGGGCTTTCTATGTCGCGCCTCGTCAACGAACGCGCTGCGCTACTGGAGGCGGACCGGCATTTGCGTACGGCCGTCTATCTTATTGCGGCGCAGGAAAGGAGAGTTGAGCAGCACAGGGCCGCCGGACTCCAGACCATACAGTCAGAGGAATTGCTCCGCACGATGAACGCGATTCTTCGAACCTTTATTGCACATCGTCAGCAAATTCTCAGTGCGATTGCGTTTGAAGAGGCGCAATGGCCACTTCGTCAACACATGAAAACCAATGGACGGCTATGTGCACCAATTACGTTGCGCCCGGCGAGGATCCCGGCCTGAGTCAGCTTAGGATCGACAGCTTTGTCGATCTTTACCGCTGGCACCCATGGAAGCCCGAGATCTACCAGGACTATGACGCGCCGATCGTCGCGAACGTTGACGGGCAATTCAAGCCGCTGATCGCCGGCTTCGGCTTCTGGCCGCGCGCGCTGCAGAAAGCCAATGTCGAGAAGGCGAAGGAGCAGGGCAATAAGCCGCCGATTATTCGCAGCACGATGAACGTGCGCGACGACAACCTCGGGAAGTCGCCGCTATACGGGCCGACGTGGAAGTCGTGTGGCCGGTGCTTGATTCCGGCGCGGTACGTGGTCGAGCCGTCCTATCCGGATGCACGTCAGGATGCGAGCGGGAAATGGATTCTCGGTCCATGCGTGTGGCAGCGGATCGGTGTCATCGAGCGCCCGACGATGTGCGTTGCCGGCATTTGGCGCACTCTGAAAGATCTGGACGGTAGACCGCGTCACGTGATGTCGATGATTACCGTCAATGCCGATGGCCATTTACTGATGTCGCGCATGCACAGGCCGGACGACGAGAAGCGGTCCGTTGTGATCCTACGCTCGGACGATTGGGAAGAGTGGCTGACGACGCCCAACGTTGAGGCTGCACGCGCGATGCTTCAGCTGTATCCGGCGGACGAGATGCAGGCGGAACCAAAGTAACTTTAAAAGGGTCCTTCCCGTCGAGCAGTGGCATCTATGGTACGGTGGCACGACGGAACTGATGGCGTTCGCGTTGATGAGCTGCCCGGACTCCGAATCACTCGTCAATATCCGAGACGGACACTGATCATTAATATCTCCCACCGCACTCACTTGAACGGTCCAGGCGAGATTTGATCACGCTTGATTCGCAATGACGGTTCACCACTAAATCCGTGTCCTTTGTACCTGGGACTTAAATTCCTGCGTCGCAAAATGCCTCCTTATCTTTTTGCTGTCCGCGAGCCAGCATGAAGCGTGTGAGTCCATCTGCACCAATCGTGATGATCTAGATTTCGAAGCAATTCCGCACGATCGTGCTGGCGGCGACGGTGGTTCATTGCTGCAATCGTCGCGAATGCCAGCACAAAGGTCGCAGCCACAATCCCTACTACCGATCCGTCCATATAAACCTCCATCAGTGAGTGCAATGTGACTGGGCTACCGCCTCCGCTTAAAGCGGAGCTCCAAGCCTCATCGTGCAGTACCGCCCGTACAAATCGTCAAAAAAGCTACGGAACGTTGTCGATGGACTGCCACGGTTCAACGAATTCGCGAAACTGCTTTCAGAATATCGCGCCCCGCAGTCGTAACTTCGATGCGATGACAATCTGACGTGGTGCGTTCGAAGGCGATTAACTGACGCTCCAGTAACGTGAAAATCTCCTCGCGATCAGAACCAATCTGGTCCGGAGCATCCCGCACCATTATCAAAGTGGAAATTTCGTGCGGACTTAGCATGGTGAGCATAGGGTTCTCGCCTCGAAATATAAGGAGCAGGAGATACGTTGCGTTTGGCTGCCAATATGAGCGACGGTCATGGGCAGTTTGATCGCACGATTTCTCATGCAAATGCAATGCCGGTTTGGTGGGAGCATTCTAGCTCCACCGTATTGAATCAGGCATATCGCTTGGTAGGGGAATGCCCTAACTGGAAACGTTAACAACCGCATTTGATTGAATAATCGTGCGAAATGGTATGAAAATCGCATCGCCCTGCATCCCATCATGCGAAATCGTGCAACTATCTTCATAAGAGAAAACCATCCCGCAACTCGCAACACGCGGGATGGTGCGCCGGACGAAATCTCACGTTGCATATGCGTGTCTTTCCCGCAATGAACAGTCTTAGCTTGCCGCCGATAACCACGTCACAATGACCGTTCTACCCCTTTTATGGCACCCGTAGCATTTCTCTTGGGATGCTGGGTCAGGCTTCAAAACTACCCTCCAACGAGCGGTCCTTCGTGCAAGGGGCATGCCAGCATCATGCTTTGGGGCTGGGAGGCTTGGCTGCACGGCGAGCTACTACCTTGAAACGATGAAACTGTTGCAGCCGTGTTACGGACAGACCGATCCCGCCACTGTGTAGGTCGAATCGCCAGCCCCGAAAATGCTGCATGCGCGCGGCCGACCGGAGATGCCAGAGAGGAGCGGATGTGTTTCAGTTTTGATACGAACTGACAGGCACATTTGACGGGTAACCACGAAGTTCGCCGTGCCACCGGTTGCTGCACATTAGCGGTAGCCGCCTCGCGTGCATCTTGGCGCTCGACAACGTTCCGCTCAAATCGTCATAAGGTACCGGGCACCCGACGCTGGGATCATGCGAGGCTTTCGATGTAATCGCCTTCGATCGCTGGCATTCAGTTGATATCGTCGCGCGCGTCAGAAGGCATCCACCGTTGATTCCGCCATGAGAGACGACATGCGTTTAGCCGATTTCATCATTCGGAATATGGAACCGATCCTGGTGCAATGGGAAGCGTTTGCCGCCACGCTGCTGCCCGCGGCGAGAAGCATGGACTCGCGGGGGCTACGCGATCATGCGTGCCAGATCCTGGAGGCCGTGGCCAAGGACATCGCGAGCCCGCAAACGAGGGAAGAGCAACGGGAAAAATCGCTCGGGCATGCGCCTGAACCGGTGAATGCAACGGAGAGTGCCGCGCAGACGCATGCAATCCTGCGCGCCCGCCGAGGCTTCAGCATCAACCAGTTGGCGGCCGAGTATCGAGCGCTGCGTGCTAGCGTGCTGCGCATGTGGATCGACGAGTGCCACCCGGGCGTGCCTGATCTGGACGACATGATGCGCTTCAATGAGGCGATCGATCAGGCGCTCGCGGAATCCGTTGCTGTCTATTCCGAACAGGTCGAACGGGCTCGCAACCTGATGCTGGGGATGCTCGGTCACGACATGCGCACGCCACTGCAGACCATCCAGATGACGGCGAGCTATCTTGTGGCGCTCAATGCGGGGGAGGAAGTATCGGAGGCCGCTGCCCGGCTGATCAGGAGCGGCGGCCGCATACACGCGCTCCTCGCCGATCTCTGTGACCTCAATCGAACCCAGCTCGGGCTCGGCATCAACATTGTTCGCAGCAATGCTGATCTCGCGCACACCGTCGCCAATGTCGTCGACGAATTACGGGCAGTGCATCCGGATCGGGAAATCAACGTCGATCTGAGCGGCGACCTCCGCGGTGACTGGGACGCGCAACGCATACAGCAACTGCTGAGTAACCTTGTGGGCAACGCGCTGAAGTATGGCGCGCACGATGCGCCAGTACGGGTGGCCGCGACATCGGACGGCGCAGAGGTCCTGATCGAGGTATGGAATAGCGGGCCCGCCATGGATCGGCTCACTATCGACCGCATCTTTGATCCGCTTCAGCGCGGGGCCGATCTGCCGGAAGAAACAGGCGACGATGTCGGATTGGGGCTCGGTTTATACATCGCCAACGAGATCGCCAACGCCCATCACGGTCGCATCGACGCACGATCCGACGAGACAGAAACAGTGTTCGCGGTGCGCTTGCCAAGAGGCGTGCGAAGTGAGCTTGCGGGAACTCGTGCCGAGCTGCGGTAAGTCGGCTTAACTGGTGGCGTAGGTTTCCTATTGGCGCCTTGTCAGATAAGGCACCGGTACTGCTGCATCATTCGAGCGACGGTTGCAGGTGCTGCTGCGGGTCGCGTGCTCATGTTACCGGGAAAGTTGCTTTGGTCTTGCTGGCGGCCCAATATCGATCAGCTATATTCAAAGTGCCTCGGGGATAGAAATTAGGTGGGCCTATGAAATATGCAATCAACGAAAGCGCTGGACCAATTTGGGGTGTCGTCGCAGGTTTGATCCTGGCTGCCGTAGGGTTGAGCATCGGTTTCTTTCCCAAGTTCCTCCAGAGCACCGGTACGCTGAGCGATTTCATCGCTTCTGGTGTAGCTATGGTGGGGATTTTCCTCGTTGTCTACGCGATCCACGAGCTACGGCGCCGACCTCACCGCTGAACGTTGACGGTCGCGTCTACGAGAAGGTCGTCGACCATAATTTCGCCAGCAGAACGACCGGCTCTCAATGCATCGAGGCTATCCACAAATGGCTTGCCATGGTCGTCGGCTAAGCGAACTGGCCCGAGGAAGGGTGACGGCTCGTTTGCTGCGCGGATCTGGACGATTGCGACGAAGCCATGTGAGACCTCGTCAGTCGGCACGTCGTATCTGGATGCGTGGAAGTTGTGTTCGCAGCGGACCTCAATCGCATATCCGCGGTAGGTGTACGCGCTATTCATATCCCTCTCGCTGCAGGTTGGGCAACGTTCGACATCATGCACGCGGAAGTATAGCTATGTGCCGTCGAATTGCGACATGAATCTAGGCGACGCGACCAATGTTCAGAACCACGCAAGCTCGCACTGACCGTGCTATTTGCGTGCTACAAATTTGCTACAGCAAGGTTCTGTATCACCCCGGGTCGGCTGTGAAGCGCCGTTCAGGCCCACCCTGTTTAGCCGTACGTTGCAATGCGGTAGCGCCGCCATGCGGCCATGAGCGTTCGGTCGACATCGGTGCATGAATCGTCGACAATCCCCGCTTCGGCATCGTTAGGCCGAGTCGCTTATACAGAACCTCTGTCGATTTCACGGGTCTCCCGAGTTTCCGACCTAGTGAGCCGCGTCGGCAGTCATCACGTGGCCACAAGTTCTACTCGTAGGCAATCTATTAAAGGTGAGTCGTCAAGGGCCCACGCGGGACCTGGAACGCGGGTAAGTTGATGAAACCTCTCGGACACGAACACAAATGAATTTCAAGGCAACGTATACGCTCCAAAAGTTCCGCCTCCGCTCTTCCTCATTGGAGACCTTTGTCATCGACGACGACGTCCCAGTAACGATGATTCTCCGGCGTCCTACCGAAGAAGAGTTGTCTCATGGCTTCGAGCAAGATGTCACCTTCTGCGAGGCGTACGCGCACATTGCTCCTAACGACAAGACGCTAAAAGTCTTCAATGACATTGAGAGCGGCGCCGTGCGAGGAACTCCGGAGGAGTACACCATCGGGTACAAAGACTCCAGTGGTGAAATGGTTTATCTTCCCAAACAGCTTCCCAACTACCTGACTGACTTTATTGCCCGCACGAGTCAGGTTCTGTCGCGCGCCGTCAACCGACTAGTTAATTTGGTTCGCTGGAGAACAGACGCATACGGCTCGCACAGGGTTCTCGCGACGAAAGGGATCGGCGGACTTGAGTGGTCGCGAGACACCAAACATTGGTATCCCGCCCCCACGGGTTTTTCCGTACATTTCGAGCAGGTCCACATAGAGCGCACAGTTGGTGCAGCAGAAAAACAGGAAATCTCCGCTTTACTGCAAGAAAAGGCCGACGCTCCGCTACATCACGAGATGTTCCGAGAAGCTTGGCATCAGCGGCTTGCCAACCCGAGAAGCGCGATCATCATGGGAATGGCGAGCCTTGAGATAGCTGTCAAATATTGCATCGGCAAGCTGGTGCCTAACGCGCAATGGCTTGCTGAGAATGTACCCAGCCCACCGGTAATATTGATTCTAAAAGAGATGTTGCCCACCTTGCCTGCTGTCTGTTCGCTCCCGGTCGGGGCCGTGATGCTGCCAGACCAAATAGAAAGAAAATTAAAGAACGGTGTAAGCATCCGAAACAGTTTGGCGCACGCGGGCAAGTTCACGTTGCAGATCGATTCATTAGAAGAGATCCTGAATAGCGTCAAGGACATTTTGTGGCTTGTCGACTTCCTCTGCGGCCAAGTTTGGGCCTATAACTACATTCGCAAAGGGACGCGTGAGGCAATGGAAGCTAACATCGCTTCTACGGCGTCTCTTCATGCAGACAACACAGGCGGCGAATGAATGCTGGGCTTAGACGCCGAATAAGACTCCGGCTTGTATCCGAATCTGCCGATGCGAACGACCGTTCGCGAGATCGTCGGATGACTGCGTAGGTCGATAACGTCCCGTCCCCAAAGGCATGAGCGTCGGTCTTGGCGTAGGTTTGTACGCCGGGCCTTGTCAGATAAGGTGCAGGTGCTGCTGCATCATTGGAGTGACGGGTGCAGGTGCTGCGGTGGGTTGGGTGCTCATGTGACCGGGAAAAGTTGCTTTGGCTGCCCGAGTTTACCAGCGGTCCGCACGGGACCGCTGAAGTTCGCCGTTCGGCCAGTTGCCCGAGAACACGACCGGCAACTGCTGGCCAGAAGCGGACACTCGACCTCGGTACGTAGATCGCTGACAAGCGTGGCGACTCATTCGCTCAAGTCTCATATCGATGAAAGTGTCCCGAGATTTCGGAATTGTTGTCCGACGGTCCGCGCTTGCGGTCATGATCGAATTCAATATTCAGAGATACTTTGACGAATCTGACGGTCTGGTATTGCTTGGTCTATTTTTGGAGGCGATGTAGCCGACGAATGTATGAGCTCTTTGCAAAAGCGTGGTCTCACGTATATCGAAGATTTTTTTATCTTTGAGGGGGGCGTTCCCGAAAGGTGTTCACTCGAGGTATTCTGAACGCGTCCACAGACGAGACACACCGGGCTTCGGCCAAAAGCGAAAAACCACAAATGCCGGCGACGCTCAATGCGGACAAACGCCCTGACATTGATCGCTTGAGGTTGTTGTGACGGTTGGCGCGCCGCTGCCAGCGCGCTATGATCCATTTATCAAGACGTTTGAGCACTTCTTGCCTGCGTTTTCTCACGGTAGCTTATCCGTCACGTGAAGATGAAGGGATCCCTTTCCCCTTTTCCTCGACTACGGGGCAATAATCCACACAATCTGTTCAACCCACATCGAGAACGGTATGGTTGCGGAACTAATTTCGCTTCGCCCAACGAGCGCGGAAGACGCAGAACTGATTACTGTTTGGCTCCAAGCCCCCGGCACGGCGAGCAAGTTGCTTTGGCCGTTCCGCGTTGACATAGAAGGCACGAAAGATTTCATAAGAGTGTCGCAGAACGATCCCAGCGTTCGATTGTTCGTCATCGAGGCAAGTAAACCCATTGGCTTGACGCTCTTGTATGCGATAGATTTAATAAAATTGGATGCCTTCACTGGAGTGTTAATCGGTTCCCCAGACGACCGCCGTAAGGGTTACGGCAGGGAGTCCCGGCGGATGTTACTGTCATACGGGTTCGAACAACTCGGACTTCACCAAGTATTTGCGAAGATTCGCCCCGAAAATGCAGCGGCGGAAGGACTTCTTCTGTCAATGTCGTATGAGCGAATTGGTCCTCATGAAGATAATGAGGAGTTCATTTTTTTCAGGCTCTCGAGAGAAAAATGGCAAGAGCGCTCACCTCGTGAGCACGCGCACATCGAAACTAACTCTAGATTGTCCTGATGTATTACAAACCGTTCCGTGCCATCGCTTCGCACCGTTAAACAGTAAGCAGGTGCCGCGGGGGACAGAGATGGGGCGAGAAGACCAACCTTCGTTGTGTTGGTGCCCGAGCCACAGACTGTTCGTCCCGAAACTATCGGTGAGTGCAGTCCAGACATTAATTGCATCGCCGGGGAGCCGATGCTGAGAGTCGGTGTGGAATCCCCGGACAGACGGCTGCGTTCGATTCGTATAAAAGCGCTCAAGAAACTGCCGAGGCTGCAATGTTCGAGCTAGGATCTCGTGCCCTGCCGGTGAGACCAGGCGAACCGAGAAATGCGCACGAAATGTGGGAGCGCTTTGCACGTGAGTGATTGTGCCCACATATGGTTGCACTACGTCGTGTAAGTACTCCAAGAGTAGACCATTGATTTCGTGCGCATGACGGTCACACTTCGCTTGGAAACTGGTAACTCTTTCGACATAGTTGCGGAGGTCAACTGTAAGGTGTGAATGTAGATTTTCTAAGTCCGTCGTTTCCCAGAGGTCCTCCATCCAGGCTCGAAAAGGAAACCTAGTCTCTGAAAAAGTAACTGTCAACGCACCTTCCGGGTCAAACACAGTAGCTGCTCCGCGCGTTCCGGGCTCAGTGGCTCTAACTCAACCTCCTCAAGAGCGCTTTCGAGTCCCAAAGATTGAAGTTCCTCAAGATAAACGGGTCCCCTTCTTGCCGGAGGAATGTAAAGCGTATCGATTCCGGAAAGCTTCAAAGTCGCAAGTTCTGCCAGCTTGATCCATTTGATCACTGGCGCGCATATCGAGTATTGCGCTGCCTCATAGACCGCGACCTCGTGCGCACCATCGTAAACACTAAGCAGGTAGTCCACCAACCGCTGTGTGTTACGTCCATCAAACCCGCCGAAGCTATACCCGAGATCGCCGACACAAGCAATTTGCCATACTACGGTGTGCAGCGTCGGATCGAGTGTCCGTCGACGGACAACCAAATCCGTTGCCTCGTAGATCAAACAACCCCTTGACGGATCAAAACCCAAGTCGCAAAACAAGCAATCTAAAGATGAAACGGCTGGCAGCATTTTAGCTTCGTAGCCTTCATGCCGCGCGATTTCGACCGCTCGATGTCCAGGGTTTACGAAAATACCAGGGTGTCCATAGTAGACGGCGCAGACGCTTTCGCCCGCCCGAACACAGTCCATGGTCCTCTCGACCATCTGGCTATACGTCTCCGTTCGTGACTTACCTTCCCCATAAAAAACATATAGCGATTCATGGTTAGGGTTTAGGCTCATGATTAGCCGCTCGGTCGGAGCATCAGCGACGCAATACAGTACTCGAGTCGCGGCGGCGATCCAGCCGGTGCTCTCCCTCGAGATCTGTCCTGCGGTAATACCTGTGCCGACAACTATTAGAGACCCCCTTTTGCTCATTTGTTTTTCCCGCCTTTCAGCATTCCCACGAAGAGCTGACCGTTTTGGGCAACGTATATTTGATTGGGGATTTCAACGGTAGACTGATCCACTGTGATGTGAATCTCAACTACAGGGTCAATTTCAATGAGCGCAGGGTTGAACTGAAGCGTCCTTTCGGGGGTGAACTGGGCTCTGGCCTCAAGCCCATCTTCCAAAGAAACCGCATGCTTCCGCATGTGGGAAGCGATGCCATTTCGAACGTCGGATTTCTCCTCGTCCGACAGCCCATACTCATCCATTACAACTTCTCTGTTTGCGAGAAACCGGATGAGAGTCTCGGGATGAGAGGTGGCCAACAAAAAGTCGGTGAACGCAGTTGACATATGGCGCTCCTAATTGCTGCTAAGAACCCCGGACCCTAGCGGGCGAAAATAACAATTCAAAGCATGCTGCTCCTGAGGCCGCTAGGTGTCAAGTTGCCCTGGTGGGGCACCACTCAATACCGCTAGCTTAGGACTTCCACGACCCTGGCCAAGCGGCTGGCTTTACATCAGAGTCCTTCAGCGGTCCGGAGCAAAGGTCAGACAATGCTTCGTCTTGGCAGGACGTTCGTTAGCCGGGTCAGTGCGCTTCCAAACGTCCGTTTTGGGTTGCGGATTCAACCCGTCGATGCAACACACTTGAGGCTGCATAGCAGCGAGGAGTGTTGCATCGACGGGTTGAATCCGCAGTCGTTAGCGGACGATCCTAAAAAGGGCGAGCATAGGTCTTGGCGTAGGTTTGTGCGTCAGGCCTTGGCAGATCAGACGCAGGTACTGCTGCATCATCGCGATGCGCTTGCAGGCACTGCCGCAGATCGCATATTCATTTTCCGCGGATAAGGTACTTTTGTGCCTGGGCCGGCGATTGTTCCGTCTGGATGAAGAATCTGCTCCTGTAGGACATCTCTGGCCGCCTAGAGGAGGTCCTCGATCTCGATAACCCCGAAGTTTTTGGGGTTCAACAGCTGAGCAGACTTGCTCTTGATGTGAACGTCGCCTTCAACTCGGACCAGCTTAGAGTTGTCGTGTGCTACGACTGCCTGATGATAGTCGTCGCCGGTCAACTCGACCTGCACTTTGCGGTCGACGTTGCCGAGTGTCGAGTCGATGGTGATAGTGCCCGATGTTTCCTCCTTCGGCCGGCTCAGTTTCGTAATGTAACCAGTCAACTGTCGCCCAGGCAGGATGTAATCACCCTTGTAGTATCCGCTCGCCTTTTCCAAGGTGTCAACGTACTTGCCATCGAACATAAATTTTGCTGGCTTGGTCTCGAAGAGCGGAACGGGTGCCATCGTCACGGTAACCTCGAAGGCTCGATTGCGCTTTTCACCGCTGAAGCCGAGCAGAGCATCGCACATATTTGAACTTGCACCTGCGAGGACGGCCTCGTCGAACACGACGAGATCGCCCATTTCTTCATAGGTTGCAGTCGCCTTCTCCAGAGCACTCAAACCGGCTATAAGGTTTGATGTGATTGCTTGTGCAAGGGGATTGGTCGCCATTACATTGTTCCCATCGGCGATCGCCTGCACTGGGGCGATGACATTGACCACATAGCTCCCAATCTCTGTCTGCCCAAGCAAGAGCGTATCAAGGTAATCCTTCGCTTCCTTTGGAGCCCCCCGTGTAAACTGCTTGCGCTTCGCATACAGCGACCGCGCTGCGGCAGACAAGAGATCTTTGGCCTTCGCAATCAGCAGGACGCCGTCGTTGATGGGGATCGTCCCGTCGCTCGTGTCGTCGTGCACCACCCGAATAGTGACTACATTCGCAGATAGCCGCTTGACTTCACTCACGACCTCCGACACTGGGCGATTTTCAAAGGATGCGATCGACGCGAGAGCGTCACGAAACCGTTGTCGATAGTCCTTTACGTAAGACAGCGGAAGGATAACCTCGGCGTCTTCGTTATCTCGCCGATGCCAGATCGTTGCAACGCTTCGAATCTTTCCGTCTTCGAACCATTGGTTGTGTTCAAGATATGCCCTGAGCTGATCGGGGGACACCTCGTGATCCAGGCGGCGAACGGAGCTATTCATAGCCACTCCCCTTCGCTAGCGCGATCCATCATAGCCTTTAGGGTTTCGGTCGTGAGACGTTGAGTCAACGGGATCGAGACCGTCACAGTTTGCGCATTGTCGGTGGGTTCGTAGTCGCGCAGCGAAAGCCAATAGCAGTTTCGGTGAAGCTCAATGTGCTCCTCATTGTGTCCAACCCAGTGCTGCACGTCCTCAGGTACAAGCAGTACCGCAAGGTAGCGCGGGGAGGCAAAGTCAGAGCCGCGCAGGTCGTCGTAATTCTTGCGCGGAAGTGGGAACTTGATCACCTGACCATCGACAACGTCTTGAGAGGTGCACTTGAGCTGGAACTCGATTTGAGGGCTGCGAACGAGGTGTCCGTGGTACCCCTTGCTCTTGAAAGCAACGTCAATGCTGTCGTCGTCAACGGATGAGGAGGTGCGGTTCAGTCCTGCATGTGCGGCGAGTGCGCACACGTAGGCATAGTTGAACTCCTCTTTCTGCTTCTGCGGGTCCATGAGCGCGTGGGTTCATTTTTTCGTTTTCTATAGCCGTAAATTAGCATGGTTTCGTTTTGCGGCCGAAAACGCTGGTGCTCGGGGCTGTCATTTCTTTTGGAGTGCAGCAGCAGAAGAGTCTGATGGCAGATGATGGGCCAGTACCCGAAATCTTGTGAGACGTGGCCTCGGTCGAATCACCGCATCGCTGCCGTGGACGTACTCTTCGGCTCGTCAAGACGAACGGGTACGGACAGCTGTGACCAAGCTGTGTCTGGAAGAAGTGTCGAAAGATCGCAAACTCAATAAAGATCAGCAAAATCCACATAGCCTACAGGCTGACCGGCGCGAGACTAATGATTAAAGATCAATGAGTTACATGTCTTTGTCTGTGATCGATCGTCATCGACATGTCGACGCAATTCCTGTGAACGTAAGACGAAAACAGGCGGTAGTGTAAGGCAGCGCGCGCGACGCGCCGGGCGCGGCATGTCGTCCGGCCGCATGCGACGATGGCGGTGGCGGCCATGTTTTGAACTACGCTGTAGGAACGCGTGGCCCACGCGCCGACGAACACGCGGGACGAATTGCAACATCCGCAACTTCAGCCCGACTCGACCGATTTCGCCTGCTTTTGCTCGATCCGCGTCATCCATCCAACCTCGCACGCCCAGCCGACGGAGCAACCTCGCGATGATCTTCCGGCAACTGTTCGACCCGCAATCGTCGACCTATACGTACCTGCTCGCCGACCCCGCATCGCGCGAAGCGCTGCTGATCGATCCCGTGTTCGAGCAGGTGCGCCGCGACGCGGCGCTGCTCGACGAACTCGGGCTGCGGCTCGTCGCGACCGTCGATACGCACGTGCATGCCGATCACGTGACGGGCGCATGGCTGTTGAAGCAGCGCACCGGCAGCGTAATCGCGATCTCGGCCGCGAGCGGCGCGCAGGGCGCCGACCGCTACCTGAACGACGGCGATCGCTGCGCCTTCGGCTCGCGCTACCTGACCGTGCGCGCGACGCCGGGCCACACGAGCGGCTGCATCAGCCTTGTGCTCGACGACGAATCGATGGCGTTCACCGGCGATTGCCTGCTGATTCGCGGCACCGGCCGCACCGACTTCCAGCAGGGCGACCCGCGCGCGCTGTATCGCGCGGTGCACGGGCGGCTCTTCACGCTGCCGGCGGCCTGCCTGCTGTATCCCGCGCACGACTATCGCGGGCTGACGGTGACGAGCGTCGGCGAGGAACGGCGCTTCAATCCGCGTCTCGGCGGCGATCTCAGCGAAGACGATTTCGCGGGCTACATGTGCAATCTCGGGCTCGCGCATCCGCGCCAGATCGACGTCGCGGTGCCCGCGAACCTGCAGTGCGGCGTCGCCGCGAACGCGCCCGACGCGCAGGCGGTGCCCGACTGGGCGCCGCTCGTCTATACGTTTGCCGGCTTCTGGGAAATCGATCCGCAGTGGCTCGAGGATCATCTGCCGGCGGTGCAGGTCGTCGACGTGCGCGAGCCGGACGAATTTTCGGGCCCGCTCGGCCATCTGCCCGGCGCGACGCCGATTCCGCTCGGCGAACTGGCCGCGCGCACCGGCGAGCTCGCGCGCGACCGGCCGATCGTGACCGTGTGCCGCGCGGGCGGCCGCTCCGCGCAGGCGACCGTGATCCTGCTGAAGGCCGGCTTCGATGCCGTCGCGAACCTCGGCGGCGGGATGCTGCGCTGGCGCGGCGAAGGCCGCGTCGTGAGGGACGGCCGGTCGTAACGGCGCGACACCGCGCCAGCAAAAAAATATGCGGACCGATGTCGAATCGGTCACGTGCCGTACGTCGTCAAGGTATCCGATCACGTCGCGCCGCATGACGCGGCGCCAAAACCCGAGAGACCCCGCGATGAAGCCGACGCTATACGCCCATCCCTTTTCGTCCTACTGCCAGAAGGCGCTGACCGCGCTGTACGAGAACGGCACGCCGTTCGACTATCGCGTGCTCGCGCACGACGATCCGAAGCCGATGCAGGAACTGGCCGCGCTGTGGCCGATGAAGCGGTTCCCGGTGCTGGTCGACGCGGGCCGCACGGTGATCGAGGCGACGATCATCGTCGAGTACCTCGACCTCTACCATCCGGGCCCCGTGCGACTGGTGCCCGACGACCGGCGCGCGGCGCTGGAAGTGCGGATGATGGATCGTTTCTTCGACAACTACGTATCGACGCCGCAGCAGAAGGTGGTGTTCGATGCGTTGCGGCCGGAGCACGAGCGCGATGCGCGGGGCGTCGCCGATGCGCGTGCGATGCTCGAAACGTCGTATGCGTGGCTGGATCGCACGATGGCCGATCGCGAATGGGCGGCCGGCGATCGTTTCGGCCTCGCCGACTGCGGCGCGGCGCCGTTCCTGTTCTACGCGGACTGGACGCACCGGATCGATCCGTCGTTCGCGAACGTGATCGCGTATCGCAAGCGCCTGCTGGCGCGTCCGTCGTTCGCGCGGGCGGTCGACGAAGCGCGGCCGTATCGCGCGTTTTTCCCGCTCGGCGCGCCCGATCGCGATTGACGTGCGCGGCCGCGATCGCTGCCGCGGCGACGACGCAGGCGGCCGCATGCGCGGGGCGCGATGGCGCCGCGCAGGGCCGGCAGCGTGGGCCTGGGCGTCGTGTCGACAGCAGCGGATGCATCGCGGCGGCGCCCGTTACATCGCGGTGCGCTTGACCGACTGCGCGAGCGTCAGCAGTTCGTCGAACTGCGTGATCAACTCGAAGCACAGCAGGAACGCGAGCGTGTAGGCGGGCGAGGGGAAGCGCCGGATCGCGTCCAGCACCTGCGGCGCAAAGCGCGCTCGAATCGAATCGCGCGTCAGCAGCCAGGCGATTGCGATGCCGATCGCGGCACCTGCGATCAGGTCGGTCGGATAGTGATAGCCGAGATACGCGCGCGGCACGCAGATGAACACGGTCGCATACAGCAGCGCGATCACGCCGGCGCGGCGCGCGATGATGAAGATGCCCGTCGCGATCGCCATCCACAGCATCGCGTGATCGCTCGGAAACGAGCTCCACGCCTGCAGCGTGGCAGCACGCAGTTCCTCGGACGGGAAATGCAGGTGCAGGTCGGGGTTGTAGATCGGCCGCACGCGGAACGGCAGGACTTTCGCGAGCAACCGGCCGAACGCGAGCGCGACGATCCCGCTCGCGACCGTCGCGATGACCAGCTCGCGTTGCCGTTCGCGGTGCGGCCCGGGCTGGAACCAGAGCCAGCACAGCACGGGAATGAGCACGAAGCCCTTGAACGTATAGAGGCCGGCAATCACGCGGATCGCATGGTTCATCAGCGGGTCGAGCGTGACGCGGGTGAGGAAGATCTGGATCGTGGTGTCGAAATTATTCATGTTCTGCGACCCCGGCGGACACGCAGCGCAGGACATGCGGCCGGCAGGAATCAGGAAGCGCGCTCCCACCGGAGCGCAATGGTGGGGAAGTATGTCATCGGTAATTTCGAAGAAAATGGGAAAAAATACCGGGAATCCCCTGAGAAAACGCGATTTTGCGGTGGGGCCGGAGTGGAGCGGCCCGCGCGGCCGGGCGCACACGAATCGTCTGACGGTTGCGCGCGATGTCTTCAGCGTCGCCGAAAAATAATCCGTTGAACTACCCAATTCGACGAGTCGTCGCACACCTTGCATCGGATGACCGAATAAGGGCCGTGTCTTGCACGGAGCTGCCGCGCTGCGCCGCGCGGCGCAGCACCGAACGAAAACAAAAAGAAAAGGCGGACAAGCCCTGTGGGCCTGTCCGCCTCGCTTTCGCGATGCCGCGAATCAACGGCGCCACATGCGCACGGCCAGCGCGGCGAGCGACGTCGTCACGGCCAGCACGATCACCGCATTCCAGCCCAGTTGCGCGAGCAGCCAGCTGCCGAGCGCGGCGCCGGCCGCCATCCCGATGAACATGCCGACGAACAGCACGGCGTTGAGGCGGCTGCGCGACGCCGGATCGATCCGGTAGACGATCGACTGGTGCGCGATCAGCGTTGCCTGCACGCCGAGGTCGAAGCCGATCGTCGCGACGGCGAGCAGCGCGAGTTGCGCATGCGGCGTCATCATCGGCGCGGCGGCCATCGCGGCGAACGACACCGTCGCGATCGCGATGCCGATCCGCGTGACGCGTTCGGGACCGTGGTGATCGGCGAGGCGGCCGGCCACCGGGGCGGCCAGTGCGCCGGCGGCGCCTGCGAGACCGAATGCGCCGGCGACCGCGCTGCCGAGGTGGAACGGCGCGCCGTGCAGCATCACCGCGAGCGTCGACCAGAACGCGCTGAACCCGATCGCGAGCAGCCCTTGCGCGAGCGCGGCCCGGCGCAGCGCCGGATGACGGCGCCAAAGTTCGCCGAGCGACCCGATCAGCGCGCGGTACGACAGCTGCGTGGTCGGTTCGAAGCGCGGCAGCCCGCGTGCGGCCACGACGCCGATCGCGGCGACGCTGGCGGCCGCGAGCGCGAACATCGCGCGCCAGCCGGCCGTTTCCGCGACGAAGCCGGCGACGACGCGCGACAGCAGGATGCCGAGCAGCAGCCCCGTCATCACCGTGCCGACGATGCGGCCGCGATGCGCATCGTGCGCCAGCGTCGCGGCGGCCGGCACGACGTCCTGCGCCATCGTCGCGGTCAGGCCGATCGCGAAGCTCGCGGCCAGCATCAGGCCCAGCGACGGCGCGACCGCGGCGAGCAGCAGCGCGACGACCAGCGCGGCGGCTTTCGTCACGATCACGCGGCGCCGGTCGAAGCGGTCGCCGAGCGGCGCGAGCAGCAGGATGCCGAGCGCATAGCCGAGCTGCGTGAGGGTCGGCACGAAGCCGATCGCGCGGGCCGACGCGCCGAGGTCGGAGCCGAGTGCGGCGAGCATCGGCTGCGCATAGTAGAGCGGCGCGACGCCGAGACCGGCCGCCGCGGCGAGCAGCAGCACGAGGCGGCGATCGGGCATCGAGGCGGCGGCCGCATGGGCCGGCGCATGGGCCGCGCGCGGCGCGGCGGTGAGACTGGTCGGGGTGGACATCGCGTGCATCCTTGTGTGGGTAACGGATGGACCGCAGTGTGCCGACCGGCGGCCGGCCACGGTAGTACCGCCTGGCGCAGATTTGTTATACGCTCGGCGAATGACCGAAAAAATCTCCGCTTCGCCCGTTGCTGGCGGGTCTCCGCGTGCCGAGACGGTGCCTGTGGACGGCGCCGGCTATCGTTTCGAGTTGATGGAAACGTTCGTACGCATAGTCGAGTCCGGCAGCCTGTCGGCGGCCGCCGCGCAATTGCAGACGACGCAACCGACCGTCAGTCGCCGGCTGCAGGCGCTCGAGCGCTCGCTCGGCATGCGGCTGCTGCAGCGGACCACGCATGCGATGCGGCTGACCGTCGACGGCGAGCGCTGCTTCATGCGCGCGAAGGAGTTGCTGGCCAACTGGGCGGCGTTCGAGGCCGACTTGCGCGGCGTGCAGGACGAGCCCGACGGGCTGCTGCGGGTCGCGGTGCCGCACGCGTTCGGGCAGGAGCGCTTCGTCGTTGCGGTCGCGCAATTTCTGCGCGATTACCCGCGCGTGTCGGTGGAATGGTTGCTGCAGGACGAGGTGCGCGATTTCGTCGGCAGCGGGATCGACTGCGCGATCCAGGTCGGCGAGCCGACCGATCCGGGCGTCGTCGCGATCCGCCTGACCAAGGTGCCCCGCTTCGTGGTGGCCGCGCCGTCGGTGCTGAACGGCACGGCGGTGCCGGCCGACCCCGACGCGCTCGCCGCGTTGCCATGGCTTGCCTTGCGCACGTACTACCGGACCGAGCTGACGCTGACGCATGCCGCGACCGGCGACACGCGCCGCATCGCGATCCGTTCGCGCTTCACGACCGAGAACCTGTACGCGTTGCGCAGCGCGGCGTTGCTCGGCGTCGGCGCGTGTGTCGGTTCGTCGTGGCTGCTCGCCGACAATCTCGCGCGCGGCGAACTCGTGCATCTCGCGCCGGAGTGGGAGGCCGCGCCGTTACCGGTCTACCTGACGTACCCGCACGCGCAGTTCTATCCGTCGCGGCTCGTGCGTTTCGTCGCGATGATGCGCGAGGCCGTGCCCGCGCTCGTCGAAGGGGCCGATCGGTAGGCGCCGTCAGCCGCGCCGGATGCCTTCGGGCAGCGCACTGATGCGGCGCACTTCGGGCGAGTCGAGCCACGCGCGGGACGTCGCGCAGTCGACGAACATGTCGGTCGCATCGTCGCCCCAGAACAGGTCGCCGTCGAGTTCGAAGGTCGGCACGCCGAATACGCCGTGCGCGATCGCCTGATCGGTGTTCGCGCGCAGCGCGTCCTTCACCGCTTGCGCTTCGACGGCCGTCACGCCTTGTGGAAAGCCGACCGCGTCGCACAGCGCGGCGAAGCCTTCCGGCGTCGACACGTCCTGGCCGTCGCGCCAGATGTACCGGAAGATCCGCCGGATCGTATCGGGCGTGCTGCCCATCGCGATCGCGAGACGCAGCGGCCGGATCGGGTTGAACGGGTGCGCGGGCGGCATCCGGAACGGGATGCCGAGCTTGTCCGCGCGATATTGCGCATGGCGGTAGGTGAACACACGCTTCGCCGCGATCTCGGCCGGCGCCTTCTGGCCCCAGTGCGTGAGCAGCGCGCCGAGCACGATCGGCTTCGGTTCGAACGCGGCGGCGGGCGGCAGTTGGTCGAACCGTTCCTGCTGCAGATACGCGAACGGCGACACGAAATCGAAATACCAGGTGGCGGTGCGCGCGGCGGTCATCGCAGGGGTCTCCTTGTTTGGTCCGGATCATCGCGTGCGGGGTCGGGGGAGGCCGGCGGAGCGGCGACCGATGCACGCGGTGGCGACCCAGTGTCGCATGCGGCCGCCTTTTGCGCTGCCGGCGCCGCGGGCACCGCATGGCGCCTAGGGTTGCGCGGTATTGTCCGCCGACCCCGCTGACCCGTCCGACCCGTCCGCCCCCGCCGCGAATCGCGCGAGGCTGTCGCGCACGGCCGGCGCGTCGTAGCGCGCGCCCGCGCCACCGAGCGCGACGGTCGCCTTCTGCGCGAGCGGCAACAGCAGCATGTTCGAGAGCAATTTCCCGGTCGACAAGGGTTCGTATTCGTACGTGAACGGCTGGAACGCGTTCAAGCGACTGACCGCGCACGCGAGTCCGAACGAGCGCGATGCGCTGTTTCGCGGGACGGTCACGCGCGTCTATCGGCTCGCGTGACTGGCGCTGCGGCGCGCGTGCGGCGGCCGGCTCAGCCCTTCTCGACCAGCGCCGCGAGTTTCGCGAGCGCCATCCGCCAGCCCGTCTCGTTGTCGGCGGCCGGCACGCCGGGCGGCAAGCCGTCGTGCACCGCATCGACGCGCGTGCCGCCTTCCTCGTCGCACAGCGTGATCGTGATCGTCATCGCGCCGCGCAGCATTGGATCGTCGGTTTCGAACACGTCGATCTCGACGATTTGCTCGTCGGGCACGAGCGTCACGAAGCGGCCGTGATAGGTGTCGGTATGCGCGGTGGTCTTGCCGGTACCGTCCGACGCTTCGTCGTAGCTCAGCGACACGCGCAGCGCGCCGCCTTCGCGCGTGTCGTAAGCGTGCACGCGGCACGTCATGCCGTCCGGCACTTTCCATTGTTCGACGGCATGCGGGTCGAGCAGCGCGCGATAGACGCGCCCGCGCGGCGCGTTCAGGTGCCGGCTGACCCGGGTCGAATGCGTGTGCGTGTGCAGCATAGGGCCTCCTGCGCAGCGCGCGACGGTGCCTGCCGGCTGCCGGCGGGTCGTCGCGCTTCCTTCAGGAATCCTAGGCGCGCGCGGGGCCGCATGCAATGGCCGCGGCCGCGCACGCATGCGCGGTCAGCGCAGCGCGGCCGCGAATTCGTCGAGCTGCGTGATGCAGGTGTTCCAGCCCTCGAAGAAGCCGAGCGCCTCGTGGCGCTCGCGCGTCGCCGCGTCCGGATGCATTACGCGCGCCTCGTAGCGGCAGCCGGCGGTGTCGTCGGTCATCGTGATGATGGCCGTGAAGTCCAGCCACGGTACTTGCGGCCGCCAGCCGCCGGTGAGCATCGACGTGAACGCGATCCGCGCTTCCGGCACGATTTCCAGGAAACAGCCCGGGTTGTCGCTCGTGCCGCCGTCAGGGCCGCGCATGAACGTATGGAAGGCGCCGCCCGGGCGCAGGTCGAACGCGCGCACTTCGGTGGTCCACGGTTTCGGGCACCACCATTCCTTCAACAGGTCGGGATCGGTCCACGCGCGCCAGAGCGCGTGGCGCGGCGCGCGCAGCATGCGCGTGATGACGAGATCATGGGCTTCGACGGGGTCGACGTGGCTGGCTGACATGCGCTTGCTCCTCTTGATGATGGCGTTCGACGAATTCCACGAGACGGTCGGAGCGCGCTTCCCACAGCGCGCGCTGCGCGGCGAGCCACTGCTCGGCTTCCGCGAGCCGGCTGCCGACCAACTCACAGGTGCGCGAGCGGCCGGCCTTCCGGGTCAGGATGAGGCCGCTGCGCTCGAGCACCGCGACGTGCTTCATGAACGACGGCAGCGCCATGTCGAACGGCGCGGCCAGTTCCGACACGGTCCGCTCGCCGCCGCCGAGCGCGCTGACGATCGCGCAGCGCGTCGGATCGGCGAGGGCGTGGAATACGTCGTCGATACCGGGTTGAAAGTTAGCCATGCGGCTAAGTATAGGCAATGCAGCGGGAATTTTCATCGCGTAGGATGATGGGGCGGCAACACGTGCCGACAGGGCGGGGGCGCCGCGTTGTCGGAAGTTGGCCTCCGTTGCCACCTGTTGCCCGCCGTTGCGCCGGCATCGACCGCACGCCGGCATTCCATTCCACCTTGGCGCACGCCGACCGAACGCGTGCCCAGCCTGAACTACCGGAGAGGGTATGACAGAACCCGTGAGCGTCCGCCGCGTCGACGCGAGCGAAGCGCGTGCGTGCATCGACGCGCTGGCCGACGTGCTGATCGATTGCGTCGAAGGCGGCGCGTCCGTCAGCTTCATGCTGCCGATCGCGCGCTCGACGGCCGTCGCGTTCTGGACGCGCGTCGCCGACGGTGTCGCGAGCGGCGAGCGCATTTTGCTCGTCGCCGAGGACGCGGCCGGCCGGATCGTCGGCACCGTGCAGATCGTGACCGAACAGCCGGAGAACCAGCCGCATCGCGCCGATATCGCGAAGATGCTCGTGTCCCGCCAGGCACGCCGGCAGGGGATCGCCGCGCGGCTGATGGCGGCGGCCGACGCAGCGGCGCGCGATGCCGGCAAGACCGTGCTCGTGCTCGACACCGTGACGGGAGGCGATGCCGAGCGCCTGTACGAGCGCGCCGGCTGGCAGCGCGTCGGCGTCGTGCCGAACTATGCGCTGATGCCCGACGGCACGTTGTGCGCGACCACGTACTTTCACAAGCAGCTCGTGTAACGGTTCGAGACGAGGCAAGCGCGGCGTGCGATCCGGCGGTGCCGTCCCAGACTGGCGACCAGCTCTGGGGCTCGTGCGCGCGCCGAACAGCGGCAGCAGTTCGGGAGCGTGCAGCAACACGAGCACGGTCTTGCTGTCCTTCGTGACAGCATGAAAGCCGCGCTGCGGGCATCGCCGCTCCGATATAGTTGCGCTGCAAATCGCCCCGGAACGCCAACGGAATCGCCGCCTCGATGAAACGCTCCCATGTCGCCTTCGCCCTCGCGGGCCTGCTCGTCGCGGTGCCGATCGCGGCCTACGCGCTCGTCAAGCCGCTGCGCGTCGTCGCGCCCGCGCTGCTCCCGGGCGTGTCATGCCCGAGCGCGGACATCTGCATCGACGACACCGCGAAGCTCGACGCCGCGCAGCAGCTCTATCGCGACGGCTACGCGCGCGCGGCGGCGGCGGTGGGCCGGTTCGGGGCGGCGCCGCGCGTCGTGTTCTGCTCGACGCGCGCGTGCGCGGACCAGTTCGGTCTCGGCGAACGCGCGGCACTGACGCTCGGGGATTTCGGCGTGGTCATCGCGCCGCGCGGCTGGCAGACCTACTTTCTCGCACACGAACTGATCCATCACCGCCAGGCCGAAGTACTCGGCAACCTCGCGGTCGCGACCAAACCGCGCTGGCTGATCGAAGGGATGGCGTATGCGCTCAGCGACGATCCGCGCCATCCGCTGAAGGAGCCGTTCGAGTCGTGGCGCACGCAGTTCGCGGCGTGGCATGCCGCGTTGGGCCAGCAGCCGCTGTGGGATGCCGCGAAGGGGGTGGAATAACGGTCGTACTCGATCGGTAACTGTCTCCGCCGCTCCGCCGCTACGCTGGCGCGGCCGGATCGTCGGACTGCCCGACGAGCGTGCGCCGCCCTGCATCGAGAATCTCGTCGGCCAGCGCCGGATCGGTGCCGGCCACCGCTCGCGACAACACGAGCGCGCCGATCATCTGGCTGAAGATGGCGATGGCGTCGCCGCGTGCATCCGGTGTTGCCGGGTTTTCCGCGGCTACCGTCCGTTCCAGCCGCTCGAGATACCCGGCCACGCCGTGCGCGTAGCAGGCGCGTGCCGCATCAGTGAGGCGCGGCGCGTCGCCCGCGAAGCCGGACAGCGGGCAGCCGGCTTCGACGTTGTCGCGGTGCTTGCTCGACAGGTAAGCCGTCACCTGCTTCGCGACGCTGCCGGTGTTCGGCGAATCCGCGCGATCCTGCATGGCCTTCTCCACCACCGCGGCCACCAGCGCGTCCTTCGACTTGAAGTGGTTGTAGAAACCGCCCTGCGTGAAGCCGGCTTCCTTCATCAACTCGGTCAACCCCACCGCGTCGACACCGCGCACCCGGAACAGCCGCTCGGCCGCCGCGATGATCGCGTTGCGGTTTTCGGCCGCCTGTTGTCTCGACACGCCCATCAATCCCTCCCTCATTCCGGCAATGTCGCCGATTGAAAAACACAATGGCGATCACCATTGACGCGCCAAAAACGCGCTGACACAATGCGTCGCAAGACGATGGTGATCGACATTGACATCAAGTGTAGCCGACTTCGCGAGCGGAACGAAACGAAGCGACAGGCGCCGCGCGGATGAGCGTCGGCCCACGTCTGGGGTGCGAAGGAGCGCGGGCGGCGGCATGGCCGGCGTTCCGGCACTGGCGGAGCAACGGTTCGGGTACGCGATGGCAGCGTGTTTTTCACCGGATCCCGCGCGCGCGGCGAACCGGCGCGAACGGGATCGACTATCCGGAAGGAACGATCATGAAGATCGAAGGTGCAGTCGTTTTCATCACGGGCGCGAACCGCGGGCTTGGCCTCGAATTCGCGAAACAGGCGCTCCAGCGCGGGGCGCGGAAGGTCTATGCGGGTGCGCGCGATCCGGCCAGCGTGACGCTGCCGGGTGTGGTGCCCGTGAAGCTCGACGTGACCGATCCGGCGGCGGTGGCCGCGGCTGCCGACGCGGCGCGCGACGTCACGCTGCTGATCAACAATGCGGGCATCGCGCGGCTCGGCAGCCTGACCGACGACGGCGCGGTCGACGCGCTGCGCGATCACTTGGAAACCAACGTGTTCGGCGTGCTGTCTATGGCGCGGGCATTCGCCGGCACGCTCGCCGGCCACGGCGGCGGCGCGATCCTGAACGTGCTGTCCGTCGCGAGCTGGGTGAACCGGCCGATCCTGTCGGGCTACGGCGTGTCGAAGTCGGCCGCATGGGCGCTGACCAACGGGCTGCGGCATTCGCTGCGCGAGCAGCACACGCAGGTGGTCGGGCTGCATGCCGGCTTCATCGATACGGATCTGACGCGCGGCCTCGACGTGCCCAAGGCGACGCCGGCCGACGTCGTGCGCCAGGCGTACGACGCGATCGAAGCGGGTGCGGAGGAGGTGTCGACCGACGACTTCACGCGGCAGGTGAAGGCCACGTTGTCGGCCGGTGTGTATCTGGAGGAGGCGGCGCCGGTCTGACGCCGCCTTTGGAAGCCGGGGCCGCCGCCCGCGCATGCGCGCGGCGGGCCCGATAACGTCAGACCGTCGTATCGATGATGCCCGGGATCTTCACGTCCGGGTTCACGTCCGCGTCGTAGTCGACGCCGGCGATCTCGAAGCCGAACAGGCGCAGGAACTCGGTCTTGTAGCCTGTGAAATCGGTCATTTCGTACAGGTTCTCGTTCGTGACCTTGTCCCACATCGCGACGACCTTGTCCTGCACTTGCGGATCGAGCTCCTTGTAGTCCGCGCGCAGACGGCCTTCTTCGTCGATGTGCGGCGTCGTGCCGTACAGGCTGTCCTTCAGGAGCCCGTACACCTGCTCGATGCAGCCTTCGTGCGTGCCCTGTTCCTTCATCACCTTGAACAGCAGCGACAGGTAGAGCGGCATCATCGGGATCGCCGAGCTGGCCTGCGTGACGACGGCCTTCAGCACCGACACGCGCGCGTCGCCGCCGTGCGCGGCCAATTTGTCGCGGATCGACAGCACCTTCTTGTCGAGATCCTTCTTCGCTTCGCCGATCGAGCCGTTCCAGTAGATGTCGTGCGTGATCTGCTCGCCGAGATACGTGAACGCGGTGGTTTTCGCGCCGTCGGCCAGCACGCCGGCTTCATCGAGCGCGTCGATCCACATCTGCCAGTCCTCGCCGCCCATCACCGCGACGGTGCCGTCGATCTCTTCCTGCGTCGCCGGCTCGAGCGATACCTCGCGGATCACTTCCTTGTCGGTGTCGAGGCCGCGGAACGTGACCGACTTGCCGACCGGCTTCAGCGTCGAGCTGATCGTTTCGCCCGTCTTCGGATGCGTGCGGCGCGGCGCCGCGAGGCTGTAGACGACCAGGTCGACCTTGCCGAGATCCTGCTTGATGGTGTCGATCGTGACCTGCTTGACCTTGTCGGAGAATGCGTCGCCGTTGATGCTGCGCGCATAGCGCCCCTTTTCGGCGGCGAATTTCTCGAACGCGGCGGTGTTGTACCAGCCGGCGGTGCCCGGCTTCGTCTCGCTGCCGGCGCGCTCGAAGAACACGCCGAGCGTGTCCGCGTCCGAGCCGAATGCGGCCGAGATCCGGGCCGCGAGGCCGTAGCCGGTCGACGCGCCGATCACGAGCACCTTCTTCGGGCCGTTGGCGATCGGGCCGTGCGAAGTCACGTAGTCGATCTGTTCCTTGACGTTGGCTTCGCAGCCGACCGGATGAGTCGTCACGCAGATGAAGCCACGCACGCGCGGTTTGATGATCATGAAAACCTCTGTCTAATCGGAAAGGCGGGGACGGCCTGAAATCGGAAAATCCCGCGCATTGTAATGGAAGCGGGCGAGCGCGGCGGCAAAGGCGCGCCGCGACGGCGGGTGTAGCCACTGAGGGCCCGGCCGGGGCACGTGCAGTTCGCGTCGCTGCCAGTTATTTCTCTCTTGACAGAAATAACTGAAAAAACTAAATTCCCGGACATGGAACTCACACCGATTGCCGAACGATTCATCCTCCACTGGGGCGAAATGGGCTCGCGGTGGGGCGTCAACCGCACCGTATCGCAGATTCACGCGCTGCTGTACCTGGCCGGGCGGCCGGTCGCGGCCGACGAGATCGCCGAGACGCTCAATGTCGCGCGCTCCAACGTCAGCACGAGCCTGAAGGAACTTCAGGCGTGGCGGCTCGCGAAGGTCGTGCACGTGCTGGGCGATCGGCGCGACCACTTCGAGACGTCGACCGACATCTGGGAACTGTTCAAGCTAATCGTGGAAGGGCGGCGGCAGCGCGAGATCGAACCGACGCTCACGGTGCTGCGCGACTGCCTGACGAGCCCCGAGATCGCCGACGAGAGCCGCGAGACCGAACAACGCATCCGCGACACGCTGCAGTTCGTCGAGACGCTCACGACCTGGTCCGACGAAATGCTGCGGCTCAAGCCCGACACGCTGATGAAGGCGCTCGGCATCGGCGCGAAGATCAGCCAGACGGTCAGGCGCAAGTCGTCGAAGTAAGCGGCATCGGACGTGCGGGCACGCAGCCCGCTTTTTTTGGCAACGTTATTTCTGTCTATACAGAAATAACTGTAAGGAGAGGATGAAAATGAAGCAGGCATCGCGGTCGATCCACCGGCATGCCGCACCGCGGAGGGCGACATGAACATCCTCGTGTGCGGCGCGAACGGCTTCATCGGGCGCACGCTGAGCGCGCGGCTCGAAGCCGGCGGCCATCGCGTGCTGCGCGGCGTGCGTCATGCGCTGGGTCCGCACGATGTGGCGATCGACTTCGCGAAGGATGTCGATCCCGATGCGTGGCTCGCGCGGCTGGACGGCGTCGACGTGGTGATCAACGCCGTCGGGATCCTCACCGACCGGCGCGGTGCGACGCTCGATTCCGTGCATCGTGCGGCGCCATGCGCGCTGTTCACCGCATGCTGCCGCGCCGGTGTGCGACGTGTGATCCAGATCTCGGCGCTGGGCGTCGAGCGCGGCGACACGCCGTATTTCTCGAGCAAGCTGGCGGCAGACGCCTTCCTGCAGACGCTGCCGCTCGATTACCGGATCGTGCGTCCGGCGCTCGTCTACGGCACGGCCGGCACGTCGGCGCGGTTCTTCCGAATGCTCGCGAGCCTGCCCGTGCACGCATTGCCGGCGGGCGGCCGTCAGCGGCTGCGCCCGGTGCACATCGACGATCTTGCCGAACTCGTCGCGCGGCTCGGCGACTCACCGTCGGCGGCAGGCAACGCGGTCGTCGACGCGGTCGGCGGCGATGAAGTCGAGTATCGCGAGATGCTGAGCGTCTATCGCGCCGCGCTGGGTTTCCCGCCGGCGCTGCGCGTCGTCCTGCCGGGCCCGATGGTCGGCGCGGCGGCCGCGCTGCTCGGCACGCTGCCGGGCGCGATGCTGACCCGCGACACATGGACGATGCTGCGCGGCGGCAACACCGGCGACCCCTCAGCGCTCGCGGCCGTACTCGGCCGGCCGCCGCGCGGGCTGCGGCATTTCATCGGCGCGGCCGGCGACGCGAACGCGAACGCAGACGCAGACGCAGTCGCACTGCGCCGCGACGCGCTCGCGATGTGGCGGCGGCCGCTGCTGCTCGGTGCGCTCGCGATCGTGTGGCTCTGGACGGCCATCGTCAGCGCGTTCATCCATCCGCGGGCTGACAGCCTCGCGATGCTCGCCCGCGCGCACCTGACCGGGCTGCCCGCGCTGATCGCGCTTTACGGGGCCTGCGCGCTGGATTTCGCGTTCGGCGTGGCGACCGTCGTGGCGCCGTCGCGCCGTCTGTGGGCCGCTCAAGCCGCACTGATCGTCGCGTATTCGGCCGTCATCGCGGTCACGATGCCCGGCCTGCTCGCCGAGCCGTTCGGCCCGGTGCTGAAGAACGTGCCGATTCTCGCGATCCTGTTGATCCTGTTTTCAGAAGAAGAACACGCATGAATACCTATCTCGTGATCAAGACGCTGCATATCCTGTCCTCCGTGCTGATGGTCGGCACGGGCTTCGGCACCGCGTTCTACCTGTTCTTCGCGAACCGCACGCGTTCGGTGCCGGCGATCGCCGCCGTCTCGCGCCTCGTGGTGCGCGCGGACTGGTGGTTCACGACGCCGGCCGTGCTGTTCCAGCCGGCGTCGGGGCTGTGGCTCGCGCATACGGCCGGCTGGCCGTGGACGACGCCGTGGCTCGTCGCGTCGATCGTGCTGTATGCGATCGCGGGCGCGTGCTGGCTGCCGGTCGTGTGGCTGCAGCTCGAGCTGGCCGCGATCGCGAAGCTCGCGCATGCGAACGGCGACGCCGCGCTCCCCGAGCGCTACTGGCGCTATGCGAAGCGCTGGGAACTGCTCGGTTATCCGGCGTTCTTCGCGATGCTGACCGTCTATTTCCTGATGGTGCTCAAGCCGATGTGAGCGGGGCCGGCGGCGCGGCAAGCAGCGATTTCGGCCGCCGCTCTGGCGATTCCCGTGCGCTCGTGTATAAATTCGACGGAAGCGCGTTCCGGCCGCTTCGAGTACCCGAGCGCACCGAACGCTTCGCCTTCGACCTGACAAGGAGCCCGCATGCTGCACATCCTCGGCAAGATCCCGTCCATCAACGTCCGCAAGGTGCTGTGGGTGTGCACCGAACTCAACATCCCGTTCGAACAGGAAGACTGGGGTGCGGGCTTTCGTACGACCAACGACCCGACCTATCTCGCGCTGAATCCGAACGGCCTCGTGCCGGTGATCAAGGACGACGACTTCGTGCTGTGGGAGTCGAACACGATCATCCGGTATCTCGCGAACCGCTATGGCGGCGACGCGCTCTATCCGGCCGAGCCGCAGGCACGTGCGCGGGTCGACCAGTGGATTGACTGGCAGGCGTCCGACCTGAACCGTTCATGGGTCGGCGCGTTCCTCGGCCTCGTGCGCAAGTCGCCCGATCACCAGGACCCGGCGGCGATCGCACAGTCGATCGCGGGCTGGACCAACCACATGAAGGTGCTGGAAACGCAGCTCGCAGCGACCGGCGCGTTCGTGGCCGGCGATCACTTCACGCTCGCAGACATTCCGATCGGCCTGTCGGTGAACCGCTGGTTCGGCACGCCGTTCGAGCGTCCGGACTTCCCGGCGGTGAAGCGCTACATCGAGCGTCTCGCGCCGCGCGAAGGGTTCAGGCAGTATGCGGGCAGCGCGAACCCGTAACGCAGCGCAAGCCGCGCGGTGCGGCAGCGTGGCGGCATGACCGGCGCCGCCGCACCGCTGATACATCACGTTGCATCACGTCACATCATGTCGCGTCATCGCGTCACGAGCCGGAGGCCGGCACGGCCTCGAGCACGCGCGACAGAAACGCCTCGTGATTCCACGCGGATTCCGGCCGCGACAACCCGAGCCGCACGACCACCAGCTCGCGGCTCGGCACCACGCTCACGAACTGGCCTTCATGGCCGACCGCATGAAACGCGTCGGCGGGCAGCGGGTGCGCGTGCGAATCTCGATCGTTGAACGGCTCCGGTACCTTCACCCACAGGTGCGCGCCGAATTCCTCGCGCGTCGACAGCGTCGTCACGCGCGTCAGATAGCGCACCCAGCCTTCCGGCAGCAGCCGCTGCCCGTTCCACGCGCCGTCCTGCAGCAGAAGCTGCCCGAACCGCGCCCAGTCGCGCGCACTCGCATACATGAACGACGCGCTGCCGAGCGTGCCGGCCGCGTCGGGCTCGAACACCGCGCTGCGCATGCCGAGCGGCGCGAACAGCGCACGCCGCGGAAACGCGAGGTAGTCGTCCTCGGTGCCGCCCATCGCCACGCGCATCACGCGCGCGACGATCGCGCTCGTGCCGCTCGAGTACGCCCACTGCGTGCCGGGCGCCGCGGCGAGCGGCTTGGCCGATGCGAAGCGTGCGGTATCGGGCCGGGTGAACAGCATCACGGCGACGTCGGACAGCGGGTCGTCGTAGTCCTCGTTGAATTGCAGGCCGCTCGTCATCCGCAGCAGCTCGTCGAGTGTGATCGCCGTGCGCGGGTCGGCGTGGCCGCGCCATTCGGGCAGCAGCGCCGACGCATCCGGCGACAGCTTGTGCTGCGCGACGAGCATGCCGACCAGCGCGGCCGTCACGGTCTTCGTCATCGACCAGCCGGGCAGTGGCGTGTCGGCGGTGAAGCCGGGCGCATAGCGTTCGGCGATCACGTGGCCGCGCCACATCACGACGACCGCGCGCGTGCGCCGCGGCCGCGCCGGATCGGGTTCGTCGAACGCGCGGTCGAGCGCGGTCTGCAGCTTGTGCGTATCGATGTCGGCGGACGGAGCGGTCAGCGCGACCGGCATCGTCTGCACGGGCGACGCATCCGCGGCGGGCGGCAGCACGGCCGGCAGCACGCCGGGCGACGGCCCGAGCGCGAGCGTGCAGCCGAGCCCTGGCCGGAAATCCGCTTCGCGTTGCGCGAAGCCGGCGAACGTCGCGACCGCGCGACGATGCTCGGGATCGATCGACGGGCGTACCAGTTTCAGCAGCGGATGCACACCGGCCATGATGTCGACGTCGATCACCGATGCGGCCGGACGGCCGGACACGAACACGCCGGAACACAGCGCCTTCGCGGCATAGCCCGTCGCGATCGGCGCGAGCCGCGACAGCATGTAGCCCGTGTAGCCGAGCGCAGCAACGAGCGCGACTGCGGTACCGCGCAGGATCAGCGATTTGAAGGGGATCGTCATGCGCGAGCGTCCTCGGTGGCGTGCCGGCCGGCAACGATCCGGCAGTGTCGCAGGTTCGGGCGACGCGGTGCAATCGCGGTTGCATGACGAGCGACCGTGGCCGTGTGCGTTCTCCATTGCCGCGGATCGATCGTCGGGCGGGCAAGGTCGACAACGACGGACAACGATGGACAACCGGTTGAACTCCGGCAGGCCGTCGGCCGATAATCGTCCGGCAGCGCTCCCAGACAAACCGCTATCGGAAACATCGGAAAACGCCATGTCCTACGACAACAACAACCCGTTCGCGCGGATCCTGCGCGGCGAACTGCCGTGCGTGAAGGTCGCCGAAGACGACGCGACCCTCGCGATCATGGATCTCATGCCGCAGGCCGACGGTCACGTGCTCGTGATCCCGAAGGAGCCGGCCGCGCAGATCTTCGAGCTGTCCGGCGACGCGGCCGCGGCCGGGATCCGCATGACGCAGCGCGTCGCGGCGGCCGTGCGCGCGGCGCTCGGGCCGGACGGCGTGTTCATCGGCCAGTTCAACGGCGCGGCGGCGGGGCAGACGGTCCCGCACGTGCATTTCCACGTGATCCCGCGCTGGGAAGGCGTCGAGCTGCGGCTGCACGCGCGCGACATCGCCGATTCGGCCGCGCTCGAATCGATCGCGCAGCGCATCCGCGCACGTTTCGTGTAACGCGCGTGCGGTTCGTGGTTCGGCCGGAGCCAACGAGCGTGTGCTGCGACGTCGTCCGGACCTGTTTCGGCGGTCACGCGGCGTAACACCTGTAACCGCTCGCGAAACTCCTCCCGGCGGCCCCGGCGCTAGACTCCGCGCATTGCTACATCGAGCGACAGGAAGCGGCGCAGCGCCGCTTCGTGCCGGCCGTCGCAGGCTGCGACGCCCCGGCTCTCGCGCGATGCAACGTGTCCTCTTCGCCGGGAATCGAGCCATGTACAAAGTTCTCATCACGATCGCGCTGATCGGCGGCCTGTCGGGCTGCTATGTCGCACCGCCTTACGGCTATGCCCCCGCGCCGGTCTACTACGGCTATGCACCGGCGTACTACGCACCGCCCGTCAGTGTCGGGATCGGTGGCCACTTCCGCATTCGTTGACCTCGCGGCGGGCGCGGGCCCGTCCCGCCCGTCGATCGCCGCGTCGATCGATGCTCCGCCGCCGCTTTTTCGCCAGTTCCAGCAGCAACGACTCGCGCGCCGCCCGACGGCGCGCGTGCGCATTGAACGCCCGGGTCCCTATACTTCACAGGAAAGTCCACCCCGGCGAGGCAGCCATGGCCGTGACGCGCAAGGTCGCAATCGTGTCGAGCGTGTCCACGCTCGTCTATCTCGGGCTCGCCGTACTCGGCATCGGCGGGTTCGCCGCCTTCTTCTCGCATCCGCAACTGACCGTCATCGCCGTCGCGACGCTCGCGCTGGGCGCCGCCGCGTTGTTCACCGAAGGCAACCTGAGCGCCGGCGAGCGCGAGGACCGCGACAACCGCTGGGTGCTCGCGGCCTTCGCGGCCAGCGGCTTCCTGCTTGCCTATCTGCCCGCGCTGACAGACCGGCTCGACGTGTGGACCCTCGGCGGCGACACGGTGCGCTGGAGCGGCGTCGTGCTGTACGTCGCGGGCGGGGTGCTGCGCATCTGGCCCGTGTTCGTGCTCGGCAAGCGCTTCAGCGGGCTCGTCGCGATCCAGCCGGGCCATACGCTGGTCACCGAAGGCATCTATCGCCGCATCCGCAACCCGAGCTATCTCGGGCTGCTCGTCAATGCGCTCGGCTGGGCGTTGGCGTTCCGCTCGGGCGTCGGGCTGCTGCTCGTCGCGCTGACGATGGTGCCGCTCGTGGCCCGCATCCGGTCGGAGGAAGCGCTGCTGCGCGCGCAGTTCGGCGCCGAATACGACGCGTACTGCGCGCATACCTGGCGGTTGATACCCGGCGTGTACTGACCTTCGGTCGTTCGTGAATGACTGGGTCGACCGCCGCCGGCTTCCGGCGCATCGCCGATGTGTTGCCACGTGTGTCCGAACCGGCCCGACGGACGCTTCGCGCTCCATCGTTAAACAGGGGCGGACCGAAACGGAGCCCCGGCGGGCGGGCGTCTCCGGCGGTTTCGGCAAGCTTTTCCGGTCCTGTTCCGGTAAACAACTTGTTACCAGAATGTCGACAGCACGGACGGTCGACCGATGCTATTCTTCGCCGCAAGCTCATTGAAATGAATTGGTCCGGGATTCGGCACAATGCCGACATCGACGTCGATCGATTCAGATCGGCCTCACGAGCGGACCTTCAATAACCAGATTGCGAACAAGGAAGAATACGGGAATGTGGAAGAAAATCGCCCCCGCTCTCGTCGTCGCCGCGTTGACCGGCGCGACCGCACTGCCGGCAATGGCCGGTGACTTGAACAACGCGCTTGGCGGCGCGCTCGGCGGGGTTGCCGGCGCAGCGGTCGGTGGCGCGGTCGGCGGCAGCACCGGCTCCGTCATCGGCGGCGCGATCGGCGGGGGCGCAGGCGGCGCAGTGACGTCGAACCGTCGCGAGCGTACCGGCGCAATCATCGGCGGCGCCCTCGGCGGCGGCGCGGGTACCGCAGCCGGCAACGCGATGGGCGGCCGCACGGGCGGCCTGCTGGGCGCGGCCGTCGGCGGCGGCGCAGGTGCGGCGCTGGGCGGCAACATGTCGCGCAGCTCGTACGAACGCGATCACGGCGATCGCGGCTATCGTCACCGCAAGCATCGCCATCACCGCGACTGGGACTGATCGCCGCGGGCGCGGCACGGTGCGTCGGTAGCCCATCCGACAGTCGGCCCGGCGGCCTCAGCCGGGCCGTCATCGCCGCCAACACCGGCGAAATTCATCTCCTTCAGCAGTTCACGGCGGACCCCATTCGACGGGTTCGCGCCTTTCCTCCCGCTGTACCTCTCCCGCTTTGTAGACGACATCGCCAGTTGCATCGACATGCAGCCGGGCGCGCTCGCATAGCCGCGCAATCTCGCTGTTCGAAGCGTCGATTGATCGCGGCCTGAATGGGGCGCAGGGTTCGCGCGCACCGATGCGTCGGCGCGCACGGGCTGGCCGTCGGCGCACCCCCTATCTGCATCGCTGCGTATCGCGCGAGCCGCTTGCCGACCTACGAGCGACACACGTAGAACGGGCCATCGCCATCGCCACCGCCATCGCTAGCGTTCACGCGCGCTCCACCGAACGCCGTCCGACCTCAGGATTTCCCTGATGAACAAACCGTCCGCGCCACGCGTTCACCGGCCGCTCGCGGGTGCCGACGGGTAGTGGGAAATCGAATGGATGTCATCGCAACATTTAATTGGTCGATCCGGATCGACTTCGCTATCGTCGGCGCTGCCCGCGTACGGAATCGAACCGTGCCGTCCCACGTGCCCCGCCGCATCACCCGGAATGTCCGCGGCCCGGCCGCCGGACCCGCACCCATCGGCCGCCCCGCCCGCTGAACCGGACGGACCCGTCGCGAAGCCTGGCCGACCGAACGAAGGCGCCCGCGCTTTCAAGCCACCCCGGCAACGATGTCCCGCCGCCGCATGCGTGCCCCACGCGCGTGCCGCGCCTGCCGTTGCGACCGGGGCCGGACCAACCCATTGCCTGGATGCTTTATGTCTAAGACAACGTATTACGCGCCGCATGGCGGCCACCCGCCGCAGACCGATCTGCTGACCGATCGCGCGATGTTCACCGAGGCGTACGCAGTCATTCCGAAGGGCGTGATGCGCGACATCGTCACGAGCTGGCTGCCGTTCTGGACCAGCACGCGCCTGTGGGTGATCGCGCGTCCGCTGTCGGGTTTCGCCGAAACCTTCTCGCAGTACATCGTCGAAGTGAACCCGGGCGGCGGCAGCGACAAGCCCGAGCAGGACAAGAACGCCGAAGCCGTGCTGTTCGTCGTCGAAGGCGAGGCCGAGCTGACGCTGCAGGGCAAGAAGCACACGCTGAAGCCGGGCGGCTACGCATTCATTCCGCCGGGCGCCGACTGGACGCTGCACAACGTCAGCGATGCGGCCGTGCGTTTCCACTGGATCCGCAAGCACTACCAGGTCGTCGACGGCATTCCGCTGCCGGAAGCGTTCGTGACCAACGAGCAGGACGTCGAGCCGATCCCGATGCCGGGCACCAACGGCGCATGGGTGACGACGCGCTTCGTCGACATGAGCGACATGCGTCACGACATGCACGTGAACATCGTGACGTTCGAGCCGGGCGGCGTGATTCCGTTCGCCGAGACGCACGTGATGGAGCACGGCCTGTACGTGCTCGAAGGCAAGGCCGTCTATCGCCTGAACCAGGACTGGGTCGAGGTGGAAGCCGGCGACTTCATGTGGCTGCGCGCGTTCTGCCCGCAGGCATGCTATTCGGGTGGCCCTGGCCGCTTCCGTTACCTGCTGTACAAGGATGTGAACCGTCACATGAACTTGTTGCTGAATCCGGCGCGTTGAGCGTCGCGCAAGTCGGACACGAAACCCGCCGGTGCATGCCGGCGGGTTTTTTTGTGAGCGGTGCGGTTCGATGTGGTTCGACCGGGCAGGCGGTGCGGCGCGGTGGCGCGGCGGCGCGCGCTATTCGCCGAGCGCGGCGGAGGCCAGCGCCGCGACCTGCAGCCGCGTATCGGCCGGCAGGTCGTCTTCCATCAGCCACACCGCGGACAAGCCGGCCCACGCGAGGATCCATCGCAGCAGCCGGCGCCGGTCGAGCTGGGCGGCGTCGGTGACGAGTGCCACGCGATGCGCGAAGCGCACGGGATCGACCGCGATGTCGTGCGCGGGATTGCAGAACAGGTTCGCGTAGTCGAACGCGCGGTCGCCGCGCAACCCTTTCGGGTCGATCGCGAGCCAGCCGCGATCGGCGAAGTTCAGCACGTTGCCATGATGGATGTCGCCGTGCAGCACGACTTCATCGACGAGCGGCCCGGCCAGCAGCCGATGCGCAGTCGCGGCCGAACGCCGCAATACCGGGTCGTCCGTGGCGTGCGACAGCAGCGCGTGAAACCAGTCGTGCAGCGGCACGACCGCCGGCGGTGCCGGTGCGCGATGCGCATGCAGCCGTGCGACGGTGTTGCACGCGATCCGGATCGCGTCGTCGTCGTGGCCCGCCGCGGACAAGCCGGCGAGCGTCGGCGCCGGCTGCGCGCGTTCGAGCAGCACGGCGTCGCTGTCGTGCCGCCACACGCGCGCGGCGCCGTCGCCGTTCCACCACGTCATCAGCGCATTGCCGCGACGCTCCTCGTCGCAGGTCGCGACCTTCAGCATCGCGGGCCGCGCGCGCCACACGACCGGCAGCACGCCGCCGCTCGCGGTCAGGATCGGGCCGCCATCGGGAACGAGATCCCACAGGCGCAGGTACGTATCGAACATGCAGACGATGGTACAGGCGAACCGGCTCATGCACAGTGCGGTCCTATCGACCGCTGCGTGCCGCATGCGCATCGTTTCCTAAAGAAAATTTAACCAGCCAAACTTTGGCTAAAGAATGTTCCGGTTTCCGGGCATCCCTTCGACAATGCGCGCCTTCCGTGACCGACGGGTGCCTCTTCAGCGCACGTCTGTCGCTGCATCGAAGAAGGAGCCTGCATGACCGACCACATCGCCAACCCGCTGCCTCCCGCCCCACCGTCGGCCCCGCCGCCTGCATCGCCGCGCCGCCGCGCGTGGCGCATGCTCGCGGGCGCGCTGCTCGGCCTGACGCTCGCGTGCGCAGGCACCGGCGCATGGACGATCCATCGGATCTGGACGCAGTTGCCGTCCGTCGAACATCTGGCCGCCTACCGTCCCGCGCTGCCGCTGCGGATTTTCTCGCGCGACGGCGAACTGCTGGCCGAGTACGGCGTCGAGCGCCGCGAGTTCGTGCCGCTCGAACGCATTCCGCCGCTGATGCGGCACGCGCTGCTCGCGGCCGAGGATGCGAAGTTCTACCGGCACGGCGCAATCGATATCGGCGGCCTCGCACGCGCGACGTTCGCGAATCTCGTGACCGGGCAGCCGGGGCAGGGCGGCAGCACGATCACGATGCAGGTCGCGCGCAACTTCTACCTGACGCGCGACAAGGTGCTGAGCCGCAAGCTGGCCGAGATCCTGATGGCCATCAAGCTCGAACGCGAGTTCAGCAAGGACAAGCTGCTCGAGCTGTACATGAACCAGATCTATCTCGGCGAGCGCGCGTACGGCTTCGCGGCCGCCGCGAACGTGTATTTCGGCAAGCCGCTCGATGCGCTGAGCGCGGGCGAGGCGGCCGTGCTCGCCGGGCTGCCGAAGGCGCCGTCCGCATTCAACCCGGTCGTGAACCCCGCACGCGCGACCGCGCGGCGCAACTACGTGCTCGGCCGCATGCATGCGCTCGGCGAACTCGATGACGCGACCTGGCGCGCGGCGGTCGACGCACCGATCGCATTGGCGACCACGCCGCCGCCCGGTATCGTCGCGGCGCCGTACGTCGCCGAGCGGGCGCGCCGGATGATGGTCGAGCGCTTTCACGACGACGCTTATACCCTCGGCCTCGACGTGACCACGACGATCTCGATGCGTGACCAGCGTGCGGCCGAAGCCGCGCTCGAGCGCACGCTGAGCCGCCAGTCGCGCGCGAAGCGCGACACGCGCAACGGCCTCGAAGGCGCGCTCGTGTCGCTCGATGCGGCTACCGGCGACATGCTCGCGCTCGTCGGCGGCGCGGATTTCAACCGGAACGTGTTCGATCACGCGCTGCAGGCGTATCGCCAGCCGGGTTCGAGTTTCAAGCCGTTCGTCTATTCGGCGGCGCTGGAGAAGGGTTACTTCCCGGGTGTGCTCGTCGACGACACGCAGCGCACGCTCACGCCTGCGGAAACCGGCGCGCGGCCGTGGCGTCCGCGCAATTTCGGCAACCGCTACGAAGGCTTCATCCCGGTACGGCGCGGGCTCGTGCGCTCGAAGAACCTCGTCGCGGTCAGCCTGATGCAGGCCGCCGACGCGCGCTACGTGCAGCAGCACGCAGTGGGCTTCGGGTTCGACGCGCAGCGCAACCCGGCAGCGCTGCCGCTCGCGCTCGGCGCGGGCGCGGTGACGCCGCTCGAACTCGCGAGCGCGTACAGCGTGTTCGCGAACGGCGGGATGCGGATGGTGCCGCGGCTGATCCTGTCGGTGAAGCAGCGTCATGGCGGCCCGTTGTATGACGCGTCGCCGTCCGACGGCACGCGCGTCGTGTCGGCGCGCAATGCGTTCGTGATGGACAGCATGCTGCGCGATGTCGTGCGCGGCGGCACCGCGCGCGGCGCGCTCGCGCTGCGCCGCGACGATGCGGCCGGCAAGACGGGCACGTCGAACGGCTCGAAGGACGTATGGTTCGCCGGCTATTCGTCGGGGATCGTCGCGGTTGCGTGGCTCGGCTACGACACGCCGCGCCCGATGGGACGCGCGACCGGCGCGACGCTCGCGCTGCCGGTCTGGCTGGACTACATGAAGACGGCCGTCGACGGACGCACGCCGGTCGAGGCGACGCCGCCGCGGGACGTCGCGCTCGTCGACCGCGATTTCGTGTACGCCGAATACGCGCGCGGCGCGTGCACCGCCGACGTGCCGCCGTTCGTCCGCAGCCGCTTCGCGTGCGGCAGCCCGCAGGTGTCCGATGCGCCGGACGAGCACGGCAAGCGTGACGCGCCGATGCCCGCGGCCGTCGATGCGGCCGAGCGCGAACGCGTGCTCGACCTGTTCCGTACCGACGACTGAGGTGCGCGATGCATACGCTTTATCTGCTTGCGATCGTCGCGGAAGCGATGTCGGGCGCGCTGATGGGGATGCGGCGCGGGATGGACCGCTTCGGGCTCGCGCTCGTCGGCGCGGTGACCGCGCTCGGCGGCGGCACCGTGCGCGACGTGCTGCTCGGCCACTATCCGCTCGGCTGGATCGCGCATCCGGAGTATCTGGTGATCACGCTTGCCGCCGCGACCGTCGCATCATGGGCCGCGCGGCACGTCGCACGGATGAAGATGCTGTTCGTCACCGTCGATGCAATCGGCCTCGCGGCGTTCACGATCATCGGCTGCGACATCGGCGCGTCGACGGGCACCGCGCCGATCATCGTCGTGCTGGCCGGTGCGATCACCGGCGTGTGCGGCGGGATGCTGCGCGACCTGCTGTGCAACGAAATGCCGCTGATCCTGCGCGAGGAACTCTACGCGAGCGTCGCGTTCGTCACGGGCACGCTGTATGTCGGCATCCAGCATCTCGGTATCGACGCCTCGTTCGCGACGGTGGTCGCGCTGGTCGCCGGCTTCACGATGCGGATGCTGGCCGTGCGGCTCGGATGGAAGATGCGGACGTTCGGTGTCGCGGACGTCGAGCATTGAGCGAGGGGGCGGCTTAGCGCGACGCGACGTGCGGATGAGCATCATGCGTCGCGCTTGAGTTCAATCCGGCTGCATCACCTGAAAGACGTTCCCTTCCTACGCGGGCACCATCACCGGCGGCGTCCGGTCGCCGGTTTCCACCATCTTCACCGCAAATCCGTAGCACTGCGCAATATGGGCCGGCGTCATCACGTCGCGCGGCGCACCGTGCGCGACGATCGTGCCGTCCGCGAGCAGCGCGATCGTATCCGCGTGCCGCGCGGCGAGGTTCGGATCGTGGACGATCGCGAGCACGCCGAGCCGCCATTCGCGCGCGACCGTGCGCACCGTGTCGAGCAGGCGATGCTGATGCGCGAGATCGAGCGCGGCGGTCGGCTCGTCGAGCAGCAGGTAGCGCGGGCCGGCTTCCGGCGCGTCATCGTCCGGCCACAACTGCGCGAGCACGCGCGCGAATTGCACGCGGGCGAGTTCACCGCCGGACAGTGTCGTCACGTCGCGGCCGACGAGCGCGTCGGCGCCCGCGCGTTCGAGCGCTTGCCGCGCGATGTCGCGATCGCGATGCGCGATCACGTGCCGCGCGCCGCTGCGGCGCGCATGCGGATAGCGGCCGAGCAGCACGATTTCGTCGACGCTGAACGGAAACGCCGGCTGCGCGGCCTGCGGCAGCACGGCGCGCAGGCACGCGAGGCGCGGCGCGGCGATGCGCGCGAGCGGTTCGCCGTTCAGCGTGATGTCGCCGGTCACACGCACGCCGTTCGGCGCGGCGCTGCCGGTCAGCTCGCCCGCGAAGGTTTTCAGCAGCGTGCTTTTGCCCGCGCCGTTGCGGCCGAGCAGCGCGGTCACGCGGCCGGGTTCGATCGACAGCGACAGGTCGTGCAGAACGGCGCGGTGCCCGCGCGCGACGTCGAGATGGTGGGCGGTCAGCATGATGAGTGAGTGAAGGTCAGCCGCCGAGCGCGCCGCGGCTTTTCCACAGCAGCGCGAGAAAGAACGGCGCGCCGAGCAGCGCGGTGAGTACGCCGAGCGGAATCTCGGCGGGCGCGGCGACCGTGCGCGCGGCGAGATCGGCGGCGAGCGTCAGCAGTGCGCCGAGCAAGGCGGCGCCCGGCAGCACGACGCGCTGGTCGGGGCCGCACGCGAGGCGCACGCAGTGCGGCGCGACGAGGCCGATGAAACCGATGATGCCCGCGCACGACACGAGCGCGCCGACCGCGAGCGCCACCGCGACGAGCACGCGGCGCTTGAGCCGCTGCACGGGCACGCCGAGATGCAGCGCTTCGGTTTCGCCGAGCTGCAACGCGTTCAGCGCGTCGCGGTCGCGCGCGAGCAGCACGCAGCCGATCGCGACGCACGGCGCGACGGCCGCCAGCGCGGACCATTGCGCGCCGCCGAGGCTGCCGAGGCTCCAGAAGGTGAGCGAGCGCAGTTGCGCGTCGTCGGCGACGAACGTGAGCAAGCCGATCGCCGCGCCGACCAGCGCGTTGATCGCGATGCCGGCGAGCAGCAGCAGCGGCAGCGCGAGCCGGCCGCGCGACGCGGCGAGCCGGTAGACGAGCGCGGCGACCGCGAGCGCGCCCGCGAACGCGGCGACGGGTAGCACGGCGGCGCTCACGTGCGCGCCGAACAGCGCGGGGCCGAGCACGATCGTCGTGGTCGCGCCGAGCGCCGCACCGCTCGACACGCCGACTAGCCCCGGGTCGGCGAGCGGATTGCGAAACAGCGCCTGCATCGCGGCGCCGGCCGCGCCGAAGCCGCCACCGACCAGCAGCGCAAGCACGACGCGCGGCGCGCGGATGTCGAGCAGCACGGCGCGCGCCTGTTGTGCGGCCGGATCGCCTGCAAGCGCGGCCCAGGCTTCGGCGAACGGAATCCGGTATGCGCCCACACACAGCGCGACGACGGACATCACACACACGAGGACGGCGAGCGCGGCGAGCGCGAATGGTGCAACGCGCCGCGATGCGCCGACACGCGCGGCACCGGCCGCCGCGCCGCCACCTGCACGCGAGGCCGACGACGGCGCGGGGAAAGACGAAGCATGAGCACGCATCGGAACGATCCAGTATCAGGCGAGCGCATCCGACAGGCGTCGGTGCAGGGTCGTGACGGCGAGCGGCAAGCGCGGGCCGAAGCCGAGCAGGAACAGCGCGTCGAGCGACACGACGCGTTGCGCGCGGCCGGCCGGCGTCGCGCCGAAGCCGGGCGCGGCGAGCAGCGCGGCGCGACCGCCGACCGCCGCGAGCCCTTCGTCGGAGATCAGCACGATGTCGGGCGCGGCGGCGGCGAGCGCCTCGGTCGTCAGCGGCTTGTAGTGATCGAAGCCCTGCATCGCATTGCGCGCGCCAGCGTAGCGGATCATCGCGTCGGCGGCCGTGCGCTGGCCGGCGACGAGCGCCTGGTTGCCGGTATGGTTCAGCACGAACAGCACGCGCGGCGGCTGCGCGCCGCCGCCGGGCACGCGTGCGGCCACCGCGTCGCGGGCTGCCTGCCAGTCGCGATCGAAGCGTTGCAGCAGCGCGTTGCCGGCATCGCGTACGTCGAGTGCCTGCGCGACGCCGGTGATCTTCGCGCGCACCGAATCGACATCGTGGCGTTCGTCGAACGTCGTCACGGTGACGCCCGCGCTTTTCACCTGCGCGATCGCGGCAGGCGGGCCGGCTTCGGCCGATGCGAGCACGAGATCGGGCCGCAGCGACAGCAGCCCCTCGGCCGACAGCGCGCGCTGGTAGCCGACCTTCGGCAGCCGCTTCGCGGCGTCGGGGTACGTGCAGGTCGTGTCGGTGCCGACGAGCCGGTAGCCGCGCGCGTCGGCGCCGCCGAGCGCGAACGCGGTTTCCGCGAGCGCACCGCCGACCACGACGACGCGCTTCTCGCCAACCTTGGCAACCCGCGCGCCCTGCGCGAGCACGCGACCGGACAGCGCACCCGCGAGCGTCCCGGCGACCGCGACCGCGCTCGCGAGCACGACGCGGCGTCGCGGCACGAACGACTGCGCGCTCACCGCGCGCCTCCGCGCGCCGCGGACGGCAGCGTCGCGACGAGCGCGCGCCAGTCGTCGCGTTCGGCCTTGCCCGGCTTGCGTTCGCCGAACAGCAGCGCGACGTGGTCGCCCTGCCGGTCGAACAGTTCGAGCGACGTGACGATGCCGTCGCTCGTCGGCTTCTTCACGACCCACGCGGCGGCGATCAGGTCCTCGCGCACGTGCAAGTTGAAGCCCGGGTCGAGCACGTTGATCCACGCGCCGACCTCGCGCACGTTCGCGACGGGGCCCGTATGGATCTGGATCATCCCTGCATTGCCGACGAACACCATGATCGGCTGGCCGCTCGCCGCGGCCTGCTCGAGCACGTGCCGCAGCGCGCGCGCCGCTTCGACCGGATACGCGTATTGCGGATCGGCGAGGCGCAGCGCCTGCATCCGGCTGACGCCGAAGCGCTGCGTGATGCCGAAGAACTGGTGCGTGTCGGTCAGCGCATCCCACGCGGCACGAAAACCCGCGACGTCGATCTCGGTGTCCGCGCGCTCGGGCGTCTTCGCTGCGGCGGGCACGACATCGAGCCCCGGCTCCTGCGCCGCCGCGCGCCAGCGCTCGACGAACGCGTCGTACGCGGCGTGATCGCTGTGCGCGCGCAGGTAGACCTTGTGGATCGCACGACCTTGCGCGTCGAAGAATTGCAGGCTCTTCAGCGGACCATGCGCGGTCTCGTCGCGCACCGCGAACGCCGACACCCAGTGACGATAGAAGATGCGCAGGTCGATGTCGCCGAGCGCGAGGCCGACCGGGCCATCGTGGCTCATCTGCGCATATTCGCCGTCCTTCTCGTGGAGGGCCGCGTCGTTGCGCGTGAGCGCCATCACGCGGCCGAGGCGCGGCATTTCCTCGAACATCGCCGGAAAGCGTGCGTCGAGCCGCACCACGTGCTCGCCGACGAACGCGGCGAGCGCCTCGCCTTCGCTGACGCCGAGCGCCTGCGCGACGTCGCGATTGCGAAGCTGGCGCTCGGCCTTGAGCTTGACGAATGCGTCGCGCAACGCGGCGGGCGCGCGGGCCGGCGTGGCAGGCTGACCGGGAAGGGCGGAATGCATCATGTCGGACTCCTTCAAGTAACGGTTGGAGCAGGAACGCGCGACCGCGCGCATCGGTAAATCAGAAATCCACCTTCATGCTGACGGCGACGGTGCGTCCGGATGACGTATAGGCGTCGAGCACCTGCGAATCGGCCGCGATGCCGCGCACGTCCGACCAGTTCCAGTATTTGCGGTCGAACAGGTTGCGGATGCCGATCGTCGCGCTCACGTGCTTGTTGAAGCGGTAGCCGCCGCGCAGGTCGACGACGAACGACGACGGCGGCGCGAAGCACGCCTTGTTCGAGCAGTCGGACTTGTCGATGTCCTTGTCGCGTTTGCCGGCCTGGAACAGCAGGTCGGTCTGCACGAACCAGCGTTCGCCCGGTTCGTAGCGCACGCCGAACACAGCCGAAAAAGGGTTGATCGTGTTCAGCGGCTGGCTCGCCGCGCCATCGTTCCGCGTCGAGCCCTTCGTGAACGCCATCGCCGTCTTCAGCGTGATGCCGTTCGGCATGATCCATTCGGCGCGGCCTTCGAGGCCGTGAATGCGCGCATCGGCGAAGTTCACGTACTGGAACACGAACGGATCGATCGGGCGGCCGCTGCCGGCGACCGTCGTGCGCGAGATGAAGTTGCGGTAGCGGCCGGTGAACGCGGCCGCGCTATAGCGCACGACGCCGTAGCCGGTGTCGGCCTTGCCGCGCAGGCCCGCTTCGAACGTGTCGCTGGTCTCCGGCTTCAGGTTCGGATTGCCGATCGACGTGTAGCCGTACACCGGATTCGAGAAGCTGCTGTTCACCTGGTCGGGCGTCGGCGCGCGGAAGCCGTGCGCGTACTGCGCATACGGAATCAGCGCGGGCGTGATCTCGTAGAGCACCGCGACGCGCGGCGACACTTCGTTCGCGCGCGTCGACACCGCGGTGCCCGTGAACAGCGAATCGTTCCGTGTAGGGCTCAGCCGGTACGTATCGAAGCGCAGCCCCGGCGTGACGAGCAGGCGGCCGTAGCCGATCTGATCCTGCACGAACGCGCCGAACAGCGTGTAGTCGGTATCGGGAAACGCCTTGTTCGGGGACGCTTCGCCGACGCCCGGCACCGTGCCGTCGCGCAGGTTCGTCACGCGCGACAGGCTGCCGTCGACGCCATAGAGCAGCTTGTGCGCGAGCGGGCCGGTCGAGAATCCGCTTTCGGCGAACGCGGCGCCGCCGAACGTGCGCTCCTTGTACTGGTTGTCGCGCGAGCGAGAAGGCTGCGTGCCGCGCGTCTCGAATGCGTACTGATCCTGCTTCGCGTCCTGGTAGTAGAACTGCACGTGCGCGTTCTGGAACCCGCCGAACGCATCGTCGCGGAAGTCGTAGTCGACGCTGAAGCGGTTGCGCTCGAGCCGGTCGTGGGTCGTGAGCCCGAGCGTGACGGGCCGATTGAGCGCCGACAGCACGTCGGTGCTCACGCGGCGCTGCACGGTTTCGGCGGTGAACCTGATCGTGTCGCGTGCGGTGGGCGTCAGCACGAGCTTGCCGAGCAGTGACTCCGAATAGACGTCCTGCGGGTTCGACGTCGTGCGCCGCGTGCTCGCCGAGTTGTCGCTGCCGCGCGTGTCGACCTCGTGGCCGCGGCGGCCGTCGGCGATGATCATCCCCTGCACGCGGTCGTTGCCGCCGGCGGCCGACACCGTCGCGCCGATGCTGCGGTCGGCCGAATCGTAGCTCGGCCGGAACGAGAAGTAGGAAGGCTTGCCGTAGATCGACAGCAGGTCGCGCGGATCCTTCGTGATGAAGTTCACCGCGCCGGTGAGCCCGTCGCTGCCGTACAGCGCCGACGCCGGCCCGCGCAGGATCTCGATGCGCTTGAGCGTGTCGAGATCCGCGTAGTCGCCGCGGCCGGCTTCGAGCGGCCCGAACGAGAACGCGTTCGGCAGCCGGATGCCATCTTCCATCAGCAGCACGCGATTGCCTTCGAGGCCGCGGATGTTGATGCTCGAATCGCCGTCGCGGCCGCCACCGAGCGCGGCGCTGCCGGGGCGGTACGCGGTGCGGCGCACCGTGACGCCCGGCTCGTAGCGCAGCGCGTCCTTGATGTTGGCGGCCTGCTGTTCGTCGAGATCGTCGGCGGTGATCACCGACACGGACGCGGCCGTGCGGCTCGCGGCAGTGGCGGTGCGGGTTGCCGTGACGGTGACGGGGTCGAGCAGCGCCGCGTCGCCGCGCGTGGACGCGGCGGCGGTCAGGACGGCAGGCGGCGGGTTGGCGCCTTGTGGCGACGAAGCGGCGTAAGCCGGGGCGGCGGACAGGCCGAACGCGCCGAACAGCGCGGCACAGATCGGCCGCCGCGCCAGCGGATAGCAATGCACAGGTGGTCTCCCATTGACGATAACGAGCCCGAAGGCTGGCTGGGTGACGCATTCACCTGGCTGGCCCGTTCGCGCGCGACAGGCGGCGAACGGCGAATTGAAAGGCAACTGATAACTCGACAAGTGTAAATGAGAATCATTATCGATACAAGGACGAGACGCGGCATGGGCGGACGCGCGCCGTCGGCGCGGTTCGGGCGAACCGCGCGCGGAGACAGTCGGGAAAAACGGGCCGGCGCTAGGCCAGCGATTCGATGCGAATCAACAGGTTGCGCGCATGCGCGATGAACGCGTCGTGCGTTGCGCGATCGCCGTGGCCTTCGAAGCCGGTTTGTTCGGCGAACGCGAGCTGTTCGGCGTAGAGATCGACGAGCGCGCGGCGTGCATCGGGCGGCAGCGTGCGGATCATCGAGACGAGCAGCAGTTCCTGCGCGCGCAGCATGCCGGACAGCGTTTGGGCGTTCATGCCGACCTCCTCGAACGATGCGGCGGCGTGCCGCTCATTCAATAGTAGGTGGTCGGCGCGCGCAGCGGAAATCAGCCGGCGGCCGTTGCCGCGCGTGCATCGCGCACGATCTGCGCGACGCGTTCGACGAACTCGGCATCGACGCTCGACAGCGCCTCGCGTTTGCCGTCGGGCATCTCGACCATCAGCCGATATGTGACGTCCTGCGTGGCCCAGGCGAGATAGCCGACGACGGCGAGCATCACGCCCACGACGAGCGCGGCGCTCGACGCGGCGATGCCGCCGGCGATGGCGGTCGCCACGCCGATCAGCGAGATCAGCCAGGGCACGAGACGATTCTTCGGGATCTTGACGACGTCGACGGTGCGGATGTCACGCAGCGGGAAGACCTGGCCGGCGGCCGACAGGCCGTTGCGCGTGACCATCACGCCGCGTTCGTTGAATGCGTTTTCCATCGTGTGTTGCGTGGACGAAAACGCGCAGCGTAGCAGACTTCGTTGCCGCGTCAAACGGGACCGAGTGCCGCACGATGCGTGCGGGCCGGCCGCAATGCGCGCGGCGACGGGGAATGAGGGGGAGTCAGAACTGCAGCTGGCCGTCGCCGTACAGCCGGCCCGGCACGTGCGACGCGACGACCTCGGCGATCTCTTCGTCGGTCGATTCGGCCGGCACGATCTGGCGTCGCGCCGGGGCGTCGAGATGCATCGTCCATTCGACGAGCCGGTACGGGCGGCCCCACGGGCGCTGCATTTCCACCGACACGCGGCAGCTCTGGACCGGGAGCGAATGCTGGCGCGTCAGAATCGCGTGCAGATGGCTGAAAACGGTATCTTCGATCATCTTGGCCTCCGATCCTGTCTTGTGGGCAGTTGATGGCGGTGCCGTGGTGGGTCTCAAAAAAAAAGCCGCCGATGCTCATGCGGCCAACAGGGGGGGTGGGAGCATCCTCTCAGCCCAGAATTAAGCGAAACTTAAAAGCCCCATAAAAAAGCGCCCCGCGTGGAGCGGGGCGCTTCGTGCCGTCGTGATCCGTGGAATCCGCAGGATTCGCGAATCGTTAAGCGGATGCTTTAGAACTTGTGACGGATACCGACGCGAGCGGCGATCTGGTTCGACGCACCGTTGCCCGACGTGTTGAAGTAGCTCGTGCTCGAGCCGATCTGCGCTTGCACGTTGTTGCCCGACGCCTTCTGGCCGACGACCAGCGCGTACACGTCCGTACGCTTGCTGAGCGCGTAGTCCAGCGCCAGGTTGCCCTGGTTCCAGTGCGCCGAGCCGCCGTTTTGCGTGGCGTTCGTGTACGTGTAGCCGAGTGCTGCCGACAGGGCCGGCGTGATCGCATACTTCACGCCTGCTTCGTATGCGTTGTAGAACGTGCCCGATGCGCCTGCCGTGACCGGGGTGAACTGCGTGCGCGTCCACAGCAGCCATGCCGTTGCCGGGCCGAAGATGTAGCGGCCGCCGACGCCGTACGTGCGCAGGTCGCGGATGTTGCCCGTGCTGATGTTCGCGATCGTCGTCGAGAATGCCGGCGACGACTGGCTCGGGAAGCGGATGTCCGTGTAGGCCGCGCCGAGTGCGAACGGGCCGTTCGCGTAGTTCACGCCGAAGCTGTATGCACGCGACGAGCCTGCCGTCGTCGTGGTGCCCGTCGTCGTTGCCGGTGCGCCGGCGAAGTCGGTCGAGTTCGAGAAGCCGTACAACGCGCCGAACGTGAAGCCGGCGTAGTTCGCGCTCTGGAACTTCACTGCGTTGTTGATGCGGCTCGACGTGAGCTGGTCGACGTCGTTCACGTGGTAAGCGTAGTTGCCCGCGACCGTGTTGCCGCCCGTCGAGTAGTTCGAACCGAGGACGTCGGTCGAGAACGAGTACTGACGGCCGAGCGTGACCGTGCCGAATTGCGACTGGCTCAGGCCGACATAAGCCTGGCGGCCGAAGATCGCGCCGCCCTGGCCGATCGTGCCGTTGCCGCTGTTGAAGCCGTTTTCGAGCACGAAGAGCGCCTTCAGGCCGCCACCGAGGTCTTCGGTGCCGCGCAGGCCCCAACGGCTGCCCTGGGCCACGCCGTCGTCGTACTTGAACAGCTTGCCGCTGCCGCCGTTGGCGGTCTTGCTGTGGTTCACGTAGCTGATACCCGCATCGATCACGCCGTACAGGGTGAAGCTGCTTTGTGCGTGTGCCGTGCCGGCCGTTGCTGCGAGGATGGCGATGGTCAACAGTTTCTTGTTCAAAGGATTCTCCGAGCGATTAATGGCGTGTCCAGTTGCGGTTCCGGCGCTCTCTGCGGGCGCTTTCACGTACCGGCCGCAACTTTATCGGCGGGTCACGTAATGAATATGACAGCGACTGTCACATAACGAATGTGTGGTGCCGATGCGACACCGGATTTTGCCCGGTTGTACAGCAGGGAGTTATACCGATTCCGCCTGAGATTCTGTCGGGATGAGGAATATGCACATGACATAAGCTTGGTTGGCGCCGTTCCAGCCCCGTGCCACGATGCGCGCTTCCACAACGACACGGGACAAGAGGACACCATGCGACGTTCGATCCTGACCGGCCTCGGCGCGCTTGCCGCCGCGCTGGCTTTTGCCGCGCCCGGCGCGCACGCCGATTCCCAAACGCTGAAGATCGGCACGATGAGCGGCCCCGACGCGCAGATCTGGACCGAGGTGACGAAAGTCGCCGCCCGCGAAGGCCTCGCGATCAAGGTCATCGAATTCAACGACTACGTGCAGCCGAACGCGGCGCTCGACGCGGGCGACCTCGATGCGAACGGCTTCCAGCACCAGCCGTTTCTCGACAGCCAGATCAAGCAGCGCGGCTACAAGATCGTCAACGTCGGGCTGACCTATACGGCGCCGATGGGCTTTTACTCGAAGAAGCTCAAGTCGCTGAAGGACTTGCCGGCGGGCGCGAAGGTCGGGATCCAGAACGATCCGTCGAACGGCAACCGCGCGCTTCTGCTGCTGCAGAAATACGGCGTGATCAAGCTGAAGCCGGGCGTCGGCACGAACGGCGTGAACGCGACGCCGCTCGACATCGCCGAGAATCCGAAGAAGATCAAGATCGTCGAGCTTGATTCCGCGCAGCTGCCGCGCGCGCTGCCCGACCTCGACGCCGCGTCGATCAACACCGACTACGCGGTGAAGGCGGGGCTCACGCCGGTCAAGGATGCGATCGCGATCGAGGACCTGCGCGGGCCCTATGCGAACCTGATCGCCGTTCGCGCGCAGGACAAGGACAAGCCGTGGGTGAAGAAGCTCGTCGCGGCCTATGAATCGAACGACGTGCGCAAGTTCATCGAGCAGAAGTTCGGCGGCGCGATCGTGCCGGCGTTCTGAGCGCCGGCAGCGCGCCGCACCGCGGCCCGGCCGCGTTGCCGGGCGTCGCGCCAGGCCCAAAAGCAAATCGCCCGCGCAAGCGGGCGATTTCGTTTCGTGGGTGCGCGCCGTGATGCCGGCGCGCCGGCCCGTGACTGTGACTCAAGCGACTTGAGCGGCTTGTATCACTTGAGCCGCACGGCCCGCACCCTCCGCTCAGGCCGACAGCAGCGACCCGGTGCGGATCGGCGTCGCGCCGGCGATCCGCGCGACTTCCATCCCGGCGGTGGCGAAGCGCACGACCTGGCGCGCGTACAGCACGCCCGACACGCTGCTCTTCAGCGTGATCACGCGATCGGTGATCGGATCGACGATGTCGGCCACTTCCTGGCCGGCCTCGATCCACGCGCCGACCGGCGTGCGGAACACGATCACGCCGGACACCGGCGCGACGAGCGGATCGGTGCCCGCGAGCGGCGTGGCCGGATGCGAGAGCGGCGGCAGCGGCGCGGGCGTGCCGTCGATGACGCCGCGCTCGGTCAGGTATTCGACGATCGCCTGCGAATCCTTTTCCGCGAACTCGTACGACACGTCGCGCTCGCTGCGCAGTTCGACCGTGACCGAAATCGCGCCGTTCGGGATCGGGAAACGATCGCCGAAGCGGTTGCGCAGATCCGACCAGCAGAAGCTGTGGATCTCGTCGAACGGATTGCCGACCGAATTCAGCGCGAGCAGCGACGCCTGCGCATCGAGGTAGCGAGCCAGCGGTTCGACGTCTTCCCACAGGTCGGGGTTCGTGTACAGGTGCATCACCGCGTCGTTGTCGCAATGCAGGTCGAGCACGATGTCCGCGTCGAACGACAGCTTCTGCAGCGCGAGGCGCTGCGATTCGAGCTCGGTGCGCGGCTTCTGCTCGTGAAGCGCGTCGCGCATCGCGGCGCGTACCGCGGCGATGTTGCGCTGCGCGTCGTTCGTCAGCTGGCCTTCGATGCGCGGCAGCACGAGCGCCGCGAGATCGTGGAAATTGCGGTTGAAGTTCTGCATCGAGCCGAGCTCGAAGCGGCCGAGGTGATCGCCGAACACGTGCTGCGACAGGCCGATCGGGTTCGGCACCGGGACGATGACCACTTCGCCGCGCAGCTTGCCGGCCGCCTCGAGCGCGGCGATCTTGCGGCGCAGCAGCGCGGCGACCAGCATGCCGGGCAGTTCGTCCGCATGCAGCGACGACTGGATGTAGACCTTCTTGCCGCCGCGCGGGCCGTAGTGGAAGCTCGTGATCTGGCGTTCGGTGCCGACGGCGGGGGAAATCAGCGGATGGGTCTGCGTTTGCATGATGGGGGGAGGGCGGCGCAGCCGCGAGTGATCCGGTATGCGTGGAAGATCGATTGTACGTTGCCTTCCGCGAACCTATCAAACCGCCCGCCGCGTACGCAGTTTTCCTTTGCGAATCATCGGGTTGACGCGTAAAAAATTACGCTGGCGCGGCCCTTCAGGGATGCGCTTTTCGCAACTTCCGGTCGCCTGCACGCAAAAAAAACGGGCTCCTTGCGGAGCCCGTCTGCGCGGATGAGAAGCGCGCTTTTACGCGGTATTACTTGCCGTACACGTCGAAATCGAAGTACTTCTTCGCGATCTTCTGGTACGTGCCGTCCTTGCGCATGCCGCTGATCGCCCCGTCGATCTTCGCCTTCAGGTCGGTGTCTTCCTTGCGCAGGCCGATGCCCGCGCCGTTGCCGAGCGTCTTCGGATCGTCGATGTCCTTGCCGGCGAAATCGAAGCCCGCACCGCGCGGCGTCTTCAGGAAGCCGATGTCAGCCTGCACCGCGTCCTGCAGCGCTGCGTCCAGACGGCCCGCGATCAGGTCGGCGTAGACCTGGTCCTGGTTCTGGTAGGGCACGACCTTCACGCCCTTCGAGGCCCAGTACGTCTTCGCGTAGGTTTCCTGGATCGTGCCTTGCTCGACGCCGACCGACTTGCCCTTCAGCGATTCGGCGGTCGGCAGCAGGCCGGCACCCTTCTTCGCGACGAGGCGGGTCGGCGTGTTGAACAGCTTCTCGGAGAACGCGATCTGTTCCTGGCGCGCCGGCGTCATCGACATCGACGACAGGACGCCGTCGAACTTGCGTGCCTTCAGTGCCGGGATCATCCCGTCGAAGTCGTTTTCGATCCACACGCACTTGGCGTTGATGCGGCGGCAGATCTCGTTGCCGAGATCGACGTCGAAGCCGACCACCTTGCCGTCAGGTCCTTTCGATTCGAAAGGCGGGTAGCTTGCGTCGACGCCGAAGCGTACGGTCGTCCAGTCCTTCGCGTATGCCGTCGTGCCGGCCGATACGGCGAGCAGGGCCACGGTCACAGCCGCAAGAATCTTTTTCACTCGGTGACTCCTCGTTTTGTTCGATGGGTGCGCGGTTGTGCCGCGCCGTAAACCTTCGGCCCGGCGCGGTTTCGCGTCGGACTGCCCGTTTCGCCCACCCGATGCGGGCGCGCGACGTGCGCAAGATTATCAAGACAAAATACCGGCAGGGCGCCTAGGACATGCCCCGATACCGGACCGGACGGCCGCACGTGCGCCACGCGACCGTTTCAGAGGGAAAAACGATTCAGCCAAGCGTTTCGTTGACCGCGCGCTGCAGGCACGTGACAAATCGAGATACGGCGGGGGTCGGCAGCAGGTCGCGGCGCGCGATGATCGACAGGTCGAAGCGCGGCATGGTTTCGTCGAGTTCGGCCGTGCGGATGCCGAGCGGCGCCACCATCGCGGCCAGCGGGCGTGTGAAGCAGCCGATCACGTCGGAGCGCGCGACGAGCCCGAGCGTCACCGCGAACGACATCGGCGAGCGCAGCAGGCGCTTCGGCAGCGGCAGCCCGCGTGCCTCGAACATCGCGCTCATCACGCTGTGCGGGAATTGCTCGGCGCCGACCGTGACGATCCACTCGGCGTCGAGCAATTCCTCTAACCGGCGGGCACGCGCGAGCGGGTGGCCGTCGCGCATCACGACCGTGAATTCGGTCGACAGCAGCGGCACCTGCGTGAAATCACGGTCGAGCGCAGGCACATGGTGCATTGCAGCGATGTCGAGCGTGCCGTTGCGCAACTGCGCGAGCGCGTCCGGCACGGTTACTTCCTCGAGATGGAGGCTCACGTTCGGCATCGACTGGCGGAACGCGGTAACCGCGTGCGGCAGCGCGGTCAGCGCGATCGACGGCATCGTGCCGACCGCGACGCGCCCCGACATTTCCCCCTTCACCTGCTCGACGGCCTCGACGGTGCGGCGCATGTCGCCGAGTAGTTGCTCGGCGCGCGGCAGCAGCGCGTGGCCGCACGCGGTCAGCTCGACGCCGCGCACGCTGCGCACGAGCAGCTCGGCGTTCAGCGCCGTTTCGAGTTCGCGGATCGTATGCGTGATCGCGGGCTGCGTGACGCCGAGTTCGCGCGCAGCGGCGCGCAGGCTCTTGTGATGCGCGGCGGAGACGAACGCGTGGAGCTGCGCTGTGTTCAGGTGGTTGCGGATGCGGGTCATCGATCGGTTCGGAGCGGGCGGCGGGCCGGGGCGCCGGCGCGAAGACCGATAGGGTAGCGCGCCGCGCCGGCGTGCGCCGGGCGAAGCAAAATTCGCGGGACGGCGTACGGCATCGTTTCGCTGCGATCGACGGCAAAGCGGTCAGGATCGCAAATGACCGCGGATGGCGCGTACAGGTGCATCACGCTGTCGATATCCACGGCGAATCGACGGCTTCCTTCGATGCCGGGCGGGGAACCGGCCGTATCAGGCGAGCGCCAGTTCGACGGCCGCGAGCGTGCGGCGGCGGATCCAGCCGCTCCCGAGCCGGATCGCAAGCCAGTAAGGCAGGAACAGCATCCGCGTGCGTGTGCTCGGACAGTGGACGAAGGTTTCGGTGCGCAGGAACCGCGCGCCGGAAGGCAGCCCGACGACCTCGAACCGCAGCACCAGCTTCGCGTCGTCGGGATCGTCGTGCCGGATGAAGGCCGCGGCGTCGACGATCGTCCGCACGTCGGGCGTCGGGCGCCAGAAGCGGCCGACGAGCCCCAGCGACAGCGACGTGTCGTCGCGATGCAGCAGCGTGAACGAAGCGAAGCCGAAGCGCTCGCGTGCAGCGTCGGCCGGGCGTTTGCCGAGCGCGCGGGCGATGGCCGCCGGTGCTTCGCGCACCGCGAGCAGCGCGTCGATGACCGGATCGGCGCGCATGTCGAGCGCGGCCACCGCGTCGATGATGCGCGACGGAGGCGCATCGATCGGCCGCGATTCATGAACCTCGACGAACCCGAACGACGGGATGAACGGCGGCTTGCGCGCCGCGGTGCGCGTATCGGATTCGGAGACGATGCCGAACGGACTGCCGAACGGGTTCATGAGCGTTCCGGAGGACAAAACGCGATCGTAGCACCGCGGGTGCATTCGCGATGTGACGGAACGCAAGCTGCGTCGCGGCTTTGTCGGGTGGCGCCGGGTATCGCACCCTGCGTCGCACCCCGCACCGACAAAAAGAGCCTGGAAACATGCGCTCCCAGGCCTGGAGGCCATCAATGACGATGGTGGAGGAGACGGTGTCGTCCCGATGCGCGTTGCCCTTTTCGCGAGCGACGTCGCGCATCATCGGCGCTCAGATCGCCCAGCCGCCGAGATAGAACGTGACGAGCACGGCCGCGATGAGCACGGTGCCGACGTTGAGCTTGCGGAATTCGCCGCTGGCGATGCGGCCGATCACGAGCGTCGAGAAGCCGAGCATGATGCCCGTCACGATGTTCGCGGTCAGCACGATGAACACCGCGCACACGAGGCCCGACATCGCGTCGACCATGTCGTCCATGTGCAGCTTGCTCACGCTGCCGAGCATCAGCAGGCCGACGTACATCAGCGCGGGCGCCGTTGCATACGACGGCACGAGGCCCGCGAGCGGCGAGAAGAACATCACGACCAGGAACAGCACGCCGACCACCGCGGCCGCGAGGCCCGTCTTCGCGCCGGCGGCCACGCCGACGCTCGACTCGATGTACGCCGCCGCCGGCGCACCGCCGAGGAAGCCGGAGAAGATCGAGCTGATCGAATCGGCGGTCAGCGCGCGGCCGCCGTTGATGATGCGGCCGTTCTCGTCGAGCTGGCCCGCCTGGCCGGCGACCGCGCGGATCGTCCCGGTCGCGTCGAACACGGCGGTCATCACGAGCGCGAGCACGCTCGGCAGCACGGCCATCGACAGCGCGCCCTTGATGTCCATCGCGCCGATCAGCGATGCGTGGCCCGGTGCGCTCAGCGACGGCAGCGCGAAGATGCCGCGGTACTTCACGGCCGGATCGAACGCGAGGCCGATCAGCGAGATCGCGACCACGACGAGCAGGATGCCGCCCGGCACGCGCCGCTTCTCGAGCCCGAAGATCGCGGCGAGGCCGACGACCGACATGATGACCGGGAACGCGGTGATCTGGCCGAGCGACACCGGCAGGCCGGCGCCCGGATTCTTGATCACGAGGCCGACGTCGTTCGACGCGATCAGCAGCAGGAACAGGCCGATGCCGATCCCGGTGCCGTGCGCGACACCCGCGGGCAGGTTGCGCAGGATCCACGAACGCACGCCGGTGACCGAGATGCCCGTGAACACGAGGCCCATCAGGAACACGGCGCCGAGCGCGACGCTCGGGTGCAGGCCCTTGCCGAGCACGAGGCCGAACGCGGTGAACGCGGTCAGCGAAATCGCGCAGCCGATCGCGATCGGCAGCTTCGCCCACAGGCCCATCAGCAGCGAACCGAACGCGGTGGTGAGGCAGACCGCGACGAACACCGCACTCGTGTCGAAGCCGGCCTTGCCGAACATGCCGGGGACGACGAACACGGAATAGACCATCGCGAGGAACGTGGTCACGCCCGCGACGATTTCGCGGCGCTGCGTGCTGCCGCGCGACGAAATGCCGAAGTACCGGTCAATGACTCCCGTGGTGCCGAGGTCCGTTTCTTCCGCGCCGACGCCGACCGTCGGCTGCACCGGGGTATCACTCATGAGCTTGCTCCTTTATCAGCATGCTGAAACGGGCCGTGGCGGACCGTCGTCAGGGTGTCTCGAATCTGGTTGGAATGTTCGGCAACGTCGTGGGGACGCATGACGCATGACGCATGACGCATGACGCGTGATTCGTGTCGTCGTACGCGCTTCGAAGCGGGCGCGAGTGTGTCGCGTCGTACGACGCGTGGTGTGGTCGACCGCGTCACGTGTGCTTTGCCGTAGCGAAGGTTAGGCGAACGGCCCATCACGTCCCATTGGGGGAAGAGCATGCAGCGCATGTCGCAGCGCTTATATCGGCGTGCAACGGGGCTTCGTCGTCGCGGAACGCGTGTATACGCCTAGTTCGAATCCGTTAAGGCGATTATTTGAATGCAGCGGTGGCGGGCGGCGCGGGGCGGGGGATGCATCGAGTCTTACGGAGATCTTTCATCGGAGCCGCGCAGAGGCGCAAAAAACGACTGCAGGTGACGTGAAGCGCGACCGCGCGCAACCTGCGTCCGGATGATACCGGCGCCGCGCGCATGCCGCGCTCACGCGTGTGCTGACCGCCGTTGCGTCAGGCCCGAGCCTGCTGCACCAGATGCGCGAGGTACGCGCAGAACATGTCGGCCATCGCGTCCGAATAGGCGTCGATTTCCGCCGGCGTGCGCGCGGTTTCGGAGAACGCCTTGCCGCCCGTCGTGAGCGTCGTCAGGACCAGTTCGCACGCGAGTGCGTGCGTGGCGTCGGGCACGTCGGGCAGCGCCTCGCGCATGAACGCGCTGAAGGCCCGCTTGCCTTCGGCCCTCGCTTCCTGCGCCTCGGGCGCGTCGCGATAAAGCGGCGCGGCGTCGTCGAGCGCGGTGCGCATGGGCGCCTCGTCGCATTCCGACCGGATGAACGCGTGGACGGCGCTGCGCAGCCGCTCGGGCGGCGTCGTCCGCGGGTCTTGCAGGATTGCGCACAGCATGTCGGCCGTCTGCCGCCACTCGTCGTGCTGCAGCCGGAACAGCACGGCCGCCTTGTTCGGGAAGTACTGGTACAGCGAGCCGACGCTCACGCCGGCACGCTCGGCGACGCGCGCCATCGTGAAGCGCTGCGCGCCTTCCGTCGCCAAAACCTGAATAGCGCCCTCCAGCACATCGTCGACGAGCTGGGTCGAGCGCGCCTGCCGAGGCTGTCTGCGCGAGGCGATCGGGGCGTTGCGGCGGTCGGTCATGACGGGTCTGCCAATGCGAATAGTAAAACATGAATAGTTCGTCATATTCTAGCCACGTGCACTGACGCACTCAACCCGACACCGGAGAAACGCATGACCACCCTGATTCACGACCCGCTCGCGTCGTTGCTCGCACGCCTGTTCGACGAAGCCGACGCGTCGTCGCCCGCATCGAACCCGGATTTCGCCGACCTGACGCACGACGAGCAAGCGCGGCTAATGCGCAGCAAGACCGACTACGCCGAGTTGTATGCGCGCCTGAAGGACTATCCGCTTCCCGTGTCGCGCGAGACGGGCACGCTGCTGTACATGCTCGCGCGCAGCGGCGGCGCGAAGGCAATCGTCGAATTCGGCACGTCGTTCGGCATCTCGACGCTGCACCTCGCGGCGGCGCTGCGCGACAACGGCGGCGGGCGGGTGATCACGAGCGAATTCGAAGCGTCGAAGGTTGCGCGAGCGCGGGCGAACCTGACGGCGGCCGGGCTGGCCGATCTGGTCGAGATCCGCGAAGGCGATGCATTGCGGACGCTGGCGACCGATCTGCCGGACACCGTCGATCTACTGCTGCTCGACGGCGCGAAGGCGCTGTATCCGGAGATCCTCGCGCGCGTCGAGTCGCGGCTGCGGCCCGGTGCGTTCGTCGTCGCCGACAACGCCGAATACAGCCCGGACTACCTCGCCTATGTGCGCGCGCCGCGCAACGGTTACCTGTCGGTGCCGTTCGGCGGCGACGTCGAACTGTCGATGCGGCTCGGCTGAAGCATGCGGGACGGATGCGGCCCGCGGCGCGCGTGGCGGGCGGCGCGCGCCGTGCGGCCGGTCGACCTGGCGATCGCAGCCGTGTCACGGCCGCCGTCTGCCCGCCAGGTCACGCTGGCACCCGGCAATCGATCGGCGCGCGGCCCGCGCAATCAGCGTATCGCGACCGGGTTGATGTTGACCTGCGTCGAGCCGACGTACAGCGGCTGGCCGAGCACGAACAGGAATTCCCAGGCCTTGTCGCGCACCAGCGCGCGGCTGTCGATCAGTTCCAGGTTGTAGATGCCGCGCTTCGCGAGCATGTACTGGTTGATCGGGAATTCGTCGTGCGTGTGCGGATTCGGATAGACCTCCGACGCCCACGTATCGCCGCCGAACGCGACGATGCCCTGATCCGCGAGCCACTTCGCGGCTTCCATGCCGATGCCCGGCTCGACTTCGAGAAACTGCTTGTTGTCCTTGCCGATCAGCTCGAGCCAGCCGGTGTTGAACAGCACGACGTCGCCCTTGCGCAGCGTCAGCCCTTCCTTCTTCAGCACGGCATGGATGTCGGCGACCGTGAACTCGGTGCCGCCCGGCACGATCGGCTTGCCGTAGTGAGCGGTCATGTCGAGCACGACGCCGCGCGTGACGATCGGCGGCACCTTCTCGACGCCCAGCTTCTTCACGCCGTCGACGGTCACGAAATCGGCCGCCCGGTTGCCGTTGTAGTACACGTTGTCGATGCCGATGTGGCCGATGCCGTTCAGCTGCGTGCCGACGCCGGTCCACGCGTTCACGAGTTCGTCGTTGAACGTGAACTTGTTCGGGCCGAGGCTCTTGCCGGCCTGTTGGCCGACCTGCACGTTGTACAGCCGGAAGCTGCGGTGGCGGAACGCCGGCAGGTTCTTGTCGACCGGCACGGCCAGCGGATAGGTCTTGCCGGCCTTCACGAGGCCGACCGCCTGCCTGACCACGTCGGGCGTCAGCAGGTTGGCCGCGCCGATTTCATCATTCGCGCCATACACGGACGGATACCAGTCGGCCGCGGAGGCGGCCGGCGCGGCGTGCGCCGCCTGGGCCATCGTCAACGGCAGGATCGCGGCGAGCGCGAGCCGCGCGAGCGTTGCTTTCATTCTGGATTCCTGTTGATTCGCGATGCTCGTCACGCCGCGGCCTGCGCGAGCGTCGGATAGTCGGTCAGCCCCTGTGCGCCGCCGCCGAACAGCGTGTTGCGATCGTGCGGCGCGAGCGCCGCACCGGTGCGCAGGCGCTCCGGCAGGTCGGGGTTCGCGACGAACGGGCGGCCGAACGCGACGAGGTCGGCCCAGCCGCCGGCGATTGCCGCGCGCGCACGCTCGGCAGTGTACGCGCCGGCATAGATGAGCACGCCCGGGAACGCGGCACGCAGCTGCTGCTTGAATTCGACCGGCATCAGCGGCGCGTCGTCCCAGTCGGCTTCCGCGATGTGCAGATAGCCGACGCCGAGTTCGCCGAGCAGCGTCGCGGCGGCGAGGTAGGTCGTTTCCGGATCGTCGTCGACGCAGCCGTTCAGCGTGGTCAGCGGCGCGAGGCGGATGCCGACGCGCGATGCGTCGCCGGTCCCTTCGATCAGCGCCTGCGTGACTTCGCGCAGGAACCGCAGCCGGTTTTGCAGCGAGCCGCCGTACGCGTCGGTGCGCGTGTTCGCGTTCGAGTCGATGAACTGGTTCACGAGGTAGCCGTTCGCGCCGTGCAGCTCGACGCCGTCGAAGCCGGCTTCGATCGCGTGGCGGGCGGCCGCGCGATATTGATCGACGATCTCGTGGATTTCGTCGACCGACAGCGCGCGCGGCTCGGACGCCTGCACGAAGCCCGGCGTGCTGCCGTCCTCGGCGGCGACGAACACGTTCACGCCCTTCGCCTGGAGCGGCGACGACGACACGGGCTGCTGGCCGCCGAGCAGGCTCGTGTGGCTCAGGCGGCCGACGTGCCACAGCTGCGCGAAGATGCGGCCGTGCGCCGCGTGGACGGCGTCGGTCACCTTGCGCCAGCCGGCGACCTGCGACGGCGTATGGATGCCGGGCGTCCACGCGTAGCCCTTGCCGAGCGGCGCGATGTAGGTGCCTTCGCTGACGATCAGGCCCGCACTCGCGCGCTGCGCGTAATACGCGGCCATCAGTTCGTTGGCTTCGTCGCCGGGCTGGCTGGCGCGCGAACGCGTCATCGGCGGCATCACGATGCGGTTCGGCAGCGTCAGCGCGCCGAATTGCAGCGGTTGGAACAGCGGGTCCTGGGTCATGTCGATGTCCTTGTTTTTGCCGCGGCCGGCGGGCCGCGGACGGGTCGATTTCGATTGAGGGTAGGGCGTTTCAGTCCCACTTCGGCGCGAGGCCGGCCGGATCGACTTCGCGGCCGTTGCGCTCGAGCGCGGCGATCTGCGCCATGTCTTCGTCGGTCAGGCGCAGCGTCTGCGCGAGCAGGTTGCTCGCGAGGTTCTCGCGCTTGGTCGACGACGGAATCACCGAGTAGCCGAGCTGCAGCGCCCACGCGAGCGCGACCTGCGCCGGCGTCGCGTTGTGGCGTTGCGCGATCGCGCCGATCACCGGGTCGCCGAGCACCTTGCCGTACGCGAGCGTCATGTACGAGGTCACGTGGATGCCTTCGGCATTCAGGAACTCGACCAGCTTGCGGTTCTGCAGGTACGGGCTCAGTTCGATCTGGTTCGTCGCGATCGCCTCCTTGCCGACGGCCGCGATCGCTTCCTTCGTCAGTTCGATGTTGAAGTTCGAGACGCCGATCCGGCGCGTGAGGCCCTTCGCCTTCGCGTCGGCCAGCGCGGTCATGAAGGCCTGGAGCGACACGCCGTTGTCCGGGGCCGGCCAGTGGATCAGCGTCAGGTCGACGTAGTCGGTGCGCAGCTTGCGCAGGCTTTCCTCGAGGCTGGCGACCAGCTTTTCCGGTGCGTAGTTGTCGACCCAGATCTTGGTCGTCAGGAACAGGTCTTCGCGGCGCACGCCCGACGCGGCGATCGCTTCGCCGACTTCGGCTTCGTTGCCGTAGATCTGCGCGGTGTCGATCGCGCGGTAGCCGAGTTCGAGGCCGTTGCGGACCGAGTCGATCACGACTTCGCCCTGCAGGCGGAACGTGCCGAGGCCGAATGCGGGAATGTTGCTCATCATGTGCTCCTGAAAAGGTGGAACGATTGCGGTATGGAAGTCATTCTGGCGCTTGCGACTGATGAGATAAACGCCTTCAGAGGTCAAAAATATTTGATTTGAAATCAAATATTGGGGGGTGGTGCGCCCGTTCGGTCGCGCTTGCCGGCCTTATGCGACGCGGGCCAGCGCCTTCACATGGAATGCGGGCAGCACGTCCGACGCGATCTCGGACATCGTCTCGTCGAGCGGACGCAGGTTGCGGCGGAAATGCAGGCCGATGTGCTGCACGCCTGCGTCGCGCATCGCCGCGAGCTCTTCCATCAGCCCGATGCGTCCGGCACGCGCGCCGAAGCGGTGTCGCTGCAGCGGCTCGTGCGGGTCTTCCGCGAGGTCGAGGTGGATGAAGCTCACGTACGGCTTGTTGCCGGCCACCGCGCGCCAGTTCGCGACGCGCTGCACGTGATCGTCCGGCGTGCCCGGATACGCGAGGCAGCCGTCCATGTGTTCGCCGATCCATGCGGGCGTCTGCTGCGCGAGACCCGCGACGAGCAGCGGCACCGGCGAGCGCGCGGCAGGCAGCACGTCGAGGCCGGGCGGCAGGTGCCCGCGCGCGCCGTCGCGCAGCAGCGCGATCTGGTTGCGGAAATTCGTGCCGCGCGTGGCGAAGTCGCGGCCGAACAGCGGATATTCGACCGGGCGATCGCCGCTCGCGACGCCGAGCAGCAGGCGGCCGCGGCTCAGTTCCTGGATCGACGCGGCCGACTTCAGCGTCAGCAGCGGCTCGCGCAGCGGCAGCACGACGGCTGCGGTGCCGAGCAGGATGTCGCGGGTGATGCCGGCGAGGTAGCCGAGGTACGAGAAGGTCTCGAACACCTGCGCGGCGTCGCCGAACGACGGGTCGTACACCGGCACGTCGCGCACCCAGAGTGCGCGGAAGCCGAGCGTGTCGGCCAGTCGCGCGAGCTCCGCGTGGCTTTCGAGGCTGGGCACGCCGGGGTGGCGGCCGTCATGCCGGCGTTTTGCGTTGCCGGACGGCGTCCAGTCGTTGTCGAGCGGCAGTTCGACGCCGATGCTGAAGCCGCCGTCGGCGAGGGTGGCGAGTGAAGTGGACATGGTTGGCATCTCCGTCCGTTCAGACCGCGCGCAGGCTGCCGTCGAGCCGATGGAAATCGAGCGACGCCGCGGTAAAGAACGAGCGCGACGTGCCGGCGGCGAAATCGTCGATGTGCACGACGGTAGCGCGATCGGCTTCCTGCCACGAGATCGCGTAGGTCTCGCCCGCGACGTGCTGCCACGTGTACGCGACTTCGCCCTTCGCGCCGGCGTACGCGCCTTCGGTGATCTCGTAGCGCATGTGGCGGCCGTCGTCGTCATAGGCGTTGAGCGCGGTGAGCCCGTCGTAACGGACTTCGAAAGTCTTGCCGGCGAACGGCGGACGTTGGGTCGATGCGTTCATGCTGAGTAGCTCCTGCAAAAAGTGACGTTCAATGGGCGAGTTCGACGGGTTCGGCCGTGCGTTCCGGCAGGCCCTGGCCGCGGTCGAGACGGCCGCTCAGCGCGGTCAGCGCGAATGCGCCGAGCGTGACGGCGGCGGCGATCCACGGCGTATGGCCGAGGCCGACGTTCGCGACGATCAGGCCGCCGAGCGACGAGCCGCCCGCGACGCCGAGGTTGAACGCGGCGATGTTGAAGCCCGACGCGACGTCGGTCGCGTCCGGCGCGAAGTGACGCGCCTGCTTGACGACGTACACCTGCAGCCCCGGCACGTTGCCGAACGCGACGGCGCCCCACGCGAGCATCGTCAGCACCGCGAGCCACTTCACGTGCACCGTGAAGGTCAGCGCGAGCAGCACGATCGCGAGCAGCAGGAAGATCCGCTTGAGCGCCTTGACCGGGCCGACGTGGTCAGCGAGCTTGCCGCCCCACACGTTGCCGAACGCGACCGACACGCCGTAGCCGACGAGCACGAGGCTGACCTGCGACGGCGTGAAGCCGGCGATCTGCTCGAGCAGCGGCGCCATGTAGGTGAACGCGATCAGCGAGCCGCCGTAGCCGACCGCCGTCATCGCATAGACGAGCAGCAGGCGCGGTTGGGCGAGCACGCGGAACTGGCGGGCGAGCGGCGCGGGCTGTGTTTGCGGCAGGCCGCGCGGCACGAACGCCACCGCGCCGACGAACGCGACGAGGCCGAACAGCGCGACGATCAGGAACGTCGCGCGCCAGCCGAAGTGCTGGCCGATGAAGGTGCCGAGCGGAATGCCGGCGACGAACGCGACGGTCATGCCGCTGAACATCGTCGCGATCGCACTGGCCGCCTTGTCCTTCGGCACGAGCGTGGTCGCGATGATCGAGCCGACCGAGAAGAACACGCCGTGCGCGAGGCCGGTGAGCACGCGCGCGACGATCAGCGATTCGTAGGTCGGCGCCTGCCACGCGACGAGGTTGCCGACGGTAAACAGCGCCATCAGCGCGGCGAGCAGCGTCTTGCGCGGCACGCGGCCGGTGAGCGCGGTGAGGAGCGGCGCGCCGATCGCGACGCTGAGCGCATAGAGGCTGACGAGCAGGCCGGCGGATGGCAGGCTGACGCCGAGGTTGGCGCCGATCGTCGGAATCAGCCCGACGATCACGAATTCGGTGGTGCCGATGGCAAAGGCGCTGATGGTCAGCGCAAGCAGGGCGAGTGGCATGATGGGATCCAGGTTCCGGTAGGGATGGATCGCAGTGTGCCGCCTTTACTTTTGCAGAAAAACTGGGCTATAAACCAAATTGTTTTGATTTGAAATCAACAATGAAAATCACGCTCGACGAACTCCAGGCCTTTGCGGCCGTGGTCGACACCGGCTCGATCACCGCTGCCGCGCAGCAGCTCGACCTCACCGTGTCGGCCACGAGCCGCACGCTCGCGCGCCTGGAGGAGAAGCTGAAGACCACGCTGCTGCGCCGGACCACCCGCCGGCTCGAACTGACCGAAGAAGGGCGCGCGTTCCTGCAGGACACGCGCGCGATCATCGAGTCGGTCGAGAACGCCGAGGAGCAGATGCTCGCGCGGCGCGAGATGCCGTCGGGGCGGCTGCGCGTCGACGCCGCGACGCCGTTCATGCTGCACGTGATCGTGCCGCTCGTGCGCGGCTACCGCGAGCGCTTTCCGAAAGTCGACCTGGAGCTGAACAGCAACGAAGGGATCATCGACCTGCTCGAGCGGCGCACCGATGTCGCGATCCGGATCGGCCGGCTGAAGGACTCGACCCTGCACAGCCGGCGGATCGGCAACAGCCGGGTGCGCATTCTCGCGAGCCCGGCGTACATCGAAACGCACGGCCAGCCGCGCAAGGTCGAGGATCTCGGCAAGCACACGCTGCTCGGCTTCACGCAGCCCGAATCGCTGAACGTGTGGCCGATCCTCGGCGCGGACGGCGAGCCTGCCCGTATCGAGCCCGGCATCTGGTCGTCGAGCGGCGAGACGCTGCGCCAGCTCGCGCTGGAAGGCGCGGGCATCGTATGCCTGTCGGATTTCATGACCGCGCAGGATCGCGAGGCCGGCCGGCTCGTGCCGGTGCTCGTGCGGCAGACGCTCGACGTCCAGCAGCCGATCAACGCGGTGTATTACCGGAACACGGCGATCTCGTCGCGGATCGCGTCGTTCGTCGATTACATGATCGAGGTGCTGGGCGGAGGCGGGAGCGTGGGCGATGCGCCGGCGCGGCGCAAGGCGACGTGGATGGGGCAGGTGTAGCGGGGGCGGCTGCGTGGCGGGAAACCGGATGCCGTTCCGCCGCGTGGCGGCTGCGTTGCGAAAGCCGGAGGTCGTTCCGGCGCGCGCCGGCTCGCCCGATTTCCGCGCGCTGAAGCTGACGGCGAGGCGGGCATGCGGCGGTCGCCGCGATGTGACCCGGCATGCCAACGGCGCTCGGGCCACCGGCATGCCTTCGTGGGTCGGGCTTCTCGCGCCGCTTGCCTCGATTGCGCGTTCCGTTACGCCTCTTCAGACCACGACATGTTGTCGCGCGCGAGCAGCGCCGACGATGCCGCGGGCCCGAACGTGCCGGACGTGTAAAGGCGCGGGCGGTCGCCGAGCTGCTTCCAGCCGTTGAGGATCGGCTCGACCCACGACCACGCGGCTTCGAGTTCGTCGCGGCGCATGAAGTGCGTGAGGCGGCCGCGGATCACGTCGATCAGCAGCCGCTCGTACGCTTCCGCGCGGCGTTCCGGAATCGCCTGCTGCAGATCGAGGTTCAGGCTCACCGGCACCATCTTCATCCCGCTGCCCGGCTCCTTCGCGAGCATCTGCAGCTGGATCGACTCTTCCGGCTGGAGCTGGATCACGAGGCGGTTACTGTAGTGGCGCGGGCCGGTCGGGATGATCGAGAACGGCATGTCCGCGAACTCGATCACGATTTCCGACTGGCGGCGCTGCAGCCGCTTGCCGGTGCGCAGGAAGAACGGCACGTTCGCCCAGCGCCAGTTGTTGATGTGTGCGCGCAGCGCGACGAAGGTTTCCGCGTGGCTGTCCGCCGGCACGTTCTCCTCGTCGAGATAGCCCTTGACCGGCTGGCCGTCGACCGCTCCGGCCGTGTACTGGCCGCGCACCGTGTCGCGCGCGACGTCCGACAGCGCCATCGGCCGCAGCGAGCGCAGCACCTTCAGCTTCTCGTCGCGCACCGCGTCCGGGTCGAGCGACACCGGCGGCTCCATCGCGACGATGCACAGCAGCTGCAGCAAGTGGTTCTGCACCATGTCGCGCAGCGCGCCGGTGTGATCGTAGAAGCCCGCGCGGCTGCCGACGCCGACCGTCTCGGCCACCGTGATCTGCACGCTGCGGATGCTCGGCGCCTGCCACAGCGGCCCGAAGATCGGGTTGCCGAAGCGCAGCACCATCAGGTTCTGCACCGTTTCCTTGCCGAGGTAATGGTCGATCCGGTAGATCTGCGATTCCTCGAAGTGCTTGCCGACCGCGTTGTTGATCGCCTTCGCCGACGCGAGGTCGTGGCCGAGCGGCTTTTCGAGGACGACGCGCGAGCGCGCATCGACGAGGTGCGCGGCCGACAGGTTGTCGCAGATCGTCGTGAACAGCTCCGGCGACGTCGACAGGTAGAACACGCGGATCGCGTCGCCGCGCGCCGCTTCGGCGAGCCGCGCGTAGTCTTCCGGCGCGTTCACGTCGATCAGCACGTACTTGAACAGATCGAGGAAGCGGTCCCACGCTTTGGCGTCGAATGCCTTCTCGTCGATGAACGGGCGCGATTGCTCGTCCATGAATGCGCGGTAGCCGTCGATGCCCCAGTCGCGCCGGCCGACCGCGATGATGCGCGTCTCCGGCGGCAGGTTGCAGTGCAGATGCGCCATGTACAGCGCGGGCAACAGCTTGCGGGCGGCCAGGTCGCCGCCGCCGCCGAAGATGATCATGTCGACGGGCTGCTCGGCTTCGGTCTGGTTGGGCTGATTCGTCATGAGTGGTTCGCGGTCTGAAACGGGTGAGCGTGGAACGAACATCGAGGTGCCGGCTGCCGATGGATTGACGTGCCAGTACGTGAAAACGCTAATAGTGCACGGTTTTGACGAATTGCGGATGAGTTCGCCTATGTAACGGCGCTTGCATTGCCGCTGAAAACAGGATTATGATTGAGCGCTCACTCATTAAAGGAATCCGACGTGGCCCGACCGCGTAGTCCCGACAAGCACGACGCCATTCTGTCCGCCGCTGCCCGCGCGCTCGCGGAAGACGGAGCGGGCGCGACCACCGCGCGCATCGCGCGGCTCGCCGGCGTCGCGGAAGGCACGGTGTTTACCTATTTCGACACCAAGGACGTGTTGCTGAACGCGCTGTATCTGAGCCTGAAGGCCGACATGCGCGCTGCGATGATGACCGGGTTTCCGGAGCACGCGCCAGCCGAGCAGGCGATGCGGCATGCGTGGAACGGCTACGTGTCGTGGGGCGTCGGGAATCCGGACGGGCGGCGCGCGCTGCAACAGCTCGGCGTCAGCGGCCGTATCGACGACGCGCACCGCGCGGCCGGGGCCGAGGGCTTCGGGGCGGTGCGTGCGCTGCTGCGCGAACACGCCGCCGCGGCGCGCGGGTTGAAGGCCGACGACGCGCATGCGTTCTGCGCCGCGCTTTTCACGTCGATCGCGGAAACGGCGATGGAGTCGATCGCGCGCGATCCGGCGCAGGCCGATGGATACCGGGAAGCCGGGTTCCGAGCGCTGTGGGCCGTGTTGCAAGCGGTGTGAGTGGAGCGGTTGCTAACGAAAAGCCGAAGGCGGCATCCGCGGCCGAACTGTCGCTGGCGCCGCCGCCGCACGGAAGGACGCGGTTTCAGGCTGGGCGAGACACAGCGAAAACGATCGTGTGGTCGCCCATATTAATGAGTGAGTAATCATTCATTTTTTGGTTTCAACCCTGTCAAGGAGCGAGAAATGTCGAAAGTCTGGCTGGTAACGGGGGCCGCGCGCGGCCTGGGGCGTTCGATCGCGGAAGCGGTGCTGGCGGCGGGCGACCGGCTGGTGGCCGGCGCGCGCGATCCCGAGCGGCTTGCGGATCTGGTGGAACGGTACGGCGACCACGTGCTCCCGGTCGCGCTCGACGTGACCGATGAAGCGGCGGCCGCGCATGCGGTGACGGCCGCCCGCGACGCGTTCGGTCGCGTCGACGTGCTGGTGAACAACGCCGGCTACGGTCATACGGCGCCGTTCGAGCAGATGAGCGCCGACGACTTCCGCGATCAGATCGAAACGAACCTGTTCGGCGTGATCAATCTCACGCGCGCGGTGTTGCCGACGATGCGCGCGCAGCGCGCGGGCCACATCTTCCAGGTGTCGTCCGTCGGCGGGCGCACGGCGACGCCCGGCTTGTCCGCGTATCAGGCCGCGAAATGGGCGGTCGGCGGATTCAGCGACGTGCTGTCGAAGGAAGTCGCGCCGTTCGGCGTGCGGGTATGCACGCTCGAGCCGGGCGGGATGCGGACCGAATGGGCCGCGCAGGCGAAGCGCGACGTCGACGGCCTGCTGCCCGACTATCAGCCGTCGGTCGGGAAGATTCTCGAATTGTTCGGCGCATACGGCGGCCGCGAGGTCGGCGATCCCGTGCGGATCGCCGCGCTGATCGTCGAGTTGTCGCGTCGTGACGACGTGCCGCTGCGCTTGCTGCTCGGCGGCGATGCGTTGTTCGTGTGCGAGCAGGCGGAGACGCAGCGCGCGCAAGAGGCGGCGCGGTGGCGGGACACGACGTTGTCGACGATGTTCCCGGACGCGAAGCTGCCGGATGGGCTGCAGGCGTTGAAGCAAGCCGATTGAGTCGGGAACGACGGCATCGCGCGTTCCGGTGAGCGGCATGCCGGTTGCCGCCGGTGGGGCGGCGCGCGAGCGCAAGCAGAAGACGGCGGCATGCGCGCCCCGTCCACGCTGCTCGTCGCCGCCCCCGACCCGTCACCGCCCCAGCGCGTAAAACTCCGCGTTCGGCCGCATGTTCGTCACGTTCGCGAGGCGATTCGACATCCCGAAGAATGCCGAGATCGCCGCGATGTCCCACGCGTCCTCTTCGGTGAAGCCGTGCGACTTCAGCGTATCGAAGTCCGCTTCGCCGACCAGATGCGCGGCCTGCGACACTTTCATCGCGAAGTCGAGCATCGCCTTCTGCCGCACGGTGATGTCGGCCTTGCGGTAGTTCGTCGCGACCTGATCGGCGATCAGCGGATCCTTCGCGCGAATGCGCAGGATCGCACCATGCGCGATCACGCAGTACTGACACTGGTTCACGCTGCTGGTGGCCACGACGACCATTTCGCGTTCGGCCTTCGTGAGGTTGCCGGGCTTGTCCATCAGCGCGTCGTGGTACGCCATGAACGCGCGGAACTCGTCCGGGCGATGCGCGAGCGTGAGGAACACGTTCGGGATGAAACCGGACTTTTCCTGTACGGCCGCGATCCGCTCGCGAATGTCGTCGGGCAGGTCTTCGAGCGCGGGTACCGGGAAGCGGCTGACGGGCGCGTTGTCTGCAGCAGTCATGGGGTCTCCTGAATAAAGTGGCGCGGGCGGTCTCGATGCGCGAGCCGCCGGCTGAGAAAGAAGCGATGGGTTGCCGTTGCCGGCGTCATGCGTTGACGTCGGATGAATGCGCTTCCGGCTCCGCGATTCTCGACGATTGCATGCGCCACTTCGCCGGCGTCATGCCTACCTGCCGTTTGAACACCCGTTGGAACGCGGCCTCGGATCGATATCCGACCGATTCGCCGATCTCCGCGACGGACAGCGTCGTTTGCGCCAGCTTGCGCCCGGCAAGCGCCATGCGGATTTCCGTCAGTACATCGCTTGCCGAGCGGCTGATCGCCTCGTCGAAGTGGCGTGCGAACGTCGCGCGCGACATATGGCAGCGCTCGGCCAGCTGCGCCAGCGTCCACGGCTTTTCGGGCTCGTCGAACATGGCCGCGAGAGCCGGCTGCAGCCGATGACGTTGTGCCAGCGCAAGCAGCCCGCGCGGCGCGTGGCCCGCCTCGGACGCACTGCGCAGGGTCAACGCGAACAGCGCGCCGGACAGGTGATCCACGACCGCGGCACTGCCGGCGCGTTGCTCCAGCGCTTCCTCCCGCATCAATTCGATGACCCGCGCTAGCCGCGTGGCTGCAAACGCGGCGTCGCGCGTCTGTCCAGCGCCCGCGGTTACGCTGCTCACGAGCAGACGTCGCGGCAGATGGTCGCGCAGCAACTGCTGCGGGACCGCCGGCAGCACGAAGCGTCCGCACAGCACATCGGTGCTCGCATTGGCGCTGCCGTTCGTCGCAATGGTCAGACCGTTCCTGTGCCGCTCGCGCGCCGCGCGCGGCGCCTCGCCGCTGCCGTCGTGCAGCCGATGGGCACTGCCGGAGGGAAACACCACGATGTCGCCCGCCTTCATTCGGAGCGTCGGTTCGTCTTCTCCGTCCGTCTCGCATTCGACGACAGCCTCGCCGCGCAACAGTATGTGATAGGGGAGTTCCCACTCGTTCGACTCGGGATGGTCGATGCGCCACGGCGACCCGAAGTGGCACCGTACGTCCAGCCGCCCGGTGACCGGCATCATCGACAGCAATCGGTCGAGCATTTCCATATGAGACGTTTGAGCATGGAGTTGCGGCAGTATGGCATTAAAGAAACGGTCGCACATCCCTACACTGGCTTCCACGCCATACGACATGGCTAACCGTTCAACCACGAAGCAAGGAGTCGATCATGTCCCGTCTCACCACCATTCGCCCTGAAGATGCAACCGGCGCGGCCGCTGAAGTGTTCGCGAAGATCAAGAAGGCTGTCGGCAAGGTGCCCAACGCATACGCGACCATCGGAACGCAAAGCCCCGAAGCGCTCGGCGCGGCGCTGGCGTTCGATGCGGCGGTCGCGGCGAGCACACTCGGCAAGGTAGATATCGAAGTGATCAAGCTGGCGGTCAGCGAATACGTGGGATGTGATTACTGCGTCGCCGCTCACACGCTGATGGGCAAGGTGGCAGGCCTGACGAGCGATCAGATGAAGCAGGTGCGTGCGGGCGAGGCAACCGGCGACGCCGCGCGGGACGCGCTGGTCGCGTATGTCCGTACGCTCGTCGGCACGCATGGCACGGTGCCGGTTGCGGCCGTCGATGCGGTGCGCGCAGCTGGCTATACGGAACGTCAGCTCATCGAGATCAATCTCGCCATCGCATCGATCACCTTCACGAACCTCGTCAATCGCGTGAACGATACGACGCTCGATTTTCCGGCCGTGGCGTAACGGCGCGTCGTTGCGCGGCCTCGGCGACGGAACGCAGTCAATGAGGCTGCGTTCCGTCGTGAGGCCGTTAATGACGGGAGAGTACGACGTCTATTTGGATTGAAAATTGGAGTAGGACTCCGATGTGTAATTCCACGATGGATCAAGTCGCGGCGGCCGAACCCTCGGACAACAGGCATGCGCGTTGCCGACCCTAATCGCAAGCGCGCCGGAAAAATGCGCGCGCCACGGGCGGGATCCCAATCAAATCGAAAGCTACAAGCCGGCCCATCCCGTCCGTACTAACCCTGATTAAAAAAACTTATCACGGTGAAAAATTCCGCATCTTATTGAGCCGATATCGGCTCGCTATAGTGGCTCGCTTTCCCCGCACGCAATCGCTCGCGTGCGGCTGACACGCTGACGATCAGCAGGAGCTGCTTGATGACCACCGACGCCCGATTCACCGAAATCGAGGATCTGTTGCCCGCCGCCGGCGCGCTGCGCGAGATCCGCCATCACATTCACCACCACCCGGAACTCGCGTACGAAGAGCATGAGACGGCCGCGCTCGTCGCGGACAAGCTCGAGCAATGGGGCTGGCAGGTGACGCGCGGCGTCGGCAAGACGGGCGTGGTCGGCACGCTGCGCGTCGGCGACGGCACGCGCAGCATCGGCATCCGCGCGGACATGGACGCGCTGCCGATCCTCGAGGCGACCGGCCTGCCGTATGCGAGCGGCACGCACGGCAAGATGCACGCATGCGGCCACGACGGCCACACGACGATGCTGCTCGGCGCCGCGCAGCACCTCGCGAAGACGCGCAACTTCTCCGGCACCGTGCACCTGTATTTCCAGCCGGCGGAAGAGCACGGCGTCGACAGCGGCGCCAAGAAAATGATCGACGACGGCCTGTTCGAGCGCTTTCCGTGTGATGCAGTGTTCGGGATGCACAACCACCCGGGCGCGGCGCCCGGCGTGTTCCTCACCCGGCGCGGCCCGTTCATGTCGGCCGGCGACAAGGCGATCATCTCGATCGAGGGCGTCGGCGGCCACGCGGCGCGGCCGCACCTGACGGTCGACCCGGTGGTGGTTGCGGCGAGCATCGTGATGGCGCTGCAGACGATCGTCGCGCGCAACGTCGACCCGTCGCAGCCGGCGGTCGTCACGGTCGGTTCGATGCACGCGGGCACGGCGAACAACGTGATCCCCAACGGCGCGCGCCTCGAACTGAGCGTGCGCTCGTTCAGCCCCGAAGTGCGCGCGCTGCTCAGGCGCCGCATCGTCGAGCTCGCCGAATCGCAGGCCGCGAGCTACGGCGCGACCGCCAACGTCGAGTACATCGAAGGCTATCCGGTGGTCGTCAATACGGATACCGAAACGGATTTCGCCGCGCAGGTCGCGCGTGAACTCGTCGGCGACGCGCACGTGGTCGAGCAGGCCGACCTGCTGATGGGCAGCGAGGATTTCGCGTTCATGCTGCAGCAGCGGCCGGGCTCGTTCGTGCGGCTCGGCAACGGCGAAGGCGAGGACGGCTGCATGGTGCACAACCCGAAGTACGACTTCAACGATCGCAATCTGCCGATCGGCGCGGCGTTCTGGACGCGTCTCGTGGAGCGCTACCTCGGGCAGTAATCCCAGCAGTGGCGCGCGGCCGGCGCTTCCGGTCGCATTGACAGGAGGCACGAATGATGCAGAAAGACCATCTCGCGCTGCACCCGGCGTCGACGGGGGCCGTTGGAACCGATGCGCGCAGCCAGCCGGCCGTCACGAAGCGCGGCGCGATCGCCGCGGCCGTGATCGGCAACTGGCTGGAGTTCTTCGATTTCACCGTGTACGGCTTCTTCGCGGTGGTGATCGGCAAGCTGTTCTTCCCGTCGAGCGACCCGACCACGTCGCTGCTGCTGTCGGTCGCGACGTTCGCCGCCGGCTTCTTCACGCGGCCGCTCGGCAGCGTCGTGCTCGGCGTCTATGCGGACCGCAAGGGACGCAAGGCCGCACTGAACCTGACGATCATGCTGATGGCGCTCGGCACCGGCCTGATCGCGATCGCGCCGACCTACGCGCAGGTCGGCGTGGCCGCGCCGATCCTGGTCGTCTGCGCGCGGCTGATGCAAGGCTTCTCGCAGGGCGGCGAGTTCGGCGCGGCCACCTCCACGCTGATCGAGCAGGGCGGCACGTCGCGACGCGCGTTCCGCGCGAGCTGGCAGCTCGCGACGCAGGGCGGCGCCGCGCTGATGGGCGCGGGCTTCGCGGCGCTGCTGTCGAACACGCTGACGAAGGACGCGCTGGAAGGTTGGGGCTGGCGGCTACCTTTCCTCGTCGGTGTGCTGATCGCACCGGTCGGCATGTTTCTGCGCCGCCGGCTCGCCGACGACGCGCCCGGCGACAGCCATCACGGGATCGAACGCGGCGTGCTGCGCGAGCTGTTCTCGCGGCACACGCGCACGGTGGTGCTGCTGATGCTGACGGTGATGGGCGGCACGGTGTCGACCTACATCCTGACCTTCTACATGCCGACCTATGCGATCCATACGCTCGGGTTGCCGATGAAGCTGTCGATGTTCGTCGGCGTCGCGTCGGGCTGCGTGATGCTGGTGACGTGCCCGCTGTTCGGCTGGCTGTCGGATCGCCTCGGCAGCCGGCGCATGCCGATCTTCGTCGGGCGGGGCGTGCTCGTGCTGCTGCTGTTTCCGGCGTTCTGGCTGATGAACCATCATCCGACGCTGTCGGTGATCCTGCCGCTCACCGCGCTGATGCTGCTGTTCTATTCGCTTGGATCGGCATCCGAAATGGCGCTGATGTGCGAATCGCTGCCGCGCCACGTGCGCGCGACGGGCATCTCGATCGCGTACGCGCTCGCGGTGACGATCTTCGGCGGCACCGCGCAGCTGATCGCGACGTGGCTCGTGAAGACGACCGGCAGCAAGCTCGCGCCGGCCGGCTATGTGGCCGCGTGCGTGGTGCTGTCGCTGATCGCGGTCGTGATGCTGCGCGAAACGGCGCGCGAGTCGATGGACTGACGCTACGTGATGCGACGCGCGGTGCCGCGGGCGGCGCCGCGGCCATTGCGCTTACCGCCCGCGCACCACCCTCAGATACGACGCGAGCATCGTCGCGAGTTCCTGCGCGGCCGGCGTCAGCGGCACGGCGGCGCGCTGCAGAAGGCAGATGTCCTGCGCTTCGGCCTGTTCGCGCACGGGCACCTTCGCGAGCGCGCCGGCGAACGGCCCGTGCCGCGTGATGGCTTCGGTTTCGAGCGCGAGGGAATCGGTCTGCGTGACGATCTGCAGCGTCTCGAACATCCCTTCGACGGTCGCGAGAATCTTCGGCGGCGGCTGGCCGTGCGCGTCGAAGTACGCGAGCAGCCGGTTGACGACCGGGTCGGCGCTCAGATTCGGCGAGCGCGTCGACACCCATCCATAGTCGGCCAGCTCGGCGAGCGATTGCGCATGCATCGCCGGGTGCCCGTTACGGCAAACGACCACCGGCGCCGACGTGCGCAGCGGCGTGATCGCGAGATCGGTCGTGTCGGTCTGCTTCGCGACCAGCGCGATCGCGAAATCGACCGCGCGCTCGCGCAGCCAGCCGATCATCATCCGCGACGTGCCGGTGCGCAGATGCACATCCACCTTGTCGAAGCGCGCGCGAAACGCGGTCAGCACCGGCGCGAACGCGTCGATCAGCGGTTCCGTTACGAGGCCGAGCGTGACGGTGCCTTCGTAGGCGCCGCTCAACTGACGGATTTCGCGCTCGACCTGCTCGCATTCGCCGAGGATCGAACCGGAACGCGCGAGCAGCCGCTGGCCGACGGCCGTCGGCACGATCCCGCGATTGGTACGCGTGAACAGCGTCGCGCCGAGCGTCGCCTCGAGGCCCTGCAGTTGCTGCGTGACGCCGCTTTGCGCGAGATCGAGCGCGCGTGCGGCCGCGCGCAGGCTGCCGTGCTCGACGACGGCCTGGAAGATGCGGAGCTGGGACAGCGTGAACGCCATGGGAAGCAGCGAGGCCGGTGATCGGAAATACCGATCATGATAAGTCAGCCGATGGTTCCGGCGCTGGCCCCGCGCTTCTACGATCGCAGGCAGTCCGGCTCATGCCGTTTGTTCCTCTTCCTGCCCATCCGTTGACCATGAAACGTTTCCTCGTTCCGCTCGTTTCCCTGTGCATTGGCCTGGCGGCCACGTCCGCGTACGCGCTCGACGCGCACGTGGTGCGGCTCGGCATCGACCCGACCTACCCGCCGATGGATGCGAAAGCGCCCGACGGCAGCCTGAAGGGCTTCGACGTCGATCTCGGCAACGAGATCTGCCGCCGCGCGCAGTTGCGCTGCCAGTGGGTCGAGCTCGAATTCTCCGGGATGATCCCCGCGTTGCAGGCGCGCAAGATCGACGCGATCCTGTCGTCGATGGCGATCACCGCGAAGCGCGAGAAACAGATCCTGTTCTCGTCGAAGCTGTTCCGCTTCAAGTCGCGGCTCGTCGCGCGGCCCGGCAGCGGGCTCGACGGCACGGCGGCGTCGCTGGCCGGCAAGCGCGTCGGCGTGCAGTCGGGCACGCAGTTCGAATCGTGGGCGCTCGCGCACTGGGCACCGGCCGGCGTCGGCGTGATGCCGTACAAGAGCCAGGACGACGTGTTCGCCGATCTCGTGAACGGCCGCCTCGACGCGGCGCTGCTCGGCGCCGTGGAGGCCGACTACGGGTTCCTGCGCCAGCCGCGCGGCAAGGGTTTCGCGTTCGTCGGCGCACCGCTCGACCTGGGCGATCGCGGCGTCGGCATCGGCATGCGGCAGTCGGACACCGCACTCAAGGCGTCGATCGACGGCGCGATCGCGTCGATGCTGAAGGACGGTACGTACGACCGGATCGCGAAGCAGTACTTCGATTTCAACCCATACGGCGACTGAGTGCCGTGCAGGCCCGCTCTCCCAATTCCCTCCCGATTCTCCGTTTTCATCCATTCGAGACCATCGATGCAGATTCGCACCACGCCGCTCCTGCCGCCGTCGATCGGCACGCAGCGCACGCTGACGAGCTTTCATTTCGGGCCGGCCGATAGCGGCCGCAAGATCTACCTGCAGGCCGCGCTGCACGCCGACGAGACGCCCGCGATGCTCGCCGCCGTCGCGCTCAAGCAGCGGCTCGCTCAGCTCGACACGGACGGCCGGCTCGCCGCCGAAGTCGTGCTGGTGCCGGTCGCGAACCCGGTCGGCCTCGATCAGCATCTGCTCGGGCAATTCATCGGCCGGTTCGATCTCGCGAGCGGGCGCAACTTCAATCGCGGCTTCCTGCCGCTCGCGGAGATCGCCGCGCGTGCACGCGACCGGCTTGGCGACGACGGCGCACGCAATCGCGCGATCGTGCGCGAATGCGTCGGCGCGGCGCTCGACGAAATCGCGCCGCGCACCGAATTCGATGCGCTGCAGCTTGCGCTGCTGAAGCTGTCGCACGACGCCGACGTCGTGATCGACCTGCATTGCTCGCTCGAAGCGGTGATGCACGTGTATACGAGCGAAACCGCGTGGCCGGACGTCGAGCCGCTCGCGTGTTATCTCGGTGCGGAGGTTTCACTGCTTGCCGAGGATTCCGGCGGGCATGCGTTCGACGATGCGCATCACCTGCTGTGGTCGCGATTGCGCGCGCATTTGCCGGACGGCTCGCCGATGGCGGCTGGCACCGTCGCCGTGACGGTCGAGTGTCGCGGCCAGCGCGACGTGACGTATGAATACGCGCAACGCGACGCCGATGCGCTCGTCGACTATCTCGTGTGGTGCGGCGCGGTGCGCGGCGAGCGCGCGCCGCTGCCGCGGCTGGTAGCGCCTGCCACGCCGCTCGCGGGCAGCGAGCAGTTTTATGCGCCGGTGAGCGGGATCCTCGTGCACCGCGCGACGATCGGCGCGTCGATCCGTGCCGGCGATCCGCTGTTCGACATCGTCGATCCGCTGACGGATGCGGTCACGACGATCTCGAGTGCGACCGACGGCGTGTTCTACATGCGGCGCGCGATCCGCTTCGTGACGGCAGGCGCGCCGCTCGGCCGCGTGACGGGGACGGCGCCGGTGCGTACGGGCATGCTGCTCGGCGCGTGAGCGGCTTGCGGCTGGCAAGGTGTCCGAGAAGCACCGTGCAATTTCGTTCTTGTCAAATTGACCGGGTTTTGCCGCGTGACTAAATTGGGCAATACGGAGTTCGCTCCGTGTCCCGTGAGACGGACGTTACACCCGAGTCAGAGAGTTGAGAGGGCGGCCACGTGCCGCCCGCTTTTTTTCCGCCCGCGAGTCGCGCGATCGTCGATCTGTCGATCTGCCGGTTCGCCGATGTGCCGATGCGCCGATGCGCCGATGCGCCGACCCGCCGATTCGCCCGACTCGCTGGCTCACCGACCCACCCGATCGCTCACCCGCGCCGTGCCACCAGCTCAGAAACCGTCTGCGCGGCCTGCTGCAGCGGCCCGAGAAACTCCTTCACCATCTGCTTCGCGGTATGCCGCTGCGCGTTGCCGCTGATGTTCATCGCGGCGATCACCTGCCCGCGCCGGTTGCGGATCGGCGCGGAGATCGACAGCAAGCCCACTTCGAGTTCCTGGTCGACCACGGCCCAGCCTTGCTGGCGCGCCTGCGCGATCGTCGCCTTCAATTCGCCGAGATCGGTGATCGTATGCTGCGTGTGCGCACGGATGCTGCTCTGCGCGAGCGTTTCGTCGAGCGCCGCATCGTCGAGGGCGGCCAGCAGCACGCGGCCCATCGACGTGCAGTACGCGGGCAGGCGGCTGCCGATCGACAGGTTGATCGTCATGATCTTGCGGGTCGGTACGCGCAGCACGTAGACGATCTCGGTGCGGTCGAGCACGGCGGCCGAGCAGCTTTCGTGGATCTGTGCGGACAGCTGTTCCATCACCGGATCGGCGAGATTCCAGAACGGCATCGACGTGAGATACGCAAAGCCGAGCTCGAGGATCTTCGGCGTGAGCCGGAACAGCCGGCCGTCGGCCTCGACGTAGCCGAGCGTCTGCAGCGTGAGCAGGATCCGGCGCGCACCGGCGCGCGTGAGCCCGGTGGCCGACGCGACCTCGGTGAGCGTCTGCTCCGGGCGCTGCGCGTCGAACGCGCGGATCACCGCGAGGCCACGCGCGAACGACTGCACATAGGAGTCGCCGGGTTTCTGGATGTCTTCGGTTGTCATGAACGGTCGGTTTGTCGTGCAGCCGAGAAGATAGCGCATGGGGCCTGACACGCCAACCGCACGGCGGACCGCGCGCTTGACAGGTCGTCCCCGCACTCCCTATGATGCGTTGAACGTTCGATACACGATCTTATGTTCGTATATAGAACATTTAAGCGCATCCCGGCGGGCAATGCAAGGGGCGCGTTTGATTGACTTCCCAGCCTTGCATGAGACCGGAGACACTGATGACCGAAGCTTTTCTGTGTGATGCGATTCGTACCCCGATCGGCCGTTACGGCGGCGCGCTGTCCGGCGTGCGCGCCGACGACCTCGGCGCGGTGCCGCTCAAGGCGCTCGTCGAGCGCAACCGCGAGGTTGACTGGACCGCGATCGACGACGTGATCTACGGCTGCGCGAACCAGGCCGGCGAGGACAACCGCAACGTCGCGCGCATGTCCGCGCTGCTCGCGGGTCTGCCGGAAGGCGTCCCGGGTTCGACGATCAACCGCCTGTGCGGTTCCGGGATGGACGCGGTCGGCGTGGCCGCGCGCGCGATCAAGTCGGGCGAAGCCGCGCTGATGGTGGCCGGCGGCGTCGAAAGCATGACGCGCGCACCGTTCGTGATGGGCAAGGCCGCCAGCGCGTTCGCGCGCCAGGCCGACATCTACGACACGACGATCGGCTGGCGCTTCGTCAATCCGCTGATGAAACAACTGCATGGCGTCGACTCGATGCCGGAGACCGCCGAAAACGTCGCGGTCGACTACAACATCAGCCGTGCCGACCAGGACCTGTTCGCGCTGCGCAGCCAGCAGAAGGCCGCGCGTGCGCAGCAGGACGGCACGCTCGCCGAGGAAATCGTGGCGGTCACGATTCCGCAGAAGAAGGGCGATCCGGTCGTGTTTTCGCGTGACGAGCATCCGCGCGAAACGTCGCTCGAGACGCTCGCGAAGCTCAAGGGCGTCGTGCGCGCGGACGGTTCGGTAACGGCCGGCAACGCGTCGGGCGTCAACGACGGCGCCGCCGCGCTGCTGCTCGCGAACGAAGCCACCGCGAAGCGCTTCGGCCTGACGCCGCGTGCGCGCGTGCTCGGCATCGCGACGGCCGGCGTCGCACCGCGCGTGATGGGCATCGGTCCGGCGCCCGCCACGCAGAAGCTGCTCGCGCGGCTCGGGATGACGATCGACCAGTTCGACGTGATCGAGCTGAACGAAGCGTTCGCGTCCCAAGGTCTCGCGGTGCTGCGCATGCTCGGCGTCGCCGACGACGATCCCCGCGTGAACCCGAACGGCGGCGCGATCGCGCTGGGCCACCCGCTCGGCGCATCGGGCGCGCGCCTCGTGACGACGGCGATGTATCAACTGCATCGCACCAACGGCCGCTTCGCGCTGTGCACGATGTGCATCGGCGTGGGCCAGGGCATCGCGATCGCGATCGAACGCGTCTGATCGCGCGGCGCGGCGCGGCCAAGCGCGCAGGCGTGCTTCGCCGTGCACGCGTTTCAGCACGTTTCAATCGAGGTGGCCGGCACGCGTTCGTCGTGCCGGCCACCTCGTCATTCAGCCCCTGAAAAGGGCGCGAGGCGCGCGGCGAGCGCGTCGATCCCGATCGCCGTATCGGCGAACACCTCGATGCCATGCTGGCGCAGCAGCGCCGCCGTCACCCCGGCGCCTGCATGCCGCCGGCCCGCAAAACTCCCGTCGTAAATGAAACTGCTGCCGCACGACGGACTCCCGTCTGCCAGGATCGCGAAGCGGCAACCGTGCGCGCGAGCTAGTGCGAGTGCGGTGTGCGCACCGTCGACGAACGGCGCGGTCACGTCGGCGCCGTGCACGTCGACGATCCGCGCGGCGCCCGCCAGCACGCGCTGGCCCGATTCGCCGTGCGCGATTTCCGCGGGCGGACGCGGCACGCTCAATCCCCCCGCCAGTTCCGGACACACGGGCACCAGCCGCCCTTCGCGCTGCCATCGTGCGAGCGTTTCATGCGCGGCGGTCTTTGCCGAGCCGTTGTAGCGGACCGGGTGACCGAGCACGCACATGCTGACGAGGATTTTCGGCGTGGCGGCCGGTTGCGGCATGGTCTGCAATGTCGTTCTCCGGGGGAGCGGCGTTGAGCAAGCAGAAATTCTGCGCGCGGGCGGTGTTCGCGCGCGTCAGGCGGTCGGTGCTTCCAGGTGGATGTCGTCCGGCTCCAGCGCGAACAGCGCCGGGTCGGGCGACGTGCTGACGGTGAAGCCCAGGCGCAGGTAGAAGTCGATCGTGCGCTGCGACGGCGTTGCGGACACATATAGTCGTTCGGCACCCATCGCGCGCGCCTGCTCACGGGCCGCGCGATAGAGCTGCTCGCCGAGCCCGCAGCCGCGCCAGTCCTGGCTCACGTGCAGGAACTTCAGTTGCAGCATGTCGCGTCGCGGGCCGAGCCGGTCGTTGTCGACGATGACCGCCGCGACGAGTCGCGCGCCGTCGAACATGCCGAGACACCAGCCGCCGCGATCGTGGCAGTCGAGCAGGATCGGCGTGTAGTGTTCGGCTTCGCCGTCGGGCCAGCCGCGCACGTCGTAGAAGTCGGAGACGAGCTGCAGCTCGCCGTCGCGCAGCGCGTACAGATGATGGATGATCTCGCGCCGGTCGATGGTCCAGACGAGCGGCAGTTCGTCGCGAGAGAGCAGCCGTGGCGACAGTGCGTCGAGTTCGGTGGCGGTGCGGCGGGTCATGCGGTGGTCCGGCAATGGGCGAGCGGTGTGTGGGTCGGGGTGTGTGGTCATGCGTTGGCTACGTTGTCGTGAATGTCGTCGCGTTACAGTCAATTGGATCGAATCGCGATCGCGAAAAAGGAGCGTTCGATTATGCGCATCGCTAGTCGTGCATGAGAAACCGCGGCATTTTCGTACGACCGTTTCAATGGGTGTCGTGATTTTCTCATCGCGCTCGAATGCCGGTTGAATGAAGCCGATCACGGCGAGTCGTTTCGCCGCATGCAACGACTGAGCGGATTGGCGCGCTATCGGGCGCCATCCATAAGGCATCGAGTCGCCCGTGAAAAGCGCCGGACGCGATTATCGCGGGATTATTTGATCGAAATCATCCTGTCGCGAGAATCCGATATTTTACGCGCTTCCGGATTAAGGTTTTCCCGGAGATTGCCGACAGCAAGGACGAGACCGTCGTAAAGCGAGCAACCGTTTTTCGGCTACTGAGCGTGATTTTCGCGCTGCGCGGATTCCGTATCCGGATCCGCCTTTCGGAGCCTTGCATGCGTAACAACCAGCCTGTTACCCAACAGGAATTCAATTTTCCCGACGACGTCACGCTGATGTCGACGACCGATGCGGACAGCATCATCACATATGCGAACACGACGTTCGCATACGTGAGCGGCTTCTCGACCGATGAACTCGTCGGCCAGCCGCACAACGCCGTTCGGCACCCGGACATGCCGAAGGAGGCGTTCGCCGATATGTGGGCGACGCTGAAGAACGGTGAGCCGTGGACCGCGCTCGTGAAGAACCGCCGCAAGAACGGCGACCATTATTGGGTGTCCGCGAATGCGGTGCCCGTGATGCGCAACGGCGCGCCGCATGGATACATGTCGGTGCGCACCAGCGCGCCGCGCGACGAGATCGCGGCTGCCGACGCGCTGTATCGCGCGTTCCGCGAAGGCAAGGCCGGCAACCGCCGTTTTCACAAGGGATTGATCGTACGGACCGGGTTGCTGCGGATCGCGTCGCTGCCGCAGACGATGTCGGTGCGCGCACGCGTTCACGCGGCGCTGTGCGTGCTGGCGCCGGCCGTCGTCGGCGCGGGCTGGGCGTGCGGGCTTGCCGGCGGCGGCCTCGCGGCGTTCGCGGCCGCGACGGCCGGCGTGTCGGTGGCGGCCGGCCTGTGGCTCGACGCGCAGATCGTGCGCCCGCTGAAGCGGCTGCGCGAGCAGGCACTGAACGTCGCGACCGGCGAAAGCCGCCGCGGCGTGCGGATGAACCGCGTCGACGAGATCGGCATGACGCTGCGTACGATCAATCAGCTCGGGCTGATGTTCCGCTGGCTCGTCGATGATGTGAGCGAGCAGGTGCACAACGTGCAGCGCGCGAGCAACGAGATCGCACAGGGCAACAACGACCTGAGCGCGCGCACCGAACAGGCTGCGTCGGGCGTGCAGGAGACCGCCGCGTCGATGGCCGAAATGACGGCCACCGTCGACAGCAATGCGGAGACCGCGCTGCAGGCGAACCAGCTCGCGGGGGCCGCGAGCGATGCGGCCGAGCGCGGTGGGCAGGCAGTGAGCGAAGTCGTCACGACGATGCGCGACATCACCGACAGCTCGCGCAAGATCGCCGACATCATCGGCGTGATCGACGGGATCGCGTTCCAGACCAACATCCTCGCGTTGAACGCGGCCGTCGAAGCGGCGCGCGCGGGCGAACAGGGGCGCGGTTTCGCGGTGGTGGCCGGCGAAGTACGGGCGCTCGCGCAGCGCAGCGCGAATGCGGCCAAGGAGATCAAGACGCTGATCGGCGCGAGTGTCGAGCGCGTCGAGTCGGGCGCGCGGCGGGTCGACGATGCGGGCAGGACGATGGAGGACATCGTCGCGCAAGTGAAGCGTGTGTCCGACCTGATCGCGGAGATCAGCTCGTCGACGGCCGAGCAGAGCACGGGCGTCGCGCAGGTCGATCAAGCGGTGGTGCATCTGGACAACATCACGCAGCAGAACGCGGCGCTGGTCGAGCAGAGCACGGCGGCGTCGGAAAGCCTGAAGCAGCAGGCGACGCGGCTCGTGGATGCGGTGAACGTGTTTCGGTAATCGTCGGGGCGCGGCCCTACGCGGCCGCCGCACGCCAGGATGGCGAATTCCTGTTTTCGCTGCGATCCGAATCGCCAAACGACAGGAATTCCTATTTGCGTTTTTTTGAACTGGTTCGTTAATCCGGTTGTGAATGCGCTTTAATTGTCAGACGATTGGATTTCAACTCCTTGATGAAAAGGAGTTTTTGATTCACGTATAAACGAAACATTCGGGTAAACAAGATGATTCAAATATAGTGCGCATTTACCCGCGGTCGGCATAATGTTTTCGCCAGATTTGCCGAAAGCGCAGGAGTGGGATCGGACGTATGCGGGCCGACCGCGATACGCACGGTCTCGATCCAATTCCAATCTCCAAGCGGACGCAAGATCCGCCACCCGGGAACTCCACACCATGCGCAATAACCAGCCTGTCACCCAACGCGAATACGAATTTCCCGACGACGCGACGCTGATGTCGACCACCGACGCGAACAGTTATATCGCGTACGCGAACGCCGCCTTTATCCAGGTCAGCGGATTTTCTCCCGAGGAGATCGAAGGTCAGCCGCACAACGTCGTCCGGCACCCCGACATGCCGAAGGAGGCGTTTGCCGACATGTGGGCGACGCTGAAGAACGGCGAGCCGTGGACCGCACTCGTGAAGAACCGCCGCAAGAACGGCGATCACTACTGGGTGCGCTCGAATACGGTGCCCGTGATGCGCAACGGGCAGCCGACGGGCTACATGTCGGTGCGCACCAAGGCGTCGCGCGACGAGATCGCGGCTGCCGACGCGCTGTATCGCGCGTTCCGCGAAGGCAAGGCCGGCAACCGCCGTTTTCACAAGGGGTTGATCGTCCGTACCGGGCTGATGCGTATCGCGTCGCTGTTCCAGACGATGTCGGTACGCGCGCGCCTGCATTCGACGCTGTGCGTGCTGGCGCCGGCCGTGGTCGGTGCGGGCTGGGCATGCGGACTGACCGGCGGCGGGCTTGCGGCGTTCGCGGGCGCGACGGCCGGCGCGTCGATGGCCGCCGGCCTGTGGCTCGACGCGCAGATCGCGCGTCCATTGACGCAGTTGCGCGACCAGGCGCTGCGCGTCGCAACCGGCGAGAGCCGCACCGGCGTCGCGATGAACCGCGTCGACGAGATCGGCATGACGCTGCGCACGATCAACCAGCTGGGGCTGATGTTCCGCTGGCTCGTCGATGACGTGAGCGAGCAGGTGCACAACGTGCAGCGCGCGAGCAACGAGATCGCACAGGGCAACAACGACCTGAGCGCGCGCACCGAACAGGCGTCGACAAGCGTGCAGCAGACGGCCGCGTCGATGGCGGAGATGACGGCCACCGTGTCGAGCAATGCGGAGACGGCGCTGCAGGCTAATCAATTGTCGGTGTCGGCGAGCGAAGCGGCCGAGCGCGGCGGGCAAGCGGTGAGCGAGGTCGTCACCACGATGAACGACATCACGGCAAGTTCGCGCAAGATCGCCGACATCATCGGCGTCATCGACGGAATCGCATTCCAGACCAACATTCTCGCGCTGAACGCGGCCGTCGAGGCGGCGCGCGCGGGCGACCAGGGGCGGGGTTTCGCGGTGGTGGCAGGCGAGGTGCGGGCGCTCGCGCAGCGCAGCGCGAATGCGGCGAAGGAGATCAAGACGCTGATCGGCGCGAGTGTCGAGCGGGTCGAATCGGGCTCGCGGATCGTCGACGGCGCGGGCAAGACGATGGAAGACATCGTCACGCAGGTGAAGCGCGTGTCGGACCTGATCGCCGAGATCAGCTCGTCGACGGCCGAGCAGAGCACGGGCGTCGCGCAGGTCGATCAAGCGGTGGTGCATCTGGACAACATCACGCAGCAGAACGCGGCACTGGTCGAGCAGAGCACGGCGGCGTCGGAAAGCCTGAAGCAGCAGGCGACGCGGCTCGTGGATGCGGTGAACGTGTTTCGTTGACGGGGGGAGCGGCGCGGCACGGCAATGCACCGCAAGCGCGCACAGGCATCAAGGTGACGCGGGCACGGCGGAGAGGGGTACCGGCCCGCGTCGTGACCGCCCGGTTCCGGCCGGGCGGTCAGGGCCTGTCGCCGAAGCGGCAGGCCCGAACCGTCAGACGGCCAGGCAGAGGTACTTGATCACGACGTAGTCGTCGATGCCGTAGTGCGAGCCTTCGCGGCCGAGGCCCGACTGCTTGACGCCGCCGAACGGCGCGACTTCGTTCGAGATCAGGCCCGTGTTGATGCCGACCATCCCGTATTCGAGCGCTTCGGCCACCTTCCACACGCGGCCGATGTCGCGGCTGTAGAAATACGCGGCCAGGCCGAACTCGGTGTCGTTCGCGAGACGGATCACTTCGTCGTCGCTGCTGAACTTGAACAGCGGCGCGAGCGGCCCGAACGTCTCTTCCTTCGCGACCTTCATCGCCGGCGTGACGCCCGTCAGCACGGTCGGCTCGAAGAAGCCGTGGCCGAGCGCGTGGCGCTTGCCGCCCGTCACGACGGTCGCGCCCTTCGCGAGCGCGTCCTCGATATGCGCCTCGACCTTCAGCACGGCCGCTTCGTTGATCAGCGGACCCTGCGTGACGCCCGGCTCCGTGCCGCGCCCGACCTTCAACTGGCCGACCGCCGCCGCAAGCTTCTGCGCGAACTGGTCGTACACGGCTTCATGCACGTAGAAGCGGTTGGTGCACACGCACGTCTGGCCGCTGTTGCGGTACTTCGACGCGATCGCGCCTTGCACGGCCGCATCGAGATCGGCATCGTCGAACACGATGAACGGCGCGTTGCCGCCGAGCTCCAGCGACACCTTCTTCACCGTCGCCGCGCACTGCGACATCAGCAGGCGGCCGACCGGCGTCGAGCCGGTGAACGACAGCTTGCGCACGATCGGGTTCGACGTCAGTTCGCCGCCGATCGCCTTCGGGTCGCCCGTGACGACGCTGAATACGCCGGCCGGCACGCCCGCACGCTCGGCCAGCACGGCCATCGCGAGTGCGGAAAACGGCGTCGCTTCAGCCGGCTTCACGACGATCGGGCAGCCTGCCGCGAGCGCGGGGCCGACCTTGCGGGTGATCATCGCTGCCGGGAAGTTCCACGGCGTGATCGCCGCGCACACGCCGATCGCTTCCTTTGTCACGACGATGCGCTTGTCGCTCGCCGGCGTCGGGATCGTGTCGCCGTACACGCGCTTGCCTTCTTCCGCGAACCACTCGAGGAACGACGCCGCGTAGCCGATCTCGCCCTTCGCTTCGGCCAGCGACTTGCCTTGCTCGGTGGTCAGGATCAGCGCGAGGTCGTCGGCGTTCTCCATCATCAGGTCGTGCCACTTGCGCAGGATCGCCGCGCGTTCCTTCGCGGTCTTCTTGCGCCACGCCGGCCATGCGGCGTTCGCGGCTTCGATCGCGTGACGCGTCTCGGCCGTGCCCATCGCCGGCACGGTGCCGAGCAGGCCGCCGTTTGCCGGGTTGCGGACTTCGAACGACTCGCCGTTCGCCGCGCCTTGCCATTCGCCGTTGACGTACGCCTGCTGGCGGAACAGCGACGGATCTTTCAGTGCCAGGGTTTCCTGAACAGTGCTCATATGAATCGCCTGCTATGAAGAGGTGAAACGGCCGCCGCCCTCTTCACGACGGCGGCGGCGCATTCAGTTGAAGCGGACGGGAACTCAGGCCGGCACGCCGACCGTTTCCTTCAGCACTTCCTCGAGGATCACCAGCGCTTCGTCGAACACGGCTTGCGTGATCGTCAGCGGGAACAGGAAGCGCACGACGTTCGAGTACACGCCGCACACGAGCAGCAGCAGGCCGCGCTCGAGCGCACGCGTCTGCACGCGCTTCGTGAATTCGGCGTCCGGCTCGCCCGAACCCGGCTTCAGGAACTCGACCGCAATCATCGCACCCGGACCGCGCACGTCGGCGATCTGCGGCACGTCGGCCTGCAGTGCGCTCAGCTTCGCCTTCAGCACGTCGCCGAGTTGCGTCGCGCGTTCGCACAGCTTCTCTTCGTCGATGATCTCGAGCACCGCGTGCGCCGATGCGACGGCCAGCGGGTTGCCCGCGTAGGTGCCGCCGAGGCCACCGGGCGCCGCTGCATCCATCACGTCCGCACGGCCGACGACGCCCGACAGCGGCATGCCGCCCGCGAGGCTCTTCGCCATCGTGATCAGGTCGGCCAGCACGTCGTAGTGCTGCATCGCGAACAGCTTGCCGGTACGCGCGAAGCCCGTCTGCACTTCGTCGGCGATCAGCAGGATGCCGTGTTCGTTACAGATCTTGCGCAGCGCGCGCACGAACTCGGCCGGCGCCGGGTTGAAGCCGCCTTCGCCCTGGACCGGTTCGAAGATGATCGCGGCGACGCGCTTCGGATCGATGTCGGCCTTGAACAGCATCTCGATCGCCTTGATCGAGTCGGCCGTCGTCACGCCGTGCAGCGCGTTCGGGTACGGCGCGTGGAACACGTCGCCCGGGAACGGGCCGAAGTTCAGCTTGTACGGCGCGACCTTGCCGGTCAGCGCCATGCCCATCATCGTGCGGCCGTGGAACCCGCCCGAGAACGCGATGACGCCCGGACGGCCGGTCGCGGCGCGCGCGATCTTGATCGCGTTTTCGACGGCTTCGGCGCCGGTCGTGAAGAACGCGGTCTTCTTCGGGAAGTCGCCCGGCGCGCGTTCGTTGATTTTCTCTGCCAGCTCGACGTACGACGCGTACGGGACGATCTGGTAAGCGGTGTGCGTGAAGTTGTTCAGCTGGTCGGCGATCGCCTTGACGATCTTCGGGTGGCGGTGGCCCGTGTTCAGCACCGCGATGCCGGCGGCGAAATCGATGAAGCGGCGGCCTTCGACATCCCACAGCTCCGCGTTCTCGGCGCGGGCTGCGTAGAAATCGCACATCACGCCGACGCCGCGCGGGGTGGCGGCGTTCTTGCGGGCCTGCAGGTCGGCATTCTTCACGGTCATCTCCTTGATGTTCTGTCCGGTGGGATAAGAAACGGCCGCGTTGGCAGCCCATGGAGGCGACTATAATCACATTTGGCTCCGGCAATCAGAGCCATTTCAATAAATATTCAGGAGCCAATCATGCGCGCAAGCGTGTTGTCGGACTGGCTGGCGCAGCGCCTCGTGCGCGGCAGCGAACAGCCGATCTACCGGCAGTTGCACCGGTTGCTGCAGCAGGCGATCCTGTCGCGCGAACTGCCGGCCGGCACGCGCGTGCCGTCGTCGCGGCTGCTCGCGGCCGAGCTCGGGATCGCCCGCAACACGGTCACGCAGGTTTACGAACAGCTTGCGCTCGAAGGCTATGTGAACTCGGCAACGGGCCGCGGCACCTTCGTCGCCGACAGCGCGCCGGACGAGATCGTCGGCGCGCCGTCCGATCCGGCGGCCGGCACGGCGGTGGTCGCGTCGCCGGCGCGGCGGCTGTCCGCGCGCGGCACGCGGCTCGTCGAAGGCGCGGGCGTGTCGAAGCGCCAGGGCGGCGCGTTCATGCCGGGCGTGCCCGATGTGTCCCGCTTTCCGGCGCGCGTGTGGACGCGGCTGCACAACAAGTACTGGCGGCGCCTGCGCCCGGACCTGCTGACCTATGCGCCCGGCGGCGGGCTCGCGCTGCTGCGCGAGGCGCTGGCCGACTACCTGCGCACGTCCCGTTCGGTGCGCTGCACGCCCGAGCAGATCGTGATCACGACCGGGATCCACCAGTCGATCGACCTCGCGGTGCGGCTGCTGACCGATCCGGGCGACGCGATCTGGACCGAGGATCCGTGCTACTGGGGCGTGCGCAGCGTGCTCAACGTGTCGGGGCTGACCACGCGGCCGATTCCGGTCGACGACGAAGGGATCGCGCCGTCGGCCGCCGATCTCGCCGAGCCGCCGAAGCTGATGCTCGTCACGCCGTCGCACCAGTACCCGCTCGGGATGGTGATGAGCCTCGCGCGGCGGCGCATGCTGCTCGAATACGCGCGCCAGCACGGCTGCTGGATCATCGAGGACGACTACGACAGCGAGTTCCGCTACGGCAGCCGGCCGCTCGCGTCGCTGCAGGGGCTCGACTCGTCGGGGCAGGTGATCTATGTCGGCAGCTTCGGCAAGACGCTGTTCCCGGGGCTGCGCGTTGGCTACCTGGTCGCGCCGGAGCCGCTCGCGGAGAGCTTCGCGACCGCGAGCGCCGAGCTGTATCGCGAAGGTCAGCTGCTGCAGCAGGCGGTGCTCGCCGAGTTCATCGCGGAAGGGCACTTCGTGTCGCATATCCGCAAGATGCGCACGCTGTACGGGCAGCGCCGCGAGGTGCTGCTCGATGCGGTCGCGCGCCGCTACGGCGACACGCTGCAGGCGCTCGGCAGCGATGCGGGGCTGCATCTCGTCACGCGGCTGCCGGACGGCGTCGACGATCGCGCGGTCGCGCAGGCCGCGCTCGAGCGCAACATCGTCGTGCGGCCGCTGTCCGGGTATTACGCCGAGCGCAAGCGCGCCGCATCGGGCTTGCTGCTCGGCTATGCGTGCGTGCCGGAGGACGAGATCCCGGCCGCTTTCGCGACGCTCGCCGAGGCGATCGACGAGCGGGCGTTCGGGAAGTCGGCGGTGGCCGCTTGAAGGGCGAGTCACCCGCATCATCGCATCGCGATGGCGCAGATGATCGATCCGGTGCGAGGCAAGCTGCTGCCTTCTTCATGCCCGCGGGAAGGCTTAAGGTCGCTTCTCGCGGGGCGTAGCGCAAACGTCGAAGGCATACCTGACAGGGTGTTTTCGCTGGCCGATAGGCTCGAATCATGAAACGGCGGGAGCGGGCCGGCGCGTTCGAATATGTGGGTATCGGGCGCGCTCCCGCAGAATTGTCGATAATGGAACGTTGTTATTCACCGGATGCCGACGATGACCGAAGCCACCCTCCACCCGCCCGCCGTTCCGCGCCTCACGAGCCTGTCGCACGGGGGCGGCTGCGGCTGCAAGATTGCGCCGGGCGTGCTGTCCGAACTGCTGAAGCGCGCGACGCCGCCGGCGCTGTTCCCCGATCTGCTGGTCGGCACCGAGACCTCCGATGATGCAGCCGTCTACCGGCTCAACGACGAGCAGGCGATCGTCGCGACCACCGATTTCTTCATGCCGATCGTGGACGATCCGTTCGACTTCGGCCGCATCGCCGCCACCAACGCGCTGTCGGACGTGTACGCGATGGGCGGCAAGCCGATTCTCGCGCTCGCGCTGGTCGGGATGCCGATCAACGTGCTGCCGCACGAGACGATCGCGGCCGTGCTGCGCGGCGGCGAATCCGTGTGCGCGGATGCCGGCATTCCGGTCGCGGGCGGCCATTCGATCGATTCGGTCGAGCCGATCTACGGGCTGGCGGCGATCGGCGTCGTGCATCCGTCGCGCGTGAAGCGCAACGCGGCGGCGCGCGCCGGCGACGTGCTCGTGCTCGGCAAGCCGCTCGGCGTCGGCGTGCTGTCGGCCGCGCTCAAGAAGAACCAGCTCGACGACGCAGGCTATGCGCAGATGGTCGCGACGACCACCAAGCTGAACCGGCCGGGCACCGAACTCGCTGCGTTGCCGGGCGTGCATGCGCTGACCGACGTCACGGGCTTCGGGTTGCTCGGCCACACGCTCGAGCTTGCGCGCGGCGCGAAGCTCACCGCACGCGTGCATTACGCATCGCTGCCGTGGCTGGCGGGCGTCGAGGCGTTCGTCACCGACGGTGTGTTCACCGGTGCATCGGGGCGCAATTGGGCTGCTTATGGTTCTGACGTGCGGCTCGCCGAAGGGCTGCCGCCGGTCGCGCAGGCGCTGCTGACCGATCCGCAGACCTCCGGTGGCCTGCTGGTCGCGTGCGCACCGGAAGCAGTCGACGACGTGCTCGCATGCTTCCGCGCCGACGGTTTCGACCGCGCGGCCGTGATCGGCGAGATGGTGGACGGGCCTTCTCGCGTCGACGTCGCCTGACGCGTTTTTTTCTCACGCCGGATTGCTATCGGTCGATAGAATCGATGCCTTCTCATGAAGGCATCGACGACTGGTGAAGGATTGCCTGGTCGATCAGTCATTCGCGAATCACGTCAGCTCGTCGTGGTTCGCATCGGGCAATCTTCGTCGGCATTGTCACCACGGTACATTCGCCGACCATAAAGATAGTATTCCTGACGTTATGGCGCGGCGCGCAGGTTGATCTCGTCGGGCCTTGCTCGCGTGCCGCACGCGTGCGTTGAACAGGGAACGCCGCCCCGATTCGTAGTCGGGTTCCGCACCGCGCGCCCGCGTTCTATACTCCCTCGCGCAGTCTCCGACAGCCGTTCTCACCCAATCACCGAAACAAGGAACGCCGATGCTGACTCGCTCCATTCTCTCTGCCGCCGCATTCTCGCTTGCCGCCTGTGCGACCGCGCCGTCGATCGCGCAGGACAACCAGGGCAACGACGCGGGCAACGCGGCATTCGCCGAGACCGGTTCACAGGGCCGCCCGGTCAAGGTCATGATCATCACGATGTTCGGCCCGGAAGGCCAGGCATGGCTCGACCGGCTCGGTCCGTGGCGCGACATCACCGTGCCCGGCCTGTCGCCCGACTATCCGGCCGTTCACTGCAACAAGCAGGACGTGTGCGTGGTGACGACGGGCATGGGCTACGCGAACGCGTCCGCGACGATCATGGCCCTCACGTTCTCGCAGCGCTTCGATCTGCGTCGCACGTACTTCCTGGTATCCGGCATCGCGGGCGTCGACCCCGCGCAAGGCACGGTCGGCTCCGCCGCATGGTCGAAATACCTGGTCGACTTCAGCCTGCAGTGGGAACTCGATGCGCGCGAGATTCCGGCCGGCTGGAACACCGGCTATCTCGGCATCAACACGAAGAGCCCGAACGACAAGCCGCCGCTCGACTACCGCACCGAAGTGTTCCAGCTGAATCCGCAGCTGACCGACGCCGCGTATGCGCTGTCGCGCAACGTCGTGCTGGCCGACAGCGCGCAGGCTCAGGCCGCACGTGCGAAGTTCACGTACGCGCCGGCGAACCGGCCGCCGACGGTGATCCAGTGCGACACGTCATCGGGCAACACGTGGTTCTCGGGCACGCTGATCGGCGAGCGCGCACGTCAGTGGACGAAGATCCTCACCGACGGCAAGGGCACCTACTGCATGACCGCGCAGGAAGACAACGCGACGTATGAAGCGCTCAAGCGTGCGGCGAGCGTGAAGCGGGTCGACCTGTCGCGCGTCGCGGTACTGCGCACGGGCTCCGATTTCGACCGGCCGTATGCGGGGCAGACGAGCGCCGACAACCTGCTCAACTACGCGGATCAGGGCGGCTTCGCGCCGGCGACCGAAAACCTGTACCGCGCGGGCAATCCGCTCGTGCAGGACATCGTCACGCACTGGGGCGAATGGCGCGATGGCGTGCCGCGCCGCTGATGATCGCATGACGGTATCAGCGACACGCGACGCAAACATCAATGCGATTGCGGCGAGGAACGGAACGGCGTCCAGACGGGCGTCGTGTCGTCCCAATGATCGAGCGGCGAAGGAAGGTGGTCGTTCATCACAGACTCCTGCAACTAACTGAGTAATCGATTGTTCGGCAGCGGCATCGCGACGCCGCGCGGCGGATCATCTGCTGCGCGGCGTTGCACGTTTACCGACGTTTAGCGGGCCCCGCCAGCGAGCTGATTGCTTTCCGGCATCGAGCGATACGGGCCTTGCGCGAGCTCGAGCCCTTGCGGATACGAAGTCGCCTTGCGCAGGTACGCGAGCGTGCCGTCCTTGCGTGCCTGCTCGACTTCCGCGTTGACTTCGGCGCGCGTGCGCGGGCCATTGTTGTGTTGCGAGTACGACGACGTGTTGCCGTAGTCGCCGGCATGCGGGGCGTCCGTATCGGCGAAGGACGGTGCGGACACGGCGAGTGCGAGCGCGACGGCGGAGAGAAGATGGCGGCGGTTCATGACGTAACTCCTGTGTTGGTCGGAGTTGGCGCGTGAGCGCTTGCTCCGGTCCCGTCAAACGGGGCTGTTCGATGCGCAACGAGGTGCGCGACAGGGTTTACTCTAGGGACGAGCCGCGCCCGGATAAATGCCGCTTTGACGAATAGAATTATCGCTAACGTCGAACAATCGCCACGGCTCCCGCTTCCCTGGTCGACGGGCATGGTGCCGCCGGCAACGCTCTCTTCCGACCCCGCAACGGTTCGTACACCGCCGGCATTCGCCGTGTCAGACGCCCTCGACCCGATAGCCGAGCGAGTAAATCGCGCTGAGTCGCACGTTGTTCGACGGATGCAGCGCGAGTTTCGTCCGCAACCGATAAATATGCGTATCGAGGCTGCGCGATGCGCCTGCCATGTCGCGTCCCCATAGTGAACGAATCAACGCATCGCGAGGCATGATGCGGCCGAAATGACGAAACAACAGGACGGCCAGATCGAATTCGCGCGGCGTCAATTTGATCGGTTCACCCCGCAACGTGATCTCACGTGCTTTCATATCGAAGCCGTAAAAGCCTACTTCGAACCGGACCTGCTCCGGGCTGCCGCTCCGGTAGGCGCGACGCAACAATGCACCGATGCGCGCCAGCAATTCACAACGGTTGATCGGCTTGACCATGTAGTCGTCCGCGCCGGCATTGATCGCGGCAACGAGTCCTTGCTCCGGCGCACGGATCGTGAGGAACAGGATCGGCAATCCGCCGCCGATCCTTTCTCGAGCCCATCTGAGCACGTCGAAGCCTGTGAGTCCCGGAACTTGCCAATCGAGAATCAGCAGGTCGACGACCGAACGTTCGAGGTAGCGGATCGCCTGATTGCCGTCCCCGACGGCATGTACGTGATATCCCGCGTCTTCCAGTATCGAGGTGACGAACTGGACGTGCGTAAGGTCGTCCTCGAGATATAAAACGTTCATCTTATGGGTGAGCCCTTGTATCGAATGACGAGATCGCGTCCGGCCGTGCGAAACCTGATGCCGGTTCCATCGCTTCGATCGACGATTCTCTGCTCGTGTTCACATCGCGGCCCACCGGCATATGTCAACGATTCTGAACATGGGATGGAAAATGCGGGGCCTGAGTTGATCATGATTTAGTATGTTAGTTGTCCATATTCATATGGGCATGCGAAACAATTTTTTAAATCGTTATATTCAGCCTGCGTAACTGCGAATTCGATGGATTCTTAACTGGCGATGCAACGCATCGTGGAGGACGTCATGCTGATCTATAAATCCTTTATCGAAAAGAAGGCGCTTCTGGAAGCGCAGCTGGCCCGCGAGCGAGAGGCCATTTCCGCCGCTGTGCTGAATGAAGTCCGGAATTGCATCGAGGAATTCGGATTCACGCAGAACGACTTATTCCCGTCTCGGCCGCGCGCGACTGCAAGGAGACGTCGCGCGAAGTATTTCAATCCCGATACGGGCCAGACATGGTCGGGAGTCGGCCGGGAGCCGGTATGGATGCGTGGCCGTGACCGGACGCACTTTCTCATCGACGCGGCAGAAAACGGCAGCTCGATTGACGAGAGCCCCGAACTGGAAAATTGCTGATCAATCATGATGTCGACATCGATTCTTGATTCCGCGGGCCGCTGGTCCAACGATGCAGCACCCCGCCGATTCGCGTTGCTCTGTCGGTACGTTGCCGTGCGACTCAGGCACGGAATTGGAACCGGTTTCACCCAACAATACGCTTTCAATGTGACAGTTTTCAATGTGAACGTCACGACTGTGGCGTGCAACGGACACATCGGGGTGCAGTATGGTCAGTGAGGCGGAGGGCCAAGCGCGTGAGCCGGGCTGGCCGCGGTCGGTTCGGGTCGGGATTGGTGTGACGCGCGATACGCTCGAAGTGTGCGCGGCGTCGGTGCATCTCGTATTCGGATACCGGAACGAGACGTTCGGTATCGAGTCGCTCACGGATGCGGTGGCCGAATGGTTGCCGCGCCTCGTGGTGGTGGAGGCCGCCGGCGGTCTGGAGTGCATGGTCGCCTGTTCGCTGCAGGCGGCGCGATTGCCGGTCGCGGTGGTGCAACCGCATCAGGCCCGGGGGTTCGTCGACAGACCGCCGTCCAGCGAAAAGGGCGCGCAGGCCCGCCTGATGGCGGAGCTGGCACGTATGCTGGACGATCTCGTGCCCGGCGCAAGCGTCATCGAACCCTTGTCGGACCCTGACCTGCACTATGTTCAGGCGCTCGTGCAACGCCGGCGACAGCTCGCCCATGCGTTGATCGCGGAATATCAATCGCTGGCGCGGTGCCATCCGAGCGTCCGTCGCGGTGTCGAGCAGACCATCGCTTGCCTGAGCAGCCAGATCGATGCGATCGACCGCCAGTGCGGCCGGCAAGTCCGTACGCAACGGGTCGGTGTGGCGCGCCTGCTGGCACGCACGAAGCGGCCGGCGCGCAGCATGCGTCCGTCGTGCGCTGAACGCTGAACGCTGAACGCGGACGCGACCGGCGCGGCTACGGGCCGGCCAGCACGGCGCCGGCCGTGCGTTCCGCGACGATTACTCGACGACCACTCGACGCCTACTCGACGACTACGCGACCCACTCGTTGATGACCGGCGTATCGAGCACCGGCGCGCGCTCGGCTTCCTCGAACGTACGCTTGCTGCACGTCGCGTCGAGGCTGCCCTTGCCGCTCAGCAGCGGGCAGCGGTCGAACACTTCGGCGATCCAGTCGACGAACACGCGCACCTTCGGCGACAGGTGCCGGCTGTGCGGATACACGACCGAGATCGGCATCGGCAGCGGCTTCAGCCCGGGCAGCACTTCCTTGAGGCGGCCGTCGCGCAAGTGCGGCAGCACCATGAACAGCGGCGGCTGGATCAGGCCGAAGCCTTCGAGCCCGCACGTCACGTACGCATCGGCGTCGTTGACCGACACGATGCCCTCCATCTTCATCTCGACTTCCTTGCCGTCGATCAGGAAGGTCCAGTCGATCGTGCGGCCGGTGCGGCTCGAGAAGTAGTTGACGGCCTTGTGGTGGCTCAGGTCGTCGATCGTCTGCGGCTCGCCGTGGTGCTCGAGATAGTCGGGCGACGCGACCGTCACGCATTCGAACAGGCCGACGCGGCGCGCGACGAGCGACGAGTCCTGCAGCGCACCGACGCGGATCACGCAGTCGACGCCTTCCTGCAGCAGGTCGACCGGCCGGTCCGACAGGCCGAGCTGCAGATCGATGTCCGGGTAACGTGTATGGAATTCGCACAGCGACGGAATCACCAGCAGCCGCCCGATCGAGCCCGGCATGTCGATACGCAACTTTCCGTGCGGCTTCCGGTTGTTGGCCTGGAAGCTTGCTTCGGTTTCCTCGACATCGGCGAGGATCCGCACGCACCGTTCGTAGTACGCGGCGCCGTCCGGCGTGAGCGACAGCCGGCGCGTGGTCCGGTGCATCAGGCGCACGCCGAGGAACGCTTCGAGATTCTGAATGATCGTCGTGACGGACGCCCGCGGCAGGCTGAGCGTTTCTGCTGCCTTGGTGAAGCTGCTTGTATCGACGACGCGAGTAAACACCTGCATGGCCTGAAGCCGGTCCATCACAACCTCCACGATCTAATGAGCCTCAGGAACAAAGAGGCTGCGCCGCTTTGTAGGCGACGCAGCCTGGGATTGTTCGGGGGCGTTGAATTGTGTTGCCGGATTATAGGCATTTATCCCGATGTCTGCCGGACCCAGAATTCGTTCCATCTCGAAATGGATGCTTCATCGTCATGGACGCTTCTGAATTCAGCAAATTCCTGAAAGCCGCATTGCCCGCCGAAGCCAGAGCCGGCGCGGCATTGACGGTCGCGGAGGTGGAAATCCCCGGCTACGCGCAGGACATCGTGCTGCGTCTCTATCGGCGTGCGGACAAGACCGGACTACCGGTAGTGCTTTACTTCCACGGCGGCGGTTTCGTGCGCGGCACGCTGGACGACGCCGACTTCGCCGCGCGCTTTTTAGCAGAACGCTTACCAGCTCTCGTAGTGTCGGTCGATTATTCGCTCGCACCGGCCTTTCCGTTTCCGGCCGCGCCGGAAGATGCGTATCGCGCTGCCGTGTGGGCCGCGACGCGCGCCCGTGCGTTCGGCGGCAATCCGAAGAAGATCGGTGTCGCGGGGCACGATGCGGGCGGCCAGCTCGCGAACTGTCTTGCGTTCATCGCGCGCGATCGCGGCGAAGTGCCGATCGTCGCGCAGGCGCTGTTCGGGCCGATGCTCGACCCGAGCATGACGCGCATCGGCGACGCCGAACGCCTTTCGTCCGACATCACCGCGCGCGAATGCGCGGCCTGTTATCGCGCCTATCTGCCGCAGGCGGCGCAGCGCATGCACCCGTATGCGGCGCCGCTCGAATCGGTGCGCCTCGCGGGCCTGCCGCCGACGCTCGTCGTCACCGCGCAGAACGACGTGCTGCACGTCGAAGCGGAGAAATATGCGGGCTGCCTGATTTCATCGGGCGTGCTCACGCAGGTGATCCGCTACCCGGACGTCACGCACGCCGCGCTCGCGACGCACGAAGCCGCGCTGGAGGAAGCCGTGCGCTTCTTCGCGTGCCGCTTCCAGGCGCGCCAGCCGAACCGTTCCGAATAACCAGACCAATCCACGCTTACCGGAGATCCACATGGCCATCCTACGCACCTCCCGTTCTCGAATCGCGACAGCGGCGATCGTGACGCTCGCCGTCGTCGGCCTCGGCACGTTCGGCGCGATGCGCGTGAACGCGAACGCACCCGAGAAAGCGGCGGCGCCGCTGCCCGAAGTCGACGTCGCGACCGTCGTCCCGCAGACCGTCACCGACTGGCAAAGCTATTCGGGCCGCCTCGAGGCGGTCGAGAAAGTCGACGTGCGCCCGCAGGTGTCGGGCACCATCGTCGCGGTGAACTTCAAGGACGGCGCGCTCGTGAAGAAAGGCGACGTGCTGTTCGTGATCGATCCGCGCCCGTACCAGGCGGAAGTCGACCGCGCAGCCGCGCAGCTCGCCGCCGCGCAGGCGCGCAACGGCTATACGCAAAGCGACTGGCAGCGCGCACAGCGGCTGATCGGCGACAACGCGATCGCGAAGCGCGACTACGACGAGAAGCAGAACGCCGCGCGCGAAGCGAACGCGAACCTGAAGGCGGCCGAAGCCGCGCTGGAGACGGCGCGCATCAACCTCGGCTATACGCGGATCACGGCACCGGTCTCGGGCCGCGTGTCGCGCGCGGAAATCACGCTCGGCAACGTCGTGTCGGCCGGCGCATCCGCCGCACCGCTGACGACGCTGGTGTCGGTATCGCCGATCTACGCGTCGTTCGACGCGGACGAGCAGACCTACCTGCAATACATCAACGGCGCACGTAACGGCCGCAAGGTGCCGGTCGAGCTCGGCCTCGCGAACGAGTCCGGCTACTCGCGCAGCGGCGAGATCGATTCGGTCGACAACCGGCTCGACACGTCGTCCGGCACGATCCGCGTGCGCGCGCGCTTCGACAACGCGGACGGCACGCTCGTCCCGGGCCTCTATGCGCGCGTGAAGGTGGGCGGCAGCGCGCCCCATCAGGCATTGCTCGTCGACGATGCGGCGATCAACACCGACCAGGACAAGAAGTTCGTGTTCGTCGTCGACCAGCAGGGCCGCGTGTCGTATCGCGAAGTGCAGCCGGGCCTGCAGCACGGCAACCGGCGCGTGATCGTGAGCGGGCTTGCCGCCGGCGATCGCGTGGTCGTGAACGGCACGCAGCGCGTGCGCCCCGGCGCGCAGGTGAAGCCGCACATGGTCCCGATGACGGGCGGCGACGAGCCGTCCGCGCCGCTCGCGAACAGCGCGAAGCCGGCCGCACCGGCGAAGGCGGAATCGTAAGCGGCACGCCGCTTCGTTTTCCGCGTTCAACCAGACAGAGCCACACATGAACATTTCCAAATTCTTTATCGACCGGCCGATCTTTGCAGGAGTCCTATCGGTGATCGTCCTGCTCGGCGGGGTGATCGCGATGTTCCTGCTGCCGATTTCGGAATATCCGGAAGTCGTGCCGCCTTCGGTGATCGTGAAGGCGCAGTACCCGGGTGCGAACCCGAAAGTGATCGCCGAGACGGTCGCGTCGCCGCTGGAAGAGCAGATCAACGGCGTCGAGGACATGCTCTACATGCAGTCGCAGGCGAACAGCGACGGCAACATGACGATCACCGTCACGTTCAAGCTCGGCACCGATCCGGACAAGGCCACGCAGCTCGTGCAGAACCGCGTGAACCAGGCGCTGCCGCGCCTGCCGGAAGACGTTCAGCGGCTCGGCATCACCACGGTGAAGAGCTCGCCGACGCTGACGATGGTGGTCCACCTGATCTCGCCGGACAACCGCTACGACATGACCTACCTGCGCAACTACGCGCTGATCAACGTGAAGGATCGCCTGTCGCGGATCCAGGGCGTTGGCCAGGTGCAGCTGTGGGGCTCGGGCGACTACGCGATGCGCGTATGGCTCGACCCGCAGAAGGTTGCGCAGCGCGGGTTGTCGGCCGAGGACGTCGTGCAGGCGATCCGCGAGCAGAACGTGCAGGTCGCGGCCGGCGTGATCGGCGCGTCGCCGTCGCTGCCCGGCACGCCGCTGCAGCTGTCGGTGAACGCGCGCGGCCGCCTGCAGACGGAAGACGAGTTCGGCGACATCGTCGTGAAGACGACGCCGGACGGCGGCGTCACGCACTTGCGCGACATCGCGCGGATCGAACTCGACGCGTCCGAATACGGGCTGCGCTCGCTGCTCGACAACAAGCCGGCCGTCGCGATGGCGATCAACCAGTCGCCGGGCGCAAACTCGCTGCAGATCTCCGACCAAGTGCGCAAGACGATGGCCGAGCTGAAGCAGGACATGCCGGCCGGCGTCGACTACAAGATCGTCTATGACCCGACGCAGTTCGTGCGTTCGTCGATCAAGGCCGTCGTGCACACGCTGCTCGAGGCGATCGCGCTGGTCGTGCTCGTCGTGATCGTGTTCCTGCAGACCTGGCGCGCATCGCTGATTCCGCTGATCGCGGTGCCGGTGTCGATCATCGGCACGTTCTCGCTGCTGCTCGGCTTCGGCTATTCGATCAACGCGTTGTCGCTGTTCGGGATGGTGCTCGCGATCGGGATCGTGGTCGACGATGCGATCGTGGTCGTCGAGAACGTCGAGCGCAACATCGAAAGCGGGATGAACGCGCGGCAGGCGACCTACAAGGCGATGCAGGAAGTGAGCGGGCCGATCATCGCGATCGCGCTGACGCTCGTCGCCGTGTTCGTGCCGCTCGCGTTCATGTCGGGCCTGACCGGCCAGTTCTACAAGCAGTTCGCGATGACGATCGCGATCTCGACGGTGATCTCGGCGTTCAACTCGCTGACGCTGTCGCCGGCGCTGTCCGCGATCCTGCTGAAGGGCCATGGCGACAAGGAAGACTGGCTCACGCGCGTGATGAACCGCGTGCTCGGCGGCTTCTTCAAGCGCTTCAACAAGGTGTTCCATCGCGGTGCGGAGAACTACGGCCGCGGCGTGCGCGGCGTGCTGTCGCGCAAGACGCTGATGCTCGGCGTGTATCTCGTGCTGGTGGGCGCGACCGTGCTCGTGTCGAAGATCGTGCCGGGCGGCTTCGTGCCCGCGCAGGACAAGGAATACCTGATCGCGTTCGCGCAGCTGCCGAACGGCGCGTCGCTCGACCGCACCGAGAAGGTGATCCGCGACATGGGTTCGATCGCGCTGAAGCAGCCGGGCGTCGAGAGCGCGGTCGCGTTCCCGGGGCTGTCGGTGAACGGCTTCACCAACAGCTCGAGCGCGGGCATCGTGTTCGTCACGCTGAAGCCGTTCTCGGAACGGCACGGCAAGGCGCTGTCGGCCGGGGCGATCGCCGGCGCGCTGAACCAGCAGTACGGTGCGATCAAGGATTCGTTCGTCGCGGTGTTCCCGCCGCCGCCGGTGCTCGGCCTCGGCACGCTCGGCGGGTTCAAGATGCAGATCGAGGATCGCGGCGCGGTCGGCTACGCGAAGCTGTCGGATGCGACCAACGACTTCATCAAGCGCGCGCAGCAGGCGCCGGAGCTCGGTCCGTTGTTTACGAGCTACCAGATCAACGTGCCGCAGCTGAACGTCGATCTCGACCGTGTGAAGGCGAAGCAGCTCGGCGTGCCCGTCACCGACGTGTTCAACACGATGCAGGTGTATCTCGGCTCGCTGTACGTGAACGACTTCAACCGCTTCGGACGCGTGTACCAGGTACGCGTGCAGGCCGATGCGCCGTTCCGTCAGCGCGCGGACGACATCCTGCAGCTGAAGACCCGCAACGACAAGGGCGAGATGGTGCCGCTGTCGTCGCTGGTGACGGTGACGCCGACGTTTGGCCCGGAAATGGTCGTGCGCTACAACGGCTACACGGCGGCCGACATCAACGGCGGTCCGGCACCGGGCTTCTCGTCGGGGCAGGCGCAGGCCGCGATCGAGCGCATCGCGCATGAAACGCTGCCGCGCGGCGTGCGGTTCGAATGGACCGACCTCACGTACCAGCAGATTCTTGCAGGCGATTCGGCGATGTATGTGTTCCCGATCAGCGTGCTGCTCGTGTTCCTCGTGCTCGCCGCGCTGTATGAAAGCCTGACGCTGCCGCTCGCGGTAATCCTGATCGTGCCGATGAGCATTCTGTCGGCGCTGACGGGCGTGTGGCTCACGCAGGGCGACAACAACATCTTCACGCAGATCGGCTTGATGGTGCTGGTGGGGCTGTCCGCGAAGAACGCGATCCTGATCGTCGAGTTCGCACGCGAACTCGAGCATGACGGCAGGACGCCGTTTGAGGCCGCGATCGAGGCGAGCCGCCTGCGGCTGCGCCCGATCCTGATGACGTCGATCGCATTCATCATGGGCGTCGTGCCGCTCGTCACGTCGACGGGTGCGGGCTCGGAGATGCGCCATGCGATGGGTGTCGCGGTGTTCTTCGGGATGCTTGGCGTGACGCTGTTCGGGCTGATGCTGACGCCGGTGTTCTATGTCGTGCTGCGTACGCTCGCGGGCGGCAAGATCCACGTCGCCGGCAAGGACTCGGCCGGCTATGGCGCGTCGCCTTCGGGCGTACCGGCTGCGGGCGCGTCGGCTTCCGATGCTTGAGGATAGAAAGATGGACAACATGCACAACTCGAATGGCCTGATCCGCTTCGCGAAGGTGGCGGCCGCGAGCACCCTGCTCGCGACGCTGCTCGCCGCGTGCGCGGTGGGGCCCGACTACAAGCGCCCGGACGTGTCGACGCCCGCGGCGTTCAAGGAAGCGCCGACGCTCGCGGCCGGCGAACAGGCCGGCACGTGGAAGACCGCGGAACCGGCGGACGGCGAGCATCGCGGCGAATGGTGGAAGGTGTTCGGCGATCCGGTGCTCGACTCGCTCGAGTCGCAGGCGCTCGCCGCGAACCAGAACCTGAAGGCCGCGGCGGCGCGCGTCGAGGAAGCGCGTGCGGCGACCCGCACCGCGCGCTCGCAGTGGTTCCCGCAGATCGGCGCCGGGTTCGGGCCGACGCGTGAAGGGCTGTCGTCGGCGTCGCAGCTCCAGCCGCAGGGCACGGGCCCAACCACCGCGACGTTGTGGCGTGCGCAGGGCACGGTGTCGTACGAGGCCGACCTGTTCGGCCGCGTGGGCCGCAACGTCGAGGCGTCGCGTGCCGACCAGGCGCAGAGCGAAGCGCTGTTCCGTTCGGTGCAGCTCGCGCTGCAGGCCGACGTCGCGCAGAACTACTTCGAACTGCGCCAGCTCGACTCGGACCAGGACCTGTACCGCCGCACGGTCGAATTGCGCGACCAGGCGCTGAAGCTCGTGCAGCGCCGCTTCAACGAAGGCGACATCAGCGAGCTCGACGTGTCGCGCGCGAAGAACGAACTGGCAAGCGCGCAGGCCGATGCGGTCGGCGTCGCGCGCCGGCGTGCGGCGTCCGAGCATGCGCTCGCGATCCTGCTCGGCAAGGCGCCCGCGGATTTCGCATTCAAGGAAACGCCGATCGTGCCGGTCGCGGTGAAGGTGCCGCCGGGACTGCCGTCCGCGCTGCTCGAGCGCCGTCCGGACGTGTCGGCGGCCGAGCGTGCGATGGCCGCCGCGAATGCGCGGATCGGCCTCGCGAAGTCGGCGTATTTCCCGAAGCTCGATATCACGGGCGCGTTCGGGTATGAGGCGTCGACGCTCGGCAACCTGTTCCTGTGGTCGAGCCGCACGTTCCTGCTCGGGCCGTTCGCCGGTACCGCGCTGACGCTGCCGCTGTTCGACGGCGGGCGGCGTGCGGCCGGCGTGCAGCAGGCGCGCGCGCAGTACGACGAGCAGGTCGCGAACTACCGGCAGCAGGTGCTCGTCGCGTTCCGCGAGGTCGAGGACAACCTCGCCGACCTGCGTCTGCTGGACGACCAGATTCGCGCGCAGGAGGCGGCCGTCAATGCGTCGCGTCGCGCGGCGAAGCTGTCGCGTACGCAGTATCAGGAAGGTGAGGTCGCGTATCTCGACGTGATCGACAGCGAGCGGTCGGTGTTGCAGTCGCAGTTGCAGGCGAACCAGTTGACCGGTGCGCAGGCGGTGTCGACGGTCAACCTGATTCGTGCGCTCGGCGGTGGGTGGGGGGCGGCGCCGGCACCGGCCGCGGTCGGCGATGCGGCGACGGGCAAGCAGGACTTAGCCGTGCGTTGAGATATCGGCGGGCGTCGGCGCGCGTGGCGGTTCGCCATGCGTTGTCGACCGTCAACGCCCGAGTGACGAAGAAAGATAACAACCCCGATCCGTGGCGACGCGGATCGGGGTTTTTTCATCGTTGCGCTTCGGAAAGACAAGGGGAGTAACGGGCGGAACGAATGCCGCCCGAGACGTTACGCGGCGACGAACTCGTGCACGAAACGGTTGAACACCGCGGGGCTCGCCGCGTTCATCCCGTGCGATGCACCGGCGACGGTCTGCCGTTGTGCGTCGCCGATCCACTGCGACAGCGTGTCGACGTTGTGGCGGAACATCTTCGGGCTGCGCTGGCCGTCGATCAGCAGCGTGCGGCATCCGATATCCGACGCCGTGTGCTGCGAATACGCCGGCAGCGGATCGCGCAGCTGCTTCGGCAGCGTGCTCGCGTTGTCGATCGCCATCGTGCGAAAGCGCGACGTGCTCTTCTTCCACGCGCCCGGCAGGCTCACCGAGTCGACGAACATCTCGAGGCCCGCTTCCACGTCGCCCTGGTCGATCAGGTTCACGGCCTTCGTGCGCAGCGCGATCGCGGCGGCCGGCAGCGCGGCTTCGCGCACGCCCGGCTGTTGCAGCGGGCCGCCCGGATCGGCGAGGGTCAGCGTGTCGACGAGTCCCGGATGCTGGCGCGCGACGTTGAACGCGACGCTGCCGCCACGCGAATGGCCGACGAGATGCACGGGGCCGAGATCGAGTGCGTCGATGAATTCCGCGAGTTCGTCGACGTGGTTCTGCCAGCTGAACTCGTCCTGGATGCCCGCTTCGACGGCTGGCCAGTAGTGGCTCAGGCTCGGCGCGATGCAGCGGTAGTTCTCCGACAGCGATGCGAGTTGCGGATCCCAGTAGCGGTAATCGCACAACGAGCCGTGCACGAACACCATCGGCGCGCCGCTGCCCCGCTCGACATACGGCAGGCTGATGCCTGACGAAAGCGTCGCAAATTGCAGGTCGGGGTTCGCGAGCACGGACGGCTCGATTCGCATGTTCATGGCTGAAAGACTCAAAGGTGCGTCAACACGACGCAACTATGCATCACGGCGACCTGCAAGGAAAACGCATAATTTTCATCGCGACGATCAATTTTATTGATGGATCGGCGGGAAACCGTTGTCGGACTGAGGGGGCTGACGATCCGCATACGACTCCGCTGCATCCGTGTTGGGTCCCTAATAGAAGATCTCGGCAGGCTCGATTGGCCGCGCATCGACAATGACGGTGTGAAAGCGCTGTCGGATCGAGCGACGCTTGCGGCGCGCGCGAGATTGTCATAACATGGCCATGTCATTTAACACGCCCAAGTGATTTCACTTGGCCAAGTGAGTGTGATGTGAGATCGCTGTCGAATCCGATTCCGGCGCGCGTTGCGCTTGACGCTTTCCGAACGTTGTTCGAGAAAGCAGACGGGTGGCGCGTGGTCGAGGAGATTGCGGTCCCCGATCAAGTCGGGGGCCTCATTCTGAGCAATGACAAGGGCCAAACGTACGTCGCGAACCTCAAGACGTTCAACGAGGGGCGTGCCGATCGCGTTACCGCGCTCTTTGCTCAGGCGCTCCTCGAGGCACGTGCATACGCGAAACGACAGAAGATGCGGCCCGCGATTCTGATTTGGGTCGGCAGTGCTCCGCCGTCGCTCATCCAGCGATTGGCCGATTTTCACGCCGAGTTCGCCGACCGTGAGCCCTTCGCCGTGCTGTCGGCCGACGGAACGCGATATGTCCGCTTTCCGGGGCTGGATATTTCCGAGCGTCCTGGCGAGTCGACTCGTTCGTACAGCCGCAGTCGCAGTATTCAGCCGGGGCTGGCGTTCTCGGATCTGAACCAGTGGATGCTCAAGCTCCTGCTCGCGATCGATATCAAGAGAGAGAACCTCATCGGCGCGGAACGCAGGCAATACACCACGGCGACCGACCTCGCGCGTGCCGCCGGTGTCTCGGTAATGACGGCGACGCGGCTGATCCATGCGCTCAAAGAGGAGGGTTTCATCGAGACGAAGCCATTCCTGAAGATCGTGCAACGGCGCAAACTCGCACAACGCTGGAAGGCCGAATACCAGAGGCCGGCCGCGGCAGTGCCGATGAAATTTCTTTTGCCGGCCGCGCCGGATGTCCAGTTGCGCAAGATGCTCAAAAACGAGGGCGGCACGCTCGGCCTTTTTGCCGCGGCCGATGCACTCGGCGTCGGCCATGTCAGCGGGGTCCCGCCAACGGTCTGGGTCCCTAGCCTGATGGAAGCCGGTAACTGGCGACCGCTGCGTCGGGCCAAAGAGGGCGAACGTCCCGATCTCGTCTTGCAACAGCCTGGCTTTCCCCAATCGCTGGGGCGGGGCGTCGTCTACCGCGACGGGTTGCCGGTCACGGACATCCTCCAGATCTGGCTCGACGTTTCCGCTCACCCGGCGCGCGGTGCAGAGCAGGCCGCCGAACTGGAGCACGGCGTTCTCGCGAACGTGACTGGAGAAGGTACGTGAGCGAATTGGCCGATTTCAGCAATCTCGCGATGACGTTGGCGCCGTGGCGAGCCAGGATCGTTTTCATCGGAGGCTGGGCTTTTCGGCTCTATTCGTATGAGCCGCGTGCCTGGACGCCCGACCACAAGCCGATCTTCACGCAGGATGCCGACGTTGCGTATGCAGAACGCGAAGTGCTCGAAGGAGATATCAAGAGGGCGCTCGAAAACGCGGGTTTCACGGAGGAACCGAATTTCGCCGGCGGATTCAAGCCGCCGGCGATGCGTTATACCCTCGGCAAGCGAGCCAACGGCTTTTACGCGGAATTTCTCACGCCGCTGACAGGTAGCCCCTTGCGTCGCAACAAGGTCACGAGGCGGATGGAGCAGAATGCCACGGAGGCGAATGCCGGCGTTGTTGCACAGAAGCTGCGCCATCTCGAGATACTGCTGCACGAACCTTGGCTCGTGACGATTCCCGCCGAGGAGTCAGGGCGTGGCGACGCACTGGTCGACCTGCGTATCCCCAATCCGGTGAGCTTCATGGTCCAGAAGCTGCTGATTCGTGACGACAGGATTCCGGAAAAGCGCGCTCAGGATGTGCTTTACATCCACGATGCGATGCTCCTTTTTGGCGGCGTAATCGAGGACGAGCTTGTCCCGGTCTGGAGGCGTCTCGAACCCACGTTATCGGATGCTCAGCGCAAGTCCATCGATGCGGGCGTCGGCGCATTTTTCACTGAAGTGAACGACACCATTCGTGCAGCGGCGGCCATCCCGCGGCCCGACCGACACATCGAGCCCGAGGATTTACTCAGGCTGTGCAAGAACGGGTTCGAAGCGCTCTTCGGCGACGTGCCATAGGGTGCCGGCCGCGGCCCCCGCATCATCGTACCGTCAATGCGGGCACGCCCTGAAGCTCGACGGGAAGATCGTTATCCGCCGCGAACTGCATTGCAAAGTCGAACGCATCGCCGCACACGTCGCGCAATTCATCAGACACGAACAGGCATTTGACGCCGCCGTCGACGACCGGCATCGCGAGCCGCGACAGCGCGCACGGATAGCCGGGCCGCCGCTCGCCGACGAACAGCGTGATGACGCCCGCGAGCCGTTCGGGCCAGTCGCTCGGGCGGAAGGTCTTCTGCGCGCGCGTGACGCCGCGGATCAAGTGGCCGCGGGGTTGACCGATGAGGCGGCCGCGTTCGGTGATGTCGATGCGATCCATGCTGGTGTGCGTATCCTCGTTCCGGTCATTCGCCGCCGTCGGCCGCCGCGTCGCCGCGCGCGGGAATCCGCAGGTTGCGCAGCTTGTGATAAAGCGTCTTCTTCGGCATGCCGAGCGCAACGCTTGCGTCCGCAACGTTGCCGTTGTGACGCCGCAGCATGTCCTCGATCAGCATCCGCTCGAAATACGCGAGCTGCTCCGCGAGCGTGCCGCCCGCCGTCGCCGTACCGCCGGACGACAACAGGCTGTCGCCGGTCAGCCCGAGCACGAAGCGATCGGCCACGTTCTGCAGCTCGCGCACGTTGCCGGGCCACGCATGCGTCATCAGTTCCGACACCTGCGCAGCGGTGACGACGGGCGCCGGCTGCCCGAAGCGCCGCGCGGCCGCGAGCACGAAATGCTCGAACAGCAGCGGCACGTCCTCGCGCCGCTCGCGCAGCGGCGGCAGCTCGATCTGCGCGACGTTCAGGCGATACAGCAAGTCCGCACGGAAGCGCCCGTCGGCCGCGAGTTCGGCGAGATCGGCCTTCGATGCGGCCACCACGCGGCAGTCGACCGGAATCAGCTCGTTCGCACCGAGCCGCTCCACGACGCGCTCCTGCAGCACGCGCAGCATCTTGATCTGCAGCGGAATCGGCATCGTCTCGATCTCGTCGAGGAACAGCGTGCCGCCGTTCGCCCACTCGATCTTGCCGATGCGCTTCTTGATCGCGCCGGTGAACGCGCCGGCCTCGTGGCCGAACAGCTCGCTCTCGAACACCTGCTCGGGCAGGCCGCCGCAGTTCAGCGCGACGAAATGCGCATCGCGCCGGCCGCCGAAGTCGTGCAGGCTGCGCGCGATCAGTTCCTTGCCGGTGCCCGTCTCGCCCGTGATCAGCACCGACACTGACGTATCGGCGAGACGCAGGATCTTCTTGCGCACGTCGGCCATCGCGGGCGACTTGCCGAGCACGAACGCCTCGATGCCCTGCCAGTTGTTGAGCGCCGCACGCAGCCCCTGCACCTCGAGCGTGAGCCGGCGTTTCTCGACCGCACGCGCGACGCGCCCGGCGATCAAGTCCGACGAGAACGGCTTCTCGATGAAGTCGTACGCGCCGTCCTGCATCGCGCCGACGGCCGTCGAAATGTCGGCGTGGCCGCTGATCAGCACGACCGGGATCTGCGGATCGACCGCCATCACGCGCTCGAGCAGCTGCAGCCCGTCGATGCCCGGCATCCGTACGTCCGACACGACCACGACGGGTGCGCCGGGCGCGACATGCGTGAGCGCGTCGGCGGCCGACGCGAATGCGTCGACCGGGAACCCGGCGAGCGCGACGGCCTGCTCGACGCCGATCCGGACGTTTTCATCGTCCTCGACGACCAGCACGCGAATCTCATCTTCCATGCTCTGTCCTTTGTTGCGGCGTTGCGGCCGCGAATTCGATGGTGAACTGCGCGCCGCCGGCGTCGCGGTTCGTCGCGGCGATCTTCGCGCCGAACGCCTCGACGATGCGCGACGTGATCGCGAGGCCGAGCCCGAGGCCCTGGCCGCGCGGCTTGGTGGTGACGAACGGCTCGAACAGGTGCGGCAGCACGTCGGGCGCGATGCCGGCGCCGCTGTCGGCCACCGTGAAGCGCACGCGGCCGGCTTCGTCCGGTTCGGTCGCTTCGATCACGATGCGCCGCACCGGCGCCTCGTGCACCGCGTCGAGCGCGTTGCCGAGCAGGTTCACGATCACCTGCTGCAACTGGCTCGATTCGGCGGATACCGTCGTGCCCGGCGCGATGTTCACGTCGAGCTGCACGCCTTCGTCGCGAATGCGCGCATCGTAGATGAGCCGCGCATGCGCGACGGCCTCGTTCAGCGACACGGCGACGCGCTCGACGTCGGGCTTGCGCGCGAAAGTCTTCAGCTCGCCGGTGAGCACGGCCATGCTGTCGACGAGCTTGCCGATCCGTTCGAGATTCGCGTACGCCGGCGCCGGCTGGCCGCGCTCGAAGAACGTGCGCGCGTTGTCGCACAGCGTGCGGATCGCGACGAGCGGCTGGTTCAGCTCGTGCGTGAGGCCGGCGGCCATCTGGCCGAGCACCGCGAGCTTGCCCGCATGCACGACTTCCTGCTGCGAATCGCGCAGCCGCTGCTCGGTGCGCTCGCGTTCGTCGATCTCGCGCTGCATCCGCTCGTTCGCGGCGGTCAGCGCAGCCGTGCGCTGCGCGACGGTCAGCTCGAGCTGGTCGTTCGCGCGGCGCAGTGCGTCCTGCGCATTCAGCCGCGCGACGATCGCCCGGCGCCGCTGGATCGCGTAGCCGACCAGCAGCACGGCGATCAGGAACGCGCCGGTGACGAACACGAACGCGGTCTGCTGCTGGCGCCGCGCGCCGGCGATGTCGAGCAGCACCATCAGCGAATCGCCGGCCTGCGGCGCGGGGCGCGACATCACGAGATAGCGCGTGCTGCGGCCGGCGTGACGCAGATCGGGAAACGTGCCGAACCACGCGGCGGCGCTGCGATCGCCGATGTGGCGGTACGGCAGCACGTCGACCGTGCGGCCCGCGTATTGGCGCGACGCCTGGATGTCGCGCTGCTGCTGCGCAGTGATCGGGCGCAGCGCGGCGAATTTCCACGCCGGCTCGGTCGAGATCACGACCACGCCGTTGCCATCGACCACCATCGCGGCGACGCCCGGCGCGCGCCATGCGGTTTCGAGCGAGTCGACGCTGATCTTCGCGGCCGCGACGCCGATCGGCACGCCGTCGTCGCGCACCGCGCTCGCGAAGTAGAGGCCCGGCACGCCGGTGTTGGTGCCGATCCCGAAGAAGCGGCCGGTGCCGTGCGCGAGTGCATCCTTGAAGTACGGCCGGTACGACACGTTGGTGCCGACGAAGCTGATCGTCTCGTTCCAGTTGCTTGCGGCGATCACTTCGCCGCGCAGGTCGATCACGTCGACGGCGCCGCTGCCGGCGTCGCGGTTCACGGCTTCCAGATAGGTGTCGACCGCATGCACGAGTTCAGGCGCGTCGTGCGGCGCGGCCTTCAGCATCGCGCGCACGCTGTCCTGCCGCGCGACCAGGCCGGGCAGGATCTCGAAGCGGCCGAGTTCGCTCTTCAGGCTCGACGCATACAGGTCGAGCCGGTGCGCACCGGTTTCCTCGAGCGCGTCGATCGCGCGTTCCCACGCGAAATCGACGGCCGCCCCGGCCACGCCGACATACAGCGCCGCGGCCGACGCCCAACCCCACCACGGGATTCCCTTGAAGCTCTTCTGCACGTTCGCCCTCATCGAAGCCCGCAACCGGTCGCCCGCAGCCGGCCGCCCGCAGCCGGTCGCCCGCCACCGGCCCCCGGAACGACGCGCGCCGCGCGCCGGCAGGGCCGGCGGCGGCGCGTGCGAAGCAGCGTGCGCGACGGTGCGCGCGGCCGCGCGGTTATCCGAAGTGCGCGACCAGGATCAGCGTCACCGTGACGACGATCGCACCACCGATGCGGGTGGCGATCTGCGCGAACGGCATCAGCTGCATCCGGTTCGCGGCGGTCAGGATCGCGACGTCGCCGGTGCCGCCTTGCCCGCTGTGGCAGGCGTTCACGATTGCGGTGTCGATAGGGTACATCTTCAGCAGGCGGCCGACCACGAAACCGGTGCCCATCAGCGTCGCGACGGTCGACACGATGGTCACGACGTTGACGATCGTGAAGGCGGCGGTCAGCTTGTCCCACGGCGTCATCGCGACGCCGATCGCGAACAGCAGCGGATAGGTGACGGCGGTCGAGAAGAACTTGTAGACGACGAACGCGCCTTCCTGCAGCGGCGGCGACACGGCACGCGCGAGCTTCACCAGCACCGCGAGGAACAGCATCGCGACCGGCGCGGGCAGGCCAAACAGCTTGTGCGCCATCAGGCCGACGAGGTACAGCGTGATCGCCGTGATGCCGGCGCCCGCGATGTGCGTGACGTCGACGTGACCGCGGATCTCTTCGTTTTCCGGCGTCATGTCGCCGCTTTCGCCGACTTGCAGACGGCCGTTTCCGGTCAGGTGCGGCAGGCGCTTGCCGAGCATGTCGAGCGCGCCCGACAGGATGATCGCGGTCAGGCTGCCGAGCATCACCGGCGGCAGCACCATCGCGAACATCTCGCCCTGCGGCAGGTGCATCAGTTCCGAATAGCCGATCGACAGCGGAATCGCACCTTCGCCGACGCCGCCCGCCATGATCGGCACGACGATGTACAACAGCGTGTGGCGCGCGCCGAGGCCGAGCGCGGTGCCGACCGCCGTGCCGACGATCGCGGCCGCGACCGAGCCGGCCGCGAGCGGAATGAAGATCTTCACGAAGCCCTGGATCAGCACGCGGCGATCCATGCTAAGGATACTGCCGACGATGATCGACGCGATGAACAGGTACAGGAAGTTCGTCGACTTCGTGAACTCGACCGTGAGGTTCAGCACCGGCTTCGGCAGCACGTGGTAGTACGTGAGCGCCGACGGCACGAAGGTCGCGAAGATCGCCGCCGCGCCGATGTTGCGCAGCAGCGGCAGGCGCTTGCCGAGTTCCGCGCAGGTGAAGCCGAAGAACGCGAGCACGGCGATCGCCATCGAGATTTCGCCGGGCACCTTGCCCGTCACCGCGAAGCCGACGATCAGCCCGAACAGGATCACGTAGACCGGCAGCGGGATGATGCCGATGCGGATTTCCATCAGCTTCCACCAGCCTTCCGGCCAGAAGCGCTCGCGCGTGGCGGCACCGGCTTCGGCAATCGGTTCCTGATGGGACGGGGTATGGATAGAGGTCTGCAAGACGTGTCTCCTGATGTTTGGAATGCCTGCATCGCTTCGCGGCATCGTGTGCCGTCTATTACGCAACCCCCGTGCCAGAATTCCGAATCGCCGGAATATTTTTAATGCATTGATTCATAAGGGATTTGTTTCGTCTGCGGAAAGGATCGATGCCGCTCATTGGCTGAGATTTCGGAATCCGCCCGGCGCTCGGGCCGAGATTTCGGCCTACACGCCAGCCTCGAGCCCGTTCGCGGGTCGGGTAGCCGACCCGCGCGCCATATCGCCGCGCGCGATTTTCTTCGCACAATCGCTTCGTAGACCGCCTCCCCGCCGCTCTCTATCATCGGCTGATCCTTTTCCGATGCCATGACGACTGTCCGGAGAACGCCCGCGCGTTCGCCGCGGCGTCGCTCATCCGTCGATACCGTCTTTGGACAGGAGAGTGGTTCCCATGCTGCATGCCGTTTTTTCCGCCCGCTTTTCCTCCGGCCCGCTGGGCCGCCTGCTGACGGCCGCGCTGCTCGGCGTCGTGCTGATGAATGGCGCGCGCGCCGATACCGCGCCGCTGAAGGTCGGCATCTCGACCAGCCCGCAGATCGAAGCGCTGAAGATCGCCGCGAAGGAGGCGAAGGAGCAGGGGCTCGACGTGAAGATCGTCGAATTCACCGACTGGAATACGCCGAACGCGGCGCTCGCGAACAAGGACATCGACGTCAACTACTTCCAGCACATCCCGTTTCTGGAGAACGCGAAGAAGCAGGGCGGCTACAACTTCGTGTCGATCGCACCCGGCACGATCATGAAGATCGGCCTCTATTCGAAGAAGGTGAAGCGCTTTGACGAACTGAAGGACGGCGCGCGCGTCGCGATCGCGAACGATCCGGTGAATGGCGGCCGCGGGCTGTTGCTGCTGCAGCGCGCCGGGTTGATCACGCTGAAGCCGGGCGCCGACTACCGCGCGACCACGCACGACATCGTGTCCAACCCGAAGCACCTGAAGATCATCCCGCTCGAGGCATCGCAGCTCGCGCGCTCGCTCGACGACGTCGACCTCGCGCAGGGCTACCCGAGCTTCATCAAGCTCGCCGGCACGACCGACCCGAACAGCGCGCTGCTGTTCGACGGCACCGAGAACAAGATCTTCGCGATCCAGTGGGTCGTGCGACCCGAGAGCGCGAACGATCCGCGCATCCGCAAGTTCATCTCGATCTACCAGCACTCGCCGGCCGTGCGCCGTGCGCTCGACAACGCGTTCGGCTCGCTTTACGCGATCGCGTGGTGACGGGGGCGACATGACGACCGCGAACCGCAAGAAGATCCTGCTCAACGCGTTCAACATGAACTGCGTCGGGCACATCAACCACGGGCTGTGGACGCATCCGCGCGACCGCTCCGCGCACTACACCGATCTCGACTACTGGGCCGATCTCGCGAGGACGCTCGAGCGCGGCAAGTTCGACGGAATCTTTCTCGCGGACATCGTCGGCGTGTACGACGTGTTCGGCGGCGGCCCGGACGCCGCGCTGCGCGAATCGGTGCAGGTGCCCGTCAACGATCCGCTGCTGCTCGTGCCCGCGATGGCGCAGGTCACGCAACATCTCGGCTTCGGGGTTACCGCGAACCTCACTTACGAGCCGCCTTACCTGTTCGCGCGGCGGATGTCGACGCTCGATCACCTGACGAAGGGGCGAGTCGGCTGGAACATCGTGACCGGCTATCTCGACAGCGCCGCGCGCGGGATGGGCCTCGCGCAGCAGATCGGCCACGATGACCGCTACGAGCGCGCGGACGACTACATGGACGTCGTCTACAAGCTGTGGGAACAGAGTTGGGACGACGACGCGGTGATCCGCGACGCGCAGGCGCGCGTGTTCGCGCAGCCGGGCAAGGTGCGGCGCGTGAAGCACGACGGGCCGTTCTATTCGATCGACGCGATCCACCTGAGCGAGCCGTCGCTGCAGCGCACGCCGGTGCTGTACCAGGCCGGTTCCTCGGCGCGCGGCGTCGAGTTCGCGGGGCGCCACGCGGAGTGCGTGTTCGTGAACGGGCAGAGCAAGGCTGCCGCGCGCGCGGCCGCGCTCGACATCCGCGCGGCCGCCGCACGGCAGGGCCGCGACCCGGCGTCGATCAAGATCTTTGCCGGCGTGAGCGTCGTGACGGCCGAGACCGAATTGCTTGCCCGCGAGAAGTTCGACGAATACCGGCGCTATGCGAGCCCGGAAGCCGGCCTCGCGCATTTCGCGAGCTCGACCGGCATCGACTTCGCGAAATACGGCCTCGACGAGCCGATCTCGTACGTGAAGACCGATTCGATCCAGTCGGCCGTCGACGCGATCTCGCGCAAGAGCACGACCGGCACGTGGACCGTGCGCCGGATGCTCGAACAGATGTCGCTCGGCGGCCGCTATGCGCCGATCGTCGGGTCGCCGTCGCAGGTCGCCGACGAACTGCAGGCGTGGATCGACGAGACCGGCATCGATGGTTTCAACCTGACGCGCACCGTGATGCCCGAGTCGTTCGAGGATTTCGTCGACTGGGTCGTGCCCGAGCTGCAGAACCGCGGCATCTACAAGGAAGACTACGATCCCGCGCCGACGCTGCGCGAGAAGCTGTTCGGCGCCGGCGCGCGGCTGCCCGCGTGGCACACCGGCGCGCAGCACCGGCCGGCTGCCGTGCCGGCGACGGAACCCGCGCATCCCGCGCATGCATGAACGTGACGGAGCGACGCGATGACGCAATTGTTCGATACGCTGGGTTTCATCGAGGCATCGGCCGTGCGGGCCGGTGCGGGTGCCGACACGGATGCGCATGACGAAGCGGCCGCGCAGGCCGACGGCGCCGCCGCCGTGTCGTTCGCGCACGTCGGCAAGGTATTCGCGACGCCGCTCGGCCAGGCCGCTGCGCTGCGCGACGTGACGCTCGACGTGCGGCGCGGCGAGGTGTTCGGCATCATCGGCCGCAGCGGCGCCGGCAAGTCGACGCTGCTGCGGCTCGTCAACGGGCTGGAGCGCCCGAGTTCGGGCAGCGTGCGCGTGCAGGGTGTCGACGTCGGCGCGCTCGACGAGGACGGGCTTGTCGCACTGCGCCGCCGTACCGGGATGGTGTTCCAGCATTTCAACCTGCTGTCGGCGAAGACGGTATTCGAGAACGTCGCGCTGCCGCTGAAGATCGCCGGCGTGCCGAAGGCCGAGCGCACGCGCAAGGTCGATGCGCTGCTCGATCTCGTCGGGCTCGCCGCGAAGCGCGACGCGTATCCGGCGAGCCTGTCGGGCGGCCAGAAGCAGCGCGTCGGCATCGCGCGGGCGCTGGTGCACGATCCGGAGGTGCTGCTGTGCGACGAGGCGACGTCGGCGCTCGATCCCGAGACGACGCAGTCGATCCTCGCGCTGCTCGCCGACATCAACCGCCGCCCGGGGCTGACGATCGTGCTGATCACGCACGAAATGGAGGTGATCCGCGCGGTGTGCGACACGGTCGCGGTAATCGAACAGGGTGAAGTCGTCGAAACGGGCCCTGTGTGGCGCGTGTTCGGCGATCCGCGCCACGGCGCGACGCGCGCGCTGTTGAGCACGCTTCAGCACGACCTGCCGGCCGAGCTGGCCGCGCGCGTGCGGCCGCTGCCCGAACAGGCCGCGCTGCCCGACGGCGCGCAGGTCGTGCTCGACGTCCGCTATACGGGCGAGAGCGGCGGCGAGCCGGACGTCGGCGCGCTCGCGGCGGCGCTCGGCGGCTCGGTGCGCTTCCTGCACGGCGGCATCGAAAGCATCCAGGGACATGCGCAGGGGCGGCTCGTGATCGCAGCGACGCCGCGGGCGGACGAAGCCGGCGCGTCAGCGGTACGCGGCGGTGAGGTTGCCGCGTTGCTCGAACGCGCACGCCGCCATGCGAACCACGCGGAGGTGCTCGGCTATGTTTGAACTCTGGTGGCCCGAACTGCTCGACGCGATCCGCGACACGCTGTCGATGGTCGCCGCGTCGGCCGCGATCGCCGCGCTGATCGGCATCCCGCTCGCGCTGATTCTCGTGACGACCGCACCCGGCGGCATCTACGCGCGGCGCGGCGTGAACGCGGTGCTCGGCGCGCTCGTCAACGTATTCCGTTCGACGCCGTTCATCATCCTGCTCGTCGCGCTGCTGCCGTTCACGCGCGTGCTGATCGGCACGACGATCGGCGTATGGGCGGCCGTGGTGCCGCTGTCGATCGCCGCGATTCCATTCTTCGCGCGGATCGCCGAAGTGAGCCTGCGCGAAGTCGACCGCGGGCTGATCGAGGCCGCGCTCGCGATGGGCGCGAAGCGCCGCCACATCGTGTGGCACGTGCTGCTGCCCGAAGCGCTGCCCGGCATGCTCGGCGGCTTCACGATCACCGTCGTCGCGCTGATCGGCTCGACCGCGATGGCGGGCGCCGTCGGCGCGGGCGGGCTCGGCGATCTCGCGATCCGCTATGGCTATCAGCGTTTCGACACCACCGTCATGGTGACCGTGATCGTGATCCTGATCGCACTCGTTTCGGCCGTGCAAATCACGGGCGACCGCCTGGTCCGACGCGTGACCCGGCGTACCTGAGCAGCGCCACGAGCGCCGGCTCTTTTTCATTGAAGACCCTGAGAGAACGATACCCATGACCTTGCCTATCGGCGCGCCGCGCGAATGGAACGGACAATTCGAGGAAGCGCTGTTCCTCGACGTCGCGCGACGCCATCGCCCCGGCTTCCCCGACAAACTCGCGACCCCGCCGCGCGAGCCGCACAGCGGAGACGAGCTCGCCGCCGTCGCCGACTACTACACGAAGATGGCATCGCACGACCTGTTCATCGTGCAGGTCGTTGCGAAGGCGATCGACACGCTGTTTCGGGACGATCCGCATTTCCAGCTGATCCTGTCGCGCCAGCTCGGCGACGACGGCGCACACGCGGTGATCGGCCGCGAGCGCGTGACCGAACTGACGGGCCGCGATCCGCTGCCGGAAGTCGAGCGGCTCGTCGCCGCGCACTGGGCGCGCATCGGCGACATCGCGGTGCGCGACGTCGCCGGCTTCCTCGCGTTCGAATGGCATTACGAGCTGCACATCCTCGCGAAGCTGTGGATCCAGCGCAAGACCGGCCGCATCGCCGACGGCGCGATGCGCGAGCACGGCGAGAACCGGATTCGTCCGGACGAGGAATGGCATCGCGTGCAGATCGTCCAGTGGTGGTTCGACACGTTGAACGCGCTGCCGGCCGCCGAGCGCGACGCGCTGATCGACCGCGTGATCGCGGCCGACGAGGAAACGCAGGCGCGGCTCGACGGTTATCTGCATGACGAGTACGCGCATACCGCGCACGTGTTCGGTGCGGACATCGCCGAGTACCGCGCGATCTACGACGACTGGCGCCGCGAGATCCTGTCGCGGCTGACCGGCCGCCAGCTCGGCGCGCTGGTGCCGCTGTCCGGCGAAGTCGTGGCGCATGAAGCGGTTGCACAGGAAGCCGTCGCATGAACGATCCACGCGAGCCGGCGACGTTTGCGCCGGATACGGACGCACCTGCATTCGCCGACGATGCGCTGGCCCGTGTGATCGCTGCGTTGCGTGCGACCGCGGCCGCCCGCGATCGCGCCGGCGGTCACGCGGCCGACGAGAAGCAGTGGCTCGCCGACGCGGGCCTGCTGACGCTCGCGGTGCCGCGGGAATTCGGCGGGCAGGAAGCCGGGTGGCCGGCGATCTACGACGCGATCCGGCGGATCGCACGCGTCGACAGCGCGCTCGCGCATCTGGTCGGATTCCAGGTCCTGCAGGTGGTGAGCGTCGACGTGTGGGGCAGCGCGGCCCAGCGCGAACGCTATCTGCGCGGCACGGTCGAGCATCGCTGGTGGTGGGGCAATGCGGTCAACCCGCTCGATACGCGGCTGGTAGCAACCGCGACGCCGGACGGCGGCTATCGGCTCGACGGCGTGAAGGGTTTCTGTTCGGGCACGCGCGGGTCGCAGCGGATGACCGTGTCCGCGCACGATCCGGCAACGGGCCGCGCGGTGTTCGGCGTGGTGCCGACCGATCGTGACGGGATCACGGTCAACGCGGACTGGGATCCGATCGGCCAGCGCCAGACCGACAGCGGCAGCGTGCGTTTCGACGGCGTGACGCTCGCGCCCGACGAAGTGCTGCATCGATCCGAAACGCCGCCGACGCCGCGCGCGACGCTGCGCACGCTGGTGTCGCAACTCGTGCTGACGAACCTGTTCGTCGGGCTCGCGGAAGGTGCGCTGGCCGACGCGCGCGACTACGTGCTGACACACGGCCGGCCGTGGATCAACGCGGGCGTCGCCGAGGCGAGCGACGATCCCTACACGCTGCAGCGCTTCGGCGACATGCGCGTGCAGGCGGTCGCGGCAGCCGCGCTGGCCGATCGTGCGGCTGTCGCGTTGCAGCAGGCGTGGTCGCGGCGCGACGCGCTGACCGCCGACCAACGGGCCGAGGTCGCGCTCGCCGTATCGGACGCGAAGATCGTCGCGCAGCGCGCGGCGCTCGAGAACGGCGAGGCGCTGTTCGATGCGTGCGGCGCCCGCGCGACGGCCGCGTCGCTCGGCCTCGACCGCTTCTGGCGCAATGCACGTACGCATACGCTGCACGATCCGCTCGACTACCGGCTGCGCGATGTCGGCCGGTTTGCGTTGACGGGGGAATTGCCGCAGGCGTCGCTGTATACGTGACCGGGCGCGCGCGGCGTCGCTGCGCGGCGGCTATTGCGGTTCCGCATCCCTGCATCGGCAGCCGCACCATGTGCTTGATGCGCTTCAGCGGAATGCCGGAGCCATCCGCGGATCCTCACCCGCATGCCTCAGGTGAGCGGCGTGGTCCTGCCGGCGCTTGGCGTGACGCTGGCGTTCGAGCGTCGTCGAGTGCGCTCACCGCGCCGGCAACCCATCCGCCACCGCCCGCATCGCGTCCGCCGTCTCCGGATTCGCCGGGAAAAACGCCTCGATCGCGAGTTCCGACAGCGTGACGTCGACCGGCGTGCCGAACACCGTCGTCGTACTGAAGAACGTCAGCTCGCCGGCTGCGGTGCGCAGTCGCAGCGGCACGGCGATGTCCGCATAGTCGGTGCACGCTTCAGGGCTGTCCGGCTGGCCGGCAGGCGCCGGATAGGCGGCGAGTTCGTCGCGCAGCGTATGCAGCGTGCGGTCGCCGCTCGCATCGATCTGCCGCTGCAGCCGGTGCAGGATATGCGCACGCCATTCGTGCCAGTTGACGATCTGCGACGCGAGGCCGCCGGGATGCAGGCTCAGGCGTAGTACATTGACGGGCGCCTGCAGCAGCGCCGGATCGGCCTGCGCGACCAGCGCGCCGAGCATCCGGTTTGCGGCGAGCAGCGTCCAGTGGCGATCGACCGCGAGCGCCGGATAGGGCTCGTGGCCGCGCAGCACGGCTTCGACCGCAGCGCGCGCCGCGTCGAGCTTCGGATCGGAGAACGGCCGCTCGCGGAAGACCGGTGCATAGCCGGCCGCGACGAGCAGCGCATTGCGTTCGCGCAGCGGCACGTCGAGGCGCTCGGCGAGATGCAGCACCATGTCGCGGCTCGGCTGCGCACGACCCGATTCGACGAAGCTCAGGTGCCGCGCGGACACCTCGGCCTCCAGCGCGAGCGCCATCTGGCTCAGGCGCCGGCGTTGACGCCAGGTGCGCAGCAGCGGGCCGATGCCGGATGCGCGGCCGGCGGACGGGGGGAACGACTGGAGGGCGGCGGTCGAGTTCATGACGGTGATGATAGGCAATCCTGTGCGCGCCGGGCATTACCTGTGAGGTAAGCATTCCGGGTCGACGCGAGGCGCCGCTCGACCTGATCCCGCTGTTGCCGTTCGATGGCGTTCGTGTACCGGCCGAGCCCGGCTGCCGATCGTGATGGCAATCCGCGCGCTGACGCGTGCGGCGTGCACGACATGCTGCACGTCGCGCATTCCGCGGCCTGATGCGAAACGGCGGCCGTTTGCGCGGCCGCCGTCGTCTTCTGCCTTCCCTTTCCGCCGAAGCTTACGCGTCGCGATGACGCAGCCGAGCGAGCCGATCCCCTTGCCGAAGAACGACACGGCCATCAGCGCGATCACCAGCACTTCGCTGTCGACGTAGTTGCAGCCGATGATGACCATCGACAGCAGCATCCCGCCGACGATCGGGATCTTGCGCACGGCGGTGCGGCGGGCGCTGCCGGCGAGTTCGATCGGAAGATCGCGAGGAGTGGTCTGATTGGACACTTTAATGTACGTCGTCGTATAACATGACCAAAAGTTCATGGCTAATGATGTGTCGCAGAAACCTCGGGTTTTCCCTTTGAAGGATGACGTGGAAACGTACAAATGTCTTGAATAGGCCGATCAGATAAGGCCTTGAGGCCGCCGGCCATGCTGGGTGGTTAGCCGGCGAAAATCGCAATGTCGTCGGCAGACATCGTATGTGTTCGGCTACAATGAGCAAACCATTCCCGAACCACGGAGCACACCCCATGCAACTGACTGGACAGATGCTGATCGGCGCCGACGCGGTGGCCGGCTCGGCCGGTACCTTGCGCGCGTTCGACCCGACGAAAGGCGCGCCGATCGATGCGCCGGCCTTCGGCGTCGGGACGCAAGCCGACGTCGAGCGCGCGTGCGAGCTGGCGCGCGACGCATTCGACGCATACCGCGCACAGCCGCTCGCGGCCCGCGCCACGTTTCTCGAAACGATCGCCGATGAAATCGTCGCGCTCGGCGACGCGCTGATCGAACGCGCGCACGCCGAAACGGGCCTGCCCGTCGCGCGGCTGCAGGGCGAGCGCGGCCGCACGGTCGGCCAGCTGCGGCTGTTCGCGCGCGTCGTGCGCGACGGGCGCTTCCTCGCCGCGTCGATCGATCCCGCGCAGCCCGGGCGCACGCCGCTGCCGCGCTCGGACCTGCGGCTGCAGAAAATCGGGCTCGGGCCTGTCGTCGTGTTCGGCGCGAGCAACTTCCCGCTCGCGTTCTCGGTGGCCGGCGGCGACACCGCGTCGGCGCTGGCGGCCGGCTGCCCGGTGATCGTGAAGGCGCATGAAGCGCACCTCGGCACGTCCGAGCTGGTCGGTCGCGCGATCCGCGCGGCGGTGGCGAAATGCGGGATGCCGGCCGGCGTGTTCTCGCTGCTGATCGGCCCCGGCCGCGTGATCGGCGCGGCGCTCGTCAGCCATCCGGCGATCCAGGCCGTCGGCTTCACCGGGTCGCGGCAGGGCGGCATGGCGCTCGTGCAGCTCGCGAACGCGCGTCCGCAGCCGATTCCCGTCTATGCGGAAATGAGCAGCATCAACCCGGTCGTGCTGTTCCCGGCCGCGCTGGCCGCGCGCGGCGACGCGATCGCGACTGGCTTCGTCGATTCGCTGACGCTCGGCACCGGCCAGTTCTGCACGAACCCGGGCCTCGTGCTGGCCGTCGACGGTCCCGATCTCGACCGCTTCGAATCCGTCGCCGCGCAGGCGCTCGCGAAGAAACCGGCCGGCGTGATGCTGACGCGCGGCATCGCCGATGCGTACCGCAATGGCCGCCGCACGCTGGCCGAACTGCCGGGCGTGCGCGAAATCGGCGCGGGCGAAGCGGCGCAGACCGACTGCCAGGCGGGCGGCGCGCTGTACGAAGTCGCGGCGCAGGCGTTCCTGTCCGAGCCGGCGTTCAGCCATGAGGTGTTCGGACCGGCGTCGCTGATCGTGCGCTGCCGCGATCTCGACGAAGTCGCACGCGTGCTCGACGCGCTCGAGGGCCAGTTGACGGCCACGCTGCAAATCGACGCCGACGACAAGCCGCTCGCGCGCCGGCTGCTGCCGATCCTGGAACGCAAGGCCGGGCGCCTGCTGGTCAACGGTTACCCGACCGGCGTCGAGGTGTGCGATGCGATGGTGCACGGCGGCCCGTTCCCCGCGACGTCGAACCCGGCCGTCACGTCGGTCGGTGCGACCGCGATCGAGCGTTTCCTGCGGCCGGTGTGCTATCAGGACTTCCCGGACGATCTGCTGCCCGAAGGGCTGCAGGAAGGCAATCCGCTCGCGATTCCGCGGCTGCGGGACGGGAAGGCGGAGTAATGACGGGGCGGGACGGCGGAACGTATCGTTTCGGCGGCTGAAGGAGTCGCCGTCACGCCGTCCCCGCTACGCCTTTTTCGCGTAGGCGCTGCACCAGCCTTTTGCATTGACCTGCTTGCCGCTGAAAATGGCGCACGGTGCCATTGCGGCGCCGGGCTTGCCCTGGAAGAACTGGCAGTTCGCACAGGCCTGGCCCGCCTGAAATTGCGGGAACTTCGCATGGTCGACCCGGCTTGCATCCGTCTTGTAACCGAGGGCCTGGGCGTTTGCATCGGATTCCTGCACGACCCCGGTCTCTGCCGACGCCGCGCGGCGTCCCAAGGACAGCGCGGATACCAGAGCGGTGGTGGCCGTAATGAAACGTCGGCGTGAAAACTTCATGGCGTTCTCCTTCATGTTTGCGTGAATGGATTGCCCGACGTCATCCGGCCCGTCGTGATGCGACGCATGCGTCGCCGGATGAAGCGGGCGGCACAGGGGATCAGTGGAAGAAGAGCGTGCGCATGCCGAAAGTGTGATGCGCTTCGGCGGCCATCAGCACCATGAGCACCAGCAGGCACAGAGGCGGTATCAGGATCGCGTACACCAGCGCCAGCCGCTCCCACATCATGTGCATGAAAATCGACACGATCAGCCCGGCCTTGGCGATCATGAACACGACGATCAGCGTCCAGCGCAGCAGGCCGTGCACATGGAAGTAATCGACCAGGTACGACATCGTGCTCAACACGAACAGCAGGCCCCAGATCTTCAGATAGAGACCGATCGGATGCTGCTGGCCGTGCGCGGCGTCGGGTCGAGGGGCGGAGTCGGTGTGGTCCATGATCTGCCTCACCACAAATAGAACAGCGCAAAGATGAACACCCACACCAGGTCGACGAAGTGCCAGTACAAGCCGGCAATCTCGACGATCTGGAAGTTGCCGTGCTCGACGAACCCCGGCCGGAGGATCTTGCGCGCGATCAGCAGCAGGTAGATCACGCCGCAGGTCACGTGAAAGCCGTGGAAGCCGGTAATCATGAAGAAGCACGCGCCAAACTGCGCGGCGCCGAGCGGGTTGCCCCACGGGCGGATGCCTTCATGGGCGATCAGCTTGGTCCATTCGAAGGCCTGCATCGACACGAAGGTCGCGCCCAGCAGCGCGGTCGCCAGCAACAGGGCGGCGGCGCGCCTTGCGTCACGCCGGTAGCCGAAATTGACGGCCATCGCCATGGTGCCGCTGCTGGTGATCAGCGTGAACGTCATGATCGCGATCAGCAGCAGCGGCACTTCCACGCCGCCCACGGTGAGCCCGAACACCCGGGAAGGATCGGGCCACGGCACGGTGGTCGACATGCGCACCGTCATGTAGCCGATCAGGAAGCTGCTGAAGACGAAGGTGTCCGACAGCAGGAAGATCCACATCATCGCCTTGCCCCACGGCACCTTGAAGGCGGCGCGGTCGGCCGACCAGTCGGTGACGATGCCGTGCCAGCCGTCGGGCCCGGCATCGGTGGCTGCGGGCGCGGCGGACTCGGGGGGGAGCGTGGGCGAGGTCATGGCGCGGCTCCATACAACGGCCCGCAGATGGCGGCGACGATCCCGGGGGTGAGCCACGACATCGCCGCCAGCAGCACGAGCCAGACAGCCAGCAGGAAATGCCAGTACATCGCGCACAGCGTGATGGCCCGCTGGGCCCGGAACGGGTCAGCGCGCCGCAGATGCGCGATCGTCGACGCCCACGCCGCGAGCCCGCCCAGCACGTGCATGCCGTGCAGGCCGGTGAGCAGGTAGAGAAAGCTGTTGGAAGGATTGACGGCGACGGTCTGCCCGGCCGCCGCCAGCATGCGCCATGCGATCAGTTGCCCGATCACGAACACGGCCGCCAGCACGCCGCCGGCCGCCAGCCACGCCGCGCGGTGCAGGGTCATCTGCCGCGCACGCTGCATGGCGATGCTCGCCAGCACCAGCGCGCCGGTGTTCCACCACAACAGCGCCGGATGCGGGATCGGCTGCCAGTCGGGCTCGCGCATGCGCATGCCGTAGGCGAGCAGCAGCAATGAAAACAACGCCGTCGCCACCGCCATGAAGACGAACAGGCCGGTGCGGCTCGCACTCGGCACGACCGGGCGCGGGTCGGGAACGAAGGGGCGTGGCAGCGTGGTCATTCGCGCACCTCGCCGGGTTGCAGCGTCGGGCGGGCCGGTTCAGGCACTGTCTCGGGCGGCTGGTTTTGCGGGACGAAGTCTTCCTCGCGCCCCGGCGGGCTGTATTCGTATGCCCAGCGATAGACGACGGGCAGCTCGGCGCCCCAGTTGCCGTGCGCGGGCGGCGTTTGCGGCGTCTGCCATTCCAGCGTGGTGGCCCGCCACGGGTTGCCGTCGGCACGCTTGCCGCGCACGAGGCTCCACGCCAGGTTGTAGAGGAACAGCAACTGCGCGACCGCGACGATCAGCGCAACGACGGTGATGAACGCGTTGAGCGTTTGCGCCGAATGGGGAATGAAGCTGTAGCCCTCATACGCGTAATACCGCCGCGGCATGCCCATGAGGCCGAGATAGTGCATCGGGAAGTAGATCGCATAGGTGCCGAGGAAGGTGGCCCAGAAGTGCGCGCGCCCGAGCCTGTCGTCGAGCATGCGGCCCGTTACCTTCGGATACCAGTGGTAGATGCCGCCGAACACCACCAGGATCGGCGACACGGCCATCACCATATGGAAGTGCGCCACCACGAAGTACGTATTCGACAGCGGAATGTCCACGCTCACGTTGCCGAGGTAGAGGCCGGTCAGCCCGCCCAGCACGAAGGTGCTGATGAAGCCGATCGCGAACAGCATCGGCACGGTCAGGTGGATGTCGCCGCGCCACAGCGTCAGCACCCAGTTGTAGACCTTGACGGCGGTCGGGACGGCGATGACGAGCGTGGTGGTGGCGAAGAAGAAGCCGAAGTACGGATTCATGCCGGAGATGAACATGTGGTGCGCCCAGACCACGAAGCTCAGTGCGCCGATGATGACGATGGCCCACACCATCATCCTGTAGCCGAAGATGTTCTTGCGCGCATGCGTGCTGATGAGATCCGACACGATGCCGAAGGCCGGCAGCGCGACGATGTAGACCTCCGGATGCCCGAAGAACCAGAACAAGTGCTGGAACAGCAGCGGGCTGCCGCCGGCATGCTTGAGCGTCTGCCCCATCGACACCACGGCCGGCATGAAGAAGCTGGTGCCGAGCGTCCTGTCGAGCAGCATCATCACCGCCGACACGAACAGCGCCGGAAACGCCAGCAGCGCCAGGATGGTCGCGACGAAGATGCCCCACACCGTGAGCGGCATGCGCATGAGCGTCATGCCGCGCGTGCGCGCCTGCAGCGTGGTGGTGACGTAATTCAGGCCGCCCATCGTGGCCGCGACGATGAAGATCGCCAGCGACACCAGCATCAGCACGATGCCCCATTCCACGCCCGGCGTGCCCGGCAGGATGGCCTGCGGCGGATACAGCGTCCAGCCGGCGCCAGTCGGCCCGCCCGGCACGAAGAAGCTCGCCACCAGCACCAGCACGGCCAGCAGGTAGACCCAGAAGCTCAGCATGTTGAGAAACGGGAACACCATGTCGCGCGCGCCCAGCATCAGCGGGATCAGGTAGTTGCCGAAGCCGCCGAGAAACAGCGCCGTCAGCAGGTAGATCACCATGATCATCCCGTGCATGGTGACGAACTGGTAGTAATGGTTGGCGTCGATGAAACTGAACTTGCCGGGAAAGCCGAGCTGCAACCGCATCAGGTCCGACAATACGAGGCCGACCAGGCCGATGGCGATGGCCGTCAGCGAATACTGCACGGCGATGACCTTGTGGTCCTGGCTCCAGACATAGCGAGTCCAGAAGCTGTGCGGGGCGTGATCGGGGTGCGTGTAGGTCATGGCGTCTGCTCCGCTAGGGCTGCGAGTTGGCCGCGCTGCTGGCGGCCGGGCCGCGTTGCGATTCGATGTAGGTCACCAGCGCGGTCAGCTCCTGCTCGCTCAGGTCGAAATGCGGCATGATCGGTGCGTAGCCCTTCACGACGCGGGCCGTCGGGTTGCGGATGAACGCGCGCAGATAGGCTTCGTCCACTTTCGCGGTGCTGCCGTCGGCCATCGTTTCGGTCTTGCCGTACAGGCCCTTCCAGGTCGGGCCGACGCGTGGAGTGCCGTCCACGGTATGGCAGGCGAGACAACCCTTGGCCGCCGCGAGCGCCTTGCCCTGGTCAGCCAGCGCCTGCGCGCTGCCGCCTGCCGTGCCCGCCGCGGCCTGCACCCTGGCCTGCTGCTGCTGCGCGAACGTGCTTTGCTGCGCCAGCCAGCGCGAGAACGATGCTTCGTCTTCCACCACCACCACGCCGCGCATGCTGGCGTGCCCGATACCGCAAAGCTGCGCGCACAGGATGTCGTAACGCCCCGCCTTGGTCGGCGTGAACCAGAAGGTCGTCACCATGCCGGGCACCATGTTCATGCGTGCACGGAACGGCGGTACATAGAAGTCGTGCAGCACGTCGCGCGAGCGGGCCAGGACCTGGATCGGCCGGTTGAGCGGCAGGTGTACCTCGGGCGTCTCGATCAGGTAATTGTCACGGCCGTTGGGGTCGGCGGGGTTCAGGCCGAAGGGGTTGTCGGTGCTGATATAGCGCACGTCCGTCGTGCCCAGCTTGCCGCCGGGGCCGGCGAAGCGGAAGCGCCATTGCCATTGCTGGCCGACCACTTCCATCCGCAGCACGTCGCGCGGCGGCTGGATGTAGTCCGCATAGACGAAGAGGCCAGGTGCCAGCAACGCCGCCACGCCGACGGCGGTCAGGCCGATCAGCCACCATTCCAGCCGTCTGTTGTGGGGCTCGTAGGCCGCGCGATGCCCGCCGCGGTGGCGGTAGCGCACCAGTGCGAGCACGACGAACAGGTTGATCGCGATGAAGAAAGCGCCGGTAATGACGATCGTGATCGTCAGCATGTCGTCCATGCGCACCCAGTTCGACGCGATCGGCGTGATCCCCCAGGGGCTGGCAAAGTGGAACCCCACCGCCAAGATGACGATCAGGATCAGGGCAATCGCAAGCGTCATAAGCCGCCTCGCCGCATGTCACTCGCCGGGGCCGCCGACAAGCGCTCCTGGCGTCGTTGTGCCGCCGTGCCGTACTTCGTCTTGTTTTTTTGCCGGCACTCTCTGCCGGGACCGATTGGCCGAGCGTCGCGAGCGGCTCTTAAGCAAAGGTAGTTCTCTCATCTGCATCGTGCAAGGCAGTGAGGGGAAGCACGCCCCCCATGCGCATCGGCCGAACGGACGCGTCGCTTGCCGCGATGAAAATGCAAAACAGCCGCCTCCAGCATGATTGACGAGGCGGCCGTCTCGCGCGGCGGGAACAAGCCGTGTCAGTGCATCTCGCTCTGCTTGCGTCGTTCAAGCATGCCGTAGACGACGGCAGTGACCACACCGAACAGCAGGTTTGCCAACAACGGTCCGGAACCGCGCTCCGAGATGAACCATGGGAACACGGCAGTCATCACATGGAAGTTCCACACATACGCGACGATCCCGAAAGCCAGCCCGATGACGGCCTCCATGCCCACGCTCGAATCGAAGCGGAACGGGGCCATGATCGCGGCGAGAATCATCCCCATGATGGCGCCGAACACGTAGTGCAGTACCAGCGCCGTTCCCACGATGCCAAAGCTGAAAACCGACATGTGTTCGAGTGCACTGCGGCCCATCACCATTGCCGCGATCTTGTGGGTCGGCTGCCACGGGCTTTCGTCGATCACCATGGTCGACCAGAAGAATTCGAGCACGATCACCAGGGCGCCACCCGCGAGACCGGCCACCGCAGCAGCGAGCCAGTCGGGCGTGCGCCGCTGCCAATGGTGTGATTGAATGTGCAGTTCCATACGACCTCCTCTCCTGCGTGGACTGGTGCCGATTTCGCACTGGCCCGACGCAGCACGCTCGATGTAGAGACAGCCTCAGGTGCCGTGCATGCCGGTTTTAGAGTGTCAGGGGAAGGCCGGTGTCGTAGGATCGGCGCCTTCCAGATCCGCCTTCGGAAAATGTTCGGCGATCATCTGCTCGATTTCCTGCTCTCGTAATGCCGGCACGTCGGCCATGATCAGAATCTGGCCTTCCTGGATCGCTTCTCGAAATCGCTGGAGTCGCGCGTTCGGCTCGGCGATGCCGATCATCGCGGCCGTCCACGCCCCGAAGCCCGCTCCCGCCACCGTCAATGCGACGACGGCGCCGCCCGCGATCACGAGTTCCGCAGGGGGAAACACCAGCGCGACGAGGCCGATAAGCGCGCCCGTTGCGCCGCCGAGTGCCACGCCGCGCTCGAGCGCGTGCACGACATCGCTGCTTTGCAGCAGTGACGCTTCGGGCAACTGATCAAGTGTGACGCTGTGATTGGCGAGGACGTGGATATGGCGCCAGATGATGCGCGCGCGCAGCAAGTCGTCGACGATAGCTTTCGCCATCTGGGTATCGGGTACGAGGAAATAAAGGCGTCTCATGCCAGCCTCCTTTTTCCGCCAACTCGTTCTGACGGAAGTATTTTTTATTCTATGTCAGCAGCATCGGCCGCGCGGTACGTGCACGCGTAGGTGCTTTTACCGTCCCCGGGGGCAGTCGCCTCGCATCGAGCGCGCGGAACGGGGTCCCCATGCCGGGTTCAGTGCCGTCGAGCCCGCGAGTCGCCGCGCACTTGCGCGCGCAACCAGCGCACGCCGCCCCGCTCCGACCCGCGCCGATGCTTGCGGCGCGCATCGTCGCCGTTGCCTTCCCGGCGCGCCGAATTTCTCCTACAGTAGCGAAGCCTCGGGCCGTGCGGCCCGCAGGCGAGCCTGAGAGATCACAAGACCAACAAGGAACCATCCGATGAATATCAGCAAGCGTGGCGACCACCTGTTCGCGGCAGGGTTGTGGAAAACGATCGGCGACGTCGCGAAATCGGTCCGTACCCAGATCGGCGAATACAGCGAAGGGCGCGTGCTGGCCGACGCGCTGTTTGCGCTGCAGCGCGAGCTGGGCGGCAGCGAATTCGACGTGACGATCAATCAGGGGCGGCCCGTCGCGGGCTCCGATCCGCATTCGTTGATTTTCGGCAGGGCCGTCGAGCGCTTCAAGTACGACATGGAGGCGGTGGTGTTCGCGCTGAAGCATCGCCGCGGCATCGACGGGCCGAACGGTGCGCAGCGCGCCGAAGCGCTCGCGCAGGCCAACACGCATCTCGCGACCGCGAAGCAGTACGCGATATTCACGGTCGGGCGCTTCTTCGATGCGGTCGTCGATCGCGACGTGCTGGAGCAGATCGTGGGCGCCGAGTCGCCGGCGCGCGGCCGGCCGCTCGCGGCGCGCAAGGGGATCGACGAGACGCAGCGCACGCTCACGGGCGTGCGCCAGCGGATCATCGGCGCGCTCGCGCAGATGTAATGGAATGGCCGCGCCGGCTCGTCGAGCCGCGCGGCCATCGCGTGATACGGATACGAAGCAGGGCGCGGCCGCGGCGCCGCTGCAGGCCGCGCGCGCCGCCGGCGAAGCCGGCTTACTGCGGGCCCATCTTCTTGATCAGCACGTCGAGCTCGGCCAATTCGGCGTCGGTGAGGTCGATCAGCGGTGCGCGCACCGGGCCCGCGTCGTGGCCGACGAGCTTCGCGCCCGCCTTCACGATGCTGACCGCGTAGCCGGCGCGGCGGTTGCGGATCTGCAGGTACGGCAGGAAGAACTCGTCGATCAGGCGGCCGACCGTGGCGTGGTCGTCCTTCGCGATCGCTTCGTAGAATGCCATCGCCGTCTTCGGGATGAAGTTGAACACGGCCGACGAGTACACCGGCACGCCGAGCGCCTTGTATGCGGCTGCGTAGACTTCGGCCGTCGGCAGGCCGCCGAGGTACGCGAAGCGGTCGCCGAGGCGGCGGCGGATCGTGACCATGCTCTCGATTTCGCCGACACCGTCCTTGAAGCCGATCAGGTTCGGGCAACGATCGGCGAGGCGCTCGAGCATGTCGGCGTTCAGCTTCGAATTCGCGCGGTTGTACACCACGACGCCGATCTTCAGCGCGCGGCACACCTGCTCGACGTGCTCGGCGATCCCTTCCTGGCTGGCTTCGGTCAGGTAGTGCGGCATCAGCAGCACACCGCTCGCGCCGAGGCGCTCGGCTTCCTGGGCATATTCGATCGCGACGCGCGTCGCGCCGCCGGCGCCGGCCAGGATCGGCACCTTGCCCTTGCAGGTTTCCGTCGCGACGCGGATCACGTCCGAATACTCGCGCTGCGTGAGCGAGAAGAACTCACCGGTGCCGCCGGCGGCGAACAGTGCGGTCGCGCCATACGGCGCAAGCCATTCGAGGCGCTCCGCATAGGTGGCCGGACGGAAGTTGCCGGCAGCGTCGAAGTCCGTCAGCGGAAACGACAGCAGGCCGTGGGAGATGATCTGTTTGAGTTCTTGCGGTGAAGTCATGGTTGAGTCGTCCGTCTAGCGCGAGTGCTGGGTTCGTCGGGTACGGCATCCGAGCCATATTGGCGATGTCGTTGTATGTCATCGTACAACGCAAGAATGAGCGGCGCAAGCGGTTTGCTGGCGGGACAAGGGTAGAGTCTTTCCGGATAAGGGTTTACTCAGCATCACGGGTTGGTGTTGAGTGTCGTATGATGACTAACGATTTGGCCGGTAGCCTCCAGGAATTCCGATGACTGCTTCCCCTCTCTATATCCGCGTGCATCCCGACGACAACGTCGCGATCGTCGTCAACGACGGCGGCCTGCCCGAGGGTGCGACCTTCGCCGACGGCCTGACGTTGCGCGAAGGCGTCCCGCAAGGTCACAAGGTCGCGTTGGTCGACCTCGCGGCCGGCGACCCGATCGTCCGCTACAACGTCGTGATCGGCTATGCGCTCACCGAGCTGCGCCGTGGCAGCTGGGTCAACGAGCGCACGATGCGCATGCCCGCGCCGCCCGGCCTCGACGACCTGCCGCTCGCCACGCGGGCCGCGCCCGCGCTGGCGCCGCTCGAAGGCTATACGTTCGAGGGCTTCCGCAATGCGGACGGCTCGGTCGGCACGCGCAACATCCTCGCGATCACGACCACCGTGCAGTGCGTGTCGGGCGTCGTCGAGCATGCGGTGAAGCGGATCAAGGAAGAACTGCTGCCGCGTTACCCGAACGTCGACGACGTCGTCGGGCTCGAGCACACGTACGGCTGCGGCGTCGCGATCGACGCGCCCGATGCGGACATCCCGATTCGCACGCTGCGCAACATCAGCCTGAACCCGAACTTCGGCGGCGAAGTGATGACGGTGAGCCTCGGCTGCGAAAAGCTGCAGCCCGAGCGCCTGCTGCCGCCCGGATCGATTCCGGTCACGGCCGACGGCGCGACGGACAACGGCGGCGTCGTGTGCCTGCAGGATGCCGCGCACGTCGGCTTCAACTCGATGATCGACTCGATCATGAAGATGGCCGAATCGCATCTCGAACGGCTGAACCGCCGCCGTCGCGAGACCTGCCCGGCGTCGGATCTCGTCGTCGGCGTGCAGTGCGGCGGCAGCGACGCGTTTTCAGGCTTGACCGCGAACCCGGCGGTCGGCTTCGCGGCCGACCTGCTGGTGCGCGCGGGCGCGACGATCATGTTCTCGGAAGTGACCGAAGTGCGCGACGGCGTCGCGCAGCTCACGTCGCGCGCGGCGAACGAGGACGTCGCCCGCGAGATCATCCGCGAGATGGACTGGTACGACCGCTACCTGCAGCGCGGCCGCGTCGACCGCAGCGCGAACACGACGCCCGGCAACAAGAAGGGCGGCCTGTCGAACATCGTCGAGAAGGCGATGGGCTCGATCGTGAAGTCGGGCAGCGCGCCGATCGCCGGCGTCGTGCGTCCCGGCGACCGCGCGCGGCAGAAGGGGCTGCTGTACGCGGCGACGCCCGCGAGCGACTTCATCTGCGGCACGCTGCAGCTCGCCGCGGGGATGAACCTGCACATTTTCACGACAGGCCGCGGCACGCCGTACGGCCTCGCGCAGGTGCCGGTGATCAAGGTCGCGACGCGCAGCGATCTCGCGCGCCGCTGGCACGACCTGATGGATCTCGACGCGGGGCAGATCGCGACCGGCGCGGCGTCGATCGAGGACGTCGGCTGGGAGCTGTTCCGGCTGATGCTCGACGTCGCGAGCGGCAAGCGCCGCACGTGGGCCGAGCAATGGAAGCTCGCGAATGCGCTGACGCTGTTCAACCCGGCGCCGGTGACCTGATACGCAGGTTGCGACGGCAGACGATGCGGGCGCCTTCGGGCGCCCGTTTTCGTTGAAGCGGCTGGCGGTGGGCAGCGGGTAGCGGACAGCGGACAGCGGGCTGCGAGCTGCGGATGGCGAACGGCGAGCGGCGAGCGGCGAGCGGCGAGCGGCGAGCGGCGAGCGGCGAGCGGCGAGCGGCGAGCGGGACGCGGTAGGCGGTAGGCAGTGGGCAGTGGGCAGTGGACGGTCGGCGCCCAGCGGCGGACGGCGGCGAGCGGCTGGTGGGCGCAGCGGGCTACCGCTACGCATCCCCGTTCGGCAGACCGAACAACGCATGCGCGTACTCGACGCGGCCAAAATGATGCTTCCACAGCCGCACGCCGAGTTCGCCGCTGCGATCGAGCGACGAGCCGATCGTGAGATCCGCGAGCAGCGTGGGATGCAGCCCCGCGTCGAACAGCGCGAAGCCGGCCGCGAGCACGCATGTGTCGGTCTGGATGCCGCAGACGAGCACGCGTTCCGGCGCCAGCACACGCAGGTGCTCGACGACCTCCACGGGCGGCCCGTAGCCGTGCTTGACGAAGATGCGATCGGCGGCGATCAGGCTGTCGTCGTCGCGGGACGGGCGCCAGCCGAGCTGGCGCTCGAACGGCACGCGCGATTCGTCGTGACGCTCGACCGTCGCGACGGTCGGCAGGCGCCCGACGAGCGCCCGCACGCGGGCGACCAGCCACTCGGGCGGCGCGAAAGTCGGCTGGATATCGACGATCAGGAGGGCTTGCTGCATGACGGGTGGCGTCCGGAGGATCGGGCGGGTCGATTCTAGCGCGCGTGCCGGCGGCGCGATTTGCTTACCTCTTGCGTAATCGACCGCCGGCGCGAGGCCGGCGACGATGGTGTCACGCGAACACGAAGCCTTCGCGACGCTGTCCTCCCCTCATCCCCATCAGGAGCCTCGCATGAACACCGCACACACCGCCCAGTCCGCCCAGTCCGCCCACGCCGACCTGATCGACCGCTATTTCGATGCATGGAACGAACCCGATGTCGGACGCCGGCGCGCGCTGATCGAAGCAACCTACGCGAGCGACGCGGCCTATCGCGACCCGCTGATGGCGGGCGACGGCCACGCGGGCATCGACACGATGATCGCCGCGGTGCGGGAACGCTTCCCCGCGTATCGCTTTCGCCGCACCACCGACGTAGACGGCTTCGGCCAGCACCTGCGCTTCTCGTGGGCGCTCGTGTCGCCCGACGGCGCGGCGATCGTGAAGGGTTCGGATTTCGGCACCGTCGACGCGTCGGGCCGCCTGAAGTCGGTCACGGGCTTCATCGACGAAATGCCGGCCGCGGCGTCGTGACGCGAGCCGCGCATACCCGGCGGCACCGGGATCGGGTAACGTTATGCGGTTCGTTCCTGATCCCGGAGACTTGCTCATATGCTGAAGAACCTCGATCCGCTGCTGCACGCCGACATCCTGCACGCGCTGCGCGCGATGGGCCACGGAGATGAAGTGGCGATCTGCGATGCGAATTTCCCGGCGGAATCCGTCGCGGAGCACACGGTCGTCGGCCGCGCGCTGCGCATCGACGGCGCCGACTCGGCGCGCGTCGCGCGCGCGGTACTGTCCGTGCTGCCGCTCGACACGTTCGTCGATACGCCCGCGTGGCGGATGGAGGTCGTCGGCGATCCGGCCGCGGTGCCGCCCGTGCAGCACGAGGTGCAGGCGGAGATCGACCGCGCGGAAGGGCGCGCGGTGCCGCTCACGGGCATCGACCGTTTCGCGTTCTACGAGCGCGCGCAGCAGGCATATGCGGTGATCGTCACCGGCGAATTGCGCGGCTACGGGTGCTTCATCTTCAAGAAAGGCGTGCTGTTGAGCGACGCGAGATAGGGCCGGTTCCCGTTATTTTTTCGCCTCGCCAGAACGCCGTTTTTCGCGGTGCCGTCATGCCGGTGCTGCCGCCGCAGTGTAAAGATTTGCTACAACCTTTTTCTTGGACACCGCGGAAAGACCCTCTATGCTGGCCCATTTGCCGCGGGCGCCGCAGGGTTGCGCGGCCCCCAACCGCACGGGCGCGCCCCATGCGGACGGCCGATTTGCATACGAGGAGAGAGGCATGACGCGTTCCGTCGATTCCGGCGTCATTTTTTTCGCGCGCCTGGCGCTGGCGGCGTTGTTTCTGTGGGGCGGCGTGATGAAGCTGCTCGGCTACAGCGATTTCATCGGCTATCTGCACGGGATGAACGTCCCGTATCCGCAGGTGACGGGGCCGATCGTCGTCACGATCGAAGCGCTCGGCGCGCTTCTGCTGATCGTCGGCTACAAGGTGAAGCCGCTCGCATTGCTGATGGCCGTCTATACGGTCGCGACCGCGATGGTCGGCCACAACTTCTGGGACGCGACCGACGCCGCGGTCCAGCACGACATGGTGATCCACTTCTGGAAGAACATCGCGATCGCCGGCGGTTTCCTGCTGCTGTTCGTGACGGGCGCGGGCGGTGCGAGCATCGATGCGCTGCGCCGGCCGAGTTCGTCGTACGGCGTGCTGCGCTGAGTCGAACGGTTGAGTCGAACGACGCGTGAGCTGAACGAAGCCTGAGCCGAACGAAACGCGACATCCGCACGGCGCCGCGCGCATGCAGCAAAGCAAAAGGGCCGAATTCCGCACGTAGCGGGATTCGGCCCTTTGTCTTGCTTCATCCAGCCGGCGCGAGCGCGCCGACGTTCAGCGTGCGTCCTTCAGGTCGTTCGCGTCCTTCGCATCCTTCGAGAACTGCACGGCGATCGCGCCGAGCACGCAGATCGCCGCGACGTACATGACCGGCGCGAGCGGATTCGACTTCATCATCAGCGACACGATCACCGGCGTGAGGCCGCCGAAGATTGCATACGCGACGTTGTACGAGAACGAGATGCCGGAGAAGCGCACGACGGCCGGGAAGCTGCGGACCATCACGAACGGCACCGCGCCGATCGTGCCGACCATGAAGCCGGCGATCCCGTAGTACAGCGGCAGCGTCGACGCGTCGGCCGCGACCTGCACGAACAGCAGGTAGTAGCACGCGGCCAGCCCGAGGCCGCCGATGCCGAGCACGCGCTTCGCGCCGATCCAGCCCGCCAGCGAGCCGGCGGTGATGCAGCCGGCCGTCAGGCACAGCGTCGCGACGCTGTTCGCGAACAGCGTGGTCGCGGGCGTCAGGTGGAACTGCTTCTGCAGCAGTGCGGGCGTCATCAGGATCACGACGACGATCGCCGCCGACAGCATCCACGTGAGCAGCATCGACACGATCACCGCACGGCCGTGGTCGCGCAGCACGGCCTTCAGCGGAATCTCGGCCGCGAGCGCCTTCTTCGCCTTCATTTCGGCGAATACCGGCGTCTCGTGCAGCCAGCGGCGCAGGTACACGGAGAACAGCCCGAACACGCCGCCGAGCAGGAACGGGATGCGCCACGCGAACGCGGTGACTTCGGCGCCCGAGTAACGGCTGTTGATGCCGGCCGCGACCAGCGAGCCGAGCAGGATACCGGCCGTCAGGCCCGCGGTCAGCGTGCCGCACGCATAGCCGATGTGGCGCGACGGCACATGCTCGGACACGAACACCCATGCGCCCGGCACTTCGCCGCCGACCGCCGCGCCCTGCAGCACGCGGAACAGCAGCAGCAACACCGGCGCGAGGATGCCGATCGAGTCATAGGTCGGCAACAGGCCCATCAGCAGCGTCGGCACCGACATCATCAGCACGCTCAGCGTGAACATCCGCTTGCGGCCGAACAGGTCGCCGAAGTGCGCCATGATCACGCCGCCGAGCGGGCGCGCGAGATAGCCGGCCGCGAAGATGCCGAACGTCTGCAACTGGCGCAGCCAGTCGGGGATGTCATGCGGAAAGAACAGCTGTCCGATCGCGGGCGCGAAGAACACGAAGATGATGAAGTCGTAGAACTCGAGCGCGCCGCCGAGTGCGGCAAGGCCAAGGGTTTTGTAGTCGCTGCGCGTGAGCGCGCGTTCGGCGGCGCGAGGCACGCCGCTCAATTCGGAAGCTTGCATGGTCAGGACGATCGGTTTTCGAATGTAGTTGTCGGTGCTGCGTCTCCAGGGCCCGCTATCGGCATGGACTGGCAAGGCGCGGCTTGCGTCGTCGAGCGTGTGTCGCGTATCGGATGGAACACGTCACATGCACCGTCGCACCAGGATGGGGCGCAACGGAGACGAAGCGTCAAAGCGGGTGGGGGGATTCTACAGGAGCGCAAAATGCACGCACGCGGCGGGCGCACCGAGGAACGCTTCGGACTTCGTCGAGCGCGAAATGCGCGCGGCGCGGCAGGCGGGTGTACCGCTTGCCGCGCCGCGCGGGACAGCGTGTCGCTGCCCGATCAGTTGCCGGCGATCGTGTCGACCGGCTTGAACGCGCCGTGCTCGACCTTGTAGATCGTCACCGGCGCATCCTTCAGGTCTCCCTTCGTGTCGTACGCGATGCTCGGCGCCGACACGCCCTTGATCGACACCTTGCCGAGATACGGCGTGTAGACCTTCGGATCGGTCGAGTTCGCGTCCTTCATCGCGGTGAGCAGCGCGATCGTGCCGTCGTACGAGTAGGGCGAGTAGGTGATCACGTCTTCATTGAAGCGTGCCTTGTAGCGCGATGCGTAGCCGGCGAAGCCCGGCATCTTTTCCTTCGGCAGCCCGCCCATGTAGACGATCGCGCCTTCGGCCGCGTCGCCGCCGACCTTCAGGAACGTCGGCGAGCGCGACATCTCGCCGGTCACGAACGCCGCCTTCATCCCGAGCTGGCGCATCTTGCGGATCATCGGCGAAGACTGCGCATCGCCGCCGCCGTAGAAGATCGCGTCGGGATTGACGCCCTTCAGGTTGGTCAGGATCGCAGAGAAGTCGAGCGCCTTGTCGTTCGTGAAGTCGCGCTTGATGATCGTGCCGCCCGCGGCCTGCACGGCTTTCGCGAATTCGTCGGCGATGCCCTGGCCGTAGGCCGTGCGGTCGTCGATGATCGCGATGCGCTTGAAGTGCAGCGTCTTCACCGCATACGTGCCGACGATGCGGCCGGCCTGCGCGTCGCTCGTCAGCAGCCGGTAGGTCGTCTTGTAGCCGCGCGCCGTGTATTGCGGCGACGTTGCCATCGAGATCTGCGGCAGCCCGGCGCGATCGTACAGGTCGGACGCCGGAATGCTCGTGCCCGAGTTGAAGTGGCCGATGACCCCGCTGACGTTGTCGTCGATCAGCCTCTGCGCGACGGTCGTGCCGGTGCGCGGGTCGGCCTGGTCGTCCTGCGAATCGAGCTGGAACGTGACCGGCTTGCCGCCGATCGTCGGATGCGTCGCGTTGAAATCGGCGATCGCGAGTTGCACGCCCTTCTGCATGTCCGTGCCGTAGTTCGACTGCGGCCCCGTCAGCGGTGCGGCGAAACCGATCTTGACGACGTCGGCGGCGATGGCGTGTGCGCCCGACAGTGCGCAGGCAGCAGCCAGCGCGACGTGCGATACCTTCAGCTTCACTTTCACTTCCCCTTGATGGCATGGTTGGGCCGCGGCCGGCCAGCGGGCCGGTGCGGTAAACCGGGCGAGACGTATCGGTTGCGGGCCTTGGTGAAGACCGTGCGGGGCGTGCCGTGCGCCGTTCGGGTTGTGCCGGAATCGGCGTGCGCGGCGATGGCGGGATGTCGTCTCGTGACCGTGGAGCAAAGTCTAGGTAGCGAAAAAGCCCGCGTCTTGCGCGTTCGGTGCGCGGCCGGCGACGATTTCGGCATATCGTCGATAACCCTGATATATGCTGAAATCGTCATTTAGAATGCGCAAACGCGCCAAGACGCGGCACGTCGGCATTTCTAGGATGGCGGGGTCGGGGCGCGGGCCGAATTCGCGCGGGCTGCGTGCGCAGGCAGCGTGTACCTGGCCGACCGACGCGCAGCGACATGCGCCGCGCCGACGCGAAATCGTTGCCCCCGAACCCGCGGCCGGCGCAGTGGTTGCGCGCACAACCGCACCATTGCATCATGCGCCGCTGCCTGCGCGCCGATCATCGTCGGTAGATCGCGCATCGCGCGGGCCGCCGTTCGCCGAACAGCCCGTTCGCTTGCCCGCGACCGCCGCGACGCGTTCCACAGGGCGCTCCTATAATCGACGCCATCAGCCACTCCGTTCGCAGACGCCGGAATGACGACTTTCCTTGCAGCACCGCCCATGAGCCTGTCCGACACGCTGCGCTACCAGCCCGACAACGCCGATCTCGGCGCGATGCTCGCGCACTTCCGCCTCCTCGAGCCGGTGTTCGACGCACTGCCCGACGTCGCGTTCTTCGTGAAGGATGCGAACGGCCGTTACGCGCTCGTCAACCGTACGCTGGCGATGCGCTGCGGCTACAAGGACAAGCGCGACCTGCTCGGCAAGACGACCGACGAAGTGTTTCCGCGCCGCTTCGGCCGGACCTATTTCGAGCAGGACATGGCGACGATCAACGCCGGCCAGCAGCTGATGGACCAGCTCGAGCTGCATCTGTATCCGGGCCGCCAGCCGGGCTGGTGCCTGACCTGCAAGGAGCCGCTGCGCGACGCGGCCGGCAAGGTGGTCGGACTCGCGGGCATCTCGCGCGACCTGAAGGCGCACGAGGGTTCGCACCCGGCCTACAGCAAGCTCGCCGACGTGGTCCAGCACATCCAGGATCACTACGTGCAGCCGCTGAACCTGAAGCAGCTCGCGCAGATGGCCGGGATGTCGGTCGCGCAACTGGAGCGCTACTTCCACAAGGTGTTTCACCTGACGCCGCGCCAGGTGCTGCTGAAGACGCGGCTCGACGCGGCCACGGCGCTGCTCGTCACGCACGACAAGGTGACTGACGTCGCGGCGCTATGCGGTTATACGGATCACAGCGCGTTCACGCGCCAGTTCAAGGCGACGGTTGGCGTGACGCCGACCGAATACCGGCTGATGCTGCAGGACCGGGGAGGGTGACGCGACGCGCCGGCCGAGGCCGACGGGGCGGGATGAGCGGGGTGTTGCGGGAGGGGGAAGGACGGCTCAGCGGTAGCCGAGGCCTTTCAGGACGGCCGTGCCGTCTTCGGTCAGGCGGAAGCTCGGTGAGTTGTCGGCGTCGAGCTTGATCATCTCGACGAGGCCGGCTTCCTGCAGCGCGGGCAATTCGGGTTTGGCATTCGCACCGATCGGCGCGTGCAGCAGCACGAGCAGCGTCGCGATCTCGTGATGGCTGAGCAAACGGCGCAGCATCGTCTTCTTTGCAGGGGGCGCGGCCGGGCGGCCCGCGGGTGCTTCTACGGCGCTCATCGCTGTCCTCCTTTTTCGGGATATCCATCGGGTTACTGGTTCCGGATGGTGCCGTCGAAGACTTAAGCGATTCTTAAAAGCGCGCCAGCGGTGAGGATGCTGCAGTGCGCCGCGCGTTACGGGATGTAACCCCCGCCGCGCGGCCGTCTCCGGGGCCAGAGCTGCGGGCCTTGCCGGACGGGGGCGCCGCTCGCGAAATCCCGGGATGGTGCGTCCGACCAGCGCGCGTTGCCGAATTGGCATGACTTTCTCCACCGATCCGGCCCCGAAGCGAAATTCCTGCGCTGGGTTATTTCCTCCGCTGCGCCTGCGCGGCGAGCCGCACGGCCGCGTTGGTCGCGCCGTAGCCGTCGTAGCCGCCGCGCCGCTCGACGATTTCGAGCGAGAAGCGGTTGTCGACCAGTTCCGTATACGCGTGCAGGAATTCGCCGCCGTTTTCGTCGCGGTCGTACAGCAGATGATGGGCGCTCAGCGTGTCGATCAGTTCGTCCGACAGCGCGTAGCGCGCGGCGAGATCGTCGTAGTAGTTCGGCGGGATTCGCAGGAACGGCACGCCGTCGGCCGCGAACGCGGCGACCGTCTTCACGATGTCGTCGGTCCGGAACGCGACATGGTTCAGCCCCGTGCCGTGATAGCGGTCGAGCGATTCGGCGACGGCCGTATGGCGGTCGACCGACGCGTTCAGCGCGATCCGCACCGAACCGTCCGCGCTGCGCACCGCGCGGCTGCGCATCAGCCCGTACGGGTCGGGCACGAGCCAGCTGCGCTCGGCCTCGAAGCCGAAGGCGGTCTTGAAGAAGAGGATCCACGTATCGAGCGCGTCGGCCGGCAGCGCCAGGCAGACGTGGTCGATGCCCGTCAGCGGGCCGACCTCGGTCGGGCCGTCGACGTCGGTCAGCACGAAATCCGATTCATACAGTGTCGGCGTGTTCGGCGCTTCGTCGACGAAGTATTCGAGGCTGCCGTCCGGCGCCTTCACGCTCGGCAGCACGCGCTCGTTCGGACCGACGCGCCCGGAAAACGGCGCGTAGCCGAAGCCGGCCGCGCGTTCGAACGCCACTTTCGCGTCGTCGACGCGGAACGCCGACGCACACAGCGACAACCCATGCTGCTGGAAGAACGCATCGGCGAACGAGTCGCGCTCGGCGTTCAGCACGATCGACGCCGCGCCGTGCTGGAACAGCGTCACGTCCTTCGAGCGATGACGTCCCGCGAGCCGGAATTGCATCCGGCCGAGCCATTCGCCGACGGTGGCCGCCGCCTGCGCGTCGACCGCGAATTCGATGAACTGGAACCCGACGTGCGCGGGCGGGGCCGGCGGCGCGAACAGCGGCTGGTCGGCCCTGGGCGCATGGCCGTCCTGCGCGAGCCGCGCACGTGTCAGGTCTTCCAGATAGAGCAGCGAGCGGTGGCCGTCGGCGGACGTGATCGCGGTCGGCGCCGCGCGGAAGCCGTCGTTGAAGATCTCCAGCGACAGCGGCCCCGTATAACCGGACTCGATCACGCGGGCGGTGAAGCGCGCGAGGTCGAAGTCCCCCTGGCCGGGAAACGAGCGGTAGTGGCGGCTCCATTCGAGCACGTCCATCGCGAGCTTCGGCGCATCGGCGATCTGCACGAACGCGATCCGGTCGCCGGGGATATCGGCGATCCCGTCCGGCGAGTCGTCGAGCGACAGCGTATGGAAGCTGTCGAGCGCGAGGCCGAGGTGCGGGCTGTTCACCGCATTCACGAGCTGCCACGCGTGGCCGTACCGCTTCACGACGCGGCCCCACGCGAGCGCTTCGTACGCGGCCACCACGCCGGCCTGCCGCGCGGCTTCGGCGAGTGCGCCGAGCTGATCGACGAACAACGCGTCGTCGGCGATCGTATCGGCCGACACACTGCTGCAGACGAGGATGCGATCGGTGCCGAGCGCATGCATCACGTCGAACTTGCGCTTGATCCGGTCGAGATTGCGCGCGAGCTGCGCCGGGCTTACGCCCTCGAAGTCGCGAAACGGCTGGAACAGCACAATGTCGAGGCCGAGATCGGCGGCCATCCGGCGCACGTCGGCGGGCGATCCGTCGAAGTACACGAGGTCATTCTCGAAGATTTCGACACCGTCGAAACCGGCGGCCTGGACGGCGGCGAGCTTCTCGGCGAGCGTGCCGGACAGTGACACCGTGGCGATCGAGCGCTGCATGGGCGAATCCTGCTGATGAACGGGATGTGGCGTTGGCCGAATCGGGTCGGGATGAACCACCCGTTGAATTCCTGCGGACACCATATCCCGAATTTACTAGGGAAGTGAGGTGAATTATACAAACTAACTAGATGGTACAAATTAGCGAAAACCCGGAAAGACAGCGAGCCAGTGCCGGCGCACACTAGCGCCACATCCTGATTGTCACGGGGCGCAAGCCGGTAAGGCTGCGCCCCCGTTTTTGGAGCAGAAATCGTCATGAGTAAACACAAGGTGCTGGTGCTGAACGGCCCGAATCTCAATCTGCTGGGAACCCGCGAACCCCATATCTACGGCGCGGAAACCCTCGCGGACGTCGAGCAGCGTTGCCGTAAGGCAGCCGAGGGGCTCGGTCTGGAGATCGACTTCCACCAGTCGAACGCCGAGCACCAGCTGATCGACTGGCTGCATGCCGCGCGTCACGACACGCACGGCATCGTGATCAACCCGGCTGCCTATACGCACACGTCGGTCGCGCTGGCCGACGCGCTGTCCGCGATCGCGAAGCCCGTGATCGAGGTGCACATTTCCAATGTGCACCGCCGCGAGGCATTCCGCCACCACTCGTATATAGCGGCCATCGCCGAAGCCGTGATCTGCGGCTGCGGCACCGAAGGCTACGTGTTCGCGCTGCAGCGCCTGGCGACCCTGTTTGCGCAGCGAGCCGCACAATGAGCCGCCCGTCGTTTCTGATCGGCCTGATCGGCCAGGGCATCGGCGCTTCGCTGTCGCCCGCGATGCATGAGGAAGAAGGATTCCGTCAGGGCTTCGGCTACGTCTATCGCCGCATCGATCTCGATGTGCTCGGACTGACCGCCGACGCGCTGCCCGAACTGCTCGATGCCGCGCAGCGGATGGGCTTCAACGGCCTGAACATCACGCATCCGTGCAAGCAGCGCGTGATCGAGCACCTCGATGAACTGTCGGACGACGCGCGCGCGCTCGGTGCGGTGAACACCGTGTTGTTCAAGGACGGCAAGCGGATCGGCCACAACACCGACTGGTCGGGCTTCGCGAAATCGTTCCGCCGCGGTTTGCCGGACGCATCGCTCGAGCGCGTCGTGCAGCTCGGCGCGGGCGGCGCAGGCGCGGCCGTCGCGCATGCTGCGCTGCAGATGGGCGCGGCCGAACTGACGATTTTCGATGTCGACCGCACGCGTGCCGTCACGCTCGCGGGCGAACTGCAGCAGCGCTTTCCGGCAGCGCGGGTCGCGGCCGGCGACGATCTCGCGGTCGCGGTGAAGGCCGCAACCGGCCTGATCCACGCAACGCCGACCGGCATGGTCAAGCACCCGGGCCTGCCGCTGCCGGCCGAGCTGCTCCATGCCGGAATGTGGGTCGCCGACATCGTGTATTTCCCGCTCGAAACCGAACTGGTCCGCGCGGCACGTGCGGCCGGCTGCGCGACGCTGCCGGGCGGCGGGATGGCCGTGTACCAGGCCGTCGATGCGTTCGAGATCTTCACCGGCCGCACGCCGGACGACGAGCGGATGTTCGAGCACTTTCAGTCGCTCGTCGCGCGCTGACTTTCTACCTATTAGCTGGAAAAAGAGACCAGGAGACAACCAACCATGCAGCACACCACCCACACCAACGCCGCGCCGGCTCAGGCTGCCGGCACGGTCCGGCGGACATCGGCGCGCTACAAGATTCTTGCGCTGCTCGCGATCGGCACGATGATCAACTATCTCGACCGCACCGTGCTGGGGGTGGCTGCGCCGCAGCTCACCAAGGAGCTCGGCATCAACGCGGCGGTGATGGGCATCATGTTCTCCGCGTTCTCGTGGACGTACGTCGCGATGCAGGTGCCGGGCGGCCTGTTTCTCGACCGCTTCGGCAGCAAGGTCACCTATTACTGGTCGATGACGCTGTGGTCGCTGTGCACGCTGCTGCAAGGCTTCGTACCCGGTGTCGCGACGCTGCTCGCGTGCCGGCTCGGCCTCGGCGTGACGGAGGCGCCGTGCTTCCCGACCAACAGCCGCGTCGTCGCGACGTGGTTCCCGCAGAACGAACGCGCGATGGCGACCGGCACCTATACGGTGGGCGAGTACATCGGCCTCGCGTTCTTCAGCCCCGTGCTGTTCGCGCTGATGGGCGCGTTCGGCTGGCGCTCGCTGTTCTGGGTGGTCGGCGCGGTCGGCATCGTGTTCGGCCTTGTCTGGTGGAAGTTCTATCACGAGCCGCGCAACCATCCGGCCGCGAACTCCGAAGAGCTCGCGTACATCGAAGCGGGCGGCGGTCTGGTGCACGGTGCGCGCAAGGACGCTGGCAAGGGCGACAAGCCGGCACAGGCCCAGTTCAGCTGGTCGATGGTCGGCCAGCTGGTGAAGAAGCGCCAGCTCGCAGGCATCTGCCTCGGCCAGTTCGCCGGCAACTCGACGCTCGTGTTCTTCCTGACCTGGTTCCCGACCTATCTCGCGACCGAGCGCCACATGGGCTGGCTGAAGATCGGCTTCTTCGCGGTGATGCCGTTCATCGCCGCGTCGGTCGGCGTGATGTTCGGCGGGATCTTCTCCGACTGGCTGCTGCGTCGCGGCAAATCGGCGAACCTCGCACGCAAGCTGCCGATCATCGCGGGCCTGCTGCTCGCGTCGACGATCATTCTCGCGAACTACGTGCAGAGCAACGAAGCCGTGATCGCGATCATGTCCGTGGCGTTCTTCGCGCAAGGGATGGCCGCGCTCGGCTGGACGCTCGTGTCCGACATCGCGCCGGACGGCCTGCTCGGCGTGACGGGCGGCATCTTCAACTTCGCGGCGAACCTCGCGGGGATCATCACGCCGCTCGTCGTCGGCTTCATCGTCGCCTCGACCGGCTCGTTCGTCGGCGCGCTGGTGTTCATCGGCGTGATCGCGCTGATCGGCGCGCTGTCTTACATCTTCGTGGTCGGCGACATCAAGCGGATCGAACTGTAAGCATCGGCTCCACGCACTCTCGGTGCGTTCGCCCGGCGGCCTGTGGGTCGCCGGGCTTTTTGTTTCCAGCAACGATTCGCGCGCGGCGTTGCGGGTGAACGCTCACACCCGCTGCATCGCAATCCCGAGCGATTCGAGCGCCTGGGCGATCGCCGCGACCGCTCGCCGGATGTCGCCCGCATCGATCGCGCCGATGCAGCCGACGCGAAACGTTTCCAGCTGCGTCAGCTTGCCCGGATACAGAATGAAGCCCGCATCGCGCACCGCGTCATAGAAGCGGCGGAAATCGTACTCCGGATGGTCGGGCGCATGGAACGTGACGATCACGGGCGCCTGCACGTCGGCGTCGAGGAACGGCACGAAGCCGAGTGCGCGCATCGATTCGACGAGCGTCCGGCAGTTCTCCGCATAGCGCGCGCCCCGCGCGGGCTGGCCGCCTTCGGCCAGGTACGCGTCGAGCGCCGCACGCAGCGCGGCGATCACGTGGGTGGGCGGCGTGAAGCGCCACTGGCCCGTCTTGCGCAGGTACGCGTACTGATCGTGCAGATCGAGCGCGAGCGACGGCGAGTTGCCTTCGCACGCGTCGAGCGCGTCGCGCCGCACGATCGCGAAGCCCATCCCCGGCACCCCTTCCAGGCATTTGCCGCTCGCCGAGATCAGCGCGTCGATTCCGCTGTCCGCCAGCGCGATCGGCAGCGCGCCGAACGAACTCATCGCGTCGACGATCAGCCGCTTGCCGTGCCGCCGGCACGCGGCCGCGATCGCGTCGAGCGGATTCAGGATGCCGGCGCTAGTTTCCAGGTGCACCAGCGCGACGTGCGTGATGCGCGGCTCGCGCCCGAACGCGGCTTCGACCGCCGCCGGATCGACCGCGGCATCTTCGCCGAACGGCAGCGCGATCGCGTCGATGCCAAGCCGGCCCAGGATCTTCAGGATGCGCGCGCAATACGCGCCGTTGTCGGGCACCAGCACGACGCCGTCGCGTGGCACCAGCGTGCCGAGCGCGGCTTCGACCGAAAACGTGCCGCTGCCCTGCATCGGCACGCACACGTACTCGTCCCCGCCGTGCGCGATCGTGACGAGATCCGCGCAGACGCTCGCCGTCAATTGATTGAACGCGGCGTCCCACGAGCCCCAGTCGTGTTGCATTGCGTGGCGTGTTGTGGCGGACGTGGTGAGCGGGCCGGGCGTGAGGAGGATCGGGGCGGGCATGGTTTTCTCCAGCAAAGGTCGGACGAAACGCCGGGGCGGCATTTCTGAATGACTTGCATGATATTGGCAAAATGTGTCATTTTTTGGAAATTGTGGCACTCGTCACGGGGTTGTCATCGAACGCTGTGATCCTTCGCTTGCCGCGCGAAACCACCTGCAGCGCGGCAGCGACGCGGCCGGTTGTCGGCCCGTTCGACTGAAGCGAGCCGGATCGTGCACCGGCCGCCTGGTGTTCCGCCTACGGAGAAGTGAGATGACACTGCAGAATTCCTCGCGCGCCGCTGCCGGCGCGTTCCGCAAGCTCGCGCTGGCCGCCTGCGCCGCCGGTCTGCTGCAAGGCGTGGCGCTGCCCGCGCATGCGGCGAACGCGGTCGTGCTGTACACGGCGGACGGTCTCGAGAACCTCTATCGCGATGTGCTGCCGGCGTTCGAAAAGAAGGAAGGCGTCAAGGTCAACATCGTGACGGCGGGCAGCGGCGAGGTCGTCAACCGCGCGAACATCGAGAAAAATTCGCCGAAGGCGGACGTGATCGTCACGCTGCCGCCGTTCATTCAGCAAGCCGGCCAGATGGGCCTGCTGCAGGCGTACCAGAGCATCAACTACAAGAACGTGCCGGCGATCGCGAAGGCGGAAGACGGCACGTGGGCGACGTTCGTGAACAACTACTTCTCGTTCGCGATCAATCCGGACGTCGTGAAGAACCAGCCGAAGACGTTCGCCGACCTGCTGTCGCCGAACTATGCCGGCAAGGTCGCGTACTCGAACCCGGCGACCGCCGGCGACGGGATGGCCGTGCTGATCCTCACGACCGCGCTGATGGGCGAGGACAAGGCGTTCGACTACCTCGCGAAGCTGTCGCAGAGCGTGAAATTCCACACGAAGGGCACCGGCTACCTGAACGTGCTGCTGTCGCGTAACGAAATCAGCGTCGCGAACGGCGACCTGCAGATGGACCTCGACGATGCCGAGCACGGCGCGCTGTCCGTCAAGCCGATCTTCCTGGCCGCGAAGGCCGGCGACCAGCCGACCACGTTCCAGCTGCCGTACGGCATCGGCCTGATCAAGAGCGGCCCGAACCAGGACGTCGGCAAGAAGCTGATCGACTACCTGATGTCGACGGAAGTGCAGTCGAAGGTGCCCGATATGTACGGCATCCCGGGCCGCACCGACGTGCCGCTGGCCGGCAAGAACGGCGAAGCGGTGAAGAAGGCGATCGCGGGCGTGAAGCTGATTCCGGTCGACTGGAACCAGGTGATGGCGAAGAAGCCGGAGTGGATCGAGCGCTGGAAGAAGGACGTGATCGGCAGTTCGGGCAAGCAGCTCGACGTCGTCAAGCCGAAGTGAGCGGCGCACGCCGCCTGTATTAGTGAGCAAGAGGATGAACCCGGTGGATACCACCCTGACCCATCCCGGCGCATTCGGCGCCGCCGAGCCGCGTGCAACGCTGCGGTCCGGCGCGCCGGGCGGCGTGCAGATCGAACACCTGAGCGTGCGCTACGGCGCACGCACGGTGCTGGAAGATCTGTCGCTGTCGATCGGCGCCGGTGAATTTCTGACCGTGCTCGGCAAGAGCGGCTGCGGCAAGACCACGCTGCTGCGCTTCATCGCCGGGTTCGTGAAGGCCGACGGCCTGACCGGCACGCTGACCGTGGCCGGACGCGACCTGACCTATGCGCCGCCGCACAAGCGCAATCTCGGTCTGCTGTTCCAGAATTACGCGCTGTTCCCGCACCTGTCGGTGTTCGAGAACGTCGCATTCGGGCTGCGTGCGCGCGGCATGGCGTCGTCGGAAGTGACGCGCCGCGTCGCCGACGCGCTGAAGCTCGTGCAGCTCGGCGATGCCGGCCACCACCTGCCCGCGCAGCTGTCGGGCGGGATGCAGCAGCGCGTCGCGCTGGCCCGCGCGCTCGTGATCGAGCCCGACGTGCTGCTGCTCGACGAGCCGCTCTCGGCGCTCGACGCCAACCTGCGCGCGTCGGTGCGCAGCGAACTGAAGGCGCTGCACGAGCGGCTGCCGAACCTGACCGTCGTCTGCGTGACGCACGATCGCGACGACGCACTCGTGCTGTCCGATCGCGCGCTGCTGATGCGCGACGGCCACATCGCGCAGCTCGGCACGCCGCAGCAGCTGTACGACGCGCCGCGGGACGGCTACGTCGCGCGCTATCTCGGCCCGGCCAACCTGTTGCCGCCGCACGTGATCTTCCCGCTTGGCGATCCGCGTCACGACGTGCGCGGCAAGGTCGCGTGCGTGCGCCCCGAGCGTCTGACCGTGATGCCGCTTGCCGCGGGCGGGCTGCACGGCACGGTGTCGTCCGTCGAATGGCAGGGCGCGGATTTGTCGATCGCGGTCGTGATCGACGCGGCGCCCGACGAACCCGTGCGCGTGACGATGCAACGCGGCCGCGGCGCGGCTCCCGAGCGCGGTGCGCGCGTGTCCCTGCATTGCGAGGCAGACGATGTCGTCCTTATCGAGCCCTGAAGCCGGCGTGCCGCCGCACGTGCTCGCGTCGGCCGCCGCGCATGCGGCCGCCGCGCGGCGCCGCAAGCGCATGGGCGACCTGCACCTCGCGGCACTCGCGATCGTCGTGCTGGGCCCGCTCGTCGTCTATCCGCTCGTGCGGCTCGTGCTGCTGAGCGTGACCGGCGACCACGGGTTGAGCTTCGCCGCGTATCGCACGTTCTTCGGCAACCCCGATACGCGCAACGTGCTGCTGACGACCGTCGGCGTGCTGTTCGCGAGTGCCGGCACCGCGTCGGTGCTCGGCGTGCTGCTGGCTGCGCTGCTGTTCTTCAGGCCGTTCCCGGGCGCGTCGCTCGTCACGCGCTTCCTGGAGCTGTACGTCGCGTTTCCGTCGTTCCTCGTCGCGTTCACGCTGATCTTCCTGTACGGCTCGCAAGGCTCGATCAGCATTGCGCTGCAGCACCTGTTCCATCTCGAGAATCCGCCGCTCGACTTTCTGTTCGGCATCGGCGGCGTGATTCTCGCGCAGACCGTGTTCTATACGCCGTTCGTCGTGCGGCCGACGCTCGCGTCGTTCGCGACGCTGGACCTGCGTCTGGTCGAAGCGGCGCGCAGTCTCGGTGCGTCCGGCTGGATGCTCGCGCGCCGCGTCGTGCTGCCGATCGCGTGGCCGGGCATCGCCGCCGGCACCGTGCTGTGCTTCCTGCTGACGCTGAACGAGTTCGGGATCCTGCTCGTACTCGGCAGCGCACGGCTCGTCACATTGCCGGTCGCGATCTACAGCAGCGCGACCGTCGATCTCGACCTGCCGACCGCGTCGGCCGGCGCGGTCGTGATGCTCGCGCTGTCGCTGGCGCTCTATGCGGTTTATCGCCGGGTGAACCGGCGTGCGACGGGAGGAAACGATGTCCGCTGAATTCCGTATCGGGCAAGCCGTGCCGCGCCACCAGATCGGCTGGGGCGACACGGTGCTCAAGCATGCGTCGCGTGCGGCGCTCGCGCTGGCCGCGTTCGCGTGCTTCTGGCTGTTCGTGCTGCCGGTCGTCGTCGTCGCGCTGTCGAGCGTGTCGACGCAATGGTCGGGCACGATTCTGCCGGCCGGCTACAGCCTGCGCTGGTTCGAGCGGCTCGGGTCGCCGGAGTACGACGCGCTGCTGACCAGCCTCGAAATCGGCTTCGGCGTGTCGGCGATCGGCACGATCCTCGGGCTGTGGCTCGCACTCGCGCTCGAAGGGCGCGACCGGCGTGGCCTCGGTGCGCTCGTCGACGCGCTCGTGATGGTGCCGAACGGCGTGCCGAGCGTCGTGCTCGGGCTCGCGGTGCTGATCGCGTATCACCAGAAGCCGTTCGACCTGTCGAGTTCCGCGGCGATCGTCGTGTTCGTGCAGCTCGCGCTGATTCTGCCGTTCTGCTATCGCTGCGCGGCCGCCGCGCTGCGTCCGGAACTGACCGTGCTGCGCGAAGCGGCGGCGAGCCTCGGTGCGCCGCCCGCGATGGTGCTGCGCCGCGTGCTGCTGCCGCAGCTCGTGCCGGCGCTGCGCGCGAGCCTCGCGCTCGGCTTCGCGCTGTCGCTCGGCGAGCTCGGCGCGACGCTGACCGTCTATCCGCCGGGTTTCGCGACCGTGCCGATCGTCGTGATCGGCCAGGTGGAGCGCGGCTATTACCTTCCCGCATCGGCGCTGTCGCTGCTGATGCTCGGCGCGTCGCTCGCGGCGCTGCTGCTGATCGCCGCGCGCGTGCCGCGCGGCAAGCGGGCCGCATCGTGAACGCCGCGTTCGCGTTGCGGCTGCCCGGCGAGCAACCGGCCGCGGGCAACGGTTCGACGGCGCTCGCGGGACGTTCCGTCGACGTCAACGGCCGGCGCTACCGGCTGCCGGTCGAACCGACCGTCGTGGTTTGCGTCGACGGCTGCGAGTACGACTATCTCGAGCGGGCCGTCGAAGCCGGCGTCGCGCCGTTCATCGGCCGGATGATCGTGGAAGGCACCGCGTGGCGCGCCGACTGCGTCGTGCCGACCTTCACCAACCCGAACAACCTGTCGATCGTCTGCGGCGTGCCGCCGTCGGTGCACGGGATCTGCGGCAACTACTTCTGGGATCCGGCCGCCGACGGCGGTCGCGGCGCCGAAGTCATGATGAACGACCCGGCCTACCTGCGGGCCGGCACGCTGCTCGCGGCGGCGTCCGACGCCGGCGCGCGGGTGGCCGTCGTCACCGCGAAGGACAAGCTGCGGCGGCTGCTCGGCTGGCGGATGAACGGCATCTGCTTCTCCGCCGAGAAGGCCGCGCAGGCGAATCTCGCGGAAAACGGGATCGTCGACGTGCTGGACTGGGTCGGCCTGCCGTCACCGGACGTATATAGCTCGGCGCTGTCCGAATTCGTGTTCGCGGCCGGCGTGCGGCTCGCGCAGACGCGCCAGGTCGATCTGATGTACCTGTCGACCACCGACTACGTGCAGCACAAGTGCGCGCCGGGCAGTGCCGGCGCGAACGCGTTCTACGCGATGATGGACCGCTATCTCGCGCAGCTCGACGCGCTCGGCTGGGCGATCGGGCTCACGGCCGACCACGGGATGAACGCGAAGCACGATCCGGCCACGGGCCGCCCGAATGTGATCTATCTGCAGGACGCGTTCGACGGCTGGTTCGGTGCGCGGGCCGCGCGCGTGATCCTGCCGATCACCGATCCGTACGTCGTGCACCACGGTGCGCTCGGCTCGTTCGCGACCATCTACCTGGCGCCGGATGTCGACCGCACCGAAGCGATGTGGCGCGTCGGCGGGCTCGACGGCGTCGAACTCGTGCTCGACAACGCGGAAGCCGCCGCGCGTTTCGAGTTGCCGGCCGATCGGATCGGCGACCTCGTCGTGATCGCGCGACGCGACATGACGCTCGGCACGCGCGAGCGCGAACACGACCTGTCCGGGCTGACCGTGCCGCTGCGTTCGCACGGCGGCGTGTCCGAGCAGGAAGTGCCGTTGCTGTTCAACCGTCGGATCGAGCGGGGCGACCCTGCGCGGCGACCGCGCAATTTCGACGTCTTCGATTTCGTGCTGAACCGGAGCGCATCATGATGGCTCATCCCCGGCAGGATCACCCGGCGTTTCGCGCCGAGGCGCTGCGCTGGTGCGGTACGCGCGCGGCGCGCGAACGGAGCTTCGACGTCAGCGATCCGTACACCGGCACGCGTGTCGGGACGGCACCGCTGGCGAGCGTCGACGACGTGCGCGCCGCGTTCGACTACGCGATGGCATACCGGCCCGCGCTCACGCGTTACGAGCGTTCGCAGATCCTCGAGCGCGCGGCCGCGCTGCTGCGCGAGCGAACCGAGGAAGCGTCCGACCTGATCACGCTCGAATCGGGATTGTCGAAGCAGGATTCGCGCTACGAGATCGGCCGCGTGGCCGACGTGCTGAAGTTCGCGTCGGTCGAGGCGCTGCGCGACGACGCGCAGAGCTTCTCGTGCGACCTCACACCCCACGGCAAGGCGCGGCGCGTGTTCTCACAGCGCCAGCCGCTCGACGGCGTGATCGTCGCGATCACGCCGTTCAATCACCCGATGAACCAGGTCGCGCACAAGATCGCGCCGGCGATCGCGACCAATAACCGCGTGATCGTGAAGCCGTCGGAGAAGGTGCCGCTGTCGGCGTTCTATCTGGCGGACCTGCTCTACGAGGCCGGCCTGCCCGAGCCGATGCTGCAGGTGCTGACCGGCGATCCGCGCGAAATCGCGGACGAGCTCGTCACGCATCCGCACGCGTCGCTGATTACCTTTACGGGCGGTGTATCGATCGGCAAGGCGATCGCCGCGCGGGCCGGCTACCGGCGCATCGTGCTGGAGCTGGGCGGCAACGATCCGCTGATCGTGCTCGATGATGCCGATCTGGAGCGTGCGGCATCGCTGGCCGTGCTGGGTTCGTACCGGAACTCGGGGCAGCGCTGCACGGCCGTCAAGCGGATCCTGGTGCAGCGCTCGATCGCGCCGGCGTTCACCGAGCTGCTCGTCGAGAAGACGCGCGCATGGAAGTACGGCGATCCGTTCGATCCTGCGAACGAAATGGGCACGGTGATCGACGATGCGGCGGCGCGGCTGTTCGAGGCACGGGTTGGCGAGGCGGTCGCTCAGGGTGCGCGCCTGTTGACCGGCAACGTGCGGCGCGGGGCACTTTATGCGCCGACCGTGCTCGACAATGTCGATCCGTCGATGACGATCGTGCGCGAGGAGACCTTCGGCCCGGTCTCGCCCGTCATGACGTTCGACACCATCGACGATGCGATCCGGATCAGCAATGGCACGGCATTCGGGTTGTCGTCGGGCGTCTGCACGGACAGCACGGCCGCGGTCGTGCGATTCGTGAACGAATTGAAGGTCGGGACGGTAAATGTCTGGGAGGTGCCCGGATACCGGATCGAACTGTCGCCGTTCGGCGGGATCAAGGATTCCGGGCTCGGCTATAAAGAAGGCGTTCAGGAAGCGATGAAGAGCTTCACGAACCTCAAGACTTTTTCGCTGCCTTGGGAGTAAGCGGATGGCTCTGACGGTAGAGGAGATTCACGGGCTGTATCGCGAGCATGGCCACGTTGCCTATAGCGGCGAACCGGTCACGCAACTGGAGCATGCGCTGCAGAGCGGCTTGCTCGCAGAGGAAGCGGGTGCCGACGACGCGCTGGTCGCGGCGGCATTCCTGCACGACCTCGGGCATCTGCTGAATCGGCAGGGCGAGACGCCGAGCGCGCGCGGGATCGACGATCTGCATCAGTATTACGTGCTGCCGTTCCTGCGACCGCTATTCGATGATGCGGTGCTGGAGCCGATCCGGCTGCACGTCGACGCGAAGCGTTGTCTGTGCCGCACGGACGCCGGCTACTTCGAGAGCCTGTCGCCGGATTCGGTGCGCAGCCTCGCGCTGCAGGGCGGCATCTTCAGCGAAGAGGAGACGGCGGCGTTCCTTCAGCGTCCGTTCGCTGAAGATGCGCTGCGCCTGCGCCGCTGGGACGATACGGCGAAGGAAGCGGGCAAGGCGACGCCCGGGCTCGAGCACTATATGGAGATAGTCGCGCGCCAGGTGCGTGTGGCCTGACGATTCGAGCGCCTCTACTCTCTACTCTATTGAAGAAGGCTCCGCACGCGACAGCGTGCGGGGCCTTCAATTTTTTCGAAAAACCCCTTGCGCGATGGGCGAACGGTGCTTAGAATCACGCCTCTTTCGCGCTAACGGAAACGCGGCGCGAGGGAAGAAGGGAAGTGGTGATGTTGGGGACAGGTTGTAGAGCCCCGACGCACACGGAGTTGAACCCCA
>NZ_ML058616.1 GCF_003635165.1 Burkholderia sp. Nafp2/4-1b | reverse complement strand
AAGGCGGGGGTTTTTGCATTTTGGGCGCTGGAAATACGGCTACAAGAGATCAGCACCATCGACCTGTTGACCGTTGGTGTTACGGTTGTTGACGATAGCTGTTGAAAACCGCGCTAGTCTCCGCGCTCGGTAACCGCGCGTGGAGAGACTTTCCAGACGCTGGCCATTACCGACGCAGTGAGGGCCGCGTAAAGCGACCCTTGTCCCTTTAGCGTGCGAAAGGCCGCCGACAGTCCGGTTGATGGTAGGGCTGCTCGCGGAACTCAAGATCGCCATACTCCGGCGTGATATGGATTTGCCGGGTCTGGTGGTTGATCTCGAGATAGACGCGATCGCCAGGCTCGAATCCGAACAGCTTGAAGTGCGCGTCGATGACGGCCATCCACGGCAGGTATGGCCAACCTCGTTTTGGTTTGTCAGGCGTGCTGCGGAGGATCATCTGAAGCACGGTCTTCGGGTCTTGCTGCTTGCGTTTACGGAACAGCGCTTTAATATTGGCGACAGCCATTTCCGACTCCTTGGTTGAGTTGGTTGTGGTCAGCGGGTCGTATGGGTGGCAGACCATGATGACGCCATCCGGCGTAAGCAGGTCCCGAGCGAGCCGCAGGCGCTGATAAAGAAATTCTAGCCACTGGGAATGACGCCACCGGTCGTTCTTTCCCACAAACCGGTCGTTATAAACCCAGTCCTTGTTGCCGGTGTTATATGGAGGGTCAATGTAAATAACCCTTATCTTGCCCGCGTGGGTCGCGCGCAAAAGGCGCAACGAGTCGAAATTGTCGCCCTCGATAACCAAGTTGCGGTAGCTGCCGTCAGCGGAAGGAAGCGAGGCCTGTTTATCAAGTACCGGAAGTACGACGTCACCGTTGAGCTTTGTGTCGCGCTCCAGAGAGTCGTGCTCCCAATAGAGCCCCAGCTTCTGCTTGGTCAAGTGCTCAATGAGAATCCGGCGCAGTTGTGCTGCATTGAGGTGAGCGTACTGCTCTTCCAACGAGGAAATTGATTTCGACATGGGGTATGTGGTTGATGCCTGCTCAAGGTTCAGAATGTGCCGAAATCGGCAAACGTGGCTCCGACCACGGGGCGGGGAGTCCGAATGTACCTGAGGACAGTCGGCCCAACCGTCGGGTGCTTGTTGTGCTCAGCCCCCTCCGTTGAGGGGTGCAGCTGCTTTGCTGCGGCTCGGAGTGCGTTCTTGATGTTCTGGCTCATGCAGCGCAGGAAACAACCAGTTGGAAGCAAAAACCACAATGATAATGCAACCGCCAAGATGGTCATCGAATACCGGGGAGTTGCGGTATCCCGCGTCGCCGCAACGCGTCGGAAGCTGTTCCAGCGCCCGCTGCCCCAAGTCGGGTACGACGCTGATCAGGGGTGATGTTGCGAATGGAGGGCTGACGGCCCGTATTCACTAGAACGACAAGCGCGAATTCAACCGAGCTTGTCGCCTGATGGGCATCAAGGACTTTCGCTGGCACGATTTGCGGCACACCTGGGTGAGCGCTGGCACGTACAGCGTGGCATGCCGCTGCTGGTGCTGAAGGAGCTGGGAGGGTGTGGGAGACTATCGAGATGGTGCAGAAGTAGCCCACCTCGCGCCGAGCCATGTGGCCGCCCACGCGGACACGGCCAAGTTTTGGTCAAGCTCGGACCGGAAAGAAAAAACGCCGCTTGAAGAAGCGGCGTAGTTCATTGATTTACAACAGAATTTTTGTGGGCGTGAGTGACTCGAACACTCGACCTACGGATTAAGAGTCCGCAGGGCGAGATAGCGATGCGGCTGCTGCAGTATGTACGAGAGACGCGATTACCTATCAGCCGCACAGTCGCAGGATTGTGGAGTCCGTCACATTTACTTGTCCGGGCTACGCGTAGGGCGTCTTAGTTGATGAGACGCCGTACACTAAAAATCAAAGACTTACGAAGACGTCCGCCACAAGCACTTTGTGGCGACGACGGAGTTGTTGCGACTGGTCTACTTCCACGCCAAAGTAGTAGCGTTTGGGCGCGACCCTAATAACCAGTGAGCTCTATGAGCGGCTCGCGCGGCCCTCGGAAGGTCCAGGCCTAGAAAAAGCTCAAGAGCGGCTCCAAGAGCGGGAAAATCTGCGAGGGTGGGACGCCGCGTCCCGTGAGCTGGCTTCAACTGACCCTGGCCCCGAACACGGCCGGCCCCACTGCGATTCCTCTGTGGAGCACGGCCATGAAATCGGATCGGATCTGTGCCGCCTGCGGCACACCCTTCACTCCGCTCTTACACATCCCGCATCAACGCTTCTGCTCGGCCAAGGCGTGCCAGCGTGCTCGCCGGCGTGCATGGCAGCACCAGCGCATGCGAGTCGATCCCGACTATCGCGAGAATCAGATCCGCGCCCAGGCCACCTGGCGGGCCCGACATCCTGACTACTGGCGGCACTACCGCGAGACGCATCCAGCCTATCGCGATCGCAATTGCGCGATGCAGCGACGACGAAATGCGCGGCGCACTGCTAGTGCTGTTGCAAACATGGACGTGTGGCCGGCCCATCGCCCGCTGGCATCTGGGTTTTATATTCTGCGCAACGCAGTTGAGGCCGGCGTTGCAAAGATGAACGCGTGGACGGTGCACATCGCGGTGCTATCTGAGCCGAGGCCTGCTCCGGCGTGATTGCAAAGAGATGACGTGTACGACAAGGGTCTATGGCCTGCTACCTTGGCTGTGTACTCGCTCGCATTCGACGTCATTGCAAGGCGCGACGCGTTCGCCGATACAAATCCCCTAGTTGATGTCGGGGATGGCGCAGCGAGGGGCGGTTGCCAGTGGGAGCTGGATCGTGGACCTCGATTGCACATGCGAATCCGTTGACGAGCAGGCCTGCAGGATGCGGGCTGCTGAATACGTTCGGATGTCGACGGAGCATCAGCAATACTCGACGGAGAATCAGCGTGATCGCATTCGCGACTACGCTGCTCGTCGCGATCTCGAGATCGTACGGACCTACGCCGACGAGGGTAAAAGTGGTTTGCGCATCGATGGGCGCCAAGCGCTGCAGCAGCTGATCCGGGACGTGGAAACCGGCATGGCCGATTTCCAGGTGATCCTCGTCTACGACGTAAGCCGCTGGGGACGATTCCAGGATGCAGACGAAAGTGCCTATTACGAGTACATCTGCAGGCGCGCAGGCATCCAGGTTGCCTATTGCGCCGAACAGTTCGAGAACGACGGCTCGCCAGTTTCGACGATCGTCAAAGGTGTGAAGCGTGCGATGGCCGGTGAGTACAGCCGCGAGTTGTCAGCGAAAGTCTTCGCTGGTCAGTGCCGGTTGATCGAGCTCGGTTTCCGGCAAGGCGGCCCTGCAGGCTACGCGTTACGCCGGATCCTGGTGGACGAGCATGGCCTCATGAAGGGGGAATTGCAACGCGGCCAACACAAGTGCCTGCAGACGGACCGCGTCATTCTGATGCCGGGCCCGGATAGCGAGGTGCGTATCGTCAACCTCATCTACAGCTGGTTCATCAATGAGTCACTCAATGAGCACGAGATCGCCGCACGCCTGAACGGCATGAATGTTCCGACGGACCTTGGGCGTCCCTGGACTCGGGCAACTATTCGGGAGGTGCTGACCAACGAAAAGTACATCGGCAACAACGTCTACAACCGTGTGTCGTTCAAGCTGAAGAAGTCGCGCGTCACGAATCCGTCGGAGATGTGGATACGCAAGGAGGGTGCGTTCGAATCCATCGTGCCGAGCGAAACGTTCTATACCGCGCAGGGCATTATGCGGGCGCGCGCCCGGCGCTACTCGAGTGAGGAGCTTATCGAGCGTCTGCGAAATCTGTACCGAAGCCGAGGCTTTCTATCGGGCGTCGTGATCGACGAAACGGAGGGCATGCCGTCCACCTCGGTTTATGTATATCGCTTCGGCAGCTTGATTCGTGCGTACCAGACGGTCGGCTTCACGCCGGGCCGTGACTATCGTTATATCGAAACGAATCGCTTCATTCGGCAACTGCACCCAGAGATCGTTGCCGAGACGGAAAAGAAGATCGCGGATCTCGGCGGATCCGTGTCGCGTGATCCGGCGACGGACCTGCTGACCGTGAATCGGGAGTTCACTGCCTGCATCGTACTGTCACGGTGCCAAGTGCGCGGCAGCGGCCGTAACCACTGGAAGGTGCGATTCGACACGAGCCTGCTGCCGGATATCACCGTCGCGGTCAGATTGGATCAGAGCAACTCGACGGCGCTCGACTATTACCTGCTGCCTCACATCGATTTTTGGCAGCCTCGTATCAGTCTCGCGGACTGGAATCCAATCGAGTTCGAGAGCTATCGTTTCGACACGCTGGATTACTTATACGGTATGGCACAGCGTGCTCGGCTGAGGAGAAGAGCATGACTCAGCGTGAGCAGCCCGGTGAGGTTCGGATGATTCCCATCAGCCAGATCGAGGTGATCAATCCTCGCGAGCGCAATGGTCGAGTTTTCGACGAAATCGTCAGCAACATCAAGACGATCGGCCTGAAGAAACCGATCCTGGTCACGCCACGGGCAACGGCCAGTGGTGTTGAGAAGTATCTCCTCGTGTGCGGGGAGGGACGACTGAAGGCGTTCCGATCGCTCGGAGAAACGACGATACCAGCGCTGGTGGTGAGCGTGAGCGACGAAGACGCGTTCATCATGAGCCTGACGGAGAACATCGCGAGACGACAGTGCCGACCGCTCGAGCTGCTCGCCGGCATACGCGAACTGCAGGAGCGCGGATACGCCCCGAAGGCGATCGCCGAGAAGACGGGCCTCACGCAACACTATGTGCAGGGGATCTTGACGCTGCTGCATCAGGGTGAAGAACGCCTTGTGATCGCCGTCGAGAAAGGCCGAATTCCGCTGAACGCGGCGCTTTCGATCGTCGGTGCCGGCGACGATGATGAGGCAATCCAGGCGGCACTGCAGGAGGCATATGAATCGGGGAGATTGCGCGGGCGCCAGTTGATGGATGCTCGGCGCGTCATCGAGCGGAGGAAAGCGCTCGGCCGCACGGCGAATCGAAACATGACGCGCAAGGTGATGGACGTGACCACATCGAGCCTCGTCCGAACGTATCAGCATGAAGTTGAGCGACAGAAAACGATGGTGCGGAAGGCGGAATTTACGCAGCAGCGATTGCTCTTCATCGTCGGCGCGCTCAGGCAGCTATTTGCGGATGAGAACTTCGTCAACCTGCTGCGCGCTGAGGAACTGGCGACTTTGCCGAAGTATTTGGCAGAACGTGTCTGGCCGAGCGGGAGTCCAGCATGACCGGCGTAGCACTTGGATTCATTCCGGAACCACTTTCCGTTCCGATCGCGAGCATCCTGCCATCACGGCGCACGCCTGCCGGCATGATGAACTCGCGAAAATTCAAGCAGATCAGAAGTTCCATCGAGGAGGTGGGCTTGATCGAGCCGCTTTCGGTGACGCCGGTCGATCAGGCATCGGGCAACCACGTTCTGCTCGATGGGCATCTGCGACTGATCGCGTTGCAGGAGCTCCAGTTCAACACCGCGTCGTGCCTCGTTGCCACGGACGATGAGAGCTACACGTACAACAACCGCGTCAATCGACTATCGACCATCCAGGAGCATTTCATGATTCGCCGGGCCGTTGAACGCGGGGTGTCCCCGGAGCGACTCGCGAAGGCGCTGTCCGTAGATGTGTCGCAGATCATGAAGAGGATGGCATTGCTGGATGGGATTTGTGCTGAAGCGACTGAGTTGTTGAAGGACCGGCAGTTTTCGCCGGAGCTCGCGCGAGCTCTGAGGAAGATGAAGCCGACGCGGCAAGTCGAATGTGTCGAGCTCATGGTGGCAGCAAACAACCTGTCTGTCTCGTACGCTGAAGCGTTGCTCGTCGCGACGCCGGCTTCGCGGCTGATCGAAGGGAAGAAACCGAGGAAGCTTGCCGGCGTGAGCCCCGAGCAAATGGCAAAGATGGAACGGGAGATGAGCAATCTGCAGGGACAGTATAAGGTGGTCGAGCAGACTTATGGACAGGACGTGCTCAACCTCGTGCTCGCAAAGGGCTATCTTGCGAGGCTGCTTGAGAACGAGTCGGTGCGCCAGTACCTACAGGTCCAACAGGCGGACTTGTTATGCGAACTCCAGTCCGTCGTGGAAATGATTGCCTTAGAGCAGCCGGTTCTTGAACCCACTGCCTGAGCTCAGGCAGTTTGGCCGTGCATTGTTTCGAAAATCGGCCTGCTGGTCGAGAAAATTGCGTGATCTAGAATTCGTATGTTGAGGCGTTGCGAATTTATCTAAAGAATCTTACCTTTATGTCGTTATGCGTTTAAAGGGACTCACTGCGTCTTGCAGTCGAGTGGTTCTATAGCCTAGATCGTAAAAATAATGAGCAATATGACTTGTACTCACTGCCGCACTGGGGTTCCGCGCGGCGCGACGGTTTGCACGGGGTGTCAGGCTGAAGTTGAGTATGGACCGGCAAGAGGGCTTTTCGGCGCGGCGCTGCTTGCCGCCGCGTTCGCGGGCTATCAAGCGCATCGGCACCTGCCCGAGTCCATGTCAGTAGGCGGCTGGATTACAGGTGCAGTTGTGTTTGCCGGACTTAGCCTGCTCATACAGAAGATGTTCGGCGACCGTGTCGTGTTTAAGCGCGTGTACAAGACCCGTCGATAGCTGCAGAGCTTCACCATCTCTCAGTCGGCCGCGCCTCGGCGTGGCTGGCCAAATGCACCCCTGCTGGCTTGGAATGAACGCCCTCTTCTAACTACTGCGGGCAGGCAGACCGAACGCCTCACGACGTAGCGCTATCGAGATTTCGATCTGCGAGGCGGATGCCTCGCTTCGTCCTGCGAGCGATAAATGCGCTTCGTGAACCGCATTCGAATGTTTGGCCAGGGCTACCAGATGTGGGCTGCTCGGTCCCCGAACCGCAGAGAGCCAGTTCTGTACGGTACGCTCGCTCGCGCCCATCCATCGCCTCAGTGTTTGTATTGCGCCGCGCACCTCCAACTTCTCCTTTGAGCGCGAGGGCGATGACGAGTGGGTATAGAGATTGCATCTCGCTTCAGCAGTTTGCGCACCGATGCCCTCCTGTAGACGGGGCGGTCGGCGCGCGCATTTTTATTCCTGGCAGTAAATGATGGGGATGACATTCATATCCTTCGCGGCATGCGCGAAAGACGACAGAATCCAAAGCAGTTGTATGATATTACCCGTAACAGCTTGCTTGGTTTTTATTTTATTAAATTCAATCTCAATGGCGGATTTCGATATAAACGAGCACGATAGGATCGCCTTTCGGTGGAGCTTATAGTCTTGCAAGAGGTGTTTAACGTAGTCGTCGATCGCGGCGCAATCGCCTTTTCTGGTCCGGCTAATTTCGCTCTGTATCGAATCTTGGGAATAACCGTTGGAAAATTTTTCGTCGACCTTCTTTGTGAATTGTTCCTTTGAGAAATACATGTTCCCGAGATTTTTTATGCCTTGGCCCACAACGTCATGAAGCTTGCTTGCGGATCGACTAACATCCCCATGTTTCGAGTGAATAAAGCAAATGCATGAGTCTGCACTGTTCAGGGTAATATGATCGGCCCATTCGTTACCCAGATCATCACAAAAAACGTAATCGTCATGAGCATGAATGGTCTCTGCTATACCAAACATCGAATTGGCATCGAATGCAGTTGAGGTTGATTGGATTTTGCCCTTTTCGCTAGTAGCATTTGCGATCTCGGGTTTTGCAATCAAAATGTCTAGTATGCTGTCGATTTCGGAAATCCCGGATGAGTCTTCAAAGCATCGTCCCATGAAATACATGTACTTGGGGTCTTCGAAGCAAATACTAAAGAATCCGTTTTTAATGATGTATTTCTGAAGAGAGACATCCTTTCCGTTCTCTGTAAGCTTGATTCTCTGAAGAGGGGTGGATAGTAATGTGATCGATTTCTCGTTCTTTCTGAGCCTTGAAGTGTTTTCGTGGCCGATTATCTTTAAGTCTGTGTCGACTTCATACACCTTCTCCAAAATTTCGAAGATTCGATCAAGTCGGCCCTTGTTTAGTGATAGCAACTTCTTCTTTCGTGTTTTGTAGGAAGCCGGGATTTTTTCTCTAATTATTCTGTCGTGTAGCATCGCGCTTTCGATCAAAATGGCCGAAGGATCTGTGACGGCTAACACCTCGTTAAGATCGACTAATTTTGCAAAGGAGTCCAAAAACGCCTTGTTTGCATTTGGATTTTCAATTAAATGAACTTGGCCATTTGCCCAAAGCGCGATTTCATCGAGCTTCTTGCGTTCCGAGGCCTCGACTACTCGACCAGAGTTCGCAGAAATTGTTTTTAAGTTTGAACCTTGACGAATTTTCAGAAAATAGGGAATTGATCGCCCGGCGGCGTGCGTCGACAGTAGGCCTTTTAAATCAGCGGCTTCATATGATCTTGCTCGCATCGCGCGCTCTGATATCGTCATATTGCGCAGTGCAATTTTTTGAAACTCGACTTCGTCATCATCAAAGGTCGATGTAAGAAGTGAGTGGTCGACCGCATTGAAATGTTCGTCGATTTTGTCGGATATATTGGTGCAGCTTTTTTTGAAGATCGATATGTATTTTCCGATTTCGATTATGACGATGTACGCATATATTATATCTTGGAAATCCTCGGTCAAAAAATAGACCGGTCGGGACGAAGGAAATGCTCTTGCAGAATACGTGAACGTGAAATCTGTATTGGGTACGGTGCGCGCTTGCCTAAATTCATCGATCAGAAAATTGCTATTCTTCTCGATATTTTGAGATGCGGCGTCTAACAGGGCACCTATCGAGTCATCTGTCAGCTCTGCTTTCGGGAAGTAAAATTGTGCATTCTGTGTTATGAGTAGGCGATCTGGCATATGGTCTCCTATAGTGCTAGTCATAAATTCGATGGTCGTCGTTGTGTGATGAGGCAATGTGCGGGCGCGACCATGAGTGTCATACTAAGCTGGCGAGATGTGGCGCGTTTCTGAAAAGTGTAGTTGGCGTATTTGTCGTATACCGGACTTTATCAATCTGTATCATTTCTGTTCACGTGTCAATATCGATGCGGCGGCAGCGCTTCACTTTATAGAAACGGCGTACAGTCATCGGGGTTTCAGGCATTGACCGGTTCGACATAGAACCCGCGTGAACCATCTTCCGCTGACGAGTTCAGCTCGTGTTGTCCGCATGGATGGCCGGAGCCCGTGTATTAAGTATCGAGAAATAGCCGCATGGCAGGTTGGACTATTAACTTCCATCGACAAGGAGGCTGAGGCCCTTGCGAAGTAGTTCTATCGACATCTCGATTTGTGAGTCGACGACCTCACTCCGTCCCGAGAGCGACAAATACGCTTCGTGAACTGCATTCGAATGTTTGGCTAGGGCTACCAGATGTGGGCCGCTTGGTCCCCGAACCGCAGAGAGCCAGTTCTGTACGGTGCGCTCGCTAGCGCCCGTCCACCGCGTCAGTGTTTTTATCGCGCGCCGTGAACCTCCCACCTCATCTTTGAGCGCAAGGGCGATGACGAGTGGGTATTCGCTTCCCACCTTTGATGTCTCGTTGTCGCGCAACTTCTTACTTGTTTTCGGCAACATTTTTCGCGTCTCCAAAACTATAGTCGTCTGACGGAGTGTCTTGACGTAGGCGGGCGTGGGGTAGCTTGCCGAAGGGAGGCAGCGTGGTCCGCTCGACGCGACAGGCAGGGCATGATGGCTCGGGTACCGAACGCCGGGCGGTCGCGTACGTCCGCATGTCTACAGAGCATCAACAGTATTCGACCGAAAATCAGCTGGACGTCATTCGCGTATTCGCGGAGACACGAGACCTCGAGGTCGTTCGCGTATATGCCGATGAAGGGAAAAGCGGTCTACGTCTCGACGGCCGGGATTCGCTTAAGGCATTGCTGCGCGATGCAGAGTCAGGCAACGCGGACTTCTCTGTCGTATTGGTCTACGACGTTAGCCGATGGGGGCGATTTCAGGACCCCGACGAAAGTGCCAGCTACGAGATTCGATGCAAGCATGCTGGGGTGAAAGTTCTCTATTGCGCAGAGCAGTTCGAAAACGACGGGAGCCCCGTCTCCAGCATCATCAAGAGCGTGAAGCGGACTATGGCGGGAGAGTACAGCCGCGAGCTCAGCGTGAAGGTTCATGCTGGGCAAAGCCGGCTGATCCGTTGCGGAAATCGGCAAGGCGGTCCTGCCGGCTACGGTTTGCGCCGCATGCTGATCGACCACGCGAGAGAAATCAAAGGCACCCTGGAGCGCGGCCAGCAAAAATCCATCCAGACTGACCGGGTCATCTTGTCTCCTGGGCCGGCGGAAGAAGTGGACACCGTTCGCGGTATCTACAGCGCCTTTGTCGAGGATGGACGAACCGAGACCGAGATAGCAGCGTCACTAAACGCCGAAGGCATTCCGACTGATAGAGGGACGTTGTGGACGCGTGGCACGGTGCATCAGATTCTCACCAATGAAAAATATGTCGGGCACAACGTTTGGAACCGCACCTCGTTCAAGCTGAAACAACAGCGGGTTAAGAACCCACCCGAGCAATGGGTGCGAGCGGACAACGCGTTCAAGCCAATTGTCAGTCCCTTGTTGTTCGAAGCTGCACGGCAGATCATCATGGCACGCTCATATCGTATGAGCGATGCCGAGATGCTCGAGCGCTTGCGTCAGCTTCTTCTGAAGAATGGTTATCTGTCAGGCATCATCATTGACGAAGCTGTCGGCTGCCCGTCCAGCAGCGCGTACATGCACCGCTTCGGGAGCCTGCTGCGAACCTATGATCTGATCGGCTACTTGCCGAGTAGAGACTATCGCTACGTGGAGATTAATCGGCAACTGCGCCGACTTCATCCTCAGATCGTCGCTCAGGCGATACAAGCTATGACGGAAGCCGGAGCAGATGTCGTGAAGGATGCGCGATCCGATCTGCTATGGGTCAACGACGAGTTTCGTGTTTCTCTCGTTCTTTCGCGTTGCCGGCCGACCGCCGTCGGCAGCAATCGGTGGGTGATCCGCTTCGACAATGCGCTACTGCCCGACATCACTGTCGCGGCGCGTATGGAGTTCGATGCCAAGTCGATCCGCGACTACTTCCTACTGCCCGCGGTCGAACTGCGGGTCGATATGGTGCGCCTTCAAGACTACAACGACTTTGGGTTCGAGGCGTATCGCTTTGACGATCTTGATGTGCTCTGCCAACTCGGGCGTCGTGCGCCACTCAAAGGAGTTGAGTATGAATGATCGGCTGGACAGACTTGGGTCCACACTCGCACGTAGCGACGCGATTGTGCAAATTCCGGCGAACCAACTTCGGGTGCTGAACCCGCGTACGCGAAACCCCTACTTCTTCTCCCAGCTCGTGGAGAACATTGCCACGGTTGGACTGAAGCGGCCTATCACGGTGGCCCACGGAGGTAAGAACGAGGAAGGAGATTGGTACGAGGTGCTATGCGGACAAGGGCGACTCGAGGCACTCAAGGCCTTAAGCGAGACGATGATTCCGTGTTGCATCGTCGAGGCAAGTCAAATCGATCGCTTTTTGATCACACTGACGGAGAACATTGCTCGGCGTCGGCATTCGGCAGTCGAGCTTATGAACGGCTTGCAAGTCCTTCGAGCCAAAGGCTACACCAATGACCAAATCGCAAAAAAGACGAACCTGGATCCCGCCTACATCAGCGGAATTCTTGTGTTGCTCGAAAGAGGCGAGCAGCGACTGCTACAAGCTGTCGAGAAGCGCGACATGCCACTGTGGCTAGCCGTTGAAATCGCGCGCTCGTCTAGCGAAGATGTGCAAGCAGCTATGCTTTCCGCCTATGAGTCGAAGACGCTGAAGGGCGAACAACTGATTCGAGTGCGGCGAATCATAAGTAAGCGGGAGGCCACCGGAAAGAAGATGAGCGGTCGACTGCATTCCAGGGACAATACGACGCCGCAAAAATTACTCAGGACATATCAGACAGAAGTGCGAAGGAAAAAAATCGTCCTTCAGAACGCGAGAATTCAGGATCAGCGTCTGCTGCTGATCATTTCTGCGATCAAACGCTTTTTGTCCGACGAGCATTTCCGAACATTGCTCCGCGCAGAGGGGATAAAGGACATCCCCGAAGCGGTTGCGACGCGACTACCGCAGGAACTGCTGCCATGACGACCGTTAAGCAAGGCTTCGAGGAACGGATCATTGAGGTGTCGATTGAACTGATCCACCCAGGCTCACCCCTGTCCAAGGGGATGGTCCTGACGCGCAAGTTTGGCTCGATCATGACCTCCATTGAGAAGTTGGGCATCATCGAACCGTTGGCCGTTTTCCCGTCAACCGAGCGCCTGGGACACTATGAATTGCTAGATGGGCGTTTGCGACTTGAAGCGTTGAAGCAACTTGGTCGCGCTGTAGCACCATGCATGATTTCGACGGACGATGAGGGATTCACGTTCAATCGGCATATCAATCGCCTGTCCGCAGTGCAGGAGCACAAAATGATTCGGGCCGCCCTCGCGAAAGGCGCGTCCGAAGAGCGCATTGCAGAAGTCCTACGGACCGACGTTCGTAGTATTCGTGAGCGAGCGACGATGCTCGATGGCGTCGCGCCTGAAGCTGTTTCTATCCTCAAGAACCGGCAGGTGCTGCCCAAGATATTCATTCTGCTCAAGAAAATGAAGCCGTATCGGCAGATCGAGGCGGCCGAAATGATGGTGGCGGCGAACAAGTTCACAGTCCCATACTTGGAGATGATCCTCGCGACAACCAGGCCTGAAGGATTGAATGACTTCGCCAAGCCGAAGAAAAAGAGCGAGATATCGCCCGAGGATCTAGCTCGCATGGAAGCGGAGATGGAGCGCCTGCGGGAAGACTGCCAAGCTGTTGAGACGGAAGTGGGCGATACTATGCTCGCGCTGGTCGTCGCCAAAGGATTCATGAGCCGTCTGCTCCGAAACAACAATATTCACGGGCACCTGAAACGGTATCACGGCGACCTGTTGGAGAGCCTCGTATCAACGATGGACGCTATAGCAGCCGACAATCGGGCGTCGGAACAGGAATAGCGATCCACCGTTTCCTTGGGCTTTTCGCGCGAATTATGTTTGCGAGGTGCGACGGGGAGGTATCGACGTCGATGAAATCCGGGGACTCAGTGTTGGTGAAAGTGCGCGTCGTCATTGCACTCGTGTTGAGTTCCGGTCTTGACTTATACCTCGATCAGTAGGCCACAATTGAAGTCCGGATTCAGGTGCTTGGGCGAATACCCGCGCGGGTTGCAGATCACGCGTGTTCCCTGCGTACTAGAAGTGTCGCTGCCCGGAACGATGTAATCGGAGCTGGTATGAGTGTGACCGTGAATCCATAGGGAAGCCGTGGCTCCCATGAGATGTTCCAGATTCGACGCGTAGGCGGGCGTCAACGAATCCCCGTCATATGCCGAATCGATAGAGCTTGCCGAGGGTGCGTGGTGCGTGACCACGACCGTCTTGCCTGCAAATGGCTCGCTCAGCGTATTGCGAAGCCATGCGCGCGACACCTCATGTCGACGGACGGTATCGGTCGGGTACAGCCTTCGATACGATGACGTCGCGCGAATCAGCCGGAAGTCGGTCATTACCTGCTGAGCATCCCGCATGCATGTCGTGGAGGATATGTTGTTGGCGTACAGCTTGAAGTCTGTCCAGAGCGTGCACCCGAGAAAACGAACGTCGCCCAGCACAAGCACATCGTTCTCCAGGAAATGAATGTTCGTGCCCTGCGCAAGATCTCGCAGCTTGTCGAGCGTACCGTCGAAGTGTCCCCGATAGAACTCATGATTCCCGGCCACGAGGATAACGGGCTTGGCTGGATCGTCAACGAATGCCTGAGCCCAGCCGATGCTTCGGTCCTTTGTATGGATGTCGCCAGCCAGCACGACGACGTCGGACTGAGCGATGGCCTTCGCGTCAGCTACGGCGGGTTCGAATTCGTTATGCAGGTCGGACAGGACGAGCAATTTCATAGCTTCACGATCCATGGTTAGATGGTTGATCAGATTGATTAGCATCAGATCAAGATGTTCGATATCGGCAAGTCGTCACGTCGTTACGACGGTTCTTCGGTTGGCGGTCCATCAGCGTCACGCGGCAAGCCGCGCTCCAATTCATTGAGCCGCCGCTCTACTGCACGCACAAGATCAATAAATTCAATTCGGTTTTCGACCGTGTCAAAATTCGGGACGCGTAGGTAACCCTGCCTCACGCCCATTGCAAATAGCTGGTCCGCCAAGAGGCCTGGATTTCGTGACTCAAAAGATTGATGGGTGGCCGGCACATTGGCGCCCAGGCACCTTAACGCGGCGTCGTAGTACAGATTGGCAATGAAAGGTGCGCCAGGTTGCAGGGAGGCGATATGCGTTTGGTCGTACTCAGATGAGACATCCGTGGAAGCCACGCCGATTTCAGCGCACGTAATGTTCCATAGAATGTTGGCATTGAAGTCGACGCCGCTTTCCGCGATCAGTTCGTAGATCCTTCCGGATTGGGTGACCCCGCGGCGTGTCTCTGGATCAAATTTCACGATAGGGGTGCTTGCCCGCCCGCTCATGGTTTCCATGTTGTGACCAATGAAATGGCGGAAACCCTTGTCTGTCTCCATAACCTGCCAGCGGGACAAAAACACGACGGGTTCCAGTTCAACCGGGGGAGATTTCCAGATTCCCATATAAGCTCCTGGTGGCAGGGCAGGCTCAAGCGGCCCACGAAGGCAAAGTCTTCAGGCTTCGCTTCCCGCACTGCGAGAAATATCTGCGGTGGCCTGCCTGCGGATCCAGTACTGTCGCCCGCCATCGACAGATGGCCCGGTGACGATCTCAATACCATGTTGCCGAGCCCAACCGGGTGCCTCGCGAGCGGAGATTCCGATCGCACTTGCCACTGTGCGCAGTGGCTGGAATTGTTCGACAAATTTCTTCAGCTCATCAACATCGATAGCTTGTGCTGCCCGGCGGCGCAGCTTGGCCGTTCGGGTCTTGACTAGCCCTATGTTGACCAGGTGGTACATCACTTCCTGTTTGATGCCGAGTCGACGAGCCGCTTCAACAATTGATATCGGGGAATCCGATTCGACCGGTATCTGCGCGGCGGAAATCACGTCGTCGCGGTTGGCAAAAATATTCCGCAACGTCGGTTGCTTGCCCCTGTCGACGGCAAGGCGCATAGCACCGTTCGCGAGGTGATTGAAGAATGCTGCAGACGCGTCTACAGGCACATACAGACGTAAGGCCTCGGCCAGGCTGATCGGATCCTCAATTGCCGGTCCGTCACGGGCACACACTGCCGTGATGTCGTTGAGGAATCGATCGACAGATCTCGTGTCGATGCGTGTCTCGTGTGAAGCAAGTAGGCCCGCCTTCGCCAGTGCTTGGATGCGTCTGGTGGACATCCCGGCGTAGCGGACCGCTGTCTTTAGCGGGACCAGCGAACGCTGCGTGTTCCGAAGACGTTTCAGGTTATCGGCGCTGATTGCAAACTTTTGCCGTCCAGCCGGGGTTCGCCGGACTGGTACGGTTTCACCCGTCTGCGCGAGCATATTGGTGACGGCCGAGTTCCGTGTCTTCTGGCGACTGCGCAACTCCGTGTTCGTCCCCCTTGTATCGCTCCTTCGTTCCCAGAGCACCGCCGACCCTCGACGAGATGAATTGCTAATGTATGCGTCCAGCATGTTCAGCATCCACCGATGTTCTTCCTTACTCAATTGTTTGCGTAGCATGGTGAGCAAGTGCGGAAAGACTTCCGAGAACAAGGGGACGTTATCCATATCCGCCTGAGGCGCACGAAGGCGATCAAGCAATTCGAAGCTGGCGGATCGATCGACGATTAGTGATGCGCCTGCTGTCACCAAGAGTTGTTCGATATTCTCTGTTCGACGCGACGCCCTCTTCAATGGCTTGCCCTGCAGCCCAAATTGCGAGAGCGCCCCAAGGAAACGGGCGAGGTTCCAGCGTTCCCCAACAGACAACGAGGCAGCACTCGAAGTAATTTGTTCGCCAATCAGCTTCAGTACTTCGGCCGAAAATTTGTCGACGGCCGCTTCTCGCAGTGGTGCGCCGCATGTGCAAATGGCGAAGCGAACCTGCTTCCAGCGCAATGTTCGCTGGCACGCGGCGCATACCGAGGTCAGCCAGCAGCGATGCGTCAAGCACGCTGCCGGCCCGGAGTACCAGTCCTCGCGCCAATAGCATCCGGCGTCGGCCAAGCAATGTGGACACCAGCGGGCGATACCGTAAGCTTTGGGTAGGCTGCAATCCCGACAGTCTAACCAGCCAGGGTTGGAAACTCCGTTGGCGAATGCGACCCGCAGGCGGTAGCCAAGGAAGCTTTCATCCGAGCATGCCATAGGTCGTACAAGGAACCGCCCTGCGAACAGGGCGATTCCCCGCGAGCGCCAACCTGCGTTATGGATTGGTTTGAGATTCATTCTGGCAAGAAGGAGAGTTGCTGCGATGACCGTTCCAGCCTTGCCTGTTTGGCGACGATATTCATTCTGAACTGACGTAGCCGTTCGATTGCCGTCGAATCAATAAAATAAGCAGATAGACTGGGATTTTCCAGTCGACGGAAGATGGGGAATTTTCCAGCGAATATGTCCTGCAACATCTCGCACGAGCTTGATGTGTAGGGTCCCCTCCATGGCAACCATGTTCCGAACAACGGTTGTAAATGCGCGAAGCTAGCCGGGCAAGGTCGCGATAGCTCCTCTAACCGGTGACACAGACTGGTGAGATGTGTTCGGTAAAAATACGCCTGTCCTTTGACCGTCAATGGCTTCAGCAAACCAGATTTCAATAGCGTGATATACCCGGATCGAGTAATGCACAGTTCTGTCATCAACTGCTCGTGCGTTACGACGGACGCAAACCATCGGCGACATGCTTCTACTGCCCAGGATGGGAAAAATATATATCGTTTGTTGCCGTGCTGGACCGTGACGGCACCATGGGAGAAGTCCTCTTGAATGAGATGCTTGAGAAGATCCTTGGTGCATCCGATGAGTAAAGTCGCCTTTTCGAAACTTACGTATCCGTCCGGTACGCCGTGCCTTGGGTGGACTTGCCCGCGAGTTTGCGGGGTGATGGTCTTCTGGCCATCCATCAAAAGCCGCCTCCTTAGGTCTGCGATCGGTAAGCTAGAAAGACATGTACGTCTTTGGGCCTCATCGAGCAACATGCGACGTAGTCGCGCGAGGGCCACGCCGCGATGCGACGGATCGGTGATCTGATCCAGGAAATCTCGAATTCCATCCGAATCCGGCACCAAGGAAAACTGGTTTCTCTCGACTAATTCGGCCAGGCGGGTTGATCGGGGTGCGTCCAAGGGCAGCGACTTGAACTCTGGCATGGTGGTTGCCAGGGCATCGAGGATGGCCTCCAGAAACAAGATGTGAGTCAGCTGCGCGAAGGCGCCGGATAGATCGCTTCCAAGGATTAGCCGTTCAAACTCCGACCACAATCGATCGACATGCTGTCGCTCGTTGGGCATTGGGCACACCGCACCGTCCCAGAGCTGCTCGTCAGTGATATCGGTGATCAGGTATTTATCGCTTTGCTTATAGCCTCGGGTCATCACGGGTTCGGCGAGATTGTCTTTCAGCCGGACATGATGGAGCGTGCAGACTTCAAAGAGTGTGAGGCGCCAACGCGAACGAATATGCCTAGACTCAACCATACATTCCGGACAGTACCGGATCTTGTTCACCCGGGTAACTACGCTCCAGCGCGGTAGCATGGCGTTGCCCCAAATTGGATAGCCGTCAGATTTGCTCACGGCTGTGACGGGAAGCGTTGGGCGAAACCGCTCGATGTCACTGAGCCTTGGGCGGCGAATGCCGTTGGCTCTAGTGACGCGAAAAAGATAGGTTTCGATCCATTCGTCAGGAAGGATTTTGGGGCGGCACAGTGGTGGGCGAGAAGTGTCGGACGTCATCATGTCAGCGCTCCACCGGTGCAAAGGGTTCATCGCCTTTCACGAGAGGCATCTCGTCAAATCGCTTATGGAAAGGATTTCGTTCGTCTGGCGCATCCGGATAGATGACGGTACGGAATGCCTGCGCGAGAACCCGGTCTGTCAATCTGGGATCAGACTGTGCGTATGCCAGTTCGACTGCGCGCACCAGGAGTCTCCGGATGTCACGAAGACGTCCATCGGTCGCGAACGCAAATAGGCGAGTAATCGCAATGCCAGAAATGTCAATCGCCGGGAGGTCTTGGAGATATCTTTTGAAGGTCACAAGTACGTTGCGGAATTCGAACTCGGCGGATTCGCTGGCCACCGATAGTCGATCGATCCTGACGACCTCCCGGAAGCGTTCGCGTAGCTGATCATTCGTATCGAGCAAGCGCGTGATTCTGGGGACGCCGGCTAGTACAAATGACACTCGCGTCGCATCGACCAACCGCTTGATCCAGTCGGCGGCAGTGTGGAGCGTTTTCTCTCCACCTCGGTCGATCAAGTGATTGGCTTCATCGACGATCACGAGCCGGACACGGCATTGCTTGATGAGAAACACCAGCCTGGCAGTCAGCTCCACCTCCCGGCCCGTGTTCCATTTCGGGTCTCCCAGTACGCGCAGGATTGTGTGTGCCAACGTCTTGGGCGTGGGGGAGGGACCCAGCACCACGTACAGTACTGGGACCTCGGTGAACTCCTCGTGTTCGATCGGAGGATGTTCTGCTGCGTATCGAGAAAGCAGCGTAGACTTTCCCACCCCGGATTCACCGACCAGCATCAGATGCTCGGCTTCCTCGTTGCAACACTGATACGCGTACATACGGTCCAATGAAGCCGTTATCCGTATGACGTGAGGGAGTTTGATGAATTCTTTCCGGATCTTCTGGACGGTTGCTGCACACGCGGAGTTATTTTTCACGATAGACCTCGGCATCGAAGGTGTCCACTTCAAATCCGGGTAACTCATCGGAGTCCGACGTAAAAATGGCTAGAGGTGGGTCGCTCCGCGGTACAAGTACAGACGGTGGATGACGATTGACGGTCTTCGATGTCATGCCAGCTTGACGTGCACCACGTTTGCGGTCCTTAAGCTTCTTCGATCGCATCGCGTCGTTGGCCATCTCACGAATCATTTCTTCAGCGCTTGCCCTGGTCCGTTGATGAGAGTCAGAATTTTTGTACTGGTTCTTCACCAATTTGGCTTGCTCGACCGTTAGGTTGTGGTACTGGTCGTCGGTATTAACGGCGCGGATGTATTGGTTTTCGATTGGATCCCATACATAGATCAGACCGGCGTTTTCATACGGAGCCTTGATGTGCACCTTTGACTTTGCGGGCAACATTCGCCGCAAGACGAGTAGCTCCGGAGACACATACCGGAATGTGTTGAAGTCGATACCATAGTGCTGCAGTGCGCTCTCGTCATGTTCGCCAAACTCGATGCTGAGATCCTCGGCGTTGCATTTCAACAAGGGGGGATTCGCCGAGGCCCCCTCTTTCCACACGTCGATCGGTGCACGGCCTCCAAGACCTTTGTGAGGCCGCTTGTGATAGACCTCCGTGATCCAGATATGAACCATTTCGATAAGCTTCTCGAACGTGATGCATGCTTCGTCCTCCGCCTTGAAGCCGACACGTTGATGAATCTTGGCGAGGGTTGTTCCTGGAAGTTTGTGGATGAAGGAGTAGTTGAACGTCTTGAGAAAGCGTTCGACGAACGGCTTGTCGTTTGGATCGCGTGACGCCGCGTACTCACAGATCACACCCAAATTGGTCATGGCGTCGACGACTGCACGAGCGTGCATTTCTCGCCCGTTGTCCATGAGCAAGCGCTCAGGCCAACCATGGCATGGCCACTCCAGAGATAGCTCCGGAAATCGCTCTTGCAGATAGCTCTTCGGCATCATGGCGTGCCGTAGCGCTTCGAATATGGCGTGGACCCCATGCCCGGCCGAGCTGATGCAGAAGCCAAGCACGCATCTGGAAAATCGATCCAAAACGACGGTGATCATTGGTCGAGCGATCGCTTCACCGTTTGAATCCGCGTATATGCAATCTACCGGTGAGTGGTCGATCTCGACAATTTCGAGGATGCGGGACACCTTCCGTGCGCGATGCTGATCCGCGAACCTACGTCGAGCCTCTCGCTCGCCATACCGAGTAACAGCATGGTCGTATGCGTCGATATCATGGGTGCGTCGTTGAATGGTCCGGAGCGAAGGGACTTTGAGCCACTCGGATTCGATACGCATCGCATTTTTACGCGCGATTTCGAGGAAGACTGCGTTATAGACCTCCTCGGCAGTGCCAGTCTTACTATTTAGGAGGGCTGTCTCGATGCTTTCGTGGATGATGCCTTCCACGATCGGGTCGAGCCGTGATCGCCCCTGTCCGCCACGATGCTCTGACTGATCAAGCAAGGCACGGATATCGCACCGCGCGATGCGGTACCGGCGGCGCCACCGATATACCGTGGTTTCGTGCGGTGGAGTAGGATCTGCAAGATCTATCGCGACTTTTTGAATGGCCTTACGCAGTGCCGATCGGTGACCCGCGAATGCGTCCATTCGATCGAGCATTACAAGATAGTTGACTCGCCGGCGCGTCGAGAAATCTCCTGGCTCACCTGCGGATACACTGGCATCCAATGCATCCTTGAAAATGCTGCGTTTGGGGGCGCGTTGATATTGCTTGCTGTTGGACGTACGGAGATACCCCCGCAGATATTCTTCCAGGAGATTCGATTCACTGTGGTTGGAGAACTCACCCGTCGCGGTGTTTTCCAATTGGGCGATGTCATCTTGTACGCGGACGATGCGAAATTTCCCTTCGCCCCGGAAGATGATTTGATCTTTGGTGAAATTGGCCATCGTGTGCCTCCGGTTAGCGAATCGATGCGGGCAGAAGGTCGTCCGGGTCCCGCTTCATAATCCGATGGAGTAGCGCGTCACATTCCTGCTTTGCGCTCTCCCATTGCTGCTGCACCTCCGTAGACGGATGGGTCCCGTTTTCTGGGTCCCAGAGCGTTGCGTCGATGTTGGGTCGATACCGCCTGCGTATTGGACGCGCTTTTAGAAGCAGCTCGATCTGGTGCTGAAGATCGTTGTCGAGGTCACTTAGCAAAACGATGTGGAAACGATGACCACGTTGCCGGAGATATCGAGCGGCGGCGGAAAGTCGAGCGATTACTTGCGAGTTTGAAGTGAGTGACTCGTCATCCTTGACCTCGAGGAACACCGTTCCGACGGCAGTTTCGATCTTCACATCAGGCGTATAGCGCCGTCGGTACGTGCCGTCGGAGTATTCGAATACCTGCGGTTGTGTTTCGATTGACTCAACTGATGGGGCTACCTCCAGGATGCGTAACGTCTTTTCCTCGATGCGGCTCTCGAACTGAGCCGACTTTGCGGACTTCCGACTCGGGAAGGTCCCTCGCGCACCGCGGCCAGAGACGGTCACGATGCGACGCACTCGACGCGATGAGGCGTGAATAAGTAAGGTTTGGGATATTGCAGGCACGAGTTCTCTCCGTCGCGTCTCGTGGAGACGCTTACGTTTCGGGAATACGCCACCCTTCGACAGCAGTGTGATGTCGAAAAGAACCTCGCGTACGGGCGAGCGAACTCAGAAATTCGATCAAGTTTGATCGAATTTCTAGGTGGCGCAAATCGTAGAGAAAAAGCGGGGCTTGACGCTGAGATCAGATTGGTAGAGACTCGGCTTTGTCGGGAGACGAATCGCAACTGATTCTGATCCAAAGCGCTGCAGGCCTTCGGCTTCGTGGCGCTTTTCTTTTTACATGGCTCCTCCTTGGCTGATTGGGCCGGTCGGCATCTTGCGATTTCGTCGAATCGCTGCATGCACGTGAGCAATCGCCTCCATATCTTCCTCTGACAGACCCTGGTCATGCACTAGGTCAGCAATGACCTGGTATTTGTACACGGGCAGCGGATCTGACAAATGAATGTAGCGCTGAGAGCACGTGGCGACCGTCACGAGTTCCTGTTTTCCGCCTGCGTCCAGGTTTAGCGCATCCCCTAGTTGCTTGATGAACGCAACGCCATCAGGCGTGCGAATCCCTCGCTCGATCGCACTGATGTAGGCGTCGTCGACTCCCACTCTGCGCGCAAGCTCCGTCTGCGTGATGCGGAGCTCTCGCCGGCGAGTGCGCACGAAGTTTCCAAGATTTGTCACGGTGATATTCGACAGCAGGGTGATGTTTAGGCGAGTCTCGAGCGTAGCTGGATCCGAGAAATTTCGCAAAGTCAGGACTCTTATATTTTTTCGGATCGGTTCCAGGGAGAATTGCACCGTGGAGTGACGATTTGCGCGCATCCCATAAAGACATATCTTTGGTGATGCAAATTAATATTCGTTTTTGTATCCACACCGCAGACTTTCTGCCGGCGATTTGCCGCAGGGCGGTGCGTGCAGCGCAATCAAGCGGATAAGCGCTAAATTTGGCGCCATCGTCTGAAAAGGGGGTGGCCCTACGAGATCAACGTTACTGCCGCGCTGGTCCGCAGGGTTTCGCATAGAAGACCACGGTAGCTAGCCGCATTGAGTACCTGGTCACCAAGTTAAGTGATGCTGACCTGCTCCCCGCGTTTAGTACGGTGACTGCGGAGCCTGGGGAGCCAGTGCAACGCACCAGAGCAGACAGGCAAGTCCTTCGAGTACGGCAGCGAAGCCCAGACCCGCGAACAGATCCAGTCGTGCTTCCGGTATCCCGCAGAACATCGCGAGCCGTGCCGTGACCGGATCGTCACGCGCAGTCACGCGGTGCTCCGCGTTACCGTCCTGGATGGCCTGATACCGTCGGACGTCAGCCGCTTCGGCGTCGAGCGCATCGAGACGGGCGCCGAGTGACGTTCGACGCGCCTGCCATGTGGAGCAGTTACGGATACAGCGCCGTGCATCCACCCGCGCCAGTTCCGCCGTGACCGATGCCCGCTCTGCCATTACGGCGGTCAGTTCCCGGTAAGTCGGGATACTGGCAACCGGAACAGCCGACACGCGAAGCTCTCCTGCATGGAGCTGCGACAGCAGGAAGAAGGTCGCATGCCCACACGGATCGCGAGGATGAGGGTAGAAACGCGGTTCACGCATGAGCGCTCGCCTCCCGCCGAATCCTGTCACCGTACCGGCGCAGGGCCACCGAGGTCAGGACGCCGGCCGCGAAGACCAGGCCGAACGCGAGTAGATATTCAAGAGGAGAAGGATAGGTGGGCATCGCGGCTCCCGGGAGGTTCGCCAGCACGGGATTGCGCGGGCGGAGCGGGCAGGTTGCTGCCGTGCTCGGAGCGGTGATATATGTCTAATGCTGTTTTCAATCGCTGCCGTGCTGGCATGCCTTAAAATTCAGGGCAAACCGGCACCTGAGTTGTCGTTCAGGTACCGACCCACGTTCCAACCCAAGCCTATGGCAATCAAGAAATCCGACCTTTACTCGTCCCTCTGGGAGTCTTGCGATCTGTTGCGCGGAGGGATGGATGCGAGCCAGTACAAGGACTACGTGCTGGTCCTGCTGTTCATCAAGTACGTCAGTGATAAATACGCCGGCCAGCGCTATGCTCCGATCACGATCCCGGAAGGCGCCAGTTTCGTGGACATGGTGGCCCTGAAAGGCAAGCCGGACATTGGCGACCAGATCAACAAGAAAATCGTCGGGCCGCTGGCGGCAGCCAACAAGCTGTCCGACATGCCTGATTTCAACGATAGTGGCAAGCTCGGCACTGGCGCGGAGATGGTCAGGCGTCTAACCGACCTGATCTCCGTGTTCGAGAGCCCCGATCTCGATTTCTCGAAGAACCGCGCTGACGGCGATGACATTCTCGGCGACGCGTACGAATACCTGATGCGCCACTTCGCCACCGAAAGTGGCAAAAGCAAAGGCCAGTTCTATACGCCAGCGGAAGTTAGCCGCATCATGGCGCAGATCATTGGCATCAGCAGCACGCGCACGAGCAGCGAGACGACCGTGTACGATCCGACGTGCGGTTCGGGCTCACTGCTTCTGAAAGTCGGCGACGCCGCGCCCACGTCAGTCACACTGTACGGCCAGGAAAAGGATTCCGCGACCAGTGGCCTCGCGCGCATGAACATGATCCTGCACGACAATCCCACGGCGCTGATCGGCCAGGGTAATACGCTGACCGATCCGAAGTTCAGGGATGGCGACAGACTAAAGACGTTCGATTTCGTGGTGGCCAATCCTCCATTTTCTGACAAGCGATGGAGCACGGGCTTGGACCCGTTCAACGACCCCTATGGCAGATTCGATACGTTCGGCGTGCCACCGGCCAAGCAAGGCGACTACGCCTACCTGCTGCACATCGTTCGCTCACTCAAGAGCACGGGCAAAGGTGCCTGCATCTTGCCGCACGGCGTGCTGTTCCGTGGAAACGCAGAGGCGGAAATCCGCAAGAATCTGATTCGCCACGGATACGTCAAGGGCATCATCGGTCTGCCGGCCAACCTGTTTTTCGGTACGGGTATTCCGGCCTGCATCATCGTCATCGACAAGAAAAACGCCCAGGCTCGCAAGGGTATCTTCATGGTCGATGCCAGCCAGGGATTTATCAAGGATGGTCCCAAGAATCGCCTGCGCGAGCAGGACATCCATCGCATCGTGGACGTGTTCAACCGCCAGGACGAGAGCGATCCGCGCTACGCCCGAATGGTGGGTCTGGCCGAGATCGAGAAGAACGACTTCAACCTCAACCTGCCACGCTACATCGACAGCAGCGTGGCCGAGGATATTCAGGACATTCACGGCCACCTGCAAGGCGGCATCCCTCTGGCAGACGTGGAAGCCCTGAGCGACTACTGGGCGGTCTGCCCGCAGTTGAGAGGCGCACTGTTCGATCCGCTGCGGGAAGGCTATGCCACGCTGGCCGTGGACAAGACCGCCATCAAGCTCGCCATATTCCAGCACCCGCAGTTTGCTGCTTATCTCGAGAAGATGGGACAACACTTCGGTGCCTGGCGGGCGCAGGCAATTCCCGAGCTGAAGGCGCTGGACAAGGGCTTCCACCCGAAGCAGCTCATTGTGGAGCTGGCCGATGGCCTGCTGAACCACTACGAAGGAAAGCCGCTGATCGATGCCTACGACGTGTACCAGCACCTGATGGATTACTGGGCGGAAACCATGCAGGACGATGCCTACCTGCTGGCAGCCGATGGTTGGGTGGCGGAGACCTATCGCGTCATCGAAAAGATCAAGAAAGGCAAGGGTGAAAACGCAAAGGTAGTCGAAAAGGACAAGGGGTGGGCGTGCGACCTGGTGCCCAAGCAATACATCGTGGCGCGTTATTTCGCTGCCGAGCAAAAGGCGATTGATGAGACGAGCGCCGCGCTGGAAGCTGCCAGCAGCGCTCTGGCCGAGCTAGAAGAAGAGCACAGCGGCGAAGAAGCTGTGTTCAGCGGCTTCGAAAAAATCAATGCGGCGGCAGTGAAGGAGCGCATCAAAGAGATCGGCAGGGAAGAAGACGCTGCCGAGGAACTTGCGGTGTTGAAGCAATGGCAGTCGCTGTCCGATAAGGAAGCCGGGCTGAAGAAGACGCTTAAGACCCTGGAAACCGAGCTGGATGCCAAGGCTTACGCGCAATATCCCAAGCTCACTGTCGAAGAAATCAAGACGTTGGTGGTAGAAGACAAGTGGCTCGCGGCCCTGTCTGCTACCGTGTCGGACGAATTGGAGCGCGTATCGCAAATGCTCACCAGCCGTGTGCGCGACTTGGCATCGCGCTACGAATCCCCGCTGCCAGTGTTGGTTGATGAAGTCGCGGTGTTGTCCGCTCGTGTTGAGGCGCATTTGCGCAAGATGGGGGCGGCATGGAACTGAAGCCGGGCTATAAGCAAACGGAAGTTGGCGTAATTCCTGATGATTGGGGTGTTCGTTGCCTTGGCGATTTGGGAAAATTGGAAATGGGCAAGGGGTTGCTCAAGGATGACATTTCACCTCAGGGAGAAATCCCAGCTATTCCGTATACGAGCCTGTACACTGATTTTTCAGAGGTCATCGATTCGGGCCGCATCAAGTGGTTTGCGGCCGAGCAGGCTGCCCCCTATATTGTGAATTCTCCATGCGTTCTTTTTGCTAGCTCATCCAATGTTTCGGCGAACACTGGAAAAGCTTGCGCACTGATTGACGGGTTTCCAACAGCGGTTGGGAGGGAGGTTATATCCCTCAATACTAAGCAAAACGTGGTTTTTATCTCGTACTTGCTTGGTACAAGAAACTATCGAAAGAAAACGCTTGATCTGGCTAAGGGCATCACAATCAAGCATGTGTACCCGACGACATTTGTCAAATATGCAATTGCAGTTCCATCTATTTCGGAACAATCCGCCATCGCCGAAGCCTTGGGCGATGTAGACGCGCTGCTGTCCAGCCTGGACACCCTCATCGCCAAGAAGCGCGACCTCAAGCAGGCTGCCATGCAGCAGTTGCTCACGGGCAAGACGAGGTTGCCAGGGTTTAAGGGGGAGTGGGCGGTGACACGCCTAGGTGATCATGCGACGCTTATTCGGAACGGCGTGTATAGTCGTGCGGAATTGTCCATCGATGGCAGCATCAAGTATCTGCACTATGGCGATATCCATACTTCCGGGGCTGTTCATCTGAATCCGTCGGAGGCAATCATGCCGTTCCTTCGCGCGGACAAAGCTGTTCGCCTGGGACGGCTGGTTAGTGGTGATCTTGTTTTCGTCGATGCTACTGAAGACTTGGCAGGTGTTGGCAAGTCGGTGGAGGTTGTCGGTGCGGAAGGGACAGAAGTAGTCGCGGGACTGCACACCATCGCTGTGCGTTTCGACAAAAGAATTCTTGCTGATGGATTTAAGGCCTACCTTCAATTCATTCCGGCATTCGGCGCGCATCTGCGCAGTTTGGCTGCTGGAACGAAGGTGCTTTCCACGAACCGTAGTCACATAGCGAGTGCTGAGATCGCGTTACCGTCCATTGCTGAGCAAGCTGCCATCGCCCAAGTCCTCTCCGACATGGATGCCGAATTGGCCGCACTGCAAGCTCGACGCGATAAAACTCGTCTGCTGAAGCAGGGCATGATGCAGGAACTACTGACGGGCAAAACAAGACTGGTGTAGGGGACCCACATGACCGACGAAATCGGCAAGTCAGAAAAAGCCACGCAGAACCGCGTGATCAAGCTGTTCACCGAGCAGTTAAAGTACGACTATCTGGGCGACTGGACCGATCGCGTCGGCAACAACAACGTCGAAGAGGGGCCGCTGACGGCCTACCTGACCGAAGCGGGCTATCGTCCCGCACAGATCAGTCAGGCCATCTATCGGCTCAAAACCGAAGCAAACCACGCGCAGCGCGACCTGAACGCCAACAACGAAGCCGTCTATCAACTTCTTCGCTACGGCATTCCCGTCAAGGTCGAAGGCAACAAGGTCGCGCAGACCGTGTGGCTCATCAACTGGTCGCAGCCAACGCGCAATCATTTCGCGATTGCCGAGGAAGTCACCCTGAAGGGCGAATACGAGCGTCGCCCGGACCTCGTGCTCTACGTGAACGGGATCGCCATCGGTGTCCTGGAGCTAAAAAACAGCCGCGTGAGCATTGGCAACGGCATCCGTCAGAATCTATCGAACCAGAGCCCCGAGTTCAATGCCTGGTTCTTCAGCACCGTGCAATTTATCTTTGCCGGTAACGATTCAGAAGGGCTGCAATACGGCACGACCGGCACGCCGGAAAAATTCTTTCTCCGGTGGAAAGAAGACGAGGCGGATAACAGCGGTTACAAGCTCGACAAGTATCTGTTCAGGATGTGCAGCAAGGCCCGGCTCATCGAGCTAATGCACGACTTCGTCTTGTTCGATGGCGGCGTCAAGAAGCTACCGCGTGTGCATCAGTATTTCGGCATCAAGGCCGCACAAGAACATGTGCGCAAACGTCAGGGCGGGATCATCTGGCACACCCAGGGCGCGGGCAAGAGCATCCTGATGGTGCTGCTGGCTCGATGGATTCTGGAGGACAATCCGCGCGCCCGTGTCGTCGTCATTACCGACCGCGATGAACTCGACAAGCAGATCAAGCGCGTATTCGAGGACAGCGGAGAGACGATTCACCGTACCAATAGCGGCCGTGACCTGATGACGCGGTTAGGTCAGCCGACACCGCGCCTGCTGTGCTCGTTGGTGCATAAGTTCGGTGCGGGTAAGGGACTTGGTGATGGTGACTTCGATGCCTTCATCAAGGAACTCGAGTCGCGGCCCGGGAGTGCCGTAGGCGATCTTTTCGTGTTTGTCGATGAATGCCACCGCACGCAAGGCGGGCGTCTGAACCGCGTGATGAAGGCGATGATGCCGTCGGCCGTGTTCGTCGGTTTCACCGGCACACCGCTGCTCAAGCGCGACGCCGCTACCAGCCTCGAAGTGTTCGGCAGCTACATTCATACCTACAAGTTCAGCGAGGCAGTGGAAGACGGGGTCGTACTTGATCTCGTCTACGAGGCGCGCGACATTGATCAGCAGCTCGGCTCCCAGGACAAGATCGACAAATGGTTCGAATCGAGAACCAAACCGCTGAACGACTGGCAGAAAAACGAACTGAAAAAGCAATGGGGCACGATGCAGCAGGTGCTCAGTTCGCGCTCTCGCATGGATCGCGTTGTCGAGGACATCATCTTCGATTTCAGCACCAAGCAACGACTCTCCAACGAACGCGGCAATGCCATGCTGGTGGCGTCAAGCATCTACGAGGCATGCAAGTATTTCACGCTATTTCAGAAGACGCCGTTCAAGGGAAAGTGCGCGGTTGTTACGTCGTACAACCCGCTAGCCAAGGACGTGACGCTAGAAGAAACCGGCGCAAATACCGAGACCGACAAACAGTTCATCTACAACACCTACACCGAATTGCTAAAGGAGGTGCAGGCCAAGGCGGGGATGTCGAAGACCGAGACGTACGAAGAGCAGGCTAAGGCCCGGTTCATCAACGAGCCGGCCGGCATGAAGCTGCTGATCGTCGTGGACAAGCTGCTGACCGGGTTCGATGCACCGCCCTGCACTTATATGTATATCGACAAGTCCATGCAGGATCATGGACTGTTCCAGGCCATCTGCCGTACGAACAGGCTGGATACCGCTGATAAGGATTTCGGCTACATCGTCGATTACAAGGACCTGTTCAAGAAGGTCGAGAACGCCATCGCGGTATATGCGTCCGAGCTGGACCACAGTGCCGGTGGTGCAGATCCCGAAATCCTGCTCGAGAGCCGGGTCCAGAAGGGTAAGGGGCGTCTGGATGCGGCGCTGGAAGCGATGGCGCTGCTGATGGAGAACGTTGAGCCGCCCAAGGGCGAGCTGGAACACATCCATTATTTTTGCGGCAATACTGAGATAGGCGACGACCTCAAGGCCCGCGAGCCGCTGCGCGTTGCCTTCTATACGGGCGTCGTCGGCTTGCTCCGTGCCTATGCGCTCATTGCTGATGAACTGGATGAGGCAGGCTACAGCGCTTCTCAACAAGTCATCATCCGCCAGGATCTCGATCAGTATGTGAAGCTGCGCGAGTTGATTCGCCTGGCGAGCGGCGAGACGCTTGATCTCAAGCCGTACGAAGCCGACATGCGCCATCTGATCGACACGTACATCGCGGCTAGCGAACCGCGCAAGATTTCCGACTTCGAGAACGTCGGTTTGCTCGACCTCATCGTGAAGACCGGCATCGCCGATGCGATCGCGAAGAAGCTTGGCAGCATTAAGGATAGACAGTCAGTTGCTGAAGCCATCGAGAACAACGTGCGCAGCAAGATCGTCAAAGACCATCTGACCGATCCAGCATATTTTGCAAAAATGTCGGCGCTGCTCGATGAGCTCATTAAAAAGCGCAAAGAGAAAGCCATTGAGTACGAGGAATACCTGAAACAGATGGCCGATCTTGCGGCCCGGGTGCAGGCAGGTAAGTCGGACGATATCCCTCTTACGCTCGATAATGCGGGCAAGCGTGCGTTGTTCAATAACCTGAAAGTTGGCAATAACTGCTCGCCGGAACATGCGTTGGCCCTGTCGCTCGAACTGGACGCCGCCATCAGGCGTGTCCGCCCAGCCGACTGGCGCGGTGTGGTGCCGCGTGAGAATGTCATTAAGCACGCGATGTGGGAGATCCTGAAGGACGAGCAGGAGGTCGAACGGCTGTTTCTCATCGTCTTCGAACAGAAGCAGGAGTATTGAACGTGGAAGTGGGCGAGGTCATCGATCTCGGTGATATTCATGTCGATCTGATAAGGAAGGACATTAAGCATGTCCATCTGAGCGTCTACCCGCCGGACGGGCGTGTGCGGATTTCTGCGCCCTTGCACATGACGCCCGACATCATCCGCGTGTATGCCATCACGCGGCTGGACTGGATCAGGCGACAGCAGCGCAAACTACTTTCGCAGGAACGGGAGACGGCCCGTGAATATCTGGACCGGGAGAGCCACTATGTCTGGGGAAAGCGTTACCTGTTGCGCATTGTGGAGGCCGACTCGGCACCGGCCGTGCGGCTGAAGCATTCGACGCTCGAACTCAGCATACGCGCCGGCAGTGACGCGAGCCGCCGCCGTGAAGCGCTTGACGCCTGGTACCGAGACCAGGTTCGTGCAGTCGTGCCGGCGTTGCTAAAAAAATGGGAGCCGCTCCTGGGCGTCAAAGCCCACCGTGTCCTCGTGCAGCACATGAAAACGCAGTGGGGAAGCTGCAACCCGGTGTCGGGCAACATCCGCCTGAATACGGATTTGGCTCGCAAGCCGTCAGATTGCCTGGAATACATTCTCGTGCATGAACTGCTGCACCTGATCGAGCCGACCCACAATGCACGGTTCCAGTCGTTGATGGATCGGTTCATGCCGCAGTGGCGGCAACTGAAGGATGAATTAAATCGCTTGCCGGTGCGCCATGAGGAATGGGCGTATTAATGCACGACAATCGCAGTCGCGACGTGTGGGTACGTCGCTTGTTTGAAAAGGCAGTACTCGGTTTTGCGTGCGTTGAGCTGCAGCCCATCGGGTGGCGTGTCCGTGGTGGCGCGCATATTGACTGGCAGATGTCGGCGGCGTCCGATGGGATTGCCGAGATTTTGCCGGGCATGATCACCGACATCATCATGGATGATCTCGGCGCCGGTCGCAGACTCGTCATCGACACCAAGTTCACATCGGTTCTCGGTTCGAGCCGTTTTGGCGGTGCGAGTCTGAAAAGCCAATACCTGTACCAGATGTACACGTATTTGCGATCGCAAGAGGGGCTCGACTCGCTATGGGATCAGGCGTCAGGGCTGTTCCTGCATCCAGCAGTCGATGTCCGCATTCGCGAATCGGTCACAATTCAGGGGCATGCCATCGCGTTTGCCACTGTGGACCTGGCGCAGGGAGCGCGAACCGTCCGGGCTGAGCTTTGCGACATATTGTCGGGTACTGACTGGGGAGGTGCCCTCGAACGAGCGAATTGACTACGATCACAGCCAGTTGCGCATAAACGCGACCGTGGCTGGAACGGTCTGCGCCAGATGCTCGAACTGGACGTTTTGGGCTGGACGCTGCATGGACTTTTTACCGTCCTGCTCGTCGTCACCGCAACCGCATTCGGCCCTATCTGAAGCGCGGCCGTATGGTTCGGTGTGGATTAACGTAGACCCAAAATGCCTACGCGGTGCCTACACGAAACCCAGAAAGCAAAAAGCCCAGCCGTGTAGGCTGGGTTAAGTGCTTGATAAATATGGTGGCGAATCAGGGATTCGAACCCGGACCTGCGGATTATGATTCCGCGGCCGACCAGACATCGCGCCAGACAGATAGCCTAGTCGCACCAACTTAGTCGCCCAGTCGCAAAACTGTGGCGCCAGTCGCACTTACTCTGGCGCCCTACGCTACGAGCAAAAATTAAACGTCAATATTCCCCGCCCGCAACGCATTCGACTCAATAAACGCCCGCCGCGGCTCGACGTCATCCCCCATGAGGGTAGTAAAGATCCCATCCGCGGCAATAGCATCCTCGATCTGCACACGCAGCAGTCGCCGCACTGCCGGATCCATCGTCGTTTCCCACAGCTGCCCGGGGTTCATCTCGCCGAGCCCCTTGTAGCGTTGTTTCGAGACGTTCCGCTCAGCATCCGCCAGCAGCCACTTCATCGCGCTCTTGAAGTCGCTCACAGCCATACTGCGCTCACCACGCTTGATGACCGCACCTTCCCCAATAAGCCCCTTGAACGTATTCGCGGTGGTCACGAGCTGTTGATAATCCGCGGTGTGCTGGAATTCCTGGTCGATGACCGAGACCCGCACGTTGCCGTGGTGCGTACGCTCGACATGCAGCGACCGCTGTTCGCGAACCGGGTCATACGAAGGCACGACGCGCACGTCGTTCTTCAAAGCGTCGTCATGCAACGCAGCGTGCAGCGCCTTCGCCGAAGCCTCGGTCGAAGCTTCATTGGAGAGATCGATCGCCACGCCGTCCATGACCGCTTCCAGCGCAGCCGGGTCATACAACCGGCTCAACCGCTCGATCACGCTCTTCGACAGCAGATACGACCGTGCCAGCTCGCCAAGCGCATCACCCGAAATCGGCGCCGCATTCTCCTCAGGCACCAGCTCCGACCCTTGCAGCGCCAACCGCAGCATATGCGCGTTCAGCTCCACGTCGTCCTTCAGATACCGCTCGTCCTTGCCCGCCTTGATCTTGTAAAGCGGCGGCTGCGCGATATACACATAGCCGCGCTCGATCATGTCCGGCATCTGGCGATACAGGAACGTGAGCAGCAGCGTGCGGATGTGCGCGCCGTCGACGTCCGCGTCGGTCATGATGATGATGCGGTGATAGCGGAGCTTGTCGAGGTTGTAGTCTTCCTTGCCGATCCCGCACCCAAGCGCGGTCACGAGCGTGACGATCTGCTCCGACGAAAGCAGCTTGTCGTAGCGTGCCTTCTCGACGTTCAGCACCTTGCCGCGCAGCGGCAGGATCGCCTGGAACTTACGATCACGCCCTTGCTTCGCCGACCCACCTGCCGAGTCACCCTCGACGATGTAGATTTCGCACTTGGCCGGATCCTTCTCCTGGCAGTCCGCGAGCTTGCCCGGCAGGCCGACGCCGTCGAGCACGCCCTTGCGGCGCGTCATCTCACGCGCCTTCCGCGCAGCATCACGCGCTCGGGCAGCCTCAACGATCTTCCCGCAGATGATCTTCGCGTCGATCGGCGTTTCGAGCAGGAACTCTTCCAGCGCCTTCGCGACGACTTCCTCAACCGGCGCACGCACTTCCGACGACACCAGCTTGTCCTTCGTCTGCGAGCTGAACTTCGGCTCCGGCACCTTCACGGACAGCACGCACGACAGCCCTTCGCGCATGTCGTCGCCGGTCGTCTCGACCTTCGCCTTCTTCGCGATCTCGTTGTCGGTGATGTACTTGTTCATGACGCGCGTCATCGCGGCCCGCAGGCCGGTCAGGTGCGTGCCGCCGTCGCGCTGCGGAATGTTGTTCGTGAAGCACAGCACGTTCTCGTTGTAGCTGTCGTTCCACTGCATCGCGACTTCCACGCCCACGCCGTCCTTCTCGCCGGTGGCGAAGAAAATCGTCGGGTGCAGGTTGGTCTTGGTCTTGTTGATGTACTCGACGAAGCCCTTCACACCGCCGGCGAACGCGAAATCGTCTTCCTTGCCCGAGCGCAGGTCGGTGAGACGAATCCGCACGCCGTTGTTCAGGAACGAGAGCTCGCGCATCCGCTTCGCGAGGATGTCGTAGTGATACTCGACCGTGCCGAAAATGGTCGGATCGGCCATGAAGTGCACTTCGGTGCCGCGGTTCTCGGTATCGCCGGTCACGAGCATCGGCGACACTTCCACGCCGTCCACCTGTTCGAGCACGCGCTCCTGCGCGACGCCGCGATGGAACTCCATGTAATGCTTCTTGCCGTTGCGGCGCACGGTGAGGCGCAGCCAGCTCGACAGCGCGTTCACGCACGACACGCCCACGCCGTGCAGGCCGCCCGACACCTTGTAGCTGTTCTGGTCGAACTTGCCGCCGGCGTGCAGCTCGGTCATCACGATCTCGGCGGCGCTGCGCTTCGGCTCGTGCTTGTCGTTCATCTTCACGTCGGTCGGAATCCCGCGGCCGTTGTCGGTCACGGAAATCGAGTTGTCGGCGTGAATCGTTACGTGGATGTCGTTGCAGTAGCCGGCCAGCGCTTCGTCGATCGAGTTGTCGAGCACCTCGAACACGAGGTGGTGCAGACCGGTGCCGTCCGACGTGTCGCCGATGTACATCCCGGGGCGCTTGCGCACCGCCTCCAGACCTTCGAGGATCTGGATCGACGAAGCGCCGTAGCTGCTGTTATCGGGTTGCGAATTGTGCTGTTCACTCATGGATATCTTCCGGTTCTGCGAGGCCACTCTCGTGGCGGCGCGGTGCGTTTCAGCGAGAAATCGCCGGGCCGCTCCAGTTTCCTGGCCCGTCAAAGGTGCCGAAAAGGCACCAAAGGGACGGGTTGTCGGTTCGCCATAAAAACGCCAAAGGGGCTTGTCGCCCCCTGGTGTGTGTCGCGATGTCGAGCGCGTCAGATGCGCATCGGCATCACGACATACTTGAACTCTTCGTTCTCGGGCACGGTGATCAGCGCGCTCGAGCTGGCGTCGCCGAGGCTCACCTGCACGGTGTCGACCTTCAGGTTCGCGAGCACGTCGAGCAGATACGTGACGTTGAAGCCGATGTCGACGGTGTCGCCCTGGTAAGCGATTTCGAGTTCTTCCTGCGCCTCTTCCTGATCGGCGTTGGTCGACATGATCTTCAGCTGGCCCGGCGCGATGATGCAGCGCACGCCCTTGAACTTGTCCGAGGTCAGGATTGCCGCACGTTGCAGCGAACGCTGCAGCTCTTCACGGCCGATCTCGAAGGTGTTCTTGTGCGCCTTCGGGATCACGCGCTGGAAGTCGGGGAACTTGCCCTCGACCAGCTTCGACACGAGCTCGACCTGGCCGAACGTGAACTTGGCCTGGGTTTGCGCGATGTCGATGGTGACGGTGTCGTCGATATCCTCGAGCAGGCGCTGCAGCTCGAGAATCGTCTTGCGCGGCACGATCACTTCCTGGCGGCCGAACGTGCCGCCTTCGAGCTTCATCGACGAGAACGCGAGGCGGTGGCCGTCGGTGGCCACGGCCATCAGCTGGTCGCCGTCGACGACGAGCAGCATGCCGTTCAGGTAGTAGCGGATGTCCTGCTGCGCCATCGCGAAGTGCACCATGCCGAGCAGCTGGCGGAACGACTTCTGCGGGACGGTCAGCGTGGCGCCGAAATCCTTCGCTTGCGCGACGGTCGGGAACTCGTCTGCGGCGAGCGTCTGCAGTGCGAAGCGGCTCTTGCCGGACTGGACGGTGAGGCGCTTGTCGGCGAGCGACAGCGTGACCTGGCCGTCAGGCATCGCGCGCAGGATGTCGAGCAGCTTGCGGGCCGCGACGGTGGTGGCCACCTGGTCGCCGCCGACGCCGAAATCGGCGCGCGTGGTGATCTGCAACTCCAGGTCGGTCGACAGGAATGAAACGTCCGGGCCGTTCTTGGTGATCAGCAGGTTGGCAAGGATCGGCAACGTATGGCGGCGTTCGACGATGCCGCTGACCGTTTGCAGCGGCCTGAGGAGTGTGTCTCGTTCGGTCTTGACCAGTTGCATAGAGTTCCTTCGTTGAGTAACGGCCTGCAGCGCAGCAGCCTCGCAGCGCCCCGTCGGCCGGGCTCTTGGCCCGCCACCACCGGGGCGGTCAAACCTGTATTGTGCCTTAAAACCGAACCGCCCCCCTTAATTTGGGGCGGATGCCGAATTATCAAGCGCGCCCGCGCGCTCAGCCCTTCAACGTCTGTTCCAGCACGTGCAGCTCGTGGTTGAGCTGCGCGTCCTTGCTGCGCTCGTCGGCGATCTTGCGCACCGCGTGCAGCACGGTGGTGTGATCGCGCCCGCCGAACAGCTCGCCGATCTCCGGCAGGCTCTTCTGCGTGAGTTCCTTCGCGAGGTACATCGCGATCTGCCGCGGCCGCGCGATGTTCGCGGGACGCTTCTTCGAATACATGTCGGCGACCTTGATGTTGTAGAAGTCGGCGACGGTCTTCTGGATGTTCTCGACCGAAATCTGCCGGTTCTGCACGGTCAGCAGGTCCTTCAGCGCTTCCTTGGTCAGCTCGATCGAGATCTCGCGGCCGTGGAACTTCGAATACGCGAGGATCTTGCGCAGCGCGCCTTCGAGTTCGCGCACGTTCGAGCGCAGGTGCTTCGCGACGAAGAACGCGACGTCCTCCGACAGGTTCACGCCTTCGGACTGCGCCTTGCGCATCAGGATCGCGACGCGCATTTCCAGCTCGGGCGGCTCGATTGCGACGGTGAGGCCGGAGTCGAAGCGCGAGATCAGGCGATCGTCGATGCCCGAAATCTCCTTCGGATACGTGTCGCTGGTGATGATCACCTGCGCCTTGTTCGCGACGAGCGCCTCGAACGCGTAGAAGAATTCCTCTTGCGTGCGCGACTTGCCGGAGAAGAACTGGATATCGTCGATCAGCAGCAGGTCGAGCGAGTGGTAGTAGCGCTTGAAGTCGTCGAACGCCTTGCGCTGGTACGCCTTCACCACGTCGGACACGTATTGCTCGGCGTGGATGTAGCGGATCCGCGCGCCGGCCTTGTCGAGCAGCAACTGGTTGCCGATCGCGTGGATCAGGTGGGTCTTGCCGAGGCCGACGCCGCCGTACAGGAACAGCGGGTTGTACGAGATGCCGGGGTTGTCCGCGACCTGGATCGCGGCGGCGCGCGCGAGCTGGTTCGCCTTGCCGGTCACGAAGTTGTCGAACGTGAGCACGGGGTTCAGCTTCGAACGTTCGTACATCGAATCGGCTTCGCCGCCGTTCGCGGGTGCCGCACCAGGGCCCGGACGCCACGTGCGGCGGCCGGCCGCCGCTTCGTGCGCGGGCAGGCTCGGCAGATCGATGTCGGCATCGTCGGCGTTCAGGTGATGCGCGGCGGCTGCCGACGGCGTCATCGGCACGTCGGCCGGCGCGCTGGGCGCGGCGCCGGCATTCGCGGCCAGGTTGGCGGCGATCGCGGCGACCGTCGCGGCGGGGCCGGTCGGGGCCAGCGGCGCGCGCGGGGCGGCCGGCGCGGCGGCGGTCGCCGCGCTGCGCATGCCGGCCTTCGGATCGAGGACGAACTGGACTTCGATCGGCTGGTTCCAGAAATCCCGGGCCAGATCGGAGATGCGGCCCGAAAACTGGCTCTTGACCCAGTCCAGCTTGAAGCGGTTCGGCGCGGCGATGGACAGCGTGTTCGCCGACGCATCGAAGGCCACCGGGGCCAAGGGTTTGATCCACGTCACGTACTGCTGGGGCGTCAGCTCGCGCTCCAGCAGTGCGGAACAGTGTTGCCAGAAATCATTCATCAAGTAACTGTCGTTTTTTGCATGCACAGCGCGGCTCGCCGGCGCCCTTGTGGCGGTTGCGCAACAAGGCCCGAAGCGGTCGTGCGAGCGTGCCTCGGACGCCTGCATCACAGTGTTGGAGGGGCAGGCGCGGGCCGAGGCGGCGTGCGGGATTCTTGGAGATAAGGCGAGATTCTACCGCCAAACGCGGCCACAGCGGGACTTATCCACAGGCTCCGGCTGTGGGCCGCGGGGCCGGATCGGACGAGGCCGGCACAGGGGAACGACTCGTAAAGTATTGACCGTCAAGAGAAAAACGGTTTAAATAGCGGGTTCCGCGAAAACCAATCCTGTATTCCCGGCGATTGCGTTCGCCCGAATGCCTCCGGTTAAGGGCACGCGGTCCCCTGAATTTCGACATTCTCGAACAAGTGAGAACATCATGAAACGTACTTACCAACCGTCCGTGACGCGCCGCAAGCGCACCCATGGCTTCCGTGTCCGCATGAAGACGGCAGGTGGCCGCAAGGTCATCAACGCTCGCCGCGCGAAGGGCCGCAAGCGCCTCGCCATCTAAGGCAGGTTGCGCGCTGTGTCCGCCGTCCGCAGTTCTGCGGAAGGTACCGTCGAGCCGGGTGCGAATCCGTCGCAGACGAAAGCCGCCTTCCCGAAAGCTGCGCGACTTCTGAAAACGGATGAATTTTCATCCGTTTTTCGTTTGCGCCCTTGGCGGCGCTCCGCGCACTTCGTGATCTACGGCAAGCCGACCGGCCAGCCTGCCCGCCTGGGGCTCGTCGTCGGCAAGAAGTATGCGCCGCGTGCAGTCACACGCAACCTCGTGAAGCGGCTGGCGCGCGATGCATTTCGCCTGCGCCGGGCCGAATTCGCCGGTTACGACCTGCTGCTGCGGCAGCACACGCGCTTCGACAAGAAAGCGCTGCCGAGCGCGGCTTCCGCCCCGCTCGCGGCGATGTGCGCGGCCGAAATCCGCGAACTGCTCGACAGGGCAGTTCGGGAGATCGCGCGCCGGGCGTCGAAGCCCGCGTCCGAGTGACGCATCCGTCCGTGGTGCGGCGTGCGCGCCTGCCCGGCCGGTTTTGACGCGGCGTCGAACGGCGCCGCCCAAGGTATGGAAACGGTACTGATCGCCTTGCTGCGCTTCTACAAGGTTGCCGTGAGCCCTATGCTCGGCAACCGTTGCCGTTTTTATCCTTCCTGTTCGGATTACGCGCGCGAGGCAATCCAGTATCATGGCGCCGCGCGCGGCACGTATCTCGCCGTCAGGCGCGTGTGCCGATGCCACCCGTTTTCCGCGGGCGGCATCGACCTCGTCCCGCCGCCCACCTCCGACACTCGCGCTCGCGGCGAAGCCGACGCGCGGTCCCATCGACTCTGAGACAACGCATGGATATCAAACGCACCGTCCTATGGGTGATCTTCTTCATGTCAGCTGTCATGCTGTACGACAACTGGCAGCGCGACCATGGACGCCCGTCGATGTTCTTCCCGAGCGCCACGCACACGGCCCCCGCGGCTGCGGGCGGTGCATCGGGCACGGGCGCGACGACGACGACCGCAGGTGACGCACCTGCCGCCGCGGCAGGCGCCGCACCGGCGACGACGGCCCCGGCCGCGCAGGCGCAGCTCGTGAAGTTCTCGACCGACGTGTATGACGGCGAAATCGACACGCGCGGCGGCACGCTCGCAAAGCTGACGCTGAAGAAGCAAGGCGACGGCAAGCAGCCCGACCTGTACATCACGCTGTTCGACCACACGGCCGGCCACACGTACCTCGCGCGCACGGGCCTGCTCGGCGGCGACTTCCCGAACCACAACGACGTCTACTCGCAGGTCAATGCGGGCCCGACGTCGCTGACGGGCGACCAGAACACGCTGAAGCTGTCGTTCGAATCGCCGGTGAAGGGCGGCGTGAAGGTGGTCAAGACCTACACGTTCACGCGCGGCAGCTACGTGATCGGCGTCGACACCAAGATCGACAACGTCGGCACGGCACCGGTCACGCCGACGGTCTACATGGAACTGGTGCGCGACAACACGGCCGTCGAAACGCCGATGTTCTCGCATACGTTCCTCGGGCCGGCGGTCTACACGGACGCGAAGCACTTCCAGAAGATCGACTTCAGCGACCTCGACAAGAACAAGGCGAACTTCGAGAAGGCCGCCGACAACGGCTGGGTCGCGATGGTGCAGCACTACTTCGCGTCGGCATGGATTCCGCAGCAGGGCGCGAAGCGCGACATCTACGCTGAAAAGATCGATCCGACGCTGTACCGCGTCGGCGTGAAGCAGCCGGTCGCCGCGATCGCGCCGGGCCAGTCGGCCGACATTCAGGCACGCCTGTTCGCCGGTCCGGAAGAAGAGCGCATGCTCGAAGGCATCGCGCCGGGCCTGGAGCTCGTGAAGGACTACGGCTGGGTGACGATCATCGCGAAGCCGCTGTTCTGGCTGCTCGAGAAGATCCACGGCGTGGTCGGCAACTGGGGCTGGGCGATCGTGCTGCTGACGGTGCTGATCAAGGCCGTGTTCTTCCCGCTGTCGGCTGCGAGCTACAAGTCGATGGCGCGCATGAAGGAAATCACGCCGCGCATGCAGGCGCTGCGCGAACGCTTCAAGAGCGATCCGCAGAAGATGAATGCCGCGCTGATGGAGCTGTACAAGACCGAGAAGGTCAATCCGTTCGGCGGCTGTCTGCCGGTCGTGATCCAGATTCCGGTGTTCATCTCGCTGTACTGGGTGCTGCTGGCTTCGGTCGAAATGCGCGGCGCGCCGTGGATGCTGTGGATTCACGACCTGTCGCAGCGCGATCCGTTCTTCATCCTGCCGGTGCTGATGGCCGTGTCGATGTTCGTGCAGACGAGCCTGAACCCGACCCCGCCGGACCCGGTCCAGGCGAAGATGATGAAGTTCATGCCGATCGCGTTCTCGGTGATGTTCTTCTTCTTCCCGGCCGGTCTCGTGCTGTACTACGTCGTGAACAACGTGCTGTCGATCGCGCAGCAGTACTACATCACGCGCAAGCTCGGCGGCGTCAAGAAGAAGCCGGCCTGACGCTCGCGGCACACGCGGGCGCCGAGCCGCCCGCGATGCACGTAAAAGAGCCGCATGGTGCGAACCATGCGGCTTTTTCATTTCATGCGGACGCTGCGGGCGTGCGGCGACGTATGCGTACGTTGGCCGCTGCCGGTCAGGCTTTTTTCGCTTCGACTTTCGCGTCGCCGCCGTAGAACTGCTCGATGAGTTCCTGAACGAGGTAACGCTGATGCGGCGCCAGCGCCTCGATCTTCGACGCGAGTTCGATCGTTTCGGGCGTCGGCGGATAGCGCTCGTCACGCGGCAGCGGTTGCGGCGTGATGTGCTCGGTCACGCTCGGCGACGGGCCGTAGTGCAGCCAGTGCAGTTCGACGCGCAACCACTCGGCGAGCGTTTCGAGTTTGTCCGGCGTCGGAATCGTGCGGCCCGTCAGCCACTTGTGCGCGGTTTGCGGCGAAACCGGCTGCGCGCCGCGATGACGCAGATTGAACCGGTTCGCGAGCTCCGTCGCGCCGGTGACCTTGTCCGGGCTGCGCCGCAGGGCGAACTTCAGGCGTTCCGAGAACGCTGCTTTTTCTTCGGGTGTCGGCATGGGGGTGATTGTGCAAGTTCACCAGCACGTCTCAGACAACCATCTAAGCTAAACGTAGCTTATTCGGATGAATCCCAACCTGTCGCGGAGTGTGCGGCACAATTGAGGGCCCCAGTGTCGGGCCACTCCAACAGGCATACTCGTCCGAAACGGGCAGGTCGGGTTCCGCTCGGATTGATACGCGACTTATCCCCGTCGGGATAAATTCGGGCGAGTTCGAAGCCGATGCGGCGTCCGATGGCATGCGGGCCGGCACGCTACAATGCCGGCGTCCCGACGCCAGAACTGTTGCGCGGGCGCACCATTCACCGTCTGCTTACCTGATTCATCCGATTCCCATGCTCGCTACCGATTCCGATCCGATCGTCGCCATTGCCACTGCTGCCGGCCGGGGTGGCATCGGCGTCGTCCGCGTGTCGTTCGGGCGGAGCGGCGAGGCGGCCGCGCTGCCGCTGATCGACGCGTTGTGCGGGCAGCGGCTCGCGCCGCGGCATGCGAGCTACGTGCCGTTCCTCGACGCGCACGGCGCGCCGCTCGACCGCGGGATCGCGCTGTATTTCCCCGCGCCGCATTCGTACACCGGCGAGCATGTGCTGGAGCTGCAGGGGCATGGCGGGCCGATCGTGATGCAGCTGCTGCTGCAGCGTTGCCTCGATGCGGGGCGCGGCTTCGGGCTGCGGCTCGCGGAGCCGGGCGAGTTCACGCGGCGGGCGTTTCTCAACGACAAGCTCGACCTGGCGCAGGCCGAGGCGGTGGCCGACCTGATCGAGGCGAGCACCGAAGCAGCGGCGCGCTCGGCCGGGCGCTCGCTCGACGGCGCGTTCTCGCGGCAGATCCACGCGCTCGTCGAGGACGTGATCACGCTGCGGATGCTGGTCGAGGCGACGCTCGATTTCCCGGAAGAGGAGATCGACTTCCTGGAAGCGGCCGATGCGCGCGGCAAGCTCGGGAGGATCCGCGAACAACTGGCGCACGTGCTCGGCGATGCGCGGCAGGGCGCGCTGCTGCGCGAGGGGCTGTCGGTCGTGCTCGCGGGGCAGCCGAACGTCGGCAAGTCGTCGCTGCTGAATGCGCTCGCCGGCGCGGAGCTGGCGATCGTCACGCCGATCGCGGGCACGACGCGCGACAAGGTTGCGCAGACGATCCAGGTCGAAGGGATTCCGCTGCACATCATCGATACGGCCGGGTTGCGCGAGACGGAGGACGAGGTCGAGCGGATCGGGATTGCGCGCACGTGGAGCGAGATCGAGCGCGCGGATGTCGTGCTGCATCTGCTGGATTCGCGCACGGGGATGACGGCGGACGACGAGACGATCGCGGCGCGGTTTCCGGATGGCGTGCCGGTAGTTCGGGTGTTGAACAAGACGGATCTGACCGGCGTGCCGGCGTGCGTCGAGCATCCGGCGGCGGAAGGCGATCTGACGGAGGTGCATCTGTCGGCGAAGCGCGGCGACGGGATCGACATGCTGCGCGCGGAGCTGCTGCGGATCGCCGGGTGGCAGGCGGGGGCCGAGGGCGTTTATCTGGCGCGGGAGCGGCATCTGATTGCATTGCGGGCTGCGCAGGAACATCTCGCGCAGGCGGCCGATCATGCCGAGCAGAGGGCGCAGTCGCTCGATCTGTTCGCGGAGGAACTGCGGCTCGCGCAGGAGCAGCTCAATGCGATTACGGGAGAGTTCACTTCGGATGATTTGCTGGGGGTGATTTTCAGCAGGTTTTGTATTGGGAAGTAATACGTCACGCGAAAAACCGGCCGGGTTATCGCGGCGATTGCCGCCGCGATCGACCGACTGATCCGGGCCCGGTTTTACCGCGTTATCCCGCCGTATAAAAGACTGGCATTCCCCCGGCCGATCGCGCCGGGATTTGCGCCACCAGCGGGCTGCCGTCTGAATACGCCATGCGTCCGCTGAAACGAGCGGCCATCGTCCCGGGTTGTCAAAATATTTCGCTCCAATTACTGTCTTGTCGACAGCTAATTGTCAGGCGTTATGTCGAGATTTCGTCGCTTCCCATTCCGAGGGGCCGAGGGCGCGTTGCGCGACCGCAATTCGCGCGATGCCGACAAAGCCGTCAATAAAATCAATAAACCCGCAAATAATGGAGACAGCTTTGACTACGCGACGGGCATTTCTTGGGACGCTAGCCCTTTCTCCCTCGATTTTGGTTTCAATGTCGGCCGATGCTCGCTCGGGCGAGCTCGACAAGATGTACATCACCGCGGTCGCCATGGCGACGACCGGGCGGGCGCCGACTGCGGGCGAGAAGGAAAAATGGCAGCGCACGCTGAACACTGGCGGGAAAGAGGCGCTGCTGCGCACTGCGCTGGTCAGCCCGGATTGTTGCCGGTATCTGGTCGCGAATTGCTACCGTTGTTTGCTTGGACGAGAACCCGACGAGGGTGGCTGGCAGACGTTGAGCGAAGTGGCACGCACGAGCGGCCTTGACGATGCTATCGTCGCGATCCTGTCCTCCGACGAGTATTTTCAGGTCCGGGCCGGCAGCAGCAATCGCATGTACGTGACGGCACTCGCGTGCGATCTGCTCGACCGATCGAGCATCGGTGGCATGGACGCAATCGTCGGCAAACTTGACGGAGGGGCGAACCGCGCCGATATCGCCCGACAACTGCTGGGTAGCCGGGCCGCCGTTTCGGCGAAGGTTGCGCACGCAGTCGGTGCCTACCTGTCGCGCGCCACGGTTCCCGCGGATGCCGCACAATTCGGCGGCGAGGGCTCCACGGCGCGCGTGATCGCCGCGGTACTCGCGAGCGATGCGTTCTATCAACGAGCGACGCGCACGTCGTTCGTCGCCGACGACGACAGTGCGCGCATCGTCGGCAGCCTGATGGCCGCCGCGGGCGTCGACTCGCTCGAGCCTGCCGTGCGCGTACGGCTGCAGCATCGCGCCGCACAATACATCAGCGGCGACATCGGCCTGAATGTCGTCGCGTACGAGTTGCTGACCGCAGTGCGGCCGCTGGCGTCGCGATCGTCGCCCCGGCGTCTGAAGCTGGCTGAGCGCGTTGCGTCCGTCAGTCGGCGCGACGCATCGAACGCGCACGCAGCGCGGGCGCCGACCGGCGCACGGATGGTGCGTGCCGCGCAGGTGGCCGAAAGCCGGGCGTCCCGCGCGAAGACGGCAGCCTATCTCGCATCGACAGAGTGCCTCGGATGGGATCCATCGGTCCTGCGCCGGGCGCCGCCAGGCTGGCGGGGCGCGTCGGGCGATCTCAACGTACCGGTCGACACGCAAGGCCCACCGCCGAGCTATCGCAGCGACGAGCGGGTCGTCTGCACGACGTATTTCTACTGGTACGACGTGATCAAGGGCGCAGACTATCTGAAGAACCCGGACGGCGCGCAGGCGAGCGGCGACGAGTATGCGTTCGCGGTTACGCCCAGCGACCTGAAGGGTTTGAGCTATACGTTGCCGGCCTGGCACGACGAGCAACTGCGCGACATCGTGAGCTCCGGCATCGACGTGATCCTTCCGGTGTACTTCGGCTCGCCGTTCGCGAGCGCGGATGACCTGACGCAAGCCGAAGCCGGTGCGAACCGGCCATCGCGCTTCAGCGATCCCGGGCTCGTTCAGATCGTTGCCGCGCTGAACCGGCGCAAGCAGAGCGGGCAGACGGTGCCGCGAGTCGGGATGTTTTACGACACCACGACGCTGACGCCGAACAATGCGAAGTCGTGGCACGTGGATTCGGCGGTGTATGCAGGCAAGGCGTGGTTCTACGAGACGGTCCGAAACTTCTTCTCGATCGTGCCGACCGAGCACTGGGCGTGCATCGACGGACGTCCGGTGATCTACGTGTATCACCCCAGCTTCGCGGCGCGCGTAGGCGAGGATCTCTATCCGTTCGTGCGCCACCGGTTCCAGCTCGAGTTTGGCGTGGATCCCTATATCGTGTCGGCTGCTGAAGAGGAGGCGCCGCGCGTCACAGATCCGCGCGGCCTGAAGTCGATCGCGTCGCGTTTCGTGAACGCGTCCTATCTGGATCAGCTCGCCGAACTGCTCGGTGCGAACGAGTTCTATGGCCGGGCCGGCCAGTCGACGGCCGGCTTCGTCAATCGCCTGTACGAAAAGATCTATCGCCGCGCGCCGACGCAGGATGAGTTGCGGGGGCTTGCGCCGGTCGCGACTGCACAAGGACGTGCCGCGGCGGCGCGCATGCTGTTGAGCACGGCGTCTGCGCGCGTGGCGCTCGCCGCCGATCTCCATGAGCGGTTGATGCCGATCGGGCAGTCGTTCGATTCGCTGCAGAGGCAGCTCGCGTCGCGCGGCTCGGTCCGCCGCTTCGTGCAGGGCGGCGACTACTACGCGCTGCTCGCCGATATCCTGGCGTCGGACGCGTTCTACCGATTCAGCGGTTCGAGCGCCGATGCGCTGGTTGAAGGGGTCTTGCAGCGAGTGTTGTGGCGGTGCACGAATCCCCAGTGCCGAACCTGCTCGACCACGTCGACTGACGGCGCCATGCGTGACGAACTGCGGGTCCGTTTGAAGATGCGGGACCGACGGTCGGCGCTGCTCGCGTTCGTGAAGGAGTATCCGACCGCGGAGGCGCTGGTGTCGTATGTGCTGTTCTACTATCTCGGCCGATTCTATCCCGGCTCGTTCGACAGCACGTTTTACTGGAGCGCGGCGATCTGTCCGACTTTCCGCGGCGTCGTGTCGATCGGGCCCGGCTACAGCCAGAAAAACTTGTCGTCACGTCATCCGATCGAAGTGCCGCGCGAGAAGGGCGCGCTATATCGACGGAACTGGGAGCGCATCCTCGCGATGGATCCGCGGCCGGGGATGGTGCACATCGAGACGTGGAACGAGTTCTTCGAGGGGACGGCGATCTGCGAGAGCAAGGAGTACGGCCGACAGTACATCGAACTCACGGCGGAGTACGCGAAACGGTACAAAGCAATTTGAGCCGGTCGGTGGTCGCAGGCATCGCACGCACCCGTCACCCGGCGATGCCCAGCGACCGGCTTCGGTGGGAACGGGGACAGTCGAAGCGTTCCTCACGCGGTTCCAAGCATGCGGGACGCGAAGGCGAGAACCGGCACCCTCAATCCCAACCCCGATGATGATGGTGGTAATACCCGCCATCACCGTAATACCCGCCACCATCCGGCACCACGATGCAGCCGCTCAGCAACACGGCCACACCGGCAATCAGCAAAAGGGTTTTCTTCATCGCGTTCACCTGCTTGGGGTTCAATATGAAACCCAGCATAGCGAGCACCCACAACACCGGCTGTAAGCGATCGTTTCCCTGCCCCGCAATCCGTAACGGCGGATTATTCCGGTCACAATGACCGTAACAAATCCCCATTCCACAGACGTTTCACGCGACGACGACCCGGTTTCGCCCCGCATCCTTCGCACGATACAGCGCGGCATCGGCGGCTTCGATCAGTGCATCGGGCGTCGATAGATCATCGGGCGACACGGTCGCGCAGCCGACGCTGACGCTCACGCGTCCCGCCGGCGACCCAGGCATCGCGAGATCGAGCCGCAGCACCCCTTCGCGCGCTTCTTCGGCAACCAGCCGCGCACCCCGTGCGCCGGTGTTCGGCAGCACGATCGCGAATTCCTCACCGCCATAGCGCGCGACCATATCCGCCGGGCGCCGCACCGCGCCCGCCAGCGCATGCGCGACCGCGATCAGGCACGCATCGCCCTTCACGTGACCGAACGCGTCGTTGTACGCCTTGAAGTGATCGACGTCGACCATCAACAGCGACAACGGCTCGCCCTGGCGCCGCGCCTGAAGGAACAGCGTGTGAAAGTGATCGTTGAAGTGACTGCGGTTGAACGCGCCGGTCAGACCGTCGCGGGCGGACGAATGAATCAGCGTCGCATGAGCTTCGGACAGTTGCTGATACAACCGGGTCACTTCCCAGGCGAGCACGCACACCAGCACGCCGGGCGTGAACATGCTGAACACGCGCGCAAGATACCAGCCGATCGTGAAGCGGTTGCTGGTCAGCAGGTTCAGCGTGGTGTCGGTGAGGCACGCGAGCACCGCGATCGCGAGCCAAAGGTCGAGCGTCGTGCGCAGCCGGCCCGTTGCCACCACGGTGACGAGCGCGAGGGCATTGAGGACCCACACGGCCAGCGCGATTCCGTCGACGGGCAGCGCGGCCGCATCGCCCGGTTGCTGGAACGCGGGGGGCAGCGCGACGTTGAGCGCGACCACGCACAGCAGCGCGGCCGCGACGGCCGGACCGCCGACCAGCGCGACCGCCCACCTGCGTGTCTGCGTCGCGCCGACCGGCGCACGCGTGAGCCGCTCGCGCGCAACGAGCGCGGCCATCACGAAGCACGGAAAGCCGGCATGCCAGAAGATCCACATCCATGCGGCGGTTTGCGGACGCGCGCCGAACAGTCCATGCGGCGCGAACACGCCGGGAAAGGTGAGCAGCTGCAGGGCGACGGCGAGCGCGGTGAACGCATAAGCGCCGCCGAGGGCGCCAAGCACGGGCTGGCGCGTGACGGTGAACTGCGCAGCGAGGAAGAACGCGGCGATGCTCGCGGTGGTGAACACGGTCAGCGCGCACATCGGCATGAACGGTTCGACGGCCGGCAGCGCGACGTTAGCGCGGGGCACGGCGATCCCGAGCGCCAGCAGGATGACGAGCGCGGTCAGCGCGCCGAACCACAGCTGGCGACGCGTCGTGTGCTGGATCAGGATGCCTTCCATGGATTCCCCCGAGCGCTCGTACGGTCATTCCCGGTCTTGGCGCCGGGCACCATGCGTCCGGCCGCGGTGCGACCGGTGCGGCCCGATCCTATCCTGTTATTGGCCGGCGCTCAAATGCCGAGGCCCGGGCCGAAATTGCCGGCGACCCAACGCGTGACGGCGTCGACGTCCGCGTAGTCCTGTTCGGGCAGGCCGTCGAGCATCGACAGCACCTCGTTGCTCGCGCCCGCGTCGCGCGCGGCGTCGACGAGCGCATCCTTGTTCGCGGGATAGCGGACAGCGGCCAGCACGTCGGCGATCTGCAGATCGATCGCTTCGCCGGGAATGTCGTGGGGAGGGAGCGCGGGTTTGTCGTTCACGTCGGTGTCTCGCGGGTTGGGCGGGAATCGGGTCGTAACGGTTCGTGAGGAGGGCGGTTGCACCGCCCGGAGCGACCCGCATGGGTCGCGATCGCGTCAGTGCCCGCGCCGCACCCGCCGCCACGGATGCTTCCAGTCGATATGCGGTGCGTTTTCGTCGCGCGGATGCTGGCGCCGATGTTCCTGCCATAGTTCGTCGGAGAACAGCGCAGCCACGATCACGAGTGGCAGTACGAGGAAAATGCCGAGTATGACTTGCTCGATCACGATAGCCTCCTTGCGGTGGCAGGAACCCTTGCTCCCATTCTAGGCTCTGAACCTGGCCCGCGGTGAACTTCCTGCAGCGCGGAATGCACCGGTTCGCGGCAGTGCCGCACGGTTGTTTCACGCGCGCGCGGGCCTAAAAAGGACATGAACATGCAACTCCAGAACGACAAGCACACGCTCGCACTCCGGCCGCTCGAGCGCCAGGACCTGCGCTTCGTGCACGAACTGAACAACGACGCAAAGATCATGCGCTACTGGTTCGAGGAGCCGTACGAAACCTTCTCCGAGCTGTCGCAACTGTACGACCGCCACGTGCACGACCAGCGCGAGCGCCGCTTCGTCGCGGTCGATGCGCAGGACGAACTGGTGGGCCTCGTCGAGCTGATCGAGCTCGACTATATCCACCGCCGCGGCGAGTTCCAGATCATCATCGCGCCGCAATGCCAGGGGCGCGGCTATGCGGGTCAGGCAACACGCCTCGCGATCGAATACGCGTTCAAGGTGCTGAACATGCGCAAGCTGTACCTGATCGTCGATACGTCGAATGCAGCGGCGATCCACGTATACGAGAAATGCGGATTCCAGCACGAGGCCGAATTGAAGGAAGAATTTTTCGGAAACGGCGCGTATCACAACGCATATCGCATGTGCATCTTCCAGCGCGATTATTTCGAGCGACCGCAATCGGCGTGAATTACGCCGGGTAAAAAAGATACCAACGAGACATTAACGACAACGCCCGACGGCCCCGCTGCCGCGGGCGTCCGACCGCCTCGGGAAAATACGGGTAAATACGCACGCGCTTATACCTGGCATTTTTCTTGTATCAGGTAAATTCGCTTCCGCACTGCGGTAAATTCATATCGTTTCAAGATGACTTTGTGTGCAATGCATCAAAACGGTTCCGATATTGAAGTGAATTATCCAAACCGTACAGCCGGCGCAATGCAACTTTCCTGAAAGGCTTGCCGGACAACGCTTTGCGCGCGGCGGCGCAGGCTTGTCCGGCGACGGGCATACGCCGCCGCGCGTGCGCGGAGCGCGAAAAACCGGGTGCGCGTGAGGTGCGACAATTCGCCGCTATTGCGATCGCACAACAAATGTGCTTGCTATCGCTTGCCGGTCTTCTAAAGTGAAAAACGCGGGTTCACGATCACCTTTAAACACATAGCTAACCCAGCCTGGTGCCCGCAAGCCTGGAGACAGAACATGATGAAGCGAACCGGTGTCCTCTTTGCCCTTGTCGGTGCATTTTCCGTGGTGTCGATCGCGCAGGCGGGCGGCGATGCGGCTGTCCAGCCGAAGCAGGAAATCCAGCTGACGAAGAATGCGTGGGGCTGTCTGTCGAAAGACAATCTGGACTCCGTACTGAGCCACGAACGTGACGGCAAGTCGCAGGCGAAGCAGCAATACTTCGACGACTACCGTTGCCTGTCGGTGCCGGAAGGGCAGCGTTTCCGCGTGGTGTCGGTCGACCAGGGCGACGTCCAGTTCGTCAGCGCCGACAACAGCGACCAGCAAGGCCTGTGGACCGATTCGCGCTTCGTCAAGCAGTAACGCGCAGCTCTCGCCGACGCACGCCGGCCTGAACGGCCGGCGTTGCGGCCTGAACGCGGCCCGGCCGATGCCGGGCCGTCGTGCTGTGGAGTGCCCGGCGCACGCCGGGCGGCGCGCATTCGGTATCATCACGGCCCGACCGAACCGAATGCCCGCCCGGGCCGTATCCGCATGGCGCTGAAATCCACCATCTACAAAGCCGAGCTGCAAATCGCCGACATGGATCGGCACTACTACGCCGATCACGCGTTGACGGTCGCCCGTCACCCGTCGGAAACCGACGACCGGATGATGGTGCGCATCGTCGCGTTCGCGCTGTTCGCGCACGAGCGGCTCGAATTCTGCAAGGGGCTGTCGGACGTCGACGAGCCCGATCTGTGGCAAAAGGACCTGACGGGCGCGATCGACGTGTGGATCGAGGCCGGCCAGCCCGACGAACGGCGCATCTCGAAGGCGGCCGGCCGCGCCGGCCGGGTCACGGTGATCGCGTACGGCGGCAAGACCTCGGATATCTGGTGGCAGGGCGTGCGCAGCAAGGTCGAGCGGCTGCGCAACGTGCAGGTGCTGTCGCTGGCCGACGGCGTCGCGGCAGCGCTCGGGCGCCTCGCCGAACGCACGATGCGCCTGCAGTGCACGGTGCAGGACGGCGCCGCCTGGATCTCGAGCGCCGACCACGATCCGGTCGCGGTCGAATGGACGGTGGTGAAGCCGTTCGCCGACGCGTGACGGCCGGCGCTCAGCCGAGCGCGGCGGGCGGCCCCTTGAATTCCAGCATGTTTCTTTCGGGATCGAACAGGTAGATCGACGGCCCGTAGCCGCCCGCGCCGTAGCGTTCGGCGGGCGGCTCGGGCCGCGCGCCGAATGCGGCGAAATGCTCGATCAGCGCATCGGGATCGAACGGCTCGACGCGCAGGCACAAATGATCGACGTTGCGTCCGGCGCCGGGCGGCCCGCTGTCGGGACGATCGATCGGGCCGCCGACGGCCAGCAGGTCGATCAGCGCGTCGCCGGCGCGCAATTGCACGAGGCCCAGATCGGGCTGTTCCTTCTCGACGTGGCAGCCGACGGCATCGCAGTAAAAGCGCGTCATCGCAGCCATGTCGCTCACACGCAGCACGACGTGATCGATCGCGCGGATGGTCGGTTTCATGAGCGGGCACTCCCTTCGCGGTGGGTGTGCACCGAGTGTAGCCCTCACCGGCGGCGGATGCCGGAACGCTACACGATCGACGGACGAAAAAAAGCCCGTTCACGCAGAGCGGAACGGGCTTAATCCATATCAGGAGGAGACATGGAGGAGACAGTTCCAACTATACACACGGCGATGGTGCGTTGCAATATTCCGAGTGTAAAAAATGGTCAGGACGGCGATTGGTCGCAGCCGCACTGCAGCAAAACGGTGACGCAATGATGGCGAAAACGGCGTTCCCGCAGCGCTCGCGTGGATTTTCGTCAGATTGATCGATTTCATGCGCGATTTCGGTGCGCGCCCGCGATGTGTCCCCGCGATGTCGCGATATCGGCGGCCCGAATCACAGAGCAAGAATCAGGGCGCGACGGCCCATGCCGATGGCTAGAGTAGGCACCATCTACACTAGAGAGTGCGAGGTTCAGATGAAAACCCCCTATCCGACCGACGATGCCCGCTGGGGCGCCGTGACCGCCCGCGATCAGCATGCGGACGGCGCGTTCTTCTATGCCGTGCGCACGACCGGCGTGTTCTGCCGCCCGAGCTGCGCGTCGCGGCTGCCGCGGCGCGAGCATGTGTCCTTCTTCGCCAGTCCGGCCGACGCGCGCGCGGCCGGCTTCCGCCCGTGCAAGCGCTGTCAGCCGGAAGGACTGCCGCGCGAGCTCGAGATCGTCAATCGCGCGTGCGCGGTGCTCGATGCGCATTCGGAGCGGCTCACGCTGCAGCAGCTGAGCGATGCCGTGCACGTGAGCCCGTTCCATCTGCAGCGGCTGTTCAAACGAGTGGTCGGCGTGTCGCCGCGGCAGTACCAGGCCGCGCAGCGCGGCGCCGCCTTGCGCGACGCGCTGCAAAGCGGGCAGCCGGTCACGCAAGCGGCCGTCGACGCCGGGTTCAATTCGCCGTCGCGGCTCTATGCATCGGTGCCGCGCGAGCTGGGGATGGCGCCGTCCGCGTTCCGTCGCCAGGGCGCCGGCCTGCGGATCGACTATGCGACCGCAGCGACACCGCTCGGCGCGGTGCTCGTCGCCGCGACCGGACAGGGCATCTGCCGGATCGCGTTCGGCGACGCACCGTCGGTGCTGGTCGACGAGCTGAAGGATGCGTTCGCGCGCGCCGAGCTGGTTGAAGCGCCGTCGCGGCTCGCGCCGTTCGTCGCGCAGATCCACGCGTACCTGGACGGAACGCGGCACGCGTTCGACCTGCCGCTCGACATCGCGCCGACCGCGTTCCAGCAGCGGGTGTGGGAAGCGCTCACGCACATCCCGTACGGCGAAACGCGCAGCTACTCGGAGATCGCCGAGGCGCTCGGCTCGCCGCGTGCGGTGCGGGCCGTCGCATCGGCGTGCGCCTCGAACCCGGTCGCACTCGCCATTCCGTGCCACCGTGTCGTGCAGAAGGGCGGCGCGCTGGCCGGCTATCGCTGGGGCGTGCGGCGCAAGGCGACGCTGCTCGCGTCCGAGGCGCGTCATGTGCGCGACGATGAAACCGAAGCCGTTGCGGAGGGCAACGCAGTTTGAGCATCGATAACACCGAGATCACGTCGATCGAAGACGGCGGCCGCGTGCCGCCGTCCGCGCAGATGGAGCTGCGCTTCAAGGCGCCGTACGACTGGGCGCGCGTGCTGCGTTTCTTCAGCGGCCGGGCGATTCCGGGCGTCGAGCAGGTCGCGGACGGCGCGTATCGCCGCATCGTCGACCTGAACGGCGACGCGGGCCGGCTTACCGTCACGAAGCATCCGCGCCGGCATTGCCTGATCGCCACCGTCGAAGGCGCGGCCGCGCGTCACGTCGACGATGCGTTCGCGCGCCGCGTCGCGTCGATGTTCGACCTCGGCGCGGATCCGGCCGCGATCGGCGGCGGGCTCGCGCGCGATCCGTGGTTCGCGCCGCTCGTCGAAGCCGCGCCGGGGCTGCGTGTGCCGGGCGCCTGGTCGGGATTCGAGCTGGCGGTGCGTGCGATCGTGGGTCAGCAGGTGAGCGTGAAGGCGGCGACGACGATCGTCGGCCGGCTCGTCCAGCGCGCAGGCGAGCGCGTCGTGCACGGCGACGACATGCCGGCGCCGGATGGGGCCCCCGCGTGGCGTTTCCCGACGCCGGACGCGCTCGCCGCATGCGATCTCGAGAAGATCGGGATGCCCGGCAAGCGGGCCGCCGCGCTGACGGGCATGGCGCGCGCGGTGGCGGCCGGTCACGTGCCGCTCGATCCGGCGCACGCCGATCTCGCGACACTGCGCAGCGCATGGCTCGATCTGCCCGGCATCGGCCCGTGGACCGTCGAATACATCGCGATGCGTGCGTGGCGCGACCCCGACGCGTGGCCGGCGTCCGATCTCGTGCTGATGCAGTCGATCACCGCGCGCGATCCGTCGCTCGACCGGCTCGCGAGCCAGAAGCGCCGCACCGAAGGCTGGCGGCCGTGGCGCGCGTACGCGGCGCTGCATCTGTGGAACGACGTGGCGGACCGGGCCGGCGGCGCGCGCGGCGGATGAGGATCGACGTCGCCGGCCGGTAGGCGCGACCGGGCAGGGTCGCGATGCGGGCGCGGGCCCGAGTGTGATCCCGAGCGCGATCGGTCGGTGGTCCTCATGGTTGCGACGTTTGATGGCGATCGATCCGCGTCGGCTTCCGTCGCCTTTGGTGGACGGTCGGCTCGACCGCGACGGTGCCGCATCACGGGTTCAATTGCGCGGGTTGCACCCGCCGGTGCGACTGCGCGTAGCGTGCCCTTCCTTCGGACGAATTCGCTCTGATCGCCACATTTGGCGCTGCCCATGGCCGCCGGCCGCGCACGCGTCGATCACCGCGATTGGCCTCCCCCAGCGGGCCGCCCGGCGGCCCGCAGCGGCCGTCAGGCACCGCGCTGAGCCACCTCAAGCGCGTGTGACGGCGAGATGTTAAAGTGCCCGCTACCAACGAAGCGACCAATAATCCAGCCGGCCGTGCGCGGCATTCCGCGCGCGGCCGTCACGCACTTGCGTCTCCATGTCGAACACCATGACTCACCGCCAGTCCGAACTGCTGCTGAATCGTCTCGAAGCGCTGAGCTCGGGCCCGACGCGGCAGCATCTGCCCGACGGCCTGCGCGGCATCGAAAAGGAAAGCCTGCGCGTGACGCGCGACGGGATGATCGCGTTCACGCCGCATCCGCGCGCGCTCGGTTCGGCGCTCACGCACCCGTCGGTGACGACTGACTATTCCGAAGCGCTGATCGAACTGATCACGCCGGCGGAACCCGACGCGTCGATCACGCTCGAACGCCTCGACGATCTGCACCGCTACGTGTATGCATCGCTCGGCGACGAGATGCTGTGGAACGAGTCGATGCCGGGCCTGCTGCCGGCCGACGATGAAATCCCGATCGCGAACTACGGCACGTCGAACATCGGCCGCCTGAAGACGGTGTATCGCCGCGGCCTCGCGTATCGCTACGGCCGCACGATGCAGTGCATCGCCGGCATTCACTACAACTACTCGCTGCACGAGGAAGTGTGGCGGCGGCTGCATGCGGAAGAGGGCTCGACGGCCACGCTCGTCGATTACCAGTCGGAGCGCTATCTCGCGCAGATCCGCAACTTCCGTCGTCGCAGCTGGCTGCTGATGTACCTGTTCGGCGCGTCGCCCGCGCTCGATACGAAATTCCTGCGCGGCAAGCCGCACAAGCTCGACACGTTCGATGCCGACACGCTGTACCGCCCGTATGCGACGAGCCTGCGGATGAGCGACCTCGGTTACTCGAACACGACCGCGCAGGCCGCGCTGCACGTCGACTACAACACGCTGTCCGGCTATCTCGATGCGCTGTCGAAGGCCGTGAGCGAACCGTATCCGGCTTACGAGGCGATCGGCACGCATCGGGACGGCGAGTGGATCCAGATCAACACAAACGTGCTGCAGATCGAGAACGAGTTCTACTCGACGATCCGGCCGAAGCGCATCACGTATTCGGGCGAACGGCCGCTGCATGCGCTCGCGTCGCGCGGCGTGCAGTACATCGAAGTGCGCTGCCTCGACATCGATCCGTTCGAGCCGACCGGCATCGCGCTCGACACCGCCCGCTTCATCGACGCATTCCTGCTCGCATGCGCGCTCGACGAGAGCCCCGCGCTCGACTGCGACGCGTACAAGGAAGCGAATGCGAACTTCGGCAGCGTGACGATGGACGGGCGCAAGCCGGGGCTCACGCTGACGCGCGACGGCCAGCCGGTGACGCTGCAGGCGTGGGCGGACGACCTGATGACCGATATCGAAACGGTCGGGCGCCGTCTCGACGAGATTCGCGGCGGCGACGAGCATGCGCGTGCGATCGCCGCGCAGCGCGAGAAGCTCGCCGATCCGGAACGCACGCCGTCGGCGCGCGTGCTGCGCACGATGCGCGAAAACGGGCAGTCGTTCCTCGCGTTCGCGCTCGCGCACAGCGAAGCGCATGCCGCGCACTTCCGTGCGAACCCGCCGTCGGCGGAGACGCTGCGCACCGAGCAGGCGCTCGCGGCGAAGTCGCTGGCCGAGCAGGCCGACCTGGAAGCAAAGGAGGCCGGATCGTTCGATGCGTTCGTCGCGGCCTATCGTGCCTATACGCTGAACCGCTTCAGCGTGTGATCGCCGCCGCCCGCTGCGCGGCGCGCGGCGGGCATGCCGGCTGCGGGACGGATCGTCGCGCGTTCACGCGCGCGGCGCCGGTTTCACCCGCTTCAGTGATGTCCTTCAGTGATGCGCGTACGTGTCGCGATCGACCGCGTGCGGCAACGCCGGCTTGCCCGATTCCCCGTTTGCATGGCCATCGCTGCCGTAGCCGGCCGCGTCGCCGCGTGTCTGTGCGGCACGCTGCATGATTGCCTGCATGTTCTGCGGAAAGTCGGGACTACTGGCGAGGCTGGCCCGGTAGCCGGCAGCCTGCAATTCCACGAGTTCCTGGCGAACGTCCGCACGCGTCAGCGTCGACGCGGCGTGGGCCTGGGCGGCGACGGCCGAGCCGATCAGCAGTAACGTGCAGGCCGCAAGTTTCATGGTTTTCATCGTGTGTGCTCCGTGAGGTTTCCGGCGCCGCGTCTGCGTTTGCGTCTGTGTCGCCGCGGGCGGAATCGATGCAGGCAGTCTAGGCTTCGGCCGCCAGACGAAACACCCCGCTCGCCGTCAGTCACCTTTGCCTGCTGCGCAACATTGCACCTCACCTGCACCTGCGCCTTTCCTGGCGTGCGCGCCAGCCGGCCGCCTGTTGCCGTTCAACGTGCGGCGGAGGCGTTGTATCGACGACGCGCGCATCGGGCTTGCCCTCCTTGTGAAAGCGCGATGCGCCTCCTAACCTTTTTTAAGCGACCGATCGGTCGGCGCTGCCGCATGGTTGCATGCGCAAGCGTCGGCCCGATCCTTGCCGCCGTGGAACGCACGTTTGATACGAGACCGGGCAAGCGCCGAAGCGCCGACTCCGATCCACAACGGAGACACGACACACGATGAATCCCACCGCAGCCCTGCCGCCCGGCATCCTGTTCGCGCAGCCGTTGACGCCCGTCGCCAACTCGCTCTTGCTGTCGTTCCTCGTCGCCGTGATCCCGATCGCGGTCGCGCTGATCGCGCTCGGCGTGCTGCGCCGGCCGGCGTGGCAGGCGTCGCTGGCCGGTCTCGTCGCCGGCCTCGCGGTCGCGATCGGCGCGTGGGGCATGCCGGCCGGCCTCGCATTCGACGCGGTCGGCGCCGGCATGGCGCTCGCGGTCGTGCCGGTGATGTGGATCGTGTTCAACGCCTTGCTGCTGTACAACATCGCGGTGAAGTCGGGCCGCTTCGACCAGTTCCGGCAGTGGATGCTCGACAACCTGCCCGACGACCGCCGCCTCGTGCTCCTCGTCGTCGCGTTCTCGTTCGGCTGTCTGCTCGAAGGGATCTCCGGGTTCGGCACGCCGGTCGCGATCACCAGCGCGCTCCTGATCGCGCTCGGCTTCCCCGCGCTCGAAGCGCTGACCTACACGCTGCTGTTCAACACAGCGCCGGTCGCGTTCGGCGCGCTCGGCGTGCCGATCACCGTGCTCGGCGCGGTCACGTCGCTGCCTCCCGCGACGCTCGGCGCGATGGTCGGCCGGCAACTGCCGTTCTTCGCGCTGCTGCTGCCGTTCTACGTGGTCGGCACGTACGGCGGCCTGCGCTCGATCGCGAAGTTGTGGCCCGCGCTGCTCGTGTCGGGCGGCAGCTTCGCGATCGCGCAGTTCGTCACGTCGAACTTCCTCGGCTACCAGCTCACCGACGTGCTGTCGTCGCTCACGTCGCTGATCGTCACGATCGGCTTCCTGCAGATGTGGAAGCCGCAGCCCGATCCGGAATTCGCGCTCACGCGCAGCGTGCCTGCGACGGCCGGCGCCGCGCGCGCGGGTTTCGGCGGCTGGCTGCCGTGGATCGTCGTGTCGGTGATCGTGATCGTCTGGGTGCACGCGAACATCGCGGCGATCGGCGACGTGAAGATCAAGTGGCCGGGCCTGCACAACACGGTGTTCGTGTCGCTGTATCACAAGCCGTATGCAGCGATCTGGGACTTCCAGCCGCTCGGCACCGGCACCGCGATCCTCGTGTCGGCGATCATCACGGCCGTGCTGACGCGCACCGGCATCGGCGCGTTCTTCGAATGCGTGGTCAAGACGTGGCGGCAGACGTGGATCGCGATCGTCACGGTGATGATGATCGTCGGGCTCGCGTACCTGCTGAACTACTCGGGGATCAGCTACACGCTCGGCACCGGCGTCGCGTCGACCGGCGCGCTGTTTCCGCTCGTGTCGGCGTCGCTCGGCTGGATCGCGGTGTTCCTGTCCGGCAGCGACACGTCCGGCAATGCGCTGTTCGGCAACCTGCAGGTCGTGGCCGCCCGGCAGCTCGGCTTCGATCCGGTGCTGATGGCCGCGACCAACTCGTCGGGCGGCGTGATGGGCAAGATGATCTCGCCGCAGAACATCGCGACGGGCGTGTCGACGACCGACCTGAAGGGGCAGGAAGGCGTCGTGTTCGCGCGCACGTTCTGGCACAGCGTGATCCTCACGCTGCTGCTCGGCGTGCTCGTGTTCCTGCAGCAGCACGTGTTGACGTGGATGATTCCCGCGCTGCCGAAGTGAACTCGGGTGGGGCGGCGGGCAGCAACAGCGAAACCGCTGAACGCTCGGCGGCTCAGCGCGCGTTCACCGGCGACGTGGCGCCAGTCGCGGTCGCGGTTGCACGCGCCACTTCGCCCGCCGCCTGCTGCGCTGGCAGGATGCACGCGAGGAACGCATCGATCGCGGGGCTGTGGCGGCGCGCCTTCAGGTAGTACACGTATTCGTCGATCGTCGTGTCGACGCCGCGCAGCGCGACGACCCGCAGGTCCGGATGGCGCTCGGCCTCGCCGCGTGGAAAGAGGCTCCCGCCCACGCCGTGCAGGATCGCCTCGCGGATCGCTTCGCGGCTGCCGATTTCGGCGACCGACGTGGCCGCGACGCCGGCCGCCGCGAGGATCGTCTCCGTGCAGCGGCGCGTGACCGACCCTTCCTCGCGGATCAGGAGCCGCACGTCGGCGAGCTGCGCGGCGGCGATCGCGTCGAAGCGCGCGAGCGGATGATCGCGGTGCACGACGAGCACGAGCGGATCGGTCGAGATCACCTTGCGCTCGAGGCCGTCCGCATCATTGCGCTGCGACGACACCGCGAGGTCGATGCGGAACTCCTGCAGCGCCTGCAGGATTTCCTCGGAATTGCCGATCCGGCACGTGAGCGCGATCGACGGATGCGCATGCGAGAAGCGGCCGACGGCGTCCATGATGTAGTAGGGCCCCGTCGCGCCGATCCGCAGGTGCCCTTCGAACAGGCCGCCGACGTTGCGCAGCATGATGTCGGCCTGCGCCTCGAGCGCGATCATCTTCTCGACGAGCGGCAGCAGCTCGATCCCGGTCTCGGTGACCTCGAGCTTGCGGCCGCTGCGGTAGAACAGCTCGACGCCGTACAGCTGCTCGACCTGCCGGATCTGCGCGGCAATCGTCGGCTGGCTCACGCCCAGGTGGCGCGCGGCGCGCGTGATGCTGCCCTGCCGGACGGTCGCGTGGAACGCCTTCAGCTGATCGAACACGGCTCGGCTTCTCCCCCCTCTTCATCGCGCGTCAGCGTAGCGTATGCATGTGTCGGCCGGATGAAGGGCGCTGCGTGCGCCGCTTCGAAAAAAAGCTGGGGGTGAGCGCAAGAAACCTGCTGGAACCGGTCACGGTGGGGACACGCCGATGCGGAGTAATAACGGCAACCCACCGACCGCCGGCCCCGCTCGACCGGCGCCACCCTCATCGACCCACAGGATCCTCTTCATGTCCGCCACCAATCGACGCGATTTCCTGCGCCTCGCCGCCCAGTCGGCCGGCGCGATGGCCGCCTATGCCGGCTTTCCGCCGGCGATCCGCAAGGCCCTCGCGATGCCGGCCGCGTATCGCACCGGCACGATCCGCGACGTCGAACACGTCGTGATCTTCATGCAGGAAAACCGCTCGTTCGACCACTACTTCGGCGGGCTGCGCGGCGTGCGCGGCTTCAACGACCCGCGCCCGCACCTGCTGCCGAGCGGCGCGCCGGTGTGGCAGCAGCCGCCGGCATCGGTGTTCACGAAGAACTACCATTCGCGCGGGCTCGACCCGGCCGCGCCGTACGTGCTGCCGTTCTACCTCGATCCGAAGCAGACGACCGAATTCCAGCCCGGCACCAACCACGGCTGGAGCAGCGGCCACCTGTCCTGGAACAACGGCCAGTGGGACCAGTGGGTGAACCAGAAGCAGGACGTGCTGACGATGGGCTACCTGAAGCGCCAGGACCTCACGTACCACTACGCGCTCGCCGACGCGTTCACGATCTGCGATTCGTACTTCTGCTCCGCGCACGCCGACACGGCGCCGAACCGCATCTATCTGTGGACCGGCACGATCGACCCGCGCAACATCTACGGCAACCCGCCGAACGGGCCGGGCATCGGCGAGCGCGACGACGTGAACGGCTACACGTGGACGACCTACGCGGAACGCCTCGAGAACGCGAAGATCAGCTGGAAGGTGTACCAGGGCGGCACCGGCATCCCGGGCGACCCGACCGACAACTACACCGACAACTCGCTGATGTTCTTCAAGCGCTTCCAGGTGAAGGAAGGCGCGAGCGGCCCGCTGGTCGACAAGGGTGCGTCGGACCACACGCTCGCCGAGTTGAAGGCCGACGTGCAGGCGAACCGCCTGCCGCAGGTGTCGTGGATCGTGTCGCCGTACAAGTACAGCGAGCACCCGCAGGCGTCGCCGACCGACGGCGCGTTCTACATCAACATGGTGCTCGAAGCGCTGACGTCGAACCCGGAGGTATGGGCGAAGACGGTGTTCATCCTCAACTACGACGAGAACGACGGGCTGTTCGACCACGTCGTGCCGCCGGTGCCGCCGGTCACGAGCGGCGTGGGCGGGCAGGGCATCGTGTCGTCGAACCTGCTGTCGAACCTGGGCGACGAACTGCTCGACCTGAACAAGTACCCGGGCGAGATGAGCCCGCTGGTGCCGGGCGCGGACCCGGGCGGCATCCAGCCGATCGGCCTCGGGCCGCGCGTGCCGCTGATCATCATCTCGCCGTGGACGAAGGGCGGCTGGGTCTGCTCGGAGACGTTCGACCACACGTCGGTGCTGCGTTTCCTCGAAGCGCGCTTCGGCGTGCAGGAGCCGAACATCAGTGCGTGGCGCCGGTCCATCTGCGGCGACCTTACGTCGGCGTTCGATTTCTCCGCGCGGCCCGATACGCGCACGGTGAGCTTCACGGTGCCGCAGCACATCCAGACGGCCGGCCACGCGTATCAGGTGCCCGCGCAGCAGTCGATGCCGGCGCAGGAGCCGGGCACGCGTCCGGCGCGCGCGCTGCCGTACGAGCTGTTCGTGCATGCCCGCGTGAACGGCCGCGACGACAGCGTGTCGCTCGATTTCGCGAACTCGGGCGACGCGGGCGCCGCGTTCTACGTGTACGACCGCCGCAATCCGGCGACGCCGCCGCGCCGCTACGCAGTCGCCTCGCACGACCGCTTCGCCGATACGTGGAGCACGTCGGCCGCGCGCGGCGACTACCATCTCGCCGCCTATGGCCCGAACGGCTATCTGTGCGAATTCCAGGGCAACACGCGGCTGGCCGCGGACGGCCGCCACGCGAACCCCGAAGCGAAGATCGGCTACGACGTGCGCAACCGCCACGTGTACCTGCAGCTGCGCAACAGCGGCCGGGCAACCTGCCGCGTGGTCGTCGACAACGCGTACAGCCATGCGCAGGCACGCACCTACACGCTGGAGCCGGGCGAACGCGTCGAGGATCACTTCGAGCTGTCGTCGAGCCACGGCTGGTACGATCTGACGCTCACCGCGACGACGCTGCGCGGCGGCGACGACAAGGTCGTGCGGCGCTTCGCGGGCCACGTTGAGACGGGCCGGCCGAGCCAGAGCGACCCGGGGCCGGTGAAGCAGACGGCCTGACGAACCGGCTCGCGTCGTGCGGCACGGTGTGCTCATGCGGGCCGCACGACGCCCCGTTTCACGCACGTGGAACGGGTTTTTGGAAACTGAAAACTGTTGACAATGTGTCGGGCCGAGGGTATATAACGATCATTCGCCGATATGGCGCCCTCGTTTTCACCGCGGCTTCGCTGCCTGCCCGACCATGACTGCCCCGAACGCGCTCAACGCCATCGAACTCCTGCAAAGCCAGTCGCTCGCGATGATTGTCCAGGACATGCTCGAGCGCGCGATCGTATCCGGCGAATACGCGCCGGGCGAAAAGCTCAACGAAGTCGACATCGCGACCAGGCTGAACGTGTCGCGCGGCCCCGTGCGCGAGGCATTTCGCGCGCTCGAGCAGGCCGGTCTGCTGCGCAACGAGAAGAACCGCGGCGTGACGGTGCGCGTCGTGCCGCTGCGCGAGGCCGAGGAAATCTACGAAGTGCGCGCAATGCTCGACGAGTCGGTCGCACGCGCGCTCGCGAAGCGCATTTCGCCCGACACGCTGAAGGTGCTGAAGGGCATCATCCAGTCGATGAAGGATGCGGCGAAGACGCGCGACGTCACGCGCTACACCGAGCTGAACGTGCAGTTCCACGACGCGATGGTGGTCGGCGTCGGCAATACGCACCTCACCGATACCTATCGCCGGCTCGTGCGCCAGCTCGGGCTGCTGCGCCAGGCCGCGATCGAGGCCGAGGAGGATGCGATCGCGGTGTCGGCGGCCGAGCACGACAAGATCGTGCAGGCGCTTGCGAGCGGCGACGAGGAGAAGGCCGTCGCGCTCGTGCGCGAGCACGTCGCGCACGGCCTCGCGCGGATGCGCCGCACGCACGAGCAGGGGCTGCCCGGGACGGGCAAGGCAGCGCGGGAGAAAGCCGAGCGCGTGTAACGCCGCTGCACGGGCCGCCGCGGCAACAGCAAAGGGACGCTTCGCAGCGTCCCTTTTGCATTGCGCGTCACGTCATCGCATCGGCGCGTCGTTACGTCTATGCGGCGTCACGCCTTGTCGGCCTTGCCCGCCGCGCTCGCGAATTTAGCGAGCCACGTGTCGACCATAGCCGGCCGCCGGCTCTCGTCTTCCGCACGCTCCTTGCGGCGGATCGCATTGCGCACGACGTGCGCGCCGACATAGCGGATCGGCTCCGGCGGGAAATGGCCGAGCGGGCCGCGTACGATCGGGCTGCGTGTCCATGCGTTGTCGAGGCCGAGCACCAGCGACGACAAAATCTGCCCGCCCATGTAGGTCGGCCCGACGCCGTTGCCTGAATAGCCGAAGCCGTAGAACACGTTCGGCGCGTCGTCGAGGCGGCCGAAGAACGGGAAGCCCGTCACCGATCGGTCCGACGGGCCGTTCCAGCTCGCGGTGACCGGCACGCCCGCGAGCGACGGGAAGAACTCGCGCAGGCTCTGCGTGAGCTGCGCCTCGTACGGCGAGCGCCGGTCGAACACCGGTGCGATGCGGCTGCGCCACGAGAACGTGTTGCCGCCCTTGCCGAGCATCAGCCGGCCGTCGGCGGTCGTGCGGTAGTAGTACACGAAGATCCGCGAATCGAGCACCGATACGCCATCGACGAGCCCCGTCCTTTCCAGCAGCGCCGGGCATTTCTCGGTGATGACCATGTCGCTCGACACGACCGCGATCGTGCGCTCGAACTGCGGAAAGCGGCTCGCCATCCACGCGTTGATCGCGAATACCAGCTTGCCTGCGCGCACGCTGCCGGAGGGCGTTTGCACGACGGCCGGCTGACCCGGCGTGAAGTCGACGAGCGGGGTGCGCTCGTAGATCCGGATTCCCATGTCGAGCGCGACGCGGCGCAGCCCGCGCACGAGCTTGCCCGGATGCACGGTCGCGGCGATCGGCGAGTACACGCCGTCGAGATTGCGGGTGGAGCCCGAACGGCGTACGACTTCGGCGGCCGGCAGCGGCTCGTAGCTGTGGATGCCGCACGCGGCGAGCGCGTCGAGCACCGGCGCGAGCGTGCCGACCTGCGCGCGCGACGTCGCGGTGTACAGCGTGCCGTCGAGCCGCAACTCGGCATCGATGCGATGCGCGCGGCAGAAGTCGGCGATGTGCTGGACCGCCGCTTCCGACGCCTTCACGAGCCGGATCGCCTCCGCTTCGCCGAACAGGCGGCGCAGCGTCAGGAATTTCGCGGACCACGTGAGCAGGCAGCCGCCGTTGCGTCCGCTCGCGCCGGCGCCGCACAGGTCGGCCTCGAGTATCGCGATGTCGAGCGCCGGGTTCTGCTGTTTCGCCTGGATCGCGGTCCAGAGCCCGGTGAAGCCGCCGCCGACGATACAGACGTCGGCCTGGGTCGCGCCCTGCAGCGCGGGTGCGAGATCGCCGTCATTGAACAGCGCTTGTTCGATCCAGAAGGGTCGCATCGGATGTCGTGCCAGTAAGGGTCGAAGATTGCCGTGCCGCACACACGGCGAAAAACCAGCTTCACCACGACGCGCGGCGGCGGGGCCGCGCACCGTGGTGCGGCTGGGTTGGTCGCGTCAGGCCGCTGCTTGCGCGGACACGCGCCGCACGCCCATCGCCTTCAGCGTATCGGCGATCGCGGCGACCGCGCCCGGAATGCCGGCTTCGCCGAAGTGGCCGATGCAGCCGACCCGGAACGTGTCGACTTCGGTCAGCTTGCCCGGATACAGAATGTAGCCGCGCTTTTTGACCTCCTGATAAAAGCGCTTGAAGTCGTAGTTCGGATCGTCCGGCGCGTGAAACGTGACGATGATCGGCGCCTGGATCGCCGGATCGAGGAACGGCCGGAAACCGAGCGCGCGCATCCCGTCGATCAGCGCGCGCGTGTTGCGCTGGTAGCGCCCGCCGCGCGCGGCGAGCCCGCCTTCGTCGACGTACTGCGCGACGGCCGCGTCGAGCGCCGCGACCACGTGCGTCGGCGGCGTGAAGCGCCATTGCGTCGTGCGCTGCATGTAGACCCACTGGTCGTACAGGTCCATCGCGAGCGAGTGGCTGTTGCCTTCGCAGCGCTCGAGCGTCGCGCGCTTCGCGATCACGAAGCCGAGGCCCGGCACGCCTTCGAGGCACTTGCCGGACGCCGCGATCACCGCGTCGAACGGCGTCGTGCGCGCGTCGATATCGATCGCGCCGAACGAGCTCATCGCATCGACGATCAGCCCGCGGCCGTGCTTCGCGACCACTTGCGCGACGTCGTGCAGCGGATTCAGCACGCCGGCGCCGGTTTCGCAGTGCACGAGCGCGACGTGCGTGATCGACGGATCGGCCGCGAGCGCACGCTCGACGTCGGCCGGATCGACGCGGCGGTCTTCGGTGTAGTCGATCGTCGTGAGCTTGCGGCCGAGCACGCGGCAGATCTTCGCGAGGCGCTGGCAGTACGCGCCGTTGTTCGGCACGAGCACGTGGCCGTCGCGCGGCACGAGCGTGCCGATCGCGGCCTCGACCGAGAACGTGCCGCTGCCCTGCAGCGGCACGCATTCGTGCGTGCCTTCGCCGTGCACGATCTGCAGCAGCCGTTCGCGCAGCCGCGCGGTGATCGCGTTGAAGTCGCTGTCCCACGAACCCCAGTCGCGCAGCATCGCGTCGCGCGTGCGGTCCGAGGTCGTCAGGGGGCCGGGGGTGAGCAGGATGGGCTGGGGGGCGAGCGTCATGGTGTCTCCTTGGTGAAGTCGGGACGTCACGTGAATGCGGCGAAAGGATCAGCGGCGATGCGTGTTGCGCCACGCCTGCGTGCGGCGCAACAGGCGGTGCGAGATGCATGCGAACAGCACGCAGGCGAACGACGAGGTCGCGAGCACGAGCGTCGCCATCGCGGCGGCCGGGCCCATCTGGCCCGCGTCGTCGAGGTTCAGGATCGCGACGGAGGCCGGCTGCGTGTCGGGCGAGTACAGGAACGCGACGGCGGAAACCGTCGTCATCCCGTTGACGAACAGGTAGCGCGCGATCAGCAGGATCGCCGGCAGGCACACGGGCACGGTCACGCGCACGAAGGTCTTGTAGAACGGCACCTTCAGCGAGGCGGATACGGCCTCGAACTCGCTGTCGATCTGCCGCAGCGCGGTGACGGCCGTGAGGTGGCTCGACGCGTAGTAGTGGACGACCGTGACGATCGCGAGCAGCCACAGCGACCCGTACAGCCCGTTCAGCGGATTGCCGGGTGCGTTGAACAGGAAGATGTAGCTGATGCCGAGCACGAGGCCCGGCACGCCCATCGGCAGGATCGCGCACAGGCTGATGAAGCCGCGCAGCCAGCGCGCGCCGCGGGTCTTCTCGATCAGGTAGGCGCCGCCGAACACGACGATCGTGCCGCCGAGCGCGACCGTCGCGGCCATCCGCAGGCTGTTCTTGTACGCATCGAAGATCCCGGCGCCGATCAGCCCCATCTCGTAATGCTGCAGCCCGAGGGTCATCTGGTACGGCCAGAATTTCACGAACGACGCGAACACCGAGATGCCGACCACCGCGATGAAGAACGCGCACACCAGCGCGCAGTACGCGAGCATCGCGGCGTCGAAGCCGCGCGACGGCTTCGGCTGGTACGGCGTCGAGCGCGCGCCGAGCTGCGACTGCTGGCGGCGGCGGATGAAGAAGTCGACGCCGAACGCGACGAGGGCCGGGCACAGCAGCATCAGGCTCACGACCGCGCTGCGGTTGAAGTCCTGCAGCCCGATGATCAGCTTGTAGATGTCGGTCGACAGCACGTTGTACGAGCCGCCGATCACCACCGGCACGCCGAAGTCGTTGATGCACATCGTGAACGCGACCATCGTCGCGCTGATCAGCCCGTACTTCGCGCCGGGCAGCGTGATCGTGAAGAACTTGCGCGTGCGGCTCGTGCCCATCGCGTCGGCGGCTTCGTACAGTCGGCCGTCCGCGAGCGACAGCGCGGTCACGAGGATCATCAGCACGTGCGGGAACGATGCATACACCATGCTCGCGACGATCCCCGGCAGCCCGTAGATCGAGTGGCCGTGCAGCAGCGGCTTGAGCAGCCCCGCGTTGCCGAACCAGTAGATGAACGACACGGCGGACAGCAGCGTCGGCGCGAGCAGCGGCAGCAGCGCGATCGTGCGCGCGGCGTTCTTCAGCGGCATGCACGAGCGCGTCAACGCATACGCGAACGTGAACGCCATCGGCACGACGATCGACGTGACGAGCGCGCCGACCGTCAGCGAATGGAGCATCGAGCGCAGCACGCCGCTGTCCTCGAGATAGTCGACGAAGTTGCGCGCGCCGACGAAACGGCCGTCCGCATCGACGAAGCATTTCTGCACGACGAGCGCGAGCGGCACCAGCAGGAACAGCGACATCAGCGCGGCCATCGCGACGAGCGCGAGCTGCGCGATGCGGTCGTGCCAGTGCGTGATCTGCCGCACGTCGGCGGGGGCGGCCGCGCCGCGGCGGCGTTCGGTGAGGACGGTGCTCATTGCAGTCGCTCCTTCGCGCTCGGGAACACGCGCACATGCTCGCGATCGAGCGCGAGGTCGATGCGCGCGCCGGCCTGCACGCCGGTGCGATCGACGTCGTGATACGACAGGTCGGCGACGATCTCCTGGCCGTCGAGCCCGTCGATCCGGAAGCTCACGCGGCAGAACGCGCCGAGGAATTCGAGCTTTTCGACCCGGCCGGCCAGCACGTTGTCGGCCGTCTCGCCCGGAATGCGGATGCGCAGGTCCTCGGGCCGCACGTAGACCGACACGGCCGCGCCCTGGGCCGGCCGGGTGGTGCCGTGCCGGCAGTCGAAGCCGACGCCGCCCGCGCGCAGCGTGCCGTCCTGCGCGACTTCGGCGGGGATCGTGTTGACGCGGCCGATGAAGTCCGCGACGAACGGCGACGCGGGCTGCCGGTAGATTTCGAGCGGCGTGCCGATCTGCTCGATCACCCCCTGGTTCATCACGACGATGCGGTCGGCCATCGACAGCGCTTCTTCCTGGTCGTGCGTGACCATGATCGTCGTCACGCCGAGCCGCTGCTGCAGCGCGCGGATTTCCTGGCGCAGCCGCACGCGCACGCGCGCATCGAGCGCCGACAGCGGCTCGTCGAGCAGCAGCAGGCCGGGGGACGTGGCGAGCGCGCGCGCCAGTGCGATGCGCTGCTGCTGGCCGCCGGACAATTGACCGGGATGCTTGCGATGGCTGTCCGGCAGGCCGACCAGCGCGAGCAGCGTGTGCACGCGCTCGTGGATCGCGTCGCGCTTCATCTTGCGGTTCACGAGCCCGTACGCGACGTTGTCGAACACGGTGAGGTTCGGAAACAGCGCGTACGACTGGAACACGATCCCGTAGTCGCGCAGTTGCGGCGGCAGCCGCGAGATGTCGCGGCCGTCCTGCATGATGTGGCCGGCGCTTTGCGCCTCGAGCCCCGCGATGATCCGCAGCAGCGTGGTTTTCCCGCAGCCGGACGGCCCCAGGAAGCAGATCATCTCGCCCTTCATCACGCTCAGGTTGATGTCGGTGAGGACCTGTGTGTCGTTGTACCGCTTTTCGATGCGTTCTACGCTCAGATAGGGTGCCATGCACGCCTCCACGCTGCGGGCGGCCCGGACGCGGGCCGGATACGACGATCGGAAGGATGCGGGGCGGCGCGTCGCGCGGCCCCGCGGCCGGTTGCGGCGTTATTGCCGCGTCAGTGCCGTGTCATTGCTGTGCCTTCGCCCCGTAGCGCTTCTGCCAGTTGTCGAGGATCGATTGACGGTTCTTCGCGGACCACACGAAGTCGTTCTTCACGAGCAGATCCGAATAGTTGTCGGGGATGCCGCTCAGCTTGCGCGCGACGCCCGGGTACGCGACGATCGCCCACCAGCGCGCGGTGATCTGGTTCGCGTCCTTGCTCGCCATGAAGTCGGCGAGCTTCTTCGCGGCGTCGGGTTGCTTCGTCGTCTTCATGATCGCCGTGCCTTCCATGTCCCACCCGAGCCCTTCCTTCGGGAACACGAGGTCGATCGGCGCGCCCTGCGCCTGCAGTTCGTGGCCGCGAAACTCGAACGAGATGCCGATCGGGAATTCGCCGGTGCCGGCGAGCGTGCACGGCTTCGAGCCCGAGTGCACGTATTGCGCGACGTTCTTGTCGAGCGCGTCCATGAATTTCCAGCCCTTGTCGTCACCGAAGGTCTGCAGCCATGCGGTCACGTCGAGGTAGCCGGTGCCCGACGACACCGGGCTCGGCATCACGATCGCGCCTTTGTAGACCGGCTTCGTCAGGTCTTCCCACGACGTCGGCTTCGGAATGTTCTTCGCCTGCGCGGCGACGCGGTTGTAGCAGATCGTCGCGCCCCACACGTCCATGCCGACCCAGTGCGGCGGCGTGTTCGCGTCGCTGTACTTGCGCGTGAGCTGGTCGAAGCCCTTCGGCGTGTACGGCATCAGCATCCCCTGCAGGTCGAGCAGCGTGAGGCTCGATGCGGCGAGGCCGAGGATGACGTCCGCGCGCGGATTGTTCTTCTCCGCGAGCAGCTTCGCGGTGACCGAGCCGGTCGAGTCGCGCACCCAGCGGATCTCGATGTCGGGGTTCGCCTTCTCGAACGCGTCCTTGTAGGGCTTCATCGCCTCGTCTTCCAGCGCGGTGTAGACGAGCAGCGACGTCTTCCCGTGCGCCGCCTGCGCGGCGCCGAGTGCGACCGCGGCGGCCAGCGCCAGACGGGCCGCGCCCGTCGCCCATCCATTGAAACGCTTGTGTACCGGCACTTCGTTCATCTTCAGACCCCTTGACTGTGGCGCCGCGGCACGCGGCGGATGAGTGGAGACCAGCCCTCTTCCTGCTGCTTCGTGTTTTCGTTTTTTGCTTTCTGTTCTTTGCATGTTGTTGACAATCTACAAATCATCAATTTTAATGTCAAGCATGGAAAACACCTCCTCGGCGCGGCGCGGGCGCCGACAGCTCAACCCCCTTCGAACCGAAAGGACTGAACGTCATGACTGAAACGCCTGTATCCGTGGAAGTGAACGGCCGCCGCTACAACTGGATGAGCCGCCCCGTGGTGGTGGTCTGCGTCGACGGCTGCGCCTATGAATATCTCGAGATGGCGGCCGAGGCCGGCGTCGCGCCGTTCCTGCGCACGCTGCTGAAGCCGGGCACGGCGCTCAAGGGCGAGTGCGTGGTGCCGAGCTTCACGAACCCGAACAACCTGTCGATTGTTACCGGCGTGCCGCCGGCCATCCACGGGATAAGCGGCAACTACTTCTACGATCGCGACACCGGCGCCGAGGTGCTGATGAACGATCCGAAGTACCTCGTCGCGCCCACCGTGCTCGCGACCTTCGCCGAACAGGGCGCGCGCGTCGCGGTCGTCACCGCGAAGGACAAGCTGCGCCGCCTGCTGGGCAAGGGGCTCAAGGGAATCTGCTTCTCGTCGGAGAAGGCGGACGAGGCCAGCATCGAGGAAAACGGCATCGACAACGTGCTCGAGCTGGTCGGCAAGCCGGTGCCGAGCGTGTACAGCGCGGACCTGTCGGAGTTCGTGTTCGCGGCCGGCGTGCGCCTGCTCGAGACGCGCCCGATCGATCTGATGTACCTGTCGACGACCGACTACGTGCAGCACAAGTGCGCGCCCGGCACCGACGGCGCGAACGCGTTCTACCAGATGATGGACAAGTACCTGAAGCGGCTCGACGAGCTGGGCGCGATCGTCGCGATCACGGCCGACCACGGGATGAACGCGAAGCACGACGGCGAGACCGGCGAGCCGAACGTGATCTACCTGCAGGAGCTGTTCGACGAGTGGCTCGGCCACGATGCGGCGCGCGTGATCCTGCCGATCACCGATCCGTACGTCGTGCACCACGGCGCGCTCGGCTCGTTCGCGACCGTCTACGTGCCGGACGGCGCCAATACCGACGCACTGCGCGCACGGCTCGCCGCGGTGGACGGCATCGAAGTGGTGCTGACGGGCGCCGAAGGCTGCGCACGCTTCGAGCTGCCGCCCGCGCGGATGGGCGACCTGATCGTGATCTCGAAGCAGGACGTCGTGCTCGGCACGCGCCGCATCAAGCACGACCTGTCGGGCCTCGACGTGCCGCTGCGCTCGCACGGCGGGATCTCCGAGCAGCTCGTGCCGCTGATCTTCAGCAAGCCGGTTGCCACCGACGTCACGGGCCGCGCGCGGCTGCGCAACTTCGACATCATCGACATCGCGCTCAACCATCTGCAGTGACGCGGACGCATCCGCCAGGAGACACTCATGAACGCCATTGCAGAATCGACGGATGTGCGCACGCTTCATCGTGAAGCACTGCGAATCGACGGTGAAAAGATCTACCGCGACGCGGTGATCGAAGTACGCAACCCGTACGACGGCTCGCTCGTCGGCACCGTGCCGAAGGCGACGCTCGACGACGTGCGGCGCGCGTTCGCGGTCGCGCGTGCGTACCGGCCGTCGCTCACGCGCCACGAGCGTGCGGCGATCCTGCGCCGCGCGGCCGACATCGTGCGGGCGCGCACCGCCGAGATCGCGGCGCTGATCACGGCCGAGGCCGGGTTGTGCATCAAGGATTCGACGTACGAAGCCGGCCGCGTCGCCGACGTGCTCACGTTCGGCGCGGGCGAAGTGCTGAAGGACGACGGGCAGATCTTCTCGTGCGATCTGACGCCGCACGGCAAGAAGCGCCGCGTGTACACGCAGCGCGAGCCGCTGCTCGGCGTGATTTCCGCGATCACGCCGTTCAACCATCCGATGAACCAGGTCGCGCACAAGGTCGTGCCGTCGGTCGCGACCAATAACCGGATCGTCGTGAAGCCGTCGGAGAAGGTGCCGCTGTCGTGCTATCTGTTCGCGGACATCCTGTACGAAGCCGGCCTGCCGCCGCAGATGCTGCAGGTGCTCACCGGCGACCCGAAGGACATCGCGGACGAACTGATCACGAACCCGGCAATCGACCTGATCACCTTCACCGGCGGTGTGTCGATCGGCAAGTCGATCGCGTCGCGGATGGGCTACCGGCGCGCGGTGCTCGAGCTCGGCGGCAACGATCCGATCATCGTGATGGAAGACGCCGATCTCGACGAAGCGAGCACGCTGGCCGTGTCGGGCTCGTACAAGAACTCGGGGCAGCGCTGCACCGCGATCAAGCGGATGCTCGTGCACGAGGCGGTGGCCGATCACTTCACCGAGCTGGTCGTCGAGAAAACCCGCGCGTGGGCGTACGGCAACCCGGCCGATCCGTCGGTCGACATGGGCACCGTGATCGACGAAGCGGCCGCGAAGTTCTGCGAGCAGCAGGTGAACGATGCGATCGCGCGCGGTGCGCGGCTGCTGGTGGGCAACGTACGCGACGGCGCGCTGTATTCGCCGACCGTCATCGATCGCGTGACGCCCGACATGCCGCTCGTGAAGTACGAGACGTTCGGGCCCGTGTCGCCGATCATGCGCTTTCGCGACATCGACGAGGCGATCCGGATGTCGAACAGCACCGACTATGCGCTGTCGTCGTCGGTCTGCACGAACCGCTTCGACAACATCACGCGCTTCATCACCGAGCTGGAAGTCGGCAGCGTGAACGTGCGCGAGGTGCCGGGCTACCGGCTCGAACTGACGCCGTTCGGCGGCGTGAAGGATTCGGGCCTCGGCTACAAGGAAGGCGTGCAGGAAGCGATGAAGAGCTTCACGAATACGAAGACCTATTCGCTGCCGTGGTAAGCGGCGCGTAATGTGCGCGCACCTGCGCCCGCACCGGCCCCACGGCCGCGGCGGGCGTTATTCGATCGGCTCATATCGATAGCCGATTTGCGTTTTTGCCGGGCCTCGACGCGTCGGTAGAATTCGCGGACCTCTCGCACGGCACACGTGTGCCGCCGGGATCACACCCACCAATCATTCGGGGTCCGCACCATGAAAATCCTCCGCTCCCTCCTGGTCGTCGCGATGCTGCAGGCCGTCGCGGCCACGAGCGCACTCGCTGCCGACGACCTGTCGCAGATCAAGTCGGCCGGCGTGTTCCGGGTCGGCACCGAAGGCACGTATGCGCCGTTCACGTATCACGACGCATCGGGCAAGCTGACCGGCTTCGACGTCGACATCGCGACCGCGATCGCGCAGCGGCTCGGCGTGAAGCCCGAGTTCATCGAAGGCAAGTGGGACGGACTGATCGCGGGCCTCGACGTGAACCGCTACGACGCGGTCGTCAACGAAGTGTCGATCACCGATGCGCGCAAGGCGAAATACGATTTCTCGACGCCGTACATCACGTCGCATGCGGTGCTGATCGTGCGCGCGGACAACACGTCGATCCGCTCGTTCGACGACCTGAAGGGCAAGAAATCCGCGAACACGCTGACCAGCAACTTCGGCAAGCTCGCGGCCGCACACGGCGCGGACGTGGTGCCGGTGCAGGGCTTCAACGAATCCATCGATCTGCTGAGCTCGGGGCGCGTCGACGCGACGATCAACGATTCGCTGTCGTACCTCGATTTCCGCAAGCACAAGCCGGACGCGAAGCTGAAGATCGCGGCGACCGACACGACGGGTGCCGGCGATGCGTCGGGCGTGCTGCTGCGCAAGGGCAATCCCGCGCTGGTGGCCGCGGTCGACAAGGCGCTCGCGGACATCAAGGCCGACGGCACCTACGCGAAGATCTCGCAGAAGTACTTCGGCCGCGACGTGTCGCAGCCGTGACGCGAGGCTGATCGATGCCGCCCTGGCTTCAACTGATGGCGGAATCGCTGCGGCCCCTGCTGGTGGCGGGGCTCGTGTTCACGGTTCCGCTCACGCTCGCGTCGTTCGCGATCGGCCTCTTGCTCGCGTTCGGCGCGGCGCTCACGCGCCTGTTCGGGCCGCGCTGGGCGCAGGCCGGTGTGCGTTTCTACATCTGGCTGTTTCGCGGCTCGCCGCTGCTCGTGCAGCTGTTCGTGATCTTCTACGGGTTGCCGAACGTCGGCATCGTGCTCGATCCGCTGACCGCCGCCGTGATCGGTTTCTCGCTGAACGTCGGCGCGTACAACGCCGAGGTGATCCGCGGCGTGATCGAATCGATCCCGAAAGGGCAGTGGGAAGCTGCGTACTCGATGGCGATGACGCGCGCGCAGGCGCTGCGCCGCGCGATCCTGCCGCAGGCCACGCGCGTCGCGCTGCCCGCGCTGTCGAACTCGTTCATCTCGCTCGTGAAGGACACGTCGCTCGCGGCCGTGCTGACCGTGCCCGAGATCTTCCAGGCCGCGCAGCGCATCGCGGCCGTTACCTACGAGCCGTTGATCCTCTATACCGAAGCCGCGCTGATCTATCTGCTGTTCAGTTCGGTGCTCTCATCGCTGCAACGTCGGCTCGAGCTTCGCTTCGGCCGGCACGCGCTGTTCCATGCGGAGTTGCGATGATTCGTCTCGAACGCATCGACAAGTCGTTCGGCGCGCACCGCGTGCTGAGCGGAATCGATCTCGCCTTGCAGCCGGGCAGCGTGACCGCGTTGATCGGGCCGTCGGGCAGCGGCAAGAGCACGCTGCTGCGCTGCGTGAATCTGCTCGAAGTGCCGGAGACGGGCACGCTGACGGTCGGCGACGCGCGTATCGACTTTGCAGCCGGGCAGCGGCCGTCGCGCGATGCCGTGTTCGCGGTGCGCCGGCAGACCGGCATGGTGTTCCAGAACTTCCAGCTGTTCCCGCACCTCACCGTCGTGCAGAACGTGATGGAAGGGCTCGTGACCGTGCAGCGCTGGCCGCGCGAGCAAGCGCGTGAACGGGCCCTCGCGTTGCTGGACAAGGTCGGCATCGCCGACAAGGCCGACGCATGGCCGGCGACGCTGTCGGGTGGCCAGCAGCAGCGCGTCGCCATTGCGCGTGCGCTCGCGCCGTCGCCGCAGGTGTTGTTGTGCGACGAGCCGACGTCGGCGCTCGATCCCGAGTTGTCGGTCGAAGTCGTCGAAGTGCTGCGCCAGCTCGCTCGGGAAGGCACGACGATGCTGATGGCCACGCACGACCTCCGCCTCGCCGCGTCGGTCGCGCACGATGCGGTGTTTCTCGCGGAAGGGCGGGTCGTCGAGGCCGGCGCATCGCGCGAACTGTTCGGGCGACCGCGCGACCCGCGCACCGCGAAGTTCGTCGCCACGCTCGCGCAGGGCGTGCCGGCGTTCTGACGACACGACGCGATGCCGGCGCGCTCAGCGCTGCGCGTGCGCGTCGAGCACGGCGGCGACGATCGCTTCCGGCGCATCTTCCTGGACGAGATGGCCCGCGCGCGGCACGCGGATCAACTGGCCGCCTGCGATGCGATCCGCGAGCGCCTGCCCTTGTTCGAGCGGAATCCACGCATCGTCCTCGCCCCAGACGATGCGCACCGGAAAGTCGGGCCGCGCATAGCGGGCCTCGGCTTCCTCGATGTAGCGCTGGCGCATCTGCGCGATCTGCCGATAGAACGCCGACTGCCCGGCCGGCGTGAGCCACGGAGCACGGTAGATCGCTAGCGCATCGTCGCTCAGTGGCCGCGCGACCGCATTGCCGATATAGGCCGACACGAGCGCGTGGTGCGCATACGCGGGCAACCCGGTGAACGCCGCTTCGTGCTGCGCGACGTGCCGCACGAACGGCGAGCCTTGTGGTGCGATCGCGACCGGGTTCACGAGCGTCAGGTCCGAATACGCGATGCCGTCGAGGAAATGCGCGCGCAGCACGGTTGCGCCGCCGTAGTCGTGCGCGAGCACGCGCGGGCGTGAAAGGTTCCATTCGTCGAGCAGCGCGCCGAACAGCACGTTCTGCCGGCCGAGCGAGACATCCGCGTCGGGCATGTCCGACTGGCCGTAACCGAGCAGGTCGTAGAAGAACACGCGATGACGCCGCGCGAGCCACGGCGCGATCCGGCGCCACACCTGCGACGAAAACGGCGTGCCGTGCACGAGCACGAGCGGCGGCCCTTCACCGAGCACACCCCAGGCGATCCGGTGACCTTCGAAAGTGAAGCGATGGGCGAGATCGAGCATCGGTTCCTCCGTGATAACCTGTTATGGTTGTTAACAGGTTACGCCGGTTTGTCCGGATATGAAACCGATAGGTGGAAATAAATGGTTACTCGACATGAGCCTGCGCGAGCGGCGCACGCGTGGAGCGCGGCCGATTTCGTCGGCGGCCATCCAGCGCTCGACTTCCTGAACACGGTGGCCGACACGGGCAAGACGCGCGACGACGACAAGCTCGTCGACTGGCCGGCCGTGCGTGCGTGGGCCGCGCAGTCGGGCTTGCTGGCGGAGGCCGATCTGACGCGGTTTCTGCGTCAGTCGCGGCAGGACGGCGCAGGCGAACTCGCCGCGCTGCACGGCTTTCGCGAGGACGCGTATGCCGCGCTCGCACATTTGACGGCCGGAAACGGCGAAGGCGGCGAAGGCGGCAGCGCCGGCGCGCGAGCGGCGAACCGGCTCGCGGAGGCGATTCGCGCGGCGATCGGGCGCAGCACGTTTGACGCGGTCGATGGCCGTTTCGCGTGGCGGCCGGACGCGCGCGCGGCGTCGCGTTGGGTCGATGCGGCGGCGCTCGGGTTCGAGCATCTGCTGCGCAGCGACGATTTCGCGCGTGTGCGGCAGTGCGGCCGCTGTACGTGGTTCTTCGTCGACCGCGGCCGCGGCGTCGGGCGACGCTGGTGCGACATGCGCACGTGCGGCAACCGCGCGAAGGTGGAGGCGTTCAGGGAGCGATGACGTGTGCGCCGCGGCGTCGATGGCTCGACGCGGTGCGCGTCATTCGGCGATTTCCAGCGGCCGATGCTCGGGCCACAGGGTGCCGGCGACGAACAGCCCGGCGACGAGGAACGGCGTGCCGATCGCGAACAGGATTGCCGTGAGCGCCCAGCGATCCCAGAACTGGTCGATGACCGCGCGTTCGGGCGTGACGGGGTCGTACAGCACGTTGACGATTTCGCCTTCGTAGAGCGTAGGGCGCGACGATGCCGAGCCTTGCGCGAACGTGACCGGGCGGCCGCTGTCGGTCGTGAACGCGACGATCGCCGAATAGAGCGGCGAGCGCGCGCTGGGCGACTGGGCGGTTTCGGCGATCTCGACGACATGGCCGGTCGAGTGCGCGTAGTGGCGGGCGACCTGCCACTGACGCAGTCCTGCCGCACCTGCGCCGGCGAGGAAGCCGGTGCCGATCGCGATCGGAATCAGCACCATCGCGATGTTCCAGCGGCGCCGGGTCGTCTTGCGCGCGGCCCGTGTGGAAAGCGTGTCGACGTGCCGGCTGCGGCGCTCGTTCGCGACCAGCAGGCTGCCCATCGCAAGCGACGCGACCGCGAGCAATGCCGGCACCGCGACGGGAAACCAGCGTTGCGCAAAATCGTCGATCAGCGCGGGGCGGCCCGGATGGTCCGGATCGACCAGCACATCGACGCTTTCGCCGATGTCGTACGCCGGGACCGTCGATGCGGTATTGCCGGCGACCTCGCGGCGCCGGCCGTCGTTCGCGAGATAAGCGACGATCGGGCGATAGGCGCGCATCGCGTCACTGTCCTGCACGATGCGCACGACCGTGCCCGGCGTGCGGACCAGATGGCCGGCCGCGCGGCTCGCGGTGACGGCGAGCGCGGCGGCCACGACGAGCAGCGCGATGCCGAGCGCGAATACGACGAGGGCGTCCTTACGCTGCATGACCGGATCCGCAGTGCGCGTCGTGCGACGGATCCGGATGCGATCGGGGTGAGGGCGCGACGCGACGTGCGCGCCGATATTGGCGTGACGATACCCTCTCAATGGTTGCGTCTCGTTCACATGCTTCCATGTCTGACGTCCCATGTTCTCTCAGTGCCGGTGGCGATATTCGGCGTTCGCCTGCCGGTCGTGTGATTATTTATCGGACGATTCTAGCGGAAAGCGCATCGGCAAGGCATCAATGTGATGGCCTGTCGCGAGGGAGACGGGGAGAAGCCGGGCGGCGCCGGAAATGGCCGGAAGCGGCCGCAAATGGAAAAAGGCCGGTCAGCTTGCGCTGACCGGCCTTTGGAATTCCTGGTGGGGCGTGAGTGACTCGAACACTCGACCTACGGATTAAGAGTCCGCTGCTCTACCAACTGAGCTAACGCCCCCAACAGAAGAAAGATTATGCATGGGTATTTCGGTCTTGGCAAGTCCTTTCTCGAAATTTCCTCAAAATATTTCGTCGGGGCAACGGCGGCTGTCGACGCGGTAACGAGCCATCGCAGTTGGCCCGCTCCCGGTATGATGACGTCCACCTGTTGCGCGGCGGTCGCGCAACGCTTTCTGGGCATTCGAAGATGGACGAAAACGCAGTCCGCGAATTGCTGGATCGCCTGCTGGCCCCGTGGGTCCGCTCGCTGGGTCTGGTCCCCGTATCGATCGGCGACGACAGCGTCACGATGCGCCTGCCGTTCTCCGGCGAATTCCGTCACTCGGGCGGCATCATCTGCGGCCAGGTATTCACGGCCGCCGCCGACACCGCGATGGTGGTCGCGATCTCGGTTGCGCTTGGCGAATTCAAGCCGATGACGACCGTGTCGCTGAACACGAACTTCATGCGGCCGGTGCGCAAGGGCGACGTGCTCGTCACCGCGCGCGTGCTGCGCATGGGCCGCAACCTGGTATTCGGCGAAGTCGAGCTGTTCGACGAGGACGGCAAGATGGCCGTGCACGCGACGTCGACCTACGCGCTCGTCAGCTGAGCGGCGCGATGTTCGACCAGATCGTGTTCGCGGGCGGCGGCAATCGCTGCTGGTGGCAGGCCGGCTTCTGGGACGTCGCGCGCCCGGCGCTCGCGCTGCGTCCGCGCGTGATCGCCGGCATCTCGGCCGGCGCGGCGACCGCCTGCATGCTGTACACGCGCGACGCCGCGTGGGTGATGCGCTATTACGAAGAAGCGCTGCGCCACAACCGCAAGAACGCGTACTGGGGCAACCTGTTCGGGCGCGAGCCCGTGTTTCCGCATTACCGGATCTACCGGCAGGCGCTGCTCGACATCTACGGTGAGCCGTTCGCGCAGCTCGCCGACGCGCCGGAGATCCGCATCGGCGTGTCGCACGTGCCGCGCTGGCTCGGTGCGCGCAGCGCGGTCGCGGCGGGCCTCGTCGCGTACAACATCGAAAAGTACCTGCGCAAGACGCTGCATCCGACGCTCGGGCGGTCGCTCGGCTTTCGCCCCGAGTTCGTGCGCGCGCAGGCCTGCACGAGCGTCGACGAACTCGCCGACCTGATCCTGCAATCGTCGTGCACGCCGCCGTTCACGCCGGTGCTGCGGCGCGACGGCCGGCCGGTACTCGATGGCGGGATGGTCGACAACGTGCCGGTCGATGCGCTCGACGCGTCGCCGGGCGACGTGCTGGTGCTCGTCACGCGGCTGTATCCGCGCCCGCAGATGTTCACGGTCGCGCACGGCGACCAGCGGCGGCTCTATGTACAGCCGTCGAGCAAGGTGCCGATTTCCAGTTGGGATTACACGAGTCCGTCGCAGATGCGGCATGCGTACGATCTCGGACGGCGCGACGGCGAGCATTTCCTCACGCGCGTCGATGCGCTGACGGGCGGCCGCGTGGTCGCCTGAAGAGGGGCGGCGCCAGCCGGCGGACGGGCCGCGGCGAGCGTGGCCCGCGCCGGTCGACTCGGGTCGACTCCGGTCAGCGCACGCGGCGCGGCGTCAGCGCTTCCGGATTGACGACGCTCGACATGTCGCCCTGGTCGAATGCGAGGATGTTCCTGAACGCCGCGCTGAAATACAGCTCGTAGCTTTCGCGCTCGACATAGCCGATGTGCGGCGTGCAGATCACGTTTTCCATCCGCAGCAGGCTGTAGCCCTGCAGGATCGGCTCGCTCTCGAACACGTCGATCGCGACCATCCCCGGGCGGTTGTGCGACAGCGCGTTGACGAGCGCGTTTTCCTCGAGCAGCTCGGCGCGGCTCGTGTTGACGAGCAGCGACGTCGGCTTCATCCGCATCAGGTCTTCCTGCTTGACGATCCCGCGCGTGTCGTCGTGCATGCGCAGGTGCAGCGACAGCACGTCGCTCTGCTCGAACAGGGCTTCGCGGCTCTCGGCGGCCGTGTAGCCGTCGGCGCGCGCGGCCTCGAGCGAATGCTCGCGGCCCCAGATCAGCACGTTCATCCCGAACGCCTTGCCGTAGCCGGCGACCAGCCGGCCGATCTTGCCGTAGCCCCAGATGCCGAGCGTCTGGCCGCGCAGCACCTGGCCGAGGCCGAAGTTCGGCGGCAGTGCCGACGTCTTCAGGCCCGACTGCTGCCATGCACCCTGCTTCAGGTTCGCGACGTACTGCGGAATGCGGCGCTGGGCGGCCATCACGAGCGCCCAGGTCAGTTCGGCCGGCGCGACCGGCGAGCCGGTGCCTTCGAGCACCGCGATGCCGCGGTCGGTACACGCTTCGAGGTCGATGTGGGTCGAGATGCGGCCGGTCTGGCTGATCATGCGCAGGTTCGGCAGCTTGGCGAGCAGTTGCGACGAAATCGGCGTGCGCTCGCGAATCAGCACGAGCGCCTCGACTTCCGCGAGACGGCTCGCGAGTTGCCCCAGGCCACGCACCGTGTTGTTGAAGACCTTCACGTCGTGCTCGGCGAGCATCTCGAAGCAGTTCAGCTTGCGGACGGCGTCCTGGTAGTCGTCGAGGATGGCAATTTTCATGGTCAGCAGGAGTCGCGCGTTGAAAGCGGCAGGGGCGGCGGCGCAGGTCGCGCACCGTCCCGCCCGGCCGGGGCCGACATGATGCTACGCCGGGCTCCGTCGTGGTGTCTTTTTAACAGGTTGTTACGCTCCGCCGCAATCGGCGCCGGCCTGATCCGGCGCCGCTTCCGGCCGATGCGGCGGGCTGCGCTGTTGTGTCGCATCAAACAGGTCCTTTCTGATTCGACCGTTAACGCGACCAGGTTCACCCAATTGTTGCTTCAATCAGAATAATTGGATCATCCCTTCGCGATGGGTGAGGATTTTTGACTATTTTTATCGCTAACACCTACGTTGTTGAGCAACTCTGCATCATTTCCGCTGTCGTAGGAGAATTACGCATTTGCTTCATCTTTTTGAAGTTGTAACAGCGGCAGGAGTCGTTATGGATCATTTGCAGTCGATGCGCGTGTTCGTCAAGGTTGCAGATCTCGGCAGTTTTGCGCGGGCCGCGAGTGCAATGGATATCTCCAACGCGGTCGCGACGCGTCACGTCGCCGACCTGGAAGGCCGGCTGGGCACGCGGTTGCTGAACCGCACCACGCGCAGCCTTTCGCTGACGGAGTCGGGCCAGGTCTATCTGGAGCGGGCGCGCCAGATTCTCGATGAGCTCGAGGATGTCGAACAGATGGTGGTGGCGCGCAATCACGAGCCGGTCGGCACGTTGCGCATCGTCGCGCCCGTCGTGTTCGGCCTGCACAACCTTGCTCCCGTCCTGCAGTCGTACACGGAGAATTTCCCGAAAGTGGTGCCGGATCTGACGCTGGTTGATCGCCAGGTCGATCTCGTCGAGGAAGGTTTCGACGTCGGTATCGTCGTCACGCGCCAGATGCGCAGCGCAAGCATCGTCACGCGGCGCCTGACCACGGGCTGCATGACCGTGTGCGCGACGCCGAGCTATCTGGAAAAGCACGGCGTGCCGACCCACCCGGAACAGCTCGCCGAGCACCCGGCACTGAGCCTGCCGACCGAATACTGGGGCGACGAGCGCGTGTTCACGGGGCCGGACGGCGAAGTGCGCGTGCGCCCGACCAACGTGATCGTCGCGAACAACACCGCGATGCTGCGCCAGTTCGCGCTGCTCGGGATGGGCGTTGCGATCCTGCCGAGCTACCTGATCGGCAGCGACATCGCGCGCGGCGCGCTGGTGCGCCTGCTGCCGGATTTCCGGCTGCCGCAGGTGGAGATCAACATCGCATACCCGAGCCGGCGCCATTTGCCCGCGAAGGTGCGCACGTTCATCGATCACCTCGTCGAGTATTTCAGCCACTCGACCGACGCGATGATCGGCGAACAGTGGGTCGCACAGGGGGCGGCGCCTGCGCCGCTCGGCGTCGAAATGCGGGCCGAGACGCCCGAATCGAGCGACCCGAACCTGCAGCCGCGCCTCGCCCGTTCGGCGCGCCCGCGCGTCGCGGTGCCGTCGCCGCTGTAACGGCGCGGCGGCCGCGCGCCAATCGCGTCGGCACAAATAAAAACGCGGATCGAGTGATCGATCCGCGTTTTTTATTGCCGTTCGGCCAGCGTAGGCCGTGACAGGGAGCGCCGGGGAGCACCCCGGCGCTGGGCGCGTTACGAGCCCGTCTTGCGCGCCGTCGTCTTGCGAGCGGCCGTCTTGCGCGCCGGTGCCGGCTTCTCGTCGGCGCCTTCCGTCACGGTTTCGGCATCCTTCGTCGCCGATTTCGCCGTCTTCTTCGCGGCCGCGGCCTTCGGCTCCTTCTTCTCGAACTCGAAGCCGATCTTGCCGTCCGGCTGCTTCACGAGGAACGCCTTGAAGTTGCGGCCCGTGCGCGACGACTTGAAGCCGGGCAGCAGATCCGTGCGGCCGTCGGCGAGCAGCTTGGCCATTTGCTCGCGCGTGATTTCCTGCTGCAGGATCACCTTGCCCGAGCGGAAGTCGCAGGTCTTCGGATTCGCGACCGAGTGCTCGCACACGTAGCTCATCCCGTGCTCGAACACGCGGCCATTGCACTTCGGGCACGCGCCGACCGGTTCCTGCGCGGAGAAGTCGGGCGCTTCGCCTTCCTCGCCGCCCTGGTCCTGGCCGAAGTCGAACTCGAGCTTGTAGTTCTTCGTTTCGTCGTCGAACGACAGCTTCAGGATCGCCGAGAACGGGCGGCCCATCTTGCTGCGGAAACCGGACAGCGGGCCGATGGTTTTCTCCCGCAGCAATTCCTCGACTTCCGCGATCTCGAACTGCCGGCTGCCCGGGATCTTCGAAATGGAGAACTCGCACTTCGTGCACGCGAAGCGGCGGTAGTTTTCCTTCACCTGGCCGCCGCAGTTCGGGCACGGCGTCTCGAGCGTCGCGTAATCGCCGGGGATCGTGTCGGAATCGTATTCCTTCGCGCGCTTGACGATCTGCTGCGTCATGCGGGCGATTTCCTGCATGAACGCGTCGCGCCCGAGGTTGCCGCGCTCCATCTGCGACAGCTTGTACTCCCATTCGCCGGTGAGTTCGGGCGCGGTCAGTTCCTTCACGCCGAGCCCGCGCAGCAGCGTCATCAGCTGGAATGCCTTCGCGGTCGGGATCAGCTCGCGGCCTTCGCGCACGAGATACTTCTCGCCGAGCAGGCCTTCGATGATCGCCGCGCGCGTGGCCGGCGTGCCGAGCCCCTTCGCGGCCATCGCCTCGCGCAGCTCGTCGTCCTCGACGAGCTTGCCCGCGCCTTCCATCGCGGACAGCAGCGTCGCTTCCGAGTAGCGTGCGGGCGGCTTCGTCACCAGCGCGACGGCGGCGATCTCGTCCGTCTTCACCTTCTCGTCCTTCTGCACCGGCACGAGGTTCGCATCCGCGCCTTCGGCGTCGCGGCCGTACACCTGCAGCCAGCCCGGCTCGACGAGCACCTTGCCTTCGGTCTTGAAGTGATGGCCGGCGACTTCGGTGATCCGCGTCGTGACGCGGAATTCGGCCGCCGGGAAGAACACCGCGAGGAAACGCTTCACGACCAGGTCGTACAGCTTCTGCTCCGGCTCGGACAGCGATTTCGGCGCCTGCAGCGTCGGGATGATTGCAAAGTGGTCGCTGATCTTCGAGTTGTCGAAGATCCGCTTGTTCGGCTTCACCCAGCCCTTGTCGAGCACCTGCTTCGCATGCGGCAGATAGTTGTTGCTCTCCTTGAGCATCTCGAGCGTGGACTCGACCGTCGACAGATAGTCTTCCGGCAGCGCCCGCGCGTCGGTACGCGGGTAGGTCAGCACCTTGTGCTTTTCATACAGCGCCTGGGCGAGGCCGAGCGTGTTCTTCGCGGAGAAGCCGAAGCGGCCGTTCGCCTCGCGCTGCAGGCTGGTCAGGTCGAACAGCAGCGGCGACAGTTGCGTCGACGGCTTCGATTCCTCGGACACCGTGCCGACCTGGTCGCGGCAGGCCGCGACGATCGTTTCGGCGGCCGGCAGGCTCCAGAGGCGCGAGTCGCGCTTTTCCGGATCGAATTCGTCGCGCTTGAATTTCGGGTCGTACCACCGGCCTTCGTAGAAGCCGCCCGCGCATGCGAATTCGGCCTTCACCTCCCAGTAGTCGCGCGGGATGAAGCGGCGGATTTTCTCTTCGCGTTCGACGACGATCGACAGCGTTGGCGTCTGAACACGCCCGACGGTCGTCAGGAAGAAGCCGCCGCCCTTGCTGTTGAACGCGGTCATCGCGCGCGTGCCGTTGATCCCGACGAGCCAGTCGGCTTCCGAGCGGCAGCGGGCGGCGTCGGCGAGCGGCTGCATGTCCGCGTCGCTGCGCAGGTTCGCGAAACCGTCGCGGATCGCCTGCGGCGTCATCGATTGCAGCCACAGCCGCTGGACCGGCTGTTTCGCCTTCGCGTGCTGCGCGATCAGGCGGAAAATCAGCTCGCCTTCGCGCCCCGCGTCACATGCGTTGATCAGGCGGTCGACGTCCTTGCGCTTCATCAGCTTGGTGAGCACCTTGAGGCGCGATTCGCTTTTTGCGATCGGGTTCAGGTCGAAATGCGGGGGGATGACGGGCAGATGAGCGAAGCTCCATTTCCCGCGCTTGACCTCGTACTCTTCCGGGGCGGCGATTTCCAGCAGGTGGCCGACCGCCGACGACAGGACGAATTCGTCGCTTTCGAAGTATTCGTCATGCTTGGTAAAGCCGCCCAAAGCGCGCGCGATGTCGTTCGCGACAGAAGGCTTTTCCGCAATGATCAGAGCTTTGGACATGACAGGTGTGTGTTGGTAGACCGGGTACGCCGGTGTGGGTCCCTTTAACGACGGCTTTATAGCACACGCGGCGGCGACGGCGGCTCGGCGTGCAAAAAAGCGGCCCATCATAGAGGGGGGCTGTCGCGGCGGCAAGCGCCCGGCGCGGCGGCACGCGCAACGGCGCAAAAAGCCGCCCGGGCCGCCCCGGCCGGTGCGCGGTTACGCCTCGACGTTCAGGATGTTGCGCAATTTCGGTGCGTGCGGCGCGCCGGGTACCGCGCTCAGGTCGGACAGCATCCGCTCGACGATCGCCGCGTGCGGCAGCACCGTGCCGAAGAAGCGGGCGGTGTTCGCGTCCTCGATCAGGATCGTCGGGAAATTCTCGACGTCGAGATCGTCGAGCCGGTCGGCGTGGGTTTCGATGTCGATCCACGCGAAGCAGGCGTCGGGATGGGCGTCGGCGAGCTGGTCGAAGGCCGTCCGGTAGTCGCGGCAGGTGCCGCACCAGTCGGCGCACAGGCAGGCGACCAGCAGCGTGGCGGGATCGGCGAGGCGCTCGGCGATCCGATCGGCGTCGGTGTCGAGATTCAGCGCGGGCATGGAATTCCTTGGATATCGTCGGCGGCACGGCCGCTCCTATGCGGGGGAATGTAGCACGCCGGACGAGGGCGGGGTGGCAGCGGCGGGCGACACGTCGAGCCGTGCGAAGCGCCCGCCGGGCACGCTGGCGACGCGGCCGGCCAGTTCCAGTGCGAGGAGCGCGCGGTGCAGCACGTCGTCGGCGAGGCCGCTGTGCTCGGCGAGCCACTCGTACGTCACGGGGCCGTATCCCAGCGCGGCGAGTACGGATCGTTCAGCCGGGCTGTCGGGCGGCGCTCGTTCGGTTCGCGCGGCCTCGCCTGCTGCCGGAATGGCGAAATCCTCCTTCGCAACGTGCTCGCGCGGGCGTTGGCCGGTCGTGCCGGCTGCGTCACCGTTATCGGGGCATGAACGCGGATCCGCGGCGGCGGCGTGGCTGACGTGCCGCGCCGGCTCGTCCAGCCCGTATTCCTCGAGCACGTCGAGCGGCGTCGCGGTGAGCTTCGCGCCGTCGCGGATCAGCGCGTGGCAGCCCTGCGCGAGCGGCGCGTGGATCGAGCCCGGCATCGCGAACACGTCGCGGCCCAGTTCGTTCGCGAGCCGCGCGGTGATCAGCGAGCCGGAGCGCGGCGCGGCTTCGACGACGAGCGCGCCGAGCGCTAGCGCGGCGATCAGCCGGTTGCGCTGCGGGAAATGCGACGCCCGTGCGGGCGTGCCGAGCGGCCATTCCGACACGATCGCGCCGCGTGCGGCGATCTCGTGCGCGAGCGGGCGGTGCCGGGCCGGATAGACGAGGTCGGCACCTGTCGCGATCACCGCGATCGTGCCGGCGCGGCCGTCGAGCCCGCCGCGATGCGCGGCGCCGTCGATACCGAGCGCGAGGCCGGAGACGATCGCGAGCCCCGCGTCGGACAGCGCCTGCGCGAAACGCGTGGCGTCGGCGAGCCCTTGCGGCGTTGCGTGACGGCTGCCGACCACCGCGAGCGCACGGGTATGCAGCAACTCGAGCCTGCCCTTTACATATAGCAGCGGCGGCGGATCGTGCAGGTCGCGCAACCGTGGCGGATAGCACGGATCGGTGAGCGCGACGATCGCGTTGCCGGGCGCATCGAGCCACGCGAGCGCGGCGTCGGTGCGCGCGTCGAGGTCGTCCCGCTCGCTGGCGCGCACCGCCCGTGCGGCGGCAGCGCTGCTCGCCGCGCCGATCGCCTGGTCGGACGCGCGCAGCAGCGCCGCGGGCGAGCCGAATGCGTCGAGCAGCGCGAGCAGCACCGCGGGCGAAAGGCCCGGCGCGTGGGCGAGCTGCAGCCACGCGCGCAGCGCGGAGGGAGTCAGCGCTTGCGGCGACATGAGGTGCCCCTCGAATGCGACGGCCAGCGAAGCGCGTGGCGCCATGATAAAATTTTCATCATCCGAAATACTCGACAGGGCCGCGCGCCAAGGCGTCCGGCCGATTGCAGGAGGCATGACCTGCGGCGTTGACATGCCGCGTGTCCGCCTCATCTTCATTGCATCCCGGCAATGGCGCCAGCCGGCCGGATGGCCGATGCGGCGTGCCGCTCCACCGAATACCGAACACCATGGCTTTGCTGAACATTCTTCATTACCCCGACAAGCGACTGCACAAGGTCGCCAAGCCCGTCGACAAGGTCGACGACCGGATCCGCAAGCTCGTCGCAGACATGGCCGAAACCATGTACGCCGCGCCGGGCATCGGCCTGGCGGCGACGCAGGTCGACGTGCATGAGCGCGTGATCGTGATCGACGTCTCCGAGGAGAAGAACGAGCTGCGCGCGTTCATCAATCCGGAGATCATCTGGTCGAGCGACGAGAAGCAGATCTACGAAGAGGGTTGTCTCTCGGTGCCGGGGATCTACGACGAGGTCGAGCGCCCTGACCACGTCCGCGTGCGTGCGCTCAACGAGCACGGCGAGACCTTCGAGCTCGATTGCGAGGGCCTGCTGGCCGTGTGCGTGCAGCACGAGATGGATCACCTGATGGGGCGCGTGTTCGTCGAATACCTGTCGCCGCTGAAGCAGACCCGCATCAAGACGAAGATGAAGAAACTCGAACGCGCGATGTGACGCGCGTTCGCCAAGCCCTCTCGAACGCTTTCATGACCCATACGTTGCGCGTGATTTTTGCCGGCACGCCGGAATTCGCCGCGGCCGCACTCGCCGCGATCCACGAGGCCGGTTTTCCGGTTCCGCTCGTGCTGACCCAACCCGATCGCCCCGCCGGGCGCGGGATGAAACTGCAGGCGAGCGCCGTGAAGCGCTATGCCGTCGAGCACGGGATGCCCGTTGCGCAGCCGCCGTCGCTGCGCCGCGCGGGCAAGTACCCGGCCGAGGCCGCCGACGCGATCGAGCTGCTGCGCACGACCCCGCACGACGTAATGGTGGTCGCCGCGTACGGCCTGCTGCTGCCGCAGGAAGTGCTCGACATTCCGCGCGCCGGCTGCATCAACATCCATGCGTCGCTGCTGCCGCGCTGGCGCGGCGCGGCGCCGATCCACCGCGCGATCGAGGCCGGCGACGCCGAGACGGGCGTCACGCTGATGCAGATGGACGTCGGCCTCGACACCGGCGCGATGATCGAGGAAGCGCGTCTTGCAATCGCGCCCGACGACACGACCGCGACGCTGCACGACCGGCTGGCCGCCGACGGCGCGCGGCTGATCGTCGACGCGCTGGTGCGGCTCGAGCGCGACGGTACGCTGCCGGCCATCGCGCAGCCGGCCGACGGCGTGACCTATGCGGAAAAGATCGGCAAGCACGAAGCGGCGCTCGACTGGCGCAAGCCGGCCGACGTGCTCGCGCGCCAGGTGCGCGCGTTCGACCCGTTCCCCGGCGGCGTCGCGACGCTCGACGGCGCGGCGATCAAGCTGTGGGCGGCCGAGCCCGTGGCGGCGCGCGGCGATGCGGCGCCCGGGACGATCGTCGAAGCCGCGCCGGAAGGCGTAGTGGTCGCGTGCGGCAGCGGCGCGCTGCGCGTCACGCAGCTGCAGAAGCCGGGCGGCAAGCGGCTGCCCGCGCGCGAATTCCTGGCCGGCTCGCCGCTCGCCGCGGGCCAGCGCTTCGCGTTGCCCGACGCGGCCTGACCGTCATTCGACACGGCATCCGGGCCGCGCGCAATCGGCCGAATGGCCGAGTCGCGCGGCGCGGCAGGCGCGCGTAGAATTTCCCTGCGCTTTCCGGTTTCGAGGTTCTCATGCTTGGCATCACCGATTTCGGCTTCTTCGTGCTCGCGGTCTTTCTGCTGAACGTCACGCCCGGCCCCGATACGGCGTACATCGTCGGCCGCAGCGTCGCGCAGGGCCGTGGCGCGGGGCTGATGTCGGCGCTCGGCATCTCGGCCGGCTGCTGCGTGCATGCGCTCGCGTGCGCGTTCGGGCTGACCGCGTTGCTCGCGGCGTCGGCGGCCGCGTTCACGGTGATCAAGCTGGTCGGCGCCGCCTATCTGATCTACCTCGGCGTGCGCATGCTGCTCACGACGCAGGCCGCCGCGCCGGCGGGTGGCGAGGCGGCGCGGGCCACGGCCGCGAAGCCGCTGCGCCAGTTGTTCATGCAGGGTTTCTGGACCAACGTGCTGAACCCGAAGGTCGTGCTGTTCTTCGTGTCGTTCTTCCCGCAGTTCGTGTCGCCCGACAGCCCGCGCAAGGCGCTGGCGTTCCTGGCCCTCGGATCGGTGTTCGTCGTGATGAGCACGATCTGGACCTGTATCGTCGCGTGGGTCGCGGGCAGCGTCACGCAACGCTTTTCCGGCAAGCCGGGCGTCAAGAAGTGGCTCGATCGCACGGTCGGCAGCGCGTTCGTCGGCCTCGGGCTGCGGCTCGCGGCGGCGCAACGCTGAGATTGAATTTTTCCGGCGAGACCTTATCTAACAGATCGCTTACAATTTTCCGCCGCGCCTGTGACGTGCGGCGGGTCCCCTGACGGATAAGGAGTGGGTATGTTCAATTGGGTCAAAACGGCGATGCTGATGGCCGCGATCACGGCCCTGTTCATCGTGATCGGCGGGATGATCGGCGGGTCGCGCGGCATGACGATCGCGCTGCTGTTCGCGCTCGCCATGAATTTCTTCTCGTACTGGTTCTCCGACAAGATGGTGCTGCGCATGTACAACGCGCAGGAAGTCGACGAGAGCACGGCGCCGCAGTTCTACCGGATGGTGCGCGAGCTCGCCACGCGCGCGAACCTGCCGATGCCGCGCGTCTACCTGATCAACGAGGACGCGCCGAACGCGTTCGCGACGGGCCGCAACCCCGAGCACGCGGCGGTCGCCGCGACGACGGGCATCCTGCGCGTGCTGTCCGAGCGCGAGATGCGCGGGGTGATGGCGCACGAGCTCGCGCACGTTAAGCACCGCGACATCCTGATCTCGACGATCACCGCGACGATGGCCGGCGCGATCTCGGCGCTGGCGAACTTCGCGATGTTCTTCGGCGGGCGTGACGAAAACGGCCGTCCGGCCAACCCGATCGCGGGGATCGCGGTCGCGCTGCTCGCACCGATCGCCGGCGCGCTGATCCAGATGGCGATTTCGCGGGCGCGTGAATTCGAGGCCGACCGCGGCGGCGCGCAGATTTCCGGCGATCCGCAGTCGCTCGCCACCGCGCTCGACAAGATCCATCGCTATGCGGCCGGCATTCCGTTCCAGGCGGCCGAAGCGCATCCGGCCACCGCGCAGATGATGATCATGAACCCGCTGCACGGCGGGGGCCTGCAGAACCTGTTCTCGACGCACCCCGCGACCGAGGAGCGCATTGCGCGCCTGATGGAGATGGCGCGTACCGGCCGCTTCGACTAACGTCGGGCAATCCCGGGCCCGCCGCACGGCCATTGCCGCGCGCGAGTGCCACCCAGCCACCCCGCATGCTTCGCGCTGCGGGGTGTTTCATTTCTGCGCGCGGTAATGCGATAACGCGAAACGCGGCAGCGCGGTAAAGGGGCCAAAGGCGCCGCGTGGCTGCACGCTACAATGCGCGGTTTGGGATCGCGCGGCCTCGCCGCCGCGATCCCATCGTTTGCCGTCTGTGTTTGCAGTGCCCGTTTGTCGCGCCTGTTTGCTGCGCCCGTTTGCCGCGCTTGATTGCCGATCCCGTTCCGATGACACGAACCCGTTCCTCCGCTTCGACTTCCTCCGGCCGCGCTGCGCGCCTGTCCGCGCTGCGTCTCGCGCCCGATTCGCTGGGCTTCGCGCTCGATGCGGCCGCGCAGGCAGTCGATGCGGTGCGGCGCGGCACTGCGTTGCCGGCGGCGCTGGCCGCGGTGTTCGCGCAGATGCCGGTCGGTGCGCAGGCGCTCGCGCGCGGTGCGACGCAGGACGTCGCATACCGGACGATGCGTCGGCTCGGCAGCGCGGACTGGCTGATCGGCCGGCTCGTCGGCAAGGCGCCGCCCGCGCACGTGCACGCGGTGCTCGCCGCCGCGCTCGCGCTGATGCTCGATCCGGAGGAGACGGCCGCGTATCCGGCGTTCACGATCGTCGACCAGGCCGTGACCGTGATCGGCGCGCGGCGCGAATACGCGTTCGCGAAGGGGCTGGTCAACGCGGTGCTGCGCCGTTTCCAGCGTGAGCGCGACGCACTCGTCGCGGCGCTGCAGGACGATCCGGTCGCGCGCTGGAATTACCGCACGTGGTGGGTGGACGCGGTGAAGCGCGCATGGCCCGACGCCTGGCAGGCGATCCTCGCGGCGGGCGACCGGCAGGGGCCGCTGGCGCTGCGCGTGAACGCGCGCCGCGCGAGCGTCGATGCGTATCTCGACACGCTGCGCGAACACGGCATCGACGCGCGCGCGATCGGCCGCCATGCGGTGCGGCTTGCGTCGGCGCTGCCGGTCGATCGCATTCCGGGCTTCGCCGACGGCGTCGTGTCGGTGCAGGATGCCGGCGCGCAGCTCGCGGCCGAATGGCTCGGTGCGCGCGACGGCATGCGCGTGCTCGACGCGTGCGCGGCACCGGGCGGCAAAACCGGCCACATCCTCGAGCTGGCCGACGCGGAAGTGGTTGCGCTCGAAAGCGATGGGGCCCGCGCGGCGCGCATCGGCGAGAACCTCGCGCGGCTGTCGCTCGCGGCGGACGTGCGCGTCGGCGACGCAGGCGCGCCGGACGCGTGGTACGACGGCTGTCCGTTCGATCGCATCCTGGCCGACGTGCCGTGCTCGGCGTCCGGCATCGTGCGTCGCCATCCCGACATCCGCTGGCTGCGCCGCGAAACCGACATCGCCGCGCTCGTCGCGGAACAGCGTCGCATCCTGAGCGCGCTGTGGCCGCTCGTGAAGCCGGGCGGCGAACTGCTCTACGTGACCTGTTCGATCTTCCCCGAAGAAGGCGAATTGCAGGCCCGCTGGTTTGAAGCGGCCTGTGAAGATGCGGTACGATTGGACGCGCCCGGCCAACTGCTGCCGGGCGGCGTGCACGGCGGGGCGGCCGGCGCACTCGACCAGAACACCGATCACGACGGATTTTTCTACGCGCGGTTTCAGAAACGGTGACGATCAAACACCTTTTTCCATTTCGGCTCGCGGTGCTCCTGCTGGTCGCGCTGGCGCTGTGCCTGGCTGTCGTTCGGCCGGCGCGTGCCGAGTCGATCGCCGTGCAGCGCGCATCGCTGCAGGCTGACGGAAGCGGCTGGAGCCTCGATGCGCGCTTCGACTTCGAGCTGAATTCGAACCTCGAGGATGCCGTCAACAAGGGCATCCCGCTTTACTTCACGACGGACTTCGACCTGAGCCGCGCGCGCTGGTACTGGTTCGACGAGCAGCCGGTGTCGGTGTCGCAGACGATCCGCCTGTCGTTCCAGCCGCTCACGCGCGAGTACCGCGTGTCGACGGGCGGGCTGCAACTCGGCTTCCCGTCGCTGAAGGATGCGCTGGCGGTTGTCCGCCACATCACGTCGTGGCACGTGATCGACCGCAATCAGGTGCGCACCGGCGAAACCTATACGGCCTCGGTGCGCATGCAGCTCGACACGGCGCTGATGCCGAAGCCGTTCCAGGTCGACGCGGTGAACAACCGCGACTGGACGCTCGGGTCCGACTGGAAGCGCTTCAACTTCACGGTGACCGAACGTGCTAAATAAAGTACGCCGCGCGGCCAGCGGGAAGAGCCTCCTCATTCGCGTGATCGTCTCGACCGTCGCGATCACCGCATTGCTGCTGCTCGTGCTGCTCGCGGCCGCGAGCGCGAACACCGAATTCTTCGACCGCTACTACTCGTGGCTGTACGCGATGAACATCATCGTCGCGCTCGTGTTCCTGCTGGTGGTGCTCGGGCTGATCGGGATGATCGTCGTGCGCCTGAGGAAGGGCAAGTTCGGCACGCGGCTGCTCGCGAAGCTCGCGGTGTTCTTCGCGCTCGTCGGCGTGGTGCCTGGCGGGATCATCTACATCGTGTCGTACCAGTTCGTGTCGCGCAGTATCGAGTCGTGGTTCGACGTGAACGTCGAGACGGCGCTGACGGCCGGTCTGAACCTCGGCCGCGGGATGCTCGACGCGTCGCTGTCCGACCTCCAGACGAAGGCGCGGATGATGTCCGACCAGCTCGCGAGCGTCGATGTGAACACGAACGGCACGACGCTCACGCTGCTGCGCCTGCGCGACCAGTTCGGCGTGCAGGACGCGACGATCGTCGAGCCGAGCCGCGGCGGCTCCGGCGCGGCACCCGACCTGCACATCGTTGCGCAGGCATCGGGCAATTTCGCTGCGCTGATTCCCGACGACCTGCCGACGCCCTTGATGCTGAGCCAGGCCCGCGAGCACGGCGCATACGCGGCGATCGAGGGCGAAGTGGACGGCGACCCGAGCGCGCACGGTGCGAAGGGCGCGCTACGATTGCGCGTCGTGCGGCCGATTCCCGACGCGACGACGTCGCTGCTGCAGCCGGCGGAGCGATTCCTGCAGCTCACGCAGCCGGTGCCGCCCGCGCTCGCGCACAACGCCGACGCGGTGCAGCGCGCGTATCGCGAGTACCAGGAAAAAGCGCTCGGCCGCACCGGTTTGCGCAAGATGTACATCGGCACGCTGACGCTCGCGCTGTTCCTCGCGACCTTCATCGCGATGATGCTCGCGCTCGCGCTCGGCCAGCAGCTCGCGCGGCCGCTGTTCCTGCTCGCGCAGGGCACGAAGGAAATCACGGAAGGCGACTACACGCCGAAGCGCGAGATCAAGTCGCGCGACGAGCTCGGCTTCCTCACGCAGTCGTTCAACGCGATGACGCGCCAGCTGTCCGAGGCGCGGCTCGCGGTCGAGAAGAACCGGGTCGCGCTCGAGCATTCGAAGACGTATCTCGAGAGCATCCTCGCGAACCTGACTGCCGGCGTGTTCGTGCTCGACCGCCAGTTCCGGCTGACGACGGCCAACCGCGGCGCCGAGCGCATTTTCCGGCAGCCGTTCGGTTCGATGATCGGCACGGCGCTCGACCGGATCGGCGTCGTCGCGGAATTCGGCGCGATGGTGCGCAAGGCGTTCGCCGATCGCGAAGCGGCGTCCGACGGCGGCAGCGGCGATCGCGGCCACTGGCAGCAGCAGTTCGCGGTCGAAGTGCCGGGCGAAGCCGATCCGCTCACGCTGCTCGTGCGCGGCACGCGCCTCGTGTCGACGGTCGAAGGCGAGGCCGACGATCCGCAAACGTCCGGCTACGTCGTCGTGTTCGACGACATCTCCGACGTGATTTCCGCGCAGCGTTCGGTCGCGTGGGGCGAGGTCGCGCGACGGCTCGCGCACGAGATCAAGAATCCGCTGACGCCGATCCAGCTGTCGGCCGAGCGGCTGCAGATGAAGCTCTCCGACAAGCTCGCGCCGAGCGATGCGGACGTGCTCAAGCGCGGCGCGACGATGATCGTCAACCAGGTGGCCGCGATGAAGCGGATGGTCGACGACTTCCGCGAATATGCGCGCACGCCGCCGGCGGTGCTCGCGAACCTGCAGCTGAACGAGCTGGCGAGCGAGGTGCTCGGGCTGTATGGTGTCGGCGAAGGCAAGAGCGCGATCGTCGCGGAACTCGCGCCGTCGCTGCCGGTGATCCGTGGCGACGCGACGCAACTGCGCCAGGTGATTCACAACCTGCTGCAGAACGCGCAGGATTCGGTCGCGGAAGTCGCGCATCCGCGTGTGTTGATCGAAACCAAGACAGTAGAATATGGCGACCCCGACGCCGAGGGCAAAACGCGCGTCGCGGTACGTCTGACCGTGTCCGACAACGGGCCCGGTTTTCCGGCACGCATCCTGACCCGTGCGTTCGAGCCTTACGTGACGACGAAGGCGAAGGGCACGGGGCTCGGGTTGGCCACGGTCAAGAAAATCGTCGACGAGCACGGCGCGCGGATCGATCTGCGCAATCGCATGCACGGCGAGACCGTCGAGGGTGCGCAGGTGTCGATCCTGTTCCTGCAGATGGCGAGCGATACGCCAGGCGCCGAACATGGCGCGCAGGGCGGGACGGCTCCCGCTAAGACAAAAGCAAGTGTGCAGACAAAGGCAGCGTAAATGGCAACCATCCTGGTGGTAGATGATGAAATGGGCATCCGGGAATTGCTCTCGGAAATCCTCAGCGATGAAGGACATGTCGTCGAGGCGGCGGAGAACGCGCAGGCCGCGCGGGAATACCGGCTGAATCAGGCGCCCGATCTCGTGCTGCTCGATATCTGGATGCCCGATACCGACGGCGTCACGCTGCTCAAGGAATGGGCGGCGCAGGGCCTGTTGACGATGCCGGTGATCATGATGTCCGGGCACGCGACGATCGACACGGCCGTCGAGGCAACGAAGATCGGTGCGCTCGACTTCCTCGAAAAGCCGATCGCGCTGCAGAAGCTGCTGAAGTCGGTCGAGCACGGTCTCGCGCGCGGCGCGGCACCGGTGTCCGCCAACGCGGCCGCGAAGGCCGGTGGCGGTCAGGCGTCGGGGCCGGCGGCGGTCGCGTCCGCGGCCGCGCTGCCGACGCTCGGCGACGACATGGCGGCGGCGCTCGGCCTCGCGGGCCAGACGGCCGCGATTCCGTTCGACATTCCGTTGCGCGAAGCGCGCGACGCGTTCGAGCGCGCGTACTTCGAATATCACCTCGCGCGCGAGAACGGCAGCATGACGCGCGTCGCGGAAAAGACGGGCCTCGAGCGCACGCACCTGTATCGCAAGCTCAAGCAGCTGGGCGTCGAGCTCGGCAAGAAGCCGTCGGAAGGCGCCGCATAAAAATATTTCGCCAAAACCCTTGCGCAAGTGTCGATGGGTGGATATACTTTCTCTTCTTCGTTGGCCCGGTAGCTCAGTTGGTAGAGCAGCGGATTGAAAATCCGCGTGTCGATGGTTCGATTCCGTCCCAGGCCACCAGCATTTAAAACCCCAAGAATCGGAAGGTTCTTGGGGTTTTTCGTTTGTGGTGGGTATCGCGTGTCGTGGGCGGCGTGCCCGGCAGCATTCGCCGGGGCATGATAAAATCCGTGCCCGCTCAATGACTTAGCGCATCGCTTCAAGCAGCACGGCTGGCAGCCCGCAGGCGCCGCCGTGACGCGCGGCAACGATGCCGGCGCGATGGGCGGTATAAGCGCGCCGCCGCGTTTGCGGCCGAGCGCGCTGCCTATACTGGTCGAGCCGGCGCAGGCCGGCCGCGTCGGGCCGCCCGGCGGCAGCCGGCCCCGGGGCGCAGTGCGACGCGAGCCTACACATTCACGGAGTATCACGGTGATTCGGACAGACGCTAAAGACGGCGCGCTCGTGTTGTTTTCCGGCGGGCAGGACTCGGCCACGTGCGTGGCCTGGGCCCTGGAACGCTACCAGACGGTCGAGACGCTCGGCTTCGATTACGGCCAGCGCCACCGCGTCGAACTCGAATGTCGCGAAGGCGTGCGCGACGCACTGAAGCATCAATTTCCCGCGTGGGCCGGCCGTCTCGGCGACGATCACATGATCGACCTGTCGGTGCTCGGCGCGATCAGCGATACCGCGATGACGCGCACGATCGAGATCGAGACCACGGCGAACGGCTTGCCGAACACGTTCGTGCCGGGCCGCAACCTGCTGTTCATGACGATCGCGGCCGCGATCGCCTATCGCCGCGGCTTGCGCGTGCTGGTCGGCGGGATGTGCGAGACCGACTTCTCGGGCTACCCCGACTGCCGCGACGATACGATGAAGGCGCTGCAGGTCGCGCTGAACCTCGGGATGGACACGCGCATCGTGCTCGAGACGCCGCTGATGTGGCTCGACAAGGCGCAGACCTGGCAACTCGCCGAGCAGCTCGGCGGCGAGGCGCTCGTCGAGCTGATTCGCGTCGAGACGCATACGTGCTACGTGGGCGAGCGCGCGGAACTGAACGACTGGGGCTTCGGCTGCGGCGAATGCCCGGCCTGCAAGCTGCGCAAGCGCGGCTACGAGGCCTACCTGAAGGGCGAGCGGGTGACCGAAGCGCCGCTGTGACGCGGCTGCCCGGCACGGTGAATGAACAACGGATTCTGATCGACAACGAGCGGCGCGAGCCGGACGAAGCACGATGACTTACGCGGTCAAGGAAATTTTCTACACGTTGCAGGGCGAGGGCGCGAACGCGGGCCGGCCGGCCGTGTTCTGCCGGTTCGCCGGCTGCAATCTGTGGTCGGGCCGCGAAGAGGATCGTGCGGAGGCCGTGTGCCGCTTCTGCGATACCGACTTCGTCGGCACCGACGGCGAGAACGGCGGCAAGTTCAAGGATGCCGAAGCGCTCGTCGCGACGATCGCCGGCCTGTGGCCGGACGGCGAGGCGCACCGCTTCGTCGTCTGCACGGGCGGCGAGCCGATGCTGCAGCTCGACCAGCCGCTCGTCGACGCGCTGCACGCGGCGGGCTTCGAGATCGCGATCGAGACCAACGGCTCGCTGCCGGTGCTCGAGACGATCGACTGGATCTGCGTGAGCCCGAAGGCCGACGCGCCGCTCGTCGTCACGAAAGGCAACGAACTGAAGATCGTGATCCCGCAGGACAACCAGCGGCTCGCCGACTACGCGAAGCTCGATTTCGAGTATTTTCTCGTGCAGCCGATGGACGGCCCGTCGCGCGACCTCAACACGAAGCTCGCGATCGACTGGTGCAAGCGGCATCCGCAGTGGCGGCTGTCGATGCAGACCCACAAATACCTGAACATTCCCTGAGCCCCGGCTTTTGACATCGTGCTGATTACCCGAAAACTCGAATTCGACGCGGGCCACCGCATTCCCGATCACCGCAGCCAGTGCCGCAACCTGCACGGCCATCGCTACGTGCTCGAAGTCACGCTGCGCGGCGATCTCGTCGATACCGAGGGGGCGCCCGACCGCGGCATGGTGATGGATTTCGCCGACGTGAAGGCGCTCGCGGTCGAGCACCTCGTCAACAAGTGGGACCACGCGTTCCTGGTCTACGCGCGCGACGAAGTCGTGCGCTCGTTCCTCGAGCAGATGGCCGACCACAAGACCATCGTGCTCGACCGGATCCCGACCGTCGAGAACCTCGCGGCGATCGCGTTCGACATCCTCTCGAACGTGTACGACGCGCACTACGGCGTGAACCTGCGCCTCGAGCGCGTGCGCCTGTACGAAACGCCGAACTGCTGGGCCGACGTCGAGCGCGACCCGGCTCGCTGACGTTCCGCTGCCGGCCCGCGCGTTCGCGCGGCTGCCGGCCGGCGGTCGCCCGCCATGCGGTGCGCGATCGGGCCCGCGCGGCACCCGCCCGGCACCACTTCCCGCCTGATTCCCCATCCGCTTGTCGCCGCGCTATGATCGTTGCGTGGCACCGGCAAGCGCGCGCGTGCGGCCTCGCGCGGCCCGTGCTGTCAGATCGGTCGTCCAGCGCCGACCAACGTTCCTGGGTGCGGCCCGGCGCAGCCGCCGTGCTGCGCTGCACGACGCGTTGCCGCTTCCGCCTGTTGCTTGTCCCGTTCGATTGCCGTTCCGTCCAGGAGGCCGTATCGATGAGCACGCTCACCAATTCCCTCAAGCAACGTCTGCACGACGGCGATGAGCCGCTGTACGGCCTGTGGCTGTCGCTCGGCTGCGATTCGGCCACGGAAGCGCTCGCGCATGCCGGTTACGACTGGCTCTGCATCGACATGGAGCACGCGCCGAACGACAGTCGCGACGTCGCGTCGCAACTGCGCGCGCTGGCCGCCGCGCATCTGCCGAGCGAGCCCGTCGTGCGCGTGCCGGGGCGCGAGCCGTGGCTCGTGAAGCGCGCGCTCGACGCCGGTGCGCGCACGCTGATGTTCCCGTGCATCGAGACGCCCGACGACGCCGCGCACGCGGTGCGGCTCACGCGCTTTCCGTCGCCGGATTCCCCGGACGGGCTGCGCGGTGTCGCCGGCATGGTGCGCGCGGCGGCGTACGGCATGCGCCGCGATTACCTGCAGACGGCGAACGCGCAGGTCGCGGTGATCGTGCAGATCGAATCGGCGCGCGGTATCGACGAAGTGGAGCGGATCGCCGCGACGCCGGGCGTCGACTGCCTGTTCGTCGGCCCGGGCGATCTGGCGGCGAGCCTCGGGCATCTCGGCGACAGCCGTCACCCGGATGTCGAAACCGCGATGGCGCGCGTGCTCGCGGCCGGCAAGCAGGCCGGCGTTGCCGTCGGCATCTTCGCGAGCGATACGGCCACTGCGCGCCAGTATCGCGAGGCCGGCTACCGGATGATCACGCTGTCGGCCGACGTCAGCTGGCTGCTGCGCGCGACGCGCCAGGCGCTGCAGGAGGTGCGGTCATGAAGGGCGGCGGTGCGGTTTCACGCTCCGCGCGCTGCGTGGCCGGCGCGTGCGGGCGGATCGGCGCGCTGCTCGCGCTGTGGGTCGTGTGTGTCGCGGCGGTCGCGCAGAATGCGCCCCATGCGAAGCCCGATCCGGCGCGCGAGACCCAATCGGCGGTGGCCGACTACAACGCGGGCGATTATCGCGCGGCGCTGGTGCAGTTTCACGACGCGGCCGAGCGCGGCGACCGGCTCGCGCAGTTCAACTACGCGATGATGCTGCTCACCGGCGTCGGCGTGACCGCGAACGTCGACGAAGGGCTGCGCTGGCTGAAGCGGGCCGCCGACGCGAACATGTCGCATGCGCAGTACGTATACGGGCGGATGTTCGACGACGGCGAGTTCGTCGCACGCAATCCGGCCGAAGCGCACCGCTGGTTCCTGCGTGCGGCGAAGCAGGGGCACGTGCAGGCCGAGCTGTCGCTCGCGAACCAGTTCCTCGACGGGCGCGGCACGCCGCGCGACAACCGCCAGGCGTTCACGTGGTACAAGCAGGCGGCCGACGCGGGCGAGCCGACCGCGCAGTACGTGACGGCTTCGTTCTACGAGCGCGGCGGCGACGGCGTCACGCAGAACCTGAACATCGCGCGGGCGTATTACGCGGCCGCGGCCGCGCAGGGCGACGAGACGGCCGGACTGAAATTCAAGGAGCTGAGCGCACGGCTGAAGACGCCGGAGCCGGCATCGGGCGCCGGCGCGAGCCCGGGGAGCCCGCGCGCGACGCCGCAGTGAGCGAGCCGCGCCCGCTGGTGGTTTCCATCGGCTCAATGAAAAACGGCGCCGAGGCGCCGTTGTTCATTGCTGCGACTGCGTGCGATTACGTGCCGCCCGGTCAGCTCTTCATCAGCCGCCGCTGTCGTCCGACGCTCATGATCATGCCGATCGCGACGCCGAGCGTCGCGAGTGCGGTGCCGCCGTAACTCATGAACGGCAACGGCACGCCGACCACCGGCAGCACGCCGCTCACCATCCCGATATTGACGAACGCATAGACGAAGAACGCGAGCGTGAGCGAGCCTGCGAGCAGCCGGCCGAACAGCGTCGCGCCCTGCGCGGCGATGTAGAGCCCGCGTGCGATCAGCGCCATGTACAGCGTCAGCAGCACGAGGCCGCCGGCGAGCCCCCATTCTTCGGAGAACACCGCGAAGATGAAGTCGGTATGTTTCTCCGGAATGAATTCGAGGTGGGCCTGCGTGCCCTTCAGGTAGCCCTTGCCGAGCGCGCCGCCGGAGCCGATCGCGATCACGGCCTGGATCGTGTGGAAGCCCTTGCCGAGCGGGTCGGAAGTCGGGTCGAGCAGCGTGCACACGCGGTGCTTCTGGTAGTCGTGCATCAGCGGCCACTGCACTTCGGGCTGGCAGATGCGCTCTTCGAACACGGCGATCGAGCCCACCGCGATCACGCCCGCGACGAGCACCGGCACGATCAGCTTGAACGACAGGCCGGCGAGATAGATCACGAAGAAGCCGGCTGCGAACACGAGCAGGCCGGTGCCGAGGTCGGGCTGCTTCGCGATCAGGCCGACCGGCACCATCAGGATCCCGAACGCCGCGATGAAGTCGTACCAGCGCAGTCCGCCTTCGCGGCGCTGGTAGTACCACGCGAGCATCAGCGGGGTCGCGATCTTGAGGATTTCCGACGGCTGGATCACGACGCCGACGTTCAGCCAGCGCTTCGCGCCCTTCTTGGTCATCCCGAACAGCGCGACCGCGACCAGCAGCGCGACCCCGAACGTGTAGAGCGGGACCGCGAAGCGCATCAGCGTGGTGGGTGGAATGTTGGCGATCACCCACATCAGCACGAACGTCAGCAGGATGTTGCGCAACTGGTCTTCCACGCGGCCGGGCATGTCGATCGCCGCGCTGTACAGCGTGACGATGCCGACGCACAGCAGCAGGAACACGATGAGGGCGAGCGGGCGGTCGAAGCCCGCGAACATCTGCTTGATCTTGTCGAGCCAGGCGCGCTTGTCGAATTGCATGCCTTTCTCCGTTAATGAATCGTGCCGGCGTTCGCCGCTTTCGCGGGGGCCGACGCACGGAAGTTGTCGTCGCGCGGCGCGGTGGCGAGCGGCTGCGCGTCGCTGGCGGGCCGGCGCGGCCGGTGCGGGCGCCGGATCGGCGGCAGGCTCGCGGCCATCGGCGGCGCGGCGCTCGCGTCGGCCGGCGTGTTTGACGAGATTGCGCTCGCCGTAGCGGGCGCCGACGCAGCCGACGCGGCCGACGCAGCGTCCGCCGCGCTCGCCGCGTTCTGCACGACCGGCTGCGGCAGCGCGGTGAAGCCGGCCGCGACGGCGGCGGGCTTCGACGTGTCACCGACCACCGGCGCGCTGACCGGCTCGGTCGCCGACGCGGCGGCCGCCACGGCCGCGGCCTCGCTCTTCGGGTTCTGGCGTTCGACCAGATAGTAATCGAGCACGCGGCGCGCAATCGGGCCCGCGGCCTGTGCGCCCCAGCCGCCGTTCTCGACGACCAGCGCGACGGCGATCTGCGGATGGTCGACCGGCGCGTACGAAATGAACAGTGCGTGGTCGCGCAGGTGCTCGGCGAGCAGGTGGCCCTTGTAGTTCGAGCCCTGCAGCGAGAACACCTGCGCGGTACCGGTCTTGCCGGCCGCGAGGTACGACGCGCCGCGGAACACGGTGTACGCGGTGCCGGACGGGTTTTCGATCACGTTTTCCATCCCGCGCTTCACGACGTCGATGTCGGACTGCTTGAGCGGGATCACTTCGCTTTCCTTCGGCACCGTCAGGTGGCGCGCGCGCGTGATCGGATCCTCGACTTCCTTCACGAGGTGAGGCTTCATCACGACGCCGTTGTTCGCGAGCGTTGCCGTCGCATGCGCGAGCTGCAGGATCGTGAACGAGTTGTAGCCCTGGCCGATCCCGAGGCTGATCGTCTCGCCGTCGAACCACTTCTGCTGCGCGGCCTTCTTGAACGCCTTCTTCTTCCAGTCGGTCGACGGCAGGATCCCGCGCGCCTCGCCCTGGATGTCGATCCCGGTGATCTGGCCGAAGCCGAACGGCTTCATGAAATTCGCGATCGCATTCACGCCGAGGTCGCGCGCGAGCATGTAGAAGTAGGTGTCGTTCGACACCATGATCGCCTTGTTCATGTCGACCCAGCCCTGGCCCGAGCGCACGTCGTTGCGGAACGTGTGGCCGCCGAACGTGAAGTAGCCGGGATCCTGGAAGCCCCAGCCCGGCGTGCGCTTGCCGAGCGTCAGGCCGGCCAGCGCCATGAACGGCTTGTAGGTCGAGCCGGGCGGGTAGGTGCCGTGCAGCGGGCGGTTCAGGAGCGGCTTGTCGGACGAGTTGTTCAGCTCGTCCCAAGTCTGCTGGTCGATCCCGTCGACGAACGAGTTCGGGTCGAAGCTCGGCGACGACACGAACGCGAGCACGTCGCCCGTCTTCGGCTCGATCGCGACGAGCGCGCCGCGCTTGCCGGCGAACGCTTGTTCGGCCACCTGCTGCAGCCCGATGTCGAGCGACAGCACGAGGTTGTTGCCGGGCGTCGCCTGCGTGCGCGACAGCGTGCGCACCGGCCGGCCGCCGGCCGTCACCTCGACTTCCTCGAAGCCCGTGAGGCCATGCAGCTCGGCTTCGTAGCTCTGCTCGACGCCGATCTTGCCGATGTAGTCGGTGCCCTTGTAGTTGTTCGCGTCGCGGCGCGGATCGTAGTGTTCCTGATCGCTGTCGTTGTCGTCGCTCATCGCGTCGATGCGATCCTGGTCGCGCTTCGAGATCCGGCCGATGTAGCCGATCACGTGCGCGGCCGTCATGCCGAGCGGGTACTGGCGGAACAGCCGCGCGCGCACGTCGACGCCGGGGAAGCGAAAGCGCTGCGCGGTGAAGCGCGCGACTTCCGCGTCGGTCAGGCGCGTGCGGATCGGCAGGCTCTCGAAGTTCTTCGAGTCTTCCTGCAGTTTCTTGAAGCGGCGGCGGTCGCGTGCGTCGATCGGGATGATCTCGGACAGCTTGTCGATCGTGTTGTCGAGCGTGTCATTGAGCTTCGACGGCGTGATCTCGAGCGTGTACGCCGAATAGTTCTTCGCGAGCACCACGCCGTTGCGATCGGTGATGATCCCGCGGTTCGGCACGATCGGCGCGACCGAGATGCGGTTTTCCTCGGCCTGCAGCGCGTATTTGCCGTGCTGCATCAGCTGCAGGTAGAAGAAGCGGCTCGCGAGCAGCCCGAAGCAGACGAACACGAACACGCCCGCCGCCGCGACGCGCAGGCGGAACTTCGAGAGCTGCTGTTGGGTGTCGTTGAATTCGGTCATGCGGTTACGGTCGAGGCCCGTGTGCGTGAACCGCACGCGGGCGAGGGGCCGCCCCGGAGCGCGACGCGCGGCGGGCGTGGGGGCGGCGGGTATTCAAGGTCGGTCCGGCTCAGATGGGGCGCGTATCGTCCGGATCGACCGGGCGGCGTTGCGGCATCAGCAGCAGGTGGCTCGCGATCGGCCACAGCGCGGCTTCGACGAAGCCGTCCACCAGATAGCGCCAGCCGGGAAACGCGGCGCCCATCACGAGGCGGATCACGAACGGCACCAGCTGCGCGACGACCAGCAGCGGCGTGACATACAGCACCTGCACGCCGATCGGCATCCACAGCACGCGACGGTGGATCGTGATCGCACCGTACGACAGCAGCGTATAGGCGAGCGCGTGCTCGCCGAGCAGCCCCGCGTCGTGCACGTCCATCAGGATACCGAGCGCGAACGCGACGCCCATTCCGACCTTGCGCGGCTGGTGGATGTTCCAGAACAGCAGCACGAGCGCGACGAAGTCGGGCACGCCGGGCAGGCGGCCCCACGGCATCAGGTTCAGCAGGAACGCGGCGGCGAGGCTGAAGACGATGAAGTACGGGTTGACCGGCTGCAGGATGTATTGCGGGCGATTCATCGCTGGGCTCCTGATTGGCCGGCCGCGGGCTTCGCGGGCGCGGCGGCCGGCTTGGCCGGGGCGGCGGGCGCAGCCGGTGCCGGCTTCGCGCCGGGCGCGGCCGCGGCGGCCGGCTTCGCGTTCGCGTCGGCCTTGTCGGCTTTTTCGCCCTTTTCGCCCTTCGCCGCGGCCTTCGCGCCTTTCTTGCCCTTCGCGTTCTTGTCGGCGGCCGGGTCGGCCTCGGCCGGACGCGGCGGGACGTCGTTCTGGTAATGCAGCACGAGCATCTGCCGCGCGCCGCGCACGGCGGCGACCGGCGCGCAGGTCACGCGTGCGAACGCGGTATCGGCGAGCTTGTCGACGCGCATGACCTTCGCGACCGGCAGCCCCGGCGGATAGACGCCGTCGAGGCCGCTCGTGACGAGCTCGTCGCCCGCGACGAGATCCGAACTCGTCGGCACGAAGCGCAGGTCGAGCGAATCGCCCTTCGGCGTGCCGTAGATCACGCTGCGCAGGCCGGTGCGCAGCACCTGCACGGGAATCGCGAGGTCGCGGTCGGTGATCAGCGTGACTTCGGCCTGCAGCGGGAACACGCGCGTGACCTGGCCGATCACGCCGTCCTCGCTGACGACCGGCGCGCCGTTCTGGAGGCCCTGTTGCGAACCCTGCCCGATCACGATCTTCTGCGTGAACGGGTCGCTGGTGTCGTACTGGATCTCGACCGGCGTCGATTGCGTCGCGATGTGCTGGCGCAGCTCGAGCACCGCGCGCAGATGCATGTTCTCCTGCGTGAGCACCGCGGCCTGGTTGGCCTGCGTCGACAGCTGCAGGTTGCGCTTGCGCAGCGCGTCGTTCTCATGGCGCAGCGACGCGCCGGTGACGGCGATGTCGGCCGCGCCCATGAACACGTCGCGCGGTACGAGCGCCGCGCGCTGCAGCGGATACAGCACGGTGCCGAGCACGCCGCGGAGGATTTCGAGCGTGCTGAAGCGCGCGTCCGACACGAGAAGCGCGATGGCGAGGGCGACGAAGAAGATGAGCCGCGCGAGCGCGGGCGGACCTTGCTTGAAGAGGGGCGGCGGACTGTATTCCATGGTCGGCGCCGGGCGCGTGGCGATCGGTTAAATAATGCTCAGACGCGCAAACGGCGTGGCGGTTCGTTCTGAACGAGCGATCCGGCCACGCCGCGGGTGCGTCATATCAAACGGGACTGCTTAGGCGATCACTCGTCGATCACTCGTACGAGAAGATGCTGCCCAGCTTATCCATGCGCTCGAGCGCCATGCCCGAACCGCGAACGACGCAGGTCAGCGGATCTTCGGCGACGAGCACCGGCAGGCCGGTTTCTTCGGCGAGCAGGCGATCGAGGTCGCGCAGCAGCGCGCCGCCGCCCGTCAGCATCATCCCGCGCTCGGCGATGTCGGCGCCGAGTTCCGGCGGCGTCTGCTCGAGGGCGATCTTCACCGACGACACGATCTGGTTCAGCGGATCGGTCAGCGCTTCGAGGATTTCGTTGCTGGAGATCGTGAAGCTGCGCGGAATGCCTTCCGACAGGTTGCGGCCCTTCACTTCCATTTCCTTGACTTCGGAGCCCGGGAACGCGGAGCCGATTTCCTTCTTGATCGCTTCGGCGGTTTGCTCGCCGATCAGCATCCCGTAGTTGCGGCGGATGTAGTTGACGATCGCTTCGTCGAACTTGTCGCCGCCGACGCGCACCGAACCCTTGTACACGATGCCGCCGAGCGAGATCACGCCGACTTCCGTCGTGCCGCCGCCGATGTCGACGACCATCGAGCCGGTGGCTTCCGACACCGGCAGGCCTGCGCCGATCGCGGCCGCCATCGGCTCCTCGATCAGGTAGACCTGCGAGGCGCCGGCGCCGTGCGCGGCTTCCTTGATCGCGCGGCGCTCGACCTGGGTCGAGCCGCACGGCACGCAGATGATGATGCGCGGCGACGGCGAGAACATGCGCGACTCGTGAGCCGTCTTGATGAACTGCTTGATCATCTGCTCGGTGACGGTGAAGTCGGCGATCACGCCGTCCTTCATCGGGCGGATCGCCTCGATGTTGCCCGGCACCTTGCCGAGCATCTGCTTGGCTTCCTTGCCGACCGCCTGGATCGTCTTCTTGCCGTTGGGGCCGCCTTCCTGGCGGATCGACACGACCGACGGCTCATCGAGGACGATGCCCTTGCCGCGCATGTAGATCAGGGTGTTTGCGGTGCCGAGGTCGATCGCCAGATCGTTGGAGAAGTAGCTGCGCAAAAAACCGAACATTCAGAATCCTGTTTCGCTCTGGGCCGGCCCTGCATAGCGAGCGCTGAGGGCGGCAGCGGAAAAAATAACAGCCTCGGGAAGCGTGGCGGAAGCGGCCGCCGCGGCGCACGAAGCTGCGAGTGATGTCTACCGGGGATCGCACGAAGCACGCACGGCTTGCCGAAGCGGGGCGAAACGGTGCGGGAAAAGGCTGCCGGGTTTGGGTCGAACGCGTAATGATACCTTATAATTTCACGGTATTTGAATCGAAACGGACGGTATTTTTGCCGCTTCGGCCCCGATTTTTGAGGGTGACAACGCACCCTCCAACCCCCCGCCGCGGCGCGTTTCTGACGTGCCGCGCAGCCTTGTTTTTCCGGTGATCGCATGGCCCTGACCCTGACCGATGTGAAACGCATCGCGCACCTGGCGCGACTCGAAATGGCCGACGCCGACGCCGAGCACACGCTCGGCCAGCTCAATGAATTCTTCGGCCTCGTCGAGCAGATGCAGGCGGTCGACACCGCCGGCATCGCGCCGCTCGCCCACCCGATCGAACAGATCCAGGAAGTCGCGCAGCGCCTGCGCGACGACGCCGTGACGGAAATCGTCAATCGCGACGACAACCAGCGTCCGGCGCCGGCCGTCCAGGACGGCCTCTATCTCGTGCCGAAGGTGATCGAGTAAGCATTCGATGACAAGCGCGCCGGCCGGCCTGCGCCGCGCGCCACCCAGAATTCCCAGGAAAACCACTCAATGCACGCAAAAAGCCTGACCGAACTGCGCGCCGCGCTCGCCGCCAAGGAATGCTCGGCCGTCGAGCTCGCGCAGCTCTACCTGAAACGGATCGATGCGGCCCGCGACCTGAACGCGTTCGTCCACGTCGACGCCGACCTCACCCTCGCGCAGGCGAAGGCCGCCGACGCCGAACTCGCGCGCGGCGCGGGCGGCGCGCTGACCGGCCTGCCGATCGCGCACAAGGACGTGTTCGTCACGCGCGGCTGGCGCTCGACCGCCGGCTCGAAGATGCTCGCGAACTACGAGAGCCCGTTCGACGCGACCGTCGTCGCCCGCCTGCAGGCGGCCGGCATGGTCACGCTCGGCAAGACCAACATGGACGAGTTCGCGATGGGCTCGTCGAACGAGAACTCGGCGTTCGGCGCGGTGAAGAACCCGTGGGACACCAACGCGGTGCCGGGCGGCAGCTCGGGCGGCAGCTCGGCGGCCGTCGCCGCGCGCCTCGCGCCGGCCGCGACCGGCACCGACACCGGCGGCTCGATCCGCCAGCCCGCGTCGTTCGCGGGCGTGACCGGCATCAAGCCGACCTACGGCCGCGTGTCGCGCTACGGGATGATCGCGTTCGCGTCGTCGCTCGACCAGGGCGGCCCGATGGCGCAGAGCGCGTCCGACTGCGCGCTGCTGCTGAACGCGATGGCCGGCTTCGACGAGCGCGACTCGACGAGTCTCGAGCGCGACGATGAAGACTTCACGCGCCACCTCGGCCAGCCGTGGGCGGCCGGCAACGATGCGGGCAAGCCGCTCGCGGGGCTGCGCATCGGTTTGCCGAACGAGTATTTCGGCGAGGGCCTCGCCGACGACGTGCGCGCGTCGATCGACGCGGCGCTCAAGCAATATGAAGCGCTCGGCGCGACGCTCGTGCCGGTCTCGCTGCCCAAGACGGAACTGTCGATCCCCGTGTACTACGTGATCGCGCCGGCCGAGGCGTCGTCGAACCTGTCGCGTTTCGACGGCGTGCGCTTCGGCCACCGCGCCGCGCAGTACGGCGACCTGCTCGACATGTACAAGAAGTCGCGCGCCGAAGGCTTCGGGCCTGAAGTGAAGCGCCGGATTCTCGTCGGCGCGTACGTGCTGTCGCATGGCTACTACGACGCGTACTACCTGCAGGCGCAGAAGATCCGCCGCATCATCGCGAACGATTTCCAGGAAGCGTTCAAGTCCTGCGACGTGATCATGGGCCCGGCGTCGCCGTCGGTCGCATGGGATCTCGGCGCGAAGGGCGACGATCCGGTGCAGATGTATCTCGCGGATATCTACACGCTGTCGGTGAGCCTCGCGGGCCTGCCCGGCATGAGCGTGCCGTGCGGCTTCGGCGCCGGTGCGAACGCGAAGCGCCCGGTCGGTCTGCAGATCATCGGCAACTATTTCAACGAAGCCCGGATGCTGCAGGTCGCCGACGCGTTCCAGCGCGCGACCGACTGGCACAAGCAAGTTCCGGCGGGGGTGTAAGCATGACTCAATGGGAAGTCGTTATCGGTCTCGAGACGCACGCGCAACTGTCGACCGTCTCGAAGATTTTCTCGGGCGCGTCGACGCAGTTCGGCGCGGAGCCGAACACGCAGGCGTGCCCGGTCGACCTGGCGCTGCCGGGCGTGCTGCCGGTGCTGAACCGCGGCGCGGTCGAGCGGGCGATCCGCTTCGGGCTCGCGATCGGCTCGACCATCGCGCCGCGCAGCATCTTCGCGCGCAAGAATTATTTCTACCCCGATCTGCCGAAGGGCTATCAGATCAGCCAGTACGAGATTCCGGTCGTGCAGGGCGGCCAGATCACGATCCAGGTGCCCGCGAACGAAAAGGCCGGCAAGGAAGCGTACGAGAAGACCGTCAACCTGACCCGCGCGCACCTCGAGGAAGATGCAGGCAAGTCGCTGCATGAAGATTTCGCCGGGATGACGGGGATCGACCTGAACCGTGCGGGCACGCCGCTGCTCGAGATCGTCACCGAGCCGGAAATGCGCAGCGCGGCCGAGGCCGTCGCCTATGCGAAGGCGCTGCATGCGCTCGTCGTGTGGCTGGGCATCTGCGACGGCAACATGCAGGAAGGTTCGTTCCGCTGCGACGCGAACGTGTCGGTGCGCCCGGTCGGCCAGGAAAAGTTCGGCACGCGCGCCGAGATCAAGAACCTGAACTCGTTCCGGTTCCTCGAGGAAGCGATCAACTACGAAGTGCGCCGCCAGATCGAGCTGATCGAGGACGGCGGCGAAGTCGTGCAGGAAACGCGCCTATACGATCCGGACAAGCGCGAGACGCGCTCGATGCGCAGCAAGGAAGACGCGCACGATTACCGCTACTTCCCCGACCCCGACCTGATGCCGCTCGTGATCGGCCGGGACTGGGTCGAGCGTGTGCAGGCCGGCATGCCCGAGCTGCCGGCCGCGATGCAGCAGCGCTTCGTCGAGCAGTACGGCGTGTCCGCGTACGACGCGGGCGTGCTGACGTCGAGCAAGGCGATGGCCGCGTACTTCGAGGCCGTGGTCGCGAAGGCCGGCGCGGCGAACGCGAAGATCGCCGCGAACTGGCTGATGGGCGACGTGTCGTCGCAGCTGAACCGCGACGGCATCGAGATCGACGCGATTCCGGTCTCGGCCGCGCAGCTCGCGCTCGTGCTGCAGCGTATCGCCGACGGTACGATCTCGAACAAGATCGCGAAGGAAATCTTCGCGACGATCTGGGACGAGAAGGCCACCGACGAAGGCGCGGCCGACCGCATCATCGACGCGAAGGGCCTGAAGCAGATCTCCGACACCGGCGCGCTGGAAGCGATCATCGACGAAGTGCTCGCGGCGAACGCGAAGTCGGTCGAGGAATTCCGCGCGGGCAAGGAAAAGGCGTTCAACGCGCTGATCGGCCAGGCGATGAAGGCGACCAAGGGCAAGGCCAATCCGCAGCAGGTCAACGAGCTGCTGAAAAAGAAGCTCGGTTGAACATGGCCGCGCGCCTGAACCGCGCCTGAGCACGGGCCGCCGCCGAACCTGTTCGGGGCGGCCCGTCGCTTTGGTGCATGCGTTATCGTGTGCACGTGTGCATTGCACCGTCCAACGGAGGAACGTATGGCGAAACAACCGTCGCTCGATGATTTCCGCGTGCCGTACAGCACGCGCGAGAAGGAAGCTGCCGCATTCAAGCTCGACGCGTTCGATCCGGGCGCGAAGCCGTTTTCGTCGGGGTCGAAGGATGCCGACCGCGAACGGCTCGGCGCCGTGTCGACGGAACTCGACGTGCAGCAGGAGCGCCTGCACACGCAGCAGAAGAAGCGCGTGCTGCTCGTGCTGCAGGGGATGGACACCAGCGGCAAGGACGGTACGGTGCGCGCGGTGTTTCGCGACGTCGATCCGCTCGGCCTGCGGATCGTGCCGTTCAAGGCGCCGACGCCGATCGAGGCCGCGCACGATTTCCTGTGGCGCGTGCATGCGCAGGTGCCGGCCGCGGGCGAACTCGCGATCTTCAACCGCAGCCACTACGAAGACGTGCTCGTGCCGCGCGTGCTCGGCCTGATCGATGGTGACGAATGCGAGCGCCGCTACCGGCAGATCCGCGATTTCGAGACGATGCTCGCGGAGAACGGCACGACGATCGTCAAGTGCTTCCTGCACATCTCGAAGGACGAGCAGCGCGAGCGGCTGCAGGCGCGCATCGACGATCCGACCAAGCACTGGAAATTCGACATCGCCGATCTCGACGCACGCAAGCACTGGGACGCATACCAGTCGGCGTACCGCGACGCGCTCGCCGCGACATCGGCCGAGCATGCGCCGTGGTACGTGATCCCGGCGAACTCTAAGACGCATCGCAACGTGATGATCGCCGAGCTGCTGCTGCGCGCGCTGACCGACATGAAGCTCGAATTCCCGCCGCCGAAGCCGGAGCTCGAAGGCGTGAAGATCCGCTAGGCTGCGATCCGGCAAAATATCTCGAAATGAATCGAACGGAACAACGGAACCCCACATGATGCGAGTGATTACCGCCAACCTGAACGGCATCCGCTCCGCCGCGAAGAAGGGCTTCTTCGAATGGCTCGGCGAACAGAACGCCGACTGCGTGTGCGTGCAGGAAATCAAGGTCTCGGCCGACGACCTGCCGGCCGAATTCGTCGAGCCGCACGGCTTCAGGAGCTATTTCCACCACGCCGAGAAGAAGGGCTACAGCGGCGCGGGCGTGTACAGCCGCCACGAGCCCGATGACGTGATCATCGGCTTCGGCAGCAGCGAATTCGACGCCGAGGGGCGCTATGTCGAGGCGCGCTACGGCAAGCTGTCGGTCGTGTCGGTGTACGTGCCGTCCGGCTCGAGCGGTGAAGAGCGCCAGCAGGCGAAGTACCGTTTCATGGACGAGTTCATGCCGCACCTCGCCGAGCTGAAGAAGAAGCGCGAGGTGATCCTGTGCGGCGACGTGAACATCGTGCACAAGGAAATCGACATCAAGAACTGGAAGAGCAACCAGAAGAATTCGGGCTGCCTGCCCGAAGAGCGCGCGTGGCTCACGCAGTTGTTCGACGACGTCGGCTACGTCGACGTGTTCCGCACGCTCGACCCGCGCCCCGAGCAGTACACGTGGTGGAGCAACCGCGGTCAGGCGTACGCGAAGAACGTCGGGTGGCGGATCGACTACCAGATCGCGACGCCGGGCGTGGCCGGCACCGCGAAAAGCACGTCGATCTTCAAGGACATCAAGTTCAGCGATCACGCGCCGCTGACTGTGGATTACGACTACAAGAAGTAATCGTCGCTGTCGGGCAATCCGGTCGCCGGATGCAGAACGGGCCGCATGTCGAACATGCGGCCCGTTTCGTTTCGGACGCCGCTTGCTGCGTTACTGCTTGATCGACGCCATGTCGATCACGAACCGGTACTTCACGTCGCTCTTCAGCATCCGTTCGTAAGCGGCATTGATCTGCTGCATCGGGATCATCTCGATATCGGACGTAATGCCGTGCTCCGCGCAGAAGTCGAGCATTTCCTGCGTTTCCGCGATCCCGCCGATCAGCGAGCCCGCGAGGCGGCGGCGCTTCAAGATCAGGTTGAACACCTGCGGCGACGGATGGTCGTGCTCCGGCGCGCCGACCAGCGTCATCGTGCCGTCGCGCTTCAGCAGGTGCAGGAACGGGTTCAGGTCGTGCTGCGCGGCGACCGTGTTCAGGATGAAGTCGAAGCTGTTCAGGTGCGCATTTATCTGCGCTTCATCCTTCGAGATCACCACTTCATGCGCGCCGAGCCGCTTGCCGTCCTCGATCTTCGACGGCGACGTCGTGAACAGCACGACGTGCGCGCCCATCGCTCGCGCGAGCTTCACGCCCATGTGGCCGAGCCCGCCGAGGCCGACGATCCCGACCTTCTTGCCGGGGCCGACGTTCCACTGGCGCAGCGGCGAATAGGTCGTGATCCCCGCGCACAGCAGCGGCGCGGCGCCGGCCGGGTCGAGCGTGTCGGGCACGCGCAGCACGAACGCCTCGTCGACCACGAGCTGCGTCGAATAACCGCCGTACGTGATGTCGCCGGTCACGCGATCCTGACCGTTGTAGGTGCCGACGAAGCCGTTCTCGCAATACTGCTCGAGGCCTTCCGCGCAGCTCGGGCAGGTGCGGCACGAATCGACGAGGCAGCCGACGCCGACCAGCTCGCCGACCTTGAAGCGCGACACCTGCGGGCCGGTCGCGGTCACGCGGCCGACGATTTCATGGCCCGGCACGACCGGGTAGATCGTGTTGCGCCATTCGTTGCGGGCCTGGTGCAGGTCCGAGTGGCAGACGCCGCAGTAGAGCACCTCGATCTGGACGTCGAGGTCGCGCAGCGCGCGGCGCTGGAATTCGAACGGGGCGAGCGGCGACTGCGCATCGGTCGCCGCGTAAGCGTAAGTTGTGCTCATGCAGGGGCTCCTTGTCCGGGAAAAACATCCGGCGTGACAGACTGCCGCCGCACCCTGTGGCGATGCGGCGAGACAGGTGCCCATCGTAAGGAGCGGAGCGCGTCGGCGAAATACACGAAGGTCTCGAAGATTTGCCTATTCCTCTCGAATTGCGCGCGAACATCCGTCAAAACGCTTTCAGGGTGCTACATTGCGAGCCAGATTCTCTTGCCGGACAGGATGACGCCGATGAGCTTCCAGCCCCTTTTTGACGACTCGGGCGACCGTGTGCAGCGCCGCATGATCGACCTGCATACGCGCCTTGCGCCGAACGAGGGCGATACGCTGGCGGCGCTCGACGGCGTGCGTTTCATTCGTGTGAGCCGTCCGGTGCCGCGCATGCCGGTGCTGTATGAGCCGAGCATCATCGTCGTATGTCAGGGTCGCAAGCTCGGTTATCTCGGCGATCGCTCGTTCGTGTACGACGCGCAGCAGTATCTGGTGCTGTCCGTGCCGCTGCCGTTCGAATGCGAGACCTTCGCGAGCATGGACGAGCCGTTTCTCGCGATCTCGATCCGCGTCGATCTCGCGGTGATTGCCGAGCTCGCGATCCTGCTCGACGAGACACTCGGCGCGGCGGTCAGCGAGCCGCTCGGCGTCTACTCGACACCGCTCGATGCGCCGCTCGCCGACGCGGTGGTGCGCCTGCTCGAAGCGCTCGCGTCGCCGCACGACACACGCGTGCTCGGCCCGGCGATCATGCGCGAGATCGCGTACCGCGTGCTGACCGGCGCGCAAGGCGACGCGATTCGCGCGGCGCTCGTCCAGCAGCATCATTTCGGCCGCGTCGCGAAGGCGCTGCGACGCATCCATGCGGATCTGAAGGCCGATCTCGACGTCGAGACGCTCGCGCGCGAGGCCGGGATGAGCCTCGCGGTGTTCCACGCGCAGTTCAAGCACGTGACGGCGACGTCGCCGATGCAGTACGTGAAGGCCGCGCGCCTGCACCAGGCACGCCTGATGATGGTGCAGGACGGGGTCGGCGCGGGGGCGGCCGCCGCGCGGGTCGGCTATGCCAGTGCGTCGCAGTTCAGCCGCGAGTTCAAGCGGCTGTTCGGCCGCAGCCCCGGCGATGAAGTGCGCTGGATGCGCGAAAGCGGCAGCCGGCCGGTCGAGGCGGAAGTCGGCGCGTAGCGCGCGGCGTCACGCGCAGGCGCGGGCCGACGAGGAGTGGAGGATGCCGGTTGCGGCGCTCAGCGCCGCACGACCTTGCGCCGCTGCGCGCTGATGCCCGCGTAGTCGGGCAGCGTGTCGACGCGTTTGCCCGTGGCCTTCGCATAGAGCGGCATCAGGTCGGGCAGGCGGTTCAGCAGATCCTGCCGCCGCGCCGCGCTGTACGGGTGCATGTAGATGAAGCCCGACGTCTTGTTCGCGCGCGTTGCCGCCGCGAGCTTGTCCCACAGCGTGATCGCCGCACGCGGATCGAAGCCCGCACGCGCGGCGATGTCGCCGCCGATCACATCGGCTTCGGTTTCGTCGGTCGGGTCGTAGCGCAGCGTTTGCAGGCGATCGCCGAGGTTCAGCGCCTGCGGCAGCGGATCGCCGACGCCGAACAACGGCGGCAGCGTCGCGGCGCGCAGCGACGTTTGCGACGTCGCGCTGAAATTGCTGCGCGCGTGTTCGCGCAGCGCATGCGCGATGCCGTGTGCGATCAGCACGCCGAACTCGTCGTCGTTCAGGCGCACGCGATCGAGCAGCCCGCCGTACACGAGCACCTTGCCGCCCGGTAGGCAATTGATGCGGATGTCGCGCGAGCGGATCGCGTTGACGTCCCACGCCCAGCTTTTCACGCGATCGTTCCACTTCACCGAATACGGCGCGAGCTTCATCACGATCGCGCGCAGCCGCTTCACGCGCGGCTGGTTCGCAGGCAACAGGCGGTCGCTGTCGGCGGCGGCCTGCACGATCTGCGCGTATTCGTTCACCGTGAGTTGTTCGAGCAGCGGCGACGGGATCAGCGTGCGGAACGCGATCGAGTTGCCGTAGCGCACCTGCTGCGACGTCGGCGTATAGCCTTTCGTGGACACGGCGCCGCCGGTCGGCTGCGCGGCTTCGGCGCCGGACGGCGGCACGGACGCCGCAGGCGCTGTCAGCGTGGACGACGACGCCGGTACGGCGGCAAGCGCGAAGCCGGTCGCGGCCGAGCTGGCGTCGGTCGCCTGCGCGTTCGCGACCGCGCCGAGTGCCGCGATGCCGATGCTCAGCGCGGCGGCGACGCGTGCCGCGCGTTGCGGTCGATCATTGCGCACGGCTGGCCTCGCCGTTGCGCGCGACGCCGTTCCACGGCGCGATCTTGAACAGCAGCAGCATGCCGGGGATCGCGAGCGCGGTACACGCGATGAAGTAGTCGAACCAGCCGATCTTCGCGACGATGAAGCCGCTTGCGGCCGATGCGAGCGTGCGCGGCACGGACGCGAGGCTCGTGAACAGCGCGAATTGCGTCGCCGTGTAGCGCGGGTCGGTCGTGCTCGCGATATACGCGACGAACGCGGCCATCGTCAGGCCGGTCGTGAACGTTTCGAAGCCGTAGACGAGCGCGAGCGCGACCGTCATCGGGCTGAATTGCGGTGTGACGGCGAGGCCGAACACCGCCAGCGCCGACGCGATCGCATGGCTCGTCGACACCGTGAACTCGTACAGCATCGCGAGTACCGGCGAGCCGGGGCCGAGCTGCGCGAGCCACGCGAAGCCGAGCGTCGACACCATCTGCAGCGCACCGAAGATCCACAGCCCGCGGCCGATCCCGATTTTCACGAGCCAGACGCCGCCGATGATGCCGCCGGCGACGCTCGCGACGAGCGCGGTGGTTTTCGCGACGATGCCGATCTCGGTGCGCGAGAAGCCGATGTCGAGGAAGAACGACGTCGACAGCGTGGTCGCCATCGTGTCGCCGATCTTGAACAGGAAGATGAATGCGATGACGAGCAGCGCGCCGGCCCAGCCGTCGCGCTGGATGAATTCGCGGAACGGCAGCACGATCGCGTCGCGCAGGTTGCGCGGCGGCGTGCCGACGACTTCGGGCTCGCGCACGACGAGCGTCATCAGGATGCCCGGCAGCATGAACGCGCCGGTGAGCGCGAACACGATGTCCCACGGCAGGTGGTCGGACAGGATCAGCGCGAGCGAGCCGGGGATCAGCGCGGCGAGCTTGTACGCGTTCACGTGCACCGCGTTGCCGAGGCCCTGCTCGGTGTCGCGCAGCAGTTCGCGGCGATACGCGTCGATCACGATGTCGGAGCTCGCGCCGAAGAACGCGACGAGCGTCGTGAGCGCGGCCACCGTCCAGATCGAGTCGCGCGGCGATACGAAGCCGAGCGCGGCGATCGCGCCGGCGACCAGCACCTGCGTGAGCAGCATCCAGCCGCGCCGGCGGCCCGGCCGCCAGCCGGGTAGGCGCGGGATGTAGCGGTCCATCAGCGGCGCCCACAGGAACTTCCACGTATACGGGAACTGGATCAGCGCGAACAGGCCGATTTCCTTCAGGTTCACGCCCTCGGAGCGCAGCCAGGCCTGCACGAGGTAGACGAGCGTGAACAGGGGCAGCCCCGACGTGAAGCCCAGGAACACGCAGATCAGCATGTGCGTGTTCAGATAGGCGCGCCAGCCGGGGTGATCCTCGTGAGCGGTGAGTGCGGGCGCCTCGTGTGGCGTTTTGGACATGGGCTGGAACTGGGTAGCGTTGACTGATTGCGGCGGCAGCGCAGGCGGCGCGAACGGCGCAGGAGGGGCGGCCGCACGCGTGGGCGGGCCGGATCGTCGGTCAACGGCCCCCCGGCTCAGCTGCGCTTGACGCGATAGACAGCAAGACTACCACGCCAGTTCGCCCCCCATCGAATCGGCTGGCCTTCGTGCAGCACGACGCGGTCGAGGATCGTCACGCCCACTTCGGGCGCCAGTGCCTCGAAATCCTTGATCGTGAGTACCCGCACGTTCGGCGTGTTGTGCCACTGGTACGGCAGCGATTTCGACACCGGCATCCGGCCGTGCAGCACCGACAGCCGGTGCGACCAGTAGCCGAAGTTCGGGAACGACACGATGCACTCGCGGCCGACGCGCGCCGTTTCGCGCAGGATCGCGGCCGTCTGGTGAATCGTTTGCAGCGTTTGCGACAGGATGGCGATGTCGAAGCTGTGGTCCTCGAACAGGCGCAGGCCGTCCTCGAGGTTCTGCTGGATCACGTTGATGCCGTTCTTCGCGCTCGCGAGCACGCCCGCGTCGTTCAGTTCGATGCCGTAGCCGGTGACGTCCAGCTCCTCCATCAGCAGCGCGAGCAGCGAGCCGTCGCCGCAGCCGAGATCGAGCACGGTCGAGCGCGGCTCGACCCAGCGCGCGATCGTGCGGAAGTCCGCGCGCGCGGACAGGGAATTCAGCGCTTGCTGGTTCATGCGCCCACCTCGTTGGCGATTCGTTCGTAATACGCGCGGATCAGGTTGTGATAGCGCGCGTCGTCGAGCAGGAAGGCGTCGTGGCCGTGCGGCGCGTCGATTTCCGCGTAGCTGACCGTGCGCTTGTTGTCGAGCAGCGCCTTCACGATCTCGCGCGAACGCGCCGGCGCGAAGCGCCAGTCGGTCGAGAAGCTCGCGATCAGGTATTTCGCCTGCGTGCGCGCGAGCGCGGCCGTCAGGTTGCCGTCGAACGCCTTGGCCGGATCGAAGTAGTCGAGCGCGCGCGTGATCAGCAGGTACGTGTTCGCGTCGAAGTAGTCGGCGAACTTGTCGCCCTGGTAGCGCAGGTACGACTCGACCTCGAACTCGACGTCGAAGCTGAAGTTGTACGCGTCGAGTGCGCCGTCCGCGCGGCGCAGCGCCCGGCCGAATTTCTCGGCCATGTCGTCGTCGGACAGGTACGTGATGTGGCCGATCATCCGCGCGACGCGCAGGCCGCGCCTCGGCTTCACGTCGTGCGCGTAGTAGTCGCCGCCGTGGAAGTCGGGATCGGACAGGATCGCCGAGCGCGCGACCTCGTTGAACGCGATGTTCTGCGCGGACAGCTTCGGCGTCGACGCGATGTCGATGCAGTGCGCGACGCGCTCCGGATACATCAGGCTCCACGCGAGCGCCTGCATCCCGCCGAGGCTGCCGCCCATCACGGCCGCGAAGCGTTCGATGCCGAACGCGTCGGCGACGCGCGCCTGCGCATGCACCCAGTCCTCGACGGTGACCACCGGGAACTTTGCGCCGTACGGCTTGCCGGTCGACGGATCGATGCTCATCGGGCCGGTCGAGCCGAAGCACGAGCCGAGGTTGTTCACGCCGATCACGAAGAAGCGGTTGGTGTCGAGCGGCTTGCCGGGGCCGACCAGGTTGTCCCACCAGCCGGTGCTGCGCGGATCGTCCGCGTAGACGCCGGCGACGTGATGCGACGCGTTCAGCGCGTGGCACACGAGCACCGCGTTCGAGCGCGCGGCGTTGAGCTCGCCGTACGTCTCGACGACGAGCTGATAGTTGCCGATCACGCTGCCGCTTTGCAAGCGCAGCGGTTCGGCGAAGTGCATGGTCTGTGGAGCGACGATGCCGATCGATTCCATTCGTTCCGCCTTATGACTGGGCGGCTAAACGGTGTCGGCGATGCGCGGAGGCGAAGGTGCGCGGCTGACGACCTCTTTAGCCGCATTTGTAGTGAACCGCCGGGACGAACGCGCATCAGCACATCAACGTCCCGGCCGGTTCGCGCGCCCGCAATCGAGTCAGCAAATCGGCGCGCTTCCGACCTGCCGCCAGGGAGGCGGCAGTCGGAAGAGTATAGCGGAATTCCGTCAGGGGCGGATTTCGCGCTTGGCGGCTGCGGGAGCCGCCGGCGTTACCACCGGTACTTCGCCGAGAGCTGGCCTGTCACGACCGAGTAGTCGGAGAAATTCCCTTCGACACCGAGGCTTGCCGAAATCGAGAACTGCCGGCCCAGTTGCCCGGTCGCCCCAACGCGCACGGCCGCCCGATCGCGCGGCACGCTGAACGAGAACGCATTGCGGTCGAGCGTCAGCGAGCGCGAACCCGGGCCGTGCCACCAGTTCGCCTCGATGAATGGCCGAAGTTCGCGGCCGTTCGGCATCGCGGTCACGCCGTGTACGCGCACGCCCAGGCGCGTGAGCACATCGGTCGAGCCCTGGCCGTCGAGACTGCCGCCGGCGGTGCGATGCGCGTCCGCGCGATAGTCGGACACGACGAGCTGCGCTTCCGGCTCGACGAAGAACCGAGTATCGCCGTGCTCGTAGAACCGGAGCGAATAGCCGGTCTCGACCGAGCCCGTCACGGTGCGCGACCGGTACGAATCGGTCGCGAGGCTGCCGCCGACGCTGTTCGCGTACGCGCCGTACATGAACCAGGCATCGACGTAAGGGCCGGTCAGGATGTCACGGTTGCCGTACCAGGTGCCGTACGCGCCGACGTTGTAGCCAGCCACGCTGCCGCGTGCGGTGGCGTCCGTCACGCGGCCTTGGAGCGGATTCCACAGCGGGCGAGTCGACCAGTTCGTCTGGCTGCCGTACATGCCCATCGCGCCGACGCGCACGCTGCCGCCGCGGCCGTCGTCGAAGCGGAACAGGTCGGCGCCCGCATGAATCAGACGACCGTTGCCCGACACGCTGCGGTTGCCGCCCGACATCGACGTCATCTGGCCTTCGGCACGCAGCCACACGGCGCCGTCGAGCGGGCCGGGTGCGGTGGTGCCGGTGCGCAGCGACGCGTCTTCGCGCTGATGCAGCGTATGGATCGCCATCATCGATGCGGCGTCCGCGTTTGCCAGATATGCATCGGGTTCCGGTGCGGCGACGCGCGGCGGCGGCTTGATTTCCTCCGGCCCGACCGGCGGGTCGGGCGGAACGGGCGGCTGGGGCTTGGCTGCGGACACGAGATACCAGTCTTCCGCCTGCCCGCCATCGCCGCCTCGCTTGAGCATGTAGTCGTAGCCGCCGGCCGACAACGTGCCGAAGCCGTTCCGGTAACCGTCCGACGCCGCATCGAGCGTGAAAGCCGTCGCATCGGTCGTGCCGCCATTGCGGGTTTCGACGAGCGGGATGCCGATGGTCGTCGGCGCGCCGTCGCCGCCCGTGCGTTTGACGACGATGCCGGTGTCGCCCGATGCGTGGCCGCCGTCGATCACGAGCCGGTCGGTGGGCGATGCGTCGTCCTTAAGCGTCGTATGGAGGACCAGCTTGCCGTTGCGGGCCGCATAGTCGCCGGTCACGACCAGCGTGCGCGGCGTGGGCGACACGCCGGCCGCCGGTGCGCCGAACGCGATCGTCGAATCGTTCAGCGCGATCGAGCCGACCGACGAGTCACCGGTGACGGTCCAGCGGCTGTTCGTGTCCAGCGACAGCGTGCGGACCGCGTTCGTCGCACCGGCCCACTCGGACGCGTTCGCCAGCGTGACGTCCGTCACCGCATGGGTCGGGCTGCCGTCGTCGGTCGGGTGATTGACGATGTCGCCTTCGGCATCGGAGCGCGTGTCGAGCGCCAGGCGCACCGGCGCGCCCGACTCGGCGTGGACGGACAGCAGCGTGCCGTTGCCGCCGACGGCACGCGTGCCGTTTTGCAGCGTGATCGTCGCATTCGATGCATCGATCGCGCCATGGCGTTCGCTGACGAGCGTGCCGTCGTCGATCGACAGCGTGCCGCCATAGACGCTTGCCGCGTAGGCACCGGCGCCGGTCGTGCGGGCGTCGCTGCGCAGCAGGTCGACCGTGCCGCCGGCACTTGCATACAGCGCGGTGGCATCGTCGCCGTGCGTCTCGACGCTCGTGTCGGTGAGCGACGCGACGGAGTCTGCGCCGGCCGCCAGCACGCCGCGCCCGAGTTCGCCGCTCGTCACGATGCCGCCGCGCGTCACGGCGACCTTGCCGCCGAGCCGGGCGACCACGCCGATCGCGCCCTTGCCGGTGGTCGTCACCTGCGTATCGGTGGCGTCGACGACGGGGGTGTCGGTGTACTCCTTCGATGCGTAAAGGCCGTGCGCGCTGGCGCCGTGCGTGACGACGCTCGTGCGTTCGAGCGTGACGTTGCCCTCGCGCGTATCGATGCCGAGCGCCTTGTATCCGCTGGTTTCGAGATGCGAGTCGCTGAAGGCGACGGTGGATGCGCCAGGCATGTATAGCACCGACGCATAGTCGCCGTCGGTGCGGATATCGGTACGCTTCAGCGTAGCCAGGATACCGCCGTAGCTGATCGACAGGCCCGTTCCGAAGAGGCCGCTGGTGCGGATCAGCGTGTCGGTCACGTCGATGGTGCCGCCGGGAACCAGGATCGTCATGATCCCGGACGCCTCCTTGCCGCGCGTCACGATCACGCTGTCGGAAATCGACAGCCGGCTGTTGGCGCCGTCGATGGATACCCCGTGCCCGTAGTCGCCATCCGTGTCGATCGAGATTCGTTCTGCAGACGCGCTGCCGCCCTGGCGGAGGTCGATACCGGTGCCGGAGCCGCCGCGGGTCCGGATCTCGGTGTCGCGCAGCGCGACGCTCGAGCCGCGGCCCAAGGCTGCGACGCCAGCGGAGCCGTAACCGGATGAGAATACGCGCGTCTTGCCCTTGGTGGTCAGTGTGCCGCCGTTGACTGCGGTCAGCACGGGCTCGCCGGAGTCGGTCGTCGTATATTCGCCGGGCGCGATGTCGAGCGTGACGCCGTCTGCTTTTTGCGCTCCCCCGGAATAGGCTTCGGCAATCAACGGCCAAGGGACGACTGCGCTGGCGAGCAATGCGGAATGGGCGAGACGCCGGCCGCGATGCACGGGATTGAATGGGAACTTGCGCTTCACCTGTTGGCCTCGTTTTTACTTGAACAGGTGAAAAATATTCCAGTCGGGAGAATCGCGAAATTGGACGAGTTCGATTTTTCGCGGCTGAATGAAGCGCGCCGCCAAGGCTCGCCTGTCGAATGCCGAGGCGGGGCGGCGCCGCTTGACGAATCGCGCGGGAAACGCAGTGCGTCCCCGTGCGATCGACGCGCCCGCGCGGCGGCGACGAACCGATGCGCGGGACGCACTACGTTACTGATACATGATCGAGTACATCACGGACGTGTTGACCGTGCCCTGGCCCGCGGCGCCACCGGTTGCGACGTACTGCGCATAGTACGGAAGCTCCGCAGCGCCGTTCGACAGAGCAACCGCCTTCGAATTTTCGTCCGCCTTGCCGAGCCCGATGTTCGACGTATCGCCGTTGAGCAGGCCTACTTCGACGTTCTTCGCCGAACCCGAAGCGTTGATCAGCTGGCCGGTCGTCGAGTTGACCGTCGTGCCCGGTTCGAAGTGCGTGTAGACATTCCCGGTCGCCTGCGAGCAGTTCTTCAGGCCGATCTTGAACGGCGTGCGGCCCGCGGTCGACCCGCCGGACGCGAGCGCCGACGTCGACACCTTGGGCAGCGCGACCGTAAAGTCCTTGCCGCCCGTGCCGTTGCCGTCGATCTGGCAGGTCTGCGTGCCGATATTGCCGTTGATGGTGATGGTGCCGTCGGCGGCGTGCGCGACAGACGGCAGTGCCGCTGCGGCGGCTACGGTCAGGGCGGCGATGCTGGTGAATGCGAGTTTCATGTCAATTCCTCTAGTGCTGCGTGGATAAACGGATTCCGTTGTCCGGTCGTTCTCGTGCCGGGATGGGCAACGAGGGCGCCGTGCAACTTCGTCCGACATCGGCCTTCCGATCCAGTCCATTCGGACTGCGAACAGGAGGCCAGTTTCGGCCACCGATGGAGCGGTGGCTTTCGAAGAACGCCGGCCGTATGTGACGGGCTACCGGGCGTTCATCCGAATGACTGAGCGATGCGTGTCATGCGCTCACTGGTAGCTCATCGTGAACGTCGCGACACCCTTGACCGTTCCGCCGGATACCTTGTCGGTCGCGATGTATTGCGCAGACAACGGGATGCTGGTCGTTGATGCCGACGGGCCGACCAGCCACTGGTTCAGGTTGCCGATTTCGGCCGAATCGGGACCGTAGCCAACCGGTTGACCGTTTTTCAGGATGCGCAGCTTCACGCCTTTCGCCGTCGAGTCCGGCGTCAACGTCAACTGGTTGCCGGTATTGCCTGCATCGGTCAAGTCGGTCAACGTGACATACACGTTCGTCCCCGTTTTGCAGGACAACCCGATGTTGAAGCCGGTGTCGCCCGCAGTTGTACCCACAGTGTTCAATTTGCTGGCGGCAGTCGGCGGCAGGCGCACCGGGACGTTGGGGGTCGTCACAGTGCAGCTTTGGGGCATGTGCGAGATCGATGAGGTGATCCAAGGCACGATCGGCCATCTGAATTGGCCCTCGATACCTGGTGCGTAGGAGTCGAGGGAGTTGTTTATGCTTCTGATGTCTCCAATTCTAAATCCGCTATCGACCCACGATACGTTGTATATAAGGTCATTAATTTTAATTAAATCGACTCTGACTTTCAGTGTCCCGGAAAAGGGGCGGGTGGATGTGGTGCTAGGAGGGCCCCATGGCACCCAACCTTTCTTCAATGCCGATATCACTTGCCCTGACTCGGCATTGATGAGTCGAAGTCCCACGGAGCGATAAAAATCGTTCGTCGCTTTCCAGGGAATTAGCCTAAAAACGCCGGGGAACCCCGTTTCCTCGTAGTCCGCGTCGAATCCGGCAGAGTTGAATTCGAATCTGAATCCACCCGGGCCGAGTATGTTGGCCGGGCAGTTGTACGGAACTTCAATCGTCCCGCTTCCAATGACAGACCCGTTTGCCGCATTGAGCGGGATGCTCACATTGTTAATGGGAACCCACCATTCGGCGCTCCAATGCGTTCCCAGGCAAGCGGAAATGGGAGCGGAATGGGCGGATTTGGCGAGGCCGATCAATATGACAATAATTAATTTATAAATTTTCATCATGTGAATTCTCAATTCCGTTGGCGTCTGTCAGTCGTTTTCCGTAGCATCGATGTTTCGATCAGGACTCATTGTCAGCCGATTTCCAGTCGACGTAGTAACCACGGGGTCCTTTTCAATTGCCGGGGCGCTATTCGCGACCGAACCAGTTTGTTTCGCGTTTGTGCGTGGGCCGTAATTGCAAATCGATTCCAAACGGGAATAGACTTCAGTCTTGCCAATATGAACGGGTAGCTGATAAGAAAACGTGCACGACTCCGTAGAGCGATTGCCCCATTTCGCAATCAGCGTGCCGGAATCCTCCGCGCCGCGCATGAACACGGTGCCACCTTGCCCGACTACGCTTTTCGAATTGCCTTGCGCGTCGGAAATGGTCGCCCCGAATGGAACCGGCGCACCGTTCGGCTGGCGTACAGTGAACAACGCGGCTCGGCCGGTGGTGGTCGCGAATTTGACCTTCACGACCGAATTCGCCCGGGGCGCGACCTGCTGGCTGGTCGACAGCATTTCGACGTCCAGGGGAATCCCCTTCGGATCGAGATCGATGGTGTTCATCTGGTACGGTGTCAAGTACGGGAGCACCGCATAGCCGTGTCGGTCGATCCGGACGTCCGAGCCGTTCGTGATGCGTGCACCCACTGCGTCTTTTGCCTCGATGAGCGCGACCGTGTCGCCGAGATCGTTGGCGAGCGTGATGCCGCCGGCATGCCCGACAAGTGCACCGGATACGCCTGCCGAGACGCTCGAATAGCCGCTACCGCCGCTCGCGCTGCCGGAGAATGTTGCCAGCGGGCTGCGGTACTGCACATTGCCTCCGCCGGACGTTGAGCCGCCGCCAGTGTTGGCATTCACGCCGTACGAGAGCGCATTGGACTTCCCGGCGGTGCCGGTTAGCGACATCTGTCCGGTTGCGCCGCCGCGATTGTCGTGGGCGACACTTGCGCTCAGTGTCTGCGCATACGACCGCCGGCCGAGCGGGAGCGTGATGTTTGCGTACACGCGGTTATTCAGGCTCCCCGTGTAGCCGTCGCGCTGCCGGGAAAGCGACAGGTTGTAGCTGAGGTTCAGCCCACCGACACGGAGGCTGTTGTTGTAGCCGAGCTGGAATTGCGTCGTCGTGCCCTGGCGATTCCAGTAGCTGGCCGTCGAGCCCACCGCGAACAGGCTGCCGCGGCCTTCGCCGAGCGTCTGGTTCAGCGTCAGCTGAACCTGGTTGCGCTGCCGGTATGCGTCGTTCGGATCCGTGCCGGCGGCCGCACGTTCGCGGGCGGACATCGCGTCCCGCATGGTCCAGTAGCCGCGCGACGAATAGCGATACGCGGCGACCGCGATGTTTGTGCCGGTCGACTCCATGGACTTGCTGTAGCTTACGCGGACGCTCTGACCGCTCGTCGCCGATACCCCCGGGATGCGCGCGCTGGCCTGCGTGACGTCGACGGCGAGTGCGCCGATCGGCGTGTTGAACGCCGCGCCGACCTGCGCGGCCAGGTAGTTCTCCGCCGCGATCGCGCCGACATAGCCGGTCAGCAGGTTGGTGATGCCGCGTTGATACGTGGCCTGTGCAAAATTCGGGTGGCGATTCAACCCGGATTCGCGCAGCTGACCCACCGCAAACGCGTAGCGTGCGATGCCGGGGCGCAACGATTGCGCGACAGCCGCGTAAGGCACGGTGAAGCTGTGCTTGCTGCCGTCGGCCTCGGTCACGGTGACGAGCAGGTTGCCGCCGTAGCCGGTCGGGTACAGGTCGTCGATCTGGAACGGACCCGGCGCGACGTTCGTTTCATAGAGCACGCTGCCGTTTTGCGATACCGAGACGTGCGCGTTGCTCGAGGCGATGCCACGCACAACCGGTGCGTAGCCGCGCATCGAGTCTGGCAGCATACGGTCGTCAGTCTCGAGCGTGGCACCGCGCACGCCGACGCTGTCGAACAGCGAGCCGTCGGTGTAGGTTTCGCCGATCTTCAACTGGCTGCGCCACTTGGGCAGATCGCGCTGTACGTAGGTGTTGAGGCTCTGGTAGCGGCTGTCGCCCTGCGATTGCGCGGTATAGGTGCCGTTGTGCCGGAAATGCCAGTTCGCGATGTTGACGCCCGCGTTCAGGCCCAGGTATCCCTGCGTGCTCTCGTAGCCCGAAGACGAACTGCGGAAGACGTTGGTGTTGTACTTGATCGTCGCGCTCGGCACGCCGCCGTCCCACAGTTCCGGGCTGACGTAGCCGCGCGGGTTGCGCTGCAACGCGGCCTGCGGAATGCTCACGTTGAGGCGCAGTTCCCCCATGTCGAATTCATATTTCGCATCGGCAACCAGCTTCTCGACGTCGGTGCATTCACCCGCCTGCACGCGTGCCAGTTCGGCGCGCCCGGCATCGGTCAGCGCGTGGTCGTCGAGCCCGAGCCGCGCCACCAACGCACGATCGAAACATGGCTTTGCATTGACCGTTCCATTGTCGGCAGCGAAACGCACCGCCGTGCGCCCGTTCCACTGCCCGTTGAGGTAAAGATCGACCGTGTAGTCGCCCGGAGAGACCGGGTTGCCTTTTGCGAAGCGGTCGAGATCGAGCCGCTGCCCGCGCGGCTTCATCATCAACGTGTCGTTGAAGTGAACCTGCGCGACCTCGAAATGGTCCGCCGGCGCAGCGGATGCGTCCGCTGCCGCCGCGTCGACCGTCCAGCCGCCGAGCGCCGCCATGACGAACAGGCAGCTCGGCCTGAGCTTGAATTGGGTGGTGGCCTCGGGGGGCCGGGTTTGGTGATTCGCTCGCATGAATTCAATGTATTGATGCCGCATCTGCATATTGCGAGCGACGGTGTACCTGCGCCGATGCGATCGCCGCACCGCCGGTTGGCAACAGTGTTGATTCGGGGACTGTCTGGCGTCAGTGCGCCGACTTCGGCGCGAACTTCCCGTCGACGCCGCCGCCGTAGTCGTTCAAGAACGTGTAGTCGACCTCGAACGGGCCAGAGGGCGGTGACGGCACGTGGCCGACGTCGAACTGCTCCGTGCCGCCGGGCTTGACCATGCCGCCCGTGTCGTTTGTCCACGTCGTGCCGCCGGACTTGACGGTCAGCTTGGTGAACGTCACGTGGTAGGGCGTCGGATTCTTTGCCTGCAGCGTATAGCCGCCGCCGGCCTTCGGCGCGAAATTCCAGATCACTTTTTCGGCCGATTCGTCGGCCTCGCCCTGGAGTGCCGCCGGGCGGAAAAACAGCTTGATGCGCGAGCGGAACGCAAGCTGCAGCAGATTCGGCGCGTCGGGATCGTCCGCCGCTTGTGGCGGGACGTCGAGCACGTTGAGCCAGTACAGCGTTTCCTTATCCTGTGCGAGCGGCTCCTGCGTGTAGATCAGGCGCAGGCTCTGGCCTTTCTTCGGATCGAGGCGGAACAGTGGCGGCGTGAGCATGAACGGCACTTTCGAATCGTCGGGCAACGCGTTGGCGCGACCGTCGTCGATCCACGCATGCACGAGCGATGGCCGGTCGCCTTCGTTGGTCAGTTTCACCGTGACCTCGCGTTCCTTTTCCGGATAGACCACGCGCGTCCCGCCGATCACCACGCTTGCGTCGGCCACACCCGCACCGGCCATCGAAGCAACCAGGATGGCGGCACTTACGCTCGAGCGCCAGTTCGTTGACATTCCCATCGCCGATTTCTCCTTGTAGATAAACAGATATGTGCCGCCGGCCCGACGCGGCCCGCGCCGCTACTGCTGCACGGGCGCGGGCCGCGAGGCCGGATTTACTGGTACGAGACCGAGTACATGACCGACGTGCCGACCTTGCCCGCGCCGGCGGCGCCACCGGTCGCGACGTATTGCGCGTAGTAGTCGAGGGTGGCCGCGCCGCCCGAGATCGGCACGGTTTGCGAGTTCTGCAGTGCCTGGGCAGCGCCGAGCTTGATGTTCGAGCCGTCCTTGTTCGTCAAGCCGACTTCGACGTTCTTCGCGTCGCCCGTGGCGTTGAACAGGTTGCCCGTTTGTGCGTTGACGGTCGTGCCCGGCTCGAAGTACACCGAAGCGTTGCCCGAGTTCGGCGAGCAGTTGGACAGCGCGATGCGGAACGGCTTGCGGCCGGCCGTCGAGCCCGGCGTGACGAGGGCCGAAGTCGACACGTTGGGCAGCGTGACCGTGAAGTCCTTGCCGCCGCCGTCGCCCGAGATCGTGCAGGTCTGGGCCGTGATCTCGCCGGTGATCGTGATCGTGCCGTCGGCTGCCTGGGCCGACGAAGCAACGGCCACGAGGCCCGCTGTCGCCATCAGAATGGGAAGTGCTTTTTTGGACATGAAAGTACCTGTTAGTAAGGAGTCCTGCGTCGTAGGACGACGCACCGACGTTTCCTGAGCGCTGTCTGTCGACGTCGGTGAAACGGAACGGAAACGGCGACAGGAAACAGGTGATATTGTTGGGTTTTAAGGCCGTTGAAAGAATTGGACGATTACTAATCCACTCCGGGACTGTTTCGTTCGAGTACTAAATTCCTTTAAATATCGTCAGGCATACGGGTTCTGCGTACGCCGTCGTAGGATCAGGCTCATGGCGGTGGTGGCGGCGAAGCCGTTCAGCGGAGTGAGGGGGGCGGTCTACGATTGCCCGAGCGAGCAACGTCAGACGCTGAGGAGAGACGCCGGGATGCCGTTTCGTTGACGCACGTCAATAAAAAGGAATCCTGATCGTGTGCGGCAAGCGATCACGCATTGCGCGTGTCGCATCGAATCGGGTGTTTCAGACGAGCGTGCCGGTGGTGCCAACGAAGGACGACACCCAGCCAACCGGCGCGTGCGCGGACTTCGCCCCGATCACGGCCGTTCAGGCGGGAAACGCGCTCGAGCCGGCGACGGAGACCGTTACGTTGCCGTTCCGGATCGAGTGCCGGCCGACGCGCCGGCGGCGCGCCTCACTGCAGGATCAGCCGAAGATGCGCATCGGCCTGCTCACCGGGCGGCTTCTGAAACCCGCCTTTTGCGAACCGATGCCACCTGCCGATCACGTAGCTGACGAGCAGGCTCGCCCGCGCGGCGGGATCGTAATCGGCCGGTAGCGCGAACGGCGCCGCGCCATCGGGCGCCTGCGCCTCGGTGCGCGCGACCCGCAGGCATTGCTTGACGGTCGCCTCGATCCGGTCGAGCAACTGGTTCACGCGCTCAGTGAGCCGCTCGTCCTCGCCGACCAGCGCCTCGCCGGTCAGCACGCGCGTCATCCCCGGGTTCTTCGCGGCGAAATTGAGCATCGTCAGCGCGATCGTGCGCGCCTGCAGCACGCCGTTCGGCTCCTTCGCGACGATCTGGTTGACGAGCCCGAACAGCGCCTGCTCGATGAACTCGATCAGCCCTTCGTACATCTTCGCCTTGCTGGCGAAGTGCCGGTACAGCGCGGCTTCCGACACGTCGAGCCGCGCCGCGAGCGCGGCCGTCGTGATTTTTTCCGGCTTCGGCGCTTCCAGCATCGCGGCGAGCGACTGCAGGATCATCACGCGCCGCTCGCCCGGCTTCGGGCGCGGGCGGGACGGCGTGGCCTGGTTTTCCGTTACGGCTTGGTCCTGCGGGTAAGTCGGCTGCATTTTTGTCGCCCCGATCGTGTGCCCAGTCGCAGCGATTTTAACGAACGAATGCGCTGGTCGACATAATGCGGTCGGCCGATGTTCGGCAGATGGCCCGGCAGGTGGCCGGTGATCCATACGGTGCCGATGCCGAGTCGCTTGTAGCGCTTCAGGTGGCTGCGGGTGTCTTCGACGAGGATCGCGTCGGCCACGCGTGCATGCGAGGCGCGCAACGTGCGGCGCAGCATCGTGTGGTCGGGCTTCGCGCGCCACGCGCGGCGGTCGCGCATGTGCTCGATCGCGATCACGCGCTCGAACAACCGCTCGATGCGCAGTTCGCGCAATACCGCGCGTGCATAGTTCTCCGGCGCGTTGGTCAGCACGAACTTGCGGCCGGGCAGCGAGGCGACGATGCGGGCGAGGCCGCGCTCGGCGCGCAGCATCGCCGGCAAATCGGAAAACGTGTGGACGACCCGCAGGAAGTCGTGCGGATCGATCGGATGATGGCGCGTGAGGCCGAGGAGCGCGGCGCCGTAGCGCTGCGTGTAGCCGGTGCGCAGGCGGTCGGCTTCGGCGCGCTCCACCTGCAGCGCGTCGATGATGTACTGCGTCATCGCACGGTTGATCTCCGGAAAGATCGCGTGCGACGCGTGGTGCAGCGTGTTGTCGAGATCGAACAGCCAGACGGGCGCGCCGGCGCGCGGCCGGCTGCGGGAGATGCGCCGGCGTCGCAATGACGCCGGCAGTTCTGTGCGGGAGGGTTGGCGGCGCGCGCTCAATGCGAGCGGATCATCGTGCCGAACGGCTGCTCGGTCAGGATTTCCAGCAGCACCGAGTGCTCGATGCGGCCGTCGACGATGTGCACCGACTTCACGCCGCTCTTCGCCGCGTCGAGCGCCGATGAGATCTTCGGCAGCATGCCGCCCGAGATCGTGCCGTCCTCGAACAGCGCGTCGATCTCGCGCGCGGACAGGTCGGTCAGCAGGTTGCCGTCCTTGTCCATCACGCCGGGGATGTTGGTCATCATCAGCAGCTTCTCGGCGTTCAGCACCGTCGCGAGCTTGCCCGCGACCAGATCCGCGTTGATGTTGTACGACAGGCCGTCCTCGCCGAAGCCGATCGGCGAGATCACCGGGATAAACGCGTCGTCCTGCAGCGCCTTCACGACCGCCGGGTTGATCGCCTCGACTTCACCGACCTGGCCGATGTCGATGTACTGGCCCGGGTTGTCGCGATCCGGCATCAGCAGCTTGCGTGCGTGGATCAGGCCGCCGTCCTTGCCCGTCAGGCCCACCGCGTGGCCGCCGAAGTGGTTGATCAGCATCACGATGTCCTGCTGCACTTCACCGCCCAGCACCCACTCGACGACTTCCATCGTCTCTTCGTCCGTCACGCGCATGCCCTGGATGAAGGTGCCGGCCTTGCCGATCTTCTTCAGCGCATGATCGATCTGCGGACCGCCGCCGTGGACGATCACCGGATTGATGCCGACCAGTTTCAGCAGGATCACGTCGCGCGCGAAGCCTTGCTTGAGCCGCTCTTCCGTCATCGCGTTGCCGCCGTATTTGATCACCACGGTCTTGCCGTGGTAACGGCGGATGTACGGCAGCGCCTCGGCGAGGATTTCTGCCTTCAGCGTGGGGGCGATCTGCGAGAGGTCGATGGGCTCGGACATGGCGGCGGCTCTGGCTGGGAACGGTTGAAACAGGGCGAATTGTACAGGAGTGGCGCAGCGCAGCATCGGTTTTTGGACTGGCCGGACGGCCGATCTCGCGGGTCGGGCGTCGCGCGCAGCGGGCCGCCGGCTATGGCGCGGGGCGTTGCGGCGACGATCGGGGCGAGGTCGCGACCGGTGCATCCGGCGGTGTCGGCGGCACGCATCGGCCGGACGGCCGACGTGCAAAATCCGTCGGCCGCGCTATGCTAATCGCGTAGGGTGACGTTCACGCCCGCTTTCGCGCTCGAGCCATGACCGATTCCGCCGCCGACGCCCGTTCGACCCCGCACCGCGCGCGGTGCCCGCACTGCGGGCGCGGCTTCGACTGCGGCGCTGGCACGCAGCCATTCGATTGCTGGTGCGCGTCGATGCCGGTCGTGCCCGGCGAAGCGCTGCCGACGGACGGCGCGCGCTGCCTCTGCCCGGAATGCCTCGCCGCCGAGATCGCGCAGCGGATGGCCGGTGCGGCCGGCTGACGGTGTGGACCCATGCAGCGGCCCGCAGGCCGACAGGCCGCCGCGTGCGGCGGCCCGCTCGTCTGCTCCGATCCGGCCCCGTAGAGGCGCCGGGCGCTAAACGGGTAAACTGCGCGGATGCAACGAATCACCACCACCGGGCGCGTCAACCTCGGTCACCTGTTCTGGCTGCGCAATCTCGCGATCATCGGCCAGCTCGCGACGATCGGCGTCGTGCAGACCTATTTCGGCGTGCATCTGCCGTTGCCGGCGATGCTGATGGTCATCGCGCTCGAAATCGTTTTCAACGCGCTGACCTGGGTGCGTGTGCTGCGCGCGCGGCCCGAGACCAATTTCGAGCTGCTCGGCCAGCTGTGGGTCGACCTCGGCGCGCTGTCGGCGCTGCTGTTCCTGTCGGGCGGCACGACGAATCCGTTCGTGTCGCTGTACCTGCCGTCGCTCGCGATCGCGGCGGCCGTGCTGCCGTGGCACCTGATGATCTGGCTCGCGGCGTTCGCGGTCGCGTGCTACGCGGCGCTCGGCTTCGATTCGGTGCCGCTCAACATGGACAATCCGGCGAACCTGTTCGACTACTACCGTACCGGGATGTGGGTGAACTTCATGGTCAGCGTCGGGTTGATCGCATGGTTCGTCGCGCGCATGTCGAATGCGCTGCGCCAGCGCGATGCGGCGCTCGGCGAAGCGCAGGCGCATCTGCTGCGCGACGAGCGGGCGGTTGCGCTCGGCGTGCAGGCCGCCACCGTCGCGCACGAGATGGGCACGCCGCTGTCGACGATCGCGATGCTCGCCGAAGAGCTGCGCGACGCGGCGCGCGCCGATCCTGGGCTCGCGCGCTACGACGCCGACCTGAAGGTGCTGGAAGAACAGATGACGCTCTGCACGTCGGCGCTCGCGCGCCTGCGCAGCCGCGCGAGCGCGCCGGCGAGCCGTCAGCCGGTGGACGACTGGCTCGACACCTTCGTCGAGCACTGGCGGCTGCGGCATCCGCACGTGCAGTTCGAGCTGCTCGGCGCGCGTCCGTCGGGCGTCGCGCTCGACGACACGGTCGCGGCCGGCCAGATCCTGACGATCCTGCTCGACAACGCCGCGCGGGCGAGCCCGCACCGCGTGACGCTGGCCGCGAAGCTCGCGCACGGCGAGCGGGCAGCCGACCAGATCGAATTCGAAGTATGCGACGACGGCCCGGGCATTCCGGCCGCGTTGCGCGAATCGGTCGGCGCGATGCCGGTCGACAGCACGCAGGGCGGGCACGGGGTCGGCCTGTACCTTGCGTTCAGTGCAGCCGTGCGACTCGGCGGCGAGATCGAATTGTCCGATGTCTCGCCACGCGCGCCGGGCGGCAACGGACGCGCGGCCGGTAGCGTCAATGGTCACGCCGCCGCGGCGTCGGGCCGGCGCCCGGCCGAACGAGCGGCGGCTGCGCCGGACACCCGCGCGGCCGGCGCGTCAGGCCGCGGCACGCGTGCGGTGCTGCGCCTGCCGGTGGCGCGCATCACGGCGCCGGCCGCCTCAACCAACACGTAGACGGAGAAACCACATGAGCGAGAACAATTTCCTGGTGATCGACGACAACGAGGTGTTCGCGGGCACGCTCGCGCGCGGCCTCGAGCGCCGCGGGTATGCGGTCCAGCAGGCGCACGACAAGGAGGCGGCGCTGCGGCTCGCGGCCGGCGGCAAGTTCCAGTTCATCACCGTCGACCTGCATCTGGGCGACGATTCGGGCCTGAGCCTGATCGCGCCGCTGTGCGACCTGCAGCCCGACGCGCGCATTCTCGTGCTGACCGGCTACGCGAGCATCGCGACCGCCGTGCAGGCCGTGAAGGAGGGCGCGGACAACTACCTTGCGAAGCCGGCGAACATCGAGTCGATCCTGGCCGCGCTGCAGACCAACGCGAGCGAAGTGCAGGCCGACGAGGCGCTCGAGAACCCGGTCGTGCTGTCGGTCGACCGGCTCGAATGGGAGCACATCCAGCGCGTGCTCGCGGAGAACAACAACAACATTTCGGCCACCGCTCGCGCGCTGAACATGCATCGCCGCACGCTGCAGCGCAAGCTCGCGAAGAAGCCGGTGCGGCAGTAAGCGGCGCGGCGATCGCGGCTGGCGCACCAACGAAAACGGGCAGCCCATCGGGCTGCCCGTTTCGCATTCGACACCGCGCGCGTTACAGCACGTAGCGCGACAGGTCTTCGTCCTGCGCCACTTCGCCGAGCGCACGGTCGACATACTTCGCGTCGATCGTCACGCGCTCGCCGGCGTGGTTGCCGGCCGAGAACGACACTTCCTCGAGCAGCTTCTCGATCACCGTGTAGAGCCGGCGTGCACCGATGTTCTCGGTCTTCTCGTTGACCGAATACGCGATCTCGGCGAGGCGGCGGATGCCGTCTTCGGCGAACTCGAGCTGCACGTCCTCGGTGGCGAGCAGCGCCTGGTACTGCTTGACGAGGCTCGCGTCGGTCGCGACGAGGATCGCCTCGAAGTCGTTCACCGACAGCGAGTCGAGCTCGACGCGGATCGGGAAGCGGCCCTGCAGTTCCGGAATCAGGTCGCTCGGCTTCGCGAGGTGGAACGCGCCGCTCGCGATGAACAGGATGTGATCGGTCTTCACCATCCCGTACTTCGTGTTGACCGTCGTGCCTTCGACGAGCGGCAGCAGGTCGCGCTGCACGCCCTGGCGCGACACTTCGCCGCCGCTGCCTTCGTTGTTGCGCGACGTGATCTTGTCGATCTCGTCGAGGAACACGATGCCGTTCTGCTCGACGTTCTGCACGGCCTTCGTCTTCACTTCCTCGTCGTTGAGCATCTTCGCCGCTTCCTCGTCGGTCAGCAGCTTCAGCGCTTCCTTGATCTTGACCTTGCGGCGCTGCTTCTTGCCGCTGCCGAGGTTCGAGAACATCGAGCGGATCTGCTCGGTCATCTCTTCCATCCCCGGCGGCGCCATGATGTCCATGCCGACCGACGGCTGCTCGAGGTCGAGCTCGATTTCCTTGTCGTCGAGCTGGCCTTCGCGCAGGCGCTTGCGGAAGGTCTGGCGCGTCGCGTTGTTGTCGTCGTTCGCGTGATCGGCGTTGCCGCCGAAGCCCACCGCGCGCGGTTGCGGCAGCAGCAGGTCGAGGATGCGGTCTTCCGCCTGGTCGGTCGCCTTGCTGCGCACCTTGCGCATTTCGGATTCGCGCGTCTGCTTGACCGAGATCTCGATCAGGTCGCGCACGATGCTGTCGACGTCGCGGCCGACGTAGCCGACTTCGGTGAACTTGGTCGCTTCGATCTTGATGAACGGCGCGTCGGCGAGCTTCGCGAGGCGGCGCGCGATTTCGGTCTTGCCGACGCCCGTCGGCCCGATCATCAGGATGTTCTTCGGCGTGATTTCCTGGCGCAGCGGATCGGCGACCTGCTGGCGGCGCCAGCGGTTGCGCAGCGCGACCGCGACGGCCTTCTTCGCGTTGGCCTGGCCGATGATGTGCTTGTCGAGTTCCGAGACGATCTCGGCAGGGGTCATGGTGCTCATGGTGCTGTCCTTACTCGATCGTTTCGATGATGCGGTTATGGTTCGTGTAGATGCACATGTCGCCGGCAATCTCGAGCGATTTCTCGACGATCTCGCGCGGCGACAGCTCGGTGTTCTCCGCGAGCGCGCGGGCCGCGGCCTGCGCATACGCGCCGCCCGAGCCGATCGCGCAGATGCCGCCTTCCGGGTCGAGCACGTCGCCGTTGCCGGTGATCACGAGCGTGGTGGTGGCATCGGCCGTGATCAGCATCGCCTCGAGGCGGCGCAGCATCCGGTCGGTGCGCCAGTCCTTCGCGAGCTCGACGGCCGCGCGGGTCAGGTTGCCCTGGTGCTTCTCGAGCTTCGCCTCGAAGCGATCGAGCAGCGAGAACGCATCGGCGGTGCCGCCCGCGAATCCGACCAGTACCTGGTTGTTGTAGATCCGCCGCACTTTCCGCGCGCCACCCTTCATGACGATGTTGCCGAGGGTTACCTGGCCGTCGCCGCCGAGCGCGACCTTGTCGCCGCGTCGGACCGAAACGATGGTCGTGCCGTGAAATTGCTCCATCTGCGTTCCTTGAGAAAAACGGGGAAGAGTCGGGCGGCGCGGGGCGCCGCCGCATGAATCGCAGTGCGCCGGGGAGCGGCCCGGCGCGCATCCGTTTCATTTTAGGGCGCGCGCCGGGATATCAAGAGGGGGTGGCAAATCGGCCGGCGAACCGGGAACCGGTGCCGGAAAAACAAAAAGCGCGCGGCAGGCCGCGCGCTTTCGGGAAGCAGCGTGTCGGAGCGGAACGCCGCTCGATCAGTCGCCGAACAGCTTCTGGCGCAGCTCGCGGCGCTCTTGCGCCTCGAGCGACAGCGTGGCCGTCGGGCGCGCGAGCAGGCGCGGGATGCCGATCGGTTCGCCGGTTTCCTCGCACCAGCCGTAATCGCCGGAATCGATGCGGGCCAGCGACTGCTGAACCTTCTTGAGGAGCTTGCGTTCGCGATCGCGCGTACGCAGCTCGAGCGCGTGCTCTTCCTCGATCGTCGCGCGGTCGGCGGGATCGGGGACGATCACCGTCTCGCGCAGGTTCTCGGTCGTCTGACCTGCATTCTTGAGGATGTCCGCCTGCAACTGTTCGAGCCGATTTTTGAAGAAGGCGAGCTGATCCTCATTCATGTAATCCTTGTCGCTCATCTTCAGGATTTCGGCTTCGGTCAAGAGTTTCTTCGTCATCTGCTTGCTTCTTCAATGTGCGGCAAATCAGGAGATAGTGCCTGCACTTTGGGATTACCCGCAACGGCGCTTGCAATCATTTGCGTTTTGCCGCGGCGGGGCCGAAAGCCTCTGGAAAACCGGTTCTCAAATACCAGGATAGGCCTGGCGCGGATTTGCGCGCGCGGCGAACCGGTGCTGCGCGGCAGATCGCATCGGCCGCGGCCGGGTGGCGGATGGGCGATCCGGCGCGGTTGCGATGCCCGGGTAATGGTTCTGCAAGAACCGGGCCTGTTATTGCCGTACTCCAGCGGGCACGTATTGTAACTGAATCGCAAGCGGGCGCCGTATCGGGTCGATCCCCGTCGGCTGCGCCAATATCTTGAAAATATAACGCGCAAATCGCGAAAAAGCGATGACGACGAAACCCTGACCGCAAAAGGCGCCTCGCAAGCACGGCGGCCGCCCGTGAAGGCGGCCGCGCTCACGGCGCGCACCGCCGCCCTGACGCTCAGGCGAGGCAGGCGTCGAGGCCGTCGGTGATCAGGTCCTGCGGCAGGTCGACGCCGATGAATACCATCTTGTTGGTCTTCTTTTCTACCGGCAGCCACTTCGCCGCAAGGTCACTGCCCATCATCTGGTGCACGCCCTGGAATACGACCTTGCGATCGACGCCCTTCATGTACAGCACGCCCTTGTAGCGCAACATCCGTTCCCCATAGATCTGCAGAATGCCGCCGAGGAAGTCTTCGAGCTTGTTCGGATCGAACGGGCGATCGTTGCGGTACACGAACGACTTGATCTTGTCGTCGTGGTGCGCGTGGTGGTGATGGCCGTGGTCGTGATCGTGCGCGCACTGACCGTGATCGTGGTCGCAATCCGCATGATCGTGGTCATGGTCATGGTCGTGATCGTGGTGCTGATGCGCGTGGTCGTCCTCGGCGAGGAAGTCCGGGTCGATCTCGAGCTTCGCGTTCAGGTTGAAGCCGCGCAGGTCGAAGATTTCCTTGATGTCGGCTTCGCCGAAATTGACGATCTTGATCGTCGCCTTCGGGTTCATGTGCATCAGGCGGTGCCTGAGCGCCGCGACGGCCTGGTCGTCGACGAGGTCCGACTTCGTGATGAACAGGCGATCGGCGAAGCCGACCTGGCGCTGCACCACTTCGTGTTCGTCGAGCTGCGCGTTCGCGTGCTTCGCGTCGACCAGCGTGATGACCGCGTCGAGCAGGAAGTCGTCGGCGATCTCGCTGTCGATGAAGAAGGTCTGCGCGACGGGGCCGGGGTTCGCGAGGCCGGTCGTCTCGATCACGATGCGGTCGAAGTCGAGCTTGCCTTCGCGCTTCTTCGCGGCCAGATCGCCGAGCGCGCGGGCGAGATCGCCGCGGATCGTGCAGCAGATGCAGCCGTTGCTCATCTGGATGATCTGCTCGTTCGAGTCCTGCACGAGGATCTCGTTGTCGATGTTCTCTTCGCCGAATTCGTTCTCGATCACGGCGATCTTCATGCCGTGCTGTTCGTTCAGGATCCGCTTGAGCAGCGTCGTCTTGCCGCTGCCGAGGAAGCCGGTGAGGATGGTGACGGGAGTGGCCATGTCGGTCGCCTGTGGTTCGTGAATCGGGGTCAAAACCAGGATGTGTGCGTCGCGCCATCGGCTCGCGAGCCGGGGCGCACAACCATCCATTGAAACATACCTGTCAAGCCCTCGCCCGTCGTCCGGACGACAGGGGCGAGCGCTGGTCCGCCAGGCGCTGAAGGGCCTGCAGGCCGGCGGACGCGGGTGTGCGCCTAGATCGGGGCGATCACACGATTTGCAACAGCAGGCCCTTCAGATATTCGCCTTCCGGGAACGCGGCGAGCAGCGGGTGATCGACGCCTGCGCCGAGCCGCTTCAGGATCCGCGCATCGACCTTCGCGTCGGCGGCCGCACCCGCGACGATCTTCTGGAACAGGTCCATGTCGATCGCGCCCGAGCACGAGTACGTGAACAGCAGGCCGCCCGGACGCAGCAGCTTGAAGCCGCTCAGGTTGATGTCCTTGTACGCGCGCGATGCGCGGTCGACGCTGTCGCGGGTCGGCGCGAACTTCGGCGGATCGAGCACGATCAGGTCGAAACGCTCGCCTTCGTCGACGAGGCGGCGCAGCGTCTTGAACGCGTCCGCGTCGAGCCAGGTCGCGCGTTCGGCGTCGAAGCCGTTCGCCACGACGTTCTGCTGCGCGAGCGCGAGTGCATCGCCCGACGAGTCGATCGACACGACGCGTTTCGCGCCGCCCTTGAGCGCCGCGAGCGAGAAGCCGCCCGTGTAGCAGAAGCAGTTGAGCACGTCGCGATCGGCCGCGTACTGCGCGACGAGCGCGCGGTTGTCGCGCTGGTCGACGTAGAAGCCCGTCTTGTGGCCGTTCGGCACGTCGACGTGATAGCGCACGCCGTTTTCGTTCGCGATCAGCGTCGCGGGCGGCGCGTCGCCGGCGAGCACGCCGGTCGTCTGCTCGAGCCCTTCCTTGTCGCGGATCGACACGTCCGAGCGTTCGTACACGTTCGGGCAGCCGGTCGCGCCGGTCAGGGCCGCGACGATCGCGTCCTTCCACGCTTCGACGCCCGCCGCCATGAACTGGCACACGAGCTGGCCGCGCGGCGCGGCGCCGGGTTCGGCCGTGTCCGCGATGTAGTAATCGACGATCAGCCCGGGCAGGCCGTCCGCTTCGCCGAACACGAGCCGCACCGCACCGGTGCCCGATACCATCGTCGTGCGGTGCGCGACCGCGCGCTGCACGCGGCGCTTGAAGAACGCGTGATCGATCGGCTCGTTCTCGTCGAAGCTCCACGCGCGCACGCGGATCTGCGACTGCGGGCTGTACGCGCCGCGCGCGAGGAAGCGGCCGTCGTGCGCGCGCACGATCACGGTCGCGCCGGGCGCGGGCTTGCCGTCGACGCGGTCGATTGCATTGGCATAGACCCACGGATGCCGGCGCAGCAGCGATTTTTCCTTGGACGGTTTGAGTGTGACGGTTTGCATGATCGATTCGGAATGAGTGGCCGGCGGCGCCGGCGCAGGCCGGTCGCCGCGCGGCGGGTCGTGCGGGATGCGCGTCAGTCGCGCTTCTTCGCGCGCGGATGCGCGCTGTCGTAAATCTTCGCGAGATGCTGGAAGTCGAGCGACGTGTAGACCTGCGTCGCGGCGACGCTCGCGTGGCCCAGCAGCTCCTGCACCGCGCGCAGGTCGCCGCTCGACTGCAGCACGTGCGTCGCGAACGAATGGCGCAGCACGTGCGGGTGGACGTTGGCCGGGATGCCCGCGGCAAGCGCCGCGCGCTTCACGCGGTCGCGCACGACGCCCGGCGCCATCCGGTTGCCGCGCACGGACAGGAACAGCGGTTGCGGATCGTGCTTGACGAATTCGCCGCGCACCGCGAGCCATGCGTTCAGCGCATCGATCGCCTTGCGGCCGACCGGCACCTTGCGTTCCTTGTTGCCCTTGCCGCGCACGGTGACTTCGGCTTCGGCGAGGTCGAGCCAGCCGGCCGAGCGGTAGCCGTCTGCTTGCGTATACATGACGTCGAGCCCGACCAGTTCGGCGAGGCGCAGCCCCGACGAATAGAACAGCTCGAGGATCGCGTGATCGCGGATGCCTTCGGTCGTGCCGGCGAGCGGGGCGTCCATCAGCGCCGATGCGTCGTCGACCGACAGCGCCTTCGGCAGGGTTTTCGGGCGCTTCGGCGCGCGCACCGCGGCGACCGGGTTCGCGGGCATCTCGATGCGCTGCGAGAGCCAGCGGTAGAACGCGCGCCACGCGGACAGCCGGTGCGAAATCGAGCGCGCGGACAGTCCGCCCGCATGCGCACGCGCGACGGCGCCGCGCATGTCGGCGGCCGTCAGCGCTTCCAGCGGCCGGCCGGAGGCGAGCTTCTTCAGTTCGTCGAGTTCGTGCGTGTACGCGCGCAGCGTGTGCTCCGATAGCTGCCTGATGTGCTTCAGGCTCGACAGGTAGGCGGCGATCGGATCGTCGGTCATCGCGGCTGCGATATCAGTGCGGCAGCAGGCGCGTGAGCGCGGCGCTCGCGAGCGTCGCGATCTGCGCGAGGAAGTCGGTCGCCATACCGTCGTGGAAGCGGCGCGGGTCGGGCGAGCCGAGCACGAGCAGGCCGAACGCCGGCGCATCGTTGCCGGCGAGCGGCGCGCGCAGCGCGAGCAGCGCGACCGAGGTGGCCGAGCCGTCGCCGGCCGGTGCGGCTTCGGCGCCTTCCGCCGCGCTCGCGGCCGGCGCTGCCACCGCGGGTGCCAGCCACTGCGCGGCTTCGAAACCGGTGTTCGCGCCGCAGTACGGCGTCGACAGACCGTTCGTGAACAGCCGCACTTCCTCGCCCACCTGGCGCGCGAAATCGGCCTGCGAATAGGTGTCGGCGACGTCCCACACGCGCAGCGCCGTTTGCGGCACGTCGAACACGTCGGCGATGCCGTCGGCGATCGTGCGCGGCAGCGCGTACGGGTCGCGCTCGGCGATCACGCGTGCGGTCCAGCGGCTGAACTTCGCGGACAGGCTGTCGTTCTCGTGGCCGTAGCGCACGAGTTCGGCGAGGCGGCGCTCGAGATGCTTGTTCTTGTCGCGCAGCATCTCCATCTGCCGCTCCTGCAGCGAGATCGCGGCCTTGCCGTGCGGATTCGCGAGACGGATCGTCGCGAGCAGTTCCGCGTGTTGCGCGAAGAATTCGGGATTGGCGAGCAGGTAGTCGGCGACTTCGCGATCGTTCATGTGGCTGGAGCGTTCAGTTAACAGGACGTTGAAGGGTCAGACGTTCAGGTCGATCTCGCCTTCGAACACGGTCGCGGCGGGCCCGGCCATCATCAGTGCGGCGGTTTCGTCGCGCGCGCCGCCCCAGCCGATCGTCAGCGTGCCGCCGTGCGTGTGCACGGTCACCGGCGAATCGAGCAGGCCGCGCCGGATGCCGGCCGCGACCGCCGCGCACGCGCCGGTGCCGCACGCGAGCGTCTCGCCCGCGCCGCGTTCGTACACGCGCAGCTTCACTTCGTTGCGCGACACGATCTGCATGAAGCCGGCGTTCACGCGCTGCGGGAAGCGGGCGTGGCGCTCGATCAACGGGCCTTCGTCGAGCACCGGATACGCTTCGACGTCGTCGACGACCTGCACCGCGTGCGGGTTGCCCATCGATACCGTCGAGATCCAGCGCGTCGCGCCGCCGACGTCGAGCGGCCACAGCGTGTCGTTGCCTTCCGTGCGGCCGTCGAGCCCCGCGGCGCCTGGACCGGCCGTGTCGAAGGGCACCTGCTCCGGCGCGAACACGGGCGCACCCATGTCGACGATGACTTCGCCGTTGTCCTGCATCGTCAGCGTGATCAGGCCCTTCATCACCTGCACGCGCACGCTGCGCTTGTCGGTCAGGCCGCGGTCGCTGACGAACTTCACGAAGCAGCGCGCGCCGTTGCCGCAGTGTTCGACCTCGCCGCCGTCGCAATTGAAGATCCGGTACTTGAAATCCGCGCCGTCGACGGTCGGCTTCTCGACGAGCAGCAGCTGGTCGGCGCCGATGCCGAAGTGTCGGTTGGCGAGCGCGCGCACCTGCGCGTCGGTAAGCGGCGGCAACGCGCGCGAATAGCCGTCGAGCACGACGAAGTCGTTGCCCGCGCCGTGCATCTTGGTGAACGAGAGTTTCACTGGGTCCGGAATTCCATGGCGAACAAGGTGGTCGGCACGGCGGACGCGGTGTGCCGCCATCCCGGGCGGCGTCGTTCGTCGTGCTGATCTCAACCGCAAATGATACATGCAGCCGACAGGGGCGTCCTGCGCGGAGGGGTGCCGGGCGTCGTTCGGGCGGCGGAGCGCGGCGATGCCGGCCGATCGGCTGACTGGTCGCGTGGGCAGCGAGTCGGCAGATTGAGGTAGTGCGATGTGGCGAGCGTGGTCGGGAAAGTTGAATCCGGCGACACGCGTGCCGGTGTTCCCGGCGCACGGGACTCGCCCCGCGCGCGTTTTCGTACAGGTCAAATTGACAAATCAATCAGGTGATTCGTATAGTGTGGCTATACGCTGCGTGGGCCATGCCATCGAATCGCACTCGAGTGTGGGAGGCCCATGATCAAGTCGTGGCAGCACAAGGGGCTGGAAGCGTTTTTCACGAACGGGAGCAGGGCGGGCATCCGGCCGGATCATGCGCCGAGGTTGCGGCGCCAGCTGGCTCGCCTCGACATCGCGAGCCAGCCGTTCGACATGAACGTACCGGGCTGGCGCATGCATGGCCTGGCCGGCGAGATGGAGGGCTACTACTCGGTGAGCGTGAGCGTCAACTGGCGCCTGACGTTCAGGTTCGAGGGCCCGGATGTCGTCCTGGTCAACTATCAAGACTATCACTGAGGTCATTCAACGCCATGACTCGCATCTTCAATCCGCCCCATCCGGGCGAGGCGCTGCGCGACGACATCTTGCCGGCGCTCGGCCTGACCGTCACCGAAGCCGCCGCGCAGCTCGGCGTCACACGTGCGGCGCTGTCGCGCATCCTGCACGGCCATGCCGGCATCTCGCCGGAAATGGCGCTGCGTCTCGAAGCGTGGCTCGGTGAGGAAAACGGCGGGAAGGCAGATCTGTGGCTCGCGCAGCAGTCGGCCTACGATCTCTGGCAGGCGCGCGCGAAAGGCGCGCCGAAGGTGGCGAGGGTGCAGGCGCGTATCTGACGACGCTGACGACGCGCCCGTGACTACGCGCCCGCGGGTTCTGCTCAGTAGAGGCTCGGCTCGCCGGGCGGGCGCGTCTTGAAGCGCTTGTGCACCCAGTAATACTGCTCGGGGATCAGCGGAATCTGTTCCTCGAGGAATTCGTTCATCCGCCGCGCGTCGAGATCGTCGTCGCCGGTCGGGTAGTTGTCCCACGGCTTGAACACCTTCAGCCGGTAACCCTTGTAGTTCGGCAGCACTTCGCCGATGAACGGCACGAGCTGCGCACGGCCCGTCTTCGCGAGCCGGCCGACGGCCGTCAGCGTGCACGCGGGCACGCCGAAGAAGGGCACGAACGTCGAATTGCGCAGACCATAGTCCATGTCCGCACCGAGCATCACCGGCTTGCGGTCTCGCAGCCAGCGCAGCACGACGCGCGCGCTGTCCGCGCGGCCGACCATCTCGGCATCGAAGCGCCCGCGCGCCTTCTTCGCTTCTTCCTCGAGCACCGCATTCGAGAACGGCTGGTACAGCGACCCGCAGCGGCGCTGCAGCGAACGGTTCAACCAGATCGAGCCGGCTTCGATGCCGACGAAATGCAGGCCGAGGAACAGCGTCGGGGGCAGATCGGGATCGGTGAGATCGACCGCGCTGTCGACCTGGATCAGCTTCGCGAGCTTGCGCTCGGAGCCGAACCACTGGACGCTGCGCTCCACGTAGCTGCGGATCGCGTGGCGGAAATGCCGGCCCGCCACTTCCTCGCGCCGTTCGTCGCTCCAGTCCGGGAAGCAGAGTTTCAGATTGATATGTACGATGCGCTTTCGCCGGCTGGGAATCTGATACAGCAGCCAGCCGAGGCCATCGCCGAACCGCGCGGTCAGACCGTACGGCAGGAGGGCGAGCAGCTTCAGCAAGCCGATGGCGAGGTGCGTGCCGAGGCGGCCTAGCATGCGGAATCTCCGTAAGGCCGGCTGGCCGGCACGTTGCGAACAGGGTGGTGGAACAGCGGACGATGCAGCACGGGCGGGGCTCTGTGACAATTCACGAAAGCCGCTATAATACGGGCTTCGCCGAGTTAACTGACAACTTGCGGGGCGAAGCCGGCCGGCGCGAAGCGCGCTGCCCGGTCCTGGTAATCCGCTAAAGCGTCGCCGCTTCAGGCCCAACGAAGCTGGCTACGTGAAACCAACCGTAACCACACAGGAGCCTGAAAAAGTGGCAAACGATTATTTCTTCACGTCCGAATCCGTCTCTGAAGGCCATCCGGACAAAGTCGCGGACCAGATCTCGGACGCGATTCTCGACGCCATCCTCGAGCAGGACAAATATTCGCGCGTTGCGGCCGAAACGCTGTGCAACACGGGTCTCGTCGTGCTGGCCGGTGAAATCACCACGACGGCCAACATCGACTACATCCAGATCGCGCGCGACACCATCAAGCGCATCGGCTACGACAACACCGACTACGGCATCGACTATAAGGGTTGCGCGGTGCTCGTCGCGTACGACAAGCAGTCGCCGGACATCGCGCAGGGCGTCGATCGTGCACACGACGACAACCTCGATCAAGGCGCGGGCGACCAGGGCCTGATGTTCGGCTATGCGTGCGACGAAACGCCGGAACTGATGCCGCTGCCGATCTACCTGTCGCACCGTCTCGTCGAGCGCCAGGCCAGCCTGCGCCGCGACGGCCGTCTGCAATGGCTGCGCCCGGACGCGAAGTCGCAGGTCACGGTCCGCTACGTCGACGGCAAGCCCGATTCGATCGACACCGTCGTGTTGTCCACGCAGCATGCACCGGACATCGAACTGCCGGCGCTGCGCGAAGCCGTGATCGAGGAAATCATCAAGCCGACGCTGCCGGCCGACCTGATCAAGGGCGACATCAAGTTCCTGGTGAACCCGACCGGCCGGTTCGTGATCGGCGGTCCGCAGGGCGACTGCGGCCTGACGGGCCGCAAGATCATCGTCGATACGTACGGCGGTGCCGCACCGCACGGCGGCGGCGCGTTCTCGGGCAAGGATCCGTCGAAGGTCGACCGTTCGGCAGCGTATGCCGGCCGCTACGTCGCGAAGAACATCGTCGCCGCGGGCCTCGCATCGCGCGCGCTGATCCAGGTGTCGTACGCGATCGGCGTTGCCGAGCCGACCTCGGTGATGGTCAACACGTTCGGCACGGGCCGCGTGTCGGATGCGGTGATCACGAAGCTCGTGCGCGAGCATTTCGACCTGCGTCCGAAGGGCATCATCAAGATGCTCGACCTGCTGCGCCCGATCTACGAGAAGACGGCCGCTTACGGCCACTTCGGCCGCGAAGAGCCGGAATTCTCGTGGGAAGCGACCGACAAGGCACTCGTGCTGGCCGAAGCGGCAGGCGTGGAGCCGACGGCACGCGTCGCGTAAGCGTCGTCCGCCAGAAACGAAAAACCCCGGCATGCCGGGGTTTTTTTATGCGTATCGCGCGGCGCGCGGAATGACGCCGCTCGCGGTGTGCGCGGCGCGCGCACGACTCGCCGGTTCGGCCTCAGCGTGCGCTGAACCCGAACCACCCGTTGCTCGCCGCGAGGCGGCGCGGGCGATTGACACGGCGCTGCGGCCCGAGCGTGCGGCGCAGCGCGAGTGCGCGCAGCGACGACGGCTTCTGCAGCAGCGAGCGCAGGCCGACGCGGCGTGCGGCCGCCTGCGCGCTCATCATCGAGAAAAACGCGTGGAACCACGCGCGGATACCGTCCAGCCGGCTATGCGCGTGCGTGTGCTCGGCGAGCGCGCGCGTGCGTGCGCGGTGATGGCGCAGCGAGCGGGCGGGAGCGGACGGCACGACGCGCTTCGCAGCGCGGCTGAGACGGGAAGTCAGACGGAATGGCATGTGAACGATGCTTCGCTTGTATGAATGGCGCCCTTGAAGAGCGCACTGGTATGAACGGCCTCGGATTGCGCAACGGATCTTACCGAAACTCGTTGCGCGCCGCGCCCGCCAGAATTGACAGGCCGCGACAGGCTACAAGGGATTCGTGACGCGCAAAAGTCGCGATAAACCCTCGTGCCGCAAGCGAATTGCCGCATACCGCCTGTCGCTGAGGCTCGCGCCGCGCCGCACAGTTCCCTTGCGCCGGATCAAATTGCGGATTGGCATGGCCCTGCGCACGACAATGGTGCTGTTCGCGGCATCCGGCGCCGATTTACAATCGTCACATTCACACAATAAACGTCTGGCATCCCATGTCGTCTCCATTGCAGTCGGAATCGATCCGCGCGCAAGTCGCGGAATTGCGCGAACGCGGCTTCGTCGTCGCGCGCGGCCTCGTGAGCGAAGCGCAATGCGCGGAACTCAAGCGCATCGCGGAGCGCCAGCTGCAGGAAGCGGCGGCACCGATCGAGTTCGAGGCGGACCTGCGCTACCCGGGCGCACCCGAGTCGAAGCACGCGCCGGGCGGGCATACGGTGCGGCGGCTGCTGGACGCCTACGCACGCGATCCGGCATTCGCCTCGCGCGCGATCGCGCCCGAAATCGGCGCGTGGCTGCGTGAGTATTTCGGCGAGCAGCCGGTGCTGTCGCGCGTGCATCACAACTGCATGATGACGAAGCACCCCGCGTACGGCAGCCTGACGGGCTGGCATCGCGACTTCCGCTACTGGTCGTTCGAGCGCGCGGACATGGTGTCGGTGTGGCTCGCGCTCGGCCCGGAAACGAACGAAAACGGCGCGCTGTGGCTGGTGCCGGGTTCGCACACGGCCGAATTCGGGCCGGAAGCGTTCGACGACGCGAAATTCTTCCGCAGCGACCTGCCGGAGAACCGCAAGATGATCGACGCGGCAACCTGCCCGCCGCTGCAGACGGGCGACGTCGTGTTCTTCCACTGCAACACGCTGCATTCGGCGGGGCAGAACCGTTCCGACGACGTGAAGTTCTCGCTCGTCTACACGTATCACGGCGTGAGCAACCGGCCGCTGCCGGGCACGCGCTCGGCCACGAAGCCGGAAGTGCAGTTCTAGCAGCGGTTCGGGCGGCGACGCAGCCGCATCGGTCGTTCGATGCGGCATCGCGGTCGCGCGGGCGGATGAAGGATGAAGCAACGGGCGGCCAGGGCCGCCCGTTGCGTTTGGTGCGGCCCGATCGCACGATACGGGTCGCCGCGTGTCGCGTCGCTGCGCGCTCAGCGCTTGCGGGCCGGCATCGAGAGGCCGATCAGGCCGATCAGCATCGCGACGGCGCCGCCGGCGATCAAGAGGATCGTCTTGGTAGCGGGCGAGCCGGTGAAGAAGCGCGACACGTTGTCATTGATCGAATGGAACGACTGGCCGCCGAAGTACAGCAGCACGATGCCGCCGACGAGCAGTGCAACCGAGATGACCCGGGACATACCAACCTCGCTGTAACGGTGATTCGAGACGCCGCAGTGTAGGCGACCCGCGCGGCCGAGTCCATGGCCGTGCGCGCTTGCGCGGTGTTCGTTACCATAGCCGTCGTGTGTTTCCTGCGCCGCTCGCGCGCACTGTTCGCGTGCGGCGCGCGTCCCTTCCCCGACTTCCTGACGGAACCGATCCATGGCCTACGAAGCAGCTTCCGAACGTTATGCCGACATGCAATATCGCACCTGCGGCAAATCCGGGCTCAAACTGCCCGCCCTGTCGCTTGGCCTGTGGCACAACTTCGGCGACTCGACGCCGATCGCGACGCAGCGCGACATCCTGCGTACCGCGTTCGACCTGGGCATCAATCACTTCGATCTCGCGAACAACTACGGGCCGCCGTACGGCAGCGCCGAAACCAACTTCGGCCGGCTGCTGAAGGAAGATTTCCGGCCGTACCGCGACGAGCTGCTGATCTCGACGAAGGCCGGCTGGGACATGTGGCCGGGGCCGTACGGCAGCGGTGGCGGGTCGCGCAAGTACGTGCTTGCGAGCCTCGACCAGAGCCTGCAGCGGATGGGACTCGACTACGTCGACATCTTCTATTCGCACCGCTTCGACGCACACACGCCGCTCGAGGAAACTGCCGGTGCGCTTGCGTCGGCGGTGCAGCAGGGCAAGGCGCTGTACATCGGCATCTCGTCGTACTCGGCCGCGAAGACGCGCGAGATGGCCGAACTGCTCGCGCAATACAAGGTGCCGCTGCTGATCCATCAGCCGTCGTACAACATGCTGAACCGCTGGATCGAGGAAGATCTGCTCGGCACGCTCGACGAGATCGGCACGGGCAGCATCGCGTTCACGCCGCTCGCACAGGGCCTGCTGACGTCGAAATACCTGAACGGCGTGCCGGCCGATGCGCGCGTGAACAAGCCGGGCGGCGGTTCGCTGAAGCAGGATCACCTGAGTGCGGACAACCTCGAGCACGTGCGCAAGCTCAACGGCATCGCCGAGCGGCGCGGGCAGAGCCTCGCGCAAATGGCGCTCGCGTGGGTGCTGCGCAACGGGCGCGTGACGTCCGCGCTGATCGGCGCGAGCCGTGCCGAGCAGGTGCGTGAAAACGTCGGCGCGCTGAAGAACCTCGAATTCTCGGCGGACGAACTCGCTGAGATCGATCGCTACGCGACCGAAGGCGGCGTCAATCTGTGGGAAAAGCCGTCCACCGATCAGGCGATCTGATCGGCAGCACCGGCGGTGCGGGCAGTCGATACGGGATGCGAACCATCGTATGCCGTATCGGCGAGGGCGCACGCACGTCGTCACGTCGCTGCGGTGCAGCGATGTGACCGGCGCGCGCAACACGCGCGGCTAGAGCAGCGCAGGCAGGCCTTCGACGAGCAATACCGCGACGCCGACGCCGAGGATCACGCCGAGCACGCGCAGCAGGTTGTGGCGGAATTCGGTGGCGCACGGCACCGCGCCGAGGAATAGCGCGCCGGCCAGCGCCATCGGGATCAACAGGATGAAGTCGCCGATCGTGAAGTAGGTCGTCATGCGTGTCTCCGTAGTCGGCCGGAGACGGCGCATGCGCATTCTCCAGCCCCATGCCGGGTATTTCTCGTTTGTTGCCGACCCGATTGCGGGCGGGCGGGCAATTCGAGTATAGGCAAGCTCACGGCGTTTTTCGCTATCCGAACCATTAAAAGTATGCGGATAACCGGGCGAATCCCGCGTTTTTTCACGCGAACAAGACGAATGCCTTGCGCAAATCTTTCCCGTTCCTTTCGTTTCGCGCGGAATCGTCGTACGTGTTCGATATGGGCCGCCGCGCCCGTGGATGCGGCGGCCCGTCCCCTTATGCGCGATTGGGTCGTGCGCGCAGGGCCGGCGCGCGGAACACGAGCGCGAGCCCCGCGACGATCGCCGCCATGCCGGCGAGCGCGAGCGGTTCGGGCCGGTTGCCGAGCCAGACGGCGTCCATCAGCGTGGTGACGACGGGCACAAGATAGAACAGGCTCGTCACGTTGACGAGATCGCCGCGCTGCATCAATCGGTAGAACAGCAACTGCGCGATCACGGAGATCACGATGCCGAGCCACAGCAGCGGCACGACGAACGCCCAGCTCGCATCGAGCGAGATCGGCCGGAACGGCAGGATCGCGACGCACAACGCGAGGCCGATCGCGTTCTGCAGCGGCAGCACATCGGCCGGGGACGAGCGCACGCGCTTTTGCAGCAGCGAGCCGACCGTCAGCGCGACGAGCGCCGTGAGCGCGCAGGCGACACCCATGATCGGCAAGCCGGCACCGCCCACGCCGCGGCACACGACCAGCGCGAGGCCGGCCAGCGACAGCCCGAGGCCCGCGACGCGCATTGGCTGCCAGCGCCGCTCGACGATCGCGAGCGTGAGGATCGGCTGCACGCCGAGGATCGTCGCGAGCACGCCCGGCGCGATGCCACGGTCGAGCGCGAGCAGGTAGAAGATCGAGTAGCCGCCCATCATCAGCAGCCCGATCAGCGCGGCCATGCGCCGCTCGCCGCGTGGCGGCAGCCAGCGGCCGCGCAGCGCGGCGAACGCGAGCAGCACGACGGATGCGAGTGCGAAGCGTGCGGTGAGAAAGACGAACGCGGACGCGTGACGCAGACCGAGTTCAGCGAAGATCGCGCCGCTGCTCCACAGCAGGACGAAGAGCGACGTGATGCCATGCGCGGCGAGCGCGCGTTTGAACGAAACCATGTGAATCCACCTGTCGAACGGATCGAAACGTTCCATGTCGCGGGCGCGGTAACGCGCCGTGCGTGAGCACGCACGAACGGCCGCGAACACGGCCGCACACGAGCGAATGGAAAACGGAAAGCGAAGCCGGCTGATCAGCCGACGCGTGCCGCCGGCGGGGGCGGCGCGGCGCGGACGACCGGCGGTGCGACAGGAGGAGGGAGGACCGACGGATGCGCGCACGCCCGCGGCCGCGAGTCGAACTGCGGCCGGGATTTTGCGAGAGCGGACGTGAGCGGATGCATCGTGTCGGAATGCGCTTGAACGCGGATGAGCGTCAAAGGTACCGCAAGGCTGCTGTCGAGCGCAACTGTCGGCGGCAGGACGCCGCCGCGCGCCGCGACGTCGTCACGCGGCGCCGCGCGCGGCCGCGGGCGTGGTGCCGTTGGGTGCTTTCACGCGAATTCTCCTGACTGCCGGGACAAAGGCCAGACGACCCGCGCATTGCGCAATTCTCGTACGTATCGCATGGCTGGCCGGATTCGGCGGACAGTCACATTCGACAGGGTATGATGGGGGTATCCGCCCGTGCAAGCGCACGCGCGGCGCAGTGGTTGATTGGAGACATTCGACGAATTCGCGGCACTTCACCCGCTTCTTCTTCTTTTCGCGCTTCGATAAACCGTGAACAATGGGATCACGCGCAACACCCCGGCGAGGGCGCGCGGATCGTGCATTTGCCGGCTCGCCAGCGGGCCGGGTTTCAAGTTTCAGAGTGGGGAACCATCATGCATGTCGGGTCGATTGTCTGCACTACCCATATCGCGGTGCCCAAGGGCGCGCGCGGCATCGTCCAGCGCCTTCTGGGCGACATGGCCATGGTGACCTGGTACGCGGGCGTGCCGGGCGAGTCGAAGGAACTCAACACCGAGCCGTTCTTTCTCGAGGATCTGATCGACACCGGCGAATCCGTGCTGCCGGCCGGCGCCGCGATCCACTGAGCCCGCGTGGCGCACCGAGCGCTCGTGTTTCGGCGCGGCTGACGGCACAATGCGGGGCATGAAAGACGTCACTTCCGCTCCCGCAGTTCCCGCCGGCCCGCCGTTTGCCGGCCTCACGCCCGAGTGCGTGCTCGACGCGCTCGACAGCGTGCTGATGCCGGCCGGGCTGCGCACCGACGGGCGCCTGCTCGCCCTCAACAGCTACGAAAACCGCGTCTACCAGGTCGGCATCGAAGACGGCCCGCCCGTCGTCGCCAAGTTCTATCGGCCCGAGCGCTGGTCGGACGATGCGATCCTCGAAGAACACGCGTTCGTCGCCGAACTCGCCGCGCGCGAAATTCCGGCGGTGCCCGCACGTATGTTCGACGGCCGCACGCTGCACGCGTTCGACGGCTTTCGCTTCTCGATCTTCGAGCGGCGCGGCGGCCGCGCGCCCGATCTCGACCGCAGCGACACGCTCGAATGGCTCGGCCGCTTCATCGGTCGTATTCATGCGGTCGGTGCGACGCAGCCGTACGCGTCGCGGCCGGTGCTCGACATCCGCACGTTCGGCTACGAGCCGCGCGACTACCTGCTCGCGCACGATTTCCTGCCCAACGATGTCCGGCCCGCCTACGAGACGGCGGTCGCGCTCGCGCTCGAAGGCGTCGAGGCCGCATTCGAGCGGGCGGGGGAAATCCGCCTGCTGCGCACGCACGGCGACTGCCACCCGAGCAACGTGCTGTGGACCGATGCGGGACCGCACTTCGTCGACTTCGACGACAGCCGGATGGCGCCCGCCGTTCAGGACTTGTGGCTGCTGCTGCCGGGCGACCGCGAAGGCGCGTCGCGCGCGCTCGCGGACCTGCTTGCCGGTTATGAGGACTTCTGCGAATTCGAGCCGCGCGAGCTGCATCTGGTCGAAGCGCTGCGCACGCTGCGCTTGATTCACTATGCGGCGTGGCTCGCGCGCCGCTGGGACGATCCCGCGTTTCCGGCCGCGTTCCCGTGGTTCAACACGCATCGCTACTGGGAAGCCCGCGTGCTCGAACTGCGCGAGCAGATCGCCGCGATGCAGGAAGGGCCGCTCTGGCCCGTGTGAGGTGCGATGATGCGCGATGACGCGCGCGGCGCCGTTGTCGCGCGGTGGCGGCAGCGTCGACGGGCCGCCGTGCATTGCACGCGGCCCGCCTCGCTCAGAACTTCAACATCATCTTGATCACCGCGGCGAAGCGCTTGCCGTAAGGCGGCGCGATCAGCCCGCGCGTATTCAGGCGCGCCTGCGTGAGCACCGGTTTCATCTTCGAGAACGTCACGAAGCCGTCGTAGCCGTGATAGGCGCCCATCCCGCTCGCACCGACGCCGCCGAACGGCAGGCTGCCGCACGCGATGTGCAGCAGCGCGTCATTGACCGTCACGCCGCCCGAGATCGTTTCGCGCATCACGCGGTCGACCGTGCCGGCATCCTCGTCGAACAGGTACAGCGCGAGCGGCCGCGGCCGTGCATTCACGTAGGCGATCGCTTCGTCGAGCCGTTCGTACGGCACGAGCGGCAGCAGCGGCCCGAAGATTTCCTCCTGCATCAATTGCGATGCAGCCGGCACGTGCGTGACCGCACACGGCACGAAGCGGCGCGACACGGGATCGGACTGCGCATCGGACAACGGATGCAGCTGCGCGCCGGCTGCCTGCGCGTCGCTCGCCAGTTGTTGCAGCCGCGCGTAATGGCGCGGCGACACGATCGTCGTGTAGTCGCCGTTGGCCGACAGGTCCGGATACAGCTTCGCGAAGCGCGCGCGCGCGCGTTCGATGAACGCGGCTTCCATCCCGCGCGGCAGCAGCACGTAGTCGGGCGCGATGCAGGTCTGGCCGGCGTTCAGCGTCTTGCCGCCGATGATCGCGTCGACGGCCGCATCGAAGCGCGCATTCGGGCCGACGATCGCCGGCGACTTGCCGCCGAGCTCGAGCGTGACGGGCGTGAGGTTGTCGGCCGCGGCGCGCATCACGTGGCGGCCGACGTGCGTCGAGCCGGTGAACAGCAGGTGATCGAACGGCAGCGCGCTGAACGCGGCGCCTACTTCCGCATCGCCGTTCACGACCGCGACGTGGTCGCGCGAGAAGGTCTTGCCGATCAGCTGTTCGAACAACGCCGACGTGCGCGGCGTCAGTTCGGACATCTTGATGATCGCGCGGTTGCCGGCCGCGAGCGCGCAGATCAGCGGGCCGGCCGCGAGCAGGATCGGATAGTTCCACGGCACGACGATGCCGACCACGCCGAGCGGCTGCGGCAGCACCTTCGCGCGCGCCGGCCGCAGCCACTTGTTCATCGGCTTGCGGCGCGGTTTCATCCAGCGCTTGCCGTGCTTGAGCGCGTCGTCGATCTCTTCCTTCGCCATCCAGATTTCCGACAGCAGCACCTCCTGCTTCGCGCGATGCCCGAAGTCGGCGCTGATTGCGTCGGCGAGCGCATCCGCGTGATCGATCAGCAGCGTGCGCAGCGCGCGCAGATGCTGCGCGCGAGTCTCCCACTCCGGATACGGCGCGCGCAGGTAGGCGGCGCGCTGGTCGTGCAGCAGCGACGTCAGCGCGTCGACGGACGGTAGCGCTTGCGGGGCCAGTTCGGGCAGGTCGTTCTTCATGTCGTCTCCTCCAGTTGGGCGTGGCACGTCGGCCAGCAGTCAGGCCGCACGTACCCGCTCGACGAGCGTGGCGGGGCGGATCGGGATGGCACGCGTCGCGCGGCGCGGGGCCGGATGCGACGTACGGTCAAAAACAGGGCGCGGCGTGCGGCAAACGTCGCATCCGCGCGACGGTGTTCGCGTTTCATGGCGGGGGTAAACGAGGTGCGCGTACGGCTCGATGCGACCGCTGAATGGTGCGCGATCGCGCGCGGCGAACGCTTGCCGACGCATCGAAGCGACGCAGCGCGACACCCGCGGCGACAGGCATGCAACCGGCGCGTGCCGCACAGGCGACACGCCGTCCAAACGGTCGGCGATGCGGGGTGTCGTTCGATTTCGACCGGCCACGCGTACGCCGTTGCACGTCACCGCACGGGCTGCCGTTTGAAATGAAATGCCGGCCGCGTGCGGTGCGTCCGGACTACCCGGTCGGCACGCGGCCTGCAGAACGTCGCGCTGCATCGTCGTCTCCCCAGTTTCGCGACGGCGCGGCTTCGGGTGGCCGCCGCATCGCGTCGAATTCATCGATACATCTTAAATTTAGTTCACGCGGGCGTTTAGAGGAATCGCTCTTGAATCGGCGTGCCGCGCGCGCGACGGCCATTCCTACAATGCCCGAACATTACAAGCGGGAGCCGGCCGCGCCGGGCGCCGTTCATGACACGAAGGAGACGTGACATGCAATACGACTACATCATCGTTGGCGGCGGATCGGGCGGGTCGAGCCTCGCCAGCCGCCTCGCCGATGCATGCCCCGACGCGACGATCGCGCTGATCGAAGCCGGCTCGCACACGGAGCGCAACCTGCTCGTCAACATGCCGGTGGGGATCGCGGCGCTGGTGCCGTTCAAGCTCGGCACGAACTACGGTTACGAGACGGTGCCGCAGCCGGGCCTCGGCGGCCGCCGCGGCTACCAGCCGCGCGGGCGCGGGATGGGTGGCTCGAGCGCGATCAACGCGATGATCTACACGCGCGGCCATCCGGGCGACTACGACGAGTGGGCGCAACTCGGCGCGACGGGCTGGGGCTGGCAGGACGTGCTGCCGTATTTCCGGCGCGCGGAAGGCAACCAGCGCGGCGCCGACGCGTGGCACGGCGCGGACGGCCCGCTGACGGTGTCCGACCTGCGCTTTCGCAATCCGTTCTCCGAACGATTCATCCAGGCCGCGCATGCGGCCGGCTATCCGCTGAACGACGACTTCAACGGCGCGACGCAGGAAGGCGTGGGCTTCTACCAGGTCACGCATCGCGACGGCTCGCGCTGCAGCGTCGCGCGTGCGTACATCTACGGCCGCAACCGCCCGAACCTGCACGTGATCACCGATGCGACGGTGCTGCGCGTGGGCTTCGACGGCAAGCGCGCGGTGGGCGTCGTGGTGTCGCGCGACGGGCGCATCGAGACGCTCGCCGCGCGCGCGGAAGTGGTCCTGTCGGCCGGCGCGTTCAATTCGCCGCAACTGCTGATGTGCTCGGGGATCGGCCCGGCGGAGCAGCTGCGCCGGCACGGGATCGCCGTCGTGCAGGACGCGCCGGACGTCGGCGCGAACCTGATCGACCACATCGATTTCATCATCAACACGCGCGTGAATTCGTCGGAACTGGTCGGCATCTGTCTGCGCGGAATCGCGAAGATGACGCCGGCGCTCGCGCGCTATTTCTCGAGCCGCACGGGGATGATGACGAGCAACGTCGCGGAGGCCGGCGGCTTCATCAAGAGCGACCCGTCGCTCGAGCGTCCGGACCTGCAGCTGCATTTCTGCACGGCGCTCGTCGACGATCACAACCGCAAGATGCACTGGGGCTTCGGCTATTCGCTGCACGTGTGCGCGCTGCGCCCGTTCAGCCGCGGCACGGTCGCGCTCGCGAGCGGCGATGCGCGCGATGCGCCGTTGATCGATCCGCGCTTCTTCAGCGATACGCGCGATCTCGACCTGCTGGTGCGCGGGGCGCAGGCGATGCGCCGGATCCTGTCGCAGGCACCGCTCGCGTCGCAGGGCGGCCGCGAGCTGTACACGCGCGCCGGCCAGAGCGAAGCGGAGCTGCGCGCGACGATCGTCGCGCACGCCGACACGATCTATCACCCGGTCGGCACCTGCCGAATGGGCTCGGATCCGCGCGCGGTCGTGGATCCGCAACTGCGCGTGCGCGGGGTCGAAGGACTGCGGGTGGTGGATGCGTCGGTGATGCCGACGCTGATCGGCGGGAATACGAATGCGCCGTCGGTGATGATCGGCGAACGGGCGGCGGACTTCATCGTCGCCGCGCGCCAGGGCGGCGTGCCGCGCGGGGAGGCGGCCGCGGCGGTGCACGGCCGCTGAGCGGCGCGCACCGGCACACGACCGACGCGATGCTCAGGCGAACGTATCCACGAGGCCCGCGCGGCCCACGCTCGCGCCGGCCGCTGCGGATTGCGCAGCGTCGACCGGTGCATCGACGGCTGACGATCCGGCGCGTGCGCGCGGCGACGACTGCCCGCCGGCGAAGCGCTGTTGCGGGTTCTGCTGCTGCGATGCGAAGCCGCCGTCGCTGACGGTCGCGCTGCCCAGGCCGAGCCCGCCCGCTTCCATCGCTTCGCGCAGCTTCGGCAGCGCGGCTTCCACCGCGTCGCGCACCTGCGCGTGCTGCGACACGAACAGCGCATGCGCGTGGTTGTCCGCGACGCGCAGCACGACCTGCAGCGGACCGAGGTCCGGCGGGTTCAGCGTCAGCTCGGCGCTCTGCTGGTGCGCATTCGACAGGAACACGACCTTCTGGCTCAGCGCGTCCGTCCAGTCGGCGGTGCCGACGTGCGGCGCGAGCACATGCGGGTTGGCCGCGGCGATCGAGCTGGCGGCCGGCGACGTCGCGACGCTCGCCTGGGCGGCTGCCGCGGCCGTGGCGGCAGCGGCCGAGGCATCGGCGGCCGGACTGGCGGTTTCTTCGGCTGCCGCGAGGGCATGTGCGGCAGGCTGGCCGGTCGCGCTTGCCTGCAGGGTCGCTTGCGTGGGCGTCTGCTGCGTCGCGAGCGCGCCTTTCGCGTCGGCGAGCGTGCGGTCGAAGGTCGCGACCTTCGGCGTGAGCGGTGCGGCGGCGGTCGATGCGGACGCCGTCGTCGTGGACGTCGTGGACGTGGGCGCCGCCGCTGTCGCAGCGGTGCCCGTCGCGGGCATCGCGATCGCGCCCGAACCGCCGGTCAGCTTCGTCAGCGCGGCCTGCAGCGCATCGCGGCTCGACGCTGGCGCGGCAGGCACGGCCGGTTCGGCGGCCGCATCCTTCGCGGTTTGATTCGTCAGCGCAGCCGTCGCGTCGGGCTGGCCGGACACGGCCGTCGTTTGCGCGGCGGTGGCGGCGCTGCCGGCATCGGCCGGTGCCGCGTCGTTCGCGCGCGCCAGCAGTTGTGCCTGCACGGCGGCGGCCGCGGCGAGCGCGGCGGCGTCGGGGGTGGGTGTCGCATTCACATCGGCGGTCGACTGGTCGTCGTCGTCGTTACCGGACGGTTTGGTGCCGGCGGCCGACGTCGACGCCGCCGGTTTCGTCGTGGCGTCGGGCTGGCCGGCGTTCGCCGCGTCGTGGCGTGTGACGACGCTTTGCTTCAGCGTCTGCGCGAACGGCACGGCGGCCGGGCTGGTCGCCGCATCGTTGCCGGCGGTCTTGGCCGCGGCCGACGAACTCGCGTCGCGGACGGCCTTGAGTGCGGTGCTGGCGGTGTCGAGCAGCGCGCCGAGCAGGGGCAGGGGAGGCATGACGGTTCTCTCGTTCGAAAGCGGTGAGCGGTTACGCCGAGCGGGCCGCATCGGCCCGCATGCGCAGGATCTTCGCGGCGTGTTCGTCGGCATCGCGTTGTTCGCGCTTCGCGGCACGCTGCGTTTCCTGCGCGACGCCGCGCGCCTGCAGGATTTCGTACGAGCCGACGGTGCGCTTCTTCTGCTGCCAGTTCGGGCGGGCTTCGTCGATACGCACTTCGGCCGCGACCAGCACGTTGCGCTGCTGGGCGATCGCCGCGTCGAGCGTATCGATGAACGCCTGGAAATTGCGCAAGTTGCCGGCCGGCATCCCGTTCTGCGCGGACTGCGCGAAGCGCGCGTGGTATTCGTCGCGGTAGCGCAGCAGCGCATCGAGCTGCTCGGCGGCCGCGGTGCGGTCGCGCTGCGCGGTGCCGAGCTGCTTCGCGGCGGTGTCGAGATCTTCCTGCGCGCGGTCGAGCAGCAGTTGCAGGGGAAAGCCGTGTGCCATCGGGATCAGCCTCCGTATACGTCGAACAGCGCATCGAGCGCGGCGAGGCTCGACGCGAACGGCGCGCATTCGCGAAAGCCCTGCTGCAGGAACGATTCGATGCGCGGATAGAGCGCGATCGCGCGGTCGAGCTGCGCGTCGCGGCCGGGCGCGTATGCGCCGACCGCGATCAGGTCGCGATTGCGCTGGTAGCGCGACAGCATCTGCTTGAATTGCCGCACGCGATCGAGGTGCGGCTCGTCGATCAGCGCGGTCATCGCGCGGCTGATCGACGCCTCGATGTCGATCGCCGGATAGTGGCCGGCTTCGGCGAGCGCGCGCGACAGCACGATGTGGCCGTCGAGAATCGCGCGGGCCGAGTCGGCGATCGGGTCCTGCTGGTCGTCGCCTTCGGTCAGCACCGTGTAGAACGCGGTGATCGACCCGCCGCCTTCCGGCCCGTTGCCGGTGCGCTCGACGAGCGCGGGCAGCTTCGCGAACACCGACGGCGGATAGCCCTTGGTCGCGGGCGGCTCGCCGATCGCGAGTGCGATCTCGCGTTGCGCCATCGCGTAGCGCGTCAGCGAATCCATCAGCAGCAGCACGTGCTTGCCCTGGTCGCGGAAATACTCGGCGAGCGACGTCGCATACGCGGCGCCCTGCATCCGCAGCAGCGGCGACACGTCGGCCGGCGCCGCGACGACGACCGAGCGCGCGAGGCCGTCCTCGCCGAGGATCTGTTCGATGAATTCCTTCACTTCGCGGCCGCGTTCGCCGATCAGCCCGATCACGATCACTTCCGCGCTGGTGTAGCGCGCCATCGTGCCGAGCAGCACCGACTTGCCGACGCCGGAGCCGGCGAACAAGCCCATCCGCTGGCCGCGGCCGACGGTGAGCAGCCCGTTGATCGCGCGCACGCCGACGTCGAGCACGTGATGGATCGGCTCGCGCTCGAGCGGGTTGATCGACGGCGCCGACAGCGGTGCGTCGACCTTCGAGCCGAGCGGGCCGAGGCCGTCGAGCGGGCGGCCCGACGCGTCGACGACGCGCCCGAGCATTTCCCAGCCGACCGGCAGCCGCTTAGCGCCCGCGAGCGGATCGGCGACGGGCGCGGCTTCCAGCGGCCACACGCGCGCGCCGGGCAAGACGCCGGCGACATCGGTGGTCGGCATCAGGAACAGGCGATCGCCGGAGAAGCCGACGACTTCCGCTTGCGCGTGCGGCAGCGTGCTGCCGGGCGGCAGTTCGATCGTGCATTCGGCGCCGACCGACAGGCGCAGCCCGATCGCTTCGAGCACGAGGCCCGCGGCGCGCGTGAGACGCCCGCACGGGCGCAGCGGCAGCGCGTGGTGACTGCGCGTCGCGAGGCCGTTCAGGTGCGTGCGCCAGTGCGCGAGATGCGGATTGTGCGGCGCGCGCGGCGCGGCATCGGCGGCATCGGCCGCATGAGCTTGCGCGTGGGTGCCGTGTATGTCGTGTATGTCGTGCGCGGCGACATGCGGCGCTTCGGCACCGAACGACGCGAGCGCGAGTTCGCGCTCGAGCGGCGTCATCCCGTCGTGCAGCACCGATTCGAGCGTGGGCGTCACCATGTGCCCACCTTGCCGATCGCGGCGGCGACGCGCTGCCAGCGGGTCGGCAGCGTCGCGTCGACTTCGCCGGTCGCGGCGTGCGCGCGGCAGCCGCCGCGCTCGATCGACGCGTCGGTGCGCACGTTCCAGCCGAGCGTATCGAGATCGTCCTGCAGATACGCTTCGACGACGGGCAGGTCGGCCGGATTCACCGCGAGATGCGGTGCGCCGGACAACGCCGGCTCGGCGGCGAGCACGTCGCGCACGGCCGCGACGAGCGCGGCGGGATCGTGCTTCACGTGCTGGCGCACGACCTGCTGCGCGATGTCGAGCGCGAGCTGCGCGAGGTCGGACGCGAGATCGTGCTCGGCGCTCGACACGGCTTCGCGGAACGACGCGGCGAGCGCGGCGAGCCGCGCGGCCTGTTCGCGTGCTTCGGCCTGGCCGGCCGCGAAACCCTGCTCGCGGCCCTGGTCGAAACCGGCCTGGTAGCCGAGCGCCTGGCCTTCGACGTGGCCGGCCGCGTGGCCTTCGGCGTGCGCGGCGTCGCGCACGCGCTGCAGTTCCTCGGCGAGCGCGGCGGCGGCCGCTGCCGCATCGTCGGGCGGCGGCGGAGGCGGGGGCGGATCGAACGACGCCATCTCCCACCGCTGGTACGCGGTGAGGGTGCCGGCGCGGTCGCGCACGGAATCAGACATACGCGTCTTCCGCCTTGCCGCCGATCACGATCTGGCCGCTTTCGGCGAGGTTGCGCACGATCTGCAGGATGCGGCGCTGCTGCGTCTCGACTTCGGACACGCGCACCGGGCCGCGCGCGTCGAGATCCTCGGCGAGCAGTTCGGCCGCGCGTTGCGACATGTTCGCGAGGAACTTCTGGCGCAGCGCGGGCGGCGCGCCCTTCAGCGCGATGATCAGCGTTTCCGACTCGACTTCCTTCAGCACCATCTGGATCGCGCGATCCTCGAGGTCGAGCAGGTTCTCGAACACGAACATCTGGTCGATGATCTTCTGCGCGAGGTCGGCGTCGTACTGGCGCACGCTCTCGAGCACGCCCTCTTCATGATTGCTCGTCATGAAGTTCAGGATCTCGGCCGCGGTGCGGATGCCGCCCATCGGGCTGCGCTTCAGGTTGTCGCTGCCGGACAGCAGGCCGGTCAGCACGTCGTCGAGCTCGCGCAGCGCGGCCGGCTGGATGCCGTCGAGCGTCGCGATCCGCAGCAGCACGTCGTTGCGCAGCCGCTCGGTGAAGCACGATGCGATCTCGGACGCCTGGTCGCGGTCGAGGTGCACGAGGATCGTCGCGATGATCTGCGGATGCTCGTTCTTGATCAGTTCGGCGACCGCGCCCGAGTCCATCCACTTCAGGCCCTCGATGCCGCTCGTGTCGCTGCCCTGCAGGATCCGGTCGATCAGCACGCCGGCCTTGTCCTCGCCGAGCGCCTTGGTCAGCACCGAGCGGATGTAATCGCTCGAATCGAGCGACAGCGCGGTGTGCTGCTCCGCTTCCCGCGCGAATTCCTGCAGCACGTCCTCGACCTGCTCGCGCGTGACGTTCTTCAGCGCGGCCATCGCGGCGCCGATCTTCTGCACCTCGCGCGGTGCGAGGAACTTGAATACTTCAGCGGCCTCTTCCTCGCCGATCGACATCAGCAGCAGCGCGCTCTTGGTCAGGCCTTCAGCGTTCATCGGACACCCAGTTCTTCACGACGGTTGCGACGATCTTCGGATCCTGGCGGGCGATCGTGCGCGCGTAGTCGAGGTTGCGTTCGTAGCGGTGCTTTTCGTTCTCGAAGCCGAGCAGCAGCGGATCGGGCTCGTCGGCCTTGTCCGGCGCGGGCAGGCCGTCGAGCGCGATGGCATCTTCCGGCGCCGCGAGCGTCGGCGCGACCGGCTCGGGTGGCGGGAACGCGCGGCGCATCGCCGGCCGCACGAACATGAAATAGAGCGCCGCCGCGGCCGCCGCGATGCCGAGCCACTTCGCGGCTTCCTTCGCCATCGCGATCATGTCCGGCTGGCGCCACCACGGCAGGTCGGCGTACGGATCGGCGGCGGTCGAGAACGCGCTGTTGACGACGTTGACCGAGTCGCCGCGCTTCTCGTCGTAGCCCATCGCGTCCTTCACGAGCTGCTCGATCTGCGCGAGCTTCGCGGGCGGCAGCGGCTGCATCGTCACGTGGCCCTTCGCGTCCGCGATCGGCTGGTAGTTGACGACGACGGCGACCGACAGCCGCTTCACGTTGCCCATCGGCTGTTCGACGTGACGGATCGTCTTGTCGAGCTCGTAATTGGTCGTCTGGTCCTTGCGGTCGCTGACGGGTGTCGCCTGCGGACCGTTCTGGCCGTTGCCGGCGACGATCGGCGCGGACGCCGGCTGCGGCGGCGTGTTCGACAGCGCGCCCGGCACGCCCGACGCGCCGCCCTGCGCGAGTTCGGTGGCGGTGCTGGTCTGTTGGCTGCGGATCGCGCTCTGCTGCGGCGTGCCGTTCGGGCCGTAGCTTTCGGAGGTCTGCTCGAGCTTCGAGAAATCGACGTCCGCGCTGACCTGCGAGCGTGCGTTGCCGGTGCCGAAGATCGGCGCGAGGATCGCGTCGATGCGCTTTTGCGTGTTGCGCTCGACCTGCTGCACGTACTTGAGCTGGCTCGCATCCAGCCCGGATGCCGACGCGGTCTGCGTGAGCAGGTTGCCGTCCTGGTCGACGATCGTCACGTTCTTGGCCGGCATGTCGGGCACGCCGGACGACACCATCCGCGTGATCGCCTGTACCTGGCCCTCGTCGAGCACGCGGCCCGGGTAGAGGTCGACGAACACCGACGCGCTCGGCGCCTCCTTGTCGCGCACGAACACGGACGGCTTCGGGATCGCGAGATGCACGCGCGCGCCGCGCACCGCGTTGATCGATTCGATCGTGCGCTGCAGCTCGCCTTCGAGCGCGCGCTGGTAATTCACCTGCTCGGCGAACTGGCTGATGCCGAATTTCTGGTTGTCCATCAGCTCGAAGCCGACCGAGCCGCCCTTGGGCAGGCCCATCGCGGCGAGCTTCAGCCGCGTTTCGTGCACCTGGTTCGACGGCACGAGGATCGCGCCGCCGGCATCGGCGAACTTGTAGGGAACGTTTGCCTGCTGGAGCGCGGCGATGATCGCGCCGCCGTCGCGGTCCGACAGGTTGCTGTACAGCACGCGATAGTCGGGCGCGCGGCTCCACAGCACGAGCGCGGTGATCGCGGCGATCGCGAATGCGACGGCGATCACGAACGGCAGCTTCGGGTTGCCCTTCATCCGCGAGATGCCGGGGATGCGTTCCGCGAAGCCGCCGAACCCGAAGTCCGCGCCGGCGCCGCCCGCGCCCGGGAACGCGGCGGCCGCGGTGGCACCTGGCGCCGGGCTGGCGAGTGCCGCGCGGGCGTCGGGGTTGATCAGCGAGTTGGCCTGCGAATCCATGCGTGGAATTTCTCCGGAGCGGAACGACTGAGCCGCTCGGGCGAGCGGACGGACAATGACACGATGCGATTATCGGGATCCGGGCGCGACTCCGATCGACCGAAAAGAGCGGGATTTCCCCCGTACTTTCGCGGCTTTGGCGCGGGCCGCGCTGCTATCCTTTTTCACGATCCGGCATGGTGCGCGTGGTGCGGCGCCGGCGGAACCGCCCGGTGGATCCGGGTCTCTTCTCTTATGTCTGGGGACAGCATGACTGCCAACGTCAGCGGAATCGGTTCGGTGTTGCAACAGATGCAGGCGATGGCCGCGCAGGCGAACGGCGGCGTCGCGAGCCCGACGGCGGCGCTCGCCGGCTCGGGCGCCGCGACGGCCGGCACGTTCGCGAGCGCGATGAAGGCGTCGCTCGACAAGATCAGCGGCGACCAGCAGCACGCGCTCGGCGAGGCGAAGGCGTTCGAGGTCGGCGCGGCGAACGTGTCGCTGAACGACGTGATGGTCGACATGCAGAAGGCCAACATCGGCTTCCAGTTCGGGCTTCAGGTCCGCAACAAGTTGGTGAGCGCTTACAACGACATCATGCAGATGTCGGTCTGACGGAGCGGCTGCCGCGGGCGCGGCCTGGCGCCCGGGCCGGCACCCGTTGCGCCTAAAGCTTTCTCGTTCCCTTCCGATAACTCCGGAACAAGGCCGCGTCGTGCGAAGCACGGCGGCGGCTTCCGCATAGCCAACGCATCACAAGGAGAAGCGCATGTTTTCCCCAGGACACGCTGGAGCCAGTGCGTACGCGCGTGTCGGCGTCGAGACGGGGGTGATGGGCGCCTCCCCGCACCGGCTGATCGCGATGCTGTACCAGGGCGCGCGGCAGGCCATCGCGCTCGCACGCATGCATTTGCAGCAGGGCAACGTGCCGGCGCGCGGCGAAGCGATCGGCAAGGCGATCGGGATCGTCGAGAGCGGGCTGCAGGCCGCGCTGAACCGCGAGGCGGGCGGCGAGATCGCCGGGCGCCTCGACGCCCTGTATGCGTATATCGGCCGGCGCCTGCTCGAAGCCAACGCGAAAGCGAGCGATGCGATGCTGGTCGAGGTCGACGGACTGCTCGCCACGCTCGAGGAAGCGTGGACGGGCATCGCTCCCGAAGTCGCGCGGATGGCCGCTCAACACGCGGCGGACGCGACGCGATGAATCGCAAGGCCGAATACTTCGCGTGTTACGAGGCGCTCGCGGCCGTGTCGGGGCGCATGCTGTGCGCCGCGCGCGGTGCCGACTGGAGCGCGCTGCCGGAGTTGCAGGCCGAATTCCTGCGTCTCGTCGACGGGCTGAAGGCGGCCGATCCGGGCGTTGCGCTCGACGCATCGGACCTCGGCCGCAAGCTCGCGCTGATTCGCCGCATCCTCGCCGATGACGCCGCGATCCGCGATCTCGCGAGCCCCGACGTCGCGCGGCTGTCCGCGCTGTTCGAGGCGCGCCGTTCGACCCAGGTATTGACCGATCTGTACCGCGCGCGCGGCTGATGGCCGCGAGCGCCCGTGTGCCGGGCGGCGGCTGCCGCGTGCCCGGCTTCGCAACGATGTGGCCGAGATGAGCAGGCTCCGATCATGACCGGTATCGACTCCGTTGCGGCCGCCCTGCTGGCGAGCCGCCTCGACAGCCTGCTGACCGGCACCGTGACGGCGCCGGCCGGCGGCGGCGCGACCGCGCAGGTCGGCACGCCGGGCACCGGTGCATCGTCGTCGCCCGCGACCGGTGCCGCGCCGGCCGCGCCGCCGGCGTCCGCGCAGACCGCGCTGTCCGATGTCGCGCTCGTGCTCGACGCGATCTCGCGCGCAGGCGGTGTCACGACGCCGGTGATCGCCGGGCGCACGCCGCTGCTCGCCGATCCTTCCGTGTTGCTGGGTACGGCGGCGGCCGTGCCCTCGCAAGCGCAGCCGGCAACCGAACCGACGTCTTCCGCGGCATCCGCGGCACCTGCTTCTGGTTCTGCTTCCGCTGCAGCGTCAACGTCAACGTCGGCGTCGGCCGTGCGCGACGCAGCCGGCCTGCCGCCCATCGCGGCGCTGCGCGCGGCGCTCGCACAGGCGGTGAGCGAAAGCGGCCTCTTTTACGAATCTCATCTCGCGCAGTGGCTGGCCGGCCAGCGCCCGCTCGCCGCGCTGATGCGCGAGCCGCAGGCGCGCCTCGCGACCGTGCCGGTGCAGCCTGCCGCGGATGCCGCGCAGCACGACGCGCCCGACGTGCTCGACGAATTGCTCGCATCGCGGCTGCCGCTGCCGACGGCCGCGCCGCGCGCCGCCATGTCGCCAGGTGCGCCCGCGCCGGGTGGCGCGGCGCCGCACGAGCTCGCGCAAAACGCACCGGCGGCGGCCCGGCCAGGCGCGGCGTCGAGCATGGCCGCGCTGACCGATCCGCTCGGCGAGCACGCCGATACGCGCTGGACGCCCGCGCGCGCCGAGCTGGCCGCCGCGTCGGCCGATCCGCAGACGCAGGCAGCGACGGCCGTGCATCCGGCCGCGGTGCCGATCGTCCGGCAGCAGCTCGATGCGCTCGCGACCGACCAGTTTCGCTGGACGGGCGAGGCATGGCCCGGCGCGCGCCTCGACTGGACGATCGAGCCCGACGATCCGGGCAGCCACGCGTCGCGCGGCGCCGACGACGCGGGTGACGGGATCGCATGGCGCACGCGGCTCACGCTGACGTTGCCGTCGCTCGGCACGGTCGACGCGGAACTGGTGCTGAACGGCGCGCAGCTCGTCGCGCGGCTGCGCGCGAATTCGGCCGGCGCCGACCGGCTCATGCGCAGCGAGGCCGCGCTGCGGCAACGGTTCGAGGGTTCGGGCCTGACACTGGGCGGACTGTCGATTCGCGCGGTCGGCGACGAGCCGGACGGCCTCGACCCGCTCGTCGCGCAGGCGGCCGCCGCCGCATATGCGCGCAGCGCGGCCGGTGGCATGCCGGGCGGCGATGACGAGGCACCGCGATGAGCATGACGTCCCGCAAGCGTGCTGCCGCGCTCGTCTACGATCCGAAAGGCGGCGACAGCGCGCCGCGCGTGGTCGCGAAAGGGTACGGCCTGCTCGCCGAGATGATCGTCGCGCGTGCGCGCGATGCAGGGCTGTACGTGCATACGGCACCGGAGATGGTGTCGCTGCTGATGCAGGTCGACCTCGACGACCGGATTCCGCCGCAGCTCTACCAGGCCGTCGCGGACCTGCTCGCGTGGCTCTACGCGCTCGATCGTACCGAGCCCGAAGCGACCGACGCCGCGCCGCGCTTCCCGCTGCCGCCGCTGCGCCGCTGAGCGCGCGGTTTCTTGCGAAAGACTGTCTCGCACTTTCGGGATGGTTTCGTCGCCATCTTTCTTCTAATGACGGCGATTCCCCTGCAATTCGCACGCTTCGCCGGCTATCGACCAATTGTCGCGCTCGCCCGCCATGCGCGCGCGGATTGAGCGGCTTCGGCATTTGTGTAATGATATCCATTCTCATTTTCATGCTGCCCCCGGGCGGCGCATGTTTTCCGTGCGCCGCCCGTTGCTTTGAACGAATGGATACTCTCGCGTGAACGCGCCCGAAACGATCGCCCCGCCGCAGGCGGGCATGCCGCCCGCCGGCATCACCGTGCTGCATCCGGCCGCACGTCCCCTGAGCGACGCCGAACGGGCGGCGCGCCGCCAGCGCTCGCGCCGCGCGACCTTCATCAAATGGCTGCGCAAGGTGCACGGCTGGGTCGGGCTATGGGGTGCGGTGCTCGGGCTGCTGTTCGGTGTGACCGGCGTGCTGCTCAACCACCGCGCGCCGCCGCTGAAGATCTCGACCGGCGAACCGCAGGTCGAGCAGATGCAGATCGCACTGCCGGACCCGATGCCGAAGTCGCCGGCCGCGATGACGAAGTGGCTGCAGCAGGAATTGCATTTCGACGGCCGGCCGGGCCGCGTGCGCAAGGAGCCGGCGCAGCCGGTCGCGTGGGGCGACAAGCGCGTGATGCAGCCCGAGCACTGGCAGATGGGCCTGTTCGGTCCGCACCAGAACCTGCAGGCCGAGTACTGGGTCGGCAACGGCTACGTATCGGTGAAGCGCACCGGCAACACGTTCCTGACGACCTTGAACAATCTGCATCGCGGTGTAGGGATGAGTCTTGGCTGGGTGCTGCTGATGGACACGATCGCGGGTTCGCTGATCCTGTTGTCGCTGACGGGCGTGCTGCTGTGGACGGAACTAAACAAGCGCCGCACGGTGGGCGTGGTGCTGGTGGCCGGCTCGGTCGCCGCGGCGCTCGCGGCGGGCCTCGCCTGAGGTTTCGCCCGGTGCGCGCCGGCTTAACCGCCGGCGGCGCGTGATGATGATCCGGCGCGGCCGTGCGCCGGAGAGGGGCTGTCTCAGGGCTTCAGAGCGTCAGAGCCTCAGAGCCCCAGAGTCTCAAAGCCTCAAAGCCTCAAAGCCTCAAAGCCTCAAAGCCCGCAGGTCGCGCCGTTGTTCGCCGCGATCTCGCGCGCGGCCTTCGCGCCCTCGACCTGCAGGATCGTCGGCAGCGACACGTTGTTCTTCGCGGCCGTGACCTCGGCCAGGATCGAGATCGCGATTTCCGGCGGCGTGCGGCTGCCGATGTAGATACCGGCCGGCCCGTGCAGCCGGGCCAGTTCCGCGTCCGTCAGGTCGAATTCGAGCAGCCGCTCGCGCCGCGCGGCGTTGTTGCGCCGCGACCCCAGCGCCCCGACGTAGAACGCGGGTGTCTTCAACGCTTCCATCAGCGCGAGATCGTCGAGCTTCGGGTCGTGCGTGAGCGCGATTACGGCCGAACGGGCATCGAGCTTCATGTCGAGCACCGTGTCGTCGGGCATCGTGTGCACGACGCGCGTGCCCGGCACGTCCCACGCATCCGTGTACTCTTCGCGCGGATCGCAGACCGTCACCTGGTAGTCGAGCCCGACCGCGATCTGGCACAGATAGCGCGACAATTGACCCGCGCCGATCACGAGCATCCGGTAGCGCGGCCCATGGATCGTCACGAGCCGTTCGCCGTCGAACGCGAGCCCGTCGGTCGCCTGCGCGGGCGACAGCGACGCGCGGCCGGTCGCGAGCGTCATCGTGCGCGTGACGAGCCGGCCGGCTTCGACTTCCGCACAGAGCGCGGCGATCCCGCTGTCGCGCGTGAGCGGCTCCAGCACGAGCTGAATCGTGCCGCCGCAGGGCAGCCCGAAGCGGTGCGCTTCCTCGGCCGTCACGCCGTACTTGACGGCTTCCGGGCGCGCTTCGGCCGCGATCCCGCTCGCATGCACGCGGGCGATCAGGTCGTCCTCGATGCAGCCGCCGGACACGGAGCCGACCACCAGCCCGTCTTCGCGCACCGCGAGCATCGCGCCCTCGGGGCGCGGCGACGAGCCCCACGTCTTCACGACCGTCACGAGCAGCACGCGGCGCCCTTCGTCGAGCCAGCGCGCGCTGGATTTCAGTACATCGAGATCGACGCTTTCCATCATGGATTCCTGTTGCCGGAGGGCCGCCGGAGCGGACCATCGTTCGATGGCGCGATTATGAACCGGCCGGCGCACGCGTGCAGGCAGCGTGCGGGGCGTATGCGCAAATCCGGACGATCAGGCAAGACTTCGCGACGATCGGGCATCGGGCATGGCACGGGCATTTGGCACGGGCACGGACACGGACACGGACCGGGCCGGGCCTGGCCGGGCACCGGGCATCGGGCATCGGGCCTCCGGCGCGCGGGTACGGCGCGCCGGGCATGCCCGGCGGCGGAGGGTTCGGCGAGGGGAGGGAGCGAGCCGCACGGGCCTCATGACCCGGTGCGGCAGCGCATCGCCGCGCGGCATGGGCGCGCGGCAATGCGGGTCAGTGCGCGTCGTGCCGACCGTGGGCGAGCTTCGAGTGGCGCCGCGAGTACAGGAAATAGATCACGAGGCCGATCACGAGCCAGATGCCGAACGCGGCCCACGTGACGGGCTGCAGGTTCAGCATCAGGAACAGGCACGCGCCGACCGCGAGGATCGGTACCACCGGCACGCCCGGGCAACGGAACGCGCGCGGCAGTTCGGGGTGCGTGCGGCGCAGCACCAGCACGGCGATCGACACCATCGAAAACGCGGCGAGCGTGCCGATGTTGATCAGCTCGGCGAGCACGTTGAGCGGCACGAGCGCGGCGATCAGCCCGAAGAAAAGGCCGACGAGCCAGGTCGTCAGGAACGGCGTCGCGTAGCGCGGATGCACGCGCGACAGCGCGGCTGGCAGCAGCCCGTCGCGCGACATCGCGAAGATGATGCGCGTCTGGCCGTAGCTCATCACGAGGATCACGGTCAGCATGCCGAGCACCGCGCCGAGATCGATAAAGCCCGCGACCCACTTCTCGCCGGCGATCTGCAGCGCATACGAGATCGGATGCGACACGTTCGCGTACTGGGCCGCCGGCACGATGCCGGTCGCAACTGCCGCGACCGTCACGTACAGCACCGCGCACACCGCGAGCGACGCGATGATGCCGATCGGCAGGTCGCGCTTCGGATTCTTCACTTCCTCGGCCGCCGACGACACCGCATCGAAGCCGATGAACGCGAAGAACATCACGGCCGCAGCTCCAAACACGCCGTTCCAGCCGTGCGGCATGAACGGCTTCCAGTTCGCCGGCGTGACGTGGAACACACCGACCGCGATCACGAGCAGCACCACCGACACCTTGATGAACACCATGATGTTGTTGATGCGGGTCGACTCGCGGATGCCGATCGACAGCAGCGTCGTGATCACCAGCATCACGAGGAACGCGGGCAGGTTGAACAGCGTGGTGACGCCCGGAATCGCGCCGGGCGCGGCGGTTAGCACCGTCGGCAGCGTGAGTCCGAAGCCCTGCAGCAGCGACTGCAGGTAGCCCGACCAGCCGACCGACACGGCCGACGACGCGAGGCCGTACTCGAGCATCAGGTCCCAGCCGATGATCCACGCGACGAGCTCGCCGAGCGTCGCGTACGAATACGTATAGATCGAGCCCGCGACCGGAATCGTCGACGCGAACTCGGCGTACGACAGCGCGGCCAGGCCGCACGCGATCGCGGCGATCACGAACGAGAGCATCAGCGCCGGGCCGGCCTGCACGGCGCCCGTGCCGGTCAGCACGAAGATACCGGTGCCGATGATCGCGCCGATGCCGAGGAAGGTGAGGTCGATTGCGCCGAGCGCTTTCTTGAGCCCGGCGCCATGCGCACCGGCGATCATGCGATCGACGTTTTTCTTGCGGAAGAGGGACATTGCGGATGAAGTCTCCGGCGCGCGCGAGTGCAGCGCCGCCGAGTGAGTGAAAACCCGCAATTTTAGCTGATTTGGCTCGGAAGACCCGCTGCGGCGCAGCGGTGCGCCGCGGAATCGTCAGGTAAAACAAGCGCTTGCGCGCGGCCGGGCGGCGGCCGGCGGGCGCAGCGCGCGATTCCGGCGGATTCGCGCGCGTCAGGCGCCCGACGCGGGCGCCATGTCGACGAGCCGGTTGCTCATCACGTAGAACGTCAGCTCGGCGTTGTTCGACAGCCGCATCTTCTCGAGCAGGCGCGACCGGTACACGCTGACCGTCTTCACCGACAGCGACAGCGTGTTCGCGATATCGGTCAGGCGCTTGCCCGACGCGAGCATGCAGAGCGTCTGGTATTCGCGGTCGGACAGCTTCTCGTGCGGCAGCGGTTCGTTCTCGAACGATACGTATTCGGCGAGCGCCTCGGCCATCGCCGGGCTCACGTACTTGCGGCCGGCCGCGACCTGCTGGATCGCGCCGATCATCTGCGCGGCGTTCACCGTCTTCGACAGGTAGCCGGCCGCGCCGGCCTTCAGCGCGCGCACCGCGTACTGGTCCTCGCGGTACATCGAGAACATCAGCACCGGCGTCGCGGGCAGCTTGCGCTTGATGCGCTTGAGCAGCTCGATGCCGTTCGTGTCCGGCAGCGAGATGTCGAGCAGGATCACGTCGAAGGTCTGGCGGTCGACGGCGGCCACCGCGTCGGCGCCGGTCTCGGCTTCGGTCACTTCGCGCGCGACGCAGCGGTCGATCAGCAGGTGGCGGATCCCTTGCCGGACGATCGCGTGATCGTCCACGAGCAGGATGTTCAGGCTCATGACGACCTCACGAATGCGACGCGCGGCGCGCGGCGGCCGGCACCGCAAACAGCGAATCCCACGCAAAGCGCGCGACGACGCGCGTGCCGCGGCCCGATGCCGGCGCGCTCGCGTCGAAGCTGCCGCCGAACGCCTCGCAGCGCGCGCGCATGCCGGCGAGGCCGTAGCCCGCGCGCCGGCTGCGCGAGAAACCGGTCCCATCGTCGGCGACGATCACGGACAGATGCGAGCCGTCCGTGTCGATCCGCACGTCGACGGACGTCGCGCGCGCATGCTTCGCGACGTTCGACAGCGCCTCCTGCGCGACGCGGAAGACCGCGAGCGCGCTGGCGCCGGCCAGTTGCGTGAGCCGTGCGTCGGCCGCGCAGACGAAGCTCGTGCGCAGGCCGGTGCGGGCCGCATGGCTGTCGACCCACGACGACAGCGCGCCAACGACGCCGCCGTCGAGCGCCGGCGTGTCGCGCTCGTCGATCAGCCGGCGGTTCGCGTCGGTCGCGGCGTCGAGCGCCAGCTGCGCGAGCTCGATTGCCCGCAGGCAGCCCTCCGGCGCGTCGGCCGGCAACCAGGTTTGAACGTTTGCGAGCGCGAAACGTGCGGCGGTGAGTTCGGCGCCGAGCCCGTCATGCAGCTCGCCGGCCAGATGGCGGCGGGCCGCTTCGTCGGCGACCATCAATTCAGTGGACAGCGCCGCGATCCGGGCAGCGGATGCGTCGCGTTTGGGCAGGGCGTCGGCCATCGGTGCAGACGCGGCGCAGCTGTGCACGAGCTGCCGCGACGGGAACGGGGCGTGGGCGCCCGGGGGCGCGTTGAGCGACGTATCCATGACTCTCCCTGCTGTCAGAAAGCGGTTCAGACACCGGCTGGCTCTGTGGAGCGGCCGCTGTTTCGATGAAGGCCGCCGCCAGAGAATCGCCTCATGTCGAGGTAACAAAAGTTACATCTTGTAACGTTTGTGTCCGACCCTCCAATGGTCGCCGGATCGGCGACCACGCGGGGCGAATCATATCTCAAAAATTTGGAAAAAGTCATGCTGGGCGTGCATTTAAGGGTAAATGTGAATAATCGGATCGAAGATGTTGTAGGAAAAACACCGACACGAAAATACTTGGGGCGCCCGTATCCAAATGTAACTATTTGAGATGACATGGTCGCCGTTTGTTACGAATTCGCCAAGTAGGGACGAAAAAAAACCGGAGCTTTCGCTCCGGTTCTTGACGCGGGACAAATTCGGGGATCGATCAGTCCACGAACGCGCGCTCGATCACGTAGTGACCCGGTGCGCTGTTCTTGCCTTCGACCAGCCCGGCCTGCTTCAGCAGCTCGGTCGTGTCCTTCAGCATCGCGGTGCTGCCGCACAGCATCACGCGGTCGTTTTCCGGCGAGAACGCCGGCACGCCGAGGTCGGTGAACAGCTTGCCCGTCGCGATCAGGTCGGTGATCCGGCCCTCGTTGTCGAACGCTTCGCGCGTGACCGTCGGGTAGTAGACGAGCTTTTCCTTGATGATGTCGCCGAGGTATTCGTGGCCCGGCAGGTCGTGCTTGATGTAGTCCATGTACGCGAGCTCGCCCTTCAGGCGGCAGGTGTGCGTCAGGATGACCTTGTCGAAGCGTTCGTAGATGTCCGGGTCGCGGATGATCGACATGAACGGCGCGAGGCCGGTGCCGGTCGACAGCATCCACAGCGTCTTGCCGGGCAGCAGGTTGTCGGCGACCAGCGTGCCGGTCGGCTTCTTGCCGATCAGCACCGAGTCGCCCACCTTCAGGTGCTGCAGGCGCGACGTCAGCGGGCCGTTCTGAACCTTGATGCTGAAGAATTCGAGGTGCTCTTCGTAGTTCGGGCTGACGATCGAGTAGGCGCGCGCGAGCGGCTTGCCGTCGACCTCGAGGCCGACCATCGTGAATTCGCCGTTGTTGAAGCGCAGGCTCGGTTCACGGGTGCAGGTGAAGCTGAACAGCGTGTCGGTCCAGTGGTGGACGGATTGGACGGTGGCGGTGTCGTATTTGCTCATGGCTTTGAAAACGGACGCGCGTAGTGAACGCGTGTAACGGGCCCAAAAACGGGCAAAAAACCGAGTGCGTCGGCCCGATCGCGGATCGGCCGGCCGGCGCGTCGGACACGCGCCTTCTCGATGACAGACGATTGAGGAACTCGTTATTTTACCCTGCTTGGGGCAGATGCGGGCTTGACCCGCGCCGCCGCGCGGATTTGGCGCAACGAATTATTTCAACGAGCTTTCACTGAGCGGCCGACGTGCGCGTACCGCCGGGACCGACGAGCGCGGCGCCGCACCGCGCGCGAGCGGGCGCCGCATGCGATGGTCGCCGTGCCGTGCGCTCACCGCGCGGCGGCCTGCTGCGGATCGAGGCGCAGCCGCGCGATGTACGGCAGGTGATCCGACAGCCACGCGGTTTCGCCGGACGGCGCCTGCCATTCGAGCGGCGTCAGGCCGCGCACGAACATCTTGTCGAGCGCGAGCGCCGGCGAGAACGCGGGGAACGTGCGGCCCGACTGGCCGAGCAGCGTCGCGACCTCGGACATCCCGATCTCGCCGAACAGCGCGACCGAATCGTTGCGCCAGTCGTTGAAGTCGCCGGCGAGCACGAGCGGATCGTCGCCTGCGTTGCGCACGATCCAGTGCGCGATCCAGTGCATCTGGCGCAGCCGTGCGGCGCGCGTGAGCGCAAGGTGCGCGCACAACAGCGTGACGGGGCGCGCGCCGGCGAGCGTCGCCCGCGCGACCAGCAGCCCGCGCCGCTCGAAGCGGTGCGCGGAGATGTCCCAGCGGCCGCCGAGGTCTAGCGGGTGTGGCGACAGGATTGCATTGCCATGGCGCCACGACGGCTTGAACACGTTCGGCCCGAGCGCGATCTGCCAGTCGAGCGCTTGCGCGATCTCGGTGGCCTGGCAGTGCCACACGTCGTCGACGGTGTCGTCGATCGGCGCGCCGAAGCCGGCGGCGAGCAGCGGGCGCGGCATGCGGCGCGCCATCGCTTCCTGCAGAAAATACACGTCCGCGTGCGTCGATTGCATCCAGTTGCGCATCGCGTTCCACGCGGTGAAGCCGAGCGGCGAGCGGCCCTTGTGCAGGTTCCAGCTGACCGCGGTGATTTCGTCGGGCGCGGCGTGCGGTTCGGCGAACGGCAAGGACAGGGCGTCGGCGGACATGGCGGTCAGTCCTTTGCGACGTGCGCACGCACGCGGTAGACGAGATGCGGATGCTGCTCGACGATCGTCCAGTCGGTCCATGCATCGCTGCCGACCGACAGCCCCGGATGGCTCGCGACGATCTGCCGCGGCGACGCGGGCAGGCATGGATCGCCGCGCGTCGCGGTTTCGTCGTCGAGGGTTTCCTGCACGTCGAGCGCGAGCGATACCGCATGCGCGGCATCGTCGACGGTCAGCGGTGCGACCGTGACCGAGCGTGAGCGCTCGGTCGGCACGACGCGTGCGGCGTTGCCGCAGCCGACCGGCACGGCGGACGGATAGCGATGGGTGTCGGTGCGGGTTTGTCCGACCGTGGTGCGCTGCTGGAACGTGTCGATCGTCTGACCGTCGCGCACCACCTGGATTTCCCATGCGACGCCGGCCGGTGCGGGGCTCTGCGCATGGGCCGCGAGCGCGACGCTCGCGAGCAGGACGGCCAGGCCGTGTTTCAGCATGAAACTTCTCCGGAAACGCGGGGTAGCGGGGAACGGACGCACATCTTACGCCCGATCGATTTGGATGGTGATGTGACCGGACGCGTCGCCGCGGGTTCGCAGCATGTTCCGGTCCTGATCGAAAGGTAGGTGCGCGCGGCGCGTTTTCAAGCGAAACAGCGCGTGAACGCGGCGACGCTTGCAGTGCGCGTGCGGTGTTAGCAGCACACCGCGGTGGCTGCTTGCTTGCGCACCGATGCGGGATCGGTACACTGAAAATCGTAAGGGTCTGATGGGTGTGCGGATCGTGTAACGGCAGCAGCAGCGAGGTTGGTATGACGACGGCGATGGTGAAACAGGAACTGGCGGTGGCGTCCTTCAGCATGGTGTACGACCTCGAGCAGGTCGAGACGGCACTGAACGATCTGAACGAGAGCGCGAGCGACGCACTGCGCGCCACCTACGAGCGGATGCTCAAGACCGGCAATCTGCGCTTTTGCGTGAAGCCGAACCGGATGCCGTCGTTCGACGAGCTCGGCGACGCGTTGCCGAATTTCACCGAGCCGCTCGACGACGTGCGCAAGCAGGTCGCGCTGTGCCTCGAGACGGAGGACCGGCTCGAACTGATGCCGATCCTGCTGCTCGGGCCGCCCGGCATCGGCAAGACGCATTTCGCGAAGGCGCTCGCGCAGCTGCTCGGCACTGCGTATCACTACGTGCCGATGAGTTCGCTGACGGCCGGCTGGATCCTGTCGGGCGCGTCGTCGCAATGGAAGAACGCGAAGCCCGGCAAGGTGTTCGACGCGCTCGTGAACGGCAGCTACGCGAACCCGGTGATCGCGGTCGACGAGATCGACAAGGCCGGCAGCGACGCGCAATACGATCCGCTCGGCGCGCTGTACGCACTGCTCGAGCACGACACCGCGCGCGCGTTCGTCGACGAATTCGCCGAGGTGCCGATCGACGCGGGCAACGTGATCTGGATCGCGACCGCGAACGACGCGCAGGCGATTCCGGAGCCGCTGCTCAACCGGATGAACGTGTACGAGATCGCGCCGCCGGATGCCGCCGGCGCGCGGCGGATCGCGCAGACGATCTACGACGAGATCCGCACGTCGCACGCGTGGGGCCGGCGCTTCCCGACGACGCTCGACGACGACGCGCTCGACGTGCTGGCCGCGACGCCGCCGCGCACGATGCGTCGCGCGCTGCTGCATGCGTTCGGCGCCGCGCGGCTCGACGGCCGCGACGTGATCGCTCCGTCCGACATCCGCTCCGACGAGGGCGCGGCGAAGCGCCGGCCGATCGGGTTCTGAGCCGGCGGCGCGCGGTGCGCCGCGGTATGGCCGGGCGCACCGCACTGCTCCGTGCCGCTCCGTACCGCGCGCCGTACGCATACAACCCGATACACTTGCGTTCGGCAAGCGGGCGAACCGGGACGTACAATTCCTTTCTCTCCCCTCGATGCGTAAGCGACGCGAAACGCCATGGAGCAGATGGATTGTGTGGTGATCGGCGCGGGTGTCGTCGGGCTGGCGATTGCGCGGGAACTGGCCGCGCGCGGGCGCGAGACGATCGTGCTCGAGGCGGCCGAAGCGATCGGCACGGCCACGAGCTCGCGCAACAGCGAGGTGATCCATGCGGGGCTCTACTACCCGCGCGGTTCGCTGAAGGCGATGTCATGCGTGCGCGGGCGCGACCTGCTGTACGAGTTCTGCGGCACCCACCACGTGCCGCACCGGCGCGTGGGCAAGCTGCTGGTCGCGACGAGCGCCGCGCAGGTGAAGCAGCTGAAGGCGATCGCCGCGCGCGCGGCCGAAAACGGCGTGCTCGACCTGATGCCGCTCACGCGTAGCGAGGCGCAGAGGCTCGAGCCCGCGCTCGAATGCGTGGAGGCGCTGTTCTCGCCGAGCACCGGCATCGTCGACAGCCATCAGCTGATGCTCGCGCTGCTCGGCGACGCCGAGCGCAACGGTGCGATGTGCGCGCTGAAATCGCCGGTCGAGTCGATCGACGTGCTGCGCGGCGGCCGCTTCGTCGTGTGTACCGGCGGCGACGCGCCCGCCGAAATCGAGGCCGCGTGCGTGATCAACAGCGCGGGCCTCGGCGCGCAGGCGCTCGCGCGCCGCACGCGCGGCCTCGACCCGCGCTGGGTGCCGCCGCTCTATCTCGCGCGCGGCAACTACTTCAACCTGTCCGGCCGCGTGCCGTTCTCGCACCTCGTCTATCCGATGCCCGACCGGGCGGGGCTCGGCGTGCACCTGACGCTCGACCTGAGCGGGCAGGCGCGCTTCGGCCCGGACGTCGAATGGATCGACGCGCTGCGCTACGACGTCGACCCGGCGCGCGCGCAGTCGTTCTACGCGTCGATCCGTGCGTACTGGCCGGAATTGCCGGACGACTCGCTGCAGCCTGCGTACGCGGGCATCCGGCCGAAGCTCGCAGGGCCCGGCGAGCCGCCGGCCGATTTCATCGTGCAGGGCGCCGCGCAACACGGCGTGCGCGGGCTCGTGAATCTGTTCGGCATCGAATCGCCGGGGCTCACCGCGTCGCTCGCGCTCGCGCAGCGCGTCGGCGACATGACGTCGGATGCGTGACGCACGTGGCCCGCATCCGGGGGGCCGCGTGCGCAGCGAAGGCCGAACCCCGTGTGAAATCCCTTATCTCCGGCATTTCGGCGCGCACATTTATTCGCTTGGCGGTTATTCTGTTGACCGGCCGTCGCTAGAACGGCTTTCAAACCGATAACGTTGGAGCGAGTCCCCCATGAAAGCAACCCGTCGGAGTTTCCTGATTACGAGTATCGGTGCCGTGTCCGCGCTGGCGCTGTCGCGCGAAGCGCTGGCCGACGCGCCGATGCTGTCGGAGACGGATCCGACCGCCGTGGCGCTCGGCTACAAGGCCGATGCCACCAAGGTCGACAAGACGAAGTATCCGAAGTACGCAGCGGGCCAGGACTGCGCCGCCTGCATGCTGTACCAGGGCAAGAAGGGCTCGGCTTCGGGCCCGTGCGCCGCGTTCGCCGGCAAGCAGGTGTCGGCGAAGGGCTGGTGCAGCGCATTCTCGAAGATGGGTTGAGCCCGCGCGGCATCGTGCGATGCCGCATTGTGGCGAAAACCGCAAAACGCCCGCCATCGGACGATGGCGGGCGTTTTTTATGCTTGAAAACGGTTCCGTCGCTTTCTACACTCGCTGCACACCAGCGCGGCGGGACACCGTCACGCGCCGCGCCGCCCGGTACGGCGAATCCACGAGGACGAGACACGCATGGCGACGATTGCGAATTCAACGAAAACGAGCCGGCCCGAGCGTGCACTGAACCGGCGTGCAGTCGCGGCCGCCGTGATCGGCAATGCGCTCGAATGGTACGACTTCACGGTGTTCGGCTTCATGACGGTCGTGATCGCCGAGCTGTTCTTCCCGACGACCAGTGAATATTCGTCGCTGCTGCTGACCACCGCGACGTTCGGCGTCGCGTTCTTCATGCGCCCGATCGGCGGCATCGTGTTCGGGCTGTACGCGGACCGCGCGGGCCGCAAGGCCGCGCTGTCGCTCGTGATCCTGCTGATGACGGTCGGCATCTTCCTGCTCGCGATCGCGCCGCCCTATGCGGCGATCGGCATCGGCGGCCCGATCCTGATCGTGCTCGGCCGCCTGCTGCAGGGCTTCTCGGCGGGCGGCGAATTCGGCAGCTCGACCGCGCTGCTGATCGAAGCCGCGCCGTTCTCGAAACGCGGCTTCTACGGCAGCTGGCAGATGGCGAGCCAGGCGGGCGCGCTGCTGATCGGCGCGCTGGTCGGCGCGGCCGTCACGCGCGGGCTGTCGCCCGACGCGCTGCGCAGCTGGGGCTGGCGCGTGCCGTTCGTCCTCGGGCTCATGATCGGCCCGATCGGTTTCTATATCCGCCGCCATCTCGCCGATTCCGAAGCGTTCCTGCACGCGCAGCAAAGCGCGCGCCGCGCGACGCTCGGCGAAGTGTTCACGCGCCATCCTCGCGAGGTGCTGTGCGGGCTCGGCTCGGTGATCGCGCTGACGGTGACGATCTACGTGCTGATCAGCTACCTGCCGACCTTCGCGGTGAAGCAGCTGAAGCTGCCGTATGCGGAATCGTTCTACGCGGTGATCGTCGGCAACCTGCTGCTGATGGTGCTGTCGCCGATCGCGGGCGCATGGTCGGACCGCATCGGTCGCAAGGGGCTGTCGCTGTGGTCTCTCGTGCTGACGTTCGCGCTGATGTATCCGCTCTTCGCGTGGCTCGACGCGGCGCCGAGCATCGGGCGCCTGATCGCGGTGCAGGCGCTGCTGTCGATCACGCTCGCCGGCTATTACGGGCCGTTCGGCGCGATGATCGCCGAGCTGTTCCCGGCCAACGTGCGCTCGACCGGGCTGTCGATCGCGTACAACGTCGCGGTGATGCTGTTCGGCGGCTTCGGGCAGTTCATCGTCACGTGGCTGATCAAGGCGACGGGCACGCCGCTCGCGCCGACCTATTACGTGATGGCGGGAATCGCGCTGTCGATCGTCGCGGTCGCATTCGTGCCCGCGCGCAACGCGGATCTCGACGCACCGGCCTGACGACGAATTGCCGCGCGCGCATCGGACCGTTTCGAAACCCGCAACGATGCGCGGTATGCCCCCAAAAACGGCGTGACGTCCTTGCGCATCCGCATCCCGTTTTGTTTAGTTGTCGAAGGAAACACGCGCGGGATTGGCGAAACGGCCGCTAACGCGTGCAATGGCACTTTTCGCGCGCACAAGACATCCGCAAAAACCCGCGTAGGCCGCGTCTAGAAGAGTTTTTTCTCCAGCTTGTTGCAAAATCGCTAGCTCAAGTAATATCCGCGTACCCGGCCCCTGGGGGACCGGTTCCGATCTGGAAACCTGGAGGAAACATGGAATACAACCGTCTGTTGCACACCCTGCGTGTTACCGCCATTGCAGGCGTGGCAGCGGCATCGCTCGGCGTCGCGGGCTCTGCATTCGCACAGATCCCGAACAAAACACTCGTCTACTGCTCAGAAGGCAGCCCGGCGGGTTTTGATTCCGCGCAATTCACCACCGGCGTCGATTTCACCGCCGCCACGTTCACCGTCTACAACCGTCTCGTCGAATTCGAGCGCGGCGGCACGAAGGTCGAGCCGGGTCTCGCGGAAAAGTGGGACGTCTCGTCCGACGGCAAGGTCTACACGTTCCATCTGCGGCATGGCGTGAAGTTCCACACGACCGACTTCTTCAAGCCGACGCGTGAATTCAACGCGGACGACGTCGTGTTCTCGTTCGAGCGCATGCTCGACCCGAACAATGCGTTCCGCAAGGCGTACCCGGTGTCGTTCCCGTACTTCACCGACATGGGCCTCGACAAGCTGATCACGAAGATCGAGAAGGTCGATCCGTACACCGTGAAGTTCACGCTGTCCGAGCCGAACGCGCCGTTCATCCAGAACATGGCGATGGAATTCGCGTCGATCCTGTCGGCCGAATACGGCGATCAGCTGATGAAGGCCGGCAAGGCCGCCGACATCAACCAGAAGCCGGTCGGCACGGGCCCGTTCATCTTCCGCAGCTACACGAAGGACGCGACGATCCGTTTCGACGGCAATCCTGATTACTGGAAGAAGGGCGCCGTGAAGCTCTCGAAGCTGATCTTCTCGATCACGCCCGATCCGGGCGTGCGCGTGCAGAAGATCAAGCGCAACGAGTGCCAGGTGATGAGCTATCCGCGTCCGGCCGACATCGCGACGCTGAAGGCCGACTCGGGCATCGACATGCCGTCGCAGCCGGGCTTCAACCTCGGCTACCTCGCGTACAACGTCGAGCACAAGCCGGTCGACAAGCTCGAAGTGCGTCAGGCACTCGACATGGCGATCAACAAGAAGGCGATTCTCGAATCCGTCTATCAGGGCGCGGGCCAGGCCGCCAGCGCGCCGGTGCCGCCGACCCAATGGTCGTACGACAAGAACCTGAAGATGCCGGCGTACGACACCGCGAAGGCGAAGGCGCTACTCGAGAAGGCCGGCTTCCCGAACGGTTTCGAAATCACGCTGTGGGCGATGCCGGTGCAGCGCGCGTACAACCCGAACGCCCGCCTGATGGCCGAGATGATCCAGGCCGACTGGGCGAAGATCGGCGTGAAGGCGAAGATCGTCACGTACGAGTGGGGCGAGTACATCAAGCGCGCGCACACGGGTGAGCAGGACACGATGCTGATCGGCTGGACGGGCGACAACGGCGACCCCGACAACTGGCTCGGCACGCTGCTCGGCTGCGAAGCGATCAAGGGCAACAACTTCTCGCACTGGTGCTACAAGCCGTTCGACGAGCTGATCCAGAAGGGTCGCACGACGACGGGCCAGGACGCGCGCACGAAGATCTACACGCAGGCTCAGCAGATCTTCGCGCAGCAGCTGCCGTTCTCGCCGATCGCGAACTCGACGGTCTACCAGCCGGTTCGCAAGAACGTGGTCGACATGCGCATCGAGCCGCTCGGCTATGCACGCTTCGACGGTGTCGGCGTGAAGTAATGCGGCCCGTATAAGCTGTCTACGAAGACCGGCTAACTCATCCGGCGGCGGGAGGCCAAAAGCTTCCCGTCGCCGGTCGCACATTTCCCACGAGAAAATACGAGACGCATCATGTTCACATTCGTGTTGCGCCGCGTGGGGATGGTGATCCCGACCTTCATCGGCATCACCATCCTGGCGTTTGCGCTGATTCACCTGATACCGGGCGACCCCATCGAAGTGATGATGGGCGAGCGCGGTGTCGATCCCGCGATGCATGCGGAGGCAATGAAACGCCTCGGGCTCGACCAGCCGCTGCCGCTGCAGTACATCCACTACATCGGCCGGGCGCTGCATGGCGACCTCGGCATGTCGATCATCACGAACACCAGCGTCGCGGGCGAATTCTTCGCGCGCTTCCCGGCGACCGTCGAACTGTCGCTGTGCGCGCTCGTGTTCGCACTCGCCGTCGGCCTGCCGGCCGGCGTGATCGCCGCGCTGCGGCGCGGCTCGGTCGTCGATCACGGCGTGATGGGCACCGCGCTCACCGGCTACTCGATGCCGATCTTCTGGTGGGGGCTGATCCTCATCATGGTGTTTTCGTCGTATCTCGGCTGGACGCCCGTGTCGGGCCGTATCGCGGTCGAATACGACTTCCCGCATCCCACGGGCTTCATGCTGATCGACGCGCTGCTCGCGCCCGACGAAGGCTCGTTCAAGTCGGCGGTCAGCCACCTGATCCTGCCCGCGATCGTGCTCGGCACGATCCCGCTCGCGGTGATCGCGCGGATGACGCGTTCGTCGATGCTCGAAGTGCTGCGCGAGGACTACATCCGCACCGCCCGCGCGAAGGGGTTGTCGCCCGTGCGCGTGGTGGTCGTGCATGCGCTGCGCAATGCGCTGATCCCGGTCGTCACCGTGATCGGCCTGCAGATCGGCACGCTGCTTGCGGGCGCCGTGCTGACCGAGACGCTCTTTTCGTGGCCCGGTGTCGGCAAGTGGCTGATCGATGCGATCGGCCGCCGCGACTATCCGGTCGTGCAGGGCGGCATCCTGTTGATCGCGACGCTCGTGATCGTCGTGAACCTGGTCGTCGACCTGCTGTACGGCGTGCTGAATCCGCGCATCCGCCACACGAGGTAATTCCATGAGCAATCTGCAAAATACCCTGCCGAGCGAATCCGCGCCGGCCGGTGGCCGTGCGCTCGCGCTGCGCGAGTTCTGGGCCAACTTCTCGCGCAACCGCGGCGCGGTGAGCGCCGGTATCGTCGTGCTCGTGCTGATCCTGGTCGCGGTCTTCGCGCCGCTGATCGCGCCGCACAGCCCGGTCGAGCAATATCGCGACTTCGTGAAGATCCCGCCCGCGTGGCTCGCCGGCGGCAACTGGAAATTCATTCTCGGCACCGACGAAGCGGGCCGCGACATTCTTTCGCGACTGATGTTCGGCGCGCGGATGTCGTTCTGGATCGGCTTCGTGTCGGTCGTGCTCGCGCTGATCCCCGGCATCGTGCTCGGGCTGGTCGCCGCGTTCTTCCAGAAGTGGGCCGACACGCCCGTGATGCGCATCATGGACGTGCTGCTCGCGCTGCCGTCGCTGCTGCTCGCGGTGGCGGTCGTCGCGATCATCGGCCCGGGCCTCGTCAACACGATGTTCGCTATCGCGATCGTCGCGCTGCCGGCCTATGTGCGTCTCACGCGCGCATCGGCGCTCGGCGAGCTGCAGAAGGAGTACGTGACGGCGTCGCGCGTGGCCGGTGCCGGCACGCTGCGCCTGATGTTCTCGCAGGTGCTGCCGAACTGCACGGCGCCGCTGATCGTGCAGGCGACGCTCGGCTTCTCGTCGGCCATCCTCGACGCCGCGGCGCTCGGCTTCCTCGGCCTCGGCGTGCAACCGCCGACCGCCGAGTGGGGTGCGATGCTCGCGTCCGCGCGCGACTACATCGACAACGCGTGGTGGATCGTGACGATGCCCGGCCTGTCGATCCTGATTTCGGTGCTCGCGATCAACCTGCTCGGCGACGGGCTGCGCGACGCGCTCGATCCCAAGCTGAAACGGATGGCATGACATGACACAGAATCTTCTGACCATCCGCAATCTGGCGGTGAACTTCAACGGCCTGCCGGCGGTCGACCGGATCAACCTGTCGATCGCGCCGGGCGAAGTGGTGGGCGTCGTCGGCGAATCGGGCTCGGGCAAGAGCGTGACGATGATGGCGCTGATGGGCCTGATCGATGCGCCCGGCAAGGTGACGGCCGACGAGGTCACGTTCAACGGCGTGGATCTCCTGAAGGCGTCGCCGAAGGCGCGCCGCAAGATCGTCGGCAAGGACATCGCGATGGTGTTCCAGGACGCGCTGACGAGCCTGAATCCGAGCTACACGGTCGGCTACCAGATCAAGGAGGTGCTGAAGCTGCACGAAGGCTTGCGCGGCGACGCGCTGCACCGGCGCGCGCTCGAACTGCTCGACCAGGTCGGCATTCCGGATGCGAAGAACCGCATCACGGCGTTCCCGCACCAGATGTCGGGTGGCATGAACCAGCGCGTGATGATCGCGATGGCGGTCGCGTGCAACCCGAAGCTCCTGATCGCCGACGAGCCGACCACCGCGCTCGACGTGACGATCCAGGCGCAGATCATGGATCTGCTCGTGAAGCTGCAGAAGGAACGCGGGATGGCGCTCGTGCTGATCTCGCACGACCTGGCCGTGGTGTCGGAAGTCGCGCAGCGCGTCGCGGTGATGTATGCGGGCGAGGTCATCGAGACCAATCGCGTGCCGGACATCTTCCGTGCGCCGCATCATCCGTACACCGAAGCGCTGCTGGCGGCGATTCCCGAGCACAATCAGGGTGCGCGTCGCCTTGCCGCATTGCCGGGCATGGTGCCGGGCCGCGATGATCGCCCGTCCGGGTGCCTGTTCGCGCCGCGCTGCAAGTACGTCGTCGACGATTGCCGCAAGGCGCGTCCGGCGCTCGACACGCTCGAGCCGGGCAACGACGCGATGCGGGCGCGCTGCATCAAGCCGCTCAATGTTTCCAATCTCGACCTGACGGGAGGCGCACGATGAATGCAAATCAAGAAGTCCGTGCCGCTTCGGACGACGAGGATGCGGTGCTGGTCGCCGACCAGCTCGCGAAGCACTACACGGTCAAGCGCGGGATGTTCGGGCAGGGCACCGTGAAGGCGCTGAACGGCGTGTCGTTCACGCTCAAGCGCGGCAAGACGCTGGCCGTCGTCGGCGAGTCGGGCTGCGGCAAATCGACGCTCGCGCGCCAGCTGACGATGATCGAGACGCCCACCGCGGGCAGCCTGATGATCGACGGCAAGAACGTCGCCGGCGCGAACCGCGAGACGGTCGCCGACCTGCGCCGCCGCGTGCAGATGGTGTTCCAGAACCCGTTCGCGTCGCTGAACCCGCGCAAGACCGTCGAGCAGACGCTTTCCGAGCCGCTCGAGATCAACACGAACCTGACGGCCGCCGAGCGCGCGGCGCGCATCGCGCAGATCATGCGTACGGTCGGCCTGCGGCCCGAGCACGCGAAGCGCTATCCGCACATGTTCTCGGGCGGCCAGCGCCAGCGCGTCGCGATCGCGCGCGCGATGATCCTCGATCCGCGGATCGTCGTGGCCGACGAGCCGGTGTCCGCGCTCGACGTGTCGATCCAGGCGCAGATCCTGAACCTGTTCATGGATCTCCAGGAAGAGTTCAACACGAGCTACGTGTTCATCTCGCACAACCTGTCGGTGGTCGAGCACGTCGCGGACGACGTGATGGTGATGTACTTCGGCAGCGTCGCGGAGCTCGGCGACAAGGCGACGATCTACGCACGACCGCGCCATCCGTACACACGCGCGCTGATGTCGGCGACGCCGGCGATCTTCGAGGAAGACCGCCGCGTGCAGATCAAGCTGCAGGGCGAGCTGCCGTCGCCGCTCAATCCGCCGTCGGGCTGCTCGTTTCACCAGCGCTGCCCGTACGCGATCGAGCGCTGCCGCGTCGAGGAACCGCAGCTGCGCGACGTCGACGGACGCCGTGTGGCCTGCCATCGCGCCGAGGAGGTGGGGGAGGCGAATGCCTGATGGTTTGGCGGCGCGCGCGTCTGGCGTGCGCCGTTCGGGGAAGGGCGGTGCGCGCGTGATGCGCGCCTGCCGCAACGCACGGCGCTGGAGCGTGCGCACGGTCACGGGCGCGGCGCTGGCCGGTGCATGCGCGGCCGCCAGCGTGCTGGTCCCCGTCGACGCCGCGCGTGCCGATGAGCGCGCGCCGGCGAGTGCGCCGATCCGGCCGTCGCAGGTTCCGCGGCCCGGCGTGAGCCTGCCGGGTTTTCATGTGCCGTCGGTGTCGGACGGCACGGTCGCGCGCGGCACGGTGCGCGTGCAGCCCGCCCGCATGCCGTTCTACGTCGCCACCAAAGGCAAGGTCACGCTGTACGTGCTCGGCACGCTGCACACGGGCGACCCGTCCGACTATCCGCCCGTACAGCCGTTCCGGCCGCCGATCCTCGCGGCGCTCGCCGCGTCGCCGACCCTGGCGCTCGAGCTGTCGCCGGACGATCTGCTCGAATCGCAGGGCGACGTGTCGAAGTACGGCGTGTGCCGCTACCCTTGCCTGCAGCGCCTGCTGCCCGAGCCGCTGTGGCAGCGGCTCGCCGCGCGCCTGCGCGGCAACCCGGCCGCGCTCGCGGAGATCCGCCGGATGCGGCCGTGGCTCGCGGCGCTGGTCGTCGAGACCTACGACTCGCTGTCGGCCGGCCTGCAGACCGAGTACGGCACCGAGGCGCAACTGCAGAACGTGTTCCTGAAGAAGAAGGGCGGCCGCGTGATCGGGCTCGAGACGCTCGCCGAGCAGATGCGCGCGTTCACCGGGCTCACGCTCGCCGAGCAGCGCGAGATGCTCTCGCAGGACATGGTGCAGACGCCGGCACAGAACGCGGATGACATCAAGTCGCTGCACCGGCTGTGGCAAATTGGCGACGCCGATGCGATCGCTGCGTGGGCGGTCGCGAAGAGCGAGCGGCTGGCCCGTTCGAAAGCCTTGTCGGCGTCGATCGACCGCAAGATCCTGTACGAGCGCAACCGGCGCTTCGTTGCACGGATGACGGCAATCGCCGCGCCGAACCGGCCGGTGTTCGTCGCGATCGGTGCGCTGCATTTGGGCGGCTCGCGCGGCGTGCTCGAATTGTTGCGCCAGCAAGGATACCGGGTCGACGCGAACTGATCGCGCCGGCTTCGATGCACCGATCCTCCCCTGTTTGATCGACGTTGCCCACGCGTTGAAATGCGCATGCGCAGCCATGCGTTTCGATAAGGAAAACCCTTGAATCGTCAGGAAATAGCGTTTAAAACGATTGACATCCCGTTCTGCCAATCTCTATTCTTCATCCCACAAGTTTAAAAAATGAAAAGAATAGATAAGTTCTACGGGGTAGCAGAAAACAAAGCGCGGGGTTAGCGTAGCCGGCACGTAATTGCGTGCCGGCCGCGGAGTGTCTGCATGCACGGCGGGGCCAAACATCGTCGGCACAACAAATGCATGCGGCAGACTTGCGGATAAGCGACGTTCCGTTGTCCGACCGGGGGAAGCAGTAATCGGGCGGCGGCGGACGTTTTTTGAACCGGGGCATCTTACCGGTCACCGTCGACAGACGGTTTCGGGGGGCGAATCGACAGACGGCGAAGACCGCGGCGATTGTGCCAACAGAAAAGCGCCACGAGGGCGCTTTTTTCTTTTGGGGCGGCGATTTTCTACCGGTGCCGGCGCCGTGCTGTGCCGATGCGCTGCACTGCGCCGTTATGCGCCTTCGTCGGCCTGCAACGCACCGGGCGCGACGACATCGACGCCGGCCGCTTCGAGTGCCGTGCGGATCCGCTTCGCGAACGCGAGTGCATGCGGGCCGTCGCCGTGCAGGCAGACCGTCTGCGCATTGAGCGGCACCCATTCGCCGCTCACCGCCCGCACCCGCCGCTCGCGCACCATGTCGAGCGTGCGCGCGAGCACCGCCTCTTCATCGTCGATCAGCGCGCCGGGCTGGCTGCGCGGCACGAGCGAGCCGTCCGCGCGGTAGCCGCGATCGGCGAACACTTCTTCCACCGCGGCGAGCCCCGCGTTGCGCGCGGCGGCGACGAACACGCTGTTCGCGAGCCCGAACACGGCGAGCGACGGATCGAAGTCGTGGATCGCGGACACCACCGCGTCGGCGATCATCGGATCGCGCGCGGCCTGGTTGTACAGCGCGCCGTGCGGCTTCACGTGCGCGATGCGGCCGCCTTCGGCTTGCGCGATCGCCGACAGCGCGCCGAGCTGGTACAGCACGCCCGCATAGATGTCGCCGGCCGGCAACTGCATTTCCTTGCGGCCGAAATTCTCCGGGTCGTGAAAGCTCGGATGCGCGCCGATCGACACGCCTTTCTGCACGGCCCAGCGCACGCAGTCGCGCATCGCATTGGCGCCGCCTGCATGCCAGCCGCACGCGATGTTCGCCGACGTGACGAGGTCGAGCAGCGCCTCATCCGATCCGCTTCCTTCACCGAGATCGGCATTCAGATCGATTTCCATGATGTCCTCGTCCACTGATCGCGTGGCGCGTCCTTCGTCCTTCGTCGTGCTTCCGCCATTGTCACGCCGCGCGCGATTCCTTGCGGCGGCGGGTTTCCTCGCGCATCTCGATCGCGACGTCGATCTGCCGCAGATACGCACGTTCCGCGACCAGCGCGTCGCGCGCGGCGTCGCGTGTCGTGCGCACGAAGCGGATCGGCAGATTGAGCCGCGCCTGTGCGAGTTTCCAGAGATCCGCGCGGATCACCGTGCCGATCTTCGGATAGCCGCCGGTGGTCTGCGCGTCGTGCATCAGCACGATCGGCTGGCCGTTCGGCGGGACCTGGATCGTGCCGGGCAGCACCGCGTGCGACAGCAACTCGACCGGCCGCTCGCGCGCGAGCTCGGTGCCGGCGAGACGATAGCCCATCCGGTTGCTGTTCGCGGTGACGAGCCATTCCTCATCCCAGAACGCCTGCTGCGAATCGGCCGCGAACGATGCGTAGTCGGGGCCCGGCAGCACGCGCACGGGCATCGCCCACGGCGCATGCGCGGACCGGTGGCGGCGCGGCGGCTCGTCGACGCGCGCGAACGCGCACCACGCGGGCGCCTTCACGCCGAATTCGGGCGCATCGGCCGCGAGGCAGCCGGCGCCGGCCGGCGGCACACCGACCGGGAGCCGATCGCCGTCGCGCAGCGCGCGGCCGCCGAGGCCGCCGAAGCGCGACGCGAGATCGGTGCTGCGCGAGCCGAGCATCGGCAGCACGTCGATGCCGCCCGCGATGCACAGATAGCCGCGCATCCCGCGCTTCGCGGCCGGCAGCACGAGCGTCTGGCCGGCGTCGACCGGCAGGCTCCACCACGAGTAGACGGGCTTGCCGTCGAGCGTCGCGCCGAATTCGGTGCCGGTGATCGCGATGCGCGTCGCGCGTGTGAAGCGGAACGCGGCCGGGCCGATCGTGATTTCGACGGCGGCCGCGTCGGGGCGGTTGCCGACGAGGCGATTGCCGACTTCGAGCGCGAGGCCGTCGAGCGCGCCGCCTTGCGCGACGCCGAGATGGCGCGTGCCGCGGCGGCCGAGATCCTGCACGGTCGACAACGGGCCGGCGCGGACGACCTCGATCGTGCCGGGTGCGGTGTTCTGGCTCATGTCGCGACTCCGGCAATGGTGAAGCGTACGCGGTCGCCGGGCAGCAGCAGCGTGGGCTGCGCGCGCGTCGGATCGAACAGCACCTGCGACGTGCGGCCGATCAACTGCCAGCCGCCCGGCGACGTGGCCGGATAGATGCCCGTCTGCGCGCCGCCGATGCCGACCGAGCCGGCCGGCACTTCGAGGCGCGGCGCCGCGCGGCGCGGCGTGTGCAGCGCTGCGTCGAGGCCGCCGAGATACGCGAAGCCCGGCTGGAAGCCGACGAAGAACACGACGTATGCGCCGGCCGCATGGCGCGTGACGACTTCGTCGGCCGACAGCCCGGTATGGGCGGCGACGGTCGCCAGGTCGGGGCCGGCGGCCCCGCCGTATTCGACCGGAATCTCGATCTCGCGACCGTCCGCGTGCTCGATGTCGGCGGTTTCCCACGCGTCGCGCAGCGCGGGCGTGAGCGAGTCGGCCGTCGTGGCGAGCGCGTCGAACACGATCGTCAGGTTGTTCATGCCCGGCACGACGTCGATCACGTCGGGCCACGCGCGCGCGGCCTCGGCGACGGCCCAGACGCGGCGCTGGCAATCGAGCGTGGCGGGCGGCGGCACCTCGCAGACGAGGGCGGCATCGCCGAGCGGATAAATGCGGGGTTGCGTCATCGGACTGGCACGGTTCGGACGGCAATGTTAGCGCACATTGTCAATAAAATATCGACAACTTCCCAATAAGCGTTTTTGCCTAGCTCGCATGCAGAGGCTTCTGTCGTACACTCGGCACACCCTGACATCCGGCTTGCGCCGCCTTTTCATGAAGCGTCCTCCGACCAAGATCGTGTCATCCGAACACCTCGTTTCCGACTCGAGCGCGGAGCTGTCGGAGCTCGAATACGGGCTCATCATGGCCGGCAACGCATTCAACCGATGGATGGTGCGCTGCATGTCGGCCGCGGGCGCGAAAGACATGACGGCGGTCGAGGTCTCGCTGCTGCATCACGTGAGCCACCGCGAACGCAAGAAGAAGCTCGCCGACATCTGCTTCGTGCTCAATATCGAGGATACGCACGTCGCGACCTATGCGCTGAAAAAACTGATCGCCCGCGGCTATGTGAAGAGCGAGAAGAGCGGCAAGGAAGTGTTCTTCTTCGCGACCGACGCGGGGCGCGAGCTGTGCCTGAAGTATCGGGAGGTGCGCGAGCATTGCCTGATCGAGACGCTGAAGGACAGCGGCCTCACCAACGAGCAGATCGGCGACGCGGCGCAATTGCTGCGCCACGCATCGGGCCTCTACGACACGGCCGCGCGCGCGGCAGCCTCGCTGTAAACAATTGCGGACGGAACGCTGAACGCAGCGACGCGCGGCATGCCGCTCACGCGACGTCGCGCGCCGCGTCATCGGGCTGAAGGATAAAGCGCGCCGTCGGTCACGATCCACTGCATCGCGAGATCGTGCGCCTCGGCAGGCAGCGCCTCCACGCGGCACGCTTCATACGCGATGCCGACCGTGACCGGCAGCGTGTCGCCCGGCCATACCGCGAGCGTGCGGTCGTAATAGCCGCCGCCATAGCCCAGCCGGTAGCGCTGCAGGTCGAATCCCACACACGGAATCAGCAACAGGTCGGGCACGACGACGACCCCCGACGCCGGTTCCGGAATCCGGTGATGGCCTTCGCGCATCGGCGTATCGGCATCCCACGCATGAAACTCGAGCGGTGTGTGGCGCTCGCCGATCACGGGCAGCGCGGCACGGCGGCCGGCGCCGGCCGCGGCCCACGCGAGCACCGCGTCGCGCGCGTCGAATTCGCCCGGCAGCGGCCAGTAGAAGCCGACCGTCGCGGGCGCGAGGCGGTCGAGCAACACGCGCAGCCGCGCATCGAGCGCGGCGTTCGCGGCGGGTTGCGACGCGGCGTCGCGACGCGCGCCGGACAGCGTTTTGCGCAGCGCAACCTTCGGGTTCGGCACAGGGTTGCATGCTATGCTTTCGCTCAATTCGTGCTCCATTCAAAACGATGTCGAACAGCCTTTTCCGAGTATATCGCGCGGTCGCGCTCACGCTTTCGGCCGCCGCGCTCGTCGCGGGCACGGCCGCGTGCGCCGCACCGGGCGACGACACGCTCGCCGGGGATGACCAGATCTTCGTGCAGCTTCGCGAAGCCGCGCGCCGCAACGACGCCGCGAAGGCCGCGCAGCTCGCGTCGATGATCCCGAACTATCCGGTTCCGTCCTACGTCGAGTATTTCCAGATCAAGCCGCAGTTGTTCGATTCGACGGGCCGCGCGCGCGTCGATGCGCCCGACGCACCGGTGCAGTCGTTCCTGCAGCGCTACGACGGCCAGGCGATCGCCGACCGCATGCGCAACGACTACCTGCTCGTGCTCGGTGCGCGCCACGACTGGCGCAACTTCGACGACCAGTACAAGCGCTTCGTGCTCGACGACGACACGCAGGTCAAGTGCTACGCGCTCGAATCGCGCGCGGCGCGCAACGAGAACGTCGCCGAGGCGGCGCGCGCGCTGCTCGTCGAGCCGAAATACTACGGCGACGCATGTGTCGACCTGATTACGGCGCTCGCCGTCAATCAGCAGTTCACGAGCGACGACGTGTGGCAGCAGGCGCGCCTTGCGTACGAGCAGAACTACACGACGCTCGGCGGCAAGATCGTCGACGCGCTGGGCCCGCGCCCGGTCGGCTTCGACCAGGCGACCAGCGCGCCGCCGCTGTACCTCGCGCGCGGCGTCGGCCCCGACGCCGCATCGCATCAGCTCGCGCTGATCGCGCTCGGCCGGATGGCGCGCAACGATCCGGACGCCGCGGCCGGGATGCTGACGACGGTCGCGCCTTCGCTGACCAAGCAGGAACAGGCGATCGCGTGGGGTGCGATCGGTTACCAGGGCGCGATCAAGCGCTCGCCGCTCGCGTCGGTCTGGTATGCGAAATCCGCGAATGCGCCGCTGTCGAATCCGGGCTACGAATGGCGCACGCGCGCCGCGCTGCTCGCGGGCAACTGGCCGATGGTGCGCTGGTCGATCGAGCAGATGCCGCCGTCGCTGCGCGACGATCCGGCGTGGATCTACTGGCACGCACGCGCGCTCAAGCAGAGCGGCGACACGCTGCAGGCGAACCAGGAATTCGAGCAGGTCGCCGGGCAGTACAACTTCTACGGGCAGCTCGCCGGCGAAGAGCTCGGCCAGCGCACGACGGTCCCGCCGCGCACGAAGGTGAGCGATGCCGAGGTCGACGCGATGAGCAAGATCCCCGGCTTCGCGCTCGCGCAACGCTTCTACGGGCTGAACCTGCGTCTCGAAGGCAACCGCGAATGGAACTGGCCGCTGCGCGGGATGACCGATCGCCAGCTGCTCGCCGCCGCTGAATACGGCAAGCGCGTCGACCTGCTCGACCGCACGGTCAACACGGCCGACCGTACGAAGGCCGAGCACGACTTCACGCTGCGCTACCCGTCGCCGTACCGCGACATCGTCGAGCGTTATGCGCAGTCGTCGGGCCTCGACATCGAATGGGCGTACGGGCTGATCCGCCAGGAATCGCGCTTCATCACGAACGCGCGTTCGTCGGTCGGTGCGGGCGGGCTGATGCAGCTGATGCCGGCCACCGCACAGCTCGTCGCGAAGAAGCTCGGCATGGGGACGATCACGCGTGCGCAGATGCACGACATCAACACCAACATCCAGCTCGGCACCTCGTATCTGGCCGACATCTACAACAACTTCGACAGCTCGCCGGTGCTGGCGACCGCCGGTTACAACGCGGGCCCGGGCCGGCCGCGCCAGTGGCGTCAGGTATTGACGCAGCCGATCGAAGGCGCGATCTTCGCGGAGACGATTCCGTTCAACGAGACGCGCGACTACGTGAAGAACGTGCTGTCGAATACCGTCTACTACGCGGCGCTCTTCGAGGGCAAACCGCAGTCGTTGAAGAAGCGTCTAGGCACGATCTCGCCCTGATCCGCAATCTTCACACTGCCGCGCGAGACGCGGCAGTGTTCTTTTGAGGACCCGAACATGGATCGCCAGACCGTCGCGCTGTTGGGCGGCACCGGTTTCATCGGCAGCCGGCTCGTCAACGCGCTGATCGACGCCGGCAAGCAGGTACGGATCGGCACGCGGCGGCGCGAGCATGCGCGTCACCTGCAGATGCTGCCGGTCGAGATCGTCGAGCTCGACGCGCTCGACGCGCTCGACGCGCTCGACGCGCGCACGCTGGCGCGTTTCGTCGCCGGCGCGCATGCGGCCATCAACCTCGTCGGCGTGTTGCATGGCGGTCATGGCACGCCGTACGGGCCCGGCTTCGCGCGCGCGCACGTCGCGCTGCCGGCCGCGCTCGCCGAGGCGTGCGTCGAAGTCGGCGTGCGGCGCGTGCTGCACATGAGCGCGCTCGGTGCCGATTCGCACGGCGCGAGCATGTACCAGCGCTCGAAGGGCGACGGCGAGGCCGCGCTGCATGCGGTCGCGGCCACCGATTCGCTTGCGCTGACGATCTTCCGCCCGTCGGTGGTGTTCGGCCCCGGCGACGTTTTCCTGAATACGTTCGCGAACCTGCAGCGTGCGCTGCCGGTGCTGCCGCTCGCGATGCCCGACGCGCAGTTCCAGCCGGTGTTCGTCGGCGACGTCGTACGCGCGTTCGTCAATACGCTCGATCTGGCCGGCGCGCACGGCAAGACCTATGAACTCGGCGGCCCGACGGTCTACACGCTCGAGCAGCTGGTGCGCTATTGCGGCACGCTGGTCGGCCGGCAGGCACGCATCGTGCGCCTGCCCGACGCGCTCGCGCGGCTGCAGGCGCGCGTGTTCGAAAGCCTGCCCGGCGAGCCGGTGATCACGCGCGACAATCTCGCGTCGATGTCGGTGCCGAACGTGCTGTCCGGGCCGCTCGCGCCGGAACTCGGGTTGTCGCCCGCGAGTCTCGAGAGCATCGCGCCCGCGTATCTCGGCAACGCCGCGCAGCGCTCGCGCTTCGACTGGTTCCGCTCGCGCCGCTAGGCGTCGCGGGCCTCGCTTTCCGTCATTCACTTTCGCGCTTTTCGGAACACCGCCATGAAACTCGTCATTGGAGACAAGAACTACTCGTCGTGGTCGATGCGGCCGTGGCTGCTGCTCACGCATTTCGGCATCCCGTTCGACGAGGTCGCGATCGAGCTGCGCCGCGACGACACGGCCGCGCGTATTCGCGAGTATTCGCCGAGCGGCAAGGTGCCGTGCCTCGTCGACGATCACGGCATGGCGATCTGGGATTCGCTCGCGATCGCCGAGACGCTCGCCGAACGCTATCCGCAGTTCCCGATGTGGCCGGCCGATCCGCAGCAGCGCGCGTACGCCCGCTGTATCTCGGCCGAGATGCACTCGGGCTTCACCGCGCTGCGCACGGAGATGGGCATGAGCATCCGCGCGTCGATGCCGGGCCGCGGCGCGACGCCCGAGGCGCTCGCCGACGTCGCGCGCATCGACGCGCTGTGGGGCGCGTGCATCGAGGCGTCGGGCGGCCCGTTCCTGTTCGGCGAATTCGGCATCGCCGATGCAATGTATGCGCCGGTCGTGATGCGCTTCAACACGTATGCACCGGCGCTGTCGCCGGAGGCGGCAGGGTATGCGGCACGCGTGACCGCGCTGCCGGCGGTGCAGCGGTGGATCGACGCCGCACGCCGCGAAACCAACGTGATTGCCGAATACGAACCGCAGCCATGAACATCTACGCAGTAGGCGGAGCGATCCGCGACGAATTGCTCGGCGTGCCGGTGCAGGACCGCGACTACGTGGTGGTGGGTGCGACGCCCGAGCAGATGGTCGCGCAGGGCTTCCGGCCGGTCGGCAAGGACTTCCCGGTGTTCCTGCATCCGGACACGCAGGAGGAATACGCGCTCGCGCGCACCGAACGCAAGACGGCGGCCGGCTATCACGGCTTCCAGTTCTACTACGCGCCGGACGTGACGCTCGAAGAGGACCTTGCGCGGCGCGACCTGACGATTAATGCGATGGCGCGCGAAGTGACTCCGGAAGGCGAACTGATCGGGCCGGTCGTCGATCCGTTCGACGGGCAGGCCGACCTGCGCGCATGCGTGTTCCGGCACGTGGGCGACGCGTTCGTCGAGGATCCGGTGCGGATCCTGCGGATCGCGCGCTTTGCCGCGCGCTTCGCGGATTTCACGGTCGCGGACGACACGCTCGCGCTGATGCGGCGCATGGTCGAGGCAGGCGAAGCGGACGCGCTGGTGCCCGAGCGCGTGTGGCAGGAGATCGCGCGCGGGCTGATGGAGGCGAAGCCGTCGCGGATGTTCGCGGTGCTGCGCGAGTGCGGCGCGCTCGCGCGCATCCTGCCCGAGGTCGATGCGCTGTGGGGCGTGCCGCAGCGCGCCGACTATCACCCGGAAGTCGACACGGGCGTGCACGTGATGATGGTCGTCGACTACGCGGCGAAGCAGGGCTATTCGCTGCCGGTGCGCTTCGCGGCGCTCACGCACGATCTCGGCAAGGCGACGACGCCGGCCGACGTGCTGCCGCGCCACGTCGGCCACGAAGACCGCAGCGTCGACCTGATCAAGCCGTTGTGCGAGCGGCTGCGCGTGCCGAACGAGTGCCGCGATCTCGCGCTGGTGGTCGCGCGTGAGCACGGCAACCTGCATCGCGTGATGGACATGGGCGCGGCCGCGCTGCTGCGGTTCTTCGAGCGCAGCGATGCGCTGCGCAAGCCGGCACGCTTCGCCGAAATGCTGCAGGCGTGCGAAGCGGATGCGCGCGGCCGGCTCGGGCTCGACACGCAGCCGTATCCGCAGGCGGAGCGGCTGCGCGTGGCGCTGGTGGCGGCGCGCAGCGTCGACGCGGGCGCGATCGCGCGCGGCGTCGGCAACGATGCGATGCAGATCAAGGACGCCGTGCATCGCGCACGGATCGAAGCCGTCAAGCAGGCGCTGGCGATCGCGGAATAGTCGGGGGAATCGGGGCGGCTAAGCGGGGCGGCGAACGCGGCCGCGAACCGGGCTTCGAATTGGCCTTCGAATCACGCTGACGAACCCGCCGGCGCGGTGTGCCGCCTGGCCGTCAGCCGTCATTTCTTCGTGCGGGCGCCGCTGCGGCGGCCCTGTGTAGCGGCAGCCGGACGTTTGCCGGCGGCCGCGCGCGACTTGTCGACAGCCGGCTTGGCCGCCTTGCGAGCGGGCTTGTCCGCGGCCTGCGCGACGGGCGGTGCGGCGGCCTGCGCGGCTTCCGCGTCACGCTCGCGTGTCGGCGCCGGTTCGCGACGGCTCACGCGCGGTTCGCCCGGCGCCGCGCCGGCATCGCGCGCGAGCGGTCTGATTTCGATCGACGACGAGCCGATTTCGGCGCAACTGTCGTCGAACAGCGGCAGCGTGCCGACCGCGATCAGCTCGGCGGGACCGTCGCCGACGTTCGCGACCCGATGGCGCTTCCTCGCATCGAAGTGCAGCGAGTCGCCCGGCGCGAGCGGGTAATCCTTCTTGCCGATCGTGTAGCAGAGCCGACCGGTCAGCACGTACACGAATTCGTCGCCGCCGTGCGCGACCCATTCCGAGCGGTAGCCCTCCATCATCCGCACCTTCAACGCATTGATCTGACTACCGTCGAAGGTGGTCGACAGCCGCTCGTACCACTGCGACGTGCCATCGACCGCGTACGGTTCGCGGCGGCCCGCATGCGAATCGGGCTGCGCCTGGCGCGGCTGCTCGATCAGCGTGCCGAGCGGCACGTCGAGCGCCTTCGCGACGTTGGCGAGCGATGACAGCGAGATGCCGGTGAGATGGCGCTCGACCTGCGACAGGAACCCGACCGACAGGTTCGCCTCGGTCGCGACTTCCAGCAGCGTCTTCTTCGCCTCCCGGCGCAGGCGCCGAATGCGCTGGCCGATACGCATGAGGTCTGAATCCATGAATCTCTTTCGTGACAACGAGTCGGGAGGCGAGCGGAAGGGCGGTGCTGTCGCCGGACGGGGCTGTGCCGCGAATCGCACGAAGCACGGCCGTCGGGACGATGCGCGCGCATTGTACCGTGCGGTTGTGCCGGCACGCCTCGACGCCGGCAGCACCGCGCCACGCAGGCTGCGCCACCGTGGACCGTCGCGGAAGCACGGCCGCATACCGCATTGCGTACCGGGATCGCGTACCGCATCGGCAATTTTAGCCCTACGAAAATTTTAGCTTGACCTCAATTTTGCCGTGCTCTAGATTCTGAGCGCGAATCAAACAAAGTTAAGTGAGACAAAAATTTTCCCCGATACCGGCCGCCGCAGCGGCACCGCGGCCCGCTGTCCGCGCGGGCCTTGTGTCGTCCGCGCACGGGCGGCGTGCGGCTTCCTGCGCGCGCGCCGCCATGCCGCGCCCCCGGCCGCCGGCCGCCGGCCGCCGACAACAATCAATAAAAGGTATCCGATGATCGATCGCCTGAAATACAGCTTCTCCGGCCTTCCTCCGTACGACACGTCCGTCGCCGACACGCAGGCCGGCCTGTCGCGCGCGCTCGACGCGCTGCGGCTCGACGCCGTCGTCGTGACGTCGCAGGACGAATACATCACCGAATACCTGCCGCGCCGCAACAACCCGCGCTACGCGGTGTCGGGCTTCGACGGCTCGGCCGGCTGCGGGATCTTCCTGAGCGCGGCCACCGCGCAGGCGCTCGGCGTGCCGCCGTTCGTGCTGTTCGTCGACGGCCGCTATCACCTGCAGGCCGAACAGCAGTGCGATCCGGCGCGCGTGCGGATCGAGAAGCTCGGGATGAACGTGACGATCTGGCAGGCGCTGGCCGATTGGCTGGTCGCGCACGCGAGCCGGCTCGCGCGGGTCGGCTACGACGCGCTGCGGATCAGCGTCGCACAGCGCGACCGGCTGCTCGAGCGGACGCAGGCCGCGTCGCTCGACTGGGTGAGCCTCGTCGAGCGCGAGATCGACCGCGCGATCGCGCTGCCGGGCTGGGTGGTCGAGCGGCCGATCTTCGAGTTGCCGGAAGCGATGACCGGCGCGAGCGTCGCGCAGAACCTCGACGCGCTGAACCGGCAGCTCGCCGCGCACACCGGCGCGGCGCCCGGCAAGACCGCGTTCTTCACGTGCGCGTCGGACGATCTCGCGTACCTGCTGAACAGCCGCGGCTATCACATCCCGAATGCGTCGTCGCACCTGGGCTTCCTGTTCGCGGTCGGCGAGCGGGTCGCGCTGTTTCTGCCGGAAGGCTGCGATCGGTGTCCGGTCGAGCTGGCGTCGTATCCGGCGCTCCACGTGATCCGCCGCGACTTCGCCGAACTCGAGCGCTTCCTCGCGCAATTCGCGGTCGATCACGTGTGCTACGGCTTCGAATCGGTCAACAGCGCGCTCGCCGAATCGGTGAGCCGCGTGTGGCCGCATGCGCGCCACGCCGATTTCAACCCGGTCGAGGCGCTGCGGGCCGGCAAGACGCCGGCGGTGCTCGACCGGTTCCGCGACGCGTTCGCGCGCAGTTCGGCCGCGATCGCCGAGACGATGCGCTGGGCGAAGGCCGGCGAGCCGGGAAAGCGCCATAGCGAATACGACCTGGCCCGCGCGATCAACGACGCGTACGGCGAGCGCTCGGCGGTCGCGCTGACGTTCCCGTCGATCGCGGCGAACGGCGCGAACAGCGCGTTCGCGCACTACACGGCGGCGAGCGCCGAAGTGGAGCTGACCGAGGGCGAGCTCGTGCTGCTCGACAGCGGCGCGTACTACGACGCCGGTTTCGCGACGGACTGCACGCGCGTGGTGCTGCGTCGCACGCGGCCCGAGACGGTCGCGCAGCCGTGGCAGCGCGAGATCTACACGGTCGCGCTGAAGGCGTGCATCAAGGGGCTCGTCACGCGTTTCCCGAAGACGGCAACGGGCGGCGACGTCGATGCGACGGTGCGGCAGGTGTGCCGCGACCACGGCTACGATTTCGGGCACGGCACCGGGCACGGCGTCGGGATCCACGTGCACGAGGGCGGCGTGCGGTTCGCGCCGGGCGCGAAGTACGGGCTGGTGCCGAATGCAGTGATTTCGGTCGAGCCGGGCATCTACGTGCCGGGCAAGGGCGGCGTGCGGATCGAGAACATCGTGATCGTGCGCGCGGACGACGACGCGGCGGACACCGTGGCGTTCGAGAACATCGTCACGGTCGGCTACGACTGGGACCTGATCGACGTCGAACTGCTGGACGACGACGAGCGCGCGTACTTGCGCGACTACGAACGGCTCTGCGTGGAACGCGGCACGCAGGTCACCGCGTGTCCGCTGCTGTAGATCGGGGAAGGGGCGTGCGGCCGCGGCAGGGCCGCGCTGCATGTGGCCGGCGCATCGATGCGCCGGCGTGGCGACTACATCATTGCATCAATACATCGGCGCATCGGCGCATCGGCGCTTCAGCGCATCAGCGCCGACACCCGCCCGTCGGGCCCGTAGACGCCGGCCGGCGCGGGCGACGAGCGCAGCACCGCAAGCGCGCGCTCGTTGTAGTCCATCCGGATCCGGATCAGCATCCCGTTGGTCGCATTGGCCTGGCGCGCGCGTTCGGCGGCCTGCAGCAGCAGTTGCCAGCGGCCGGCGAGGCGCGCATCGCGCTCGGCGGCCTGGTCCATGCCTTTCTTGCCGGCCGGAAAGCCGAGTGCGGACAACTGCGTGTCGCGCGTGCGCTCGAGCTGCGCGAGCCGGTCGATCAGCACGCTCTTCTTTTCGACGATGCCGGGCAGCATGTCCAGCGGCTCCGGCGTCGTAAGCGCCTTTTCCTCGTACGCGAGCAGCGACGCGAACGCTTCGACCGTCGCGTGTTCGTCGTTGACCGTGGCCAGCAGCTCTTCTCTCATCGCGTCATGCTCGTCGCGCCGGCACGCGTGTCCGCATGCCGGCAAACCAGGGGACCGGTCAGGGCGTGACGGGCCCCTGGCCGGCTCAGTTGCCCTGCGAGCGCTGCTGTTGCAGCAGGTCGCGGGCGGTATTCAATACGCCGTCGGCGATCTTGTTCACGTCGATGGTCAACGTGCCGTTGTTCAACGCGTCCTTGATCGACTGGACGAGGGCCGTGTCGATGTCGGCGCTGCCCGAGGCCGACGCCGAACGCAGCTGGCCGGACAGACCCGACAGGTTCACGGTCGTGTCGCCGCCGGTCGATCCTGCATCGGCCGCGGCCGCGGGCGCGGACGACGACGAAGCCGCGCCGGATTGCGCGCGGGTCGCGCCGTTGCCGGTCGGCGCGAGTGAGCTCGGGTTCGGAGTGGAATCGATCTTCACGATGGGTTTCCTGTACGGTATGACCCAGATAACGGCCGGGTCGGCCCGAACTTTAGCATCGTGCTTCCGAAACGCTCCGAATAAACAATTCTTTACAAACTTGCGGCGGGATACGTCGCTACAGCGGAATTTCCACGGTTCCGGCGTCCTTGACGATCGCCGTGACGATCTGCCCCGCGGCCATCCTGACCCGCACCGACTGGCCCGGCGCCGCATTCGCGAGCGCGCTGCCCTCGGCCGAGATCGTGAAGCCGGCTCCCGCCGCGACGACGCGCACCGTCTGGCCGGCCGACACCGACGCGGCACTCTTCAGCATGTCCTGGCGCAGCGGCAGCCCGGCCGAGATCCGGGCCAGCGCGGTCGCGCCGACCGCCTGCGCGGGATCGGTGATCACCGCGAGCGGCAGCACTGTCAGGTCGCCGTCGCGCGCGACCAGGTCGGCCGCGGTGAGCGGCTCGCCCGGCGCGATCTGGCGCGCGGCGACGTAATAGGTAGCCTGCACGGCGACCTTCGCCTGCAGATAGACGGTCCACGGCCGCTCGCCGGCGCAGCGCACGCCGACGGTCGTGCGGCCCCACAGGCGCGCGCCGGTCGGCAGGAACGGCTCGAGCGTCGTGCAGGCGGCGAGCCCGCGCGGAAATGCGGTCGCCACAGTCGCGGTCGTCTTGCCCGGCAGGCCGGCGATCTGCTGCTGCAGGAACGCGAGGGCCGTGCGCCGGATCGACTCGGGGTCTTGTTGGCCGGGCGGCGTCGCGGGCTGGGATGAGGCGGTCGCCGTGGCCGCCGTGGCGGGAGCCGCCGCCGTGCGGGGCGCCGGCGCGGCCGCAGCAGCGCGGGCCGCCGCCGCGATGCGCGGCGCAATGGCAGGGCGCACCGGATTCGATGCGGGTTCGGCCGTTCCGGCGACGACGGACGCACCGCCCGCCGCGACACCGGCCGCCCCGACCATGCCTGAAGCACCACCAGCCGCGCCACCCATGGCCCCCACCGAAGCGGCCCCCGCATTCCCGCCGAACTGCCCGCCGCTCGCCGCATTCGCATGCGCGAGCGCGGTCTCGGCCGTCTCGCCGCGTCCGGGAATCACGATCATCCCGTCGTCGGCGTGCGCGGCCGGCACCGCGAGCCACAGCGCCGCGGCGAGCGCGAACGCGCACCGCACGCGTGTGCCGCGTCGGTCGTTCCCGCGAAGTGCGCTGGCTGTCATCGCCGTGTCCTCGAAACCGTTGATCCGATTCGCATTCTAGGGAGCGGGGCCGTCGCGCAAACGATGAATAGAGGGGGCCTTTGCCGCGTTATTCGCCCGATTGCCGGTTGCGCCCGGCGCCTACCATCGCTGTCATGGAAAAAAGCCCCTTGGGTCGCCATCCGGCGCAACGGGCGTGCAGCGCTTCATACGGAGAGACGCACACATGCTGGACAAACTCGATGCCGAATTCGCGTTCGGCCGCCAGGCGCTCGACGTGCGCGCCTATCGGCAGGAACTGCTGTCGTCGAACATCGCGAACGCCGACACGCCGGGCTACCAGGCCCGTGACGTCGATTTCGCGTCGACCCTCGCGCGTTCGCTGAAGTCGACGGGCGGCGCGCTCGCGCCGAGCAATGCCGCGCAGCTGCCGATGGCGCAGCCGGCCGGCGTGACGAGCGGGATGACGATGGCCTCGACGGCGTCGGGCCACATGGCCGGCACCGTGAAGCTGATTCCGACGGGCGGCCCGGGCGACGACTACGGTCGCGCGCAATACCGGATGCCGCTGCAGCCGTCGCTCGACGGCAACACGGTCGATCTCGACGTCGAGCGCGTGCAGTTCGCGAACAACGCGCTGCACTACGAAACCGGGATGACCGTGATGACCCAGCAGATCAAGGCGATGATCGCCGCGATCTCGACGAATTCATAAGCGCGCGCCGCTTGCGCACCCGAGCAAAGGAGCCTCCATGCCCTCGTTGATGAACATCTTCGGCGTCGCCGGTTCGGCGCTGTCCGCGCAATCGCAGCGCCTGAACGTGACCGCGTCGAACCTCGCGAACGCCGACAGCGCGACCGGCCCCGACGGCAAGCCGTACAAGGCCAAGCAGGTCGTGTTCGCGACCGACCCGATGGGCGGCGCGCGCACCGCGTCCGGCCAGGGCGTCGGCGGCGTGCGCGTGTCGAAGGTCGTCGACGATCCGTCGCCGATGAAGTCGACCTACGACCCGGCGAACCCGTCCGCCGATGCGAACGGCTACGTGCAGATGCCGAACGTCGATCCGGTTCAGGAGATGGTGAACATGATCTCGGCGTCGCGCTCGTACCAGGCCAACGTCGAGACGCTGAACACCGCGAAGACGCTGATGTTGAAGACGCTGACGATCGGCACGTAAGCCGCGCCGCCCGACCCCAGCGATCCGAAGATCCGACAGATCCGACAAATCCGATAGACCCGACAGTTCCGACCCAAGGCCACCCAGGATGACATCCACCAGCACGACGATCGGCGGCAACGGCACCAACGTGTCGACCCTGCCGACCGACACGATGAACACCAACAAGGTGTCGACGACAGGCACGTCGGCCAGCGACCTGCAGGCGACGTTCCTGAAGCTGCTCGTCACGCAGCTGCAGAACCAGGACCCGACGAGCCCCGTCGACAGCTCGCAGATGACGTCGCAGCTCGCGCAGATCAACACGGTGAGCGGCATCGCGCAGCTGAACACGTCGCTCACGTCGCTGTCGACGCAACTCGCGGCCGGCCAGCAGACGCAGGCGGCCCTGCTGATCGGCACGAACGTGCTCGCGCCGGGCAACGGCGTCGCGGTGAAGGGCGGCGCGGCGTCGCCGTTCGGCGTGTCGCTCGCGAGCGACGTGTCGAACCTGACGATCACGGTGAAGAACAGCTCGGGCGCGGTCGTCAACACGATCAACGCGGGCAAGCAGTCGGCCGGCACGGTGCCGTTCAACTGGACGCCGACGGACGCGGCCGGCAACACGCTGCCGGACGGCAAGTACACCGTGAGCGCGCAGTACACGGGCAGCGACGGCAAGCCGTATACGCCGACCGTGCTCGCGGCCGCGCAGGTGCAGAGCGTGATCAAGCAGGCCGACGGCACGGCGGGGCTCGTGCTGTCGAACGGCACGACGGTGGGCTTGACCCAGGTCGCGTCGATCTTCCCGAACACCGCGTCGTCGTCGACATCCGACGCCACCACCACCAACTGATCCAGCTTTCTCGAAAACGGAGACCGAAATGGGTTATCAACAGGGTCTGAGCGGCCTCGCCGGCGCATCGAGCGCGCTCGACGTGATCGGCAACAACATCGCGAACGCGAACACGGTCGGCTTCAAGTCGAGCACCGCGCAGTTCTCCGACATGTACGCGAACTCGATCGCGACGTCGGTCAACACGCAGATCGGGATCGGCACGGCGCTCGCGTCGGTGCAGCAGCAGTTCGGCCAGGGAACGATCAACACGACGAACTCGTCGCTCGACGTCGCGATCAACGGCAACGGCTTCTTCCAGATGTCGAACAACGGCGTGACGACGTACTCGCGCGACGGCACGTTCCAGCGCGACAAGAACGGCTTCATCGTCAACGCGGCGGGCGCGAACCTGATGGGCTACGCCGCCGACAAGAACGGCGTGATCAGCACCGCGCAGACCGTGCCGCTGCAGGCGCCGACGACCAACATCGCGCCGACCGCGACGACCAAGATCTCGGCCCAGTTCAACCTGAACTCGCAGGACACGGTGCCGACCAAGACGCCGTTCAACGCGACCGACACCACGACGTACAACTATTCGACGTCGATCCAGGTGTACGACTCGCTCGGCGGCTCGCAGCCGGTGAACATGTACTTCGTGAAGTCGGCGGCCGGTACCTGGGAAGCGTACGCGGGCGTGCAGGGCGGCGCCACGACCGACCTCGGCACGGTCACGTTCAACTCGTCCGGCGCGATCCAGAGCACGACGACGGGCACGCCGGCCGCGCCGACCGCATCGCTCGGCCAGTTCCAGTTCACCGTGCCGACCACCGACGGCTCGACGACGCCGCAGCCGCTCACGCTCGACCTGACCGGCACCACGCAGTTCGGCGGCAAGGACGGCGTGAACAACCTCGCGCAGGACGGCTATGCGAGCGGCACGCTGACGACCTTCTCGATCGGTGCGGACGGCAAGCTGACCGGCAACTACTCGAACGGCCAGACGGCGGTGCTCGGGCAGATCGCGATCGCGAACTTCAACAACCCGAACGGGCTGATCAACCTGGGCGGCAACCAGTACGCCGAGACGTCCGCGTCGGGCGTGCCGCAGATCTCCGCGCCGGGCAGCACCAACCACGGCACGCTGCAGGGCAGCGCGCTGGAGAACTCGAACGTCGACCTGACGTCGCAGCTCGTCAACCTGATCACCGCGCAGCGCAACTACCAGGCGAACGCGCAGACGATCAAGACGCAGCAGACCGTCGACCAGACGCTCATCAACCTGTAACGCGCGGATAACCGGCAGCCATGGACCGACTGATCTACACGGCGATGACGGGCGCGTCGCAGTCGCTCGACCAGCAGGCGATCGTCGCGAACAACCTCGCGAACGCGTCGACGACGGGTTTTCGCGCGCAACTCGCGACCTACCGCGCGGTGCCGATGAATTTCGGCGACGGCAGCAACATCGACCCGACGACGACACGCACCTACGTGCTCGCGTCGACGCCCGGCGCGGATTACGCACCGGGTCCGATCACGCGCACCGGCAACCCGCTCGACGTCGCCGTGCAGGGCGCCGGCTGGCTGTCGGTGCAGACCGCCGACGGCGGCGAGGCGTACACGCGCGCGGGCAACCTGCACGTCGATCAGAACGGCCAGCTCGTCAACGCGAGCAACCTGCCGGTGATCGGCAACGGCGGCCCGATCTCGGTGCCGCCGAACGCGGAAGTGACGATCGGCAAGGACGGCACGGTGTCCGCGCTGATGCCGGGCGACCCGCCCACCGCGGTCGCGATGGTCGACCAGATGAAGCTCGTGAACCCCGACCCGGCCACGCTCACGCGCGGCAACGACGGGCTGTTCCGCACCGCCGACGGCAATCCGGCCGACAGCGACCCGACCGTGGTCGTCACGCCGAATTCGCTCGAAGGCAGCAACGTGAATCCGGTGACCGCGATGGTCGCGATGATCGACAACGCACGGGCGTTCCAGTTGCAGTCGAAGCTGATCCAGACGGCCGACCAGAACGAGCAGTCCGCGAACCAACTGCTCAACTTCAGCTGAGCGGCACGGCCCTCGCTACCAGGAGAAGATTCAACATGAACCGTTCGCTCTACATTGCCGCCACCGGCATGAATGCGCAGCAGGCGCAGATGGACGTGATCTCGAACAACCTCGCGAACACCAGCACGAACGGCTTCAAGGCGTCGCGCGCGGTGTTCGAGGATCTGCTGTACCAGACCATCCGCCAGCCGGGCGCGAACTCGACGCAGCAGACCGAACTGCCGTCGGGCCTGCAGCTCGGCACCGGCGTGCAGCAGGTCGCGACCGAGCGCCTGTACACGCAGGGCGGCCTCACGCAGACCGGCAACTCGAAGGACGTCGCGATCAACGGCGCGGGCTTCTTCCAGGTGGTGATGCCGGACGGCACGAACGCGTACACGCGCGACGGCTCGTTCCAGACCAACGCACAGGGCCAGCTCGTCACGTCGAGCGGCTACCAGATCCTGCCGGCGATCACGGTGCCGCAGAACGCGCAGTCGCTGACGATCGGCAAGGACGGCGTCGTGTCGGTCACGCAGCCGGGCTCGAGCAACGCGGTGCAGATCGGCTCGCTGCAGATCGCGACCTTCATCAACCCGGCCGGCCTCGAGGCGAAGGGCGAGAACCTGTTCGCGGAAACGACGTCGTCGGGCGCGCCGAACGTGTCGCAACCGGGCCTGAACGGCGCGGGCGTGCTCAATCAGGGCTATGTCGAGGCGTCGAACGTGAACGTCGTGCAGGAGCTCGTCAACATGATTCAGACGCAGCGTGCGTACGAGATCAACAGCAAGGCCGTGACGACGTCCGACCAGATGCTGCAGACCGTCACGCAGATGAAGAGCTAACCGGAACACCCGTCGTCGCCATGAAGCAGGTTCGCCTCCTCCCGTCAGCCTCCGTCCGCGCCGCGTGCGCGGTCGCGGTGGCCGCGCTCGCCGGTTGCGCGCAGATTCCGCGCGATCCGATCATCCAGCAGCCGATGACGGCGCAGCCGCCGACGCCGATGTCGATGCAGGCGCCCGGCTCGATCTACAACCCCGGCTACGCGGGGCGACCGCTGTTCGAGGATCAGCGCCCGCGCAACATCGGCGACATCCTGACGATCATGATCGCGGAGAACATCAACGCGACCAAGTCGTCGGGCGCGAACACGAACCGGCAGGGCAACACCGACTTCAACGTGCCGACGGCCGGCTTCCTCGGCGGGCTGTTCGCGAAGGCGAACCTGTCGGCGGCCGGCAACAACAAGTTCGCGGCGACGGGCGGTGCCAGCGCCGCGAACACGTTCAACGGCACGATCACGGTGACCGTCACCAACGTGCTGCCGAACGGCAACCTCGTGGTCAGCGGCGAGAAGCAGATGCTGATCAACCAGGGCAACGAATTCGTGCGCTTCTCGGGGGTCGTCAACCCGAACACGATCTCGGGCGCGAACTCCGTCTACTCGACGCAGGTCGCCGACGCGAAGATCGAATACTCGTCGAAGGGCTACATCAACGAAGCCGAGACGATGGGCTGGCTGCAGCGCTTCTTCCTCAACGTCTCGCCGTGGTGATGACGATGCCGACGACCCTGTTCAGCCGCCTGTCGGCCCGCGCGCATGGCGCCGCGCGGCTCGCCGTCGCGTTCGCGGCGGTGGCGGCCGCCTGCGTGCTCGGCGCCGCGCCCGCGCACGCGGAGCGCCTGAAGGATCTCGCGCAGATCCAGGGCGTGCGCGACAACCCGCTGATCGGCTATGGCCTCGTCGTCGGCCTCGACGGCACGGGCGACCAGACGATGCAGACGCCGTTCACGACGCAGACGCTCGCGAACATGCTCGCGAACCTCGGCATCTCGATCAACAACGGTTCGGCCAACGGCGGCCCGTCGTCGCTGAACAACATGCAGCTGAAGAACGTCGCGGCCGTGATGGTGACCGCCACGCTGCCGCCGTTCGCGCGGCCCGGCGAGGCGCTCGACGTGACCGTGTCGTCGCTCGGCAACGCCAAGAGCCTGCGCGGCGGCACGCTGCTGCTCACGCCGCTGAAGGGCGCGGACGGGCAGGTGTATGCGCTCGCGCAGGGCAACATGGCGGTGGGCGGCGCGGGCGCGAGCGCGAACGGCAGCCGCGTGCAGGTGAACCAGCTCGCGGCCGGCCGGATCGTCGGCGGCGCGATCGTCGAGCGCGCGGTGCCGAACGCGATCGCGCAGATGAACGGCGTGCTGCAGCTGCAACTGAACGACATGGACTACGGCACCGCGCAGCGGATCGTGTCCGCGGTCAACTCGAGCTTCGGCCCCGGCACCGCGACGGCGCTCGACGGCCGTACGATCCAGCTCGCCGCGCCGGCGGATTCCGCGCAGCAGGTCGCGTTCATGGCGCGCCTGCAGAATCTCGACGTGAGCCCGGACAAGGCCGCCGCGAAGGTGATCCTGAACGCGCGCACCGGCTCGATCGTGATGAACCAGATGGTCACGCTGCAAAGCTGCGCGGTCGCGCACGGCAACCTGTCGGTGATCGTCAACACGCAGCCGGTGGTGTCGCAACCGGGACCGTTCTCGAACGGGCAGACGGTGGTCGCGCAGCAGTCGCAGATCCAGCTGAAGCAGGACAACGGCGCGCTGAAGATGGTGACGGCCGGCGCGAACCTCGCCGACGTCGTGAAGGCGCTGAACACGCTCGGCGCGACGCCGGCGGACCTGATGTCGATCCTGCAGGCGATGAAGGCGGCCGGCGCGCTGCGCGCCGACCTGGAGGTGATCTAAATGGCGGCGAATCTCCCCAACGCAAACGATCTCACGCAGCGCTTCGCGCTCGACGTGCAGGGCTTCGATGCGCTGCGCGCGCAGGCGAAGCAGTCGCCGCAGGCCGGTGCGAAGGCCGTCGCCGGCCAGTTCGACGCGATGTTCACGCAGATGATGCTCAAGAGCATGCGCGACGCGACGCCCGACGGCGGGCTGCTCGATTCGCACACGTCGAAGATGTACACGTCGATGCTCGACCAGCAGCTCGCGCAACAAATGTCGAAGCGCGGGATCGGCGTGGCCGACGCACTGATGAAGCAGTTGCTGCGCAACGCGGGGCCGGGCGCGGGCGACGACACGGCGGCCGACGCCGGCGCGGCCGGGCTCGGTGCGGCGGGCTTGGGCGCGGCCGGCTCAGGCACGGCGGGCAACGAAGGCAGCCTCGCCGCGATGAACGCGATGGCGCGGGCCTACGCGAACGCGTCGAACAACGGCGCGCTCGCCGGCTCGCGAGGCTATACGGCCGGCAGCGCGCTGACGCCGCCCGTCAAGGGCGCGAGCGGCGTGCAGGACGCCGATGCGTTCGTCGACCGGCTCGCCGGCGCCGCGCAGGCCGCCAGCGCGACCACCGGGATCCCGGCGCGCTTCATCGTCGGCCAGGCCGCGCTCGAATCGGGCTGGGGCAAGCGCGAGATCCGCGCGAGCGACGGCTCGACGAGCTACAACGTGTTCGGCATCAAGGCGAACAAGGGCTGGACGGGCCGCACGGTGTCGGCGCTGACGACCGAATACGTGAACGGCACGCCGCGCCGCGTCGTAGCGAAGTTCCGCGCGTATGATTCGTACGAGCACGCGATGACCGACTATGCGAACCTGCTGAAGAACAACCCGCGCTACGCGGGCGTGCTGAGCGCGAGCCGCAGCGTCGAGGGCTTCGCGCACGGGATGCAGAAGGCCGGCTATGCCACCGACCCGAACTACGCGAAGAAGCTGATCTCGATCATGCAGCAGATCGGCTGACGCACCCGTTTCACGCATGTTTGCAGTCTTACGGACCGCGCCCGGCCTCTGCCGCGCGCGGTTTCAACGTTTGCGCGAAAAATATCGGCAATTCGATCTAAACTTTCGGTGAGCACTGCCGCTAAGTGTGTGAGACCGCAACCGGGCCCATGTTCTGGCCCGGTTTTACTGCGCACCGGTTGCCCCGGGCGCCCATGACAAGAAACCGGCTAGCCATGACTATCGAAACGTCGTCCGATCCGAGCCTGGATGCGGGCCATTCCGGGCCCGACTATGCCCGCCGCAATCCGCTGGAGATCGGCGTGCAGTTGCGCAACCTCGTGAACCGGGGCGACTTCCTGACCGTCCAGTATCCGGGCGGCCAGCTCGTCACGCGCCTGCTCGAGGTCGACGTCGGCGCGCGCACGTTCACGTTCGACTGGGGTGCGCTGTCCGAGCAGAACGCCGGCATCCTCGGCGCGTCGCACTGCACGTTCGCGGCCGCGCCGGAAGGCGTGCGCGTCGAGTTCACCACCCGCACGCCGCGCGAGACGCGCTACGAGGGCTTGCCCGCTTTCGTCGCCGATTTCCCCGACGTGCTGATGTGCATCCAGCGCCGCGAGTATTTCCGCGTCGATGCGCCGATCGTCGATCCGTTCCTGTGCCGCGGCAAGCTGCCGGACGGCGACGGCTTCGTGTTCGAGGTGCACAACCTGTCGCTCGGCGGCGTCGGGCTGCGCACGGCCGACGAGCGCGTCGAGGCGCTCGAGGTCGGCACGCTGCTGCCGGACGTCGAGCTCGAACTGACCGGCCACGGCAAGCTGTCGCTCGACCTGCGCCTCGTGTCACAGCGTTCGACGCAGATGCCGAACGGCTCGCGCCGCTACCAGCTCGGCTTTCGCTTCATGTCGCTGCCGGGCAGCGCGGAGAACACGCTGCAGCGCCTGATCACGCAGCTCGAGATGAAGCGCCGCTCGCTCGCGCGGGCCTGACGCACCTGCTCGCGGCCCCTTCCGGGGCCGCTTTTGCTCCGGCCCGCACGGTCCGCCGGGGCCGCCGACCCGCGACGCGCCAGAGCGCGTCGCGCGCGCATTTTTTCCTCAATTTTTCCGATCCGCGGCCGTTATAACGGGAGTCACGCAACCCGGCGGCCGCAGCGCGGCCGGCTCATCAGGATCGCGCATGTCCAACTCACTCATGAACCTCGGCGTCAGCGGCCTCAATGCCGCGCTCTGGGGCCTCACGACGACCGGCCAGAACATCAGCAACGCCGCGACGCCCGGCTATTCGGTCGAGCGACCGGTCTATGCCGAGGCGAGCGGCCAGTACACGTCGAGCGGTTACATGCCGCAGGGCGTGAACACCGTCACCGTGCAGCGGCAGTACAGCCAGTACCTGAGCGACCAGCTGAACACCGCGCAGTCGCAGGGCGGCGCGCTGTCGACCTGGTATTCGCTCGTCGCGCAGCTGAACAACTACGTCGGCAGCCCGACGGCCGGCATCTCGACCGCGATCACCAGCTATTTCACCGGCTTGCAGAACGTCGCGAACAATGCGTCCGATCCGTCGGTGCGGCAGACCGCGGTCAGCAACGCGCAGATTCTCGGCGACCAGCTGAAGGCGGCCGGCCAGCAATACGACGCGCTGCGCCAGAGCGTGAACACGCAGCTGACCAGCACCGTGTCGCAGATCAACACGTACACCGCGCAGATCGCGCAGTTGAACCAGCAGATCTCCGCGGCGAGCACCCAGGGTCAGCCGCCGAACCAGCTGATGGACCAGCGCGACCTCGCGGTGTCGAACCTGTCGAGCCTCGCCGGCGTGCAGATCGTGCGCAACGACAGCGGCTACAGCGTGTTCCTCGCGGGCGGCCAGCCGCTCGTCGTCGCCGACAAGAGCTACCAGCTCGCGACCGTCACGTCGTCGTCCGATCCGAGCGAGCTGACCGTCGTGTCGCAGGGGATCGCCGGCGCGAACCCGCAGGGCCCGAACCAGGCGCTGCCCGATTCGTCGCTGTCGGGCGGCACGCTCGGCGGCCTGCTCGCGTTCCGCAGCCAGACGCTCGACCCGGCCCAGGCGCAGCTCGGCGCGCTCGCGACCAGCTTCGCCGCGCAGGTGAACGCGCAGAACGCGCTCGGCGTCGACCTGTCGGGCAATCCGGGCGGCAACCTGTTCACGGTCACGAACCCGACCGTCTATTCGAACCAGGGCAATACCGGCAGCGCGTCGCTGTCCGTGTCGTTCGCCAACGCGTCGCAGCCGACGACCGGCGACTACACGCTGTCGTACGACGGCACGAACTACACGCTGACCGACCGCGCGAGCGGCTCGGTGGTCGACCAGAAGCCCGGCCCGATGCCGGTTTCGCTCGGTGGAGCGAACGGGCTGAACTTCTCGATTGCGTCGGGCACGATGAATGCCGGCGACCAGTTCACCGTGCTGCCGACGCGCGGCGCGCTGACCGGCTTCGGCCTCGCGACGACGAGCGGCTCGGCGATCGCGGCCGCATCACCGGTGGTCGCGGCGGCGTCGAGCACCAACATCGGCACCGGCAAGATCGCGCAGGGCGCGGTGAGCGCGGGCTACCAGGTACCGTCGACGCCGACCAAGCTGACCTACGACGCGGCGTCGAAGACGCTGTCGGGCTTCCCGGCCGGCACCACGGTGACGATCGCGGGCACTCCGCCGACCTCGGTGACGATCACGAGCCCGACCGACACCGTGCCGTACAACGCGTCGGCCGGCGCGAAGCTGACGATCAACAGCACCACGCAGCCGGCTCCGGCGGGCGTGATGAACGGCGTGACCGTCACGCTGTCCGGCGCGCCGTCGGATGGCGACACGTTCACGATCGGACCGTACGCGGGCGGCACGAGCGACGGCTCCAACGCACAAGCGCTGTCGCAGCTCGTCACCGCGAAGGCACTCGCGGGCGGCACGACGACGCTGACCGGCGCGTATGCGAACTACGTGAACGCGATCGGCAACACGGCGAGCCAGCTGAAGTCGTCGAGCGCCGCGCAAACGTCGCTCGTCGGCCAGATCACGACCGCGCAGCAGTCGGTATCGGGCGTGAACCAGAACGAGGAAGCGGCGAACCTGATGCAGTACCAGCAGCTTTACCAGGCGAACGCGAAAGTGATCCAGACGGCGGCGACGCTGTTCCAGACCGTGCTCGGCCTGTTCAACTGACCGGATTCGAGGGATAGAAGCGATGCGAATTTCCAGCGCCCAGTTCTTCCAGCTGAACGTTTCTCAGATGAACGACCAGCAGGCGCAGCTCGCGCAGCTGTACCAGCAGATTTCGAGCGGCACGAGCCTGCAGACGCCGGCCGACAATCCGGTCGGCGCCGCGCAGGCCGTGCAGCTGTCGATGACGTCGGCGACGCTGTCGCAGTACTCGACCAACCAGACCACCGCGCTCGCGTCGCTGCAGGCCGAGGACCAGGCGCTGCAGAGCGTGAGCAGCGTGCTGACCAGCGTGCAGACGCTCGTCGTGCACGCGGGCGACGGCTCGCTCGCCGACAGCGACCGCTCGGCGCTCGCGACGCAGTTGCAAGGCTATCGCGACCAGCTGATGACGCTCGCGAACTCGAACGACGGCGCGGGCAACTACCTGTTCGCCGGCCTGAACAATTCGTCGGCGCCGTTCACGAGCAGCCCGAACGGCAGCATCAGCTACGTCGGCGACTCGGGCACGCGCCAGGTGCAGATCGGCGATTCGAGCAGCGTGTCGCAGGGCGACACCGGTTCGGCGGTGTTCATGTCGGTGCCGTCGCTCGGCAGCGCGCCGGTACCGTCGGCCGGCGCCGGCAACCTCGGCACCGGCACGATCACCACGGTCACGGTGACGGACCCGTCCGCCGCGACCAACGGCCACCATTTCTCGATCACGTTCGGCGGCACGGCCGCCGCGCCGACCTACACGGTGACCGACAGCACGGCCAAGCCGCCGACCACGACGGCCGCGCAGGCCTACACGTCGGGTGCGTCGATCGCGCTCGGCAGCGGGATGACGGTGGCCGTGTCGGGCACGCCGACCGCCGGCGATACGTTCGCCGTGACGCCCGGCCCGCAAGCGACCGGCGGCGCGGACATCTTCTCGACGCTCGACTCGATGATCTCGGCGCTGAAGACGCCCGTGACCGGCAACCCCGTCGCGGCCGCATCGCTGTCGAACGCGTTGATGACGGGTTCGATCAAGGTCGGCAACACGATGCGCAACGTGACGACGATCCAGGCGTCGGTCGGCGGCCGCGAGCAGGAAGTCAAGGCGATGCAGGCCGTCAACCAGACCGCGGCGCTGCAGACGACCAGCAACCTGACCGACCTGACCAGCACCAACATGGTCACGACGATCAGCCAGTACCTGCAGGTGCAGAACGCGCTGACGGGCGCGCAGAAGGCCTACGTGCAGTTGCAGAACCTGTCGCTGTTCCAGTACATCAATCCGTGATGCACGCGGCGCCGGCTTCGATGTGAGCGCACGCTTACTTCGCGGCCGCTTGCCCCCGCGGCTGCTGTATCAGGCCGCGCGCTAGGAAGTCGACAGCACGCGACTTTCAGTGGCGTTGATTTCGGCCGCACGGACCTTGACCTTGCGCGTCGTCGTCAGGGTTGCGATCGTCAACATCGCGGCCGCCACGAGGCAGACGGTGCGTGGCTGCGGACACGCCCAAAGCAGTGCTTGCGCGCCAGCTTCCCCGAACGCGCCTGCGACCCAGATGAAGCCAAAGTAGCGGCTGCGCGCATGCGCGGGTGCGTGTTCGGAAACCAAATGGTAGAGCACCGGGATCGACAGGAGTTCGCCGATGCTCAATACGGCAATGCCCGCCCCGACGATCCAGCCTGTGGGTGCTGCGCCCACCAACGCGACGCCGGCCGCGGTCAGCGCGAGTCCGGTCGATACACTGGACCACGAGATACCGGGCCTTGCCGGACGGCGCAGCGTCCACAGGTACGCGAGGAGGACCGTGGCCGAATTCACGCCCAGCCAGACGTTGCCTTGGGTACGCCACCCGAGTCCGGCTGCAATCAGGGGGGCGCTGGAAAAGATCATCGTGTAGCACGCCCAGATCGCGCTGAACAGGATGAACACCCTCAGGAAGACCGGGTCGTGCAGCGGTGCGAACCAGGACGCGGATCGATGCGGTGCCGGCATCGCGCGCGATCCTTCCGGCGACGCGAGTACGATCGCCAGTGCGACGCCAGCCGGAAGCAGGAGCCACAGGCATGCGTTGCCGAAGGCAGGCCACAGCAACAGGGGGCCAGCCAGTGCCCCGACGTTGATCAGCAGATAGTGCGTGGAAAAGGCCCGGCTGCCGGCCGGGCCTGATACCTGGCTCAGCATCGAATAGATGACCGGATTCAGGATCCCGCCACCGATCCCGACCAGTCCGCCCGCACAGAGCAGCGCCTGCGGCGAGGTGGCCTGACACAGTGCCGCTAGCCCGAGCGCCTGGAGCAGCGAGCCGAAGGCGAGCGTCGAGCATTTCGAATACCGGTCCGCGAGGAATCCGCCCAGCAAAGGGAAGAGGCGGTAGCAGAAGATCTGGATCACGAAGAACAGCGCAAGCCCGGAATCATCCAGCCAACCTGCCTGCCAGGCGGAAATGGGTTTGTTCGGCGCAATCGAGAAGAACAGGAGCTTGTCGAGCGCGTGGAAGGCGAGCAGCGTCAGCAGCGGTCGATTCATGGTGCGATCCTGACGACGACATCGCGCAGTACCCTTTGCACCCGGTCGGCCGCGATGTCGGCCGTGTCACCGGTCACGATAACGAAGGCGATACGGTCCCCCGAGCTTTCAGGTGGACGAATTCGGTCCCCCGGTTTCTTTTCCAGCTCGCAATGGACGACGTAGTCGCGCCGCGTGACGTCGTCCCAACCGTCGAGCGCTTCCAGTACGCCTTCACGCGGGGCAACGACGAACCCCACGGCCGCCCCCGCGTTGCGAGCGCGGGGTGTCGTTTCGGAACCACCCAGCAACGCTTGCAGGTGGAGCTTGAACAGATCGATGCCGGTCGCGAGCGGGACCAGGTGCGTTGTGATGTGATCGCCACCGGGGCGCGGGTTGGTCTCGATGATGCGGGGGCCGGTCGACGTCCAACGCAACTCGATGTGAAATACGCCGGTATCCAGGCCGAGCGCCTGCGTGGCGGCGCGGGCCGCGTCGACCAGTGCCTCGCGTTGCTGCGTGGGGAGGCGCGCGGGGAATATGTGACCGATCTCGACAAAGGCCGGCGGTGACGTCACCCATTTCTCCGTTACGCCGGCAAACCGAACGGTTCCCTCGACTAACGCCAGTTCGACGCTGAACTCGCGACCGTCCGCGAACGCCTCGAGCAGATACTCTGTACGGCGTGCCAGGCCGAACATGCCGAAGTCCGTTTGCTGCAGTTGCCGATACGCAGGTTCGAGCGCGGTCTCGTCTCGCAGCAGCGTGACGCCCTTGCTCGACGCGGCGCTGGTCGGTTTGATCACGAGCGGGTAGCCTATTCGGGCTGCCGCCGCTTGCGCATCGTCCAGGGTCGCAACTAGCGCGTAGTCGAGCGACGGCGCCCCCGCCTGCTGATACGCGTGCCTTGCGAGATCCTTGTGGACGCCGCGTTCGGCCGCAAGCGGGGGGACGCCGCGCAGTCCCAGCATGGCGGCCAGTTCCGCGGCCGTTACGGTGACGAACTGATTGCCGGCGACCACGGCCGCGATGGTCGACTGCAGGCCCGCTTCGTCCAGCGTCTGCTTGACGGCTTGCGCGTCGTTTACCGGGCACACCAGCACGTCACGCACCTGGTCGCGATACTTGTACTGGTCCGGGTGCGTTGCGTCGCTGGTTACCACCCAGCATTCCAGGCCTAGCGCACGGGCAGCCTGAATGTAACCGAGGCCGAAGAAACACGGCTCGATGATGAGAACCTTCATGGGTTTGCTCCTCTCGTGGAGCGCGCGCCCGTTGTCGTTCGCGCACGCTCTGGATTGCCGGCGGTCAGGTGTCGCTGTGCGCGCGACAGATTTCGACGATGCGTGTCGCGAGCCCGTCGATGTCCTGCATGGTGTGGTTCGGCGAAAAGGAAATGCGGATCAGGCTGTTGAGGTGCTCGGGCGGCACGCGCATCGCCGACAGCACCCGCGATGGCTCCAGTGAATGGCTGCTGCACGCGGACCCTTGCGAAACGCAATATCCCGACGCGGCCAGATCCGCGATCATTTGCCGTGACGGTACCCCAGGAAAGGCCAGCGCCAGGATGTACGCCGATGCGTCCGCTGCGGGAACCAGCCGCTCGAAGGCGATGCCGGCCCGGGTCAATCCGTCAGTCAGGCGTTCTCCGAGCGCGCTGACATGCGCGAGCGTGTCGGCGGGCGCGCGCATTGCTTGTCGGAGTGCGGCACCGAGCAAGCCGATGCCGAATACGTTTTCCGTGCCGGGGCGGTAAGTTTGTTCCTGGGCGCCGCCATACATGAGCGGCGTGAGCTTGAATCGACCATTCAGGTAGAAGCAGCCGACTCCCTTATCTGCGCCGATTTTATGGCCAGACATGAACAAGGCGTCAACGACGTCCAGGTCGATCTGCCAGTCCAACTTGGCGAAATGCTGCACTGCGTCGCACACGACCAGGATCTCGGGATCGGCGTGTTTGACGGCGTACGCGACTTCATTAACGGGTTGGATCGCGCCCGTTTCGTTGTTGACTGCCATTAGGCAGAGCATCGCCGTGCGCTCGTTGATCGCCGCGTCGACATGCGGGCTCGTGACGACGCCATGACGATTCACCGGCAGTTCCCGGACGGTATACCCATGCTTCTTCATGGACATGACCGTCTGATACACGGCAGGATGCTCGACCGCCGACACGACGATCTCCGAACGAGCGCTTTCCTTGCGGCGCAGCGTCGATAGATATCCCTGGATCAGGAGATTCGCGGATTCGGTGGCGCCTGACGTGAAATAGATACGTTCGGCGCGACACCCGAGATAGCCGGCGATCCGGTTACGGGTGTCGCTGATGATGCGGCGCGCGTGGTCGCCCGCGCCGTGCGCGCTGGACGGATTGCCGGGCCCATAGGTGGCCAGCGTATCGAGCCAGGCTTTGGCGGAGACCTCCATGGAGGCAGCGTGATCGAAGTATTTGTTCATGCCGGCGCGCCCTCCGAGTTTTTCCGTTCCACATACGGCTCCATGTGGCTGAAGACGTCCCGCAACTCCAGTTCGCTCGCAAACCTGGCCCATGACATGTTCGATCGTTTCAAGCGGGTTGAGTCGAGCAGCGAGATTTCCGGGGTTCGTGAGATTTCAGGGAATACGATCTGCAGGAAGGTTCGCGACATGTCGCGGCTTACCGCATTGGCAGCGATTACGCCGCGCAGGATTTTTTCGCCGATATGCGGATCATCACGGCGTGAATAGATACAGACGTGGTCGCTGGATTCGTCGTAATTGAGCAGCAATCCACCATAGGTGGCCGGACAGAGAATGCCGGAGCTCTTTTCGTACAGGTTGATGAAGCTGCTTCTCAGGAGACGGGTCATGGGTCTCGCGATAATGTCTTCTTCGCGATCAAAATAGCCCGGGCTTCTCCAGTCGGTATTTTCGTAATAGGCGTCTTCGTTCGCGCATTCGGTCAGGAACGGCGTGCTGATGGCTAAACGGTCACCGTCGAAACTCGACAGGAGCAGGCTTCCGGATTCCCGGTAAAAGACTTCGGACGACCCGCTGCGCGATGCCGCGGTTTTGAGTCTCTTCAATGCTCCAGAAAAGCGATTGCTGTTTCTCGTCTGCAGGGTCACGATTGTCTGAGCGAATTCGTCCTGCGAAAGCCGACGCAGATATTCGGACGGCAAAATCGCGGACCAGCGCCGCTCTGCAATGGCGGTTGCCAGTTCCGCGCGTTCCTTGCTGTCGCCGAGCAGACGCGAGGTATCGGACAGGCACAGGCTGAGTGTCGCTTCGCGTCCTTCGGACGCCAGCCGGCGGCGCAGTGCTATGCCGAATTCAAATGTCTGCAAGGTCGACGTGCTGGGCCCTCCGCTGCCGCCAAACGAGAAACCCTGGTGGTCGCGGCGTACTGAAACGTGGCCGCAGTCGATTACGACGCGCTTTCTCAGCGCTGAAATCGATTGTTCGATTTCGTCCCATTGCGATATTTCCTCGATTATCAATTCCTGTCTCTCCAGTTTTTATTGGCATTCGGATGCGCCCACTTTCCGGTGTTCTGGAGCAAGCGAACTGCGCGCACTCATGCGGGCTTTCTTGTGTTGAGCTACTGTTGGCGCTCGATGGATCAGTGCTGCCACGCTCGCGGCGGGGCAGTCCGGATACTTTAGGGCGAGCGGCTTAGGCCGTGAATTGGACGAGTTCGAATCTGCATGGCTGCCGTTCGGCCGCCGTGTACGAGCCCACTGCTTGCCAGCCCCATTTCCGCTCCGTAAACTCGCGCCAGATTCCAGACCGGCGCACCGTCCGCAGCCGGCGTTCGACAGGAGCCCTTTTCCCCATGTCCGATTCCTACTTCCCGCGCTGGCGGGTCCAACCGACCGGCGCGGCTTCGCGCGTGGTCGGCCCCGACGAACGCCTCGCGTGGCCGCAGATGGTCGCGATGGGCGTGCAGCACGTCGTCGCGATGTTCGGTTCGACCGTGCTCGCGCCGCTGCTGATGGGCTTCGATCCGAACCTGTGCATCTTCATGTCGGGCATCGGCACGCTGCTGTTCTTCGTGCTGGTCGGCGGCCGCGTGCCGAGCTACCTCGGGTCGAGCTTCGCGTTCATCGGCCTGGTCATCGCGGTGACGGGCTACGGCGGCAGCGGCCCGAACCCGGACATCCCGGTCGCGCTCGGCGGGATCATCGCGTGCGGCGTCGTGTACGTCGCGCTCGGCGCGCTGGTGCAGGCAATCGGCACGCGCTGGATCGAGACGCTGATGCCGCCCGTCGTCACCGGTGCGGTGGTCGCGGTGATCGGGCTGAACCTCGCGCCGATCGCGGTCAAGGGCGTGTCAGGGTCGACCTTCGACTCCGTGATGGCGCTCGTCACGGTGCTGTGCGTCGGCGGCGTCGCGGTGTTCGCGCGCGGGATGGTGCAGCGCCTTTTGATCCTCGTCGGGCTCGTGATCGCGTACGTGATCTACGCGATCGCGACCAACGGGATGGGCCTCGGCAAGCCGGTCGATTTCGCGATCGTCGCGCAGGCCGCATGGTTCGGCGTGCCGAGCTTCCGTGCACCGGCCTTCGATCCGCACGCGATGCTGATGCTCGCGCCGATCGCGGTGATCCTGGTCGCGGAGAATCTCGGCCACATCAAGGCCGTCAGCGCGATGACGGGCACCAACCTCGACCGCTACGTCGGCCGCGCGTTCATCGGCGACGGGCTCGCGACGATCGTGTCGGGCAGCGTCGGCGGCACGGGCGTGACCACCTACGCGGAGAACATCGGCGTGATGGCCGTCACGCGCATCTATTCGACGCTGGTGTTCGCGATCGCGGCGCTGATCGCGATCGGGCTCGGCTTCTCGCCGAAGTTCGGCGCGGTGATCCAGACGATTCCGGGCCCGGTGCTCGGCGGCGTGTCGATCGTCGTGTTCGGGCTGATCGCGGTGACGGGCGCGCGGATCTGGGTCGTCAACAAGGTCGATTTCTCCGACAACCGCAACCTGATCGTCGCGGCCGTCACGCTGGTGCTCGGCGCCGGCGACTTCTCGCTGAAGTTCGGCGGCTTCGGGCTCGGCGGGATCGGCACCGCGACGTTCGGCGCGATCATCCTGTACGCGATCCTGCGCAGGGAAAAGGAACCGGGGCCGGTGGTGTGACGCGCGGCGGGATCGCGGCCGCCGGCCCATCGACCATTACGGATTCGGCTGCACCGAAAACGTGAGCGGCCACGCAAAGGTCCCGTCCTTCGCCTTCGGCGCGAACACGAAACGATAGGTCAGCGTGAAGGTCGCGTTCAGCGCCGTATAGGGCACGTTGATCGTGCCGCCCGTTCCCGGCAGCACCACCTTGCCGCCGAAGCCGCTGATCTCGATCGAGCTGAACTGCGCCTGGCTGGCGGCGGCAACCTGTACGCGCACCGTGTAGCCCATCCGGTCGTTGGTCTGGACGGTGAGTGTCGTTCCCGACGGGTTGCTGGCGTTCGGCACGGCCACGTAGCCGAGGCTCGTGTCCTTGTTCGCGATCACCAGCTTCGCCGGACTGGTCGCGTTGAGCCGTGCGTACGCCTGGACCGTCGTCCCTACCTGCACCGACCGGCTCGCCTGCTTCGCGGCGCTCGGGCCGGGCGCCGCGCCGACGAGCACGATCGATAGCGCCGCTACTGCGGCCAGCAGCCCCCGCGCGCGGCCGGCGCCGCGCAGAGGCGCGAAGGCTCCCGTACCGGTCTGTCCGCGTCGGGCACACCGCGCTGCGGCGCTGCTCGCTGTCTCGGTTCGATTCATGTCTGCCCCCGTTATCCGAGTCCGTGATGGCGATCGCTGGCGGCATGCGCAACGCATGCGCCGCCGGCGCACCTAGTAGTTGAACAGGATCGTGATGTTGTGGTCGGCGTAGCTGCCCGGCACGACGTTCTGGCCGCCGCGAATCAGCCCGTACACGGTCGCGCTGAAGGCGCCGGCGCCCGAGATCTTGCCCCACGAAATCGCCGACGTGCCGCTCGTGCCGTCGCCCCAGATCGACGTGTGCGCGCTGTCGAGGTATAGGTTGTAGCCAAGTGTCTGCGTGCCGCCGGTGCGCGTCATCAGCCGGTTCGCGAAGGTGCCGCCGCCCGCGCTCGCGGTGACCGTCGGCGTGGCGTTGCCACTGCCCGTGCAGTTCACCGAGATCGTGACCGCGGACGTGGCCGCGTTGATCGTGTCGTACGTGCCGAACGCCATCGTCGACGGCGCATTCATCGTGCAGGTCGTCGACGCGCGCGCGGGCGGTGCGACCAGCACGAAGGCACCGGCCGCCAGCGCCGCGGCTGCCGCGGCTGCCGCGCGAGGGCGGGCGAGCCGGACCGGCCGCCCCGCATGCTTGCGATGTCTCATGGTGTGACTCCCTTGCAAAGATGGGTGCCCAGGTCCGGCAGCGGGTCGTCGCCGGCGGGGAAGCGCACGCTCACGTCGCACTGCCGGTCGCGCCACGTCGCATGCAGGTGGTTCTGCTCCGACAGTCCGGTCACGTAGACGACGCCGTCGCGGCCGACCGGAAACGCGTCCTTCTGTCCCGCGAGCGTGACGGTCGCGCCGGCCGGCAGGTGCGTGCCGTCCTCGAGATCGAGCGTCAGCATCGCGCCGCGCGAACGCGTGATCGGAAACACGAGCGCCATGCCGCTGCGGAAGTAGGGCACCGCGTCGAGCTTGAGCGTACCGATCGTCGCGTCGAACGGCAGGTCGGCCTGCTCGATCGAGATCGGATTGCTTTCGTACGCGCGCAGCCGCGGCAGCAGCGCGACGCCGTTGGCGTCCGTATGCGCGACGAGCTGGTTGTCCGCGAGGATGCCCACGTTGGCGAAGCCCGGCACCTTCACGAGCGCGAAGCTGTCGGTGATTTGCCGCGACAGGCGCGCGGTGCCGTCGACGAACGCGATGCCGCCCGCTGCGTTGGCGCGTACGCCGGCGCGGCCGCGATACGAAGCCGCCTCGATGTTGTAGGTGCCGGTGCGCGTCTGCAGCGTCGCGCTGGCGTCCTGCGTGTCGTTGCCGGCCTGCAGCGAATAGCCGAATCCTTCGCCGACCGGCAGGCTGCGCTGCAGTTGCGCGAGCATTTCGGTGCCGCCCTGCTGGTGCGTCAGCGTGACGGATGCACTCGTGCGGTTGTCGATCGGGATCGTCCACGCGACGCCGACGAGCGTCGCGCCCGAGCCGCTCAGCGGCTTGCTGACACTGATGTTGGCGAAGCCGAAGCGGCCGAGCTGCGCGCTGTAGCTGAGCGACAGCAACTGGGTGCGGTTGCCGCCGCGATCGTCGAGGAACACGTGCGCGAGCCCGAGCGAGCCGAAGCGGCCCATCCCGACGCCGACGTTGACGCTCGTCAGCAGCTTCGGCGCGAGCACGCCGGGCTCGAGCCCGATCTGCGCGAAATGCGGCGTCGCCCACTGGGCGTGCGCGCCGATCTCGACGAGGCCGGACTGGCTCTCGGCACCGAGCGTCGCGAGCACGCCGGGGCCGTCGGCGCTGCGGCTCGCGGCCACCGACGCGTTGACGATGCCGAGCGGCCCGGCCAGCGCCACGCCGCCGATGCCGAGGTTCTGCCGCGACGCTTCGGCTTCCGCGTGAATCTCGCCGGTGAACCGGTCGGTCAGGCCGATCCGGTGCGTCGCGCTGGCGAACCAGTGCCCGTAGTCGTTGCTCGCCAGGCCGAAATCCCGCCGTTCCTTGCCGATCTCGTACGAGTAGTCCTGCATGCCTTGCTTCAACAGATTCGCGCTCGCATAGAACGACTGGGTGATCACTTGCTCGCGGCCCATCACGTCGCGCACCACGACGCGCACGTCGCCCTGGCCGGTCACCACCGGCACGTTGTTGATCGCGAACGGGCCGGGCGCGACCTCGCGGGTCGACGTCAGCGCGTTGTTGACGTAGACGTCGACGGTCGAAGGCAGCACCGCCTGCCCGTTCACGCCCTGCAGCGGAATCGTGACGAGCCCCGGCTGCGTCGCGAAATTGGTCGCGTACTGGACGCCGCCGAAGCGGATCGCGCGGCCCCACATGCCGGGGCGGCTGATCGAATCGCCGACGCGCAGGCTGGCGAGGCGGTCGGGCCGATCGGTCGTCCACGTGGTTTCGAGGCGGGTCAGGCGCCGCGTCGGGCCCGATTCGTCCGCGAGGAAGGTGCCGACGCCGACGCCGAAACGGTTGAAGAAGCCGAGCTCGAACAGCCCGGAGGCGTGCGTCTGGCCGGCCGCCTGCTCGGCGAGCAGGTCGTAGTTGAAGAAGCCGCCGAGGCCCGGCGCGACCGCGGCTGCACGGCGCCGCTCGGTCTCGTCGAAGGTCGCGCCGACGAACGCCTGCGCCGGCACGCTGATCGCCATCGTCAGGTTCCGCTCGTCGACGGTGTAGGTCAGCCCCGCGATCGACTTCAGCGGGTAGAACGGCGCGTCGCTGCCGGCCAGCGGCGCGGCGTCCGGCTGCCTCAACCGCCAGCGCTTCAGGTCGTCGGCCGACACGTAGAAGTCGCCGTCGGCGGCCTTGATCAGCAACGCCGTTTCGTCGAGCCCCTGGCGGTTGATGTCGACCTGATACAGCAGCTCGGCCGAGCCGCCCGCTGCGCCATGCGACGCTTGCGCGGCCGGCGCCGGCGCCGGTGCCGCGACGAGTCGCTCTTCCGCGAGAGTGGTCTGCGCGCTCATGAGGATCGCGATCAGCAGCGCCGCGTCAGCGCGCGTTCGGCGCGACCGTCGAGTCGATGTCGCCTGCATCGGAGTAGCCGACCAGATGCAACGCGGAAGCAACGGCCGGCGCGGCTCCGGCGCCGGGCTTGAACACCAGTTCACGCGACTGGCCCGGCAGCACGTACGCGAACTCCGCATGCGTGGCGACGGGGCGATCGCTGCCCGGCGCGAACAGCGCGAGGTTCGCCACCTGCGCATGCGCGGTGCCGTCGTTGGTCACGCGCAGCGCGAGCATGCCTGCGCCGCCTGGCCGCGGTTCGGCGCTCCAGCGCAGCCGCGGGGCGGTGTCGGCGGCCGGCTTCACGAAGATCGGCAGGCTCATTTCCAGCGCGATCTGCACGCCTGCGAAACCGGGCTTCGGCGCGGGCGGAATTTCCTGCAGATAGAGCCGGTAGCTGGTTTCCCGGTCCGCGCCCGGCGCATGCCGCAGGCCGATACGCACGACCTGCGAACTGCCGGGCGCGATCGTGAAGATGGGCGGCGCGGCAATCAGGTCGCCGGTCGACGCATAGACGTCGTCGCCCGCCTCCTGCGACCACGCAGCGGTGCGCAACTGCACGACCACGGGCTGGTCCGGCGATTCGTTCCTGACCGTGAGCGCGACGCTGCGCTGCGCCGCGGACAGTTCGACGCGAACGGGAGACACGGTGAAGTCGGTTGCCTGGCTGTCGGTGCATGCGGCGGCGAGCGTCATGGCCGCGATCCAGGTCGCGAGTTTGCACACGTTCGGTTTCATCACGGATCCACCTCCGGGGAAGTCGCTTGGGCACGCTTGACGCGGGCCGCCGGGAGGGGCGCACGCATCGGCGATGCGGCGCACCCTCCGCACGGCACTAAAACGTCACGGTGACCGTCACCGTATCGGCGTAGTTGCCGGGCACCGCATTGGGCTGGTCGGGCACCTTGCCGTAGACGGTCTTGGTGATCGCCTGGGCCATCGCCATCCCCTGGCCGGTACCGTTGACGGTGTCGGTCGGCGGCGTATTGCCCCACACGACCGTGCGGTTCGAATCCTGGTACAGCGAGTAGTTGAGCTGGTTCGAGCCGCTCGTCATGACGCGGGTGGCGACCGTGGCGCCGGACGTCGTGCCCGCATTCAGGCCGATGTTGAAGTTCGTGCCGTTCGTGCAGCGGACCGTGATCGCCGACTGCGCGGACTGGTCGCCGGTGCCGGGCGTATAGGCGGGGAAGGTCAGTGCGCCGGCCGAGTCGATCAGGCAGGTGGCATTGACGGTGGCGGACACGCCGAACGTCGTGCTGGACTGTCCGGCCGATGCCGAGACGGCTGCGCAAGCGAGCGAAGCGGCAAGTGCCGCGTGGATAAGTGAGGACTGCTTCATGATGAATTTCTCCCTTGAAAACTGCAATGTGCGGCCGGTGCGGCGAGCGTGTCGTTCGCGACGGAAACTCGATCGTCCGGATGCGCGATGGGTCTTCTGGTTACGTCGGAATCGGATCGCTGTCTGGGCGTGCACCTCCTTGATGTCGTCATGCTGAGTCGGACCGGCGCCCGGATACCCTGGCCGCTGCGCTGCCGCGCCTACGACGTGTGTCGCAGCCGTCGCCGCGCGCGTGCGCGTCGGCACGCGGGCGAGCGCGGGCGGCAAGGCTCGCGCGAACGGCACGCGTCGTCGTGGCGCGCATGCGCCCGGCGAGGGCGTTCCGAGGGTTGTCTATCGGATCGAAGCGTCGTGACTTCGTGGGATGGCGTGTGCCGGGTTCGCGCATCGGACGGCGACGGTGCGAAGCCGCGCCGCCGGCATCGATGGATGCGTGACAGGAGCAGTGATGCAGGACAACAGCCGTGTGACGGCCGATATGAGTTTGGACATGATTTCCCCGACCCGCTTGATGATTGTTTGTCGCCTGCATCGAGCCGTTGGCGCGTGCAGTGTCGTTGTGCGCACGGCTGCACCAGCAAGCAACGGGCCAGCGCACGCACGACCGCGCAAACAGGGGCTGGCCGGCCGCGGCGCGCGACGGGTGCCGCGCGGCGGACGCGGAAATGTTTCAGACGTGCAACGCGAGGCGGCGGGCCGGTCGCCCGCTCCCCCCGGCCTGGCGTGTGCGCGCGGGAATCGCGGGAAAACGCACCGGCCGCGCGGTGGGGATTCGGCTGCGGAATGGCACGCGCGGCATGCGGATCGGTTTCAACCGTGCAACGTACGCGGCATCGTCCGCAGCTGGCGATGCTTCGCGGCCGTTTCGATCAGGTCGGCTGCGACGAATTACCCGTCCACGTTCGACTGCGCCTGCAGCCACGCGCAGAACTGGGCGACGAGCGGATCGTCGGCCGGCGCGCCCGGCGCGATCCACCAGTAGCTGCGCGTCGCGATGCGCGGGCCGTCGAGCGGCATCACGAGGCGCCCGCTCGCGAGCTCGTCGTCGAACAGCGGCAGCGGACCGAGCGCGACGCCCAGCCCGTCGACGGCCGCCTGCAGCGCCAGGTAGAAGTGGTCGAACGACTGGCGCTTGCGCCCCTTCATCGTCACGCCGGCCGCCGCGAACCAGTCGCGCCAGCCTTCCGGCCGCGTATCCGAGTGCAGCAGCACGTGCCGCGCGAGATCGTCCGCGCGGGCGATCGGCACGCGCTTGAGCAGCGCGGGGCTGCAGACCGGAATCACGCTTTCGTCGAGGAAGTGCCCGCTCGTGCAGTTCGGCCAGTGGCCGGGGCCGCGGCGGATCGCGACGTCGAAGCCGTTCAGCGTGTCGAGCGGCGCATTCGACGTGGACAGCTTCAGCTCGACGTTCGGCACGTCGCGCTGGAACCGCGACAGGCGCGGCAGCAGCCATTTCATCGCGAAGGTCGGCAGCGCATTGATGCGCAGCACGCGCGCCGCGCCGGTGTTGCGCAGCTGCTCGGTGGCGAGCGCAATGCTGTCGAACGCGGCGCGCACCGAATCCAGGTAGCGGCGGCCTTCGTCGGTGAGCTTCACGCGCTTGCCGTAGCGGTGGAACACCGGCTTGCCGAGCCACGCCTCGAACCCGGCGATCTGCCGGCTGATGGCACCGTGAGTCACATGCAGCTCGTCGCCGGCGGCGCTGAAGCTTTCGTGTCGTGCCGCTGCTTCAAAGGCCCGAAGCGCGGAAAAGGGCGGGAGATCGCGTGCCATGCTTGTGATTCTAAATCACAAGGGCGCGCCGATAAAATCGTTTTGCCGGCCTCCTGAACGGCGGTAATCTCGGGGCACCGTTCGTGAGGATCCCCATGCAATCCGCTTCTTCGCCACCCGCCGCTCCGCCACCCGCCGCGCCGTCGCCCGCGCGCCGGATCGGCCTCGCCGAGCTGTTCATCGGCTTCCTGTCGCTCGGCCTGATGTCGTTCGGCGGCGCGCTGCCGTTTGCGCGCCGCACGATCGTCGACGAGCGCAAATGGCTCTCCGCCGACGAATTCACCGATCTGCTCGGCCTGTGCCAGTTCCTGCCCGGCGGCAACGTGATCAACCTGTCGGTTGCCGTCGGCATGCGCTTTCGCGGTATCGCGGGCGCATTCGCCGGCATTCTCGGGCTGATCGCGGGCCCGACGCTCGTCGTCGTCGCGCTCGGCGTGCTGTATGCGAAGACGCAGGGCGATCCGCGCGTGCAGCACCTGTTCGGCGGGCTCGCCGCCGCGGCCGCGGGCCTGCTGGTCGCGATGGCCGTGAAGGTCGCGAAGCCGCTGCTGCAGGCGCCGCGCACGGCGGCCGCCATTGCGGCGCTCGCATTCGTCGCGATCGCGGTGCTGCGCATGCCGCTCCTGACCACGATGCTGGTGCTGACGCCCGTCAGCATCTGGCTCGCGTCGCGCCGCCGCGCTGCGCCTGCCGCCGGGCGCACCGCCGCGCGCGATGGAGGCCGGTCATGAACGACACGCTGATCGCGATCGCGACGATCTTCAGCCAGCTGTCGCTGCTCGCGTTCGGCGGCGGCAACACGATCCTGCCGGAGATGCAGCGGCAGGTGGTCGACGTGCATCACTGGATGAGCGCGCACGAGTTCACCGCGCTGTTCGCGCTCGCGCAGGCCGCACCGGGGCCGAACATGATGATCGTGTCGCTGGTCGGCTGGCATGTGGCCGGCTGGGCCGGGCTGCTCGTCGCGTCGATCGCGAAGTTCGGGCCGTCGTCGATCGTCACGGTCCTCGCGCTGCACGCGTGGGAGCGCTTTCGCGACCGGCCGTGGCGCCGCTACGTGCAACAGGGCTTGATGCCGGTCACGGCCGGGCTCGTCGCGGCCAGCGCGGTGCTGATCTCGGAAGCGTCGAACCGTTCGGCGATCCAGTGGGGCATCACCGCCGCGTGCGCGGTGCTTGCGTGGCGCACGCGCATTCATCCGCTGTGGCTGCTCGCGGCCGGTGCGCTGATCGGGCTGACCGGCATCGGGCAGTGAGCCGGGGCCGGTGAGCGGCGGGCGAAACGGCCAGCGAAATGGCGGGCGAAGTGGCCAGCGAAGTAGCCAGCGAAGTGGCCGATGAAAGGGCCGATGAAAGGGCAGGCGAAAGGGCGGGCGATGCGGCCAGCGAAACGGCCAGCGAAACGGTCAGCGCAACGGTCAGCGATGCGGCCGGCGAAGTGGCCGGCGATGTGGCCGTTATACTCGCCCGGTCTTTCTGCGCCGCCGTCCGCGACGGCGGTGCCTGCCGACACGGCGCGCCCGACGCCGGACATTATTATTGGCGCGGCACGCAACCCCGCGCCGTGGCCGCGCGACAGCCGCGGCATCCGGCCCACGCCTGAACCGATGAATCTGGCGCCGCCCGCCGCGTGCAGCCGGGCGGCGCGTCACACGGGAGCATCAATGGATCTCGACGGCGCCAGCCGCAACCTCACCGTCGCCGCGCTGCTCACGCTGTCCGGCGGCTACCTCGACGCCTACACGTACGTCGGCCACGGCCACGTGTTCGCGAACACGATGACCGGCAACGTCGCGCTGCTCGGCATCAACCTGTCGGCCGGCGAATGGGCGGCCGCGCTGCATCACGTGCCGCCGCTCGGCGGCTTCGTGGTCGCGGTGTTCGTCGCGCATCTGCTCGGCCTTGCCGCGCAGCGTGGCTGGATGCGCCATACCGCGTTCGCGAGCCTGATCGTCGAGATCGTGTTTCTCGGCGTCGCCGCGAGCGGGCTCGTCGGCGCGTCGAGCGCGTGGCTGATTCCCGGCATCTCGTTCGTCGCGACGCTGCAGACGCTGTCGTTCACCCATCTCGAGGAACTGTCGTACACGTCGGTGATGACGACCGGCAACCTGCGGCGCGCCGCGCAGAAGCTGTTCGTCGGGCTGATTCCGCGCTACGACGCGGGTGCGCTGCACGACTCGGCGCTGCTCGCGACGATCAGCTTCTGCTTCCTCGCCGGCGCGGTGGTCGGCGGCCTCGTGACGCGGCTCGCGCCGGACGTCGCGCTATGGGGCGCGGTACTGCTGCTCGTCGGCGCGTTCGCGGAGATCGTGCGGCGGGCGCGGCGGCGTGCGGGCGGCGGCACCGACAGCGGCGCTGGGCCGGGCGATATCGCCAGCAACGGCAGCAACGCCAGCGATGGCAGCAACCCCGACCGCGGGACGCCGAGTCCGGCCGCCTGACGCGTGCGGCGGGCCGCCGCCGCGCGACGTGCCCTTCCTCAAGTGACCGAAGCATCGTGCGACGCAGGCCTGCGCGGGAACCGTTGTTCCCGGACGACAATCGCGCGCCACCACGCATTTCAATTTCTTTCAGCCCGCGCAGTGGTCTTATGATTCAGCCCACATCGCGCGCGCCATGAACGGGCGCGATCGCCACCCGGCTGCGCACGCGGCCGGCCATGAATGGAGACACCTACAAAAGGGCAAGCTCATGAAGCAGACCACCCGACTCGCAGCCATCGCAGGGGGCGCGGTGCTGGCCTTCGCCAGCCAGTACGCAGCCGCACAAAGCTCGGTCACGCTGTGGGGCGTCGCTGACGCCAGCATCCGTTACCTGACCAACGCCAACGCCAAGAACGACGGCCTGCTGTCGATGACCAACGGCGCGATCACCAACAGCCGCTTCGGCATCTACGGCACGGAAGATCTGGGCGGCGGCCTGAAGGCCCTGTTCAACCTCGAAAGCGGCGTGAACCTGCAGAACGGCGCATTCGCCGACAGCGGGCGCCTGTTCAACCGCGCAGCGTACGTCGGCCTGCAGAGCCAGTACGGCACGGTGACCCTCGGCCGCCAGAAGACCCCGCTGTTCGACCTGCTGGCCGACACCTACGATCCCCTGACGGTCGGTAACTACCTCGAAAACGCGTGGCTGCCGGTCGCGCTGGGTGGCGGCCTGTATGCGGACAACCAGATCAAGTACACGGGCAAGTTCGCGGGCCTGACCGCGAAGGCGATGTACTCGACGGGCACCAACTACGAATCGACCGGTGCGGGCGGCTTCTCGGGCCAGATCCCGGGTTCGCTCGGCAAGGGCAATGCATGGGGCGTGTCGCTGTCCTACGTGGCGGGCCCGCTCAGCATCGCAGCCGGCGCGCAGCAGAACAGCGACAACTCCGCACGCAAGCAGACGATCTACCACGCGAACGTCGTGTACGCGTTCAGCAAGGCGAAGGTCTATGCGGGCTACCTGCGCTCGAAGGACGACACCGGTTTCGTCGACAGCCTGCTCGCGCAGCAGTCGATCCCGGTCGCGAAGGGCACCGGCCGCATCGACGACGGTCCGTTCGCGGGCGTGAGCTGGCAGGTCAGCACGCCGCTGACGCTGACGGGCGCGTTCTACTACGACCACATGCGCAATGCGATGACCACGAACGGCACGCTCGCGAGCGGCAACCGCTATGCGATCGTCGGCATCGCCGAATACGCACTGAGCAAGCGCACGGAAGTCTACGGCACCGTCGACTTCAACAAGACGAACGGCGCGGCGAACGTCGAGCTGCCGGGTCGCAGCAACCAGACCGGCATCGCGATCGGCCTGCGCAATATCTTCTGACGAACGTCGGAACCCGTGCGCCGGCGCTCGCGCGGCGCGCAGCGAAGAGGCTCCCGCGGGAGCCTCTTTTTTTCGTCACGCGCGCTTCATGCGCGCGGCCGACTATTCAGCGATCGCTCCATCGGGAGCGGCCCATCCGTAAGCGTTTCGTCGGCAATCCGGAACATACTTTGACAGTGCGCGCGCAGTGTTTCGGCTACGCTGCGTGCAGCTTCGCCGTGTGCCGCAGCACGCGCGCGCGGGCATCGTTCCGGTGCGCGCTTCGCGTGCGGCCGGCGTGGTGCGTAACTTGTGTATCCGGTGATGACAAACACGGTCTGCCGGTTTTTTTCGTGGGACGATGCGCTCACGATTTTCTTGAAAGGGGATGACGATGGGTATCCTGAACACCGTGGGTGAAATCGCTGGCGCAGTGGCTGCGGTCGAGGCAGCGGAGAAACTTGATCCGGACGCGGGCCTGCTGACCAAGGCGGCGGCAGCCGTCGCCGGCTTCAAGGGCGCCGAGGCGATCGAAGGCATGCTCGAGAAGAAGGAAGAGCAGCCGCAGCAGGCAGACGACACGCAGGCGACGGACGGCAGCGACACGTCGCAGGCCTGAGCATGGCGGCTGGCCCGCCGCGGGTGCGCATTCGCGCGCCCAGGGCGGGCCGGTGCCGCGCGGCCGGCAGGCCGGGCATGTGGTCGATCGGTGACGCATGGCACACCCGGCAGTCGGGTTGATCGGCGAGAGGCAACGTCTCTCGCCGTTTTTTATGGGGCGCGCACCTCGCGGCGTCATGTTCCGCACGAATTCCGGAATCTTGCTATCGTGCCGTCATCCGAACTGCGATGAGGCTTGCGATGGATTTCGACTACGACCTGTTCGTCATCGGGGCCGGCTCCGGCGGCGTGAGGCTGGCACGGATGTCGGCGTCATACGGCGCGCGCGTCGGGATAGCGGAAGAGGAGCAGATCGGCGGCACCTGCGTGCTGCGCGGCTGCATTCCGAAGAAACTGCTCGTCTACGCGTCGCACTATCCGCACGAGCTCGACGACGCGAAGGGCTTCGGCTGGACCTTCGGCGCCGGCACGCTCGACTGGCCCGCGCTGATCGCCGCGAAGGATCGCGAGATCAACCGGCTCAGCGACATCTACATCAGCCTGCTGCGGCAATCCGGCGTCGAGATGCACGCGGGGCGCGCGACGCTCGTCGACGCGCATACCGTCGCGATCGGCGAGCGCACGATCCGCGCGCGCCACATCGCGATCGCGACCGGCTCGCGTCCGGTGCTGCCGCCGCGGCCCGGCATCGAACATGCGATCACGTCGCGCGAGGCGCTGTCGCTCGCGAAGCTGCCCGCGCGCATCGCGGTGGTCGGCGGCGGCTATATCGCGGTCGAGTTCGCCGGCATCTTCAACGGTTTCGGCAGTCATGTCGACCTGTTCTATCGCGGTGAAAAGATCCTGCGCGGCTTCGACGACGACGTGCGGCAATTCCTGTCCGACGAGATGACGAAGCAGGGCGTGGCGATCCACACGCACGCGGTGGTCGAGTCGATCGCGCGCGCGGACGACGGCACGCTGTCCGTGCGCGTCGGCGACACCACGCACGGCCCGTACGACACGGTGCTCTATGCAACCGGCCGCGTGCCGAACGTCGACGGGATCGGGCTCGAGCATGCGGGCGTGCTGCTCGACGCGCGCGGCGCGATCGCGGTTGATGGGTATTCGGCGACGTCGGTCGCCTCGATCCATGCGATCGGCGACGTGACGTCGCGTCCGCAGCTCACGCCGGTCGCGACGCGCGACGGCGCGCTACTCGCACGCACGCTGTTCGGCGGCTCGCGCGTCGCGACCGATCACGACTACGTGCCGTCGGCCGTGTTCAGCCAGCCCGAGGTCGCGACGGTCGGCCTGACCGAGGCCGATGCGCGTCGCCTGCACGGCGACGTCGATATCTACCGCACGTCGTTCAAGGCGCTGCGCCACACGCTGTCGGGCCGCGACGAGCGCACGCTGATGAAGCTGGTGGTCGCGCGCGACAGCCAGCGCGTGATCGGCGCGCACATGGTCGGCCGCGACGCGGGCGAGATCATCCAGGGCATCGCGATCGCGATTCGCGCGGGCGCGACGAAGGCGCAGTTCGACGACACGATCGGCATTCACCCGACCGCGGCCGAGGAATTCGTGACGATGCGGCAGAAGGCGGCCGACCCGCAGTAACCGGCGCACCGGCACGCGAGTCCGGCGCACGTGCCGTTCGCGCCGGAGCTATCACCAATCGGTGGATCGACGGAATAAACGTCAATTCTTATCAAGAAATCCCGTCTCAATAATCAGACTTGGTATGATCGGCCAAAATCAAATACGGGGCCGATCATGCGCGATCAACAGCGCAGTATCCAGAATGACGATGTAACCAGCGCACGCGGGGTTGTCGACCCGGCAGTCGCGCGTTCACACGTGGCCGCAACGCGTCCGTTGCGCGCACATTCCTTTCGCATCCCGCCATCTTCATGTCCATCGCCATCCAGGCGATGAAACCGCGCGCGTCAACGCGCGCCCCGGTCGTTTCGATCATCGCATCAACCGCCGATTCTTCAATGAACCTGTGAGCCGGCGCGCCCGTTCCGGGCGATCTTTTCACGCAAGGAGACCAGCAGTGAACATTCAGACACGACGCACCGTTTTCGTGGCGGCGGCGCTCGTCGCGGCGCTGTCGGGCTGCGCGACCGAATCGTCGCGCACGCTCGACGTGCCGGCCGTGAGCAGCGCGCAGAAGCCGTACGCGGGCAAGCCCGTCGCGATCGCGGTCGGCAAGTTCGACAACCGGTCGAGCTACATGCGCGGCATCTTCTCCGACGGCATCGACCGCCTCGGCGGCCAGGCGAAGACGATCCTCGTCACGCGCCTGCAGCAGAGCCGCCGCTTCAACGTGCTCGATCGCGAGAACCTCGACGAGATCAAGCAGGAAGCCGGCTTCATGAAGAAGGCGCAGGCCGTGAAGGGCGCGAACTACGTCGTGACCGGCGACGTGACCGAATTCGGCCGTAAGGACGTCGGCGATCACCAGTTGTTCGGCATCCTCGGCCGCGGCAAGACGCAAGTCGCGTATGCGAAGGTCAACCTGAACATCGTCGACACGACGACGTCGGAAGTCGTCGCATCGAGCCAGGGCGCGGGCGAGTTCAGCCTGTCGAACCGCGAGGTGATCGGTTTCGGCGGCACCGCCGGCTACGACTCGACGCTCAACGGCAAGGTGCTGGACCTCGCGATCCAGGAAGCCGTGAACCACCTCGTCGACCAGGTCGACGCCGGCACGCTGAAGGTGCCGCAGTAAGCATCGCGGCCCATGTCGCAGCGCGCGCCGAGGGCGGCGCCGCGCTGGCACGATTCAACAAGATACTAAAAGAGAACAGACCATGAAACGGGCTAACTGGCTGCCGGCAACGGCCGCCGCCTTGCTGCTCGCCGGCTGCGCGAGCTCCACGCCGCCGCTCTATCAGTGGACCGGCTATCAGCCGCAGGTGTACGAATACTTCAAGGGGCAGAAGTCGCCGCAGGAGCAGATCGACGCGCTCGAAAAGGCGCTGCAGGAGATCCGCGCGAAGGGCCATACGCCGCCGCCGGGCTTCCACGCGCATCTGGGGATGCTGTATGCGAGCGTCGGCAACGAGCAGCAGGCCGAACAGGAACTGCAGGCCGAGAAGCAGCTGTTTCCGGAGTCGTCGACCTTCATGGATTTCCTGCTGAAGAAAAAGACCGGTGCGCCGAAGACCGCGGACCAGAAGACCGCCCAGGCGATCACCGGCCAGAAGGATCCTGCTCCGACCACCGCCAAACCGTAACGCGCCTGCCATGTTCAAGACACTCTCATTCAAGCTGATGTCCGTGCTGTCGATCGTCACGCTGCTGAGCGCGTGCGCGCAGCCGGTGAAACGACCCGACTACACGGCGTTCAAGAAGAGCCAGCCGCGCTCGATCCTCGTGCTGCCGCCCGTCAACGAGACGTCCGACGTGGCGGCAACCTACGGATTGCTGTCGCAGATGACGCTGCCGCTCGCCGAATCCGGCTACTACGTGGTGCCGGTCGCCGTGATGGACGAGACCTTCAAGCAGAACGGCCTGACGAATGCGGCGGAGATCCAGCAGACGCCGCCCGCGAAGCTGCGCGAGATCTTCGGTGCCGACGCCGCGCTGTATTCGAAGGTGTCGCAGTACGGCACCGTCTATCGGGTCCTGGCGAGCGCGACGGTCGTGTCGGCATCGGCGAAGCTCGTCGACCTGCGCACCGGCGACGTGCTGTGGCAGGGCCACGCGAGCGCGAGCAGCGACGAGAGCGGCAACAACGGCGGCGGCAGCCTGATCGGCATGCTCGTGGTGGCCGCGGTCAAGCAGGTCGCCAACACGCTGATGGACCAGAGCCATGACGTTGCCGCGTTCACCAGCACGCGACTGCTGTCGGCCGGTCCGCCGAGCGGGATCTTGTACGGCCCGCATTCGCCGAAGTACGGGACGGACTGAGCGGCCCATCTGCTGCGCGGCGCTGCGGGCACCGCATGCGCCCCCGCACCGCGTTCAGGCCAATGGCCTGCGATCCGGTCGAACGGCTGCGCTTCCTTGCGCGGCCGTTTTTATTTTGCGTGGGCGCACGGCGCACGCTTACGGCATGCATTCGCCGCGGTCGTCATCGCATCGCATCGCCGAGGCCTCACGCTCAATGCACGCCGAACGCGTCGAGCAGCCGATACCAGCTCATCGCGAGCACCAGCGCCGGCGTGCGCAACGTCGCACCGCCCGGAAAATCGCGATGCCGGATCCGGCCGAACAGGTCGAAGCGGCTCGCCTGTCCGTCGATCGCCTCGGCGATCAGCTTGCCCGCGAGCGCGGTCGTGTTCACGCCGTGCCCCGAGAAGCCCTGCGCGAAATACAGTGTCGGCGCGATGCGCCCGAAGTGCGGCGCGCGATTCATCGTGATGTCGACGAAGCCGCCCCATGCGTAGTCGACCTTCACGTCCGCGAGCTGCGGGAACGTCTTCAGCATGTCCTTGCGCATCGCGTCGGCCAGGTCGCGCGGCGGTCGCGTCGAATAACTGACCTTGCCGCCCCACACGAGCCGCGTATCGGGCGCCGGCCGGAAATAGTCGAGCACGAAGCGGCTGTCGCAGACGGCCGCGCGCGCCGGCATCAGTGCTGCGGCGCGCGCTTCGCCGAGCGGCTCGGTCGCGATCACGTAGGTGCCGACCGGCATGATCTTCTTCGACAGCGCGGGCGCGAGCGTACCGACGTAGGTGTTGCACGCGAGCACGACGAAGCGCGCACGCACGTGCCCCTCGCCGGTCTCGACGACGTGGCCGCCCGCGACGTCGCGCACGCGCGTCACGCAACTGTCCTCGTGGATCCGCACGCCGGCGTCGGTGGCCGCACGCGCGAGCCCGAGCGTGTAGTTCAGCGGATGCAGGTGGCCGCTGTCGGGGTCGTACAACCCGCCGCGGTAGCGTGCCGACTGCACGTAGTCGCCGATCGCGTCCGCTTCGACGAAATGGAAGCGATCGTAGCCGAAGCGCTTCGCGGCCTCGTCGCGCCAGCGCTTGAGCGCATCGGCGTCACGCTCCGTGTTCGCGGCGGTCAGGTAGCCGGGCACAAGCGCGCAGTCGATGTCGTGCCGCGCGATGCGCGACTTCACGAGCGACAGCGTTTCGAGCCCCATGTCCCAGATCCGCTTCACGTCGCCTTCCGGCATGAACTGCGCGAAGGTGTCGATGTCGCACGCGAAGCCGCCGATCAACTGTCCGCCGTTGCGCCCGCTCGCCGCCCATCCGACCCGCGACGCCTCGAGCACGGTCACCGAATGGCCACGCTCGGCAAGGTTGAGCGCGGCCGACAAACCGGTGAGGCCCGCGCCGATCACGCACACATCGGCGTCGATCGCGCCGGTGAGCGGCACATGGCGGGTCGTATCGTTGGCGGTCGCCGCGTAGTACGACGCGACGTGCGGCTGGTTGGCGAAGGTTTGCATGATCAGGAGAGCAGATAAAGGAAGGGCTCAGAACAGCTCGCGCACTCGGTGGTACAGCATCCCGAGTTCGAGCGCCGGCTGCCGCCATGCGTCGCCGCCCGGAAAGCGCCGGTGACGCAGCTGCGCGAACAGGTCGAACGCACGCGTGTCGCCCGCGAGCGCACCGGCGATCGCGCGCCCGGCGATGCCGGTGAGCGCGACGCCGTGCCCGCTGAAGCCCTGCACATAGAAGAAGTTCGGATCGAGCGCGCCGAAGTCCGGCGCGCGGTTGCGCGTGACGTCGACGAAGCCGCCCCACGCGTGATCGACGCGCACGTCGGCGAGTTGCGGGAATACGCCGACCATCCGCTGCCGGATCGTTTCGGCGAGCGTGTCGGGCGATGCGCCCGCGGAGTTCGCGCGGCCGCCGAACAGCATCCGGTGGTCGGCCGACAGCCGGAAGTAGTCGAGGAAGAAGTTGTTGTCGCACACGGCTTCGCGCTGCGCGATCAGCTCGTCGGCGCGCGCGCGGCCGAGCGGTTCGGTCGCGATGATGTACGACGCGATCGGCGCGATGCGCGCGGCGGTTGCGGCCGGCAGGATGCCGCCGGGGCCCGCGTTGCAGCACGACACGACGAAGCGGCAGCGCACTTCGCCCGACGGCGTGCGCACGACCGGCCGCGCGCCGCGCACGACGTCGAGCGCGGGCGTGTGTGCATGGAGGGCGACGCCTTCACGGCGCGCGGCGTCGGCGAGGCAGAGGCAATACTTGAGCGGATGCAGATGGCCCGACAGCGGATCGTAGACGCCCGCGAGGTAACGGGGCGATGCGATGCGGGCACGGATCTCGCCGGTATCGAGCCACGACAGCGACGGATGGCCCCAGCGCGACGTGGCGGCATCCATCCACGCGCGCAGGTCGTCGATGCGGCGCGGCTTCGTCGCGACGGTCAGGTAGCCGCGCGTGAAGTCGCAGTCGATCCCGTAGCGCGCGATCCGCTCGGCGATCAGCGCGACGCCGTCGAGCGACAGCGACCACGCGGCATGCGCACCGGCGGCACCGAGCTGCTTCTCGATCACCTCGTCCTTCGCGAAGCCGGTGATCGCCTGCCCGCCGTTGCGGCCTGACGCGCCCCAGCCAGGCCGATGCGCGTCGATCACGGCGACCGACAGTCCGCGTGCGCGGCACTCGAGCGCCGTCGACAACCCTGCGAAGCCTGCGCCGATCACGCATACGTCGACGTCGATCGCATCTTCCAGCACGGGAGCGTCGACTACCGGCCGCGTGGCGGTTGCTTCGTAGTACGAGTCGCGCGCGAGCGCATCGGCGCGGCGGGTGAAAGACTGCGTCATCAAACCGACTCCATCGAAGACGGCCGGCGGCGGTGCGCGACGCACCGCGAGCCGGCCGGGTGAAACGACGCGGGGCACCATGCGTGCGGCACGGTGCCCCGTGCGGCCTGCATCAGAACGAATAGATGAACTGCGTCGCGAGCAGGTCGTTGGACTTGCCGTACGACCCGTCGTTGCGCAGGAACACCTTGTTGTTCGCCCAGTCGTGCCGGTATTCGACTTTCACGGTGATCTGCTGGGTCGGATAGAACAGCAGGTCGAGCGCGACGTCCTGACGGATCGCGCCCTTGCACTCGAAGCCGAGGCCACCGCCGGCCTTCGACGTTGCGAGGCAGTCCGAATCGACGCCGAAGCCGTTGCTCGGATCCATCCCGTTGCCGTTCAGTGCGATGCCGCCGCCGCCACCGCCGTTCTTGCTGTTGACGAGCGCATCGTAGCGCAGCGTCACGCCCATGCGGCCGACCACCGGCGCGTTGAACTTGCGGTGCGCGAGCAGCGACAGGCCGTACCACTGCGCGAGGCCGCCGTTGTACGCCGCGTGCTGCTGCTGGCCGTAGTCGAGTTCGGCGTTGTACTGGATGTCGGCCAGCGTGTAGGTCGCGTCGACTTCGCCGAAGAAGAACGTGCCGAATGCGCTCGGCGCCGCGCCGCCCGGGCCATAGTGCACGACGCCGTCCGCATCGATCGCGCTCGCGAGCGTCTGACGGCCGATGTTGATCGAGCCGCCGAGATCGAGCGCGCTCGACCACGTGTAGTCCGCGCGCGCGGTGAAGGTCGGCACCTTGTTGCTGGTCGTGATCGGATCGCCGAGCGCGTTGGTGCCCGTCTGCGTGACCGAGCCGTACGTGCGGTACTGCTCGTTGCCGACGAAGAACTTCCACGCCCATGCACCCTTCGTGTAGTTCGCGCCCGCACCGACGTAGCTGCCCGGATCGGAGAAGTCGTACAGCAGGTTGTGCGTGAGCGTGAGCATCTGGTTCGACTGCTGCACTTCGTAGCCGCCGAAGCTCGGGATCAAGCCGGCGACGAGCGTCGTCTCGGCGGTGATCGGCACGTTGATGACCGCGGTGTTCAGCAGGTTGTCGGTGATCGACCCGCGCGAGTTCTGCAGCAGCGTGATGCCGTTGCCGCGGTTCGGCATCAGCGTGATCTCGGCCGACGGCGCCATCGGGCCGACGCCGAAGGTCTTCTTGATGTCGAGGTACAGGTCGCCGAACGTGCTGTTGAAGTAGTTGTACGCGTTCTCGTGGTTCGCGAACAGGAACGACGACGTACCGGCCGCACGGTTGTAGATGTAGGTCGGATCGATGTAACCCGTGACCGACAGGCCCGCGAGCGGGCCGGTGTTGGCCGCGTCGGTCAGCGAGTCGACCTTCAGCTGCTGGTTCGCGATCTGCTGCTTCATTTCGCTGACTTCGTCGTTGGTCAGCGCGGCCTGCGACTTGCCGTAGTCCGGCGACGACGGATCGGCGGCCACGATGACCGGCCTCGCCGAGCCAGCCGAGCCGCCCGTGCCCGCGTGCGCGACCGGTGCGCCGCCCGGTTGCGCGGCGAGCTGCGCCTGCATGGCCTTCATCTGCTTCTGCAGCGCGGCCACCTGCGCCTGCAGCGCCTTGATCTCGGCGGATGTCGAGCTGGCCAGCGCGATGCCAGGCAACGCGCCGGCCACCAGCAGGCAGATCAGTTTCTTCTTCATTGCGGATTCTCCTAGTCGTGCGGCTGTCAAAGTGCGTTTCGATGGGCGCGCCGCATCGCGCGGTGCGCCGGTCTTGTTATCGATCGATGGGGAAGGGGCGTCGTTTCAGGCCGCCGCGAAGGCCGCCTTCAGGTCGGCCACGCGACGCCGCTCGCGCGCGATCATCATCTGGTTCACGACGATCACGCCGATCGTCACGGCCGTGATGAACAGCGTCGCCAGTGCGTTCATTTCCGGGTTCAGGCCGAGCCGCACGCGCGAGAACACCACGAGCGGCAGCGTCGTCGAGCCCGGCCCGGACAGGAACGCCGACAGCACCAGATCGTCGATCGACAGCGTGAACGACAGCAGCCAGCCCGACAGCAGCGCCTGCGAGATCAGCGGCAGCGTGACCACGAAGAACACCTTCAGCGGCGTCGCGCCGAGATCGAGCGCGGCCTCTTCGAGCGACTTGTTCATCTCCTTCACGCGCGACTGCACGATGATCGCCACGTACGACACGCAGAGCATCACGTGACCGATCCAGATCGTCACCATCCCGCGGCCCTTCGGCCAGCCGAACATCTGCTCCAGCGCGACGAACAGCAATAGCAGCGAGATCCCCTGGATCACCTCCGGAATCACCAGCGGCGCGTTGATCATCCCGGTGTACAGCGTGAAGCCCTTGAAGCGGCCGAAGCGCGCGAGCACGAAGCCTGCCCACGTGCCGATCACGACCGACGCGGTGGCCGTCAACAGGCCGATCTTCAGCGACAGCCATGCGGCGGTCAGCAGCTCGTCGTCCTGCCACAGCGCCGCGTACCACTTCAGCGAGAAGCCCGACCACACCGTCACCAGCTTCGATTCGTTGAACGAGTACACGACCAGGCTGATGATCGGGATGTACAGGAACAGGAAGCCGAAGGCGAGGACGCCCGTCGACAGCGGTTTGCTTGGCTTGATCATTTCGCTTCCTCCAGTTCCTTGACCTGGTAGTACTGGAACAGCGCCATCGGCACCAGCAACAGCAGCACCATCGCGACCGTCACCGCGGACGCCATCGGCCAGTCCATGTTGTTGAAGAACTCGTCCCACATCACGCGGCCGATCATCAGCGTGTCGGCGCCGCCGAGCAGTTCCGGAATCACGTACTCGCCGACCGCCGGGATGAACACCAGCAGGCTGCCGGCGATGATCCCGTTCTTCGACAGCGGCAGCGTGATGCGCGTGAACGCGACCCACGGCTTGGCGCCCAGGTCGTATGCGGCTTCGAGCAGCGTGAGGTCCATCTTCACGAGGTGCGCGTAGAGCGGCATCACCATGAACGGCAGGTACGAATAGACCATTCCGATGTAGACGCCCGCATCGCTGTGATAGAGCCGCAGCGGCGTGTGGATGATGCCGAGCGCGATCAGCGTGTGGTTCAGCAGGCCGTCGTCCTTCAGGATGCCGATCCATGCGTACACGCGGATCAGGAACGACGTCCAGAACGGCAGCATCACGGCCATCATCAGCACGTTGCGCCGGCCGGGCTCGGCGCGCGCGATGTAGTACGCCATCGGATAACCGATCAACAGGCAAAACAGCGTCGACACGGCCGCCATCTTCAGCGAGCTGAGATAGGTCGCGATGTACAGGTCGTCCTTCAGCAGGAACGCGTAATGCGACAGCTGCAGCGCGAAGTGCACGACGCCGTCCTTCATCTCGACGAGCGCCGTGTACGGCGGGATGCCCATCACCTGGTCGGCGAAGCTGATCTTGAACACCAGCACGAACGGCAGCGCGAAGAAGACCGTGAGCCACAGGAACGGCACGCCGATCGCGACGCTGCGGCCCGACGGCAGGAAGCGCGACAAGGCGGCGAAGCGGCTGCGGCGTCTGGAGGCCGGGGTCGCGGCGGTGGCGCCGGTGGGAACCGGCGCGGACGGTGTGGAAGCGGAAGTTCTCATCATGTCGTCCTCACGCCGTCAGCACGACGCCGCTTGCCGGCGACCACGATACGAACACGTCGTCGTTCCACGACGGCGCACCGTCGTGCAGCAGGTGCGAGCTCGACAGGTTCGACACGACCGTCTTGCCGCTCGGCAAACGCACGTGATACAGCGAGTAGCTGCCCATGTACGCGATGTCGGTCACGACGCCGCGCGCCCAGTTGTGGCGCGAGCCGGGCTTGTCGCGCGATACGTGCACGCGTTCAGGTCGCACGGAGATGCCGACCGGCATCCCGAGCGGCCCCGTCACGCCGTGGCTCACGTACATGCGCGCTTCGAGGTCGTCGCTCTCGACGAAGATGTGATCGGGCTCGTCCTCGACCACGCGGCCTTCGAACAGGTTCGTCGAACCGATGAATTCGGCGGAGAAGCGGCTGTTCGGGTATTCGTACACTTCGCCCGGCGTGCCGATCTGCACGATCTTGCCTTCGCTCATCACCGCGAGGCGACTCGCCATCGTCATCGCTTCTTCCTGGTCGTGCGTGACCATCACGCAGGTGACGTCGACCTTCTCGATGATGTTCACCAGTTCGAGCTGGGTCTTCTGGCGGATCTTCTTGTCGAGCGCGGACATCGGTTCGTCGAGCAGCAGCAGCTTCGGGCGCTTGACGAGCGAACGCGCGAGCGCGACGCGCTGCTGCTGGCCGCCCGACAGCTGGTGCGGCTTGCGCTTCGCGTACTTGCTCATCTGCACGAGCGCGAGCGCGTCGGCCACGCGTTCCTTGATCTCGTTCTTCGGCGTGCCTTCCTGTTTCAACCCGAACGCGACGTTCGATTCGACCGACATGTGCGGAAACAGCGCGTACGACTGGAACATCATGTTCACCGGCCGGCGGTACGGCGGCAGCGACGCGAGGTCTTCGCCGTCGACGAAGATCTTGCCGGACGTGGCCGTCTCCAGCCCGGCGAGCATGCGCAGCAGCGTCGACTTGCCGCAGCCCGAGCTGCCGAGCAGCGCGAACAACTCGTTCTTCGCGATCGTCAGGTTCACGTTGTCGACAGCGGTGCTGTCGCCGAATTTCTTCACGACGTTTTCGATGCGCACGAACGCGTCGTTTTTCGAGCGGGCCGCGGCGGCCGGTTGGGTCTGTCGTGCAGCAGCGGAAGAGGGTATCGATTGCATGGGAGTCACCATTCGTTCTTCACGGATTGCAGGCGTGAGGGTCCCCGCGCGGGGCGCGCAATGCGACTCGCGGACGACGGCTCGTGCCGATGGAACAGGGCGCGCGGTGTGCGCGGGCGGACGGAGCGTCCGCGGATCTCGGGCGGGCAGGTGTCGGCCGATCCTTAGCCGATGCCTGCGCCGCCGCGATGGATTACGATCAGTGGCCCGTCTTCAACTGCGCCCACAGACGGTTCTCGAGGCGCAGGATGTCGGCCGGCATCGGCTTCATCAGCACCATCTTCTTCAGCACGTCCTCGGGCGGGTAGACGGTTGGATCCTGCGCGACGGCCGGCGTGACGAACTGATGCGCGGCCTTGTTCGCGGTCGGGTAGAACACCGTGTTGGTGATCGCCGCGTTGACCTTCGGGTCGGACACGTAGTTGATCCACTTCAGCGCGGCCTCCGCGTGCGGTGCATCCTTCGGGATCACCATCACGTCGAACCACAGCAGGCCGCCTTCCTTCGGGTTCGAGAACTTGATGTCGTACGAGCGCTTCGCCTCCGACGAGCGGCGATGCGCGATGCCGATGTCGCCCGACCAGCCGAGCGCGACGCACACGTCGTTGTTCGCGAGATCGTTGATGTAGCCGGACGAGTTGAATTGCGTGATGTACGGGCGGACTTTCTTCAGGACTTCGAATGCAGCCTGGTAGTCGCCGGGGTTCTTGCTGTTCGGATCCTTGCCCATGTACTGCAGCGTGGCCGCGAACACGTCGACGGCCTGATCGAGGAACGACACGCCGCAGCTCTTCAGCTTTTCCATGTTGGCCGGGTCGAACACCAGCGCCCAGCTGTCGACCGGCGCCTTGTCGCCGAGCGCCTTCTTCACGGCCTGCGCGTTGTAGCCGATGCCGTCGGTGCCGTACGCCCACGGCACGCCGTACTGGTTGCCGGGGTCGGCATCCGCGATCATCTTCATCAGCAGCGGATCGAGGTTCGCGAGGTTCGGGAGCTTCGACTTGTCGAGCTTCTGGTACACGCCGGCCTGGATCTGCTTGGCCATGTAGTTCGAGGTCGGCACGACGATGTCGTAGCCCGAGCTGCCCGCCAGCAGCTTCGCCTGCAGCGTGTCGTCGCTGTCGTAGTTGTCGTACTTGACGTGGATGCCCGTCTGCTTCTGGAAGTTCGGGATCGTGTCCGGCGCGATGTAATCGGACCAGTTGTAGACGTTCAAGTCCTCGGCATGCGCCGACGGGCTGGCGACCGACGTGAACGCGGCCGCGGCGGCAAGGGCCGCGACGGAACAGGCTTGGCGAAGAAGGCAGGCACGCATGGTGGAATTCCCCTGGGTTATGGTGGCGTGCGGCGCCCGCCGCACGCCTGTAGGCAAAGCCGTTACGAAAGGCCCAACTGCTGGGCGGTCGCATCGACGGCCTTCTTCGCCTTCGATACGAGTTCATCGATTTCCTGACGCGAGATCACGAGCGGCGGCGACAGCAGCATCCGGTCGCCGGTCGCACGCATGATCAGGTTGCCGTTGAAGCAGAAGTCGCGGCAGAGCGTGCCGACGTCGCCGCCGTTCGCGAAGCGGCGCCGTTCGGCCGGCGCTTCGGCAAGCTGCAGGCTCGCGACCATCCCGTGGCCGTGCACTTCGCCGACGATCGGGTGGCGCGCGAAGGTTTCGCGCATCAGCGCCTGGAAGTACGGGCCCGTGTCGTGCTTGACGCGCTCGACGATCCCTTCGTCGCGCAGCAGCTTCAGGTTCGCGACCGCGACGGCCGCCGCGACCGGATGGCCCGAGTACGTGAGGCCGTGATTGAATTCGCCGTTGTCGATGATCGGGCGCGCGATGCGCTCGTGAATGCCGACCGCGCCCATCGGCACGTAGCCCGACGTCAGGCCCTTCGCCATCGTGATCAGGTCCGGCTCGAAACCGAAGTGCTGATGCGCGAACCATTCGCCGGTACGGCCGAAGCCGCCGATCACTTCGTCGGCGACGAGCAGGATGTCGTACTTGCGGCAGATCCGCTGGATTTCCGGCCAGTACGTCGACGGCGGGAAGATCACGCCGCCCGCGCCCTGGAACGGCTCGCCGATGAAAGCGGCGACGTTCTCCGCGCCGAGTTCGAGGATCTTCGCTTCGAGCTGCTGCGCACGCGCGAGGCCGAACGCTTCCGGCGTCTCGCCGGCCTGTGCTTCGCCGAAGAAATACGGCTGGTCGATATGCACGATGTGCTCGACCTTCGACGGCATCTGTTCGTGCATGTAGCCCATCCCGCCGAGCGTGCCGCCGGCGATCGTCGAGCCGTGGTAGCCATTCTTGCGCGAGATCACATATTTCTTCTGCGGCTTGCCCTGCACGCGCCAGTACTGATGCACGAGGCGCAGCACGGTGTCGTTGCCTTCCGAGCCGCTGTTGCAATAGAAGAAGTGGTTGAAGCCGGCGGGCGTCACTTCGGCCAGCAGCGCCGACAGCTCGATCACCGGCGGGTGCGTGGTCTTGAAGAACGTGTTGTAGAACGGCAGTTCCTGGAGCTGGCGATACGCGGCGTCGGCGAGTTCCTTGCGGCCGTAGCCGACGTTCACGCACCAGAGGCCGGCCATCCCGTCGATCACCTTGTTGCCGTCCGAGTCCCACAGATACACGCCGTCGGCCTTGACGATCACGCGGCTGCCCGCGCGGTTCAGTGCACCCATGTCCGAGAACGGGTGGATGTGGTGCGCGGCGTCGAGCGCGCGATATTCGGCGGTCGTGCGCGCCTGCGTCGTGCGGGCCGCCGGTGCGGCGGGCTGGATCCACGCGGATTCGTTGCGGTACGTCATGTTTCCTCCGTAATTCGATAGTGCGTTGTGCGCGTGCTTACACGTGCAGCAGCAGATGACGGCGTTCCCACGAGCTGATCACGCGGAAGAACGCTTCGTATTCGGTTTCCTTCAGCGCGAAATACGCCTTCAGGAACTTGTGGCCGAGAATCTCGCCGAGCGGCTCGCATGCGGCCATCAGCGTGAGCCCTTCCTCGAGGTTGCGCGGCAGCTGGTACGGCAGCTCGTAGCCGTCGCTGACGAGCGGCTCGGTCGGTTCCAGCCGTTGCGTCATGCCGAGGTAGCCGGCCGCGAGCGTTGCCGCGAGCGCGAGGTACGGGTTGCAGTCGACGCCCGGGATCCGGTTCTCGATGCGGCGGGCGGACGGGCCCGAGTGCGGGATGCGGAAACCCACCGTGCGGTTGTCGTAGCCCCACTGCACGTTGATCGGCGCGGCCATGAAACGCGACAGCCGACGATACGAGTTGATGTACGGCGCGAAGATCGGCATCAGCGCCGGCGTGTACTTCTGCAGCCCGGCGAGGTAGTTGTAGAACAGCGACGTCGCGCCGCCCGTTTCCGGCGACGTGAACAGGTTGCGGCCGGTTTCCTCGTCGACGATGCTCTGGTGCACGTGCATCGCGGAGCCCGGCTCGTGCTCCATCGGCTTGGCCATGAAGGTCGCGTACATGTTGTGACGCAGGGCCGCCTCGCGCACCGTGCGCTTGAACAGGAACACCTGATCGGCGAGCGACAGCGCGTCGCCGTGCATGAAGTTGATCTCCATCTGCGCGGCGCCGACCTCATGAATCAGCGTGTCGATGTCGAGGTTCTGCGCTTCGCAGTACTCGTAGATGTCCTCGAACAGCGGATCGAACTCGTTGACGGCCTCGATCGAATACGACTGGCGGCCCGTCTCGGGGCGGCCGGTGCGCCCGACCGGCGGACGCAGCGGCAGGTCCGGATCCTTGTTCATGTCGACCAGGTAGAACTCGAGTTCCGGTGCGACGACCGGCTTCCAGCCCTTCGCCTTGTACAGGTCGAGCACGCGGCGCAGCACGTAGCGCGGCGAGATCTCGACCGGCGAGCCGTCGAAGTGCACGCAGTCGTGGATCACCTGCGCGGTCGGGTCGACCGCCCACGGGATCAGGCGGATGGTGGACGTGTCGGGCACGCACACCATGTCGGGATCGGTGACGCCGGTGAGCGACCCGTCTTCCGGATATTCGCCGGTGACGGTCTGCACCATCACGGCCTGCGGCAGCCGCATCGATTCACCGGACGTGAACTTGTTGCGCGGCGTGATCTTGCCGCGCGCGATGCCGGCCATGTCGGGAATGATCGCCTCGACTTCGGTGATCCGGTGCTGCTTCAGAAAGTCTTCGATGTCTTGCATGTCTGTTCTCGTTATGTGGGTCGGCGCTCAGGCGAGCGCGGCGGCGGCCGTGGCGCGCGTGCGGGCGTTGCGGCGCGCGCGGCACGCATCGCCGAACGCGCGGAAGATCGCGCTCGACAGCGGATCGTGCGCATGCCGCCATTCGGGGTGCCATTGCACGGCGAGCGCGAAGGCCGGGGCATCGACGACGCTGACGGCTTCGATCAGGCCGTCCGGCGCGACGGCTTCGACGGCGAGGCCGGAACCGAGCTGCGCGATGCCCTGCTTGTGCAGCGAGTTCACGTGAACGTCGTCGCGGCCGCCGGCGAGCGTGTGCAGCACGCCGCCGGGTGTCAGGTGCACGACGTGCGCGGGGCCGTATTGCGTGTCCATCGGCGCGTCGTCGTCCTCGCGGTGATCGGCGAGGCCCGGCACGTCGTGCACGCGCTGATGCAGCGTGCCGCCGCAGACGACGTTCAGCTCCTGAAAGCCGCGGCATACGGCCAGCACGGGCACGCCCGCGGCGATCGCCGCGCGCAGCAGCGGCAGCGTCGTCGCGTCGCGTGCGGGATCGTGCTTCGTGCCGGGTGCGCTCGGGTCGCCGCCGTACAAGTGCGGCTCGACGTTCGAGTAGCTGCCGGTAAACAACAGGCCGTCGACCGTGTCGAGCACGTCGTCGACCGACTGGCGATCGCCGAGTGCGGGCAGCACCATCGCGAACGCATGTGCGCCGTCGACGATCGCCGCGACGTACTTGTCGCCAACCGTATGCGACGCATGGGCGCCGATTTGCGTGAAGTCGGCGGTGATGCCGACCAGGGGTTTTCTTTCCATGACGTCAATCAGTTATCCATAAGGATGCTGCATGCGCTGCGCCGCAACGTGCGAAAACGCAGGCGCGACAGCGCCCCGCAGCCTGGCGAGATGCGCGAGGCCGCTGGTGAATGGGCACGGCGGGGAAGCCCCGCGCCGTGCGCGACGGTCAGGCCGTCGTTCGTTTTGCTGTGCTACGCGACGCGGCAATGGATGCGCGAACGCGTTCCGTCACCGCGGACGACGCGGATAACGAACAGACAGCTGAAACGAACGACGAGAAAAGGGGGAGAGGCGCTATGGCAGCAGCGACGCGACTTCGTCGGTATCGACGGCCACGAATGCGCGTGCGGAAACGGCGTTGTGACGCCGAACAGAACGACGGGACAGGATGGTGTAGATCGACAGGTGAAGCAGGCGAGGACTATGCCAGCCGCAACTGCCATCGGAAGCGGGAGCAGCGCTGCGCAAACTTCGCACATCGCCTCGATCCCACCTCACCAGAGGGCCACGGACTCTCACGATTACACTCGACTGGTTTGTTGAAAGTATTGAACACCTGATCGTTTCGGCGCGCGGGGCGTTTAAAATAATCAAGGTGCCGGGTTTGCGTCACTTACATCGAAAGGCATCAATTTTTGCGTTGCGATAACGTTTTTTGGTGCCAATGAATGGCCAATGACGCTGACCTGAGAGCCAGCATATACGAGCCAATAACGGCGTCAAATGTTTTTTGACGGTCTTGTGTCAGGGCTTTCCCGAGGCATTGCGAATAAAAGATTCGTAAATGGAATGATGCATCGGGTGTTCATTATTTCGAACGCCTTTCAGGGTTTTCCCCGCTGATGCGCGGCATAAAGTGATTAGAATATTCAACACGCGCCGAACGAGCCCAATGCGTCGTTTCACTTTTTCACCGCACTACATATCGTGTCCGAAACCGAATCGATGTCCACCGAAGTCGCCGAGCGCCTGCGTTTCGTGCGCAACAAGCATGGCCTGTCGCAGCGCGAACTCGCGAAGCGCGCCGGCGTGACCAACGGCACGATCTCGCTGATCGAGCAGGGCCGCGTGAGCCCGTCGGTCGGCTCGCTGAAGAAGCTGCTCGAATGCATCCCGATGAGTCTCGCGGAGTTCTTCACGTTCGAGCTGGTCGAGTCGCGCTCGATCGTGTCGCGCCGCGACGAGATGCCGAACCTCGGCAACGACGCGCTCGCGTTCCACCTCGTCGGCGCGGGCGTGAAGGACCGCAACATGTGCATCATGCGCGAGGTCTACCAGCCGCACGCCGATACGGGGCCCGAGATGCTCGTGCACGCGGGGCACGAGGGCGGCGTCGTCGTGTCGGGCCGGCTCGAGCTCACCGTCGACGGCGCGACCTGGTTGCTCGACCCCGGAGACGGCTACTACTTCGAAAGCCGTTTGCCGCACCGTTTTCGCAATCCCAGCGCGGAACAACTCTGCGAGGTCGTGTCGGCCAATTCGCCGGCCACCTTCTGAGCGCGCATCACCGCATTCGCCGCCGGCCGTGTTGCCGTTGCGCGGCGTGCCGCAGCGCGAATGACACAACCATTGAGGCATCCTGAATGAACAAGTTGACTTTGGCTGACTGGCAGGACAAGGCGGCGTCGCTCGAGATCGAAGGGCGCGCATTCATCGACGGCGCGTCGCGCGACGCGCACGGCGGCAAGACGTTCGACTGCGTGAGCCCGATCGACGGTCGCGTGCTCGCGAAGGTGGCCGATTGCGGCGAAGCCGACGTGAACGCTGCCGTCGCGGCCGCGCGTCGTGCGTTCGATGCCGGCGTGTGGGCCGGGTTGAACCCGCGTGCGCGCAAGGCCGTGCTGCTGCGCTGGGCCGCGCTGATGCGCGAACACCTCGACGAACTGTCGCTGCTGGAGACGCTCGACGCCGGCAAGCCGATCGGCGACACCACGACGGTCGACGTGCCGGGCGCCGCGTATTGCGTCGAGTGGTTCGCCGAAGCGATCGACAAGGTCGGCGGCGAAGTCGCGCCGGCCGACCATCATCTCGTCGGCCTCGTCACGCGCGAGCCGGTCGGCGTGGTGGCAGCCGTCGTCCCGTGGAACTTCCCGATCCTGATGGCCGCCTGGAAATTCGGCCCGGCGCTCGCGGCCGGCAACAGCGTCGTGCTGAAACCGTCGGAGAAGTCGCCGCTGACCGCGATCCGTGTCGCACAGCTCGCCTACGAGGCCGGCATCCCGGCCGGCGTGTTCAACGTCGTGCCGGGCGCGGGCGAGCCGGGCAAGCTGCTCGCGCTGCATCGCGACGTCGACTGCATCGCGTTCACCGGGTCCACCGCGGTCGGCAAGCTGATCATGCAATATGCCGCGCAGTCGAACCTGAAGCGCGCGTGGCTCGAACTCGGCGGCAAGTCGCCGAACATCGTGCTGCCCGATTGTCCGGATCTCGACCGCGCCGCGCGGGCCGCGGCCGGCGCGATCTTCTACAACATGGGCGAGATGTGCACGGCCGGCTCGCGCCTGCTCGTGCATCGCGACATCAAGGACGCGTTCATCGAGAAGCTCGTCGCGGCCGCGCGTGCGTACGTGCCGGGCAACCCGCTCGATCCGTCGGTTTCGATGGGCGCGATCGTCGATGGCATTCAGCTCGAACGCGTGCTCGGCTACATCGACGCGGGGCGCAAGGAAGGCACGCTCGTCACCGGCGGCACGCGCGTGAGGGAAGAGACGGGCGGTTTCTACGTCGAGCCGACGGTGTTCGAGGTGAAGCCCGATGCGAAGATCGCGCGCGAGGAAATCTTCGGGCCGGTGCTGTCAGTGATCGTGTTCGACGATGTCGACGACGCGGTGCGGATCGCGAACGATACCGAGTACGGGCTCGCGGCGGCCGTGTGGACATCCGACCTCACGACCGCGCACGACGTGTCGCGCCGGTTGCGCGCGGGCACGGTATGGGTGAACTGCTACGACGAGGGCGGCGACATGAATTTCCCGTTCGGCGGCTACAAGCAGTCGGGCAACGGCCGCGACAAGTCGCTGCACGCGCTCGAGAAATACACGGAGTTGAAGTCGACGCTGATCCGGCTGCGCTGACGCGGCCGACGGGCGTACTCACGGGCGCGGCGCCGGTCGGCGTCGTGCCCGCGTTCCGCGCCCGCGTCCTTCAGGCCGAGCGCAGCGCCGGGTGGAAGCCCGCCGCCTCGATGATCGACTGCACGCGTTCGGCGCCTTGCGCCGATTCGACCTTGACGGTCTTTGCGGCCACGTCGATGTCGAGTTTCGCGGCCGGGTCGGCTGCCGTCACGGCGCGCGTGATCGCGTTGGCGCAGCCGCCGCAGGTCATGTCCTGGACTTCGAATTCCATCGTGTGCTCCTGAGTTGACGATTGACGAACGAAGCGATGATGAAGCTTGCCATGGTGGGAAGGTCAAGCGCCGTTCGTCGTGATCCGATCGGTATCGCGTTGGCACTTTGTAATATTGAAGTCAGACGAATAGACGCTCCACGGCGCGCGTCAGCCCGAATTTCCCCCGATTGACTGTCGCGCATTGTCCGCAATCTCCTGCGGAGCCTTGCGGGACAACGCGTGTGTCACATTCGGGGCGCACGATCTCCATGCGCGGAGTAAGGGTACTCCGTGATGGAAATGCGAATCGATCTTACTATCGATTCTCTTCGATATTTCCATTCATTACGCACATGAACCGTTTCGCTTTCGGCTTCGCACTGGCCCTGCTGGGCGCGTCGGCAACGTCCGCTTTCGCGGCCGACGATGTCGTCAATCTGACCCTGAAGGACCACAAGTTTTCGCCGGATGGCGTGACGATTCCGGCCGGCAAGAAGGTCAAGTTCGTCGTGAAGAACCTCGACGCGACGCCGGCGGAATTCGAAAGCGACGACTTCAAGGCGGAGAAGGTCGTGCCGGCCGGCAAGTCGGTCGAGATCCTCGTCGGGCCGCTGAAGGCCGGCACCTACGAGTTCCACGACGAGTACCACGAAGCGCAGTCGAAGACGCACCTGAGCGTCAAGTAAGCGGATACCGCCATGCTGTCTACTGCCCTGATCGTCTTTCGTGAAGTGCTCGAGGCCGCGCTGGTGGTCTCGATCGTGATGGCCGCCACGAAGGGCGTGCCGCGGCGCGGCTGGTGGGTCGGCGGCGGGCTCGTCGGCGGCGTGATCGGCGCCGGCCTGATCGCCGCGTTCGCCGACGTGATCTCGCAGTGGGCGTCGGGCATGGGGCAGGAAGTCTTCAATGCGGGCGTGATGTTCGTCGCGACACTGATGCTCGCGTGGCACTGCATCTGGATGAGCCGCCACGGCCGCGAGATGGCGCTGCACATGGGCGAGGTCGGGCGCGCCGTCGCGGCCGGCAGCCGGCCGTTGACGGGGCTCGCGATCGTGGTCGGCGTTGCCGTATTGCGCGAAGGCTCCGAGGCCGTGCTGTTCCTGTACGGCATCGCGGCGGGCGACCCGGGGCAGACGCCGCAGATGGTCGTCGGCGGCCTGCTCGGCGTGCTCGGCGGCGCCGGGCTCGGCTACGCGATGTATGCGGGGTTGCTGCAGATTCCGCTGAAGCGCCTGTTCTCCGTCACCAACGCGCTGATCGTGCTGCTCGCGGCGGGGATGGCGAGCCAGTGCGTCGGCTTCCTGCTCGCGGCGGGCCTTGTGCCGTCGTGGGGCGATGCGGTGTGGGATACGTCGTGGCTGCTCAAGGAAACGAGCATCGTCGGCAAGGCGCTGCACACGCTGATCGGCTATACCGCGCGTCCGGCGGGGATCCAGATCGCCGCGTACGTCGGCACGCTGGTCGCGATCGTCGTGCTCGCGCGGCTGGTGGGCCGGCCGCAGACGGCCATGCGGCCGCCGCGGCATGCGGCGTGATCTGCCGCGGTGCGAATGAAACAAGGGGCGTCTTCGACGCCCCTTGTTTTCATCTGTTGCCCATTGCCGTTCAGCGGTGACTGTCGATCCACGCGCGCGCCCATTCGAGCCCGGCTTCGCGCGCATCGTCCTCGGTATCGAACACGCCGAGCACGCCCGACGCCTCGACGAGCCGGTTGTTCTGCGTGATCGTGCCGCTCGCCGCGAAGCGTTCGGGTTGCAGGATCTCGTCCTGCTGCAGGATCGCGTGGCCCCAGATCTGGTAGCCGTGATAGGTCTGCGCTTCCATTATCGCGTCACCTCCGCGGAACGGTTGTGCGTGCCGACGCGCAGCACGTTGCCGTCCGGCGTGTATTGCCGCGGGATATCGGACGTGCCGAGCGCGTGCGGCGTGTCGGGCGCCGCCGGCTGCATCACTGTGAGTCGGCCCGGCGCGGGCTGCGCGACCGGGCGCGGCGCGGCCGGCGCGTCGACCGTCGCGGCGGGCGGACGATGCGGTGCGGCTTTCATGGCTTGTGCGACGCGGCGCTTGTGCGGCTTGACCGCGGCCTTCGGCGGCACGCTCGCATGCTTTTCGGCGGCCTTGCTGCCGGCGTGCGCGTCGGCGCCGGTGCGTGCGGCCGGTGTGCGGGCCGCCGGCACGCGCGCTTCGGGCGGGTTCCAGACTTCGACGTAGTGCTCCGCCGCCCAGCCAGTCGACGCGGCGCTCAGCGCCAGCAATGCGCATCCAAACAGTCTTACCATGGTCTCTCCGTCATCTTGCTTGCGGCTCGCGTCGCGTTGCGGTGCGCGTTCCGGGATCGGCGGCTCAGCAGCGTTCGGGGAACGCGGCTCAGGAAAACACCTCGAGCCCGTGCTTCTCGACGATCTGCAGCATGCGCGCGGCGATACCGCTCGGCCGCTTGTCGCCCTGTTCCCATTGGCGGACGGTCGACGTCGTCGTGTTCAGGTAGAGCGCGAACACGCTCTGGCTGACGTTGACCGACTTGCGGATGCGCGCGATCGCTGCCGGATCGAACTTCGGCGCGGCTTCGATGCAGAGCGCGTCGTATTCGCGCATCGTCTTCTTGTCGATCAGCTGTGCACGATAGAGGCCCGACGCGGCGCTGTGGACCGCCTCCGTTGCGTCGCTCTTGAATCGGCTCTTAGCCATTGCAAATCTCCACCCACTCGTTCAATGCGACCAGTGTCGCGATGTCGACGTCGGTGCGTCGACCGACATCGGCGGCGAGCTTTCTGAAGGCGCGCAGTTCGCGAGCGTCGATGTTGTCGCGGTCGCATTTCGCGAACAGGAACACGAATACCCACGTATGCCCGACCTTGCCCAGCACGATGCCGCGCTGGCGATTCCCGTCCAGACGCTTCTTCCAGACGTTGCCGCCGAGATCGACGCCCTGGCCGCGGGCCAGCTCCCGCACCGCGCGGCACAGTTCGCCATCGGCGATTCCCGCTTTTCCCGCTGCCTTGTGAAACCACTTCGTCTTGAATACGCGTCGTACGGAAGCAGACATGTCGAGTCAGTCGAGTTAGCACAGGATTATATACCACTACGTGGTACATATTTCGACCTGGCCGAATGGCCTGACTGGCTTGCTTCACGCCGAGACGCAGCAGCCCGGAAGGGCCGGTGGCGGCCCTTCCGGGAGACGGGTTTTACTCCACCGTCACCGACTTCGCGAGATTCCGCGGCTTGTCGACGTCGGTGCCGCGTGCACACGCGGTGTGATACGCGAGCAGCTGCAGCGGCACGACGTGCAGGATCGGCGACAACTGCCCGTAGTGTTCCGGCATCCGGATCACGTGCAGGCCGTCGTCGTTGACGATCTGCGTGTCGGCATCCGCGAACACGTACAGCTCGCCGCCGCGCGCGCGCACTTCCTGCATGTTCGACTTCAGCTTCTCGAGCAGCGTGTCGTTCGGCGCGACCGTGACGACCGGCATCGCTTCCGTGACGAGCGCGAGCGGCCCGTGCTTCAGCTCGCCGGCCGGATACGCTTCCGCGTGGATGTACGAGATTTCCTTCAGCTTGAGCGCGCCTTCGAGCGCGATCGGGTAGTGCAGCCCGCGGCCGAGGAACAGCGCGTTTTCCTTGCGCGCGAATTCTTCCGACCACGCGATGATCTGCGGCTCGAGCGCGAGCACGCTGTTCAGCGCGGCCGGCAGATGGCGCAGCTCCTTCAGGAATTGCGCTTCCTGCGCGGCATCGACGTGCCCGCGCAGCTTGCCGAGCGTCGCGGCCAGCACGAACAGCGCGACGAGCTGGGTCGTGAACGCCTTGGTCGACGCGACGCCGATCTCGGTGCCCGCATGCGTCAGGAACTGCATCTCGGTGAGGCGCACCATCGCGCTCGTCGCGACGTTGCACACCGCGAGCGTATGCGTGTGGCCGAGCGACTGCGCGTGCTTGAGCGCGGCGAGCGTGTCGGCCGTTTCGCCCGACTGCGAGATCACCAGCACGAGCTCGCGCGGGTTCGGCACCGACTCGCGATAGCGGTATTCGCTGGCGATCTCGACCTGGGTCGGGATCTTCGCGATCGATTCGAGCCAGTACTTCGCGGTGAGGCCCGAGTAGTAGCTCGTGCCGCACGCGAGGATCAGCAGGCTGTCGATCTCCGCGAACGCGGCGCTCGCCGCGTCGCCGAACAGCGTCGCGTCGAAGGCATCGGTTTGCGGCACCGTGTCGCCGATCGCGCGCGGCTGCTCGAAGATTTCCTTCTGCATGAAGTGGCGATAGGGGCCAAGCTCGACCGCGCCGCCGTACGCGTTGACCACGCGGGTCTCGCGCTGCGCGAGCGCGCCGTGGCGGTCGACGATCTTCACGCCGTCGAGCGACAGCTCGCACACGTCGCCTTCCTCGAGGAACGTGAAGCGGTCGGTGCTGCCGGCCAGCGCGAGGGCGTCGGATGCGAGGAAATTCTCGCCGTCGCCGTGCCCGACGACGAGCGGCGAACCCTGGCGCGCGCCGACGACGGTGTGCGGCTCGTCCTTGTGCGTGACCGCGATCGCATACGCACCGTGCAGCTGCTGCACGGCTTCGCGCACGGCGTCGAACAGGTTGCCGCGATACAGGCTGTGTACGAGGTGCGCGATCACTTCGGTGTCGGTCTGCGACACGAATTCGTAGCCCTTTGCGCGCAGCGATTCACGCAGCGTCTCGAAGTTCTCGATGATGCCGTTGTGCACCAGCGCGAGCGCGTTCGACGAGAAGATCGGGTGGGCGTTGTGCGTGACGGGGGCGCCGTGCGTTGCCCAGCGCGTGTGGGCGACGCCGGTCGTGCCCTCGAGGTGCGATTCCTGCACCTGCGCGTCGAGATCGGCGACGCGCGCGACGCTGCGTGCGCGCTTCGGTGCGCCCGGCTCGAGCACGGCGACGCCGCACGAATCGTAGCCACGGTATTCGAGGCGCCGCAATCCTTCGATCAGCACCGGAACGATATTACGCTGCGCAACTGCGCCGACAATGCCGCACATGGAAATCTACCCTCTAGGTGGAGACGGGCGCCGCGCGACGCCCGCTTGATGTCAATTCTTCTTCTTGACCGGGCGGACGTAGCCGCTCTTCGCGGTCTGCGTCTTCTCGTTCAATGCGAGGACGCCTTCGGCGACGTCCTTCCAGATGGTCGTGCCGGCCGCGATCGTCACGCCGCGGCCGACGCGCACCGGCGCGACGAGCTGCGTGTCCGAGCCGACGAACACGTCGTCCTCGATCACGGTGCGGAACTTGTTCGCGCCGTCGTAGTTGCAGGTGATCGTGCCCGCGCCGATGTTCACGCGCGCGCCGATGTCGGCATCGCCGATGTAGGTGAGGTGGTTCGCCTTCGAGCCGTGGCCGATCACCGCGTTCTTCACCTCGACGAAGTTGCCGACGTGCGCTTCGTCCGCGAGCTGCGCGCCCGGGCGCAGCCGCGCGTACGGGCCGATCACGGTGTTCGCGCCGAGCTGGGCGCCGTCGATGTGCGTGAACGCGTCGATGCGCGTGCCCGCACCGATCGACGCGTTGCGGATCACGCAGTTCGCGCCGATCGTCACGTTGTCGGCGAGCGTCACGTCGCCTTCGAACACGCAGTTCACGTCGATCGACACGTCGCGCCCGCAGCGCAGCGTGCCGCGCACGTCGACGCGCGCCGGATCGGCGAGCGTCACGCCGTCGACGAGCAGCGCATCGGCGACGGTGCGCTGATGGATGCGCTCGAGCTCCGCGAGCTGCGCCTTGCTGTTCACGCCGAGCGTTTCCCACTCTTCGTCGGGCTGCGCCGTGACGATCTCGAAGCCGGCCTCGATCGCGAGTTCGACGACGTCGGTCAGGTAGTACTCGCCCTGCGCGTTTTCGTTCTTCAGCGCGCCGAGCCACATCGACAGCTGGGCCGTGGGCGTGACGATGATGCCGGTATTGATCTCGGCGATCTTCAACTGCTCGGGCGACGCGTCCTTCTGCTCGACGATGCGCGTGACGAAGCCGGGCGCGTCGCGCACGATGCGGCCGTAACCGGTCGGATCGTCGAGCGTGACGGTCAGAATCCCGTAGCGGCCGTCGCGCGCGGCGTCGACGAGACGGTGCAGCGTCGACGCGCGGGTGAGCGGCACGTCGCCGTACAGCACCAGAGTCGGTTGCGCGGGGTCGAGCAGCGGCAGCGCCTGGCGCACCGCATGGCCGGTGCCGAGCTGCTCGGCCTGCAGCGCGAACTGAACGTCGGGCGCGGCGACGGCGGCCTGCACCTGCTCGGCGCCATGACCGACGACGACGACGAGCCGCGACGGCTGCAGCGTGCGCGCGGTGGCGATGACGTGGGAGAGGAGCGGCCTGCCGGCCAGGGAATGGAGCACTTTCGGCAGCGCGGAACGCATGCGCTTGCCGGTGCCTGCCGCCAAAATCACGATATTCATGGCGCCAGCTTGTCTGAGGAGTTCGAAGCCGTCCATTTTAGCATGCGGCCCCTGGCGTTCCGGGCCTGTCGCGGCGCGGCGACAGTGCCGAAAAGGGGCGCGCTTCGCCCCATTCCGGTTGGCGTTCGGGCCCTGCTTACAGGTCGTCGAACTGGACGATCGAGATCGGTTTCGCGGCGCCCGGTGCGGCGGCGTCGTCACCCGATGCGCACGGCTCCTCGTCGAACGCGATGTCGCCCTGCGGATCGGCTTCGCCCGTCGCGCGCAGCGACGCGAACGGGAACTGGGTCGTATCCATCAGGTGCGACGGCACGACGTTCGACAGCGCACTGAACATGTTGTCGACGCGGCCCGGGAAGCGCTTGTCCCATTCGCGGATCAGCGCCTTCATTTCCGCGCGCTTCAGGTTCGGCTGGCTGCCGCACAGATTGCACGGAATGATCGGAAATTCGCGCAACTCCGCGAATTTCTCCAGATCGGTTTCCTTCACGTACGCGAGCGGGCGGATCACGACGTTCTTGCCGTCGTCCGACTGCAGCTTCGGCGGCATCCCCTTCAGCTTGCCGCCGTAGAACATGTTGAGCAGCAAGGTTTGCAGGATGTCGTCGCGGTGGTGGCCGAGCGCGATCTTGGTCGCGCCGAGCTCGCCGGCCACGCGGTACAGGATCCCGCGGCGCAGCCGCGAGCACAGCGAGCAGGTGGTCTTGCCTTCGGGCACGAGCCGCTTGACGATGCTGTAGGTGTCCTGGTTCTCGATGTGGAACGGCACGCCGATCTGCGTCAGGTACTCGGGCAGCACGTGTTCCGGGAAGCCCGGCTGCTTCTGGTCGAGGTTGACCGCGACGATGTCGAAGTCGATCGGCGCGCGCTCGCGCAGGCGCAGCAGCACGTCGAGCATCGCGTAGCTGTCCTTGCCGCCCGACAGGCACACCATCACCTTGTCGCCCTGCTCGATCATGTTGTAGTCGCCGATCGCCTGGCCGACCTGGCGCACGATCCGCTTGAACAGCTTGTTGTTCTCGTACGCTTCCTTCTGCTCGCGGCGCGTCAGCGCGCGGCGGCCGGTTTCGGCGACGGTGCCTTCGACGGCGACGCCTTCGGCAGCGGTGTCATTCATGTGGGGGGCGTTCATTCGCGCTCCTCGTCCTTGATGCGAAAGACTTCGACGCCGACGGCGTCGCAGTCCGGATAGGCGTCCGGTTTCTCGGTACAGACGCGTACCGCGCGCACGGTGTCGTGCGAGAGCAGGGCTGCGGCGATCGCGTCGCACAGCGTTTCCTGCAGGTGGATGTGGCCGCGCGCGAGGCACTGCGCGACGCTCTGCTTCATCAGGTCGTAGTCGACGACTTCATGCAGCCGGTCGTCGACGGGCGTCGATTGGGCGAGCGGCACGAACAGGTCGATGTTGATGACGACGCGCTGCTCGCCGCGCTTCTCGTGTTCGAAGGCCCCGATGTTGATGTGCACCTCGTAGTCGCGCAGGTAGAGCCTGCGGCAGTCCGCGAGGCGGGGGTGCAGGAGAGCGGAAAACATGGTCGTCCCAGTCAAATTGGCGTGCGCACACGCAAAGCGGCGCGGGTAGCGGCAGTCAGGCCGCGCGCGCCGCGCAGTTCAGTCATTCGGGCCGGCGGCGGGCGGCACCAGGTGCTCGCCGCCGTCGACGGTCAGCGTCGCGCCCGTGACGCCGGGCGCGCTCGCGAGATAGCAGGCCGCCGCCGCGATGTCGTTCGCGTGCGGCGCGTGGCCGCGCACCAGCGCCGCGACGCGCACCTTCGGCGCGAGCGCCAGCGCCAGCGCCGAGGTCGCGCGGTTCAGCGCGGCCTGCATCAGCGCATGCGACAGCTGCGCCGGCGCCGGATGAAACAGCGCCTGATCCAGCACGTGGATCGCACACGCGCGCAGCGTTTCGTCGTCGCGCGCGGCGTCGGGCGTCGCGTCGGCGAGCGCGCGGGCCAGCGCGAGCGGCGCCGTCACGTTGCGCGCGAGCGCATCGGCGAGCGACGCGGCGTCCACCGTGTGCGCGTCGTCGGTGCCGGCGCACGCGCTCACGAACACCACGCAGGCCGGCCGGCCCAGCGCATCGGCGCAGGCGGCGACCAGCGCCGCGGCGTCGCTTTCCAGGGCCAGATCGGCGGCGAGCACGACCGCGCGGCGGCCGCGCGCGGCGACTTCGGCGACGAGCGCGTCGGCGGCTGCGGGCGGCGCGGCGGGACTGCGCTGCAGCGCGACGTCCCAGCCGCGCTGCGCGAAGCCGGTCGCGAGCGCACGACCGAGCGACGCGGCGTCGGCCGCGCTGCCCAGCGCGCCTGCGACGAGCGCGATGCGCGGGGGCGACGTATCGGCTGAAACGGTCATTTACAATGCCGGGATGAACCCGAAAGCTCACGAACCCGCTAGTTTACCTGCTCCCGGCCCTGACGCGCTTGCGCAGTCCGAAACGCTTGCCGCGCAACTGCGCGACGAGATCGCGGCGGCCGGCGGCTGGCTGCCGTTCGACCGCTTCATGGAGCGCGCGCTGTATGCGCCCGGCCTCGGCTATTACAGCGGCGGCGCGCGCAAGTTCGGACGCCGTGCCGACGACGGCAGCGACTTCGTGACGGCCCCCGAACTGTCGCCGCTGTTCGCGCAGACGCTCGCGAACCCCGTCGCCGAAGCGCTGGCCGCGAGCGGCACGCGCCGCGTGATGGAATTCGGCGCGGGCACCGGCAAGCTCGCGGCCGGGCTGCTCGCCGCGCTCGATGCGCTCGGCGTCGAACTCGACGAATACCTGATCGTCGACCTGTCCGGCGAACTGCGCGAACGGCAGCGCGACACGATCGCGGCCGCCGCGCCGGCGCTCGCCGGGAAGGTGCGCTGGCTCGACGCGCTGCCCGAGCGCTTCGACGGCGTCGTGGTCGGCAACGAGGTGCTCGATGCGATGCCGGTGCGGCTGTTCGCGAAGGCGGGCGGCGCGTGGCGCGAGCGCGGCGTCGCGCTCGACGCGCGGCACGCGTTCGTGTTCGACGACCGGCCCGCCGGTGCGGCCGGCCTGCCGCCGGTGCTCGCGACGCTCGACGTCGACGACGGCTACGTGACCGAGACGCACGAAGCCGCGCTGGCGTTCACGCGCACCGTCTGCACGATGCTCGGGCGCGGCGCGGTGCTGCTGGTCGACTACGGCTTTCCCGCGCACGAGTACTACCATCCGCAGCGCGACCGCGGCACGCTGATGTGCCACTACCGCCACCACGCGCACGACGACGCCTTCCTGTATCCGGGGCTGCAGGACATCACCGCGCACGTCGAATTCACCGGCATCTACGACGCGGGCGTCGCGACCGGCGCCGACCTGCTCGGCTACACGTCGCAGGCGCGCTTCCTGTTGAACGCGGGCATCACCGACGCGCTCGCCGCGATCGATCCGTCCGACATCCACCAGTTCCTGCCGGCCGCGAACGCGGTGCAGAAGCTGATCTCGGAGGCCGAGATGGGCGAGCTGTTCAAGGTGATCGCGTTCTCGCGCGGCATCGACGGCACGCTCGACGCGTTCGCGCGCGGCGACCGCTCGCACGCGCTCTGACAGGAAGGGGCCCGGCATGCTGCGCTGGCTGATGGCGTCGTTCGTCGCGGTGATGATCCTGACGCGCTGCTGGCCGTGGCTCGGCAAGCTCGGCATCGGCCGGCTGCCGGGCGACGTCACGCTGACGCTCGGCGGGCGGCGCTATCCGTTCCCGTTCATGTCGACGCTGGTGCTGACGATGCTGGTGTCGATGGTGGCGCGGCTGCTGTGAGCCGCGCCGGATGTGGCGGCGCGTCGCGGCCGGGCCGCTGAGCGCGCGTGAAGGTTCGGTGCGTTACAACGACAGCTCGCGCCTCACAGCTCAATCTCGCCGAGGATCCGGTGCGCGAGCGCCTTCGCTTCCTCGAACGCTTCCTCCTCGCTCGGACTGGTCGTGTGGACGTCGTAGCGCATGTTCTCCGTCTCGTCGCCGTCGTCCCGCGCGAGGATCACGTAGCCCTGGAACTGCCCGTTGCCCGCGTGCTGCGTGTGCGCCTTGGCCGTGTAGATGCCCTTGGTGAACGTGTTCGTGTCCATCGTGCCTCTCCCGCAAAAGGACACTTCATCGTAGCACTGCGGCGCAGCATGTACAGCGCCGCAAATCAGCGACGGATCAGTGCGCCGTCGTCATCCCGTTACCCTCGCGTCACCGTTCGAGCAGTGCGACGACTTCGTCGAGCGTCGGCGCATGCGCGCCCGTGTGCCGGCACGCGGCGGCGCCGGCCGCCAGCGCGAACTTTAGATGGTCGCGCCACGATCGCTGCGGCGCGGCCATTAGGCTGAACAGCAGGCCGCCGATCGACGCGTCGCCCGCGCCGACGGTGTCCACTACCTCGACGCGCGGCGGGCTCGCCTCGAGCACGTCGCCGTCCGCGTAGAGCGTCGCCGGCTGCGCGCCGCGCGTGACCAGCACGGCCGCCTGCGGATTCAGCGCGCGCACCGCCGCGATCGCGTCGGGGCCGTCGCCGCCGAACAGGTGGCGCAGGTCCTCGTCGGACACCTTGATCAGGTCGGCGAGGCCGGCCATCTTTTCCAGCGTCGGCCGGTACGCGGCCGTCATCAGGTTCCGGTAGTTCGGATCGAAGCTGATCTTCACGCCGCGCGCGTGCAGGTCGGCCGCGAGCGCGACGAGCGTGCTCGCGAGCGGTTCGCGCACCAGGCTGATGCAGCCGAAGTGCGCCCACTTCACGTGCTCGGTCCAGCCGGCCGGCAGCCGCGCCGGGTCGAACGCGAGATCCGCGCTCGCTTCGCCGATGAAGAAGTACGCGGGCGGGCGCGTCTCGTGGACGATCGCGAGCAGCGGCGCGCGCGGCACGCGCTGCAGGAAGCGCAGGTCGAGGCCGGCGGCCTCGCTCGTGCGCCACAGCACGTCGGAGAAGCAGTCCTCGCCGATCGCGCCCGCGAGCGCGCTCGGCATGCCGAGGCGCGCGACCGCGCGCGCGACGTTCCAGCCGGCGCCGCCCGGCACCGACGTCCACTGCGCGTCGCCCGCGCGCACCATGTCGGTCAGGATGTCGCCCGCCGACACGAAAGCCGGAAACGTGCCGCCGCTCATTGCGTCGGCTCGCTGCGTTGCATGCGCGCGAGGGTCGCGAGCACGTCGTAGCAGGCGCCCATCGTGTGATAGTCGGTCTTGCCGGCCGGGCTTTTCTCGTCGCTGTACTTGCGGTTGTCGCAGGTGAGGATCCGGTACCACGCGCCGTAGCGGTGATCGACGAAATGCGCCCAGCTGTAGCGCCAGATCTCGTCGTACCAGTCCCAGAAGCGCTCGCTGCCGGTGCGGGCGCCGAGCATCGCGGCCGCCGCGAAGGTTTCCGCCTGCACCCAGAAATACTTGTTGTGGTCGCAGATCGTGAAGTCGGGGCCGAAGCCGTAGCAGAGGCCGCCGTGATCGGCGTCCCATGCATGCGTGAGCGCCGCGTCGAACAGCTCGGCCGCGCGCGGCGCGAGCCAGTCGAGCGGACGGTGCCGTTCGAGGATCAGCAGCAGCTTCGCCCATTCGGTCTGGTGGCCGGGCTGGAAGCCCCACGGACGGAAGATGTTCGAGCTGTCTTCCTTGTTGTAGTCCCAGTCGACCGACCAGTCCGCATGGTAGTGCTCCCACACGAGGCCGCCCGACAGCGCGGCCTGGCGCTGCGTGATGTGGGTCGCGAGCTTTTCCGCGCGATCGAGATAGGTGACGTGGCCGGTCGCCTCGTAGGCCGCGAGCAGCGCTTCCGTCATGTGCATGTTCGCGTTCTGGCCGCGGTATGTCGACACGTTCCAGTTCGGCGTCGCGTCGTCCGCGTAGAGGCCCGCGGCCGCGTCCCAGAAGCGGTGTTCGGCGAGTTCGTAGGTCGATGCGATGAGCGGACGCGCTTCGTCGACGCCCGCCATCGTCGCGTGCGCGGCGGCCAGCAGCACGAACGCGAGCCCGTAGCAGTGGCGCGTGCCGTCGAGCGTCGCGCGCTTGGCGCCGTCGCGCCACTCGAGTTCCCAGTCGTAGCCCTGCAGTTCGTCGTCCCAGTGCGCGTCGCGCAGGAAGCGCAGCGCGTGGCGCGTGTAGTCGAGATGGCGCGGATCGCCGAAATGCCGGTACGCCATCGCGTAGTTGAAGACGAACCGGCAACTGCTGACCAGATGCCGCGACGTGCGGTTGTAGACGCTGCCGTCGTCGCGGAAGTAGTGGTGGAAGCCGCCCGACGGATCGAACGCGTTCGCCGCGTAGAAGCGCAGCGTGTCCTCGACGTGCGACAGCAGGAACGACGGATCGCGGAAGCTCGCGACGAACGGTGCCGTTTGCGCGTGGGCGGCCGGCGCGGCCGGGCGGGATTGGACCGGGGGCATGTTCATGATTCGGTGACCGTGGCGGTATCGAGTGCCGGTGAGCCGGCGGGCTGGCTGCTGGCCCGCACGATCAGCTCGACGGGCAGGGAGATCTCGGTGTGCTCGGGTGCTTCCGCGAGCAGCAGTTCGACGCCGCGGCGGCCGAGCGCTTCCTTGTCGACGGCGAGCGTCGTGAGCGGCGGGTTCGCGTGCGCGGCGGCCGGGATGTCGTCGAAGCCGACGATCGCGATGTCGTCCGGAATCCGCACGCCGCGCGCGATGCACACGCGCTGCGCGGCCAGCGCGGCGGCGTCGTTGTACGCGAACACGGCGTCCGGGCGCGGGCCGGGCGCATCGAGCAGTTGCTGCATCGCGCGCGCGGCGCCGGTGTCCGGGTCGAGCCCGGCGTCGATCGTCACTTCGTACGCGGGATCGAACAGCCTCCCGGCCTCGAAGAACGCGCGCCGGTAGCCGATCGCGCGCTGCGCGATGCTGTAGTGCGCGGCCGAGCCGCCGATGAACGCGATCCGCGAGCGGCCGGTCGCGAGCAGGTGGCGCATCGCGAGCGCCGCGCCCGTCGCGTTGTCGATGTTGACCGAACGCAGGCCGGGCGCCCACAGGTCGATCAGCACGAGCGGCCGGCCGGTCGCGGCGAGCGCCTCGATCGTCTCGGGCTCGATGAAGCCGGCCACGGCGATCGCATCGGGCGCGTGCGGGCGCATCTGGCGCAGCACGTCGTCGTTCGGGCCGACGGTGAGCAGCGTCGGCACGATGCCGCGTTCGCGGCAGGCGTCCTCGACGCCGTGCAGCACATGCGAGAAGAACGGACTGGCCGGAAAGCGGTTGTGCTGGCGATGCAGCAGGAAGGTGAGCCGGCGCACGCGCGGGCGCAACTGGGCCGGGTCGTAGCCGAGCTGCTGCGCGATCCCGACGATGCGCGCGCGCGTGGCTTCGGACAGGCCCGGCTGGTTTTTCAGCGCGCGGGAGACGGTGCCGATCGAGACCTCTGCCGCCCGCGCTACGTCGCGAATGGTGGTGCCCATCGTTCGGGTCCGGTTTGTTTAGGGTGACGGCGATTGTATAGTAAAACCCGGCGCCTAATTCGGGCCGGATAACCGGGGAATACCCGGAAATAGCGGGATTTTGCGGGCTAATCTGCGAAAACGCCGTAACTAAAAATACTAAACAACGCGGAAAAGGCAAGGGGATTGCACGGGATGAAATCGTGCGGGGAATGGGCGCGTCGCGTGCGTTCGGATGTTCCGGCGGGCGCGGGCCGGCAGGCCGTTGCTGCGGCGCGAGTCCGCAGCGGCGTGCGGGACCGGCAACGGCGATCGGGCGCCGGGCTTCTCGTCTGTCCGCCCGCCGCCGGCAACCCGCGAGCGGCAAGCCGCTGGCCGTTCGTCAGCCCGCCACCGCGTGCGGAGGCTCGCCGCGCTCGCGCAGCGCCGCGCGGCCCGCATCGAGATCGACCACCGCGAGCCCGTCCGGCTGCTGTTTCGCGCGCCGCTTCGCGAGCGCCGCGACCGACGCGATCTCGTCGCTGCCGTAGCGCATCGCGCCGTTCGCGCCGGCCGGCACGCCGACCGCGCCGATCGCCATCGTCACGAAACCGAAGAACGCGGGATTGCCGTGGCGGTCCTCACCGCGCAGCCCGCCTGCCTGCCGGTCGGCCTGCGTGTAGAAGCGCTGCGCGCCGTCGTTGAAGCGCGCGATCGCGTCGGCCGCGCGCGTGCGCCAGTCGTCGCGCTGGAACAGCACGAGGAAATCGTCGCCGCCGACGTGCCCGAGAAAATCGCGCTGCGGATCGCACACGCCGGCCAGCACCGTCGCCGCGAACTTCAGCACTTCGTCGCCCTGCCAGTAGCCGTACTGGTCGTTGAACGGTTTGAACTGGTTCAGGTCGACGTAGCACGCATGGAAACCGGCGTCGCGCTCGAGCAGCCGGTCGATATGCGCGCTGATCGGGATGTTGCCGGGCAGGAAGGTCAGCGGGTTCGCATAGCGCGCGGCCTCGATGCGCATCTCGGTCACTGCGCGCACGAGGCTCTCGCCGGTGCCGAGCCCGACGTAGCGGCCGTGTTCGGTGAGCACGAAGCCGTCCGCGAGATAGCGCTGGTCGTGGCTCGCGAGCAGCAGCGCGAGCTGCTCGACCGTCGTCGCGACGTCGATCATCAGCGGCGCGTCGTTCGCGAACTGCAGGCACGGCTTCTTGCCGAACACCTCGCGGTGGTACGGCAGCGTGAAGCGGTCGATGAAGCCGCGCCGGTTCACGAGCGCGACCGGCTGCCCGCGTTCGACGAGCGCGACCGCATGCAGGGCCGGCATCCGGTTGAACAGGTCGAGCACGTCGTTGCTGGTCGCGTCGCGCGGCAGCGCCGGCGCGGGCACGAGCATTTTCGCGGCGATCGTGCCGGCCGGCCGCGTGGCGCGCGTCGCGCCGGGGAACACCGCGATGTGCGGGGTGCGGATCGCGTCGCGCGCGGCCGGCGCGACGACCGGCGACGGTTGCGCGTTCGGCCGCCCAAGCAGGAAACCCTGCACGCAGCAGATGCCCATGTCGCGCACGACGATCAGGTCGCACGCGTTCTCGATCCCTTCCGCGATCAGCTGCGCGCCGCTCGCGTGCGCGAAGTGCTGCATCGCCCTGACCGCCTCGAACTTGAGCGGGTCGCGCGCGATGTCGTGGATGAAGAAGCGGTCGATCTTCACGACGTCCGGATGCAGGCGCAGCCACAGGTTCATGCTCGCGTTCGCGGTGCCGTAGTCGTCGAGCGCGAACTGGATGCCCGCATCGCGCAGCGACGCGACCGCCGGCCCGATGCGCGCGACGTCCGGCATCGCGGTCTGCTCGGTCAGCTCGATCACGATGCGTTCGGCACCGACCCGCGCGCGACCGAGCAGTTGCCGCACGCGCTCGCGGTCGCGCACGAGCTGCAGGATCGTGCCCGCGCTGAAGTTGAGGAACAGCTTGCCGTCGCAGCCGAGCGCCGCGAACGCGTCGAGGCACGTGCGCGCGGCGGCCTGTTCGAGCGCGATGGTCGTGCCGTCGCGCGCGGCCTGCGCGAACAGCGCGGCCGGCGGCTCGAGGTCGGTGCCGCGCGGGCCGCGGATCAGGCCTTCGTAACCGATGACGGTGCCCGACCCGAGGTCGACGATCGGCTGGAACACGGCGGCGAGTGCGCGTTCGGCGATCAGGCGCGTGGTGGGGGCGGCGGAGGAATCGGGATGGGGCGCGGGCATGGACGAGGACAGCCGAAGCGACGGGACCTCGTCTTTAACGGCAGCACGCGCGCAGAATTGAATGAAGATTTCGTGACGTCAGCGCTTGCCCGCGTTCAGCGCACCCCGGGTGCGCGCAGCCCCGCCCGGCGCGTTCTCGCCGTCGCGCTCGCCGCTCACGTCGCGCGCGCCCCAGCGCTGCGCGAGCGCCGCGCACGCCATCAGCTGGATCTGGTGGAACAGCATCAGCGGCAGCACGATCGCGCCGACGGCCTGCGCGGAGAAGATCACCTTCGCCATCGGCACGCCGGCCGCGAGGCTCTTCTTCGATCCGCAGAAGATGATCGTGATCTGGTCGGCCCGGTTGAAGCCGAGCCGCTTGCTGACGATCGTGGTCAGCGCGAGCGCGATCACGAGCAGCACGACGTTGACGACCAGCAGGCCGCCGAGCGCACGCGCCGGAATCTGGTGCCAGAGCCCCTGGTTCACGGCCTCGCTGAACGCGACGTACACGACCAGCAGGATCGAGCCCTGGTCGACGAAGCGCAGCACGCCGCGATTGCGTTCGATCCAGCCGCCGATCACCGGCCGCAGCAGCTGGCCGGCGATGAACGGCACGAGCAATTGCATCACGATGCTGCCGATGGTGCTCCACGGCGACGCGGCCGCCGCCGACTGCGACGTGATCATCAGTCCGACGAGCACCGGCGTCACGAAGATCCCGAGCAGGCTCGACGCGGACGCCGCGCACACCGCGGCCGGCACGTTGCCTTTCGCGATCGACGTGAACGCGATCGACGACTGGACCGTCGACGGCAGCGTGCACAGGAAGAGCACGCCGGCATAGAGCGTCGGCGTGACGAGCGGCTGCAACACCGGCTTCAGCGCGAGGCCGAGCAGCGGGAACAGCGCGAATGTGCTGAGCAGTACGACCGCGTGCAGCCGCCAGTGGGTCGCGCCCGCGATGACGGCTTCGCGCGACAGCTTCGCGCCGTGCAGGAAAAACAGCAGGCCGACCGCGATGTTGGTCGCCCAGTTGAACGCGTGGGCGGCCGCGCCGCGGCACGGCAGCAGGCTCGCGAGCACGACGGTGCCGACGAGCGCGAGCGTGAAGTTGTCGGGAAGGAAACGGGGACGGGCCATCTGGGACTCATTCGAAAGCGGCGGGCGCGCCCTTCGCGCGCGCGAAGCCGATATTGTCCCGGTTGGTCATTCACTACACAAATTCATTGTGGGAATCGATTGATGAATCGCTCGCATGCAACACGGCGCTCCCGACAGGGGCCGCAAATGCGCAAAACGGCAGAAGAACATTCCGTCGCCGGTGCCCGTCGAAGTGGAAAAACCTAGCAGTAACATGGTGTTACACCGCTGCCCGCGACATAACACTTTTTGGCTCGACACCGTTTCGGACCGCTCATAAATTACTGCTGAAAGGCTTGCGTCGGCCGGAAACGGCAGGCGCAACGCGGCAATAGGCACTGGACGATGACGGAACGGGTGAAACTGAAGGTCGGACGATGGGTGGCAGGCGTGCTGGGCGCGTTCCTGTTGCCGCTCGCGCTCGCGCAACCGCCGCACGGCGGCCAGGCGTTCGGCGGCGACGGTTTCGGTCACGGTTTCGGCGGCGGCGAGATGCACGCATACGGTCAGCCGTCCGGCGCCGGGCCGGTCTGGCGTCGCGCGATGCCGCCAGCCGGGGCTCGTGCCGGCGGCGTGAGCGGCTACGGTTCCCGCTGGGGGCTGCGCCCGACGCCGTCCTACGGCCATTACGCCGCGCAGAGCCCGTATCGCCCGATCAGCGCCGAGTCCCGCCAGATGCCGCGCCCGCAGGGCGGCGGCAACGTGCCGCTGCGGGCCGGCTCGATCCGCGCCGACGTCGCGCGCTACAACGAGGAGCGCGGCGGCCGTCCGCTGCCGCCGCCCCGCGCCCAGGAAGAGCCCTCCCACTCGCCGTTTTTCTCCCCGTTCTACCGCAACTGAGCGTCCGCACGCTCGTCCTGGTGTGTCCCCTGCCGGCCGTGATGCGAATTCGCCACAGTCGCGCGCAGATTTCCGCTGATTTTCCCGCTGCATTGCGCTATCTTTCGCGCCCGGCTCGCGCACACCGCGAGGCCGTCCCGTCGCGTGCGTGCACCGCGCGGGGCCGCCGCGGCGCATCCGGCCCTCTGTCGATTCCGCGAAGTTAAGGCTGCCGCTATACCCGCAATAAGTGTGCGCAATTTTGACCGGACCCGTGATCCGTAAAGATGGCTGCGCCCCATACGACGCAAGCAATCGGCTCCTAAAACAACGCTCGCGCCACTTATCGACATTCGACAAAACCTGGAGATCCCATGAAAGCATTCGCTCGCCGTGCGTCGCGCACGTCCGTCAAGCTGATCGCCGCGGCCGCCTGCGTGGCGGCCGCCGCACCCGTCCACGCGCAGTCGAGCGTCTCGCTCTACGGTCAGGTCGACGAATGGGTCGGCGCAACCAAGTTCCCGGGCGGCAACCGTGCGTGGAACGTCAGCGGCGGCGGGATGTCGACGTCGTACTGGGGCCTGCACGGCGCAGAGGATCTCGGCAGCGGCTACAAGGCGATCTTCACGCTGGAGAGCTTCTTCCGCGCGCAGAACGGCCAGTTCGGCCGCTTCCAGGGCGACACGTTCTTCGCGCGCAACGCGTACGTGGGCGTCAGCTCGCCGTACGGCACGGTGACGGCAGGCCGCCTGACGACGCACCTGTTCCTGTCGACGATCCTGTTCAACCCGTTCTACGACTCGTACACCTTCTCGCCGATGGTGTATCACGTGTTCCTCGGCCTCGGCACGTTCCCGACCTATCCGAGCGACCAGGGTGCAGTCGGCGATTCGGGCTGGAACAACGCGCTGGGTTACACGTCGCCTTCGTTCGGGGGCCTGAATTTCGCGGCGATGTACGCGCTCGGCAACACGGCAGGCGACAACCGTTCGAAGAAGTGGAGCGCGCAGTTCAACTACGCGAACGGCCCGTTCGCGGCGACCGCCGTCTACCAGTACGTGAACTTCAACAACGGCCCGCAGGACCTGAGCTCGCTCGTGACCGGCATGAAGAGCCAGGGCATCGGGCTGGTCGGCGCGACCTACGACCTGAAGTACGTGAAGCTGTTCGGCCAGTATATGTATACGAAGAACGACCAGGTCGCCGGCAGCTGGCACGTGAACACGGCGCAAGGCGGCGTGTCGGTGCCGCTCGGCGTCGGCAACGCGATGGCGTCGTACGCGTACTCGCGCGACGCGGGCGGCCTCGACCAGACGCGCCAGACCTGGGCCGTCGGCTACGACTATCCGCTGTCGAAGCGCACCGACGTCTACGCCGCGTACATGAACGACCACATCAGCGGCCTGTCGAGCGGCAACACGTTCGGCGCAGGCATCCGCGCGAAGTTCTGACGACGGCTTGGCGGAACGCGCGCGACGTGTCGCGCGCGCCGTCCACCGGCATTCCGCCCGCAACGGCGCCGCTCCCCGCGGCGCCGTTTTGCGTTTGTTGACCTTCTTGTCTTCTCGCCTTTGTTACCCTATCTCGTAATTGCATGATTACCAGGAATTGCGAGCTAGTTCGATGGATACCCTCGTCAGCATGAATGTGTTTCGCTACGTCGTCGAAGTGGGCAGCTTCGTCGGCGCGGCCGAGCGCATGCAGATGTCGGCCGCGATGGCGAGCAAGCACGTGATGCATCTCGAGCAGCAGCTCGGCGCGCGGCTGCTGCATCGCACGACACGACGTGTCGCGCCGACCGAGGCGGGACGCGAATACTATGAGCGCCTCGTGCAGGCGCTGTCGGAACTCGACGAAGCCGGACAGGCGGTCGGCGCCGCGAGCGTCGTGCCGCAGGGCCGGCTGCGCGTGACGTCGCTGTCCGCGTTCGGCTTGCGGCACGTGATGCAGGCCGTCACCGATTATGCGGGTCGGTACCCGGACGTGACCGTCGACATGACGCTGTCCGATCGCGTGGTCGACCTGATCGAGGAAGGCTACGACGTCGCGGTGCGCGCGGCGCCGAACGGACTCAAGTCGTCGTCGCTGGTTGCGCGGCAGATCGCGACCGCGCACATCCTGCTGGTCGCGTCGCCCGAGTATCTCGAGAAGCGCGGCACGCCGCAGACGATCGGCGATCTCGCGCACCACAACTACCTGCGCCGCGATTCGAATTCGACGATGCTCGACTCATTGGTGATCGATGCGGCCGCCGCGTCGCGCGTGAACCTGAACGGCAACCTGATCGTGAACCATCTCGAAGGGCTGCGCGCGGCCGTGCTCGCGGGCGCGGGCATCGCGCTGCTCGGCACCGAGGTGGTCGGCGACGACATCGAAGCCGGCCGGCTCGTGCCGGTGCTGCTCGATTCCGTGCCGCCGCACGAGGCGCCGATCTATGCGGTGTACGCGAGCCGCCGCCACGTGTCCGCGAAGGTGCGCTCGTTCGTCGACTTCCTCGCCGCGCGTTTCGAAGGGCAGTCGCTGTGCCCGTCGATCGAGTCGCGCCTGCGCGTGCTGCCGATCACGCGGATCAAGCGCGTGGGCTGACCGGCGCGAGCCGCCCGCGAGCGGACACAAAAAAGCGCGAGCCGTTGCGGTTCGCGCTTTTTTTTTTGCGTGGGTCCGGCGTCGCGCGGGGCGCGGCGGCAACCCGCCGCCACTTGCGTCAGCGTGCGATGCCGAGCCGTGCCTTCGCGTCGTCGTACTCGCGCTTGAGCCGCTCGACGAGCGCGCCGACGCTCGGCAGGTCGTCCATCAGGCCGACGCCCTGGCCGGCACCCCAGATGTCCTTCCATGCCTTCGTCTTGTCGCCGCCGAAATTCATCTTCGTCTTGTCCGATTCCGGCAGCGCGTCCGGGTCGAGGCCGGCCTTCTCGATGCTCTCGCGGATGTAGTTGCCGTGCACGCCGGTGAACAGGTTCGTGTAGATGATGTCGGACGATTTCGCGTTGACGATCGCGCGCTTGTAGTCCTCGACCGCGTGCGCTTCCTGCGTCGCGATGAAGCGCGTGCCCATGTACGCGAAGTCGGCGCCCATCGCCTGCGCGGCGAGGATCGAGCCGCCGTTCGCGATCGCGCCGGACAGCACGATCGGGCCATCGAACATCTTGCGCACTTCGCCGACGAGCGCGAACGGCGACGTCGTGCCCGCATGGCCGCCGGCGCCGGCCGCGACGAGGATCAGCCCGTCGACGCCCGCCTCGAGCGCCTTCTGCGCGTGGCGCAGGTTGATCACGTCGTGCAGCACGATGCCGCCGTAGCTGTGCACCGCGTCGACGATCTCGCGCGCCGGCGCACGCAGGCTCGTGATGAAGATCGGCACCTTGTGCTCGACGCACACGCGCACGTCATGCTCGAGCCGTACGTTCGACTGGTGGACGATCTGGTTGACGGCGATCGGGCCGATCACCGCGTCCGGGTGCTTCGCCTTGTGGTCGGCGAGCTCGGACTGGATCTGCGTGAGCCATTCGTCGAGCAGTTCGGCCGGACGGGCATTGAGCGCGGGGAATGATCCGACGATACCCGCCTTGCATTGCGCGAGCACGAGTTCGGGGTAGCTGACGATGAACATCGGCGACGCGATGACGGGCAGCGTCAGGTTCTGCAGGACGGCGGGCAATGCCATGTTGATGTCTCCAGTCTCGAGGGGCGGCCGGGCCCGGCGCGATCGCACCGGGCCGGCATGCATCTTGGCGGTCGAACGACGCTTCAAGTGTAGCGGCGCAGCCGCGCGTTCATATTAATACGAACGGTCGTGCGATTCTACGCGAGCTTAACAAACCGGACGGCATGGCGACAATCGAGGGAGTGTTCTCTTTCTACGCATTCGGGTGTCTGCCGTGCGCAGCAGTGCGTCGCGCGCTCCTACAATAGGCGCCATAACAAACCAACGAGAAACAAACCATGTCGTTCGACGCGTTTGCACCGTTTCGCGTGACGGTGCAGGACACCGACATCTTCGGTGTCAAAGGAGGCGCGGGGCCGCCGCTTCTGCTGCTGCACGGCCATCCGCAGACCCACATGATCTGGCATCGCGTCGCCGCGACGCTGGCGAATCACTTCACGGTGATCGCGACCGACCTGCGCGGCTACGGCGCGTCGGGCAAGCCGCCGAGCGATGCGTCGCACGCGCCGTATTCGAAACGCGCGATGGCGGCCGACCAGGTCGCCGTGATGCGGCATTTCGGCTTCGAGCAATTCCACGTATGCGCGCACGATCGCGGCGCGCGCGTCGCGCACCGGCTCGCGCTCGATCATCCGGCGGCCGTCGAGCGGATGATGCTGCTCGACATCGCGCCGACGCTCGCGATGTACGAGCAGACCGATCGTGCGTTCGCGACCGCGTATTTCCACTGGTTCTTCCTGATCCAGCCGGCGCCGCTGCCCGAAACGCTGATCGAAGGCCGCACCGATGCATACATCGAGCGTGTGATGGGCAACCGTTCGGCCGGGCTCGCGCCGTTCGAGCCGCACGCGCTCGCCGCGTATCGCGCGGCGCTCGCACAGCCGGGCGCCGTGCATGCGATGTGCGAGGACTACCGCGCGTCGGCGACGATCGATCTCGAACACGATCGCGCGGACCTCGAGCGCGGCAACAAGGTCGCGTGTCCGTTGCGCGTGCTGTGGGGCGAGAACGGGATCGTCGCGCGCTGCTTCGAGCCGCTCGACGAATGGCGGCGCGTCGCGCGCGACGTCAGCGGCCGTGCGCTCGATTGCGGGCACTACATTCCGGAAGAGGCGCCCGTCGCGCTGATCGACGAGCTGCTCGCGTTCTTCGAAGCGCGCGACGCGGCCGCGTAAGCGGCGCCGGTCGCGACGGGGTGCGCGGGCGCGGTGTGCGTAGTGTGTTCCGCCAGCGATGGCCGCTGCGTGCCGCTCGGCTTGACGCTCAGCGGTGCGCGGCGTCGTCTTCGACGAGCGGCGGCAGGCGGCGCGGCACGGGCGTCGATTTCACGATCGCCGTGCTCGTTTCCGCGCGCTCCGTCACCTTCGACAGGATGTCGTCGAGGTGCTCGATCGTGCGCAGGTAGAGCCGGCAGATGAAACAGTCCTCGCCGGTGACCTTGTCGCATTCGACGAATTCCGGAATCCGCCGCAACACCTCCTCGACGAGATGCAGCTGCCCCGGCAGCGGCTTCACGCGGACGATCGCCTGCAGCGTGTAGCCGAGCGCACGCGGGTCGAGCTCGACGGTGAAGCCCGCGATCACGCCCTGCGCCTCGAGCCGCCGCACGCGGTCGGCGGTCGCGGGCGCCGACAGCCCGATCTGCCGCGCCAGCTCGCTGGTCGCGATGCGCGCATCCTCGGCGAGCGCCGCGAGGATCGCGCGGTCGGTCGCGTCCAGCGACGCGACGGCAGGCGGAGAAAGGCGTTTCGACATGATCGCTTTGGTTTCGAAGGTGAATCGATTGTTTCGCTTCAGTTTAGTCGTGGATACGCGGAAAGCAAGTTCCTAGAATCGAAGTCATCTTCTCTCGCCCAACGGAGTCCATGATGGCCTCGAACGAAATCCGCCGCGGCGCCGCCGAGATGGTCGTCGCGATGTTGATGTCCGGCACGATCGGCTGGCTCGTGATGTCGTCGCAGCAACCGCTCACCAACGTCGTGTTCTTCCGCTGCCTGTTCGGCGCCGCGACGCTCGCGATCGTCTGCGCGGCGCTCGGCTTCCTGCGCCGCGCGCTGTTCTCGCCGCGCATGCTCGCGCTCGCGACGCTCGGCAGCGTCGCGATCGTCGCGAACTGGCTGCTGCTGTTTGCCGCGTATTCGCGCGCGTCGATCTCGATGGCGACCGCCGTCTACAACACGCAGCCGTTCATGCTGGTCGCGCTGGGCGCGATCGTGTTCCGCGAACGGATCAGCGCATCGACGATCGCGTGGCTGGCACTGGCATTCGTCGGGCTCGTGTGCGTGGTGCGCGTCGAGCCGGCCGTGCTCGCGGTGCCGGGCGAATATCTCGAAGGCGTCGCGCTGTCGCTCGGCGCGGCGTTCCTGTACGCGGTGTCGTCGATCGTCACGAAGCATCTGAAGGGTACGCCGCCGCATCTGCTCGCGCTGCTTCAGGCCGGGCTCGGCATCGTGCTGATCGCGCCGTTCGCGCACTTCGACACGTTGCCCGCGACGGCCGCGCAGTGGCTCGATCTGGTCGTGCTCGGCGTCGTCAATACGGGTCTGATGTATGTGCTGCTGTATGGCGCGATCCAGAAGCTGCCGGTCGCGATGACGGGCGCGCTGTCGTTCGTCTATCCGGTCGTCGCGATCATCGTCGATCGTGTCGCGTTCGGGCAGACGCTCGCGTGGACGCAAGTGCTCGGCGCGCTGCTGATCCTGCTCGCCGCGGCCGGCGTGAACCTCGGCTGGCGCATCGTGCCCGCGCGTCGCGCGGCGGCCGGCAACTGAAACGGTCGTTTGAGTTGGCTCGCCGCTACGGTTCACCGCTACGGCTGGCCGCGATCGCCCGCTGCCGACGCCTCTCGGGTGCGGCTGCCGGGCACGCGGATTGCGCGTGAAAAACGCTGTAAGAAGTTGTAGGGAAACACCCGATGCGACGCTGCGGCGTCGCTCGTATGATTCGGGCTGTGACGTTGATCACGTTCACAGGATTCCGATCTCATGCCGTTCGCCAGACAGGCCGAACGGCATTTTTTTATGCGCCGCTCCTGGCGAGCAGGCGCCTTCGCGCGTCGAGCCGCGCGAGCAGCAAGCGCCTCGCGTCGTCGTCCGACGCACGCCATCCCTTGATTTCGTCGCGCGTGCGCAGGCAGCCCGCGCACCAGTCGGTGCGCGGATCGATCCTGCAGACGTCGGTGCACGGCGATGCGACCGTGCCGACCATGACGGGCACGTCGCTCATGCGTCGTTGCGCAGCGCGACGTCGACGACCGGCGCGCGCGTCAGCGACACGAGTTCCTGCGGCGACAGGTTGAACACCGCGTGCGGATGGCCGGCGGCCGCCCACAGGCTGTCCAGCTCGAGCAGGTCGGCGTCGATCAGCGTGACCGGCTCGACGAGATGGCCGATCGGGCAGACGCCGCCGATCGCGTAGCCGGTGTTGTCGCGCACGAATTTCGCATCGGCGCGGCCGACCGCGCCGACTTGAGCGGCGACCTTCTTCTCGTCGACGCGGTTCACGCCGCTCGCGACGACGAGCACCGGCACGCCGTCCGATTCGCGGCGAAACAGGATCGACTTCGCGATCTGCGCGACCGAGCAGCCGAGCCCGGCCGCAGCCTCGGCGGAGGTCTTGCCGGTTTCGGCGAGCATCACGATGCCGTTCGCATGCCCGCGCTCGCGCAGCAGCAGCGCGACGCGTCGCGCGGAATCGGGAAGGGATTCGAAGGAAGTGGGTGTCGTCATGGGCGATCCGTGAAAGTCAGGTCAGACGCAGTTCGGCGCGTCGGCCGCGCTCTGCGCCTTGGCGAGCAGTGCACGACCGGCGCGCGACACGTTCGCGCGGCCGATCGCGTTCGAGATGAAGTCGCCGGCGGCGACCACCTGCTCAAGATCGATGCCGGTGTCGATGCCGAGGCCCTGCATCAGGTACAGCACGTCCTCGGTCGCGACGTTGCCGGTCGCGCCCTTCGCGTACGGGCAGCCGCCGAGGCCGGCCACCGACGCATGGAAGATCTCGATCCCTTCGAACAGCGCCGCGTAGATGTTCGCGAGCGCCTGGCCGTAGGTGTCGTGGAAGTGCCCCGACAGCCGTTCGCGCGGGAACACGCGCGTGACGGCCGACAGCACTTCGCGCGTGCGCTTCGGCGTGCCGACGCCGATCGTGTCGGCGATGTCGATCTCGTCGCAGCCGAGCGCGGCGAAGCGCTCGACGACGTCGACCACCGACGCGACCGGCACTTCACCCTGGTACGGGCAGCCGAGCGTGCACGACACGCTGCCGCGCAATCGCACGCCGGCATCCTTCGCCGCCTTCGCGACCGGCTCGAAGCGCGCGATGCTTTCCGCGATGCTGCAGTTGATGTTCCGTTGCGAGAACGCCTCGCTCGCCGCGCCGAAGATCACGACTTCGTCCGCGCGGGCGGCCAGTGCGTTCTCGAAGCCCTTCAGGTTCGGCGTGAGCACCGAATACACGGTGCCCGCGCGCCGCTCGATGCCGGCCATCACGTCGGCGCCGTCGGCCATCTGCGGCACCCATTTCGGCGACACGAACGACGCGGCCTCGATGTTGCGGAAGCCGGCGCGCGACAGACGATCGACGAGCGCGATCTTCACGTCGGTCGGCACGAAGGTCTTTTCGTTCTGCAGGCCGTCGCGCGGGCCGACTTCGACGATCTTGACGGCGGTGGGGAACGTCATGGTTGTCTCCGGTTTTGTGTAGGCGGAATTCAGTAGCCGCGCGCGTAGTCGACGATGCCGCTGACGCGCTCGCCGCGCTCCAACGCGCGGATCTTGCCGGCGATCTGCTCGACGGCTTCGTCGCGCAGCGTCTCGGCCGAACTGTGCGGCGTGATCGTGATGCGCGGCGCGTGCCAGAACGGGTGGTCGACCGGCAGCGGCTCGTGCTGGAACACATCGAGCGTCGCGGCGGCGACCTGGCCGCTCGCGAGCGCGTCGAGCAGGTCGGCTTCGACGAGATGCGCGCCGCGCGCGACGTTCACCACGTAGGCGCCCGGCGCGAGCTTCGCGAAGGTGCGTGCCGACAGGATCCCGTCGGTATCGCGCGTGCTCGGCAGCAGGTTGACGAGCACCTTCGCGCCGTCGATGCATGCATCGAACGCGCCGTCGCCGGCGAACGTCTCGATCCCGTCCAGCTGCTTCGGGCTGCGGCTGTAGCCGCGTACCGGCAGGCCGAGCGCCGCGAGCGCCTGCGCGACCTGCGCGCCGAGCACGCCCAGGCCGAGCACGGCCACGGTGAAGCGCGCGCGCGGATGCGGTTCGAGCGCTTGCCAGCGGCGCTCGCGCTGCAGCGCTTCGTATTCGTCGAAGCGGCGCAGGTAGCGCAGCACCGCGTGCGTCACGTATTCGATCATCTGCTGCGCCATGCCCGAATCCTCGAGGCGCACCAGCGGCACGTCGCGCGGCAGCGTGCCCGGATGCGCGCGATCGAGCGCCAGCAGCGCGTCGACGCCCGCGCCGAGGTTGAAGATCGCGCGCAGGCCGTCGCGCGGCGCGAACAGCTCGCGCGGCGCGCGCCACACGAGCGCGTAGTCGGCGGGGGCCGTGTCGCCCGGCTGCCACGCGCGCAGCTCGGCGTCGGGCAGCGCCTGCGCGATCGCGTCGCGCCATGCGTCGGCTTCCTGGTGCGGCGAGTAGAACAGGATCTTCATGCGCTTACTTCGCGAACAGCTGGCCGATGTCGGCGAATGCCTTGAATTCCAGCGCGTTGCCGCACGGATCGAGGAAGAACATCGTCGCCTGTTCGCCGACCTCGCCCTTGAAGCGGATGTGCGGCTCGATCACGAAGCGCGTGTTCGCGGCCTTCAGCTTGTCGGCGAGTGCGTGCCATTCGTCCATCGACAGCACGACGCCGAAATGGCGCACGGGCACGTCGTCGCCGTCGACCGGGTTGACCGCGCTTTTGCCGGTTTCGTCCGGCGCGAGGTGCGCGACGAGCTGGTGGCCGAAGAAGTCGAAGTCGACCCAGTGGTCGGAGCTGCGGCCTTCGGGGCAGCCGAGCAGGCCGCCGTAGAACGCGCGCGCGTCGATAAGGCTCGACACGGGGAAGGCGAGATGGAACGGGCGCAGCGCGCCGGCGGGCGTAGCGGACATCGGGCGTCTCCTGTCGATCGAACCGGCCCGGCGGCGGCCGGTTCGATCCGATGCATGGCAAGCGGGAAGCCAACATTCTACGGTTTCGCGGCGGGTTGCGCCGCCGCGGGGCGGTTGGGGCGCCCGAGCGGCCGGCACGGTTGGCGCGGTTGGCGCGGTTGGCACGGTTGGCGCGGTTGGCGCGGTTGGCACGGTTGGCACGGGCGGCACGAGGGGCATGAAGGACACGAAGGGCTCGGACGGCACAAGCGGCACAAGCGGCGCAAGCGACACGGCCGGCCGTCCCCGGTGGCCGTCCCCCCGCAAAAGCAAAGCACAAAATATTGGTTCGGCCGCCGTGCGCCGCGCGCCACAATCGAGCTCGTCTCCAAGCAAAGCAAGCGAGGGCAATCATGCGCGCATGCAGCAAATCGGCGTGGCCGCCGCGGCTCGTGACGGTTCCGGGCCTGCACGGCAGCGAAGGCGCCCACTGGCAGACCTGGCTCGAGCGGCAGTTCCCGCGTTCGCTGCGGGTCGAGCAGGCCGACTGGGACGCCCCCGATCTCGCCGGCTGGGCGCAGTCCGTGCGCGCACTGCTCGAGCGCGAGCGCGGCCCGTTCGTGCTGGCCGCGCACAGCTTCGGCTGCCTCGCGGCCGCGCATGCGCTCGCGCAATGGCCGCAGGTGGCCGATGTCGCGGGCGTGCTGCTCGTCGCGCCGGCCAGCCCGACGAAATTCACGTTCGCCGGGCCCTTCGATGCGCGCCGGCTCGCGGTGCCGTCGATCGTGATCGGCAGCGAAACCGACCCGTGGATGCCGCTCGCCGATGCGCGCACGCTCGCGCAGCGGCTCGGCAGCGCGTTCGTGAACCTCGGCGATGCCGGGCACATCAACACCGCGGCCGGCTACGGGCCGTGGCCGCGCGCGAAGTACTTCATCGACACACTGGTGCATTGCGCGGCACCGCTGCGCTTTCGCGAAGCGGACGACGGCTTCGACGCCGCGCTCGTCGACCGCGCGCTCGCGCACGCGATCTGACCTGACACTCACGGGCACGCGCCGCGCGGCCGCTGCCGCGCAACGCCGTGCCGCTACCCGCGGTTACCCTTACGACGCGGACACGGGCCGCACCGCGGCCGGATCCGAGTAGCTCGGCCGGCCATTCTCGACGTGGCCCGCGAAGCGGCGCGAGAACGTGCCGTTCGCGCCGTCGCTCACCGTGACGTCATACCAGTGATGGCTCGACGCGAGCGCCCATTGCTCGACGCGCTCGTCGCCGCCGTGCAGCGTCAGCTGGCGCGCGGGCGTGCCGTACGCGTTGTCGGTCAGCGTCAGCGTCACATGGCCCGCGCCATGGTTGCGCAGCTTCAGGTACAGGTTGCCGTTCGCGATGTCGTAGCCGGCCTTCACTTCCGGCTGCGCCTGGTTGCGACGGCGCGCGGTCGCGGCCGACACGTTGCCCGCGAACATCCGCACGAAGCCGTTCGGGCCGTACACCGAGAACGCATAGACGCCGTTCGTTTCCGTCAGGTCGAAGTCCGCGTGCAGCACGCGGCGTGCGCCGACCGTGTAGCGCCACGGGCCGTCGGTGCGGTTCGCCGCATACACCTGGAAGTGCGCGCCCTGGTTGCCGCGGTTCGCGAATTCGACGCGCAGCGTGTTGCCGCCGTAGAGGCTCGCGTTCACGTGCAGCTCGTAAGGCAGCGCGCGCGCCGGCCGCACGCCGGGTTCCTGCGGGTCGATCGGCGACGGCGTCGCGGGCACGCTCGGCGCCGGTTGCGACGTGCATTGCTGGTCGGCGATCGTGCGGTACTGGCTCGTATCGGGCAGCGTCGGGAACGTCGCATCGGACGAACGGAAGTCGAACGCGGCGGTGAGGTCGCCGCAGACGGTCCGGCGCCACGGCGTGATGTTCGGCTCGTCGACGCCGAAGCGTTCGCCGATGAAGCGGATCACCGACGTGTGGTCGAACACCTGCGAGCACACGAAGCCGCCCTTTGACCACGGCGACACGACCGTCATCGGCACACGCGGCCCGAGGCCGTACGGCAGCCCGTCGGCCGTGTAGCTGCCGCCGCGGCCGGGGTTCACGACCGTGTGCAGCTCGCCGTCGGTCGTCACGGTCGACGCGCCTTGCGCGGCCGACGTCGGCGGCTGCGGCGGCACGACGTGATCGAAGAAGCCGTCGTTTTCGTCGTACATGATGAACAGCACCGTCTTCGCCCAGACGTCCGGATTCGCCGTCAGCGCATCGAGGATCTGCGACGTGTAGTTCGCGCCGTACGCGGGCGTGTATTTCGGATGCTCGGAGAACGCAGCGGGCGGCAGCAGCCACGACACCTGCGGCAGCCGGTCGTTGATCACATCGTCCTTCAGGTTGTCGAGCGTGCGCACCGTCTGCGCGCGCTGGTACAGCGACGAGCCCGGCTTCGCATTGATGAAGTTCGTGAAGTTCTGCAGGATGTTCGTGCCGTAGTTGCCGTTGTACGGGTCGGCCCACGTCAGGCCCTGCTGGTAGATCTGCCACGACACGCCGTGCGCCTCGAGGCGTTCGGGGAAGGTCGTCCACGACAGCAGCTGATACGCGGGCGGCAGGTCGCCGTCGACGTAGTCGGCGTTGTCGAGCAGCGGGCCGCCGAACTTGCCGGTCGGGTCGACCGTCCCGGTCATCAGGTACGAACGGTTCGGGTGCGTCGGCCCCGGCAGCGAGCAGAAATAGTTGTCGCACACGGTGAACGCATCGGCGAGCGCGTAGTGGAACGGGATGTCCTCGCGCACGTGATAGCCCATCGTCATGTCGGTCTTGTTCGCCGGCCACTGGTCGTAGCGACCGCCGTCGATCGCCGCGTGGGTCTTCGCCCACGAGTGGTCGAGCGCGCCGAGACACTGCGCGCTGGTCGTCTTCGTGTCGAGCCGGAACGGCAGCACGGGTTTCGTCGGATCTTCCTTCGACGGCTGGTACCACACCGGCTTGCCGTTCGGCAGCGGAATCGGGAAGCGGTCGTTATAGCCGCGCACGCCGCGCAGGTGTCCGAAGTAATGGTCGAACGAGCGGTTCTCCTGCATGAACACGACGATGTGCTGGACATCGCGGATCGTGCCCGTGCCGCGTGCGGCCGGAATCGCGAGCGCGCGGCGGATCGATTCGGGAAACGCGTTGAGCGCGACGGCCGCGCCTGCGGATTGCGCGACGGTATGCAGGAAACGGCGGCGGCTGGATGACGTCATGTTATTTCACCTCGGTTCTGCGATCGGGGGACGGAAACGGAGACGGAAACGGCGCGCTCAGTGCGGCGACGAAGCGGCGGCGGCGGACGCGCCCGCGTTCGTCGCGGGCTTCGCGTCGTCGTCATCGTCGGGCGGGTAGTGGACGACGGGCGGCGCGAGCGGCGCGGCATCGGACGCGGCGGCGCTCGCGCCGGCATTGCTGTTGAATGCGCTCGCGGAGCCGGACGATGCGCTTGCCGGTTGCGAGGCGTCGGCCGCGTGCGTGTCGTGCGGCGCATCGTCGCTGCAGGCGGCGAAGAGCGTGGAGGCACATAGAACGACGACGAGGGCAACGCGACGCATGACTACTCTCCTGGCAGGCGGATCGTGAAACGTTTCCGAGTATGCCGGTGCGATGCGACGATTCGGTGAATCGTTTGCTACCGGCACATGATCGCGAACGGCTTTCGCAAAGCTGACCGAATGCTTTCGCGCGGGGCTCCCGGCGCGCGTGGTGGAATTTTCCAGCGGACGCAGCGGCCGGACGCATTTACACGCGTGTGCAACGGCGCGTGCAACGGCGTGCGCAACTGCGGGTGCAACGGCGCACCGCGTGCAACGCGACAGCGTGGTATCGCGATGCGTACATCCCGTGCGGTACGGCAAATGCGCGTCGGCAATCGACGGTCGATGGGGTGCCCGCCACGCCGAAAAACGGACGTTTTTGCCGATCTGCCAGCGCACTGACAGCCACGCGCCAGCGTAGCGACATGCATGCGCCATGCAAGCCGGCGCGGCTGGCCACGCGCGCGTTCACAGCCCGACCCGATGCCGGCCCGAGCGGGACGCGCTATGCGCGCATCGCCGCGGCACCGGAATTGCTAGGTGCCCCGATACGCGTGCTGTCCCGCGCGGCCATCCGCACAGGGGCGGCACATCCGCGTCCATCACACCATGGAGCGAGCAGAAGTCATGTCCAGCGAACGACCCCATTCCCCCAGTGCTGAACCCGCGCGCGATGCCGGCTCGCCGACACCCGCGCCCGGCCATTCAGCGGCGCCACCGGCGCCGCACGATACGCCGCCGCCGAGTGCCGCGCGCCGCCGCTTCCTGCAAACCGCGGCGGCGGCCGCGACGGCAAGCGCCGCATCGCACGTTCATGCGCAGCCCGCGCACGTGGCACCCGCATCGGTCCCCCCGCATCGCGAAGCGGTACCCGCGCAGCCGGTGCATCTCGACATCAACGGGCGCGCATACACGCTGCAACTCGAACCGCGCGTCACGCTGCTCGACGCGCTGCGCGAATACGCGGGGCTCACCGGCACGAAGAAGGGCTGCGACCGCGGGCAGTGCGGTGCGTGCACGGTGCTCGTCGACGGGCGGCGCATCAACGCGTGCCTGACGCTCGCGGTAATGCACGAAGGCGAGCGCATCACGACCGTCGAAGGGCTCGCGCGAGGCGGCGTGCTGAGCCCGGTGCAGCGCGCGTTCGTCGAACACGATGCGTTCCAGTGCGGCTACTGCACGTCCGGCCAGCTGTGTTCGGCGACCGCGCTGCTCGACGAATTCGCGTCGGGCGCGGCGAGCGCGGCCACCGACGACGTGCGGCGGCGCCCCGCGCAACTGTCGGACGACGAGATCCGCGAACGGATGAGCGGCAATCTGTGCCGCTGCGGCGCGTACTCGAACATCGTTGCCGCCGTGCGCGCCGCGCACGGATCGCGCACCTAGCCGACGGAGGGCACCGCAAATGGAAGCGATCTCCTACGAACGCGCAACCGACGTCGCCGGCGCGGTGCGCGCGGCGCAGCGGCCAGGCGCGGCGTTCATCGGCGGCGGCACGAACCTGCTCGACCTGATGAAGGGCGGTGTCGCGCGGCCCGTCGCGCTCATCGACATCACGCGCATCGCCGGACTCGACGCGGTCGATGCGTTGCCCGACGGCGGGCTGCGGATCGGTGCGCTCGTGCGCAACAGCGACGCGGCCGATCATCCGCGCGTCCGTGCCGACTATCCGCTGCTGTCGCAGGCGCTGCTCGCCGGTGCGTCCGCGCAATTGCGCAACATGGCGACCGTCGGCGGCAACCTGATGCAGCGCACGCGTTGCCCGTATTTCTACGACACCGCGTTCGCGCAATGCAACAAGCGCCAGCCCGGCAGCGGCTGCGCGGCCCTCGGCGGCCACAACCGGATGCACGCGATTCTCGGCGCCAGCCCGCAGTGCGTCGCGGTGAACCCGTCGGACATGAGTGTCGCGCTCGCAGCGCTCGATGCCGTCGTGCAGGTGAGCGGCCCGCGCGGCGCGCGGCAGATTCCGTTCGCGTCGTTTCACCGTTTGCCCGGCGACCGGCCCGATCTCGACACGACGCTCGAACCGGGCGAATTGATCACAGCGGTGGATCTGCCGCCGCCGCGCTTTGCGGACCATGCGCATTACCTGAAGGTGCGCGACCGCGCGAGCTACGCGTTCGCGCTGGTGTCGGTGGCCGCCGCGTTGCGGATGGACGGCCCGCGCGTCGCCGAGGCGCGGATCGCGCTCGGCGGCGTCGCGCACAAGCCGCTGCGCGCGACGGCCGCGGAGCAGCATCTCGCCGGGCACCCGCTGACCGACACGACGCTGCAGGAAGCGGCCGCGCTCGCGTTGCGCGATGCGCGGCCGCTCGACGGCAACGGCTTCAAGGTCGCGCTCGCGCAGCGCGCGATCGTCCGCGCAGTGAAAACGGCAGCAGGAACCGCGGGAGGTGTCGCATGAACACGTTGACCGGACAGCCTCTCGACCGTGTCGACGGCGTACTCAAGGTGACGGGCGGCGCGCACTACGCGGCCGAATTCGCCGATACGCGGCTCGCACATGCGGTGCTCGTCACCAGCACGATCGCATCCGGGCGCATCGCATCGATCGACACGGCGCGCGCACGCGCGATGCCAGGCGTGTTGCTCGTCATGACGCACGAGAATGCGATGCGGCTGCCCAACGGCGGCCGCCCGCCGCTGTCGCCGCCGGCCGGGCGCCGGCTCACGTTGCTGCAGGACGATACGGTGCGCTACAGCAACGAACCGGTCGCGGTCGTCGTCGCCGAAACGCTCGAGCAGGCGACCGACGCCGCGAATGCGGTACGGGTGCGCTATCGCGCGAGCAATGCCGCACTCGATTTCGCGCAGGGCAAGCGCGGCGCGCGCGTGCCGCCGAAGCAGCAGGGGCGACCGATGGACACACAGCGCGGCGACGTCGATGCCGGGCTGCGCGCCGGCGCGGTACACGTCGACGCCACCTACACGACGCCGATGCAGCACCACAACCCGATCGAGCCGCACGCGACGATGGCGCACTGGGACGGCCCGACACTCACGCTGCACGACGCGACGCAGGGCGTGTCGGGCGCGAGCACGGCGGTGGCGGCGGTATTCGGCATCGCGCCGGAACACGTGCGGGTGATTTCGCCGTTCCTCGGCGGCGGCTTCGGCTGCAAGGGCTCGTCGTGGTCGCACGTGTCGTTGTGCGCGATGGCCGCGCGGCAGGTCGGGCGCCCGGTGCGGCTCGTGCTGACGCGGCCGCAGATGTTCGGCCCGGTCGGCGGGCGGCCGTTCACCGAACAGCGCGTCGTGCTGGCAGCCCGCGAGGACGGCACGCTGACGGCGATGCGCCACGACTCGATCGTCACCACGTCGACGTTCGAGGACTGGACGGAAATGTGCGCGATGCCGTCGCGGATCATGTACGCGGTGCCGAACCAGGCGACCACGCACCGGATCGTGTCACTGAACGTCGGCACGCCGACGTTCATGCGCGCGCCCGGCGAGGCGTCCGGTTCGTTCGCGCTCGAATCGGCGATGGACGAGCTCGCATGGCGGCTCGGCATGGACCCGGTCGCACTGCGGCTCGCGAATTTCGCGGAAGTCGACCCGCAGGAGGGCAAGCCGTGGTCGAGCAACAAGCTGCGCGAATGCTACGAGGCCGGCGCGCGGCGCTTCGGCTGGTCGCGGCGTACCGGCGCGCCGCGCACGATGCGCGACGGCGACACGCTGATCGGTCTCGGGATGGCGGCCGCGACGTATCCCGCGAATCGCAGCGAGGCGTCGGCGCGGGCGCGCATCCTGCCGGATGGCACGGCGGAAGTCGCGTCGGGCACGCAGGACATCGGCACGGGAACGTACACGGTCATGACGCAGGTCGCCGCCGACGCGCTCGGCTTCGCGCCGCAGAACGTGCGCTTCGCGCTCGGCGATTCGAGCCTGCCGCGCGCGCCGGTATCGGGCGGCTCGCAATCGGCGGCGAGCGTCGCGCCGGCCGTGCGCGATGCCGCGCTGCAGGCGCGCGCGAAGCTGATCGCGCTGGCGATCGCCGATCCGGCGTCGCCGCTGCACGGTATCGCGGCCGATGACGTGACGGTCGACAACGGCTGGGTCGTGCATCGCGGCGAGCCGTCGCGACGCGATCCGGCCGCCGCGCTGATCGCGCGCGCGGGCGGACGGCCGATCGAAGCGGAGGCGACGTCGAAGCCGGGCGACGAGAAGTCGCGCTATGCGTCGCATTCGTTCGGCGCGGTGTTCGCCGAAGTGCACGTCGATGCCGAGCTCGGCACGATCCGTGTACCACGCATCGTCGGTGTGTACAGCGTCGGCAGCGTGCTCAATGCGAAGACCGCGCGCAGCCAGCTGATCGGCGGGATGGTGTGGGGGCTCGGCACCGCGCTCGAGGAAGGGTCGTATCTCGACGTACGGCATGGCCGTTTCACGAATGCGAATCTCGCCGAATATCACGTGCCCGTGAACGCGGATATCGGCGAGCTCGACGTGAGCTTCGTCGACGAACGCGACACGCATTTCAATCCGCTGGGCATTCGCGGGATCGGCGAGATCGGCATCACCGGCGTGCCGGCGGCGATCGCGAATGCCGTCCATCACGCGACGGGTGTGCGCGTGCGCGATCTGCCGATCACACTCGACAAGGTGGCGATGCCGACGCGCGCGTGAACGTCAGCATGAGTAGCGGCCTCAGCGGCGCGGCGTCCTGCGCCGCACTTCGCTGCGCAGCCAGTCGAGCCACGTGCGAATCGCGGCTTCGTGCGGATGACCGGGGCGCCACACCACGTAGTGCGCATACACGTCGGTGATGCGCACCGTCGACACGCGCACGAGCGTGCCGGCCGCCAGCTCCGGTTCGATCAGCGAGCGCCGTGCGAGCGCGACGCCGCGGCCTTTCAGCGTCGCGTCGATCAGCGCGTTCGCATCGGTGAAGCGCGGCGCGCGCGCCGATTCGGTGAGGTCGAGGCGCGCGGCCTGGAACCACGGTTCCCACGGCTGCGCGGGGTGGCGCAGCAGCGTCGCGCGCACGAGATCGGCCGGTGCACGCGGCGCGATGCCGTCGCGATTGCGGTATGCGGGGCTCGCGACCGGAAAGACCGTCTCGTTCATCAGCTTCTCGGCGACGACGCCCGGCCACGTGCCGGGCCCGTAACGCAGCGCGACGTCGATTCGGTCGCGCTTGCGCAGCGGCGCGAGTGCCGCGTCCGGATGCAGCACGATCGCGATCTGCGGATGCGCGGCCGCGAAGCGCGGCAGGCGCGGTGCGAGCCAGCGTTCGGCGACGCTCGGCAGCACGCTCACGTTCAGCGTGACGTCGCAGGTGCGCGGCCTGCGCTGCGCGAGCGCAGGTTCGAACGCGCGTTCGAGCACGCTCAGGCCCTGGCGCACCTGCAGCACCAGGGCATGCGCGGCATGCGTCGGCGTCGCGCCGTTGCGTTCCCGCGTGAACAGCGGATAGCCGAGCTGCGCTTCGAGCGCACGAATGTGCTGGCTGACCGCGCCTTGCGTGAGCGCGAGTTCGTCGGCCGCGCGCGTGAAGCTCTGCAGCCGCACGGCGGCTTCGAACGCGCGCAGCGTCTGCAGTGGAGGGAGGTGAATGCGTCGCATCGCGCATTAGTATCACTAATGCGTGAGCACGACAATTCATCGTTTGCGATGGCATGCGCTGGGTTCCTACACTCGGTTCCATCTTCCAACGGGCCCACAGGGCAACGCCATCATGAACCGCTATCGTCTCTATCTTTCGCCGGGCGCGTGCTCGCTCGCGGCCCACATCGCGCTCGAGGAAACCGGCGCGCCGTTCGACATCGAGATCGTGTCCGTGCGCGAGCAGCAGAACCTCGAAGCGCGCTATCTCGCGATCAACCCGAAAGCCCGTGTGCCGGTGCTCGCGATTCCCGGCGAACCGCGCGTGCTGACCGAAACACCGGCGATCCTGACCTATCTCGCGCGCCGATATCCGGATGCGCGATTGCTGCCGCTCGACGATCCGCTGCGCGAGGCGCGCTGCCACGAATGGCTCGCGTGGCTGGTCGGCTGGGTGCACGGCGTCGGCTACGGCACGCTGTGGCGGCCCGGGCGCTTCATCGGCGATCCGGCGCTGCACGGCGCGATCAGTGCGCATGGGCGCGAGCTGATCGATGTCGCGAACGCGACGATCGAAGCCGCGTTCGCCGACGGACGCACGTGGGCCGAACCGGGCGGCCATTCCATCGTCGATCCGTTCCTGCTGGTGCTGTATCGCTGGGGCGTCGCGATCGGGCTCGACATGACGCGGCATCGCGCATGGACCGCGCATGCGCAGCGCGAAGCCGAGCGGCCGGCCGCGCGGCGTGCGCTGGCGCGCGAGGCGGCATGACGGCGGCGGCGTGGCATGGCATGCCTCGGAAGAGCTGCGTACGCCGCACGCGTGACGGCGTTCGCGTATGCAGCGCGATCGCCAGCGTGATCGCTATGACTGTCGCTATCGCGCGAACAGCGGGTAAGTCGCGGCGGCGATCAGCGCGGTCACGAGCCACACCACGCTCCACGAACTGACGGCAAGCAACGGCGGAATCGCGAGCGGCGTCGCGAACAGCCCGAGATAGACGATCGTATTCGCCATCCCGAGTGCGGTGCCCGCCTGGTTCGCGCCGGCGAGCGTCGCGAGTTCGGTGTACGCGACGCCGTGCCACGCCGACACGCAGATCCCGGCGAACACGAGAATCGCGACGATCGCGGCGAACGGCACGTGCGGGCTGCCGGCAGTCGCCGCCGCGAGCAGCGCGAACGATCCGGCCGCGACGCACACCGACCCGCGCAGGTACGCGCGCCGGTTGCCGTGCCGGTCGGTATGGCGTCCGCTCCAGACGCGCATCACCATCGCGCCGAGTTGCAACGCGACCATCGCCGCGCTGATCCCGGCGAGGCCGAGCCGGCCGAAATCGTGCAGGAACACGGTCGCGAACGTGAGCACCGCGAACTGCGGCGCGCAAAGTGCACCGATGCCGAGCACGATGCGCCACACGCGGCCGTTCGCGAGCGGGCTGCGCGCGGGCACGGCCGGCTGCTGCTGCGCGATCGGGCGGTGCGCGGCGGCCGGCGTGTCGGGCGGTTCGTGCAGCCAGCGCCACGTCAGCGCGGCCGAGCCGGCGCACAGCAGCATCAACGAACCGTACACCGCGGCGAAGCCCGCATGCGACGCGAGCGACGGCAGCAGCGCCGCGCCCACGCCGCCGCCGAGCGGCACGGCCGTCTGGCGGATGCTCATCGCGAGCCCGCGTTCGCGCTCGCCGAACCAGCGCATCACCGCGCGCCCGCTCGAGCCGTTCACGCTGCCGCCGAGCAGGCCGACGCAGCACATCGCCGCGACGACGCGCATGAGCGGCGGCACCGCGTGTGCGCTCGGGACGATCGTGGCCACCATCAGCGCGAGCATCGCGGCTGTCGCGACGAGGCCGGTGAGCAGCACGCGACGATCGCCGAAGCGATCGGCGGCGATACCCCACGGCAGTTCCGACAGCGCGACGCCGAAGCCGAGCGCGCCGAGCACGAGGCCGAGCGCGCCGTTGTCGAGGTGGTAGGCCGAGCGCATCCACACGGCGGTGGTCGGAATGCCGGCCGCGGCGGCGGAAAAGCTCATGTTCGCGGCGACGCCGGCCGCGAGCACGCGCCAGCGATGGGCCGGGCCGCGCGCATCGCGGGCGGGCGAGGACGGGGAAGCGAGGCAGGAGGTATCCATGGCGACAGGGCCTGTTCGGAAATTGACATCGCCAGTGTGGCGGCCTACATTCATCCTGAAAATCGGAAAGTTTTTGATGAATCGTTCGATAAAACGGGATGATCGAGATGTCCGGACAAGACAATGCCCACGGCACAGGGGCGCCTGACGCCGCGCTGGCCCGGCCGAACTTCGACGTCGCGGCGTTGCGCAGCCTGGTCGCGGGCGTGGATCTCGGCAGCTTCGCGAAGGCCGCCGATCGCGTCGCGCGTTCGTCGTCGGCGGTGAGCGCGCAGATCCGCAAGCTCGAGGAGCAGGCCGGCACGCCGTTGTTCGTGAAGGCCGGGCGCGGGCTCGCGCTGACCGACGCCGGCGACGCGATGCTGCGCTATGCGCGGCGGATGATCGAGCTGAACGACGAAGCGGCCGCGGCCGTGCGCGGCGTGAACCTCGACGGCTGGGTACGCGTCGGCCTGCAGGAGGATTTCGGCGAAGCGATCCTGCCCGACGTGCTCGGACGCTTCGCGCGCGCGCATCCGAAAGTGAGGATCGAGGCGCGCGTCGCGCGCAATACCGAGTTGCTCGAGCGGCTCGACGCGAACCAGCTCGATCTCGCGCTCGTGTGGGGCGATCCCGCCTCGGCGACGCTCGTGTCGCGCGCGGGCATCGACGCCGACGCGATCGCGCAGGTGCCGATGCAGTGGATCGCCGCGGTGGGCGCGGAGGGCTTCGGCACGCCGGACGGGGGTGAATCGGCGGATGCGGGCGGCGACGACGGCGCACGCGTTCGTGCGGCGCGCGCGGCGGGCGAGCCGTTGCCGCTCGTCGTGTTCGACCGGCCGTGCCGGTTCTTCGGCGCCGCGACCGATGCGCTCGATCGCGCGGGCGTGCCGTGGCGCGTCGCGTTCACGACGCCGAGCCTGGCCGGGCTGTGGGCCGCGGCGGCGGCCGGCCTCGGGCTGACCGTGCGCTCGCACTACGGGCTGCCGGCGTCGGTGCACGTGCTCGACGCCGCATCATCCGGGCTGCCGGCGCTGCCGAGCCTGCCGCTGATGCTGCTGCGGCGTACGTCGTCGGCCACGCCGACGGTCGAGCGGCTCGCGCGCATCGTCACGCAGGCGGTGCGGGACGCGACACACGGCGAGGCGGTGGCGCTGGCGGCGTGACGAAGCGCTCGGGGCGGTGGCTCGGCGCGCATCGACATCCCTATCCCGATCGGCCGAATGGAGCGATCGAGCGAACCGGACTACAGTGATGGACACCTGAAACGGAGGTCACATCATGCAAAACGCAAAGCTGCCTGACGGTACCGGCACCGGTACCGCGATCAATCCAGCGCAACGGGGCGACGCCTTGATTCCTGCTGACGGGGCTGGCCCCGGGCAAGTCGGGGCGGCGAAGGTGCACGTTCGGTTCGGCGTCCTGCAAGGGCAGGCGTGGATCGCGGACGATTTCGACGCACCATTGCCGGCGTATCTGCTGGACGCGTTCGAGGGGCGCTGATGCGCCTGTTGCTCGATACGCACATCTTCTTGTGGATCGTGACCAACGATTCGAAGCTCAGTGCGCGGGCGCGCAGACTGATCGCGAACGCCGATGAACGCTTCGTCAGCAGCGCGAGTATCTGGGAGGCCGCGATCAAGGCCGGCCTGGGGAAGCTGGATATCGACGTGGGCGGGCTGGTCTGCTCGATCGGCGCCAGCGGGATCCGTGAACTGCCGGTCAGCGCGGTGCACGGGGCCGCAGTGCGCGATTTGCCGCTGCACCACCGCGACCCGTTCGATCGCTTGCTGGTCGCGCAGGCGCGGCACGAACCGCTTCAACTCGTGACGGCCGATGCCCAGCTTGCGCGCTACGGCCTGTCTCTCGTTCTGACGGTTTGAAACAATCTGGCGGCCGAGCTTCGCCTGTTGTCCGAGCCGTGCGTCGCCCGGCCGCCTATGCCGCAGCGGCGTCCGGCTCGAATTCGGCGAGGGCGCCAAGAATCGCTGCCAGCCGCTCCCGCAGCCCGTCGCTCGCCGGCACGAACGGCAGCCGCAGCCCGTCCTCGCACCACCCCTGCGCGGCCAGCACCGCCTTCACCGGCGCCGGGTTCGGCTCGGCAAACAGCGCCGCGACGAGCGGCTGCAGCGCGACCGATAGCCGTCGCGCTTCGGCGAGCCGGCCGTCGCGCAGCAGCGCGTGGATGCGCACATGCCATTCGGGCAGCACGTGCGCGCTGCTCGCGATCGTGCCATGCGCGCCGGCACACAGCGCCGCGAAGTTCTGGTTGTCGTCGCCGGAAAGGATCGCGAGCGGCGTGTCGTGCACGAGCCGGCTCAGCCGGTCCAGCGTGCCGCCGCACTCCTTGATGCCGGCGACCCGCGGGTCGCGCGCGAGCGCCTGCAGCGTGTCCAGTTCGACGTTCACGCCGGTACGGTACGGGATGTTGTACACGAGCACCGGCAGGTCGGCCGCGTCGACGATCGCTTCGACGTGGCGGCGGATCCCGTCCTGCGTCGGTCGCACGTAGACGGGCGGCGTGACCAGCAGCCCGTCGGGCCGCAGCGCGGCGAGCTCACGCGCGCGGGCGGCCGCGAAGTGCGTCGCGCTCGCGGTGAGCCCGACGACGATCGGCAGGTCGGGCACCGCTGCGCGCAACGTCGCGAATACGGCGTCCTGTTCGCGTGCGTCGAGCAGCACGCCTTCACCGGTGGTCGCGCCCGCGACGAAGCCCGCGATGCCCGCTGCCGCGTAGTGGCGCGCGAGTCGCGCGAGCGCGCCGTGGTCGATCTCGCCGTCGTGGAACGGCGTGATGATCGGCAGCCAGATACCTTCGAAACGTGTGTGCATGCAAAGCCTCTTGGGGGAAACGGAGTGGGAAGGAACCGTTCCGCCGGCGGTGTGCCGGAGCGAGGCGTGCGAGCAAGGAGAATGAAACGACCTGCGGGCATCCCGTCCGGCATTCGCCTGACGGGACGCGACGTCCCCGTCAGTCGAGGAGTCGTTTTTTCAGTTTCAGCCCGGCCGCGCGCGTACCTGCCGCGATGGCGGCGAGGATCGGGAGCGAGTGCAGGGCAGCGGACATGGATGAACCGTTGAACCGTGAAAATGGGCTGAGCGGCGATCTTAACACCCGATCCGGCGCATGCGCGAGCGGCGCGCATCGTTTAGCAGAATTCGAGATTTGCTTTCCACCACAGATTGGAAGGCCCGCCGCACGCGGCCGCTAGAATGCCGCTTACGTTTCGATGACAGCGCGTACGCGTGCCGTCACGCACATTCACCATCACTGGAAACGGGGCATATCACGATGGCAAGCATCAAGGAGATCGGCCGCTGGCTGCACACGGGCACCGCGGCCGCGCTGGTCGTGGCGGCAACGGCCGCGCACGCGGACACGTCGATCCTGAACGTGTCGTACGACGTGACGCGCGAGCTGTACAAGGACATCAACACGAGCTTCGCCGCCGCATACAAGCAGCAGACGGGCGAAACCGTGACGATCAAGCAGTCGCACGGCGCGTCGAGCGCGCAGGCGCTGTCGGTGCTGCAGGGGCTGCAGGCCGACGTCGTGACGATGAACCAGCCGAACGACATCGACCTGCTCGCCGAACGCGGCCAGCTGCTGCCGAAAGACTGGCGCGCGCGGTTTGCCGACAACAGCTCGCCGTACTCGACCACGATGGTGTTCCTCGTGCGCAAGGGCAACCCGAAGGCGATCAAGGACTGGAGCGATCTCGCGAAGCCGGGCGTGCAGGTGATCATCGCGAACCCGAAGACATCGGGGAACGGCCGCTACGCGTATCTCGCCGCGTGGGGCTACGAGAAGCAGAAGGGCGCGACCGACCAGCAGGCGCTCGACTTCGAGAAGGCGATCTTCCGCAACGTGCCGGTGCTCGACTCGGGCGGCCGCGGCGCGACGACGACCTTCACGCAGCGCGGCATCGGCGACGTGCTCGTCACGTTCGAGAACGAAGTCGCCCTGATGGACACCGGTGCGTCGGGCGCGGAATTCGACGCCGTGTATCCGTCGACGAGCATCCTCGCGGAGCCGCCGGTCGCCATCGTCGACAAGGTCGTCGACAAGAAAGGCACGCGCAAGGTCGCGCAGGCGTATCTCGACTACCTGTACACGCCGCAGGCGCAGGAAATCATCGCGCAGCACCATCTGCGTCCGCGCGACGCGAACGTGCTGAAGAAGCATGCGGCCGAGTTCAAGCCGCTGAAGACGTTCAGCGTCGAGCAGGTTTTCGGCAGCTGGGCGAACGCGCAGAAGACCCACTTCGCCGACGGCGGCACGTTCGATCGCGTGATCGTCGACCGCAAGTAAGCACGACCGCACGCCGAGCGCGTGCCCGCGGAATGATCGCGCAGCCGGCCGCCCATGCGGCCGGTTTTTTTTCGCCCCGCACGCGGGCCCCGCTCCGCATCGCTGCGCATTCCCGGCCGCCGGCTTCGCGTGCTACGCTCATCGCCTTCCTGCTTCCGGCCTCGCGCGATGAACGTCGATTCGTCCTCCCCAGCCTCCCGCGGCCGTGGCCGCAAGCTCTGGTCGGGCACCCGGCCCGTGGTCGCGTACGGGATGCCGCCGCTCGGCTGGCGCGACCTCTATCACCGCGCGCTGACGGTGAGCTGGCCCGTGTTCTTCCTGTCGCTCGCGATGCTGTTCCTGCTGCTCAACGGCGGCTTCGCGACGCTCTACCTGCTCGGCGGCGCGTCGATCGCGAATCAGTCGCCGGCCGGGTTCGCCGGCGCGTTCTTCTTCAGCGTCGAGACGCTCGCGACGGTCGGCTACGGCGACATGCATCCGCAGACCGTCTACGCGCACGTCGTCTCGACGTTCGAGATCTTCATCGGGATGTCGGGCATCGCGCTGGCGACAGGCCTCGTGTTTGCACGGTTTTCGCGGCCGCAGGCGAAGATCCTGTTCGCGCGTTACGCGGTCGTGCGCCCGTTGAACGGCCGGATGACGCTGATGGTGCGTGCCGCGAATGCGCGCCAGAACGTGATTGCCGAAGCGCAGGCGAAACTGCGGATGATGCGCGTGGAAGGCACGCACGAGGGCTATACGCTGCGCAAGATCCACGACCTGCCGCTCGTGCGCAACGAACATCCGATCTTCCTGCTCGGCTGGAACCTGATGCACGTGATCGACGAAGCGAGCCCGCTGTTCGGCGAGACGGCCGAAACGCTCGCCGCGCGCGACGCGTCGCTGCTGATCACGATCGAGGGCTCCGACGAGACGACCGCGCAGGTCATGCAGGCGCGCTACTCATGGGCGCATGAGGACATCCGCTGGCTGCACCGCTATGTCGACCTGATGCACGAGGAAGACGGCGTCACGCACATCGACTACACGCATTTTCACGAAGTCGTGCCGATCGACGCGGAGACCGGCGAACGCGGCTCGGCGGGCGTGGTGATCGAGCCCGGCACGGCGGCAGCCCAGGCGCGCGGGCCGACGGCATAGGGTTGGCTTTCGGTTCGAACAGGCGCCGGCATCGGGCGGCGGTGGCCGCCACCCCATGCCGCGCCGTTCCCGCGTCACGCATGCAGCAGGCGCGCCGCTTCGCGCTGTTCCACCGCCACCGCGCGGCGGTAGCCGTCGCGGTCCTCGGCGCGCGCGACGTAGTCGCCGAGCACGCCTTCGTGCGGCAGCAGGTGTGCGTCGAACGCGATCTTCAGCGTGCTGGCGAGCAGCAGGTCGGCCGCGGTGAAGTGATCGCCGACGAGCCAGCGGCTGTGGGCGAGCGTCTGCGCGAGCGCGCGCTGCACGCGCGTGATGTTGCCCCAGCCGAACGCGACCGGATTGCCCGACGCGCCGGTGAATTTCTCGGCCATCGCGGGCTCGAGGCAGGTGGACGTGAAGAACATCCACTGCAGGAAGCGGCCGCGCAACGGATCGTCGGGTGCGATGCCGAGCCCGGCGCCCGGACACCGATCGGCGAGATACAGCAGCACGGCGCCGGATTCGGCGAACGGTTCGCTGCCGTCGTCGAGCGCGGGCAGCTTGGCCATCGGATTGACCTGGACGAACGCGTCGCTGCCCTGTTCGTGCGAACGCAGATCGATCGGTACGAGCTCGTAGACGGCGCCGATTTCTTCCAGCATCCACAGCGCCCGGAATGCCCGGGTTTTCGGCCAGTAGTAGAGCTTCATCGCGCCTCCGCGTTGGGGTGTGCGTGTCGGTTCGGTGGATGCTCAAGCGTACCCGAGCGGGAGACGTTCGGACAGGGGCGGGCGCGGCAAGCGGCGGAGCGTGGCGCGGTGACGGGCCGCAGGTCGAGCGGGTTCCCGCGCGCCCGAATTGACCTCGCATGTTCCGCAAAGCCATATGCAGCGGAAATTCATTGTCGAACTAGTTAATGCATGACTAGTTATAAATCGCATTGTGGGTGAAAGCCCAAGCGAATCGTATCCGGTGAATCGGGCGCGGCCGTCACGCGCCGTATGCCGGTTCGATCGCACACGGAGAACAGCAACGAATGGCGAACGACGATCGCACCACGATCATTCCCCGACGCACGCCGGAATCGGCCGCGATGACGGCCGAGCTCAAGCGGACGATGGCGATCACCGCGCGGCTCAACCGTCTGACGTTCGACGATGCGGACGAAGTCCGCAGATTATTCGGAGAACTGATCGGCAAGCCGGTGGACGCCGGATTCCTGTTGATCCCGCCGTTCTACGCGACGGGCGGCGCAGATACGCGCATCGGCCGCAACCTGTTCGTCAACCAGAACTGCACGTTCTACGACCTTGGCGGCCTCGACATCGGCGACGATGTGATGATCGGGCCGAACGTCAGCCTCATCGCGTCGGGTCATCCGGTGGAGCCGTCCCGTCGACGCGACGCCGTCGTCGCCCGGCCGATCGTGATCGGCAACAACGTGTGGATCGGCGCGGGTGCGACGATCATCGGCGGCGTGACGGTCGGCGAGAATTCGGTGGTCGGCGCGGGCTCCGTCGTGACCACGGACGTTCCACCGAACACGCTGGTCGGCGGAAACCCGGCGCGGATCATCCGTTCGATCGCTGAGTGACCGAGCTTGCGGTTGCTGCCGGCTGACCGTTGCGGAGCGCATGTGGACAACCGGCCCTTCCGCTCACTCGAAATGCTGTGGACCGGAACGGTGAGCGCGCGGTCGGACGCCCGATCTACGGGGCTTTCCGGCATTTGAGGCGGGTTGGGGGCAGACGCATGAAGCGCCATTGCCAATACGCGGGCGCCGAATGTCTACGCGGTTTCGGTTGTGGATATCCCGGTTTCCCAATCACTCGGAAGGCTGTGCATTCCACCGGTGAGAGTGGCGGCATGTAGCGCAGGCGCGATGCGAGGTGTGGACAACCAGGGTCCGCAACGACGAAAAATGCTGTGCTTTTGAATGGTGAGTGTCGACGGCCGGTTGTGTGTGAGGCTTGCCCGGCGGGGGCCTCCGGGCGCCCGCCCGACATTCGGACCGACGCGCATTCTAACGGCGCGCGGAAATCGGCGATAGACCAGCGGTAGATCGGCGATAAACCCGTACCCGAGCGCGGTGTGGATATCTTGCCGCGGAATTCACTCGGCGCGCTGTGTATTTCGATGGTGAGTGTCGGCGCCGGCTCGACGGACGCTCGACGGACGCGATGGCGCACGTGTCCGCTCCCGGTGTGCCGCGCCGCTTCGAGGGTCGCGCATTCTACCCGCAGTCGCGATTGCGTGCTCCGCTCGCGTACCGGCCCCGATGTGGATATCGTGCCGTCGAAGCGACTCGATGCGCTGTGTATTTCGTCGGTGAGCGTGCGTGCTCGACTGCCTGTCAGCCCGTTCGCGCGGGCCTCTGCGGCTTCAGCCGCAAGGCTTGCCGAGCGGTACCGATCGTCGCTGTTCACGCTCTGTTCGGCGTCATCGCGCGATCGCATGCCGACGCTCACCGTCGAATTTCACAGCGTCTCGAGTGGTTCGATGGCGAGCTATCCACACCCGAATCAGCGCTCATGTTCGATCGATGCGCTGTCGCTCACCATTGAAATTCACAGCGTCTCGAGTGGTTCGGGGCGAGCTATCCACACCCGAATCGGCGCCCGTGTTCGATCGATGTGCTGTCGCTCACCGTTGAATTTCACAGCGTCGAGAGTGGTTTGGGGGGCGAGCTATCCACACCCGAATCAGCACTCGTGTTCGACCGATGTGCCGTCGCTCACCGTTGAATTTCACAGCGTCGAGAGTGGTTCGAGGGGCGGACTATCCACACCCGAATCGGCGCTCGTGTTCGATCAACGTGCCGTCGCTCACCATTGAAATTCACTGGGTTTCGAGTGGGGCGGAGTCGAGCTATTCGCAGCCGAATCAGCGCTCTCGTTGGGTCGAGTGCTGTCGCTCACCATCGAAATTCACAGCGTTTTGAGTCGTCGCGGGGCTGGCTGTCCACACCAGGATGGGCATCCTCGATCGACCGCGGCCGGGCGCTCACCGTCGGGGATCACAGGGTTTCCAGTGTCTGCTGGCGGCGATATCCACATCTGCATCGGCGCCTCGTTTGACTGCGTAGTTGCACGCTCGTCCACGCCAAAATCGGCACCCGAGACGAACCCACGTAAGCCTGCATCGCCCGCCCACCGGACCACCGCTCAGGACCACCAGGCCGCAGCGCAGGACCGCCCGTCAGGACCCCCACTCAGACCATTGCAAGAACCGGCAGAGATGTGGATATCGTGCGCCCGAATCGACTCACAATCCTGTGTATCCGAACGGTGAGAGCGAACGCCGAATCGACCGGGCGGGGGATCCACCGTGTGGCCGTGTGGATATCTGCCCCCGACACCCACTCATCGCGCTGTGGTTTCCAACGGTGAGTGTCGGAACCGGCTCGAACTGAAGCCCAAAGTGAGGTGTGGACATCCGCCACCCGACGCCACTCGAAACCCTGTGCGATCGAGCGGTGAGCATTTCCGCCTGCTCGGCCGCGGCCCGGGCCGGCAATGTGGACATCCCGCGCCCGCGACCAATCCGAACGCTGTGCATCCGAATGGTGAGGCGCGCGTGCCCGACCGCTGAAACCCTTGTCACACGGGCCGCAAGCACCTGCCGCCCCCTCCGCGAGCCGACCTCCACCATCCCTCCTGTTCGCAGCACTCCATCCACCGACCGCGACACATCGCAAAGCCAGCCCCCAGCACCCCGCGCGAAAACTCTCTCAAATCCCGTCCAAAACCTGCGCAGTTTTTCTCACTCCGGCACCGTCCGAGCAAGATGAGAAAAAACTTTCTCGTGTCCACGCGAAAAAATAGAGTCATCCAGCCGCTCCAGGCCGGCGTCGCCCGACGCCCCGGTGCGCGGCACAGAACACACAATCCGGAGACATCCCCATGACCGCTCGCCTGCCCGAAGACGGCACGCCCGCTCTATCCGACTACCGTCTGACCGACAATCTGACCGCCACGCGCGGCCGGATCTTCCTGACCGGCACGCAGGCGCTGGTCCGGCTGTTGCTGATGCAGCGCGCGTCCGACACCGTGCAAGGCCTGAACACGGCCGGCTTCGTCAGCGGCTACCGCGGTTCGCCGCTGGGGATGGTCGACCAGCAGCTGTGGAAGGCGAAGAAACTGCTCGACGCCAGCGGCGTGCGCTTCCTGCCCGCGATCAACGAGGAACTCGGCGGCACCGCGGTGCTCGGCACGCAGCGCGTGGAAGCCGACCCGGAGCGCACCGTCGATGGCGTGTATGCGATGTGGTACGGCAAGGGCCCGGGCGTCGACCGCGCCGGCGACGCGCTGAAGCACGGCAACGCGTACGGTTCGTCGCCGCACGGCGGCGTGCTGGTGGTGGCGGGCGACGATCACGGCTGCGTGTCGTCGTCGATGCCGCACCAGAGCGATTTCGCGATGATCGCGTGGCACATGCCGGTCGTGAACCCGTCGAACATCGCCGACATGCTCGAGTTCGGCCTGTACGGCTGGGCGCTGTCGCGCTATTCGGGCGCATGGGTCGGCTTCAAGGCGATCTCGGAGACCGTCGAGTCCGGCTCGACCGTCGATCTCGACGCATTGCAGACGCAGTGGCCGGCGCCGCCGGGCTTCACGCCGCCGGCGGGCGGCCTGCACAACCGCTGGCCCGACCTGCCGAGCCTCACGATCGAGGCGCGCCTCGCCGCGAAGCTCGACGCGGTGCGCCACTTCGCGCGCGCCCACAGCATCGACAAGTGGATCGCGCCGAGCGCGCAGGCGAACGTCGGCATCGTCACCTGCGGCAAGGCGCACCTGGACCTGATGGAAGCACTGCGCCGCCTCGACCTGACGGTCGACGATCTCGACGCAGCCGGCGTGCGGATCTACAAGGTCGGCCTGTCCTATCCGCTCGAGATGACGCGCATCGAAACCTTCGTCGACGGGCTCGCGGAAGTGCTGGTGATCGAGGAGAAGGGGCCCGTCATCGAGCAGCAGATCAAGGACTACCTGTACAACCGCGCCGAAGGTGCACGCCCGCGCGTGCTCGGCAAGCACGACGCGGCCGGCGCCTGCCTGCTGTCCGAGCTCGGCGAGCTGCGCCCGTCGCGGATCCTGCCGGTGTTCGCCGAATGGCTCGCGCGCCACAAGCCGGCGCTCGACCGCCGCGAGCGCGTCGTCGATCTCGTCGCGCCGCAGATCCTGTCGAACGAAGCCGACGCGGTGAAGCGCACGCCGTACTTCTGCTCCGGCTGCCCGCACAACACGTCGACGAAGGTGCCGGAAGGCTCGATCGCGCAGGCCGGCATCGGCTGCCACTTCATGGCGTCGTGGATGGAGCGCGACACGACGGGCCTGATCCAGATGGGCGGCGAGGGCGTCGACTGGGCCGCGCATGCGATGTTCACCAACACGAAGCACGTGTTCCAGAACCTCGGCGACGGCACCTACTTCCACTCGGGCATCCTCGCGATCCGCCAGGCGGTCGCCGCGAAGGCGAACATCACGTACAAGATCCTCTACAACGACGCGGTCGCGATGACGGGCGGCCAGCCGGTCGACGGCAGCATCTCGGTGCCGCAGATCGCGCGCCAGGTCGAGGCGGAAGGCGTGTCGCGCTTCGTCGTGGTGTCCGACGAACCGGAGAAGTACGACGGCCATCACGGGCTGTTCCCGGCCGGCACGACGTTCCATCACCGCAGCGAACTCGACACGGTGCAGCGCGAACTGCGCGAGACGCCGGGCGTCACCGTGCTGATCTACGACCAGACCTGCGCGGCCGAGAAGCGCCGCCGCCGCAAGAAAGGCGAATTCCCCGACCCGGACAAGCGCCTGTTCATCAACGATGCGGTGTGCGAAGGCTGCGGCGACTGCGGCGTGCAGTCGAACTGCCTGTCGGTCGAGCCGCTCGAGACGCCGCTCGGCCGCAAGCGCCGCATCGACCAGTCGTCGTGCAACAAGGACTACTCGTGCGTGAACGGCTTCTGCCCGAGCTTCGTGACGGTCGAAGGCGCCGCGCTGAAGAAGGCGGCCGGCGCCGCATTCGACGAAGCGGCGCTGGCCGCGCGCGTCGACGCGCTGCCGGTGCCCGCGACGCACTTGGACGCGGCGCCGTACGACATGCTCGTGACGGGCGTCGGCGGCACGGGCGTCGTGACGGTCGGCGCGCTGATCAGCATGGCCGCGCACCTCGAAGGCAAGAGCGCGTCGGTGCTCGACTTCATGGGCTTCGCGCAGAAGGGCGGCTCGGTGCTGTCGTTCGTGCGGATCGCGTCGAGCGACCGCTGGCTGAACCAGGTGCGCATCGACACGCAGCAGGCCGACGTGCTGCTCGCGTGCGACATGGTCGTCGGCGCGAGCGCCGAGGCGCTGCAGACGGTGCGCCACGGGCGTTCGCGCATCGTCGTCAACACGCACCGGATCCCGAACGCGTCGTTCGTGCAGAATCCCGACGCGAGCCTGCACGCGGATGCGCTGCTCGAGAAGATGCATCACGCGGCCGGCGATGGCTATCTGTCGAGCTGCGACGCGCAGGCGCTCGCCGCGAAATTCCTCGGCGATTCGATCGGCGCGAACATCCTGATGCTCGGCTACGCATGGCAGCTCGGCCTCGTGCCGGTATCGCTCGCCGCGATGATGCGCGCGATCGAACTGAACAACGTCGCGGTGCCGATGAACAAGCTCGCGTTCTCGATCGGCCGGATGGCCGCGGGTGACGCCGCGGGCCTCGACGCGTTGTGGAACGCGCGCCACACGGTGGCCGCCGCGCACGCCGCGCCGGAGACGCTCGCCGACCTGATCGCCGATCGCGAAGCGCGCCTCGACGCATACGGCGGCGCGCGTTACGTCGAGCGCTACCGTGCGCTGGTCGACGCGGCGCGCGCAAAGGGCGACGATGCGCTCACGCGCGCGGTCGCGACGACGTTCTATCGGCTGCTCGCGGTGAAGGACGAATACGAGGTCGCGCGGCTGTACGCGGACGGCGCGTTCCGCAGCGCGCTCGAAGCGCAGTTCGAAGGCGTGCCGGGGCAGGACTATCGCGTGAAGTTCAACCTCGCGCCGCCGACGGTCGCGAAGGCCGGCCGCGACGGCAGCGCGCCGAAGAAGCGCGTGTTCGGCCAGTGGATGTGGCCGGTGCTCGGCGCGCTCGCGCGCGTGCGCAGCCTGCGCGGCACGTGGCTCGATCCGTTCGGCCGCACGGCCGAGCGCCGGATGGAACGCGCGCTCGCGGACGACTACGAGACGACGCTCACGCGCGCGCTCGCCGCGACGACCGCCGGCAATGCGGCGCAGGTCACGCAGCTGGCCGACCTGCATGCGCGCGTGCGCGGCTTCGGTCACGTGAAGGTGCGCAACCTCGCGGGCGTGAAGCGCGCGGAACGCGAGCTCGCGCTGCAACTCGGCATCGACGCGGCGACGAGCGCGGCCGTGCAGCACGCGCTCGACGAGATGAAGGGCGCGGGGATGCTGAAGGGGATTCCGGTAGTGGTCGCGAAGTAACGCGACCGCGCGCGGATGTGAAAACGGCGACGTGCGCGTCGCCGTTTGTTTATGCGCGGCCGGGTCGCCGGGACGCGTGCACGGTGCTCAGACGATCCCTTTCTTGCGGGTCGACAGCGCCGTTTCCGACAGGTCGATCTCGCGGATCAGCTTGGTCAGCGTCTCGTCGGAAATCCGGCTTTCGCTGCGCAGCCGGTACAGCACCGAACGCTCCGCGCGCACCGCCGCGATCCGCATCTGCAATTCCATCGTCTCGGTCTGCTTCGCTTCGGCGCGCGGCGTCGGGCCGTCCTCGGCGAGCGCGGCGAGGCGGCGGCGATACTGGTCCATCACGCGCGCGGAGATGTCCGCGCAGCGCGCGGCGCCCGATTCGTCGAGATCGGCGGAGATGGCGTCGTGCGACGAATCGATCGCGCGGATCGCGGCCTGCGCGGCGGCGGCGCGCGCGGTGCGCTCCTCGTCGGCGAGCGGGTTGCGCGTCGAGCGCACGCCGCGCAGCAGCAGCGGCAGGCCGATCACCGCGACGATCAGCGAACCGAGAATCACGGCCGACGCGACGAAGATCGCGGTGTCGCGCCCAGGCAGCGGCGCGCCGTCGGCCAGCGCGACGGGGATCGACAGCACGCCGGCGAGCGTGACCGCGCCGCGCACGCCGCCGACCGTCATCACCGCGATCGTGCGCACGCCGGCCATCGTGCCCGCGAGGCCGTGCCGCGCGGCGCGGCGGCTCGCGATCCAGCGCAGCAGCCAGACCCACAGGAAGCGGATCGCATACAGCGCGAGCATCATCGCGCACACGTTGAAGATCATCCGGCCGACGAGCGCGTCGCTCGTGTGATGCGCGTCGACGAGCGCGCGGCCGATGATGTGCGGCAGCTGCAGCCCGAGCATGATGAACACCATGCCGTTGAACACGAACTCGATCATCGCCCACGTGCTTTCCGCGCGCACCCGCGCTGCGACGGTGCTTTTGCGGGAGAAGCTCGTGTAATTCATCATCATCCCGGCCGACACGGCGGCGAGCACGCCGGACAGGTCGAGGTGCTCGGCGAACAGATACGCGGCGAACGGCACGAGCAGCGTCATCACGATGCCGGGAGCCGGGTCGCCTTCCTGCTCGGCATTCAGGAGGCGCGTCGACACCGCGCTGAACAGCCACGCGACGATCGCGCCGGTCGCGAGCCCGCCGGCCGCGACGATCACGAAGGTGACCGACGCTTCGCGCAGCGAGAACATGCCGGTGAGCGCGGCCGCGATCGCGAACTTCAGCGCGACGAGGCCCGACGCGTCGTTCATCAGCGCCTCGCCTTCGAGGATGTGCATCAGTTGCGGCGGGATCCGGCCCTTGCCCGCGATGCCCGACAGCGCGACCGCGTCGGTCGGCGACAGCACGGCGGCGAGCGCGAACGCGATCGGCAGCGGCAACTCGGGTATCAGCCAATGCGCGAAGTAGCCGACCGCGAGTACCGTCATGAACACGAGCCCGAACGCGAGCATCAGGATCGCGCGGCGCTGCAGGTACAGCTCGCGTTTCGGAATCCGCCAGCCGTCCGCGAACAGCAGCGGCGGAATGAACAGCAGCATGAAGATTTCGGGATCGAACGTGACGTGCAGGTTGAGCTTCGGCCACGCGAGCATCGCGCCGAACACGATCTGCATCAGCGGCAGCGGAAGCCGCAACGGCAGCACGCGCGTGATCGCGCCTGACAGCGCGACGGTGAGCAGCAGGATCAGGACTGTGAAAACGATTTCCATCGATACGGCAGGTGGGGAGAATGAAACGACTGTACGGAGTGTAGCGTGACGACGTGACGGGTGCGCTCGCGTGCCGCGGTGCGCGTGCACGCAAACGGTGCATCCGATCTGCGTCAGACTGGTGCGGCGGCACGGCACGCGAGCGCGGCGCACGGGTTCAGCGCTTGCACGGAGCTTGCTTGATGCTTGCGTACCGTCCGGCATGGCCCGGACAACCGAGGATTTCCACAATGATATTGCGCATGCCGTTCCGTTCACCCGCCGCGTCAGGCGGCCTCGCCAGGAGGGCGTCATGACGATCGCGCAGCAGGAGCGTCCGGCCGCGGCGTCGCCGTACCGTTTCGAGCGGGAGATGAGCTCCGGCCTCGAACGCCTGGCGACCCAGCATCACGACCTGACGCTCACGACCGTGTTCCAGCCGATCTTCAGCCTGTCGCACCAGCGGGCCGTGGGCTACGAGGCGCTGCTGCGCGCGCATGACGCGCTCGACCGCGCGGTGTCGCCGCTCGACGTATTCGGTGCGGCCGCGCGCCACGGCGAGCTGTTGCAGCTCGACCGGCTCGCGCAGGCGCTGCATCTCGAGAACTTCATGCTGCTCGGCGCCGAGCGCGAGTGGCTGTTCCTCAACGTGCATCCGGGCGTGCTCACCGACCCGTTCCAGGCCGCCGCGCTGCTCGCGAACCTGAAACGGCTCCAGATGCCGCCGCGTCGCATCGTGCTCGAAGTGCTCGAACAGCGCGCGGAAGACGTCGAGCGGCTCGCCGAGGCCGTGCGCGAATTCCGCGCGCAGGGCTTCCTGATCGCGCTCGACGATTTCGGCGCCGGGCACTCGAACCTCGAGCGGATCTGGCAGCTGAACCCGGACATCGTGAAGCTCGACCGGATCATGCTGTCGCACGCGGCACATCGCACCGGGCTCACCGCGATCCTGCACGGGCTCGTCACGCTGCTGCACGAGGCCGGCAAGCTCGTGCTCGTCGAAGGGATCGAGACCGAGCACGACGCGCAGATCGCGCTGGCATGCGAGGCCGATTTCGTGCAGGGCTATTACTTCGGCCGCCCGGCGCCCGGGCTGCCCGACAGCGTGACGGCGACCGGCTGCATCGGCGAGCTGACCGAGCGCTATCGTCAGCAAACCGAAGCGCGCGAGCGGCGCGACGCGCAGCGGCTCGCGCCGTACCTGCGCGCGTTCGAGCGGGCGGCCGAGCGGCTCGCGGCCGGCGAGCCGCTCGACGAGGTGTGCTGGAACTACCTCGCGCTCGACGCCGCCGCGCGCTGCTTCCTGCTCGATGCGCGCGGCCGTCAGGCGGGCCGCAACGTCGTGCTGCGCGCGGACCGCGCGCTTGCCGAGGCGCGCTTCTCGCCGCTGGCGGATGCGCAGGGCGCGAACTGGCTGCGGCGGCCGTATTTCCGCACGGCGATCGCCGAGCCCGGCCGCGTGCAGGTGACGCGCCCGTACCTGTCGATCAACGAGGCGCAGCCGTGCGTGACGCTGTCGATCGCCGTGCGGATCGGCGATGCCCAGCACGTGCTGTGCGGCGATATCGACTGGATCGACGAGGAAGCGGACGGCGCATAGCGCCGGCCGGCACGCTGGCGCGGTTCACGCCGCTCGGCTAGGATGCGCGAATTGTCCAGACGAATCGCGAGCCGCCGATGAACCGAACCGCCGCTTCCTCCGTCCTCCTCGAAGTGATCGCCACGACCGTCGGCGACGCGAAGGCCGCCGCCCGCGCGGGCGCCGACCGGCTCGAACTCGTGACCGCGATCGCCGAAGGCGGCCTCACGCCGAGCGTCGGCCTGATCGAGGCCGTCGTGGCGGCCGTACCGATTCCGGTGAACGTGATCGTTCGCCCGCACAGCCGCTCCTTCGTCTATGACACCGACGACCTGCGCGTGATCGAGCGCGACGTGCGCGCAGCCGTCGCGGCCGGTGCGAACGGCGTCGTGTTCGGCGCGCTCGATGCGCACGGTGACGTCGATCTCGACGCGCTCGCGCGCATCGCGGCCGCCGCGGACGGGCGCGACCTGACGTTCCACCGCGCGTTCGACGTGTCGCGCGATCTCAACGCCGCATTCGACGCGCTGCTGCGCGTGCCGGCCGTCACGTCGGTGCTGACGTCGGGCGGCCATCCGTCGGTGCTCGATGCCGTCGCGACGATCACGCGACTGGTGCGGCAGGCGGCCGGCTCGACCTGCACGGTGCTGGCCGGCTCGGGGCTCACGGTCGACGCGGTCGGCGATTTCGTTCGCGCGACCGGCGTGCGCGCGGTGCATTTCGGCTCGGGCGTGCGGGTGCGCGGCGAGGTGCTGGCACCCGTCGACGGGCAGCAGATCGAACGCGTGCGCGCGGCGCTCGACGGGGCGGCGGCGCACGTGTGATGCGCATGCCGGCGCCGCGCGCCGGCGAGCAGGCGCGCGGATGATCGGATGAGCGGACGAAAAAAAGCCGGGGCATGCCCCGGCTTTGTCGTTTGCGCCCGATGCGCGCCGCGCGGTGGCCGCTTACGCGTTCTCCGCGAGCGCGTCGGCCTGGCTCGCACGAATCCCGAGGCGCTCGAACAGCGCACGGTCGCGCTGCGTTTGCGGGTTGCTCGTCGTCAGCAACTGGTCGCCGTAGAACATCGAGTTCGCGCCCGCGAGGAAGCACATGGCCTGCATCGCGTCGTCGAGCTGCTCGCGGCCGGCCGACAGGCGCACGACCGCCTTCGGCATCGTGATGCGCGCGACCGCGATCGTGCGCACGAACTCGAACGGGTCGAGCGGCGCGGTGCCTTCGAGCGGCGTGCCTTCGATTGCGACGAGGTTGTTGATCGGCACCGATTCCGGATACGGGTTCAGGTTCGCGAGCTGCGAGATCAGGCCCGCGCGTTCACGGCGCGATTCGCCCATCCCGATGATGCCGCCGCAACACACGTTGATGCCCGCATCGCGCACGCGGTCGAGCGTGTCGAGACGATCCTGGTACGTGCGCGTCGAGATCACCTGGCCGTAGAACTCCGGCGACGTGTCGAGGTTGTGGTTGTAGTAGTCGAGGCCGGCGTTCGCGAGCTGCTGCGCCTGCTCGTCCTCGAGCATGCCGAGCGTCATGCAGGTTTCGAGGCCCAGTTCCTTCACGCCGCGCACCATCTCGGTCAGCGCCGGCATGTGGCGCTCCTTCGGGTTGCGCCACGCGGCGCCCATGCAGAAGCGGCTCGCGCCGTTCGCCTTCGCCGCGCGTGCGGCTTCGAGCACCGTGTCGACGTCCATCAGCTTCTCGGCCTTCAGGCCCGTGTCGTGGTGCGACGACTGCGAGCAGTAGCCGCAATCTTCCTCGCAACCGCCCGTCTTGATCGACAGCAGCGTCGACAGCTGCACCGCGTTCGCGTCGAAGTGCTCGCGATGCACCTGCTGCGCGCGGAACATCAGGTCGTTGAACGGCAGCTCGAACAGCGCGACGACGTCGGCGACGCGCCAGCGCTGCGACGTCGGGGCGGCCACGGGGATCGCGGCGGGTTGCACGGCGGCGCTCTGGGCTTGGGTCATGGTGGTTTTCCTGTCGTGAATACGGGGATCGGGGCGTCAATGCTGCGCGTGGCGCAGCGTATCGACGAGCGCGGCGATGTCGAGCATCGCCGCGGCGGATTCGGGGGCGGCCGGCGCCAGGTGCGCGATGCGGCCAAGGAGCGGCGCGCGATGCTCGCGCGCGAGCCAGTCGCGGATCGTCGCGACGTTCTCGTCGGCGTAGGACATGGCCGGGTCGACGTGGTTCGCGACCCAGCCGGCGAGCGTGAGGCCGCGCGCGGCAATCGCGTCGGCCGTCAGCAGCGCGTGGCTGATGCAGCCGAGCCGCACGCCGACGACGAGCACGACGGGCAGGCCGAGCGCGACCGCGAGATCGGCCGTGTCCTGCGTGTCGTTGAGCGGCACGCGGAAGCCGCCGACGCCTTCGACGACCACCACGTCCGCGCGCGTCAGCGCTTCGCGGTGGCTCGCGACGATCGTGTCGAGGTCGAGCGTCACGCCTTCCTGCGCGGCGACGATATGCGGTGCGGCCGGCGCCTTCAGCAGGAACGGCGTGCGCAGTTCGGGCGGCAGCACGACGTTCGCGGCCGCGTCGAGCTGGTCGGCGTCTTCGTTGCGCCAGACGCCGTCGCGTTCATACGCACCGGCGGCGACGGGCTTCAGCGCGGCCGCGCGCAGCCCGTGCCGCGCGAAGCCGTGCAGCATCGCGGCCGACACGAAGGTCTTGCCGATTTCCGTGTCGGTGCCGGTGACGAAGACGGAGAGCGGTGCGGTCATGCTGCCTCCTGCCGGTCTGTGCCAAACGGGGCAACCGCCCCTTCGGCGGGCAGCGGACGTGTCGATCCGGAGTAGCGCTTCAGCGCGTATTCCGGTCTCATGCAAAGCCAGTGAGCGAGCGGGCGATTCATCGTGCTTCCTTGCTGGCTTCGAGTAATGCGATTTCGAGCCGCGCGAGATCGTCGAACGAATGCGCGGCCGACAGCGAGATGCGCAGCCGCGACGTGCCGGCCGGCACCGTCGGCGGCCGGATCGCGGGCACCCACAGGCCGTGCGCGTCGAGCGAGCGCATCGCCGCGAGCGTCGCGTCGTTGCTGCCGATCACGAGCGGCTGCACGGCCGTGTGCGAATCGACCGGCTGCCAGCGCGTCGCGCGCAGCAGCGCACGCGTGCGCTCGATCAGCGCGGCGAGGTGCGCGCGTCGCGCATCGCCCTCGTCGCCGCCGATCACCTTCAGGCTCGCCGATACCGCATGCGCGACGGCCGGCGGCGCGGCCGTCGTGAAGATGTAGCTGCGCGCGCGCTGGATCATCCATTCGATCACGGTCTCGTGCGCGATGACGAACGCGCCCGCGACGCCGGCCGCCTTGCCGAGCGTGCCGACGTACACCAGGTTCGGCGAGCGCAGCGCGGCCGCCGCGAGCGCGCCGCGGCCGTGCGGGCCGAGCACGCCGAAGCCGTGCGCGTCGTCGACGACGAGCCATGCGCCGTGGCGTTCGGCCAGCGCGACGAGTTCCGCGAGCGGCGCGATGTCGCCGTCCATGCTGAACACCGTGTCGCTGACGATCAGCTTCGTTTCTGCCTCCGACGCATCGAGCAGCGCGGCGAGCGTGGCCATGTCCGCATGCGGATAGACCTGCACGTTCGCACGCGACAGCCGGATCCCGTCGATCAGCGATGCGTGGTTCAGCGCGTCCGAGAAGATCGTCGCGTGCTTGCCCGTCAGCGCCGTCATCGCGGCGAGGTTCGCCATGTAGCCAGTGCTGAAGTACAGCGCGCGCGGCGCGTCGGAGAAGCCGCCCGCGAAGCCGGCGAGTTCGTCCTCGAGCGCCGCGTGCGCGCGCGAGTGGCCGCCGAGCAGATGCGAGCCGCCGCTGCCGGAGCCGTAGCGCTGCGCGCCTTCGGCGAACGCGGCGACGAGTGCCGGATGCGCGGCGAGGCCGAGATAGTCGTTGCTCGCGAAGCCGACGATGTCGCGGCCGTCGACGCGCATGTGCGCGTCGCACGCGGTGTCGGCCGTGCGCCGCACGCGGCGCAGGCCCTGCGCATCGAGTTCGGCGAGGCCGCGCTGCAGCGTGTCGAGCAGCGGCGAGGTGGATGCCGGTGAAGCGTGTTTCATCGTGCGACCTCCGCGAGCGTCGCGTCGAGCGTGTCGCGGGTGCGCTGCGCGAGCCACGCGATGTCGTCGTCGCTCATCACGTACGGCGGCATCAGGTACACGGTCGTGCCGATCGGGCGCAGCAGCAGTTCGCGCTCGAGCGCGCGCTCGAAGAAGCGCCGCGAGAAGCCGCGTGCCGCGTCGCCGTCGAGCGCGACGTCGAACGCGAACAGCGTGCCGAGCTCGCGCAGGTGCCGCACGTGCGGGTGCGCGTCGAGCGGCGCGAGCGCGGCGCGCAGCGTGGCCGACTTGCGCGCATTGGCGGCGAGCACGTCGTCGCGCTCGAACAGGTCGAGCGTCGCGACCGCCGCACGGCACGCGAGCGGGTTGCCGGTGTACGAATGCGAATGCAGGAAGCCGCGCGTGGTGTCGTCGTCGTAGAACGCCGCGAACACGTCGTCGCGCGTGAGCACCAGCGACAGCGGCAGGTAGCCGCCGCTGATGCCCTTCGACAGGCACATGAAATCCGGCCACACGCCGGCCTGCTCGCACGCGAAGAAAGTGCCGGTGCGTCCGCAGCCGACCGCGATCTCGTCGGCGATCAGGTGCACGCCGAACTCGTCGCACAGCGTGCGCAGCCCGCGCACGTACGACGGATCGTGCATCGCCATGCCGGCCGCGCATTGCACGAGCGGCTCGACGATCAGCGCGGCGATCCGGTCGGCGCGTTCGGCGAACAGGCGCCGCACGTCGTCGAGCGCGCGGCCTGCCACGTCGGCTGCCGTCTCGCCCGGCAGCGCGCCGCGCGCGTCGGGCGACGCGACCACGTGCGCGTGGCGGATCAGCGGATCGTAAGCATCCTTGAACAGCGCGACGTCCGTCACGCCGAGCGCGCCGATGGTCTCGCCGTGATAGCTGTTCGCGACGCACACGAATTCGCGCTTGTCCGTGCGGCCGCGATTGCGCCACGCGTGGAAGCTCATCTTCAGCGCGATCTCGACGGCGGACGCGCCGTCCGACGCGAAGAACGCGTGGCCGAGCGTGCGGCCGGTGAGCACGTGCAGCCGCTCCGCGAGCTCGATCGCCGGCTCGTGCGTGCAGCCGGCGAGCATCGCGTGTTCGAGCGTGTCGAGCTGGTCCTTCAGCGCCGCGTTGATGTCCGGATTCGCATGGCCGAACAGGTTCACCCACCACGAGCTGATCGCGTCGAAGTAGCGGCGGCCGTCGCGGTCGTACAGCCATACGCCGGCGCCGCGCGCGACGGGAACGAGCGGCAGGCGCTCATGGTGCTTCATCTGGGTGCAGGGATGCCAGACCGCGCGCAGGCTGCGCGCGACCCAGTCGTCGGTGGCTGGCGTACTCAAGGCAACTCCGGGGGGTAAAACGGCGGCGGGCATCGCATGCGATGCCGCGCGGCGACAGACGGAAAACGCGCTGAGATTAGCGTGTTCCGCCGCTCGTTGCACTACCGGTTACAAACGCCGCAAAGCCTTGCCGGGCGGGAGTTCGGCGCAGATCGGAGCGGCTCGGGACGGTACGCGCCGGATGTCCGGAAATGACCGCAGATGACGACGTTCGAGTGAGACCACCCGATAGAAAAAAATCGCGGGTGCGCAGGTGTGCGAGCGGCGAAAAATCGGGGCGGGAAGCAAAAAGGGGGCGCAAAGCCGAACGCCGCTCGTGCGGGGGCGCGCACGCGAACACCGCCGCGGGCCGCGAGCGTTCAGGAAACGGAAAGAGGGGAAGGGAATCCGGGAGGCGCTCGACCTTGACCTCGACCGAGCGGCGCCACCCGCGCGTCAGCGCGAAGCCAGTGCGCGCGTATCGGCGTCGTGCGGGGTGGCGTCGCCGTTGTCGGCCGTTTGCGTCGCGCCCGCGTTCCACACGACGCGATCGTTGACCGCATACAACCGGCATGCGCCGGCACCCTGTTTCGAGCAATTATCGAGCGCGAGCGCCATCGGATCGTCGCCGCCTTCGGCCCACGACCACGCGCCTTCCGCCGACACCGCGAACGCGCGGCTCGGATGCTGGCTCAGGAAGCGGCGATAGCCTTCGCGGCCGGCCTCGTCGAGGAACGGCACCGCGTCGACCGAGTCGATCGACGCGTAGCCGGTCGCATTCGGTTCATGCGGATTGGCGACTGCATAGCGCACCGAGGTCGGCAGGTTCAGTTCCGCGAGGAACGCATGCACGGCCGGCCACCACAGGGGCACGCCGTCGCGATCGACGATCAGCCGGTGCGCGTCGTCCTTGTAGCGGCCGAAATCGATGAACTGCGCCTGCGTGCCGTGCGACACGTACGCGCCGTGCATCTGCGCGACGAGCGCGGGCGTCCACACCGAATCGTTGTCGCCATAGAGCCACAGCGAGCGCACGGCCGTATGCGCGCCGTACTGGTCGAACGCGTCGACCAGATTGCGCTGCCAGCCGTCGCAGAGATCCTGGCGCAGCCCGCCGGAGAAGTTGATGATGCCGCGCACGCCCGGCGCCGCTTCGGTGCCGTACGCGACCGATACGAGGCCGCCGTGCGACGTGCCGGCGACGACGATGCGCGACGCGTCGATGTACGACTGACGCGACATGTAGCGGACCGTCGCGTCGACGTCGGCCGCTTGCGTGAGGCCGTTCTTGCCGACGTTGCAGCCTTCCTGCTGGTAAGTGCCGCCCGACCCGGCGAAGCCCTGGCGATTCGGCGCGATCACCGCATAGCCGCGGCGCACGAATTCGCGCGCGAACGCGAGCGGCCGGCTGCGCGGCTGCTGATGGAGATCGCCGGTGTTCTTGCCGTGGTTGAAGACGACGAGCGGGAACGGGCCGGGGCCGTTCGGCTTGAACAGCGTGGCCTCGAGCATCACGGCGCCCGAAGCATCGGCCGGAATGCTGATGATTTGTTCGTTGAGGTTCGCGGCGACCTGCGGGAGGCCCGAGTCGCCGTAATCGAAGCGCTCGGCATGCGCGAGCGATCCGCTGGCCGTGGCCGCAGCGGCATTCGCGTTCGGCAGCGTACCGGCCTGAGCGGCCGACAGCGCACAGGCCGCCATCCATCCCACCAATACCTTGCTGAACGCCATTCGTAAGCCCTGCCATGCAACTTGACCAATCTGACGGCCATCCTAGCCCGACAAATTAAGGTTGTGCAATGCGGGAATTACCCGGCGTCTGACACAGCAACTATTTGTCAGCGTTCACTTACCTCGCCGTCGACATAGCGCCAGAAACCGTGCTCGTCGCGCGTGAAGCGACTCGTCTCGTGGAGCCGGTAAGCGCGTCCGCCGACCTTGTAGCGGGCCACGAATTCGACCTCCGCGTGCCGTTCGTCGAGCGGCGCATGCCGCTTGATCGCGAGACCGAGCCAGCGCGGTGCGTCGGGCGCATTCAGGTCCGCATCGAGATCGGCCGGGCAGGTGCGCGCGTAGCAGGTCGCGCGCAGGTAGTCGGTCGCGCCGAGGACGTACGCGCTGTACCGCGAGCGCATCAATTCGAGTGCGGTGGGGGCGGCTTCGCCGCCATCGATGAAGCGGCCGCAGCAGGCAGCATAACGCGGGGCCGGGGCTTTGCCGGCAGGAGCGGGGGACGCGCCGCCGCACGGGCACGCGTCAGGTCGGTTCAAAGTCATGCGAATCGTGAATTAACGACGCGGAGTTGTGATGCCGGCTTACCAGCTGAGCTCGACGCCGTCGTACTGGAGGAAACGGCCGTTGGCCTGCGAGATGTCCGCGCCGGCTTCGGCGATCACGCGGCGCATGCCGGTCACGCTGGTTTCCGGATCGATCGCCGCCTGCGCGCCGCCCATTTCGGTGCGCACCCAGCCCGGATGGAGCGCGATGCACGCGGCGTGGCGGGTCTGCAGCGACGCGATGCGCAGCACGTCGTTCAGCGCGGCCTTGCTCGCGCGGTACAGCCAGCCGGTCGTGCCAGTGGCTTCGGCGATGCTGCCCATCCGGCTCGACACGACGGCCAGCACGCCGCGCGCGTCTTCGACGAGCGGCAGCAGGATCGGTAGCAACTGCATCGGCCCGCGCACGTTCGTATGCATCACCGCGTCGAAATCATCGGCGCCGATCGTCTCGACCCCTTCGGTGCGCGGCCCGTATACGCCCGACACGACCACGGCCGCGTCGAGCCGCTCGCCGTCGAGCTTCCAGCCGAGCGCCGCGATCTGTTCCGGCTGCGTGATGTCGAGCGCATGCGCGTGCGCGCCCAGCTCGCGCAGCGCGCCGAGCGCGGCGTCGTCGCGCGCGGTCGCGATCACGTTCCAGCCGTCGCGCCGGTATTGCCTGACGAATTCGCGTCCGAGGCCGCGCGATGCGCCGACGATCAGTACGGTTTTCATGTTCGCCGCTCCTTTGCATTGCACCGCCGTCGCGGCAGTGCCGGTGTCAGATCAGTTCGATGCCGGCGCGGCCGGGGTGGGGCGCGAGTAGCCGGCGCATCCGTCGGGCGATGGGATGCCGGCGGCCCGATTTGTCACCATGATGCGCGATTAGCCCAAATTTCGTGCGACGCGACGCGTGCTCGCCGCACCCGCGCCCGCGCGGCTGTGCGTGCCGCTTACTTCGCGTCGTCGCACGGCTTCAGCGTATCGGCCACCGCCTGCGCGACGCCGTCGAGCTGCGCGGCGTCCGCCGCGACCATGTCGTTGTCGGGCGCGTGCTGGCCGCGTGCGGTCAGCGCCGCGACGCAGCGCTTGTAGGTTGCGTCGAGCGCGTCGAAGCTCGACACCGACATCCCGAGATTGCGCATGCGCCCGTCGTGCACGCCGTACACGAGCCCGTGCACGGTGAGCGACTGGCCGCGCGCCCATGCGTCGTTGACGATCGTCGTGCGGCACACGTTGACCACTTGCTCGATCGAGTTCAGCTCGATCAGGCGGCGATAGCGCGCCTCGCCGACCGGCCATTCGTCGAGCAGCGCCGCGTGGCGTTCGCGCACGTCCTGCACGTGGTGCAGCCAGTTGTCGGCGAGGCCGACGCGGCGGTTGTGCAGCGCCGCGTTCACGCCCGAGCAGCCGTAGTGGCCGACGACCATGATGTGCTTCACGCGCAGGATGTCGACCGCGAACTGAATCACCGACAGGCAGTTCAGGTCGCTGTGCACGACGACGTTCGCGATATTGCGGTGCACGAACACTTCACCCGGCGGCAGCCCGATGATCTGGTTCGCCGGCACGCGCGAGTCCGAGCAGCCGATCCACAGATATTCCGGCGCCTGCTGGTCGGCGAGACGCGTGAAGAATTCCGGATCGTCTGCGAGCTGGCGCTTGACCCAGGCTTCGTTGTTGTCGAACAGGTGAGAAAGCGGATTGTCTTGGGAAGTCATCGGTATGGATTCCGTTGGCGGAAATCGATCGATTGCGGTTTCGATTCAGTTTGAGTTGATTTGTTTCGGCGCGCTCAGGCGGCGCGCTGCGCATTGTCCGAGCGGTCGCCGACGTCCGTCGTCGCGTCGAAGCGCGCGGGGTAGCGCACGCTGAAACGCAGCGACGCGTCGTACGGGTAAAAATCGGGCAACTCGCCCTGCAGCAGCTTGTCCTTGCTCGCCTGCCACAGCGCGGGTTCGAAAAAGTCCGCGTGATGCTGCATGAAGACCTTCCGCACGCGCGGGTCGCCGAGCAGGAACGGTCCGTAGGTTTCCGGGAAGATGTCGTGCGGGCCGACGGTATACCACGGTTCGCCGGACATTTCGTCTTCCTCGTTGCGCGGCGGCGGCACGCGCCGCACGTTGCAGTCGGTCAGGTATTCGATCTCGTCGTAGTCGTAGAACACGACGCGGCCGTGGCGCGTGACGCCGAAGTTCTTGTACAGCATGTCGCCCGGGAAGATGTTGGCCTTCATCAATTCCTTCACCGCGTTGCCGTACTCCTTCACGCCGTGCTCGACTTCCGCATCGGTGCCGTTCTGCAGGTACAGGTTGAGCGGCGTCATCCGGCGCTCGATGTACAGGTGCTTGATCACGAGGTTGCCGTCCTCGTATTCGAGCAGCGACGGCACTTCCTTCTCCAGCTCGCGCACGAGCGCGTGGTCGAGCCGCGAGATCGGCAGCGCGACGCTCGAATATTCCAGCGTGTCCGCCATCCGCCCGAGCCGGTCGTGGCGCTTCACGAGCTGGTACTTCTCCATGATCTGCGCGCGCGTCGTTTCCTTCGGCGGCGGGAAGCGATCCTTGATGATCTTGAACACGTACGGGAACGACGGCAGCGTGAACACCAGCATCACGAGGCCCTTGATCCCGGGCGCGATGATGAAGCGGTCGCTCGAATGCGACAGATGGTGCAGCAGGTCGCGGTAGAACAGGTTCTTGCCCTGCTTCTGCAGGCCGACCGACGTGTAGATCTCGGCCTTCGGCTTGCCCGGCATGATCGTGCAGAGGAACTCCACGTACGCGGACGGCACGCCCATGTCGACGAGAAAATACGAGTGCGAGAAGCTGAAGATGATCTGCAGCAGGTCGCGGCGCAGCAGCACGGTGTCGAGCGCGAGCACGCCCGGGCGCACATGGCGGATCGGCACCGAGAACGGCAGCACGCGATCGGCGTTGATGATGCGGCCGACGATGTACGCGCTCTTGTTGCGGAAGAACAGCGACGACAGCACGTGGATCTGGAAATTCGGCGCGGCGTCGAACTGGCCGAATTCATCGGTGATCGCCTGCATCACGCAGCCGATGTCGCGCGTGAGATCCTCGAACGGGGGCTCGAGCTGGAAGTTCGTGACGATGCGCTCGAGCGTGGCGGCGAGCCCGTCGGTGCCCGGGTAGTACGCGCGATAGGTCGGCTTTGCGGCCGGCTCGTCGTTCTCGAGGTATTCGGTCGAGATCGCGGGCCGCACGAAGATGAAATCGTTGTTGAAATACGAGCGGTGCAGGATCGTGCAGCACACCGAATTGAAGAACGTTTCCGCGCACTCGGGCTGGCGGTGCGACGTGAGCAGGCCGATGTAGTGCAGCTTGATCTGCTGCCAGACTTCGTCGTCGATATCTTCCGCGTCGTATTCGTCCTGCAGCACCTCGATGCATTCCTTCACGCGCTCGTCGTACGACGTGATCCGTTCGCGCGCGAGCCGCTGCAGCCCGTGCCAGTCGCCGCGCTCGAACAGCGTCTTCGCATCGACCGCCGCTTCCCGGAAGATCCGGTAATGGCGGTCGAAGTATTCGAGCATCGTCTGCGCGACGTCGAAACCGATCTGCGACGACAGCAGTTTGGGGAAGTGATTCATTGCGTGCAGGCTCGTTCGAGAGGGGCTGTAAGCACTCGCCATTTTAGCGCCCAAGTCGGCGTTTCAATGACTTTCGGGGGCCGGCGCCGAGCGTCGTCAATCGGCAGGATATTCGCCGTTGACCGCCGTTCGGTGCATCTTCGCGTAAAGATACGGGTACGGACCGGATTCTGACACGAACTTTTTTTGACCGGCCGCAGCCCCGCCGGACACGCGTTTCGTGCGACGGCGATAGAATCGACGCGATGCCCGCCGCGGCCTGCCGCCTGCGCGCCTGCTGCCGCGCTTGCCCGCGCTTGCCCGCGCATTCGGATCCGCATTTGCCAGATAACGACGAGACACCCCACCGATGAACGCACTGGAACACCAACTCGACTATCCCTTCGCCGACACGCTGCCCGCCGCGGGCGACACGTTCGAGGTCGCGCCCGGCGTGCGCTGGCTGCGCATGCCGCTGCCGTTTTCGCTCGACCACATCAACCTGTGGCTGCTGCGCGACGAGATCGACGGGCAGGCCGGCTGGACGGTCGTCGATTGCGGAATCTCGTCGGACGCGATTCGTACGCACTGGGAAGCGATCTTCGACCAGCACCTCGACGGGCTGCCGGTGCTGCGCGTGCTCGTCACGCACTGCCACCCCGATCACTTCGGCCTCGCGAACTGGATCTGCGAAGGCGGCGACCATGGCCGCTGGAACGCGCGGCTGTGGATGACGCTCGGCGAGTACATGTTCGGCTGCCTGATGGCCGCCGGCAACGGCTCGAATGCCGGCGGCGCGGCCGCGGCCGATCACTTCGCACGCCACGGGCTGACCGATCCGGTCGCGCTCGACAAGCTGCGCAACCGCCGCAGCTACTACTCGGATCTCGTGCCGGCCGTGCCGCCGCGTTATCGGCGCCTGCGCGAAGGCGACGCGGTGACGATCGGCGCGCGCACGTGGCGCGTGGTAACCGGCTACGGCCATTCACCTGAACATTGTGCGCTCCACAGCGAAGCGGACGGCGTGCTGATCTCCGGCGACATGGTGCTGCCGCGCATCTCGACCAACGTGTCCGTGTTCGACCTCGAGCCGGAAGCGAACCCGCTCGCGCTGTACCTCGAATCGCTCGGCCGCTACGAGACGATGGCGCCCGACACGCTCGTGCTGCCGTCGCACGGCAAGCCGTTCCGCGGCGTGCGCACGCGCATCGCGCAACTGCGCGCGCACCACGACGCGCGGCTCGACGAAGTGCGCGTTGCGTGCGCGGAGAAGCCGGCGAGTGCGGCCGACATCGTGCCGATCATGTTCCGCCGCCGCGAACTCGACATCCACCAGATGACGTTCGCGCTCGGCGAGGCGCTTGCGCACCTGAACCTGCTGTGGCTCGCGGGCGAGCTCGTGCGCGAGCAGGGCGACGACGGCGTGATTCGCTTCCGCGCCGCGCGTATCGCGCAAGGAGCGCAACGAGCGCACCAAGCACACTGAACGCACGCCATCACGCTTACGCGACGGGTTCGTAGCGCCACCCGTCGCGCTGCCATTGCATCGTGTGCGTCGGCGCGAGCGCCGTCGCTTTGCGGGCCACGCACGGTTACTGCACGGCGACCGTCGTGAAGTTCTGCCGTCCGAACGGACTCACGTGATAGCCGCTCACGGTCGAGCGCGTGAGCGCGGCTGCCGTCGGGTAGCCGAGCGGAATCCACAGCGCCTGATCGTGGATGATCTTCTGCGCCGATTCGTACAGCTTCGCGCGCTTGCCCTGATCGGCGGTCGCCTTGCCGTCGGCGATCTGCTTGTCGAGCTGCGCGTCGCAGAAGCGCGCGAAATTGATGCCCGACTTCACCGCGTTGCAGCTGAACAGCGGCGACAGATAGTTGTCCGGATCGCCGTTGTCGCCGGCCCAGCCCATGAACAGCATGTCATGCTGGCCGAGCTTCGCCTGCTTGATCAGCTCGCCCCATTCGATCACCTTCACCTCGGCCTTCACGCCGATCTTCGCGAGATCGGCCTGCAGCAGCTCCGCGCCGGCCTTCGGGTTCGGGTTCAGCACGCTGCCGGTCGGGCGCGTCCAGATCGTCGTCGAGAAGCCGTTCGGGAAGCCGGCCGACGCGAGCAACTGCTTCGCCTTCGCGGGATCGTATGCATACGGTGCGATGTCCTTCGCGTAGCTCCACGTGTTCGGCGGATACGGGTTGTTCGCGGCCGTCGCCGTGTTGTCGAACACCACCTTCAGGTAGGTCGCGCGGTCGAACGCGAGATTCAGCGCCTCGCGCACCTTCTCGTTGTCGAGCGGCTTCTTCTGCGTGTTCAGCGCGACGAACGCGGTCATGAACGCAGGCGTCTGCACGACCTTCAGCGCGCCTTCGCCTTTCGCGGCGAGCACGTCCTGCGGCTTCGGCGACAGCGCGATCTGGCATTCGCCGGCCTTCACCTTCTGCATGCGCACCGACGGGTCGGGCGTGATCGCATAGATCAGCCGGTCGACCTTCGGCTTCGTGCCCCAGTAGGTCGGGTTCGCGTCGTAGCGGATCAGCGCGTCCTTCGTGTAGCTCTTCAGCACGAACGGGCCGGTGCCGATCGGCTTCGCGTTCAGGTCGGTCTGCTTGCCGGCCTTCAGCAGCTGGTCCGCGTATTCGGCCGAGTAGATCGACGCGAAGCCCATCGTCAGGATCGGCACGAACGTCGCGTTCGGCTCGTTCAGCACGAACTTCACCGTGTTGTCGTCGACCTTGTCGACCGACTTCACGAGCTTCACGAGGCCCATCGACTGCGCGTGCGGGAAGCCGCTCGCGCCGGCCACCTTGTGCCACGGGTTCGCATCGTCGAGCATCCGCGAGAACGTGAACGCGACGTCGTCCGCGTTCAGCGGGCGGCCGGGCTTGAAGTAGTCGGTGGTCTGGAACGCGACGTTCGGGCGCAGGTGGAACGTGTACGTGAGGCCGTCGGCGCTGGCTTCCCACTTGTCGGCGAGCGCGGGCACGACCTTCTTCGCGGCTTCGTCGTACGACACGAGCGTGTTGAAGATCACGTCGGCCGATGCGTTGGTCGTGACGAGCGAGTTGTACTGCACGACGTCGAAGCCGTCGGGGCTCGATTCCGTGCAGACGGTGAGCGGCTTGGCGACGACCAGGCCCGGAGCGGCGAGGGCGGCCGCGAGCGCGGCCGCGGCGAACAGCTTGACGTGCATAGGTTCTCCCACGTGACTTGTGATTTTTGCTGGATGTCGGAATGCGGGCGCGGCGCGGTCGAGGACCGGCCGGCGCGGCTGGCGAATAGCATACCGTCAAAGCGCGTGGCGCGCGGAAAAAGGCGCCGGAACGCGGGGAATTGAGCGACAAACGGCTGCGTTCGCGACGGAATGCGTGTTGGGGCGGCGGTGCGGGTGGGTCAGGCGAGGGCGCGAGATGGCGGGCCGATCGCGATGCGGTGAGCAAATGCGTGGCGCGTGGGCGACCTGGGCGACGGGACGATCACGCCAGCGATGCGCGACACTGGATGCGGCAGGAAGACGGGAACGCCGGGACTCGAGAACTCGGGAACTCGGGAACGCAGGAACGCAGGAACGCAGGAACGCAGGAACGCAGAAACGCAGAAACGCAGAAACGCAGAAACGCAGAAACTCAGAGATTCGCGCCGCTCCGCGCGATCCGACCGCGGCGATCAAGCCGCGTCCCGGCGCCCGCCGCACGCCGGGATCCGCGACGCACTCAGTGCGTGCCGGCCTTCGGCTTGCGCGGCGCCTTCTCGAACAGGCGGTCGTACAGCCAGCGCGGCAGCACGTGCAGCACCTTCGCGACGACGCCCATCTGCCACGGAATCACACGGAACGCATGCTGCCGCGCGATCGCGTGCGCGGCGCGGGCCGCGAAGCGGTCGGCGTCCATCAGGAACGGCATCCGGTACGGGTTGTGCGCGGTCATCGGCGTGCGGATATAGCCGGGCGCGATCGTCACGACACCGACGCCGGCCGGGCGCAGCTCGACGCGCAGCGCTTCGAGATACTTGATCGCGGCCGACTTCGACGCGCTGTACGCGCCGGAGCCGGGCAGCCCGCGCACGCCGGCCACGCTCGCGACGCCCACCAGCGTGCCGTGGCGCGCGGCCGTCATCGGGCCGACGAACGGCTCGAACGTCGCGACCATCCCGTAGTAGTTGATGTCCATCACGTCGCGGAACGCGGCGAGATCGCCCTGGCCCGTGACGGCGCCCTGGCTGATGCCCGCGTTCGCGATCACGACGTCGGGGCAGCCGTGCGCGGCGATGAACGACGCGGCGGCGGTGGCCAGCGCATCGGCGTCGCGCACGTCGGCGGAATAGACGGAGACGGACAGCTTCGGGAAGCGCCGCGCGAACGCATCGAGGGCATCGGTGCGGCGCGCGACGAGCGCGAGCGTGGCGCCCTGGCGCGCGTATTCCTCGGCCATCGCGAGGCCGAGGCCGCTCGACGCGCCGGTGATGAAGACCTTCAGCGGAGTAGTCATGCCGGCGCGCGGGCGGGGATCAGAGCTTCTTGTCCTGAACCTGCTTCACGAGGTAGTCGAGCGCCTGAGCGGTGCCCGGGATGCTGTTCGTGTAAGCCGGACCCGTCTTGTACTTGCCCTGGACGACGACCGTCGGCACGCCGTCGATCGCGTAGCTCTTCAGCAGCTCGGCCGACTGCTTGACCTGGCCCTGCACGCTGAACGAGTTGTATGCGTCCATGAACTGCTTCTTGTCGACGCCTTGCGTCGCCAGGAAGTCGGCCTGCGCCTGCGGCGTCAGCAGGTAGTTCTTCTGCTTGTGGATCGCGTTGAAGATCGCCGGCGTAACCTTCTCGGAAATACCGAGCGCGGACACCGCATAGAACAGCTTCGAGTGGGGGATGAAATCGTCACGGAATGCGACCGGCACGCGCTTGAAGTCGATGTTGTTGCCCTGCTTCTTCACCCAGGCCTCGATCGTCGGCTCGAATTCGTAGCAGTGCGGGCAGCCGTACCAGAAGAATTCGATGACTTCGACCTTGCCGGCCGGCGCGGACACCGGCTGCGGCGACTTCATCACCTCGAAGTCCTTGCCGGACACCGGGGCGGCGGGCGACGCCTGGGCGAAGCCGGCGGCGGCCAGGCCCAGGGACAGAAGGAGCGTGCTAAGCAGTTTTTTCATGTTGTGGACGTCGAATCAGTTGCTCGGGTTACGAAACGTAACGGGTTCTGCGTGGGCGCGGCCGGTTGCTTACTGCTTCGTGAAGCGGATCACCGCCGTGTCGACACCTGCATCGGACAGGCGCTGACGGGCCGAGTTCATATCCTCGAATTTCGAGAACGGGCCGACGCGCACGCGGAAGTACGTGACGCCGCTGACATCGCGCTTCGACACCTTCGACTCGAAACCCTGGAAGCCCAGCCGCGCGCGCTGCTGCTCCGCGTCGCCTTCCGTCTTGTACGCGCCGACCTGCAGGAAGTAGCCGGTGTTCGCGTCGTTCGCGGTCGGCGGCTTCGCGGCTGCGGCGGGGGCTGCGGACGACGTCGGCTTCGGCGTATTGTTCGCGACCTGCTGTTGCTGCTGCTTCTGCGCGGCAGCCTGCTGCGCCTGCTTCTGCGCGGCGAAGCGCCCGAGGTCGTCCTCGCCGCCTTGCTGCTGTTGTTGCTGTTGCTGCGCCTGCTGCGTCTTCTTCGGCGGCGGCGTGTCGGCCGGCTTCGGCGCGACGGCGACACCGTTGCCCGACGACCCGTTGTTCGATGCGGTGGTGTTGCTCGAGCCCGTGTTGCCGTTGTTGCCGTTGGTGCCGTTCGTGTTGCCCGACGGCGGCACCTCGACGATCTGCGGCTCGGGCAGCAGGCCGCCCTGGGTCTGGTTCGCGGCCTGGCCCGGCGCGGTGTTGGGCGGCGCCGACTGCGCGGCCTGCGGCACCGGCTGGCCGGGCGTCTTGCCCTGCAGCGCGCGGTTCGGGTCGAACTGCTGCGGCTGGCTCGCGCCGGTGTCGGCCGGCGGCGGCGCGACCTTCGACACGAACGGCGACGGCGAACGCGTGATGTAGAGCGCCACCACCACCGCGATCGCGAGGCCGACGATCAGGCCCAGCACGATTCCAAGAAATGTCCCTCCGGCTTGTTTCGATTGCTTCGAAGTTCGGCGTGGTTGTGCCATTGCTTGAGTCACCTGCAAAAAGAATCGTGAAAAGGCTGCGGCAGGCATCCGGTGGCAGGCGATCCTGCGGCGGGCGCTGCCGCGGCCATTCGCTGCCCGGTTCGGGCCGCTTGCATCGTTACATCTTGGCGGGGGCCGACACGCCGAGCACCGCCAGGCCGTTCTCGAGCACCTGCCGGGTCGCGGCGAGCAGCGCGGCGCGCGCATTGCGCGGCGCTTCGTCGTCGACCAGCACGCGCTCCGCATTGTAGAACGAGTGGAATTCACCAGCGAGATCGCGCAGGTAGAACGCAACCGCGTGCGGCGCCAGTTCGTTCGCGGCGTGCGTGAGCATGTCCGGATACTCGGCGAGCTTCTGCATCAGCGATACGGCCTGCGGGCTCGTGAGCTGCGACAGGTCGGCGCCCGGCAGCTGCGCGGCCTCGACGTTGTAGCGCGACTTCAGTTCGTTGAGCACCGAGCAGATCCGCGCATGCGCGTACTGGACGTAATAGACCGGGTTCTCGTCGTTCTGTTTCAGCGCGAGATCGATGTCGAACACGAATTCGGTGTCGGCCTTGCGGGAAATCAGGAAGAAGCGGACCGCGTCGCGGCCGCGCGTGATGGTCGCCTCGTCGATCAGGTCGGGGGCCACTTCCTGGCCCGGCGCCGCGCCGCCCGACCATTCGATCAGGTCGCGCACGGTCACGTAGCTGCCCGCACGCTTCGACAGCTTCACTTCCTGGCCGTCGCGCATCACGGTGACCATCTTGTGCAGTACGTAGTCGGGATAGCCCTTCGGGATGCCGACGTGCAGGCCCTGCAGGCCGGCGCGCACGCGCGCGATCGTGCCGTGGTGGTCGGAACCCTGGATGTTGATGACCTTCGTGAAGCCGCGCTCCCATTTCGTCACGTGGTACGCGACGTCCGGCACGAAGTACGTGTACGTGCCGTCCGACTTGCGCATCACGCGATCCTTGTCGTCGCCTTCGTCGGTCGTGCGCAGCCACAGCGCGCCGTCCTGCTCGTAGGTCATGCCGGCCTTGATCAGCGCGTCGACCGTCTTCTCGACCCGGCCTTCGCTGTACAGCGACGACTCGAGGTAGTACTGGTCGAATTTCACGCCGAATGCCTGCAGGTCCATATCCTGCTCGTGGCGCAGGTAGGCAACCGCGAACTTGCGGATCGCGTCGAGATCGTCGATGTCGCCCGCGCCCGTGACCGGCTCGCCGTCCTTCGCCGCGACCGTCTCGCGGTTCAGGTAGTCGCGCGCGATGTCGGCGATGTATTCGCCGTTGTACGCGGCTTCCGGCCAGCCCGCGTCGCCCGGCTTCAGGCCGCGCGCGCGCGCCTGCGTCGAGATCGCGAGGTTGCCGATCTGCACGCCGGCGTCGTTGTAGTAGAACTCGCGGTGCACGGCATAGCCCTGGCTCTCGATCACGTTCGCGAGCACGTCGCCGAGCGCCGCCTGGCGGCCGTGGCCGACGTGCAGCGGGCCGGTCGGGTTGGCCGACACGAATTCGATCAGCACCTGCTTGCCCTTTTCGCGATCCGACGTGCCGAACGCGCGGCCCTGGGCGAACACGGCGGCGATCACCGCCTGCTTCGCGGCGGCGCTCAGGCGCAGGTTGATGAAGCCGGGGCCGGCGATTTCGGCTGCGTCGACGAGCCCTTGCGCGGCCGGCTGGGCCGTGAGCGCGGCGACGATCTTTTCGGCGAGCTGGCGCGGGTTGGTGCCGAGCGGCTTGGCGAGCTGCATCGCGACGTTGCACGCGACGTCGCCGTGCGCGGCGACCTTCGGGCGCTCCAGCGTGATGGCCGGGGCGACGAACGCCGCGTCGGCGCCTTTCAGCGCGTGTGCGACCTGCGTGACGCTATCCGCGAGCAGGGCTTCGAGGGTCTGTTTGTGAGCTGGCAGCATGCTGGTAGAAGGCTTCGTTGGTGGCGGCCGGAAACGCGGGCCGGCCGGCGCGCTTTTTAAGCGCGCGTTTCAGGGATCGCAGAATTTTAACAGGTGCTAATATGCCGCTCAGGCGCGCCGCGTTCGCAAGGCCGGACGCTGGTCTGCCGGCGTCCCCCCAACCGCGTCGCGCAGGCACAACAAGATGAAAAGGGAATTGTCATGATTACGTTCAAGAGCAAGGCGGCACAGGATCTCGACGTGCTGAAGGATTTCGCCGTATACGTGCTGGGCCTCGTCGGCAAGCAGTTGGGCGAACGCGGTGTCATCACGCACGATGAACTGGACCACGCAATCGCGAAGCTGGAAGGCGCGGTCGCGCAGGCGAAGCAGGAGCGCGCCGAGCACGCCGGCCATTTCCACGAGGACGAAGACGACCACGCGCACCACGAAGTGCCGCCGAGCCTGGCGCAGCGTGTGGCGCCGTTCCTCACGATGCTGCGCGAAGCGAAGGCCGGCCAGGCCGACGTGCACTGGGGCTTCTGAGCGTCGTTGCCCGGCTGACGCGAATCGCAAGATTGGTCAGGCGAGAAAAGCCCGCTCGAAGCGGGCTTTTTCTTTTCATCTGACGAAAGTGGCGCCGGGCGGCTGCCCCGTCGCCTTGACCAAGATGGGAAATTCCTTATAATTCAATGCAAGACTATGTGAAAGCGGGTGCGAAAACATAGCGCCGCCCGAGCAATCGGGTCCCACCTGGAGTGGGTATTTCGTCGAACGACGGAAAGAGAGTCCCGCATGCGACGGCTGCCGAAAGGCGGCCGTTGGTTTTTCTACGCCCGGATCTTGCGGCCTTCCAGACTTGCGCGCAGCAACGTGCGCAACGCGACTTTCCGGGCTTCCCGCTGGCGCCGGTTTAGGCCGCCGTCCAACATGTAGGCCGACTGTACGCGCAGGATGAGCCGGCGTTTCCTGATCCGGTCCTTCGAAACCTCGAAGAACACGGCATACACGCGTTGCGTGCCGTCCGATGCGACAGCCTCCACCGTGACGAAATTGGGTTGCCGTTCATCCGCGACGACGATCCGGCGCGTCGCGAGCCCGACGATCACGCCGTGCAACAGCTCCCGTGACGCGCGATACCGGTCCGCGCAGAGCACGCGTGTCTCGCGGCCGTCGTCGTAGATCTCGTCGTCCGGAATGGTGTCGCGGGTGCGTCCGTCCCATTTGAAGCTGCGCGTAAAGCAGTGGCAGGAGAACAGAACCAGAACCGTCACGTCGAATCCGGTTTCCAGATCGCAGGTGAATGTCAACGGATGCAGATGGCTCAGATCCCAGCGCTCGCCGCGGTAGATCGTCGGCGGGAACGGGCTCGCGCTGTCCGCTGGCGTTTCGGTGATCCGGATCTCGAAGGTCGGCATGGCAGGAAGGATTTAGGGAGAACGGCGCGTCATGTCGCCCACGCGCGTTCGCCCGAAAGCACGGCGTTGCAGGGACGTCGATCTCGATTATTGAGATTAGGTATCCTGATGAACTGAGCTATTGTGCGACGCGCCCCTGGATCGGGGGCGCGTGGCGATGGAAGCGGCGGGTCGCCGCGGTCGACGCAGTTACAACTGCGGCGCGAGCGCGCGGCGCGCGTCGTCGAGCGACAGCTGCATCCGCTTCGCGTAGTCGTCGAGCTGATCCTGCCCGATTTTGCCGACCGAGAAGTAGCGGCTGTCCGGATGCGCGAGGTAGAAACCCGACACGCTCGCAGCCGGCAGCATCGCCAGCGAGTCGGTCACGCTCATGCCGATCTCGTCCGCATGCAGCGCGGCGAACATGTCGCGCTTCACGAGGTGGTCGGGGCAGGCCGGGTAGCCGGGCGCCGGGCGGATGCCCGCATACTTTTCGGCGATCAGCGCATCGTTGTCGAGCGTCTCGCCGCTCGCATAGCCCCACAGCTCGCGGCGCACGCGGGCATGCATCGCTTCGGCGAACGCTTCCGCGAAGCGGTCTGCCAGCGCCTTCAGCATGATCGCGCTGTAGTCGTCGTGGTCGGCTTCGAACTGCTTTTCCTTCACGTCGACGCCGAGGCCGGCCGTCACCGCGAACATCCCGATGTAGTCGGCGACGCCCGATTCCTTCGGCGCGATGAAGTCGGCGAGCGAGCGGTTCGGGCGCATCACGCCGTCGACCACCGGACGCACGCTTTGCTGGCGCAGGTTGCGCCACGTGAGCAGCACTTCCGAGCGCGAGTCGTCGGTGTAGATCTCGATGTCGTCGTCGTTGACCGTGTTGGCCGGCAGCAGCGAGATCACGCCGTTCGCGGTCAGCCAGCGGCCCTGGATCAGGCGCGCGAGCATCGACTTCGCGTCGGAGAACACGCGGCGCGCCGATTCGCCGACGATTTCGTCGTTCAGGATCGCCGGGTACGGGCCCGCGAGATCCCAGGTCTGGAAGAACGGGCCCCAGTCGATGTAGTTCGCGAGCTCGTTCAGGTCGTAATTCTTGAACACGCGGCGGCCGATGAACTTCGGCTTCACGGGCTGGTAGCCGGCCCAGTCGATCTTCGTCTTGTTCGCGCGCGCGTCGGCGAGCGTGACCATCGGCTGCGCCTTGCGGTTCGCGTGCTGATCGCGGATGCGGTCGTAGTCGGACTTCAGTTCATCGAGGTACTTCGCAGCGCCTTCGTCCGACAGCAGGTTCGACGCGACCGACACCGAGCGCGACGCATCCGGCACGTAGACGACCGGGCCTTCGTAGTGCGGCGCGATCTTCACGGCCGTGTGCACGCGCGAGGTCGTCGCGCCGCCGATCAGCAGCGGAATCTTCTTCACGCGGAAGTAGTCGTCGCGCTGCATCTCGGACGCGACGTACGCCATTTCCTCGAGGCTCGGCGTGATGAGGCCCGACAGCCCGATGATGTCCGCGCCCTCGACCTTCGCCTTCGCGAGGATCTCGTTGCACGGCACCATCACGCCCATGTTGACGACTTCGAAGTTGTTGCACTGGAGCACGACCGACACGATGTTCTTGCCGATGTCGTGCACGTCGCCCTTCACGGTCGCGATGACGATCTTGCCCTTCGCGCGCACGTCGCCGCCCGCTTCCGCGAGCAGCCGCTTTTCTTCCTCGATGAACGGGATCAGGTGCGCGACGGCCTGCTTCATCACCCGTGCCGACTTCACGACCTGCGGCAGGAACATCTTGCCCTGGCCGAACAGGTCGCCGACGATGTTCATCCCGTCCATCAGCGGGCCTTCGATCACGTTGATCGGACGGCCGCCGGCCGCGTCGATCTTCGCGCGCACCTCTTCGGTATCCTCGACGATGAAGGTCGTGATGCCGTGCACGAGCGCGTGCGCGAGCCGCTTCTCGACCGGCTGGTTGCGCCACTCGAGGTTCTCTTCCTTCTTCGCGCCGCCCGCCTTGAACTTGTCGGCGATTTCGAGCAGGCGATCGGTGGAATCCGCGCGGCGGTTCAGGATCACGTCTTCCACGCGCTCGCGCAGCTCGGCGTCGAGATCGGCGTACACGCCGAGCTGGCCCGCGTTCACGATGCCCATGTCCATGCCCGCCTGGATCGCGTGGTACAGGAACACGGTGTGGATCGCCTCGCGCACCGGGTCGTTGCCGCGGAACGAGAACGACACGTTCGACACGCCGCCGCTCACCTTCGCGTACGGCAGGTTCTGCTTGATCCAGCGGGTCGCCTCGATGAAGTCGACCGCGTAGTTGTTGTGCTCCTCGATGCCGGTCGCGACCGCGAAGATGTTCGGATCGAAGATGATGTCTTCCGGCGGGAAGCCGACTTCGTTCACGAGGAAGTCGTACGAGCGCTTGCAGATCTCGGTCTTGCGCTCGTAGGTATCGGCCTGCCCGGTTTCGTCGAATGCCATCACGACCGCGGCCGCGCCGTAGCGGCGGATCAGGTTCGCGTGGTGGCGGAACGCTTCCTCGCCTTCCTTCAGCGAGATCGAGTTCACGATCGCCTTGCCCTGTACGCACTTCAGGCCGGCCTCGATCACTTCCCACTTCGACGAGTCGATCATGATCGGCACGCGCGCGATGTCCGGCTCGGATGCGATCAGGTTCAGGAAGCGCACCATCGCCGCCTTCGAATCGAGCATCGCCTCGTCCATGTTGATGTCGATCACCTGCGCGCCGTTCTCGACCTGCTGGCGCGCGACGGCGAGCGCCTCGTCGAACTGGCCGTTGAGGATCATCCGCGCGAACGCCTTCGAGCCGGTGACGTTGGTGCGTTCGCCGACGTTGATGAAGAGCGTCCCGGACGTGACGTTGAACGGCTCGAGGCCGGCAAGGCGCATCATGTGATCGGTCATGGCGGTGCGAATTCGTGTGAGGTAGGACGTTGATGCGGGCGGGTCAGGCGGCGTCGCTGTACTGGCTCGGCCAGCGGCGCGGTGTCACGTCGGCGAGCGCCTTCGCGATCTCGGCGATGTGTTCGGGCGTCGTGCCGCAGCAGCCGCCCGCGAGGTTCACGAGCCCGGCCTGCGCGAACTCCTTCAGGAGGCCCGACGTGACGTCCGGCGTCTCGTCGAAGCCGGTGTCGCTCATCGGGTTCGGCAGGCCCGCGTTCGGGTAGCACGACACGTAGGTGTCGCACAGCTTCGCGAGCTCGGCGATGTACGGGCGCATCAGCGCCGCGCCGAGCGCGCAGTTCAGGCCGAACGTGAGCGGTTTCGCGTGGCGCAGCGAATTCCAGAACGCCTCGACCGTCTGGCCCGACAGGATGCGGCCCGACGCGTCGGTGACGGTGCCCGAGATCATGATCGGCAGGCGCTCGCCGGTGTCCTCGAACAGTTCGTCGAGCGCGAACAGCGCGGCCTTCGCGTTCAGCGTGTCGAAGATCGTCTCGACGAGGAACAGGTCGACGCCGCCGTCGAGCAGCGCCTTCGCCTGCTGATAGTACGCGTTGCGCAGTTCGTCGAACGTGACGTTGCGCGCGCCCGGATCGTTGACGTCCGGCGAGATGCTCGCGGTTTTCGGCGTCGGTCCGATCGCGCCGGCGACGAAGCGTGGCTTGGCCGGCGTCGCATGGCGGGCGGCCGATTCGCGCGCGAGCCGCGCGGATGCGACGTTCATCTCGACGACGAGGTCTTCCATCCCGTAGTCGGCCTGTGCGACCGTCGTCGCGCCGAACGTGTTGGTTTCGACGATGTCGGCGCCGGCCGCGAAGTACTGGTCGTGGATCTCGCTGATGATCTGCGGCTGCGTGATCGACAACAGCTCGTTGTTGCCCTTGATGTCGCGCGGGAAATCCTTGAAGCGCTCGCCGCGATACGCGGCCTCGTCGAGCTTGTAGCGCTGGATCATCGTGCCCATCGCGCCGTCGAGGATCAGGATGCGCGATTTCAGCAGCGCGGGCAGTTCGGCGCCGCGCGTGTAGTGCGCGTCGAGCGGGGCGGAAGCGGCGAGAGGGGTCGCAGACATGGCGGAAGACCGGCGAAGACGGGAAAACCGCCATTGTAGCCGGTGCGCCGGGGCGCCGCCCGGCGTCGCGCGGCGCGGGGCCGGCCGACGCGGCATGCGGGTTGCCCGCGCGGTCCCGGTGCATGCAGCGGCGCGGGCCCGGTGCAGGCGCACGAGCGTTGCCTGCGCAACGAAGCCGCGGCCGGCCATGCACGCGCCGCGCACCGTTCGCACCGTTCGCACCAAACGAAAACCCCCGCCCGGCGAACCGGACGGGGGCATGGATCGGAGTGCGCGTAGTGCCGCGCTGATGCGCGGCGAATGGCCCGGCGACGCGCCGGGCCGCGGGTCGTCAGTGCAGGACGACGGGCATCATCATCAGGCTGTCGAATTGTCCGAGGAACTCGTCTACTTCATCGAGCGACGGTTCGTCTTCGATCAGTTGCTTCACGTGCGCGCGGAATCGTTCGGCGAGCTCGCCGTCGATGAAGATCTCGCGCTGCGCGTTCTTGTCGACGATTTCGTATCCACCGGCATTCATCAGGTGATGGCCGACCTGCGGCGCAAATTCGACGACGCAGTAATTGGGGCTGTTGTAGATCATTTGCATGGCGGCACTCCTCTTCGCAGTGGCATCTGGCCTTGTTGTCCCGTAGGTGGGGCGGGCCTTGCCGGTTTCAAGGGGCTTGCGCTGCACACCCCGTTCTCCCGTTTGCGTGGGGTGTATCGGGTTAGAAGCCGATGTCTATCAAACGTTCTTATTGTGAGCCGGTGTACTGAAATAGTTGTTAAAGAATGTCATCGGCCATTTTCGCGACATCTTTAATCGGTCGAAATTGCCGATTCGTCATGGTGGTTACGGCGTAGGCGCCGAGGCCGGTACTTGTGATGCAGGCGGTTGCACGGGCTGTGCCTGCTCCGCGGGCGATGCTGCGGGTGCGGACGACGAGGCTGGCGCATTTGCCGTGCCGCCCGCGGGTGCGCCGTCGGCCGGTGCGCCCGGCGGCGCGAGGCGGCCGTGCCACAGCAGCTCGATTTGCGCGCCGTTCGGTTCCGATTGTACGAGACGCGCGGGCAACCAGCCTAGCGACGGTGCAAGCCACATGTCGATGCGCCGCGTGTCGCCCGCGCGGCGCGGCAGCCGCATGAAGTGGCGTGCGCTGACGATGCCGGTCTGCGTCTGCACGTCCTCGTCGCCGATCACCGTGATCGGCCACGTCTCGCCGCTGTTGTTGTCGATCACGAAGAACTGTTGCGTGACGCCCGGCTTGTACGCAGACGGATTGCCGCGCAGCAGCCCCGACAACTGCATCAGCATGCTGAAGCGGTCCTGCACGCCGTCGGGCAGCGGCGCGTTGTTCGGCGTGCGCGTGAAGACGACCTGACGCATCTCGCGGTTGAAGATCGCGATGTCCTCGGGTCGCTTGCCGCGTTTCTCGACGTAGCGCTCGGGCGCGATGCCGAATGCGTCGATGCGGCCTTCGCTGCGATAGGTGAACGGCCCGACGAACGGCACGGGCATCGACACCGACAGATCGTAGGTGTGGCCGTCGGTGCGCCAATGGATCGTGCCGATCATGTTCTGCATCCCGTTGTAGAACGTGTCGTACTGCAGGTCGCCGGACGGCGCCGCCGCGAACTTCACGCCGCTCGTCGCGGGGCCCGGTGTCGCGGCGGTGCCCGCGCCGCTGCTTGCGTCGCTGCTCGCGTCGCCGGCCGATGCCGCGTGCGTGCCGGATGCGCCTGTCGTGCCGCTCGCGGCGGAGGCGGCGGCCGGCGGCGGCTCGCCGTGCTCGGCCGTCTGCGTCGATGCGAGGACCGGTTCCTGCGACGGCGCGGGCTTCGGGGCGGCCGCGGCCGGCTTTGCCGGGGCAGGCTCGGCCGGATGTTCGACCGGAGGTTCAACCGGCTTCGGCGCGGGCTGGCGCTCGATCGGCCGCGGCTTCAGCAACTCGATCTGCACCGGGATCTCGGCAGGTGCGGGCGGCGTGAACGCTTCGCGGTTGCGCGTCAGCCACAAAGCGGCGAGCGCGTGCAGCACCAGCACGACGACGAGCGCGATGCCCATGCGCAGCCAGTGGCGTGGCAAGGCGCGGCGAGGACGGGTATCGGCTGGCGGCATCGGCGAGACGGAACAGGGTTGGGGCGGTCGTGGCCGGGCGTGCGCAACGCGCGCCACACCGTGCGCCACACTCGTCGGACCGCCGGCTGCGCCGCGCGTTCGCGGTGCGGCGCGCGGATTTCGCGCGGGATTCGCACGCTTATCGTGCGCGTGCGCGTATCGTGCGCCTGTTGCGCGCGCCGCGTGTCAGGCGTCGCGCGCGTCCGGACTATAGCCGAGTTCGTAAGACAGTTTCTGCGCGCATGCGCGCAGCGCGGTGTCCATCTCGCCGCCCCACGCGATGTCGAACATGCCTTCCTGGCCGAGCGCGACGATCGCGAGTGCGAGTTCACCGACCGCATCGAACACCGGCATGCAGAACGCGTGGATCGTCGGCAGCAGCATCCCTTCGACGCGCGCGGCCTGATGCGCACGCACGTCGGCGAGCACCGCTTCGACTTCGTCGAGCGTGCGCGGACCGCCGTGATGCGGCGAGCGGCGCGTATCGGCAAGCTCGCGTTCGAGCATCGCCGCGGTCTTGCTGCGCGGCAGGTACGCGGCGAACAGCAGGCCCGTCGCGGAGCCGAGCAGCGGCATCACGTCGCCGAGCTTCAGCGACGCCTTCGCGGGGTGGCTCGATTCCATCCAGTGCACGATCGTCGGGCCCTGGTTGCCCCATACCGCGATGCCGACGGTCTGGTCGACGCGGTCGCGCAACTCGGTCAGCGCGATCCGCGCGAGCTTCACGCCGTCGACGCGTGCGAGCCGCGCGAGCCCCATCTGCAGCGCGAAGCCGCCGAGTTCGTAGCGGCCCGAGACGGGATCCTGCGAGACGACGCCGAGCCGCGAGAAGCTGACCAGATAGCGGTGCGCCTTCGCCGGGCTCATGCCCGCGCGCTGCGCGAGATCGCGCAGCATCATCGCGCGCGGCTCGCTCGTCAGCACGTCGAGCAGGCGGAAGCCGACCTCGATCGACTGGATGCCGGAGCGCAGCTTCTCGCCGCCTTCGCCGTGCTCGCCGGAGCTGGCGTCGTCGGTGTCGGAATCGGCGAGATCGTCGTCGGGAAGCGGGCTGGCGGGCATGGGCAACGGGGGCGCGGCAAGGCGGCAAGGGTCGGGTCGAAAGCGGCATGCACGATCATGGCGCGCCGCACGGATTCACCATCGTAAAATAGATTCCCTCCATCGTCACTACAACGGCAGATACCCCATGAAACTTGCATCGCTGAAGGACGGCACGCGCGACGGCCAGCTGATCGTCGTGTCGCGCGACCTGCACACCGCGGCAATCGCCGATGCGATCGCGCCGACGCTGCAGCGCGTCCTCGACGACTGGGCGTTCTACGCGCCGCAACTGCGCGACCTGTACGACGCGCTGAACCACGGCCGCGCGCGCAACGCGTTCGCGTTCGATGCGGCGAACTGCATGGCGCCGCTGCCGCGCGCGTTCCAGTGGGCCGACGGCTCCGCGTACGTGAACCACGTCGAGCTCGTGCGCCGCGCGCGCGGCGCCGAAATGCCGGCGGAGTTCTGGACCGATCCGCTGATGTACCAGGGCGGCAGCGACGATTTCCTCGGCGCGCGCGACGACATCGTGTGCCCGTCCGAGGAATGGGGCATCGACTTCGAGGCCGAAGTCGCGGTGATCACCGGCGACGTGCCGATGAGCGCATCGCCCGACGACGCGCTGAAGGCCGTGCGGCTCGTCACGCTCGTGAACGATGTGTCGCTGCGCAACCTGATTCCGGCCGAGCTCGCGAAGGGCTTCGGCTTCTTCCAGAGCAAGCCGGCCACCGCATTCGCACCGGTCGCGGTGACGCTCGACGAACTCGGCGACGAATGGCGCGAAGGCCGCGTGCACCGGCCGATGATCGTCCACTGGAACGGCAGGAAGGTCGGCCAGCCCGACGCGGGCACCGACATGGTGTTCCACTTCGGCCAACTGATCGCGCATGCGGCGAAGACGCGCAACCTGCGTGCGGGCGCGATCGTCGGCTCGGGCACGGTGTCGAACAAGGACGCGAAGCGCGGCTACTGCTGCATCGCCGAGAAGCGCTGCCTCGAGACGATCGAGCACGGCGCGCCGCAGACGGAATTCATGCGCTACGGCGACACCGTGCGCATCGAGATGTTCGACGCGGCCGGCAAGTCGATCTTCGGCGCGATAGAACAGGCGGTCGCACCGCCCGACGGCGCGGCCTGACGCATGAGCGACACTAGCGCGACACCTGCCGCAAAGCTCGCCGCGATGCGCGCTTGCGGCCCGTGCGCCGGGTTTCGCCCGATGTTTGCCCGCGCGGGCTTGGCTACACTCGATTCAGGCTTTTCAAACACTGCGTTTCACATGGCGTTTCAAGCACCCGGGAGCTGCGCATGGCCGATCTCGCCGCATACGGCGGTTACGAAGCACTGAAGGTGACGCGCCGCGAGCATGGCGTGCTCGACATCGTGATGAGCGGGGAGGGCGCGAACCGCAGCGGCCTCGCGACCGCGAACGAGCGCATGCATCGCGAGCTCGCCGACATCTGGCGCGACGTCGATCGCGATCCCGACACGCGCGTCGCGGTGATCCGCGGCGAGGGCAAGGGCTTTTCGGCGGGCGGCGATCTCGCGCTCGTCGAGGCGATGGCGAATGACTTCGACGTGCGCGCCCGCGTGTGGCGCGAAGCGCGCGACCTCGTCTACAACGTGATCAACTGCAGCAAGCCGATCGTGTCCGCGATGCACGGCCCGGCCGTCGGCGCGGGGCTCGTCGCCGGGCTGCTCGCCGACATCTCGATCGCCGCGAAGGACGCGCGCATCATCGACGGCCATACGCGGCTCGGCGTCGCGGCCGGCGATCATGCGGCGATCGTGTGGCCGCTGTTGTGCGGGATGGCGAAGGCAAAGTACTACCTGCTGCTGTGCGAACCGGTGAGCGGCGAGGAGGCCGAGCGGATCGGCCTCGTGTCGCTCGCGGTCGAGCCGGCCGACCTGCTGCCGAAGGCGTACGAAGTCGCGGAGCGGCTCGCGCACGGGTCGCAGTCGGCGATCCGCTGGACCAAGTACGCGCTGAACAACTGGCTGCGCAGCGCCGGGCCGACGTTCGATACGTCGCTCGCACTCGAATTCATGGGCTTCTCGGGGCCCGACGTGCAGGAAGGCATCCGCTCGCTGCGCGAGCGGCGTGCGCCCGAGTTCCCCGGCGACGCACCGTTCTGACGCGCGCTATCATCGAACCAAAGGCGGCCGCACGCGCCGTGTCGGCCGCTTCGCCCACCCAGTCAATCAGGACGCCCGTATGACGAACGATGCCTCCGGCTCCAATCCTTTCGCCGGCTTTGCCGGTTTCAAGCCCGCCGACATGCTCGACCGGATGTGGGACATGATGCGGATGTCGCCGTTCGGCGGGATGGCGTCGTTCCCCGGCGGCGCGTCGGGGCTGCCGCCGACGCTGTCGAGCATGTCCGACATGATGGCGCCGCTCACGAGCGTCGAGGAACTCGACAAGCGGATCACCGATCTGCGCGCGGTCGAGCAATGGCTCAAGCTCAATCTCGGAATGCTGCAGTCCGCGATCCAGGCGCTCGAGGTGCAGCGTGCGACGCTCGCGACGCTGCGCGCGTTCGGTGCGTTCGCGCAGAGCTCGATGTCGGCGGCCGAAGAAGCGGCGCTCGCGGCCGCGCAGGCGGCTTCCGCGCCGCGCGCCGATGCGCGGCCGGCACCGGATGCGGCGGCAGCCGCTGCTGCAGAGGCACCGCCGGCCGGCGATGCGCAGCAGGCGTTCGACCCGGCCGGCTGGTGGAACCTGCTGCAGGCGCAGTTCAACCAGCTCGCGAGCCTCGCGGTCGCGCAGCCGGGCGAGCAGCCCGCGGCGCCGGGCGATGCGTCGGCCGAGCCACCCGCGCCTGCGGCACGGGCGGAATCGCGCGCACCCGATGCCGCCGCCGCGCCCCGCAAGCCGGCTGCGAAGCGTGCGAAGCCGACCGGCTCGGCCGCGGCGCGCGCGGCTGCCGCGTCGTCGCCCGCAACGCGTCCGCCGAAGCGTTCGACGTGACGCGAACCGGATAGCAGGTCGATCATGCGGCTCGCGCTCGTTCTGATGGGGGGCGGCGCACGCGCCGCCTACCAGGTCGGCGTGCTGAAGGCGCTGGCCGAGATCGCGCGCGAGGCTGATCCGCACCGGCATACGCTGCCGTTCTCGGTGATCTGCGGCTCGTCGGCCGGTGCGATCAATGCGACGGCGATCGCGAGCCATGCGGACGATTTCTCGCACGGCGTGCGCCGGCTGCTCGAATTCTGGGAGCCGCTGCGCGCGGAATACGTGTATCGCACCGACTGGCTCGGCATCGCGGCGGCCGGCGCACGCTGGCTCGCGACGATGGCCTTCGGCTGGGCGGCGCGCCGCTCGCCGCGCGGGCTGCTCGACAACGCGCCGCTCGCGCACCTGTTGCAGCGCGAGCTGAGCTTCCACCGGATCGAGCAGATGCTCGAGAGCCGCCTGCTGCATGCGCTGTCGATCACGGCGCTCAGTTATTCGAGCGGCCGCCACCTGACCTTCTACCAGGCCGCCGAGCCGATCCAGGCATGGCGGCGTGCGCAGCGCACCGCGCGGCTCGTCGACCTGTCGGCGTCGCACCTGCTAGCGTCGTCGGCCATTCCGTTCGTGTTCCCGGCCGTGCCGCTGGTGCTCGACGGCCAGATCGAATACTTCGGCGACGGCTCGATCCGGCAGGTCGCGCCGCTGTCGCCGGCGATCCACTTCGGCGCGCACGGGATCATCGTGATCGGCGCGGCCGATCCGCGGCCCGAGATTCCCGCCGCGAACGGCTCGGGCCTCGTGCGCGGGTACCCGACGCCCGCGCAGATCGGCCAGCAGGTGCTGGCGAGCGTGTTTCTCGACTCGATCGGCTCGGACATCGAGCGCATCGAGCACATCAACCGGATGATCGAGCACCTGCCGCACCAGGTCGAAGTGGACAGCGGCTGGCGGCACGTCGACGTGCTCGCGATCGCGCCGTCCGAGCGCATCGAGCTGATCGCCGCGAAACACCTGAAGCAGATGCCGGCGACGATGCGCGGGCTGCTCGGCGCGATCGGCGGCAGCCAGCCGGCCGGCGCGTCGTTCGCGAGCTACCTGCTGTTCGAGGAAGCGTTCACGCGCGAGCTGATCGAGCTCGGCTACCGCGACGGGCGCGCGCAGCGCGACACGCTCGCGGCCTGGATCGCACGGGCCGACGGCGGGAGCGCGCCGGGGGCCGGCACGCCGCCGGAAGGCGATCGCGCGGCAGGTGAAATACGGGTCTGATACGAATCCGCGGCGCGCGGGTCGAGAGGATCCTCGAGACGTCGCGAATCAGACGCGGCTTACAAAACGGTTGCATTTTTGCGACGCTGCCTGCGACCGATCGCCGCAGCACCGTGGCGGCGCGCGACCGGCTGCGCGTCTCGGAACCGTCATGCACGCGTGATATCATGGCCGCCGCCGTATACACCATATCGAGCAGTCCGCCGGACCGGCGGTCGCACGGGAACCCGAGCGGGAACCGCGTGGCGTCGGGGCGGGCTCGCCAACGAGCCGGCCTGCACCGGCCCCCACATCAGGCACGCGCGGTCGGTTCCGTTCGAGCGGAGCGGGCGGCGGCGTGCCGCAAGGCGGCGACGCGGCCGCCCGGCTGCCGGACGCTGAATCTGCGTCCGGGGGCCGGATTCCCGCGTAAAATTAGAGTCTTGGCTGCAAAAAGCGCGCTCGCGCGCCGACGCGGCAACAGTCACGTTTAGAGAAGTCGCATTGCGCAGAACAGGGGTGGGACCATCATGAACACCATGCTTTATCCGGAACTTTACAGGTCGCTCGAAGCTGTCCGCTGGGACATGGAGAAGGACATTCCGTGGGACAAGTTCGACGCTTCACTGCTTACCGACGAGCAGGCGAAGACGATCAAGATGAACGCGATCACCGAATGGTCGGCGCTGCCCGCGACGGAAATGTTCCTGCGCGACAACCAGCACGACAGCGACTTTTCCGCATTCATGAGCGTGTGGTTCTTCGAAGAGCAGAAGCATTCGCTCGTGCTGATGGAATACCTGCGCCGCTTCCGGCCGGAGATGGTGCCGACCGAAGAGGAGCTGCACGCGGTGCGCTTCCAGTTCGATCCGGCGCCGCCGCTCGAAACGCTGATGCTGCACTTCTGCGGCGAGATCCGCCTGAACCACTGGTATCGCTGCGCGGCCGACTGGCACACCGAGCCGGTCATCAAGCACATCTACGAAACGATCTCGCGCGATGAAGCACGTCATGGCGGCGCGTATCTGCGCTACATGAAGAAGGCGCTGAACAACTGCGGCGACGTCGCGCGCGCGGCGTTCGCGAAGATCGGCGTGCTGATGGCGTCGGCGCGCCGCACCGAGAAGCCGCTGCACCCGACCAACCTGCACGTGAACCAGGCGCTGTTCCCGCGCGACACCGTGCAGTCGCGCCTGCCGGATCCGGAGTGGCTCGAACGCTGGCTCGACGAGCAGATCCGCTTCGACGGCGAGTGGGAAAAGAAGGTCGTCGAACGGATCCTGCACAACCTGTCGATCCTGTTCGAGCGCACGTTCGCGACCGCGCAGGAGCTGAACCGTTACCGCAAGGAAGTCACCGGCCGCCTGCAGTCCGAAGGCGGGCAGTCGTCGGCCGCGCAACCGGCCTGACGCCGGACGGCGTCGCAGCCGGCGTGAAGTGCCGCCGGCCGCGATCGCCGCAGTGTTTTCAAGCATGAAGCCCGCCTGGCCGTCCGGCGGGCTTTTTATCTGGTGCCGCCCAGTTCCGTCGCGACCGTCGCGACGGGCACCGCGCGCCGCTCACGCCATCCGATATTCATCATGTCTGCTACCTTCGAACGCAAGCTGATCACCCGCGACGCCCTGGTTGCCCTGCGCGCGTCGCTGCCTTCGCCCGTCGTGTTCACGAACGGCGTGTTCGACATCCTGCACCGTGGCCACGTCACGTATCTCGCCGATGCGAAGGCGCTCGGCGCATGCCTGATCGTCGGCGTGAACAGCGATGCGTCGGTGCGCATGCTCGGCAAGGGCGACGACCGTCCGATCAACCGCGAGGAAGACCGGATGGCGCTGCTCGCGGCGCTCGAAAGCGTCGACTGGGTCGTGAAGTTCGAGGAAAAGACGCCGGTGTCGCTGATCGAGGCCGTCCGTCCGGACATTCTCGTGAAGGGCGGCGACTACGACATGGACGCGCTGCCGGAATCGGCCATCGTGCGCGGCTGGGGCGGTCGTGCGCTCGCGATTCCGTTCGAGCACGATCGCTCGACCACCGCGCTGCTGAAGAAGGTGCGCGCGCAGCAGTCCTGATACGGGTGCCGCGCCGTCAACGCGCCGATGCCGGGAGCGGCTCGGCCGCGACGGCCGGCGCGGCGATCGGACCGCCGAGCACCGGTTGATCGGCCGCGTGCGCGAGCGGCATCGCGTGCAGCGCATCGGGCTGCACCTGTCGCGACAGCATGCCCGGTTCGCGCGGGCCGGCCGCCGGCAGCGGCCCGAACACGCCGCGCACGGCCACGAATGCGAGCAGGTTCGCGAGAAAGAGAACAGCGATCAGCCAGCGCAGCATCGTCGACACTCCTCGTCGTGGTTCGGTCGTTCAACCTTCAGTCGTTCAATCGTCAGTGGTTCAGCCGTTCAGCCGTTCAGCCGGGCCAGCCGGGCCAGCCGCATGACCAGCGTGGTTCGTGACAGCAGGCGATCGTGCGCAACCTGTGCGGCCCGCTGATTGCATGGGCGCAAGCCGCAGCGCTCCTGTTCCCATCCTCATCGTGACGCAGCCCGCAGCCGGGCATTCGTCGACGCGGCCGGCGTGATGCCGGCCGGTGTTTCGTCAATCCTGCGCCGCGGCTTCCGCGGCGATCAGCGCGAGCCCCGACAGGATCAGCGCATCGTGCCGCGTATGCGGCAGCGTCAGCGCGCGCGCGACGTCGTCCGCCGCACCGCCGGCCAGCACGAGCCGCACCGGTGCCTGCCACGCATCGGCGAGGTCGCGCCACGCGCGTTCGATCAGCCCTGCCTGCGCGTACAGGCAGCCGGCCGACAGCGAGCGCGGCGTATCGACCTGGAACGGCTCGGCTTGCGCGCCCGCGAGCAGGCCGCTTGCAATGTCGGTGGTGAGCGTCGGCAACTGCGCGGTGTGCGTGCCGAGCGCGCGCATCATCAGCGCCCAGCCCGGTGCGATCAGGCCGCCCGTGAAACGACCGTCCGCGCGCAGCGCTTCCAGTGTCGTCGCCGTGCCGAACGTCGCGATCAGCAGATGTTCGCCCGGAAACGCCGCGCGCGCGCCGATCAGGCCGGCCCAGCGATCGCTGCCGAGCTGGTCGGGCGTCGTATAGCCGTTCGTCACGCCGCATTGCGCGGGCCGCGAGCGGATCGTCGTGCGCGGCAGCCCCGGCCAGCGGGCGTCGAGCAGCGCGTCGAGCCGTGCAGCCACATCGGCGCCCGCGACGTTCGAGATCCACGCGCGATGCGGACGCGGCAGCGCAGACCAGTCGGGATCGGGGCCGCCGTCGCGCGTATGGCCGAATGCGCCCGTATCGACGAGCGTGCGCTGCGCGTCGGCGAGCGCCCACTTGATCCGGCTGTTGCCGGCGTCGATGAGCAGATTCGGTTCGCTCATTGCGCTTCGCGCAGCGATACGTCGCCGGCCGCGATCGCCTGCACGCCGTCGGGCGTGTCGAGCAGCAGCTGGCCGGTCGCGTCGATGCCCGTCGCGATGCCGCGCACGCGCTCGACGCCCTGTTCCAGCAGCACGACCTCGCGTCCCGCATACGCGTGTAGCGCGTGCCAGCGCGGCAGGAACGGCGCGAGGCCGTCGGTGCCGAACTGCGCGAGTGCCGGTGTGAGCGCGTTCAGCGCCGCGGCGAGCGTATCGGTGAGGTTCGCCGATGCGCACGCGGCCGACAGCGCGGCCGGCGGCAGCCCGCTCGCGAGCGAGGCTTCGCGCGCGCGCAGTGCGTCGACCTGCGCGGCGACGGCTTCCGCGCCGCGCACGTTGATGCCGAAGCCGATCACGACGGCGGTTGCGTCGGCGGTGGTCCACACGGTCTCGATCAGGATCCCGGCGAGCTTGCCGACGATGTGCGACGTGCCGTCGTCGGTGGCCGTGAGCAGCAGGTCGTTCGGCCATTTGAGCGCGACGCGCGTGCGGGCGTCGAGCGGCAGCGCGGCGAGCCCTTCGGCGAGCGCGACGCCGATCGCGATGCTGAGGCCGCCGAGCGCGTCGACGGGGCGCGGCACGATGCAGCCGACCGAGCACAGCAGCGCGTTGCCGGGCTGCGCGAACCACGGGCGGCCTTGCCGGCCGCGGCCGGCCGTCTGCTCGAACGCGACGCGCACGACCGGTGCGGGCAGCGCGCCGGCGTTGCGCGGCAGCGCCTTGAGGCGCGATGCGACGTCGGCGTTGGTCGAGCCGGTAGCGGCGACGATGTCGAGCGGCCACGCGCGCGGCGCGGCATCCAGGTGCGCCTCGAGCCGGTTGCGCGCGATGTGCGCGTCGCCGGAGTCGGGCGTGTCGGAGGAGGTGGGGGCGTTCATGGCGCCTATTGTAGCGACAGGGGGCGGCGGCCGGCGCCGGGCCGTGCGCACGACAGGCGGGGCGCGGTACGGCGGCCCGCCCGCCCGTCCGCCCGCGAGCCGCGCCGCCGCCATGCCGGTCAATGCTTGTCCATCTGTTCCAGCGCGTTGAGGTCTTCCTCGGTCGTCATTTCGCAGGCCAGCAGCGTGTTGCCTTTCAAGGCCGGGCCCTGACGGGCCGAGACGAGGATCAGCGCACCGCCCGGACCGCGGACGTTCAGGCGGCGGGAATAGCCGACGGACGACGCGCCCAGCAGGTGGCCCTTCTCGGGGGTGAGCTGGTAGCGTTTGGCGAGCTCGCCGGCGACTTCACCCTGCACGAGCACGCCGATTCCGGTCGCGACGAACACGACGTGCTGCGTCGTGAAACCGTCCCGGTGGATCGGCTCGGGCAGACGATAGACCGCGGCGCCGAGCATCGATTGGTCCGGTTTCGGATCGGCCGCCTTCGCGCTCTGGTAGATCGAGTCCATCAGATCCGACGTGAATGGCGGCTTGCAGAGCGCGGCGTTGAAGATGTCGGGCTGGGCGGGCGGCGCGGCGAGCGCGACGAACGGAACGGCGGCGGCGACGGCGGCGCCGAGGGCGGCGCGAAGGCCGGACAGGCGATGCGACATGATGAAGTCCTCTCAGGTTTTATTGTGACTGCGAGGCTGCATGTTAAGGCATCGCCGCATGCCTATCGATCGTCGTGGATCGACAGGATGGCTGCGCGGCGACCGGTGCGCCAGCCCGCACCCGCGCATCGATGCCGCTTGCGGGCTCAGGCGCGTGGCGCAGGCTGCCGTTCTACCGGCTCCCCCCGCGCTTGCGCCGGAGCAGTGCCGTCACGGCGCAACCACCGGATGCTTCAACGCATGCGCGGTCTCGATCCACTGCGCGTGGAATTCGTCCGCGTCGGGCTTGAGCCCCAGTTCGCCGTTGCGATACGCCATCGCGAGCGTCTGCACGGCTTCCGGCAGCTCGTGTTCCGCCGCCCGGCGATACAGCGCGAGCGCGCGCGCCTCGTCGCGCGGCACGCCGCTGCCTTCGCGGTACGCGTTCGCGAGCATGAAGTCCGCAGCCGGGATGTCCGCGCGCGACGCGAGCTCGAACCAGTGCGCGGCCTGCACGGGATCGGCGGCAGTGCCGTAGCCGCTGCGATAGATCAGCCCGAGGTAGTACGCGGCGGCTGGATCGCCGCTCGCAGCCGCTTCGCCGAGCAGCGTGCGCGCACGCCCGTAGTCCTTCGGGATGTCGCCGCTGCCGAGCAGCAGTGCCTTTCCGAGGGCGAGCTGCGCGCGTCGCGCGGCCGGCGTTTGCGCATTCGCGTCGACCTGCGCGGCGGTTTCGAGCCAGCCGCGGCCCTCGTCGCGCAGCCCCGGCTCGTGCGCGTCGACGAGCGCGATGCCGAGCGCCGCCTGCGCGTCGCCCGACCCGCGCCGTGCAAGCGTGCGCAACTGCGCGAGCGCGTGCGGCTCGACAGCCTGCGTGACCATCGCCTGCCATTCGTCGAGCTGCGCGGCGCTCGGCGCGGGGCCGGCGGCACGCCAGCCGGTCGCCGCGGCGACGGCCGCGACCGTCACAGCCGCCGCCGCGAGCAACGCGGCGGGCGGGAGTTTCGCACGCAGCAAGCGCCGCGCGGCGGCGGTGAAGCCGGCCTCGGCCGGCCGCATCGTCCGGATCGGTTGCATTGCGGGTCTCATGGTCATTGCGTCAGGTCGATCTCGTAGATGGCGAGGTTCTTGCCCGAGCCGTCGTCGGCCGCGACCTGCGTGAGGCGGCTCAGGCCGGCTGCCGCCGCGTCGCCGAGGCGGTTCGGCGCGGACGTGAACTGCACGTGGGCGACCGAGCTCGCGAGCTTCGTGAAGCGCCAGCTGCGTTGCGCGCCGTCGGCCGCGCGCGTGATCGCACCGCGCTTCTTGATGAACGCGATCAGCACGTCGCGGTTCGCGTCGGGCGACGCGAAGATCGTCTTGCTGCCGTCGAGCCCGGGGAAGTTGCCGCCGCCGCTCGCGCGGTAGTTGTTGGTCGCGACGATGAACTGCGCGTTCGGGTCGATCGGCGCGCCCTGGTACGTGAGGTTCCGGATCCGGCTGCCGACCGGCTGCGTGACGTCGATCTCGTACGCGAGATCCGCCGACGTGAACATGTCGAAGTTGTAGCCGGGGAAGCTGCTGACGAGCGGCTGCACGGTCGCCTTGGTGGGGTCGATCGTGTTGAAGCGCTTCGCGGCCGTCTCGAGCCAGTTCTTCACGTCGCTGCCGCTCACCTTCACCGCGTACACGGTGTTCGGATACAGGTACAGGTCGGCCGCGTTGTTGATCGCGAGCGCGCCCGGCGCGACGTCGGTGTAGTCGCTGCCGCCGCCGAAGCCGCTCTTGAACGGCGCGCTGACCGACAGCACCGGCAGCGACGCGTATTGCGGCAGGTTCGCCTGCACGTAGGTCTTCACGTAGTCGGCCTGCGCCTCGTTGACGATCTGGATCGCGCCCGGATCGCCGACGTCCGCGAAGTACGAGTTCATCCGGTAGTCGGTCGAGCCGATCGGCGTCTTCACGTAGTCGATCGTCGCCTGGTGTTCGGCGGCGATCGCGGCGGACACCGACGGATCGGCGGCCACGTAGCTCTTGTCCGCGTTCTGGATCGGCCGCGCTTCGACGGTCGTTTGCGACTTGTCGACGTTCCACGCGTTGCCGTCGAACTTCAGGCCGAGCTTGATCACGCCGAGATGCTTGCCCCAGTAGTTGGCCATCACGGTCGGCACGCCGTTGACGGTGCCCTTCGCCTTGTCGACGCCCGGCAGGTTGAACTGCGCGACAGTGCTGTTCGCGTCCGGGAACACCTGGTGCGAGTGGCCGATCAGCATTGCGTCGATGCCCGGCACCTTCGACAGCCACCAGCTGCCGTTTTCCATCGTCGGCGAGTATGCGGAATTGTCGAGGCCGCCGTGCGAGATCGCGACGACGAGATCGGCGCCCTTCGCGCGCATCTCGGGAACGTACTTCTCGGCCGCTTCCTTCAGGCCGGTCGTGTAGACCTTGCCGTCGAGCCAGCGCTTGTCCCAGCTCATGATCGCGGGCGGCGTGAAGCCGATGATGCCGATCTTCACCGGCGCGCTGACCGTCTTGCCGTCGGGCGTGACGGCCGTCACCGTGCGCGTCAGGATCGTGTACGGCGCGAACAGCGGCGCGTTGGTCTTCGCGCTGATCACGTTCGCGAGCACCTGCGGGAAGCTCGGGCCGGCGCACCTCTTCTGCTGCGCGGGCGCCGGCAGCCCGTCGACGTCGAATGTGTTGCCGGTCACCTGCGACAGGTACGGCAGCCCGTAGTTGAACTCGTGGTTGCCGATCCCGCCGCCGTCGAACTTCGCGGCGTTCATCACCTTGTAGATCGCGAGCGTCTGGTCGCAGCCGAGCGGCTTCACGAGCGCCTGGTAGTCCGACAGCGCGGTGCCCTGGATCGTGTCGCCGTTGTCGAGCAGCAGCGTGTTCGGGTACTGCGCGCGTGCCTGCGCGATCAGCGTCGACACACGCTCGAAGCCGAGCGACTTGTCGGCGGCGAGCTTGAAATAGTCGTACGACAGCACGTTGGTGTGCAGGTCGGTCGTTTCGAGCAGCGCGAGCGTGGCGGTCGTGCCGGCGGGCGCCTGCGCGTCCGTCCGCGACGACGGCGGTGCGGTGACGTCGTCGCCGCCGCAGCCGGCGAGGACGAAGGCGAGGCTGGCGAGCGCTGCGGCGGTGCCCGCGCGGCGGCGGGAAAGCGTGGGGAGACGCATCGATGGTCCTGTTCGGTGTTCTGTTTTATGAGCGAGGTGCGCGGCGGGATGGCGGCGCGGGTGCCGACGGCCTGATGTGCGGCGCGTGAGAGTATCGAAAGGAAACGTGACGGAAGAATGAAAGGTCGCGCGCCAGGCAGCGTCAGGCAATCGGCCGTGCGCCGCGCCTGCGCGCCCTGGCCGGGCGCCCCTAGCCGGCGCCCCTAGCCGGGCGCCCCTAGCCGGGCGCCCCCGGCGGAAATCCTCACGTCGCGGCATCGGGCGGTTCGCTACAATGACCGCTGTCATCCATTTGCAAACATCCCGCCCTTGGACTTCGAGACTCCTCCCGGCCTGTCGGTCGACGCCGGCGGCCAGGGTCAGACGGTGCGCCTGTACGGCCAGTGGACCGCGCTCGCGCTCGCGCGCAATCGCGGTGCGGTCGCGCGCCGCGTCGCGGGCATCGCGCTCGGGCGCGTGAGCGAATGGGACCTGTCCGGCATCGAGCGGCTCGATCACGTGGGCGGCCAGGCGCTGTGGCGCGTGTGGGGCCGCAAGCTGCCGCCCGGCGTCGAGCTGAGCGCGACGCAGCGCACGATCTTCGAGCGGATCGAACGCCTCGACAGCCAGCGCGAGGCGCCCGAGCGTGTCGTGCGGTTCGATCCCGTCACGCGCCTCGGCCAGGCGATCTTCGCGTTCGGCGAACATCTGCAGGGCGGCATCGCGATGTTCGGCCGCGTGGTCCTCGACGCGTTGTCGGTGCTGCGCCGTCCAAAGACGATGCCGTGGACGGAAACCTCGGCGAACATCTACAGCGCCGGCGCGCAGGCGCTGCCGATCACCGCGCTGGTCGCGTTCCTGATCGGCATCGTGCTCAGCTACCTGTCCGCGCAGCAGCTGCAGACGTTCGGCGCGAACCGCTACATCGTGAACATCCTCGGGCTGTCGGTGATCCGCGAGCTCGGGCCCGTGCTGTCGGCGATCCTCGTCGCGGGCCGTTCGGGCTCGGCGATCACTGCGCAGATCGGCGTGATGCGCGTGACCGAGGAGCTCGACGCGATGCGCGTGATGGGCATCCCGCACGGGCTGCGGCTGATCCTGCCGCGCGTGCTCGCGCTCGGCGTCGCGATGCCGCTGCTCGTGATGTGGACCAACATCATCGCGCTGACGGGCGGCGCGCTGGCCGCGAAGCTGGTGCTCGGGATCGACGTCAACTATTTCGTGCGCTCGCTGCCGGGCGTCGTGCCGATCGCGAACCTGTACATCGGCGTCGGCAAGGGCATCGTGTTCGGCATGCTGATCGCACTGGTCGCCTGCCATTTCGGTTTCCGCATCAAGGCGAACTCGCAGAGCCTCGGCGAAGGCACGACCACGTCGGTCGTCACGTCGATCACGGTGGTGATCCTCGCCGATGCGGTGTTCGCGATCCTGTTCCAGAACGTGGGGCTCGGATGAGCGCATCCAACGCACCCAACGGATCCAGCGAATCGAGCGAATCGAGCGAATCGAGCGCACATGCCGCGGCAGTCGAGGCCGGCTCGGTCGGCACGCCGCCGGCCGCCGCCGCGCCCGGCGACGAGCTCGTGATCGAGGTGCGCAACCTGACGAAACGCTACGGGCGCAACATCGTTCACCAGAAGCTCGATTTCGACGTGCGGCGCGGCGAGATCGTGGCGATCGTCGGCGGCTCGGGCTCGGGCAAGACGACGCTGGTGCGGCAGATCCTCGGCCTCGAGCGGCCGACCTCGGGCACGATCAAGGTGTTCGGCGAGGACACGTCGAAGATCGACGCCGCGACCGCGCGGATGATGCGCACGCGCTCGGGGATGCTGTTCCAGCAGGGCGCGCTGTTCTCGTCGATGACGGTGTTCGACAACGTCGCGCAGCCGCTGCGCGAGCTCGGCCGCGTGCCGCCCGACCTGCTGCACGATATCGTGATGCTGAAGCTCGAGATGGTCGGCCTGCCGTGCAAGCACGCGTCGAAGATGCCGGCCGCGCTGTCGGGCGGGATGGTGAAGCGGGTCGGCATCGCACGCGCGATCGCGCTCGAGCCCGAGCTGCTGTTCCTCGACGAGCCGACCGCCGGCCTCGACCCGCAGGCGTCCGACGAGTTCGTCGAGCTGATCGGGACGCTGCACCGCACGCTCGGGCTGACGGTCGTGATGGTGACGCACGACCTCGACACGATGGTCGCGCTGTCGACGCGCGTCGCGGTGCTGGCCGACCGCAAGGTGCTGGTCGCCGCGCCCGTCGAGGAGGCCGCGAACGTCGACCATCCGTTCATCCACGAATATTTCCTGGGGCTGCGCGGGCGCCGCGCGCTGCAGGCGCTGCCGCCCGAGCGGCGCGCGAAGCTGCCGAAGGCGGCCCTCGAACCGGCGCTGCCGAGCGTCGAGTTGTAAGCCAGGCAAGAAGCAAGGAACCCGCGAATGGAAAACAAATCACATGCGTTCTGGGCCGGCCTGTTCACGATCGCGCTGACGCTCGCGATCGCGGGCACCGTGTTCTGGTTCAACGTCGATCGCACCGTGCGCGTGCCGTACGACCTGCTCGCGCGCACCAACGTGACGGGCCTGTTCCCCGATGCGGCCGTGCGCTTTCGCGGGCTCGACGTCGGCAAGGTGCAGTCGATCGGCTTCGACCGCACGCATCCGGGGCAGATCCGGATCCGGATCCTGGTCGACCACGACGCGCCGATCACGCAGTCGACCTACGGCAGCCTGGGCTTCCAGGGCGTGACGGGCATCGCGTTCGTGCAGCTCGAGGATACCGGGCGCGACCTGGCGCCGCTGCCGTCGTCGCCGAAGGCGATCGCGCAGATCCCGATGCGCCCGAGCCTGTTCGACCAGCTCCAGGAGCGCGGCGACGTGCTGCTGCGGGAGCTCGAGCAGGCGGCGTCAAGCGCGAACGCGGTGATGTCGCCGGAGATGCGCGAGCAGCTGCGCGCGACGGCCGAAAGCCTGCAGCACGCGGCCGACGGCGCGGCGACGCTGTCGAAGCAGCTCGCGCCGGCGGTGGCCGCGCTGCCGGAGACGATGCGCCAGGTCGACCGCGCGATGGCGTCGGCGAACACGCTGCTGCAGCCGAACGGGCCGCTGGTGGCGAACCTGAACAAGGCCGGCACGGCCGCGGAGCAGGTCGGCGTCGCGCTGAACGACCTGAACGCAAGGGTCCAGTACGATACGCTGCCGCGTTTCAATGCGCTGGTCGGCAACGTCGGCGACGCTTCGCGGCAATTGAAGGACGTCGCCGGTGAACTCGGCCGCAACCCGAGCAGTCTGTTGTTCGGTTCGCCGGGCGCCGCGCCCGGCCCCGGCGAAGCGGGCTTCGTCTGGCCCGGCGCGGGCGCGACGGCCGGGAAATGAAGCCGATCGCCAGCCCGTCGATCGACCGGCCCGGAACGAGACCGGGCCATCACGCCATCGAAACCGGAAACATCATGCAGGAACATGCCATGCCAGGAATCCTCGATCGCGCGCTGCGTCCGGCCGCGACCGCGCTCGCGCTGCTGACGCTCGTGATCGCCGCCGGCTGCGCCGACAACAGCGCGGCGCTGTCGAACATCCGCTACGACCTCGGGCCGGCCGCGCCGGTCGTGACGGCCGGCACTGCCCCCGCGCTGAAGGTGCTCGACGTCGGCGCGCCCGACGCGCTCGGCACCGACAAGTTCGTCTACCGCCTCGCGTATGCGGATGCGCAGCGCATGGCCGTCTACCGCGACAGCCGCTGGACCGCGCCGCCCGCGCAACTGCTCACGCAGCGGCTGCGCGGCGCGCTGTCGTCGCGCGGCACGGTGCTCGAAGGCTCCGACGGCGTGAGCGCACCGACGTTGAAGGTCGACCTGAACGAATTCGAGCAGGTGTTCGACGGGCAGTCGCAGAGCCACGGCGCGGTGACCGCGCGCGCGACGTTGGTGCAGGGCGGCAAGGTGCTCGGCCAGCGCACGTTCGTCGCGCGCGCGCCGTCGAGCACGCCCGATGCGGCCGGCGGCGCGCGCGCGCTCGCGGCCGCGAGCGACGAGCTCGTGTCGCAGATCGCCGCGTGGGTCGGCGTGCAGGCGTACGCGGGCAATCCGTGATGCAGCAAGCGCAGCCGCGATGAGCGCGCCGGGCACGCCGCGCGCGTCGGCGCTGGCGCGGCAGGCATTCGCCGCATACGCGGCGCTCGTCGTCTATGCGTCGCTGTACCCGTTCCAGGGATGGGTGTCGCTCGGCATCGGGCCGTTCGACTACCTGTTCGCGCCGATGCAGCGCTATGTGACCGCGTTCGATGTGGTCACCAACGTGCTCGGCTATATGCCGTTCGGTGTGCTCGGCGTGCTCGCGCTGCATCCGCGCCAGCGCGGCGTGGCCGCGACGCTGATCGTGTGCGGCCTCGGCGTGCTGCTGTCGGGATCGATGGAGGCGCTGCAGACCTACCTGCCGACGCGCGTCGCGTCCAATCTCGACCTTGCGGCCAACGCGCTGGGTGCGCTGCTCGGCGCCGCGCTCGCGGCACCGGCCACCGGCGCGCTGCTCGATCGCGGCGCGCTGCGCCGGCTGCGCTTCGCGTGGTTCGAGACCGACGGCGCGACGCCGCTGCTGCTCGCCGGGCTGTGGCCGTTCGCGGTCCTGTTTCCGTCGCCGTTCCTGTTCGGCATCGGCGACTGGCCGGCCGCGCTGTGGGAGCGTGCCGACGGCTCGATGCAGGACGCGCTGCTCGCCTGGCTGCCGGCCGCGTGGCGCGTCAGCGAATGGCCGGAGCGCGTCGACGGCTGGCTGTCCGACTCCGCATGGGAAGCCGCGCTCGGCGCGCTGATGCTGTTCGCCGCGCTGGCGATCGCGTCGCTCGCGATGCGGGCCGGCGCGCCGCGCGTGCGGCTGCTGATCGCATTCGTCACCGCGACGCTCGCGCTGAAGGCGGCCGCGACGTTCATGCAGTCGAGCACCGGCCTCGTCGTCGTGTGGGCGACGCCGGGCGCGCGGCTCGGCATCGAGCTCGGCTTCGCGGCGGCGCTGATCGCGTTGCGCGTGCCGGCCGCCTGGCGCGCGTTGCTTGCGGCCGTCGCGCTGCTGGCCGGCGTGGCGCTCGTCAACCTGTTGCCCGTCAACCCGTTCTTCGACTTCACGCTGTCGGGCTGGCGGCAGGGCCGCTACGTGCACTTCAACAGCCTCGCGCGCTGGCTCGCGTGGATCTGGCCCTACGCGGCGCTGATCTGGCTCGGCCAGCGCGTCGAGCACGCGTGGCTGCCGGCCGCGCTGCGGCGCTGACGCGAACCGCGGAAACAGCTGGGCAACGTGGCAGCGCACGGCGTGCCGGCCACGGCGCGTTCGCGGGCGGAGGGCGGGCAGCCGCGGGCAGCGGCGCGCGCCGGTCGTTATAATCGTCCGCACATCCGTTGCCGCGCAACGGCAATCGCCCCTCTTTCCGCCCGGCGCCGCGCCGGGCCGCTCGTCACCATCATGGATTCCTACTACCAGCACCACGTCTTCTTCTGCCTGAACCAGCGCGACCCGGGCGCCGAGCGTCCGAGCTGCGCGCAATGCGATGCGCAGACCATGCAGGAATACGCGAAAAAGCGCGTGAAGGAACTCGGCCTCGCGGGGCCCGGCAAGGTCCGCATCAACAAGGCCGGCTGCCTCGACCGCTGCGAGGAAGGGCCGGTGATGGTCGTGTATCCGGAAGGCACGTGGTACACGTACGTCGACCAGGCCGACATCGACGAGATCGTCGAATCGCACCTGCGCGACGGCAAGGTCGTCGACCGCCTGAAGATCTGAGCGGGCCGGCCGAATGAACGTCAATACGCAGAAGTCGCTGATCGCCGGCCCGGTCGGGCAGATCGAAATCGCGGTCGACCTGCCGGACGCCGTGCGCGAAGGCAGCGCCGCGCCGCGCGGGATCGCGCTCGTCGCGCACCCGCATCCGCTGTTCGGCGGCACGATGGACAACAAGGTCGCGCAAACGCTCGCGCGTACGCTGGTCCAGCTCAACTACGTGGTGTACCGCTCCAACTTCCGCGGCGTCGGCGCGACCGAAGGCGTGCACGACAACGGCCTCGGCGAGGCCGACGACCTGCTCGCGGTGCTTGCGCACATGCGCGCGCAGCCGGCCTATGCGGACCTGCCGCTCGTGCTCGCGGGCTTCTCGTTCGGCACCTTCGTGCTGTCGCATGTCGCGAAGCGGCTGCGCGACGCGGGCGAGGCGATCGAGCGGATCGTGTTCGTCGGCACGGCCGCGAGCCGCTGGCAAGTGGCCGAGGTGCCCGAGAACACGCTCGTGATCCACGGCGAAACCGACGACACGGTGCCGATCGGCTCGGTGTACGACTGGGCGCGGCCGCAGGAACTGCCGGTCGTGGTGATCCCCGGCGCCGAGCATTTCTTCCATCGCAAGCTGCACGTGCTCAAGCGCATCATCGTCGACGCGTGGCGTTGATGCGCTGAGCCCCCGCGCGCGGCGCTGCTGCCGCGCCACCGCGATGTCGCCGCACGCGCGACATCGCGCCGCATCGAGCAGCACCGCGTCGAACTCGGTCGCAGGTACGCGCTCCGGCGCGGCGCAACCTCACTTGCACGGCCATGGCGCACGCCTTTCGCGCGGCTTCGACCACGCTTCTCCGCGACGAAGCCGCGCTGTCCTCTCGAAGACGATGTGCGGCCAGCGCGTGCATGGTTCGCGAAAACGCCATTCGCGCCCACGTATAATGGCCGCTTTCGCGTCGCCCGCGGCCCGGCTGGGCCCATGCGCCGCTCGCTTCGCCGCCTGTCCGCCCGCTCGCGACGGCCGCGAACCGAACGCGTCCGCACGAGTCCAACCGGCGCGTTTCGCGCCGTCCGACGCAATCGGACGAACGCCGGAACGCCCGCCGCCTTGCCGTTCAACCCCTGCGCGTTTCGCGCCGCACTTTCTGCCACCTGCCTGAATCGATCATGCGTCTGTCTCCCCAAGGCCTCAAGTCCCTCGCTTCTTCCATCGCCTTCGGCACCGCCGCGCGCAACGTCGCGCTGGGCGTGATGCTGCCCGTCGCGCTCGCGTCGACGATCGTCGTCGCCGAAGCGAAGCCGGCCGCCAAGGCCAAGGCCGCGCATGCGGCGCCGGCCGCCGCCGCCGAGCAGTTCACCGGCGCGCCCGCGACCTTCATGCCGGGCGCGGTGCCGCCGCCGGGCGTGAACGCACGCTCGTGGGTGCTCGTCGATGCGACGAGCAACACGGTGCTCGCATCGGGCAACGCGGACGAACGCGTCGAGCCCGCGTCGCTGACGAAGCTGATGACGGCCTACCTGGTGTTCGAGGCGCTCGACAAGAAGAAGATCTCGATGGAGCAGATCGTCACGCCGAGCGAGGCGGTGCGCCGCGTCGGCCGCGACGAGTCGCGCATGTTCATCGAGGCGAGCAAGCCGGTGTCGGTGCACGACCTCGTGTACGGGATGATCATCCAGTCGGGCAACGACGCCGCGATCGCGCTGGCCGAACTGGTCGGCGGCAGCGAAGGGCAGTTCGTCACGCTGATGAACGCCGAGGCCGCGCGCCTCGGCATGAAGGGCACGCACTTCGCCGATGTGAACGGCATGCCCGACCCGAACCACTACACGACGGCCGGCGATCTCGCGAAGCTCTCCGCGCACCTGATCCGCGATTTTCCGCAGTACTACGGCATCTTCTCGGAGAAGGAATTCAAGTACAACAACATCCGCCAGGGCAACCGCAACCGGCTGCTGTGGCTGGATCCGACGGTCGACGGCCTGAAGACGGGCCATACGCAGGCAGCCGGCTTCTGCCTGATCGCGTCGGCCAAGCGCGCGATCCCGGGTGTCGACGGCCAGCGCCGCCTCGTGTCGGTGATGATGGGCGAGCAGAAGGAAAGCGACCGCACGCAGGACAGCATGAAGATGCTGAACTACGGCTACAGCGCGTTCGACGCGGTGCGCCTGTTCAAGGCCGGCCAGGCGATGTCGACGCCGCGCGTCTACAAGGGCAAGGAGAACACCGTGCAGGTCGGCGTGAAGAGCGACCAGTGGGTGACCGTGCCGCGCGGCCTGGGCGACAAGGTCAAGCCGGAAGTCGACGTCAACGCGCCGCTGATCGCGCCGCTCGCGGAAGGCCAGCAGGTCGGCACCGTGAAGCTCGTCGCCGACGGCAAGACGCTGTCGGAGTTCCCGGTCGTCGCGCTGCAGGCGGTGCCGGAAGCGGGTATCTTCGGACGTATCTGGGACTCGATCTTGCTGATGTTCAGCAAGAAGAAGTAAGCGCGACGGGCCTTTGTTTTCACGACTTCATCCCCATCTGGTATAGCCATGAGCCAAGCCGAATTCGAACCGATCGTCTACCTCAGCGTGTCATCGCAGGAGGAACTGGTACCGCTGTCGGAAGCCCGGGTGCCGGTGCTCGACCGCGGGTTCATCTTCGGCGATGGCGTGTATGAAGTTGTCCCCGTTTATGCGCACGACGGCGCGCACGTGCCGTTCCGGATCGAACAGCATCTGGAGCGGCTCGCGCGCAGCCTGAAGAAGATCGGCATCGCCAATCCGCACGACGCCGCCGGCTGGCGCGCGCTGATCGAGCGTGTGCTCGCCGCGAATGCGGAAGGCCTCGTCGACGCCAACGCGCTCGTCTACCTGCAGGTAACGCGCGGCGTCGCGAAGCGCGGCCACGCGTTTCCGGCGAACGCGGTGCCGACGGTGTTCGCGATGACGAGCCCGCTGCGCCTGCCGTCGGCAGAGGAGCGCGCGGTGGGCGTGCGCTGCGTGACGGCCGAGGATCGCCGCTGGCTGCATTGCGACATCAAGTCGATTTCGCTGCTCGGCAACGTGTTGATGGCGCAGCATGCGGCCGAACGCGACGCGTTCGAGACGATCCAGCTGCGCGACGACAACGTGACCGAAGGGTCTTCGTCGAACGTGTGGGTCGTGAAGAACGGCGAACTGTTCGCGCCGCCGCGCAGCAACAGGATCCTCGAAGGGATCCGCTACGCGCTGGTCGAGCAGCTGGCCGACGAATGCGGGATTCCGTTCACCGCGCGCGAGATCAGCGAGGTCGAACTGCGCACGGCGGACGAGATCATGATCACGTCGGCCACGAAGGAAATCTTGCCCGTCACGTCGCTCGACGACCTGCCCGTGCAGGGCGGCAAGCCGGGCCCCGTGTTCGCGGCGTTGTACGACGCGTACCAGCGTGCGAAGGCACGCGAGTTTGAACAGTTTGACCTAACCCGGAGAAAGTGATGAGCGAACCGACCAAAACCGTCGAAGTCACCGGCGCGATCGATGCACGGAAGGAGTCGCTGCTGGAGTTTCCGTGCGATTTCCCGATCAAGATCATGGGCAAGGCGCACCCGGAGTTCAAGGACACGATCTTCAAGGTCGTGGCCGTTCACGACAACGAGATCGACGTCGAGAAGATCGAAGAGCGCGCATCGAGCGGCGGCAACTACACCGGCCTCACGATCACCGTGCGCGCGACCAGCCAGGCACAACTCGACGACATCTACCGCGCACTGACCGGCCATCCGATGGTCAAGGTCGTGCTGTAACTGCTTTCCATCCTCCTTCCTGCGCGCACTCAGCGGGGGTCTTCCCCGCCGCGCGGCGCGCGTCCAGTTCGTCGCACAGCCGCTTGTAGTCGGCGACTTCCTGCAGCAGCCAGGTCCTGAACGCCTGCACGCGCGGCGTGTTCACGAGCGGCGGCGGACACACGAAAAAATAATGCCACGGGCTTTGCCCGTCGATGTCGAACAGGCGCACGAGCCGGCCGTCCAGCAGGTCGTGCACTGCGAGCGAGCGCCGCACCAGCGCGATGCCCTGGCCGTCGATCGCGGCCAGCAGCAGGTTCGACGAATCCTGGTACAGAATCCCCCGTTTCGGCTCGGTCAGCGTATCGAGCCCGGCCGCGTCGAACCACGGCCGCCACAGCTCGTCGTCCGAGCGCAGCAGGTTGTAGTGCGCGAGATCGGCGGGCGTCTGCGGCAGCTTGCCGCCGTTCAGCGTCGGCGCGCACGCCGGAAAGAACACCTCCTCGAACAGCGGCTCGACATGCAGCCCAGGATAGCTGCCGGAACCGAAGCGGATCGCGAGATCGACGTCGTCGCGCGCGAAATCGGTGAGCGTGTTGGTCGACTGCAGCTCGACGTCGATTTCCGGATGCCGCTCGATGAACGTGCCGATGCGCGGCGTGATGAAGCGCGCGGCGAACGACGACAGCATCGACACCACCAGCCGCCGTCCGCGGTCGCTTGCACGCACCTCGCGCGTCGCGTCGGCGATCACCATCAGCGCGGTGCGCACCTGCTGCGCGTAGCGCATCCCGGCGTCGGTCAGGCACAGCCGCTTGCCGTTGCGCGTGAACAGCTGCACGCCGAGTTCCTCCTCGAGCGCGCGCACCCGGTGGCTGACCGCGCCGTGCGTGACGTACAGCTCGTCGGCGGCGCGGGAGAAGTTCTCGTGACGGGCCGCGGCTTCGAACGCGCGAATCGCATTCAGCGCAGGCAGCTGGCGGAGGTCCATTTGCTAATTTTCCTCACATCGACGTGAAAATTGGTCGTTTGGTCGGGCGCCTTGGGGTGACTACGATTGTAGCCATCGGAGCAACTTTTGGCGGAGTCGATCATGCAAGAAATCTCTTCAAGCATCACCTTCGAAATCCCCGCGGGCGAAACCGTGCCGATGAGGGTGCAACGCAGCACGCGGCTGACGGTGCATTGCGGACCGGTGTGGGCGACGCGCAGCAACGACGTCGAAGACTACTTCCTGGTCGACGGCGAGACCCTCCGGCTGCGCCGCGGCGAGCGCCTGTGGCTCAGCGCGGAAAGCGGGCAGGGCGCGCACGTCGCGTTCTCGGTATCGCGGCCGGCCGGTGAAGTCGCGCGCGGTGTGCTGGCACGGCTGCGCAACCGCGTGAATGCGCTGCTCCATGACGGCTGGCGCACCGTCTGACGCGGTTTTCCTCCGACGGATGCCCGGCATCCGTCCCTTTTCCACATCCGGCGAGACCCATGGGTTTTCGGTAAACTACCGCCCATTGTCCGTCTCGCCGGTTGCCATCGTGTCCACGCCTGTCGCTGTTTCCGCATCGCCCGCCGGGTCCCCGGTCGAGCCCGTCGTGCCGGTCACCGTGCGCTGGCGAGGCAGCGAGGCTTACCAGACGAGCTTCGACGCGATGCGCGCGTTCACCGATTCGCGCACGGCCGACACCGGCGACGAAATCTGGGTCGTCGAGCATCCTCCCGTCTATACGCTCGGCCAGGCCGGCGACCCGGCCCACCTGCTGGTGGCCGACAGCGGCGTTCCGCTCGTGAAGGTCGACCGCGGCGGACAGATCACTTACCACGGCCCCGGCCAGATCGTCGTCTACCTGCTGCTGGACCTGCGCCGGCGCAAGCTGATGGTGCGCACGCTCGTGACGAAGATCGAGGAGGCCGTGATCGAAACCCTCGCGGCGTATAATCTCGCTTCGGTCCGCAAGGCGGGCGCGCCCGGGATCTACGTGGCGTCCGGCGTGCACGAAGGCGCGAAAATCGCGGCCCTCGGCCTGAAGATCCGCAACGGCTGCAGCTATCACGGGCTGAGCCTGAACGTGAAGATGGATCTGCGCCCGTTTCTTGCGATCAACCCGTGCGGCTATGCCGGACTGGAAACCGTCGACATGGCGAGCCTCGAGGTTGCCGCCGACTGGAACGACGTCGCCCACACGCTGGTGGGGCGTCTGATTGCCAACCTCGATGGCGCATCCGCGGCCGCCGACAAGCCGCAGGCACTGGAACATTCGAATGACTGACGTTACCGCTTCTCCCGCACCGGCCGATTCGGCCGCGACCGCTGCCTACGATCCGACCGCCAAGCAGAAGGCGCAGGCGAAGACGGCGCGCATCCCGATCAAGGTCATTCCGATCGAGAAGCTGAAGAAGCCGGAGTGGATCCGCGTGAAGGCGGCCACCGGCAGCTCGCGCTTCAACGAGATCAAGACGATCCTGCGCGAGCACAACCTGCACACCGTGTGCGAGGAAGCGAGCTGCCCGAACATCGGCGAATGCTTCGGCAAGGGCACCGCGACGTTCATGATCATGGGCGACAAGTGCACGCGCCGCTGCCCGTTCTGCGACGTCGGCCACGGCCGTCCCGATCCGCTCGACGCGGACGAACCGAAGAACCTCGCGCGCACGATCGCAGCACTCAAGCTGAAGTACGTGGTGATCACGAGCGTCGACCGCGACGACCTGCGCGACGGCGGTGCCGCCCACTTCGTCGAGTGCATCCGCGAAGTGCGCGAGCAGTCGCCGGAGACGCGCATCGAGATTCTGACGCCGGACTTCCGCGGCCGTCTCGACCGCGCGATCTCGATCCTGAACGCCGCGCCGCCCGACGTGATGAACCACAACCTCGAAACGGTGCCGCGCCTGTACAAGGAAGCGCGCCCGGGTTCGGACTACGCGCATTCGCTGAAGCTCTTGAAGGACTTCAAGGCGCTGCATCCGGACGTCGCGACGAAGTCGGGCCTGATGGTCGGCCTCGGCGAAACCGAAGAGGAAATCCTGCAGGTGATGCGCGACCTGCGCGCGCACGACGTCGACATGCTGACGATCGGCCAGTACCTGCAGCCGTCGGAGCACCACTTGCCGGTGCGTGCGTACGTGCATCCGGACACGTTCAAGATGTACGAGGAAGAGGCGTACAAGATGGGCTTCACGCACGCGGCCGTCGGCGCGATGGTGCGGTCGAGCTATCACGCCGATCTGCAGGCGCATGGGGCGGGGGTGGTTTGACCGCTCGCTGGCGCTCAACACATAAAAAGACCCGCTTCGCGGGTTTTTTTATGCATTTCTCTGTCTCCCTATCCTGACGAAGCGAGGCATCGGCTTCCAGCGCAGCGTGAGTTCGCTAGCGTTCCCACCGGCAGTCGGCATCCGGTCGATCTTCCGTCATTTCGCCTTCACCCTCCGTCATGGCAAGTGTCGCGTCTGTCATCGATCCTCGTGAATCAGCCATAGCTGCAGAGACTAGCTTGGATAAGCACGCTGCCATCACGTCGCATCGGCCCACTACCGGAAGCGGGCTTTTAGTCGTCAAGCTTGCGAAACCGGACATCGCGCATTCTGATACTCTCGACCCACAGTTCCCAATCCTCGGCCGAGATATAAGCGCTAGTCTCTTTCCTGCCTTCTTCCAGAAATCTCGTCTGTTCATCCAGGCTCAGGCTTTCCCAGAACGAGTCCCATACATGGTTCAGCCAGTAGTGAGGATCGCCCTGACTGATATGCAGAACCGGTCCGAACTCATACAACGTGATCCACGGCGGGGTGGGCTGGAAGCCCTGCTCCGAGAGCTTTGCAATCAGTTCAACATCGTTGGAGAGCAAGCGCACGACTCGCTCTGCAAATCTCCATGTGGGGGAAATGATGGTACTCAGCGAATGCGTGTTGACTTCGCGGATGAAGTGAAAATAGGTGATCTCGTCCCTGCCTTGCCGCACGAGATTGAGAAAAGCCGGAAACTCGCAAGGCTGAACGTGATGGACCAGCCCAAAAGCATTGATACCTGCATCGCCTTGATATATCGGCTTGGGATAGGCAGGAAGTTTCTGCTGTTCTGGATCGAGCGCACCGGAACCGAAAATGGTTTGCAATTCACCGAGCGACTTTCCAAAGGCGTCTTCCAGGCTCTTCAGACTTTCCCGTTCCGCACGTTTCGTTTGCAACTCTTCAACCTTGCGCTTGAAGAAAGACACATCTCCTCCCTCATCATTTATCTGGAATCTGATCGGCAATCATCGAGCCGCCGAAATAGCCGATAGCGCCAAAGAGGATGCCGCCAATGGCCCCGGTTATTACGGCACCAGGCCCGAGTTCAATACCGACCATCGCACCCGCTGTAGCTCCTACCCTGGCTCCAGCAACGGCGCCTGCCCAACTCCCTGCCCATCCCCCGGCCTGGCGAATGACTTCCTTTTCCAGAGGACGAATGGACTTTAGACGAATGGATTCGTTGGATGCAACCGAGAGGTCATAGCCGGTAAAAGCGAGGCCGACAACCCGCACAACACGAGCGTATTTGACGATGCCGAGGCTGATAGCCAAGCCACGCTGTGAGAACACGCCTTCACCGGGCACCATTGGCCGTGGCTGAACCAGAACCTCCTTATCCATGGTCAAGACTTTTTGCTTGATATGTTCCGCCCATCGTCTGTCCTTTGAGCGGGCCTTGGCAGCATACTCATCGATGGCCTGAACAATCTCATCGGTTGCGACGAGCTTCGCACCTGCTCGCTTGGCCTTGGCGATGTCGACATACACTGCCTTGCCTGCCATTCTCCCCGTGCCTTGAGGATAGATGCTGCTGGCAGAGGCATAAGAAGTCAGCTTCTCGTATTCCAGCACGTGCTCCACAACACTTCCTGGTGCTGTGGGACCGCCCTTGCTCCACAGACCATATTTTTCTGGATAGACCTCGCGCATCTCACCAAGGGGTGAGAGTTCAAGTTGTTTGAGATATGGATCGTTGATCGTGCTGTACGTGCGACGGACCAGCATGCCATCCTTGCCGACTTCTTCGACTGTAACAAAGAAGAAAATGCGAGCAGGCATGTGATGCCCGAGGACATCATACTTGGAGTCAGCGGTAGTGTTTGTCGTTGTTCGATACACGAAGTTGCTCATTGATCCCACCGCTCCAGAGCTTGCAGACCTACTGCGATGTCCAGCTTAGACTCATCCTTCGTGTAGACACGAGGACAGTAACCTTGGGAATCGGTCAGCCCCTTGTAGATCGCGCCTGCTGACGTGCGAATGTGATAGGGCGAACTGCAAACAGGTTGATTATTGCCGTCGAGCACGCGCACGCGCTCATCGCAGTTGCCTCGGTACTCTTCCGTCAGAGATTGCCCGGAAGGTCCGTATCCCATCTCGGCGAGGTTGTGAGACTCGAAGCTATGAAAGCTATCGGTTTGGGAGGCGATCATCACCGGAGGAGGATGACATTTGCAAAGGCACAAGTCGCCATCAAGAGCTTGTTCTTTGCCCATCATGTGATCGGGCCAACGAGGGCCTTGAGCCGCGATGACACCCGTGGATTGGCACGCGTTACAAACGACTTGAGCGCCAACAAAAGTCAGCGCCGTGCCGTGATGCATGCAACTGTCTATCCCCTCGATGACGATGCCGCCCGTAGTTGACTTGTCGCCCACCTTAAGCAAGTAACGTTTCATGCTCCTCACCTGTTTTCGCAACAGATGAAGAATTATCACGGTGGCATCGGGCGCAGCAATCAGATAGGTACTAAAAACGCGGTAGTCCGAATGTCTTTCAGGCCTCACGGTTTTTGTCGATTTCACCCTGGATGTGCGGAGTATCCAAACGTCTAGAACGTTTGCTGCGATCTCGTATCGACTCACCGGTGCCGGGCACACGCGGCAATGGCCTGCCCCCGCACGACAATCGTCACCCGACCGGACGCGCGATCCAATCGAACGTGGAAAGCAAAGCCGAAACAGCGTCGATAGCTTCGCAGGATAAGTTCGCTCCCGCCGCGCGCAAAGCTCGTAAAGTCGGCTCTCCCGCAGCAATGCCCGCATTCGAAGGAGAGCCGCATGTCCCGTTTCAGCTTCATCCGCCGCGCCGTCGTCGCGCTGACCGCCTTTGCCGCGCTGGGCGCGGCGCACGCCGACTCGCGCGAGGTCGTGATCGCGTACCAGGACATGGTCGTGCCGTGGCGCTATGCGCAGGCAAGCGGTGAAGTCGAAAAGGCCACCGGCTACAAGGTCACGTTCCGCAAGCTCGACAGCGGCGCCGACGTGATCCGCGCGCTCGCGTCGGGCTCCGTGCAGCTCGGCGAGGCCGGCTCCAGCCCGATCGCGGCCGGCCTGTCGCAGGGGCTCGACATCTCGCTGTTCTGGGTGCTCGACAACATCAACGACGCCGAGGCGCTCGTCGCGCGCAACGGCTCGGGCGTGACCAGCGTCGCCGCGCTGAAGGGCAAGAAGATCGGCGTGCCGTTCGTGTCGACGTCGCACTTCCATACGCTCGTCGCGCTGCAGGCCGCCGGCGTGAACCCGAACGACGTGAAGATCGTCAACCTGCGTCCGCCCGAAGTCGCCGCTGCGTGGACGCGCGGCGACATCGACGCGACCTACATCTGGGATCCGGTGCTCGCGAAGGTCAAGCAGTCGGGCACCGTGCTGACGACGTCGGGCCAGGTCGCGAAGGAAAGCGGCAAGGCGACCTTCGACGGCTTCGTCGTGAGCCGCAAGTTCGCGCGCGAGAACCCCGAGTTCGTCGCGCGCTTCGTGAAGGTGCTGGCGGCCGCCGATGCCGACTACCGCGCGCACACCGCCGCGTGGAAGGTCGGCTCGCCGCAGGTCGCGGCGGTCGCGAAGGTGTCGGGCGCGAACGCGCCGGACGTGCCGGCGAGCCTCGCGCTCTACGCGTTCCCGACGCCGGCCGAGCAGGCGTCGCCGACGTGGCTCGGCGGCGGTGCGCAGTCCGGCGCCGCGAAGTCGCTCGCGGCCACCGCCGCGTTCCTGAAGACGCAGGGCACGATCCAGACGGTGCTCGCCGACTACTCGGTCGGCGTCGATCCGCAGTTCGTGCAGAAGGCCGCGCGCTGAGCGCGGCACCGCACGCACGTCAGGCCACTCATCGCGGAGCCCTTCGATCATGAGCACGCTGGAAGTCCGTCAGGTATCGGTCGCCTATCCGGGCGAGCGCGGTCGGCCGACGACGCAGGCGCTCGCGCGCGTCGACCTGCGCATCGATTCCGGTGAATTCGTCGTCGCGCTCGGCGCGTCCGGGTGCGGGAAGACGACGCTGCTGAACTGCATGGCCGGCTTCGTCGCGCCGACGACGGGCGACGTGTGCGTCGACGGCGTGCCGGTCACGGGCCCCGGCGCCGATCGCGGCGTCGTGTTCCAGAAATACGCGCTGCTGCCGTGGCTCGATGTGCTCGACAACGTTGCGCTCGGGTTGCGCTTCGCGCGTGTGTCGAAGGCCGAACGCGAAGCGCGCGCGACCGAGATGCTCGCGCTCGTCGGTCTCGAGCGTCATGTGCATGCGCGCGTGTACGAGCTGTCGGGCGGGATGCAGCAGCGCGTCGGCATCGCGCGTGCGCTAGCAAGCGACCCGCGGGTGCTGCTGATGGACGAGCCGATGGGCGCGCTCGACGCGATGACGCGCGGCACGATGCAGGCGCTCGTGCTCGACGTGTGGGCGCGCACCGGCAAGACGGTGTTCTTCATCACGCACGACGTCGAGGAGGCGCTGTTCCTCGCGACGCGGCTCGTCGTGATGACGCCGGGCCCCGGCCGCATCGCGGAAACCTTCGAGCTGCCGTTCGCACGGCGTTACGTCGAATCGCGGGATGCGCGCGCGGTGAAGTCGTCGCCGGAATTCATCGAATGGCGCGAACGGCTGATCGCGTATCTGCATCGCGACGAGGCGGTCGCGGAGACCGCGTGATGCACGAGTTCGCGCGACACGGCGCGTCCGTCGGGCGCGGCCGGATCAGTACCTTGCACAGGCAGGACGACATGAGCACGCAGGATTCTTGGGCGGCCGAACGCGCGACCGCGCCGTTCGGGCAGGACGATCACGCTAGGCAACGACGCGACGCAGCGCGTCCGGTCCGTTCGTCGAACCGCTACCGGTTGCCCGGGCAGGGGAACACGGCCGCGCTCAGCGCGGCGACGGTCGCGGCGCTGGCCGTGCTGTGGTGGGTCGCGACGCATCTGCAGTGGCTGCCGCCGCTGTTCCTGCCCGCGCCGGAAGCGGTGTGGACCGCGTTCGTCGATGCATGGCACGGGCGTATCCAGGGCGGGTTGCCGTTGTCCGAGCACTTGTTGTGGAGCGCCGCGCGTGTGTTCGGCGCGTTCGTGTTCGCAACTGCGATCGGCGTGCCGGCCGGCATCCTGATGGGCGTGAGCCGCATCGCGCGCGGCGTGCTCGATCCGCTGCTGGAGTTCTACCGGCCGCTGCCGCCGCTCGCGTACCTGCCGCTCGTCGTGATCTGGTTCGGCATCGATGAAACGGCGAAGCTGGTCGTGATCTTCCTCGCGTGCTTCGCGCCGATCGCGTTGGCGGCGCGCGCCGGCGTGCGCGCGGCGACGGTCGAGCAGATCAACGCCGCGTATTCGCTTGGCGGCAGCTTCGCGCAGATCGTGCGCCATGTCGTGCTGCCGGCCGCGCTGCCGGAAATCCTCACCGGGCTGCGGATCGCGATCGGGTTCGGCTGGACGACGCTCGTCGCGGCCGAGATGGTCGCCGCGACGGCAGGGCTCGGGCAGATGGTGCTCAACGCGTCGAGCTTCCTGCGCACCGATATCGTCGTGATGGGGATTCTGATCATCGGCGCGATCGCGTGGTTGTTCGATCTCGCGATGCGCTGGGTCGAGCGGCGGGTGGTGCCTTGGAAGGGGCGGGGGTAAAGCGCTTGTCCAACGCCCGGCCGGCGGCGCGCGTGCGCTGCCAGCCGGGCGCATCAGTCACGTCGGTCGCCTCATTCCCCCATCGCCACCCCTTCCCGCCGCGGATCGGCCCCGCCGAACCACACCGTCTGCCCCTGCACGTTCAGCCGCTGGATTCCCTGCACCCCCGAGTTCATCTCGACGACTTTCACGTCGTGCCCGCGCCCCTTCAGCCCATCGACGAGCGCATCCGACACGCGGCCGCGTTCGAGCTGCGTCGGCCCGTTCATCGACCCGAAGTTCGGCAGCGCGATCGCCTGCTGCATCGTCATCCCCCAGTCGAGCACGCCGATCATCGTCTTCGCGACGTGGTTGATGATCGCGGGGCCGCCGGCTGAACCAACGATCATCGTGACCTGCTTCGTTTTCTGGTCGAACACGAGCTCCGGCGACATCGCCGAGCGCGGCCGCTTGCCGGGCTGCACGCGGTTCGCGACCGGCCGCCCGTTCTCGCTCGACACGAACGAGAAATCGGTCAGCTGGTTGTTCAGCATGAAGCCGCGCACCATCAGCCGTGAACCGAACGCATCCTCGACGCTGGTCGTCATCGACAACGCCTGGCCGTAGCGGTCGACGATCGCGATGTCGGAGGTCGACGGCAATTCGGGGCTGCGGTCGTCGGCCAGCGCGAGCGTCGCGCCCTGCGGCGTGCCGGCCTGCGCGACGCCCATGCTGTTGTCGCCGATCAGGCGCGCACGCTGCGCGAGATAGCTCTTGTCGGTGAGGCTCGCCCAGCCGCCGCCCGGCAGCGGCGCGAAATCGGGATCGGCGACGTAGCGCGCGCGATCCGCATAGGCGAGGCGCCCGGCCTCGCTGAACAGGTGCGCGGCGAACGGCGTCGGCTCGTAGCCGACCTCGTTGCGCATCGGCTTCTGCGCGCCGATCTGCTGCCAGTCGGGCATCGCCTGGAGGATGCCGAGCATCTGCGCGATCGCGAGGCCGCCCGACGACGGCGGCGGCATCCCGCACACCACCGAGCGCCGGTAGTCGGTGCACAGCGGCGCACGCACCTTCGCCTTGTAGCGCGCGAGATCCTGCAGCGACAGCAGGCCCGGATTGGTCGGGTGCTTGTGCACCTTCGTGACGATGTCGCGTGCGATCGCACCGGTGTAGAACGCGTTCGCGCCGCGGTCGGCAACCTGGCGCAGCACGGTCGCGAGCGCGGGGTTCTTCAGCACGGTGCCGGCCGCCTTCGGTGTGCCGTCCTTGTTGTAGAAGTACGCGCGCGCGGCCGGGTCGTTCATCAGGTACTTGTCGTTCGCGATCAGCATCGCGAGGCGCGGGCTGATCGTGAAGCCGTGCTCGGCGAGCCGGATCGCCGGCTGGAACAACCGGCGCCACGGCAGCTTGCCGTGCGCGCGGTGCGCGGCGTCGAGCATCCGCAGCACGCCCGGCGTGCCGACCGAACGCCCGCCGACGACACCTTCGTAGAAGCTCATCGGCTGCCCGGTCGGGCCGTAGAACAGCCGGTCGGTCGCGGCGGCCGGCGCGGTTTCGCGGCCGTCGTACGCCTGCGTCGCGTTGCCGTCGAAGTACAGCATGAACGCGCCGCCGCCGATTCCCGACGATTGCGGCTCGACGAGCGCGAGCACCATCTGCGTCGCGATCGCCGCGTCGATCGCGGTGCCGCCGGCCTTCAGCATGTCGTAGCCGGCCTGCGTCGCGAGCGGGTTCGCGGCCGCGATCATGAAGCGCTGCGAGGTCCAGCCCGGCTTGTCGGTCCAGCCGGACGACAGCTCCGGCGCGTGCACGCCGGGCAGCGGCACCGCGGCGCCCGACGCGGCGGCGACCGGGACGACGGCGTTCGATGGCGCGGACGGCGACGTGCAGCCGGCATCGATCGTGGCGAGCGCAACGAGTGCGAGCGTGGCGGCGAGCGTCCGGGGACGCGAATGCGGACGGATCCGGTCGAACATTGAAACCCTCGGCAACAGTGGATTCGAAGGAGGCGGCGTGTGCGCGGCACGCGCTCCGCACGGACGGCGCGCTATTGTCGCCGCGTGGCCGGCGGGTTGTCATCCGACAGGAAACCCTGACGCATCCCGCCGGGCCCGCCCCGGCCGGCCTTTCCGGCCTGTTCGAGGACGAACTCTATGAACGTCGCGGTGGCACGCGTGTGGTGCCGGTTCGGCATGTACAGCATGTACATGTGCGTGCCGAAGATGCTGAGCCGATATGCGTCGAGCGACGTGACGACCGTGCCGCGCCGCATGTCGTCCTGCATCACGTAGTCGGGCACGATGCCGACGCCGATGCCGGCGAGGATCGCCTGGCGCAGGAACAGGAAGTTCTCCGAAATCAGCGTGGGCTCGAGCAGCACCTCGTGCCGCTCGTCGCCGAGATACGCGGCGATCCGCAGCTGCCGGCCCAGCACCGTCGCGGTGACGACCGGCGCGGCGGCCAGCGCGCCGAGGCTCGCGGGCATCCCGTGCGCGGCCGCGAACGCGGGCGACGCGCACGCGACGTAGCGCACCGCGCCCATGTCGCGCGCGACGAGGTTCTGCGGTGGCTCGGACATCACGCGGATCGCGATGTCGACTTCATCGCGCATCAGGTCCTCCACGCGATTCTCGAACACCACGTCGAGCACGATACCCGGATGCAGCCGCTTGAACGCGAGCAGCCACTCGGACATCACCATCTGCCCGTAGCCGCTCGGCACCGACAGCCGCACGCGGCCCTGCAGGTCCTGGCCGAGCGTCGTCACCGATTCCTGCGCGGCGAGCAGCTCGTTGCGGATGCGCCGGCCGTGCTCGTACAGCTTCAGCCCGATCTCGGTCGGCTCGATGCGGCGCGTCGTGCGGCGCACGAGTTGCTGGCCGATCGAGCGCTCGAGCTGGTTCAGCCGGTAGCTGACGTTCGCGCGGCTCATCTTGAGCCGCTGCGCGGCCTTGCTCAGGTTGCCCGCGTCGAGAATCTCGACGAGCAGCGTCAGCGCGTTCAGGTCCATCCCGGGTGTCTCCTGATCCGTCCCGCTTAACGGTCCGAAAGGGTCCGAAACGGTCCGAAAGCATTCAATGTCAAGTCAGACTTGACAGCTTGTAAAGGCGTGCGGGAATTGTCAATGAATCTCGATCAATCGAGAATCGAGTCATCCCCGGCAAACGCGCCGGATCGTTTCCCGCCGTGCGGGACCACGCTCGGGAACCGGCGCCGCTCGCCGGCCCGTCGACCGGTTCCGTCCGCCCGGCGCACCGCACTGGAGACACCATGAATTCACCCGCTTCCCCCGAATCCACCCAGGCCGGCACCGTCACGCGCGAACGGCGCGACAAGATGCTCGTCGTCACGATCGACCATCCGCCCGTCAACGCGCTGTCCGCGGACGTGCGGCGCGGCCTTGCCGACGCGCTCGACGCCGCGCAGGCCGACGACGCGATCCGCGCGGTGCTGATCGTCGGCGCCGGCCGCAACTTCATCGCGGGCGCCGACATCCGCGAATTCGGCAAGCCGCCGGTGCCGCCGTCGCTTCCCGACGTGTGCGAGCGGATCGAGTCGAGCGCGAAGCCGGTCGTGGTCGCGCTGCACGGCGCGACGCTCGGCGGCGGCCTGGAGGTCGCGCTCGCCGCCCATTACCGGCTCGCGGTGCCCGGCGCGAAGCTCGGGCTGCCCGAAGTGACGCTCGGCCTGCTGCCGGGCGCGGGCGGTACGCAGCGCGCGCCGCGCCTGATCGGTGCGAAGGCCGCGCTCGACCTGATGCTGACCGGCCGCCACGCGAGCGCCGACGAAGCGCTCGCGCTCGGTCTCGTCGATCGCGTCGCGCACAGCGACGACACGCTCGCCGAAGGGCTCGCCTATGCGCAGGAACTCGTGTCGCTCGGTGCGCCGCCGCGGCGGACGCGCGATGCGCGGGGGCTCGCCGATCGTGCAGCCGCGCAGGCCGCGATCGACGCGGCACGCGCCGAGTTGCCGAAGAAGTCGCGCGGGCTGTTCTCGCCGGCGAAGATCGTCGACGCGGTCGAGGCTGCGCTCACGCTGTCGTTCGACGCCGGGATGAAGCTCGAACGCAGCCTGTTCCTGCAATGCATCGACAGCCCGCAGCGCGCGGGCCTCGTGCATGCGTTCTTCGCGGAACGCGAGGCCGCGAAGGCGCCGGAGGCGCGCCGCGCGAGCGCGCGTCCGGTCGAGCGGATCGGCGTGGTCGGCGGCGGCACGATGGGCGCGGGGATCGCGGTCGCGGCGCTCGATGCCGGGCTGCCGGTGACGATGATCGAGCGCGACGAAGCGTCGCTCGCGCGCGGCCGCGCGCATGTCGAGAAGGTGTACGACGGGCTCGTCGCGAAAGGCCGGATGACGCCGGCCGCACATGCGGCGCGGCTCGCGCGCTTCAAGGGCAGCACGTCGTATGACGCGCTCGCGCAGGCCGACGTCGTGATCGAGGCCGTGTTCGAGGACATGGCCGTGAAGAAGGCGGTGTTCGCCGAACTCGCGCGCGTGTGCAAGCCGGGCGCGGTGCTCGCGACCAACACGTCGTATCTCGACATCGACGAACTGGCCGCCAGCACCGACCGCCCGGCCGACGTGATCGGCCTGCATTTCTTCTCGCCGGCCAACGTGATGAAGCTGCTCGAGATCGTCGTGCCGGCGCGTGTGAGCGCGGACGTCGTCGCGACCGCGTTCGCGCTCGCCAAGCAGATGAAGAAGACGCCGGTGCGCGCCGGCGTGTGCGACGGCTTCATCGGCAACCGCATCCTCGCGGTCTACCGCACCGCGGCCGACTACCTGATGGAGGACGGCGCGTCGCCGTACCAGATCGACCGCGCGGTGCGCGAATTCGGCTTCCCGATGGGGCCGTTCCAGGTCGTCGACCTCGCGGGCGGCGACATCGGCTGGGCGACCCGCAAGCGCCGCGCGGCGACGCGCGATCCGCGCGCCCGCTACGTGGAGATTTCCGACCGGCTGTGCGAGCGCGGCTGGTTCGGGCAAAAGACGGCACGCGGCTACTACCTGTATCCGGACGGCGCGCGCGTCGGCACGCCGGATCCGGAAGTCGAGGCGATTGTCTCGGAAGAACGCGCGAAGAAGGGCATCACGCCGCGCACGTTCACCGACGACGAGATCCTGCGCCGCTACCTCGCCGCGATGATCAACGAAGGCGCGAACGTCGTGCACGAGAAGATCGCGCTGCGCCCGCTCGACGTCGATGCGGTGTTCCTGTACGGCTACGGCTTCCCGCGCTACCGCGGCGGCCCGATGCACTACGCGGACACGGTCGGCCTCGCGAACGTGCTCGCCGACATTCGCGCGTTCGCGAAGGAAGATCCGCTGTTCTGGAAGCCGTCGCCGCTGATCGTCGAGCTGGTCGAGCGCGGCGCGACCTTCGCGAGCCTGAACCACATCGACTGAACGCTCACCGCATTCGCAACGGACCCACGATGGATCTCGATTTCACTCCCGAAGAGGAAGCGTTCCGCACGGAAGTGCAGCGCTTCCTGCAAGCCGAACTGCCCGAGCGCATCGCGCGCAAGGTGAAGGGCGGCCTGCGCCTGACGCGCGACGACATGCGCGAATGGCATGCAATCCTCAACGCGCGCGGCTGGCTCGCGAGCCACTGGCCGCGCGAGTACGGCGGCCCCGGCTGGAGCGTCGCGCAGAAGTTCCTGTTCGACAACGAATGCGCGCTGGCCGGCGCGCCGCGCATTGTGCCGTTCGGCGTGAACATGCTCGGCCCCGTGCTGATCAAGTACGGCAGCGAAGCGCAGAAGCGCCGCTGGCTGCCGCGCATTCTCGACGGCACCGACTGGTGGTGCCAGGGCTATTCGGAGCCGGGCGCCGGTTCCGATCTCGCGTCGGTGAAGACGAGCGCGGTGCGGGGCGTGGACGCGCAGGGCGAGCACTACATCGTGAACGGCCAGAAGACGTGGACCACGCTCGGCCACTACGCGAACATGATCTTCTGTCTCGTGCGCACCGCGACCGACGTGCGCAAGCAGGAAGGCATCAGTTTCCTGCTGATCGACATGAATACGCCGGGCGTCGAAGTGCGCCCGATCATCACGCTCGACGGCGAGCACGAGGTGAACGAAGTGTTCTTCACCGACGTGCGCGTGCCGGTGGAGAACCTCGTCGGCGAAGAGAACCGCGGCTGGACCTGCGCGAAATACCTGCTCACGTACGAGCGCACCAACATCGCGGGAATCGGCTTCTCGACGGCCGCGCTCGAGCGGCTGCGCGTGGTTGCCGCGAAGGTCACCAAGAACGGCCGGCCGCTCGCGGACGATCCGTTCTTCGCGGCGCGGCTTGCACGTGTCGAGATCGAACTGGAAAACATGCGCACGACCAACCTGCGCGTGCTGGCCGCGGTTGCGGGCGGCGGCGTGCCGGGTGCGGAAAGCTCGATGTTGAAGATCCGCGGCACGCAGATCCGCCAGGAAATCACCGCGCTGATGCGCCGCGCGATGGGGCCCTACGCGCTGCCGTTCATCGAAGATGCGCTCGACGCCGACCATGCGGAGGGCAGCGCCGAACCGGTCGGGCCGGAAGAAGCCGCGAGCGCCGCGCAGCAGTACTTCAACAATCGCAAGCTGTCGATCTTCGGCGGCTCGAACGAGATCCAGAAGAACATCATCGCGAAGATGATGCTCGGGCTGTAACGAGGGACGCGACGATGGATTTCCAGCACACAGAAGACCGCCGGATGCTGGCGGATACGTTGAACCGCTTCATCGCCGAACAGTACGCGTTCCCGGTGCGCGACCGCATCGCGCAGTCGGCCGAAGGCTTCGATCGCACGATGTGGCAGCGCTTCGCCGAGCTCGGCGCGATCGGCGCGCTGTTTCCCGAAACCGACGGCGGGTTCGGCGGCGGGGGCTTCGACATCGCCGTGGTGTTCGAATGTCTCGGCCGCGGGCTCGTCGTCGAGCCGTTCCTCGGCGCGCTGCTCGCGGGCCGTGCGCTCGCGCTCGCCGGCGGCGATGCGCATCGCGCGCGGCTCGCCGCGCTGATCGACGGCAGCGCGAGCGCCGCGTTCGCGCACGACGAACCGGGCTCGCACTACGAACTGACGACCGTGCGCACGCGCGCCGAACGTGCCGGCGACGGCTGGCTGCTGACGGGCGCGAAGGGCGTCGTCGACCAGGCTGCGCAGGCGGCGTTCTTTGTCGTGAGTGCGCGCGTGTCCGGTGATGACGACGACGCGGCGGGGATCGGCCTGTTCGTCGTGCCGGCCGACGCGCCGGGCGTGTCGCTGCGCGACTACCGGAAGGTCGACGGCGGCCGCGCGGCCGAAGTGGGCTTCGAGCGCGTCGCGCTGCCGGCCGATGCCGCGCTCGGTGCGCCGCAGGCTCACGATGGCGAAGCCGGCGCCGCGCTGCTCGAACGCGTGCTCGGCTACGGGCTGCTCGCGTTGTCGGCGGAAGCGCTCGGTGCGATGGACGTCGCGAAGGAAGCGACGCTCGACTACCTGCGCACGCGCAAGCAGTTCGGCATGCCGATCGGCAGCTTCCAGGCGCTCCAGCACCGGATGGCCGACCTGCTGCTCGAAGTCGAGCAGGCGCGCTCGGCGGTGATCAACGCGGCCGCGCAACTCGACGCGCCGCGCACGGTGCGCGAGCGATCGCTTGCGGCGGCGAAATACAGCATCGGCCGGATCGGCACGCTGGTCGCCGAGGAAAGCATCCAGCTGCACGGCGGAATCGGGATGACATGGGAGCTGCCGCTGTCGCATTACGCGAAGCGGCTCGTGATGATCGATCACCAGCTCGGCGACGAGGATCACCATCTCGCGCGCTACATCGCGCTGTCGAAACAGTAAAAAAACGGACGACGCGAATGGAGGAGACAACGATGACGAACGACGTGCGCGCATTGCCGCTGGCCGGCGTGAAGGTGCTCGATTTCTCGCGCGTGCTCGCGGGCCCGTGGAGCGCGATGGTGCTCGCCGATTTCGGCGCGGAGGTGATCAAGGTCGAGCATCCGGCGCGCGGCGACGACACGCGCGACTGGGGGCTGCGGATTGGCGATACCGAGACGACCTATTTCAACAGCGTGAACCGCAGCAAGCGGTCGATCTGCGTCGACCTGCAGACGGACGAAGGGCAGCGTCTCGCACGCGAGCTGGCCGCGCAGGCCGACGTGCTGATCCACAACTTCAAGTGCGGCGGCGCGGAAAAGCTCGGCCTCGGCTACGACGCGCTGGCCGAGCTGAATCCGCGGCTCGTGCATTGCGCGATCTCCGGCTACGACCGCTCGGGCCCGGAGGCCGCGCGGCCCGGCTACGACCTCGTGGTGCAGGGCGAGGCGGGGCTGATGGCGCTGAACGGCGAGGCCGGCCAGCCGCCGCTGAAGTTCGGTGTCGCGGCGGTCGACCTGTTCACCGGCATGTATTCGGCGCAGGCGATCCTCGCCGCGCTGTACGAGCGTCATGCGACGGGCCGCGGGCGCCGCATCGAGATGGCGCTGTTCGATTGCGGGCTGATGATCAGCGCGTACTACGGGCTCGACGCGCTGCTGATGGGCGAGGATCCGCCGCGCTACGGCAACGCGCATCCGTCGGTCGTGCCGTACGGCGTGTTCGATGCGGCCGACGGCCCGCTCGTGATCACGGTCGGCAACAACACGCAGTTCGCGCGTTTCTGCGACGCGATCGGCCGGCCTGACCTCGCGGCCGACGACCGCTACAAGACCAACCTCGGCCGTTCCGAAAACCGCGCGGCGCTGCTGCCGGAGCTCCGTCTCGAACTCGCACGGCGGCCGCGCGCGATGCTGCTCGCGGCGCTCGCCGAAGCCGGCATTCCGTGCGGCGAAGTGCTCGGACTGCACGAAGCGCTGACGTCCGAACGCGCGACCCGCGCCGGGCTCGTCACGCGGCAGCCGCATCCGGTCGCGGGCGGCGTCGACGTGCTCGCGCCGCCGTATCGCTTCGATGGCGCGCGGCTGCCGGTGCGCGGTGCGCCGCCGGTGCTCGGCGCCGATACCGACGACGTGCTCGGCGGCTGGCTCGGGCTGTCGGCGGACGACGTCGCGCGGCTGCGTGCCGAGCGCATCGTGTAACGCGTTTCACGAATTGCCGCCGCGGCGCGGGCGGTTTCGGATCACGCGCCGGCCATCCAAAGACAGCGCTCGCGACGACGAGACGCTTGCCCTGCGGGGACTGGAGCTCGCGCCCAAGCGCCAGCGCCGGTCCACCGCGCAGCATGGGACCCGAGCAAGTGCTGAAGCGCCGGCTTCGGTCCACCCAGGAGACACCATGGAGCTTTCCGTCATCGAATCGGTCACGGCGCGCCGTGACTACCAGCAGCTCGTGCGGGCGCGGCGCCGCTTCAGCTTCACGCTCACCGCGCTGATGATCGCCACCTACTACGGCTTCATCCTGCTCGTCGCGCTCGCGCCGCACGTGCTGGCCGCGCCGCTGTACCGCGGTGCGACGACCACGGTCGGGATCGTCGCGGGCGTCGCGATCATCCTGATCGCGATCGGCCTGACCGCGTGCTACGTGCTGCGCGCGAACCGTGCGTTCGACCGCCGCGTCGACGCGATCCTGCAGCGTTCGTGACGGAGGCCGCCATGCGATTCAATTCGAGCGTGCTCGGCGCGCTGGCCATTCTCGTTTCCCTTGTTTCCTCCACCGCCCACGCGACCGGCGTCGCGGGCCCGATGCCCGACAAGGTCGAGCTGAACCCCGTGGCGATCGCGATGTTCTTCGCGTTCGTGTTCGCGACGCTCGCGCTCACGCGCTGGGCCGCCCGCCGCACGCGCTCGACGCGCGACTTCTACACGGCCGGCGGCGGCATCACCGGGCTGCAGAACGGGCTCGCGATCGCGGGCGACTACATGTCGGCCGCATCGTTCCTCGGGCTGTCGGGCATGGTGTTCATGTTCGGCTTCGACGGGCTGATCTACTCGATCGGCTTCCTAGTCGGCTGGCCGTTCGTGATGTTCCTGATCGCCGAGCCGCTGCGCAACCTCGGCAAATTCACGTTCGTCGACGTCGTCGCGTACCGCTTCGCGCAGCGGCCGATCCGGCTGCTGACGTCCGCGAACGCGCTGACGATCGTCGTGCTGTACCTCGTCGTGCAGATGGTCGGCGCGGGCAAGCTGATCCAGCTGCTGTTCGGGCTGTCATACGGCACGGCCGAGCTGATCGTCGGCGTGCTGATGGTCGTCTACGTGTTCTTCGGCGGGATGACCGCAACCACCTGGGTGCAGGTGATCAAGGCCGTGCTGCTGCTGTGCGGCGCGACGGTGCTCGCATTGCTCGCGCTCGGCGAGTTCGGTTTCAGCGTCGACGAGATGTTCCGTCGCGCGGTGGCCGTGCATCCGGGCGCGCTGTCGATCATGGGGCCCGGCAAGCTGATCCGCGATCCGGCCAACGCGCTGTCGCTCGGCATCGCGCTGATGTTCGGCACGGCCGGCTTCCCGCACATCCTGATGCGCTTCTTCACGGTGCCGAACGCGAAGGAGGCGCGCAAGTCGGTGCTCTACGCGACCGGCTTCATCGGCTACTTCTACCTGCTGACCTTCGTGATCGGCTTCTCGGCCATCGTGCTGCTCGCGCAGCATCCGGAATTCTTCCGGCTCAGCGCGAACGGCACCTTCAACCTGACGCACGACCTGCTCGGCGGCTCGAACATGGTCGCGGTGAAGCTCGCGCAGGCGGTGGGCGGCAACTGGTTCTACGGCTTCATCGCGGCCGTCACGTTCGCGACGATCCTGGCCGTGGTCGCCGGGCTGACGCTCGCCGGCGCCACCACGATCTCGCACGACCTGTATGCGCAGATGTGGGCGCGCGGCAAGCCCGACGAGCGGCTGGAAATGCGCATCTCGCGCGCGGCGACGATCGGGCTGTCGGCGATCGCGATCGCGCTGTCGATCCTGTTCGAGCACGTGAACGTCGCGTTCATGGTCGGCCTTGTCGCGGCGGTGGCGGCCAGCGCGAATTTCCCGGTGCTCGCGATGTCGATCTTCTGGCGCGGGATGACCACGCGCGGCGCGGTGCTCGGCGGCGGCCTCGGCCTCGCGTCGGCGGTCGCGCTCACCGTGCTGTCGAAGTCGGTGTGGGTCGACGTGCTGCACCACGCGCATGCAGCGGTGTTTCTCGACAACCCGGCGCTCGTGTCGGTGCCGCTCGCGTTCGTCGGGATCGTCGTCGGCTCGCTCGCGGATCGCGGCGAGCGCGCGCGCCGCGAGCGCGACGCATTCGAGCAGCAGGAGTTCTACGCGCAGACGGGCGTGCTGGCCAGCCGGGCCGTGCAGCACTGATTCGTCTGATGAAACAATGAAACCGTCCGGATCGCCGGACGGATATTTTCCGGAAATCCGGAATCCCGGATTTCCTTGCCTGCCGCATTATGAGAAATACAATGAAAACAACGGTTTGAGGGGTTCCGGAAACCTGGCATCGACCTTGCGATATAGAAGGCACGGCCGTCCCCCCGGCCGAACTACTACAGCAAGCAAGGAGACAACCGATGACCAATGCCTTCCTCCCCCTCCGGATGTCTTGAGGCATCGCTTGTTGCGGCACGGCAGCCGCGCGGGCGAGTGACTTTCCCCTGAGACATTCGCCTGCGCGCGTGACGCCGTTTCCACCGGCTCATCTACTTCAGCAGGAACCATCGTGAAGAAGAAACCCTTCTACAAAGTGCTCTATGTGCAGGTGATCTTCGCCATCATCGTCGGCGTGATCCTCGGCCACTATTACCCGTCGATCGCCACCGCCATGAAACCGCTCGGCGACGGCTTCATCAAGCTGATCAAGATGGTGATCGGTCCGATCATCTTCTGTACGGTCGTCACCGGCATCGCCGGCATGGAGGACATGAAGAAGGTCGGCCGCGTCGGCGGCAAGGCGCTGCTGTACTTCGAGATCGTGTCGACCTTCGCGCTGCTGCTGGGCCTCGCGGCCACGCACATCCTGCGTCCGGGCGTCGGCTTCAACATCGATCCGGCGACGCTCGACGGCAAGGCCGTCGCGTCGTACGCGGAGAAGGCGCACGGGCAGTCGACGGTCGACTTCCTGATGCACATCATCCCGAACACGATGGTCGATGCGTTCGCGCAGGGTGAAATCCTGCAGATCCTGCTGATCGCGCTGCTGTTCGGCAGCGTGCTCGCGCACCTCGGCGAGCGCGGCAAGGTCGTGACCGACTTCATCGACGGCATGACGCGCGTGCTGTTCGGCATCGTGCACATCGTCACGAAGCTGGCCCCGATCGGCGCGTTCGGCGCGATGGCGTTCACGATCGGCAAGTACGGCGTCGGCTCGCTGGTGCCGCTGCTCAAGCTGATCGGCACGTTCTACCTGACGTCGATCGTGTTCGTGCTGGTCGTGCTCGGCACGATCGCGCGTGTCACGGGCTTCTCGATCATCCGCTTCGTGTCGTACATCAAGGAAGAGCTGCTGATCGTGCTCGGCACGAGCTCGTCGGAAGCCGCGCTGCCGCAGCTGATGGAGAAGCTCGAGAAGGCCGGCTGCTCGCGTTCGGTCGTCGGCCTCGTCGTGCCGACCGGCTACTCGTTCAACCTCGACGGCACCAACATCTACATGACGATGGCCGTGCTGTTCATCGCGCAGGCGACCAACATCGAACTGACGTGGATGCAGCAGCTCACGCTGCTCGCGGTCGCGATGCTGACGTCGAAGGGCGCGAGCGGCGTCACGGGCGCGGGCTTCATCACGCTCGCCGCGACGCTCGCGGTGGTGCCGACGATCCCGCTGTCGGGCATGGTGCTGATCCTCGGCATCGACCGCTTCATGAGCGAATGCCGCGCGCTGACGAACATCGTCGGCAACGGCGTCGCGACCGTCGTCGTGTCGGCGTGGGAGAAGGAGCTCGACCGCAACAAGCTGCGCCAGGCGCTGAAGGGCGGCGGCGAGGTCGCGACGACCGAGACGACGGCCGGCGTCTGACGTCATGAACGAGCTGGCGGCGACACCGCCCGCAGGCGGCGCGCCGCGCGGCGGCCGCGGCGGCCAGGGCAGCGATGCGGAGCCCTATGACACAATAGGGGATCCGCATCGCCAGGAAGTCACGTCCGTGAAGCGCCGCCTGCTCATCCTCGTCGTGCTTGCCGCCGCGCTCGCGGCGGCCTGCGCGCTGACGTGGACCGTCACGTGGCAGCGCGGCGTCGCCGAGCTGCAGCGCAACGCCGCGGTGCGCGTCGACCGCACCACCAACGCGCTCAAGAGCACGCTCGACCGTTACGAATCGCTGCCTTATCTGCTCGGCAGCCATCCGTACGTGCAGGATCTGCTCACCCAGCCGAAGCGCACCGATTTCACCGCGCGCGCGAACCGCTATCTCGAAGACCTCAACGAACACGCGCACGCGACCGTCACCTACGTGGTGGGCGCGGACGGCCTGTGCGTCGCCGCCAGCAACTGGCGCGCGCCCGACAGCTTCGTCGGGATCGAATACCGTTTTCGTCCGTATTTCATCGACGCGATGAGCGGCAAGGTCGGCCGCTTCTTCGGGATCGGCACGATCTCGCGCGATCCGGGCTACTACATCTCGCAGCCGGTATGGCGCGACGGCAGGATCGCGGGCGTCGTCGTCGTGAAGCTCAATCTCGAATGGTTCCAGGGCGCCGATGCGTCCGAGCCGCTCGTCGTCGTGGACAATCACGGCGTCGTGTTCCTGTCGTCGGTGCCCGCGTGGAAGTACCACACGCTGCGCCCGCTCACGGGGCCCGTGGCCGCGTCGATCTACGAAACGCGCCAGTACGCGCAGCAGCCCGTCACGCCGTTGCCGTTGCGCGTCGAGCAGGTGCTCGGCCCCGACGCGGAGATCGTGCGGCTCGGCGCCGGCCGGCGTGCGCCGCGCTATCTCGCGAGCAAGCGGCGGATCGGCGAACCCGACTGGTTGCTCGTCACGCTCGCGCCGATCGCGCCGATCGACACCGATGCGCGCAATGCGACGATCGTCACGGGCTTCGGCTTCGTGTCGGTGGCGTTGCTGGCGTTCTACTGGCGGATGCGCCGCGCACGCGTGCGCGAGATGATCCGCGGCCGCGCGCTGCTGCAGCAGGCGTATGCGGAGCTGAACCGGCGCGTCGAAGAGCGCACGGCCGACCTGTCGGAAGCGAACGAGCAATTGCAGAAGGAAGTCGGCGACCGGATTCGCGCGGAACAGGAGTTGCGCGCCGCGCACGACGAACTGATCCAGGCGAGCAAGCTCGCCGCGCTCGGCCAGATGGCGGCCGGCATCACGCATGAACTGAACCAGCCGCTCGCGGCGCTGCGCAGCTTCTCGGACAACACGCGCGTGCTGCTCGATCGCGGCGAGCAGGCCGCCGCGCGCGAGAACCTCGAAGCGATCGCCGCGCTGACCGAGCGGATGGGCAAGATCACCAACCAGCTGAAGCTGTTCGTCGGGCGCGCCAAGCCGCGCAACGAACGGGCGCTCGTGGTGCGCGCGCTGCGCAGCGTGCTGGCGCTGCTCGGCGACCGGATGCGCGGCGTCGCGCTCACGCTGACGCTGCAGGATGCGACCGTGTCGCCCGCGCAGGATGCGCCGCTCGACCTCGCGCGCGACTATCCGGAACTCGTCGCGCGCTGCGAGGACCTGCGCCTCGAACAGGTGCTGATCAACCTGCTCGGCAACGCGCTCGACGCGGTCGCCGGCGTCGCGGCGCCGGCTATCGAAGTGACGATCGCGGTGTCGGCCGCGACGCTCGCGATCGAGGTGCGCGACAACGGTTCCGGCATCGCGCCGGACCTGCTGCCGCGGCTGTTCGAACCGTTCTTCACGACCAAGGAAATGGGGCGCGGGCTCGGGCTCGGCCTCGCGATCTCGTCGTCGATCGCGAGCGACGCGGGCGGCGCGCTGACTGCGCGCAACGCCCCGTCCGGCGGCGCGCTGTTCGTCTTGACGCTGCGGCGTGCACGCACACATCATCCGGACGCCGTGTCCGAGCCGGCGGGCTCGCGCTAGCGCCCGCCCGCATCAACGAGCGCCGCGCGCCTACCCGCGCTGCGCGACCTGTCAGGAGCAAGTGACTACGATGGCCAACCGGCTGCAAGTGATCTATATCGAAGACGATGCGCTCGTTCGCCGGGCGAGCGTGCAGAGCCTCCAGCTCGCGGGGTTCGATGTCGTCGGGTTCGAATCGGCCGAGGCGGCCGACAAGGCGGTCGTCGCGGAACACGCCGGCGTGATCGTCAGCGACATCCGGCTGCCCGGCGCGAGCGGGCTCGACCTGCTCGCGCAGTGCCGCGAACGCGTGCCCGACGTACCGGTGATCCTCGTCACCGGCCACGGCGACATCTCGATGGCCGTGCAGGCCATGCGCGACGGCGCCTACGACTTCATCGAAAAGCCGTTCGCAGCCGAGCGGCTGATCGAGACGGTGCGCCGCGCGCTCGAGCGGCGCGAGCTCGTGCTCGAGAACCATGCGCTGCGGCGCGAGCTGGCCGGCCAGAACATCGTCGCGCCGCGCATCATCGGCCGCAGCCCGGCGATCGAACAGGTGCGCAAGCTGATCGCGAACGTCGCGCCGACCGACGCATCGGTGCTGATCAACGGCGACACCGGCGCCGGCAAGGAGCTGATCGCGCGCAGCCTGCACGAGCTGTCGCCGCGTCGCGACAAGCCGTTCATCGCGGTGAACTGCGGCGCGCTGCCCGAGCCGATGTTCGAGTCGGAGATGTTCGGCTACGAACCCGGCGCGTTCACGGGCGCCGCCAAGCGCCGCGTCGGCAAGCTCGAATACGCATCCGGCGGCACGCTGTTCCTCGACGAAATCGAAAGCATGCCCCTCGCGCTGCAGGTGAAGCTGTTGCGCGTGCTGCAGGACGGCGTGCTCGAACGGCTCGGCTCGAACCAGCCGATCCGCGTGAACTGCCGCATCGTCGCGGCCGCGAAGGGCGACATGAGCGAGCTCGTCGCGGCCGGTACGTTCCGGCGCGACCTGCTGTACCGGCTCAACGTCGTGACGATCGCGCTGCCGCCGCTTGCCGAGCGCCGCGAGGACATCGTGCCGCTGTTCGAGCACTTCATGCTCGACGCGGCCGTGCGCTATGAGCGCCCGGCCCCGGTGCTGACCGACCGGCAGCGCGCGAGCCTGATGCAGCGCGACTGGCCCGGCAACGTGCGGGAACTGCGCAACGCGGCCGACCGCTTCGTGCTGGGCGTCGCCGACATGCCGCAGGAAGGCGGCGCGAACGGCGACGATGCGGAAAACGACCAGACGCTGAAGGAGCGCATCGAGCAGTTCGAGCGCGCGGTGATCGCCGAGGCGTTGAACCAGACGGGCGGTGCGGTCGCCGCGACCGCCGACCGGCTGCACGTCGGCAAGGCGACGCTGTACGAGAAGATGAAACGCTACGGGCTGTCGGCGAAAGGCGAAACCGAGCGCTGAAAAACGAACGGACCGCGGTGCGGTCCGTTTGCTGGAGCAGGGCGCGCTGCGCGGGCCTGCGAGTGTGTTGCGCGACGCGTCGCGCGGTGTGCTCAGGCCGCGTTGCTGTCGAGCGCCTTCTTGAGCAACGCGTCGAGTTCCGCGAATTGCGGTGCGCCGACGTAGCGTTTCAGGATCTTGCCGTCCTTGTCGACGACGAAGGTCGTCGGCGTGAGCTGCACGTTGCCGAACTGCTTCGCGACGCTGCCGTCGTCGAGCGCGACCTTGAACGGCAGCTGGCGCGTCTGCGCATAGTTCGCGACGTACATCGGCGGATCGTAGTTCATCGCGACCGCGACGAATTCCAGACCTTGGCCCTTGAAGCGGTTATAGGTCTCGACCATCTGCGGCATTTCCTGCATGCAGGTCGCGCAGCTCGTCGCCCAGAAGTTGACCAGATAGACCTTGCCCTTCAGGTCGCCGGCCGTCGACACCTTCTGGCCCGACAGCAGCGTGAACGTCGCGTCCGGCACGGTGGACTTGCCATTGAACGCGAAGAAGCCGGCAATGGCGATGGCCGCGACGACAACGGCCGCGACGATGTAGCGGGCGGGGCCGGTGCGGCGCTGGGCGGGAGGCGTGGTGTTCATCTGCGGTGCTCTCGGAGTCGGACGATGACGCGGGTCGATGCAAAGGACGTCGAAATTCGGCGCCCATTTTAGCGCGAATGCGGCGCACGCACCGGCCGCCGCCACGCATCCCGGCGGTCAGCTTCGACGCATAATGGGCGTTTTGCCTGTCCCCATCATTGCCATGCCGAAGGAAGTCATCGATTCGTTGCGCCCCCTTTTTCGTCCGCTGCGACACTTCGCCGCGCTCGCATGCGTGAGCGCGGCGCTGGCCGGGTGCTCGCCGTCCTATGACTGGCGTACGCTGCACAACGACGCCGGTTACACGATCGACCTGCCGGCGAAACCGACCGTCGAGGATCAGCCGGTGGCGGTTGGCGGCGCGTCGATGCCGATGCGGATGCAGGCCGCGCACGTCGACGGCGCGGTATTCGCGGTCGGCACGCTGAAGCTGCCCGACGATCGCGACGACACGCGCCGCGCCGCGCTCGAATTCCTGCGCGCCGGGCTGTCGCGCAATCTCGAAGGCGCGCCGCAGACGGCATCGGTGCCGGTACCGCTCGCGGCCGGCGGCGCGGTGAACGGGCTCGAGCTGCGCGTCGCGGGGGCGGCCAGCGGCGGCGACCATGCGCACAAGACGATCATCGCGCGGCTGGTGGCACGCGGCCGGCATGCATACCAGGCCGTCGTGATCGCCGACGGGCCGCTCGCGCAGGAGCAGCTCGATCAGTTTTTCGGCTCGTTCAAACTGGACTGACCGCAGCCGGCGAGGGCCCTGTGACACGCGGTGACAACTGAAAGTTCATTCGCAGCTTTCGACGCTAATCGCCGGATTTTGCGGGGATTTTCCGGCTATCCACAGCGCATGTGGATAACTTTGTTGAAAAGTTGACCGAATCGCCCGCAAAGCCGCGCGGGGCGGCCCTCCGGTAGATTTGACAGCCTGTTCGCTCGTTGAGAAAAATCAATTAAAACAAAGGGATACGCGCTCATCGATAAAAGGGCACGCGCGAGCGCGGATCAAGGGCCGGATTCGAGAAATTGTGCATAAGTCAAGTCTTGACAGCCGTATTTTGTCCTCCGAAGGCATTCACAGCGCCGTGAGCGCGCGCCGGTAGCGGATTGCCTCGGCGATCTGCGCGGCTGTCGGCAACGGGTCGCCGGCCAGGTCGGCGATCGTCCGCGCGACCTTCAGCACACGGAAATACGCGCGCGCCGACCAGCCGAAGCGCTCGCCGGCCTCCCGCAGCAGCCGCTCGCCGTCGTCGGTCGGCCGGCACAGGTCGTCGGTTTCGCGGCCGCTCAGCATGTGATTCGTCTTGCCCTGCCGGTGGAGCTGCAGCGCCCGCGCGTGCGCGACCCGCGCGGCGACTGCCGCGCTCGGCTCGCCGGGCGCCGTCGCGCGCGCCGCGAGTTCGGCCGGCGACAGCGCGGGCAGGTCGATCTGGATGTCGATCCGGTCGAGCAGCGGCCCCGACAGCTTGCGCAGGTAGCGCGTGGCGACGTCCGGCGTGCAGCGGCAGCGCCCGGACGGATCGCCGTGCCAGCCGCACGGACACGGATTCATCGCGGCGATCAGCTGGCACGCGGCCGGGAAGTCGGCCTGCTGCGCCGCGCGCGAGATCGTGATGCGGCCGGCTTCCAGCGGCTCGCGCAGCATTTCCAGCACGTGGCGGTCGAATTCGGGCAGCTCGTCGAGGAACAGCACACCGAGGTGCGCGAGCGTGATCTCGCCCGGTTGCGGCGGATTGCGGCCGCCGACCAGCGCGGCGGCGCTCGACGAATGATGCGGCGCGCGGAACGGCCGCTGGCGCCACTGCGCGGGCGAGAAGCCGAGGCGGCTCGCGGAAAGCAGCGCGGCCGACGTCAGCGCCTCGTCGTCCGTCAGCGGCGGCAGCAGGCCGGGCAGCCGTGCGGCCAGCATCGACTTGCCGGCGCCGGGCGGGCCGACCATCAGCATGTGGTGGCCGCCCGCGGCGGCCACTTCGAGCGCGCGCCGGGCGCCGCGCTGGCCGACGACGTCCGCGAGATCGGGCGCGGCTGGTGCCGGCACGCCGTCGAGGCATGGCGCCGCAACCGGCGTGAGCCGGCCATCGGGCGCACCGGCGAGGTGCGCGCACAGCGCAGGCAGGTCGGGTGCGCCGAACACCGTGACGCCCGGCACGAGCGCGGCCTCGGCCGCGCTGGGGAGCGGCAGGTACAGCTCGGGCGCGTGCGACAGCGCGGTCGCGCCGGATATCGCGACGCAATCGGCGCTGGACCTGCGACCGGACTCGACGCCGGAACCAAGACCGGAACCGAAGCCCGCTCCGGCGTCCCCCGCGCGCCAGTCGCGCGCCGCGCCGCACGCCATCGCGAATGCGCCGCGCATCGGCCGCAGCGCGCCGGTCAGCGACAGCTCGCCCGCGAACTCGCGGCCGGCGAGCGCGTCGGCCGGGATCTGCCCGTTCGCGGCGAGGATGCCGAGCGCGATCGGCAGGTCGAAGCGGCCCGACTCCTTCGGCAGGTCGGCCGGCGCGAGATTGACGGTGATGCGCCTGACGGGGAACTCGAAGCCGCAGTTCTGCAGCGCGGCGCGTACGCGCTCGCGGCTTTCGCGGACTTCGAGATCGGGCAGGCCGACGATCGAGAACGACGGCAACCCGTTGGCGAGATGGACTTCGACGGTGACGTCCGGCGCGCGGCCGGCCGCCGGCGCGCGACTGCGCACCACGGCGAGCGACATGGCGAGGCTCCTGTAGATGAAATCGGACGGGCAACGACCGTTCGGGGGCCGCATGCCGCGGGAAAACGGAGGAATCGGCGCGCGCTTGCCGGCGTGGCGCGGGAAACAACGAAGAGCGAGGAACAGCGAAGAGCGAGGGGAGACTGCGAAGAGCGACGAAACGGCTTACTGCGTGACCGACGGGCTGACTACAGATCGACAGGCTGACAGGCGCGGGCCGCACGAGGCGGCCCGCGCCCCGACCTGTCGGTCGGGTGGGGCGTCAGGCCTGGGACGCCGCGAGCCGCTGCTCGAGGTCCGCGACGCGCTTCTCGAGTTCCTCGAGACGCACGCGGGTGCGGGCGAGCACCTGTGCCTGCGTGTCGAACTCCTCGCGCGTGACGAGATCGAGTTTCGAGAAGCCTTGCGACAGCATGGCCTTCACGTTGCGCTCGACATCCTTGGCCGGCGAGTTCTTCAGCAGATCGCTGACGCGCGCCTGCAGGTCGTTGAAAACATCGCTGGGTTGTTTCATGACAGTTCCTTCCTTGCACAAAAAATGTGCATCTTCAGTTGCGTACGTGCCCGTGATGCACGCATGACCGGAAATGGTGCGCCGACGGCGCGAATTCCGGGCATGGCGCCCGCACGGGTGAATGGCCCGGCGAACCGGGACTTGCGTGCACTCTAGCAACGATCCTTTCGGTGCGCCAGCAAACCGGCCCACATTGGCCGTTCGGCCGGGCTTTCGCACCTTTCAGCGTGCCATGCGACCCCGCCTCCGAGCCGTTCGAGACGGCGCTCGCGCAAACATGGCATGCGAGTTGCTGATAAGAGAACCGTTACAACATTCCAACCAATTCGACGGGACCACCCAGCGAGAGGACTTCATGAAACTGATTACCGCAATCATCAAGCCGTTCAAGCTCGATGAGACCCGCGAAGCGCTCTCCGCGCTCGGCGTCTCCGGGATCACGGTGACCGAGGTGAAAGGCTTCGGGCGTCAGAAGGGGCACACCGAGCTGTATCGGGGCGCCGAATACGTGGTCGACTTCCTGCCGAAGATGAAGATCGAGGCGGCCGTGTCCGACGATCTCGTCGACCAGGCGGTCGAGGCGATCGAGCGGGCCGCGCGCACCGGCAAGATCGGCGACGGGAAGATCTTCGTCACGCCGATCGAACAGGTGATCCGGATCCGCACCGGGGAGACAGGCGCAGACGCGCTGTAACAGACAAAGACAAGCAACAAGAGGAAACCTGAGATGCGCAAACTTCTGATGTCCCTGCTGATGGCAGGCTCGCTGATCGCGGCCGGCGTCGGCCCCGCGCTCGCCGACGACGCGGCTTCTGCCGCGGCTGCGTCCGCGCCCGCCGCCACCGCGTCCGATGCGTCGGCCGCCGCCGCGCCTGCTGCTTCGGCTCCCGCTGCTTCGGCGCCGGCTGCCACCGACGCGTCGGCCACTGCCGCCGCCGCACCCGCATCGGCTGCCGCCGCCGCATCCGCACCGGCCGCACCGACCGAGCCGTTCTCCGTCGATTCGTCGAAGATCAGCGCCGGCGACACCGCGTGGATGCTGACGTCCACCGCGCTCGTGCTGTTCATGACGATTCCCGGCCTCGCGCTGTTCTACGCGGGCATGGTCCGCAAGAAGAACGTGCTCGCCACCGTGATGCAGAGCTTCGCGATCACCGCGGTGATCACGGTGCTGTGGACGGTGGTCGGCTACAGCCTCGCGTTCACGCCGGGCAACGGCTTCATCGGCGGGCTGTCGCGCGTGTTCCTGCACGGGATGAGCTACGTGAAGGGCGACAAGGCGACCACGCTGACCGTCAGCCACCTCGCGACGACGATTCCGGAATCGGTCTACTTCGTCTACCAGATGACGTTCGCGATCATCACGCCGGCACTGATCTGCGGCGCGTTCGCCGACCGCATGAAGTTCTCGGCGATGCTCGTGTTCATGACGCTCTGGTCGCTGGTCGTCTATGTGCCGATCGCGCACATGGTGTGGGAGCCGACCGGCTGGCTGTCGGCCGACGGCGTGCTCGACTTCGCGGGCGGCACGGTGGTGCACATCAACGCCGGTATCGCGGGCCTCGTGTCGTGCCTGATGCTCGGCAAGCGCGTCGGCTTCGGCCGTGAGTCGATGGCACCGCACAACCTCGTGCTGACGATGATCGGCGGCTCGATGCTGTGGGTCGGCTGGTTCGGCTTCAACGCGGGTTCCGCGGTCGCGGCCGACGGCCGTGCCGGTTTCGCGATGCTGACGACGCAAGTCGCGACGGCGTGCGCGGCGCTCGGCTGGATGTTCGCGGAGTGGGTGGCGAAGGGCAAGCCGTCGGTGCTCGGCATCGTGTCGGGCGCGGTCGCGGGTCTGGTTGCGATCACGCCGGCCGCCGGCTTCGTCGGCGTGACGGGTGCACTCGTGATCGGCATCGCCGCCGGCGTGGTGTGCTTCTGGTCGGCCACGTGGCTCAAGTCGAAGCTCGGCTACGACGATTCGCTGGACGCGTTCGGCGTGCACGGCATCGGCGGGATTCTGGGCGCGCTGCTGACGGGCGTGTTCGCGATCAAGGATATCGGCGGCGCCGACGGCAGCCTGCTGCTGCAGGCGAAGGGCGTGCTGATCACGCTCCTGTACAGCGGCATCCTGAGCTTCGTGCTGCTGAAGCTGATCGACCTGACGATCGGCCTGCGCGTGACCGAAGAGGAAGAACGCGAAGGTCTCGACGTGGTGCTGCACGGCGAGCACGTCGAATAAGTCGTAAGGATGAACGGGGGCCGCCGCGACGACGGCGCCCGCCTCGAATGAGCGCAGCGACTTCGGCCCGCCTACCCGGCGGGCTTTTTTTCTCCTGCCTCCTGCTGCCGTAGCGGATAACCCTTCACACTATCGGGTCAATAGCCGAAAACTTCCTCCATATCCTTGCGAAGCCGGGAACAATCCCCAAATGGGCAGGGCAATTGCTCTACAATCTTCATTCTCCCGCTCGCGAGTGATTCATGGTTCCCCACCTCGTTACCGCGTTGAACGGTCCGCTGCTCGAACTCGAGCAGAAGATCCTCGACGCGACGCCTGCGATCGAACGCTGGTTCAGGCTCGAATGGCAGGAACACACCCCGCCGTTTTATTGTTCGGTGGACCTGCGCAACGCCGGCTTCAAGCTGGCGCCCGTCGACGCGAACCTGTTCCCCGGCGCGTTCAATAATCTGCCGTCCGAAGTGCTGCCGCTCGCCGTCCAGGCCGCGATGGCCGCGATCGAGAAGATCTGCCCCGACGCAAAGAACCTGCTCGTGATTCCCGAGTTGCCGACCCGCAACGCGTTCTATCTGGAAAACGTCGCGCGGCTCGCGACGATCATGCGCCAGGCCGGCCTGAACGTGCGCTTCGGCTCGCTCGATCCGAGCATCACCGACATGACGCCGATCACGCTGGCCGACGGCCAGAAGATCGTGCTCGAGCCGCTCGAGCGTTCGCAGCGCCGCCTCGGCCTGAAGAATTTCGATCCGTGCTCGATCCTGCTGAACAACGACCTGTCGGCCGGGATTCCGGCCGTGCTGGAAAACCTGCACGAGCAGTACCTGCTGCCGCCGCTGCACGCGGGCTGGGCCGTGCGCCGCAAGTCGACGCACTTCGCGTGCTACGACGACGTCGCGAAGAAGTTCGCGAAGATGGTCGGCGTCGATCCGTGGATGGTGAATCCGTATTTCGCGCACGTCGAAGGCGTCGACTGGCAGGCGCATGAAGGCGAGCAGGCGCTCGCCGACGCGATCGACGGCGTGCTGAAGAAGATCGCGCGCAAGTACCGCGAATACGGCATCAGCGAAAAGCCGTACGTCGTCGTGAAGGCCGACGCGGGCACCGCCGGGCGCGGCGTGATGACCGTGCACGACGCGGCCGAGATCGGCCGCATGTCGAAGGCCGAGCGCGTGCAGATGGCCGAGTCGAAGGCCGGCCTAGCGGTGCGCGACGTGATCGTGCAGGAAGGCGTCTATACGTTCGAGCGCGTCGGCGACGAAGTCGCGGAGCCGGTCGTCTATATGATCGACCGCTACGTGGTCGGCGGTTTCTACCGCACGCACGGCGGCCGCGAACGCGACCAGAACCTGAACGCGCCCGGCATGCATTACGTGCCGCTCGGCTTCGAGCACACCGCGCTGCCGGATGCAGGAGCTAAGCCCGGTGCCGCGCCGCCGAACCGGTTCTACATGTACGGCGTCGTCGCGCGCCTGTCGCTGATCGCGTCGTCGATCGAACTGGAAAAGACCGATCCCGAAGCCATCCAGGTGTAACGGCTTCGCTACGTACAGGACCCGCATGGACATTCTCTTTATCGCCGACCCGCTCGAGCGCTTCAAGATCTACAAGGATTCGACCTACGCGATGATGGCGGAGGCCGCGCGGCGCGGGCATGTGGTGTACGCATGCGAGCCGCACCAGCTCGCGTGGACGGGCTCGGGCGTCGAGGCGGACGTGCAGCGCGTGACGATCGTCGGCGACACGGCCGACCTGCATCGCCGCCCGTGGTATGAGGCGGCTGCCCACGAGTCGCGTCAGCTGACGTCGTTCGGCGCGGTGCTGATGCGCAAGGATCCGCCGTTCGACATGGAGTACGTGACGGCCACCTGGATGCTGGAGCTTGCGGAACGCGCAGGCGCACGCGTGTTCAACAAGCCTCAGTCGATCCGCGATCACTCGGAGAAGCTGGCGATCGGCGAGTTTCCGCAGTTCGTCGCACCGACGCTCGTGACGCGCGACGCGGCGCGCTTGCGTGCATTCCACGCCGAGCATGGCGACGTGATCGTGAAGCCGCTCGACGGGATGGGCGGGATGGGCGTGTTCCGCGTGAAGGCCGACGGGATGAATCTCGGCGCGATCATCGAGATGCTCGGCCACGACGGCACGCGCTCGCTGATGATCCAGAAGTTCATTCCCGAGATCAAGGCCGGCGACAAGCGCATCCTGCTGATCGGCGGCGAGCCGGTGCCGTATTCGCTCGCGCGGATTCCGCAGGGCAGCGAGGTGCGCGGCAATCTCGCCGCGGGCGGGCTCGGCGTCGCGCAGCCGCTGACGCCGCGCGACCGCGAGATCGCCGAGACGCTCGGGCCGGTGCTCGCCGCGCGCGGGCTGCTGCTGGTCGGGCTCGATGCGATCGGCGACTGGCTGACCGAGGTGAACGTGACGAGCCCGACGTGCTTCCGCGAAATCATGGAGCAGACGGGTTTCGACGTCGCCGCGATGTTCATCGACGCGCTGGAGCGGGCGGCCGCGTAGCCCCTTTTCCGCGCAACCCCGGCGGCGGCGGCGCAGGCCCCCCGTCGCCGGAGCCGTTCGACCGGCCTGCTACAATGCCCGCTTGCCCGGTGCCGTGATTGGCGCACCGAAGGCCCGGCGGTCGGGCCGACACTGTTGCAAGGCTGAACATGAAACGTTTCCCTCACTCGCCACGCTCATTGCCCCTTCGCGGGGTATCGGCCCGCCAGGGGCGGCCGGGAGCGGTCTGACATGGCCGGGATCCTGATCATCGCGCATGCCCCGCTCGCCACCGCGCTGCGGGACTGCATCGCGCACATCTACGGCGGCGTGCCCGCGCGCATCGGCTGCATCGACGTGACGGCGGACAGCGACCCCACCCAGGTGATGGCGTTCGCGCATGCGGAGCTCGCGCGGCTCAAGGAAGAAAACGGCATCGTCGTGCTGACCGACATGTACGGCGCGACGCCCGCGAACATCGCGGGCCAGCTCGCGAAGATCGACAACGTGCGGGTGCTCGCGGGCGTGAACCTGCCGATGCTGGTGCGTGCCGTCTGCTACCGCACCGTGCCGCTCGACAAACTCGTCGACAAGGCGCTGTCCGGCGGCGCGAAGGGCGTTCACGAGGTGTCGGCCGGCACGCCGCCGCCGCCGTCCGAAACCGGCTGCGGCCAGTGCGCACCGATTCCGCCCGAACCGCAACCGCGCACCGAATCGCCCTGACGTCCCGTTTTCCGTTTTAGATCGACCCGCCGACGCCCGTCGCCGGCGGCCGTGACCGACCCGACCGAGAATCATGCTTCAACAAGAAACCACCATCGTCAACAAATTGGGGCTGCATGCGCGCGCATCGGCCAAGCTTACGCAACTGGCCGGCAACTTCCAGTCGGAAGTCTGGATGACGCGCAACGGGCGCAAGATCAACGCGAAGAGCATCATGGGCGTGATGATGCTCGCGGCGGGCATCGGCAGCACCGTGACGATCGAGACCGAGGGTCCCGACGAGAAAGAGGCGATGGACGCGCTGCTGAAACTGATCGCGGACAAGTTCGGCGAAGGCCAGTGATTCCCGCTCCCGATCATTGCCGTTTCGAAGCAGAATGCCGCGTCTTTCGCGGCATTTTTTTCGTTCGTAGCATTGATGCGAAACGTGCAATGCTGCGCTGCATGCAGCCAGCACGGACGCGCGGAATTTATAATCGCTAACCGGGGTCATAAGCGCATCGCAGCAGTGTGCCGCGGCTTTACTTGTACAGAGGAGGTGCGCGTGTCCTTCACGCTGCATGGCATTCCCGTCTCACGTGGTATCGCGATCGGGCGGGCGTATCTGATCGCGCCGGCCGCGCTCGACGTCGCCCATTACCTGGTCGAGGCGACGCAGATCGATGCCGAGGTCGAGCGTTTCGACACGGCGCGCGAGGTCGTTCATCGCGAACTCGAGGCGCTGCGCGCCGACCTGACCGAGGACACCCCGAGCGAAGTGGGCGCGTTCATCGACGTCCACGCGATGATCCTCGGCGACGAGATGCTCGTCCAGGAAACCATCGACCTGATCCGCACGCGGCGCTACAACGTCGAATGGGCGCTGACCGAGCAGCTCGAGCTGCTCACGCGCCACTTCGACGACATCGAGGACGAATACCTGCGCGAGCGCAAGGCGGATATCGAGCAGGTGGTCGAGCGCGTGCTGAAGGCGCTTGCCGGCGCGCCGTCCGCGTCGCAGGCGCTCGATCGCGCGGCCGCGCACGGCCAGAACGAGATGATCGTCGTCGCGCACGACATCGCGCCGGCCGACATGATGCAGTTCAAGTCGCAGTCGTTCCAGGCATTCGTCACCGATCTCGGCGGCCGCACGTCACACACGGCGATCGTCGCGCGCAGCCTCGGCATCCCGGCCGCGGTTGGCGTGCAGCATGCGAGTTCGCTGATCCGCCAGGACGACCTGATCATCGTCGACGGCGACCAGGGGATCGTGATCGTCGATCCGGCGCCGATCGTCCTCGAGGAATACTCGTACCGCCAGTCCGAGAAGCTGCTCGAGCAACGCAAGCTGCAGCGCCTGAAATTCTCGCCGACGCAAACCATGTGCGGCACGAAGATCGACCTGTACGCGAACATCGAGCTGCCCGACGACGCGAAGGCGGCCGTCGAGGCCGGCGCGGTCGGCGTCGGGCTGTTCCGCTCCGAGTTCCTGTTCATGCATCAGAAGGAGATGCCGGAGGAGGAGGAGCAGTTCGCCGCGTACAAGCGCGCGGTCGAGTTGATGAAGGGCATGCCGGTGACGATCCGCACGATCGACGTCGGCGCGGACAAGCCGCTCGAGGCGCTCGACGAAGGCTACGAGACGGCGCCGAACCCGGCGCTCGGCCTGCGCGCGATCCGCTGGAGCCTGTCCGAGCCGCAGATGTTCCTCACGCAGCTGCGCGCGATCCTGCGCGCGTCCGCGTTCGGGCAGGTGAAGATCCTGATCCCGATGCTCGCGCATGCGCAGGAGATCGACCAGACGCTCGACCTGATCCGCGAGGCGAAGCGCCAGCTCGACGACGCGGGGCTCGCATACGACCCGAACGTGCGCGTCGGCGCGATGATCGAGATCCCGGCCGCGGCGATCGCGCTGCCGCTGTTTCTGAAACGGGTGGATTTCCTGTCGATCGGCACGAACGACCTGATCCAGTACACGCTCGCGATCGACCGTGCGGACAACGCGGTCGCGCACCTGTACGACCCGCTGCATCCGGCGGTGCTGCATCTGATCTCCTACACGCTGCGCGAAGCGAAGCGCGCGGGCGTGTCGGTGTCGGTGTGCGGGGAAATGGCGGGCGATCCGGCGCTCACGCGCCTGTTGCTCGGGATGGGGCTCACCGAGTTCTCGATGCACCCGAGCCAGTTGCTGGTCGTGAAGCAGGAGATCCTGCGTGCGCACCTGAAGTCGCTCGAGAAGCCGACGGCCGACGTGCTGGCCGCGTTCGAGCCGGAGGAAGTACAGGCGGCGCTCAAGCGCCTGTCGGTCGCGGAACCGCGCGCGGACGCAGCGGCCTAGGCGGCGCGGGCCGCACCGCGCGGCCGTAGAACGTAGCGAAACGTCACGCGTGCGCCGCTCGGCGCATGCATCCGGCGCGCGTCAGTGCCGGCCCTGGCACACGGGGCAGTCGGCCTGGCGCGCGATCTTCATCGTCGTCCATTCCATCCGCAGCGAATCGAGCATCATCAGCCGGCCGTTGAGCGTCGTGCCGATCGCGCCGATCACGCGCAGCGCTTCGGCGGCCTGCATCGCGCCGATGATCCCGACGGTCGGCGCGAACACGCCCATCGTCGCGCACGCGACTTCCTCGAACGGCTGGTCTTCCGGGAACACGCATGCGTAGCAGGGCGCGGCCGGGTCGCGGAAGTCGAACGTGCTGATCTGGCCGTCGAAGCGCAGCGCGGCGCCCGACACGAGCGGCACGCCGTGCGCGACGCACGCACGGTTGATCGCATGGCGCGTCGCGAAGTTGTCGGTGCAGTCGAGCACGACGGTGGCCTGCGGCACGTGTTCGTCGAGCCACGCGTCGTCGACGCGTGCCGCGACCGCATGGACCGTCACTTCCGGGTTCAGCTGCGCGAGCGTGTCGCGCCCCGATTCGACCTTGCTGCGGCCGACCGAGGCCGTCACGTGCAGGATCTGGCGCTGCAGGTTCGTGAGGTCGACCGTGTCGGCGTCGACCAGCGTGATCGTGCCGACGCCGGACGCCGCGAGGTACATCGCGGCCGGCGAGCCGAGGCCGCCGGCGCCGACGACGATCGCATGCGCGTCGAGGAAGCGCTGCTGCGCGTCGATGCCGATTTCATCGACGAGGATGTGGCGGGAATAGCGGAGGAGTTGATCGTCGTTCATGGGGAAGTCGGGCGACGCATACCGCCGGCGGCGGCGCGGACGCCTGTCGCGTCTGTCTGCGTATTCTAGGCGCACATGAAAAACGGGCCATCGCGGTCTTCCCGCGATGGCCCGTCGGATGCCGGCCGGCGCTTACTGCGGTGCGGACGCCGGCTTCGGTGCGGCGGGCTTCGCGCCCGACGCCTTCGCGGCGGTCGCGGCCTTGGCTGCCGGGCTCTTCGCCGTGCTCTCGGCGACCGGCGACTTCGATTCCTGCACCGGCTTGCCTTCGAGCTTGTTGAGCGCCTGCTGCATCATGAAGTCGTCGGCGCTGCCGAACTCGATCGGCTTGCGATCGCGGTCCTTCTGGCGTTGCTCCGGCGTCTTCTTGTCGTTCTGCTCTTCGAGCACGCGCAGCTGATCCAGCCGGCGCTGCTCGCGCTCTTCCTGTTCCTTCTTCTCGTTCGGATCCTGCGTGTTCGCGAGGTGGTTCGTGTAGTCGACCTCACGCGTCACGAGCACGTCGTCCGGATCGCCGTCCGAATACTGATCGACCGGCACGTCGGGCGTGATGCCCTTGTTCTGGATCGAACGGCCGCTCGGCGTGTAGTAGTAGGCGGTCGTCAGGCGCAGCGCGGTGTCGGCCGTCATCGGACGCACCGTCTGCACCGAACCCTTGCCGAACGTCGTCTTGCCCATGATCAGCGCGCGCTTCGAATCCTGCAGCGCGCCGGCGACGATTTCCGACGCGGACGCCGAGTACGCGTTCGTCAGCACGATCATCGGCACGGTCTTGAAGACCGGCGGCAGGCTCTTCAGCGGATCGCCATCGAAGGACGGCAGGCGGTAGTTGTCGTAGGTGTCGCGGTAGACCTGCTTCGAATCGGGGATCTGGCCGTTGGTCGACACGACGACGGAGTCGGGCGGCAGGAACGCGCCGGCGACGCCGACCGCGCTCTGCAGCAGGCCGCCGCCGTTGTTGCGCAGGTCGACGATCAGGCCCTTCAGGCCCGGCTGCTGGCGTGCGATGTCCTGCAGCCTCGCGGCGAGATCGGGCGTCGTGCGCTCCTGGAAGCTCGTGATCCGGATGTATGCGTAGCCCGGGTCGAGGATCTTCATCTTCACGCTCTGGACCTTGATGATCGCGCGCGTGACGGTGATCGGGAACGTGCGGTCGTCGCTCTTGCGGAAGATCGTCAGCGTGACCTTGGTGCCCGGCTCGCCGCGCATCTGCTTGACGGCCTTGTCGAGCGTCATGCCGCGCACCGGCTTGTCGTTGATGCGCGTGATCAGGTCGCCCGGACGGATGCCGGCGCGGAACGCGGGGGTATCTTCGATCGGCGAGATCACCTTGACCAGGCCGTCTTCCTGCGAGATCTCGATGCCGAGGCCCGCGAAGCGGCCCTTGGTCTGCTCCTGCAGCTCGTCGTAGTCGGTCTTGTCGAGGAACGACGAGTGCGGGTCGAGGCTCGACACCATGCCCTTGATCGCCGCCGTCAGCAGCTTCTTGTCGTCGACCGGCTCGACGTACTCGCGCTTGATCTGGCCGAACACTTCCGCGAACAGGCGGAGCTGGTCGAGGGGAAGCGGCGCCGTGGCCGTCTGCTCGGCCGACGCCGAAATTTGCAGCGTGGCGAATACGCCCGTGGCGAGGCCCGCGGCAATCAGGCCGATGTTCTTCAATTTCATTCGCATAGAGAGTCTGGTGCGGTCGGGAAGCGCGTGGCGGTAGCGGGGATGTAGCGGACAAGTATAACTGTTCGTCCGATTACCCAGTGGAACGGTGCTAAATGGTCCTTCGGGCCTTGGCCCTCGGGCCCCGAGGCCACGTGCCGCGTGGGGCCGCCGGACGCGCGGCGGATTCGAAAGCGGGTTCGACAGCGCCGGGGCCGCGAAGGTTCGCGCCGCGCGCGGGGGCCGGCCGGGCTGCCCGCGTGCGACGCGGCCGGCCCGGCGGGACGGGCGTCAGCCCGCCTTGCCCTGCTTCGCGACGGCGGCCTGCGCCTTCGCGATCGCGTCCTGGTCGCCCAGGTAGTAGTGCGTGATCGGCTTCAGATTCTCGTCGAGTTCATACACGAGCGGCACGCCGTTCGGGATGTTCAGGCCGACGATGTCGCTGTCCGAGATGCCGTCGAGGTACTTGATCAGCGCGCGCAGCGAGTTGCCGTGCGCGGCGATCAGCACCTGCTTGCCCGCGCGGACGGCCGGCGCGATCGATTCGTTCCACAGCGGCAGCACGCGCGCGACCGTGTCCTTCAGGCACTCGGTGAGCGGCAGCTGCTCACGCGGCACCTTCGCGTAACGCGGATCGTTGAACGGCGCGCGTTCGTCGGTCGGCTCGAGCGCCGGCGGCGGCGTGTCGTAGCTGCGGCGCCACACGAGCACCTGGTCGTCGCCGAACTTGGCGGCCGTTTCCGCCTTGTTCAGGCCCGACAGCGCGCCGTAGTGGCGCTCGTTCAGGCGCCACGAATGGACGACCGGCAGGTACATCAGGTCCATCTTGTCCTGCACGTGCCACAGCGTGCGGATCGCGCGCTTGAGTACCGACGTGTACGCGATGTCGAACGTGTAGCCGGCCTCCTTGAGCAGTTCGCCGGCCTGGTAGGCTTCGTTGCGACCCTGTTCGGTCAGGTCGACGTCGACCCAGCCGGTGAAGCGGTTTTCCTTGTTCCACGTCGATTCGCCGTGGCGGATGAGAACGAGTTTGTACATGGATCTTGCGGTCGGTAGTGATAGGGAAGCGGGGCGCGTCGCGCGGCACCCGGACCGGGCCCGCCATCGCGCAAGACGGTTATTTTATAATGGCGGGATTGTCCTCATCCGATTTCTCTTTTTCCGGCGGAATTCCGTGACGTTCTTTACCAATTACACCAACCTGGCCCTTATCGCGATCCTGGTGGTTTCCGGCGGCCTGCTCGCATGGCCCGCGCTGCGCCGCGGCCGCGGCGGCCTGTCGGCCGCGGAGGCGACGCAGCTCATCAATCGCCGCAACGCAATCGTGATCGACGTGCGTGCGGCTGCCGACTTCGCCGCCGGCCACCTGCCGTCGGCACGCCAGGTCGCCGCCGGCGAGATCGGCGCGAAAATTGCGCAAGTCGCGAAGAACAAGAGCACCCCGGTGCTGCTCGTGTGCCAGAACGGCCAGCAGTCGCAGAAGGCGGCGCGCGAGGTCGAGGCGGCGGGCTACGCCGAAGTGCACGTGCTCGAGGGCGGCGTTGCCGCCTGGCAGCAGGCCGGGATGCCGGTCGTCAAACAAGGAGTGGCGAAGTGAACAAGGTTTTGATGTACAGCACGCAGGTGTGTCCGTATTGCATCCAGGCCGAGCGCCTGCTGAAGCTGCGCGGCGTCGAGCAGATCGAAAAGGTGCTGATCGACCGCGAGCCGGCCCGCCGTGACGAAATGATGTCGCGCACGGGCCGTCGTACGGTGCCGCAGATCTATATCGGCGACACGCACGTCGGCGGTTACGACGATCTGTCGAAGCTCGACCGCGAAGGCGGGCTCTTGCCGCTTCTGCAAGCGGCCTGATTAGGGCAGAATGGCCGCCGGCCGCGCCGCGGCTTGGGCGCACAGGATCCAACCGAGGCGGTCGGCGTGAAGCCGGCCGCCCCGTCACCATTTTTAGGGAAACACCATGTCCGACGTCGAAAACCAACCGTTCTTCAACATCCAGCGCGTCTACCTGAAGGATATGTCGCTCGAGCAGCCGAATTCGCCGGCGATCTTCCTCGAGCAGGACATGCCGTCGGTTGAAGTCGAAGTCGACGTCAAGGCCGAACGCCTCGCGGAAAGCGTGTTCGAAGTCGTCGTGTCCGGCACGGTCACCGCGAAGGTGAAGGACAAGGTCGCGTTCCTGATCGAAGCGAAGCAGGCCGGCATTTTCGACATTCGCAACATTCCGGACGAACAGCTCGACCCGCTCGTCGGCATCGCGTGCCCGACGATCCTGTTCCCGTACCTGCGCTCGAACATCGCCGACGCGATCACCCGTGCAGGCTTCCCGCCGATCCACCTGGCGGAAATCAACTTCCAGGCGCTGTACGAGCAACGCCTCGCGCAGCTTCAGCAGCAGGCCGGTGCAGCAGGCGCACCGAACGGCGCGCCGAACGGCACGACGCTGAACTGACGTTTCACTCCGGACCGGTGCTGGGTATGAAAGTAGCCGTTCTCGGCGCCGGTGCCTGGGGCACCGCGCTCGCGGGCCATCTGGCCGCGCGGCACGACACGCTTCTCTGGGCGCGCGACGCCGCGCTGATCGCCGGGCTGCAGGCCCGGCACGAAAATTCCCGTTATCTCGACGGCATCGCGCTGCCCGATGCGCTGCGCTACGACGCCGATCTCGGCGCCGCGCTCGCGCACGGGGCCGCGGACGACGCGCTGTGCGTGATCGCCGCGCCGGTGGCCGGCCTGCGCACGCTGTTCGGTGCGATGCGCAACGCGGGCTGCGTGCCCGCGCACGTCGTGTGGGTCTGCAAGGGCTTCGAGGCCGACACGCATCTGCTGCCTCACCAGGTGATCGCGGCCGAACTGCCCGGGCAGCACAGCAACGGCGTGCTGTCGGGGCCGAGCTTTGCCCGCGAGGTCGGGCTCGCGCTGCCCGTCGCGCTGACGGTCGCGAGCGCGTCCGCCGAATGCCGCGAGCGCACGCTCGCCGCGTTTCATCACGGCGCGATGCGGATCTATACGGGCGATGACGTCGTCGGCGTCGAGGTCGGCGGCGCGGTGAAGAACGTGCTGGCGATCGCGACCGGCATCGCCGACGGGCTCGGGCTCGGGCTGAACGCCCGCGCCGCGCTGGTCACGCGCGGCCTCGCCGAAATGTCGCGCCTCGGCGTCGCGCTCGGCGGCCGTGCCGAAACCTTCACCGGGCTCACGGGCCTCGGCGACCTGATCCTTACCGCGACGGGCGACCTGTCGCGCAATCGCACGGTCGGCCTGCAACTGGCGGCCGGCCGCTCGCTGAACGACATCCTCGGCGCACTCGGCCACGTGGCCGAAGGCGTGCGCTGCGCGCAGGCGGTGCTCGCGCTCGCGCGCGCTCAGTCGATCGAAATGCCGATCACCGAAGCCGTGTGCGGCGTGCTGTTCGACGGCGTCGCACCGCGCGATGCGGTCAGCGGCCTGCTGCGGCGCGACGCGCGCGCGGAATAGGCGCGACCCATCTCGGTCCGCGGATCAGTGGCGCAGCCGTCAGGGCCGGGGCTCCGGCTGCGGGCGACGTCCCGCTACGGTTGATGAGCATCACGCCGCTTTCTGCGGCTGCGCGCGCTCGCGCAAAGCGGACGGCGCGAAAGCGCACTACGCTTGAACCGTCTCCGGCGTTTCGGGAGGGTGTCATGCTGCAGATTGGTTCCACCACATTCGACGCGCAACTCGTCGACATCACGACGCTCGAGGTCGACGCGATCGTCAACGCCGCGAACGGTTCGCTGCTAGGCGGCGGCGGGGTCGACGGCGCGATCCATCGCGCGGCCGGCCCGGGCCTGCTCGCGGAATGCCGTACGCTCGGCGGCTGCGACACCGGTGACGCGAAGCTCACGCGCGGCCACGGGTTGCCGGCGCGCTACGTGATTCATGCGGTCGGCCCGGTGTGGTACGGCGGTGGGCGCGGCGAGCCCGAGCTGCTTGCCGCGTGCTACCGGCGCGCGATCGAGCTGGCCGAGGACGTGGCGGCGACGTCGATCGCGTTCCCGGCAATCAGTTGCGGCATCTATCGCTATCCGGCCGACGAGGCCGTCGACATCGCGGTCGGCACGGTCGTCGAAATGCTGCCGCAAGCGCCGAATCTCGCACGCGTGGTGTTCGCGTGCTTTTCATCCGACATATACGACCTGTATCGCGCGCGGCTCGCGCGCATCTAGTATCTAGTGCGTCCGGCTGCGCGGCGCGGCCTGGCAGTCCGGGCCGTTGTCACGCGCCGCCTTCGAAGCCGGCCTGGCGCCATGCCTCGAACACGACCACCGCGACCGTATTCGACAGGTTCAGGCTGCGGTTGCCGGGCCGCATCGGCAGGCGCACGCGCTGTTCGTTCGGGAAGCGCTCGAGCAGGTCGGCCGGCAGGCCGCGCGTTTCCGAGCCGAACACGAACCAGTCGCCGGGCACGAATGCGTGATTGTGGAAGCGGCCCGAGCCGCGGGTCGTGAACGCGAACATCCGCGCGGGGTCGGGCGTTTCGGCCGCGACGAACGCGTCCCAGTCGCGGTGCACGCGCATTTGCGCGTACTCGTGATAGTCGAGGCCCGCGCGGCGCATCTTCGCGTCGTCGAGCGGAAAGCCGAGCGGCTCGATCAGGTGCAGGCGCGCGCCGGTGTTGGCGCACAGGCGGATCACGTTGCCGGTGTTCGGCGGAATTTCGGGGGCGACGAGGACGACGTTGAACATGGTTGGATCTGGCTGGGCCGGCCGGGACGAAGCAACGTGCATTTCTTCCCGGCCGACCGGTTCGTGACGGCCGGCGGCGCGTGCGGGCGGCCGGCCTCTCTACTCTCTATCTAATTAATCCCGGGCGGTGCGCAGTGCAACCAGATTCGTCACGCGTGCGGCACCCGCCGTCTTCAATGCGTGCGCGGCGGCCGCGAGCGTCGCGCCGGACGTCATCACGTCGTCGACCAGCGCGACGTGGCGGCCGGCGACATCGCCGGCCACCGCGAACGCGGCCATCACGTTGTCGCGTCGCGCGCGCCGGTCGAGCCGCGACTGCGGTGCGGTTTCGGCCACGCGGGCGAGCAACGCGGCATCGGCGTGCACGCCGAGCCGGCGCGCGAGCGGTCGCGCAATCGCCCACGCCTGGTTGTAGCCGCGCGCGACGAGCCGTCCGTGCGACAGCGGCACCGGTGCGATCACGTCGAAGCCGCCGGCTTCGTGCATCGCGTCGGTGTCGTCGATCCGCTGCGCGAGGCGGGCCGCGAATTCTGCGCCCAGCGCGAGCCGCGCGTGAAACTTCAGGCTGCGCGCGAGCGCGTCGAGCGGCGCGCGGTAGTCGGCGAGCGCGAGCGTCGCATCGAACGGCGGCGGCGTCGCGCGGCACGCGTCGCACCGGTACGCGGACGCGGAGCCCGACTTGCCGTGCCGCGCGCGAGCGCCGTGCAGCCGCGGCCGCCCGACACCCAGCGGCACCGCGCAGACGTCACAGCGCAGCCGCGCTTCATTCCAGTGTGCGGCGTCGCACGCGCTGCAAATCACCGTGCGTGACAAATTGCCGCACAGCGCGCACCGGTTCGGCCACGCGAGCGCGACGACGCGCGCGGCCAGCACGCGAACCTGCGACAAAACGACGCGCACTGGGCGCGGGGTGGAACTGCGATTCATCGCGAACACTCCTGGCGGCCCCGCCTCGATGAAGGCTGCGAGGCGAGCGAGTATACTTCGGGCTCTTCGCCAGTGTGCCCGACATGTCCCCAGCTTCGACTTCAACCGGCCGTCCGGCCAATGACGCCCGGCGTTTGCGGCGCATCTTCGATCGCCGTGCCGCCGCGTTCGACGCGGTCGCGTTCCTGCCGCGCGAGATCGCGCAGCGGATGAACGAGCGCCTCGAATACATCAAGGTGAGCCCCGCGGCCGTGCTCGATGCGGGCTGCGGCCCGGGCGACGACCTGCCGGCGCTGCGCGCGCGCTTTCCCGAAGCCCCGGTGTTCGGCGTCGACCTGTCCGGCGCGATGCTCGCGCGGGCGGGCCAGCGCGAGGTCGAGCAGACGAGCTGGCGCCGCTGGCTGCCCGCGTCGCTCGGCCGGGCGCTGGGCCAGCGCGGCCCGCGCGTCGCGCAGGCCGACTTCTCGATGCTGCCGTTCGCGGCCGGCGCGTTCGACCTGATCTGGTCGAATCTCGCGCTGCACTGGCATTCGCGTCCCGATACGGTGTTCCCCGAATGGCAGCGCGTGCTGCGCGTGAACGGCCTGCTGATGTTCAGCACGCTCGGCCCCGACACGCTGCGCGAACTGCGCGCGGCCTGCGCGGACGCCGAAGCGGCGCTCGGCATCGCGCCGGGCGCCGCGCGCGTGATCGATTTCGTCGACATGCACGACCTCGGCGACATGCTCGTCGAGAGCGGCTTCGAGATTCCGGTGATGGACCAGGAAGTGCTGACCGTCACGTACAAGACCGCCGATTCCCTGCTGGCCGACGTGCGCCGCTGGGGCGCCTATCCGTTCGATCGCGCGGTGCCGCAGCACGCGACGCGGCGCTTTCGCGCGGCGCTCGGCGACGCGCTGGAAGCCCGCCGGCGCGCGGACGGCACGATTGCCCTGACATTCGAAGTGATCTACGGCCACGCGTGGAAGGCCGTGCCGCGTACGACCGCGGAGGGCCACGGGATCGTGCGCATCGAAGATATCGGCAAGGGGCGGCCGAAGAATCGGTAAAGCGGTAAAGAGGGGTTTTGTTATGTCCGAAATTAGCGGCGCAAAGCGGGGTCGAATTGGCGGCAAAAACGGCCGGAAAGCTTGTGGCGCTTGGCTCGCGGGCCGATAGCCGCTTGCTTGTGGATGCCATTGAACCCGCCTATAATGCGTCAGCTTGTCGTCCCGGGGTCCCCGCAACAAGGGGCGGCGAGTCCGATGCAGGCATGCATCGCATGCCATTCGCGTGAGGCGGCGATGGGAGCAGCAAGGGGTTTGGCGGAGACGACGAACAGCGAACCGGTCCTCGCAGAGTGGCTGATGAAACGCAACTGTTCGGTGTCGCCGCGCCAGTTCGTGCTGTTTTACGCGTCGCTCGCGGGCTTCTCGCTGGTGATCGCGGCGTTGCTGATGTGGCGGGGAGCGTGGCTCGTCATGCCCTTCACCGGAATCGAATTGCTGGCGGTAGGGGTCGCGTTTGCGATCTATGCACGCCATGCGGTCGATTACGAGCGCATCAGGCTGTTTCCGCACCGGCTCGTGATCGAGCGGATGGATGCGGAGCGGTTCACGCAGATCGAATTCAACCCGCGCTGGGTGCGGGTCGAGCCGGGTGCGACGCCACGCGATCCGATTCGACTGGTATCGCGCGGGCAGACCGTCGTAATCGGGCAGCATCTCGCGCAGTACAAGCGTGCGCAGTTCGCCGACGAACTGCGCGTGTCGCTCAGGCGCTGCGGCTGACGAGGCGCGGGCACCGGCCGGAACAGGCCGGCGTCTTGCGACGGGGGAGGGTTTGAATGGAAATTTTGGGTAAGGATGCTATGAAAACAATCAAGCGAGCCCTCACGGGCGTGCTGGCATGCAGCGGATTGCTCTTTGCCGGCGCTGCTCTGGCGGTCGGTGATAGCCCGGGCGGCCCCCGCGTCAACGAGATCAACTTTCAGCCGCCGGTCACGAAAATCGCCGAGGAGCTCTACGATCTCCACACGATGATGCTGATCCTGTGTACGGTGATCTTCGTCGGCGTGTTCGGCGTGATGTTCTATTCGATCTTCGCGCACCGCAAATCCAAAGGCCACAAGGCCGCCAATTTCCATGAAAGCACGACCGTCGAAATCATCTGGACGATCGTGCCGTTCATCATCGTCGTGCTGATGGCGCTGCCGGCCACGAAGGCCGTCGTCGCGATGAAGGACACGACCAACGCCGATCTCACGATCAAGGTCACCGGCTACCAGTGGAAGTGGGGCTACGACTACGTGAAGGGTCCGGGCGAGGGCATCGGCTTCCTGTCGACGCTCAGCACGCCGCGTGACGAGGTGATGGGCAAGAAGGCGATTACCGAGACTTACCTGCAGGAAGTCGACAATCCGCTCGTCGTGCCGGTCAACAAGAAGATCCGCATCATCACGACCGCGAACGACGTCGTTCACTCGTGGTACGTGCCCGCGTTCGGCGTGAAGCAGGATGCGATCCCCGGCTTCGTGCGCGATACGTGGTTCAAGGCCGACAAGGTCGGCACGTTCCGCGGCTTCTGTACCGAACTGTGCGGCAAGGAACACGCGTTCATGCCGGTCGTGGTCGAAGTGCTGTCGGAAGACGACTACGCGAAGTGGGTGACCGCGCAGAAGGCCAAGCTGGCGGGCGCAGCGGTCGATCCGAACAAGGTGTACACGATGGCCGAACTCGTCGCGCACGGCGAGGAAGTCTACAAGGCGAACTGCGCGGCCTGCCACCAGGTGAGCGGCAAGGGCCTCGGCGCCTTCCCGGCGATGGACGGCAGCCCGATCGTGAACGGCCCGATCGCCGGTCACGTCGAGCGCGTGCTGCACGGCAAGGGTGCAATGCCGTCGTGGGCGTCGCTGTCGGACCTCGACATCGCATCGGTCATCACGTACGAGCGCAACTCGTGGGGCAACCACAAGAACGATCTGCTGCAGCCGAAGCAAGTGGCTGACGCGCGCAACGGCAAGATGCCGGAAGACACGGCAGGCGCAGCGGCGCCGGCCGAAGCGGCCTCGGCACCGGCGCAAGCCGCGTCGGGCGCGGCCGAGCAGCCGGCGGCAGCGTCGGCATCGGCTGCGGCGGCCGTGTCGACGATCTACTTCGAAACGGGCAAGAGCGTGCTGCCGGCCGACGCGAAGGCGGCGATCGCGGCAGCGGCCGACTATGCGAAGGCACATCCGGACGCGAAGCTCGCGCTGTCGGGTTTCACCGACAAGACGGGCTCGGCCGACGCCAACGCCGAACTCGCCAAGCATCGCGCACAAGCCGTGCGCGACGCGCTGAAGGCAGCAGGCGTGGCGGAAGACCACATTATTCTCAAAAAGCCGGAAACGATCACGGGTGGGGCTGACGCCAAGGAAGCCCGGCGTGTCGAGATCGGGCCGGCGGCTTGACGTGTCGCTGAGTTAGTCGACGTATTCGCATTAGGAGATTCTCATGTCTAGCATCGGGCACGACGTAGCCGCGGACCACACGGGCCACGCGCACGACGACCACGCGCACGAAACACCGCACGGCTGGCGGCGCTGGCTGTTCGCCACCAACCACAAGGACATCGGTACGCTGTACCTGCTGTTCTCGTTCATCATGTTCCTGTCGGGCGGCGTGATGGCACTCGGCATCCGTCTCGAGCTGTTCGAGCCGGGCCTGCAGATCATGCGTCCGGAGTTCTTCAACGAACTCACGACGATGCACGGCCTGATCATGGTGTTCGGCGCGATCATGCCGGCGTTCGTCGGCTTCGCGAACTGGATGATTCCGCTGCAGATCGGCGCGTCCGACATGGCATTTGCGCGGATGAACAACTTCAGCTTCTGGCTGCTGCCGGTCGCGGCCGTGCTGCTGGTCGGTTCGTTCTTCGCGCCGGGCGGCGCGACGGCCGCCGGCTGGACGCTGTACGCACCGCTGTCGACGCAGATGGGCCCGGGCATGGACTTCGCGATCTTCGCGGTCCACATCATGGGCGCGTCGTCGATCATGGGCGGGATCAACATCGTCGTGACGATCCTGAACATGCGCGCACCGGGCATGACGCTGATGAAGATGCCGATGTTCGCGTGGACGTGGCTGATCACCGCGTACCTGCTGATCGCCGTGATGCCGGTTCTGGCAGGCGCGATCACGATGGTGCTGTTCGACCGCCACTTCGGCACGTCGTTCTTCAACGCGGCAGGCGGCGGTGACCCGGTGATGTACCAGCACATCTTCTGGTTCTTCGGCCACCCCGAGGTGTACATCATGATTCTGCCGGCGTTCGGGATCGTGTCGCAGGTGATCCCGGCGTTCGCACGCAAGACGCTGTTCGGCTATAGCTCGATGGTGTACGCGACGGCGTCGATCGCGATCCTGTCGTTCATGGTCTGGGCGCACCACATGTTCGCGACGGGCATGCCGGTCACCGGTCAGCTGTTCTTCATGTACGCGACGATGCTGATCGCCGTGCCGACGGGCGTGAAGGTGTTCAACTGGCTCGCGACGATGTGGCGCGGCTCGATGACGTTCGAAACCCCGATGCTGTTCGCGATCGGCTTCCTGTTCGTGTTCACGTTCGGCGGCCTGACGGGCCTGATGCTGGCGATGGCGCCGCTCGACATCCAGTACCACGGCACTTACTTCGTGGTCGCGCACTTCCACTACGTGCTGGTGGCCGGGTCACTGTTCGCGCTGTTCGCGGGCTGGTACTACTGGGCACCGAAGTGGACGGGCTGGATGTACAACGAGACGCGCGGCAAGATCCACTTCTGGGCGTCGATGATCTTCTTCAACCTGACGTTCTTCCCGATGCACTTCGTCGGTCTCGCGGGCATGCCGCGCCGCTATGCGGACTACCCGGCGCAGTTCACGGACTTCAACCAGGTTGCGACGATCGGCGCATTCGGCTTCGGCCTCGCACAGGTGTACTTCCTGTTCGCGGTCGCGCTGCCGGCCTACCGTGGCGGCGGCGATCTCGAAAAGGCGTCGGACAAGCCGTGGGATGGCGCGACGGGCCTCGAGTGGACGGTGCCGAGCCCGGCTCCGTTCCACACGTTCGAGCAACCGCCGCACGTCGAATAAGTTTCACCCCGCGTTCCGCCGCTGCCTGCCGCCCAGGCAGGCGCGGCGGGCGCCGAACTGAAGTTTCAGCGAAGTTTCAGATGAACCGGAATCCACAAGAAAGACGAACGCCCGAGCAGATCCGTGCGGGCAACAAGCGGCTCGGCCTCATCCTGCTCGTCATCGCCGCCGTTTTTTTTGTGGGTGTCGTGATCAAGCAGTGGTGGCTGTCCACTCACTGATGCAGTAACTGACGCAGTAGCGAGGAAGTTGTCGTATGTCGAAGCCGGAAGAGGGCGCCGCCGATCGCGCGTTCAATCGTTCGATGCTGGTGAAGCTCTTCGTCGTGGCCGGGCTGATGTTCGGCTTCGGCTTCGCGCTGATCCCGATGTATCGCGCGATTTGCCAGATCACTGGCATCAACAATCTCGTGCAGCGCGATGTCAGCGAGCGCGAGGCAAAGAACTCGCAGGTCGACTACAGCCGCACGGTGTCGGTCGAGTTCGATGCGAATGCGCGCGGGCCGCTCGGTTTCAAGCCGGAACACAACAGCCTCGACGTGCATCCGGGCGAACTGACGACGATCGTGTACGACGTGACCAACGGGCAGGGCCGGCCGGTGGTCGCGCAGGCGATCCCGAGCTACGCGCCGAAGCAGGCGACGGAGTTCTTCAAGAAGATCGAGTGTTTTTGCTTCACGCAGCAGACGCTGGCCGCGAACGAGTCGCGCAAGATGCCGGTGGTGTTCGTGATCGATCCGAAACTGCCGAAGGACGTGAAGACGATCACGCTGTCGTACACGTTCTTCGAGCTGAATACGCCGGCCGCGCCGGCGCCCGCACCGCGCAAGACGGCGGCGCAGGGCGCGGCGAAGCCGGACGCATGACGACGGAGGCGAGCGGTGACTGAGACCAAGCGGAGCGGGTCGTTCGGCCAGGCGGTGCGAGCGGTGTTGTGGTCGTTCTTCGGGGTGCGCAAGCGGCGCGACCTGGAGGCCGATGCGACGCAGCTCAATCCGCTGCACGTGCTGATCGTCGCGTTGATCGCGGCCGGCGTGTTCATCGGCGTGCTGATCCTGATCGTGCGTGCGGTCGTGGGCTGAAGCCCGCGGCCACGAAAGAATGCGGTGCGCGGCGCCCCGGCGCCGCGTGCGGGAAAGTGCGGCGGCGGTGGCGCCGCGCAAGAAATAAAGCCGGAGCGGTTTCCGGTACACAAATTGGACTGAAGTGGAGAATCAAGCATGAGCGGTCAAAACCAGACCCCGTACTATTTCGTGCCGCATCCGTCGCACCATCCGATCAGTGCGGCCACCGGCTTGCTGGTCATGCTCGGGTCGACGGCGCTGTGGATCAACGGTCACGACTGGGCGCCGTTTACGGCGCTGCTCGGCCTGCTGTGGTTGCTCTTCACGCTGTATCACTGGTTCGGCGACGCGATCGCCGAGTCGGAAGGCGGTCATTACGGCAAGAACGTCGACAAGTCGTACCGCTGGAGCATGAGCTGGTTCATCTTCTCCGAAGTGATGTTCTTCGGCGCCTTCTTCGGCGCGCTGTTCTATGCGCGTGAAATCGCGCTGCACCAGCTCGGCAGCCTCGACTACAAGCTGATCTGGCCGGACTTCTCCGCCGTGTGGCCGAACGAAGGCCCCGCCGCGCTCGCCGGTCACTTCAAGACGATGGGCCCGTGGCCGATCCCGACGCTGAACACGGCATTGCTGCTGTCGTCGGGCGTGACGCTGACGATCTCGCACCATGCGCTGCGCGACGATTATCGCAAGAAGGCGATCGCATGGCTGGCCGCGACGCTCGTGCTTGGTATCTGCTTCCTGTTCATGCAGGGCTTCGAGTACTACCACGCGTACAACGAACTGAACCTGACGCTGAACTCGGGCGTCTACGGCTCGACGTTCTTCCTGCTGACGGGCTTCCACGGCTTCCACGTGTTCCTCGGCGGCACGATGCTCGCGGTGGTGCTGGTGCGGATGATCCGCGGCCACTTCAAGCCGGATCACCACTTCGCATTCGAAGGCGCCGCCTGGTACTGGCACTTCGTCGACGTCGTCTGGCTCGGCCTGTACGTCGTCGTCTACTGGCTGTAAATGGAACAACGGCCCGCGCAGCGATGCGCGGGCCGTTTTCATTGGCGGGGACGGAGCAGCGGCTGGCTGCTCGCGCTCAACGCCACCCCGGCGCCGCCGCGACTCAGTCAGGCGGCGCTTTTGCTTGGTGGCGCCGTTGTGCGGCGAAATGTCACGGCGGTCAACGCATCAACGCCCGACAGGCAGGCCGGTCGAATGAATCCAGCCCATCCAGTTCGCGAACAGGATGAACAGGAACAGCGAGACGGACAGCCCGACGCGGGTGGCCAGCGACCAGACCATGCGTTTCGTATGGCCGCGGTCGTGCATCATGAAATAGAGCGCCGAGCCCATGCTGGCGATGATCAGGACGAAGGCGATGGGAACGAGGATGTGCATGACACGAACCGGACGACGGCAATTCGAAAGGAAGAGGATAATTATCGCACTTCGTTTTCGCGAATGCGCCTCGCGGGTGGCCCGATGAAGATCCGCTGGCTGCCTGCGCTGCTGATCCTCGCCGTCGTCGCGGTCACGATTCGCCTCGGGTTCTGGCAGCGCGACCGCGCGCACCAGAAGGAAGCGCTGCAGGCGAACATCGAGCGCTACGAGCAAGCGGCGCCCGTCGACGTCGGCGCGCAGCCGCTTGCGCTCGCGTCGATCGAGTTCCATCGCGTGCGGGCCCGCGGCCGCTTCGTGCCCGAGCAGGCGGTGTTTCTCGACAATCGGCCGTATAACGACCAGCCGGGTTTTTACGTCGTGATGCCGTTTAAACTCACGGGCGGCGGCGCCGTGCTGGTGAATCGCGGCTGGCTGCCGCGCAACATCGCCGATCGCACGGCGATCGAGCCGTTCGCGACGCCGGCCGGCGAAGTCGAGATCGTCGGCATCGCGCGCGCCGACGCGTCGCGTGCATTCGAGCTCGGCGAGGGCGGGTCGGCCGCGCATCAGAAGATCCGGCAGAACCTCGACGTCGCCGCGTATGCGAAGGAAACGGGGTTGCCGCTGCAGCCGTTCGTGATCCAGCAGACGAGCGACGACGGCGACAAGCTCGTGCGCGACTGGCCGGCGGCGACGACCGGCGTCGAGCGCAATTACGGTTACATGTTTCAGTGGTGGGGCATCGCGGCGGCCGCGCTCGGTTTCGGCCTGTACGCCGCGCGGCGTGCGGCGAAGAAGTCGGCCGGCGCGTGAGCGCGATGCCCGGACGCGGCGCCAGTGCCGCGGGTTCGTTTCGAGAGGTCTGATTTGTCCATGCAATCTTCCCGTCAGGGTCCGGCCACGGCGCCGGTTTCGCCGGCGGCCCGCAAGCGCGGCCGTTGGATGCTCGTACTGCTCGGGCTCGTGTGCGCGGCGCCGATACTTGCGTCGTACTTCACCTATTACGTGATCAAGCCGAAGGGCGGCTCGACCAACTACGGCACGCTGATCGAGCCGCAGCGGCCGATTCCGGCCGGCCTGCAGGTCACCGACGAAACCGGCAAGACGGTGCCGCTGTCGTCGCTGCGCGGGGTGTGGCTGTTCGTGATGACCGACCGCAGCGCATGCGACGACGCGTGCGCGCAAAAGCTTTACTTCATGCGCCAGATCCGCGTCACGCAGGCGGGCGAACGGCACCGGATCACGATGGTGTGGCTGCGCAGCGATGCGGGCACGGTGCCGCCGAAGGTGCTCGAAGCGTATCCGGACACGCGCCGGCTGATCGCCGATCCGGCCGCGGTCGCCGCGTGGCTGCCGGCCGACACCGGCACGAAGGACAGCGACCATATCTACATGGTCGACCCGAACGGCAACCTGATGATGCGTTTCCCGAAAGACCCGAACCCCAGCAAGATCAAGTCGGACGTGACGAAGCTGCTGAAGTGGTCGAGCATCGGCTAAGGCGAGAGAACGAGGCACCATTCCGATGTCGTATCTACTGCAACTCGGCCTGATCGGCTTCTGCATCGCGCTGCTGCCGCTGTCGTACGTGTGGGTGAAGGCAGACGACAACAAGTTCCGCAAGCTGGTGTGGATCACCACGTTCCTTACCCTCGACCTCGTGATGTTCGGCGGTTTCACGCGGCTGACCGATTCGGGCCTCGGCTGCCCGGACTGGCCCGGCTGCTACGGTACGTCGTCGCCGTTCATCGCGCATGCGGCGATCACGGCCGCGCACCAGGCGATGCCGACCGGGCCGGTCAGCATGACGAAGGCGTGGATCGAGATGATCCACCGCTATTTCGCGATGGCGATCGGCGTGCTGATCATCGCGCAGGTCGTGATCGCGTGGTCCGCGCGGCTGCGCCGCCGCCCGCTGCACGTGTCGCCGTGGTGGCCGACGAGCCTGCTGTTGCTGATCGTCGTGCAGGGCGTGTTCGGCGCGTGGACGGTCACGATGAAGCTGCAGCCGGTGATCGTCACGACCCACCTGCTGCTCGGCCTCGCGCTGCTCGGCACGCTCGGCTGGCTCGCGGCGCGGCAGACGCCGCTGCCGTCGCATGACCCGGAAGCCGGCCGCTACCGCGCGGCCGCGCTCGCGGCGCTGCTGCTGCTGGTCGTGCAGATCGCGCTCGGCGGCTGGGTAAGCACCAACTACGCGGTGCTCGCGTGTACCGATTTCCCGACCTGCAACGGCCAGTGGATTCCGCCGATGAACTTCGCGCAGGGCTTTCATCTTTGGCGCGCGCTCGGGATGACGCGGGACGGCGACGCGATCACGCAGGATGCGCTGGTCGCGATCCACTGGAGCCACCGCACGTTCGCGTTCGTCGTGGTCGCCTACCTGGCCGGGTTCGCGCTGAAGATGCGCCGCTTCGAGTCCTTGCGGCGGCCCGCGAACGGCGTGCTGCTGGTCGTCCTGCTGCAGTTCCTGACGGGCCTGACCAACATCGTGCTGCAGTGGCCGCTGCCGGTCGCCGTCGCGCACAACGGCGGCGCCGCGATCCTGTTGCTGCTCGTCGTCATGTTAAACTTTCGCATCCTTTCAAGCCGCCCCGGCCGTGTCGTGCAGCCCGCGCGCGACGCCGCCCCGGCGTGACCGTCCCCATGCAAAGCACCCTTTCCCAATCGCCCGGTAGCCGGTTTTCGCAGTACATGGCGCTGACGAAGCCGCGTGTCACGCAGCTCGCGGTGTTCTGCGCGGTGATCGGCATGTTTCTCGCGACGCCGGGTATGGTGCCGTGGCATGTGCTGATCGGCGGCACGGTCGGCATCTGGCTGCTGGCCGGCGCCGCGTTCGCGATCAACTGCCTCGTCGAGCAGAAGATCGACGCGATGATGCGCCGCACCGCGTGGCGCCCGTCCGCCCGCGGCGAGATCACGACCCCGCAGATCCTGCTGTTCTCGGCCGTGCTCGGCAGCGTCGGCGCGTGGACGCTCTATACGTTCACGAACCCGTTGACGATGTGGCTGACGATCGCGACGTTCGTCGGCTACGCGGTGGTCTACACGCTGCTGCTCAAGCCGATGACGCCGCAGAACATCGTGATCGGCGGCGCGTCGGGCGCGATGCCGCCGGCGCTCGGCTGGGCGGCGGTCACCGGCGCGGTGCCGGGCGACGCGTGGATCCTCGTGCTGATCATCTTCGTGTGGACGCCGCCGCATTTCTGGGTGCTGGCGCTCTATCGCCGCAAGGACTACGAAAACGCGGGCCTGCCGATGCTGCCGGTCACGCACGGCGAGAAGTTCACGCGGCTGCACATCCTGCTGTACACGGTGATCCTGTTCGCGGTCACGCTGATGCCGTTCATCTCCGGGATGAGCGGGGCCGTCTACCTGGTGAGCGCGGTGCTGCTCGGCGCGGTGTTCCTCGCCTATGCATGGAAGATCTACCGCGACTATTCGGACGAACTCGCCCGCAAGGCCTTCCGCTACTCGATCGTCTACCTGTCGCTGCTGTTCGCCGCGCTGCTTGTCGATCACTATGCACGCCCGCTGCTCGGCGTGTAACCGCACGGTTTGAACGCAATGCTCCATTCACGGTTCGGGCGCCGCGCGCGCCAAGGCTGGATGCTCGCGTGCGCATTCGCGGCAGCCACGCTGCTCGCCGGCTGCGACAACGCGCCGAAATTCCAGAATCTCGACCTCACCGGCAACACGCAGTTCGGCAGCGACTTCTCGCTGCCCGATACCACCGGCAAGGTGCGCACGCTCGCCGACTTCAAGGGGCGTGCCGTCGTGATGTTCTTCGGCTATACGCACTGCCCGGACGTGTGCCCGACGACGATGGCCGAACTGTCCGAAGCGCTGAAGCAGCTCGGCCCTGACGCCGCGAAGCGCGTGCAGGTGCTGTTCGTCACCATCGATCCGGAGCGCGACACGCCCGCGCTGCTCGGCCAGTACGTGCCCGCGTTCGATCCGTCGTTCATCGGCCTGCGCGCGGCCGACGAAGCGCAGCTCAAGAAGGTCACGAAGGATTTCCGCGTGTACTACGCGAAGGTGCCCGGCAAGACGCCCGGCAGCTACACGATGGATCACACCGCCGCGAGCTACGTGTTCGATCGCAACGGCAAGCTGCGCCTGTTCGTGCGCGACGGGCAGGGCCCCGGCCCGTGGGTCCACGACCTGAAACTGCTGGTCGACTGAGCGGCGCGCGCCGCATGATCGCCCGGGCGCTCGCCCGGCGATTCGCGTGACGGCCGCGATCTGCCGTCACGCATTCTTCCTGCTTCCCCTCGAATCGATATTCGCAGCCTCGTCGCGTCGCAACCTCGTCGCGCGCGGCGTGCATGCGCACATGCATTCGCGCTCGCTCGCGTTACGGCAACGCCGGCACGTTGAAGCCTTGCGCGGCACGCGTGATCCGGAATTCGGTCACGCGATAGGTCGCGAGTCCTTCCGTCACGAACGGATCGGTTTCGAGGATCGCGTCGAGCTCGTCGCGGTCGATGCGGGCCGCGAGGATCACGCCGCCTTCGCGCGGCACCTTCGGCCCCGCCGCGATGAAGATGCCGCGCTCGAACAGCGGCTGCAGATACGCACGATGGCGTTCGAGTGCATCGTCGATGCGCTCGAGCGACGCGTTGTAGTGGATGTCGATGACGTACATGGATGGCCCTGGAATGTCGCCGGCGCGCTGCGCGCCGGTCAGCCGGTCTTTTTAGCACAGCGGCCGTCGCGTGTCGTGCGGGCGCGCCCGGCACCGCCGCGGTGCATACCCATATGAGCGGGATGTATTTCACTTCCGGCGGATCCTGTGACACCATTTGCCCCTTCCTGCGAGTTCGGGCATACCCGTATCGCGCCCCATTTTCAGTTAGCAAGAAAGCGAGAAACAGATGAAGCGTCGCAGTCTCCTGAAGGTATTTTCCGTACTGGCCACCGGTGCCGCACTGACGCTGTCGGCGGCCGCGCATGCCGAAGACAAGGTCATCAAGGTCGGCACGGTCGCCGGCCCGGATGCGGAAGTGTGGCAGCTCGTGCAGAAGGTTGCGAAGGAGAAGGAAGGCCTGAACGTGAAGGTCATCGAGTTCAATGACTACGTGCAGCCGAACGCGGCGCTCGACGCGGGCGACCTCGACGCGAACAGCTTCCAGCACCAGCCCTACCTCGACAGCCAGGTGAAGCAGCGCGGCTACAAGATCGTCAGCGCGGGCCTGACCTACATCTCGCCGATCGGCGTGTACTCGAAGAAGTTCAAGTCGCTGAAGGATCTGCCGCAAGGCGCGAAGATCGCGGTGCCGAACGATCCGTCGAACGAGAACCGCGCGCTGCTGCTGCTGCAGACGCAAGGCGTGATCAAGCTGAAGGCCGGCGCCGGCACGGGCGGCAACAACGCGACGGCGCTCGACGTCGCCGAGAACCCGAAGAAGCTGAAGATCTCCGAACTCGACGCCGCGCAACTGCCGCGCGTGCTGTCGGACGTCGACGCCGCCGTGATCAACACGAACTACGCGATCGCCGCGAACCTGCAGCCGACCAAGGACGCGATCGCGCTCGAGGCGCTGACGAGCCCGTACGCGAACCTGATCGCCGTGCGTGCGAAGGACAAGGATCAGCCGTGGGTGAAGAAGCTGGTCAAGGCTTACCAGTCGCCGGAAGTGAAGGAATTCATCAAGAAGCAGTTCAAGGGCTCGATGGTCGCGTCGTTCTGAACGCTGCCTGTCCGTCGGACTGCTGAAACGAAAGGGCCTGCATGGTGCAGGCCCTTTTTTCATTGGCGCGGCCGGTACGCAAGCGCGCGGCGGCAGCCGCGGTGCCGGCGCCAGGCGTTCGGCGTGGGCTCACATCTCGCCGCGCCGCGAGCAGATCGCCATGATCTGCTGGATCGCATAGTTGTCGCGCACACCCGGCAGCGATTGCACCACGCACTCGTGAAAGCGCCGCTCGCGCGGCAGCAGCATCGCGTTGTTGCGGTACAGCGCGTCGCACGAGCGCTGGATCAGCTGGGCCGCCGCGCCGTTGCGGCTTTCGCGCAGCGCGCCCAGCATGCAGTCGTCGTATTGCGCATAGCCGTCGGTCAGCGCGAATGCCGCGGCCGGCAGCGCCAGCGCGACGGCCGCGCATGCGATCGCACGGATACCCCGTTTCATGTGCCCTCCGATGGTGGGGACTGGATCGGCGGACAGCATAACGTAAAGCCACCGGCGCGGCTGACGCGTTGCGCCGAGACCGGCGCGCGGCAGCGGAGGCGTGCTGCGCGTTGCAGCGTGCCGGTTTGCGTGCCGGTCCGGCCGCGCGATTCGATTCGCCCGTGACGCATCGGGCGGGGGAGTGTTGGGGGGAGCGGCGCGAGCCGGCCATGCCGCAAGTCGGCGCGCCGTAAATTTCGGATGGTAAATTGAGAGCCATGTGAACGTGGTGGCGGTCACCGATTCGGCTGGGCGACGGAGTCGGTCGCGCGAAGCGCGGCTTGCTTGTGATGGTGCAACGCCGCGATGCGCCCCTGCTGGCAAGGCGCGTAGGCGGCGCGTGGCGGCGAGGAAACGACATGGACCATGGCAATGCATTGCCGGATGCCATCCGGGCGGCGATCGACGCACACGGCGGTGCAGCGCGGTGGGCCGAACTGGCGGAGATCGAGGCGACGGTTTCCGCCCACGGTTTCCTGTTCACCGCGAAGCGACGGCCGGTACTGCGACAGGTGCAGGTTCGAGCGTCGCCACATGAGCCTCGATTCGCTTTCAACGATTTTCCGCATGTCGGCGAGACGAGCGAACTTCAAGGAGAAGAACGGGTTCAAATCGTCGGCCGAGACGGGGCGGTCTTGGCACGCCGCGAAGAACCGCGAAGCGCATTTGGCGGCTGGCGACGGCAAATCTACTGGGACGACCTCGACTTCGTCTTTTTCGGCGCCTATGCGTTCTGGAACTATCTGACAGCGCCTTTCTCGTTCCTGCGCGGCGGCTTTACGTTCCAGGAACTTCCGCCGCTGGTGACTTCGGCTGGGACATGGTCGAGAATCCGGGCGACCTTTCCCCCCGACGTTCCAACGCACAGCCGGGTCCAGGACTTCTATTTCGATAGTCAGCACCGGCTTTGCAGGCTCGATTACACCGCCATGGTGGTCGGACGCTGGGCGCGGGCCGCCCACATCTGCGAGGATTTCCGCGACTTCGACGGATTCCTGGTGCCGACCCGCAGGACGGTGAAGCCGTTGCCGGTTGGCCACGCTCCGTTGCCGGCTCCGACGCTCGTGGCGATCGAGGTCCACGATTTTCGGCCAAGGCCCGCTCATTGACGCCGGTTCGCTCGGCCGCTGCGACGGCGCAAGCAAGGCGACCGCTGTGAACTGCGCGAGGTCGTAAAAGCACCCGCACGATGACTTGCATCACCGCGTCGCGCGACGTGCGCGGCGCCGCGTGGCGTGCGACGGATTGATGACGCGGCCGCGCCAATCGCGAAATCTTGCGCTAGAATAACTGTATATTTATACAGTATTTTTGGAGCCGGATCGTGAACCGCACCGCCGCCGATGCTCAGCAGATACGTGCGCCTGATGAACGGGCTCGCGCCGTCGATGCCCTTCTCGACACCAATATTTCTTCAGCCACGGGGGGAATAACTCTCTGGCGCGGCTCGCAGCTCGCGCGCGGAGGCACGCGCACGATCGACACCGGTTTCGCGCCGCTGTCCGCCGAGCTGCCGGGCGGCGGCTGGCCGGTCGGCGGCCTCGTCGAACTGCTGGCCGCGCAGCCGGGCTGCGGCGAGATGCGGCTGCTCGCACCGGCGCTCGCGCGCACCGTCAGCGCACGGCGTCCGCTCGCGCTCGTCGCGCCGCCGCAGTCGCCGCATGCAACCGCGCTGGCCGCGCTCGGCGTGCCGGCCGACGCGCTGCTGTGGCTGCGCGCCGACAATCGCACCGACGCGTTGTGGGCCGCCGAGCAGGCGCTCAAGACGGGCTGCTGCGGCGCGCTGCTGCTGTGGCAGGACGCGCGGCCCGATGCGCTGCGGCGCCTGCATCTCGCGGCCGCGCGCACCGGCGACACGCTGTTCGTGATGCTGCGCCCGCTGTCGGCGGCCAGGCAGCCGTCGCCGGCCGTGCTGCGCGTCGCGCTGCATCCGGTGCCGGGCGGCGTGTCGCTCGACATCGTCAAGCGTCGCGGGCCCGCGTGCAGCGAGCCGCTCGCGCTCGATTTGCCGTCGCCCATCGTGGAGAGCCGCTATGCGCGTCTTGCTCGGCATCCATCTGCCGCGCCTGCCGCTCGACGTGTGCGCCCCGCCGCCGTCTGACGCAGCGGCCGGCGAGGCCAGCGAAGCCGGCTGCGCGGTGCTCGAGCAGGGTGTCGTGCTGATTGCCGACGCGCCCGCGCGCCGGCAGGGCGTGCGCGCGGGCATGAAGCGCGGCGGCGTGCTGACGCTCGCGCCCGACACGCGGCTCGTCGAACGCGATCCCGCCCGCGAAGCCGATGCGCTGCGCGCCGTCGCGCTCGCATTGCTGCGCTTCTCGCCGTGCGTCGCGCTCGACGACGAAGCGACGCTGCTGGTCGACGTCGGCCCGAGCCTGCGCCTGTTCGGCGGCCTGCCGTCGTTGTGTCGGCAGGTGCGCGCGACGCTCGCGACGCTCGGTTATGCGGCGCGCCTGTCCGCCGCGCCGACCGGGCGCGGCGCGTGGCTGCTCGCGCGCACGTCGGCGCGGGCACGCATCCGGCGCCGCGTGGCCCGGCCGGCGTCGCTCGTCCGCACGCTCGATCGGTTGCCGTGTGCGTTGCTGCCCGACGCCCGCCCGTATGCGGGCTGGTTCGACGGCCTCGGTTGCCGCACGCTTGCCGACCTGCGCGGCCTGCCGCGCGCGGGGCTGCAGCGCCGCTGCGGTCCGGCGCTGCTCGCCGCGCTGGATCGCGCCTACGGCGATGCGGTCGAGCCGCTTGCATGGATGGCCGTGCCGTCCGTGTTCGACGTGCGGGTCGAATTGCCGGAGCGCGTCGAATACGCGGAAGCCGTGCTGTTCGTCGCGCAGCGGCTCATCGTGCAGCTCTGCGGCTGGCTGGCCGCGCGGCAGTTGTCGCTGGCCGCGATGACGTTCGAGCTCGAACACGAGCGCGGCCGTCAGGCCGTGCCGCCGACACCGCTCGAACTCGCGTTCGCCGCGCCCGTGCGCGACGAAGCGCACTTCATGCGGCTGCTCGGCGAGCGGCTCGCGCGCGTCGAGTTGCCGGCCGCGGTGATCGCGGTGCGGCTGAAGGCCACGCGCGTCGAATCGGTCGCGCCGCCGGCCGACGATCTCTTTCCCGAGCCGGGCGGCACGCGAGAAACCCGCGAACGGCTGTTCGAACTGCTGGTCGCGCGGCTCGGCGCCGACAACGTGCTGCGTGCGGCGCCCGTCGCCGATCATCGTCCGGAGGCCGCGAACTGCTGGCTGCCGCTCGACGCGCAAGCGGGCAAGCCGGCCGGCGGCCCGCCTGCCGTGCCGCCGCGTCCCGCGTGGCTGCTGGCCGCGCCGCTGCCGCTTCTGATGCGCGGCGAGCGGCCGGTATTTCATACGCCGCTCAGGATGATGTCGTCGCCCGAGCGAATCGAAGCCGGCTGGTTCGACGGGCAGATGGCCGCACGCGATTACCACGTCGCGCAGGACGAAGCCGGTGCGTGCTATTGGGTGTTCAAGGAGCGGGCGGGGAGCGAGTCCGAGCCGCGCTGGTTCCTGCACGGCCTGTTCGGGTGAACGGCGATGGTTGCGGAATTCAGTTTGCTGCCCGATTACGCGGAATTGTTCTGCCGTTCGAACTTTTCGTTCCTGCATGGCGCGTCGCATGCGGAGGAGCTGGTCGAGCGCGCGAAAGAACTCGGCTATCGCGGGATCGCGATCACCGACGAATGCTCGCTCGCCGGCGCGCCGCGCATGCATGTCGCCGCGCAGGCGCACGGGCTGCCGCTCGTCATCGGTTCGTATTTCGACGTCACACCGGATGAAGTCGCGCCCGGCCACGATCCGGGCCCCGGTGCGTTCGGGCTCGTGCTGCTTGCGCGGAACCGCGAGGGCTACGGCAATCTTTCCGAGCTGATTTCGTGGCGGCGGATGACAGCGCCGAAGGGCACTTACACGCTGACGCCGCGGATGCTGTCGGTGCCGCCAGCGGAGTTCGCCCACCTGCGCGGGATGCCCGACTGCTTCGCGATTCTCGTGCCCGCGTACCCGGTGCGGGCGGACGTGCTCGATGCGCAGGTCGCGTGGTTTCGCGCGACGTTCGGCGAGCGTGCGCGGCTCGGGCTCGTGCAACTGCAGCGCGCGCTCGACGGCGCGCAGCGCGACGAGATTCGCGAGGCCGGTGAGCGGCGTGGCGTGCGTATCGTCGCGCTCGGCGACGTGACGATGCATGTGCGCTCGTGCAAGCCGCTGCAGGACGTGATGACGGCGATCCGCATCGGTATGCCGATATCGGAATGCGGGTACGCGCTTGCGCCGAATGCAGAGCAGCATCTGCGTTCGCGTGGACGGATCGCGAAGTTGTTTGCGTCGAACGAGATCGCGGAAACCTGCGCGATGCTCGATGCGTGTGATTTCGATCTCGGCACGCTGCGTTATGAGTATCCCGACGAGATCGTGCCGGAGGGGCTGACGCCGACGCGCTATCTGGAACAGGAAACCTTCGCAGGCGCGGCCGATCGTTATCCGCAGGGCATTCCGGAGAAGGTGGAGAAGCAGATCCGTTACGAACTCGAGCTGATCGCGCGGCTCAGCTACGAACCGTTCTTCCTGACCGTCTACGACATCGTCAAATACGCGCGCAGCCAGAACATCCTGTGCCAGGGCCGCGGGTCGGCCGCGAACTCGGTCGTCTGCTACTGCCTCGGCATCACGGAAGTGAATCCCGAGCAGAGCACGATGCTGTTCGAGCGCTTCATCAGCGAGGAGCGCGGCGAGCCGCCCGACATCGACGTCGACTTCGAGCATCAGCGCCGCGAAGAAGTCATCCAGCATATCTACCGGAAATACGGCAAGGATCGCGCGGCGATCGCGGCGGCCGTGTCGACCTATCGCCCGCGCGGCGTGCTGCGCGAAACCGGCAAGGCGCTCGGCGTCGATCCGATGCTGGTCGATCGGGTCGCGAAGGGGCATCGCTGGTTCGACGGCAGTCGCGACCTGCTGCAGCAATTCTCGTCGACCGGGCTCGATCCGGCGACGCCGCTGATCCGCACGTGGGCCGAGCTCGCCGCGCGGCTGCTCAATTTTCCGCGCCACCTGTCGCAGCACTCGGGCGGCTTCGTGATCAGCCGCGGCAAGCTCACGCGGCTCGTGCCGGTCGAGAACGCGGCGATGGACGGGCGGCGCGTGATCCAGTGGGACAAGGACGATCTCGAGGCGCTCGGGCTGATGAAGGTCGACGTGCTCGCGCTCGGCATGCTGTCGGCGCTGCATCGCGCGTTCGACCTGCGCACCGCGTGGCGCGGGCCGGAGAAGGACGGCGAGCCGTTCACGATGAAGCACATTCCGCAGGATGACGAACCAACCTACGACATGATCTGCCGCGCCGATACGGTCGGCGTGTTCCAGATCGAATCGCGCGCGCAGATGTCGATGCTGCCGCGGCTGAAGCCGCGCCATTACTACGACCTCGTCGTGCAGGTGTCGATCGTGCGGCCCGGGCCGATCCAGGGCGGCGCCGTGCATCCGTACCTGAAGCGGCGCAGGATCGTGGCCGGTGAAGAGGACGGCGAGGTCACGTATCCGAGCAAGGCGCTCGAGCAGGTGCTCGAACGCACGCTCGGCGTGCCGATCTTCCAGGAGCAGGTGATGCAGATCGCGATCGTCGCGGCGGGCTTCACGCCCGGCGAGGCCGACGAACTGCGCCGCGCGATGGCCGCATGGAAGCGCAAGGGCAACCTCGAGAAGTATCAGGACAAGATCATTCACGGGATGCTCGAGCGCAACTACACGCGCGAATTCGCCGAGCAGATCTTCGAGCAGATCAAGGGCTTCGGCGAATACGGCTTCCCCGAGAGCCACGCGGCCAGCTTCGCGAAGCTCGCCTATGCGAGCAGCTGGCTCAAATGCCACGAACCGGCGATCTTCGTCGCGTCGCTGCTGAACAGCCAGCCGATGGGGTTCTACGCGCCCGCGCAGCTCGTGCAGGACGCGAAGCGCCACGGCGTGAAGGTGTTTCCGGCCGACGTCACGCGCAGCGGCTGGGAAGCGTCGCTCGAAGCGCTGCCCGGCCAGCCGCCGCCGCACGGCCAGCCCGCGGTGCGGCTCGGCCTGTCGCTCGTGCGCGGCCTCGGCGAAGCTGCCGCGCGGCGCATCGAGGCCGCGCGCGCGGCCGGCCCGTTCGAGAACGTCGACGCGCTCGCGCGCCGCGCGCAGCTCGAACGGCGTGATCTCGAAGCGCTCGCCGCCGCGAACGCGCTCGCGACGCTCGCCGGCCATCGCCGCGATGCGCTGTGGCAGGCCGTCGCCGCGGCGCCCGAGCGCGACCTGCTGGCCGCCGCGCCGATCGACGAAACGGAGCAGCCCGCGCTCGGCGCGCCGTCGGAAGCCGACGACATCCTCGCCGACTATCACACCACCGGCCTCACGCTGAACCGCCATCCGGTCGCGCTGCTGCGGCCCGCGTTGCGCGCGCAGCGGCTGTCGTCCGCGGCCGAGCTGCGCGACCGTCCCGACGGCCGGCTCGCGCGCGCATGCGGGCTCGTGATCGCGCGGCAGATGCCGGGCACCGCGAAGGGCGTGATGTTCATGACGCTCGAAGATGAAACGGGCTGCGTGAACGTGATCGTGCGGCCCGAGCTGCTTGCGCGGCAGCGGCGCGAAACGCTCGATTCGCGGTTGCTCGCGGCGTCGGGCGTGTGGCAGGTCGTCAGCGACGTGAGGCACCTCGTCGCGCAGCATTTCGAGGATCTGACGCCGCTGCTCGGCGGGCTGCGCACGTCGAGCCGCGAGTTCCACTGACGCGGCGCGCCGGGTGCCGGCGCGTGCATACCAGTCCGCCAAACTGGTTCTATTCAGGTATCGTTTTTGGCCCTCCCAATCCGCAAAATCCGGCGCCAGAACTGTCCCCTTGCATACCAATCCGGGTAAATCCCTATCCCGCAGTTCGTTGTAAACAAAGGCTTTGTGGTTGCTAAAACGCTTGCGGGACAAGGCTTCCGGCGGTTTTCGCACCGCTAATACCAGTTCGTTGACTGGTATTATTGTGGTTATATAATGCGTTCACTTTCGACGGTCCGAGATCGTCGTCCGACACCCGGAGGCACATGGAAACCGGCTGGTCCGAACTGGCGCCCGATCCCCTCGACGACACGCCGCTGTATCTGCAGCTCGCCCGCAACCTGGCGAGCGCGATTCACGCCGGCGCGTGGCGCGCCGGAGAGGCGCTGCCGTCGGAGCGGCTGTTGTCGGGATCGGTCGGCGTGTCGCGGATCACGGCCCGCCGTGCGCTCGCGCTGCTGGTCGAGCAGGGGCTGATCAAGCGGGCGCGCGGGGCGGGCAGCTTCATCACGCCGCGCGTGGCCGATCCGCTGTCGCGTCTGGTCGGCTTCACCGCGAAGATGCAGCAGCGCGGCTTCCTGCCCGATTCGGTGTGGCTGGCGCGCACGCTGCGCACCGCGAGCCGCGACGAGATCACGCGTCTGGGCCTTGCGCCCGGCGCGACGGTCGCGCGGCTCGAACGGTTGCGCCGCGCGGACGGCATCGTGATGGCCGTCGAGCATTCGACGCTGCCGGCCGCGGTGGTGCCGGATCCGCAGGCGCTCGGCGCGTCGCTGTACGAATACCTCGACGCCCGCGGCATGACCGTCGTGCGCGCGCTGCAGCACTTTCGCGCGGCGAATGCGACGCACGACATCGCGAAGTGGATGGCGGTGAAGCCGGGCTCAGCGCTGCTCGTGATCACGCGCATCGGCTACGGCGCCGACCAGCGCGCGATCGAAGTGACCGAAACGTATTGCCGCGACGACTACTACGACTTCGTCGCCGAACTGAAACGCTGACGCGCGAGAGTGCTGCACGCCCCGCGCACCACGCGCGAGGGAACGCAATCGCGCGCAATGAATCGCAACGAATTTGCAAATCGCGACGCGGACGTCCGCGTCACCAGATCATCAAGAGAAACGTCATGCTGACTGGAAACATCCTGACCCCCGACGGCTGGATTCACGGCTCGCTCCACAGCGAGAACGGCCGCATCACCACGCTCGACGGCACGCCCGCCGACCCCGCGACGAACGACGCGCCGTACATCCTGCCCGGCTTCATCGACCTGCACGTGCACGGCGGCGGCGGCGCCGACGTGATGGAAGGCGGCGACGCGATCGAGACGATCGCGCGCACGCACGCGCAGTTCGGCACGACGAGCCTGCTCGCGACGACGATGACCGCGCCGCGCGACGAACTGATGCAGGTCGTCGCGAACCTGGGCACCGTCGCCCGCACGCGTACGCCCGGCGGCGCGCGCGTGCTCGGCGTGCACCTCGAAGGCCCGTACATCAACCCCGGCAAGCTCGGCGCGCAGCCGGACGCGGCCGTGTCGGCCGTGCTCGACGAAGTGCTGAAGTACCTGTCGATCGCGCCGATCCGCGTCGTCACGCTCGCGCCGGAAATCGCCGGCCACATCGAGATCATCGGCGAGATGGCCGCGCGCGGCGTGCGCGTGCAACTCGGCCACTCGCTCGCGACCTACGACGACGCCGTCGCCGCGCTCAAGCACGGCGCGTGCGGCTTCACGCACCTGTTCAACGCGATGTCGCCGCTGCATCACCGCAATCCGGGCCTCGTCGGCGCGGCGCTCGCGCATGCCGAGTACGCGGAAATCATCCCCGACCTGCTGCACGTGCATCCGGGCGCGATCCGCGCGGCGCTTCGCGCGATCCCGCGCCTGTACGTCGTCACCGACAGCACGTCGGCCACTGGCATGCCCGACGGCGAATACCGGCTCGGCAGCCAGCACGTGACGAAGTGCCTCGGCGGCGTGCGGCTCGCCGACGGCACGCTCGCCGGCAGCACGCTGACGATGGACCAGGCGCTGCGCAACCTCGTGTCGCTCGGCCTGCCGATCGCCGACGTGTCGAACCGGATGTCGCGCTATGCGGCCGACTACCTTGGTGTCGCCGATCGCGGCCGCCTCGAGCGCGGCGCATGGGCCGACCTCGCGGTGTTCGATCGCGACCTGAACCTCACCGCGACCTACGTCGAAGGAGAATCGATTGTCGAATATGCTTAAGGAAGCGCGCGAGTCCGCCCAGGTCGTCGCCGCGCAACTCGCCGACACCACGCGCGTCGAAGCGCTCGCCGGCCAACTGCTCGATCACCCGCCGGCCGTCGCGCTGACGGTCGCGCGCGGCAGCTCGGATCACGCCGCCAGCTATTTCGCGAGCCTGACGATGAGCCGCCTCGGCGTGCCCGTCGCGTCGCTGCCGATGTCGGTCGCGACGCTGCAGCAGGCGCCGCTGAAGGTGCAGGACCAGCTCGCGCTCGCGTTCTCCCAGTCGGGCAAGAGCCCCGATCTCGTCAATACGATGGCCGCGCTGCGCGAAGCCGGCGCGCGCACCGTCGCCGCCGTGAACGTGCTGCCGTCGCCGCTCGCCGACGCGTGCGAGCACCAGCTGCCGCTCCTCGCCGGCCCCGAACTGTCGGTCGCCGCGACCAAGAGCTATATCGCGATGCTGTCGCTGTCCGCGCAGATCGTCGCGTACTGGCAGCGCGATGCCGAGTTGATCACCGCATTGCGCGGCCTGCCCGACGTGCTCGCGCAAGCGGGCCAGCTCGACTGGTCGCCGGCCGTCGACGCGCTCGCGGGAATCGAGCGGATGATCGTGATCGGCCGCGGCCTCGGGCTTGCGATCGCGCAGGAAGCCGCGCTGAAACTGAAGGAAACCTCCGGGATCCAGGCCGAGGCGTTCTCGAGCGCGGAAGTCCGTCACGGCCCGATGGAGCTGATCGACCGCGACTATCCGCTGCTCGTGTTCGCGCCGCCGGGCCCCGAGCAGGCCGGGCTGCTGCAGCTCGCGCAGGACATGCGCGCACGCGGCGCCGCCGTGCTGCTCGCGGCGCCTGCCGGCACGCCCGGCGTATCGGGCACCGTGCTGCCGCTCGCGCAGTCCGCCCATTCGGCGCTCGACCCGATCGCCGCCATTCTTTCGTTCTACGTGATGGCGGCGGATCTCGCCGTCGCGCGCGGCCGCAATCCCGACACGCCGCGCCACCTGAACAAAGTCACCGAAACGCACTGATAGCCGAGACAGCCGATGAGACGCGCCGAGGAGTCCCAGTTGAAGAGTTCCACCCCCGATCAGATCGTCCTGCTCAGTCCGTTGACCGGACCGATCGTCGCGCTGGCCGATGTGCCCGATCCGGTGTTCTCCGGCGGGATGTTCGGCGACGGCATCGGCATCGATCCGCTCGCCGGCACGCTCGTCGCGCCGTGCGCCGGCATCGTGTCGCATCTCGCGCGCACCGGTCATGCAGTGACGATCACGACGCCCCAAGGCGCGGAAGTGCTGCTGCACATCGGCATCGATACCGTCGAGCTGAACGGGCAGGGCTTCACCGCGCACGTCGAAGCCGGCGCGCGCGTCGCGGCGGGCGACCTGCTGATCGAGTTCGATCAGGACACGGTCGCGCGCAGCGCGCATTCGCTGGTGTCGGTGATCGCGATCGCGAACTCCGACGCGTTCGACGTCGTCGAGCGCGCGAGCGGTTTCGCGACGGCCGGCGAGACGCCGCTGCTGACGCTGCGCGGCAAGGGCGAAGCGGCCGCGCAGGCGGCGCAGGCCGGTGCCGCGGCGATGAACGAAGTGCGCCGCGAACTCGTGCTCACGCAGCCGGGCGGCCTGCATGCCCGCCCGGCCGCCCGTGCCCGCGAATCCGTGCGCGGCTTCGACGCGGCGGTCGACGTGCAGTTCGACGGCCGCAAGGCGTCGATCGCGAGCGTCGTGGGCCTGCTCGGCCTCGGTGCCGGCGAAGGCGCGACGATCGAGCTGATCGGCCGCGGCGCGCAGGCGCAGCAAGCGGTCGAGGCGGTCGAACACGAACTGCTGCGCGAAGCGCACGGCGAAGTCGAGGAGAAGCCGGCGCGGCTGCGTTCGCCCGCGCCGCAGACCATCGCGCGCAACACCGGCGCGCCGCTCGACCCGAACACGCTCGCCGGCGTATGCGCGGCGCCCGGCATCGCGGTCGGCACGCTCGTGCGTCTCGACGATGCGGACATCGTGCCGCCCGAACAGGCGACCGGCACGCCCGCGTCGGAAAGCCGCCGGCTCGACCAGGCGCTGAAGGCGGTCGACGCCGAACTCGACGAAACGGTGCGCAACGCGTCGGCGCGCGGCGCGGTCGGCGAGGCGGGGATCTTCGCGGTGCATCGCGTGCTGCTCGAGGATCCGACGCTTGTCGACGCGGCACGCGACCAGATCAGCCTCGGCAAGAGCGCGGGCTTCGCGTGGCGCGCGACGATCCGCGCGCAGATCGACACGCTGTCGAAGCTCGACGACGCGCTGCTCGCCGAGCGTGCGGCCGACCTGCGCGACATCGAGAAGCGCGTGCTGCGCGCGCTCGGCCACACGAGCGGCGCGACGCGCGCGCTGCCCGACGAGGCCGTGCTCGCCGCCGAGGAATTCACGCCGTCGGACCTGTCGTCGCTCGATCGCCAGCGCGTGAGCGCGCTCGTGATGGCGCGCGGCGGCGCGACGTCGCATGCGGCGATCATCGCGCGCCAGCTCGGCATTCCGGCGCTCGTCGCGGTCGGCGACGCGCTGTATGCGATCCCGGACGGCACGCAGGTCGTCGTCGATGCGAGCGCGGGCCGTCTCGAACACGCGCCGACCGCGCTCGACGTCGAACGCGCGCGCCACGAGCGCCAGCGCCTGGACGGCGTGCGCGAGGCGAACCGGCAGCAGGCCGGCGCCGCGGCCGCGACCACCGACGGCCGCGCGATCGAGGTCGCCGCGAACATCGCGACGCTCGACGACGCGAACACCGCGGTCGACAACGGCGCGGACGCGGTCGGCCTGCTGCGCACCGAGCTGATGTTCATCCATCGCCAGGCCGCGCCGACCGTCATCGAACACCAGCAGAGCTACCAGTCGATCGTCGACGCGCTGCAGGGCCGCACCGCGATCATCCGCACGCTCGACGTCGGCGCCGACAAGGAAGTCGACTACCTGACGCTGCCGCCCGAACCGAACCCCGCACTCGGCCTGCGCGGCATCCGCCTCGCGCAGGTGCGCCCCGATCTGCTCGACGATCAGCTGCAGGGCCTGCTCGCGGTGAAGCCGCTCGGCGCGGTGCGCATCCTGCTGCCGATGGTGACCGATGCGGGCGAACTCGTGCGGCTGCGCAAGCGCATCGACGAATTCGCGCGTGCGCAGGGCCGCACCGAGCCGATCGAGGTCGGCGTGATGATCGAGGTGCCGTCGGCGGCATTGCTCGCCGACCAGCTCGCGCAGCACGCGGATTTCCTGTCGATCGGCACCAACGACCTGACGCAGTACACGCTCGCGATGGACCGCTGCCAGGCCGATCTGGCCGCGCAGTCCGACGGCCTGCATCCGGCCGTGCTGCGCCTGATCGACATCGCGGTGCGTGGCGCGGCGAAGCACGGCAAGTGGGTCGGCGTGTGCGGCGCGCTGGGCGGCGATCCGCTCGCGGTGCCGATCCTCGTCGGCCTCGGCGTGACCGAACTGTCGGTCGATCCGGTGTCGGTGCCGGGCATCAAGGCGCGTGTGCGCCGTCTCGATTACCAGCTGTGTCGCCAGCGTGCGCAGGATCTGCTCGCACTCGACTCGGCACAGGCGGTAAGGGCAGCAAGCCGCGAGGTCTGGCCGCTCGACTGAACGTCGACGGCGCTCGCGCGGCCGTTTCACCACGAAAGCAATTCACTCAACGACGATTAATGAAGAGATATGGACTGGAGGACTGAATGGACGGGAATCCGTTTCTGAAGATACAGGGCCTGGGTCGCGCGCTGATGCTGCCGATCGCGGTGTTGCCGGTCGCCGGCATCCTGCTGCGGCTCGGACAGCCGGATGTGTTCAACATCAAGATGATCGCCGACGCCGGCGGCGCGATCTTCGACAACCTGCCGCTCTTGTTCGCGATCGGCGTGGCGGTCGGGTTCGCGAAGGACAACAATGGCGTGGCGGCACTCGCGGGCGCGATCGGCTACCTGATCGAAACCGCGATCATGAAGGACATCGATCCCAAGCTGAACATGGGCGTGCTGTCCGGGATCATCGCGGGCGTGGTCGCGGGCCTGCTGTACAACCGCTATAAAGACATCAAGCTGCCCGACTACCTCGCGTTCTTCGGCGGCAAGCGCTTCGTGCCGATCATCACGGGGCTGGTGTGCGTGGTACTCGGGATCGTATTCGGGTACGTGTGGCAGCCGGTCCAGCATGCGATCGATGCGGCCGGCCAGTGGCTGACGACGGCGGGCGCGATCGGTGCGTTCGTGTTCGGCTTCCTGAACCGCCTGCTGCTCGTCACGGGCCTGCACCACATCATCAACTCGCTCGCATGGTTCGTGTTCGGCAATTTCACGCCGCCGGCCGGCGGCGAGCTCGTGCACGGCGACCTGCACCGCTTCTTCGCGGGCGATCCGACCGCGGGCACCTTCATGGCCGGCTTCTTCCCGATCATGATGTTCGGCCTGCCGGCCGCGTGTCTCGCGATGCTGCACGAAGCGCCGAAGGAGCGCCGCGCGATGGTCGGCGGCCTGCTGTTCTCGATGGCGCTCACGTCGTTCCTGACCGGCGTGACCGAGCCGATCGAGTTCAGCTTCATGTTCCTCGCGCCGGTGCTGTACGTGATCCACGCGGTGCTCACCGGGCTGTCGCTCGCGATCTGCCAGCTGCTCGGCGTGAAGCTCGGCTTCACGTTCTCGGCCGGCGCGATCGACTACGTGCTGAACTACGGGCTGTCGACGAAGGGCTGGATCGCGATTCCGCTCGGCATCGCGTACGGCGTCGCGTATTACGGGCTGTTCCGCTTCTTCATCCGCAAGTTCAACATGGCGACGCCGGGCCGCGAGCCGGCGTCGGCCGACGCAGCGGCGGAATCGTTCGCATCGGGCGGCTTCGTCGCGCCGGCGGCCGGTGCGGCAGCGGCCGCACCGCGTGCGCAGCGCTACATCGCCGCGCTCGGCGGCGCGGGCAACCTGACGGTCGTCGACGCGTGCACGACGCGCCTGCGCCTGAGCGTCGTCGATCCGGAGAAGGTATCGGAGCCGGAACTGAAGTCGATCGGCGCGCGCGGCGTGCTCAAGCGCGGCGGCAACAGCGTGCAGGTGATCATCGGGCCCGAGGCCGACATCATCGCCGACGAGATGCGTTCGGCGATCGGCAGCGGCGCAGCCGGTGCTGCTCCTGCGGCCGCGACGGCCACGGCTGCCGCCGCGCAGCCCGTCACCGGCGCGGCGGCCGGTCCGCTCGATCCCGATCCGCTGCGCTGGCTCGCGGTGTTCGGCGGCGCGACCAACGTCGCATCGCTCGACGCGATCGCGACCACGCGGCTGCGCGTCGTCGTGCGCGACGCATCGGCGGTCGATCGCGATCGGCTCGGCGCGCTCGACGTCGCCTGGGTGACGCCGGACACGTTCCACATCGTCTGCGGCAACGCGGCGGCGCGCTATGCGGAACAGCTCGGTGCGCGCCTGCCGTCGGCGGGCGGCGGGGCGGCCGCGCAACCGGCTTGATGCGATGACACCGGCCCGATCCGGGTAGCGGGTTCGGGCAGGCGGTCGGTAAAACGAAAACGGCTTGCGACGTGTGCGTCGCAAGCCGTTTTTCTTGGGCGGGCCGGACTGCATGGGTTGCCGGATCGCGTGGACGAAAAAAAACCTCGCGAAACGCGAGGTTCGTTCCGGACGGCAGCGGCGGTGCGATCCGCCGCCCGCGCGGCGTCAGTCGCGACGAGCGCGGGTCGCCGCTTGCTGCGGCTTCTGCCGAGCTTCGAGCCACATCGCGTTGACGATGCCGAACGACAGCGCGACGCCGATACCGAGAATCCAGCTGAAATACCACATGGTCCGACTCCTTGCGAAACGGTGGGCGAGGGCGCGTGCGCGCCCCGGCCGGGGTTCAGTACATCGAGTGCTTGTTCTCTTCGAGCGACTGATGCGTGACCTTGCCGCGCATCACGCGATACACCCAGCCCGTGTAGAGCAGGACGATCGGCAGGAACACGATCACCGCGAACAGCATCACCTGCAGCGTCATGTGGCTCGACGTCGAGTCCCATACGGTCAGGCTGCTGCGCGGGTCGAGCGACGACGGCATGATGAACGGGAACATCGAGAAGCCCGCGGTCAGGATCACGCCGGCGATCATCAGGCCGGTGCAGAAGAACGCCGTCTTCTCCTGCTTCGAGCCGGCGAGCAGCAGCGCGAGCAGGCCGCCGGCGATGCCGACCACCGGCGCCGCGATCATCCACGGATACTCGCCGTAGTTCGCGAGCCACAGGCCCGAGCCGGCGGCGACGTCCTTCAGCAGCGGGTTCGCGACCGTGTCGTTCGGCGCGGCGTGCGTGATGTGGAAGCCGCCGATGGTCGACGCGACCAGCACGCCGGCCAGCACGAACAGCACGACCGCGAGGAACGCCGACACGCGCAGCGCGATCGACGCACGGCGTGCGATCACGCCGTCGGTCTTCATCTTGATGAACGCGGCGCCGTGCGCGACGAGCATCGTGAGGCTGACGAGCCCGCAGAGCAGCGCGAACGGGTTCAACAGCGCCCAGAAGCCGCCGTAGTAGGTCACGCGCAGGTCGCTATCGAACTTGAACGGTACGCCCTGCAGCAGGTTGCCGAACGCGACGCCGAACACCAGCGCCGGCACGAAGCCGCCCACGAACAGGCCCCAGTCCCAGCCTGCGCGCCAGCGCGGGTCGGGCCGCTTGCTGCGATAGTCGAAGCCCACCGGCCGGAAGAACAGCGCGAACAGCACCAGCAGCATCGCGAAGTAGAAGCCGGAGAACGACGCGGCGTAGACGAGCGGCCATGCGGCGAACATCGCGCCGCCGGCCGTGATCAGCCACACCTGGTTGCCTTCCCACGTCGCGCCGACCGTGTTGACGATGATGCGGCGCTCGTCGTCGGTCTTGCCGAGGAACGGCAGCAGCGCGGTTGCGCCCATGTCGAAGCCGTCGGTGACGGCGAAGCCGATCAGCAGCACGCCGACGAGTAGCCACCAGATCAGCTTGAGAGTTGCATAGTCCATAGCGATTCCTTGTTCCGTTGCGGGGGCGTGCTCAAACCGCGGCGCGCTCGCCCGCGGTGGCGAGTTCGTGGTGATAACGGCCGGTATGCAGCGACGACGGGCCGAGGCGCGCGTACTTGAACATCAGCTTGATCTCGATGACGAACAGTGCCGTGTAGAACGCGATGAAACCGGCGAGGCTCAGGTACAGGTCCGTCGACGTCAGGCTGGACGCGGACAGGTGCGTCGGCAGGATGCCCGCGATCGTCCACGGCTGGCGGCCGAGCTCGGCGACGACCCAGCCGAATTCCGCGGCGAGCCACGGCAGCGGGATCGCCCACACCGCATAACGCAGGAACCAGCGGCGGTTGTCCTGCAGCAGCTGCCGGCGCGCGCAGAACCAGAACGCGGCGACGAAGGTCGCGAGGAACAGGAAGCCGAGGAACACCATGATCCGGAACGAGAAGAACACGGGCGCGACCGGCGGGATCGTCTTTTTCGCGGCGGCCTTGATCTGCTCCGGCGTCGCATCGACCACGTTCGGCGTGAACTGCTTGAGCATCAGCCCGTAGCCGAGATACTGCTTGTGCTGGTCGAACTGGGCGCGGGTCGCGTCGCTCGTGTCGCCCTGCTTGATCTTCTGCAGCGCGCCGTAGGCGACCATCCCGCTCTGGATATGCTCCTCGCTGTGCTTCGCGAGCTCGCGCAGGCCGATCACCGGTTCGTCGATCGAGCGCGTCGCGATGAGGCCGAGCGCGTACGGGATCTTGATCGCGTAGTCGGTGCGCTCTTCCTTCTGGTTCGGGATGCCGATCAGCGTGAACGATGCCGGCGCCGGTTGGGTTTCCCATTCCGATTCGATCGCGGCGAGCTTCATCTTCTGCACTTCGCCGGTCGTGTAGCCCGATTCGTCGCCGAGCACGATCACGCAGAGCGTCGACGCGAGGCCGAAGCCCGCCGCGACCGCGAACGAGCGCAGCGCGAAGTCGGTATCGCGCTTCTTCAGCAGGTACCACGACGAGATGCCGAGCACGAACATCGCTGCCGTCACGTAGCCGGCCGACACCGTGTGCACGAACTTCACCTGCGCGACCGGGTTGAACAGCACGTCGAACAGGCTCGTCAGCTCCATGCGCATCGTCTGGTAGTTGAACTCGGCGCCGACCGGATTGTTCATCCAGCCGTTCGCGACGAGGATCCACAGCGCGGACAGGTTCGAGCCCAACGCGACGAGGAACGTGACCATCAGGTGCTTGACCTTCGACAGCCGGTTCCAGCCGAAGAAGAACAGCCCGACGAACGTCGATTCGAGGAAGAACGCCATCAGGCCTTCGACCGCGAGCGGCACGCCGAAGATGTCGCCGACGTAGTGCGAGTAGTACGACCAATTCGTGCCGAACTGGAATTCGAGCGTGATGCCGGTCGTCACGCCCATCGCAAAGTTGATCCCGAACAGCTTGCCCCAGAACTGCGTCATGTCCTTGTAGACCTGTTTGCCGGTCATCACGTATACAGCTTCCATGATGACGAGCAGCCAGGACATGCCGAGCGTCAGCGGCACGAACAGGAAGTGGTAGAGCGCCGTGATGCCGAACTGCAGACGCGACAGGTCGACGACTTCGCTACTTATCATGATGGTCTCTCTCGGTAGATGCGGGCGCCGGCACCGAGAGCAGCTTCTCGGCGACGACGGCAGGCGGCAGCGACATGTGCTCGGCCTGCGGATGATTGAAGAAAGCGTACTTGAGCGACATCAGGAGGATCAGCTTGACGATCACCACCAGCGTGATGTCGCGCACGAGGGTCGGCCCGCGGGCCCACGCGGCGATGCGCGCGCGCCAGCCGATCGTGCCGGCCGCCGGCGGTGGGGGCGGCGCAGGCTCTTTATTGATCGAGATCAAGGCGATAATCCTGAATCGATTTACATCGGGTTTGGGGCGACTTTACGTCGGATTTATGACGGCGCTTAAGCTGTTTTAATCCTTTTAAGCCGACATGCCAATTTTAAGACGCCGCCTTTCCAATGCCGAGTGCCGCGCTGCGGCAGACCGTCGCGAATTGCGGGCTGAAACTTGAGTTGGATCAAGGTTGTGTGGAAGGGGCCGAAATCGACCCGATGCCGCGTATCGGGGTCGCTTGAAAAATGAAGCGACCGGACGAAACGGCAGACGAAAAAAAACCGCTGCCGGTCAGGCAGCGGTTTCGGGTGAAACGCTCGGTGTCGTTGCTTTACGCGTATTCGGCGAGTGCGGTGCGCATCTTCTTCATGGCGCTCGCTTCGATCTGGCGGATGCGTTCCGCCGACACGCCGAATTCGGCCGCGAGATCGTGCAGCGTCGAGCCGCCCGAGCCGTCGTCGTCGACGTTCAGCCAGCGCGCCTCGATGATGCGGCGGCTGCGCGCGTCGAGCGCGTCGAGCGCCTGCGCGATGCCGTCCGTCTGCAGCGTGTCGCGCTGACGCGCGGCGAGCACGGCGGTCGGCTCGTTGTGCGAATCGGCCAGGTAGGCGATCGGCGCGTACGACTCCTCGCCGTCTTCCACTTGGCCTTCGAGCGCGATATCGCCGCCCGACAGGCGCGTTTCCATCTCGGTCACGTCTTCGCGCTTGACGTTGAGCTCCTGCGCGAGGCTGTCGATTTCCTCGGGCGTCATCGCCTGCATGCTCTTCTTGTGGCTGCGCAGGTTGAAGAACAGCTTGCGCTGCGCCTTGGTCGTCGCGACCTTCACCATCCGCCAGTTGCGCAGGATGTACTCGTGAATCTCGGCCTTGATCCAGTGGATCGCGTACGACACCAGGCGCACGTTTTGCTCCGGGTCGAAACGCTTTACCGCCTTCATCAGGCCGATGTTGCCTTCCTGGATCAGGTCGCCGTGCGGCAGGCCGTAGCCGAGATAGTTGCGCGCGATCGACACGACGAGCCGCAGGTGCGACAGCACGAGGCGGCGCGCCGAGTCGAGGTTGTTGTGGTCGCGGAACTCGGTCGCGTACTGGCGTTCCTCTTCGGCGGTCAACAGCGGGATCCGGTTGACGGCCTGGATGTACGCGTCGATGTTGCCAAGCTGGCCCGGCAACATCGCTTGAGTTGCGAGCGCCAGCGAGCCTGCCGATTCGGCCTTGGCCGGCGTCGGGCTCAGGGTGTTCGGAAGGGTCAGGGCGTGGCTCACTAAAAACTCCTTTGGAATCAGGGACAAACCCCCGGTCTCGGATGAGATTCCGGGAGCCATCTTAGCACTCCCGGAATCCGAGTGCTAATTCCTTAGAGGGCGCGTGGGCATCCAAGTTCCCGGTTTTCTATCGAAACAGTCGAGTCGATAGTCTAATTTGCGACCAGTGCGGACCGGGGAAGTTCCGTAAGCCGTTGTTTCTGATAGTAATCGGTAGACGATTTCGATTTTTTTAGTTTTGGAAGCAAACCATTTCGCTTCGTGATGCCGATTCGAAAAGTCCTTTACCATACCATTCAGTTCGCTCGGGCCGGCCGCTGCGGCAAGGCTCCATTCAACCCGCAAAGTTGGAGTGTCAGATGAACAATAAGAAGAACCGCCGGTCCGGTAGCCGGCTCGTGCTGCATTCGGTCGTCGTGGCGGCGCTGCTGAGCGCATCGGGCGCCGCCTTCGCGGATCGGTGGGGAATCCAGGCGGGCGGCGGGTTTTCCGATCGCCACGGGATCAAGAAGGGCGATCTCGGCGTGGTGTGGGATCCGGGCTGGAACTGGTGGGAAATCGGCGGCTGGCACTTCGCATTCGTGATGGAAGGCCATGTCGGCTACTGGCACACCGGTGGCAACGTGCACGCCAACATCGGCGAATTCGGCGGGACGCCGATGTTCCGTTTCATCAAGAGCGCGGGCCAGGTTCGCCCGTTCGTCGAAGCCGGCGCCGGCATCCGGTTCCTCACGCATCCGACGATCTCGAACAACCTGTCGCTGTCGACATCCTTCCAGTTCGTGGACGTCGTGGGCGTCGGCGCCCAGTTCGGAGAACGGCAACAGTATCAGGTTGGTTACCGTTTTCAACATGTGTCTAACGCGGGTATCAAAGAGCCGAATCCTGGTATAAATTTCCACCAGTTCTACGTGCAGTACAACTTCTGATCCGCGCGCCCGCGCACGGCGCGCGCGTTGCCGAGGAGTCAGGCGATGACGAAGGTGGTCGATGCGATTCGCGCGCTCGAGCGCGATCGGTTCCGGGCGATGGTCGACGGTGACGGCGAGACGCTTGAAGCGCAACTGTCGGACCAGGTGTTCTTCGTGCACACCAACGGCAAACGCGAAACCAAGCAGCAGTTCATCGACGCGATCGTCGCCGGCCGTCGCCGTTATCGTCAGATCGAAATCCAGTCGCAGGATCTGCTGCCCGTCGGCGACGCGACCTGCATCGTCACCGGGCGCGCGTTGATCGAGATGGAAACGAACAACGGCGGGCTGGTGTTTCCGATTGCCTATACGGCTGTCCACACCCACGAGCGGGGCCACTGGCGCCTGCTTGCGTGGCAGGCGACGCGGTGCGCGACCGAGACATGAGCGCGCGTGGCGCTCGTTTTCATGTCCGGACCGAAGCGGCCTTCTGGGCCGCTTTTCATTGGCCCGTGCGGCGCGGATCGCGCGGCGCACGGGCGGTCACGCACCGCTCGCTGACGTTCCAACCCTGAAGCGAAACCTGCCGGTCAGGCCGCCGCGCGGCGGTCGGCGCAATGCCAGGCCGAGCGGTTGATCGCGCTGACGACCGCATCGAGCGCGGCGCTCGCCGGATCGTCGTGTACCCCGACCCCATGCCGCAACGGCGCATCGCCGACCCGGCACCCGACCGATACCGCGATCCGGCCGTCCGTCGTGCGTGCGTGTTCGCACGACGCGACGTCGATCGTCGCGCCGGCTGCCGCCGCGAAGGCGGCGGCCACGTGCCGCACGGCGTCTTCGGGCGTCGCGTCGGCCGGCGGCGCGCCCGCGATGTCGCGGTTCTGCCAGCGTGCGCTGCCGCCGTGGCGCGCGGCCGGGCCGGCGGTCTCGAAGAATTCGCGCGCGAACAGCGCGCAGATCGCGTCGCCGGTCACTTCCTCGCCGGATGCGTCGGCGAGCGTCTGCACCGCATGGCTGAATTCGATCTGCACGCGGCGCGTCGGCGTGAAGCCCATCCCGCGTTCGAGCAGGAAGGTCGCGCCGCCCTTGCCGGACTGGCTGTTCACGCGGATCACCGCGTCATAGCTGCGGCCGAGGTCGGCCGGATCGATCGGCAGGTACGGCACTTCCCACACAGCATCGGGGCGCTGCTGCGCGAAACCCTTGCGGATCGCGTCCTGGTGCGAGCCGGAGAATGCGGTGAACACGAGGTCGCCCGCATACGGATGGCGCGGATGCACCGGAATCTGGTTGCAGCGTTCGACCACGCGGCGCACCGCATCGATGTCGGAGAAATCGAGGCCCGGGTCGATGCCCTGCGTATAGAGGTTCAGCGCGAGCGTGACGAGGTCGACGTTGCCGGTGCGCTCGCCGTTGCCGAACAGGCAGCCCTCGATGCGGTCGGCGCCCGCGAGCAGCGCGAGTTCGGCGGCCGCGACCGCGGTGCCGCGATCGTTGTGCGGATGCACGGACAACACGATGCTGTCGCGATACGCGAGGTTGCGGTCCATCCATTCGATCTGGTCGGCGAACACGTTCGGGCTCGCGGCTTCGACGGTCGCCGGCAGGTTGACGATCATCTTGTGATCGCGGGTTGGACGCCACGCCTGCGCGACCGCGTCGCACACTTCGCGCGCGAACGTGAGCTCGGTCATGCTGAAGGTTTCCGGCGAGTACTGGTAGGTCCAGTGGGTGTCCGGGCGGGCCGCCGCGTGTTCCTTGATCATGCGCGTGCCGTCCACCGCGAGCGCCTTCACGTCGTCCTTCGACATCCCGAACACGATGCGCCGGAACGACGGGCAGATCGCGTTGTACAGGTGCACGATCGCGCGCGGCACGCCTTCGAGCGCGTCGAAGGTGCGGGCGATCAGGTCTTCGCGCGACTGCACGAGCACTTCGATCGTCACGTCGTCGGGAATCCGCTTCTCGTCGATCAGCTTGCGGACGAAATCGAAGTCGGTTTGCGACGCCGACGGAAAACCGACTTCGATCTCCTTGAAACCGATCGCGACCAGCACGTCGAAGAATTCCAGCTTCTGCTCGATGCTCATCGGCTCGATCAGCGACTGGTTGCCGTCGCGCAGGTCGGTGCTCATCCAGACCGGCGCACGCTCGATGGTGCGGGTCGGCCAGCGGCGCCCATTGATGCGGACGGGTTCGAACGGACGGTACTTGTCTTGCGGGTTGCGCTTCATCTTCTGGACCTCGGGTCTCAAGTCGCGAGCGAAGACGGGCGGCATGGGCGCCGGTTGGCGCTGCCTCGCACCGCGGCGCCCGATAGCGCTGCGGATGCGGATGATCTTCGCGAATCGACCGACGGATAGACGGACGAATGCTGACGACTTCGGGTTGTAAAAACTGCGAGAAGGGTGCTGCGAGGAACTGCTGGAGGGACCGTGCGGACAGCACACGGCGCTAAGACAGCCTTAGGCTAGTCGTAGCGATAGCGACCGCGCTAGGCGGCCGGAGGTAATTCGGAGGGTGTTCGGAAAGGAACGCATGGCGACAACTCTATGCCAGGATGCGTGCGCGTGTCAAATGATCAGTCGGAAGGCCGGCGCGAAAGACGGCCGGCCCGCGCGGCTGGTCACGCCGCGATTCGCACGATCCGCACGATCGTTTCGACCTGGCGCGCGAGCGTGTCCGGCACCGGGATTTCGCCGCGCAGCACGGCGTCCGTCCACGCGGCCGTGGTCGCCGCGTCGCGCGACTCGGGCAGCGCGACCGGCGGCGCGTCGCTCGACGAGCGCTCGGGCTCGATCAGCGTGTCGCACACGCCGTCGTGCAGCCAGTCGACCTGCACCTGGCGCCGCGTGTCGGCCACCGCTTCGCCTTCGGTGCCGCGCGCGAGCAGCGCGCCGCCGAGCGCGGCGTCCGGATGGTCGCGGAACAATGCGGCGAGGCTGTCGCGATAGGGCGGGTGCGTGTAGTTGACGAGCCGCAGCCCGGCCGGCGCGAACGGCTGCAGAATCTTCACCAGCGTGTGCGTGGAGTTGCGCACGCCGAGCACGCGGCGCAGCGCCAGCAGGCGCGCGATGCGCGGTGCGAGCGCGTCGATCGGCGCGAACGCGACGCGGCGCTCGGCGAGCGTGTCCTCGATCGCGTCGTGCGACGTCGACGGTGCGATCGACAGCGCCGAGAAAATTTCCGCGCTCGTCACGCGGCCCGGATCGCGCTCGACGCCGTGCACCAGCACCGGCACGCCTTCGCGCGCGAGCAGCAGCGCGAGCAGCGGCACCAGGTTCGGCTGCTTGCGCGCGCCGTTGTAGCTCGGAATCGACACCGGGCGGAACCCGCCATCCTGCACGTGGACGGGTTCGAACGATGCTTGCGCGGCGGCGAGCATCGCGGCCAGTTCGTCGGCGCTTTCGCCCTTCACGCGATACGCGATCAGGATCGCGCCGAGTTCGACGTCCGACACGCGCGCGTCGAGCATGGCGCGATAGAGCTCGAACGTGTCGTCGGCGGACAGCGCGCGTGCGCCGTGCGGGCCGCGGCCGATTTCCTTGATGAAGCGGGCGCAAGGAAACGGCGTGGCGGCGGAGTCGTGGGCAGCGGTCATTGGAGCGTGGGGCGGCCGCCGGCAGCGGGCCGCGCGGTGAGCGGTCAGGAATGCCCCGAGTATCGCACGGGCGCGGCTCACGCCAGGCGCGGCAGCGCGCCGCGCGCCGCACGCCGCGGTCGCCGTCGCCGCGCGGCGCGCTAAACTCGGGTTCCCGGCGGTGCCGCACATACGCCATGGCCCGTGTGTGCACCAGCTCGGCCGAATTCGACCAACAGAGACACATCCCATGAAGCTCTACAGCTATTTCCGCAGTTCCGCGTCGTACCGCGTGCGGATCGCCCTGAACCTGAAGCAGCTGCCGTACGACACCGTCCCCGTGCACATGCTGCGCGACGGCGGCGAGCAGCTGAAGGACGCGTACCGCGCGGTGAATCCGGATGGCGTCGTGCCGACGCTGATCGACGGCGATGCGACGCTGCAGCAATCGCTCGCGATCATCGAATATCTCGAGGAAACGCACCCCGACCCCGCGCTGTTGCCGAAGGATCCGGTCGACCGTGCTTATGTGCGCGCGATCGCGCTGCAGGTCGCGTGCGAGATTCATCCGCTGAACAACCTGCGCGTGCTGAAGTACCTGAAGCACACGCTGAAGGTGCCGGAGGAAGCGAAGAACGACTGGTACCGGCACTGGATCGAGGCCGGCTTTGCGACGCTCGAGACGCGTCTCGCGAACGATCCGCGCACCGGCAAGCTGTGCTTCGGCGACACGCCGACGCTCGCCGACATCTGCATCGTGCCGCAGGTGTTCAACGCGAACCGCTTCTCGATCGACACGACGCGCTTTCCGACGATCCAGCGGATCGCCGAGCATGCGGCGACGCTCGATGCGTTCAAGGCGGCGGAGCCCGGCGCGCAGCCCGACGCCGAGTGACGTCGAGTGACGTCGAGTGACGTCAAGGCACGCGAACGCCAGCCGCCCGCTTGGCGACCGCGCATGAAAAAGGGCGCCCGTAGGCGCCCCTGATGGATGCGGGCCGGCGGCAGCGTTCAGCCGAGCAGCGCGTCCGCGAATTCGACCGCGCTGAACGGCTGCAGGTCCTCGACCTTTTCGCCGACGCCGATGAAGTAGACGGGCACCGGACGCTGCCGCGCGATCGCGGCGAGGATCCCGCCCTTCGCGGTGCCGTCGAGCTTCGTGACGATCAGGCCCGTGAGGCCGAGCGCATCGTCGAACGCCTTCACCTGCGTGAGCGCGTTCTGGCCCGTGTTCGCGTCGATCACGAGCAGCACCTCGTGCGGCGCGCCGTCGTGCGCCTTCGAGATCACGCGCTTCACCTTCTTCAGTTCTTCCATCAGGTGCAGCTGGGTCGGCAGGCGGCCGGCCGTGTCGGCCATCATCACGTCGATCTTGCGCGCCCGCGCGGCGCTGACCGCATCGAAGATCACCGCGGCCGGGTCGCCGCTTTCCTGCTGGACGACCGTCACGTTGTTGCGCTCGCCCCAGACCGCCAGCTGCTCGCGCGCGGCCGCGCGGAACGTGTCGCCCGCGGCCAGCAGCACCGACTGGTCGAAGGTCTGCAGATGCTTCGCGAGCTTGCCGATGCTGGTGGTCTTGCCCGCGCCGTTCACGCCCGTGATCATCATCACCAGCGGCTGCGCGCGGCCGAGCATCAGCGACTTCTCGAGCGGCGTCAGCAGTTCGACGAGCAGATCGTGCAGCGCGTTCTTCACCTGCTGCGGATCGGTCAGCCGGCCCGTGCGCACCTTCTCGCGCAGCGCGCCGAGCAGGTACTCGGTCGCGTCGACGCCGGCGTCGGACATCAGCAGCGCGGCTTCGAGTTCTTCATACAGATCCTCGTCGATCTTCGTGTTGACGAACACGCCGGTGATGCTCGAGCCCGTCTTCGCGAGCCCCGACTTCAGGCGCGTGAGCCACGACTTCTTCGCGGCCGCGTCCTGCGTCGGCGGCGGCACGATCTCGACCGCTTCGACGACGTCGTCGGTGCCGTCGTTGGTCGGCGTGACCGTCATCACGACGGCCGGCGCGGCCCGTTGCGCGGCCGATTGCGCGGACGCTTGCGGTGCTTGCGGTACTTCGGCCGCCTGGCGAGGCTCGGCGGCGGCGGGCGCGTCGGACGGTTCGTCCGGTTGCTGCGCGTCGGCCGATTGCGATTCCGCGGAGTCCGACTCCTGCGTTTTCTTGAATCGTTTGAAGAAGCTGAACATGGTCTGACGTCGGGAAGAGGGCGGGGCGCCGCCACGGCGGAGCGCCGGAGGGGCCGTCGTGCGTGCGCACGGCGGCCGAAACCGTGCATTTTATCAGTGCGGCGCTGCACTGGCGTCAGCCGGTGCCGCCGCTGTGGTAACGTGCGCCTGTTTGGCGGTGCGCCCAGGTGCGCGCCCGGTCCCTCCGTTGTCGATATTCCGTATGTCCCGTTCCTCTTCCGGCCGCCCGGCGGCCCCCGCCGGCCGCGGCAAGCCGCACACGATCCGCATCATCGGCGGTGACTGGAAACGCACGCCGCTCGCCGTGCTCGATCTCGACGGCCTGCGCCCGACGCCCGATCGCGTGCGCGAAACGCTGTTCAACTGGCTTGGCCAGGATCTCGACGGCTGGCGCTGCCTCGACCTGTTCGCCGGCACCGGCGCGCTCGGGTTCGAGGCCGCGTCGCGCGGCGCGGCGAGCGTCGTGATGGTCGAGCGCCACCCGCGCGCGGCGCAGCAGCTGCGCGCGATCAAGGAGAAGCTTGGCGCACGCGCGGTCGAAGTCGCGGAAGCCGACGCGCTGCGGCTCGCGGCCGGGCTGACGCCGGGCGCGTTCGATGCCGTGTTCCTCGATCCGCCGTTCGGCGAGGCGGCCGTGCTCGATCGGGCGATCGCGCTCGCGGCGCCGCTCGTCGCACCGGATGGCGCGCTGTACGTCGAGACGGGGGCGGAACTCGACCCGGCCGCGCACGAAGCGCTGGCCGGCTGGCAGGTGGTGAAGCACGGCAAGGCCGGTGCGGTTCACTATCATTTGCTGCGGCGCGAAAATGATGAATAATGCGCGTTCCATACGAGGCGGCGCGCTCCGGAAGCGACGCAAGCCCATCTCGGCAGTGGCGTGCGCGTTGCACGGCTGCCAACCCGATTGCGTGATGACAGGAGGAGCGACATGGTAGTCGCCGTGTATCCCGGTACGTTCGATCCGCTGACGCGCGGGCACGAAGACCTCGTGCGGCGTGCGTCGAGCATTTTTGATACGCTGGTGGTTGGCGTTGCCGACAGCCGCGCGAAGAAGCCGTTTTTCTCGCTGGAAGAACGTCTGAAGATTGCGAACGAGGTGCTCGGCCATTATCCGAACGTGAAGGTGATGGGGTTCAAGGGCCTGCTGAAGGACTTTGTCCGCACCAACAATGCACGCGTGATCGTGCGCGGCCTGCGTGCCGTGTCGGATTTCGAATATGAGTTCCAGATGGCGGGGATGAACCGCTATCTGCTGCCCGACGTCGAAACGATGTTCATGACGCCGTCCGATCAGTACCAGTTCATCTCGGGTACGATCGTGCGCGAAATTGCGCAATTGGGCGGCGATGTCAGCAAGTTCGTGTTCCCGTCCGTCGAAAAGTGGCTGACCGAGAAAGTCACCGCGATGGGAGGCCCGGCCGCGTGATGCGGCGCCGGCCGGTTTCGTTGCGAAGCCGGCCGCTGGCCTGAAGAAGTGAGATCAGTATGTCTTTGATGATTACCGACGAGTGCATCAATTGCGACGTGTGCGAGCCCGAGTGCCCGAACGGCGCGATTTCGATGGGCCCGGACATCTACGTGATCGACCCGAACAAGTGCACCGAGTGCGTCGGCCATTTCGACGAACCGCAGTGCCAGCAGGTGTGTCCGGTCGAATGCATTCCGCGCGATCCGCAGCATGACGAATCGCACGCGCAGTTGATGGAGAAGTATCACGCGTTGATCGCCGCGAAGGGCGACGACGCGCAGTGACGCCGCGGTGACGCCGCGCGCGTCACGACGTTGCGATTTCTTCGGCCGGCGCCGTTCGGCGCCGGTTCCGCTTCAGCTTCCGCTATCGTTTCAGCCGATCAGGTCGCGCAATGCCGCGACGAGTGCGTCGCATTCGGCATCCGTGCCGACGGTGATGCGCAGATGCTGGTCGATGCGCGGCGCCCTGAAGTGCCGCACGAAAATTTCCCGATCCTTCAGCTTCGCCGCGAGCGCGAGCGCATCGTGCGCGGGATGGCGCGCGAACACGAAATTCGCGGCCGACGGCACGACGTCGAAACCGAGCGCGTCGAGCGCGTGCGTGAGCCGCGTGCGGCTGTCGATCACGCGCCGGCAGGTCGCATCGAAGTGGTCGGTGTCTTCGTATGCGGCTTGCGCGGCGACCTGCGCGAGCCGGTCGAGCGGATAGGAGTTGAAGCTGTCCTTCACGCGGTTCAGCGCGTCGATCAACGCCGCATCGCCGAATGCGAAGCCTACGCGCATGCCCGCGAGCGAGCGCGCCTTCGACGTCGTGTGCACGACGAGCAGGTTCGGATGGCGGTCGATCAGCGTGATCGCCGATTCCGCGCCGAAATCGACGTACGCTTCGTCGATCAGCACGACCGACGACGGGTTCGCGGCCGCGATCCGCTCGATGTCCGCGAGCGGCAGCGCGCGGCCGGTCGGCGCGTTCGGGTTCGGAAACAGCACGCCGCCCGCATCGTCGAGATAGTCTTCGACGCGGATCGAGAAGTCGTCCGCGAGCGGCACGATCGTGGTTTCCACGCCGTACAGGCGCGCGTAGGTCGGGTAGAAGCTGTACGAGATGTCCGGGAAGCGCAACGGGCGATCATGCTTGAGCAGCGCCTGGAATGCGTGCGCGAGCACCTCGTCGGAGCCGTTGCCGACGAAGACCTGCTCGGGCTTGATCCGGTGATGGGCCGCGACCGTCTCGCGCAGCGCGCGCGCGAGCGGATCGGGATAGCGGCGCAGCGTGTCGCCGGTGTCGCCGAGTTCGCGAGCGATCGCCGCGACGACGCGCGGCGAAGGCGGATAGGGATTCTCGTTGGTGTTCAGCTTGACGGGGTGTGCGAGCGCGGGCTGTTCGCCCGGCACGTAAGGCACGAGTTGCTGAACGACGTCGCTCCAGTAACGGCTCACCGCTTGGCTCCTGACGGGCAAAACGACCAGATTACCGCATGTGGGCGCCGCAGTGCACAAATGCGCGGGACGGGGCGGCCGCCCGACGCGGCCGGACGGCACGATGCACCGTGCCGGTGCGAATCGGATCGGCTTCAGTTGCGATGCAGCTGCATCGTCGCGCGGTCGAGTTCGCCCTTGACGACCATCGGCATCACGGCGAGCGCGCGTTCGATCGACGCGTCGATCACGTCCTGCTCCTCGCGGCGCGGCGGCTTCAGCACGAAGTTCGCGACGTCGGGCTTCGCGCCGGCGCGCGCGCCTTCCGGGATCAAGTCGCGCGGATGGCCGATGCCGATGCGCAGCCGCCAGTACTGCTGCGACGACAGGTGCGCGGAGATGTCCTTCAGGCCGTTGTGGCCGCCGCTGCCGCCGCCGAGCTTCAGCTTCACGGTGCCGGGCGGCAGATCGAGCTCGTCATGCGCGACGAGGATCTGGTCTGGCAGGATCTTGAAGAAACTCGCGAGCGCCACCACCGACTGGCCGGAGCGGTTCATGTAGGTCTGCGGCTCGAGCAGATGGACTTCCTCGCCGTGCAGGCGCGCTTTCGCGTAGAAGCCGTGGAAGCGGCGCTCGTCGCGCAGCGTCGTGCCGGCTTCGCGGGCGAGCTGGTCGATCAGCCAGAAACCGGCGTTGTGGCGCGTCGCGGTGTATTCCGCCCCGGGATTGCCGAGGCCGACGATCAGTTTGATCATGACGTTTCGTAGGCGGCAGCGGCCGCCTGGGCGCAGAAAAAGAAAAACCCGCCGGGCATGCCGCGGCGGGTTGCGTCGACCGTTTCGTGAAACGGATCGAATGGCGCGTTGGCAGCCGCTCAGGCAGCCGGCGTTTCGCCTTCAGCTGCGTCCGACACGGCACCAGCCGGGACCGTCGCCGATGCGACAACCGGGTTTTCCGCGTCGACGTGCGCGACCAGCGCGACGCCCTTCGGCAGTGCGATGTCCTTCGCGTGCAGCGATTGACCAGCTTCGATCTTCGACAGGTCGACTTCGAGGAACTCCGGCAGGTCAGCCGGCAGGCACTCGATTTCGATTTCGGTCGCGACGTGCGAGACGATTGCGCTCGACAGCTTCACGGCCGGGCTGATTTCAGCGTTCAGGAAGTGCAGCGGTGCCTTCGTGTGCAGCTTCTTCTTCGCGTCGACGCGCTGGAAGTCCACGTGCAGCACGAGTTGCTTGAACGGGTGGTATTGCACGTCGCGCAGCAGAACCTGTTGCGACTGGCCAGCAACTTCCAGGTCGAGGATCGACGAGTGGAAGGCTTCCTTCTTCAGTGCATGCCACAGCGCGTTGTGATCCAGTTCGATCTTTTGCGGGGCTGCTTCGCCACCGTAGACGATACCCGTGGTCTTACCGGCGTTGCGCAGGCGGCGGCTCGCACCCGTACCTTGCTGTTGGCGCTCGAAAGCGACGACTTTCATGTGATTCTCCATGTGCTGCCCGCGACCAGGCAGTAAAACGGGGCCGGCGAAATGGCGGCCCCCGATGAAACGGACGGGGTTTCGTCTATCCCGTCCGATTGTGCAAAAAGCGAAGCGTCGCCGCTTCGCTTTCCGCGCATGCTATTTGTGTCGTTCCGCGATCAGGATTCCGCGAACAGCGACATCACCGAGTCGCCGCGACGGATACGCGAGAACGTTTCTGCCAGCAGGCTCGCGCTCGTCAGCGAGCGGATCTTCGAGCAGGCCAGCGATTCGGCCGACAGCGGGATCGTATCGGTGACGACCAGCTCGTCGAGTTCCGATGCGGCGATGCGCTCGGCGGCGCCGCCCGACAGAACCGGGTGCGTCGCGTACGCGAACACCTGCTTCGCACCGCGATCCTTCAGCACTTGCGCGGCCTTGCAGAGCGTGCCGGCCGTATCGACCATGTCGTCCATGATCACGCAGGTGCGGCCTTCGACTTCACCGATGATGTTCATCACTTCGGCGACGTTCGCCTTCGGGCGACGCTTGTCGATGATCGCGAGATCGCAATTGAGCTGCTTCGCGAGTGCCCGGGCACGCACCACGCCGCCGACGTCCGGCGACACGACGAGCAGATCCGAGTAGTTCTGCTTGCGCAGGTCACCCAGCAGGATCGGCGTTGCGTAGATGTTGTCGACCGGGATGTCGAAGAAGCCTTGAATCTGGTCGGCGTGCAGATCCATCGTGATGATCCGCTCGACGCCGGCGATTTCCAGCATGTTCGCGATGACCTTCGCCGAGATCGCGACGCGCGCGGAGCGCGGGCGACGGTCCTGGCGGGCATAGCCGAAGTAGGGGATGGCAGCGGTGATCCGGCCGGCGGACGCACGCTTGAGCGCGTCGACCATGATCATCAGTTCCATCAGGTTGTCGTTCGTCGGCGCGCACGTGGATTGCAGGACGAAGACGTCCTTGCCGCGCACGTTTTCCTGGATCTCGACCTGGATCTCACCGTCGGAGAAACGGCTGACCATTGCTTTGCCGAGGGGGATTCCAAGGATATTGACGACTTCCTGGGCGAGCGCGGGATTCGCGTTGCCAGTAAAGACCATCAAGCCATCATGGCTGTGGCTGCTCATCGTGCACCTGCTTCAGGCTTAGGCGGGAAATGCGGGAAAATTTTTGGCAGGGGAGGAAGGACTCGAACCCTCGCATGCCGGAATCAAAATCCGGTGCCTTGACCAACTTGGCGACTCCCCTACACTTAACTGATAACTTCACCGAACTCGTGTAGGCCGTTCGGCAAAGCAAAACTTCATGACGCGAAAGCGAAGAGCGGATGCTCGTTCAGACTCTCGGCAAGTGCACCATTCCAACCGGTGGGCAGCTTGGCTTTCGCCGCTTCTGCCTCGTGCTTGCCATGAAACGCTGCAAACACGCTAGCTCCGGAGCCGGTCATCCTCGCGGGGGTCACATTATACAACCATTTGACCACCTGCGCAACTTCCGCGTACTTACTTGTCACAACTTGCTGCATATCGTTCCGGCCGAAACTGTCTGGCCATCCCGCATCGCTGTTTTGCTGTGCAAGAAAGTCAGCAATTGTGACTGGCTTCGTATCCCTTGTCAACAACTCATCTGAAAAAATTTCAGCGGTGGGGACATGAACTCGCGGCGTCACAACCAGGAACCAGCGAGTCGGCAATTCTACCTCAGCTAATTCTTCTCCGATACCCTCTGCGAACGCATTTTTTCCAAAAACGAAAAACGGGACGTCGGCGCCGAGTTTCACCGCGAGCGATTGCAGCTCCGCGCGCGGCAGGTCGAGTTGCCACAGGCGGTTCAGCGCGAGCAGCGTCGTCGCCGCGTCGGAGCTGCCGCCGCCGAGGCCCGCGCCCATCGGCAGGCACTTGTCGATCTCGATGTCGACGCCGGCCGCGGTGCCCGTGTGCGCCTTCAGCAGGTTCGCCGCGCGCACGACGAGATCGCTCTCCTCGGGCACGCCCGACACGTCGGTAACGCGTGTGACGCGACCGTCATCGCGCAGCGTGAAGTGCAGCGTGTCGCCCCAGTTGAGCAGCTGGAACACGCTCTGCAGGTCGTGATAGCCGTTCGGGCGACGGCCGGTGATGTGCAGGAACAGGTTGAGTTTCGCGGGCGCGAGGCAGTTGCGCAGCGAGCGGGTCGAATCGGTCATGCGTATGTCGGGGCTAGGTTCACGTGCTTACTGGTCGAGCACGAGCTTGATGTCGAGCGGCGGCGTCGCGCGCACGAGATTGACGCGTTTGACGCCGGTGGCCGGTGCGTCCGCGTAGGCGAGGTAGTCGATCGTCCAGCCGTCCTGGCGGATCTGCTTCACGCGCGTCGCGTCGGCCGGGTCGTGCATCGTCTGCGCGGGCGTCACCGGCGCGGGCGTCGGCAGCAGCCAGTAGCGCAGGCCGGCCAGCGGCAGCGAGAAGCCGAGCGTGCGCTGCATCAGCTCGCCGACGTCGGTCGCGTATTGCGGCTGGCGATTGGGCAGTTCGAGCGACGCGGCCTGCGGCGTCGACTTGACGACCGCGAGCGTCTGGCCGAGCGGGCTGCGCAGTTCGAGCGACACGTCGTCGCCGTGCTCCTGCCAGTCGAAGTTGCCGTACACGTTTTGCTGGCGGCCCATGGGGTCGTTGTACTGCACCGCGAAGCGGCCGTGGTACGCATGCGTCGCCGCCGTCTGCAGCACGGCGCCGGACGGCGCATTCGCCGATGGCGGCGTGCTTGCGCAGCCGGCGAGCGCAAGCGCCGCGCCGGCCGCGGCCAGCGTGCGCAGCGCGCGCGAAGACAGGGAAAGCATCGGGAACATCCGCATCAGAGGCCGTTGATCTGCAGGCGCTTGAGCGTCTGCACGAGCGTATCGTTGTCGGGCTCGAGCTTCTGCGCGGCACGCAATGCGTTGCGCGCGTCGTCCTGCGCGCCGCTCTTCCACAGCACTTCGCCGAGGTGCGCGCCGATCTCGGCGTTCGGTTGCAGCTCGTACGCGCGCTGCAGCACCTTCGTCGCGCCGGCCGTGTCGCCCATCCGGTACTTCACCCAGCCGAGGCTGTCCATGATGTACGCATCGTTCGGCGCGAGCGACACTGCCTTGTCGATCAGCTTGCTGGCCTCCGGCAGGCGCTGGTTGCGATCGGCCAGCGAATAGCCGAGCGCGTTGTACGCCTGCGGATTGTCGGGCTGCGTGCGGATCAGCTCGCGCAGCTGCTTTTCCATCGTCGTGTAATGGCCGGTCTTTTCGGCCGCCATCGCGTAGTCGTAGCGCAGGTCGGGATCGTCCGGGAAGTCCTGCACCGCCTGCCCGAGGCGCGCCTCGGCTTCCGGATAGCGCTTCGCGGTGAACAGGATCGACGCGTCGGTGCGCGCGACCACGGCCGCATCGCGCGGATCGCTGATCGGCAGGTCGTCAAGCACCTTGCGCGCCTCGTCGGTCTTGCCCTGTTTCTGCAGCAACTGCGCGCGCGTGATCTGTGCGGGCAGGTAGTGCTGGCTCGTCTGGTCGACCTTGTCGAGCCATTGCGACGCCTGCGCGTCGCTGCCCTGTTCGATCGCGATCTGCGCGAGGTAGATGTAGCCCTGGCCGACGTCGAGATTCGGCTGCTTGTCGCCGAGCTGCACGTACTGTTTCAGGTACGCGCTCGCATCGTCGAGCTTCTTCTGCTGGATCTTGATCAGCGCGAGCGCCATCAACGGCGTCGGATCCTTCGAGTCGAGCTTGCGCATCGTCTCGAACTGCTTCTGCGCGTCGTCGAGGCGGTCGTCGGCCAGATAGAGCTGCGACAGCGCGAGCCGCGCGTCGCGCGACTTCGGATTCTGCTGAACATATTTCTCGAACGACACGATGCCGGCCGCACGCTCGGCGGGGCCCATCTGCGACAGCATCAGCGCTGCCGGCAGGTAGTCGGGGCGGATCTGCAGGGCCTGCTTCAGCGACTGCGCGGCGCCTGCCTTGTCGTCGACCGCGAGTTGCTGCCGCGCGATCGCGAGCTGCGCCTCCGGGCGGTTCATGTCGTTCTTCAGCATGTCCTTCAGCACCGCGAGGCCGCCGACGCGGTCGGCGCCGCGCACCAGCAGCGCCTGCAGCGCGAGGATCGCGGGGCCGCGCGTTTCGCCGGTCGCGCGGGCCAGCTCGCGCGCGAGCATCGGCTGCGCGTCGGCCGGCTTGCCGGCGAGCACCAGCAGCGCGGCGTCGACTTGCGACGCGCGGTTCGAACTGGGTGCGTACTGGCGCCACAACTCGGCGGCGGACAGCGCGTCGGCCGGGCTTTGTGCGCCGAGCGCGATCTCGGTCGCCCGCTGCGCCATGCGCGGGTCGCGCGTGTCGCGGGCGAGCGCGAGGTAGGTCTGGTAGGCCGGCGCCGGCTGGTTACGCTGGAGCGCGACCTCCGCGGCGAGCACCTGGTAGACGATCTGGCTCGTCAGTGCCACGCCCGGGAGATCCTTTTTCTCGTCCGGCATCACGTGCTCGAACGCGCCCTGCGGCTCCGCGTCGTCCGATGCCGGAGCCTGCGCGTGGGCCGGGAAGGCGGTGAGGGTCCATGCGGCGAACAGCGCGGCGCCGAGCGCACGGCGGACCGGGAAGGCACGCGCGCCGCACGCGGCGGCGGGGCGCTTCAGAAGCAGCTTCGAGGGCAAGGTCATGGAAATCCGTTCGATGGTTCAACCGATTGTAACGCGCTCGCTACAATACACGCACGATCGTGAATCCCGTTTCGGACCCATAAAACATGCCAGAGTTGCCAGAAGTCGAAGTCACGCGCCGCGGCATCGAGCCCTTTGTCGCGGGCCGCCGCGTCGAGCGTGTCGACGTCCGTACCGCGATGCTGCGCTGGCCCGTGCCGGCGGGGCTCGCGGAGCAATTGCGCGCGCGCGAGGTGCTCGCCGTCGAGCGTCGCGGCAAGTACCTGATGTTCGAGGTCGACGCGGGCTGGTTCATCGTCCATCTCGGGATGACGGGCACGCTGCGCGTGCTGCCCGCGGCCGGCGTGCCGGTCGCCGCGAAACACGATCACATCGACTGGATCTTCGACGAATTCGTGCTGCGGTTTCGCGACCCGCGCCGTTTCGGCGCCGTGCTGTGGCACCCGCGCGAAGCGGGCGACGTGCATGCGCATCCGCTGCTCGCGAGCCTCGGCGTCGAGCCGTTCTCGCCGGCATTCACCGGCGCGCTGCTGCATGCGCGCACGCGCGGCCGCACGGTGTCGGTCAAGCAGGCGCTGCTCGCGGGCGACATGGTCGTCGGCGTCGGCAACATCTATGCGTCGGAGAGCCTGTTTCGCGCGGGCATCCGGCCGACGACCGCCGCCGGCAAGGTGTCGCTGCCGCGTTACGAGCGGCTGGCCGACGCCGTGCGCGCGACGCTAGCCGACGCGATCGAACGCGGCGGCAGCACGCTGCGCGATTTCGTCGGCAGCAACGGCGAAAGCGGCTACTTCCAGCTCGACTGCTTCGTCTACGACCGCGCGGGGCTGCCTTGCCGCGTCTGCGGCACGCCGATCCGCCAGATCGTGCAGGGCCAGCGCTCGACCTATTTCTGTCCGACCTGCCAGCGTTGAGCTGCACGTTGTAACCTTTTTCCAAAGATTCGAACACTTGAAGCCGCCCCGCATCGCTCCCGCTCCGTTCCCCGTCACCCCGCTGCACCGCACGTTCGCTCCGCGCCTGGTCGCATGGCAGCGCGTGCACGGCCGCCATGACCTGCCGTGGCAGAACACTCGCGATCCGTACTGGATCTGGTTGTCGGAAATCATGCTGCAGCAGACGCAGGTATCGACCGTCGTCCCGTATTACACGCGCTTTCTCGAGCGCTTCCCCGACGTCGCCGCGCTCGCGGCCGCGCCGGCCGACGACGTGATGGCGCTGTGGGCCGGCCTCGGCTACTACTCGCGCGCGCGCAATCTGCACCGCTGCGCGCAGGTCGTCGTGGCCGAGCATGGCGGCGTATTCCCGTCGACGCCCGACGCGCTCGCCGAACTGCCGGGCATCGGCCGCTCGACGGCCGCGGCGATCGCATCGTTCGCATACGGTGCGCGCGCGACGATTCTCGACGGCAACGTGAAGCGCGTGCTCGCGCGGGTATTCGGCGTCGAAGGCTTCCCGGGCGAGAAGCGGGTCGAGAACGACATGTGGGCGCTGGCCGAATCGCTGCTGCCGGATGCCGCGAACGCGGCCGACGTGAGCGCCTACACGCAGGGGCTGATGGATCTCGGCGCGACGCTGTGCGTGCGCGGCAAGCCGGATTGCGCGCGCTGTCCGTTCGCGGGCGACTGCGTCGCGCAATCGACCGGCCGGCAGCGCGAACTGCCGGCCGCGCGGCCGAAGAAGGCCGTGCCGACGCGCAAGACCTGGATGCTCGTGCTGCGCGACGGCGACGCAGTGCTGCTCGAGCGGCGCCCGCCGGCCGGCATCTGGGGCGGCCTGTGGTGCCTGCCGCAGGCGGACGGCGATGCCGCGCTCGCGGAACTCGCACGCGGCTTCGGCGGCGCCGGCCCGGTGCCGCTCGCGCCGTTCACGCACACGTTCACGCATTTCCGGCTCGAGATCGAGCCGCGGCTGAGCGACATGACGAACGGCGGGCTGCCGCTCGCGCACGCGCAGGATGCCGAGACGGCGTGGGTGCCGCTCGCCGCGCTCGACTCATACGGCGTGCCGGCGCCCGTGCGCAAGCTGCTCGATGCGCTGAGCGGGCCGCTGCTGTAACGAAGGGGAAAGGGCGCGGCACGGGCCGCGTTCGGAGTCGTTGCGCAACGCGCAACGAGGATGCCCGCGCCGCGGGTCATCCATGCGCCGCGCGATGCATCGCGGTGCCTCTGCAACGCGGCATGTCAGCCGGCGCCTACAGCCAGCCGTGCCGGTCGAGCACGTGGTGCACGGCGTCGATCCGCGCGCCGACATCCGGAAACTCCATCAGCTTCTGCCGCGCGCGCAGGTCGAGCGGCAGCAGTTCCGCGAGACGGTTCGATACCCAGCTCGGATCGTCGAGGCGAAACGGTTCGGGGAACGGCATCTTGTCCGGTTCGGTTTTCTTCAGTGCTTCGATGATCCGCTCGAGCACCTCGGCGCACGAGCCGAATTGTGCGAGCGCCTGCTCGCCTTCGAGCGGGATGTCGTCGGGCAGCGGCTCCGCGATGCCGACCAGCAGCCCGTTGCCTTCGACGCGATACGACAGCAGCTCGAAGCGCTGCGTGCCGATCGCCTGCACGTACAGCATCCCGAATTCGCCGGTGTCGCACTCGGTGATGCGGGCCATGCAACCGATGGTCTCGGGCACCGACACGGCGCCGTCCTGCGCGACTTCGGGGCCGCTCTTCAGCAGACACACGCCGAACGGCGCATCGTCGCGCAGGCAGGTGCGGGCCATGTCGAGATAGCGCGCCTCGAACACCTTGAGCGGCAGCCAGCCACCGGGGAACAGCACTGTGTGCAGCGGAAACAGCGGCAGGTCGATCAGGGTGGTCGATAGGGTGGACATGGCGCGCCGGCGAGAGGGCGGTGTCGCTAAGGTCGTTCGACCTCGGTGACGAGCCGCGACGACGCGTCGACATCCACCGGCGCGTCACGATGCCGCACGATCACGTTCGCATCGTGCGCGAGGCGCGCGGCGAGCGTTTCCGCGATGAACACCGAGCGATGCTGACCGCCCGTGCAGCCGATGGCGACGGTCAGGTAGCTGCGGTTGTCTTCGCGAAAGTGCGGCAGCCATTTCATCAGGAACGCATGGATGTCGTCGATCATCTGGTGGACGATCGGCAATGCGTCGAGAAAGGCGATGACCGGCTGGTCCAGCCCGGTGAGCGGGCGCAGCTCATGGTCGTAGTACGGGTTCGGCAGCGCGCGTACGTCGAACATCAGGTCGGCATCGAGCGGCACGCCGCGCTTGAAGCCGAACGATTCGAACATCACCATCAGGTCGTTGTTCTTCTGCTCGATGAAGCGCTTGACCCACGTGCGCAGCACGTTCGCGCGCAGCGTACTCGTATCGATCTGATGGCCGAATTCTGCGAGCGGCGCGACCAGGTCGCGTTCGCGCTCGATCGCTTCCTCGAGCGACGACAGCAGCCCGACGTTCGCGTCGTGCGACGGCGAGCCGGACAGCGGATGGCGCCGGCGTGTTTCGGAGAAGCGCTGGATCAGCGCCTGCGTGCTCGCGTTGAGGAACAGCACGCGCACGTCGTGCTCGAGCGACAGCGCGCGGATCAGGCCGGGCATTTCGTCGAGCGACGCGCTCGAACGCGCATCGATCGCGACCGCGAGCCGGTGCTGGCCGTCGTCGGCGAGGTAGCGGGCGAGTTCGGGCAGCACGTGCGGCGGCAGGTTGTCGACGCAGTAGTAGCCTGCGTCCTCAAGCGCGTTCAGCGCGACGGACTTGCCTGAGCCGGAGATGCCGGTGATGAGGACGATGCGCATGGGAAGCAGAGAATCCTGACGTTTCATCATAGCACCGGCTCGACGCGTCGGCGCTGCGAGGCCGGCGCCGGGACGTTACACGAGCTTGCCGGGGAACTGACTGTCGGGATCCTGCATCGCGAGTCGTTGCCGATCCATGAAATCGCGCAACGTATCGATGCCGCGCAACTGCAGGATCGTGTTCCGCACGGCCGCTTCGACGAGCACCGCGAGGTTGCGGCCGGCCGCCACCTGGATCGTGACCTTGCTGATCGGCAAACCGAGCACGTCGACCGTCTGGCTTTCCAGCGGCAGCCGCTGGAATTCGCCGTCCGGGCGCCGCACGAGCTGGACGATCAGCTTGAGCTTCATTTTCCGGCGCACGGCGGTTTCACCGAAGATCGTCTTGATGTCGAGCAGGCCGAGGCCGCGCACTTCGAGCAGGTTCTGCAGCAGCGGCGGGCAGCGGCCTTCGACGAAATCGGGGCCAAGTCGGACGAAGTCGACGGCGTCGTCTGCGACGAGGCCGTGGCCGCGGCTGATGAGTTCGAGGCCGAGTTCGCTCTTGCCGAGCCCGGAGTCGCCGGTGAGCAGCACGCCCATCCCGAGGATGTCGAGGAACACGCCGTGCAGCGTCGCGCGCGGCGCGAGGATGCGCGACATGTAGAGTCGCAGGCTGTCGATCACCGCGGCGGCCGACATCGGCGTCGTGAACAGCGGCGTGGACGAGCGCGTGCAGCGCAGCACGAGTTCGGGCGGCGCGGCGGCGCCGCCGGCGACGACGAGGAACGGCGGTTCGAGCGCGATCAGCTCGGCCATGTGGCGCGAACGGTCTTCGTCGGTCTGCCGCTGGTAGTAGTCGATTTCGGCTTCGCCGAGCACCTGGATCCGGTTCGGGTGGATCAGGTTCAGGTGGCCGACGAGGTCGGCGCTGGACGTTGCGTTGCCAACGGTGTCGGCCGAGAAACCGCGCTCCCAGCCTTCATGCCCCGTCAGCCAGCTCAGTTTCAGCGTGGCCGCGTTGTCGTCGAAGATGCTCTGGGCGTTGATGCTGGACGTATCCATGACTCTCGTCACTCCAATGAGCCGGTGCTTGCGCGCGGCGACGGACGTCGCCATGCCGGACCGGCGCCAGGCGGCCCTGGTCGGCGGCCGAAGCCGCCTCGTTCAGGAAAATATTCCGCCCGGATCAACTCAAGGTTGCCACTGAGTGAGCAGGCGATGCAACTCGGCGAGATCCGTTTCGTTGTGCAGACGCTCTCGCGCGTCGCGATCGGACAGCAGTTGCGCGATTTCCGACAGGATCTCGAGGTGCTGCTGGGTGGCTTGCTCGGGGACGAGCAGGAAAATCAGGAGACCGACGGGCTGGCCGTCGGGCGCTTCGAACGGGATCGCGTCGGCGAGCCGCACGAACGCGGCGAGCGGATGCTTGAGGCCCTTGATGCGGCCGTGCGGAATCGCGACACCTTCGCCGAGCCCGGTCGAACCGAGGCGCTCGCGCGCGAACAGGTTGTCCGTGACGGTGCTGCGGGCGATGCCGTTCTGATTCTCGAACATCAGCCCGGCTTGTTCGAAGACGCGTTTCTTGCTGGTGACGGAGAGGTCGATGACGACGTTCTCTATGGGCAGGATTTTGGCTAGGCGATTCATGTTGGCAGGCGATTGGGCGGCCTGGGGTCTCCTTGCGGCGGCAGACTGGTGTTGCATGTCGGCGATATCAAGGCGTTCGGCATCGGCAACCTGCAACGCGGCGATCGCGCCCAACGCCCCCCGGCGATAACCGGGACATTATAGAGCACAGCCGCGCGCGTGGCGCAGCATGGACGGACCGGTCGCGCCACGGCCGCGCGGATACAAAAAAAACGCCCGGCGAACCGGGCGGCGTGGGTGTTGCGGTGACCGTTATTGCGGCGGCAGTTCGATCTGGTCGATCGACGGCTGCAGCTTGATCGGGTCGTGCGCATGGGTCTGCAGACGCTCCATGTGCTTGACGACTTGACGATCCAGCTTGTCGATCAGCAGATCGATCGCAGCGTACAGGTTGCCGTTTGCGCTTTCGACGAAGATGTCCTTGCCCTTCAGGTGCAGATTGATTTCCGCGCGCTGCTGCTTGTCCTTTTCCTTGTGGTTGTCGACCGAGAGGATCACAGTGCCATCGATCACCTGATCGCTATGGCGTAGCACCCTGTCCAGCTTGGTGATCACGTATTCGCGAATTGCAGGCGTGACTTCGAGATGATGTCCACTGATCTTCAGGTTCATAGTGCTTCTCCAAGCGAGTGACCACCCGGCCGCATCGAGGCGGCGCTCCGGTTGACTTGCCCGTGCCGCACGTGGCGGCGAAATCGCGGACAGGTCGCCCGGCCTGTTCCCCGAATGCGCGGTGGCCGGAACACGCCTGCCGCCGGGCAGGCAGCAGGCTTAAAGAGACTTGCGCAGATTCACTGCCGGGATTTTGAGGGCTTCGCGATACTTGGCAACCGTGCGGCGCGCAACCACGAAACCCTGTTCTGCCAGCAGCTCGGCAATGCGGCTATCCGAAAGTGGCGATTTTGGGTCTTCAGCTCCTATCAGTTGCTTGATCAGGGCTCGGATGGCGGTCGACGATGCGGCGCCCCCGGTGTCGGTCGAAACGTGTGACCCGAAGAAGTACTTGAATTCAAGCGTCCCGAACGGGGTCAGCATGTACTTGCCTGTTGTCACACGGCTGACAGTCGACTCGTGTAGGCCCAGCGTATCAGCTATTTCCCGCAAAACCAAGGGGCGCATGGCAATTTCACCGTGCGCAAAGAAATTCTTCTGACGCTCGACAATAGCCTGCGCGACACGCAGGATCGTGTCGAATCGCTGCTGGATGTTCTTGATCAGCCAGCGTGCTTCCTGCAGCTGTTGCTTCAGCGATCCGGCCGATGGATCGCCGCGGCTGTTGCGCAGGATGTTCGCGTACAGGTTGTTGATCCGCAGGCGCGGCATCACTTCCGGATTGAGCTCGGCAAGCCAGCCCTGGCCGGCCTTCTTCACGATGATGTCGGGCACGACGTAGTCGGCCTCGGCCCTGCCGTACGCGGCGCCGGGGAACGGCTCCAGCGAGCGGATCAGCGCATGCGCGTCGCGCAGCGCGTCGTCGCTCGCCTTCAGCTGCTTGCGCAGCCGCGTGAAATCGCGCGCGGCAAGCAGTTCGAGGTGCTGCGACACGATCTCGAGCGCGAGCGTGCGAGTGGGGGACGGATCGAGGCGCAGCAACTGCAGCTTCAGGCACTCGGACGCCGAGCGGGCCCCGACCCCGGCCGGATCGAAGCTGTGCAGCAGCGCGAGCGCCGCATTCAGTTCGTCGCAGTCGATTTCGAGTTCCGGCGGGAGATCGGCAAGCACTTCGTCGAGCGTGGCGGTCAGGTAGCCGTCGTCGTCGAGCGATTCGATCAGGAACATCACGAGCGCCCGGTCGCGCGGGCCGGCCTGCGTGACGCGCAATTGCGCGGACAGGTGGTCGCGCAGCGACGTCGCGGCTTCCTGCACCTGCAGCGGCGGGAGGTCGTCGTCGTCCGACGCACCGCTCGAGCGACCGAATTCGTCGAGATTCCACTGCGGGCCGTCGCCGGCTTCGCCCGACCCGTAGCCGTCGTATTCGTCGGCGCCGGCCGGCTCGTCGCGCTCGGCGCGATCGCTCGACTGGCTGCTGCCGTTCGCGATGCCCGGTTCGGTGTTTTGGCCGGGCGGCGTCTGCGCGATCAGCGATCCGTCCGCTGCGACACGCAGCGGGCTCGCGATCCATTCGTCGTCGTTCTCGAGCAGCGGATTCTGCGCGACGGCCATCGCGACTTCCTGCTGCAGTTCGAGCGTCGACAGCTGCAGGAGCCGGATCGACTGCTGCAGTTGGGGCGTCAGCGCCAGGTGTTGCGACAGGCGGAGTTGAAGGCTGGCTTTCATGGCAGAGAGGGAGTCATACCGGCAGTGTGCCACGACCCAGGCGCGTTGAGCCATCCGCGATTACGCGCGGCGCGGCGCCCGGCCGCGGGCGCGGCCCCGCGCGGCGATGCCGGGCGGGGGGACAGCCAGCCAACAAGGGAAGTTACATGCGGAAGTGTTCGCCGAGATACACGCGGCGCACGCTTTCGTTTTCGATGATTTCGCTGGGCGCGCCGGCGGCGAGCACCGAACCGTCGCTGATGATGTAAGCGTGGTCGCAGATGCCGAGCGTTTCGCGGACGTTGTGATCGGTAATCAACACGCCGATATTGCGTTGCTTCAGGAACTTGACGATCTTCTGGATCTCGAGCACCGCGATCGGGTCGACGCCGGCGAACGGTTCGTCGAGCAGGATGAAGCTCGGATTGGTCGCGAGCGCACGCGCGATTTCGACGCGACGGCGTTCGCCGCCCGACAGCGACAGCGCCGGGTTCTCGCGCAGATGACCGATCTGCAGCTCGTCGAGCAGCGCCTCGGTGCGCGACGCGATCGCGTCCTTCGACAGCCGCTTGCCGTCTTCGCCGAACTGGAGCTCGAGCACCGCGCGGATGTTTTCCTCGACGGTCAGCTTGCGGAACACCGACGCTTCCTGCGGCAGGTACGACAGGCCGAGCGACGCGCGCTTGTGGATCGGCAGCAGGCCGATCGAGCTGCCGTTCAGCGAGATCTCGCCCGCATCGGTCGGCACGAGGCCGACGATCATGTAGAACGACGTCGTCTTGCCGGCGCCGTTCGGGCCGAGGAGCCCGACGACTTCGCCGCTCTTCACGTCGAGCGACACGTCCTTCACGACCGTGCGCGAGCCGTAGCGCTTCTTCAGGTTGCGCACGACGAGCGAGCTCGTCGTGCCGGCCGGCTGGCGATTCGGGAGCGCGTTCATTGGCCCGGTGCTCCCTGGATCGTGGTCGACGGCGACAGTTTCGCCGGCGCGCCGTTCAGCTGGCCGGGGCCGCCGTTCTTCGGCGACAGCATCGCGCGCACGCGGCCGTTCGGGTTGCCCGGCGCTGCCACGTCCTTGCCGCCCTTCGCGGTGTAGAAGTCGCGCTGGCCGTCGTACGTGATCACGCTGCCGTGCACGGTGTCGGCGATCGTCGACGTGCCCTGCAGGCGGCGTACGGTCGCGGCGGTGGTTAGCGTGGTCAGGTCCTGCTTGCCGTCGTAGTCGATGCGCTCGGCGTCGCCGTCGATGTATTCGTCGAGACCTTCGCGCTTCTGGCGGAACGTCGCGTGCTTCTTGCCGCTGCCGTACGACGTCGCGTACTGATAGCCTTCCGGATCCTGGCGCACTTCGACGCGGTCGCCCTTGATGATGATCGTGCCCTTCGTGATCACGACGTTGCCGGTCGCGACCGTCACCTGCTTCAGGTCGTCGTAGGTCAGGTTGTCTGCCTCGACGTTGATCGGCTTGTTCTGGTCGGCCTTCTCGGCATGGGCGAGCGGCGCCAGCCCGACGAGCGGGAGCGCCACGAGCGCCGCGGCGAGCGCGGCGCGGACGGCGCGCGCAGCGCCGCCGGAATTCTGTCGAGGGAACGGTTCGTTCATGCAGTCACGTGAGGGATGCGTCACCGGGATTGACCTTTCGAGCCGCCGGACGTGTCGGCGGCGGCAATCGTGCCGCGCACGTTGCCGTAAAGCTCGATGACCCGGGTGACGTTGTTGTACTTCATGCCGTCGGTCGCGTTGACGAGCGACAGGCCGCGCTGAAGTTTAACCGGCTTTTCGGTCTGGATCACATCGTCATTGACGAAGATCCGGAAATGCTGGGAATCGGCCTGCATCTGCGGATCGCCGCCGCCGGCCACGCGCAGGATGCGCGCGTCGTCGTACAGATCGACGATCGACACGTCGCCGTTGACGGTGCCGCGCTTCGCGGTGGTCGTCACGACCGGCTTGCCGGGCTGGAACGCGCGCATGGCCGGATCGGTCAGGTCGCTGTTCTCGGTGTCTTCGTAATGGATCAGCTTCGCGGCCGTCAGCCGGTACTGGGTCGTGCCGGTCTGGTCGAGCTCGGTGACCGAGAAGTTGTCCGCGAAATAATCGGGCGTGTGGCGCTTCGGCTGCACGGCGCCTTCGCCAGGCGGCGGCAGGGTCGCCTGCAGCAGCCACCACGTGATGCCCGCGAGCGCGGCCACCGCGACGAGCGGCAGCAGCTGGGTCCAGCGGAAATGCGTGTTCATCCGGTCAGGCTCCGCAGGCAGCCGCGAGCAGCGCGTCGTAGCGGCGCTGCGCGCGCAGGATCGCGTCGCTCACTTCGCGCACCGCGCCGTGGCCGCCGCGGGCCTCGGCCACCCAGTGCGCGCGGGCGATCACCTCGGGGTGCGCATTGGCCGGCGCGGCTGCGAAGCCGCAACGCAGCATCACCGGCAGGTCGGGCCAGTCGTCGCCCATGTAGCCGCACGCATCGGCCGTGATGCCGAGCGATGCGATCAGGTCGGCGAACACGGTGAGCTTGTTCTCGACGCCCTGGAACAGGTGCGCGATCTTCATTTCCTTCGCGCGCGCCGCGACGATGTCCGAGCGGCGGCCGGTGATGATCGCGGTCGCGATGCCGGCCTCGCCGAGCAGCTTCACGCCGTGGCCGTCGAGCGAATTGAACGACTTCATCGCATCGCCGGCCGCGGTAAACAGCAGGCCGCCGTCGGTCAGCACGCCGTCGACGTCGAAAACCATCAGCTTCACGCGGCTCGCGCGTTCGGCCGCAGTCAGTGCTGCGCTCATCAGATCACCTTCTTCGAAAACAGGTCGTGCATGTTCAGCGCGCCGATCAGCGCGCCGTCGGCATCGACGACCAGCATCTGGTTGATCCGGTGGCGCTCCATCAGTTCCACGGCCTCGACCGCGAGATGCTCGGGGCCGATCGTGCGCGGCCCGCGCGTCATCACGTCGACGATGGGCAGCGTGCGGAAATCGCCGTCGCGCGCGAGCACGCGGCGCAGGTCGCCGTCGGTGAAGATGCCGGCCACGCGGCCGTCGGGCCCGACCACGGCCGTCATGCCCATCCGCTTCGCGGTGATCTGGAACAGCGCGTCGGACAGCGTCGCGTCGAGCCCGACGCGCGGGACGTCGTCGCCCGAGCGCATCACGTCGCGCACGTGGGTGAGCAGACGGCGGCCGAGCGCGCCGCCCGGATGCGAGCGCGCGAAATCCTCGGAGCCGAAGCCGCGCGCGTCGAGCACCGCGACGGCGAGCGCGTCGCCGAGCGCGAGTGCGGCGGTCGTGCTCGCGGTGGGCGCGAGGTTCAGCGGGCAGGCTTCCTTCGATACCGCGGCGTTCAGGTTCACGTCGGCGAGCGTGCCGAGGCTCGATTCCGCACGGCCGGTGATCGCGATCAGCTTCGCGCCGATGCGCTTGACGAGCGGCAGGATCGCGACGAGTTCTTCCGACTCGCCGGAATAGGAGATGCCGATGAAGACGTCGTCGGACGTGACCATGCCGAGGTCGCCGTGGCTGGCCTCGGCCGGGTGGACGAAGAAGGCCGGCGTGCCGGTGCTGGCGAGCGTGGCCGCGATCTTGCGGGCGATATGCCCCGATTTGCCGATGCCGGACACCACGACGCGGCCGCGGCAGCCGAGCAGCAGCGCGACGGCCTGAACGAAGTCGCCGTCGAGCTGGTCGCGCAGTGCGCGCACGGCGTCCGCCTCGATGTCGAGCACGTCGCGGGCGAGCGCGAGCGCCCGATCATCATTGATTTTCGCTATCATGCGCGGAGTATAGCAAAGGCGTTTGTTCGCCGCGCCCCGCCTTCGGACTCGTCCGAGGTCGCTCGCCCACCGCCACCACCCGCGCCCGCATTGCCGTGGCCCCGACGAACGAGGACGCTTTGCCCGTGATTTCCCCGCTCGAAATGACCCTGCTGCTGCTGCTGGCCTCGGTGGTGGGCGTCGTCGTATTTCGTTCGCTGAACCTGCCGCCGATGCTCGGCTACCTGACCGTCGGCATCCTGGTCGGCCCGCACGCGTTCGGCATCGCCGCGGACCTCGAACGCGCCGAGCACCTCGCGGAATTCGGCGTGGTGTTCCTGATGTTCTCGATCGGCCTCGAGTTCTCGCTCGCGAAGCTGCGGGCGATGCAGCGGCTCGTGTTCGGGCTCGGGCTATTGCAGGTGGTCGCGACGCTCCTGCTCGCGGTCGTGCTCGGCGCGCTGTTCGAGCGCTGGGTGCACATCACGTGGCAGGGCAGCGTCGCGCTCGGCGGCGCGCTCGCGATGTCGTCGACGGCGATCGTGTCGAAGATGCTCGCCGAGCGGCTCGAGATCGAGACCGAGCACGGCCGCAACATCTTCGGCGTGCTGCTGTTCCAGGATCTCGCGGTGGTGCCGCTCCTGATCGTGATCGCCGCGTTCGGCGCCGAATCGTCGAAGGACCTCGCGCTCACGCTGGGCTTCGCGGCGGTCAAGATCGTGATCGCGCTCGCGCTGCTGCTCGTCATCGGCCAGCGCTTCATGACGCGCTGGCTCAACGTGGTCGCGCGGCGCCGCTCGCAGGAGCTGTTCGTGCTGAACCTGCTGCTCGTCACGCTCGGCGCCGCGTTCATCACCGACCGCTTCGGCCTGTCGCTCGCGCTCGGCGCGTTCATCGCGGGGATGCTGATCTCCGAGACGCCGTTCCGCCACCAGGTGGAAGAGGACATCAAGCCGTTTCGCGACGTGCTGCTCGGCCTGTTCTTCGTGACGACCGGGATGCTGCTCGATCCGCGCGTGATCTGGGAGCACCCGTTGCTCGTGCTGGGCTTCTTCATCGGGCAGATCCTGTTCAAGGCGACGATGATCGCGGGCCTCGCGCGGCTGTTCGGCGCGACGCCGGGCGTTGCGATGCGCACCGGCATCGGGCTCGCGCAGGCCGGCGAATTCGGCTTCGTGCTGCTGAACCTGATCCTCGACCGGCACCTCGTGGATGCGACGCTGCTGCAGGCCATCCTCGCGTCGATGCTGCTGTCGATGCTCGCCGCGCCGTTCCTGATCCAGAACGCCGACCGGATCGTGATGCGGCTGTCGTCGACGGAATGGATGCAGCAGTCGCTGCAGATGACGCGGATCGCGACGCAAAGCCTGAAGCAGCGCGGCCACGTGATCATCTGCGGCTACGGCCGCGCGGGGCAGAACCTCGCGCGCATGCTCGAACAGGAAGGCATTTCGTATGTCGCGCTGGACCTCGACCCCGATCGCGTGAGCGCGGCCGCGACGGCCGGCGAATCGGTCGTGTTCGGCGACGCGGCGCGCCGCGAGTCGCTGCTCGCGGCCGGTATCCACCGCGCGGCGGCCGTCGCGATCACGTATGCGAACACGCCGTCCGCGCTGCGCGTGCTGCACCACGTGCACGAGCTGGAGCCGACGCTGCCGGCGATCGTGCGCACGGTCGACGACGCCGATCTCGAGAAGCTGCTCGCGGCCGGCGCGACCGAGGTGATCCCGGAAATCGTCGAAGGCAGCCTGATGCTCGCGTCGCACACGCTGGTGCTGGTCGGCGTGCCGATGCGCAAGGTCGTGCGGCGCGTCGAGGAAATGCGCGACGAGCGCTACAGCCTGCTGCGCGGCTATTTCCACGGCGCGGACGACGCGGACGACGACGATCACGAGCAGGTGCGGCTACAATCGGTGCCGGTCGATGCGCGCGCGGACGCGGTCGGGCGCTCGCTGGAGGAACTCGGGCTGTATGCGCTCGGGCTCGAAGTCACGGCGATCCGCCGGCACGGCATCCGCGGCGTCGAACCCGATCCGCAGACCAAGCTGCGCGCGAGCGACATCGTCGTGCTGCGCGGGCTGCCCGAAGCGCTCGCGCTCGCGGAGGAACGGCTGTCGCGCCACCGGCGCGAACCGCCGGCCGCGGTCGCGTGAGCCGGAGTCGATTCAGCCGGTCGATTCAATAACCTGACCCGTATTTATTCGAAACGGTGCCCGATCTTCGCGCACCGTTTTTTTCGGAGAGTTTCATGCCGCATTCGTCGTCGGGCGCACCGCTCGATCCGGTCGCCTTCATCCACAGCCAGATCCGTACCGTGCCCGACTGGCCGCAGCCGGGCGTGATGTTCCGCGACATTACGACGCTGCTGCAGAGCCCGAAGGCGCTGCGCATCCTCGTCGACCTGTTCGTCGAACGCTATGTCGATGCGAAGCTCGACTACGTCGCGGGGCTCGACGCGCGCGGCTTCATCATCGCGCCGATCGTCGCGTACGAACTGAGCGTCGGCTTCGTGCCGATCCGCAAGGTCGGCAAGCTGCCGTACAAGACGCGCTCGGAATCGTACGACCTCGAATACGGCAGCGCGACGGTCGAGATCCATGAAGACGCATGCCGCCCGGGCGATCGCGTGATCATCATGGACGACCTGATCGCGACCGGCGGCACGATGATGGCGGGGCGCAACCTGCTGCAGCGGCTCGGCGCGGTCGTCGTCGAGGGCGCGGCGATCATCGACCTGCCGGATCTCGGCGGCTCGACGCTGCTGCGCAACGCGGGGCTGCCCGTCTACACCGTTACCGAATTCTCCGGCCACTGAACCACTGAACCAGTGAATCACTGAGCGCCGGCCCACACCGCGAGGTCACGATGCCCAACTTCATGCTGTTTCTCGCCACGTCGATCGCGATCACGTTCGCGCCCGGTCCCGACAACCTGCAGGTGCTCGCGCGCGGCATCTCGCAGGGGCGCGCGGCCGGCTTCGTCGCGGCGCTCGGCTTCACGGCCGGGATCCTGTTCCATACGACGCTCGCGGCGCTGGGCGTCGCGGCCGTGCTGCGTTCGTCGCCGGTCGCGTTTCAGACGCTGAAGCTCGCGGGCGCCGCGTACCTCGTGTGGATCGGCATCAAGGCGCTGCGCAGCCAGGGCCTCGCGAATGCGCATGCGCGCCCGCCGCAGCCGCTGGGTGCAATCTTCCGGCAGAGCGTGATCGGCAACCTGATGAACCCGAAGGTCACGCTGTTCTTCGTCGTGTTCCTGCCGCAGTTCGTCGATCCGCACGGCGTGCAGAGCGTGACGCTGCAGATGTTCGAGCTCGGCGCGCTGTTCATGCTGCAGACGGCCGCGATCTTCTCGCTGTTCGGCATCGGCGCGGGCGCGATCGGCGCGTGGCTGAAGCGCCGCCCGAAGGCCGGCGTGTGGCTCGACCGGATCGCCGGCGCGACCTTCATCGCGATCGGCATTCGCGTTGCGCTGAAGGACTGAGGGCGATGACGTTTCCATGCATCGCGGCCGCGCGCCGCTTTGATCCTGCCGCGCACCTGCGTTTCGAGATCGCCGGCCGGCAGGTCGGCTGGGTGCGTCGCCAGGACGTCGCGAAGCTCGTGCGCTGGCCCGACGTGTTCGAGCTGACCGACGAGCGCGTGGTGCTCTCGTCGCGCTACGACACGGTCGACGCACGCAGCATGGCGCTCGCGAGCGCGATCGGCGCGCTGGCCGCCGAAGGCGCGATTCCCGGCTGGCGCGACGAGATCTATGCGATCCGCAACCGCTTCGACGATCCGCCGCTCGCGTATATCGAGCGCGCCGCGTCGCGCTTCTTCGGCACGCAGACTTATGCGGTGCACCTGAACGGCATCGTAGAATATGCGGCTGCGCCGGGTTCGCCGGCCGCGCCGCAGATGTGGCTAGGCCGCCGCAGCGTGACCAAGGCCACCGACCCCGGCATGCTCGACAACGTCGTCGCGGGCGGCATCGGCTGGGGCCTGGGCGTTCACGAGACGCTCATCAAGGAGTGCTGGGAAGAGGCCGGCATGCCGGCCGAACTGGCGGCGCGCGCGATCGCGGGCCGGGCGGTGCAGGTGCTGTGCTCGCTGCCGGAAGGCACGCAGTCCGAACTGATCTTCGTGTACGACCTGCCGCTGCCGCTCGACTTCGCGCCGCACAACCAGGACGGCGAAGTGGCCGAGCACCTGCTGGCCGGCGTGCCCGAAGTGATTGGCTGGCTGCGCGAGGGCCGCGCGACGATGGACGCGAGCCTCGCGATGCTCGACACGCTGCTGCGCCACCGCTGGCTGTCGGCAGTCGACGCCGCGGGCATCGACGCGCTGTTCACGCCGCCCGCGTAACGCGCCGCATGCCGGCCGCGGCCCGCGCTCGCGTTCGAGCGCGGCCGGGCGAACGGCCAATTTGACGAATACCGAAACGAAGGGAGTAGCGGTCATGTCGACCGATCACAGCTTTATCTTGAAACTGTCGTGCCCCGACCGGCACGGCATCGTCCACGCGGTCTCGGGCTTCCTGTTCGAGCGCAGCAACAACATCCTCGATTCCGCGCAGTTCGGCGACAGCCGCACCAGCGAGTTCTTCATGCGCGTGCACTTCGAGCAGGACGGCGACGGCGCGGATGCCGCATCGGCGCTCGACACGCTTCGCGAGGAATTCGCGCCGCTCGCCGAGCAGTTCGCGATGCGCTGGGAAATGCACGACGCGGCCGTGAAGCCGCGCGTCGTGATCATGGTGTCGAAGATCGGCCATTGCCTGAACGACCTGCTGTTCCGCTATCGCACCGGCCAGTTGCCGATCGAGATCCCGGCGATCGTGTCGAACCACAAGGAGTTCTACCAGCTCGCCGCGAGCTACAACATCCCGTTCCACCACTTCCCGCTCGTCGGCGGCTCGTCCGATGCGGCGAAGGCCGCGCAGGAAGCGCGCGTGCTGGAAGTGATCGACGAACACCAGGCCGATCTCGTCGTGCTCGCGCGCTACATGCAGATCCTGTCGCCGAACATGTGCCAGCAGCTCGCCGGCCGTGCGATCAACATCCATCATTCGTTCCTGCCGAGCTTCAAGGGCGCGAAGCCGTACTACCAGGCGTTCGACCGCGGCGTGAAGCTGATCGGCGCGACCGCGCACTACGTGACGACCGACCTCGACGAAGGCCCGATCATCGAGCAGGAAGTCGAGCGCGTCGACCACAGCATGACGCCCGACCAGCTCACGGCGATCGGCCGCGACGTCGAATGCGTGACGCTCGCGCGTGCGGTGAAGTGGCACGTCGAGCACCGGATCGTGCTGAACGGGACGAAGACCGTCGTGTTCCGCTGATCGGCCGTTCGCGTCGGCCGGCGCGCGCCGGCCGTCGGTGGCGGCAGACAGTTGCGGCAAACAGTGGCCGCAAACAAGAACGCCGCGCCCCGTAAAGGGCGCGGCGCTCTTGTTTGCAAGGCGAGCGGGGCGACGGGCCGGTGCGGCCGTCAGATCAGCCGCAGCATGTACAGCTCGCGCTTCAGGTACGCATAGAAGATCGGCGCGGCGATCACGCCCGGCAGCCCGAACGCGGCTTCCATGATCAGCATCGCGAGCAGCAGCTCCCATGCGCGCGACTCGATCTGGCCGCCGATGATCTTCGCGTTCAGGAAGTATTCGAGCTTGTGGATGACCACGAGAAACGCGAGCGACGCGATCGCGGTACCCATGCTGACCGACAGCGACACGGCGACGATCAGCGTGTTCGAGATCAGGTTGCCGATCACCGGCAGCAGCCCGACGATGAACGTGACGAGCACGAGCGTCTTCGACAGCGGCAGCCGCTGATGGAAGATCGGCAGCGCGACGAGCAGGTAGATCGCGGTGAACGCCGCGTTGATCGCCGAGATCTTGATCTGCGCGAACACGATCCGGCGGAACGACTCGGCGAAGCGCGACACGCGCGTGACGAGCGCGGTCGACAGCGGGCGGCGCACCTTGCCGTGCTCGACGCCGATCGCGATCATCGCGCCGATGATCATCCCGAACACCACATGGCCGAAACCGCGCGCGACGCTCTTGCCGCCTTGCTGGAGCTGATCCATGTGCGAATGCATCAGCAGCGCGGCCTTGGTCTTCATCTGTTCGACGTCGACCGGCAGCAGGTTCGCGATCCAGGCCGGCGTGCGGGCGCGCGTCTGCTCGACGATCTGCATCAGCTGGCCGAGCAGGCTCTGCAGGTTCGGCACCGTATGCTCGAAGTGGTCGATGATGCCGAGCGTCAGGCCGGTGAGCCCGCCGACGATCGCGATCGACAGCAGCACGACGGCGACCCAGCGCGCGCGCATGCTGGTCGTGTGGCGCTCGATCACCGGGGCGATCGTGTGGATCAGCTGATAGACCAGCAGGCCGGCCAGCAGCCCGCCCAGCAGCTTGAGCTCGATGACGAGCACCATCGCGACGAGGGCGATCAGATAGCTGCCGATCTCGATCGCCGACATCTTCGGCAGGCTGAAGTCGCTCGTCAGCCGCACGCTGCGCAGGTGCGGCTCGCGGTTCTGCGCGTCGCGCGACTCTTGTTGCTTCTCCATCGTCGATTCCTGTCGTTCGTGTGTCACGCCGCGCGGTGGGCGGCAGGACGGCGCTCGCCCGGCGCCGCACCGGATTGGTGCGGATAGCGAACCTTACGACCGTAAAGTATAGCTGCCATTATGGTCCGCCACGGGGCAGTTTGGCTCGTGGTGTATACGCAAAGGGGAAAACCGCAGAAGGGGAAACGAGAATGCGGGCACCGGCCCGGCACGCGGCGCGCGCGGCCGGGCGGCCGCGCGCGGGAACGGAACGTGTCAGCCGGCCGCCGCCTTGCGCGTGGGGCGCTTGAGCAGCGGGGCAAGATACTTGCCGGTGAAGCTGGCCTTCGTCTTCGCGACCTGCTCGGGCGTACCCTGCGCGATGATCTGGCCGCCGCCGGCGCCGCCTTCGGGGCCGAGGTCGATCACCCAGTCGGCCGTCTTGATCACGTCGAGGTTGTGCTCGATGATCACGACCGTGTTGCCCTGGTCGCGCAGCCGGTGGATCACTTCGAGCAGCAGCGCGATGTCGTGGAAGTGCAGGCCGGTGGTCGGCTCGTCGAGGATGTACAGCGTGCGCCCCGTGTCGCGCTTCGACAGCTCGAGCGACAGCTTCACGCGCTGCGCCTCGCCGCCCGACAGCGTCGTGGCCGACTGGCCGAGGCGGATGTAGCCGAGGCCGACGTCGAGCAGCGTCTTCAGCTTGCGGGCGATGACCGGCACCGCGCTGAAGAATTCGTACGCGTGTTCGACCGTCATGTCGAGCACTTCGCTGATGTTCTTGCCCTTGTACTGCACTTCGAGCGTTTCGCGGTTGTAGCGCTTGCCATGGCACACGTCGCACGGCACGTAGACGTCCGGCAGGAAGTGCATCTCGACCTTCAGCACGCCGTCGCCCTGGCACGACTCGCAGCGGCCGCCCTTCACGTTGAACGAGAAGCGGCCCGGATCGTAGCCGCGCTCCTTCGCGGTCGGCACGCCCGAGAACAGCTCGCGGATCGGCGTGAACAGCCCCGTGTAGGTGGCCGGGTTCGAGCGCGGCGTGCGACCGATCGGCGACTGGTCGACGTTGATCACCTTGTCGAAGTGCTCGAGGCCTTCGATCGCTTCGTGCGGCGCCGGCTCGGCCGACGAGCCGTACAGGTGGCGCGCGACCGCGTGATACAGCGTGTCGTTGATCAGCGTCGACTTGCCGGAACCCGACACGCCGGTGATGCAGGTCAGCAGGCCGACCGGCAGTTCGAGATCGACGTGCTGCAGGTTGTTGCCGTGCGCATCGACGATGCGCAGCATGCGCTCGGGATCGGGCGACATGCGCTCGTCCGGATACTCGATGACGCGCTTGCCGACGAGATACTGGCCGGTCAGCGACTGCGGGTTCGACTGCACCTGCTTCGGCGTGCCTTCCGCCACCACCACGCCGCCGTGCTCGCCCGCGCCGGGGCCCATGTCGACGACGTAGTCGGCCGTGCGGATCATGTCCTCGTCGTGCTCGACGACGATCACCGAGTTGCCGAGGTCGCGCAGATGCTTGAGCGTCGAGATCAGCCGGTCGTTGTCGCGCTGGTGCAGGCCGATCGACGGTTCGTCGAGCACGTACATCACGCCGGTCAGGCCGGAGCCGATCTGCGACGCGAGCCGGATCCGCTGCGCCTCGCCGCCGGACAGCGTCTCGGCGCTGCGCTCGAGCGACAGGTAGTCGAGGCCGACGTTGTTCAGGAAGGTCAGGCGCGCGACGATTTCCTTGATCACCTTGTCGGCGATCTCGCGCTTCGCGCCGTCGAGCGACAGGCCGTCGAAATAGCCGAGCGCGTCGCGCAGCGGCCAGCCGCTGATTTCATAGATGCCGCGCGCGTAGTCGCCGGTGCCGACCCGCACGTGGCGCGCCTCGCGGCGCAGCCGCGTGCCGTCGCACGACGGGCACGGCTGGTTGTTCTGGTACTTCGCGAGCTCTTCGCGCACCGCGACCGAATCGGTCTCGCGGTAGCGGCGCTCGAGGTTCGGGATGATCCCTTCGAACACGTGCTCGCGGATCGTCGTGCGGCCGCGCTCGTTGATGTACGAGAACGGGATCGTCTGCTTGCCCGAGCCGAACAGCAGCACCTTGCGGATCTTTTCCGGCAGGTCCTCGAAAGCGGCGTCGATGTCGAACTCGTAGAACGCCGCGAGGCTCTGCAGCATCTGGAAATAGAACTGGTTGCGGCGGTCCCAGCCCTTCACGGCGCCCGCGGCGAGCGACAGCGACGGGTGCGCGACGACCCGCTTCGGGTCGAAGAACGTGATCTGGCCGAGGCCGTCGCATTCCGGGCACGCGCCCATCGGATTGTTGAACGAGAACAGGCGCGGCTCGAGTTCCTGCAGCGAATACGAGCAGATCGGGCACGCGAACTTCGAGCTGAACAGGTGCTCGTGGTCGGTATCCATCTCGAGTGCGATCGCGCGGCCGTCGGCAAGCCGCAGCGCGGTTTCGAACGATTCCGCGAGACGCTGCTTCATGTCCGGGCGCACCTTCAGGCGGTCGACGACGACGTCGATCGTGTGCTTGTCGTTCTTCTTCAGCTTCGGCAGCGACTCGACCTCGTAGATCTTCGCGACGCCTTCGTTGGCGGTGCCGCCGCCCGAGCGCACGCGAAAGCGCACGAACCCCTGCGCCTGCATGTCCTCGAATAGCTCCACGTGCTCGCCCTTGCGGTTCGCGACGACGGGCGCGAGGATCATCAGCTTGGTTTCCTCGGGCAGCGCGAGCGCTGCGTCGACCATCTGCGACACGCTCTGCGCCTCGAGCGGGATGTCGTGGTCGGGGCAGTAGGGCGTGCCGACACGTGCGAACAAAAGTCGCAGGTAGTCGTGGATTTCGGTGACCGTGCCGACGGTGGAACGCGGGTTGTGGGACGTCGCCTTCTGCTCGATCGAGATCGCGGGCGACAGGCCCTCGATCAGGTCGACGTCGGGTTTCTCCATCAACTGCAGGAACTGGCGGGCATACGCGGACAGGCTTTCGACGTAGCGGCGCTGGCCCTCGGCATAAAGGGTGTCGAACGCGAGCGACGACTTGCCCGACCCGGACAACCCGGTAATCACGACCAGCTTGTGGCGCGGCAGGTCGAGATTGACGTTTTTCAGGTTGTGGGTGCGTGCCCCACGGATACGGATCTGTTCCATGAACCTGGCGAAAATGGAGGGGACCAAACCTGCTACTATAACGGCTTTTCGAGGCCGTCGTTTGGGGCCCCCAGCCTTTGCAGCAACTGGCAGCAAGGCGGTGGTCACGCCGGGGAAAGCGGCCGCGCCGCACGGCTTCGGGCGGCTCGCAGGCTGCCTGCGTCACCCCGGGAAAGCGCCAGCCAGGCCTGCCGGGCCGATGGCGCTGATGTTCCGCCGCCCGCCGCCGGGCGGACATTCCGATCATTCGAAATTCATTCCCGATGTCCAATCCGTCCGCCACGTCTTCCCGCATGACTGCGCCCGAGCTGCGCGCGACCACGTCGCTCGCGGCGATCTTCGCGCTGCGCATGCTCGGCCTGTTCATGATCATGCCGGTGTTCTCCGTCTACGCGAAAACCATCCCGGGCGGCGACAACGTGTTGCTCGTGGGCATCGCGCTCGGGGCCTACGGTGTCACGCAGTCGCTGCTGTACATCTTCTACGGGTGGGCGTCGGACAAGTTCGGCCGCAAGCCCGTGATCGCCACCGGCCTGCTGATCTTCGCGCTCGGCAGCTTCGTTGCCGCGTTCGCGCACGACATCACGTGGATCATCGTCGGCCGCGTGATCCAGGGGATGGGCGCCGTGTCGTCCGCGGTGCTCGCGTTCATCGCCGACCTGACCTCCGAGCAGAACCGCACGAAGGCGATGGCGATGGTCGGCGGGTCGATCGGCGTGTCGTTCGCGGTCGCGATCGTCGGCGCGCCGATCGTGTTCCACTGGGTCGGGATGAACGGGCTGTTCGCGATCGTCGGCGTGCTGTCGATCCTCGCGATCGGTGTCGTGGTGTGGATCGTGCCCGACGCGGCGAAGCCCGTGCACGTGCCGGCGCCGTTCGGCGAGGTGCTGCACAACGGCGAGCTGCTGCGCCTGAACTTCGGCGTGCTCGTGCTGCACGCGACGCAAACCGCGCTGTTCCTCGTCGTGCCGCGCCTGCTGGTCGACGGCGGGCTGCCGGTCGCCGCGCACTGGAAGGTGTACCTGCCGGTGATGGGGCTCGCGTTCGTGATGATGGTCCCGGCGATCATCGTCGCGGAAAAACGGGGCAAGATGAAGCCCGTGCTGCTCGGCGGCATTCTGGCTATCCTGATCGGCCAATTGTTGCTCGGCAGCGCACCGCATACCATTCTGATTGTGGCGGCGATCCTGTTCGTGTACTTCCTCGGTTTCAACATCCTGGAAGCGTCGCAGCCGTCGCTCGTGTCGAAGCTCGCGCCCGGTTCGCGCAAGGGCGCGGCCACCGGCGTCTACAACACCACGCAATCGATCGGCCTCGCGCTCGGCGGCATCGCGGGCGGCTGGCTGCTCAAGCACGGCGGCGCGAACACGGTCTTCTATGCGTGTTCGGGGCTCGTGGCGGCGTGGCTTATAATCGCGGCCAGCATGAAAGCGCCGCCGCGCAAGGCCTGAACCTGTTTTCAGGGCAGGCAGCGGCAACGCTTGCCGGCTTGCCCGGCGGGCCGCTCCGACGCTTTCGCGGGCGGCCCGGCATCGAATTTACTGGAGAAACACATGGCATCCGTCAACAAGGTCATCCTCGTCGGCAACCTCGGCGCCGATCCTGAAGTCCGTTACCTGCCGAGCGGCGACGCGGTTGCGAACATCCGTCTCGCGACGACCGATCGCTACAAGGACAAGGCAAGCGGCGATTTCAAGGAAATGACCGAGTGGCACCGCGTCGCGTTCTTCGGCCGTCTCGCCGAAATCGTCAGCGAGTACCTGAAGAAGGGTTCGTCGGTCTATATCGAAGGCCGCATCCGCACGCGCAAGTGGCAAGGCCAGGACGGCCAGGATCGCTACTCGACCGAAATCGTCGCCGACCAGATGCAGATGCTCGGCGGCCGCGGCGGTGCGGGCGGCGGCGGTGGCGGTGGTGACGAAGGCGGTTACGGCGGCGGCTACGGCGGTGGTGGCGGCGGCCGCGGCGGCGAACAGATGGAGCGCGGCGGTGGCGGCGGTCGTGCCGGCGGCGCACCGCGCGGCGGTGCAGGCGGCGGCCAGAGCCGTCCGAGCGCGCCGGCCGGCGGCGGCTTCGACGAGATGGACGACGATATTCCGTTCTAAGAGGAACATCGGTTCCCCGATGTAACGAAGGGCCCGAATGTCCGAGCTGAATCAATCGATGATTTGGCCCGGATCTTCGGGTCTTTTTTCGTTTACGCGTCGTTCGAGCCGGGTGGAATGCGCCTGATCGGATGGGTTCCGGTTGCCGCATGCAGCCGGACGTCACCCGCTCCGCAAGTCGCGAAGCGCCGGTGGCGTTGACCGAGGCCTTCAGTCGAGCCGTCGATGCGACGGCGGCGCGTGTTCACGGTGAGCTGCCGACGAGGGCGGCGAGTGAAAGCGGAGCGAACTTCGAGCGAGCGCCGCGAGATGAACGCGGTGAATGGCGTCGCAAATGGCAGCGGCGGGGAGTGCGGTTGCGTGCCGGGCACGCTCGCCGGGCACGCTGCGGAATAGAACCGCTTACGCTTCCGTCACGATCGCGACGAGATTGCTGACGCGCTCGACCGACTTCCCACCCTTCGGCCACCGGACCAGCGCGTCGCTACCGTTGACCGACAGGACTACGCCGTCGCTGCGGTCGACCGTGCCCGTGAAGGTGACGCGGTTCACTTTTGCCGCCGGCGAGAACGATGCCGAGCGGCGGCCCGGCAGCATATCCATCAGGAACGAAAATACGGGGTACACGATTGCTCCTTCGCGAGCTTTAACTAGGGTTTTCCCTAGTGTAGCAATTCCGATGCGGCACTGCAACATTTCTGCTATCGTCGAGCAACGGGAGGGCGCCTGGTCTCGCGATGTGCCAACGCGGTGTCAGCCGTGGGTTGACGGCCCTGAAGCCCTCTTCATGGAAGCGGTGATCGGCCCGCTGAACGCGTTTCACGGGCGCGCGTAGATGCGCACGGCGCGGCCTCCTCTTGCGCGCGATCGCGATCCGCGCAGAGTGCCGTGCATCTGACCGATGTCACGCGGCCGCCATTATTGACCGGCTAAGCTGGTCGTTTCGACGTTTCAAGCGGAGGAGACACAATGCGGCGGGTCGTATTCAACCAGAAGGGCGGCGTGGGCAAATCGACGATCGTCTGCAACCTGGCGGCGATCAGCGCGAGCGAAGGGCTGCGCACGCTCGTCATCGACCTCGATGCGCAAGCGAATTCCACGCGCTACCTGCTCGGCGATCGCGCGACCGACGCGCACCCCGGCGTCGCCGACTTCTTCGAGACCGCGCTGACGTTCAACTTCCGCCCGGTGGACGTCGCGTCGTTCATCCATGCGACGCCGTTCGACGGGCTCGACGTGATGCCCGCACATCCGGACCTCGACACGCTGCACGGCAAGCTCGAGTCGCGCTACAAGATCTACAAGCTGCGCGACGCGCTGAACGAGCTCGATACCTACGATGCCGTCTACATCGACACGCCACCCGCGCTGAACTTCTACACGCGCTCGGCGCTGATCGCGGTCGAGCGCTGCCTGATTCCGTTCGACTGCGACGACTTCTCGCGCCGCGCGCTGTACACGCTGCTCGAGAACGTGAAGGAAATCCAGCAGGACCACAATGCGGCGCTCGAGGTCGAAGGGATCGTCATCAACCAGTTCCAGCCGCGTGCGAGCCTGCCGCAGCGGCTGGTCGACGAACTCGTCGAGGAAGGGCTGCCGGTGCTCGCGTCGCGGTTGTCGGCGTCGGTGAAGATCCGCGAGTCGCATCAGCAGTCGAAACCGATGATTCATCTCGAGCCTGCGCACAAGCTCGCGCAGGAGTTTCGCGCGCTGCATCGCGAACTCGTTGGGTAAGCGCATCGACGCCGACGCTGGTAATTTGTAGGATTATTAAATTGGGTATTAATAATCCCGGTAACGATTTCAAAATAAATCTGGAAAAACGATTACATCGACGATCGCTCCGTTTTCAACGCCGCCCCTCTTTTCTAATAACGGGAATAATGACAGGGTAAATGTTGCGGTCGGTCAAGTTCGCCATGCTGTAAAAAGGTAAAACCGTTGCGGAACAAGGATTTGCCGAATGTCCGGCCGAACATTTGTATCGACCCTATGTCGGTAATTATGACCGTACGGGTTTATACCTAACATTAATGCCGCTTAAGTGGCAATTAATACCTCTAGAATGGCATTCTTCTGCTGCTCGCATTCAATAGAATCGGCGGGCGGTAAATAAAAGGGAGCAGGCGTTCGATCTGGCTTCCATTTTCTTTACGTTGTCTCTCGCATTTCTAACAGCTAACAGGAGCGTGCCCGATGTCCGTATTTGCCCCCGAAAAATTCGCCGCCGATTATCAGTCCGGAATCGCCGCATGGTTCGCGATTGCTCGCCCGGCGATTCATGGTTTCGAAGCGGTGGTCGAACTCAACCTGCAAGCGGCCAAGACGGCGCTCGAGGAGTACGAGGACAAGCTGAAGAACGCGTTCAATGCGAACAATCCGGTCGCGGGTTTCGCGCAGCAGGTCGCCGCACCGCAGGAAGCGGCCGGCAAGGCCGTCGCGTACGGTCGCCATCTGTTCGACATCGCGGTGTCGACGCAGGCCGAATGGGCGAAGGTCGCGCAGGCTCAGTACGAGCAGAACGACCAGCGCGCGAAGGAGGTGTTCGGCGAGCTGACGAAGAATGCGCCGGTCGGTTCGGGCGCCGTGGTGGCCGCGCTGAACTCGGCGCTGTCCGCTGCGACCGCCGCGGCGGACTCCGTGCGCGCCGCGACGGGGCAGGCGATCGAGGCCGCGCAAAGCGGTTTCGACGCGGTCAGCGAAACGACGGCGCGCGGTGCCAAGCAGGCGCCGGCCGCTGCACGCAAGGAAGCTGCTTCGCGCGACTCGACCGCGTGAGCGCAGGTCGCGCGCAGGCGCGACGCGATTGATGGAACGGCGCCGGCGGGCGCCGGCCGCCGCGTGTGCCGCGTGGCGATCGGGCACCGCCGGCTTGCCGCAGCGTGCATCGGCATGGCCCGAGCGTGCGGATGCGCCGCGTGCGTGAGCGCGTGAAAGCGCGGCCGCACTGCGAGCCGCGTGGCGCTTGATGCGTCGGCGTCGGCCGCCGGCCCCCGGGCACGCAACACGGATCGACCCCACTGATATCAAAGCAGGAACTGAACATGACGGACGTAGTGATCGTATCGGCCGCGCGGACCGCGGTCGGCAAATTCGGCGGCTCGCTCGCGAAGATCGGGGCACCGGAACTCGGCGCGACGGTGATTCGCGCGGTGCTGGAGCGCTCGGGCGTGAAGCCGGAGCAGGTGAGCGAAGTGATCATGGGCCAGGTGCTGACGGCGGGCTCGGGGCAGAACCCGGCGCGCCAGTCGCTGATCAAGGCCGGCCTGCCGAGCGCGGTGCCGGGCATGACGATCAACAAGGTGTGCGGCTCGGGCCTGAAGGCCGTGATGCTGGCGGCCAACGCGATCGTCGCGGGCGATGCGGACATCGTGATCGCCGGCGGCCAGGAAAACATGAGCGCGTCGCCGCACGTGCTGCCGGGCTCGCGCGACGGCTTCCGGATGGGTGACGCGAAGCTGGTCGACACGATGATCGTCGACGGCCTGTGGGACGTGTACAACCAGTACCACATGGGCATCACGGCGGAGAACGTCGCGAAGGAATACGGGATCACGCGCGAAGAGCAGGACGCATTCGCGGCGCTGTCGCAGAACAAGGCGGAAGCCGCGCAGAAGGCCGGCCGCTTC
>NZ_ML058615.1 GCF_003635165.1 Burkholderia sp. Nafp2/4-1b | reverse complement strand
AGCTGTATCGCGCACGCAACTTCAAGCAGTGGATGGCCAAGGGCCTGTACTTGGGCACGCTGATGGTCGGCCTCGAGCAAAAGGTAATGGGCGGCAACGTGCCGTGGACGCTGCATCACAAGCATGCGGATCACGAGATGCTGAAGCCGGCGTCGCAGTGCACGCCGATCGAGTATCCGAAGCCGGACGGCAAGCTGACGTTCGACCGGCTGTCGTCGGTGTTCATCTCGAACACGAACCACGAGGAAAACCAGCCGGCGCACCTGACGCTGAAGGATGCGAGCGTGCCGGTAAACGTGAACCTGTACACGTATGCGGGGCCGGAAGCGCGCTTCTGTCCGGCGGCCGTGTACGAGTTCGTGAAGAACGACGACGGCAGCGATCGACTGGTGATCAACGCGCAGAACTGCGTGCACTGCAAGACCTGCGACATCAAGGACCCGACGCAGAACATCGTGTGGGTCACGCCGGAAGGCGGCGGCGGGCCGAATTACCCGAACATGTAAGCTGCCGGAAAACGCCGCCTCGCGCGGCAGCGTTTCGCCGAGCACGATGCGCGTCTCGTGCGCAGGTCGCTACGCGACCACGCATTACCCACCACGCCCCTCGATCCATTTCCTTCGTCCACCCAACGAAGCGCCCCCGCTTCGCCTGCACTGCACATGCGCAAGGCCCGCGCATGCGCCACATCGCGCGCCGATATCTCACCTCCGTCGCCGCGCCCTGCCGACTCTCTCTCCGAAGGAGTACCTCTTCATGAGAGTTGCTGGCGCGTTATTGGCCGACGATCGTTGATCGCATCCTACCCAACCCGACTTGACGGAGATCCAGATGAGTTCCCTCCCTGACAGCGCACAGGCGGATTTCCCCGCCGCGCATGCCGATACGGCCGGACTTCAGCGCAAGATCAGCTGGACCGGTGCCTTCTGGGTCGCGAGCGGCGTGCCCGCGCTCGTGCTCTTCTCGATCGGCTCCATCGCGGCCACCGTCGGCAAGCCATCGTGGATCGTATGGATGATCTCGATCCTGTTCGGTTTCATCCAGGCGTTTTCTTACGCGGAGATTGCAGGACTCTTTCCGCACAAGTCGGGCGGTGCATCGGTCTACGGCGCGATCGCGTGGGTGCGTTACAGCAAGCTGCTCGCCCCCCTCTCCGTGTGGTGCAACTGGTTCGCGTGGTCGCCGGTGCTTGCGATCGGCTCGGGCATGGGCGCGGGCTACGTGCTGAACATGCTGTTCCCGGCCACGGCCGCGATCAACACCTGGCAGATCACGCTGCTCGATCTCGGCTGGCTCGCAAGCGGCCTGTCGCTGCGTATCAACGCAACCTTCGTGATCGGCGCGATCATCCTGCTCACCACCTTCGCGGTCCAGCATCGCGGGATCCTGCAGGCCGCGAAGCTGCAGATGATTCTCGCGATCGCCGCGCTGCTGCCGTTGCTGCTCGTCGGCCTGTATCCGATCCTGAGCGGCGACCTGCCCAAGTCGCACTTGCTGCCGCTCTACCCGCTCGCGAAGGACGCAGCCGGCCGCGTGATCGACGGCACGTGGAATCTCGCGGGCCTGCAGCTGATGGCGGGCGGCCTCTTCATCGCCGCGTGGTCGACCTACGGTTTCGAGACGGCCGTCTGCTACACGCGCGAGTTTCGCGATCCGCGCCGAGACACGGTCAAGGCCATCGTCTATTCCGGCCTGCTGTGCCTCGTGTTCTTCACGATGGTCCCGCTCGCGTTCCAGGGCGCACTGGGCCTCGGCCAGCTCGTCACGCCCGAAGTGAAGGATGCGGCCGGCAACGTCACGCAGGCCGCGGTGTATGACGGCGTGCTGTCGCCGGGCATCTTCAGCGGCATGGGCGTCGCCGAAGCGATGACGCAGATCGTCCACGTCGGCACCTGGGGCGAATACATCCTGAAACCGATGCTGGTGTTCGCGCTGGTGCTCGCGATCATGACGTCGATGGCCGGATCGTCGCGCACGCTGTACCAGGCATCGGTCGACGGCTGGCTGCCGAAATACCTGTCGCACGTGAACGAGAACGGCGCGCCGACCCGCGCGATGTGGACCGATCTCTGCTTCAACCTGTTCCTGCTGCTGATGTCCGACTACACCGTCGTGCTCGCGATGTCGAACGTCGGGTACATCATCTTCAACTTCCTCAACCTGAACGCGGCCTGGATTCACCGCCTCGACCGCGCGAACTGGACACGCCCGTTCCGCGCGCCGCGCTGGCTGCTCGCGCTCGGCGCGCTGCTGTCGTTCGTCAACCTCGCGCTGATGGGATTCGGCGCCGACGTGTGGGGCAAGGGCACGCTGGTCTCGGGCCTCGTGTTCGCCGCGCTGATCCTGCCGGTGTTCGTCTGGCGGCACTACGTGACCGACAAGGGCCGCTTCCCGGACCAGATGCTGGAGGACATGGCGCTGTCCGGCGGCGAACAGCCGCGCAAGGCCGGCTACCTGCCGTATCTGACGCTGTTGCTCGGCGTGGTCGTCGTCATCGCGACGCACTGGATCGCGCCGTAGGCGCGATCGCGGTCGCTCGCGGCTTGAAACGACGCCCGGTTCGCAGCCGGGCGTCGTGTTTTCGGTGATGCGTTCCACCCGCCGCGCGCGCATGCGGCCGACTCAAACACCAGGTCGATCGCCAGGCCGCGCCTCGAAGATCGCGCCTTCGACCCCCAGCACCTCGCCGCTTGCCGAATAGATCCCGACGCCGGTTTCCCACACCGGCTTGATCCACCCATCGGCGCACCGGATCCGATACCTCAGATCGAATACGCCGCGCACCGCCAGCGCCTGCTGAACGCCCATCCACACGTAATCGGTATCGTCGGGCACGATCAGTTGCCCGAACGCATGCGCGTGCCCGTCGAGAAACCACTGTCGCGGATAGCCGGTCAATCCCTCGCATCCGGCACTCACGTACTCCATCGTCCACAGCCGGTTGTTGCGGCCACGGTAGACGAGGCCCGGAATGCTGTCGAGCAGCCCCTCGACGCTTCTCAGGTGAGCCTGCGTCGCCGTCTCGCGCCGCCGGTCGTACGTCACGTCGGACAGCGCGACGGATGATCCGTCGGCATTTCTTTTCAACGACACCTCGAACCAGCGCAGTTCGCCATCCGGGCGCACGCAGCGCAGACGCTCGCGGACCGCGCCGCGCGAGATCGCCAACGAACGCTGCAGCATGCCGATCCAGATGTCGCGGTCTTCCGGATGCACATAGTCGATGAAGCACCGGCCGGCCGCGGGCCGTTCCATCGCGTCGGTCCATGCGACGTTGAACGCGGCGATCCGTCCCGCGCCGTCGAGCTTCAGCAGCGCGAGCGGGCAATCGTCCGCGTCGAACGCGCTGCCCAATGGGTGCATCACGGGCGTGTCGTCGTTCATCACGCCGCCCGTTCGCGGTTCGCCGCGCCGATCGCGCGGCGGTGCACCGATGCGGCCAGCTCGAGCCGCGTTCGCGCGTCCAGTTTGCGCAGCAGGTTCTTCACGTAGACCTTCACCGTGCCCTCGCTGATGCCGAGCACGCGCGCGATCTGCTTGTTGCTCATGCCGTCGGCGATGAGCGTCAGTGTCTGCGTTTCGCGTGCGGTGAGGTCGGCCGACCGTGCGTCAGCCTGTGCGACGGCGACGCCGTCTTCGTCGGCGAGCTCGTCGTCGAGCACCACGAGCCTGCGCATGCAGCTGCGCACGTAGGCGAGCAGCGCTTGCGGCTCCGAATCCTTCAGCACGTAGCCGTCGGCGCCGAGCCGCACCGCCGCGCGCAGTTCCTCGCGATCCATCGATGCCGTCAGCAGCACCTTCACGCAATCGGCTTCCTTGCGCCTGAGGCCGTCGAGCACCTGGAGCCCGCCGAGCCCCGGCATGTGCAGGTCGATCAGCACCAGCTCCGGCCGCAGCATGCCCACGAGCGAAATCCCGTGCGCGCCGTTCGACGATTCGCCGACCACGCGAAATTCCCCGGTCGCACTGAAAAATTCGGCCACGCCGCGGCGAAACAGCGGGTGGTCGTCGATCAACAGCAGCGTGGTCGGTTCCATCAGATCGTTTCTCCGAATATCGCGCCGTCCGGCACGAACAGCGCCACGCGCGTCCCGCCGAACGCGCCGCGCTCGATCGCGATGCGCCCGCCGATCGCCGCCGCGCGTTCGCGCAGGATGTCGAGGCCATGGTGATTCACGTCGGCCGCTCCGTCGCCGAGCCCGATGCCGTCGTCGACGACGGAGACCTGCAAACCTTCGCCGTCGGTCCGCAGCGCGATCCACGCATGCGCCGCCTGCGCATGACGCACGACGTTCGACAGCGCCTCGCGCACGATCTGCAGGATATGCAGCGCGATGCGCGGATCGATCCGCAGGTCGGGCACGCGATTGTCGAGCTCGAACACGACATCGCACCGGCGCGAGAACTCCGCGACCGAATCGGCCAGCGCCTGCTGCAGCGAGCGCCCGTCGAGCGTGAGCCGCGCGCTGGTGATGAGCTCGCGCACCTCGCGCTGCAGGCGCGTCGTCATCGTGCGCAGTTCGGCCAGCAGCGGATCGCCGGTCGCGTCCTGCTGCTGCAGGCGAGCCACCAGAAACGACATGAAGCCCAGCTGCTGCGCGACCGAGTCGTGCAACTCGCGTGTCAACGCCTCCGACTGGTTGGCGGCGTCGCGCCCGTGCGCGTCGACCGGCTCGCGACGCGTGAGCGCCGCGCGGATCGTGCCCGCGATGACATCGAGGTCCGTCAGCAGCGTCGGGTCGGCCGGCAATGCGATGTCCAGCACCAGCACCGCATCGCCGATCGCACGCACCGCGCGCCCGTGGCCGGCGCCAACGCAGTCCGGACACAGTTCGCACGCACCGTCGCTTGCCGCGTGCCTGAGCTTGCAGCGCTGCCCCTGCGTGCATCGCACCAGCGTGTCCGGCGTGGATTCGTAGCCCGCGCCGCCATCGAACGCGAGCACGACCCGTGCGTCCGGCAGTTCGCGCGCAAGCCCCGTATAGAACGCATGAAACGCCGCGTGGCGCGACGCACCGTTGACGCATCCGGCCAGCAACGCGAGCAGCGCATCGCGAAAGCGCGTCGGCAACGACGCGCCGCCCAAGGGCGGCATGCATCGGTCGGTCAGGCTGTCATCGGGAGTCACGATCATTCGGTACGCACAAACCAGGATCGAAATACGACGCAAGTTCCATGCCTCTCTGCGATTTCCCTGCGCGCTACCTCTTAGGGCATACCTCCTCTTCAGGATTGAACGGCAATTACTGGCAAGAAACTATGTTGAACAACAGGAACGCAACGGGACGCAGCGACTGTCGCCTGCCGTACGCCCATTCGTGATGCAAACGCCCCATTTTGGGAGTCGATCAATGCACTCAATTGAACCGTTCGCCACCAGCAGCCGAACGTGCGAAGCGCAACCGGCGCACACGCCGTTCGTGCCGCCGAGCTTGCCTCAATACGCGCCGTTGCAGCCCTGCTGCGCCGCCCGCTCGCATCTCGTGGTCGCCCAAGGCAAGGCGCTCGACGCAGTGCGCGCGCTCGTCGATGGCCTCGCCGGGCTGCCGGGCGCCGCGCTGCTCGTCACGCTCGGCAATCTGCAGGCAACCGGCCTGCCGACCGTGTTTCATGCATCGCTCGACGCGCTCGAGGACGACGTGCGCCGCAGGCTGAATGAAAGCGCCGTCGGCGTGCGTCTTTATGTGTGTGGCGACGAGGCGTTCGTGTGGCACATCCGGCGCATCGCGCAGGCGGCCGGCATGCTGCCGGACGAGGTGGTCGCGAGCGTGTCCGGCGCGCGGCGCACCGTGTACTGCGTGCATTGCGGGACCTCGCATGCGCAAGACGGGCACGATGCACGCGACGAGGTCACCTGCCCGTCGTGCGATGTCCGCCTGAGTGTCCGCCAGCATTTCTCCGCGCGGCTCGGCGCCTATCTCGGCGTCTGCGCGGATGCCGACCGGCCCTACGCGGGAGACGCAGCATGAGCCTGCTCGACGTTCGCGTGACCGAGGCCCGCATGCTCACGCCCGTCGTGCGCGAACTGGCGCTGACGGCGCTCGACGGCGCCCTTCCCGTCTTCTCGTCCGGCAGCCACGTGCAGGTCATGCTGAACGATGGCGGCCGCACCTATCGCAACGCCTACTCGCTGGCGGGCGATCCGGCCGAACGGAACGTCTATCGGATCGCGGTCCGGCGGCAGGCGTCGTCACGCGGCGGTTCCGCGTTCGTGCACGACCGTCTGGAGCCCGGCACGCGCTTGCGCATCACTGCCCCGGCGAACCTGTTCGCATTGAACGCCACCGCGCGCCACCACGTGCTCGTCGCGGGCGGCATCGGCATCACGCCGTTCATCGCGCACCTCGCGGAGCTGCAACGCCGGCAAGCGAGCCACGAGTTGCACTATGCGTACCGCACGGGCCAGACGGATGCCTATCGCGCGGCGCTCGACGCGCGGCTCGGCGCGCGCTTTCACGGCTATGACGGCGTGCAGGCCCGCTTCGACGCGATCGCGATGCTCGAGAGGCAGCCGCTCGGCACGCACGTCTATGTGTGCGGCCCGGAACGCCTGCTGCGCGCGGTGCGCGACGCGGCCGCCGCACTCGGCTGGCCTGCCGGCCGCGTGCACTGGGAAGCCTTCGTGGCGCCGGCGCCGGGCCAGCCGTTCACGGCCGACCTGCGGCGCAGCGGCCGCCGCATCGCGGTCGGTGCCGATCAGAGCCTGCTGGAGGCGCTCGAATCGGCCGGCATCGACGTGCCCAATCTGTGCCGCGGCGGCGCATGCGGCCAGTGCGCGACGCGCTATCTCGACGGCGCGGTCGAGCATCGCGACGCGTTCCTCGACGCCGACGCGCGCGCGACCCATCTGATGCCCTGCGTGTCGCGCGCGTGCGGCGGCGCATTGACCCTCGACCTGTGAGATCCGTGCCATGAGCGTATCCATCAAGCCCGCGCAGACGTATCGCGACGACTTCTCGTTCCGCAACAGCCCGGCGGCGATCGCACGCTTTCCGTTTCCGTTCGCCGAGGACCGGTACATGTATTCGGTCAACATCGAGCCCGCGACGCCGCGCGATCCCGGCTCGGTCTACGCGCACTGCTTCGACATCGACGAGCACTACCGCTCCGAGATCGCCGAACGCGCGCGGGTGCTCGACGCCGAGCCGCGCCGTGCGATCGTGATGCCGCACATGGAGACCGCGTCGTGGGACACGCTGGAAATGGTCATGACGCACCTGGCGCACGACTATCCGGAGTGGTTCGCGCTCGAGCGCGACGACGATCGCTGGCGCTGGCAAAACCGCGCGCTCGACCTCGAACAGCGCTTCGTGTTCGGCGATGCGCGCACGCTGCCGTACGGCCCGCTCGAATACATCATGCGGCAGACGCAAGGCGACATCGCGCTGCTCGACCAGCGCGACGGCGACCTGTACATGGACGCCGGCGTCGTCACGGGCCCGGCCGACTGGTCGCTCGCGTTCGATGCCGGGATGAGCTTCAGGCAATGGCATGCGCCGGTGCCGCTCGCGCACCAGGCTGGCGTATTCGAGCGCGCGCTGAAATACCTGCTCGCCGTGCAGGTCGGGCAACCGGTGCGCCGCCTGAACTGGACGCTGACCATCCATCCTCGCCTCGACACGTCGCCCGAAACCTATCACCTGTGGGGCGCGGACCGCGGGCGCGTGACGCCTGACAACGTCGGCGACGCCGTGCATCTGCGCGTCGAGCTGCAATTGATGGCGCGGCTGCCGCGCAGCAACGCACTGATGTTCGGCATCCGCACCTATCTCTGCAGCATGGCCGACCTCGTCGGCAATCCGGTCTGGGCGCGCCGGCTGCACCGCGTGCTGCGCGACCTGCCCGAGCCGATCGCCGAATACAAGGGCATGTCCCGCTACCGGCACACGCTCGTCGAGTGGCTCAGCCAGTTCGACGTCGACGCGTGACCCGGCGTTTTTTCGTGATCGACCTTCACTTTCGTATGGAGCATTCAAGATGGCGAACTCCTGGCGCATCTCCGCCCTCGCGGACCGGCATCGCGCACTCGGCTCGAATCTCGAGGACTGGAACGGCATGGGCACCGCGTGGACCTATGCGAGCGATCTCGCCGACCACCACGAGGCCATTCGCACCCGCGCCGGCCTGATGGACGTATCGGGGTTGAAGAAGGTGCACTACGTCGGCCCGCACGCCGAAAGCCTGCTGAACTGGGCGACCACGCGCGACATCGGCAAGCTGTATCCGGGCAAGTCGGTGTACGCGACGATGCTCGACGAGCGCGGCAAGTTCATCGACGACTGCATCGTCTACCGGACGGGCCCCAACGCGTTCATGGTCGTTCACGGCGCGGGCACGGGGTACGAGCGCCTCGTGCGCTCCGCGTACGGCCGGCAGGTCGCCGTGCTGTTCGACGACGACCTGCACGACCTGTCGCTGCAAGGGCCCGTCGCGGTCGACTTCCTCGCCGAATACGTGCCGGACATCCGCAACCTGCCTTACTTCCACCATATTCAGACGCGCCTGTTCGGGCGGCCGGTGATGATCTCGCGCACCGGCTACACCGGCGAGCGCGGCTACGAGCTCTTCTGCAAGGCTGCCGACGCGCCGCTGATCTGGGACACGATCATCGAGAAAGGCCGCGCGATGGGCATCGTCCCGTGCGCGTTCACCGCGCTCGACTGGCTGCGCGTCGAGAGTTCCCTGCTGTTCTATCCGTACGACAACTCCGAGATGTACCCGTTCGCCGACGAACGCGCAGGCGACACGCTGTGGGAACTCGGCCTCGATTTCACGGTGTCACCCGGCAAGACCGAATTCTGCGGCGCTGCCGAGCATGCCAGGCTGGCCGGCAAGGAGCGGTTCCGGATCTTCGGTGTCGAGCTCGAGGCCACGAAGGCCGCGCAGGCGGGCGACACGCTATGGCGGGACGGCAGACAGGTTGGCGTGATCACGTGCGCGATGGTGTCGCGGCTGACGGGGCGCTCGCTCGCGATCGCCCGCCTCGGCGTCGAGCATGCCCACGCGGGCGCACCGCTCGTCGTGAAGGGCAGCATCGAGACGCGCGCGAGCGCCGCGCTGCTGCCGTTCGACGATCCCGACAAGACGAAGCGCACCGCCATCGGCTGACGCCGTGACGATCGTGCGCGGCCGCACGCCACCGGCGGCGGCCGGCCTTCCCCGCAATCCGATCCGTTTCGAGGACACCCGACGTGAATCCGAACTACATCCTGACGATCAGCTGCCCGGCCACGTCCGGCATCGTCGCTGCCGTCACCGCTCATCTCGCCGCATCGAACTGCTACATCAGCGAACTGGCGCAGTACGACGACGAGGTCAGCAGCACGTTCTTCATGCGTGCCGTGTTCCGCTTCAACGCTGGTGCGAGCGGCAACGTCGAGCAGCTGCAGCGCGATTTCGGCAGCGTCGCGCGCGACTTCTCGATGCAGTGGCAACTGAAAAGCGCCGGCGATCCGATGAAGGTCCTGCTGATGGTCAGCAAGTTCGACCACTGCCTGTCCGACCTGCTGTACCGCTTCCGCAAGGGCGAGCTGCGCATGCAGATCACCGCGGTCGTGTCGAACCATCTCGACCTGCGGCCGATGGCCGAGCGCGAGGGCATTCGCTTCATCTACCTGCCGATCACGCCGGACACCCGGGCGCGGCAGGAGGCCGAGCTGATGCGCATCGTCGACGAAACCGGCACCGAGCTCGTCGTGCTGGCCCGCTACATGCAGATCCTGTCGAACGACCTGTGCGAGCGGCTCGCCGGCCGCGCGATCAATATCCATCACTCGTTCCTGCCGGGGTTCAAGGGCGCGAAGCCGTACCACCAGGCATTCGAGCGCGGCGTGAAGCTGATCGGCGCGACTGCCCACTACGTGACGTCCGACCTCGACGAAGGGCCGATCATCGAGCAGGAGGTGCAGCGCGTCGACCACGTGCTGCAACCGGACGATCTCGTGTCGATCGGGCGCGACACCGAGACGGTCGCGCTGTCGCGCGCGGTCAAGTACCACACCGAGCACCGCGTGTTCCTGAACCAGAGCCGCACGGTGATCTTCAAATGAGCGGCGCGACGCTCATCGACGGCAAGGCGATCGCCGACGCGCTGCTGGAATCCGTCAGGCAGGACGTCGCGCGGCTGCGCGCGGAAGGCGTGATGCCCGGCCTCGCGGTCGTGCTCGTCGGCGACGATCCGGCGAGCCACGTCTACGTGCGCAACAAGATCCTGCGCGCGCAGCAGGTCGGCATCCGTTCGATCGAGCATCGACTGCCCGCCGACACCGCGGCGCCCACCTTGCTCGCGCTCGTCGCCGAACTGAACGCCGATCGCGACGTACACGGGATTCTCGTGCAGATGCCGCTGCCCGCGCAGCTCGACGCCGCTGCCGTGATCGACGCGATCGATCCGCGCAAGGACGTCGATGGTTTCCATCGCGAGAACGTCGGCGGCCTCGCGCTCGGCCAGGACGTGTTCGTGCCGTGCACGCCGTCGGGCTGCCTGCATCTGCTGCGGGAGATCGTCGGCGATCTGCGCGGCAAGCATGCGGTCGTCGTCGGGCGCTCGAACATCGTCGGCAAGCCGATGGCGGCGCTGCTGCTCCAGTGCGACTGCTCGGTGACGACCGTCCACTCGCGCAGTACGAATGCCGCGCAACTGTGCCGCCAGGCGGACATCGTCGTCGCGGCGGCAGGCAAGCCGGGGCTCGTCGATGCGGGCTGGATCAAGCCGGGCGCGGTCGTCGTGGACGTCGGCATCAACCGGATCGAATCCGGCGGCGCGACGCGGCTCGTCGGCGACGTGGACCACGAGAGCGTGGCGCGCGTCGCCGGTGCATTGACGCCGGTTCCGGGCGGCGTCGGCCCGATGACGATCGCCTTCCTGATGAAGAACACCGCGCTCGCGGCGCGGCGGCAACGCGCGACGTGACCGACGTCCGCGCCCGAATGGCAAATCACTTCCAACGAGGTAGAACGCGATGACACAACGTGTTGCAATCATCGGTGCGGGCCCGTCGGGCATGGCCCAGCTTCGCGCCTTCCAGTCGGCCCAGGCGAAGGGCGCGGACATCCCGCAACTCGTCTGCTTCGAAAAGCAGCGCGACTGGGGCGGCATGTGGAACTACACGTGGCGCACCGGCACCGACGAATTCGGCGAGCCGGTCCACGGCAGCATGTACCGCTATCTGTGGTCGAACGGCCCGAAGGAATGCCTGGAGTTCGCCGACTACACGTTCGAGGAACACTTCGGCAAGCCGATCGCGTCCTATCCGCCGCGCGAAGTGCTGTGGGACTACATCAAGGGCCGCGTCGAGAAGGCCGGCGTGCGTCCGTACATCCGGTTCGGCACCGTCGTGCGCCAGATTGCGTTCGACGACGCCAGCGGCCGCTTCACGGTGACCGTGCACGATCTCGACAACGACGTCGTGTATGCGGAAGACTTCGACTACGTCGTGAACGCCTGCGGCCATTTCTCGACGCCGAACCTGCCGAGCTTTCCCGGCTTTGACAGTTTCGGCGGGCGCATCCTGCACGCGCACGACTTTCGCGATGCGCTCGAATTCAAGGACAAGGACATCCTGCTCGTCGGCAGCAGCTATTCGGCCGAGGACATCGGGTCGCAATGCTACAAGTACGGCGCGCGCAGCATCACGAGCAGCTATCGCACCGCGCCGATGGGTTATCACTGGCCGGCGAACTGGGAAGAAAAGCCGTTGCTCGAGCGCGTTCGCGGCAACGTCGCGTTTTTCGCCGACGGCAGCAGCAAGAAGATCGACGCGATCATCCTCTGCACCGGATACCAGCACCATTTCCCGTTCCTGCCCGACAGCCTGCGGCTGAAAACGAACAACCGGCTCTGGCCGCTCGACCTGTACAAGGGCATCTTCTGGGAACGCAATCCGAAACTGATCTATCTCGGCATGCAGGACCTCTGGTACTCGTTCAACATGTTCGACGCGCAAGCCTGGTACGCACGCGACGTGATCCTCGGCCGCATCGCGCTGCCCGGGTTCGACGCGATGCACGCCGACAGTCTCGCGTGGCGCGCGCGCGAGGAAGCGCTGGTCACCAACCAGCAGATGTTCGAGTACCAGGGCAGCTATATCCAGGACCTGATCGACGCGACCGACTATCCGAACTTCGACATCGCCAGCGTCAATCGTACGTTCCTCGCGTGGAAGCACGACAAGCACGAGAACATCATGGGCTATCGCGACAAGTCCTATCGCTCGCTGATGACCGGCACCCAGTCGCCGCCGCATCACACGCCGTGGCTCGACGCGCTCGACGATTCGATGGAAGCGTACCTCGGCGAGCGGCCGCCCGAGCCGCGCGTGCGCGCAGGCTGACCGTCACGTCGCGTCGCGCCATCCGGCCGTGCGCCGGGCGCCGCGACACGAGCCGTGTCATTCGCGCCCGCGTGCATCGCGAGCCGCGCCCGTCCATCCATGCCATCCATGCAAGGAACGTCCATGCTCATTCGTCCGCCGTCCGTGTCGCGGCCGCACGAACCCGCGTTGTCCGCCCATGCGGCCGGCCGCGAACGCCATCGCGTCGCCGGTGCGGGGCTCGCCGCCGTCATGCTCGATGCCGGCGACACGCTGCAGGTGATCGATGTCGAGGGCCGGCAGCGGGCCGAACTGCTCGCCTTGCGCGTGCATGACGGCGGCAGCGCGCTTGCCGCGCTCGACCTGACGCCCGACGACGGCGCGCGCTTCATCTCCGAACGCCTGAACGGCGGTTGCGCCGCACAACGGGATGTCACGACGCTGTTCGAACGACACGGGCTGACCGGTGCGCCGTTGCCGGCGGGTGCGATCCTCTGGTCCGGCGACACCCATGCCGGCTGCGCGCGCACGTTCGTCGCGACGGAGCCGCTCGTCGCGATCGTCGCGGCGCCGGGCGGCCCCGTGCCCGTGGACCAGGCCGGCCGGCCCGCGACGGAACTGGAGCTGTCCGTCGTGCGCGCGCGAACGTCCGCTGCCACTCAGACGAGTGCGCCGCTCGCCGATCCGCTCGCCGATTTCGTGATCCGTCCAGGCACCGCCGTCGCTTACACGGTGGCTGCCGGCGAGTACATCCAGATCGTCGACGTCGATGGCAGGCAATGCTCCGATTTCGTCGCATTCGATCTCGACGCACTCGGCCGCCATCAGGAAGTCGGCATCGATCCGACCGTCACGCGCACGCTGAACGGCCATGCGTATCCGCTGCCCGGACTGTATGCACGATTCTTCGACCAGCTGATGCAGCCGATGCTGGAAGTCGTGCACGACACCGTCGGCCGGCACGACACGTTCGCGCTCGCCTGCACGGCACGCTATTACGAAACGCAAGGCTACCCGGGCCATCCGAACTGCAGCGACAACATCAGCGCGGCGCTCGCCGATTACGGCGTCGCCGCGCGCCCCGGCTGGCCGGCAATCAATTTCTTCTTCAACACCGCGATCGACGCGCACGGGCAGATGACGATCGATGAACCGTGGTCGCGCCCGGGCGACTACGTGCTGATGCGCGCGTTGAAGCCGCTGCTCTGCGTCAGCACGTCGTGCCCCGACGACATCGATTCCGCAAACGCGTGGCAACCGACCGACATCCGGATCCGAACCTACTCAAGCGAAGCGCGCTTCACTATGTCCACCGCTCTCAGATCCACACCCGACGCGCTGCCCGTGCTGACGCGCCAATCGGGCTTCCACTCGCGCACGACGGCGCTCACGCGACAATTCGTCGACTATCGCGGCTGGCACCTGCCGGCGCGCTTCGACGGCTACGGCGCGATCGACGAATACTACGGCTGTCGCGAGCGCGCGGCGATCATCGATCTGTCCGCGTTGCGCAAGTTCGACGTCGTCGGTCCCGACGCCGAGGCGCTGCTGCAATACTGCCTGACGCGTGACGTGCGCAGGCTCGCGGTCGGCCAGGTCGTGTACTCGGCGATGTGCCATCCGCACGGCGGCATGCTCGACGACGGCACGCTGATGCGGCTCGGCCTCGACACGTTCCGCTGGATCTGCGGCGACGATTTCGCCGGTATCTGGCTGCGCGAGCAGGCGGAGAGGCTCGGCATGAAGGCATGGATCAAGTCGTCGTCCGACCAGATCCACAATGTCGCGGTGCAAGGGCCGCGCAGCCGCGAGATCCTGCGCGCGCTGGTCCGGACGCCCGCGACGCAACCGTCGCTCGACAGCCTCGGCTGGTTCCGCTTCCTGATCGGCCGCCTCGGCGGCGACGACGGCTGCCCCGTCATCGTCAGCAGGACCGGCTACACCGGCGAACTCGGCTACGAGGTCTGGTGTCATCCGCGCGATGCAGAGGCCGTATGGGACGCGATCTGGGCGGAAGGTCAACCGCACGGGCTCGTGCCGCTCGGCCTCGATGCGCTCGACCTGCTGCGGATCGAAGCCGGGCTCGTGTTCGCCGGATACGAATTCACCGACGAAACCGATCCGTTCGAGGCCGGCATCGGATTCAGCGTTCCGCTCAACACGAAGACCGACGACTTCGTCGGGCGGGACGCGCTGCTGCGCCGTAGCGCGCATCCGCATCGCCGGCTGGTCGGGCTGGAACTCGCCGGCAACGAGCCGGCCCATCATGGCGATTGCGTGCACGACGGGCGGGCGCAGGTTGGTGTCGTCACGAGCGGCATGCGCTCGCCGATCCTCGGCACGAACATCGCACTCCGCACGAATCGACGTGCATCACGCGCAGCCAGGCGACGTGCTCCACGTCGGCAAGCTTGACGGCCAGCAGAAACGCATCGACGCGCGGGTGACTGCCCCCGTCTTTTACGATCCTCAGAAGTCGCGCGTTCGCAGCTGACGCATGCGGCCGCCGCCAGGATCGGACGGCCGCACGAATCGCGCGAGATGGTTCCGTCACGAGGTGACGGAACCGCGGCGCTCGGATCACGCAACGGAATGGAGTTCGTCATTCGCGATATTGCGTGAAGACGGGGCAAGGCGGAGTTCGCCAACGTACGCGCTTTCGCCCAGTTCGCACTGGCGCGAAGCCTCCCCGTGTGCATGACGGATTTCGACCTTGTAGACGCCGCTGTCCTTCTTCAGGCCACCAAACCGGAAATCGCCGAAGCCGTCCGACACCGTTTCGGCCACCTTCCAATCGCCGCTGTACAGGGTCACTTCCGCACCCGCGATGCATTCGATCACATCGCCAATCTGCGCGCTCACGCTTCCCCCGATGAAGCAGGTGTCCCATCGCTCCAGGCCGCTGTACCACACGCGTGGCTTCGTCCCGAAGTTCGGCTGCAGCACCCTGAGGCCCTCGCGCCGAGCCTTCTCGGCCATCGACGCGTCATCGAGCCTGACCGCTTCGAACACCTCGGTCGGGCACGACTGCTGACAACGCGGGTGTGACCAGCCTTGATCGAGCAGATGCGCGTCGAAGATCCAGGTCTGCGGCAGCTGCAGCTCCTCGTTCCAGACGATCGCCTTGTACGGGCAGGCCTTGACGATGTCCGTGCGCCCTCGGGCCTTGTCCGGATCGATGATGACGATGCCGTCGGATCGCTTGCGGATCGCGTCGCCGCCGACGCGCATGCAGGGCGCGTCGTCGCAGTGATTACACATCACCGGCAAGTACGTCGTTTCGACCATGTGGGACTCGCCCTGCACGCGGCGCAGGATGCGAATGGGGCTTTCGGCGCCGGCCGCGGCAGGCGCGGCATACCCGGGAAAGTCATTGCCGACATGCTCGTCGCGCGCCGCGATGACGCAGTTCTGGCAGTTCTCGCATTGCCCGACCTTGATAACCAGATTCCATTTGCTCATCGTGTGCTCCTCACGCTGCGCGACGGATCAGGAACGCATCCGCGCTTTTCCACTTTTCCACCTGCACCAGACATGAATTCGGACTCATGCTGCTGGTACCCGCCGTCTGCGGCCGATCGGGGGTCAGCAGGTTCATGCAGCCGCCAATTTCGACGCACTCCCCGTCCAATTCGATCAACTGGAATTCAGCGCTCGCCTCGTACGACTTGACTACCCCGGCAGTGACCAGCGGCGATACATCGGCCGCGCAGATCACCGCACCGCGGTCGTTGTAGACCTTGACGAGATCGCGATGGGCAATGCCGCGGGCCGCCGCGTCGACGGCACCGAGCCTCAGCAGCCAGAAGCGATGTCCGCCAATCAACGCACGATGATCCTCGATGCTGTTGACCGAGGAGTTCTTGCCGTCGCAGTGGGTGTGAAAGCTGTAACGGCTGTGCGTGGCGATCAGTTGCAGCGGATACCGCTGTGCCAGTGGAGAGCGCAAGCCCTCCCAGGACGGGATGTATCGGTTCACCGCCGGTCGCTCCGGGTTGTCCGCCGTGTGCCGCTTCAGCAACTCGGGCACGAACTCGAGCTTGCCGCTGGGCGTCTGCAGGCCCATGCCGAATTTCTCGGCATATTGCGACGGCATCGGATGCGGCTCCTGCAGATCCTTGCGCCGGCCTTCCGCGAACCAGCGCATGTCCACCGGATGTCGCAATTCCGGTTTTTCGGTCGGCACGACGAAGTAGCCTTTACGGCAGAACTCACGCCACGAAATGTGATCCGGCAAATCCGACGAGTCGAAAACCCGCTTGACCCAGTCCAGCTCGCCGCAGCCCTCGGTGAACACGCCGCCAAGTCCCAGACGGGTCAGAATGGCGGTGAAGATGTCGTAGTCGGAGCGGGACTCGCCCAAAGGCTCGATGCACTTGTGCTGCAGCGTGATCATGCGGTGATTGACCGTATTGAAGCCGTGATGCGCGTAGCCGCCGGAATTCGACCATTCGCCGATGTCCCACCGCTCCAGCGATGTGCATGCCGGCAGAATGATATCGGCGAACGTCGCCTCGCCTTCCATCCAGATCGACTGATTGACCACGAACTCGATGCTCGGGTGACGGTAAGCATCGGCCCAGCGCCCTGCCTTCGTGACGGTGCTGAACGCGGAGCCGCCATAGCGATAGATCATGCGGATCGGCGAATAACCGGGCATCGGGTAACTGAACGGCGCGAATTGCGCTTCCTGCGACATGCCGTCCCACAGGTAGCCTGTCGCGTGGCCGTTGATGATTGCATCGGGCAACTGCTGCCGGGGCACCATCTGCTTGACGGGATTCATCGTCAGGATGTGCGGCATGCGTTGATAGTTGTTCACGGCGTTCGCGGTCCACGCGAGCTCGCCCGACATCCCGCCGTCCGCGTAGCCTGGAAAGTAGAAATTCAGATCGTGCGGCACGCCGATTTCGAGGCAGCCGAAGTTGACGCCCGGTTTGCCCCACCCCTGCATCGCCATCATCATGATCATGCAGCGCGCCCATTGGGCCCCGGTCGCACCGCGTCCCGCTCCACCGAATCCCGCGCCCGTCATGCCGACGGCGAGATACACCTTCTTGTTTCCCCACCGCCGCGCCAGGGCTCGAACGTCCTTGGCCGGCACGCCGGTTTCCAGCTCCTGCCATTCGGGCGTTTTGGGCACGCCATCCGTCTCGCCCGTCAGGTAGGCCCGCCATTCGTCGAACCCGGTCGTGCGATTAGCGACGTAATCCTTGTCGTACAGGTCCTCCATCAGCCATACATACATGATGGCCGTGGCGAGGGCCGCATCCGTTTGCGGCCGGACCGGAATCCATCGCCCGCCCAGCAACTGCGCAGTCGGATTGCAGTGCGGATCGATATGGACGAACTCGATTCCGAGTTCCTTGGCCCAAAGACGCCGCGGCGTACCTTCGAATCCGGCGTACGCGCCATTCGTGCTTTCCGGGTCGCTGGACCAGAAGACGATCATTTCGGCTTCCTTCAGGCAATCCTCGATTCCGCCATAGCCGGACGGCACGCCAACGCGCATCGAGTTGCCGAAGTGATGCATGGCGCCCCAGTACCACCCTTCCCAGCTGTCCGGATTCGCGGCCACCCGGGTGAAACCGATCAGGTTGGCAAAACGCGTCAACGCGCTGAGGTAGTAGCCGATATTGCCCCACTGATGGTGCGACGACATCGGAAACGTGATGGAGCCCGGACCGTGAACCCGCTTTTGCCGATTGATCTCCTTCGCGACGATATCCAACGCCTCGTCCCAGCTGATCGGCACATAGCCAGACTTGCCGCGGTTTTGCGGATTGCGCTCGCCGTCCGGGTCGAAATCGACTCGCTTCATCGGATGAAGGATGCGCTTTTCCGAATAGACGAGCGACTTGATCGCCAATGCGTGCGGCGCGACGAGGCCACGCCGTGGCGGGCTGAAACGGCGTCCGCGCGCTTGGATCTCCCAGCTGCGTGCATCCTTGTTGTCGAGATCGACGGGCGTCACGCGAACGATGCGTCCATCTTTCACGTACACGAATAACGGGCCGCCATTGGTGCACGTGGTGTAGCGCTGCGTGCCGTCGCGCATCGCCGTACCCATCGGCAGGCTGATGGTCTGCATCATGCTCAGCGTCTGCATGAACCACACCAGCAACGCATCGTCGCCTTCAGTGACCACCTTGAAGTTTTTCGCCGCATGGATGATATCCAGGTAGTCCGGGCTGGCGGAGAGGAATTTCAGCGCGGTGGCCACGTCCTTGAATTGCATGCGCACGTCGGGCTGAGGATGCCTGCCCGCACACGACCGGATGCGGCCGTTCTTGATCTTGATGACGCGACCGATGCTTTGATCCATGAGCCCGATCCACGCGACGAGATCGCGCTCCTTGAGCCGATCGCGATAGGCAGGGAAGCGGCGTGCCGTCAGGTCGATGACCTTGGGCATGGCAAAGAGAATGGTCTTGAGGATCTGTCGTTTCACTTTTTGATCCAATGGAAAGTCTGAGCCAGTGCAAGCATCGGCGCATTACGGACCGGCTTCCCCGAGCGGGCAAACTGCTCAGGTGGGCGCGGTCATGTCTGGTGGTGGTTGAAAGGCCCGGCAAAGCCGGGCCCATTGCACAATCCGCCGCCGGGATTGACGTCAGGGAACGTGGGCCGTCCGCGCTAGAACGTATAGCCGACGTTCAGAAAGACGTTAATGGGTTCGATCCGGAGCGTCGACCTGGAAACGATCTGCGTTCCGGTTGCGGTGCGTCCGTATATGGTCATGTGCGTCTTGAGCGGGATGTAGCCGACCGACGCTCCGACCGACCAGTGTTTGGAAATCGCGTAAGTTGCCCCGACGTCGAACACGGGGTTCCACGATGCACTGAGGGTCGCGCGTATCGATCCGCCAGGACCCACGCTATCGGTGATGAACTGGGTGTTGGTTGCTCGAACCTGCGTGAACCACGTGTAGTTCACACCCACTCCGACGAAAGGACGAAACTTCGACTGCGCCTCGAACAGGTGATATCGAAGCTCGATGGCGGGCGGCATCGGCCTCGTCGTGCCGAGGGTGCCGTACTTCGCGAGCGTACCGTTGCCCTTCAGATTGACCGTGAGCGGCAGGCCGATGAGTGTGGCGATGCCGAGGTGGTCGGTCACGTAGTACTCGGTGTTGATGCCGAGCGTATCGGTTGACGACGCGTGTGCACCCGTGCCCGGTAACTGCTGATTGACGGCGACACCACCCACGCTCTCCACGGTGAGCGGCGTGGCATTGCCCTGGGGTGCGACGTGAAGCCACCCTGTCGACAGGGTAAAGCTTCCGGCCGACTGGGCATGCGCATTTCCGGCAAGCGCAGCCGAACAGATAACACCCGCCGCAACGGCAGGCCGAACATTTTTCCAGTAGTTCATCACGCGTCTTCTCCTGCCTCATCGGCTAAATGGCTTTTATCGTCCACACGGCTTTAACAATCCCGCGCATTGCGCCGGATCGTTGGATCGGTTCTCGCATCTCCAGACCGAATCCAAACATCGCCCCCCTTCTTACGTATTTATAATCAGTACAACGATATGATTTCTCCGAGTCCCCGAGTTGCTTGATGTCTTCGCACCGTGTGGAGTCAGGAACTGCGAACGTCTGCTACTTCTTTCCCTTCTTAACTCTGTCGCTTTGGCACCCCGTGCGTATCCGACGCCGCGTTGCCGTCAACACTGCTCCCGGCACTCGCCGCGATCGCGATCGAAAACGCGAACGGAAAACGTCCAAGCACGGAAGTCGCCAACGATTCGAGTTCCGCGTCGGGCAGTTCGACATGAACCGAAATCCCGCGCGACGCGTCTTCAACGACGCTAACCGTTGCGCCTTCGACGCCAGCTTCCACGAGCGCAGACCGCAGCGCATCGCCGGTTTCGATCCGCTTCAGCGCGGGCTTGAAGATCTTGCCGACACCCGTCAACGGCATCGTTTCAACGATCCGTATGCCTTTGGGAATCGCAGCGCGTTCGCTGATCTCGTCACGCAGGAACGCTGCCATTTCCGCTTCATTTGCCGTTACGTCCGGCTTGAGCTGGACATAGGCGACCGGCAGTTCGCCAGCGTGCACATCAGGACGCCCGACTGCCGCGGCAATCTGCACTGCGGGATGTCGGTGCAGGGCTTCTTCGATCGCTACCGGATCGATGTTGTGTCCGCCACGAATGATCAGCTCCTTCTTTCGGCCGGTGAGCCAGAAATAGCCGTCTGCGTCGCAGCGCCCAAGATCGCCGGTATTGAGCCATCTGGCGCCATCGGCCAGATCCATCCAGATGCCGCTGTTTTGCTCCGGCCGCATATAGCCGATGAACACGTTCGGACCCGAGATCACCAGTTGGCCAACTTCGTCCGCAACACAGTCACGCACATAGCGGCCCGCTTCATCGACCATCACGGCTTTCATGGCCTGGCCCGGGAGGCGAAGGCCGATCGAGCCGATCCGCCGTTCGCCAAGCGGCGGATTGACGCTGCTGATACAGGTGCCTTCCGTCAGACCGTAGCCTTCGAGGATCCTGATTCCGGTTCGCGCCTGGAAAGCACGCAACAGTTCCATCGGCATCGGCGCAGCACCGCACAACCCGTATTCGAGCGAACTGATGTCTCGGCCTTCAGCGGGCACGTCAAGCAACGAGCCATAGAGGGTCGGCACGCCGCTGAAAAAGTTGATCCGGTAATGCGAGACGATATCCCAGAAGCGTTTGACGACGCCTTCTCCGCGATACCCTTGCGGTGTGCCCACCACGACATGCGCACCGCGTGAAAACGGCAGCAGCCCTGTCACCATCACGGCATTGACGTGGAACAGCGGCAAGCCGCAAAACATCGTCTTGCCCGGGCCGACGCTTTCGCCGAGGAACCGTCCGGCGCTCCATGCATTGGCCACCTCGTTGCCGTGCCGGCGCATCGCGATCTTAGGCAGGCCCGTGGTGCCGCCCGTGCAGAAGTAGGACGACACGTCGCCCCTGTTCTTTCGGTGCGGCGTGGAGAGCTCCATGCCCGGCTCCCGTGCGATTGCTTCGCCGAAGTCGTGGATGGCGATCTGCGCAGGAACCGCGCCTCGCACACCTTCCTCGCCGTGCAATCTCGAGCACTCGCCGCGCTGAAGCATTCGCGCCGCAAATCGCTGTTCGTCCGGCGCATGGTCGGCAAGGTTCACCAGCACGACATGCTTGAGCGACGCAACCTTGTGCAACACCGCCTGCACTTTCTGCCACAGGTCCGTGCCGGGATACGGTGCCAAGGTGACGATCACACTGGCGCCGGACGCATTGAGCAACTCGCCGATCGCGTCGCTTTCGAGCAGTGGATTGATCGCGCAGACAATGCCGACCGCCTCGCCTCCCCAGATCACGAAGTGCGTTTCGGGCAGGTTCGGCAATAGATAGGCGACGACCGTGTCTCGCTGCACGCCCAGTCGCGACAGCATGTTGGCCGTGCGCGTGATGTCGCGCACCAGTTCGCTGTAGGTCCAGCGCTCCGGGTTCGCGTAGGCGTCCGCGGTTGCGAAGAACGAAAGCGCGGGTGCCGATGGATCGATGGCGGCGCCCCGGCAGATCATTTCGTAGGTGCTCGACGGAATATCCGCCGGTTGCCCCTGCGATTCGATAGCGTGGACATCCTGCTCGTTTGCGACGCCTTTCATGCGGCCTCTGCGACGACGACGTTGCGCTGGGTGCCCAGATCGATCGAGCCATCCTGGCTGACGATGCGGGCTTCCACCACATCGCCGTCGTGCAGGTACTGCGGCCGCTCCGCTTGCAACGCGAGGAAAAGACGCCATTTCTCCGCTTCGGGCAGCTGTGCCGCGGCGCGCTGCTTCTCCGGCGACGGAATGATCAGCGCGCAACCGGAAGGCGTACCCGTTGCGAGCAAGTCACCGACATGCAGGTCCTGAACGCCGGACAACTCGGTCAAGGTCTCTGCCGGACCGTAGACAAGACCCGAAGTGGAATCGCTCTGTCGAACCGTTCCGTTGACGGTCAGCGTCAACGCGAGGTCCTTCAGCTTCGGCATGTCGTGCTTCTCGAGCAGGCAAAGGTAAGGGCCGACCGGGCCAAACGTGCGATAGCTCTTGCCCTTGTAGAACTGCATCTGCGGAATCTGGATGTCGCGCGCGGAGTAGTCGTTGACGATCACGGTGCCGGCGATGAAATCGTGCAGGTTCTCGTCAGTCACCGTTTCGCGGGACGTGATGTCGCGCTTGAGGACCAGACCGAGCTCGATCTCATAGTCGAGAAACCGTACCTCGCGTGGCTTCACCAGTTTCGAGTCGGCAGCGACGATGCAGCTCGCGGCCTTCGTGAAGATCATGTTGAACTTCTTGACGTCCGGGTCCATGCCCGATTCGATCATGTGCTGGCGATAATTCGCACCCTGGCAGATGAACTGCTGATTCGCCGTGACCGGCGAGAGCCATTGCACGGTCGACTCGGGAATCGTCGGACCGTCGAGTTCGAGCAGGCGCTCAACCGGATTCGCGGCGATAAATTCCGCCGTGGTCGCGAATTCGCCGGGAATGGGCGTGATGGTGCCGTTTCGTACCACGCCCCAACGAGCGCGGCCTTCGTGCCGATAATGCAGAACATGCAGTGACATGGTTTCGTGCCTCTAGTGTGCGGAAATGCGGGGGTGTCAGGCGAATATCCTGGCGAGCGCCAGCAGCTTGCTCAGCGTCAGATCCGGACTGCGCCGGAGGTTGCGAACGAGGGCGGCCAGGCTCGACAGCGAGAGTTTGGGTTTGGTGAAACTGCGTGGCATCGCCGGCCCCCATTGGGCCATCGCTTCACGGCTGACCGTATGCTGGCCGGTGGGTGCGTCCGACGTGAAGAGGTCGCCGTCGCAGTAGTGTTCGTGCTTGTCGCCCCAGGGGTCTTGCCAGTAGTCGAATATCTGGCTGCCCAGAATATGACGTCCGATACCCCAAGCGTGCGTCCAGCCTTTTTCGCGCAGCACGCGCTGCCCCATGCCGACCGCGTCCGCATCGATCAATTCGAAGGCGCTATGGCTGTACTTCGGAATGAAGCCTTGCGCCAGCGCGAGCGTGTGATGGTCGGCTGGCTGCTCGCCCAGATCCAGGCGCATGAAGGCGACGGCGGGTGAGCCGTCCGGGAGCGTCTGCACATCGCTCGGGATAAAACCGAAGTGCTGTGTGTACCACGCGCACGTTTCCTGGAAGTCCGCCAGCTCGAGCACGACATGCCCCAGCTTGATGACTTCAGACGCGTCCGCCGGCGGGCGCTGCGTGTCGTTGATTCGTACTGCCGCGTCCACGGAATTGAATTGAAGCGCGTTTCGATGGGGCAATGGTTCGACTTCGCGAATGCCCCAGACCGCATCGACGCGAAAGCCCGACGGGTCGGTCAACGTGACGCGATATCCGCCGCCTGGCCAGTCCGACGATTCCACTCCCGAGGCGCCGGGAAGTTTGGTCAGCGCATGCAGGTCCGACTTGCTGTCGACCTGCAACCCAAAGCCGGCAAACCGGGCCTTCGTCGCGTGGCGAACGACATAACAGAACGGCGCCGGGCCAGTGCCGCGCAACAGCAACAGTGCTTCGTTTCGAAAGACCGTTCGCAGTCCGAAGTCGTTAAGAAATCGCTCGGCCTGTCCGAGGTCCGGACGGTCGAAGATCAAGTACGACAACGCCGATGCCCTGGTCGTCGGATGGGGATGACGCGACGGTTGTGCAGTCGTCAATCCGGGAACGCCACGATGCGCACTTGTCTCCACGCTCAGCTCCTATCGTCTCTATGGTTGGTGGTCCGATTCATTGCTCGGCCTGTTGATGACATTAAACTCATCGCTGATATTTTTGTCAATAAGTGCGATCGAGACGGTACTTGCCTGGCGGCGCTGCCTGGGGCAGCGCTGTATCCTCGGATGCCGGCGCGCCCACACGCAGCCTATTTCGTCATAGTTGATAAATATATCATTTGTGGGTACGATGTCGTATCTAGAGTCGACATCAAGCCGGACGGTCGTCGTCTCCCCATCCCGAGAAGCAGCACCGGCCAGCCACGCACGAGCCCGAAGATGTCGACGAATCCACCCGCAACGCGCGAGCCGCAGCAAGAGCGTGCGCGACCCCATTCATACCAGCGCCAGGCCCTGCTCTGCGGTGCCCTCGCAGTCGGGCTCGGCGTCCTGATGTGGACCTTGCGTCCGGTGCTGACGCCGTTCTTGCTTGGCGGCTTGATTGCCTACATGCTCCAGCCCGGCGTCGAATGGCTCGCGAGTCGGCGTATTCCACGCTCTCTGGCAGCGCTCGTCATGATGCTTTTGTTTGCGTCGGTGATCGTGTCGCTCGGGCTGCTCGTGTTCGCCGTGATCCAGAAGGAGCTGCCGGCGCTCGCCGCGCGAGTTCCAGGATTGTCGGCACAGATCAATGCGTGGCTGCAGCCGAAGCTCGCCATGTTCGGCCTGGACGGGTCGTTCGATTTGTCGAGCTTGCGCACCGTACTGACGAGCCGGCTCGAAGGCGGCGAGCAGTCGGTACAGCTTGCAGCATGGCGCTATGTGCGCACGGGCGGCAGCGCATTGGTTGCCGTGGTGGGCAATGTCGTCGTGGTTCCGCTCGTGCTGTACTACCTGCTATACGACAGGCGCAAGTTCTTCGCTCGGATCGAAAGCCTCGTGCCTCGGCCGTGGCTCGGCAAAACATACGCGCTCGTTACCGAGATGGATCAGATTCTGTCGCAATATCTGCGCGGCCAATTGCTCGTCATGGTCGTGCTCGCCACGTTCTACCCGATCGCGCTGGGCCTCGCCGGCTTCGGCGTCGCATTGCCTGTCGGCCTGTTTACCGGGCTTGCGGTCTTCATCCCTTATGTCGGCTTCGCGACGGGGCTCGTACTCGCGCTACTCGCCGCGCTGCTCCAGTTCGGCGACTGGTACGGTTTCGGTGCGGTGGCCTTGATCTACGGGATCGGGCAAGTGCTCGAGACGGCGTTTCTGACGCCGCGGCTCATCGGCGAGCGCATCGGCCTGCATCCGCTCGCGGCAATTTTTGCGCTGCTGGCGTTCGGCGAACTGTTCGGCTTCTTCGGCGTACTGCTCGCGCTTCCTGTCAGCGCCATCCTTGCGACGGCACTGCGCGAGGTGCGTCGGCGCTATCTGGCAAGCACGCTTTATACGAATGGGCGGGAGTAGGCTCCCCTCCGCCAGAAAAACGCGCTGCCGTAGCAAGCATGAGACAGGGTTCATACGATTAGAACGCGGGCGCGGCGGACGCCGGCACCCGCAGCCACCGCGAGCGCGGCAGCACGACGCCGGCAATCTTCAGAACATTTGGTGTGTCGGGAAACGAGACCGTCCCGGTTACACCCATCCGCTCGCCGTCAACGCGGCGCTACCGGCAACGGCCGCAGTGCGACGCGCTCTGCCTCGGCACGATCCAAACCCAACGTCTGCAATACGGCCACGGCGGCGCGCTCCGCAAGCTGCTCTTGCGCAACGTCCCGGTCCTGATCCCGTTCGGCCGGCAATCGGCCCGAAGCGGCGACATTGAGTTCCGCGGCAATCGCCGCGAGCACGATGCCGGTTACCGAGACATGGCTCATGAAGGGATCGGCCGCGGCGAAGCGTCCGGCGGCAATGCCCATCTCGCTATCGCGCCGCAGCCGCCGATGCATACCGAGGTGCAGTGCGCGATCCGAAAATCCCTCGCGGATCAGGAAACGCCCCCAAACCGGTTCGCGCCGCGCGCGCAACAACGTGTGTCGCACGCACACGGCGATCACTTCCGCCGGATCGGATAGGCCGCTCACAAGCGCATCGAGTCGGTCGCCGAACTCCTCGATCACCCAATCGACGAGCGCCGCATGAAGCGCATCCTTCGATTCGAAGTGGTTGTAGAACGAGCCGAAGCCCACATCCGCCGCTTCCGTGATCTCGTTGATGGTCACGTACTCGAAACCTTTCGTCGCCACCAGGGCGAGCGCCGCCTCGAGCAGGCGAGCACGCGTCTCGCGCTTGCGCCGCGCACCGCGAGGTTCGCGCCGGTCGCCATCGCCGGGGCTCGCACCGCCCACCGCATGAGCACCGCCGACTTCCATTGCCCCTTGGCCGGGCCATTGCGCCCCCGCGTGCCCACCGTTCACCGGCGCGCCCGTCTCTTTTTTATCGCTCATCGTTTCGGACCCAAAAGTCATAATTGACAATTCTATCATCTTCGACTTTAATGTCACCATCGATCGGTGCTTATCGGTAAAAACCCTGACGAAAGACTGGTCGCCTTTCCTGTTGCTAACCCTTGCTTTGGAAACATCGTGAAACTCCCAGGTCTTGAAACGCGGCCGTCCTCGCGCCCGTCTTCCACTGCGCTGCCCCGTCGGGCCGGCCTTTGTCTCGTCGTTTGCGGCGCGGTCCTGCTCGCGGCTTGTCATTCGCGCGAACCGGTCGCGCCCGAGGTGAAGCCCGTCGTCGCGCTCGCCGTGCATGCCGACGGTGCGCCGGACGCCACCTCATTGCCGGCCCAGGTCGACGCGCGCTACGCGACGACGCTTTCGTTTCGCGTCGGCGGCAAGATTGCCGAGCGCCGCGTCCACCTGGGCGATACGGTGAAAGCCGGGCAAGTGCTCGCGCTGCTCGACCCCACCGACCTGCGCAACAATGTGGCGAACGCACGCGCTCAGCTCGATGCGGCAACGCACCAGCTCGCCTATCAGAAGCAGCAACTCGCTCGGGACCAAGCGCAGGCGCAGGCCAACCTGATTGCCCCGGCGCAGCTGGAGCAAACGCAGAACGCCTATGCAACGGCGCTCGCGCAGCGCGATTCGGCGTTGGCTCAGATGGGCCTGGCCGAAGACCACCTGCGCTATACGACTTTGGTCGCGGACCACGACGGCGTGATCAAGTCCGAGGACGCCGATACGGGCCAGAACGTCGAGCAAGGGCAGGCCGTCTATCACCTCGACTGGAGCGGCGATATCGATATCGCATGCGACGCCCCCGAGAGCGCACTGAATTCGCTCACCGTCGGCAAGTCGGCGAAGGTCACGCTGTCGGCTGTGCCCGGCAAGACCTTCGAAGCACGCGTGCGCGAGGTCGCGCCAACCGCCGATCAGCAAAGCCGCACCTGGCGCGTCAAGCTGACGCTCATTGCGCCGACTCCCGAGGTCCGGCTCGGCATGACGGCTCAGGTGCAATTCGATATCGCCCACGCGAACAACGGCGCTTCCCCCTTCGCGCTGCCGGCCACGGCGCTCTTTCACGATGGCGACAAGCCCGCCGTCTGGGTCGTTCAACCGGGCACCGACAAGCTCGTGCTGCGTCCCGTCACCGTCACGAACTACGGCGAGCGAATGGTTGAAGTCGCCACCGGCCTGCACGACGGTGACCGCGTCGTCGTGCAGGGTGTCCATACCGTGAGCGCCGGCGAGCATGTGCAAGTCGTCGCCCCGTTGCATCCCGAGGACTTCGCATCATGAGCATCGTCGATCACGAAAAGGCCGGCGACACGACGCCCGCCGCCGCTCCGCAGGCCGAAAGCAAAGGCAAAGGCGGCTTCAATCTTTCCGAATGGGCGCTGAGTCATCAGCAGCTCGTCATTTACCTGATCGGTCTGATGACGCTGTTCGGCGTCATCGGCTACACCCATCTTTCGCAATCCGAAGATCCGCCGTTCACGTTCCGGACGATGGTCATTCAGACGTACTGGCCGGGCGCGAGCGCACGTGAAGTGCAGGAGCAGGTCACCGATCGCATCGCGCGCCAGCTTCAGGCCGCGCCCTACGTCGACAACATCAAGAGCTATTCGCGCCCCGGCGAGTCGATGATCTTCTTTGCGATGAAGGACTCGGCACCCGTCAAGGAAGTGCCTGAAACCTGGTATCAGGTGCGCAAGAAGGTCGGCGACATCCGCGCAACGCTGCCGCAAGGCATCGTCGGCCCGTTCTTCAACGACGAGTTCGGCGACGTCTATACGAACATCTATGCGCTTGAAGGCGACGGCTTTTCGGCCGCGCAGCTGCACGACTATGCGGACCAGTTGCGCACGGTGCTCCTGCGCGTGCCGGGCGTCGCGAAGGTCGATTACTTTGGCGACCCCGGCCAGCACATCTTCATCGAAATTTCGAACACGCAGTTGACGAAGCTCGCGATCACGCCCGCGGAACTCGCTCACGCCATCGATGCGCAGAACGCCGTGGCGCCGGTCGGCACGTTCACCACGTCCGACGACCGCGTATTCGTGCGCGCCAGCGGTGCGTTCAAGGACGTGCATGCGCTCGAAGACATGCTGATTTCGGTGAATCACCGTACGTTCCGCCTCGGCGACGTCGCAAAGATCCACCGCGGCTATGACGATCCGCCCGTCACGCAGATGCGCACGAACGGCCATGCCGTGCTCGGGATCGGCGTCACGATGCAGACCGGCGGCGACGTGATCCGCCTGGGCAAGGCGCTCGACAGCGAGCGCGCCGAATTGCAGGCACGCCTGCCCGCGGGGCTCAAGCTCGTCCAGATCTCGAGCATGCCCGACACCGTCAAGCATTCGGTCGACGATTTCGTCGAGGCCGTGGCCGAGGCCGTCGCGATCGTGCTGGTGGTCAGCCTCGTCTCGCTGGGCCTGCGCACCGGCATGGTCGTCGTGATCTCGATCCCGATCGTGCTCGCCGTGACGTCGCTGTGCATGTATCTGTTCGGCATCGGCCTGAACAAGGTCTCGCTCGGCACCCTCGTGCTCGCGCTGGGGTTGCTCGTGGACGACGCCATCATCGCCGTCGAGATGATGGCCGTGAAACTCGAGCAAGGCTGGAGCCGCACGCGCTCGGCGGCCTTCGCGTATACGAGCACGGCCTTTCCGATGTTGACGGGTACGCTCGTCACCGTATCGGGCTTCCTGCCGATCGCGCTCGCCAAGTCGAGCACCGGTGAATACACGCGCTCGATCTTCGAAGTGTCGGCGATCGCGCTCATCGTTTCGTGGTTCGCCGCCGTCGTGCTCGTTCCGCTGCTCGGTTATCACCTGCTGCCGGAACGCAAGGCCGGCGAGCACGGTGGCCACGGCCACGGCGACGATATCTACAACACGGGTTTCTATCGCCGCATGGGCGGCTGGGTGGCCTGGTGCATCGAGCACCGTTGGCTGGTGCTGGGCGCAACGGCGATCGCATTCGCCGTCGCCATGGCGGCCTTCACTCGCGTGCCGAAGCAGTTCTTCCCGAACTCCGAGCGCCCCGAGTTGCTGGTCGACATGCGCCTGCCCGAAGGCGCTTCATTCGCCGCGACGCTGCGTGAAGCGCAGCGCCTCGAGCAGACCCTGCACGGCCGCCGCGAAATCGATCGCGTCGTCGACTTCGTCGGCACCGGCGCGCCCCGCTTCTATCTGCCGCTCGACCAGCAGTTGCAGCAGCCGAACTTCGCGCAATTCGTCATCACGGCAAAGGACGTCGAGGAACGCGAAAAGCTCATGAAATGGCTCGACGCCACGCTCGAGAAGCAATTCCCCGGCGTACGAACGCGTGTGGCGCGACTCGAGAACGGGCCGCCCGTCGGCTATCCGATTCAATTCCGCGTGAGCGGCGACAACATCGCGACGGTGCACGATATCGCACAAAAGGTGGCGGACAAGGTGCGGGCCGACGCACGCACGCGCAATGTGCAGTTCGACTGGGATGAGCCTCAAGAGCGCTCGCTGTCGTTCCAGATCGACCAGAACCGCGCTCGTCAACTCGGTGTGACCTCGCAGGACGTGTCGAACTTCCTCGCGATGACGCTTTCCGGCTACACGGTCACGCAGTACCGCGAGCGCGACAAGCTGATCGACGTCGATCTGCGCGCACCCAAGAGCGAGCGCGTCGATCCGTCGCAACTCGCGAGCCTCGCCGTTCCGACACCCAGCGGCCCCGTGCCGCTCGGCACGCTCGGCCATGTGCGCACGGCGCTCGAATACGGCGTGATCTGGGAACGCGATCGGCAGCCGACCATCAAGGTGCAAGCCGACATTCGCGGCGACGCGCAAGGTATCGACGTCACGCACGACGTCGACCGGCAACTGAGCGAGCTTCGCGCGCAACTGCCGATCGGCTATCGGATCGTGGTGGGCGGCTCGGTCGAGGAAAGCATGAAGGGCCAGACGTCGATCAATGCCGAAATGCCGATCCTCATCATCGCGGTGCTGACCCTGCTCATGATCCAGCTGCAGAGCTTCTCGCGCACGTTCATCGTCGTGCTGACCGCACCGCTCGGCTTGATCGGCGTCGTCGGTGCGCTGCTGCTGCTCGGCGAACCGTTCGGGTTCGTCGCCATGCTCGGCGTGATCGCGATGTTCGGCATCATCATGCGCAATTCGGTGATCCTCGTCGATCAGATCGAGCAGGACATCGCGGCCGGCCAGCCGCGTTTCGATGCCATCGTCGGCGCGACCGTCAGGCGCTTCCGTCCGATCATGCTCACGGCCGCCGCCGCGGTGCTGGCGTTGATTCCGCTCCTTCGTTCGGGCTTCTTCGGCCCGATGGCGACCTCGCTCATGGGCGGCATCACGATTGCGACCGTACTCACGCTGTTCTTCCTGCCGGCCCTTTATGCGACTTCCTTCCGTGTTCGGCGCGACGAGCGCGCACTGCAGCAGCCCGTCGTCGAACACGCGGAGATCTGATCATGCAACTTGCCATCAAGACATCCGTTATCGCCGTGTTCGCGGCACTTGCAACGAGCGCCTGTTCGTTGGGCCCGAGCGGTACGCCGCCCGCGATGCCGTCGCCCGCGCATTATGGGGCGCAGTCGCAACCTCAGCAGACCGTCGCGGCAGGCGGTACAGCGCAGCATTTCGATGTCGGCGCAACGCCAGGCCCGCAATGGTGGAAGCTGTACCGCTCCGACGCACTCGATGCGCTCGTCGAGGAAGGGCTGCGCAACAACCCGACGCTCGCCGCCACGCAGCGCTCGCTCAATGCCGCGCAGCAGGAACTGCGGGCCCAGATCGGTGCGTCGACGTTGCCGTCGGTCGACGCTGGCGCGCAGGTCGAGCGTACGCGTTCGCCCGTCGTCCCCGGCATCGGTCCAAGCACCGAACGCTACAACGTCTTCGTCGGTCAGTTGCAGGCGCAGTACAACTTCGATCTGTTCGGCGCCACTCGCTACGGGAACAAGGCCAGCGCGGCGCGCGTCGACGTGCAGGCGTATGAACTGGAGGCGGCGCGCCGCGCGCTCGCCGCGAATATCGTCGGCGCCGCCATCCATGTCGCGGCGCTCGATCGTCAGATCGCGCTCACCGAACGTCTCGTGACGCTCGCCGGAGATACGTCGCGCGACGATGCGCAGCGTCAAGCGCTCGGCTCGATCTCGCATGCGCAGGCACTGGCCTCCGCGCGGCAGGCCGGCGCACTCGCCGCGACCCTGCCGCCGCTGCGACAGCAGCGCGCGAGCACCGTCCACGCGCTGGCAGTGCTGTTGGGTCGAACGCCGGATGCGGCGCCTGTCGTCCCCGATCTGGACAGCCTTGCGCTGCCCGAGCACGTACCGGTCGCCGTGCCGGCGCAGTTGCTGCGCTCGCGTCCGGATATTCAGGCCGCCGAAGCCGCTTTACAAGCGGCCGCGGCCGATGTCGGCCAAGCGACGGCGCAGCTTTTCCCGAGCCTGTCGCTGACGGCCTCGATGGGCCGCGCCGGCTTCAGTTGGCCGGCCCTGTTCACCGGCGCCGGCGGCATCTGGGCGATCGGTGCAAGCGCTGCGCAACCGATCTTCCATGGCGGCGCGTTGCTCGCGCATCGGCGTGCGACGAAGGAGACGTATGAGGCAGCGGTGCTGCACTACAAGTCGACGGTCCTGTCCGCGTTCGAGAATGTCGCCGATTCGCTCGCCGCGCTCGACAACGACGCGCAGACGCTCGCATCGACCGAAATCGAGGCGCGCTCGGCGCATGAACTGTTCGACGAAACGACGTCGCGTTATCGACTCGGGTCCTTGCCGGTATCGGCGGCTCAAGCGAGCGAACAGCAGTTCCTGACGGCACAGCTCGACGCGGTCCGCGCGCAGAGCCAGCGGCTCGGCGATACCGCCGCACTGTTTCAAGCGATGGGCGAATTGCCGCCCGAGCCAGGGAAGTCGGCGTCGCGCGATTGAGTCGCGCTCGTTCGGTGCATTTGCGATCGGGCGGGCCGGCACGCGAGAAGCGTGCCGCCCCGCCACGATCGGTCGTCCAAGTTCGTCCGTTCTGTTTTCTTCCATATGGAACATCGAGATCTGATTGCCTGTCACGAGTGCGACTCGCTCTTTCGCAAACCGCCGCGTCTGCGCGGTCTGGTTGCGCACTGCTCTTCTTGCGGCGCAAGCATGAAAGGGGTGCGTCACGCCGGCCTGACGCTCGAGAAGGCTTGTGCAGTCACGGTCGCCGCACTGATCACGTTCTTGATCGCGCAGGCGTTCCCGGTACTCGCGCTGGAATCCAATGGCCTGACGTCGCACGCCACGCTGTTTGAAGCCGTCGAGGCGCTATGGAAAGGCCAGATGCATATCGTTTCAGCTATGGTATTTAGCACAACGATGTTGTTCCCGTCGTTCGAACTCGTCGCCCTGCTCTATCTGTTGCTGCCTCTGCGTACGGGCCGTGTGCCGCGCGCTTTCGACGCTGTCCTGCGCGTCGTTCAATTCGTGCGTCCGTGGGGCATGACCGAGGTTTTCATGCTCGGGGTGCTGATTACGATCGTGAAGATGGTGAGTCTCGCGCGAGTCATCCCGGGAACATCGCTGTTCGCGTTCGGCGCGTTGACGCTGATGTTTTGCGTGATCGCCGCTTTCGACCCCTGCATGCTATGGGAGATTCGCGACGAGGTCATGAATCGGGGTGGCGCTCCCGCCGCGCCGGCGCGGCGACGCAACAAGCAGCGTGACATGCATGGAGATGCTGCGCCGGCCGTTGAATCGGCTGTCGAGTCGGCTGTCGAGTCGGCACCGGCCCCCGTCACCGCCAGGCACGCCGGGTTCATCGCCTGTCACTGCTGCGGTCTCGTTCACTCGCGCAGCGCGCAAGTAGTCGATTCACACTGCGTCCGGTGCCGCTCGCCGCTGCACGAGCGGCGCCCCGCAAGCATCACGCGGACTTTCGGGCTGCTGCTTGCCGCTGCGTTGCTTTATATCCCGGCGAATCTGCTGCCGATCATGCATACCTCGTCGCTTGGACGCGCCGAGGACGACACGATTCTTGGCGGCATCGCTTACTTCTGGCGCTCGGGCGATTGGCCGCTCGCGGTCGTCGTGTTCGTCGCCAGCGTCATGGTGCCGATGCTCAAGCTCGCCATTCTCACGCTGCAAACCGTCACCGCCTGGCGCGGCTCCGATTGGCAGCCGCTCGAGCGCGCCAGGCTCTACCGCATGGTGGAGCGCGTCGGGCGCTGGTCGATGCTCGACGTATTCGTCGTGTCGCTCACCGTGGCACTCGTGCATTTCGGATCGCTGGCGCAGATCACCGCGGGCCCGGGAGCATTGGCCTTCGGTTCGGTCGTGGTGCTGACCATGCTCGCGGCGAACGAGTTCGATCCGCGCCTGATCTGGGACAACGTCCGGCACCGGCCGGCACGTTCTTCCGCACGATCGTAATCGCCGCGTACCGTCCGGCTTCCACAACCCTTCATTCGATTCCTTTCTGCGATGCAAATCCCTGACTTACCGCATCCGGAGATCAAGCCTCGCAGCCGCTGGCTTCCTTCTCTGGTATGGCTGATTCCCTTGATCTCGGCGCTGATCGGTATTGCTCTACTCGCGAAATCCATCACCGATGAAGGGCCGACCATCACCGTGATCTTCAATAACGCCGAAGGGTTGGAGGCCGGCAAAACGAAGGTCAAATACAAGGATGTCGAGATCGGCACCGTGCGCACTATCGCGCTGTCGGACGATCTTCGGCATGTCCGCGTCAAGGTCCAGCTCGACAAGGAAGCCGGAAAGTTCGCCACCGACGGATCGCGATTCTGGGTGGTGCGCCCGCGCGTCGGCGCGAGCGGCATATCCGGCCTTGGCACGTTGCTGTCCGGCGCGTATATCGGCGCCGATATCGGCCGCTCGACCGTGCGCAAGACAGCCTTCACCGGTCTCGAGAATCCCCCGATCGTGACCGCCGACCAGCAGGGGCATCAATACACGCTGCGAGGAGATTCGCTCGGCTCGCTCGATATCGGTGCACCCATCTTCTACCGCAGGATTCAAGTCGGCCAGGTCGTCGGTTTTTCGCTCGACCCCAAGGGATCGGGCGTGATCGTCAACGTGTTCGTCAAGGCGCCGTACGACAAGTACGTGGGGACCGACACGCGCTGGTGGCACGCGAGCGGCGTGGATCTGCGTCTCGACTCCGGCGGGCTCAAGCTCAACACCCAATCGCTTGCTACCGTCATCATGGGCGGGCTGGCCTTCGAAGCGCCGCCGGGACAAGATGCGAGCCCGCAAGCCGCCGACGGCGCGACGTTCAGGCTCGCGTCGGACGAAACCGACGCCATGCGAGAGCCGGACGGCGCACCGCTCTATGTCGCCATGCGTTTCAACCAGTCGCTGCGCGGACTGTCGGTCGGCGCGCCGGTGGATCTGCGCGGCATCACGCTCGGTCAAGTAACGAAGATCGGTCTCGAGTACGACGAGAAGGCCGAGAATTTCAGCATGGAAGTGACCATGGCGCTCTACCCCGACCGGCTCAGCCGCCGTTCGAACACGTCGCTGCCCGCGCCGAATAGCCAGGGCGGTCACGACATGCTGCAACACCTCGTCATGCAGGGGCTGCGCGGCCAATTGCGAACCGGCAACCTGCTCACTGGCCAGCTTTATGTGGCACTCGACATGTTCCCGCATGCAGCGCACGCAACGGTCAATCTGCGCAACACGCCGATCGAGCTGCCCACCGTGCCGAATACGCTCGATGAACTGCAAGTGCAGATTGCCGAAATCGCCAAGAAGCTCAATCAGGTTCCGTTCGACAAGATCGGCACGAATCTGAACGGCACACTCGAAAGCGCGAACCGCCTGTTCGGTCAGCTCAACACGGAAGTCGTGCCGCAAGCGCGATCCACGCTGGCATCCGCGCAGAAGACGTTCGACGCCGCACAAGCGACCCTTGGACAGGATTCGCCGATGCAAGCGGACGTTCACGGGGCGATGCAGGAATTGACCCGCACGTTGCAGTCGCTGAACGGGCTCGCGGACTATCTGGATCGCCATCCCGAGGCGCTCCTGTTCGGCAAGAAAGGGGATCGTCAATGATGTTCAACGTATTTCAACGACGCGCCGCCGTCATTCGAGTATTGGCAGCGGCGAGTGCGATCGCGCTGTCCGCCTGTGCGTCGTCGCCGCCGAGCCGGTTCTATACGCTGGCGCCGGATGCGCGAGCCGGGGCCGCTTCGAGCGTTTCCGGTCCCGCTGCGTTGATCGACATTCAGTCGGTCAGAGTGCCTGACCAGGTGGCGCGCAATCAGCTCGTCGTCAGGCGCAGCGACACGCAGGTCGAAGTGCTCGAAAACGAACGCTGGGCGTCGCCATTGAGCGATGAAATACGCATGGCCCTGTCGATCGCAGCGACACAACAGTTGAGCGACTTCAACGCGCCCCGTCCGATGCAGAAAGGCGATGCGCACGTCTATCGCGTTGCCGTCGACATGCAGCGTTTCGAGTCGTGGCCCGGTGCGCGGGTGGTCGTCGATGCGATCTGGAGTATTCGCTCGCCGGGAGCGGCCGGTGAAAAGCTGACGTGCCGCAGCACGGTGTTCGAGCCTGTAGCCGCCGGTTACGATGCGCTGGCGGACGGTCATCGCCGCGCGCTGACAACCATCGCGGGACAACTGGCGGCGACCGTTCGCGCCCTCGACGCCGGCGCGGGCGGCCCGCTCATGACGACGACGAGCCGTTCAGCGAATTCGGCGCGGACGGTGCAGTGTCCGTCCGCGGCGACCCACATCGCAAACGACGCCACATCGAATTCGGGATCGTATGCAGCCCGTTCGGGGTTCGCGCAATGAGCGAATACCGCTTGGCTACCCGCGTTGCCGACGGTCAGCCGAGCGGTATGCCGTCATGGCTTTCAGTCGGCTTCGACAGCGGGTTCCACGATCGGCAACGGACGCGTCGCAACCTTTTCGGCTTCCGCCCGTTTGAGGCCCAGGCTTTGCAGCAGAACGGCGGCCACGCGCTCGGCGAGATGCTCGCTGGTGAGATTGAACGCGTTCAACGCGTCGGCATTCGGCGCCTCCGGCGCGGCGACGCCGAGTTCGGCTGTCACCGCGGCCAGCACGGTGCCGCCCACGGACAAGAACGCGACGAATGGATCGGCGACGGCGAAACGCTTTGCGTCGACGCCCCGTTGCACATCCCGCAACAAACGCTGACCCAGTCCGCGGGTAAGCATGCGCGGCGAAAAGCCCTCCCGTACCAGGAATTGGCCCCAAAGCGGCTCGCGATGCGCACGCAACAAGGTATAGCGCACGGAGACGGCGATCACCTCGGCCGGGTCGGACAAGCCTGTCGTGAGACGATCGAGCCAGTCGGCGAACTCATCGAACACGGACTCGACCAGCGTCGCGTAAATCGCCTCCTTGGACTCGAAGTGGTTGTAGAACGAGCCGAAGCCGACGTCGGCCGCCTCGGTGATTTCGTTGATGGCCACGCCTTCCATGCCTTTTACGGCCATGAGCTTGAGCGCTGCCTCGAGCAAGCGGGCCCGCGTCTCCCTCTTGCGGCGGGCGCCGCGCGGCTCTCGCGCGTCGGCGGCCTCCAAAGTGACGGCAGGCGTTTGCGCGGCAGCGGGCTTTTTTATCGGGCGATTTGTGGTCTTCGACATGACGATTCCGATCTCGATCAGAACCGCAGTATAGATTCAAACGTCTCAATCGACAAACAACTCACTATTGAGTTTAATATCATTTCCAATCGCGGAATTGGCCTCGTCTTTGCTCAGGCGTCAGCCGGCAGCCTGCTCCGATCCGCCCATCGGGACACTGGGCTTCTCATGGACATCCAATGAAACGCAAAAGGCTGACGCACGCGGAACGAAGAGCGCAAACGCGCGAGCAAATGGTGGAAGCCGCTCGGGCGCTCTTCATCGAAAAGGGGTTTCCGGCGACCAGCGTGGCCGATGTCGCCGAAGCGGCGGGCTACACGCGCGGCGCGTTCTATTGCAACTTCTACGACAAATCCGACTTGTTGATCGAATCATTGCACTGGAAGAAGAACGAGCTGACGTGCAACCTGCGCTCAGCGCTGTTGAAACTCCATGATTACTTGCAGAGCGACGATCGCTTTACCCTCTGGGTCGAGGCGACCCTTCTCGCCAAGCGCGACCCCGCGTTTCGCAAGCGATTCGATTCAGTCCTGGACGACGCGACACCCGCCACTCCAGTTTCGGACGGCGAGGCAAGCGAGCCATGCGTGGCGCATCGAGGGAATTGAACGGCGCTGCCGCAACGCTGCCCGACAAGAGTTCGACTTCATGAAAGCGAATCACGCCACCTGGCGTATCGCCATGATGGCGCGGCTGCCGAGAGCCAAATCAGAAGCGATGCGAGATGCCTACCGCGACGAGTGTCTGAGACGCACCAAAATCCGGCGCACCCGTCGGCGTGGCAACCCGTATCCCGACCCAACTCGTCGTTGCGGTCCCGTTGTTCTTCATATGGCCGGCCCGAACGTACAAACTTGTCCGTTTCGAAAGGAGATGGTCGTAACCCAGCTGGATGCCAATCGTATTGTCGTGTGAGCCGCGCACGTTACGTTCGATTCCCGAGATCTCGACAACGTCTTGCGGCGATGCCTGAATGGTTACGCCGATGCCCGCGATGCTTACCGGATGCGCACTGCCGGCGAGTGCGGCCGCCGAGCCCGGTGCGTCGTGCGGTCGCGCGTACGTATAGAGGAACTGGATGTTCGCAATCCCGAAGCGATATGCGAGTGCACCGGTGAAGTGTTCGGTGGCGACCAGGTTCAGCGAAGCAAACGGCCCGACGGTGATCGCCTGCGTTCCCGGACGCTGCGATTGATAGGCGACAGACGCATACAGCCCATACCCGGTGTAAGTCGCGGACACGTCAAGGAGGTTGCCCGTCGAAGCTGGCACGGGTTGCGTGACCGTCGCCGCGAACGCGTACATCGCGGCCAGCCGCACGCCACCGAAGTCCGGCGATTGATAGAGCACGGCATTGCTCGTGCGCCCGGTGATCGATTGTGTCGACAGGGTATTCCTGTCTACGGCAAGGACCGCCGCGACAAGCGGCGACAGGACTTCGTCGAGCGCAAACGGATCGGCGCCATAGGCGGTATTGAATGAGGGCTGATACTGTCGTCCGAACGTCAGCGAACCATATTTGTTATCGGAGAGCCCGACCCATCCCTGACGGTAGAACAATGCTGTCGTATCGGTAAAGAGCGTCCCGTTGTTGACGTTGAAGCCCGTTTCAATATCGAACTTTGCCTGAAGCCCTCCGCCCAGATCCTCCCGGCCCAATAACCCGAAGCGCGAACCCGATTCACCACCACTTCTTTCGGAGTACGAAGTGCGACCGCCGTTATTAAGATACTGCACGAATGTATCGACCACGCCGTACAGTGTGACGCTCGACTCTGCGGCTGCACTCCCGGCCGCTAACAGGAATGTAGCCCCGCAAATGGTCTTTGTAGAAAATTGCACGTTCGTCTCCTTTCTTCCTTTCACGGTGGATATCGAGCGGCAATGAGGATCTCGATGCGATCCTTATTCCCACTGCTTGCATTGACGTCACATACCGACCATTCGCCGATTCATCTCGGTCTTGCGCTGCATCTGCTCGATCGGGTGATGTGCACGCCGGCGGTCGAACGCAGTGCAGTGGAGCAGCAGAATCCTATTGCCGTGCGGTGAGGTCCAGGCCTTGCGGTATCCGCCTCTTGATTTTCGAGATCGTGTGGACCTTCACCTGGCCTGCCCATGGCCCATCGATTGTCCGCAGATCCGCGGCCACGGGATGCGCGAAGCCAAGCTCGTCGCTAAGCCTCGAAAGCGCCGCGGCGTAATCGAGAGACAAGTTGGTGACAAGCACGTCGTCACCGCGGAAGACCAGGCTATTCGACCAAAGGAAACCGATGGGCGCCCCGTTGCGATCGATTCCGCCGAAATCGCCAAGCTTTGCAATCACTCGCCCCTGTGTCGGCTCGAGCACGACAATCTCGTTGGACTGGTTGCATGCAATCCAGATGTTGTCGTGCTCGTCGATGATCAGGCCGTCGGGTCCGCCGCCGATGCGATTGACGAAGACCTCGGGCGTGCCGGGTTCAAGCGTCGAGCCGGTCACCGGTATTTTCACGATCGTGTCGTTCGATGTGTTGGCGACGAACAGCGCCGTCTGCTCCTTGTTGAACGCCAGACCGTTCGCGCCGATGTCCGGCGCGGGCCTTGTCGGACTGAGCAATGGGCTTTTTACCCATGCCAACCCTTCGCCGCCGCGTGGTCCAGTTTTCCAGATGATCCCCTGGTGGGAGTCGGTGACGTACACGTTGCCGGCGGCATCGAACGTCATCCCGTCAAGGCCGGGGTTCTTGCCCGTGACCGTCATGAATACCGATGAGGCACCCGTATCGGGATCGACGCTCAAAACCTTCCCATACTGATAATCGATGACGAGCAACTTGCCGGTCTGCGGATTGAAACCCACATCGAGCAATAGCCTGCTTGAGCCCTTGATGCGAACCGTCCGAAGGTGGTCGCCCTGTGGGTCGAACACAATGAGTGTTCCCTCACTCGTCACCGGCTTGTTCGCCGCGACCGTCACGACGTAGACGTTGCCGTCATGGTCCAGGGCGATCCCCTCGGGATGCGCCTCGCCAGCGGGCAACGTGGCAAATGTCTCGACCTTGCCGCGCTCCCAGGCCTTCGTGGCGAGCGGCGTCGTCAACAACGCCAGCACTATCAGTACCGTTTTGACCATGCCCGTTCTCATCTTGCAGTCTCCAAAGTTGGGGAGTGGTAATGCGTCGGATTAATCGATCGTGTCCGCCTCATTCAAGCGAGCACGTCAGCGGCTGTAGAGGCCGGTCAGGGTGGCCGTGGCGAGCGTGTTCTGGTGGATCAGGAAGCGCACCACCGCGTTGGGCACATTGGGCGGCAATTCCAGCTTGGGCACACGCAGCGCATGCACGGTGAAGATATAGCGGTGCGCAGGCAAGCCCTTGGGTGGGCAGGGACCGCCGTAGCCGGTGGTGCCGTAGTCATTGGGGACCTGCGTGCCGCTGGCGCCGTGGTCAGAGGCGCCGGTGGAGCCTGCACCGGCGGCAAGCTGCGTGACGGACGAATCGATATCGAACAGTATCCAGTGCCAGAAGCCGCTGCCGGTGGGTGCGTCAGGGTCGTAGAGCGTCAGCGCGAAGCTCCTGGTTTCTTCCGGCGCCCCGTGCCATTTCAAGGCGGGTGATTGGTTCTGACCGGTGCCATCGAAGCCATTGAACTCATGCACCCGTTGCAGCCGTTCCAGATCCATGAATTCAGGCGATATTACTGTGAAGTTCTTCACGCCATTTCCTTTGATTGACTCTGGTTTGCAATTTCGATACCTGACCGTTTATCTCACTGACATGTTTCCATCTCAGTACGACTTCGGCAGCCCGAGCGCCTGCTCGGCCACGTAGCACAGCGCGAGCTCCTGCGTCACCGGTGCGAGCAGTGACAGCACGCTTTCGCGCAAGCCTCGCTCGACGTGGTACTCCTTCGCGTAGCCGTAGCCGCCGTGCGTGCGCACCGCACGCAACGACGTCTCGAAACTGGCCTCCGCCGCCAGGTACTTGGCCGCCGTGGCCTCGACACCGCAGGGCTTGTCGGCGTCATAGAGCGCCGCCGCCTTCCACATCAGCAGTTCGGCCGATTGAACGCGCATCCAGCATTCCGCCAGCGGATGCTGAATCGCCTGGTTCTTGCCGATCGGGTGGCCGAACACGACGCGTTCCCTGGCATAGTCCGTGGCCAGCGCCAACGCTGTCTCGGCGGCGCCCAGCGCGGCAGCCGCGACGAGGATGCGCTCCGGGTTCAGCCCGTGCAGCAGGTACCTGAAACCCTGGCCTTCCTCTCCGATGCGATCCTCGACGGGGATTTCCAGCCCGTCGATAAACAGTTCGTTCGAGTCCACCGCCTTGCGCGCCATCTTCTCGATCTCGCAGATACGCAGATGCGAACGGTCGATGTCGGTGTAGAACAGCGTCACGCCGTCCATCGGCCGCGCGCATGCCTCGATCGGCGTCGTGCGTGCCACGAGCAGTATCTTGTTCGCTTGCTGGGCCGTCGAAGTCCAGACTTTCTGGCCGTGGACGATGTAGCGGTCGCCCGCGCGGCGGGCTGAGGTTCTGACGCGTGTGGTGTCGGAACCGATGTTGGGTTCCGTCACGCCGAAGCAGGCGCGATCCGAACCGTCGATCAGCGGCGGCAGCATGCGCCGCTTTTGCGCGTCGCTGCCGAACACGACCACCGGCTGCGGGCCGAACAGATTCACGTGTACCGACGACACCGCCGCCGACCCCAGCTTGCCGATCGTGCGCATCACCATAGCGGCCGCCGAGATGCCGAGGCCGGCGCCGCCGTGTTCCCGTGGCATGGTCACGCCAAACCACCCGCCGCGGCCAACGGCATCGCAGAACTCGCTGGGCCAGCGTCCATCGCGGTCGCGCTGGAGCCAATAATCGGCGCCGAAGTCGGCGCAAAGCGCGTCGACGGCGTCGCGAATCGCAAGCTGGTCGTCGGAGAAATCGAAATTCACGCGGGGTACTCCTGCAACATGCCGGTGGGAACGTCGACCGGCATGTCGAGGAGCATCTGCGCCATGCCCTTGCCGAGCGGGTCATTGCGCATCGATGCCATCCCGCCGCCGCCCAATGCCCGCTCGCAGACGAGATTGATGGCATGGATGCCGGGCAATTCGTAACGTTGCACCGGCCCCTGCACCAGATGGCCGAGGTACGTCGCGACCCGCTCGGATGTCACCTGGTCTCTCAGCACCGGCAGCAGGGCCGGATGCCGCGCGATGAGACCAATGTTGGAAATGTCGCCCTTGTCGCCGCTGCGTCCGAGCGCGATTCTCAACAGCGGCACGGTCTGGCGTGGGCCGGCAGGCAGCGAACCTTCGACAGGCGCCAGCGGTTCTCGCGCGACCTGCGGTTGCGGTGGCGGCAGCGGCACGGTGAATGTCGTGTTGCCGAGCGTGACCGTCGGCGTCACCTGCTCCTTCGGCATGAGCCACGCGAACTGCCGCAGCACCGGCGACACCGACGGACGGCCACCTCCACCGGTCGTGCCGGGTGACCAGGATGTGCCCGGTGCGGCGAACTCGCGGCTGAACATCTGCAGTGCACGCCGGTCGGCATGCGTCGCCGTCACGCGCAACACGACTTCGCGTGTCGGCAACGGGCGCGCGTGGGGCCCGTAGGCCGACTCCGTGCCGAGCAACTCGATATGGGTGCGCAGGAAATCCGTGAACCCGCACTCACGCAGCAGCAGCCGGCCTCGCTCGAGCAGCGCCTCGCCCGTGCGCCTCGCCTTGGCCGCGGCGTCGATTCCGACGATGGTAAGTTGTCCTGAAACCTTGAAGCCCGCCGACGCAGTGGCGCTGATCTTGTAGGTGGCGGTCGGCGGCCGGCCGCGCGCGCCGGTCACGAGCACGCGATGTGGCCCGGTCTGTTCGGTGCGCACCTGTCGAAAGTCGCAAGTCACGTCCGGAAGCAGATAACTGGCCGGATCGCCGATCTCGTACAGCAGTTGCTCCCCGACGGTCGCGGGCGTGACGAGGCCGCCGGTGTCCGCGGGCTTGGTGACGACAAAACTGCCGTCTTCGTGGCACTCGACGATCGGATAGCCGATGTTCGCCCAGTCCGGCACGCTGGCCCAGTCGGTGTGCAGGCCGCCCGTCGCCTGGCAGCCGCATTCGATGATGTGGCCGGCCAGACTGCCGGCGGCGAGCCGGTCGAAGTCGTCGGACGCCCAGCCGAATTCATGCATCAGCACGCCCAGCGTGACGGCGCTATCGACACAGCGCCCGGTGATCACGATGTCGGCGCCCGCGGCCAGAGCCTGCGCGACGGGCAGTGCCCCGAGATAGGCATTGGCCGATACCAGCCGCTCAGGCATGGGTTCGCCGCTGGACATTTCGACCGTACCGGCCGCCCGCATCGCGTCGGCGAGCGGAAGTACGTCGTCGCCTTCGACGATCGCGACGCGCACCGCTACGCCGAGTTCGTCGGCGAGCGCCTGCACCGCTGTCGCGCAGCCCTTCGGGTTCACGCCACCCGCGTTGCTGACGATGCGAATGCCCTGCTCGACCGCCTGCTTCAGCACCGAGCGCAGCGCCACCGTGACGAAGTCGATGGCATAACCCTCCTCCGGCCGCGTCGCCCGCGCGCCGGCGAGGATCGACATGGTGAGCTCGGCGAGATAGTCGAACACCAGGTAATCGATGCCCCCGCGGCGCACCAGTTGCGCCGGTCCGAGGCTGCTGTCGCCCCAGAAGCCCGATGCGCCGCCGATGCGCACGACCTTGCCCGGCGTCGAGATTGTCATTTGCCCGTCCATTGCGGTTTCCTTTTTTCCTTGAATGCAGCCACGCCCTCGCGCGCATCGCGGGTGAGTGCCAGCAGGCCGAGCTGCCCTTCGCCAAACGCAATCGCCTCTTCGAAGGACATCGAACGCATCGCCTTCATCGCATACATGCCGCGCCGCAGCGCGGTGGGCGAGTTGGCGAGCAGCCGCGCCAGCAGGCGCTCGAGTGCAGCATCGAGGTCGTCGGCCACCTCATTCACCAGACCGATCTCGCGTGCCCGCGCCGCGTCGATGGGCTCGCCCGTCAGACACAGCTGCGCCAGGCAGCGTTGCGGCAACTGAGCCTGCAGCACGGCAAGCACCTGCATCGGGAACACGCCCACCTTCGCCTCCGGCAAGCCGAACGTGGCATGCCGGGTGCTGATCGCGAGATCGCAGATGGCGAGCAGCCCCATGCCGCCGGCCATGCAGGCGCCGTTGACGCGCGCGACGAGCGGCACGTTCAGCGTGCGGGCCGTGCGCAGCAGGTTGGCATAGGCGCTGTTCGGCATCGCGTAGTCGAACGCGAACGCATCCCCGCCCAGGTCGGCGCCGGCACAGAACGCGTCGTCGCCTGCGCCGCTGAGCACCACGGCGCGAATCGTCTCGTCCGATCGGGCGCGATCAAGTGCATCCTGCAAGGTGCCGATCACTTCCGCGTTGAGTGCATTCCGGCGCTCCGGGCGGTCAATGGTGAGCATTAGCCGCCCATCCTGCCGGCTGACGTGCACAAGTTCGCTCATGCTGCGACTCCCGTTGACTCGCTACACGCCGCCACGTGCGTCACACCCGCCTGCACCATCTCGCGGATCTGCTGGGGCGAGTAGCCGGCTTCGGCCAGCACTTGCGCGCTGTGCTCGCCCAGCAAAGGCGGCGGCCGCAGCGGCGGCAGTGGTGTTTGCGGCCATTCGCTGGGCACCGCCAGGGTTCGCAGCACCCCCTCGGTGGGATGTTCGAGTTGCTGAAAGAACCCGATGTCCTGCAGGTGCGGATCGTCGAGCAGCGACTCGAAGGTGTGTGCCGACAATACCGGAATACCGAGCGGCTCCAGCAGTTCGCGCCATTGCTGCGTGGTCTTCGTTTTCAGCGCATCAGAGAGGATCTGGTACAACGCCTCGACGTGCTGCGTGCGCGTTTCACCATCGGCAAACCGCGGGTCGCTCTCGAATAGCTGGGCTTCGCCGATCACGCGCATGAACGCTTTCCACTGCTCGTCGGTGTAGACGACGAGGCACACGAGGCCGTCCTGCGTGGCGTACGGCCGGCGCTGAGGGTTGAGCAGCCGCGGATAGCCGAAGCCGCCGCGCGGCGGGACGAACGTGTGGCCGTACAGATGGTCGCCCAGCATCATCTGCGCGGTCGTTTCGAACATCGGCACGTCGACCGGCTGGCCGCGGCCGGTGCGTTCGCGCGCGAGCAGCGCCGCGCAGATCACACCGAACGCGTACAGGCCCGTCGCCCGGTCCGACAGATTGAGCGGGGCATAGCGCGGCACGTCCGAACCGGCCCGTACGCTGGCTTCGGGGATGGCGACGGCCGCCTGGATCAGGTCGTCGAACGCGCGCATGTCCGCATAGCGGCCGCGCTGGCTGAAACCGAACGTGCCAACATAAATCAGGCGCGGGTTCACCTGCCGCAGCACGTCGTAGTCGAGCCCGAGGCGCTTCATCGCCTGCGGCCGCACGTTGTAGACCAGCGCGTCGGCCGTCTGCGCCAGCTTCAGCAGCGCCTCCTTTCCTTCGGGGTGTTTCAGATCCAGCACGATGCTGCGCTTGTTGCGGTTCAGGTTGAGGAACAGCGGGCCAGCGCCCGCGCGCCCGCCAGGACCGGTGGCGCGCAGCATGTCGCCGCCGGGGGGCTCGACCTTGATCACATCGGCGCCAAGGTCGGCCAGCATCTGTGTGGCCGAAGGTCCCATGACGACTTCGGTGATATCGACAATGCGCAAGCCCGCGAGCGGTCCGCCTCGGTCGGAGTCGTTTTTCATCTGGCCCGTGCTCCTCTTTCGGTCAGTTACCGGCTACGTCGGCACCATTGCCGCGGATGTAGGGCACCGGCCCGATGTCGCGCGCCGCCGCGAGCGCTTCGATCGCGTACCGCATCGAGACCGCATCATTGAGCGAATGGAACGTGCCGTCCTCGTTGAAACTGACTTGCGCGCCCTCGATCCAGGCAATGGTGATGGTGTCCTCGGTGTTGTCCGCCGGGGTGTAGAAGGTATGCACCGAGCCGCCAGGCTCGTACAGATAGGAGCCCGCCGTTTGCGGCTGATCGGGGTATTCGCGATACATCCAGCGGCCCTGGATCGTCCACACCTGTGCCGTACCGGTGTGGTAGTGAATCGGCAGCGAGCAGCCGGGTTCCAGGATGGCCATGATGACCCATTCGCCGCGCTCCAGGTCCAGGCGCAGCGGCCTGATGTGGATGCCCGGGAAGACATCCTTGATCAGCGGAATCTGCTCGATGTTGACGGTCAGGAGCTTGTCCTGCGGCAGAGCGGGCAGCGGCAGCGGGGCGCCGGTGGACGTGGCGGGCTGCGAGAGAATCCGTGCGTTCATCAGTTGTCTCCGATGGTGGGTGAAGATAAGGCAGTGGGTGGAACGCGCCCTTTGACAAGGAAGCCGGACGCAGGCTGCAACGAGCGCAGGGAGGCGGCCGCCCCGCGCGGAACAAACAGGAAATCGCCCGGGGCGAGACCGAAGGGCTGCCCGTCGACACACGCATCGATCCGCCCGCTCTCCACGTAGAGAACCTGCTCGGCATCGGGCTCCGTGCTGCAGACCGATACGCTGCCGGCGCTCATGCGCAGCGCGGCAATGTCGACCCAGCGCGCGCCAACGGTCTCCCGGTCGATAAGCGGAACGGTGCCCGTTGCAGCATCCCCGACGGCAAGCACGCGCACCTTGCCGGGACCGCTCGTGCCGGGCGCGGCGTCCGGTTCCGTGATCGTGTGCGCGGCATTCTCGCCATAGGGCGGCGTATAGACGACCAGCACACGCCCGGGCTGCTCGCTGGTCACGCGAAACGAATGGAACACGCCTGCCGGTACGTAGGCCCAGGTCCCGGGCTCCATCGCTTCCACGCGCCCCTGGGCCCCGGACTCGCCGGTTCCCTCCATCATGTACGCGCATTGCTCCAGGTTGGGATGCGCGTGCGGCCGCGCACCGTGCGATTTCACGATCGTGCCGACCAGCACTTCGAGCGCCGTCGCGCCGACGGTCTCGGGACCAATCACACGCACATTGGAGGTGCCGGTATGGTTGGCCGGCGCGTAGGCGGCAAGGTCTGCCGCCCGGATCACGGTAGGTACAGGCTTCATTCGGGCTGGCACCAGGTGGTCGTCGTCGCCGGGCCCGTGGCCTGCGCGGCCCTGAAGCTGGAAGCGACAGGGTTGGTCGGATATAGAGCCGCATACCTTGCTTGCGATGCGAGCAAGGAGGCAGCGAGGAGGAGAAGGTTCCGCATGCGCATCGAACTCCAGCGAGGATTTAACTTCGGAGAGTTGAACCTAAATGCCTAATGTTAGTAGTTTAGGTGCGCGCAAAATGACGTCAAGTACGGGCTTACCCGACGGTCGCGGACTTATCCGACAGTGCGTCGCTGCGGTTCGGTGATTTCGGGCGCCGTTTTCAGCGCGGAAGCCGGGAGGTCGATCTCGGAGACGTAGCGGTCGCCCCGATACCAGGCGGCACCGGCGTACAGCACGTTGCCTTTACCGTCGACCAGGCGCCGCGAGATCTTCGCGACGGGCGACGCAAACGGAATCTTCAGCATGTCGCATAGCGGAAAATCCGCGGGCATCACGGCCATGCGTTGCCGCAAGCGTTTGCAGCGCGCGCCCAGTTGGTCGAGCACCGCGGCAAGCAGTTTGCGCTTCCTGGCGGTGTCCTTGGGCAGTGATTCGAATACCGAAATGGGCAGATAGATTTCGGTGTAGCAGAATGGCTCGCCGGAATACGAGTGCAGCTTGCGAACACACACGTAGTCGTCGACCGCCCGGTCATCGGGCCCGAGCAGCTCCTGCGGCACCTTGGTGCAGTGCCGGACTTCGAGTATCTCGAAGACGAGCGCCTGCGGCGCGGCGAAGGGGTTGTTGATTACCTGCTCGAGGTCGGCCGTGCCGGCGGGAAGCGCGGTAACGTGGGTTCCGACGCCCCGTTGGCTGCGGACCAAACCTTCCTTGGAAAGCAGCTCGTATGCTTGCCGAACGGTAACGACGGCGACGCCGAGATCGTCTGCAAGCTGCGTGATCGGCGGCAGCTGCGTGCCGAGCGGGTACTCGCCGTTCGCTATCCGGTGCCGCAGCAGGGACGCCAGCCGCTGATACTGTGCAACGCCGCGCTCAGCCGGCAATTCCACCCGCCCGGCCCCAATGGGTCGCTCTTCCGTCATCGCATAATCCCAATCAACCAATGTTGGAATTATATGCCGGTGATGGGGCGACCGTCCGCTCGCGGTCCGGGTGCACGCCGCGACAACTCCATGCGACCAACGTCCTGAAACGAAAAACCGCCGGTCTCCCGGCGGCTTTCCCGATCTTCAGTACCCGCCCCGTTCAGCGCCCGGTCGCGCTGCACCGTCGCCCTTGTAGCTCGCCGCGAGCCGCGCGGACGCCGCGCTCAACAATCCCGTATCGGTGCCGACCGCAACGAAGGTCGCGCCGGCTTCCAGATACTCGTTTGCAAACGCGCGGTCCGGCGCGAGTACGCCCGCGGCCTTGCCGGCCTGGCGCACCGTCCGGATGCCGTCGCGAATGGCGTTGCGAACCGAGTCCTCGCCCGGCTTGCCGAGGAAACCCATCGAAGCGCTCAGATCCGCCGGCCCGAAGAACACGCCATCGACCCCGTCGACCTTCGCGATCGCGTCGAGATTCGCGAGCCCCGTGACGGTTTCGACCTGCACCAGCACGCACAGCTCGTCGCTGGCGGTAGCCAGGTAATCCGGCACCCGGTTCCATCGCGATGCCCGCGCCAGCGCACTGCCGACACCACGCACGCCGTGAGGCGGGTAGCGGGTCGCCGCGACCGCTTCGCGCGCTTGCTCGACCGTGTCGATCATCGGCAGCAGCAAGGTCTGCGCGCCGATATCGAGAAACTGCTTGATCAGCGCCGTATCGCTCTTGACCGGGCGCACGATCGGATGCGTCGGGTACGCGGCTACCGCTTGCAATTGCGCGAGCGTGCTGCGCACGTCGTTCGGCGCGTGCTCGTTGTCGATCAGCAGCCAGTCGAAGCCGGCCGTCGCAAGCAACTCCACCACGTACGGATCCGCGAGCGCGGCCCACAGGCCGAACTGCGGCGTGCCTTCGGCCAGCGCTCGCTTGAATGAATTCCTGACTCGCTCCATGCCGGCTCCTTATGGCCTCTTAGACGAACTTGAACGCGATGCCGCCGAGCGGGCCGTAGTCGACGTGAAACGTATCGCCCGCGCGCGCCGGAATCGGGCTCGTGAACGAGCCGCTGAGAATCACGTCGCCTTCGTTCAGGCTCTCGTCGTACGGTGCGATCTTGTTCGCGAGCCACGCCACGCCCGTCGCGGGGTGGTTGAGCACCGCTGCCGCGAGACCGCTCTCTTCCACGGCACCGTTCTTGTACAGCAACGCGCCGACCCATCGGAGGTCGACTTCCATCGGACGCACCGGTCGGCCGCCCATCACGACCCCGGCATTGGCCGCAAAGTCGGAAATCGTGTCGAACACCTTGCGGGGTGCCTTCGTATCCCGATCGAACTGCTCGATGCGCGCGTCGATGATCTCGACGGCGGGCGTCACGTAGGCAGTCGCGTCCAGCACGTCGAACAGCGTCACGTTCGGACCCTTCAGCGGCTTGCTGAGAATGAACGCGAGTTCCACCTCGACGCGCGGCGCGATGAATCGATCCGCCGGAATGTCCTGACCGCCTTCGATGAACATGCTGTCGAGCAGCGGCGCGTAATCCGGCTCGGTGATCTGCGACGCACGCTGCATCGCACGCGAGGTCAGGCCGATCTTGCGGCCCTTGATCACGTGCCCGGCGTCGAGCTTCATCTTCACCCACTCGCGCTGGATCGCGTACCCGTCCTCGATCGTCATCTCGGGGTAAGCCGCGGAGAAATGGCGCAATTGCGTGCGCGTCTTTTCCGCATGCTCGAGCTTCGCCGCGAGTTCGCGGATTGTCGCTTGATCCAACATGATGAACTTGCCCTTCGCGCTCAGGCCTTCAGACGCGCATGAAGATTGTTGTGCTTCCAGCTGCCGGCCTCGCTGAATTCATTGATCTCCAGCGACAACGCCAGCCCCTGCCGGTCGAACGTATCGGCGAAGTGCTGCTTGATGATGTCGAACAGCGCATCGCCGGCTGCCCGCTTCACAGCCTCGGAACGTCCGGCCGCGATCTTCAGGTTCCCGTGCAGGAACGCGGCGCCCTCGATCCGGTCGTCCGCGATGCAGAATGCGTCGCAGCGCAGCGCGCGGACGCGGATCCCGCCTAGCGGGAAGACCTGTCGGTCGCCGTCGCGCTGCGCGTCGAGACTTTGCGCGAGCTTGCGGCACAGCAGCGCGATGCTGTCCTCGTCCGCCAGGTTGTTGCTGTATTCGAGTGTGAGGTGTGGCATCTTCTGCTCCCAATGATCAGACGGGCAATGGTGTGACCGGCAGGATCGCGTTGATCTGGCCGGTGCCGGAACTGCCGAAATACGGGGTAATCACCTCGGCCTTGCCTTCGTAGCGATCCCAGCCGAGCGCGCCGAGCAGCATCGCCGTGTCGTGCATGCCGCCCTCGCCCCAGCACTTTTCGTTGTAGAGCGGCAGCATCCCGCAGAACGTTTTCCAGTCGCCTTTCTCCCACAGCGACACCACGTGCCGATCGGTTTGCTCGAGGAACGGATCCCACACCTTGTGCATGAACTGTTCGGCCGTGCCGTTGCTTGCGAAGCGATGGCTGAGCGAGCCGCTTGCAAGAATCGCGACGGTGCCGTCGTAGCGCTCCTCGATTGCCTTGCGCACCGCCAGGCCGAAACGCGCGCTCGTCGGCAGGTCGTGCCACATGCACCAGCCGGAGATCGACACGGTCTTGAAGTGCTGGTCCGCGTTCATGTATCGCATCGGAACCAGCGTGCCGTATTCGAGATCCAGCGACGTCTGGCTGTGCGCCCGCGTCTTCACACCCATCTCGTTCGCAACTTCTGCGATCACATTCCCGAGCTCGGTGTTGCCCGGGTACGCGTAGCTCATGTTGTTGATGAAGTGCGGCAGTTCATTGCTCGTGTAAATGCCTTCGAACTTCGACGCGCAGTTGATGTGATATTCGCTGTTGACGAGCCAGTGAACGTCGAACACCACGATCGTGTCGACACCGAGTTCCCGGCAGCGTCGACCGATTTCATGATGACCGTCGATCGCGGCCTGGCGACAGCCCTTGTGCGGGCCGTCGAGCTCCGACAAATACAGCGACGGCACGTGCGTGACTTTCGCGGCGAGGGCGAGCTTTCCCAATTTGTGTCTCCTTGTCTGCTGATCGCGCAGTTCGCGGATGAAGCAGGCGACGCTGCTTACGCGCCCCAGCGCGGAATATGATGCGAACCGAGCGACACGCAGACGTTCTTCGGCTCGAGGAACACTTCATAGCTCCACGTGCCGCCTTCGCGGCCGACGCCCGACGCCTTCGTGCCGCCGAACGGCTGACGCAGGTCGCGAACGTTCTGGCTGTTCACGAAGCACATGCCCGCTTCGATCGCAGCCGCGACGCGGTGCGCGCGGCCGGTGTTCTCGGTCCACACGTAGCTCGACAAGCCATACGCGATGTCGTTCGAGAGGCGGACGGCGTCGGCCTCGTCGTCGAACGGAATCAGGCAGGCCACCGGGCCGAAGATCTCTTCCTGCGCGATGCGCATGCGGTTGTCGACGTCGACGAACACGGTCGGTGTCACGAAGTTGCCGTTCTTCAACGCGTCCGGCAGCGTCGGTGCACCGAGGCCGCCGCAGGCGAGCGTCGCGCCTTCCTTCGCGCCGAGTTCGATATAGCTGCGGACTTTCGCGAGGTGCCCCTGGCTGATCATCGGGCCGACGATGGTGCTTTCGCTGAGCGGGTCGCCCACGGTCAGCCGCTTCGCGCGCTCGATGAAGCGCTCGGCGAAGTTCGCGTAGATCGACTTTTGCACGAGAATGCGCGAGCCGGCCGTACAACGCTCGCCGTTGTTCGAGAAGATCATGAACACCGCGGCGTCGAGCGCGCGTTCGAAGTCGGCATCCTCGAAGATCACGAACGGCGATTTGCCGCCGAGCTCCATCGAGAACTTCTTCAGCCCCGCGGCCTGAACGATGCGGTTGCCGGTCGCCGTGGAGCCCGTAAATGAAATCGCATGCACGTCGCGATGCGCGACGAGCGGCTCGCCGGTTTCCTTTCCATACCCGTGAACGACGTTCAGCACGCCGGCGGGAATGCCCGCTTCAAGCGCGAGGTCGCCGAGCATCGATGCGGTCAGCGGCGACAGTTCGCTCATCTTCAGCACCGCCGTGTTGCCGAACGCGAGACACGGCGCGACTTTCCACGTCGCCGTCATGAACGGCACGTTCCACGGCGAGATCAGCGCGCAGACGCCCACCGGATGGAACAGCGTGTAGTTCAGATGCGAAGCGGTCGGATAGGTGTGCCCGTCGACGCGCGTGCACATTTCCGCGAAATACGTGAAGTTGTCCGCGGCCCGCGGCACGAGCTGCTTGCCCGTCTGCGAGATCGTCTGCCCCGTGTCGCGCGTCTCGGTGTTCGCGAGTTCCGGCACGTGCTTCGTGATCAGCTCGCCGAGCTTGCGCAGCGCCTTGGCACGCTCGGTCGCCGGCGTGCCGGCCCATGCGGGGAATGCGTCCTTCGCCGCGCGCACCGCGGCATCGATGTCCTCGGCGGTACCGCTCGCGACTTCAGCGAGTACCTCCTGCGTTGCCGGATTGATGGTCTCGAAGTAGCTGCTTCCCGCAGCGGACTTCCCGTTGATCAGATGGTCGATGCGCATGAGTAATCCTAATCGGTCAGTTGCGGCCGAATTCCGCGTCAGAGGCAATCACGTTGACAAGACGGCCAAGACCGTCGATTTCGCACACGACTTCGTCGCCCGCCTTCACATCGACGATGCCTTCCGGCGTACCGGTCAGGATGATGTCGCCGGGTGCGAGCGACATGAAGCTGCTCAAATACTCGATGAGCGCGGGAATGCCGGTCACCAGATCCCGCGTGTTGCCCTTTTGCTCGAGCTTGCCGTTCACGAACGTGCGCAATTCCAGGTTCGTGACGTCGGCAACGTCGGCCGCATCGACGAACCACGGGCCCAACACGGTGCCGCCGTCGCGATTCTTCACGCGCAGGTTCGGGCGGTAGTAGTTCTCCAGATAGTCGCGGATCGCGTAGTCGTTCGCGATCATGTAGCCCGCAACGTATTGCATCGCGTCTTCGCGCTTGACCTCTTTGGCCGGGCGGCCGATCACGACCGCCAGCTCGCATTCGTAGTGCATGAACGTGACGTCGGCAGGACGGCGCGTGACCCCGCGGTGACCGATGACGGACCCCGGCCCCTTCAGAAACACCAGCGGCTCGTCCTGCTTCGAGAACTGCAGCTCCTTCGCATGCTCCGCGTAGTTCAATCCCAGTGCGAAGATCGTCCCCGGCTCGATCGGCGCGAGCCACACGACGTCGCTTTCGCGGCACACACGGCCGTCGGCGAGCCGGACGCCCGCTTCGTGCGGATACGCTTCATGAATCGCGCCCGAATAGGCAACACGGCCCCGCATCATTGTTGACCTCCTGCTGCTTCGCTCGTCATCGAAAACGTGAGGGTCGGCCATCCCCCGATCGATACATGAACGACATCACCTGCATGAGCCAGAGGCGCACCGCGAGGCACGCCCAGTGTGAGCACATCCCCCGCTGATAGCGTCATGAAGTCGGTGACGTCCGCGATCAGTTGCGCGACGTTCCGGATCGACGTCGCCGTATTCGCGCTGAACGTCTCCTTGCCGTCGATGCTGACCGAGATCGGCAATGCGTCCGGGTCCGCGACCAGGCGACGCGCGACGACGGTCGGCCCCATTACGCAAAAGCCGTCCCGCGCACGGAACCGCACCGATGGGCGATACACGCTTTCATGCGGCACGCACAGATCGGCCACGATCGTGTATCCGGCGACATATCCGAGCGCGTCGGCAACGCTCACATGCGACGCGGTCCGCCCGATGACGATCCCGAGCGAGCCGCCGATCTGAACGCCGCTCGTGCCGTTCGGCACCACAACCTTCGCGCCGTGCCCGGCCAGCGTGTTGCGGGGCTTGACATACAACACCGGCGCTTTGGGCGGCGCTTTGTACGGCGCGGCGTTGACCGCATCGCCCAGTGCCTCGAGCGCCGCGCGGTCGTTCAGCAACGTCCCATAGACGGCGCCCTCGACCGGGGGCCGGCAATTCGCTCCGCTCGACAACAGAGACGCCGCCGTACGGGCGTCGACATCGCGCGCAACCGGCTCCCCTTCAAGGCGAAGCACGTGGTCGACGGGTGCAAACATCACGATTCGTTCCTCCGGCGTTCACTCACATGTTAGTATTATTTCGCCTGATATTATCGGGCGTCAAGAGAGAACATGCAGGCCAACAGAATTCCCGGCTGCACCGAAGCAGAAGCGCAATCAACGGTATGGATGTCAAAGACAAGCACGACGCACCCCATCGCAACCTTCCGATGATGCTCCTGCGCGCGCGGGAGAAGATCATGGAGCGGTTCCGGCCGCTCCTGACCGCGCACGGGCTTACCGAGCAGCAATGGCGCATCATCCGCGCGGTGCACGAGCAAGGGCCGCTGGAGCCGCGACAGCTTTCGGATCTGTGTACGATCTCGAGCCCGAGCATGGTCGGCGTTCTGGCGCGCATGGAGGCTCTGGAACTGATTACGAAGGAGCGGTTCGCGGAAGACCAGCGACGCGTTCTGGTCTCGCTGACGCCGACCAGCATCGAGCTGGTTCGGGCCCTGACGAAGGATCTGGAAATGCGATATGCCGACCTGGAACGCGAGGTCGGCAAGGATGTCGTGGCGCGGGTCTACAAGGCAGTCGACGATCTGCTTTCCGGGCTGGAAGAACACTGATTGCTCGCGTGCGTGCGGCCGGCGCGGCGACGCGCCGCCGTCATCCCTGAACCGGCAACCCCAGCCGCCAGTTCAAATTCCTGCGCGCCTGCGTCTCGCAACGCGTGTAGAAGAAGTCCGTCAGATAGATGCGCGGGCGGGCGAGCAGCCCGCGAAGCAGGCTTCGCTCCTGAAGGTCGTACGCCCGGTCGTCAAGATCGGGGCGCTCCGCGCGCAGGCGCCGGCCGTCATCGCGAAACCGGCGGCGAGCCGCACCCAGCGCTGCCAGATCGATGTCGCATGCGAAGCGCGTATCCGGTTCTTCAGCGGCGCCCGCATGGTTCGTCGCGACAATCATCGCGCAGATCCGCTCGCACGCGCCGATTCGCCCCGCCGCCCGGCTTCGGAACCAGTCCGCGCTGCGCGGTTCGTTGTCCTGCGCGCCTGGCACGAAAATCACGTCATGGAACCACAGCGCGAGTTCGACGGCGTCCGGGTCCGGAATCGCGTCGCGCGCGAGATCGAGCTGACGCAAGCAGCGCCGCACGTGCACGAGCGTATGGTAATGACGCACCGGCTCCGCGTAGCAGTGCGCGAGCATCCGATAGACGTCCTCGGCATGCGTGCCGCCGCTGGATGACCACAACGCGACAAACCGTGCGCGCGTCCGGTTCACGTTCACTCCTTGGGGCGGGGCGTCCATGACTTCGACGCGCTCAGAGAAATTCCCGGCGAATGTCGATGCTCGAACGCTGTCCGATGTTGCCGTAATGATGCGCGAGCCATGCATCCGCTTCGCGTCGTCCGTGGTCACGCAGCTCGCTCAGGAAACCCCAGTCCGCGTTGTACTTGCTCGAGACGCTCAACGCGCTCAGCGCGTCGTCGGCGCGAATCGAATGGATCAGCATTTCCTTCATGTCGCCGCGCTGGATCGTCCCCTGCTGGATCAGCTCGGTGACGAACGCGATGGCGCGCATCTCGCGCATCAGCGACGAATTGAAACTGATCTCGCTGATCCGGTTGAGGATCTCCGCGGCCGTGGTCGGTACGCCGCGGCGCACGAGCGGATTGATGTGCACGATCACGACGTCGCGCGTCGCGCAGTGGTAGATCAACGGGTAGATGGCCGGATTGCCCATGTAGCCGCCATCCCAGTAGTACTCGCCGTCGATCGACACGGCCTGGAACAACGTCGGCACGCAAGCCGATGCGAGGACGGCGTCGGCGCAAATGTCTTCCGCCGTGAAGAGACGTATTTTTCCGGTCTCGACGTTGGTCGCGCACAGATACAACCGGATCGGACACTGCTTGCGCAGCGCGGCGAAGTCGACCTGGCCGTCGAGCACTTCGCGCAGCGGATTCAGGTTGTTCGGATTGAACTGATACGGCGAAAAAACGCGCAGCATCATGTCGGTGAATGCATACACCGGCGAATGATCGAGCCCGAAGCTGTGCGTGCCCTTCAGCCACGGCACCCAGCGCAGCGGGTTGTAGCGCTCCGCCGAGTGCGCGACCGCCTGCCAGAAATCGTTCAGCGCCTGACGCGCACCGTCCTCGCCGCCCTGTTGGAGCCCGTACGCAAGTACGACGGCGTTCATCGCACCGGCGCTGGTCGCGCTGACCCCTTCGATGTCGAGCCGCCCGTCTTCGAGCAGCCGGTCGAGCACGCCCCACGTGAAAGCCCCATGCATCCCGCCGCCCTGCAACGCGAGCGCGATCGGCTTGCGCGGCACATCGTTGCGGCGTCTCGTGTGCGTGGTCGCCATGCCCGTCTCCTCAACGCCCCGTCATGCGGAGCAGCAACCTGTCATTGAACGCACGTCGTCACGCGAGGCGTGGCGGTGCGCCGTCGTTCCATTCATTCCGCGTGCGTGCCGCACGCATCCAGCAGCGCTTTCGCTTCCCGCAGATCGTTCGTCGCAAACCCTTCGGTGAAGCCAGCGTACACATCGGACAGCGCCTGCTTCGCCTCGGCCGTCTTTCCCTGCCGTTGCAACAGCCGGGCGAGATCGGACGCGGCGCGCAATTGCAGCGCGCGGGCGCCCTGCCGGCGTGCGCGCTCGATCGCTCTGTGAAGGCAGTCGACGGCTTGGTGGTCGCTTGCCGCTGCAGCGCTGTCCTCGCTCGTCGTTTCCGCGAGATAGACCCCCATGAGCCGGTACAGCTCGGCCTCGTAGCAATGCTCGCCGGATTGCTCGACGATCGCCAACGCGTCGTCCAGCGTCGCGAGCGCCGCGCGCGCGTCACCGGTGCGCCAGTAGCTGTCGGCGATCAGCGCGAGAAAATACGGCCGCTGGTCTTCGCCGCCGGCGGCCCGGTGCGCATCGAGCCCCTGCCGCATCTGCGCGATACCGCCCTGGAGGTTGCCTTGCGCGCTCATCGCCCAGCCGCGAAACAGCGTCCCGCATGCGAGCCAGTACGGCAAGCCGTGCTCCGTGGATACGGCAATGACCGCCTCCGCGCGCTCGGCGGCAAGCGCAGGCTCCCCGCGGAGTTGGTGCAAGTGCGCGATGTAGGTCAGACTGAACGCCAGCGACGGCCCATACGCCAGGGACTTTGCCAGCGCGAGCGCATCCACGCTGCGTTCGAGCGCCTGGTCGGGATAGCCCTGAAACCACAAGGTGAGCAGGAGGAAACTGAGCGCGCGAATGCCGGGATCCACTCCGTGCGCGAACACATGCGCCTGATGCTGCTCCGGATCGTAGATGGCCAGCGCCTGCTCCAGATGTGTGCGCGCCGCCGCGAAATCGCCCTTCAGGAACAAGCACGAACCCAGCGCACTGTGCGCCTCGATCAGAAAATCCGGATCGTTCGCATCGCGGGCCGTACCGAGCATCTGCTTGCCGAGGTCGGTCGCGAGCGCATATTCGCCGCGCACCACGTGGTGCATCCGCAATCCCAACTGCGTCGCGAAGCGTTGCGATGCCTCCCCGGTCCGCTCGCACAACGCGAGCGCGCGCGTATAGGTCGCGCCCACTTCCGTCGAGCCGTAGCCGCGAACATCCATCAGGACGGGCCCGAGCGAAAGCAGCAGCGTCAGTTCCCAATGCGCGCGCAACGGTGTGTCCGGCAGGCCCTTCAGCAACGCGAGCGCCGCGCCGAGGTGATTCATTGCATCGTGATGGGCCGCATGGCGCAGCGCCTGTTGCGCCGCACGATGCAGGTATTCGACGGCCTTCGGAATGTTGCCGCTCTGACTGTAGTGGTGCGCGAGTTCGCTGCAGTAGTCGGCGATGCGCGTCGGGAACAGCAACTCGATCGCCTGCGCGGTGCGCTCGTGCAGCGTGGTACGCCGCTCGGTCAGCAGCGAGCGCCCGGCCACTTCCTGGGTCAGCGCATGCTTGAACGCATAACTGACCTCCGGAAAGGCCGGGCGCTCGTAGATGAACTCCGCCGCTTCCAGATGCGCGAGCAGACGCCGCAGTTCGTCGTCCGGTGCCGACGCGTCCGCGCAAATGCGCCGGATCAGGCTGAACGGAAACTCGTGGCCGATCACGGCCAGTGCCTGCAGCAGTTCCTTTTCCTCGATCGGCAGCCGGTCGATCCGCGCGGCGAGCACGCCCTGCACGGTCGTCGGAATGTGCAGCGTCGCCGGTGTCTCGACGACCCGATAGCGCCCGGCCTCGCCGAGCAGCGACTGCTCCTCGACCAGCGTCTGGACCACTTCCTCGATGAAGAACGGATTGCCCTCCGTCTTCTCCAGAATCAGCTGCTTGAGCGGCGCGAGCGAGCGATCCTCGCCGAGCAGCGCCGCGAGCAGCCCTTGCGCATCGGCGCGGCCGAGCGGTTCGAGCCGGATCTTGCTCCAGTGCGCCGCGTGCGCCCATGCAGGCCGATACTCGGGCCGGTAGTTCACCAGCAGCAGGATGCGCGCGTCCGGCACGTGGTCGATCAGGTAGGTCAGGAAGGCTTCCGTCTCGCGGTCGAGCCACTGCAGATCCTCGAACAGCAGATGGACCGGCTGGTTCTGGCTCTCCCGCACGAGCAACTGCCGGATCGCGTCGAAGGTACGGTCGCGCCGGATTTGCGGATCCATCTCGACGAGTACCGGCGCGCCTTCACCGATGCCGAGCAGATAGAGCACGTACGGCACGAGTTCCTCGAAGCTGCGCTCCAGCGCGAGCGCCTTGCCGATGACCTTTTCGCGGCAGCGCCGCTCGTCGTCCTGCGTCGTGATCTGGAAATAGTTCTTCAGCAGTTCGATGAGCGGCAAATTGGGAAACGCCTTGCCGTGCGAGACGGAGAACGTCTCGAGCACCAGCGCGCCGCGACGTGAGCGCTCCTTGAACTCGTGGAACAGGCGCGACTTGCCGACGCCGGCCTCCCCCACCACGCCAACCACGCGGCCATGGCCGCTCCGCATGGTTTCCAGCGCGCCGTTCAGGTGCTCCATTTCCGTCTCGCGGCCGACGAACCGCGCGAACCCACGGTGCGCGGCCAGTTGCAGGCGCGTGCGCAATGCACCGAGGCCCAGCACCTCATAGACGCTCAGCGGCGCGGGAATGCCCTTGAGCTGTGTTGCCCCGAGCGCCTTGAACTCGAAATAGCCTTCCGCCAGCTTGTGGGTCGACTCGCTGACGAGAATCGACGTCGGCGCCGCGATGCCCTCGATCCGCGACGCGATATGGATCGTATGCCCGAGCGGATCGTAATCGGTGTGCAGGTCGGCGGTGCGGATCGAACGGACGACGACCTCGCCCGTGTGAACGCCGACGCGAATCTGCAGAGGAATGCCTTCCTGCAGACGAATGCGGTCGCCGTGCTGCCGCATCGCGTGCTGCATGCGCAACGCGGCGAACAGCGCCCGCTGTGCATGGTCTTCGTGCGCGATCGGTGCGCCGAACAGCGCGAGGATGCCATCGCCGAGCGATTTTGCAACGTAGCCTTCGTAGTAGTGGACGGCTTCCATCATCAGCTCGACAACCGGCACGATCAGCCGATGCGCGACTTCGGGATCGAGGTCGTGGATCAACGCGGTCGAGCCGGCCATGTCGGCGAACAGCGCGGTCACCGTCTTGCGTTCGCCGGCAGGTTCGCCGCGCGCTTCCATCGCCGCGTGTTCGGCGCGGATCCGCTCGGCGAGATGATCGGGCGTGTAATGAACGGGGGTAGGCGGCAGCTCGGGCGCCGATGGAGGGAAAATTGCGGGCGCGGCGGCGGCTGTCGCGAGCGGCGTCCCGCAATTGCTGCAGAAGCGGGCCGCGGGTGTCGTCTCGCATCCGCACTGCGGGCAGGTGCGGGACAGCACGGCCTGACATTCCCGGCAGAACCTCGCGTCGGGAGGATTCTCGGATCCGCAGATTGTGCAGCGCATAAAACCCTCTGCCTGCCAAGGGTCGACATCTGAATATTATGCGCTGCGCGCTGCGGGAATCCAGGTTCGGTGAGCGGTATGTTGCATGTCGATGAGCGGACGAATCGACGATTCAACGGTAGTCGATCCGTACTCGAAACGTCGGCCAGAGCGAAACACCATGGATGTGCAGCGCCACGATGCGGCGCGATCGCTCCCTCTCGAACGGATCTGAAGATTCGACCCGCGCATCGATGGCTGCGACAATACCGCGATCGAATCGATTCGGGGTGTCGATGGAACTCAGGCAACTGCGCTATTTCGTCTGCGTCGTGGAGCACGGCAGCATGGGCAAGGCCGCACTGGAGCTCGGTGTGGTGACGTCCGCGCTGAGCCAGCAGATCAGCCGCCTCGAGAGCGAGTTGTCTACTCGCCTGCTGCAACGCACGTCCGCGGGGGTCGTCCCGACGGATGCGGGTCTCGCATTCTGGAGACAAGCGCAGCTCGCGCTGCGCCACGTCGACGACGCGGCCGTTGCGGCCCGTCAGGCGCGCCTGTCGGGCCACGTGAGCGTCGGGCTCGCACCGAGCACCACCGGGGTGCTCGGCCTCGCCTTCATGAAAGCGATGCGGCAGCGCTATCCGGATGTCCGGCTGCGCATGGTCGAAAGCCTGTCGGGCTACCTCGGCGCGATGCTGAGTGCACGGCAAATCGATCTGGCGGTGCTGTTCCGCGAAGAACCCGCGCAGCGCTGGAGCGTCATGCCGTTGCTCGACGAGCATCTGTTCGTGATCGGCGCCGCCGACCAGCCTGGCATGCCTGCAGGGCCGCAAGTCTCCCTCGCGAACCTCGGCGCACTGCCCCTCATCCTGCCCAGCGGCCCGCACGGCCTGCGTGCATTGCTCGACGCCGCCTTCGCTCGTACCGGTTTCAGCCCGTACATCGCCGCCGAAGTCGACGGCCTCGCGATGTTGATGGACGCCGTGCGCGGTGGCCTTGGCGCAACGATTCAACCGGGCGCGGCGCTCGCGCGGCACGAAAATTCCACGCTCGCCAGCGTCGCGGTCGCCGACGTACACGCGATCAGGCCCAACCTGATCGTGAGCATTTCCGACGACGAGCTATCGCCCGCCGGGCTGGCAGCGCGGGTCGTGCTCGCCGACGTCGCGCGCGACATCGTCGCGGCCGGAGGATGGCCCGGCGCCACGCTGCGCGCCCAGCCTCTTCACGAAAACTGAAGACGTGTTGCCGTTCCGCTGATGGCGGCACGTCGGGTCGATCCGTAGAGTGACGTCTCAAAGGAGACAGCTCAGATGGTCGACGTTCTCGTAATCGGCGGAGGCAATGCCGCACTCTGCGCCGCATTGATGGCGCGTGAAGCCGGGGCCTCGGTCCTGCTTCTCGAATCGGCCCCGCGCGAATGGCGCGGCGGAAACTCCCAGCACACCCGCAACCTGCGCTGCATGCATGACGCGCCGCAGGACGTTTTGGTCGGCGCCTATCCCGAAGAGGAATACTGGCAAGACCTGCTGAAGGTCACCGGTGGCATCACGAACGAGGCGCTGGCCCGGCTGGTGATCCGCGCGTCGTCGACGTGTCGTCCGTGGATGCATTCGCATGGCGTGCGTTTTCAGCCACCGCTGTCCGGCGCGCTGCACGTCGCGCGAACCAACGCATTCTTCATGGGCGGCGGCAAAGCGCTGGTGAACGCGTATTACCGCAGTGCCGAAGCGCTGGGTGTACGGATCCGTTACGACACGCCGGTCGATGCGATCGAACTCGACGGCGAGCGCTTCGTCGCCGCGCGCAGCGGCGCACAACGCTTCGAGGCCCGCAGTTGCGTGCTGGCGGCAGGCGGATTCGAATCCAATCGCGAATGGTTGCGCGAAGCCTGGGGACAAGACGAGCGCGGCGAATGGCCCGCTGACAACTTCCTCATCCGCGGCACGCGGTTCAATCAAGGCGTGCTGCTCAGATACATGATCGACGCCGGCGCGGACACGATCGGCGACCCGTCGCAGTCGCATTGCGTCGCGATCGACGCCCGCGCGCCGCTCTACGACGGCGGCATCTGCACGCGCATCGACTGCGTGTCGCTCGGTGTCGTCGTCAACCGCGATGCACGGCGCTTCTATGACGAGGGTGAAGATTTCTGGCCGAAGCGCTATGCGATCTGGGGCCGGCTCGTCGCCGGGCAACCGGGCCAGATCGCCTACTCGATCATCGACGCGAAGGCGGTCGGACGATTCATGCCGCCGGTATTTCCCGGCGCGAGAGCCGATTCGCTGCCGGAGCTCGCGCGCCGCCTGAATCTGCCCGAGCACGCGTTTGTCGACACGCTGCGCGCGTACAACGCCGCATGCCGGATCGGCACCTTCGACCACACGGCGCTCGACGACTGTCGTACCGAAGGGCTGTCGCCCGCGAAAACCCACTGGGCGCGTCCGATCGACACCCCCCCATTCTTCGGTTACGCGCTGCGCCCCGGCATCACGTTCACGTATCTGGGGCTCAAGGTCAACGAACTCGCGCAAGTCCATTTCGGCGGACGGCCGAGCGGCAACCTGTTCGTTGCCGGTGAAATGATGGCCGGCAACGTGCTCGGCAAGGGATATACGGCTGGCGTCGGCATGTCGATCGGCACCGCATTCGGGCGTATCGCCGGCACTCAGGCGGCGAAGGCCGCTCAATCGACTGGAGTTCAATGTGCAGAATCTTGAAGAGCGCGTTCGCGACGCGCAGCCGCTCGCGCCCGCCCGCCGGGCGTCCGGCGGCACAAGCGGTGCCGCGGTCATTCGCGTGCATCCCGTCACCGACAACGAAGCGGAGGTTTCGCGGCAGATGAGCATCTGCAACGCGTGCCGCTATTGCGAAGGATTCTGCGCGGTCTTTCCGGCCATGACGCGCCGCCTCGATTTCGCGAAGGCCGACGTCAACTACCTCGCCAACCTGTGCCACAACTGCGGCGCGTGCTATCACGCGTGCCAGTACGCGCCGCCGCACGAGTTCGCCGTGAACGTGCCGAAGGCGATGGCGCAAGTCCGCTTCGATACGTATGTCGAATATGCGTGGCCCGCACCGATGGGCCGGCTCTACCAGCGCAATGGTCTCACGGTCGCACTCGCGCTGGCTGCCGCGCTCGCGTTGTTCCTGCAGCTCGGCGTCACGATGCACGGTTCGCTGCTGAACGGTCCGGTGGGCGGCAACTTCTATGCGATTTTTCCGCACAACCTGCTTGCCGTGATGTTCGGCAGCGTGTTCGGCGTGGCCATGCTCGCACTGGGAATCGGTGTGACGCGATTCTGGCGCGACGTGTCGGCAGGCACAGCGAACGGTCCTGCAGTCGCCGAAGCAGCGAAGCACGCGCTTGCGCTGACCTATCTCGACGGCGGCCACGGTGACGGCTGCAACGAGTCGGACGATGCGTTCACGCTCGCTCGACGACGCTTCCACCACTTCACGTTCTACGGCTTCATGCTGTGCTTCGCGGCCACCGTGGTGGCGACGTTCTATCACTACGCGCTCGGCCTGCACGCGCCGTACGCGTTCCTGAGCCTTCCCGTGCTGCTCGGCACGACGGGCGGAATCGGCCTGCTGATCGGGCCGGCCGGCTTGCTTTGGCTCAATGTGCGTCGCGCCACGGAGCGGACCGATCCGAAGCAACGCCCGATGGATCGCGGCTTCATCGCGCTGCTGATGCTCGTGAGCGCGTCCGGTCTGGCGCTGCTTGCGTGGCGCGACAGCAGTGCGATGGCGTGCCTGCTGGCCATCCATCTCGGTGTCGTGATGGCGCTTTTCGCCACGCTGCCGTACGGAAAATTCGCGCACGGCATCTTCCGCTGCGCGGCACTGCTCAAGTCGTCGATCGAAAAACGCCAGGCCACGCGCCTGCAATCGAGCCCGGATTGAACCGGGTCATGCGAAGCGATTCGGCCTGTCGCCGGATTCGTACAAGACATCCATAGGAGACACATCATGCATCGCTCACCGCCAGCTGCCCAGGACCGCGCTGCCACTCGAACGTCGACGTTCGGCACGGTCCTGCGCGTCACCAGCGGCAACTTCCTCGAGCAATTCGATTTTTTCCTGTTCGGCTTCTATGCGACCACGATCTCGCGGGTGTTCTTTCCGACCGCAAGCGAATTCGCATCGCTGTTGCTGACGTTCGCCGTATTCGGTGCCGGCTTCCTGATGCGTCCGCTCGGCGCGATCGTATTGGGCGCGTACATTGACGAAGTGGGTCGGCGCAAGGGGTTGATCGTGACGCTTTCGATCATGGCGAGCGGCACGGTTCTCATCGCGTGCGTACCGGGCTATGCGACGATCGGACTCGTTGCACCGGTGCTGGTGCTGCTTGGACGCCTGCTGCAGGGCTTTTCCGCGGGTGCGGAACTCGGCGGCGTGTCCGTCTATCTGGCGGAAATGGCGACGCAGGGATACAAAGGCTTCTACACGAGCTGGCAGTCCGCCAGCCAGCAAGTCGCCATCGTCGTGGCCGCAGCGCTCGGCTATGTGCTGAATCATCTTCTGACGAGCCAGGAAATCGCCGCGTGGGGCTGGCGCATTCCGTTCTTCATCGGTTGTGCGATCGTGCCGGCGATTTTCCTGCTTCGCCGAACGCTGCGGGAAACCGACGAATTCAAAGCACGCACGCATCATCCGCGCGCGCGCGAAGTGTTCGCGACGATGCTGCAAAACTGGCGCACGGTATTTGCCGGCATGCTGCTCGTGGCGATGACGACGACCACTTTTTATCTCATCACGATCTACACGCCGACCTTCGGCAAGGCCGTCCTGAAACTGTCCACGGCCGACAGCCTGATCGTTACGTTGTGCGTGGGCGTGTCGAATTTCTTCTGGCTGCCCGTCGGCGGCGCATTGTCGGACCGCATCGGACGCAAGCCGATTCTCGTGGCCATCACGATCATGGCCATCGCGACGTCGTATCCCGCGCTTGCATGGCTGTCGTCCGCACCCAGCTTCGGTCGGATGCTCGGCGTGCTGTTGTGGCTTTCATTCTTCTTCGGGATGTACAACGGCGCGATGGTTGCGGCACTCACCGAAATCATGCCCGTCAACGTTCGGGTGGCGGGTTTCTCGCTCGCGTTCAGTCTGGCGACCGCCGTCTTTGGCGGCTTCACGCCCGCGGTGTCGACCTTTCTGATTCAGGTCACCGGAGACAAGGCGGCGCCAGGGTACTGGCTCAGTGCCGCAGCCTGCTGCGGACTGCTGGCCACCCTTGCGCTCTATCGCCGAGGTGGCGCCGCGGAACGCGCGGCTTCACTTGCCTGACCGGCGCTGGCGGGCCGCGCATGCGCGAAGTGGACATGCGCCGGCCGGTCGCGGCCCGCCACCGGCATACCGGGGCGGCACCACGACCGACGAATGGCAAACGGCCTACTGCTCCACCGACGGAAGCAGGATGCTGCGCGGAATCAACATGATCAGTACGCAGCTGACCAGCAGGCACGCGCCCAGCGCATACGTGCCGTTGTTGATGTTGCCGGTCATCTCCTTGGCAATGCCGGTGATCATCGAACCCGTGAAGCCGGACAGGTTGCCCACCGAGTTGATCAGCGCAATGCCGGCGGCGGCGGCCGTGCCCGACAGGATCTGGCCGGGGAAAGTCCAGTAGATCGGCATCAGCGCGAGAATGCCGCACGTCGCGATGGTCAGGAACAGGATCGACAGTCCGACGTTCTGCGCGCACGCCGCGCTCGCGATCAGACCGACGCCGCCGATCAGCGCGGGAATCGCCGCGTGCAGGCGACGTTCGCCGGTCTTGCGCGAGTGCGATGCATTCCACACCATCGCAAAGATGGCCGTCAGGTACGGTATTGCGGTAAGCAGGCCGATATGCAGCGGGCTCCGCACGCCCGACGCGCGGATGATCGACGGCAGCCAGAACGCCAGCCCGTAGAAGCCGGTATTGAACGTGAGCAGGATGAACGTCAGCAGCCAGACGCGCGGGCTGCGCAGCGCGGCACCGACGCTGTGCGACTTGTGCGTGGCCTCGCGTTCGAGGTTGCGCGACACCACCGCCTTCTCGTCGGTGGACAGCCATTTCGCCGACTGCGGACCATCGCCGAGGCAGGCCAGCACGATGAACGCCACCACGATCGACGGCAGCCCTTCGAGCAGCAGCATCCATTGCCAGCCGCTCATGCCCGACAAGCCATGCGTCTGTTCCATCAGCCATCCGGAAACCACACTGCCCAGCGTGAGACTCAGCGGGATCGCCACCAGGAAGCCCGACATGGCCACGCTCTGGCGGCGCGCGGGAAACCAGTAATTCATGTACAGGATCACACCCGGGAAGAAGCCGGCTTCGCACAGGCCGAGCAGGAAGCGCAGCGTGTAGAACATGGTGGACGTCTGCACGTGGAAAAACTGCGCGAGCGGCACGATGAAAGCCATCGACGACGACACGATGCCCCACGTGATCATGATCCGCGCGATCCAGAAGCGTGCGCCGTAACGATGCAGCAGCAGGTTGCTCGGCATCTCGAACAGGAAATAGCCCCAGAAGAAAATGCTGGCGCCGAGCGCATAGACGCCGTCGCTCAGATGCAGGTCGTCGAGCATCTGCAGCTTGGCGAAACCCACGTTGACGCGGTCCAGATACGCGACGACGTAGCAGAGCAGCAGCAATGGCAGGATGCGCCGCATGACCTTCCGGTAAAGGGCGTCCTCGGAGGAATCGGCCGCGGCCGAGGCGGCAGCGGTCTGTGTAATGGATGGCATCGGTCTTGTCTCCTGATCGTGTAGGTCTTCTTCGTACCGGCGGGTTCGGTGATGCACTGATGTTACCGATAACATTCCGGGGCAAAAAAAATCCGCCGACGGAACGACGGGAGCAACCGGTGCGCTGATACCGATAACATCAATCAAGTTAGCATGCCGTGACGTGTGCATTCAAGGCCTGAACCACGCGTGGTTTCCCTAGTGCCGACGTCGCGGCAACGGACGCCCGGCGGCAGGCCTGCACGGCATCCGGCACCGGTATGATGTAGCCTTCCCGGCTTTCTCCCGATCGCGATTCCGATGCCCAGTCCCACTGCCGTCCGGCCCGCCGGACCGCCCCGCATGTCCGATGTAGCGCGCCTGGCCGGCGTATCGAAGATGACCGTATCGCGTGTGCTTGCCGGCCACAGCGTGGCCGCCGACACGCGCGAACGGGTGTGCAGGGCCATCGACCAGTTGGGCTACGTGGCCGATGCCGCGGCAGGCGCACTGTCGTCGGGGCGCTCGGAATTCGTCGCGGTGCTGGTGCCGTCGCTGTCGAGTTCGAACTTTTCCGACACGGTGCGGGGTTTGACCGATGCACTCGAACCGCACGGCCTGCAACTGCTGCTCGGCGATACCGACTATGACCTGGAGCGCGAGGAACGGCTGGTGCGCTCGATGCTGCGCCACCAGCCGCGCTGCATTGCGTTGACGGGTGCGCAGCACACCGATGCGACGCGCAAGCTGCTGGAGCGCTCGGCCATTCCTGTGGTCGAGATGTGGGATCTGCCCACGCGCCCGATCGATACCGCCGTGGGCTTCTCCAACGTGCGCGCCGCGCGTGCGATGGTGCGGCACCTTGCCGAGCGCGGTTACCGGCGCATCGGCTTTCTCGGCGGCGCGAGCGAACTGGACCGCCGCGGCCTGGACCGGCTCAACGGATATCGGGCGGAGATCAAGGCACTCGGACTGTGCGCGCCGCGCGTCGTGCGGCTGGGCGACTCGCCGATCACGATGAGCCACGGCGGGCCCGCGATGGCGGCCATGCTGGAGCAGTGGCCCGACACCGACGCCGTGATGTGCGTGAGCGACATGTCGGCGTTCGGCGCGATCATGGAGTGTCACCGGCGCGGACTGTCCGTGCCGGGAGACGTCGCCGTGGCCGGCTTCGGCAACTTCGAAGTGGCGACTTGCTGCCACCCGACCATCACGACGGTTTCGGTCGATGCTTACGGCATCGGCCTGCACACGGGTGAGGCGCTGCTGGGCGCGCTGCAAGCACGCGATGACGGCGAACCGGCCGAATCGCGAAGCATCCGCATCGACTACACGATCGTCGTGCGGGAAAGCGCCTGAGCGACCGGGCCCTTCCTCAACGCGAAATCCCCGTGCTAACATCAGCTCGAATGTTACCGGTAACTATCCGGCACGAAAAAACGGCTACGGCCCCATTCGGAGACAGCCCGCCATGTCACACCCCGCTCGCCGCCTGCGCAGTCAGGAATGGTTCGACGATCCCGCGCATGCCGACATGACCGCGCTCTATGTCGAGCGCTTCATGAACTACGGCCTGACGCGCGAAGAACTGCAGTCCGGGCGCCCCATCATCGGCATCGCGCAGACTGGTAGTGATCTCGCGCCGTGCAACCGCCATCACATCGAACTGGCCGAGCGCACCAAGGCCGGCATCCGCGACGCGGGCGGTATTCCGATGGAGTTCCCCGTGCATCCGCTGGCCGAGCAGAGCCGCCGGCCCACGGCCGCGCTCGACCGCAATCTCGCATACCTGGGCCTGGTGGAAGTGCTGCACGGCTTTCCGCTGGACGGTGTGGTGCTCACGACCGGCTGCGACAAGACCACGCCCGCGTGCCTGATGGCCGCGGCCACGGTCGACATGCCCGCCATCGTGCTGTCGGGCGGGCCGATGCTCGACGGCTGGCACGAGGGCAAGCGTGTCGGTTCGGGCACGGTGATCTGGCATGCCCGCAACTTGCTGGCCGCCGGAGAGATCGACTACGAGGGCTTCATGCAGCTGACCACGGCCTCGTCGCCGTCGATCGGCCACTGCAATACCATGGGCACGGCGCTGTCGATGAACAGCCTGGCCGAGGCGCTCGGCATGTCGCTGCCGGGCTGCGCGAGCATTCCGGCCGCGTACCGCGAGCGAGGCCAGATGGCGTATGCGACCGGCAAGCGTGCGGTCGCGCTGGTTCGCGAAGACGTGCGCCCATCGAAGATCATGACGCGCGCGGCATTCGAGAACGCGATCGTCGTCGCGTCCGCGCTCGGCGCATCGACGAACTGCCCTCCGCACCTGATCGCGATTGCACGCCACATGGGCGTCGAACTGAGTCTCGACGACTGGCAGCGTTTGGGTGAATCCGTGCCGCTGCTCGTCAATTGCATGCCGGCCGGCGAATACCTCGGGGAAAGCTTCCACCGCGCCGGTGGCGTGCCCGCGGTGCTGCGCCAGCTCGATGCGGCCGGCCTGCTGCGGCGCGACTGCGTGACCGTGTCCGGCCGCGCGATCGGCGAGATTGCCGACGCCGCGCCGGACGCCGATCGCGACGTGATTCGCACGCCCGACGAGCCGCTCAAGCATGGCGCAGGCTTCATGGTGCTGTCGGGCAACTTCTTCGACAGCGCCATCATGAAGATGTCGGTGGTCGGGGAAGCCTTTCGCCGGACCTACCTCGCCGACCCCGGTGCGGAGAATACGTTCGACGCACGCGCGATCGTGTTCGACGGCCCCGAGGACTACCATGCCCGCATCAACGATCCCGCGCTGCAAATCGACGAACGCTGCATCCTGGTGATCCGCGGCTGCGGCACGGTCGGCTACCCGGGCAGTTCGGAAGTGGTCAACATGGCGCCGCCTGCCGAGCTGGTGAAGCGTGGCGTGACGTCGCTGCCGTGCCTGGGCGACGGACGCCAGAGCGGCACGTCGGCCAGCCCGTCGATCCTGAACGTGTCGCCGGAAGCCGCGGTGGGCGGCGGCCTCGCGCTACTACGCACGAACGACCGCATCCGCGTCGACCTGAATCGCCGCAGCGTCGACGTGCTCGTCGATGAAGACGAACTCGCGCGCCGCCGCGAGACTGCAAGCTTCGCCGTGCCCCAGGCGCAAACGCCGTGGCAGGAGCTCTATCGCCGGTTCGTCGGCCAGTTGTCCACCGGCGGTTGTCTCGAACCAGCCACGCTGTACCTGAAGGTGATCGAGCAGCGCGGCAACCCGCGCCACTCGCACTGACCCAACCGCTCCACGATCTTGCCGAGCCGACCATGCGAAATCTCTCCGTTTCCGACTGCCTGCCGCACGACCTCGCCGACGCACTGCTGATCGGCCGCGTCTGGCGGCACGATGGCGCCCACGCGGGCCCGAGCGTCGTCGCCGTGCGCGGCGGCGAACTGTTCGACATCACGCGCGTCGTGCCCACCACCGCGGATCTGTTTGACCGCCCCGACGCGGTCGATATCGCTCGTGCCGCCCCCGGCGAATCGCTGGGCCGCGTCGAGCCGCTGCTGCAGGCGGCGCTCGACGGCACGTCCGGCGCCACGCATCTGCTCGCGCCGTGCGACGTGCAGGCCATCAAGGCGTGCGGCGTCACGTTTGCGGTCAGCCTGATCGAACGCGTGATCGAGGAACAGGCCGGCGGCGATCCGGCCAAGGCGCGGAACGTGCGCGAAACGATCGCCGCGACCATCGGCACCGACCTGTCGAAGATCGTTCCCGGTTCGGAAGCCGCGATGCGTCTGAAGGCGGAACTCGAACGCCGCGGCGCGTGGTCGCAATACATGGAAGTCGGCATCGGCCCCGATGCCGAGGTGTTCTCGAAATCGCAGCCGATGTCCGCGGTGGGCTTCGGCGCGGACGTCGGTCTGCTGCCGGCGTCGGTCTGGAACAACCCGGAACCGGAGATCGTGCTGGCGGTCAGCAGCGCCGGCACGCCGGTCGGCGCGGCGCTCGGCAACGACGTGAACCTGCGCGACATCGAAGGCCGCTCGGCGTTGCTGCTCGGCAAGTGCAAGGACAACAACGGCTCGTGCGCGATCGGCCCGTTCGTGCGGTTGTTCGGCGGCGGTTTCACACTGGACAGCGTGCGGCACGCGAGCGTATCGCTGCGCGTCGAAGGCGCGGATGACGGCTTTGTCCTCGACGGCATCAGCCACATGCGCGAGATCAGTCGGGACCCGGCCGACCTTGTCGCGCAGACGTGCGGCACGCACCATCAGTACCCGGACGGCTTCATGCTGTTCCTGGGGACGATGTTCTCGCCGATCCAGGATCGCGATGCGCCGGGCGGCGGCTTCACTCATCACCTCGGCGACCGCGTGACCATCTCCACGCCCACGCTTGGCGCACTCGTCAACACCGTGCGGCTGTGCACCGAGATCGCGCCGTGGACCTTCGGCGTGCGCGCGCTGTATGCGAATCTGGCCGCGCGCGGGCTGCTCGGTGCGTGACGCGGAGCGTTTCGCAGGGGGCGTTCATGCTCATCGGTCGGCTACGGAGCCGCTGCCGCCCTCTCACGCTCCTTCCTCCACCTCCTCCGCCCGGCTCGCAAGATAATCGACCAACCGCTGCGCGGCGGGCTGCAGCGCGTCGAAGCGCCGGAAACACACGACGAACCGGCGCTTCGCCCACGCATCGGTGAGCGGCACTACCTTGATGCCGAGTACCGGCCGGTACGTCTCGGCCACTTCGACGGGCACGACGCTGATGCCGAGGCCCGACGCGACCACGCGAAACGCGGCATCGAAACTCGACACGATCACGCGGTACGACACCGTCTTGCCCGCGCCGGCCGCCGCGCGCTGCAGCATCGTGTGCACGGCCGTCGACGGCAGCAGGCCGACGTGCTCGTAGCCGAGCGTCTGCTCGAAGCGCAACGATGCCTCGTTCGCGAGCGGATGATCGCGATGCACGGCCAGCGCCAGCCGATCCTGTCGATACGGCCGGTGCTGCAAGCCCTGCAGGTCGACGCTGTCCCAGCACACGCCCACGCTCGCCGCGCCTTCGCGCAACTGCCGCACGAGCTCGGACGACAGCCGCTCTTCCACGTCGACGCGGATGTTCTCGTTGGCCGGCTCGCGCATGAACGATGAAATGTCGTCGAGCAACGCTTCCGCGATCGCGGAAGCAGACGCGCAAATGCTGACGTGCCCCTTCAGCCCGCCGCCGAACGCGGCGATGTCGCTCGCGATGCGCTCCATCGTGAACAGCATGCTGCGCGCATGCTCGAGCAGCGCATTGCAGGCGGCCGTCGGTTCGACGCCGCGTCGCGAACGCGTGAGCAGCGGCACGCCGAGATCGCTCTCGAGTTGCGCGATGCGCTTGCTGATGGCGGACGGTTCGATATGCGCTTCCTCCGCTGCCCGCGCGATGTTGCGGTGATCGCATACGGCCACCAGCAACCGCAGCGTCTTCAGGTCGATGTCGCGCATTCGCCGTCTCCAGGCTTAGACATTCCGGTTCGGAAGCATGACGGTTCCGAAATACCGCTTTAATGTTCAACAGGAATGTCTAAAGTTAGCACAACGCCGGCGCATCCACGACCGGCCAAGCACATGGAGACAGCCCCTTGCCCTCGTTCCCCCAGCACGTGGTCGTTCGCGAAGTCGGCTTGCGCGACGGACTGCAAAGCATCCAGCGCATTGTTCCGACGGAACGCAAGCTCGAATGGATCCGCGACGCGCACGCCGCCGGCCAGCGCGAGATCGAGGTCGGCTCGTTCGTGCCGGCGCGGCTGCTGCCGCAACTCGCCGATACGGCCGAACTGGTCACGTACGCGAAGACGCTGCCCGGCCTGCGCGTTTCGGTGCTGGTACCGAATCTGAAGGGCGCCGAGCGCGCGCTTGAGATGGGTGCCGACCTGATCCTCGTGCCGCTGTCGGCGAGCCGCGCACACAGTCTCGCGAACCTGCGCAAGACGCCCGACGAAGTCGTCGCCGAAGTCGCCCGCATTCGCGCCGCGCGCGACGCGGCCGGGTCGAAAGCGCTGATCGAAGGCGGGATCGGCACCGCGTTCGGCTGCACGATCCAGGGCCGCGTCGAGCCGTCGGAGGTGCTGCGCTGCATGCAGGCGCTGCTCGATGCGGGCGCCGATCGCGTGAGCCTCGCCGATACCGTCGGCTATGCGGGCCCGGCCGCCGTGCGCGAATTGTTCGACAAGGCGCTCGAGATCGCCGGCACGCGCTTCTGGTGCGGTCATTTTCACGACACGCGCGGGCTCGCGCTCGCGAACGTCTATGCGGCGCTCGAAGCGGGCGTCACGCGCTTCGACGCGACGCTGGCCGGTATCGGCGGCTGTCCGCATGCGCCAGGCGCGAGCGGCAACGCATCGAGCGAAGACCTGGCATTCATGCTCGCCGACATGGGCATCGAAACCGGCATCGACATCGCCGCGCTGCTCGAATTGCGCGCGAAGGTGGCCGGCTGGCTCGACGGCGAGACGCTGCACGGTGCGCTCTGGCGTGCCGGCCTGCCCAACACCCACGCCGCCGCGACTGTCACGACCGACTGAGACGATCATGAACCACGACACCCGACTCCCTCTCGACGGCGTTCGCGTCATCGAATTCACGCACATGGTGATGGGGCCGATCTGCGGGATGATCCTCGCCGATCTCGGCGCCGAAGTGATCAAGATCGAACCGCCGGGCGGCGACAAGACCCGCAACCTGCCCGGCCTCGGCATCGGCTTCTTCCGGTCGTTCAATCGCAACAAGAAGAGCGTCGTGCTCGACATCAATTCGCCGGAAGGCAACGAAGCGGCGGTCGAACTGATCGGCACCTGCGACGTGATGCTCGAAAATTTCCGCCCCGGCCTGATGACGAAGCTCGGCCTCGACTACGCGACGCTGTCGAAGCAGTACCCGAAACTCGTCTACGTATCGCACAAGGGCTTCCTGCCCGGCCCGTACGACAAGCGCCTCGCGCTCGACGAAGTGGTGCAGATGATGGGCGGGCTGTCGTACATGACGGGGCCGGTCGGCCGTCCGCTGCGCGCCGGCACGTCGGTCAACGACATCATGGGCGGCATGTTCGGCGCGATCGGCGTGCTCGCCGCGCTGCGCGAGCGCGAACGTACGGGTCTCGGCCAGGAAGTCCAGAGCGCGCTGTTCGAGAACTGCGTGTTTTTGTGCGCGCAACACATGCAGCAGTACGCGATGACCGGTGAGGCGCCGCCGCCGATGCCCGCGCGCGTGTCGGCGTGGAGCGTCTACGACGTGTTCACGCTGGCCGACGGCGAACAGCTTTTCATCGGCGCGGTGAGCGACAAGCAGTTCATCACGCTGTGCGACGTGCTCGATTGCCCCGAACTCGCGGCCGAACCGGACTTCGCGACCAACGCGTCGCGCGTCGCGGTGCGTCCGCAGTTGCTTGAGCGGCTCGGCGCGATCCTGAAACACCATCGCGCTGACGAACTGTCGGCGAGGCTCGAAGCGGCCGGCATTCCGTACGCACCGATCGCGCGTCCGGAGCAACTGCTCGACGACCCGCATCTGAAGGCGAGCGGCGGCCTGGTGCCGATGCAGACCGACGACGGCGGCACGACCGAGGTCGTGTTGCTGCCGATCACGATGGGCGGACGGCGCCCCGGCGTGCGCCAGGCGCTCGCACGCGTCGGCGAGCATACGCAGGAGGTGCTGTCGCGCCTGAAGCGCAGGGCGATCGCATGAGCGTGCTTTCGCACGCGCTCGGCCCACCGTAGCGAGCAGCCGAACCGGCGCACGAGCGACGTGCGCGCATCTACCTTCGTCACGGCCGGCACATCGATAAAAAACGCCGCCGATGCAAAATGTCAGGAGACAGACATGCAGCAGACCCTCACCGCGCGCAGCGCCGCGCTCGACACGCCCGCTGCCCGCGCCGGCGTCAACGTTGGCGCCGCAATCTCCGCGCGCATGGACCGGCTTCCGGCCACCCGGCATCTGTGGATGCTCGTGCTGCTCATCTCGCTCGGCGGCTTCTTCGAGGTCTATGACCTGATCTTCACCGGCTATATCGCGCCGGGCATGACGAAGAGCGGGCTGCTGCAGACCACCACGCAAGCGTTCTTCGGCTTCACCGGGATCGCCGCCTTCATCGCGGCAACGTTCGCCGGGCTGTTCGTCGGCACGTTCGGCTGCGGCTGGATGCCCGACCGCTACGGACGCCGCGCCGTGTTCACGTTCTCGCTGCTGTGGTACTCGGTCGGCTCGGCCATCATGGCGTTCCAGACGACGCCGGACGGCGTGCTGCTGTGGCGCTTCATCACCGGCATCGGCGTCGGCCTGGAAATCATCACGATCGATACCTACGTGACCGAGCTGGTGCCGCAACACATGCGCGGCCGCGCGATGGCGTTCAACCAGGTCGTGATGTTCGCGGCCGCACCGGTTGCCGCGCTCCTGTCGTGGTGGCTCGTGCCGCAGACGGTGTTCGGGCTCGACGGCTGGCGCATCGTCGTGCTGGCCGGTTCGGCCGGCGCCGTGATCGTCTGGTTCATTCGCCGCGCGGTGCCGGAAAGCCCGCGCTGGTTGGCTGCACGCGGCGACATCGAGAAGAGCGAGCGGATCGTCAGCGAGATGGAAGCGATCGTCGCGCGCCAGTCGGGCGCACCTCTGCCGCCGGTGGTCGATGCGGTCGCGCCGCCCGACGTGCCGCGCGCGGCCTTCGCGACGCTCTGGCGCGCGCCCTATCGTTCGCGCCTGCTGATGCTGATCGCGTTCAACTTCTGCCAGGCGATCGGCTACTACGGATTCGCGAACTGGGTTCCGACGCTCTTGATCGGCCAGGGCATCACCGTTACGAAGAGCCTGCTGTACGCGTTCATCATCGCGTTCGCGATGCCGGCGGGGCCGCTGCTCGCGATCCTCTATGCGGACCGCGTCCAGCGCAAGCATCTGATCGTCGGCGGTGCGCTCGCCGTGATCGTCTGCGGGCTCGCGTTCGGCCAGATGAAGGCCGTGGTGCCGCTCATCGTGCTCGGCGTGCTGATCAGCCTCGCCGGGCAGACGATCTCCGTGTCGTTTCACGCCTACCAGTGCGAGCTGTTCCCGACCGAAGTGCGCTCCCGTGCGAGCGGCATCGTGTATTCGGCGAGCCGCGTCGGCGCGATGACGTCGGGCTTCGTCATCGCCGCGCTGCTGAAGGACTTCGGCGTGCCCGGCGTGTTCACCGGGATCACGATCTTCATGCTGCTGGTGGCGCTGGTGATCGGCGTGTTCGGCCCGCGCACCAACGGTATGCGGCTCGAGGAACTCAATCGCTGATGCGCGGCGCACGCGGGAAGGCGCCATTGCGAAAAGATGCATGCATCGATGCGCACCACGGCCTTCCCGTTCGCCTGTGCTGCATCCCGTGCTACATCTTCCCCGCCAGATGAAACCGCGACGCCGGATGCCACAGCCGGACCGACGTGGCGACGTGCTCGCCAACCCAGGTGCGACGTCTCAGCACCAGGCACGGTTCGCCGATTTCCATCACGAGATGCCGGCGCACCTGCGCATTGGGTTTCTCCGCATAGATCCGGAATTCCGCGCGCTGGATCGGCGCGAGCCGCACCATGTAGTGGTTCGGCGTCTCGATCGAGAAATCCTGCTCCAGATAGGCGGGAAACAACGCCGGATTGACGTAGCGATCCTCGAACTGGATCGGCTCGTCTTCCTCGAAATGCACGATGCGCGAATGAAACACCGGCCCGGAACGAAGACCGAGCGCTTCGATCGCTTCCGCGTCGACGCTGCGCTCGATCAGCAACACGCGGGCACTGTGCCGATGACCGCGCTCGGCAATCTCGTCGGCGATGTTGCGGATCTCCAGCACCGTCGATTCGTAATGCCGGCGCTCGACGAACGTGCCGGCACCCTGGATGCGGGTCAGCACGCGCTCGGCCGTCAGCTCGCGCAGCGCGCGCGACACCGTCATCCGCGCGACGCCGAATTCCTTGACCAGCTCGGCCTCGGTCGGGATGGCGCCGCCCGGCTTCCAGTCGCCCTTCGCGATCCGCTCGACGACGTAGCGCTTGATCTGTTGATAGGCCGGCAGTGCGCGCGCCGGCACGGCATCGCCCGATGCCGCGGCCGGCCGTGCGAAAGGTCGTCGTTCCGTTTCGTTCATGCACCCTCGACCGAATGAATGATGGATGAGCCGCCCGTCGTCACTGCAATGGCGGCGGTTCGCCCGCGACGATGCCGGACGCGACCGCGATGTCGTCGGCCAGCGGCCGGTCGTCGCGATACACCGGCACGCGTTCGCGGACATGCCGCCGCAGCGCGTCGGTCGATGCGGCGCTGCGCGCTTCGTTCGCTTGCAGATCGTAGGCCTGCGCGGCGGCAAGCAGCTCGATCGCGAGCACCCGCGTTGCATTCTCGATGATGTCGAGCGCCTTCAGCGCGGCCGGCGTCGCGTGGCACAGGTGATCTTCCTGCAGCCCCGACGTGATGCCGCCGTCGAGGCTCGCGGGCGCCGCGAGCCGCTGGTTCTGCGCGACCAGCGCGACCGCCGTGTACTGCGCTATCATGAACCCCGAACACGTGCCGCCCGGCGCCGCGAGAAACGCGGGCAGCCCGCTCACGAGCGGATTGACGAGACGGTCGAGCCGCCGCTCGGCGATCGCGGCGACCTGCGCCATCGCGGCCGCGAGGCTGTCCATCGCCAGCGCGATGCCCGCGCCGACCGCGTGCGCCTGCGAATGAACGGTCGGCGCGTCGCGCGTGCCGGCCACGATCGGATTGTCGGTGACCGATGCGAGCTCGCGATCGACGACTTCCGCCGTGGCCGCGAACACGTCGCGGGCCGCGCCATGCACATGGGGAATCGTGCGCAGGCTGAGCGGATCCTGCGTATGCCGACCGTTCGCCGCGGCAAGCATCGGGCTGTCGGCGAGCATCGTCCGCAAGCGCGCACCGACGTGCCCGATACCGGGCGAAATCCGCAGCGCGAGCGGCGCCGGGTCGAACGCGGCGAGTTGCCCGCCAAGATTCTCGAAGCTGGCCGCCGCGATCCAGTCGGCCCAATCGAGCAGCCGTTCCGCGCGGGCGAGTGCGAGCGCGGCGAGCCCCGTCACGCACGGCGTGCCGTTGACGAGGCTCAACCCTTCCTTCGCGCCGAGCTCGAGCGGTTCGCGGCCGATGCGCCGCAGTGCCTCGTCGCCGCGAATGCGTTCGCCGCGATGGCGCGCATGGCCATGCCCGATGCAGACGAGCGCGACGTGCGCCATGTGGGTCAGATAGCCGACCGAGCCGTGCGCCGGCACCTCCGGCAGGCAATCGTGGTCGAGCAGCGCGACGAGCTGGTCGACGACGTCGGCACGGACGCCCGAATGTCCGTGCGCGTAATTGTTGATCGCCGCCGCGATGATCGCGCGCGTCTCGGCCGCGCCGAGCGGCATGCCGACGCCGACCGCGTGGCTCATCAGGATGTTGCGCGACAGCGCGCTCTGCTGTGCCGGCGACACGATCACGTTGCACAGCGCGCCGACGCCGGTATTGACGCCGTACGCGCGAATCCCGCGCGCGACGATCTCGTCGACGAGTTCGCGAGCGGCCACGACACGCGTGCGCGCGTCGTCCGCCAGCGCCAGCGGCTCGCCGGCCGCCACCGCCGCCACCTGTCGCCAATCGAGTGGCTGAGCCCTACGGAATACGGTCATCGCAGCCTCAGTTCGTGGTGCGGTCGTGGTGGCTCGACACGAATTGCCGGAAGCGCTCGGAGGTCTGGCCGCCGAATACTTCGTCGGGTGTGCCGTCGGTATCGACTTCGCCCTGATGCAGGAACATCACGCGATTCGACACGTGCCGCGCAAAGCCCATCTCATGCGTGACGACCAGCATCGTGCGCCCTTCTTCCGCGAGCGAGCGCATCACGCGCAGCACCTCGCCGACCAGCTCCGGGTCGAGCGCGGACGTCGGTTCGTCGAACAGCATCACCTTCGGATGCATCGCGAGCGCGCGGGCGATCGCGACGCGCTGCTGCTGGCCGCCCGACAGATGGGCCGGATAGTAGCCGCGCTTGTCGGCGAGGCCGACGCGCGCGAGCAGCGCCTCGGCCTCCTCGACCGCTTCCGCGCGGCTGCGCTTCTGCACGCGCAGCGGCCCCTCGACGAGATTATCGAGCACCGTCATGTGCGACCACAGGTTGAAGTTCTGGAACACCATCCCGAGCTGCGAGCGGATCCGGTCGACCTGGCGCCGGTCGCTCGGATGCAGCTTGCCGTCGCGCGCGCGCTTCATCGCCAGCGCCTCGCCGGCGAGCGCGACGGAGCCGTCGTCGGGCGTCTCGAGCAGGTTCAGGCAGCGCAGGAACGTGCTCTTGCCCGAGCCGCTCGCGCCGAGGATCGAGATGACGTCGCCCTCGTACGCGTCGAGCGAAATGCCCTTCAGCACATGGTGATCGCCGAACGACTTGTGAATGTTCTTGACCGACAGCGCAACGGGAGCAGCGGTGTTCATCGGGTTCTCCTGGTAAGGACGGGCACGCTCAGGGCGCGACGCGTTGAGCATTGCGCGCCGCCGCGGCGGGCGCACCGGACGGCTTCGGCGCACGCAGGTGCGCGGAGAGCCGCCATTCGAGCGCGCCGAGCACGCGCACGACGATGAAGTTCAGGCCGAGATAGATGACGGCCGCGCAGACGAACACCTCGGTCGTCCGATAGGTTTGCTGGATGATCTGCTGCGCGACGCCCGTGACTTCCCATACGGTGACGAGGCTGGCCAGCGCGGTCGACTTGACGAGCAGCACGGCTTCGGTCGAATACGCGGGCAGGCATTGGCGCAACGCGATCGGGCCGATCACGCGTCGCAGCAGCGCGAAGCCCGACAGACCGATCGAATAGCCAGCCTCGATCTGCCCGACCGGCACCGCCATCAGCCCGCCACGCAGAATCTCGGCCGTGTAGCCCGCCGTGCACAGCGCGAGCGAGAGCACCGCGCACACGTACGGCTCGCGCAGCAGCGGCCACATGAAGCTCTCGCGGATCGCGCCGAACTGGCCGAGCCCGTAATACACGAGGAACATCTGGATCAGCAGCGGCGAGCCGCGAAACACGAGGATGTAGGCGCGCGCGAAGCGATTCGGCAGCCAGCGCGGCGACACGCGCATCGCGACGATCACGAGCGACAGCAGGCCGCCGAGCACGAGCGATGCGAAGAACAGGCCGAGCGTGGTCGGCACGGCCGCGAGGAGCTGGCGCAGCGTGTCGACGAGAAAAGCGAAATCGATGGACATGCGGGTTCTCCGTCAGTTGCGCGCGAAATTGCGGCGGAACGATCGGCCGACGATCGCCTCGGCGCGGTTGAACACGCGGTTCGACAAGACCGTCATCAGCAGATACAACGCGCCGCCCGCGACGAAGAACACGAAATACTGGTGGGTCGAATTCGCGGCGATCTGGCTCGTGCGCAGCAGTTCGGCGAGCCCGGTGACCGAGATCAGTGCCGAGTCCTTCAGGCTCAGTTGCCACACGTTGCCGATCCCGGGCAGCGCGAAGCGCAGCACCTGCGGAACCAGGATGCGGCGCAGCACCATGCTGCCCGGCATGCCGATCGAGCGCGCCGCTTCGAGCTCGCACTTCGACACCGCGAGCACCGCCGCGCGATACACCTCCGCCTGGTACGCGCCGGAGATCATGCCGACCGCGAGCGCACCGATCACGAACGGCGGCACGCCGATGAAGCCTTCCGCGCCGAACCACTGGCCGACGGCCGTGACGAGCGTCGAGCCGCCGAAGTAGAACAGATAGATGACGAGCAGTTCGGGCACGCCGCGGAACACGGTCGTGTACAGATCGCCGAGCAGGCGGGCGCTGCGGTAGCGCGACAGCTTCGCGGCCGCGATCGCCGTGCCGATCACGGCGCCGACGGCCAGCGCGGCGAGCGTCAGCGCGACCGTCATCAATGCGGCGAGCAGCAGCACACCGCCCCAGCCTTCGGTTCCGAAGCCGAGCATTTCGAGAATCGCCATGCGTGCCTCCCGGCAAGCGTTGAGTGAATCGGCAGGATGCGTGCCGCCGCGCGTCGTGCGAGCCGCTTACGCGGCGGCGGCAGAACCCGCGCTTACGGCGTGACGTCGGTCTTGAACCACTTGTCGGCCAGCTTCTTCACCGTGCCGTCCGCGAGTGCCGCGCCGATTGCCGTATCGAACTTCGTCTTCAGGTCGGCATCCTGCTTGCGGAACGCGAGCCCTTCGCCCGGCCCCCAGATCGGCCCGCCGAGCTTCGGCCCCGCGAGCACGATCGACGCGGTGTCCTTCTTCGTGTTGTTCGCCGCGTAGTACGTGACGTCGTCGAACGACGCATCGATACGCCCGGCGACGAGGTCGAGATCGCGCTCGGGCGAAGTCTTGTACACGCGAATCGATGCGATGTCCTTGAAGCTGTCGTTGATGAACTTCGTATAGACGGTGCCCGACTGGATGCCGATCGTCTTGCCCTTCAGCTGCTTGCGCAGTGTGTCGACGGTGGGCTTGTCGGCGTTCGCGTCGCCCGTCAGCTTGACGATCGGCGCGCCGGCCGCGGCCTTCGGCAGGATCTTCGTATCGGTGACGGCGAACGTCGCCGGCGTCGCCGCATACGGACGCGAGAACAGCAGGATCTTCTCGCGCTCCGGCGTGATGGAAATCGCATCCATCAGGATATCGAACTTGCCGGCCTGCAGGCCGGGAATCATCCCGTCCCAGTCCTGCGCGACCATGTTGCACTGCACCTTGATCCGTTCGCACACGTTGGCGAGGAGTTCCGGCTCGAAACCGCCCAGCTTGCCGCCCGGCAGCGTGAGGTTCCACGGCGCGTAGCCGCCTTCGAGCGCGACCGTGACCGTCTTCCATTCCTTCGCCTGTACCGGTGCGGCGAGCGTTGCCGCTGCAGCCGCGATGACGCCGATCGTCCTGATTGCCCACTTGATGCGCTTGCCGTTCACGAGAGTTCTCCTTGCGTTGAGGTTCGCCATCCCTTCGGTGCAGCAAGCCGCCTCAGGAATTTGTCTATACAAGCATGCAAGAAGAAAAACGGCGCGACAAGCAGCGATCAAAAAAAACCGGCGAAACGCGGGAAATCCCCTAATTTCAGGGCTCCGACGTGCCTCGTTGCGGTGAATTCAGGCACGCAGTTGGTGCAGGCGGCACGATTCAATCTCAAGGATGACTAGACAAATTCCGGATTCGATCACGGTCGCGCTCGTCGGCGGGTGAGGACGGAAACGTCAGACCGTTGTCATGACGACCGGCAATCGCCACGGCGCGAATCGACATCGCCATGCGCGGCACACATGCGCCGCATGAGAACTAATCGATTGTTGGCAGCGCCGATCGGCATCGACAATCGGCTTCATGCCCCTTCGTTTGCGGTACGGGCCACTCACCCTCCCAACCGGCACATCACGACCCATGAGCCATCCAGCCCTCGTCTCCTGCATCGCCGACGCCCGCGCGGCCACGGCAGCATCGTTCCATGTCCGCCCACGCACCTGCGGCGAAGCGCTCGTCGACCTGCTCGAACGCCAGGGTGTCGAATGCGTGTTCGGCATTCCCGGCGTGCATACCGTCGAGCTCTATCGCGGTCTCGCCGCCTCGTCGATCCGCCATGTGACGCCGCGCCACGAACAAGGGGCCGGCTTCATGGCCGACGGCTATGCGCGCGTCACCGGGCGGCCGGGCGTCTGCTTCATCATCACCGGGCCGGGCATGACCAACATCGCGACCGCGATGGCCCAGGCCTACGCCGACTCGATCCCGATGCTGGTGATTTCGAGCGTCAACGCGCGGCGCGAGCTCGGCAGCGGCGACGGTCACCTGCACGAGCTGCCGTCGCAGCGCGACGTGTTCGCGGGACTGACCGCGTTCTCGCACACGCTGCTGGATGCGGCCGACCTGCCGCAGGTGCTCGCGCGCGCCTTCGCGGTGTTCGAAAGCGCACGGCCGCGGCCCGTGCATATCGAGATTCCGCTCGACGTGATCGTGATGCCGGCGCCCGCACTGCCGACCGCGCCGCTTGCCCTGCCCGCGCGCCCCGCGCCGGATGCGAACGCGATCGGCGCGGCGGCCGACCTGCTCGCGCACGCGCGCCGGCCGCTGATCCTGGCCGGCGGCGGCACGATCCAGGCGGCGGCGGAACTGCGTGAACTCGCCGAGCGCCTGCACGCACCGGTCGCGCTGACGATCAACGCGAAGGGCCTGCTGCCGGCCGGTCACCCGCTGCTGATCGGTTCCACCCAGTCGCTGCCGGCCACCCGTGCGGCGATCCGCGATGCCGACGTGGTGCTCGCCGTCGGCACCGAACTCGGCGAAACCGATTACGACGTCACGTTCGACGGCGGCTTCACGATCGACGGCCGCCTGATCCGCATCGACATCGACGCGCAACAGCTGATGCGCAATGCCCGCGCGGAGATCGCCATCGCCGGCGATGCGCGGCTGGCGCTCGGCGCACTGTCGACCCGCCTGCACGAAAGACCGGCGCCGACACCCGAGCCCGGCTGGGGTGCGTCGCGGGTGGCCGCCGTGCGCGACGCGGTCGCGTCCGGTCACGACGACGCCGCACGTGCGCAGGCGCAGCTGATCGACACCGTCGTCGCGGCGCTGCCCGGCGCGATCATCGCCGGCGATTCGACGAGTCCGGTCTATGTCGGCAATTTCACGCACGATGCGCCGGCACCGCGCAGCTGGTTCAACTCGTCGACCGGCTACGGCACGCTCGGCTACGGGTTGCCGGCGGCGATCGGCGCGAAGCTCGCCGCACCGGCGCGGCCGGTCGTGTGCCTGATCGGCGACGGCGGCCTGCAGTTCACGCTGCCGGAACTCGCGAGCGCGGTCGAGGCCCGCGTGCCGGTGATCGTGATCGTCTGGAACAACCGCGGCTACGGCGAGATCCGCAAATACATGGTTGCGCGCGACATCACGCCGGTCGGCGTCGATCCGTACACGCCCGATTTCCAGGCACTCGCGCGCGGCTTCGGCTGCGCGGCGCAAGCTGCCGCGACGCCCGACACACTTGCCGAAGCACTGCGCGATGCCGCGGTACGCACGATTCCGACCGTGATCGAAATCGACGAGACGACCTGGTTCGATCGGGTGCAGCGATGAGCACGACACCCGAACGCGCGTTCGATCCGCCGCTGCACACGCGCCACTTCATCGACGGGACGTGGTGCACGAGCGTCAGCGGCGCGACGCTGCCCGTCATCGACCCGTCGACCGAAGCGGTCCTCGCCGCCGTCAGCGCGGGCGGCGATGCGGAGGTCGAGCACGCCGTGCAAGCGGCATCGCGCGCGTTTCCCGGCTGGAAACGCACGACCGGTGCCACGCGCGCGGCCCTGCTCCGGGCGATCGCGCGCGGCGTCGACGCACGCCGCGTCCGGCTCGCGACCCTGCAGTCGCTCAACAACGGCAAGCCGTTCGCCGAAGCCGAGATCGACGTCGCGGACGTGATCGCCACCTTCGACTACTACGCGGGCCTCGCGGACACGCTCGACACCGACTGCGAAGCCGAGGTCGCGCTGCCCGGCGACGACCATCGCGCCTGGATCCGGCGCGAGCCGGCCGGCGTCGCCGCGCTGATCGTGCCGTGGAACTTCCCGATGGTCACGACCGCCTGGAAGCTCGCGCCCGCGCTGGCGGCCGGTTGCACCGTCGTGCTGAAGCCGTCCGAAATCACGCCGCTGCCCGAACTCGAACTCGCCGCGATCGTTGCCGAAGCCGGCCTGCCGCCCGGCGTGCTGAACGTCGTGACGGGCACCGGTCACGACGTCGGCGCCCGGCTGTGCGCCCATCCGCTCGTCGCGAAGGTGTCGTTTACCGGCAGCACGGCGGTCGGCGCACAAGTGATGAAGACGGCCGCGGACACGATCAAGGGCGTCGGCCTCGAACTCGGCGGCAAGTCGTCGATCATTGTGTTCGACGATGCCGACCTCGATCACGCGGTCGAACTGATCGCGGGCGGCGGCCTGTTCAACGCGGGGCAGATGTGTTCGGCAACCTCGCGCGTGCTCGTCGCCGCGCCGCTCGCCGATGAGCTGATCGCGCGCCTCGCGCGGCGGATCGACGCAACCGTCGTCGGCCCGCCGTTCGCACCGGGCGTACAGATGGGCCCGCTCACGAGCCGCGCGCAATACGAACGCGTGAAGCGCCATATCGCACAAGCTCAGACCGACGGCGCGCGGCTCGTAACGGGCGGCGATGCGCTCGCCGGCCCCGGCTACTTCATCCGGCCTGCGTTGTTCGCCGACGTGCCGGCCGACTGCGCGCTATGGCGAGACGAGATCTTCGGGCCGGTGCTGTGCGTGCGCGCGTTCGACACCGAGGACGACGCGATCGCGGCCGCGAACGATACCGAATACGGGCTCGTCGCAACCGTCGTCACGCAGGACGCGGCCCGCGGCAAGCGGGTCGCCGATGCGCTCGAGGCGGGCGTCGTCTGGATCAACACGCCGCAAGTGATCTATCCGCAAACCTCATGGGGCGGCTACAAGCGCAGCAGCGTCGGGCGCGAGCTCGGCCCGTTCGGGCTGGCCGCATTTCAGGAAATCAAGCAGGTCATGCTGCCGGCCCGCTGACGCGGCCGGCCCATGCGTTTATGTCATGCCGCGCATGCGGATATTTCGTTTGTTGCGGAAATTTGACCTCCCTACAGTTCATTCACACCCCGCGCCGCGATTCGGCGCCGGGTAGCCAACCACACGGCATCGTTCAACAGGAGAAGGCCATGCAACACTTCAAGGCGGGAAGACGGCAGGCGATCAAAACCCTCGGCACGGCGCTCGCTGCATCCGCCCTTCCGATGCCGTTCATCAGTACTGCGAAGGCACAGTCCGGCAGCTTTTCCGGCAAGACGCTGCGCCTGCTCACCTGGTCCGACGATACCGGCGCGGCCGCACTGCGCAACATTGCGGAAACCTTCAGCAAGCTGACGGGCGCACGCGTGATCGCCGACCGCGCGGACGGCACGTCGGGGATGGTTGCGAAGGTCAAGGCCGCGGGCGAGCGGCCGACCTATGACGTGATCACGCTGGCCGGCGTCGGCGCGGCCGGTCTTGCCGATGCGGGCCTGCTCGCGAAGCCCGATCTGAACCGCCTGCCGAACCTGAAGGACGTCGCGCCGCAATACCGCACGGGCGCGAACGGCTTCGGCATCGGCTACCTGCTTTGGTCGGACGGATTGATCTACAACACGGCCACCGTGAAGAGCGCGCCGTCGAGCTACGAGGCACTGTGGGATCCGAAGTATGCGGGCCGACTGTTCCTGCCGCCGCCGGAGTGGGCCGAAGCGGTCGACCTCGCGATCATCGCCGCGAAGCTGTCCGGCGGTTCGCAGCAGAACATCGATCCCGGCTTCCGCAAGCTCGCGCAGCTCAAGGATCGCGTGATGACGCTCGGCGAAAACCCGAACCAGGTCGCCGACCTGTTCCGCACCGGCTCGCTCGACATCGGCGGCATCTACTCGCCGGCGTTCTTCCCTGACCAGATCCGCAAGCCCGACTACAAGATGGGCGTGACGTACGGAATGAAGGAAGGCTTCGCGACGCAACTGATGTTCACGGTGATCCCGAAGGCCCACCCGGCCGATCTCGATCTCATCCACGCGTTCATCAACCATTCGCTCGACGCGGGCGTCCAGGGCCGGATGGCGGCCGACGTGCTGAACGGTCCCGTGAACGCGAAGGCCGTGATTCCGGCGGAAAGCCGTGCGTTCGTGCCTTCGCCGCAGCAGATCGCGGAAAAGGCCGTGCTGCACGACGACAAGGCACTCGCGGCCGTCCAGCCCGCGTGGATCAAGCGCTATACGGGCCTCTTCTCGGCATAACGACATGGCCTCCCTGTCCTCCTCCCGCGACGCGGTTCCGGCCGCCGCCGCATCGGCCGGTGCCGCCGCCAGCGCCGAGGCCGGGCGGCCCGGCGTGCCGCCGTGGCTGCTGCTCGCGCCGATCCTGGCGTTCCTCGCGGTGCTCGCCGCCGCGACGCTCACCGTGCTGCGGATGAGCGTCGGCGTATCCGGCGACGAATGGCGGACCTTCACGCTGCAGAACTACGTCGACCTCGCGGACCCGTACTTCACGAAGTCGCTGTGGCTCACGCTGCGCCTCGCGTTCCAGAGCATGGTGTGCGCGGTGCTGCTCGCGATTCCGGTTGCGCTCGCGATGGCGCGCACCGAATCGCGCCTCGCGCGCCGCCTGATGCTCGCCGGCGTGCTGCTGCCGTTGCTCGTGAACCTGCTGCTGCAAGGCTATGGCTGGCTCGTGATGCTCGGCCCGGCCGGGATGCTCAACCGCGCGCTGCTCGGCACCGGTGCAATCGAGCGGCCTCTGCAACTGCTGTATCGCGAACACGGCGTGCTGTTGGGGCTGATCCAGACTGCGTTCCCGCTCGCGGTGCTGCCCCTGTCGAGCGCGCTGCGTGCGGTTTCCCGCGCGTACGACGAAGCCGCCGCGACGCTCGGCGCGAGCCGCTGGCAGACGCTGCGGCACGTGACGCTGCCGCTTGCGATGCCCGGCCTCGTGTCCGGCGCGCTGCTCGTGTTCGCGTACAACGCCAGCGCCTTCGCGGTGCCGCTGCTGCTCGGCGGCCGCCGCGTGCCGATGCTCGCGGTGCTCGTGCACGACCAGGTCGCACCGTTGCTCAACTGGCCCGCGGCATCTGCATCGGGCATCGTGCTGATGGCTGCGACGCTCGTGGTGATGGCGGTTTCCCAGCGCCTCGTGCGCACCCTGCAACGTGCCGGCGAGGTGAACCGATGAATGCCCTGCTCCTGCGCGCGCCGCTGCCCGGCCGCCTCGGACGCGTGACCGGTGCGCTCGCGACGCTCGTGCTGTTCGTCGCCGCGCTCCCTATCCTGACGATGATCACGATGTCGTTCGGCGCCTCGGGCACGCTCGAATTCCCGCCGCGCGATTTCAGCCTGCGCTGGTATCACGCCGCGTGGCAGACGTTCGTTTCGTCCGATGCGGGCAGCGCGCAGTCGATGGGCGCCGCGTTGACCACGAGCCTCGTCGTCGCGGTCGCGACGATGCTGATCGCGACCGCCGTGTCGGTACCCGCGGCCTACGCGCTGTCGCGCTGCCGCTTCCGCGGCAAGGCGCTCGTCGAGCAGCTCGTCGCGTTGCCGATCGTCTATCCGCTCGTGATGCTCGGCCTCGCACTGCTGATCGTGTTCAACGCGCTGCCGGTCGAGCTCGGCATCGTGCGGCTCGTCGTCGCGCACGTGATCCTGACGCTGCCGTTCACCGTGAAGAACTGCGCGGCCTCGGTCGCGTCGATCGGTCCGGACTTCGAGGAAGCCGCGTGCCTGATGGGCGCGAGCCCGCGCCGCGCGCTCGTCGACGTCGTGCTGCCGCTGATGCGGCCCGGCATTCTCGCCGGGATGCTGTTCGCGTTTATCGTGTCGTTCAACGAATTCACGGTGACGTTCTTCCTGTACAGCATCGACACGATGACCCTGCCGGTCTGGCTCTACAGCCGCACCGTGTCGTCGCTCGACCCGACCGTGTTCTGCTTCGCCGTGTTCACGGTCGCGATCGACTTCGCGCTGATCTGGATGCTCGAAAAACTCGTCGGCGACAAGGGCGTCGCGCTCTGACGCGCGCACCGCCTGGCCCTCCCCCTCGCCCGTGCAAGGAACCCTCATGACCCAGCTCATCCTCCAGGACGTGACGAAGCGCTTCCATCACGCGTATGCGGTCGATCACGTCGACCTGTCGGTGCCGGACGGCAAGCTCGTCTGCTTTCTCGGCCCGTCCGGTTGCGGCAAGACCACGCTGATGCGGATCATCGCCGGCCTCGAAACGCCGACCTCCGGCACCCTGACGTTCGCCGGCCGCGACCTCACGCACGTGCCCGCCAACCGGCGCGACTTCGGCATGGTGTTCCAGTCGCTCGCGCTGTTTCCGCACATGACCGTCGCGCAGAACGTCGCGTACCCGCTGCGGCTGCGCAAGACGGCGAAGGCCGCGCAAGCGCGGCGCGTCGCCGAGCTGCTGGAGCTGATCCAGCTTCCGCACATGGCCGACCGGCTCGTCACGCAATTGTCGGGCGGGCAGCGCCAGCGCGTCGCGATTGCGCGCGCGATCGCATCGTCGCCGCGCCTGCTGCTGCTCGACGAGCCGCTGTCGGCACTGGACGCGAAGCTGCGCGAAGCGATGCAGATCGAGATCCGGCTGCTGCAGCAACGGCTCGGCATCACGACCATCATGGTCACGCACGACCAGCGCGAAGCGATGACGATGGCCGACGAGATCGTCGTGATGGAGCAGGGCCGCATCCAGCAGGTCGGCCGGCCGCTCGACATCTATCGCGACCCGGTCAACGAATTCGTCGCGGACTTCATCGGCCTCGGCAACATCCTGCCGGTCATGCGCGACGGCGACGACGCGATCGTCCTGCCGGGCGGGCAGCGCCTCGCGATCCCGCGCGCGCCCGACGCGACAGGCGCGTCCGACGCCGTGCGCCTGCTGATTCGTCCCGAGGACGTCTGCGTGCGACCGGGCCCGCCGGCGGCGGCGCCGAACACGCTGGCCGGCACGATCACGTTCGTCCGCGACGTCGGCGCATCGATCGAAGCGACGATCGACTGCCGCGGCTTCACGCTGACGGCCGCGACGACGCCGCGCGAGACGCCTGACCTCCACGTCGGCATGCCGGTGCTCGCGGAACTGCCGCCCCATGCCTGCAAGCTCATCGCCGCACGCGGCGCCTGATGTCCGTTCCCTTTCTCCAGCGCAACAACGAGGACTTCACCATGAACGCAACGATTCACGCAACCCGCCGCATGCAACATCTGCTCGCCCGCACCGTCCTGCTCTGTGCCGGCGCCGCCGCGCTTACCGGCTTCGCGCCGCTCGCACACGCCGACGCGCTCGACACGATCGCGAAATCGGGCGTCGTGCGCGTCGGCGTATTCGAGGACTATCCGCCGTTCGGTTCGATCGGACCCGACATGAAGCCGCAAGGCTATGACATCGACATGGCGAACCTGATCGGCCGCGCCCTCAATGCGAAGGTCGAGCTCGTGCAGGTCACCGGCGACAACCGGATGGCATATCTCGCCGACCACAAGACCGACATGCTGCTGTCGGTCGGGCAGACGCCGGAGCGCGCGAAGGTGATCGACTTCTCGAACGCGTATGCGCCTTACTACCTCGCGGTGTTCGGCCCGAAATCGCTGGCCGTGAAGGGCAATGCCGATCTCGCCGGCAAATCCGTCGCGGTCGCGCGCGGCACGCTCGAGGATCTGAGCGTCAGCAAGATCGCGCCGCCGAGCGCGACGATCAAGCGCTTCGACGACCCGAACGGCGCGATCGCGGCATTCCTGTCGGGACAGGCGCAACTCCTGGTGGTCGGCAACGACGTCGGCGCAACCATCATCGCGCGGCATCCGTCGATCGATCCCGAACAGAAGTTCTCGCTGTTCAGCTCGCCCGATCACGTCGGCCTGAACAAGAACGAACCGCGCCTGATGCAGAAGGTCAATGACGCGATCGCCGTCGCGAAGAAGAACGGCACGCTGAACACGTTGTCGCAGAAGTGGCTGCACGCGGCACTCCCGGCCGATCTGTAATGGGCATCGCCCCCGCCCCGCACTCACGACGAAAGGCATCGCGATGACTTACGTGTTCGACTTCAGCGATTTCGGCCTGTACGCCGACATGCTCGCGCGCGGCATCGGCGTGACGCTCGGCCTCACCGCCGCCTCGACCGTGCTGGGCGGCCTGATCGGCACCGCCGGCGCGTGGACCGCCCTCGCGGGCCCGCGCTGGGCGCGTGCGCTCGTGGCGTCCTACGTCGAGCTGATCCGCAATACGCCATTCCTCGTCCAGCTGTTCTTCATCTTCTTCGGGCTGCCCGGTATCGGCGTACACATCGACGAGGCGCAGGCGGCCGTGCTCGCTATGACGGTCAACCTCGGCGCGTATGCGGTCGAGATCCTGCGCGCCGGCATCGAATCGGTGCCGCACGGGCAAGTGCAGGCCGCGCGCGCGCTCGGGCTGCACGGCCGGCAGGTGTTCGGTCACGTCGTGCTGCCGCAGGCACTCGCGAACGTTTACCCCGCGCTGCTGGGGCAGGTACTGATCGTGATGCTCGGTTCGGCGGTCGTGTCGCAGATCTCGGTGCCCGACCTGACCTACGCGGCGAACTTCATCCAGTCGCGCAATTTCCGTGCGTTCGAGATCTACATCGTCGTGACCGTGATCTACCTGTTGCTGTCGATCGCACTGCGCATGCTGCTCAACCGCGTCGGCCGGCGGTTGTTCCGGGGCCGCGCGCCGCATGGCTCGGCTGCCGCGCCGCGACGCACCCGGGCCGCCCGCTTCACGTGGCGCGCCCGCTCCCCCGAGACCGGCCTGCCGACGGAGCATGCACGATGATCGAATTCACTTTCCAGGACATCGCATGGAACCTGCTGCTCGCCGCGCGCTGGACCGTGCTGCTGTCGCTGATCACGTTCGCCGGCGGCGGCATCGCGGGTTTCGCGCTGCTCGCGCTGCGCATCTCGCCCGTACCGGCGCTGCGCCGCTTCGTGATCCTGTACGTCGAAGTGTTTCAGGGCACGCCGTTGCTGATGCAACTGTTCCTCGGTTTCTTCGGATTGCCGCTCGTCGGCATCGACGTGACGCCGTGGGTCGCGGCGTCGGTCGTGCTGACGCTGAACGCGAGCGCGTACCTGGCCGACATCTGGCGCGGTTGCGTCGACGCGGTGCCGCGCGGCCAGTGGCACGCGGCGGCCAGCCTCGGCATGACGTGGGCCCAGCGGCTGCGCTACGTGGTGTGGCCGCAGGCATGGAAGATCGGGCTGCCGCCGACAGTCGGTTTTCTAGTGCAGGCGGTGAAGAGCACCGCGCTCACGTCGATCATCGGGCTGACCGAACTGACCAAGACCGGCAACATCATCACCAATGCGGTATTCAAGCCGTTTCCGATCTACGCGATGGTCGCGTTGCTCTACTTCGCGATGTGCTTCCCGCTGACGTGGTATGCGCGTGCGCTCGAACGTCGCTACCGCGTCGCGAAGGCGCGCTGAACCGGCGCCGCGCGCGCCTCATTCCGATGCAGGTACTTTCATGATTTCCATCAGCAACATTTCGAAGTGGTACGGCCAGTTTCAGGTCCTCGCCGATTGCACGACCGAGGTCAGGAAAGGCGAGGTGGTCGTCGTGTGCGGTCCGTCGGGCTCGGGCAAGTCGACGCTGATCAAGACCGTGAACGGCCTCGAGCCGTTCCAGCAGGGCGAGATCCTCGTGAACGGCCAGTCGGTTGGCGACAAGAAGACGAACCTGTCGAAGCTGCGCTCGAAGGTCGGGATGGTGTTCCAGCATTTCGAGCTGTTTCCGCACCTGTCGATCGCCGAGAACCTGACGCTTGCACAGATCAAGGTGCTCGGCCGCGGCAAGGACGAAGCCGCCGACAAGGGCATGAAGCTGCTCGATCGCGTCGGGCTGAAGGCGCATGCGCACAAGTTCCCGGGCCAGCTGTCCGGCGGACAGCAGCAGCGGGTCGCGATCGCGCGTGCGCTGTCGATGGACCCGATCGCGATGCTGTTCGACGAACCGACGTCCGCGCTCGATCCGGAGATGATCAACGAGGTGCTCGACGTGATGGTCGAGCTCGCGCAGGAAGGGATGACGATGATGGTCGTCACGCACGAAATGGGCTTCGCGAAGAAGGTCGCCCATCGCGTGGTCTTCATGGACAAGGGCGCGATCGTCGAGGACGACCGCAAGGAAGAGTTCTTCGCGAACCCGAAGTCGGATCGCGCGAAGGATTTCCTCGCGAAAATCCTGCATTGAGCGATATTGCGTCGCTGCCCGTTGCACACCGATGCTTCCGATGAAACGACTCCCTTCCCTCAATGCGCTGCAGGTGTTCGACGTCGTCGCGCGCCACGGCAGCTTCACGCGCGCCGCCGGGCACCTGTGCCTGACGCAGGGCGCCGTGAGCCGGCAAATCCTCGCGCTCGAAAGCTTCTATCAGTTTCCGCTGTTCAAGCGCACGCCCAAGGGGCTCACGCTGACGGCCGAGGGCGAGCTGCTGTTGCCGACGGTGCGCGAAAGCTTCGCGCGCATCGAGGAGGTATCGATGCGCCTGTCACGCCGGCGCACCGAGCTTGCGCTGAAGGTGCCGACCTGCATGATGCAGTGGATGCTGCCGCGCATCATGCGTTTCCAGGTCGAGCATCCCGAGCTGCAGGTGCAGATCACGACCACCTGGGATCATCACGTCGATTTCCGCGTCGAGCCGTTCGATGCGGCGGTGATCTATGCCGACGGCGCCGGCCCCGACATGCACGCGATTCCGTTGTTCGAAGAGCGGCTCACCCCCGTCTGTGCGCCGAGCCTGCTCGAGCACCAACCGCTCGCGCGTCTCGACGAACTGAACGGCCATACGCTGCTGCATCCGACCCGCGATCATCAGGACTGGAAACGCTGGCTCGACCATGCGGGCGCGGCGCACGTCGACTCGTCTCGCGGCCTGAGCTTCGAAACGCTGGACCTCGCGACCCGGGCAGCGATCGACGGATACGGCATCGCGATCGGCGACAGGACGCTGGTGGACGAAAGCGTGGCGGCGCACCGGCTCGTGATGCCGTTCGACCTGTCGTTGCCGACGGGAATGGGTTATTACTTCGTGTATCCGGGCGGAATCGAACAGCCGCACAAGATCCAGCTGTTCGGCGACTGGATCGCGGACAAGCGCAGGTGGGATTGCGTCACGCTGCCAGCGATGCCGGCGCGGTCGTTGGAACATCCGGATTGAACCGCGTCATGGTGGTCGAGCCGCAGATCGATGTCGATGTCCGGGTACGCGTCGGCAAACCCTTCCCCGCTATTCGACGTTATCCGCCACGTCCGTCATCCGGATCATGTGCGGCTTGATGCCGTCGTCTTCCGCCGCCGCGGCCTCCTTCGGATGGATCAGCGCTTCGAGCCGCGCCTTCGTCGCGATGAACGCCGGCGTATTCACCTGCGAATAATCGCGCGGCCGCGGCACCGGCACCTCGATCAACTCCTGCACCCCGCCCGGATTCGCCTTCAGCACCAGGATCCGGTCGGCCAGAAAGATCGCCTCGTCGAGGTCGTGCGTGATGAACAGGATCGTCACGTCGATGTTGCGCCAGATGTCGAGCAGGTGTGTCTGCATCCTCGCACGCGTCTGTGCGTCGAGCGCGCCGAACGGTTCGTCCATCAGCAGGATGCGCGGACGGTTCGCGAGCGCGCGGGCAATCGCCACGCGCTGCTTCATGCCGCCCGACAACTGGTGCGGATACACGTCGGCGAAGCGCGTCAGCCCGACGAGATCGAGCCACTGCAGCGCCTCGCGCTCGGCCGCGCCGCTGCTGCTGCCGTTCATGCGCAGACCGAACATCACGTTCTTCTTGACCGTGAGCCACGGAAACAGCGTATAGCCCTGGAACACCATCCCGCGATCGGCGCCCGGCCCGTCCACCGGTTTGCCGTCCAGCAGCACCTCGCCGCTCGTCTGCGCGTCGAGCCCGGCCAGGATCCGGATCAACGTCGACTTGCCGCAGCCGGACGGGCCGATCACGCAGACGAACTCGCGCCGGTGCGTGCGGAAACTGATGTCGTCCAGCGCGACGCACTCGCCCTGCGGCGTCGTGAACCGCTTGCCGACGTGCCGCACGTCGAGTATCACGTCGCGGGCCTTCAGCCGCGCGAAGCGCTCGCGCACCGCGTCGGATTGAATCAGGTAATCGGGAACGGCTTGCGGGTTCTGCATGATGCCCTCTGCGGAAATCGTCGATGGGGATGTGCGTGCGGCGCTCACGCTTTCAGCGTGCGGTCCCACGGAAAGAGCCGGCGGCCGAGCAGACCGAGCACGATGTCGGTGCCGAGGCCGATGATCCCGATCATCAGGATCGCCGCATACACGTTGTCGAAATGCTGGTAGCGCGCCTGCTGGCTGATGTACCACGTGATGCCCGAGCTCGTGCCGACGAGCTCGGCGACGATCAGGTAAGTCCAGGCCCAGCCGAGCAGGATCCGCTGATCGCGATACAGGTCCGGCAGCACGCCTGGAATCACGACGTGCGTGAGCAGCTTCAGCTTCTTCGTGCCGAGCGTCATCGCGGCCTCGAACAGCCCGTATTCGAGCTTGCGTGTGGTGTTCGCGATGATCAGCACTTGCTGGAACAGCGTGCCGATCACGATGATCGCGATCTTCGGCGCGTCGTAGATGCCGAGAATCGCGACCATCAGCGCGCCGAACGCGGGCGCCGGCAGATAGCGGAAGAACTCCAGGAACGGCTCCTGCAGCCGCGCGAGCGCACTGAAGGTGCCGCACACGATGCCGAGCGGCACGCCGATCGCGGACGAGATCACGAAGCCCCAGAAGATGATGCGGATGCTGTGCCACAGGCTTTCGTGCAGCCACACGCCGTCGCGCGACGCGGGCGGTGTCGTGAACGCCGTGTAGAACGCGCGCAATACCTGGTGCGGGGCCGGCAGGTAGACCGGATTCGCGCGCTCACCTTCGGGCACCGCCGTGTGCGCGGCCCGCGCATGCGCGAGTTCGTCGTCGAACACGTCGCGCTCGACCTGCATGCCGGTCTGGAAATAGTCGACGCTGCCCGGATTCGTGATGCGCATCTGCGGATGCCAGACGAACGGCACATAGCTGATCAGGCACCAGACGGCGAACGGCAGCAGGAAGGACGCGAGCGCGAGCGTCCATTTGCCGCGCGTCGTCAGTTCCCGGCGCACGGCGAGCCATCCGGTCGTGTTGCGGGTCGTTGTCATGGGAATCTCCGTATCGTTTCGGGTGCCGGTCGCGCGGCTGCCGCGGCATCGCGCGACCGTGCGTTCATTGCAATGCGCCGCTGGCCGCCTGCGCGCGGTAAGCGCGCCAGCCGCCGAACCGCGTGATGTCCTGCGCATCGTCGAGCGCCACGCTCTCGCACAGGAAGCCTTGCACCCGCGAACCGTCCGCGAGCGTCAGCGTGCCGATGCCGAGCGGCGCCGCGATACCGGCGACGAAGCTGCCGTAGGCCTCGACCGGCATCTCCCAGACCTCGACCGCGATCGGCGCGCCACCGTCCGGCACGCGCACGAGCCCCGGTTTGGCGACGCCGCCGCTTGCGTCCGCGGACAGCGCATAGAGGCGATAGGCCGGCGCGGTCGTGGTCGCGGTGACGAAGCGCGCGCCACGCTGCGTGAGCTGCCCGTTCAACGGTTCGCCGCGAAGATGCGCGCCGACGACGGCCACTCGCACGACACCCGCGGCTGCGGCACGCGCCGGCATCGCGGCCGCGGGCGGCCGAACGTCGCCGATAGCGGCAACGCCGTCGCCCCACGCATGCGCGAGGTCGAGCAGCCGCGCATCGTCGTGCGCGCGACCGACGAACGTGATCCCGAACGGCAAGCCCGCATGCGGCCCGATCGCGCACGTGCCGGCAGGCACCGCGATCGCCGACAGGTCGAGCAGGTTCACGAAGTTCGTGTAGTAGCCGAAGCGCGAATTGATCGCGATCGGATCGGCCTCGAGCGCATCGACGGTCGCGGTCGTCGCCGAGGTCGGCATCACGATCGCGTCGAGGCCGTCCCACGCGCGGGCCGCGTCAACGCGCAACGCCGCAAGCCGGTCGAATGCGGCGAACGCATCGGCCGCGCTGAAGCGCGACGCTCCGCCAATGATTTCGCGGATCACCGGATGCAGTGCATCGGGCTCGCGCGCGGCGAACGTGCCGATCGCGGCGAGCCGCTCGGCGACCCACGGGCCTTCGTACAGCAGCCGCGCGGCCGCCAGGAACGGGCCGAAGTCGATCTCGACGACCTGCGCGCCGCTCGCGCGCAGCCGTTCGAGCGCCGCACGCCACGCCGTGCGGTACGAAGCGTCGCCGAAGAACTCCAGCTGATCGGCCCGCGGCGTGCCGAAACGCAATTGCCCGAGCGGCCGTGCCGGCTGCGCGCGCAATCCGTCCGCACCCAGCAGCGGCTGCCATGCGCGCCCGTACGGGTCGCCTTCCGTCACGCCGTGCGCGGCGGCGAACACGGTGCGCGCGTCGTCCGCCGAACGCGCGAACACCGACACGCAATCGAGCGACCGGCACGCGGGCACCACGCCGAGCGTGCTCAGCACGCCCCGTGTCGGCTTGAGCCCGACGAGCCCGTGAAATGCGGCCGGCACGCGCCCGGAGCCGGCCGTGTCGGTGCCGAGCGAGAACGTCGCGACGCCGAGCGCGACCGCCACGGCCGACCCGGAACTCGAGCCGCCCGACGCATAGCGCGGGTCGAGCGCATTGCGGCACGCGCCGTAAGGCGAGCGCTGCCCCGAGAGTCCGGTCGCGAACTGGTCGAGATTGGTCTTGCCGACGGGAATCGCGCCGGCCGCGATCAATCGCTCGACCACCGGCGCGCTGCGTGCCGGCGTGTACGCGTAGGCGGGGCAGCCCGCCGTCGTCGGGATGCCGGCGACGTCGATGTTGTCCTTGATCGCGAACGGCACGCCGTAAAGCGGCAACGACGCGATGTCGCGTCCGGCCAGCGCGTCGGCGTACGGCATCATCTCGTCGCGCGTGAGCGGCCGGATCCACGCATGGTGCGGGTCGCCCGCGGCGAAGTGCGCGGCGATCGCGTCGACGAGCGCATGCGGCGTCAGGTCGCCCGCCGCGTAGCGTGCGCGCAGCGCGGCAATCGAGTGCAGCCCGCGCAGGATCGAGCGTTCCGTCGTGCTCATGCGACCTCCTCGGCGGCACCCGCCTTCATCACCATCAGCCGCTGGCCGGCCACCACCGCCGCGCCAGGGGCGCAATCGATCGTCTCGATCGTGCCGTCTTCCGTTGCCGTCACCGCCACCTCCATCTTCATCGATTCGACGATCGCGACGACCTGCCCTTCGGTCACGCGCTCGCCGGCTTCCACCAGCACCTTCCACACGCTGCCCGACACGTCCGCGGCGATCGCCCGTTGCGTGTCGTCGAGCGTGCCCGCTACCCGGTCCGCTTGCGCGTCGCACGGCTCCCCGTCGCCGACGTATTCCGCATGGCCGGCCGCGCGCCAGCGCTCGCGCTCCGCGTCGAATGCGGCCTGCTGCATCATCTTGAACGCAGCGATCGACTCCGCCTCGTCGCGCAGGAAGCGGTTGTATTCGCCCAGATCGAACACGGATTCCTCGATCTTCAGCGTCGCGCGGCCCGCGATGAAATCCACACGCAGCGCAGTCAGCTCGGCCTCGCTGACTTCGTAGAAGCGGATCTCGTCGAAGAAGCGCAGCAGCCACGGCTTGCCGGCTTCGAATTCGCGCGTGGTGCGGTGACGATTCCACATCTGCACGGTTCGTCCGACGAACTGATAGCCGCCAGGCCCCTCCATCCCGTACACGCACAAATACGCGCCGCCGATGCCGACCGCGTTCTCCGGCGTCCAGGTGCGCGCGGGGTTGTACTTCGTCGTCACGAGCCGGTGCCGCGGATCGAGCGGCGTCGCGACGGGCGCACCGAGGTAGACGTCGCCGAGCCCCATCACCAGATAGCGCGCGTCGAACACGATGCGCTTCACGTCGTCGATGCTCGCCAGGCCGTTGATGCGCCGGATGAATTCGATATTGCTCGGGCACCACGGCGCATCGGGCCGCACCGACTGCATGTAGCGCTCGATCGCGACGCGCGTCGACGGGTCGTCCCACGACAGCGGCAGATGCACGATGCGGTTCGGCACGCGCATGTCGGCGACGTCGGAGAGTTCGCGCTCGGCGGCCTGCAGATGCGCGAGCAGCGCGGCAAGCGGCAGCGTCCGTGCGTCGAACTGCACCTGGAGCGAGCGGATGCCCGGCGTCAGGTCGAGCATGCCGGGTAGCCGGTGCGCGTCGAGCCAGCACATCAGTGCATGCACGCGAAAGCGCAGGTTCAGGTCGAGCACGAGCGGGCCGTATTCGACCAGCACGTTGCGATCGCCCGAGCGCCGGTAGACGACGCCGATGCCGCCGCCGGCCGACGGGTCGCGGTGGAGCACGCAATCGTCGGATTCACCCTCTGCGCCGGATGCAGCAGTGGCAACGTCACGCGTCGCATCCACGACCGCAGCAGCAGGTTTCCCGGCCGATATCCCCGACGACAAGCCCGCGCGCACGAACTGCACGGTATCGCCCGGTCGCAACTGCCCGAGCTTCCACAGCTCGTCGCGCACGACCGTCACCGGACATACGAAGCCGCCGAGGCTCGGGCCGTCCGGGCCGAGAATCACCGGCATGTCGCCGGTGAAATCGACGGCACCGATCGCATACGCGTTGTCGTGGATGTTCGACGGATGCAGCCCCGCCTCGCCGCCGTCCGCACGCGCCCATTGCGGCTTCGGGCCGATCAGCCGCACGCCGGTGCGGCTCGAGTTGTAATGGACGGTCCACTGCGTGCCGTAGAGCATCGCGATGTCGTCCGGCGTGAAGAAATCCGGCGCGCCATGCGGACCGTCGAGCACGCCGAGCGTCCATGCATGCGTCAGCGCGGGAACGTCGGCCGCGGCCAGCGTCGCGCCCGCGTCACCGCGCCCGGCGTCCGCGTGCAGGTGCAGCACGTCGCCCTTGCGCAGCGCGCGGCCGGCATGACCGCCGAACTGGCCCAGCGTGAAGGTCGCCTTGCTGCCGAGATAGTCGGGCACCTGCAGCCCGCCCTTGACGGCGAGACACGCGCGCACGCCCGCGCCCGTCACGCCCCCCAGTTTCAATACCGCGCCGGCTGGTGCGTGCACGACCTGCCAGAACGGCACCGGCTCGCCGTCGAGCGTGGCCGCGAGCGGCGCACCGCCGAGCACGAAGAGCGTCGCGGTGTTGAAGCGCAGCGTCGCGCCGACCATCGTGAATTCCAGCCCGGCCGCGTCGCGCGCGTTGCCGAGCAGCGCGTTCGCGAGGTCGAACGCGCGATCGTCCATCGGCCCAGACGGCGGCACGCCGACGTTCCAGTAGCCGACGCGCCCCGGCGCTTGCTGCACGGTGGTCTGCACGCCGCCGTCGAGCACGTCGATCGTGTGCGGCGCGAACGCGAAGCGCGACAGGAAGGCGGTCGTCGGCGCGCCGCGCGCGAACGTGTCGGAGCCGGCGACGGCACGCAGGTAGTCGAGGTTGGTCTCGATCCCGTACAGCTCGGTATGGTCGAGCGCGGCCCGCAGCGCCGCCAGCGCATCGCGCCGCGTGTCGCCGCGCACGATCAGCTTCGCGAGCAGCGGATCGTAATGCGCGCTGATCTCCGTGCCCGCGTCGATCCACCCGTCGACCCGCACGTTCTCGGGAAACGACACGTGCGTGAGCAGCCCGGCGCTCGGCTGGAACTGCTTGTGCGGATCCTCCGCATAGAGCCGCACCTGGATGCTCGCGCCGCGCGGCGCAACGGCCAGCGTGTCGAGCGGCGGCAGGTCGCCTTCGGCCTGCAGGATCATCCATTCCACGAGATCGACGCCCGTCACTTCCTCGGTCACGCAATGCTCGACCTGCAGCCGCGTGTTCACCTCGAGGAAATAGAACCGCCGCGCGGTCGCGTCGAACACGAATTCGACCGTGCCGGCCGACGCGTAGCCCACCGCGCGCGCGAGCCGCACCGCGTTCGCGTGCAGCGCGTCGCGCTCGGCGCCGGTCAGGTCAGGCGCGGGCGTTTCCTCGATCACCTTCTGGTTGCGCCGCTGCACCGAGCAATCGCGTTCGCCGAGCGCGATCGCGCCGCCGCGGCCGTCGCCGAAGATCTGCACTTCGATGTGCCGCGCGTGTTCGACGAACTTCTCGAGATAGACGCCCGCATGCGCGAAGTTCGCGGTACCGAGCCGCACGACGGATTCGAACGCGGCGCTAAGCTGCGCGGCATCGCGGCACAGCGACATGCCGATGCCGCCGCCGCCCGCGGTGCTTTTCAGCATCACCGGATAGCCGATTGCATCGGCTTCGGCGAGCGCCGTCGCCACGTCGTCGAGCAGCCCGGTGCCGGGCAGCAGCGCGACGCCGTGCGCGGCCGCGAGTTCGCGCGCGGTGTGCTTGAGGCCGAACGCGCGCATGTGATCGCCGCGCGGCCCGATGAAGCGCAGGCCCGCCGCTTCGCATGCGTCGGCAAAGCCCGCGTGCTCGGACAGGAACCCATAGCCGGGGTGCACGGCCTGCGCGCCGGTCTCGCGCGCGGCGGCGAGGATCGCCGCGACGTTCAGATAGCTGTCGGCCGCCGGTGCGGGCCCGACACGCACGGCTTCGTCGGCGAGCGCCACGTGGCGCGCGTCGCGATCGGCATCCGAATAGATCGCGACCGATGCGATGCCGAGGCGCTTCAGCGTGCGGATCACGCGGCACGCAATTTCGCCGCGGTTCGCGACGAGGACTTTGGCGAATCTCATGTTGCCTCCCGCAGCGAACGTGTCGGCCCGGAGTAGCGCTTCAGCGCGTACTCCGGCCCCATGCAAAGCAAGTGAGCGTGGGGGCAGTTCATTCCGCCTCCCAGACCATGAGCCGCACGGGCGTCGGGTTGTAGCCGTTGCACGGATTGTTGAGTTGCGGACAGTTCGAGATCAGCACCGTGACGTCCATCTCCGCACGCATCTCGACGTACTTGCCGGGCGCGGAGATGCCGTCCTCGAACGTGAGGCCGCCCAGCGGCGTGACCGGCACGTTCATGAAGAAGTTGACGTTGCCGACCAGGTCGCGCTTGGTGAGCCGCGCGCCGGCGCCGCACGTGCAGTGCGCGATCGCGTTGAGGAAGCTGTCGCGGCAGTTGTGCATGTAGCGCTTGTCGAGCGCATAGCGCACCGTGTTGCTCTCGGCCGCGCATGCGCCGCCGAGCGTGTCGTGGCGGCCGCACGTGTCGGCGACGATCGTCGCCATCGGGTTGCCGTGGCTCGACATGAGCACGCTGCCCGCGCTCAGGTACAGGTTGCGCTGCGCGCGGATCGTGTCCTGCGCGCTGTAGCGCTCCTCGGGAGCGTCGGTGCGGTAGAACAGCGTGTCGACGGCCTGGTTGCCTTCCAGGTCCAGAATGCGGAAGGTCTGCCCGCGCTTCAGGTCGTGCAGCCACGGGTCGCCCGCATTCAGCGTGATGTCGTGGATCGCGTCGCGCGGGTCGAGACGGCTTTCGATGATCGGCATGGTCTCGCTCCTCATGCAAACAGACGGTCGGTGTTGGCGAAGCCGCGCGTGTTCTCCGCGCATGCGCGCCGGCACGGGTCGTCTTCGGGCGCGGCGCCCTCGGCCGGATACGCGCGGTACGCGATCAGCTTCACGGCTTTCGGCGCATAGTCCGGGCGCGGATCGAGCGGATGCGGCGCGGTCGAGAACGCCGCGAGCGTATTCATCTCGAAGCGCAGGTCGACCGCGCTGCCGGCAGGCGAATGTCCGGCGACGAACTCGAGCGCGCCGTCGTCGTGTGTAGCCAGCTTGCTGAAGAAGTTGACGTTCGCGGCGAGATCGCGCGCCGACAGTCCGTATTTCGCGAGCTCGAGCACGAGGCTGTCGCGGCCGTTGCGGATCATCGCGTTGCGATCGGCCTGGTACGACGACGTGCCGTACTTGTGCGCGAACAACCGCGCATCGCCGACGCCGCCGAGCGGATCGTGCCAGCCGAGCGTGTCGGCCGTGATCGACGCGATCACGCGCCCCATGTCCGTGTACAGCGCATGGCCGCGCGTGAGATGCGCGGTGTGCTGCGCCTTCAGCGTGTCGGCCATGTTGTAGCGTTCGAGCAGGTCTTCCTGACGATGAAAGACGGCGGACAGGTTCGCGCCGCCGTCGACATCGACGATGCGCAGCGCGAGACCGCGGCGCAGGATGCCGGACCAGTGGGTTCCGGCAGGAATCAGCGTTTCCCACGCGATGTGCGGCGGTGGGGCGAGGACGGCTTGGGGGCTCGGCGACATGGCGGCTCCGGGAGTCGGTTGGACAAAAGGCGTGAGAGGGCGACCGAACGACATCGCGACCTCCCGGGCTTTTATCCCTCCGTGGAGCCTCGCCGTTTCCTCGAATCGAGGCGAAGGCAAGACCGGATTGCTCTCGGACCAGGCATCGCGCGGCGCACGCCGCACGACCGGAACCCTAGCGATCCTGAAGATGATGCAAATTGCTTCGCACCTCTCGGGCGTCGAATAAGCGAGTTGCGTGCCAGCCGCTGCCGAATGACCGCGCGACGCGGCCCGGCGGCGCGATGCCGCGCGGCATCCGAATCGCGCACCCATTCGCCTGCCCTCGCAGCGTGCGCCCGGCGCACCATGCGCACGCAGCTGCGCACCGGCGCAGTGCGCGTCGCGCGCTCGCGCACCGCCCGATCCGCAATGGCATGGGCATTGCTGAAACCGATGCACCGTCACCCCATACCCGATTCTTGATGAACAAGCTCGACCTGCTCCGGCGCGCACTGAGCGCGCTGTTCGCCGCCCGCTTCATCGAACTTCAGCGCACCATGCGCCGCCGTTGAATCGCAGTGCCAAGCGCCGTGAAAAACGGCGTAACAGCGTCGTTGGCACGCTTCTCGCTCGGCATGACGCCGAGAGGTGCGGCGGCGTCGCATCTTAGGGGTGCTAGGGTTCCGGTTCATCGAACGTCTGGTCCGAGAGCAGCCCGGCGCGGGTTCGTCCGATCGTGAGACCGGATGCACGCGTGCTACACGGCGGGACAAAAGCCCGGGAGATTGGCGATGGCAACGGCCGTCGCGCCTCTCCGTGGCCGCTTCGTTCGTTCCGCATCCGCAGGAACCGGTCACGCAGCCGGACCGTGTGCTCGCGCACGGTCCGTATCGACGATCCCGATCCCGGTCTCCTGGAGAACAACGATGACCCGTCCCGCCCCGGCGTTCCGCCGCCTGCCGTCCTTCCGTTTCATCCGTCATGCACTGGGCGCCGCCGCCGCGGCTGCCGCGCTATGGGCGGCGCCTGCCGCGCAGGCTGCCGCACCGCTCAAGATCGGCTACAGCGACTGGCCGGGCTGGGTCGCCTTCCAGGTCGCGCTCGACAAGGGCTGGTTCAAGGAGGCCGGCGTCGACGTCGACTTCGAATGGTTCGATTATTCGGCGTCGCTCGACGCGTTTTCCGCCGGCAAGCTGGATGCGGTCGCGGCGACCAACGGCGATGCGCTCGTGACGGGCGCATCCGGCGCGAAGAACGTGATGATCCTGCTGACCGACTATTCGGCCGGCAACGACATGATCGTCGCGAAGCCGCCGCTGCGCACCGTCGAGGCGCTGAAGGGCAAGAAGGTCGGCGTCGAGCTCGGCCTGGTCGATCATCTGCTGCTCGAAACCGCGCTGCAGAAGCACGGGCTCAAGGACGGCGACGTCACGCTCGTGAATGCGAAAACCAACGAGTTGCCGCAAGTGCTCGGCTCGTCGGCCGACATCGCGGCGGTGGCCGCCTGGCAACCGAACGCCGGCGAGGCGTTGAAGCGCGCGCCGGGCGCACGGGCCATCTTCACGTCGGCGGATGCGCCGGGGCTGATCTACGATGCGATCACGGTCGCGCCGGCGAGCCTCGCCGCGCGCCGCGCCGACTGGGCGAAGGTCGTCAAGGTCTGGTATCGCTGCGTCGCGTACATCAACGATCCGAAGACGCAGGCCGACGCGGTCAAGATCATGTCGGCGCGTGTCGGACTCGCGCCGGCGCAATACCTTCCGCTGCTGAAGGGCACGCACCTGCTCGACGAGGCGGCCGCGAAGCGTGCGTTCCACAAGGGCGACGGGCTCGATTCGATCTACGGGTCGACGCGCAATGCGAATGCGTTCAACGTGCGTAACGCCGTGTACAAGCAGTCTCAGGACGTCGACGCGTATATCGATCCGCGGTTCAGCGACGCGCATTGACGGCAGCACGCCCGCCAGCGCGGCGGCACGCCGCGCCGGTGGACAACTCCGATCCGGTCGCACGCCTGCGACGGCGCGCGGTTGATTGCCGCGCCGGTTGCGCCGCCGGGGCGATGCGAACCGGCCAGGCGGCAACCGCCGATCAACCGGTCGGTGCAGCGGTGAAATCGCCCGGCGAAAGCGGCCGGCGTTGCGCTGCCGCGTGTCGGCGCACAGCACGCACCGTGCGACGAGCCGCTGCAGGACGCGGCTATAATTCCAGCCGTTCCCCGACGAATCTCCGCGCAATGACGGACGCCAATCTTCCTCACGTGCTGGTCGTCGACGACGATCCGGCGATCCGCGAACTGTTGTCCGGCTACCTGTCCGATAACGATATCCGCGTGACGGTTGCCGCTTCCGGCCAGGAGATGGCGCGAGCGCTGGAAGCCTTCGCCATCGATCTCGTGATTCTCGATCTGCGCATGCCGGGTGAAGACGGCGTGCAGATCGCCCGCGAGTTGCGCGCGCGCTCGAACCTGCCGATCTTCATCGTATCCGGCAAACGTGACGAAGCCGACCGCGTGATGGCGCTCGAACTCGGCGCCGACGACTACCTGACCAAGCCGTTCAGCAACCGCGAACTGCTCGCGCGCATCCGCGCATTGCTCAGGCGGGCCGGTGCGACCGTCCCGGCCGCCGGGCGGAGCAACGACGCGCGCGCATACCGGTTCAGCGGCTGGGAACTGAACGTCGGCACCCGGCGGCTCACGGATCCGGCGGGCACGCCGGTCGAACTCACCAACGGCGAATTCTGTCTGCTCAATGCGTTTCTGGCAGCGCCCGGGCGCGTGCTGTCCCGCGACCAGCTGCTCGAATCCAGCCGGCTGTACGACGACGTGTACGACCGGTCGATCGACGTCCAGATCCTGCGCCTGCGCCGCAAGATCGAGCCCGACCCGTCGCATCCAGTCTTCATCCGCACCGTGCGCGGCGCGGGCTACGTGCTGGACGTGCCGGTCACCCGGTTGAGCGCGGCGGCGGGATGGACGAACGGAACGCCGGTGTGAGCGGGCACATGCCGCGTGCGCGCACGGCCTGCACGGCGTGCGCCGAAAGCGACACAACGGGACTGCCGACACCGCCCGCAAGCCGCGCGGCTCCGGCAGCATCCGCTCGTGCCGCCGCGCCGCCGAAGCAGGACTGAACGCCGATGCCGAACAACTCGCCCTATCATCGAACGCTGTGGCGCGCGCGGCGCTACCGGGCCATGATGCTGGCCGCGTGTCTCGCCGTGCTGCTCGTGCTGGTCGCCTTTGCGCGCGACACGGCGTTTCGCGTCGGCGCCGTAAGCGTGTGCGTGATTCTGCTGATGTATGTGCTGACTGCCTACATGCGGCGTCTGGAACATGCGAACCGGGCCATGCGCGCCAGCGAGCAGCGCTGGCGCACGGTGTTCGAGAACGCGCCCGTCGGGATCCTGGTGCTGCGTGCGCACGACCGCTACCTGATGGCGAATCCGGCGTTTCAGCAGATGGTCGGCTACAGCGATCGCGAATTGTCCGAGCGGCGCGCGTCGGACATCACGCACCCCGACGATCGGGCCCTCACGCAGGCGCACATCGACCAGCTGGTGCACGGCCAGGACCGCGTCAGATTTCAAAAGCGTTACGTGCATCGCGACGGCCGCGTCGTGTGGACCGACATGAGCGTCGCGCGCGTATTCTCGGCTCATCAGCCGTCCGACACGGACGCGGAAGACCTGATCATCGCGACCGTCGAGGACATCACGCAGCGCCTGGCCGATGAAGAAGCGCGACACGGCCTGGAACGCCAACTGCGTCAGTCGCAGAAGCTCGAAGCGCTCGGCACCTTCGCCGGCGGCGTCGCGCACGACTTCAACAACATCCTCGCCGCGATTCTCGGCTTCGGCGATCGCGCGCTCGTCAGCGTCGCACCCGACGCGCCCGCGCACCGCTACATCGAGCAGGTGCTGAAGGCCGGAGAACGGGCACGGCTGCTGGTCGAGCGCATCCTCACATTCAGTCGCAGCGGCCCGACGGCGAGGGAGCCGGTAGACGTCGGCGCGGTGGTCGACGAGACGATGGAGCTCGTGCGCGCGACGCTGCCGCCGCACGTCACGCTCGACGTGCGCGTGAGCGCCCGCGATGCGTACGTGCTGGGCGACGCCACGCATCTGCATCAGGTCGTGATGAACCTCTGCGGCAACGCGGCCCATGCGATGCCATCGGGCGGCACGCTGCGCGTCGAACTCGATGTCGTCAGCGTCGACACACCGCGCTCGCTGTCGCACGGTGCGCTGCGCGCCGCCCGTTTCGTGCGGCTCACCGTCGCGGACGACGGTTGCGGCATTCCGGCCGATATCCTGGAACGCATCTTCAACCCGTTCTTCACGACGCGCGCCGCCGGCGAGGGGACCGGTCTCGGGCTGTCGCTCGTCGACGGTATCGTCCGCGAACACGGGGGCGCCGTCGACGTGCGCTCCACGCCGGGGGAAGGCGCGCGTTTCGACGTCTATCTGCCCGCCGCCGACGCACGCCCGGCGCCGCGGGCCGACGGGAACCCGCCGCCTCGCGGAAACGGGCAGTTGGTGCTGCTGATTGACGACGAAGAGGCACTCGTGCGCCTCGGAGAAGACGTGCTGGCCGATCTCGGATACGAGCCGGTCGGATTTTCGTCGAGCGAGGCCGCGTGGGATGCGGTGAACGCCGATCCGGCCCGCTTCGATGTCGTCGTGACCGACCATACGATGCCGAATCTGACCGGCCTCCAGCTCGCGGCGCGCATCGCCGGCCGGCGCACGGACCTGCCGGTCATCCTGTGCAGCGGCTTCAGCACGCCGGCGCTCGAGCGTGAAGCGCGCGCGCTCGGCGTGAGGATGGTGCTGCGCAAGCCGCTGAAGCCGCGCGACCTCGCCGACGCGCTTGCCCGCGTGCTGCGCTGACACCACGACGCGATCGGCCCAATCGGCACCGCGTTCCATTTCAAATGTAACGTAGCCGCCGCAATCTGCAACGCGCGAGCAACACCCCGCGCCGACACTCCATTGCAATGCAATCTCGCAATGGAGCCCACGCATGGAAGCCACGGCACTACTGTTGTCCCGAATCCAGTTCGCGGCGACGGTCTCTTTTCACATCATCTTCCCGTCCTTCACGATCGGGCTCGCGGCGTGGCTCGCGGTACTCGAGGCCATGTCCGTCGCGACGGGCAATCGCGTGTATCGCCGCGTGTTCGAGTTCTGGCTGAAGATTTTCGGCGTCGCGTTCGGCATGGGCGTGGTCTCGGGCATCGTGATGGCCTTCCAGTTCGGCACGAACTGGAGCGAGCTGTCGCGCGCGAGCGGCCCGATCCAGGGGCCGCTGCTCACTTACGAATCGTTTACCGCGTTCGCGCTCGAGGCGACGTTTTTCGGTGTGATGCTGTTGGGGCGCGCGCGTGTGCGGCCGTGGTTCTATCTGACGTCGTGCATTCTCGTCGCGGCCGGCACGACGATGTCCGCGTTCTGGATCCTCGTCAACAACTCGTGGATGCAGCATCCCGTCGGATACGTCGTACAAAACGGCATATTCGTGCCGACCGACTGGGCGGCGATCATCTTCAACCATGTCGTGTGGGTCCGATTCCCGCACATGCTGCTGGGTGCGTACCTCACGACCGCGTTCTGCGTGGCTGCCGTCGGCGCGGCCTATCTGCTGAAGGACCGCTACCGCGTCGAAGCCACGGTCATGGTCCGGATGTCCGTGACCCTCGCCGCCGCGCTCGTCCCGCTGCAGATCCTGTTCGGTCACCTGACCGGCGACTATCTGCACGACGACCAGCCGGCCAAGTTCGCCGCGGTCGAGGGACGATGGGCCGACGAGCAGCCTGCCGCCGAAGTGATCTTCGCCATTCCCGATGCCGCACACGAGCGCAACCGCTTCGAATGGAAGGTACCGGTGCTCGGCAGCCTGATTGCATCGAGTTCGTTCGACTCGCGCGAAGTCGGCCTCACCGATTTTGCCGCCGCCGACCGGCCGCCGGTACTGATTCCATTCTTCGCATTCCGCGTGATGGCCGGCTGCGGGCTGATCATGCTGGCGCTTGCGTGGGCGGGCACCCTCGCGGCCCGGCGCGGCCGGCTCGAACGACGGCGCTGGTTGCTCTGGCCGCTCGCATTCAGCTTTCCGCTCGGCTTCATCGCGATCCTGGCCGGATGGTTCACGGCCGAAGTCGGGCGGCAGCCCTGGGCCGTATGGGGCGTGCTGCGCACCGCGGACGCGCTTACGCCGGGGCTGACCGCGCACCTCGCGGCCGCGACGCTCGCGCTGTTCGTCGCCCTCTACGCGTTCATCTTCTGCTTCGGCGTGTACTACATCGTACGCATCGTGCGGCGCGGCCTCGCCATCGGCGACGTGCTGACCGTCTGGAACGGGCACGTCATCCAACGAACGCACGTGCCCGCGGCGCACCGCGACGTCCTCAAGATTCGATAAGGAGAACTTCAATGATGAACTGGTTCTGGTTCGTCGAGCTCGCGTTCGCGCTCGTCGCGTACCTGATGCTCGACGGGTTCGATCTCGGCGTCGGCATGCTGACGCCCTTCGCCAGCGATGCGCGCGACGAGATGATCGCGTCGATCGCACCGGTGTGGGACGGCAACGGCACGTGGCTCGTCATTGCCGGCACGATCCTGTTCGGCGCGTTTCCGTCGGTGTATTCGATCGTGCTGCCGGCCCTGTACGCGCCGCTCTGCCTGATGCTCGCGGGTCTGATCATGCGCGGTGTCGCGATCGAATTTCGCCACAAGGCCGTGCGTTCGCGCCGGATCTGGGACGTGCTGCTGTTCGTCGGCTCGCTGCTCGCCAGCGTGATGCAGGGTGTGTGCGTGGGCACCTACGCGCAAGGGCTACCGGTCGACCACCTGCGCTACGCGGGCAACGGCTTCGAATGGTGTTCGCCGTTCTCGCTCTGGTGCGGCGTCAGCCTCGCGCTCGGCTATGCGCTGCTCGGCTCCGGGTGGCTGGTATTGAAGGGGCAACACGCATCGCAGCGCATCGGCCGCGACGCGATCGCCCGGCTCGCGCCGATCACCGCACTGTTCGTGCTGTCGATCCTCGCGTCGACGCTGCTCACCGAGACAACCGTCGAAACGCGCTGGCTCCTGCATCCGCTGCTGTTCGTGCTGCCCGTCGCCGCATGCGTGGCGTTCCTTTACGTGCCCGCCGCGGCGCGGCGCGACGGCGCGTCGGCCTATCTGTTCGCCGCCGCCGGATGCATCGCGATGGTGCTGATGCTCGCCGTATCGTATCTGCCGTTCATCGTGCCGTTCGACCTGACGCTCGATGCGGCGGCCGCGCCGCGCGCAAGCCAGACGTTCATGTTCTGGGGGGCCGGGCTGTTCGTCATGCCATTCATCGTGTTCTACACGTACGTCGCGTACTCGGTGTTCCGCGGCAGGGTGTCGAACGATCACGCGTACCACTGACGCTTTCGCTTCCAGCGTTCAATTCAACCGAGGAATCCCATGAAAGTCGCCCTTTTCATTCCGTGTTTCATCGACGCGTTCTACCCGGACGTCGGGATAGCCACGCTGCAGTTGCTCGAGCGCCTGGGCTGCGACGTCGACTATCCGCTCGACCAGACCTGCTGCGGCCAGCCGATGGGCAACAGCGGCTGCGAAAAACAGGCCGCCGCGACCGAAAACCTGTTCGTGAAGAACTTCACCGGCTACGACTACATCGTCGCGCCGAGCGGCAGCTGCGTGCACCACGTGCGCGATCACCTCAGCGCGGCCGACCAGACCCGCGATGCGCTGGCCGTGCGCAGGAACACGTACGAACTCGTCGAATTCCTGCACGACGTGCTGCACGTGCGGGAATTCCCGTGGGCCGAATTCCCGCACAAGGTCGGCCTGCACAACAGCTGCGGCACGCTCCGCGCGCTGCGGACCGCGAAGATGTCCGAAATTGACGAACCGTTCTTCTCGAAGCCGCTGACGCTACTCAAGGGCGTCAGGGGCATCGAATTCATCCAGCCCGATCGTCCCGACGAATGCTGCGGCTTCGGCGGCACGTTCTGCGTGTCCGAGGAACCCGTCTCGGCGCGCATGGGTTCCGACAAGGTTCGCGACCACAAGCGCAACGGCGCGGAATACATCGTATCGGCCGACTCGTCGTGCCTGATGCATCAGAAGGGTTGCTCGGATCGCCTCGCGCTCGGGCTGAAATTCATCCACATCGCACAGATCCTGAATGGAGCACGAGCATGAAACGCGTAGACCACGTCGGCGCATCCGAGAAATTCATCGCCGACGAGAAGCACATCCAGTTCCATGACAAGCGCCTCTGGGAGCTGCGCACGTCGCGCGACGTCGAAGTGCACGGCATCGCCGAGTGGGAAGAGCTGCGTACGCTCGCATCGGCGATCAAGGAGCACACGCTGACCCACCTGCCCGAGTATCTCGAGGAATTCGAGCGCAACGCGACCGCCAACGGCGTTGTCGTTCACTGGGCGAAGGATGCCGAAGAACATAACCGGATCGTGTACGAGATCCTGAACCGGCGCAACGCGAAGCTGCTGGTGAAGAGCAAGTCGATGCTGACCGAGGAGTGCGAGATGCGCCCCTACCTGGAGGAGCGCGGCATTACCGTTGTCGAGACGGACCTCGGCGAGCAGATCCAGCAGCTCGACGACGAGCTGCCCTCTCACATCGTCGTACCTGCCGTGCACAAGCTCGCAACCGACGTCGCCAAAATCTTCTCGGAGAAGATCGGCACCGATCCGAACGAAAGCAACATTCCGAAACTGGCCGAAGCGCAACGCAACGCCACGCGCCCGCTGATCCTGAACGCCGACGCCGGCATGACCGGATGCAACTTCGCGGTCGCCGAAACGGGCGGCATCACCGTGTGCACGAACGAGGGCAATGCGGACCTCAGCGCCAACGTGCCGCCGCTGCACATCGCGTCGATCGGCATCGAAAAACTGATTCCGAAGCTCGAGCATCTCGGCTTGTTCGTGCGCATGCTGTCGCGCAACGCGATCGGCTCGCCGATCACGCAGTACACGTCGCACTTCCGTGGCCCGAAAAAAGGCGGCGAGATGCATTTCGTGCTCGTCGACAACGGCCGCTCCGAGCGGCTCGGCATGGACGATTTCTGGTACTCGCTGAAGTGCATCCGCTGCGGCGCGTGCATGAATACGTGCCCGGTCTATCGCCGCAGCAGCGGCCTCAGCTATGGCGGCGTGTACTCGGGGCCGATCGGCGCGATCATCAACCCGACCTTCAACCTGCGCAAGTACAGCTCGCTGCCGTTCGCGTCCACGATGAACGGCAGTTGCACCAGCGTGTGTCCGGTGAAGATCAACATCCATGAGCAGATCTACAAGTGGCGGCAGATCGTGGCCGAGCAGCACGAACTGCCGTTCGTCAAGCAGGAGGCGATGAAAGTCGCCGGGCAGGTGCTGTCGCGGCCGGCGCTGTACCGAGCGGCCGTCAAGACGGCCGGCACCGCGGTGTCGGTACTGCCGCGCGCCGTGCTCTACAACCCGCTCAACGTATGGGGCAAGCATCGCGAAGTGCCCGACGCGCCCGAGCAGACTTTCCGTGACTGGTATCTGAAGAGGAACAAGAAATGAGCAGCCGAGACCTGATTCTTTCCCGTTTGCGCGAAGTGCGCCCCACGCCCCGGCCGCTGCCCGACGTGCCGCTGTTCGATACGAACCTGCCGCCCGCCGTCGACACGTTCCGTGCGTCGCTCGCGCGACTCGGCGGCACGTGGTGCGCGATGCCTGAAAACACGTCGCTCGACGCATTCGTCCGCTCGCGATTTCCCGGTGCATCCGTGTTCTGCTCGGCGACGCCCGAATTCGAGGGCAACCGCGACCTCGCGGCGATCGACGATCCGCGCGCGCTGAACGACGTCGACGTCGGGATCGTACGCCCGGCGTTCGCCGTGGCGGAAACCGGCTCGATCTGGCTCAGCGAGGTGCAATACGACGTCAACGCGCTCGGTTATCTGTCGCAGCACCTGGTCGCGCTGCTCGACCCCGCGGACATCGTCGGCAACCTCCACCACGCGTATCACCGCGACGAGTTCTTCGTGGCCAACTACGCCGTGCTGATGAGCGGGCCGTCAGCGACCGCCGACATCGAGGGCGTGCTGGTGCGCGGCGCGCAGGGTATCCGCTCGCTCACCGTCATCCCGTGGCCGAAGCCCGTCGGCGCATGCTGACGCAGGAGCATGCGATGAGCGCCATCAAGCGCATCTGCGACTCGGCTGCCCGCGCATTGCGCGACGGGCGGCATCACCTGCCGCTGCCCACGGCGCTGAAGGCCGGGCTGGTGTGCGCGGCGCCCGCGCTGCTCGCCGCCACGCTGCACGCGCCGCTGCTGTGCTGGGCGGCGATCGCCGCATTCTGGACCTGTCTCGCCGATGAGCCGTCGGAATCGATCCGCCAGCGTGCGATCGCGGGGGTGCTGTTCGGGTTGATCGGCTCGCTTGCGTCCGCATGCGCGACGGCCGCGGCGGATCTCGCGTGGCTCGCCGTCGCCCTCACCGGCATTGCCGTCTATATCGGCGGTCTCGCCCGGCTGGGCAGCACGGCGATCGGCACGCGAGGGCTGCTGCTTGCCACCGCATGCGCGGTGTCCGCCGCGTTTCCCGCACATCCGTGGCCGGCGCCGGCCGAGTATGCAGCGAGCTTCGCGGCCGGCAGCCTGTGGGCGGTCGCGTGCCTCGTCGGCCTCTGGTCCGAAAACCATACGACACGCGCACGCCGTGCGGCGTTCGCCTATCTGTACGCGGCGGGATCATTCGTGCGTGCGCTGTTGCCGGTCGCGCAAGATGCGCGGCACGCGGGCGGCCCGAACCGCGCGGCACTGCGAATGCGACTCGATGCGCTGGTTCGCACGGCCCGGAGCCACCCTGACGGTGCCGGCGCTGCCGTGAAGGCGTGGCAGCTAGGCGGCGAACGCTCGATCGCGTTGCTCGCGGGCCTCGAAAGCCGGCTGTGCAATCGGCCGTCCGACAGTACCGCCGCGGCCGCGCTACTGGTTCCGTCACTGCATCGGCTCATCGCATTGATCGACGCGCATGCCGACACCGTGCTCGCGCGGCCGGGGGCCTGCGCCGTCGTCATACGGTTGCGCAATCGGCTGGCTGCCGACGTGCGCGGCGCGACGCTGCGCGCGGAAGGGTCGGCGCTCGCCGAACCCGCGCGGACGTGGCTGCAATCGTGCCTGACGCTCGTGATGGCATTCACCGATATCGGCAACATCGATGCCGGCGATCGGCGCCCGGCACCGCAACCGCGACCGCGACGACACGAACCGTTCCGCGCGATGGCGGCCGCGACGCGCGCGGCGCTGATGGAGATTCGCTCAAACGGACGCATCGCACGCCATGCGCTGCGGCTGTCCGTTGCGGCCATGCTCTCGGCCGTGCTCGCCCACGCGCTCGGCGTTCAGCAGGGTTACTGGATGGTGCTGACCACGTTGTTCGTGATGCAGCCGACCGTGCCGCACACCGTCAGGACGTCGGGGCTGAGGGTAGCCGGCACGATCCTGGGCGCGATCGTCGCATCGGCTGTCGCGCTCGTGTGTCACAACCCGGTGCTTCTCGCGCTGGCGATCGTACCGCTTGCGACCGGCACCTTTTCCGCGCGGCAGCTCGACTACGTGTCGTACATCCTGTTCCTCACACCGCATTTCATTCTCGTCGCGTATCTCGGCGCGCCGACCGCATCGCCGTGGCTCCTTGCCGGCATGCGCGTCGCGAACAGCATCGCGGGCGCGCTCGTTGCACTCGGCGTGTGCGTGCTCGCGTGGCCCGATTGGGAGCGCGGCCGGCTCGACGCCGTATCGAGCCGTGCGATTGCCGCCGTGACGGAATACGTCGAACTCGTCCGTACGTTCGTCACGACGCGCGGCGTCGACGACGACACGCTGGTCGCAGCAAGGCGGCGCGCGTGCGGGGCGACGGACGAACTCGATGCGCTGTCGGCTGCCATGCGTCTGGAAACCGTCTCGAAGCGACGACGCCATATCGACGATGCGCGCGATCTGGTTCGTCACCTGCGCGATGCGGTCGGCGCGGCCGCACCGCTCGAGTGCCTCGCGCCGGACATGAGCGACGGCCGGCGGCGCTGACGCGCACACCGGCTCGCTCAGCGTCCACCAAGCGCGCTGGCGATCCGGTCGGCAAGTTGCCCGAGAATCGCGCTCAACGCGGCCGCCTGCGCCGCAGCATCATGCTGCGTGATCTGCGCGGTCAACGTCGTCTCGCGGCTCGACGTCACGCGTTCGGGGTGGCCGGACAACACCGTCCACGCAACCTCGAACGTCAGCGTGCCGCTTTCATCCGCGTGCGCGTCCAGTACCGTGACGACGAGCGTGCGCGTATCGGCCTGCCGCGGCGCATCGGGCAACACGACGGTGCCTTCCGGCAGGCGCGTGAGCAGGTCTTGCGTCAGGGTCTGGCGCATCATGCGATCGAGCGGCGCGCCCCAGCGCGCGCCGTCGTCAATCACGAGGCGATTCGCCGAGCGCTGCACGACGACTTCGAGGCGATCGAGTTCGGCCGGAACGTGCACGGCAGTCAGTTGCACGGGCGCGATCGGCTCGCTTGCGTTCGGCGCGGAACCCGGCATCGCACTTAGCGCCACGTAGCGCGTCGGGGGACTGTGCCCGCATCCGGCGGCGACGAGCGTGGCGCTCAGTGCGATGACGATCGCGGCGGGTGCCGATTTCACCGCTTTCACCGCCTTCAGCACCGATGTTCCGACCCGTCGCGGCTCCTCAATGCCGATCATGGCTTCTCCTCACGCCTGCCGCGCACGAGTGCTTCCGGATGCCGATCGAGATAGTCGGCCAGCGCACGCACCGAACGCGCGGTATCGGTGAGCTCGCGCAGTGCCGCGGGCAGGCTGTTTTGCGCGGTCGCATCGCCGCCGAGCGTGCGATTGGCCGACGCAACGGCCTGATCCGCGGCGTTCGCCGTGTCGCGCAGTTGCGCGACGAGCGGGCCGATCTGCGGCGATACCTGCTGCAGCGTCCGGTCGATCTGCGCGACCGAGCGATCGATATGCGCGAGGCTGTCGCGCAGCTGCGGCGACGCGGCCAGTGCGTTGATCCGTGCCGCGATGCTGCGCACGGCGTCGCCCGTCTCCTTGATCGGCAGTGCATCGATCTTGCCAGCGATGTCGTGGGCCCGGTCCGCGATCGCGTCGAAGTCCGCGGATTCGACGCTCGGTATCTCGGGCGGCCCATGCCCGGTCGCCAGCGTCGCCGCCGGCGCACCGCCGACGAAGTCGAGGCTGACCAGCCGCGCACCGACCACCGGCGGATCCTGCACGAGCCGCGCGCGCAGCCCTTGCGCGACGAGCCGCCCGAGCATGCCGTCGACGATCGCGCGCCAGTTGCCGTCGGCCGGCGGCTGCACACCGGTGATACCCAGCGCCGCCGGCTCGAGCGCGATCTGTACCGGCGTACCAAGTCGCCCGGTGTTGACGTCGTAGCTCAAACGCACGCGGGTGACGGTCCCGACCTGGAAACCGCGCAACTTCACGGGCGCACCGTCCTTGAGTTCGCCGGCCGCGCCGGCAAACCGCACGACGAACGGAACGACGGGCCCGTGCTGCGGCGCCAGCGCCGGTCGACGCTCGGTGCCGTCGAAATGCCGCTCGGGCTTGCCCGGCCCTGGCTCCATCACGATTTCCGGACCGACGACGAGCGCGCGCAGCGATGCCGGATCGCTCATCTCGGGCTGCGCGCCGCGCAGGAAAAACCGCGTTCCGCTTCGCAGGTATTTCTTCTCGGCCCGCGCGATGCTGAGCGTGGCCTCGACGTGCCGGCCATCGGGCGTCAACGTGATGCCGGACAGGTTCCCCACCCGCACGCCGCGCAGCGTCACCTCGGTATCGTCGACCTTCATCCCGTGGGCATCGGAAAACACGACCGTCACGGTCTCAGCGCGTTCGGCCATCGCGCGGATGCCCAGCCATCCGACCACGCCGAGCGTCGCGACGGGGACGATCCAGATCCAGCCCGGCCACGCACTGCGGCGCACGTCGGCCCGGGTACGCGGTGCGCGCGGGTCGTTCATCGGCGGCCCCCGACGCGCGCGTCCCACATCAGGCGCGAATCAAAAGCGTGCGACGCCAGCATCGTGAAGAACACGACGAGCGCGAATGCCGTTGCGCCGGCCGCCGGGTCCGCCGACGCGATGCCGTCGAAGCGGATCAACGGAATGAACGCCGCAATCGTGAACACGTCGACGTTCGACCATCGGCCCAGTTCGTCGATCCATCGATAGAGATGGCCTTTCAGCCGCAGGTGGCTGCGCGATTGCCGCAGGACGGACGCGATCAACCACGCCATGCAGACGATCTTGCCGACCGGAATCACGACGCTCGTGACGAATGTGAGGATTCCAAACGGCCACAGACCCACGTGAAACAGCTTCACCACGCCGTCGATGATCCGATGGGACACCACGTGTCCGAACTGGATCGACCGCGTCATCGGCAGCAGGTTGGCCGGCACGGTCAGCACGAGCGCCGCCAGCGACAGCGCGCTCGCCCGCGAAAGCGGCGCCGTCTTGCGTTCGCGCAACGTCAGTCCGCAGCGCGGGCACGGATGGCCGTTCCGGGAAACCGGCTGTACCAGGTCGCAGGCGCTGCATGCGATGCTGGCCTCGTCCGGCTCCGGATATCGTTCGGCCGCAATGGCTCGCCAGACCGCACGGCGATCGAGCGACGCACGCGTGACCATCGACATCAGGCCCGCGACAACCAGGCAATAGCCGCCTGCGTCGACCGTACCGGTCAGGTTCTGCGTGACACGCGCGTAACCGACGAGGCAGCCGACGAGATAGACATCGGGCATCGCCCACGCATCGAGCCAGAGCGTCCATCGGAACAGCATGCCGATGCCGGTGAAGCGCCAGCCGAAGCGGACCGCGCCGAGCACCAGCATGAGGCCGCCGAAGCGCGCGAACGGCAACACGATGCCGAACATCGCGAGCAGCGCCGCCAGGATCAACCAGCCGTGGTCCCACATCGTCAGGATGCCGGACGCCAATACCGACGAGTGCGCGGTACCGAGCATCGTCACGGTCATCAACGGCGCGAGGTTGGCCGGAAACAGCAGGATGAACGTCGCCGTGGTGCAGGCCAGCGCGGCTTGCACACTACGGCCGCTGCGACGCTCCAGCGGCGCGTGGCAGAGCCGGCAGCGCACCACCGCGCGGGTGCCGAGCGGCGGGATGTCCTCGAGCGTTCCGCACTCGGGGCAGCCGATGGTCATGACGCGGCCTCCGCGTGGGCGCTCGACCCGTCATGACACGCGTCATGGCAGAACTTGCCCGTCTTCCGTGGCTGTTCGCGCACGCTGGTTGGCATGAATCCTCCTGCTCGATCGCGCCGTCAACGAACCGTCCGGCACGCCTTTGCCGGCCTTCTCGCCGCAGCCGCTCGCGCCGGAACGGCGTCACGTGACGCGCGTGACCCGGCTCTCGCCGTGTCGGCTCAGCAAAGCGCGTGCCGTCGCGTTGGCGATCGCCCGCTGCAGATAAGTGGGGGGGATGCAGTCCTCGACGTGCGGCGCGGTGCTCACGGGATGCCGGCGCGAGGACTTCAGAGGGGATCGCTGTTGGACGCGCGGGCCACCCATGTGGAGAACGCGAAAGGGAAGTACCGGGAGGTTCAAGTTATGCGACGAATGCCGCGCCGCCGATCGCCCAAAAAGGCGGATTCCGGCACGGAGCGTGCGCGAGTTTCGAGCATCATTCGGCGCCGGAGGCGGGCACCGCCGACGACCATCGTCAAAGAGACTTGCCGCACCGCACGGGTGCGTCGTTACGGCCGAAAATCGGTCACGGTTGACCCATCACTCCGGTTCGCCCGCATGCATCGTCGCACCCACCGCATTGCGCAGCACCTCGGCGAGTCGCTCGTTCTCGTCGATGCGGGCCTGTTCGATCGCCACGTCCTCGGCGTTACCGGTACGCCGCGCCCATTCCTGCCGCTCGCGCGCAAAAATCATCCGCTCGTGTACGGCCCGAATCGCCCCCCATATCGCATCTTCCGCTTTCTGCGCTTCCGCGTCGTCCAGCGACAGCGAGGAAAACGCGTGGCCGGTGTGGCACCGATAGCGCAACGGACGATCGTCCAGCATGCGCCACAGCACGCCGTTGCAACTGGGGCACGTGAGCGCCGACCGTTCGCCGATTGCATCAAGAAGCTCAGGCGTCACGAGGCCGTTCTCGGCAATCCGGGCCTCGGCGTCCAGCGCGCGGAACTCTGCCATTTTCCCCCTCTCCTCTCCAGGTGCGCCGTAGACCGCTGCATGGATGGTCCGCGGCAGTTCGTCGGTCCGGGCAACCGCGTCGGCACCGGCCGCGGCCAGGGCGCTGCGCGGCATCGAAGGCGCCTCGCATTCGTCGGGGTCCTGAACGATCCCGTAGCCGTCCCGCGCGCGGATCGCGGCCAGTCCGGCGGCACCGTCATCCAGATCGCCGCTCAGGACCACGCCGACCACCCCGGCCCCGTATTCGCGTGCCGCTGACCGAAACAGCGGATCGGCGGCCGGGCGGGCGTAGTTCTCGGCAGCGGTATCGAGCAATCTGAAGATCCCGCCGCGCAGGATCATGTGCCGATCCGGCGGCGCGACATAAATCCTGCCCGCTTGCGGGCGTTCTCCCTGGGTCGCCTGGCTTGCGAACAGGGGGCCCCATCGCGTCAGCAACTCCGGCAACATCGTCCGATGCCGGCCAATGTGCTGCACGATGCAAATCGGCACCGGGAGATCCTCGGCAAAGCCCGCCACCAGTGCACGGAGCACCTGCAGGCCGCCGCGGGACGAGGCGATGACAACGATGTTTCGATGGTTCATGGCACCTCCTATGCGCAGAGGTGCGCAATCGCGGTGCCTGATATGGGATTCGGCCGGCGAAAACGCGCCGGCGGGAAGCCCGGCGAGCCGGTCGCCCGCCGGGCGGGGGCCGTGGGGCGATCGCGGCCTATATGGACGCACACGAAGTGCGAACGAACGCGATGCAAATGCGTGGCAGCGGACACCGTCCGCTGCAATACCTGCATACCCGCGTTGAATCAGCCGCGCGGTTTCACCGAGCGTCGGTCAATGCCGCGAGCAGCATCCCGAAATCCAGCGGTTTGGCGAGATGCCCGTCGAATCCGGCGTCCGCGGCAGCCTGCACGTCGTCCTGCCGGTTACGGCCGGTCAGCGCCACGGCTCTCAACTTCGCCCATTGCGGGTCGGCCTTGATCCTGCGAAGCAACTCGTAGCCGTCCATGTCGGGCAGCCCGATGTCGGACACGATCGCGTCGATCGGCGTGGTCGGCAGCATCTCGAGCGCCGCCGAGCCGGTTTGCGCGGTGGTGACCACCGCGCCCGCCAGTTCCAGCAGTGTGGTCAGCGACAGCGCCGTCTCCTCGTCGTCCTCGACGAGCAGCACGCGCAGGCCGGCGATGCTCCGCTCCGACGCGCCACTGTCGATCGACACCGCGCGCTCTTCAGCCGCGGCCGGCAGCCACACGGTCATCGTGGTGCCTTGCCCCGGCCCCTCCGACGCCGCGGTAATCCGGCCCCCGTGCATCTCGACGAGTTGCCGCACGAGCGCCAGGCCGATGCCGAGGCCACCGCGCGTCCTGTCGCGCGGCGACTGCCGGAACATGTCGAACACATGCGGGAGCGTGTCGCCGTCGATGCCCTGCCCGTTGTCGATGACGTCGACCCGCAGCATCCGTCCGTCATGCTCCAACCGCACGGTGATCTCGCCTTGCGACTGCGTGAACTTCATCGCATTGGACATCAGGTTCCAGAAAATCTGCTCGCAACGCACCGGATCGGCAAGCGCAATGGCCGGAGTAGCCGGCAGCTCGGTTTTCAGAACCAGCCCGCGGGCATGCGCGTCGGCCTCGCAAGTATCCGCGATCGTGCGCAGCACGGCCGTCAGGTCGACCCGCGACACATCGAGTGCCAGCTTTCCGGTCTGGATGCGCGACAGATCGAGCAGATCGTCGATGATCTGCGCCTGCGCGCGTACCGCTTGCCGAATCGAATCGGCGGCCTCCCGCACGGCGGGAATGTTGCGCGTCTCCGGCAGGCGCGGCAGCATTTCCGACTTGACGCCGATCAGGTTGAGCGGATGCCGCAATTCGTGCGACAGCACGGCAATGAACTCGTCCTTCAACTGGTTCGAGCTCAGCGCCTGCTCGCGTGCGGCCTGCTCGCGGGCGAGCGCTTCGCGGTTCGCATCCTCGCTCTGCTTGCGCAGCGTCAGATCGCGGACGATCTTCGCGAACCCGTTGAACGACGTATCCGAAATCGGCGTGACGACGCCGCTGCAGAAGATCCGGCGTCCGTCCTTGGTGCGGTGCCAGCGCTCGTCGTCCGCGCGCCCCTCGCGGGTCGCGACGTCGCGCTCGCGCGCCGGCACGAGCGCCTGGCGATCGTTCGGTTCGTAGATCAGCTCCACGTCCTGCCCGATCATCTCTTCTTCCGTATAGCCGAAGATGCGTTCCGCACCGGCGTTCCAGCTGACGATCGAGCCGTTGTTGTCCTGGATGATGATCGCGTAGTCCTTGGTCGACTGCGCGACCAGCCGCAGGCGCTGCTCGCCCGCGCGCGCCACTTCTTCCGCGTGATGGCGGTCGGTGATGTCGATGAGCGTGATCACGGCGCCGTCGATGTGATCGTCGGCGGTGCGATACGGCAGCAGCCGCATCAGGTACCAGCGACCGGCCTCGCTCTCGATTTCGCGTTCGATCAGGCGCAGCGACTGGAACGACTGGCGGACGTCGTCCGCGAGCGTCGGATACCGCAGCGCGTGCGTGATATGGAACAGCGACCGGCCGAGGTCCGTGTCGATCAGGTTGAAGATCGCCGTCGCATTCGGCGTGAAGCGCTTGACGCGGATTTCCTTGTCGACGAACACGGTGGCGATTTCGCTCGACGCGATGATGTTGTGCAGGTCGTCGTTCGCCTTGGCCGTGTCCTCGATGCGCGCCTGCATTTCGGCGTTCGCCATGGTCAGCTCTTCGTTGACCGACTGCAGTTCTTCCTTGCTGCTCTCGAGTTCCTCGCTCGTCGAGCGCAACTCCTCGTTGATCGCCTGCAGTTCCTCGTTCGACGCCTTCAGTTCCTCGACCGAGGTCTCGTACTGCTCGATGATCGTCGCCAGTTGCTCGCGGCTGTGCTGCAGCTCCTGTTCGAGCTGCGCGAGCACCGGATCCTGTCCGCTCGCTTCGGCCTGATCCTCTTCGGTCATGCGGCCGGCCACTTCGTCGAACACGATCAGCAGAAATTCCGAATTGGCGACCTTGTCGTGAAACGGCCTGACGGTCATGTTGATCCACGACACGCGCGCCTCGTGCGCCCACTTGACGCGGCGCGCCTCGACGCTCGTTCCCGTCTGCAGCGCACGGAAAATCGCCGTGCGCAGGTCGAGCCGCAGGTCCGGCAGCACTAGCGTCATGATGTTGCTGGACAGTTCGCCGCCGACATGCCGCAGGAAGCGGCCGGCGTTATCCGACAGATGAACGACGTTCGATTCCTTGTCGATGATGACGCTCGGCGGCGAATACGTCTCCAGCGCGCGCTGATGCAGCTCCGAATAGGAGAAATTGCGCTGGGCCGGACTGGCCGGCACCCGCAGCGGCGGTTGCGGCGTGGTGCGCTCGTCCGTGCCGCCCGTTTCCACCTGGAACAGCGGCGGAAAACCGGTCGCCGGTTTCGCGCGATGCGTGACGACGCGCGCCTGGTAGATCCGGCGCTTCTTGTCGACGACTGTAAACAGATCGTCGGCTGCGTCGGCCGATTCGGCGGTGCCGAGGAACAGGTAGCCGTTGGGACGCAGCGCGAAATGAAACAGCTCGAGGATCTGCCGCTGCACCGCGCGCTCGAGGTAGATCAGCACGTTGCGGCACGAGATCAGGTCGAGATGCGAGAACGGCGGATCGCGTAACAGGCTGTGCGCGGCGAACAGGATCCGCTCGCGCACCGCCTTCGCGATCACGTAGTGCGCCCCCTCGCGTGTGAAGTAGCGCTGCAGCAGCGGCGCCGGCACGTCGGTTGCTATCGACAGCGGATAGGAGCCCGTGCGGGCGCGGACGATCGCCGCTTCATCGATATCGGTCGCGAATACCTGGATCGCCTGGCTGGACATCGACGCCTCTCGAGCGCGGGCCAGCAGCAGCGAAATCGAGTACGCCTCTTCCCCCGTCGCGCATCCGGCCACCCAGACGCGCACCTGCTCCTCCGCGGATTCCGACGCGAACAAGCGTGCGATCACTTCGCGTTCGAGGAAGTCGAAGGCCTCGCGATCGCGGAAAAACTGCGTGACGCCGATCAGCATGTCGGCGAGCAGCGCGTTGGCCTCGTCCGGCGCGGTCCGCAGGAAATCGCGGTACGACAGCAGATCGCGCTGGCCGTTCACCTGCATGCGCCGCTCGATGCGTCGCAATACCGTCGCCCGCTTGTAAAGCCTGAAATCGTGGCCGGTGCGTACCCGCAGGTGCATCAGGATGTCGGACAGCGCGCGCTCCGGATCGTTGGCGCCCGGCCGGTCGATGTTCTGATGCATTTGCGCGAGCTCGAGGCCCTGCTGTTCGATGCGTCGCGCATTCGCCCACAGATCGAGCAATTTCTGCGGCATGTCGGCCGCCGGCAGCACGATATCGACGCGCGCGGTCGAAATCGCATGCTGCGGCATTTCCGCATACTCGGCGTCGTCGGGTGTCTGCGCGAGCGTGATGCCGCCCGCCTCCTTGATCCGGCTCAGGCCGGCCGCGCCGTCGGAGCCGGTACCGGACAGCACGATGCCGATCGCACGCGAATCATGGGCGTCCGCCAGCGTCCGGAAGAAATGATCGATCGCGAGCACCGCTCCGTCGGCCGCGCCAAGGGGGTTACAGCGCAGGCAGCCATCGGACATCTCGAGCCGCATGCCGGGCGCGATCACGTAGATATGGTTTTTCTCGATCGGTACCGTGGTCGTCACCTGGTGCACCGGCATGCCCGTCGTGTGCTGCAGGACCTTGTCCATGTGGCTGACCTGGCTCGGTGCCAGATGGATGATGACCACGAACGCCATGTCCATGCTGGTCGGCGCACTCTCGAAGAAGGTCTGCAAGGCCGTCGTGCCGCCCGCGGATGCGCCGATGCCCACCACCGGAAACGGTAGATCGCTCTTCAACGTGGTCGTCGAGGGCAGCCGCTCCTGTTGCTTGGGCTCTTGCCTTACCATTGATTTTCTCCTGTTGGGGTGCCGGGCGTCTCAGGCCGCGCTGGTGCGCATTGTACGCGGCCCGGCGGCCCGCGATTCCACGATCCGACACACTTCCTTTGTACTACCGTCCGCGCATCATTGCTCGGTCGAAATGCGGTTCGACCGCACAACTGCGTTACGTCCGGTGCGTCTACCCGCACGATCCGTTCGGCACGGGGTCGCGAGCACGCCGTGGATGCACACCGGCCATGCTGCGATGCGGAAACTGAAGCACGCAGCGGCATCGATTCGCGCACGGATGCTGGCGACCTGCGTCGCCATCGTGGTCACGGCGCTGGCCGTTACCGGCGGCCTGGTCTACTACGTCGTCAAGCAGCCCGCCCTTTCGCGGTCGGGCCGGCAGTGAGGAACCCACACAAGCCCCAACGCGCCTCCGACAGCTATGCGCCCCCAGTCAATGCGAACCACCGAACAACTGAATCACGAGCCCGCGCAGCCAGCGGTTGCCTGCCTCATGGTGATAGCGCGGATGCCAATGCTGCCGTACCGCGAACCCGTCGACCGGCACCGGACATGCATGCACCGCCAGATCGCTCGCCTGAGCCAGCGTCTCTCCGATATGGCGCGGCAGCGTCGTGATCAGGTCGGTGCTTTGCACGATCGCGCCCAAACCGAGAAAGCCCGGTAACTCCAGCACCACGTCGCGCTCGATACGCGCCTGCCGCAGCGCCTGCTCCAGCAGTTGCGCGCCCGTTCCGGCGGTAATGGCGACATGCCCTTCCGACCGATACTGCTTCGCCCCGAGGCGGCCGCGAATCCTCGGATGATGCCGATTCGCCAGACATACCCAGTCCTGGTCGTACAGCTTCTGCTGATAAATGCCGCCGCCCAGCCACGGCACGTAACCGATCGCGAGATCGGCCTCGCCGGATTCCAGCGCGCGTTCCGTGTTGCCGTCGATCCGCGCGGCCTCCAGCCGAACGCCGGGCGCCTGGGCGCGAACATGGGCCAACAGGCGCGGAAGCAGCGTGACGTGGCTCGCGTCGGTCATGCAGATGCGAAAGCGCCGCTGCGCCGTCGCGGGATCGAACGCGATCTCCCACGCAGTAAAGCGCCGCAGCGATTCGAGAATCTCCCGGCATGGTCCGATCAGTGCGTCGGCCTGCGGCGTCGGCGCCATGCCGCCCGGCGTGCGAATGAACAGCGGATCATGAAGATGTTCCCGCAACCGCCCCAGCCAGATGCTGATCGTCGGCTGGCTCTGGCCGAGTTGCTCCGCGACGCGCGTGACGCTGCGCACTTCGTACAGCAGATCGAAAAGCTGCAGCAGCTTCAGGTCGGGCAGATCGGCGTGCATCGCACCATCACCATTATTGTCTATCGCAATAACACTATTGTACCCATTGCATTGCCGGCATGATCGGCGGCTCCTATCGTTAGGCCATACGTCAAGGAGAAGCCGTTGAAAATTGCGATTCTGGGTGCCGGCGCACTGGGCTGTGCCATTGGTGCCACCCTCACGGAAGGCGGTCACGAAACCTGGTTGATCGACCGTTCGCCCGCGCACGTCGATGCGATGCGTCGTGACGGCCTGCGCGTCGACGACGCCCGCGGCGCCCGGCACGTGCGCGTCCATGCGACGACGCAAGTCGCCGACGTCGCCGTGGCCGATCTGGTCATCGTGCTCGTCAAATCGTTCCAGACCGACGCGGCCATCCGCGGCGCCCAGTCGCTGGTGGGGCCGGATACCGTCGTGCTGTCGCTGCAGAACGGCCTCGGACACGAGGACATCCTCGCCGACGTCGTCGGCCGCGAGCGCGTGCTCGCCGGCAAGACCTATGTCGGCGGCGTGCTGCGCGGCCCGGGCCATATCGAGTCGGGCGTGATCGGCAAGTACACCTATATCGGCGAACTCGACGGCCGCATCACGCCACGGGTACAGGCGATCGCCGACGCGTTCAATACCGCCGGCCTCGCCACGACGATCAGCGACAACATCGTCGGCACGATGTGGGACAAGCTGCTGGTGAATGTCGCGACGGGCGCGCTGACCGGCATCACCGGCCTCACCTACGGGCAGCTCTACGACGAGCCGCTGCTGAAGGCCACGTCGCTCGCGGCAGTCGCCGAGGCGATCGCGGCGGCGCAGGCCGCCGGCGTGAAGCTGTCGATGACCGATCCCGAACAGGCCTGGACGCTCGCCGCCGAGGGGCTGCCCGCGGCCTTCAAGACGTCGATGCTGCAGAGCCTCGAGAAAGGCTCGATCACGGAAATCGACTTCATCAACGGCTCGGTCGTGCGCTACGGGCAGCGGTATGGCGTGCCGACCCCGGTCAATGCGACGCTCGTCGCATCGATCAAGGGCCTCGAGCGCGCGATGGCCGACCGCCGACGCGAGGAGGCCAACGCATGAATACGCCCAAGGCTTATCTGGAACACGTGGCGATCTGGGTGAAGGACATCCGCTGGCACATCGGTTTCTTCGAGGAAGTGCTCGGCATGACGATGCGCGAAGCGGACGGCACGCTCGACGCGCCGCGGCAGTACTGGACACTCGGCGGCCTGCAGTTCATCCATGCGCCCGACCATGACGGCCCGGAAGGCCGGCTCGCGCATCTCGGCGTGATGTGCGAAGACCTGGAGGCGGCGCTGGCCGCGGCACGGCGCTTCGACGTGACCGAAATGCCGCAGGGCCGCAACTGGCTTCGGCTGCCGGACGGTCTTGCCGTCGAACTGATTCAAGCCCGGCCCGCGTCCTGTGTTGCACAGGCGCTGGCGATCAACCCGCGCGCGGAGGCATGACCATGACGATCGTCGAAAAATACTGGGACGACGCCCGCGAGGGCGACACGTGCAGGAGTCCGGACTACACGGTGACGAAGGCGCGCATTCTCGCGTACGCCGACCTCACCGGCGACCATACGCCCGTCCATGTGGACGAGGATTACGCGAACGCCAGCCATTTCGGCTGCCTGGTCGCGCACGGACTGTTCGGCTTGTCGATTGCCGATGGCCTGAAGACGCAGAGCGACTATCGATTCCTGCCGGGCATGTCGCTCGGCTGGACCTGGGATTTCCTGCTGCCGATCAAGGTCGACGACGTGCTGCACGTGGAATTCCGCGTCGGCTCGATGCGGGCAAGCAAGAGCCGCCCGGAATGGGGCATCGTCGTGCTGCCGTCGGAGCTCATCAATCAGGACGGGCAGGTCGTTCAACGCGGCGAACATCGGCTGATGGTGCCGCGCCGCCCGGGAGCACTGTGATGCAGGCCCGCCCCCTCGAAGGCATTCGCGTCGTCGACTACAGCCATTTCCTGGCCGGCCCGTATGTCGGCCGCTGTCTCGCGGCGCTCGGCGCCGAAGTGATCAAGGTCGAGCGGCCCGGCAGCGGCGACGCCGGACGCCAGCACGCGACGGTACTCGACGACCAGCAAAGCGGCTATTTCCTGCAGCTCAACATGGGCAAGCGCGGCGTGAGCGTGAACATGAAGGACGCGCGCGGCAAGGCGTTCATGCAGCGGCTGTGCGACTCCGCCGACGTATTCATCGAGAACTACCGGCCGGGCGCACTGGACAAGCTTGGGCTCGGTTACGCCGAGCTGTCGGCGCGCAATCCGGGCCTCGTCTACTGTTCGATTTCGGCGTACGGGCACACGGGGCCCGACGCGCATCGCGCAGGCTTCGGGCTGATCGCCGAAGCCAAGAGCGGCATCATGCAGATGGTCGGCACGCCGGGCGAGCGGCCGCCGCTGCTGCGCATCTCGCTGGGCGACATGTACACCGGCATTCATGCGGTGGCGGCCATCAATGCCGCGCTGCTGGGGCGCGTGAAGAGCGGCCGCGGGCAGCACATCGACATGGCGCTGTACGACACGCTGGTATCGATGCACGAATACGCGGTGCAGTGCTACACGCTGCAGGGCGTGCTGCCCGAGCAGACCGGGCACGACATGCCGACCTCGACCCTCTACGGCGTGTTCCGCGCGGCGGACGGCGATCTCGTGATCGCCGCGCAAGTCGACGATGCATGGAAGCGCTTCGCCGCGCTGATCGCCGCGCACGGCGGCCCGGCGGAATTCGGCGTCGACGCGCGCTTTCACGACAGCGTCGGGCGCAACGCGCATCGCGCGGAGATTCTGTCCGTGGTCGAGCCGTGGGTCGCCGCCCGTTCCGTCGCGTCGGTACTCGAACTGCTGGACGGCATCGACGTTCCCTGCGCGAAGGTGCAACGCATCGACGAGGTGTTGAACGATCCGCAGATCCAGGCCAGAGGCATGGTCGTCGAGCAGCAGCATCCGCGCTACGGCACGCTGCGCCTGCCCAACCTGCCGTTCCGGTTTTCCGATTGCGATACGACGATTCGCGACGTCGCGCCCGATCTCGGGCAGCACAACGCCGAAGTCGCGCATTCACTCGGGTTCGACGCGGCCGAGATCGACGCGATGCAGGCCGATGGCGTCCTCTATTCAAAAGCGAGCCAATGATGACTGACCAGTACGCGGTGATCGGCAATCCGATCGGGCACACGAAGTCTCCGCTGATTCACGGCCTCTTCGCGCAAGAGACGCGGCAGCAAATGAGCTATACGGCCATCGAGGGGCCGATCGAGCCGGCGGGCGCCTTCGTCGCGACGGTTCGCGAGTTCTTCGAAGGCGGCGGCAAGGGCATCAACGTGACGGCCCCGTTCAAGCTCGACGCGTTCGCGATGTCCGACGAACGAAGCGAGCGTGCGACGCTGGCGGGTGCAGCCAATGCACTGAAATTCGAAGGCGGCCGCATCTGGGCGGACAACTTCGACGGAATCGGACTGGTTCGCGATATCGAAGACAACCTCCGTCTCCCGATGATCGGCAAGCGCGTATTGCTGCTTGGGGCCGGCGGCGCGGCGCGCGGCGCGCTGCTGCCGTTCCTTGACGCCCGGCCGGCCGAACTGGTCATCGCGAATCGCGACGTCGACAAGGCGCAAGCATTGGTTGCGCAAATCGCCGGACGCGGTCCCGTTGTTGCGTGCGGCTACGCGGCGCTCGCCCGGATGGGACGTTTCGACCTGGTGGTCAATGCAACGTCGGCGAGTCTGACCGGTGACCTACCGCCGGTCCCGCCGAGTGTGTTCAGTCCGGACGGCACGGCCTACGAGCTCGCTTACGGCAAACGCCTCACGCCGTTTCTGCGGCTCGCGAAAAATGCAGGCGTACACGGTATTGCGGATGGCGTCGGCATGTTGGTCGAGCAGGCGGCCGAAGCGTTCGCGTGGTGGCGCGGCGTACGGCCCAAGACCAGTTCGGTGATCGATCGGCTTGCCGTGCCGTTCGATTGAACTCGCGATCGAGATCCGGAACTCCCGACTAGCTGAACCGGAGGATCGTCATGGTGGCAGCAAGGCCTGGCTCGTTGTCGGCGAACTCCAAAAAACCATGGTGCAGCGTTGCCACCGCCTTGACGAGCGCGAGCCCGAGTCCGACGCCCGGGGTTCCCCGGCTTCGGTCGCCGCGATAGAACCGCTCTGTCACCTTGGACCGTTCGGCGAACGGGATACCGGGTCCGTCATCCGACACCGTGACGTCGATACGATCGTCACGCTCACACAGCGACACCTCGACCTCACCGTTGTCCTGCGCGTACTTCAGCGCGTTGTCGATCAGATTACCGATCGCTTGCGCGAGCAGCAACGGGTCGACGTCGGCCAGCACCTCCCGTTCCGAACATAGCAACAGCGTCAGCGAAATGCCGCGCAACTCCGCGACGGGCTGATAGAACTCGACGGCATCCGACAGGATCGTCACGACGTCGCTTTTGACAAAACCCGAGCGCCGCACGCCCGCATCGATCTCTGCGAGACGAAGCAGCGCATTGAAAATACCGATCACGCGGTCCACGTCGGCCATCGCCACCTCGAGCTGGCCCAGCGTGTCTTCATCGCCCTTCTTGCGCAGCCCGAGCAGCAGCACCTCGAGTCTCGAACGCAGTTCGGTGAGCGGCGTGCGCAGATCGTGCGCGATCGCGTTCGACACATTGCGAACGCCGTCCAGCACTTCGATCAACGCGGCCTGCGCCTGGATGCGCGTCTTGATCTCTTCTTCGAGCCTCGCGTTCTGTTCCTGCTGCAAGCGTTGCAATGCATGCAGCTTCAGATGCATCTGCACGCGCACGACCACTTCTTCCATTTGCAGCGGCTTGGTCACGAAGTCCATCGCGCCGACGCGGAACCCCGTGATCTTGTCCTCGGTCTGCGTCAGCGATGTCATGAAAATCACGGGGATATCCCGCGTGACGGGATTGTCCTTGAGCGCGCGGCAGGTCTGGAAACCATCGAGCCCGGGCATCATCACGTCGAGCAGGATCAGGTCGGGCTTGACCAGTTCGGCGCGGCGCAGCGCTTCGTGGCCGTCGCGCGCGACGGCCACGCGCAGCCCTTCGGCTTCCAGCGTATCGACGACGAGTGCCAGATTCGCCGCCGTGTCGTCGACCACGAGCACGACGGGCGCGTCCTTGTTGTGCTCTCGCATCGTCAACTCCCTTCGCTGTTCAGATGATGTTCGATCAACGAAAGCAGAGCCTGCGATTCGTAGGTCATGGCAAGTTGCCGCAAACGCGCGGCGAACGGTTCATACTTTTCATGCGAACTCACAAGACGATCGGCGTGCCGGCTGATGTCGCGCATCGAGCCGAGCAGCGCATAGCGGTGCAGCGCCGTCATTTCCTCGCGCGGCGGGATGATCATCGGCCGGTAAGCTTCGCAGGATGGGTCGGCTCCCTGCTGTGTAACCAGGCCGAGCAGCATTGCGATCGAGCCCAACAGGCGGTCGAGATTGAGCGGCTTTTGGAGAAACACGTTCGCGCCCGCGTCGATGTTCGCGCGCGCGTTCTGTTCGGAGGCGTCGGCGGATACGACGATCACGGGCGTCGCTGCCAGTGCTTGCGAACGGCGCAGATGGTGCAGCGTTTCTATGCCGCCCATCACGGGCATCACCGTGTCGAGAACGATCAGTTCGGGCGCGTACGCTGCAGCCTTGTCGAGCGCATCGCGGCCATCGCTGCTTTCGATCACACGAAAGCCCGCCTGTCCCAGCGCTTCCGCGAGGAGCGTACGGTTCGCGGGGACATCGTCGACCACCAGAATGACCCGGCCCGCGCCATCAAGGCTGCCGGCCTGAAGACGCGGTACGCATTCGCCCAGCCCCGCCGCCGCCGCGGGCGCATCCAGTTCAAAACCAAACACGCTGCCCTCGCCGGCCGAACTCGTGACTTCGATCTCGCCGCCCATCATGCGGACGAGTTGCCGGCTGATCGCGAGACCCAGCCCCGCGCCGCCGCTGCGCCGCGTGTGATCGCCCGCCTGTTCGAACGGTTGAAAGATCGCTTCCAGCCGGTCGGCGCTCACGCCGATACCGGTATCGCGCACCTCGAAGCGCAGGCGCCCCGCCGCGCCTCGGCTGACCGACAGCGTGACCCCGCCGTGGTCGGTGAACTTGACGGCATTCGCGAGCAGATTGAGCAGCACCTGGCGTAGCCGGCGCTCATCGACACGGACCACGGCAGGCAGATCCGGCGCGGCCACATAGTTCAGCACGAGGCCCTTTTGCTGCGCGCGCACGGCGACTATTTCCGCGATCGTCTCGAGAAACCCGCGCAGCGACACTTCGCCGACCTGCAGTTCCAGCTTGCCGGCGCCCAGACGCGCGAAGTCGAGAATATCGTTGATCAGCGTCAGCAGATGCTGCCCGCTCTGCTCGATCACACCGACGCTCGCCAGCTGGCGCGTGTCGAGCCGCGCGTCACGCTGCAGTATCTGTGCATAGCCGAGAATGCCGTTGAGCGGCGTGCGCAGTTCATGGCTGATGTTGGCGAGGAACTGGTCCTTCGCGCGGCTGGCCGCTTCCGCCGCGTCCTTCGCGACGCGCACCGTGTCTTCCAGCGCCTTGCGCGCGGAGATGTCCTGAATGATGACGATGACGTGGGTCGTCTGGCCTGCCGCGTCGTGCTGAAGCGCAACCGACAGCGTTACCCACACGCGCTCCCCGTCGAACCTGACAAGCGGCACTTCCTCCGAATAATGCTTGAGCTTGCCCTCCGTCAGCAGGCGGAACCGGTCAATGCTCGCCTCGCTGAAGTCATCATGAATCAGCTCGTGCAGCCGTCGCTGTTGCAACGCGTCCCGCGGCCAGCCGACGATCTCGCCCGACCGATGATTCACACGCAGAAAGCGCCCATCAAGATCGCAATGCGCGACGCCGACCGCGGCGTTTTCGAAGGTGCCGCGAAAGCGCTCTTCGCTCGCGCGCAGCGCCTGCTCGGTCATCTTCAGTTGCGTGATGTCGACCAGACTGCCGACGAAGCGCACCGGCTTGCCCGTCGCGTCGCGGCGCGCGGTGCCGCGCACCAGCACCCAGCGGTCGGTGCCGTCGCGATGCCGCAGCCGGTTCTCCAGTTCGAACAAGCCGTCGCCGCTTTCGAGGAACGACGCGACCGCGCGATCCGTGCTGTCGCGATGATCGGGATGCAGCACGCTCATATACGCTTCGTAATCGAGGCGCGCTTGCGGCGTGTCGAAGCCGAGCCACTCGTAGATGTTCGAATAGCGAGCGAAGCCGCGCTTGTAATCGCCTTCGGGCATGTCGATTTCCCACACGCCGACATTCGAGCCGTACATCGCCATTTCGAGCCGCGCATTGGTCTCGCGAAGAATTTCCGCTTCCTGTGCGCGGCGCTTTTGCGTCACGTCGCGAAACACGATCACGATGCCCTGTCGTACGCCGCGTTCGTCCGTCATCGGCGTGCCCGTGCATTCGACGGGCAGGTCGCTGCCGCCGCGCACGCGCAGAATGGCGCGCGCGGGCAGCCCGCCGTCGCTCGCGGTTCGCAGCACGGCGGCCATCGGATCGTCGATCAGCGCGCGCGTGTTCTCATCGTGCAGACGGAAAACCTCGCGTAGCGGCCGTCCCGTCGCTTCGCTGCGCGACCAGCCCATTAGCGCTTCGCCGGCGAGATTGACGAAGGTGACGAAGCCATCCACATCTGTCGACAGCACGCCGTCGCCAATACTCGACAGCGTGATCGCATAGCGCTGCTCGCTCTCGCGCAAACGCCGCTCGGCGCTGTGCTTGTAAAGCGCCATTTCGACGACGGTACGCAACTGCGTGTCGTCGAAGGGCTTGAGCACGTAGCCGTACGGTTCCGCTGCCGTCGCGCGGCGGATCGTCTCTTCGTCCGCATAGGCGGTGAGAAACACGACGGGAATGTCGCGCGCTTCGCGGATACGCCGCGCGGTGTCGATGCCGTCGAGTTCGCCTTCGAGCCGCACGTCCATCAGCACCAGATCCGGCTTGCTGCCTGCGGGCAGCGTGTCGACCAGCGCGAGCGCTTCTTCGCCGCTACCCGTGCTGCCGACCACGACATAACCCGCGCGGTTCATCTGCTGCGCGAGATCGCGTGCAACGATGCGGTCATCCTCGACGATCAAGATTTGCGCGCTGGTCATGGCGTGTGGCCGTCAACGTTCGGCTGCATTGAAGTGAATGGTGAAAGTGGTACCGTGCTGCTGCGCGATATCGACGCGGCCGCGCAATTGCAGCACGAGGTCGTGAACGAGGCGCAAGCCGAGCGTTTCATCGCGTTCGAACGAAAAATCGGGCGCGAGGCCGACGCCGTCGTCGGCGACGATCAACGCGCAGCGCTGGTCGTCGATCGCCTTCAGTTCGACCTTGAGCACGCCGCCGCGCTGATCCGGAAACGCATGCTTGAGCGCATTCGACACCAGTTCGTTGATGACGAGACCGCACGACACCGCGCGGTTCATGTTGAGCTGAATGTCGTCGACGTCGATCTGCAGGTCGACGCCCAGTCGCCCCATGTCGTAGACGCGTGCCAGATGACCGCATAACGTCTTCACGTGCGCCGTCATCGCGATGCGCGCGAAGTTGCCCGCGCGATACAGGTTCTCGTGCACCATCGCCATCGAGCGCACGCGATTGCGGCTGTCGGCGAACAGTTCGGCAACGTCCTTGTCCGTCACGCGCTCCGCTTGAAGGTTCAGCAGGCTGCTGATCAATTGCAGATTGTTCTTCACGCGATGATGCACTTCATGCAGCAGCGCATCTTTTTCGGCGAGCAACGCATGCTTCTCTTCGAGCGACGCATTTTCGAGCGACACGGCCGCCTGTGACGCAAGCAGCCTGAGCACGGCGAGACGCGCGGGCGTGAACACGCCCGGCGCGAGTTCGTTCTCCAGGTACAGCACACCGATCAGCTTCGACTGCTTGACGAGCGGCAGCGACAGCACCGAACGCGAATGCTGCGCGGCGAAATGCTCGTCGGTCGACCAGGTCGGGTCGGAGAATGCATCGTCGATCAGCAACGCGCGTTGCGTGCGAATGCTCTCGAGCAGCACGGCGCTCGACAGATCCTGCGCATTCACCGGTCGGCTGTCGAAGCGCACTTCCGTGCCTTCGCGCGCCGCCACCGCGGTTGCTTCGATCCACAACGCGTCGGCGCGCGGCAGCACGAGCAGCGCGCGCCGCGCGCCCGCATGTTCGAGCATGATGGTCATCAGCGTGCGCATCAGGCGCTCGGGAATCAGTTCGCCCGAGATCGCCTGCGACGCCTTCAACACGGTATCGACGTCGATATGTTCGGCGACGACGCCGGGCGTCGGCGCCTGCTCGACGGGCTCGCGCAGCAACTCGGCATAACGCCGGTCGAGCGACTTCACGCGCGCAATCGCGCCCCAGCGCAACCACGCGCGGCGCGCGTTGCGGACATACGCAGCCGCCGTCGTCGCAAAACCGCGCGCCAGATAGAACTTCGCGGCAATCTCTTGCGCGAGCGCTTCGTCGTGCGGGAAATCATGCTTGCGCGCGAGACGGATCGCTTCTTCGTAGCGGTTCATCGCTTCGAACTCGCGGCCCGCGATGCGCGCGATTTCGCCGCTCATCAACGCCGCGCGGCTGCTGAAGTTGCTCGGGCAGTGCCGGGCCCACAGCGCCAGCTGCCGCTGATGCGCGGCGAGCTGGTCCAGATTCCCGGCCTTGGCGATTTCCGGCGCGCCGTCATGCCAGCTTGCGCGCGCGAGCCCTGCAAAGAACTGATACTCGGCGATTTCGAAATGACCCGACGATGTCCACAGCAACGGCGACGCCTTGCTGTCCGCATGCATCGCGCCGTCGATATCGCCTGCCAGATAGCGCGCCTGCAGCTTGCGGATCCAGTACCAGCACGCCGCGATCGCGAGACTCGGATCGCCGTCGAGGCGCTTCTCGAATGCGGCATAGTCGAAGGGATCGGGAAGTGTGTCGGGCGTGTCGAGGTTGCCGCGCAACGAACGAATCAGCGCGAGCTGCGCGGTGATGATGTCGACGATCAGGCCGAACTTCGCGGCCTGAACGATCTGCAGACGACGCTGCGCTTCCTGCTCGACTTCCGCGAGCGGCTCGCCCGCGGCGATCAGCGTCGTGACCGTGCAGCAGCTGCTGAAGCCGATGTAGGTCAGATCGCCGCCTTCGCTCGCGACTTCGAACGCGCGGCGCAGCAAGGGCAAACCGGTACGGATCGGCCGCGTCCACGGCGTCACGTGATACGCGAAGCACATGTAGACGCGCGCCTTGAAACGGTCCAGTCCGCGCTTGTCCACGAGCGCGAGGCCGAGCTCGCCGAAGCGGTAGCCCGCGTCGTAGTCGTCGAACAGCGGACCCGCGACCATGCCGAGATACGCATAGCCGAGCGACGACGCATCGCTGTTGCCGTACCGAAGGCTCAGGTTCGCCATCCGGCACAGCACGAGACACACGAGGTTTTCATCGCTGAAGAACGCGGGCGGCAACACGGCCGTCAGCACGTTCATCGTCGCGGCCAGTCCGGCATCGTCGAGCAGGGGCAGATCGACCAGCGTTTCGATCGGCGCGCCGCCGATGCCCTGCAACAGCGTGTCGTATTCTTCGCGTGCCGCGTCGCGGCCCGGATGCGGAATCCAGTCGATGCCGACATGCCGCAGATAGTCGAGGCACGTCTGCACCGCGAGGTTCATCTGATCGAGCGCCGTGTACAGCGTGACGCGCAGAAACGTGACGGCCGCGCGGTCGGCCAGCGTGCGTGCGCGCGTGTCGAGCATCGACAGCCGTTCGCCGCTGCTTTCCATGGCGCCCGTCAGAAACTCACATTCGGCACGCTGGCTTTCCAGCTGGAATTTGCGCGCATAGTCCGCGTCCCAGCCGTCTTCGCCGAGCAGTTCGCTGCCCGTCGACAGGTACGCGAGCGCCGAGCCATACGCCGACGACGCGCGTGCGCGCTGCCCCGCCTCGAGATTGAAGTCCACCACGCGCGCGCGTTCGGCGGGATCGTCGAGTAAAGGAATGACGCGGTTGTACTGGTTGACGATCTCGAAGATGCTGCGCGCTTCGTCCGTAGCCGGCTGCGCCGCGAGAATCCGGCCGATCCGCAGATGCGCCTGCGCACGCTGCAGCGGCGGGATCAGTTCATACGCTGCCTCGTGCACGCGGTCGTGCACGAACGCATAGCCTTCGCGGCTGCGGTACAGCAGGCCCGCCTCGACGCCATCGGCGAGAGTCGTAGCCACTTGCGCGTCGTCCAGGCCGCTGACGCGCGACAGCAGCGGCGACGTCGCGCGGCCGCCCAGACACGCGAACTGTTCGAGCAACGCCTGCGTGCCGCGCGGCAACCGTTCGATCTTGCCGACCATCAGATCGACAATGCTGTCCGCGAAGCGCGCTTCGCGCAGCCGTTCGTTGTCCCACGTCCAGATGCGGTATTCAAGATCGAACGCGAGGAAACGCTCGTCGGCGAGAAATTGCAGAAACTGCACGACGTAGAACGGATTGCCGCCCGTCCGTTCGAACACGAGCCGGCTCAGGCCCTCCAGTTCGGGCCGCGTGGTCTTGAGGGCGTCGCCGATCAGATGTGCGACGTCGTCGGGTTGCAGCGGCGTCAGCATGATTTCGTCGACACGCGTGCCCGCCTGCCGGATCAGATCGACTGTGCTTCTGAGCGGATGCGTGACGCCCACTTCGTTGTCGCGATACGCGCCCACCACGAACACGTTGCACGCGCCCGGCCCGCACAGCTGTTCGAGCACACTGAACGTGCCCGCGTCGCTCCATTGCAGGTCGTCGAGAAACAGCACGAGCGGCTGGCCGGCGCACGGGAACGCAGCGATGAAACGCGTAAACACAGCGAGAAAGCGCGCGCGTGCTTCCTGCGGCGCGAGGTCGGGCACGGGCGGCTGCGGCCCGACGATCGCCTCCAGCTCGGGAATCAGATTGACGATCAGCTGGCCGTTCGCGCCGAGCGCATCGTGCAGGCGCTGGCGCAGGTCCGCGTGTGTGCGCATGCCGTCGTCGATCAACTCTCGGATCAGCGTCTGGAACGCCTGCGCGAGCGTCGCGTAGGGAATGTCGCGCTTGTAGCGTTCGAACTTGCCCGCCGCGAACCATCCGCGCGACGCAGCAGGCGTCATGCGCAACCCGCTCACGAGCGTCGATTTGCCGATGCCGGAATAGCCCGACACCAGCGCCACGCCCGTCTCGCCGTTCTGCACGACGCGCTCCAGCGCGGCTTCGAGCTTGTGCTGCTGCTTCTGGCGCCCATAGAGACGAAACGGCCGTTGCAGCTGATCGGGCGCATCGGACGCACCCGGCGCAAACGGCTCGACGTTGCCCGATTTGCGCCATGCGTCGAGACAGCGCCGCAGATCGTGTTCGAGTCCCGCCGCGGTCTGATAGCGCTGCGCGGCGTCTTTCGACAGCAGGCGTGCAACGATCGCGGTCAGTTGCGCGGGCACCCCGTCAATGCATTCGGCCACTGGAACGGGCACTTGCGCCGTATGGCAATGCAGCCATTCCGCAGCCGAAGCGGCCCGATACGGCAACTTCCCCGTCACCATTTCGTACAGCACGACGCCGAGCGAGTACAGATCGGCACGCGAGTCGGACCAGCGGTTCATCAGCCCGGTGCGTTCGGGCGACAGATAGGGGAGCGCTTCGACGGCGATCGCGGGCGGCCCGTCGCGCGGACGCTCGCGCGGCGCACTGGAGACAAGGCCGAGACCCGTAAGCGCGATGGATTGGGTCGCATCGTCGATGAGAATGTTGCCTGGCCGGATGTCGTTGTGCGTGAGGCCGCGGCTGTGCAGGGAGCGCAGCGCCGACGCGAGGTTGACGGCAACGGTAAGGAACCGGCCTATGGGCAACGGCCCCGCTTGCGCCATGCGCAGCGATCTGCCGCCCGGATCCTCGAGCACGAGCGTCGCGCTGCGCTCGTCGCGCAGCAGCGCGTGCGGCCGCGCGACATTCGCGCCGTCGAGCATGCCGCGCAGCTGATACGCGTGTTCCAGACGCTCGTGGCTTTCCGGCTGCGGCTGCGATGCCGACAACGTGACCGTCAGCCAGCTATCCGACGCCCCCTGGCTCGTCAGGCGAGACAGCACGAACTGACCATCGTCGCTCAATGTCGTTCTGTCGTAGCCCGTCAGCATCATGGTTCCATCCTCGCGAGACGCCGTGGGTCAGGCAGCGGCAGTGAGCATATAGCCCGCGTTGCGGATGGTCCGCAGCAGCGAGCGCTCGAAGCCCGTGTCGATCTTCTGGCGCAGCTTGCTCACGTGCACGTCGATGACGTTCGTTTGCGGATCGAAATGGTATTCCCAGATGTTTTCGAGCAGCATCGTGCGGGTGACGACCTGCTCCGCGTGGCGCATCAGATATTCGAGCAGCTTGAATTCGCGCGGCTTGAGCAGGATTACATTGCCCGCGCGCGTCACTTTCCGCGATAGCAGGTCGATGCAGAGATCGCCGACCTTGAGCTTCGTGTCGAAGCCGTTGTCCTGCGAACGCCGCGCGAGCGCTTCGAGCCGCGCGACGACTTCGCCGAACGAAAATGGCTTGACGACGTAATCGTCGCCGCCCGCCTTCAGCCCGCGAATCCGTTCGTCGACTTCGTCGAGTGCGCTGAGGATCAGCACGGGTACCTTGCTGCCCGACGCGCGCAGCGCCGCGACGATCCTGAGTCCGTCCATACCACCGGGCAGCATGCGGTCGAGCACGATCGCGTCGTAGGATTCCCCGATCGCGAGCGCCATGCCGTCGCGGCCGTTGTCGGCCCAATCGACGACGTGGCCGGTTTCGAGCAGGCCTTTCTTCAGAAAGCCCGCCACCTGCTGATTGTCTTCGACCAAGAGAATTTTCATTTCTGGATTCGCGGCCCGTCAGTCACGCGTCGTGTGCGCCCTGACAAAAAGGCCGCTGACGTGTGCAGGTCGGGCGAAATAGTGCACCGTCGCGCTGACCTTTCATTATCGCCTTGTCGGGACAGATGAAGCGACCGCTCCGTATTAAATTTTTTTAATCAAGGCGCGCGTGGGTGCGTGCCGCCGTTTGCCAGCGGGGCTCGGCGGCATCCGACCTCGCACATTAACAAACGTTAACGGTATCGCAACCCTCCGAAAAGCTGCCGCTTCATAAGATGACAGTGTGAAACTCACACGCACCGAGCCCGCGCCGGCACGTGCAACCCATTCACTCTCTGTCGGATGATGCTTATGAACCCGGTGATGGAACAGTCAGCCAGGCCGCAGTATCGAAGCACCCCCGAGCCTTCCGGCGAGCCTTCCGCCGAGCCTTCCGTCATCGCGCTGGGTGAATTTGAACTGAACCTCGGCATGCGTTCGCTGTACAAGGCGGGGCACGAAGTGCCGCTCGGCTCGCGTGCGTTTGACATTCTATCGGTGATCGTGCTCGCAGCCGGGCGCATCGTGTCCAAGGACGAACTGATGGAGACCGTATGGCCGGGTGTGTGCGTCGAAGAAAACAACATCCATGTGCATCTGAGCGCGGTCCGTAAAGCGCTCGGCGACCATCGTCAACTGATCGACACCGTACCGGGGCGCGGCTATCGCTTAAAGGTATTCGACGGCGTGCCAGCGGAGCCTGGACCCGACGCACCGACCGAGCGGCATGCGCCGCTCTTGCGCAACGCGGATGCAATGACCGCGCCGAGGCATCGATTGCCGGGCAGAAGAACGCTGCTCGGTCGCGCCACGGCTCTCGATGAAATCGAGGGCCACTTTGCGCTCAGCCGCGTGGTCACGCTGACGGGGCCGGGCGGCGTCGGCAAGACCTGCCTCGCCATTGAACATGCGCACCGCACGACCACCACCGGCACGTCAGATGTCGTATTCATCGACCTCGAGGAAGCGGGATCGCTCGCGGCCGTCTCGCAGCTCGGGCCAGCGCCCTCGCCGGCCGCCGGTACACTGCTCGTACTGGACAATGCAGAGCACATCGTCGACGAGGTGGCGGACCTCGTGGAACGGCTGATCGGCCAATGGCATGGCTTGCGCGTGCTGCTCACGAGCCGCGAGCGCCTTCGCATCGCGTCCGAGACCGTGTTCCGCGTCGAACCGCTAGCGCTACCGGCAGACGAGTCGTGCCGCGACAGCCTGATGCAGTCGCCTGCCGTCGAGCTCTTCCTGGAGCGCGCAAGCCGATGCGGCGTGCGAATTGACGACGAGCATCAACTCAGGCTCGTCGCTGAAATCTGTCGCCGGCTCGACGGGCTTCCTCTCGCGATCGAGCTCGCCGCCGGGCGTGCGTCCGTGTTGGGTGTCGAAGGGGTGCGCCAGCGCCTCGAAGAACGCTTTCTGCTTCTCGCCGGTGGTTATCGCACGGCGCAGCCGCGACACCGAACATTGCGCGCCGCGTTTGACTGGAGTTTCCAGCGGCTCACGCACAACGAACAGGCCGTCGTTCGTCGCATCGCACGGTTTAACCATGCGTTCACGCTGGATTCCGTGTACTCCGTCGTTTGCGACGACAGTGTCGACCGCCCGACCGCGCTCGACTGCATCGCGCATCTGGTCGAAAAGTCGATCCTCGACGTGAGCTTCGTCGGTGTCACGGCAAGCTACCGTCTGTCGGAATCGGCTCGCACGTACGCACTTGCGCTTGGATCGGGTAATGAACCATGCAATGTCGCGAGGCAGCGCGCCCGCTACCTGCAGTGAGCGACGGACGACCGTAGTGACAGTTCAGCGGCAATTTTGAATGGGTGCGAGCATTGCCGGACGGGGCGGGCTGGTCTACGCCGTCACGCGCCGGTTAATCGAATGCGCGGCTGACTTGGCGCGCGCGCATGGTGATTGGCCCTCAACCTCGATTGCACGGCAAATCGCATTGCGATGCGCAATAAGACTCTGAAGGATCGCGCGCATCGTGCAGAGCAATTCCTCAGACAACTCAGTATCGAGGCCAGCAGCCCTTCCCCGCGCGACCCGATCCTCCTGGGCCGAAACGAGGCGCAAAGCGATGCGCAGGTGGTCGTCCGCAGCCCGCAGATGAGCGTGTTCGTCGACGAGCGTTCGCATGGTGAGTCCAGTCGACTGCTTCTTCACAAATGTATGTGGAAACCGGCACCCCACTCGGTCAGGCGCTTTCAACGCGAGGGTGGGCGAGCGATCGGCCATGGGACCATGCTACTCGGAATGTCGGCAGACATGCTCAAGATGCGCGGTACCGATAAATTCGTCGCCACTGCGAATTGCCAGTTCGGCCGCGTTGTTCGGTAATGTCGATATCTCGCCTGCCACTCCACCACTCGCGCTTGGCATGAATTGAACAATCTCTCGTCGCGCGAGATCGTTCAATTCGACCAGCGTGTGCGGGACCGGTTGCATCCATCACCGCAGCCACGGCTTCAGGGGTTCGCAGGCCGACAGCCGGCTGCTCTTCGTCGCTGCGCAGGGTGGGAAATTTGCAGCTCGGAGCCGGTGGGTACCGTGGGGGAATTTGCCTGCGCCGCCGCGCATTGCTCCTGGTACTTGCGGATCGTCTTCCGGTCACTCTCGCAATCCGGGCGATCTCCCGCTGACATTTGCCTGCGGCGACGAGTGTGGCGATGGTTGTTTGCAGATGCGACTTCAAGACATTCACTCCAACAGCCCCTCTTCTTCATCCGACGGGTGCTAGGTAACGTCCTGCCAGACCGCACCAGCATCATGCTCAGCGTGTTTCCAGGTAGGGATCCGTTGCGAACGACGCCGATTCGCTTCGCATGAGAACTCGCGAGGGATGGCGTTAGACGACCAGGTTCATGGCGGATGAAGAAAGAATTTTCTCTCCAGCAAATAAATTTGCCGATCGGGCAAACAAGCAGGCGGATTGCGCTACCCATAATTCCGCTGCCTCTTGCAGCATTTCCAGCACTTACATGGGATGTCGCAGGTAAGGAATGGCTCTGATCTTCGGCGATTCACGCAGCTGGCGCGGGCTATCGGAGGCGCTGGCACACGAGGTTACCGTAGACGCCGCCACGGAGAGAGCGAAAGGAAATCCTTTTGTCCACTAGAAAAGTCAGAACGGAAAACGCAATGAACATGAGCCGACACAGGGTGGTTTCGAATAGCAGCGTTGAGACGCGAGTAGCTGCAGGCGAGATGCAACAGTGCAGCCGGGCGGAACGACGGAAAGTGGAGATGCGCCGAGCGGCCACCCTGCTGCAGTCAAAGGTGTCGCTGGCGATACTGGCGGCGGTGGCGTTTCTGTCCGCAGGGCAGGCATACGCGGACAACTATGCGTCAGGAGGCAGCAACGGCGCGAGCGTCTCGAACGGTGGGGGCCCTGCTGCAACTGGCGGCACCTCCCCTGCCACGGCGGGCAGCGATGGCAGTCAGAATAACGAGGCGTTCGGCATGGCGTCGACCGCGAACGGAGGTAATGCGCTATCGATTGGGGACGCGGCGACCGCAAATGGTGGCGGTGCGACGGCGGTAGGCGCCGATACATCCGCAATCGGAAACAACGCGGTAGCGTTCGGCGGCGGAGCGGCAGCGAATAACGCCGGTGCGACCGCGTTAGGCTCTCTGGCGAAGGCGTCTCAAGCAGCCACTGCAGTGGGTGTGTCAGCTACGGCAAGCGGCGGCAGCAGCACGGCAATCGGCAACTCCAGCTTGGCGAGCGGGGGATCGGCTATTGCAATTGGTCAGTCTTCCACCGCATCATCGGCTACTTCTGTCGCGATTGGTTTTGGGGCGAACGCCGCAACGTCCAATGGCGTTGCGCTGGGTACTCTGACACAAGCAACAGGCACGAACTCGATTGCCATCGGCAACGCGGCTGTTGCTTCGACTGCCGAATCGACTGCACTGGGTTCCGGCGCTGTCACGCGCGCCGCGACCAACGTGAATAGCGTCACCCTGAATGGAGTGACGTTCGGTGGCTTCGCCGGCTCGACGCCGCTCGGCGTGGTGAGTATCGGCGCAGTCGGTCAGGAGCACCAGTTGCAAAACGTCGCCGCTGGTCAAATCAGCGCAACCAGCACGGACGCCGTGAACGGCTCGCAGCTCTTCTCGATTGCAAACCAGGTCTCGACGTTGACGGCGGATCTCGCATCGTTGACGACGACGGTCGGCAAGATCTCGTCGAGCGTCCCGAGCGGCACGACGACGGACACGTCGGACACCGCGATCGGCGCGAATACGTCGGTTACGTCGACGAACGGCACGGCGGTCGGCAACGGCGCGAACGTCTCGGGCGACAACGGCACGGGCATCGGCGTGAACTCGACCGTCACAGCGACGAACGGCACGGCGATCGGCACGAACGCGAAAGTCACTGCCGCGAACGGTACGGCAATCGGCGAAGGCGCGAACGTCTCGGGCGCGAACTCGACCGCCATCGGCACGAACAGCCGCGCGACCGCGAGCAACGCGGTGGCGCTGGGCGCGAACTCGGTCGCCGATCGCGACAATACGGTGTCGATCGGCGCGCCGGGCGCCGAGCGCCAGTTGACGAACGTGGCCGATGGCACGGCGCCGACGGACGGCGTCAACGTGCGTCAGCTGAACGGCGCGATCAACTCGGTGCGCGAGGAAATGTCGCGGTATCGCAAAGACGCGGATGCAGGCACGGCAAGCGCGATCGCAATGGCGAACATGCCGCAAGCCGTGCTGCCGGGCGAAAAGGTGGTCGCACTGGGCGGCGGTACGTACGGCGGGCAAAGCGCGATGGCGCTGGGTCTTTCTGTCGCCACGGGCAAATGGCTCGTCAAGGGCTCCGTGACGACGGCCGTTTCTGGTCACGGCTCGTTCGGTGCGGGTGCCGGCGTCGGTTATCGCTGGTAATCGCGGCTCGGCGTCGAGCATCGGGACACCGTCGCTCGGCGCCGCCTGCGGAGATTTCGCCGCGAGCGCGACCCGGCTGACGTCGGGAGAACGACTCAGAGTCCCATATACTCGTCCATAAGGCTCCGGTACTAACGGCGGCGAGGATACCGGGGGAACAAAATTCATCCCGCTCCGCCGAGATCCGGCAACTCCAGCCCAGTACGTGTTTGCCAAAGCATGTTGACGCTCATCTCATCACGCAGATCGGATGGCTTGCGAAAGCGGCAGACCACCATCGATGCCCTATGACTGCCCGGCCGGTGGCATGACAAAGAGGCGTTCGTCCCACACTACGGGTTGAGGAATCGGCGGGCCGGCGCGCGTCGGCGATTCGGCGTACGCCCGGGCGGCCGCAGCTGCCAACGCTGAACTGTCCCGATTTTATTGGCAGGTTGGCCGTCGCATTCGGGAGGATGTGGCAGTGAGGACGTTACCGGAATCTCGGCAACGGCGGGACCGTGCCGGGCACTGCCCCCAATTCTCTCCGCACCGCGGAGGGAATTCAGTGACCGGCCAGCGACGGCGAACCTGCGGTGGCAACGGCATGGCTCCGGTCAACATGCTCGCCTTCAGCCCGGTGGCCAGCTCGCGACGGTCGGCCTCACTGTAGCAACCGTGCCCGTGCACACGCGACACGGCAGTGGTCCATTCGCTGGCAACTACCGAAATATGTGGGTCATCGGCCAGGTCCGGTCGCCCGCGTCCTTCGGTATTCGGGCCTCCAGTTGCGCCTTTCGCTCGGCGAGCTTGCGTCCAAGTCCGACAAGGTCGAGTCCCGATGAGCGTAGTTCGGGAAAGAGCTTCGTCTCCTCTTCCTTGATGTGATGCCGGACGTTTTCCATAAGCACGCTGAAAGTGGCGTCAAACCCTTCCATCCCGGGCTTGAGGGTTTCGAATTTCTCGATGAGCGTCTTCACGAGAAAGTGCTCGACGTAGGCTTTGTCGACATCCTTTTGAGGGCCGCCGGACAGCGCTTCGTGCGCAGCCGGGTAAAGAAACTCTTCCTCAATCATCGCGTGGACGGTCAACTCTTCGCAGGCTCGCCTGACGAGCGCGTGCTTGGCATCGAGGTCCTCGTCGGCGGTCTTTTCAAAAATCGTGAACAGCTTTTCTACCGCGCGATGGTCAGACTCAAGCAGGGCGATAGCGCCGGTCGCCGACGGAGTGCCAGCTTCGTCACGCTGATGCTTGTGGCGCTGCGATTGGTTCGTGTTCGCCATGGCTGGCCCCTGACTAATGATGGATAACGGTCAGCCATTCGAGCAAAACTTGCACCTGCTCCAAAAACCGGCGCGGATGCCGACCTGGCCTTTTTCGGTCAGACGGCTGTCTGCTCGTGCCGAATGGCTTCTAGTGCAGCCCGAACAAGAAGACCGCTACCCCCGTCTCCTCGTGAGCCTCCGCGAAGCCGTCAATCTGTGTAAGCACGAAGTAAGCACGAAGCGCGGCAAACTGATCTTCACACGCTCCTGCGACAGCCCAAAATGAGCCGGCATAGCCTAGGTAGTCGCGAAGTTCCTCAAATGACGTGGGCTCGAAGCGAACTTCGTCCCCCGCCGCGACGGAAGTTTCAACCCATTGGCATGTCGGACCGCGAACTGGCTGCGACGTGCAATACACACCCGGGTCATTGCGGGCTTGATGTGCGCGCATCCAATTTTTACTATGCTGCTGATTCGCCATTTCCGCGCCAGGCGCCTCCCGATCTTGGAGATTCACGATGATTCAAAGAGTCGAATCGAGTTCGACGTCGGCACCCGGCATCAACGGGGAGGTGACTTCGATCCTCCACCACCGCCTCGCCGAGGTGCGGTTTCAGGCGGTCGTCGAGTCGATCACCGACTACGCCGTCTACATGCTCGATCACGACGGAACCATCGCGACGTGGAATGCTGGCGCGGAACGAATCAGCGGCTACGGCGCCGATGATGTAATCGGGCGTCACTTTTCGAGCCTGTATCCGGCCGAAGCGGTGAAATCAGGGCGACACAGGGTGAGCCTCAAAGAAGCGGCGGAGCGCCACCGCTTCGAAGTCGAAGGCTGGCGCGTGCGCAAGGACGGCTCCCGATTCTGGGCCCATGCGACGATTACCGCGGTCCGGGATCTGTCGGGGCAGGTCTGCGGCTTCGTCAAGACCATGCGCGACACAACCCAGCGCACCCGGCTCGCGCAATTGGAGGCCACGGCCAATCAGCTCAACTTGTTCATCGCGACGCTCGGCCATGAACTGCGCGATCACCTCGCGCCGCTGCGTAACTCGATCGGCATCTTGCAGACCACGCCGGATGTCGCGCCGCAGCTCGCGAATTGTCGCGATGCGATCGACCGTCAGCTTGGACAACTTACCCGGCTGGTGGATGAGGTGCTGGACCTCGGCCGCATCCAGGCCGGCAAGTTCAAACTCGACTTCGGCATCGTGGCGGTGCGCGATGTCGTGGAGCGCGCCGTCGAAAGCGTCCAGGTCAAGGCGAATGCCAGTGCGCAGCGCATCGACATCAGCGTGCCGGACGACCCTGTGTTTGTGCACGGCGACAAGCACCGCCTGGTCCAGGTGTTGCACAACCTTCTCGACAATGCCTCGAAATTTTCGCCGAAAGACGCCCCGATCGCTGTTTCTGTCGCGACTGAGGGCGAACTCGTTGAGATTCGCGTGACCGATCACGGCCCCGGCATCGCGCCGGCTGCGCTGGACACCATCTTCGATGTGTTCGAGCAACACGGCGCGGTGGGAAGCATGCAGGGTGGTTTGGGTCTGGGTCTCGCGCTATGCCAGTCGTTTGTCCGGTTACACGAAGGCACCATCTCGACGGAAAGCGCCGGCCGGGGCCACGGCGCGACGTTCACCGTGCGCCTCCCGATCACACGCGCGGCCCCCGTCGGACTGTCGGCGAACGAAGTCGACATTGATGCACCGCCCACAACGCCGCTGCGCATCCTCGTAGTCGACGACAATCGCGATTCAGCCGATACGCTCGGGGGCCTGCTTCGGACCATGGGCCATGACGCACGAGCCGCCTACCGAGCAGAGGATGCGCTAGCGCAAGCCAGCACCTACCGGCCGCAACTGTTGGTCGTCGACCTCGCAATGCCTGGAGGCGACGGTTTCGAGCTGCTGCGACAGCTACGTGAGTCCGCGGACCTCGCCGGGACCGCTTGCGTGGCCATGTCCGGGTACACGCGGCCGTCCGATCACGAGCGGACGCAGCGCGCGGGTTTCGATGCACATCTCGCGAAGCCGGTCGAAATAAGCGCTTTGCAGGCGGTCCTGTGGCGAGTCGGCCGCGCCAGTCATACGCCGCGGGATTGAATCCTGCGGCTGGGGTACCGCGACCGTCGAGATCTAATGCACAACGCCGTCCCGAATCCGGGCGCCCCGAGCTGCAGCGCCGTCCGATCCAGCAATTGCAGCATGTGCCTTCGCGACAGCGCCACGCCTAAAACTCTCAAACAACGCACCACGATCGTCTGTCGCCAGGGCCGCCGAATCCTGCTTGCGGCCCGCTCCTCGTCACGCTGGTATTGCCGGTCCGCATCTTGTAAGCGAACGAGTCTCCGATCGATGCTGCTCGCCGCCAGTTCGAGGAAGAAACCGGGCTGGCCGGCCTGGCGTTGCGCTATGTGTTCGAATTCGGTGGCTTGACGAAACGCCACCACGTGTTTGTGGCCGACGCTCCCGTAGACCAAAGGAAAGTTGTCACCGTTTGCGAAGTATAGATGTTACTTGATGTCACTTCGCCAGTTCGCAGCCCTCCACGAGCCGCAAACCCCCGTGAATTCAAGGATTTGGTAGCCGCGCATTAAAGTTGTCACCGAGCGCGGCACCGCGAAGACCAATGTCAAGCCCCCCAGGGCGCTGGCCACCGCCACCACGCGTCGTGCCTACCTGAGTTCGAATGGACCATCGTGCCGTCGTGATAAGGTTCCTTGCTTTTCGACTCGATAACAGACAGGCTCCATCCTGCGCGAAGCGGGATGATCGGCTCCTCAACTGATCGGCAGCCCCGTCGTACTCAAAATGCGGTCACCCGAGCACTGTCATCCCGCCGTCTATCGCGGTGCGCGCCGCTCGACGATCGGGGCATGGCCGAACTCCTTCCGATAGGCCTTGCTGAAAGTACACGCCGACGGAAATCCGCAACGCACCGACACATCGCCGACGGAATCGTTGCCGCGGCGCAGCAGGGCCCGTGCATGCCGAAGGCGAATGCTACGGTAGTAGTCGCGCGGCGACACACTCAAATATTCCTTGAACACGCGCTGAAACTGCCGCTCCGACAACCCGACCAGCCGCGCGATCTCGGGAAACGAAAGCGGCTCCTCGACGTTGGCTTCCATCAGCTTCACCGCTTCGACCAGGTCGTCGCGCGTCGACTCGAGACGCGCACACACCGGCATCGGCTGTGGTTCATTCAAGCCGCGCAGCCGGCTGACGACCAGATGCTTCGACACGTCGACGACGAGATGCGGACCGAAGTCGCTCGACATCAGCGTGAGCATCAGGTCCATCGGCGCGATGCCGCCGGTACACGTGATCCGGTCGCGATCGATCACGAACAGTTCGTCCGTGATCTCGACATCGGGAAACTCGGCACGCAGCGCGTACAGGTCGGCCCAGTGCGCCGCACACCGGTACCGGTCTAGCAGGCCCGCGGTCAGCAGCGCATACGCGCCGCTGCACAGCGCGCCCATCACGATCCGCCGCTCGGCAAGCGCGCTCAGCGCGTGCCGCGTCCGCGCGTCGACCATCTCGCGGATCCGCGTGCCGCCGCACACGATCATCACGTCGGGCAGCGGACCGGACACGTCGAGCGGCTGCGTGGGGCGCATCGCGATGCCGTTGCTGGCTTCGACAGGCTGGCCGTCGATCGAGAACACCGTCCAGCGATAGTGCTCGGTACGGTCGACGTAGTTCGCCACGCGAAGGGCTTCGATGGCGTGGGAAAGCGCGATCATCGAATACGACGGCAGCGTGAGAAAGCCGAAATGGCGCGGGCGTGAAGTGAGGAAAGCCGGGGTATCGGGCACGGTGGCAATGCCGGAAGGACGACGGGGACGGCGGGTGTCGGGCGATGCGCGCCGTCCCGATCGGGAACGGCGCGCGTCGGGACGACGAAACGCTACAGATCGAGCACGAGATCCGACGTGGGACGGCTGCAGCACATCAGGCGCAACCCCTTGTCGATTTCGCGCTGACGGATACCGCCGTTGTGCTGCATGTCGACCGTGCCGTCGAGCACTGCGGTCTTGCAAGTCCCGCAAATGCCCTGGCTGCACGACGACGGCAGCGCGACGCCGGCCTTGCGCGCGGCCGACAGCACCGTCTCTGCACCGCTCATCGGAAAGGTCTTGCCCGACTTCGCAAGGCGAACCGTATATGTGCGCACGCCCGCTTCCGGCGCCTGTTGCGGCGCGTCGGCCGCATCGGCGGCAGGCTCCACCGTCTCGGCGAAGTTGAAGCTTTCCTGGTGATAGCGGACGGGATCATGACCGCCCTGCGCGAGCAGCGCCTGCGCGGCATTCATGTAGCCCGCCGGGCCGCACGTGAAGACTTCGCGGTCGCGATAGTCCGGAACGTACTGTTGAAGCAGTTCGAGGCTGAGCCGGCCGGTCGGTCCGCGCCAATCCGGCTCGGTTCCCGGGGCCTCGCAGATGTGGATCACCTTGAGGCGGTCGGCTTCCGCACTCAACCGCTCGAGCTCATCGCGAAAGACGATGTCGGCGGGCGTTCTCGCGCTGTGCACGAAGACGATGTCGCGATTCAGTCCGAGGTCGATCGCCGCTCTCGTCATCGACATCAGCGGCGTCACGCCCGAGCCGGCGGACAGGTAAAGCACCTTCGCGGCCGGCCCGGAGGCCGGCGTGAAAACGCCGGACGGGCCAAATGCGTGCAGTTCGACGCCGGGCCGCATGTTCGCATGCAGCCAGTTCGACATCACGCCACCGGGCGTGCGCTTGACCGTGATCGACAATGTGTACGGCCGCGTCGGCGGCGACGATACCGTATAGCAACGGCTGACCCGCACGCCGTCGACGTCGGCCGACACCGTGACGAACTGGCCGGGCTCGAAGCTGAAGGGATGCCCGTCCTTCGCGCTGAACACGAAGGTACGGACATCGTGCGTCTCGTCCCGCACGCGACAGCACACCAGCAGCTTTTGTTCGCTGCTGTCCCACTGGACGTCCGCGCGTTCCCAGGTAGCGGGGTCCGAGAAACGATCGGTCGCCGCGGCGGCCGGATCGGCCACGCAAAAGTTCTCTCTGACTTTCATGACGATACTCAGATGCCGTGAGCCTTCAGGCGCGCGTCGTACCAACGTGCGAACTGTTCGAGCGCGCCTTCCGTATACGTCGAGTACGGGCCCGGCACATAGGCGGGGTCCTGCGTCCCGCTATGCGTGATCCCGACGAGGTCGGCGTCCTGCTGGGTCGTGGCGACCCACACTTCGGTCAACGTCTTGACGTCGTAGTCGACGCCTTCGACCGCATCCGCATGCACGAGCCACACCGTGCGGACGACCGTCTTGTCCGGCGCGATCGGCAAGATGTACGCGACGACGGCGTGGTCGCTCATCACGTGCGTCCACGAATGATGGGTCCACATATGCACGTCGCCGAGATCGCGGCGCGGCAAATCACCGAGCAGTTTCGTGCACGCGACCTTGGTATCCATCGTCTGCGATTCGCAGGCGCCGGCGATGACAAGCCGCTGGGTGCGGAAATTGGTCTGGACGCTCTCGTTGACCGATTCGAACGCCTCGCAGATATAGCCGTCGCCTTCCCACTCCTTCTTGCGCGCGGCATTGTGGGCGAGATACGCGTCGTAGTCGCGTAGCGATTCCTCGCTCTGGCCGTCCGGGCAGAAGCCGAAGTCGTGCGCAAGGAACGATTGCGTGAGCTCCGGGTGCGTACCCCCGCAGTGATAGCACTCGCGATTGTTCTCCATCACGAGCTTCCAGTTACCGTTCTCGACGATGGTCATCTCGTGCGCGATCTTCGTGCGCTGCATCTCGTGCGGCGCGAATCGCGGCGCCATCACCGTCTCGAGCTTCGAGAAATCTTCCGGCGCTTCGTCGGCAAGGCAGACGAACACGTGCGCGCCGACCACCTTCACGTGCACCGGGATCAGGCTGCGGCACTTCGTGTCGAAATCCTTGCCCATGTGCGTCGCGTGCTTCAGGCTGCCGTCCAGGTCGTACGTCCACTGGTGATACGGGCAAACCAGCATGCCGACGGTCGCCTTCGTCGCGCTCTTCATCAAGCGCGCGCCGCGGTGGCGGCACACGTTGCGATACGCGCGGATGTTCTCGTCGTCGTCGCGCACGATCAGGATGGACGACTTGCCGATATCGACCGCGTAGACGTCGCCCGGCTCCGGCACGTCGGCCGTCACCGCGACGAAGATCCAGAGCTTCTCGAAGAACACTTCGACGTCCGTCTCGAACACATCCTGCCGGCCGAGAAGCCCGGCCGGCAGCCCGTGCCCGGGTTTGCGGCTGTCGAGCAGTTCACGGTGGGTCTTGAGCAGAACGGCAGACATCGTATACCTCCAATGGGGTTGATTTTCGCTATGCTTTTTTCAAACTTTGAGCGAAGTATTGGAGGGGCGATTTCACCCGTCAACGCGCTATATTTTCTCGTTCGCATTACTTTATGTTATGCAAGAACGCGCACGCCACCGGCTCCTTGGTTAACCCGAATCCGCGCGGTGGAACGCGCGACTCGGTACGAGTCCGCATCGCAACATCGGCGACTTGACCGGTACAATTTGGAGACACACGATTCGCCCCGGCCGCACGAAAATCAGACGCAAATGACGAAAGGAACAAAAGGATACCGGCGGATCGTGCCGTCGCTGACTGCACTGGTCGAATTCGAAGCGGTCGCCCGCCTCGGCAGCTTCACCCACGCGGCGGCCGAACTCGGCGTGACCCAGGCGGCGGTCAGCCGGCAAGTGCGCTTCCTCGAGGAAACGCTCGATGTGCGCCTCTTCCATCGTCTATACCGTTCGATCTCGCTGACGAACGAAGGCGAAATGCTCTATCTCGCCGTCGCCGAATCGATGCAGCGCATCGCCGGCGCATTCGACCGTCTGTCGACGGGCGCCGACCAGCAGGAGCTAGTGCTCGCGTCGACCGCATCGTTCGCGCAGTTCCGCCTGCTTCCGAGGCTGCCCAAGCTCAAGCACCTGAACCCGTCACTGAAGCTGCGGCTGACGACCCAGATGTTTACCGCGGACCTCCGCCAAGTGGAAGTCGACGTCGCGGTGCGCTATGGCGACGGAAAGTGGGCGGACGGAACCTCCATCCTACTGTTCGACGAGGAAGTATTTCCGGTGTGCTCGGCCGCCTTCATCGAGGAAAACGGCATGCCGGCATCCGTCGAAGCGCTCGGCGCGCTTCCGCTGATCGAATCCGACTCGACGTCCGAAGGCTGGATGGGCTGGGAAGCGTGGTTCCGCTCGGTCGGCCACCGTCCGGCCAAGCTGAACTACGCGCTGCGCTGCAGCCTCTACACGGATGCGGTACAGGCAGCCCGATACGGGCAGGGTGTCGCGCTTGGCTGGAGCCGACTCGTGCACGACCTGCTGGCGACCGGTGAGCTGGTCCGGATGCCGGTCGGATCGTGCAAGACGAGCGATGCCTATTTCGTCATCGTGCCTCACGGCCGTTCGTTGACGCCCACGGTCACGCAGTTGATCGACTGGTTACGCGAGGAACTTCCGGTTCAGTGACGCGACGCGCCGGTTCGATCGCTGTCCCGATTCGAACGGTATCGGCATGATGCCGCCTGGTTCTCCTTTCCCCTTTCTCCCGTCGAACGCGACGACGTCGCGGCCATCGTCAAGCGCCGTCCTTCGCATGACCTAAAGTAATGCGATCGTGAAAATATAGCGCGTTGACCGGCCTTTTCGGCGTTTCGATACTGACCTCAAAGGACCCCGCTGGCGCCCGGAGTGGCAAACGCGGCGCTGCCACGAGTCCGGACGGACCCATAACGACGAACTGGAGGAGCAATGTCAGCGGTCAGCACGCTTCATGTGGCGACAACGATGCAAACGAACTGTATCGCCGGCGTTCCGGACGATCTGATTGAGCGCGTGCGCGCGTACCGCATCGAGCGGGTCCGGAACGAGCTCGTTCGGCGGAATTGCCCCGCCATCGTTCTTTACGACCCGGTCAACATCCGCTATGCGACGGATACGTCCAACATGCAGGTCTGGACCGGGCGCAACCCGACGCGCTACGTGATCGTGTTTGCACACGGGCCGGTCATCGGTTTCGAGTTCCACAACTGCGATCACGTGTGGAACGACAGCACAATCGACGTCGAGCTGCGCAGTGCCACCTGCTGGAACTACTTCAGCTCGGGCCCGGAATCGACGCGCAAGGCCCGGAAATGGGCGCGCGAAGTCGCCGACCTGCTGCGTCAGCACGCGCCGTCGGAGATGCGCATCGCAGTCGACAGGCTCGACCCTGAAGGCGTTTATGCGCTTCAGGAAGAAGGCGTCCGCGTGGCGGATGGACAAGCGTTGATGGAACACGCGCGCGCCGTGAAATCCGCGGACGAACTGCAATTGATCAAGACCGCCGTCGACGTGTGCGAGCAAGGCATCCGGCGCATGCACAACGTGTTGACGCCGGGAATGAGCGAACAGGATCTCTGGGCCCACCTGCACTACGAGAATATCCGGCTCGGCGGGGAATGGATCGAAACGAGACTGCTCGCGTCAGGGCCGCGCACCAATCCGTGGATGCAGGAATGCAGCACGCGGACCATGAAGCAGGGCGAGCTGATCGCGTTCGATACCGATCTCGTCGGCCCGTTCGGCTATTGCGCGGACATTTCCCGAACCTGGACGGTCGGCCACGTTCGCCCGACCGACGCCCAGCGCCGGCTCTATGCCGCCGCGTACGCCCAGTTGACGACCAACATGGATCTGCTGCGCCCGGGCATGGCGTTCAGCGAGTTCGCGGAGCGTAGCTGGAAAATGCCGGACGCGTATCGAAAGAATCGCTACAGCTGCCTCGCGCACGGCATCGGCATGGTGGACGAATATCCGTCCATCGCGTACTACATGGATTGGGGCAGCAGCGGCTACGACGGCACGTTCGAGAACGGGATGACGTTGTGCATCGAAAGCTATATCGGCGCGGAAGGCGGCGACGAAGGCGTCAAGCTCGAGCAGCAGGTGCTGCTCGCGGAAACCGGGTGTGTGCCGTTGTCGACGTTCCCGTTCGAAACGGACTGGCTTTAAGCAACGCGGTAACCGTTGCGCACGCAGCCAATTGACGTTCATCGGTTACGTGCGCACCATGCTCTCGTCACGAGCGGCTTTCCTCATTACGTCGCTCACGAACCCGTGGCCGAAATCGCAGAAACGTCGAACGCCAACGGCTTCCGAGCCGCGCGACCGCGTCGAATTCAACGAGCGCGATCACGGACGGGGGCAGCGTGTTATCGACCGATTTCGACGCCAGCATCGAGCCAGCCGCGCATCATGATACCGACCTCGTCGCGCAGCCACCGACGGAACAACTGGTACTCCGGGCGCGGTTGCGCATTCCGGTGTGTGATCAGGTAATGATGGCGGTCACGAAACACGAGGACATCCTGAACCGGCCGCACTAGCACGCCCTCTTCGATCTGCCCGTGCACGAGGTGGTGCCAGCCCAGCAGCGTGCCCTCGCCGGCCTCGGCCTGCGCGACCAGCAATCGGTAGTCGTTGCTTTCCAGATACTTGTTCGCGGCCAGTGTATCGGTGCCGTCGCTCTGCTGGAACCAATTGCGCCACACGCGCCAGTCGACGTGCTCGCACACCTGCGCACGGCCGAGCATCGACAGGTTCAGCGTCGGGCTCGACAGCAGGTCCAGCGGCTTCAGCGACCGGCCATGAAAATGCCGCTCGTGAAACGACGGGCTGCACACCGGATACACGATGTCGTGGAACAGCGGCTCGGCTTCGAACTCAGGCGCGCGCGGCGGGTTCTTCGTGATGATCACGTCGGGCTCGATGAGTCCGTCGAGTTCCATGAAATGCTCGGTGACGATCACGTGTAGCTGGATATCCGGAAACCGCTCGCGAAACGCGGGCAGCCGCGACGACAGCCACAGCGCGGAGAACGTGTGCGACACGCAGACCATCAGCGCGTGCTTGTCGGTCCGACGCACGGCCTCCGCCGCCTCGGCGATATTCATGATCGACAGATACGACGCGTTGTACAGGATCCGGCCGGCATCCGTCAGTGCGATATGCCGGCCGGTGCGCTCGAACAGCGCGACGTCGAGAGAATCCTCGAGCTCCTTGATTTGCCGGCTGATCGCGGCCTGCGTCACGCACAGAACCTCGGCTGCCTGAGTGAAGCTCTCGTAGCGCGCCGCCGTCACGAAGCACCGCAGCGCGCGAAGCGACGGCATCTGCGCGAGAAGTCGGTCGGCAAACAATTGCTTCTTCAACATGGCTTTCACTCTCAAAACGAAGGTCGGACGCTGCGTCGACGAACCCGTCGACGGCAGTCCCGCCGGCTGCCCGCAGGCAGTCTCGTCGCAAACCTTTCAATTATCTGAATATTGCAGCTTGCGAGTCAGTCGGGCGGCCGGCAAGAGCGGCTCAGCCGCCGCAGCAGCGGCGTCACGACGACGCCATTTTCGATCGATTGTGCACCGCATCGCTATTATCGGAAGCGATGATGGGGACTGCAAGGCGCACTCGACATCGCGGCCGATCCGCGGCTCGAGCAAGCCGCCGAAACCCTTCCGCCAACCGGCATCCCGGGCCGCGCTGGCCGGCGATGCCGCGTGCGTGGCACCACTCAGTCGAGCTTCAGCCAGGTGGTCTTCAGTTCGCAGTATTGATCGTGCGCGTACATGGATTTGTCTCGGCCGCCGAACCCCGACTGCTTGAAGCCGCCGAACGGAGTCGACAGGTCGCCTTCGCCAAAGCAGTTCACCGTGACCGTCCCCGCGCGAATCCGCGCGGCGACCTTGTGCGCACTGTTCACGTTGTCGGTCCACAGCGACGCAGCGAGCCCGTAGCACGTATCGTTCGCGATCCGCACCGCGTCGTCGACGTCGTCGTACTCGATGAAGCACACGACCGGCCCGAACACCTCGTCGCGCGCGATGCTCATCTCGGGCGTCACTTGGTCGAAGATCGTCGGTTCGACGAACCACCCGCCGGTTTCCGCGAGAATTGCATTCCCGCCGCACACCACGTGCGCGCCTTCCGCCTTCGCCTTCTCGATATGGCCGAGAACCTTCTCGTAATGCTTCTGCTCGATCAGCGCCCCGAGCTTCACGTCTGGGTCGAGCGGGTCGCCGGTCTTCCAGCCGGCGAGCACCGCCTGAACCTTGTCCAGCAGTTCCGCCTTGCGGCTCGACGGCACGAGAATCCGCGAGCCGGCGCTGCAGTTCTCGCCCATGTTCCAGAACGCGGCCGCGACCGCCTGATCGGCCACCGCGTCGAGGTTCGCGACGTCCGGCAGGATCACCTGCGGATTCTTGCCGCCGCATTCGAGCACGACGCGCTTCAGGTTCGTATCGGCCGAGTAGTGCAGGAAGCGCTTGCCGGTTGCGGTCGAGCCGGTGAACGCGACGAGATCGACGTCAGGATGGCGGCCGATAGCCTCCCCGGCCTCGCCGCCGAACCCGGTGACGACGCTGAACACGCCCGGCGGCACGCCGGCTTCCAGCGCGAGATCGGCGATGCGCAGCGTCGACAGCGACGTCTGCTCGGCCGGCTTCACGACCACGCTATTGCCCACCGACAGCGCGGGGCCGATTTTCCATGCGAGCATCAGCGCCGGGAAATTCCACGGCAGCACGGCGCCGACGACGCCGATCGGCTCGCGCGTGATCATGCTGACGACGCCGGCGCCGGAAGGCGACAACGCGTCGTAGCGCTTGTCCGTCACTTCCGCATGCCAGCGGATGCACGCGGCCGACTCGGGAATGTCGAGCCCCAGGCATTCGCCGATCGGCTTGCCGGCTTCCAGCGCCTCGAGCAGCGCGAGTTCCTCCGCGTGCTCGTCGATCAGCTGCGCGACGCGCAGCAGCACCGCCTTGCGATGCGCGGGTGCGGCCTTCGACCAGACGCCCGACTCGAACGCTTCGCGCGCGGCCGCGACCGCGCGATCGACGTCGCGTTCGCTACAGCGCGCCACTTCGGCGAGCACCTTGCCCGACGCCGGGTTGAGCGTCGCGAACGTCTCGCCCGACGCCGCCGCACTGCGCTCGCCCGCGATGAACGCGCGGCCGTCGAGCGACAACGCATTCGCCTTTTGCTTCCAATCCTGATGGGTCGTCATGTCGTTTCCTCAATAATCAAAGCTCGGCACCGGCCGAGAATTCCTTCGCCCAGATCGTCGCCGACACGGCCAGGTCGACGAGCGGCCGAACCGGCAGCGGACGCGGATGCGGCTGCTTCAGCAGCTGCTGCACGAGGCTGTTCGATTCACCGAGCGCGTATTCGGCGATCAGCTTTCCGGACGACGAGCCGCGGCTCAGCCCGAGGCCGTTGCAGCCGATCGCCTCATAGAGGCCGTCGTCGCGCTTGCCGAACAGCGCACCGTTGTTCGCGGACAGGCACAGTGCCCCGCCCCATGTATATTCGAGCTCGACGCCGCCGAGCATCGGGAAGCGGCGCTCGAACGAGCGCTGATGCAGATGCCGCGCCTTCGCGAGGTCAGCAGGCGACACCTTCACGTCCGGCCGGAACGCGAAATGGTTGCGCACGCAAATGCGATCGGTGATCAGGCGCCGCACCGTCGTGCCCATCGGATCGGCCGGGATCACCGCCCACGACCGCGTACCGCCAAGCTTCGCGACTTCGTCGGGATTCATCGGGCGCGTGAGCGACGCGAACGTATAGACGGGCAGCAATCCGTTCGAATGCATGCCGAAGGTCGCCGCGTACGCGTTCGTGCACAGGATCACCTGCTTTGCGACGATCGTGCCGCCGGCGAAGTACAGTGCGCGTGTGTCGCCGCGCGGCTCGATCCGCGTGACCGGGCTGAGCTCGAACACCGTCACGTTGTCCGGCTGCGTTGCCGCGAGGCCGCGCATCAGCGCAGCCGGCTGCACCGTGCTGCAGCCCGGCGTGAACAGCGCGCCCGTGTAGAAGTCGGTGCCGGTCACGGCCTGAATGGCCGGCTGGTCGAGCCATTCGAACGGTTCGCCGATGCGCGACAGACCGTCCGCGAAATGCGCGAGTGCGGCGGCGCCTTTCCTGTTGACCGATGCGTGGAATTTGCCGTCGTCGCGCCAGTCGCAATCGATGCCGAAGCGCCGCACGATGTCACGCACATAGTCGATGCCGTGCCGCTGGAACCGCACGTCGGCGCGGTCCTCGTCGATGCTGCGCGAGTAGCTTTCGCTGCTGATGTCGTGCGGCAGGTCGACGAAGAATCCGGAATTTCGCCCGGCCGTCGTGCGGCCGATCCGGTCGGCCTCCACGAGCGCGATCGACGCGCCGGGCGCGAGCTCCGCGAGCCGGCGCGCCGCGCACAGCCCGGTGATGCCGCCGCCGACGACGACCCAGTCGAACCGGCCGTCGGACGTGACGGTTTGGGCTTCCTGCGCCGGCGGCAGGCTCTCCCACCAGCCGTTCATTCCGTCCGGCGCAGGAAACCGCGCGAATTCCAGATTCGAACGCATGATGGCTTACCGGCTGTCGCGCAGCAGCGGCTTCACGAGCTTCGCGAACGCGTCACGCTCGTCGCCGGACAGCGCGCCGAGCGGTGCGCGTGCGACGCCGACCGGAAGGCCGGCCAGCTCGCAGCCGTAACGCACGTACTGAATGAACTTGCCGCTGCGCTCGAGCAGTTCGAGCACCGGCAGCAGTTGCGCCATGAGCTTGCGGCCGGTCGCGAAATCGCCGCGCGTCACGCAGGCGTCGAACAGGTCGGTGTGCGCTTCCGGCAGGAAGTTGGACGCGCCGCCGACCCAGCTGCGCGCGCCCCAGGCGAAGAACTCGAGCGCCTGGTCGTCCATCCCGCAGCTCACCACGAGCCGGCCGCTGAAATGCGTCGACAGGTGATGCAGATGCGCGATGTCGCCGGTGCTCTCCTTCATCGCGACGAAATTCTTCCGCTCGAGCAGCGTCTCGAGAATCCCATCGCCGATTTCGGTGCCGGTGCGGGCCGGGAAGTTGTACAGCATGATCGGCATGTCGAGCGCGTCGTCGATCGTGAGCAGGTGCGCGAGCAGTTCCTGCTGCGTCGGCTGCGCGTAATACGGCGCCGCCACCAGCAGCGCGTCCAGCCCCGCGCGTTTCGCTTCACGGCCGAGACGCAGCACTTCCTTCGTCGTCGTCGCATTGATGCCAGCGGTCAGGAACGTCTTGCCGCCGGCCGCGGCCGCGACCGTGTCGAACGTGCGCCCGCGCTCGTCGAAGCTCAGTGCATAGTATTCGCCCGTCGTGCCGCCGATGCCGAGGCCGGACACGCGGCCGGCGAGATCGGCCGCATGCCGGCCCAGCAGTGCGTGATCGATTTCGCCGTCCGAGTCGAACGGGGTGACCAGCGGTGTGTGTACGCCCTCGAAGCTCATTTTGATTCCTCATTCAAGTGGGTGCGCCAGGTTCCCGCCGTGTGGCAGGAAACCGGCATTCGATAAAACATCGGCGCGCGCCGCGCGGGTTCGGCACAGCCACGCCGTTCGGTTCGTCATGCGGTGCGAACCGCGTGTCCGTCCGATCCGGTGCCGGCGATCAGGCAAACGCCTCCGCATGCGCGTAGATGGGAAACTGGTTGCACAGGTCGCGCACGCGGGTCCGGACCGCGCGCTCGACCGCCTCATCACCGTCCGAATTGCGCTCGAGCGCCGCCAGGACCGCGAGGATCATTTCGCCTATCTGCTCGAACTCCGCGGGGCCGAAGCCGCGCGTCGTGCCGGCCGGCGTGCCGAGCCGGATCCCGGACGTGACGGTTGGGTTTTCCGTATCGAACGGAATCCCGTTCTTATTGCAGGTGATGCCGGCACGCTCCAGCGCCTTCTCGGCCTGCATGCCGGTGATGCGCCGCGCGCGCAGGTCAAGCAGCAGCAGGTGGTTGTCGGTGCCGCCGGTGACGAGCGTCAGGCCGCCGGCCGTCAGCACTTGCGCTAGCGTCTGCGCGTTGCTCAGCATCTGGTCGATATAGCGGGTGAACTCCGGGCGCAGCGCTTCCGCGAAGGCCACCGCCTTTCCGGCGACGACATGCATCAGCGGACCGCCCTGCAGCCCCGGAAAAACCGCCGAGTTGATCTGCTTCGCGACGTCGGCGCGGTTCGTCAGGATGAAGCCGCCGCGGGGACCGCGCAGCGTCTTGTGCGTGGTCGACGTCACGACATCGGCGAACGGCACCGGGTTCTGATGCCGGCCGGCCGCGACGATGCCGGCGATATGCGCCATGTCGACCATCAGCTTCGCATCGACGCTGTCCGCGATCTCGCGGAACGCGGCGAAGTCCAGCGCGCGCGGATACGCGGAGTAGCCGGCGATGATCAGTTTCGGGCGATGGCGCTGCGCGAGCCGGCGCACGTCGTCGTAGTCGATGCGCAGCGTGTCCGGGCTCACGCCGTACTGCACCGCGTTGAACCACTTGCCCGACAACGCGGGACGCGCGCCGTGCGTTAGGTGGCCGCCCGCATCGAGCGACATCCCCATCACCGTGTCGCCCGGCTTGACAAGCGCGAGCATCACCGCACCGTTGGCCTGCGCGCCCGAATGCGGCTGCACGTTTGCGTGGCTCGCGTCGAACAGCGCGCACGCGCGGTCGATCGCGAGCGCCTCGATCCGGTCGACATGGTCGCAGCCGCCGTAGTAGCGGCGCGACGGATAGCCTTCCGCGTACTTGTTCGTCAACACGGTGCCCTGTGCTTCCAGCACCGCCGCGGAGGCGATGTTTTCGGACGCGATCAGTTCGATCTGCGTCTGCTGACGACGCAGCTCCAACGCGATTTCCGATGCGATCACCGGATCCCGGCTCTGGAGTGTTTCGGCAAAAAAGCGGGCGTTCTCGTTCACTTGTGACTCCGCGACGCGATTCGTTACGTGCTGCGTGGATTGCCTGTACCGCACACTGCAAGGCCGGCACCGTCGTGACGGCCCCGGCCATCGGCAGCGGCCGACACGCGCGCGCGGACGACGCCAATCTCGTCGTCCACATGACCGGCGCGTGGCTTTACTGCTGTAGCCATGCCTTCAGCTTCTCCGGATGGGCGTCGACGAACTTCTTCGCGGCGGTCGCGTAGTCGTTCGTGCTGTTGCCTTCCAATTCGATCGCCTCGACATCGGCCAGCGTCAGCTTCAGGTGCTTGAAGAACACGTCGGCGCGCGGGAACTTGCCTGCGAACTTCTTGGATGCGAATGCGTGGACCTGCTCTTCACCGCCCAGCGTGCCCTTCGGGTCCTTCAGGTAACGCATCTGCCACTTCTGGAACAGCCAGTGCGGGCTCCAGACCGTCGCGACGATCCATTGCTTCGACTGGTACGCACGCGACACGCTGGCCAGCATCCCGGCCTCACTCGATGCCTGGAGGTTATAGCCGTCCAGGTTGTAGGCCTTGATCGTCTTCTCCGACGCCTGCATCAGGCCGCCACCCGGTTCGATGCCCTGGATCGTGCCGTTCAGCTTGCTCTTGACTTCCGGCTTGTTCAGGTCGGCGACCGACGACAGCTCCGCTTCCGGAACGTAGGTCGGCACGGCCCAGCCGTTCTTTCCGCCGGTGTAGATGATGCCCACGTCATCCAGATCGTTCTTGTACTTCGCGTAGTACGTGCCGTGGGTGACCGGCAGCCAGCCGCCGACCATGATGTCGAGATCGCCGCGCGCGACCCCTTGGTACTGGATGCCGATGTCGGCCTGCACGAACTGCACCGGCTGCTTGAGCTGCGTCTCGAGCACGTACTTCGCTACGTTGGCCACCGCGAGCACGTCCGCCCAGTTGGTGACCGCGATCTTGACCGGCTCGGCAGCCGACACCGCGCCCACACCTGCGCTGCAGGCAACCACCGTCGATACCGCAAGTTTCGCCAGAAGCGACTTGAACGTATGGGTATTCATCTAGTACTCCTTTTTAATAACGCGAGTCTTCCAAGGGTGAGGAACGCCTTCGATCGGCGTTTCTGGTCTCCACGCACTGCTACACCGGTTCCGCCACGGCCCCGTGGCCGCGGCGCTTCATCGTCCTTCGATTACCGCCGACTGCCGCATCCGTCAGGTGCGTGCGGCGCCACGCGGGCCCGCCTTGCCGGCACGCACCATCGGCTTCTTCACCTTCTTCTTCGCCTTCACGCCAAAGCTCTCGGTCAGGCGGTCCAGCACGATCGCGAGCAGCACGACGCCCAGCCCGCCTTCGAAGCCGATCCCGATGTCAAGACGCTGGATCCCGCTCAGCACGTATTCGCCGAGGCCACCCGCGCCGATCATCGATGCGACCACCACCATCGACAGCGCCATCATGATTGTCTGGTTCACGCCGGCCATGATCGACGGCAACGCGTTCGGCAGCTGGATCTTCCACAGCAGCTGCCAGTCGGTGCTTCCGAACGAGCGGCCGGCTTCGATCAGTTCCTCGCGCACCTGCCGGATGCCGAGGGTCGTCAGGCGCACGACGGGCGGCATCGCGAACACGATCGTGGCGATCACCGCCGGCACGCGTCCGAGCCCGAACAGGATCACGGCCGGGATCAGGTACACGAATGCGGGCATCGTCTGCATGAAGTCGAGCAGCGAGCGCAGGATCATGCCGATCCGGTTGTTGCGCGCGCCCCAGATGCCGAGCGGCACACCGATCACGAGGCTGAAGAACGTCGCCGCGGTGACGAGCGCGAGGGTCGACACCGTCTGCGCCCACAGGCCCATGTAGTGAATGACGAGCAGCGCGCAGCCGACGAAGATAGAGAACACGACGCCGCGGCGCCACAGTGCGAGGCCCACCAGGATCACGACCATCGCGATGAACGGCACGGCGGCGAGACCGTCCTCGAGCAGCTTCACGACCGCACCGAGGCCCGCCGAGAACGTGTCGAAGCCGCCACGGAAATGCAGAAACAGAAAGTTGACGAAATTCTCCGCGAACTTCCCGATCACCGACGAATTCATGCTGCCCTCCGTTGCATCATCTGCTTGAGTATCGTCCGGCAGGACACGACGCCCGCCAGTTGTCCTGCCGCATCCGTCACCGGCACGTCGTGCTGCTGCGTCAGCGCGATCGACGCGAGCCGATGCAGGTCCGTATCGATCGACACCGCGTTGAAGTCGTTCAGGAATGCGTCGCGGATCGGCTTCGTGCCGGACCGGTGCAGCGTGGCGGGCGTGACGCAGCCGAGGTAACGGCCGGATTCGTCGCACACGTAGCCGCATTCCGCACCGCTGTCGATCAGCTGGTTCAGGTAGCGGTCGGACGGCGTGCCCGCATCGCAGCGAAGCAGCCCACGCTCGACTTGCGTCATCATGCTCGCCGCCTTCAGGAAGCGCGACACGTCGACGTTGCGGAAGAAGTCCTGCACGTAGTCATCCGCCGGTGTCTGGATCAGTTCGGCCGGTGTGCCGACCTGGATCAGGCAGCCGTCCTTCATGATGCCGATGCGGCCGCCGATCTTGACGGCTTCCTCGATATCGTGGGAGATGAACACGATCGTGCGTTGCTCTTCCTTCTGCAGGCGCAGCAGCTCGTTCTGCATTTCGAAGCGGATCAGCGGATCGAGCGCGGAGAATGCCTCGTCCATCAGCAGCACCGACGGATTCACCGCCAGTGCGCGCGCGAGGCCCACGCGCTGTTGCATCCCGCCGGACAGTTCGCTCGGCAGCAGCTTCTCGTACGACCCGAGACCGACGCGCTCCAGCGCCGCACGCGCGACCTCGTAGCGCTGCGCCTTCTTGATCCCCGCGACTTCGAGCCCGTACGCGATGTTGTCGATCACGGTGCGGTTCGGCAGCAGTGCGAATGACTGGAACACCATCGCCATCTTCTGGCGCCGGACGTCACGCAGTTCCGGCGTCGACATCGGTGCGATGTCGCGGCCTTCGAGCACGACCTGCCCGGACGTCGGCTCGATCAGGCGGTTCAGCAGCCGGACGAGCGTCGATTTCCCGGAGCCCGACAGTCCCATGATCACGAAGATCTCGCCGGCGCGCACGCTCAGGCTCACGTCGTTGACCGCGACCATGTTGCCGGTTTCCGCGAAGATCTCGTTGCGGCCGACGCCGCGCTTCATCATCTCGATCGCACGCTCGGGCTTCGGGCCGAAAATCTTCGACAGGTGCTTGACGGTCAGGATGTCGGTTCCGGTCGCAATACTCGACCGGGCGATCGACGGCGCACCGTCGGCGTGGATTGCTCCGGGGGGAAGTACATCGCCCGGCGCAAACGTCAAATTTGGAGCCATTCTGTCATCCCGACTAACTGGTAAGGGAAGCCGCGAACTTCGTCTGAATCGTCATCGATTGCCCGCTTGTCGCTTGGGCCCGATGCCGCTCCTGCGTGGTTGACGGCGCTGATGCAGTGATTGCAGCGTATCAATCCAATTTCGTCGCTCCAGATACATTTTCTGTGCGCTTTTCCATACCTTTGGTAATGCATCGAATACGGGCGAAAAGGCGTGATCGCCCCAAAACCGTGCGAATTATGTGAAACGCAATGCCGGCGCGGCTGTGCGGGATTTGGCGGAGACGGCGGCCCAGCGGCGCGTGCAACGCGCGGAAGCGTCCGCTAGGGGAAAATCCCGACGTGGGGACTTAAGGGAAACTACCGAGAAATCAGGTCAGTGACTGCGTAAACGACCTTCGAATCAGGACCGGGACCGAACGATCGATGATGGAAGAAGACGGAATCGAGCGCATTCCGGTTGCGTCGATGTGCCGCGGTACCAGATACGCCGGTGCACCGCCGCAAGCGCGCGCAGCAGCGGGAAAGCGCGAAACTTCGTGTCGCCGAAGCTTGGAAGCCGACTCAATATTCACGGATCGATCACGGTCGCACACGCGTCCGTCGGCGCCGCAGCCACGTGTCCCACAACCGGCACGATCTTGATCCCAGCAGACGCGATACGACACGGTGCTGCAGCGAGGCCGCATCCGCCAAGGGCGATACAACTTGCAACGCAAACGGCTCGAACGAACCACTTCATAGAAACCTCCAGGTGGCGATCCACACATCTTCCAAACAGGCCTGACTTGTAGACCTATGTCCGGAACACCATGCTAGCATACAAACCGTCTAGACGGTTTGTATGCTAGCATGGTGTTCATGTCGAATCCGTACTGGCGACGACATGCACTGCTCGATCCATCGCTCAACGCGTAACCAACGCTCAAATGACCGTGTCGAGCACACAGCAGCCCGTACTCCCTTCTGTCACTTATCGAACAGCGACCATGCGCCACTCCACCACATCCACCACGAGCCCCGGATTTTCAATCAGCCCGCTGCTTGTGATTGCAGCCCCGCTTGTTGCATCGCTCGTGAGCGTCTTCATCATCGTGACGGTATTTTCAACCGACGTTCCTTACTTGACGAACGGCTTCTAGCATGGGCCCCAAATGAGGATTTCATACGTCACCCTGATCGTGTCCTGCATGGCAACGATCGGTTGTGTTTCGACGGCACATGCTCAGTTCCGCGGTCTCGACGATTTGAATCGATTCGGCGAGAAGCGCACCCTCTGCCGTCAGGCGCTCTCGTCATCAGGCATGGAAGACGATATGGACCAGCGTATCCGCGATCTCGTCAGAAGATCGTACGGGATCGCCGGTGGCAAGCGCAGACCGAAAGGATCGTCGGACGCCAGCACCTATCGCGAGATGGTCGAAGACGCCGTCAACGATCTCAGGGATCCGGTACTCAAGCAGTTGACGGATAGCTGCGCAAGGAATTTCACGATAGACGAACTCCGCAGCGTCAACGATTTCTACACGAGTTCCGCTGGCCAGGCATGGCTTAGCAAAGGTCGAACCACGATCATGCCGGAGATGGACAAAGCCGTTTCCCGCATTCGACCGCGGATAGATGAAAACTGAGGAAGCGTGGTTGCATGACGCGGGTGTTACGGCCGGATGTCCATGCCCGCCGGGCGGCACGCCATGAACGGCCCCACAGGTCGCCGTGCCGGTGTCCAATCCGGGCGATGGCACGTGTATTCGCCCACGCTCTTTTCCGCGCGGCAATAGGGCGATCAATGTGACCCGGGCGGGTCCACTCCATCGCCTGCAGTCGACGCAGTCCCACGCGCGATCATTCAAAGAGGTTCTGGATGTCGGTCTGGGAGCCCAGCACGAGCGTCAGATAGAAGAGCGACGCGAAGACACCGGCCATCGTACCGAAAATGTCCCGCGCAAGCGCGCCACGGATCATGTGAGCAGGAGTCACGATCGCCACATAGGCCGCTAGGAACACGATCGAAACCATGACCGGTGGTGGCGTCGTAAGAATAAGATAGGCGATTTCGCGCATACTCCCGGCTCCTTGTCGATGTCGGTCACGTCATCAGGGATGTCTCGACATCGACCCGCGGCGTTGCGGCGAGCGTGACATCCTCGCCATCACCGGAGCTCGGCAACGAGCGCATCCGCGCCCTTGTCGATACCGGTCCGGGCCGCACTCAGCGAACCGAACGCGGCCGGCAGGTTCATGGCGTTCGGATACTGTTTTGTCACATAAGCCATCAGCAGTTGACCGCTCGTGCTGTCGTAGACTTCGACGGCGTACGACACCGAACCGCTGAACGCGCCCTTGCCGCCCCGAATTGCCTGCACGCCGTTATACAGATTGCCGGCGATATCGAAATGCATGGCTTGTCCGACAACCGCCGTGGTTTTCTCCGCGCCCGTGAGCGTAAGCCGCACACGCAGCGTCGCAGGGGACGGCTTAGGAGCGACCGGGAAGCGTTTCGAGAGGTTGTCGGCAAACACCTTCCCCATGTAATTGGCAAGCGCCGCCTTGTCCTCGGCCTTCAAGTCGCCGAACTGATTGTCCTGACCGGCATACACGACGACCGAATCCACCATCACCTGCCGGTAGCGCGACCAGTCGACGCGTGGCGCATATCGGTACGGCACCTTTGCGGCGTCGCCGCCGCGGTTCGGTGCCAGCTGGGATGAGGATGCAATGCCCGAATAGGCAGCAGGCTGCACGCCGGCGCATGCGGCCAACGTCAACACCGTGACGCCTGAAAAAATAAAAGAGCTGAATTTGATGGTGAGCATGTCGGAATCCGTGAAAGGTGCCCCGGCCGGCACCAGAGGTGAAATTGCGAAAAGAGTTGATGCGGGGCTAGCGTAGCATCGCCTTTATGACGTGTAAACCGTCTATCCGGTTTGTATTGTGGACGAGAATCGAGAAGGTACAATGTCACGCTTGGCAGCGGGGGAGCTCTCTCGAGCTCATCTCGCGCTACCGCCCCTCACTGCGCATCAGCGCGACGCCATCGTGACAACTCAATGGACAACCAAACTCGCTCGGAAATTTCCCGCAAGAAGGCAATCGATGCAGCACTCAGCATCCTCACACGTGATGGTGTCGGTGGATTGACGTTCGACGCGCTCGCGCGTGAAAGCGGCATCAGCAAGGGCGGGTTGCTGCACCAGTTCCGTACCAAGCAGGGTGTGCTCGAGGCGTTGCTCGAATTCCAGCAGCAGCAATTCGAACAGTTTGGGCGCGATTACCTCGTGAAGGAGGGTGCATCGAAGGCCGAGCCAACCCTCGCTGCCCAGATCGCGATTTTCCGGGAAGCCATCAATCAGCCGAACTCGGTCGCACGCGCCGTGCTGGCGGCAATCATCGAAAGCCCGGAACTGCTCGTGGGCCGGGAGAGCGGCAATGCCGACAAGTTGAAAACCATGGACAAGGAGTCGGGCGATTTCGAACTCTCGCTGCTGCGTTACTTCGCGGCGAGCGGCATTGCGTTCAACGTACTGCTTGGCCTGATGCCGCTGACCGGCGCCATGCGAAACCGGCTTTTCGCCCGCCTGCTGGATGAGGAAAGCTGGCAAGCCAAGGCGGTCAAGCAGAAACGGAAGTGATCGGTCGATCTCTCGACTTTGCGGTCTGAGTCAGTATGTGAAGTCCGAAGCCGCATGCGAACAGTCGGTGTAGCGGCCGACGGCGCATTGAACAGGATGATCCCGCTCGGGCCGATACCGCCTGCGATTCGCCGGCTGCAGAACCCGATGTGGGCGCACTCTGCTTTATACGCGCCATTCGGACGCCGCCGGATGCGCGCGTTGTCAGACCTGCATCAGAACCGATGAATGATACCCGCACCGAACGCGAACTGGTTCCCGGTCGACGACGGCGCGGAGTTGAACCCGTCACCTAGCGTCGCGGTCGCGTCGACGATGCTGCCCGCGCCGCTCGTGCCGCCGGCCGTATTCGAATTGTTCACGCGCTCGAACGCGAGGCCGACGCCGAGCGGGCCGGCCGCGTACTGGATGCCGGTTGCCCATGTCGAGCCGGCATTGGTGCTGCCGGCCACGCCGCCGAACGAATACGAGCCGCTCAGCGTCAGGCCATACCATTTCGGCGACGTGTATTCGAGCGTGTTGTTCGCGCGATAGATCGTGTCGAGCCCGTCGACGTCGCCCGGGTGCGCGCCGTAGTAGCCGGTGACCCACGTCGTCGGGCTGAATGCCGACATCGTCTGGTAGTACGACGCGTACTGCCGTCCCGCGGTCAGCGTGCCGTAGGTTGCATTGGTCAGCCCGACCCACGCCTGCCGCCCGAACATCGCATCGGTGTCTTGCGTCGCGCCCGTGCCCGAGTTGAAGCCCGATTCGAGCGCGAAGATCGCCTTCGTGCCGCCGCCGAGATCCTCGGCACCCTTCAAGCCGAAACGGCTGCCGCCCACACCCCCTGGTTCATCCTGACCACCGACTTGCCGCCGCTCGTCGAGCTGAGCGTCATCGCGTTGCTCTGGTAGCCGATCCCGTTGTCGACGATCCCGTACAGCGTGACGCTGCTCTGCGCGAATGCCGGTGCGGCCGCCGCCATCGCGATGGCGGTCAGCGCGACCTGTGATGCCTGCTTCTTCATCGATGTGTCTCCTTCCTTGCGTTGTTGCATGCGTGTGTTGTTGTGATCATGCCGCGCTGTCGTCCGGTCACGGACGATATGCATGCCAGCCGCTGCCGCCCTTGCAGACGAGCTGCGAACCCTGGGCCTGACATTGCGCCTCGTAACCCGGCGAGTACAGCCATTCGCCGGCCCAGTGCAGGTCGACGAACGGGTCGGCCTTCGGCGTATCGGCGACGAAGTTCGCCGCGTCGTCGGTGCTGCCGGTGCCCGTGTAGCGCGCGGTAGCCGGATACGGGAACACCGGGCGCGTGCGCGTCGTGTTGCCGTTCGCGTCGACGATCGACGCGACGATCCGGTCCGGCGTCGCGCCCGTCTCGGTCCACGCCATCAGCGGCGACAGGATGTCGAACACGTTCGGTCCCTGGCCGCCGCCGCAGTGCGAGACGCCCGGGAACAGGTAGAAGCGGGCGAAGCGGTCGACTCTCGCGTCGCCCATGTAGTGCTTCATCGCTTCGTAGTACGCGATGCTCGAACGCGGCGAGATGTGCTGATCTTCCAGGCCGTGCCACAGCAGCAGCTTGCCGTCGCGCCCGGCGAACCGGCTCAGGTCAGGATCGGTCGCGGCCAGGTAGTTCGACACCGGCACCGTCTTCGCGAACCCGTCGAGCGTGAACTTCAGGTCGCCGATCGCCGCGGACGGATACGACGCGTTGTAGTAGTCGAGATAGCGCAGGAACGGCAGCACGAAGCCGATCGTGCCGCTCTGTGCAGTGGCAGTCGCCGGGACGAACAGCGTCCAATTCAGCTCGGAGCCCCATTCGCGCGCGACGAGCGGCTCGAGCCGCGTACCGTCCGCGGTCGTCGCGCCGTCGTGAATCCGGCGGACGACGTCCGCTTCCTGCGGCGTCAGGCAGGTCGCGGCGGACTGCCCTTGCGCGCAGACGATCGTCGCGGGATCGAAGCGACACGCGCGCGGATTGTCGATCACGCCGTCGGCCACGCCGTCCAGCGCGTCGCACGCCTTCAGCACGGCCGCGTGCAGCATCTGCAGTTTGCCGGCGAGCAGGATCGCGTTGCCCGTCTTCGGGTCGGTGTTCACCGCGTTCGGCCATGCATGGTGGAACGTGTTCTGCACGATCAGGTCGTTCGCCGGTGCACCGGCGGCGATGCCGTCGAAGTCGTCGGGGAAGCGCTGCGCCTCCATCAGCGCTTCGCGGCCGCCGTCCGAGCAGCCGTCGAAGTACGCGTAGCGCGCAGGGCGTGCATAGAACTTGCCGATAATCGCCTTAGCGACCTGAGCCGTTGCATGTTCAGCGCGGTATGCGAAATCGATCTTCGCCTTCGGGTCGAGCACCCACGAACCGTCGTTGCCGCCTTCGTGGCCCATGTCGGTCGCAGCCATCGCGATCGTGCCGTTCGTCACCGGCACGCACGTCGATGCCATCGGCGCATTGACGGACAGGTTGCCGCACAGGCCGCCGCAACCCGTCTGCAGGTAACGCTGCGTCCAGCCCTGCGTCGGCAGCTGCAGTTCGAACAGCGAAGCGCCCGGGCCGATCGTGCCCTTCACGTCGCACATCGGCGCCGGCAACGTGTTGTTACCGACGACCGTGCCGGCCGGCAGCAGCACCGCCGACGTGATCGTGACGGTGCCGTCGGTCACGCCGCTCAGGTCGAGCGCCGCGACCGACGGACACGACATCGCGGGCATCACCGCCGGAAGGTTCGCGAGTCCGGCGGTGCTCGCCGCGTTCGCCGCACTAGGCCAGCCCGTCAGCACCGCACACAGCCACACGAAGCCGACCGCCAATACCCTGGCCCGCGCATCGCGCCTCATGCGTGTTACGCGATGCCATGCGCGCGCCATCCACCCTGCCCTGCAGTTCGTATGCATGCCTGTCTCCTGTCTTTCTGCCGGATATACCGCCCGCCCCGAACGGACGAAGCGGCGACGTTGTATCGATTCTTCGATGAACCGTGTGATCGAGACCACTGCACATCATTTCATCAGTATCGCGAATCAATTCTCTGGAGTCCGTTGCGAAACGCGGCGAATCCCATCCGATTCGTTTATCGATCTGGCCGCATCGGCCTCATGCGGGCTCCATCCCGTGCTCGCGCTTGATGTGCGCGGCTTCCTGCGACGCCAGATACGCGAGGAATCGCGCCGCGGCCACGCGATCGCGCGCGACGGCCGAGACCGCGGCGGCGAACACCGTCACCGCCTGCGCCGCGTCGGGCAGCGCGCCGACGATCGCGACGCCCGGCACGTGCATTAGCTCGCTCGTCTGCTGAAAGCCGAGCTCGACCTCGCCGGATGCGATCAACGCGCCGACCGGGACGCCCGGCGGGGCCTGCACGATGCGCGGCGCGATCGCGTCGGCGATGCCCCAGCGGGCCAACAGGCGCATCAGGTGCGTGCCGCTCGGCCCGGTCGAATAGCCGATCCGGCCTGCGCCCAGGACCGCATCGCGCAATGCGGCTTCGGTGCCGATGTCTGGGCGCGGCGCGCCGCTCGCCACCGCGACCGCGATGCCCGAGCGCGCGACGTCCACGCGGCTGCCCGGCCCGACGTGACCATCCGCCGCGAGCCGCTCGATCGCATCGGACGCGAGCACGACGACATCGAACGGCTCGCCGTCGCGCACGCGCCGCGCGGCGTCGACGCCGCCTACCGACGTGATCGCGACGCGCGCGCCGGTGTCGCGCTCGTAAGCGGCGGCAAGCCGCGCGAGCACCGGCCGCGTCGCCATCGACGAGATGCCCGTGACGGCCAGCGCCGCTTCCGGTGTCTGCATCATCGCGTCCCCCTGAATCAGTCGATGTAGCGCAAGCCGGCCTGACGCAGCGGCTCGCGCATGTCGTACATGTCGAGGCCGAGCACGCCGGACGCGAGCTTCGCGCGCTTCGCCGCTTCGTTCGCTTCGCGGGCCGCCGCCTTCTCGAGCACCTGAGCCGCGCGCGCGGCCGGTACCACGGCCACGCCGTCGTCGTCCGCGACGATCACGTCGCCGGGGTGGACGAGCGCGCCCGCACATACGACGGGCACGTTCACCGAACCGAGCGTCGCCTTGATCGTGCCTTTCGCCGAAATCGCCTTGCTCCAAACCGGGAACTGCATCGCCTCGAGCACCGCGACGTCGCGCACGCCGGCATCGATGATCAGCGCGTGCGCGCCGCGTGCCTTGAAGCTCGTCGCGAGCAGGTCGCCGAAATAGCCGTCCGTGCAATCCGCGGTGATTGCCGCGACGACCACGTCGCCGGGCCGGATCTGTTCGGCCGCGACGTGCATCATCCAGTTGTCGCCCGGATGCAGCAGCACCGTGACGGCCGTGCCGGACGCCTGCGCGCGCGGATAGGTCGGCCGCATGTAGGGCTTCAGCAGCCCCGTGCGGCCCATCGCCTCGTGCACCGTCGCCGAGCCGAGCGCGCCGAGCCGCGCCGCCACATCCGAATCCGCACGCTGGATCGTGCGGTACACCACACCGAGTTCAGTCATGATCAAAGCCCCTTCGCCTTCAGTTGCGCATCCAGGCGCGGATACACGCGCCGCGCATTGCCTTCGTAGATCTTGTGACGCGCTTGCGCATCGAGCGACGATGCGTCGATGTAGCGCTTCGTGTCGTCGTAGTAGTGACCGGTCTCCGGATCGATGCCGCGCACCGCGCCGATCATCTCGCTCGCGAACAGGATGTTGTCGACCGGGATCACGCCGGTCAGCAGGTCGATGCCGGGCTGGTGATACACGCACGTATCGAAGAACACGTTGTTCAGCAGATGGTCCTTCAGCGGCGGCTTCTTCAGCTCCTGCGCGAGCCCGCGGAACCGTCCCCAGTGATACGGCACCGCACCGCCGCCGTGCGGAATCACGAAGCGCAGCGTCGGGAAATCACGGAACAGGTCGGAGGTCAGGCACTGCATGAACGCCGTGGTGTCGGCGTTCAGGTAGTGCGCGCCGGTCGTGTGGAAGCACGCGTTGCAGCTCGTGCTCACGTGGAGCATCGCGGGAATGTCGTACTCGACCATCTTCTCGTAGATCGGGTACCAGTAGCGATCCGACAGCGGCGGGCTCGTCCAGTGGCCGCCGGACGGATCCGGATTCAGGTTGATCGCGACGTTGCCGTATTCCTCGACGCAGCGCACGAGCTCCGGAATGCAGGTCGCGACATCAACGCCCGGGCTTTGCGGCAGCATCGCGGCCGGCACGAAGTGATCGGGAAACAGGCGATGGACGCGATGGCACAGTTCGTTGCACACGGCCGCCCACGTGCTCGACACCGCGAAGTCGCCGATGTGATGCGCCATGAAGCTCGCGCGCGGGCTGAAGATCGTCAGGTCGAGGCCGCGCTCGCGCATCAGTCGCAGCTGATTGTGCTCGATCGATTCGCTCAACTCGTCGTCGCCGATGTTCAGCTCGGCCACCTTCGGTTGCTCCGATGGACTACCGAGCGCCGCGATCTGGCGATTGCGCCACGCTTCCAGCGCCTTCGGCGCGGTGGTGTAGTGACCGTGGATATCGATGATCATTGATGCTCCTGCATTGGATGAAGTGTCCGGCACTCTGCCGACGGCCGCGCCAGACGGCGGTGTGCGACGTGCGTCAGTGCGCCGGGTTTTCGAGTTCCTGCGGTTCGGGCACGGCCGCACGCTGCGTCGTCATGATCGCGATCGCCGCCAGTGTGGCCGGCACTGCGAGCATCGACAGGATCGCGTCGAACTTCCAGCCGAGGCCGAGCAGCGCACCGCCGATGGCCGAGCCGAAGATGCTGCCGAAGCGGCCCATCCCGAGCATCCAGCTCACGCCGGTTGCGCGTGCAACCGTCGGATAGCGACCCGGTGCATACGCGTTCAGCCCGGTCTGCGCGCCGCTCATGCAGAAACCGGCCGCGAACACCAGCAACGCGAGCGACGACGACAACGCCCCCGCCCAGGCAAGCACGGCCACGCACAGCCCGCCGCCGAGATACGCGGCGCCAATCACCGGCGCCGGCCGCACGCGGTCCATCAGCCAGCCCACGCCGATTGCGCCGATCGTGCCGCCGATCTGGAACATCGCGGTCACGTTCGCGGCCGTGCCGACGGACAACCCGGCATCCTTGATCAGCGTCGGTAGCCAGCCGGTCAGCAGGTAGATCACCAGCAGCCCCATGAAGTACGTCATCCACAGCGACAGCGTCACGCGGCCATAGCCTTGCGAGAACAGCACGCCGATCGGCTTGCGCGTCGGCAGCGGCGGCTCGTTCGACACGAACGTCTCGTTGCCAGTGAACCGGGCGCCGCACACGCGGTTCAGCAGCGCGCCGATGCGTTGCGACGGCGCGCCGCGCACGGCCAGCAGCCGCGCCGATTCGGGCAGCAGCCACAACTGCAGTGGAATCAGCAGCAGCGGCAGCGCGCCGCCGAATAGCAGCACCGCGCGCCAGCCGTGCAGCGGAATCAGCCAGCCGGCGACGAAGCCGATAAGCGCAGAGCCGAGGTTGAAGCCCGTAAACATCACGGTGATCATCAGCGCACGCATCCGCTGCGGCGCGTACTCCGACAGCAGCGTCGTCGTGTTCGGCATCGCCGCACCCAAGCCGATGCCGGTCAGCAGCCGCAGCACCGCCATCTCGAACGGCGACTGCGCGTGCGCGGTCACGATCGTGAACACACCGAACAGGAACACCGACGCGATCAGCACGCGCTTGCGGCCGAACCGGTCGGCGCTCGGGCCGGCCAGCAGCGCGCCGATCACGAGCCCGATCGGCGCCGCGCTCATCACGAGCCCGAACTCGGGACGCGAGATCGCCCAGTCGCGAATCACCGACGGTGCGACGAACCCCATGATCGCGACGTCCATCCCGTCGGCAATCACGACGAGGCAGCACAGCACGACCAGCAGCCACTGGTAGCGCGACACGGGCCGCTCGTCGATGAACGACTTGACGTCGATTGTCTTTCCACCTGCCATCATGACTCTCCTGTCTCCTTGGCGACGATCGATCTATCGATTCGTCATCCTATTTATATGGATTGTTACGCTTCCGAGGTTCCGACCTTCCAGTCGGGCAGGCGCCGCGATCCCGCGCGCGCCTTCGTCCCGCGTTACGTTTTGCCCAGCTTGTCCGCGCCGTCCCAGCCGAGCGGCCCGGCGCTCTTGCCGGCCACCGAGTACAGCGCGCCCGGCGCGTTGCGCGTGCGCTGGAAGTCCTCCAGCGATTCGCCGCGCATCGCCGCATAGATATGCAGGTTCGATATGCCCGTCACCGCGCCGAGCTTTTCCAGCAGGAAGAAGATCACGCCGTAGCGCAGCAGGCCGAGCCAGTCGCGCCGACGGATCAGGTCGCGCTCCTCCGTGCTGAGGTCCGCGGCCGCGAAGCTCGCTTCGGGGTCGCTCAGGAACTGCGCGCGATGCGCGGGCTCGATCATCCGGTGCAGATAGTCGTTGATCCGGTACGCGCGCACGGCCCGGTCGATCGTGAACGGATAGGTGCCGGCCAGTTGCTCGACGCCGGCGAGTTCGACCGCGATCCGCCGCCGGTGACGCTCGGCCGCCGCCTCGTCGACGTCGGTGTCCGCCGGCTCGTAGACAGCCGTCGCGATTCCCGTCATCGACGGCAGGTAGTAGCCGCGGTGACGGCACACGACGCCCGCCGGCAACGCGCCGCGCATCGTGAGCCACATCACGACCTCGGCGCCCTCGAAGCCGCCGAGCGTCGCGTATTCGCCGAGCGGCATGCCGGCCAGGCGCTCCGGGTCACGCTCGAGCAGATCGAGGAAACTCGCGTCCCATTCGGGATTGTTGAAGCCCGAACGCTCGCCGTGCACCTGGTGCGACAGTCCGCCGGTCGCGACGATCGCGACGCGCAGGTCTTCCGGATAGCTTTCGATCGCGCGGCGCAGCGCCTGGCCGAGCCGATAGAAGCGGCGCGCGGACGGCACCGGCAACTGCAGCACGCCCATCTGCAGCGGTACCAGTTGCACCGGCCAGTCGGGGCGGTGCGGACACAGCACCGACAGCGGCGAAAAGCAGCCATGGTCGAGCGGCTTGTTCTGGAAGAACGACATGTCGAACTCGTCGGCCATCAGCGACTGCCCGATATGCGCGGCCAGCGCCGGGTGGCCGGCAACCGGCGGCAGGTCGCGCGCGCCGCCGCCTTCGTCCGCCGGATGCCACTGCGGACCAACGCCGAGCGAGAACGCCGAATAGTGATCGAAGAAGAACGACGTCACGTGGTCGTTGTAGATGAACAGCAGCACGTCGGGACGCTTGTCGGCGAGCCACGCGGCCAGCGGCGCGAAGTTTTCGAAGATCGGCGCCCAGACGGGATCGTCGTGCTTGTTCTTGTCGAACGCGAATCCGATCGTGGGCGTGTGGGAGGCCGCGATGCCTCCGATAATCCGTGCCATGCCAATGCTCCTTCGTGATGCTCTGATGCGGTCCGGCCGCGCCGTCCGTTGCTGATTGAATGCGTGCGCGTTCGCTCACTACGCGCGCCCGTGCGGCTGCGGCGCAAGGCTGCGCTTGACGACCAGCGCGAGCGGAACGGAGAACACGAAATGCGACATGAACCCGCCGATGATCACGTTCGGGTCGAAATAGTTCGGATGATTGCTCGACGCGATCATGATCAGCGCGTGCATCACGATCCATGCGACGATCGCGAAGAACAGCGCGACGAACGTCGCCTCGAAGCCGCGCCGGCGGAACCACGGCCAGATCACCGCAAACGCGATGCCCCACGACAGCGCGAACGCGAAATGGATTGCGGTGCCGATGAAGTATGCGCCGATGCCGAGCGCGTCCTGTGCGGCCCTGCCGAACACGAGCCCCGTCGCGTTGCGCGGGATGCCGGCGAGCGGCATCAGGTGCTGCGCGCCAACCCACACGAGCGCCTCGTAGACCCAGATCAGCACCGCGCCCGCGAACCCGCCGCGAATACCCGCGCGTACCGTGTCGGAAAGCGGCGTGCTGTCCGCGGATGCGTCCGCCGATTCGCGTGCTCCGATGATGTGCTGTCGTCCCATTACGCTGCCTCGCTCGTAGTTGCAGGTGCCGCGCCACGCGCCGGTCCCTTTTCGTGATCGGACGAACAATGAATCAGATGGCGGCCCGATGCGCCGGCAACCGCGTGCTTGCGGCTCCCGGGATTGAAATTACTCAGTCGCGGCCGGGGCAACAAAGTCAGGGTAAACCCTTGCACCCCGACGTAACCGCATATCCGGCAAGCTCTCAACCGGCATGCGTACCGCGTCGCCGATGGCCCGGAAGCCCGCCGGATATGGCGCTCGTGCGGCCGCGTCCGGCGGCGAGCGAGCCGCAGCCGATCAGTCGGCGATTCACATCCGATAAATAAAACAGATGCGCCAATAAGCCCAACGCAAGCTCCGCGGCCACCGTTCCGGTAAAGTCGTTCAACCCGCTGCGCTGCCGGCGCAGGCCGCACAGATGCACGCATGTCGTATGCTCGGCCGCCGCGACGCACACCGCCCGAACACCCATGGACAACACCGACCTTCCGAATCTCGCCTGCCTTTACGCGGTGCAGCGCGTTGCCGAAACGGGCAGCGTGAGCCGCGCCGCCGCGACGCTGTTTCGCGCGCAGTCGGCCGTCACGCGCGCGGTGCAGGAGCTCGAAACGGCCGTCGGCGAAGCGCTGTTCGACCGCAAGCCGTCCGGCATGCTGGCGACGCCGGTCGGCCGTGCGGTGCTCAAGCGCGGAGAGCGCGTGATCGCCGAACTCGGCGCGCTCGCGAACTGGTGTGCGCTGCGCCAGTCGCGCCGCCGCGCATCGGCCGACGGCGGCCTGCCGGCTTACCTGCTCAACACGCGGCGGCTCCTGCTGTTCTCGACGCTCGCGCGGCACCGTCACATGCCGAGCGCCGCGCGTGCGCTCGGCGTCACGCAGCCGGCCGTCAGCAGCGCGATCCGGATTCTCGAGAGCGGCGCGGGTTTCGCGCTGTTCCATCGGCATCCGCGCGGCCTGCTGCTGACAGCCGACGGCGAGACGTTCCTGCTGCACGTGCGGCGCGCGCTGAACGAACTGCGGCACGTCGCCGACGACGTCGCCGCGCTGCACGGCAGCATCCAGGGTGTCGTGACCGTCGGCGCGCTGCCGCTCGGCCGCACGCTGATGCTGCCCGAAGCGGTCGCGCGCGTCGTCACTCGGTTTCCGAAAGTGCACGTGATCACCGACGAAAGCGCGTACGAGGCGCTCATCGCCGGTGTGCGCGCGGGCGACATCGACTTCATCCTCGGCGCGCTGCGCGCGAGCGATCCGGCGAACGACCTCGAGAACGAACGGTTGATGTCCGAGAACCTGGTCGTGCTCGCGCGGCGCGATCACCCGCTCGCCGGCGTGCGCAACCTCGCGCTCGCGACCCTTGCCGGTGCGCAATGGATCCTGCCGCGCAGCCATTCGCCCGCGCGCGGCCTATTCGAATCGCTGTTTCGGCGCATGAAACTCAAGCCGCCGATGCCGACGGTCGAGAGCGCCGACCTCGCGGTGATACGCGGCCTGCTGCTGCACACCGACATGCTCGCGGTGCTGTCCGCGCAGCAGTTGCACTACGAATGCGAAGCGGGGCTGCTGGTCGTGCTCGATGTGCCGCTGCGCGAAACGACTCGGGACATCGGGCTGATGACGCGCGCCGGCAGCCCGCCGTCGCCGGCCGCGCGCGCGTTGATCGACGCAATTCGTGTGGTGGCGAGCGAGGTCGCACGCACGCCGCACGCTAAACGTGGACGGTGAACGTGTCTCCGCGCTCGCCGTAAAGTACGCCGGCATCGCGCATGATGGTTTCAGGAATGGGAGATCACAGGCAAATTGTTGGACGGTGGAGGTATCTCTACTGAGGCGGTTCGCTTCGCCGACGTGCCTGCCTTCGTCATTCTGAACGCCTTGGCGCTAGACGACCGCATGGGAAACAAGGATGCGGCCGGCCTCATCCATGTGCTGAGGTATGCGGGAAGATTGACGAGGTTGCTGAACTATTCGTGCAGCGGGCGTTGTCGCAGACGCATCCCGGCGCGATCGAAGCGGGACTCTCGGCCCTGCACCGCTGCTTCTGCGATGACGAACATGGCGAGGGATACGAGAAGGTCGGATCAGTCAGTTACGCGAAATTCCACTACCAGGCCGACGATGATGCCTTGGTGCGAGACCAGCGCTTCGCGTCGGGTCTAGTTCAAGCGCTCCTCGATGAATTCAACGCCAAGCTCGCGGAACGCCAGCCAAAGACTTGATGCCGTTCGCTTTGTAGGAGGCATCTCCCGAACTTGGCGGGCGACGCCGGAAACCGACTACCCGCACACGGCAGGCGATGTGTAAAGCGTAGCCGCGGAACTTGACGCACGCAACGTTCGGCAGGCTCGGAAGGGTACCCCTCCGATTAGAAACGGTGCCACTGTCAACAGCATCCTCGAGACACGCGCCACGGTCGCGCCCCCAAGCATGACGTCGGATTGAGCGTGCGAAACATCCGGCTAGGTACGCCGCCCCCCCTCTTCTCAGCCGTTCAAGTAGAACCTACTGACCACGTAGGCGACGCCAGTGTCCAGTATCAACGTGAGGGCGCTTACCTCGAAAACGTGCGTCCGACCAGCGCTCCAGGCGCCAGTGCTCGATGTAGAAGTCGCGCTTGAGCGGATCGTCGAGATACGTCCGTGTCTTCAAGTGGGTCCAGCTCAATTCTCTCCGCAGTGCGGAGAGAATTGCTTCGTCGGGAAATAAGCACGCGCATTCAGTGACGCAACTGCTGCTCGCTCCAGCCACCTCCATACTCGGCCGTCCGCCGCTGGTTAAGCTCCGGGACAATCTGTTGCCCCTTGCCGGCGCGCTCCCCGCGCAGCACATCGTCCTGAAGATCGCGCCCGACCTGCCAATAGAGCGACGTCAATGCGGCATTGACGGCGACCGCGCCGGCCCGCGCGGCATTGGTGGCGAACATCAGTCAGTCAACAGGGAGGTGAAGATCAGCTCGGCCACCTTGTCGGGATCCAAGAAATTGATGCCGGCAGGCAGCGCCCAGCGATGGCCACGTTACCGGAATCTCGACAGCAGCGGAACCCTGCCGAGCGCGCTCCCGCACTCCCCCACGCCGAGGAGCGAATTCGCCCATCGCCATCTTACTGTTGCCTGCGGCGCGCTCGATCGATAGCTCCGTCGCAGAAGATGCCGCGCCACCGGTCGACCCACCAGGTCGGACCCGGTATTGCGCCGGGGGCGAAGACCTGAGCCTGTGAGCGCACTTGCCCCATCCGCCCCCGCTGGGGTACTACAAAACTAGTTAGAACGAGTCGCGAGTTCCATGGCATGGGCAGGCCTATCCCGAAATGAAGGGTAACATAGCCCTTACTATGTTCCCCTTCATTCCGCCGGATCCTGCCTCGCAATGGACGACTTCGGCGGAGCCCATCGCGACCCTCTTTCACTGCACAATCGCGCAGGTCCTAACTCGCCCCTGAAGTTTCTACGAAAAAACTGTCAAGCTTCCGCGTCGTCCATACGCGCATCACAGCTCGGCGTGATGCACGACCGCAGTCAAACAACGCTCGTGCCCCCTCTGATGCGACCGGCAAGCCAAAGTCCGGATTCGCCACGCCGCTCGACGAACACTAAAAACGGAATAAAAAACGCGTCGAAGACAAGTACTCGATAGACATCGGCGGCTCACCCGCGCGAAGGCCCTTGCCAGTCGGAGCCTGGACGGATTCCATCGCGCCCCCGACGGACCACCCCAATCTTCACAATTCATTTAACTTTCCGTGAGGACTTCGACACCGGCCTCTGCCTACTCTGTGCGCATGTTTTCAGCACCTGCTTCCAGGAGCCCATCATGCCCACCCGCAGACATCTGCTGTTCGCCGGCGCCACCGGCCTCGCCGCGCTCGCGGCGCTGTCGTCCACCGGCCGGCGCGCGCTCGTCGGCCGCGTGTTCGCCGCGCCGCCCGCCGCGCCCGAGCCGGCCGCCGCATCGATGGCCGCCCCGTTCGAGATCACCCGCAGCGCCGCCGAATGGCGCCGTCGCCTGACACCCGCCCAGTACACGGTATTGCGCGACGCCGGCACCGAGCCGCCGTACAGCAGCCCGCTGAACGCCGAGCACCGCCGCGGCACGTTCGCGTGCGCGGGCTGCGACCTTGCACTGTTCTCATCGAGCACGAAGTTCGACAGCCACACCGGCTGGCCGAGCTTCTGGAAGCCGCTCGACCACGCGGTCGCGACCGAGGTCGACGGGTCGTTCGGGATGACGCGCACCGAAGTGCACTGCCGCCGCTGCGGCGGCCATCTCGGCCACGTGTTCGACGACGGCCCGCAACCCACCGGCCTGCGCTACTGCATGAACGGGCTCGCGCTCGCCTTCCACCCGGCCGCCGCGTAACGCGCCGCCGCCCTCCTGAACGACCGGAGACCGCTCCATGCTGCTCATCGCCCTCGCCTATCTCGGCGGCGTGCTCACGATCCTCAGCCCGTGCATCCTGCCCGTGCTGCCGTTCGTGTTCGCGCGCGCCGACCAGCCGTTCGTCCGTACCGGCCTGCCGCTGCTGATCGGCATGGCGCTCACGTTCGCCGTCGTCGCGACGCTCGCCGCCGTCGGCGGCGGCTGGGTCGCGCAGGCCAACCAGGCCGGCCGCTGGCTCGCCATCGTGCTGCTCGCGGTGTTCGCCCTCACGCTGCTGTTGCCGCGCTTCGCCGAACACCTGACGCGCCCGCTCGTCGCGGCCGGCAACCGGCTCACCGGCTTCGCGCAGCGCGACGGCCGCCCGGCAGGCCCGCTGTCGTCGCTGCTGCTCGGCGTCGCGACCGGCCTGCTGTGGGCGCCGTGCGCCGGCCCGATCCTCGGGCTCGTGCTGACCGGCGCAGCACTGCGCGGTGCGAGCGTCGGCACGACGCTGCTGCTGGTCGCGTATGCGGCCGGCGCGGCGACCTCGCTCGGCGTCGCGCTCGTGATCGGCGGCAGGGTGTTCGCGGCGATGAAGCGCTCGCTCGGCGCCGGCGAATGGATCCGGCGCGGGATCGGCGTGGCGCTGCTGGCCGGCGTCGGCGCGATCGCGCTCGGCCTCGACACGGGAGCGCTCGCGCAACTGTCGACCGTCACGACGGGCACCCTCGAGACGAGGCTCGTCGACCGGCTCGGCGGACGCTCGAACGACGCGCCGGCCGCGATGTCCGCGACGAGCCATGCCGACAGCGGCAACGCCGGCACGCCGAGCGGCGCAATGATGGCCGCGGTGTCCGACGATGCCGGCGGCACCCCGACCGGCAGCGCGATGATGCGTGCCACCGGCACGACACCCGCGACGCAGGCACCTGCCGCGCTGCCCGTCGAAGGCACGCTGCCGTCGCTCGACGGCGCCGTGCAGTGGCTCAACTCGCCGCCGCTGAGCGCGGCCGGGCTGCGCGGCAAGGTCGTGCTCGTCGACTTCTGGACGTATTCGTGCATCAACTGTCTGCGCACGCTGCCGTACACCAGCGCGTGGGCCCGCAAGTACGCGCCGTACGGGCTCGTCGTGATCGGCGTGCACGCACCGGAGTTCGCGTTCGAGCGCGACCTCGGCAACGTGAAGAAGGCCGTGCACGACCTCGGCATCGACTACCCGGTCGCGATCGACAACGGCTATGCGATCTGGCGCGCGTTCGGCAACGAATACTGGCCCGCGCACTACTTCGTCGACGCGCAAGGACGCATCCGCCACCACCACTTCGGCGAAGGCGAATACGGGCAGTCGGAACGCGCGATCCAGTCGCTGCTCGCCGAAGCCGGCCATCCGGAAGCGCTGAACGTGCCGCTGGGGCTCGCCGGCGCACCCGCGAAGGGCGCGCTCGCGGCTGCCGACAGCGCGCAGGTCCGTTCGCCCGAAACCTATGTCGGTTATGCGCGCGCGGAAGACTTCACGTCGCCCGGCGGCGTGGTACGCGACACGGCACACCGCTACGACGCGCCCGCGCACCCCGACCTGAACGACTGGGGCCTGGCCGGCACGTGGCAGGTGGGCGCGGAGCGCGCGACGCTTGCCGCGCCCGCCGGGCGCATCGTCTACCGCTTCCATGCGCGCGACCTGCATCTCGTGCTCGGCCCGGGCGCGAACGACAAGCCGGTGCGCTTTCGCGTGACGCTCGACGGCGCGGCGCCCGGCGCAGCACACGGCGCCGACGTCGACGCGCAGGGCTACGGCACCGTCACCGGGCAGCGCCTGTACCAGCTCGTCCGGCAGCCGGGCGCGATCGCCGATCGCACGTTCGCGATCGAGTTTCTCGACCCCGGCGTCGATGCGTATGCGTTCACGTTTGGCTAAGCAGGCGCTGCGACCCGACCAACCTATTCCGTCCCGCATTTCCAAGGAGCAACTCATGAACCCGACATCCACTCGCGATTCCGCGCCGCGGCGGCGGGCGGCCATGCTACGCCGCATCGGTGCGATTGCCCTCGCGGCCGCCGCCGTGTTCGGCTACCAGCGCGTCGTCAGTTCCGCGGAACCGATGCGCACCGTGCCCGCGCCGACGCTCGACGAAACTCCGGGCGCGTCCCACGAGGAAACCGCCGTGCTCGCCGGCGGCTGCTTCTGGGGCGTGCAAGGCGTGTTCGAGCACGTCAAGGGCGTGAAGCAGGTCACGGCCGGCTACGCGGGCGGCGCGTCCGAGACCGCGCATTACGCGCTGGTCGGCAGCGGGTTGACGGGCCACGCGGAATCGGTGCGCATCGTCTATGACCCGACGCAGGTCACGTACGGCCGGCTGCTGCAGGTGTTCTTCTCGGTCGCGCACGATCCGACCGAGCTCAACCGTCAGGGGCCCGACGAAGGTTCGCAATACCGGTCCGCGATCTTCCCGACCACCGCGCAGCAGCGCGCCGTCGCGACTGCGTACATCGCGCAGCTGGGCACCGCTCACACGTTCCCGACGCCCGTCGTCACGCGCGTCGAGCCGTACAAGGGCTTCTATCCGGCGGAGGCGTATCACCAGAACTACCTCGAGCTGCATCCCGACGCGCCGTACATCGCGTTCAACGACCTGCCGAAGGTCGCCGGGCTGAAGCAGCGCTTCCCGGCGCTGTACCGCGCCGACGCGGTGCTGTGGCGCGAAGCCGGGCTGTGATGGGGAATTGCGGGCCGCTCGGCGGCCCGCGTGCGGCGTGAGTGGCGTGAGCGGCCCGCGCGGCGTGAGCGTTCAGCCCGCGCCGCCGGCCGTATTTGCGCTGCATCAATGAAACGCACGCCGCCCTGACCGGGCAAACCCGTATCGATTCAGCTTCACGGGCCAACTTCGCGTAGACTTCTCCTGATCGATCCCCGCCGCACACCACGCGGCGCCGGGAACTCTCCAGCCAGCCAGGAGGCGTCACGCATGCGCGCAGTGCCTTTGTCTGACAGCAGCATCCTCGAAGAACCGTCCACCGACGCGGTCGTGCGCGACCTGCGCCGCGTGCCCATCCATCCCGATCACTGGTATCCGCTCGCGTGGTCGCGCGAACTGAAGCGCGGCAAGACGCTCGGCGTGCGCTTCGCCGGCGATCCGATCGTGCTCGTGCGCACCGAATCGGGCGCCGTGTATGCGCTCGAAGATCGTTGCGCACACCGCCAGGTGCCGCTGCATGCGGGCGTCGTCGACGGCGAAACGCTGCGCTGCTGCTACCACGGCTGGACCTACGCATGCGACAGCGGCCGCTGCGTCGACGTGCCGTATCTCGGCCGCGAGCGCTTGCCCAACGGCGTGCGCGCGTATCCGTGCCGCGAGGCGCACGGGCTGATCTTCGTGTTCCCCGGCGACGCGACGCTCGCGGACGAACGCCCGTTCCCCGCGCTCGAATCGGCCGACGATCCCGCCTTCAAGACCCGCCGCTTCGGCCGCGAGGTCAAGTGCCACTACTCGTTCATGCACGAGAACCTGATGGACATGAACCATCAGTTCCTGCATCGCAAGCAGATGGGACAGATGCGTGCGCGCAGCCTCGGCCGCCGGCGCGGCGACGACTGGGTCGAGGTCGATTACACGTTCGCGCGAATGGAAGGCAAGCAGCCGGTCGGCGAGGCGCTCGTGTTCGGCGCGAGCAAGAAGCCGACCGACCAGGCCGACAAGAGCGTGATGACGGTGCGCACGATCTATCCGTACCAGACCTTGCAGATCCGCTCGAGCGAAGGCACGCTCGTGATGGACCTGTGGATCGTCTACGTGCCGCTCGACGCCGAGCAGCGCACCAACCGCACGTTCGGTCTCCTGTCGATCCACAAGCCGGGCATCCCGTTCGCGCTCGATCTCGCGTGGCCGCTGCTCGTCTGGTTCACCGAGCGGATCTTCCGCGAGGATCGCTGGATCGTCGAGCGCGAGCAGGAAGCGCACGACCGGCAGGGCGCCGACTGGAACCACGAGGTGTTTCCGGTCATCAATGAACTGCGCGACCTGTTGCGCCAGTGCGGCGCGCGCACCGTGATCCCGATCCGCGAAGTGACCGCCGGCGACGCACGCTGACCATCGCGGCGAGCGCGCCCGCCGCGCGCTCGGCCGGTTTCAGCCGACGCATTCAGCCGGCGCACTCAGCCGGTGCGCTCGACCGGATGCGGCTCGCGCAGCCGGTTCGCGATGCGCGCGGCCTCGTAGTAGCCGGCCGTGGGCGGCCGCTTCAGGTAGCGGCCCGCGCCGCGCACCGCCCGCAGCTCGCCGTCGGCCCACGCGAGCGCGCCGCGCGTGAGCGTGTGCGTCGCGACACCCTGCACCGTCATCCCTTCGAACACGTTGAAGTCGACCTGCTGGTGATGGGTCTTCACCGAGATCGTCTTCGTCGCGGCCGGATCCCACACGACCAGATCGGCATCCGCGCCGACCTGCACCGCGCCCTTGCGCGGATACAGGTTGAAGATCTGCGCGGCGTTCGTCGACGTGATCCGCACGAACTCGTTCGGCGTGATGCGGCCATGATTCACGCCGTGATGCCACAACACCGACATGCGGTCTTCCACACCGCCGCAGCCGTTCGGGATCTTCGTGAAATCGTCGCGGCCCATCGCCTTCTGCGACGCGCAGAACACGCAATGGTCGGTCGCCGTCGTGTGCAACTGGCCCGACTGCAGCCCGCGCCACAGCGCCTCGCGATGCTGGGCCGAGCGGAACGGCGGGCTCATCACGTGCGCGGCCGCACGCGTCCAGTCCGGGTCGCGATACACGGACTCGTCGATCACCAGGTGGCCCGGCAACACTTCGCCGAACACGCGCAGCCCTTCGCTGCGCGCGCGCGTGATCACGTCGACCGCGTCCTTCGCCGATACGTGCACGATATACACCGGCACGCCGAGCACCTGCGCGATGCGGATCGCGCGGTTCGCGGCCTCGCCCTCGACCTCCGGCGGCCGCGACAGCGGATGCGCCTCCGGCCCCGTCATCCCGCGCGCGAGCAGCGCCTTCTGCAGCTGGAACACGAGTTCACCGTTCTCCGCGTGCACGGTCGGCAGCGCGCCGAGTTCGAGCGAACGCGTGAAGCTGTTCACGAGGACCTCGTCGTCGGCCATGATCGCGTTCTTGTACGCCATGAAGTGCTTGAAGCTCGATACGCCGTGCTCGCGCACCAGCGTGCCCATGTCGCGATGCACCGATTCGTCCCACCACGTGACGGCCACGTGGAAGCCGTAGTCGGCCGCCGCCTTCTCGGCCCAGCCGCGCCATTGGTGGAACGCATCCATCAGCGGCTGCTTCGGGCTCGGGATCACGAAGTCGATGATGCTCGTCGTGCCGCCCGACAGCCCGGCGGCCGTGCCCGAATAGAAATCGTCGCTCGCCGTCGTGCCCATGAACGGCAGTTCCATGTGCGTATGCGGATCGATACCGCCCGGCATCACGTACTGGTCGTGCGCGTCGACCACCGTCGCGCCGGCCGGCGCGTCGATCGTCTCGGCGATCTGCAGGATCGTGCCGCCGTCCTGCGGGTCCGCACACAGGACGTCCGCGCGATAGGTGCGGTCCGCATCGACCACGGTACCGCCGCGAATCAGGATTGCCATTGGGTTGCCTCCTCGTTGACTGTCGGGTACCGCACGCATCCCATGCATCGGGTTCGTCACGCGCTCGCGATTTGCGCGCGCTGCGCGGCGCGCCACTTCATCCAGGTGCCGTACACGCCGGACGCCAGCACGAGGCCGACGAACCACGCATACGTGTAAAGCGTGTTGAAGAACGCCGGCACGTTCGGGAACGACGCCGGGAACGCGGTGTGCAGGAAACCGGGCAGGTTCGGCAGCACGCCGACCGCGAGCGCGACCAGCGCGGCCGGGTTCCAGCCGCGCGCATAGCTGAAGTCGCCGCGCTCGTCGAACAGCGCGCGCGTATCGAGCCGTGTGCCGCGAATCAGGAAGTAGTCGACCATCAGGATGCCCGCGACCGGCCCGAGCAGCGCCGAGTAGCCGACGAGCCAGGTGAAGATATAGCCGTCCGTCGTCGCGAGGATCTTCCACGGCATCATCACGATCGCGATCGTCGCGGTGATCATCCCGCCGGTGCGATACGAGATCGCCTTCGGCCACAGGCTCGAAAAGTCGTAGGCGGGGCCGACAAGGTTCGCCGCGAGGTTGCAGCACATCGTGTCGAGCGTGAGGATCACGAGCGCGATGCCGACGCCGATCCCGGTCATCCGGCTCGTCAGGTCGATCGGATCCCAGATCGCGTTGCCGTAGATCACGACGGTAGCCGACGTCACGACGACCGACACCACCGACAGCAGCGCCATCGGCAGCGGCAACCCGATCGACTGCCCGATCATCTGGTCGCGCTGCGAATGCGCGAAGCGCGTGAAGTCGGGGATGTTCAGCGCGAGCGTCGCCCAGAAGCCGACCATCGCGGTCAGCCCGGGCCAGAATGTCGCCCAGAAAAGTCCCGCCTTCTTGCCGCCCGCGACGAACTGCGACGGCGCCGACAGCATCGAGCCGACACCGCCCGCCTGCGACGTCGCCCACCACACGAGCGCGACGCACATCACGACCTTGATCGGTGCGGACCAGCTTTCGAGCCAGCGAATCGAATCGGTGCCGTGCAGGATGAAGTACAACTGCAGCGCCCAGAACACGAGAAAGCATGCGAGCTGCCCGAACGAGATGCCGACGACGGGCAGCGCTGCGCCGTGCAACGCGTTGCCGGTCAGGATGTTCAGCAGCGTGTAGATCGCGCTGCCGCCGAGCCAGGTCTGGATGCCGTACCATCCGCACGCGACGATCGCACGCAACAGCGCGGGCAGCTTCGCGCCCTGCGTGCCAAACGACGCGCGCACGAGCACCGCGTATGGAATCCCGTGCTTCGCGCCCGCATGGCCGATCAGCAGCATCGGCACGAGCACGATCAGGTTGCCGAGCAACACGGTCAGCACCGCCTGCCACGGCGACATGCCTTCCTGGATCAGCCCGGCCGCGAGCATGTACGACGCGATGTTCATCACCATCCCGACCCACAGCGCCGCGAAGTGATACCAGCGCCAGGTGCGCTGCGCGGGCGTCGTCGGCGCGAGGTCGTCGTTGTACAGGCTGCCGGCCGGCGCCGCGGCGCTGTCGGGATCGGCGTGAATCGCTGCTGGTTTCATCGAACGCTGCTCCATGTAAACGTCAGTGCCGGCATCGCGCGATGCCGGCTGAACAGGACACAAGCAGCGGCGCCACCCGTCGCGCGCCGCCGGCCGCCGGTCAGGCCGCCTTCACGTGCTTCGCGGGCTCCGCCGCGCTCGCGCCCGCATCGGCACGCGCCGGGTTGTTCGGATGCGTGGTCCAGTTCGCGTAATCGCCCGCGTCGACCCGCTCCATCGTGATGCACTGCTCGACCGGACACACATGCATGCAAAGATTGCACCCGACGCATTCCGAATCAATCACTTCGAAATGCCGCACGCCGTCCTTCACCGCGGTGATCGCCTGGTGCGACGTGTCCTCGCACGCGATATGGCACAGCCCGCACTGGATGCAGCGGTCCTGGTCGATGCGCGCCTTGATGTCGTACTTCAGGTTCAGGTATTTCCAGTCGGTGACGTTCGGCACCGCGCGGCCGCGAATGTCGTCGAGCGTCGCATAGCCCTTGTCGTCCATCCAGTTCGACAGCCCGTCGACGAGATCCGTCACGATCCGGAATCCGTAATGCATCGCCGCGGTGCATACCTGCACACTGCCGGCGCCGAGCACCATGAACTCGGCCGCGTCGCGCCACGACGAGATGCCGCCTATGCCGGAGATCGGCAGGTTCGGCGTTTCCGGATCGCGCGCGATTTCCGCGACCATGTTCAGCGCGATCGGCTTGACCGCCGGGCCGCAGTAGCCGCCGTGCGTGCCCTTGCCGTCGACGGTCGGCATCGGCGCCATCTGGTCGAGGTCCACCGCGACGATCGAGTTGATCGTGTTGATCAGCGACACGCCGTCCGCGCCGCCGTTGTACGCGGCGCGCGATCCCATCCGGATGTCGCTGATGTTCGGCGTGAGCTTCACGAGGCACGGCAGCTTCGTGCCTTCCTTGACCCAGCGCGTAACCATCTCGACGTATTCCGGCACCTGGCCGACCGCCGCGCCCATCCCGCGCTCGCTCATCCCGTGCGGGCAGCCGAAGTTCAGCTCGACCGCATCGGCGCCGGTATCCTCGACGAGCGGCAGGATCCATTTCCAGTCGCGCTCGTTGCACGGCACCATCAGCGACACGATCAGCGCGCGGTCGGGCCAGTCGCGCTTCACCTGCGCGATCTCTTTCAGGTTCACGTCGAGCGGGCGATCGGTAATCAGCTCGATGTTGTTCAGTCCGGCGATCCGCTGGCCGTTCCACTGCACGGCGCCGTAGCGCGAGCTGACGTTGACGACGTGCGGATCGAGCCCGAGCGTCTTCCACACGACCCCGCCCCAGCCGGCCTCGAATGCGCGGTTGACGTTGTACGCCTTGTCGGTCGGCGGCGCGGAAGCGAGCCAGAACGGGTTCGGCGAAGTGATGCCTGCGATGGTGCAGCGAAGGTCGGCCATGTTCGGCTCCGTGAAGATGGGCGTTGTTCGTGATTCGCGTGGCGTGGGTGGCGGGCGCGGCGTCGTCGTGCAACCCGCGTTCAGGCGGCCTTCGCGTCGCGCTGCGCGAGCGCCGCGTCGATCGCGGCCGCCGCGCGCTTGCCGTCCTGCACGGCCTGCACCGTCAGGTCGATGCCGCCCGTCGCCGCGCAATCGCCGCCGGCCCATACGTCCGGCAACGCGGTGCGGCCGTCCGCATCGACCGCGATGCGCGCGCCGTCCGCCGTCAGCAACGCGGTCGCGACGCCGTCCGGCACCAGCGTCTGGCCGATCGCCTTCAGCACCATGTCCGCGTCGACGTTGAAGCGTTCGCCCGACGCGGCCTCGAATTCGACACCCGTCACGTGCCCGTCCATGCCCGCGATGCGCACCGGCTTCGCGTGCGTGACGAGCGTGACGCCGCTCTTCTGCGCGAACTCGCGCTCGGCCCACGTCGCGCTCATCGCCTCCACGCCGCGCCGGTACACCATCGTCACGCGCTCGGCGCCGAGCTTGCGGCTCTGCACGGACGCGTCGATCGCCGTATTGCCGCCGCCGATCACGACCACGCGCCGCCCGACCGGCACGTTCTCCAGCGCGTCGGCCTGTCGCACCTGCTCGATGAAGTCGACCGCGTTCATCACGCCGTCCAGTTGCTCGCCGTCGATCGAGAGCGTGCGCACGCCGCCCAGGCCCATCGCGAGAAACACCGCATCGTGCTGCTCGCGCAGCGCGTCGAGCGTGACGTCGCGTCCGAACGCAACGCCGGTTTGCAGCGCGATTCCACCGACCGACAGCAGCCACTCGACTTCGCGCTGCGCGAAGTCGTCGACCGTCTTGTACGCGGCAATCCCGTATTCGTTCAGGCCGCCTGCCTTCGGCCGCGCGTCGAACAGCGTGACGCGATGCCCGGCCAGCGCGAGCCGGTGCGCGCACGCGAGCCCGGCCGGCCCCGCGCCGACCACCGCGATATGCCGCCCCGTGTCGGGCGCCCGCGTGAAGCGCACCGCGCCGCTCGTCATCGCCCAGTCGGTCGCGTGCCGCTGCAGCGCGCCGATCGCGACCGGCTGCGCATCCTGGTGATTGCGCACGCATGCGCCTTCGCACAGGATCTCGGTCGGGCACACGCGCGCGCACATCCCGCCGAGCGGGTTCGCGGACAGGATGTCGGTCGCAGCTCCTTTCAGGTTGCCGTTGCCGATCTTGCGGATGAAGCTCGGGATGTCGATCTGCGTCGGGCAGGCCTGCACGCACGGCGCGTCGTAGCAGTAATGGCAGCGGCTCGCGGCGGCCGCGGCCGCCGTCGGATCGAGCAGCGGCGCGATATCGGCGAATTCGCACGAGAGTTGCGTGGACGACAGGCGATGCGCGGCGATATCGCCGGTTGGCTTGGTGGTCATACGCGTTCCTTCGACTGAGTCGAGACAAAGGCGTCCCCGCCGGCTGCCTTCGCACAGTCGGGGCGGTCATGCTTAGGAATGCTACGATCGTGCGCTGCGCAGCTTGCCGGCCGCGCTATCGTCGTTGCGTCATGAAGCCGGCTCGCATGCGCGCGACAGCATTGCGTGCAGCAGCACGTTCGCGCCGGCCTCGATCCAAGCAGGCGTCGCGTCCTCGATCTCGTTGTGGCTGATGCCGTCGACGCACGGTACGAACACCATCGACGTCGGCGCGACCTGCGCCAGATAGCACGCGTCGTGTCCCGCGCCCGACACGATGTCGCGATGCGAGTAGCCGAAGCGATCGGCCGCATCGCGCACGGCGGCGACGCAAGCCGAATCGAACGCGACGGGCTTGTAGTAGAAAATCTGCTCGAGTTCGGTTTCGAGCCCGATCTCGCCCGCGATGCGCGCGACGCCGTCACGCAGCGCGGCATCCATCTCCGCGAGCACGGCGTCGTCCGGATGACGGAAATCGACGGTGAAGAACACGCGCCCCGGAATCACGTTGCGCGAGTTCGGGTGCACCTGCATCATCCCCACCGTCGCGCAGCCGAACGGCGCGTGGTCGAGGCCGATCCGGTTCACGAGATCGACGACGCGCGATGCGCCGAGCAGCGCATCGCGACGACGCGGCATCGGCGTCGGCCCCGCGTGCGCTTCCTGACCGGTGAACGTGATCTCGTACCAGCGCTGCCCTTGCGCGTCGGTCACGACCCCGATCGTCTTGCACTCCGCTTCGAGAATCGGCCCCTGCTCGATATGCAGCTCGAATGCCGCATGCAGCTTGCGGCCGCCGCACGGCACGTCGCCCGCGTAGCCGATGCGCGCGAGTTCCTCGCCGATCGTCTTGCCGTCGATGTCCTTGCGAGACAGCCCGTACTCGAGCGTGAACACCCCCGCGAACACGCCCGACGCGACCATCGCCGGCGCGAAGCGCGAGCCTTCCTCGTTGGTCCAGATCACGACTTCGACCGGATGCTCGGTCTCGATGCCGTGATCGTTCAGACTGCGAATCACTTCGAGGCCGCCCAGCACGCCGTAGATGCCGTCGAAACGGCCGCCCGTCGGCTGCGAATCCGCATGCGAACCGGTGACGACCGGCGCCGCGTCGGCCACGCGGCCCGCGCGGCGCATGAACACGTTGCCCATCGTATCGACCGTCACCGTGCAGCCGGCTGCCTTCGCCCAGCCGACGATCAGGTCACGCCCGGCCTTGTCGAGATCGGTGAGTGCGAGGCGGCAGACGCCGCCTTTCGGCGTCGCGCCGATCTTCGCCACCTCCATCAGGCTGTCCCACAACCGCCTGCCGTCGACCTTGATCGACGTGTCGAATGCTGCCCGCTTCACTGTTTCCGATACCGCGTCCATCGTATCGCTCCTGTGGGGTCGGTCATGTCGTCATCCGGGTCGGTACCGGTGCGCATTGCTGCTGTCGGGGCAAACCCGCACCTGCGAGGTGCAGACGCGTGTCGTTCACGCGATTCGTCCGACAAACGGAGCCGGGATTGGCACGCCCGTTCGCCGCTCATCGAATCCTGTCCGATTGGACAGGTTTTAGACGATCAAAATGCGTAGCGCAATGTCTTTCTTGCGCGAACCGAGCGAGCGAGAACCGTGCCATCGCATTGCAGCATCGCGCACGCGCGGATGTGTGCGAACGCGTGCGTTCGATGCGAACCAGCGGCTAGAATGAAGCCCAACGCGGCATGCACGCCGCGCGAGGCAACGATGAGACATGACGAAGCGGCCGCCGAGGTTACCGGCGACGACGAAACGAGCACGCCTTTGCGGCGACGCAAGGCACACATCCGCGAGTCCAACGAAGCGCATCTGCTGGCCTGTGCGGAAGCCGTATTCGCGGAGCGCGGGCTCGACGGCGCCAGCACCGCGATGATCGCGGAACGCGCTGGGCTACCCAAGGCGAACCTGCACTACTACTTCCCGACGAAGCTTGCGCTGTACCGTCGCGTGCTCGAGGACCTGTTCGAAGACTGGCACCACGCAGCCGCCTCGTTCGAAGCCGGCGACGATCCGGTCGACGCGATCGGCGGCTACGTACGCGCGAAGATGGATCTGTCGCGACGGCGCCCGCTCGGCTCGAAGGTGTGGGCCAACGAGATCATCCATGGCGCCGCGCACATGCAGGACATCCTGTCGGAACGCGTGAAGCCGTGGTTCGACACGCGCGTGAAGGTGATCGAAGGCTGGATCGCACGCGGCCTGCTCGCACCGATGGATGCGCACGCATTGATGTATTTGATCTGGGCGACGACGCAGCACTACGCGGACTTCGATGCGCAGATCCGCGCGCTGAGCGGCAAGCGTGCATTCACTCAGAAGGCGTTCGCCGAAACGACCGAGCAGGTCGTGCAGCTCGTGATACGCGCGTGCGGTGCGGTGTCGCCGAACGCGAGCGCGTAGCTTCCACCGGAAAAGCACAACGGGCGACGGACACGATGCAGGGTTGCCCTGCACGGTGCCCGCCGCCCGCCGCCCGCGACGAGGGACGGCATGCGTGCCGTCCCGCGCGTGATGCGTTCGCTTAGTGCGCTCGCGTAATGCGCTCGCGTGCGCCGCGCGTGTCCGCGTGACGCAGTGGCGCGTTACGCGTTATGCGACGCGCTCGATCGCGATCGCCGTCGCCTCGCCGCCGCCGATGCACAGCGATGCGACGCCGCGCTTCAGCCCATACGCCTCGAGCGCCGCGAGCAGCGTGACCATCACGCGTGCGCCCGACGCACCGATCGGATGGCCTAGCGCACACGCGCCACCGTGCACGTTGACCTTCTCATGCGGCAGATCGAGATCGCGCATCGCCGCCATCGCGACCACCGCGAACGCTTCGTTGATCTCGAACAGGTCGACGTCGCGCAGGTTCCAGCCGGTTTTCTCCGACAGCTTGCGGATTGCACCGATCGGCGCCGTCGCGAACAGCCCCGGCTGATTCGCGTAGGTCGAGTGCCCGACGATCACGGCCTTCGGCGTGAGACCGAGCCGCTCTGCTTCCGAGCGGCGCATCAGCACGAGCGCGGCCGCGCCGTCGGAGATCGACGACGAGTTCGCTGCGGTCACCGTGCCGCCTTCGCGGAACGCCGGCTTGAGCGTCGGGATCTTGTCGAGCTTCGCGTTGCCCGGCTGCTCGTCGATCGACACGACGGCTTCCGTCTTGCCTGCCTTCACGGTCACCGGCGCGATCTCCGACACGAAGCGCCCGTCGGCAATCGCGCGTTGAGCGCGCGTCAGCGACGCGATCGCGAACGCATCCTGCGCCTCACGCGTGAACTGATAAGCCTGCGCACAATCCTCCGCGAACGTGCCCATCAACCGGCCCTTGTCGTATGCGTCCTCTAGCCCGTCGAGAAACATGTGGTCGAGCACCTGGCCGTGACCCATGCGCATCCCCGCGCGCGCCTTCGGCAGCAGGTACGGCGCATTCGTCATGCTCTCCATCCCGCCCGCCACGGCGACGTCCGCCGAGCCCGCCAATAGCAGGTCGTGCACGAGCATCGCGGCCTTCATCCCCGAGCCGCACATCTTGTTGACCGTGGTGGCGCCCGTGCCCAGCGGCAAGCCTGCCTTCAGCGCGGCCTGCCGCGCCGGCGCCTGGCCTTGGCCTGCCGGCAGCACGCAGCCGAACACGATTTCATCGATGCGCTCGGCCGGCACGCGTGCGCGTTCGAGCGCCGCGCGAATCGCCACCGCGCCAAGCTCGCTCGCGCTGGCCGCGGCCAGTGCGCCCTGAAAACCACCCATCGGCGTGCGCGCCGCGCCGACGATTACGATCGGGTCTTGTGTCGTCATGATCGAGTTCCTCCAGTTCCAGTATCAGCGCGGTGCCATGCGCAGCGCGCCATCGAGACGAATGACTTCGCCGTTGAGCATCGTGTTCTCGGCGACGTGGCGCACCAGCGCCGCGAATTCGTCGGGGCGGCCGAGCCGCGGCGGGAACGGCACGCTCTTGCCGAGCGCATCCTGCACGTCCTGCGGCATGCCGGCCATCATCGGCGTCGCGAAAATGCCCGGCGCGATCGTCACCACGCGAATGCCGAATCGTGCAAGTTCGCGCGCGATCGGCAGCGTCATGCCGACCACGCCGCTCTTCGACGCCGCATATGCGGCCTGCCCGATCTGACCGTCGAACGCCGCGACCGACGCGGTGTTGACGATCACGCCGCGCTCGCCTTCCGCGTCGGCGTCCTGTTTCGACATCGCTTCGGCCGCGAGCCGGATCATGTTGAAGGTGCCGATCAGGTTGATCGACACCGCCCGCGCGAAGCGGTCGAGCGAATGCGGGCCTTCACGGCCGACGACCTTCTCGCCCGGCGCGACACCCGCGCAGTTCACGAGCGCGTCGAGGCGACCGAATGCGTCGCGCGCGGCGGCCACTGCCGCCTGTCCGTCGGCTTCGCTCGTCACGTCGGTCTTCACGAAGCGTGCGGCCGCACCGAGTTCGTTCGCGAGACTCGCGCCGGCGTTTTCATTGACGTCCAGCAGCACGGCCTTGCCGCCTTCGGCGACTACCATGCGCGCCACCGCGGCACCGAGGCCGGAACCAGCGCCCGTAATCAGAAAAACGCGATCCTTGATATTCATTCGCACTCCGTATTCAGTATTCGATGTTCAGGATTGAGCGGCCTTGTCGGCTTCCATCTTGCGCAGCACGAAGCGCTGGATCTTGCCGCTGGGGGTTTTCGGCAGCGCGTCGACGAAGTCGATCGCGCGTGGATAAGCGTGGGCCGACAGCCGTCGCTTCACGTGCTGGCTGAGTTCGTCGGCCAGCGCCGGCGTACCGTCGAAGCCTTTCGACAGCACGACGAACGCCTTGACGATCTCCGTGCGCTCCGGGTCCGGCACGCCGATCACCGCGGCTTCGCTGACGGCCGGATGCTCGATCAGCGCGCTTTCCACGTCGAACGGACCGATCCGGTAGCCGGACGACGTGATCACGTCGTCCGCGCGGCCGATGAAGCTCACCGTGCCGTCCGGCTCGAGCTCGACGTTGTCGCCGGTCCGGTAGTAGCCGCCTGCGATCGCCGGCGTGTCCTGCTGCCAATAGCCGCGGAACCACAGCAGCGGCGAGCGGGCAATGTCGATCGCGAGGTTGCCGGGCTCGCCGGGGCCGAGCTCGCGATCGGCGTCGTCGAGCACCGCGACGCGATAGCCGGGCATCGCGAAACCGGCCGAACCGGCATGAACGACGTGCGTGAGCCCGTGATGGTTGTTCACGACCATCCCGAGCTCGGTCTGGCCGTAGTGATCGTAGATCGGCGCGCCGAGCGCCGCATGGAACCAGCGCACGACTTCCGGGTTCAGCGGTTCGCCCGCGCTGCTGACCACGCGCAGCTGCCCTTTCAGCCGCGCGGCCGCGTCGGTACCGGCCGCCATCAGCATCCGGTACGCGGTGGGCGAACCGGCGAGGCTCGTGATGCCGAGCCGTTCGATCACGTCGTAGGTGCTGTCGACCGTGAAACCGCCCTCGTACAGCGTCGTTGCGTGGCCGAGCAGCAGCGGGCCGGTAATCGCGTAATAGAGACCGTATGCCCAGCCCGGATCCGCGATGTTCCAGAAGCGGTCGCTGGCACGCAGGTCGACCGCGTCGCGCATGTACGCACCGAACGCAAGCAGCGCGAAGAGCGGCACCGGCACGCCTTTCGGCAACCCCGTCGTGCCCGACGTCGACATCATCATGAACAGGTCCGTGCCCTTGCGCAGCACGGGTTCGAACACACTGGAACTGGCGTCGAGCGCCGCGCGGAAATCGATGTCGCGGGCCGGCAGCGTGTCGCCCGATTCGCGCACGGTCGCGACCCGCGGGCAATCGACGATCTCGTCGAGCTTCGCGCGATTCGCGATGTTGGTGACGATCAGCCGCGCATCGCTCATGCGCAGCCGATGCTCGATCGCCTTCGGTCCGAACGCGGTGAAGAGCGGCTGATAGACGGCGCCTGTGCGCCACGTGCCGAGGATCGTCGCGAGGAGTTCGGGCGTGCGCGGCAGGAGGCCGGCCACCACGTCGCCCGGTTTCACACCCTGCTCGACGAGCAGGTTCGCGACCCGCGCCGACAGCGTCTGCATCTGCGCGAACGTGAAGCTGCGGTGGTGGCCGCCGGCATCGATCCAGTCGAGCGCGACCGCGTGCGGGTCTGCCGCCGCATGTCGGTCGCAGCACTCGACACAGGCGTTCAGGCCCTGCTCCAGGTCGCCGTGCAGAGTGGCCGCGGCAGTCTCGATACGGAAGCCGGCCACGGCGTCGGCATAGGCCGGCACCGTCCGGGCGGTTGCTCCATCACGCATGCGTGTCTCCTGTTCGTTATGACCGACGGCGAACCGGCGGTATATCGATGATGGTAGACAGCCGTCACATTGCAATCAATGACAAACAGAATCTAGAATCGTGATCGCTTTTGCCATGTCTGGAGGACATGAAAAATGGGGCCGCAGATGATTTCGCCCGGTTTCGTCGACGATGCGCTGGACAGCCTGCGCCGGCAACGGTTGCCGACCGAGGCCGTGCTGCGCGCAGCGGGCCTGCCGGCGGTCGTATGCGAGCCAGTAACGCCTCAGCAGTACGGGCGGCTGTGGCTGGCGATCGCCAGCGCGATTGACGACGAATTCTTCGGGCTCGCGGCGCGCCCGATGCGGCGCGGCAGCTTCACGCTGCTGTGCCATGCCGTGCTGCACGCCGGTACGCTCGAGAAGGCGCTGCGGCGCGCGCTGCAGTTCCTGCGCGTGGTGCTCGACGAACCGCACGGCGAACTCGTCGTTGCCGACGGCCAGGCGCGGATCGTCCTCACGCAGTCGGGGGCGCCCTATTCCGCATTCGCTTACCGGACGTTCTGGCTGATCCTGCTCGGGGTCGCGTGCTGGCTGATCGGCCGACGCATTCCGCTGCAGCGCATCGATTTCGCGTGCCCGAGCCCCGACCAGCGCAGCGACTATCATCAGTTCTTCGGCGTTCCGGTCCATTTCGGCCGCCCCGACAGCCGACTCGCGTTCAACGCCGCTTATCTCGCGCTGCCGACGATCCGCTCCGCGCAGGCGCTGAAGACCTTCCTGCGCGGCGCACCCGGCAACCTGCTGGTCCGCTATCGGCACGACACCGGCTGGGTGGCAAAAACGCGCGCGCATCTGAAGGCGCAGCCGGCTGTCGACTGGCCGGACTTCGACACGCTGGCCGTGCGCCTCGGCACGACGCCCGCGACGCTGCGGCGACGATTGCGCAGCGAGGGGCAAAGCTTCGCGTCGATCAAGGACGAGCTGCGCGGCGCGCTGGCGCAGTCACTGCTGCGCGGACACCGGCTCAGCGTCGCGGAAATCGCTGCGGAGCTCGGCTTCACCGAGCCCAGCGCGTTTCATCGCGCGTTCCGGAAATGGACCGGCACGAGCCCGGGCGCGTTTCGGCGCGACGTCGATGCGGCGCAGGCGGAACATTGAATTGCGGCGCCGGAACGCGCCACGTTCGACGCGAGCGCGCCGACGGGAACGGCCGTCATGCAAGGTATGGAAGAACCGTGTTCCTCTGCTCGAGGAGGCGAATCCTGCTCATTCGACGGCCATGCAGGCGATTCGGCTGCGAGCCCGCAATCACCGTACCGTTTGTCGGCACCGCGGCACGATCGCAGATCTGTTGAACTGCGACATGTCGGCAAATCGACAAATCGCAGGACTCCAGAGTGAGTCGATGCCGCTACTGCCGCGCACCGACATGCTCGACGCACAGCGATCGCTGCCAACGACGGGAGGAAGACATGCATGTCGGTTATATCGTCCGTGCAACGCGTGCGGCGGATACGAACACACTCATGCAATTGGCCCGTATTTCAAAGGCGCATTGGGACTATCCGGAGAAATGGCTCGACTTGTGGCAGTACGATCTCGAGATTTCATCGGAGGCCATAGAAGGATCGAGCGGCTACGTCGCCGAAGCCGAAGGAACGGTCATCGGCTTCTGGATCAGGACGTCGGCGGATGCGGAGCGCCGGATGCCCGCTTGGCCCCGGTTGGCTATTCGTCCACCTGGGGCAGATGGGACGGGGCGCCGCCCGCGCGCTATGGAGAGAGATTCGGAAGGAAGCGCCAGAAGAGGGATCAGAAGCTTCGTGATCGAAGCGGATCCCAATGCCGTCCCGTTCCATCTGACGCTTGGGGCTGAAAAGATTGGTGAAAAGGAGTCGGGCGTGCTGCCGGGCAGGTACTTTCCAATCTTGCGGATCGCGATCTGGTCGATCGTAAGCGATCTGGCTTCCAAGGAGGGCTACGATCCTGTCGGTCCAGCTAGAGTAGCCACAGAGACCTGGCTGCCGGCCAGCATCTTGTTCGCTCGGCGCACAAACACCCAGTGCCAAACCCAGAGGAAAACCGCAACTCCGCTGGCGATTGAGCCAATGGTATTGGGTATTAACGAAACAACCTGGGCAAGACACCACCCGATGCCGCTGATCCGGCCGAACGAGCGCAAACCGGACAAAGCCGGATTGATACGAGACTCCGCTTCCAGGGACTTCGCAACGTTGGAAATAATGAAGAAGTCCTCGATGAAGTTGTATGGCAAGAGGAACATAAACCAGACGCTGTTGGGCTCGGCCACACGCGATCCTCGGTTGACCGATTTCAGGGTAGTTCTGAGGTCGCTCGCGTAGGCATAGACCAGAGCTAGGAAAACCGCGACGACGACGATGGCGCAGATTGTCCCAAACATCTCTATTTCGCCGAGAATGCCGCCGTCTTCTGAGGGATGGATAAAGGGATAGGCGAGCCCAAAGGCAATGGGGATGCTCAGAATGGCTTTGAGAATGGTTCGTGCAACTGTGCTCATGCGTATCGGATCGAATAGGTACGTTGTCACAGGCAGCATAGCGAACCATCATCCTCGCTGTGCGACTTTGTTCTGATATATGCCGCCTTCTTTCGCGACTCTAGCCGAGTCGGTGTCTTCGATTGATTCGACCCGTTCGACGGCAGCAATGTAGCCCACCGGGAGGTGCGCCTCTTGTGCGCCGGCCAGCACGTGGTGCCTGTACCGGTGATAGGGGCGGAGCCCTAGTTGTTTGTTGGCGGCGACGATATAGGTGACCGCTTTGCGGGCGCCATCATCCGTTTCATCGCGCTTTTCCGCGCCACAAATGCAAAAACCCCCGC
>NZ_ML058614.1:3463-21085 GCF_003635165.1 Burkholderia sp. Nafp2/4-1b | reverse complement strand
GGGCTGGGCTGGGCTGGGCTGCGGCTGCGGCTGAGCTGGAGCCTGAGCTGGAGCCTGAGCTGGAGCCTGAGCTGGAGCCTGAGCTGGAGCCTGAGCTGGAGCCGCCTGAGCTGGAGCCGCCTGAGCTGGAGCCTGAGCCTGAGCCTGAGCGGAAGCGGAAGCGGAAGCGGAAGCGGAAGCGGAAGCAGAAGCAGAAGCAGAAGCAGAAGCACAAGCAGAAAACATCCACCACACCACCGCCCCCCGCCTCGAAACGAAGCATCCGCCCGCACACCGCGGTGCACCGCCCGCCCCGCCGCACCATGACGATGCACCACGTCTCGCCAATGCAACGCGCGACGGCCGGATCACACGCCCCGCGCGGCGCCGGGCTGCGATTGCGCTTATGATGGGCGCCTCGCATTTCGTTCCGGAACCACCTTCATGACATCCGCCGATTACGCCAGCCGCCAACGCGCGATCATTGCCGAACTGAACGTCGCCCCGCAATTCGACGCCGATGCCGAGATCGCGCGCCGCGTCGATTTCCTCGCGCAATACCTTCGTTCGACCGGCCTGAGAACCTACGTGCTCGGCATCAGCGGCGGCGTCGATTCGTCGACGGCCGGGCGGCTCGCGCAGTTGTCGGTCGAGAAGCTGCGCGCCGACGGCTACGACGCGCGCTTCATCGCGATGCGCTTGCCGAACGGCGTGCAGAACGACGAAGCCGATGCGCAGCGCGCGCTCGCGTTCGTGCGCGCGGACGAGGAACTGACGGTCGACGTGAAGCCCGCCGCCGACGCGATGCTCGCGTCGCTGGTCGCATCCGGCCACGCGTTCGAAACCCCGGCGCAGCAGGACTTCGTGCACGGCAACATCAAGGCGCGCGAGCGCATGATCGCGCAGTACGCGGTGGCCGGTGCGCGGCGCGGCATCGTGATCGGCACCGACCACGCAGCCGAATCGCTGATGGGCTTCTTCACGAAATTCGGCGACGGCGGCGCGGACATTCTGCCGCTCGCCGGCCTGAGCAAGCGCCGCGTGCGGGCCGTGGCCCGCGCACTCGGCGGAGACGAACTGATCGTGATGAAGGTGCCGACGGCTGACCTCGAGGAGCTGCGTCCGCTGCGCCCCGACGAGCATGCGTACGGCGTCACCTACGACGAGATCGACGACTTCCTCGAAGGCAAGCCCGTCAGCGACAACGTGTACGAAACGGTACTGCGCTTCTACGACGGCTCGCGCCACAAGCGCGCGCTGCCGTACACGCCGTTCGACTGGCCGGCCGCGTAAGCCGGCCGCCACGGCCGACACAGCGCACCGCGCGAACCGTCACGGTCACGCGCGGTGCATGCACACCGGGCAGCGCTACGCGTGCCCGCCCGTCTTCTTCGCCTGCAGCGCGCGAATCCGCATGCGCGCCCCCGTATCGCTGACCGTCGCGTCGTACATCGTCGCGAGATCGCGCTTGAGCGCGGTGCGCGAACCGGCGTCGAGATACACCATGTGCCCCGACGGATAGAAGCGCGCGGACAGGTTCTGCCGCACCTTCTGATCCTCGAGCGGCATCTGCTGCAGGTCGATCACGGTCTGGTAGAACGGCGTGACGAAATCGTAGAGGCCGTTCGCCGACAGCACCTTCAGGTCGACGTTCAGCGCCATCACCGCCGCCAGATCGCCGGCCGTATAGAGGATCACGTTCCCCTTCGGATCGATGCCCTGCTGCGCGCCGGTCGGGTCGATATGGCTGAAGTCCCAGTTCTGGAACGCCTGGTCGTTCAGGTCCGTGAACGCGGAATTCGACGTGAACTTCAGCTGCTCGTTCAGGTAGCTGTTCCACATCGCCGTGTAGACGCCGGTCACCGCCGTCATCGTCGGATCGTTGCCGCCCGAGTTCGGATCGATCTTGCCGGCGATGCCCGACGAGATCCCCGTCACGCGACCGTCGTACGAACCGAGCGCGAGCCCCTGCGCGTGCAGCAGCGTCGTCAGGAACAGCGAATTGCCGCGCGCGTCGTAGCCCGCGATGTCGAGCCCCCACGTCTGCAGCGTCGCCGTGTCGATGCCGGTGTATTCCGAAAGCTTCTGCACGGCGGCCGGGTCCGCATGCGGCACGTTGCGCAACGCGTTCAGGTAACCGGTGCGCGCGAACTGCGCGACTTCCTCGACGAATGCGCCGAGATCGGCCGGCGCCGGCTTCACGCCGAGCTTCTTGTGATACCACGCGTCCGCCGCCGCGGTCGGCAGCGCGCCGACCGGGTTGCCGGCCTGCCGGTAGTCGAGGATCGACGACTGCAGCGTGACGCCGTTCAGGTCGACGCCGTCCTCGTGCAGCTTGTATGCGAGCACGCAGCTGCGCGCGGTGCCGTACGACTCGCCGAACAGGTATTTCGGCGAATTCCAGCGGTTGTTCTTCGTCAGGTAACGCTTGATGAACTGCTTCAGCGAATTCGCATCCTGGTCGACGCCCCAGAAATCACGGTTCTTGTTCGGCGCGACGGCCGCCGAATAGCCGGTGCCGACCGGGTTGATGAACACCAGGTCGCTGTGGTCGATCATGCTGTCCGGGTTGTCTTCGATCTGGTACGGCGCGGGCGGCGTGAACCCCGGCATCGACGTCTTGATGCGTTTCGGCGCGAACGAGCCGAGCAGCACGAACACCGACGACGAACCGGGCCCGCCGTTGTAGAAAAACGTGACGGGCCGCGTTTCTTCCTTCGCGCCGTCGGCCGTGAACGCGACGTAGAAAAGCTTCGCGGCCGGCTGCGAACTGCTCGGGTCGACCGTCACCAGATGGCCGGCCGTTGCCGTATACGCGATGCGCTTGCCGCCGATCAGGATCGTGTGGTGCGTGATCGCGGCCGCTTCGGTCGTGTCGGTCACCGAATCGTCGGGGCCGTTGCCGTACGCGACCGGATCGAAGAACGGCTGGTCGCGGCCGTGGCTCAGCGCGACCGGACTGATGGTCGGCGGCACGCCATGTGAATTGTGGTCGCCGTGATGCAGCGGATACACGCCGCCGGAAGATGCGGAATCGATGCCCATCGTGCTGCTCCTGGAGGTGAAAAAAGACGCGGGCAGGACACCCGCGTCGAAAGTAAAGGCAGGTACCGGCGCGTCAGCTCGACGGCTTGCGCCCGAGGAGCGCCGCGAGTTTCGCGCCGTCGGGGCTGCCGAGGCCCGTGCATGCGTCCCAGCCGGACGCGGCCGCATAGGTGCCGTTCGAGCCTTTCGTGATGTCGCGCAGCGCGCCCGCGTTCTTGTACAGCACCGGATTGATCCAGCCGGCCGATGCGCCGGCCGCCGCGTTGATCCGTGCGATCAGCGCGGCCCACAGCGGCGCGACCGCACTCGTGCCGCCCATCACCGCGGGCGTGCCGGCGACGGACACCTCGTAACCCGTTTGCGGCGATGCATCGCCGGCGACGTCCGGCACGCCGCGCTTCGCGAGCGGCGTGGTGCTGCCGTCGGCGAGCGCGACCGTTAGCCCCTGCTGCCAGGCCGGCACGTCGAACATCGTGCTGACGCCGCCGCCACCCGCGCCGCCGCCGCTCGCCTCGTCGTTCCACGTGACCTCGCTGCGAATGCCCTGCCCCGGCAGCGCATCGAGCTGCGTGCCGCCGCAGCCGAGCACATACGGGCTCGACGCCGGGAAATCGACGTGATCGCTGCCGTCCTGCAGCCCGTCGCCCGAGCCGCTGTCGCCCGACGCCGCGCACACCGTGATCCCCTGCGCGGCGGCCGCCTGCAGCACGCGGTTGAACGCGTGCGCCGACTGCGCCTGCCAGATCGCTTCCGGCCCGCCCCAGCTGATCGAGATCACGGACGGCCGGTTGGTCTTGTCGGTGACGGCCGCGTTGACGGCCTGGATGAAGCCCGCGTCGCTGTTCGGCGCGAAGTAGACGGCGATCTTCGCGGCGGGCGCGATCGCACCGGCGATCTCGATGTCGAGCGCGACTTCGCCGTCCGGGCCGTTCGCTTCGCCGGTCGGCGCATTGCGCCCGGTGCCGACGTTCACGTCGACGAGCGTCGGCGGCGTAGCGATGCCGAGCCCGCGGAAATACTGCTGGATATCGGCCGCACGATAGCCGCCCCCGAGTTCGACGATCGCGATGCATTGCCCGGCGCCGTCGCCGGCCGGGAAGCCGTACAGCGAAGCGAGCTGCGGCGGTGTGAACGTGACGGCCGCCGCGCCGCGCGCGGGCCTGAACGGCGGACGCAGCCGGAAGTGCGGCCGTGCCTGCGGCCGGCTGTCGAGGCCGAGCACGGCCGTGACCACATCGCCGAGCTCGTCCGGCAGCGCGATCGGTCCCGAGCGGCCGCGGTACTGGCCGATCGCGCGATGCTCGAACCGCTCGAGCTTCACGCTGAATGCCGCTTCGAACTGCTGGATCGTGCCGGACACCACGACGACGCTTTCGACCGGATCGACGCGATCGACCGTCAGCTGATGACGGCGGGCGAATTCCTCGGTCTTGCGGATGTCGTCGGGATTGGCGGAGAAACGCTGCGCGAATGCTTCGCGCGACACCGGTTTTGCGCGAGCGTCGCCGCTGGCGAGCTGGTGGACCAATGCATCGAGTTGCCCTTCTTCCTGCCGCCGCAACATGATCGTGACGTGGATGCGTTCTGCCGGATCGCAATGACCGAGACACTTGGACTCGGCGACGATACGGGGTTCACGGTCGGCTTGAAGATGCCTTGCCATGTTCAGACCCTCCTTGGTACCGCGTTGCACGGAACAGCCAGGAAATCGGACAGGGGCGGCGGGAGACGGTTCCGTTCAGTCAGTCGGTTCGCAGCAGCGCGAAGTCAAAGGAAGTTTAGAACAGTCAGACGATTTGCGCGCGTGCCGAGCGGTACCCGGGAGCACGCGACGGCCGGCATCGCGCACGGCCGTCGCTCGTTGGCGCACCGCGCCAGGCGGCCGGTCGGCCCGCACGGCGGCGATGCGATGAAGCAGCGATTCAATCCATCGAAAGTCGCAGCGCAAAGCCGATCAGCGCCGCCGAGAAGGTCCAGCGCTGCACCGTCTGCGCGAGCGGATGGGCGCGCATCCACGCCGCGATGCGCGACGCGCCGAACACGCAGGCAAGGTCGAAGCACACGCCGGCCGCGACGAGCATCGCACCGAGCTCGAACATCTGCCATACGACGGGCCCGGCCTCGGGCCGAACGAACTGCGGCAGCAGTACCGAGCAGAACAGTAGCGCCTTCGGGTTCAGCAGGTTCGTCAGCAGCCCCTTGAAGAACGACTGGCGCAGTTCGCCCGCGGCGGCCGCGTCACCGTCGCCGAGCGCGAACACCGGCGAGCGGAACACCTGGATCGCGACGTACGCGAGATACAGCGCGCCGCCGTAGCGGATCGCCTCGTACAGCCACGGCGCGCTGCGGATCAGCGCCGCGACGCCGCACGCGGACAGCGTCACGTGCACCGTGCGCGACAGCGACAGGCCGGCCGCCGCCGCCATGCCGGGCCGCACGCCGCGGCCGATGCTGGTCTGCAGCACGAGCGCCATGTCGGGCCCCGGCACCGCGTAAATGGCCGCCAGCGCGGCGAGATAAATCAACAGCAAATGCGTGGAAATCATGGTCTGCCCCCGTCCTTCAATGACGATATGTTGCCGCTGAAGGTGGAGGGATTTTTGGCCAAGTTTCGCTCCGGATTGGCGATCCATAGCGGAATCCGCCACAATCTTGGAAACCAGACAAGGATTCCGCCAACATGACCGAACTCGACAAAACCGATCGCGCGATTCTCGCCGCGGTGCAGCGCGACGGCCGCCTGCCGATCGCCCGTCTCGCCGAATCAGTCGGCCTGTCCGAGACGCCGTGCGCGCGGCGCCTGAAGCGTCTCGAAAGCGACGGTTACATCGAGCGCTACCGCGCGCAGTTGTCGCGCCAGGCGCTCGGCTTCGGTGTCGTCGCGTTCGTGCTCGTGCGGTTCGCGACCCACGACCGCAAGGTCGCCGACCGGTTCGAGCGGGAAGTGCTCGGGATCGAGCGGATCCTCGCGTGCCACAACGTCGCGGGCACGGCCGACTATCTGCTGCAGGTGGTCGCGCGCGATCTCGACGATTACGGCACGTTCCTGCGCGACTCGCTGCGGATGCTGCCGGGCGTCACGTCAATTGAATCGGCGCTGTCGTTGCGGGAAGTGAAGCACGACGCGGGGTTGCCGGTGCCGTGATGCGGGCAATGCGGGCGGCGGCCCGCTCCGCTGTGACGGTTGTTCACATTGCCGGGTTCATCATCCGGACCGCCGCGATCTCACACCACGTCGGGCGACTGGTGCGCGCGCTCGAGATCCTCGAGAAACGCGTCGACGACCGGATCGCCGCGCCCGTCGCGCGCGACGACCATGTGGAACGTGACCTCGTAGTGCAGTTGGTCCGGATTGAGCGGCGCGAGCAGCCCTTGCGCGACGTACGGCGCCGCGAAGTGCTGCGGCAGGTAGCCGAGGTGATGGCCTGACAGGATCAGCAGCGCGACGGCCTCCATGTTGTCGGCGGTTGCGGTCACGCGATCGGGCGTCGTCGACATCTGCGCTTCCGGCAGCGGATACGAGCGCCAGGCCCACTCGAATCCCGCGACGTCGGCCGGCGTCAGCGCGCCGGCGCCCTCGAACAGCGGATGGCCGCGGCCGCAGTACGCGACCTGCCGCTCGATGAACAGCGGCGTGTAGTGCAGCGTCGGCACGCGATGCCAGAAGTAGCCGACCGCGATCTGGATCTCGTTGCTCAGCAGCTTTTCCTCGAGATCGCCCGGCGCGCGCACCGAAATGGAGAAGCGCACGGCCTCGTCGCGCGTGCGAAACGCGGCGATCGCTTCGGCGATCCGCGCGTTCTGGCTGACCGGCGTATGACCGATCAGGCCGATGTTCAGCGTGCCGACCAGCTGGCGGTCCATGTGGCGCGCCGCCATCCCGAATTCGTCGAGCGCGGCGAGCAACTTGCGGCTCATCGCGTGGAACCGCTCGCCCTTCGGCGTGAGCCGGAAGCCGCTGCGGCCGCGCTCGCAAAGGCGGTAGCCGAGCCGCGTCTCGAGCGACGACAGCTGCGCGCTGATCGTCGACTGGCCGACGTTCAGCATTGCCTGCGCGGCCGACACGCCGCCCGCCTCCGTGACCGCGAGAAACACGCGGATCAACCGCAGATCGAGGGTCGACAGATTCCCCAGCACGCTATTCCCCTCCCATACATCGACGGAAATCGATGTTTACGTCGATATCTTCGCATTCTTCTTTCCGACCGGACGCGTAAAACTATGCGCCAGGCCGCGTCGAATGATACGGCAACCCCACATCGGAAGAGACGACCCCATGAACGACCACACCCATTTCCAGCCGCTCGGCGGCAATGAAATGCCGCGCAGCGGCGGCATCGCGACGATGATGCGCCTGCCGCACGTGCCGAGCGCCGCAGGCCTCGACGCGTGCTTCGTCGGCGTGCCGTTCGATCTCGGCACCTCCAACCGCACCGGCGCGCGCTTCGGCCCGCGCCAGATTCGCACCGAATCCGTGCTGCTGCGCCCGTACAACATGGCCACGCGCGCCGCGCCGTTCGATTCGCTGCAGATCGCCGACATCGGCGACGTCGCGATCAACCCGTACAACCTGCACGATTCCATCGCGCGCATCGAGGCGGCGTACGACGCGATTCTCGAGCACGACTGCAAACCGATCACGCTCGGCGGCGACCACACGATCGCGCTGCCGATCCTGCGGGCAATCCACCGCAAGCACGGCAAGGTTGCATTGATCCACGTCGATGCACACGCCGACGTGAACGACACGATGATGGGCGAAAAGATCGCGCACGGCACGCCGTTCCGCCGCGCGGTCGAGGAAGGGCTGCTGCACGGCGACAAGGTCACGCAGATCGGCCTGCGCGGCACCGGCTATGCGGCCGAGGATTTCGACTGGTGTCGCGAGCAGGGCTTCCGCGTGGTGCAGGCCGAGGAATGCTGGAACAAGTCGCTCGCGCCGCTGATGGAAGAAGTGCGCGCGCGCGTCGGCGACACGCCCGTCTACATCAGCTTCGACATCGACGGCATCGACCCGGCCTACGCACCGGGCACCGGCACGCCGGAAATCGCGGGCCTCACGGTGCCGCAGGCGCTCGAGATCATCCGCGGCGCGAAGGGGCTGAACATCGTCGGGTGCGATCTCGTCGAAGTCGCGCCGCCGTACGACCCGTTCGGCACCACGGCCCTGCTCGGCGCGAACCTCGCGTACGAGCTGCTGTGCGTGCTGCCCGGCGTCGCGTACCGCGACTGATCCGACCCACGACCTATTCCAAATCAAAGGATTCCAGAGGAGCACATTGCAGATGGGGACTTCCGTCAAGCAACCGAAGCGGGCGGCGCTCGCTTCGTTCGTCGGCACCACGATCGAGTGGTACGACTTCTACAGCTACGCGACCGCCGCCGCCATCGTATTCGGGCCGCTGTTCTTTCCCGGTGAAAACCGCTTCATCAGCCTGCTCGCATCGTTCGGCTCGTTCGCGGTCGGCTTCTTCGCGCGGCCGCTCGGCGGCGTGATGTTCGGCTATCTCGGCGACCGCTTCGGCCGCAAGCGCTCGCTGCTCGCGACGCTGATGCTGATGGCCGTGTCGACGGTCGCGATCGGCCTGCTGCCGACCCACGCGCAGGCCGGCATGATCGCGCCGATCCTGCTGGTGCTGATGCGCGTGCTGCAAGGCATCGCAGTCGGCGGCGAATGGGGCGGCGCGGTGCTGCTCGCCGGCGAGCATGCGCCGGAAGGCAAGCGCACGTTCTTCGCGTCGTTCGCGCAGCTCGGCAGCGCGAGCGGCCTGATCCTGTCGATGCTCGCGTTCGGCGCGATCAGCACGCTGTCGAAGGAAGACATGATGAGCTGGGGCTGGCGCGTGCCGTTCCTCGCGAGCTCCATCCTGCTGATCGTCGGCTTCGTGATCCGCGCGAGCGTGTCCGAATCGCCCGAGTTCGAGGAAGTGAAGAAGAGCGGCAACACCGCGCAGAACCCGGTGCGTGAAGCGCTCAAGTACTGGCCGCTGCTGCTGCTCGCGATCGGCGCGAACGTGTACGGGATCGCCGGCGTGTATTTCAGCAACATCTTCATGATCAGCTACGCGACGCAATTCCTGTCGCTCGACCGGTCGATGGTGCTGCATTGCATGACGATCGTCGCCGTGCTGCAGTTCGTCGTGCAGCTCGCCGCCGCGTTCCTCGCGCAGCGCTTCGGCACCACGCGCGTGCTGCTGATCACCGGCGCATGGGCCGCGATCGTGCCGTTCGTGATGCTGCCGCTCGTGCACATGGGCACGCCGCTGTCGATCACGGTCGGCGTCGGCCTCGCGACGCTCGCGGAGTCGGGCTACTACTCGGTGGTCGCCGGTTTCGTCAGCGGCATCTTCGTCGCGCGGATCCGCTACACCGCCATCTCGATCGCGTACCAGGTGTGCGGCGCGATTGCCGGCGGTCTGACGCCGCTCGTCGCGACGCTGATCGCGCAGAACGCCGCGCCGCAATGGTGGCCGCTCGCGATCCAGTACACGAGCGCCGCCGTGCTGTCGTCGGTGTGCGTGTGGCTGATCTCGCGCCGCGTCAGCATCGACGATGCCGGGGTGCCCGGCAAGGCGGACGAAGCGTTGCCGCGCGGCGCGCGCGCCGCGTAACTTCGCGTAAGTCATGCAAACGGGCAGGCGACATCGCCTGCCCGTTTTCTTGAGCTGTCCGGCGGCGCACAGCACGCGCCGCCACCCCGATATTCATTGTCTACCGCGACGGTATCGCGGCGGGCAGGCGCGCGCGGTCGCATCGACGAACTGCCCGTGACCAAGGAGACAAGCCGACATGAACCGCCTCGACACCCTCGAACTCGGTCGCACCGAACCGGCCGGTCTGGCGATCGAGCATCACTCGATCGACTACATTCCGGAACACGAACGCCACGCGAAGCTCGCAAGCCAGGGGCCGTTCTGGTTCCTCGGCAACTTCCATTTTTTCACGATCTCGATCGGCTTCGTCGGGCCCGGCATGGGGCTGTCGGCGGGCTGGACGACGCTCGCCGGCGCCCTCGGCATCATGTTCGGCACGATCTTCATGGCGTTCCACGGCTCGCAGGGGCCGGAAATGGGATTGCCGCAGATGATCCAGTCGCGCGCGCAGTTCGGCTATCGCGGCGTGATCGTCGCACTGCTCGCGACGCTGTTCGTGTTCGTCGGCTTCAACGTCGTCAACGTGTCGCTGATGGTCGACGGCGTGCACAACGTGTTCGGCATCGACGGCGGCTTCGTCGCGATCGCGGCCGTCGCGATCGGCGCACTGCTCGCGATCTACGGGCACGACCTGATGCACCGGACCTTCACGTGGGCACTGATCGCTACGTTGCCGCTCTATGCGCTCGTCACGCTCGCGCTCGCGTTCGGTCATGCGGCACCCGCGCAAGCCGCCGCCGCGCCGGCCGCCGCTCCGGGCTTCAACTGGATCGGATTCGCGACGCAGTTCGCGATCGCCGCCAGCTACAACATCTCGTATGCGCCGTACGTGTCCGACTACTCCCGCTACCTGCCGAAGCATACGAGCCGCGCGAAGCTGATCGCGGTGATCTTCGCCGGCGCGTCGTTGTCGGGCACGTGGATGATCGGGCTCGGCGCGTGGCTCGCGCAGAAGCTGCATGCGGCCGACGCGCTGGTCGCGATGAACGACGTCGGCTCGGCGCTCGTGCCGGGCCTCGGCAAGCTGATCGCGATCGTGTCGCTGGTCGGCTTCCTGCCGATCATCGCACTCAACGCGTACAGCGCGATGCTCACCGTGCTCACCGGCATCGATTCGATCGTGCCGATTCGGCCATCGCGCCGCGCCCGTGTCGCATCGGTCGTCGCCATCAGCACCTTCGTGCTCGCCTGCGTGTTCGCGATCCGCGGCAACGGCATCGCGCTGCTGCAGACATTCCTGACGCTGATGCTCTACTTCCTCGTGCCGTGGACCGCGGTGAACCTCGTCGACTATTTCTTCGTGCGGCGCGGCCGCTACGCGATCACGCACTTCTTCACGCCGGACGGCATGTACGGTGCGTGGCAATTGCGCGGCATCCTCTCGTACCTGATCGGCTTCGCGGCGATGGTGCCGTTCTTCTACGTGTTCGATGCGAAAGCGAATCGCGAGGTGTTCGTCGGGCCGGCCGCGCGGATGCTCGGCGGCGTCGACGTCGCGTGGCTCGTCGGGCTGGCGGTGGCCGGCGGCGTCTACGGGCTACTGTCCCGCTCACTCGATCTCGATCGCGAACAACGTGTGATCGCGGCAACGCCCGCGCCTGACGCATCAGCCGCCGCGGCAGCACAGGGGGACGCACGATGAGCACGATGAAAGGCCCGCGTCTTCGCCTCGTCCAGTCGGCGTTGCGCGACGGCGACGTCGCCGGCAATCTCGCGAAAGCACTCACGATCATCGGCGCCGCGCGCGGTGCGGCCGACCTCGTCGTGTTCTCCGAAACGTACGTCAGCGGCTTTCCGACCCCCGCCGACGTCGCACAGCTGGCCGAACCGCTCGACGGGCCGTCCGTCACCGCAGTGCGCAATGCCGCTCGCGATGCGGGAGTCGCCGTCGCGTTCGGCTTCGCGGAACGCGACGGCGCGCGTTTCTTCAATACCGCGCTGCTGATCGACGCCAACGGCGATGTGCTGTTGCGCTACCGAAAGACGCATCTGTACGAATCCGATCTCGGCGTGTTCGAGGCCGGCGACGCGTTTCCGGTCTGCACGTGGCGCGGCATGCAGGTCGGCCTGCTGATCTGCTTCGATCTCGAGTTTCCGGAAACGGCACGCGCGCTCGCGCATGCCGGAGCCGAACTGATCGTGATCCTGGACGGGATGATGAAGCCCTACGGCGACGTGCATCGCCAGATGATTCCGGTGCGCGCGCTGGAAAACCAACTCTACGTCGCAATGGCAAACCGCGTCGGGGCCGGCGACCGCTACACGTTCAGCGGCACGAGTCTTGCCGCGGCGCCCGACGGCACGTGCGTCGCGGTCGCGCCCGGCGATCGGGAAGCGCTACTCGATGTCATGCTCGATCTCGCGGCAGTCCGTGACGCGCGGGCGGTATTCCGCTACGTCGACCTCGCGTCGGTGCCGCTCGGCCCGGTGACGCGGCGGAACTGACACGAACGCCCCGGCGCTCGGCGGAGCACCGGGGCAAGCCGGCCGCGTTACTGCACCTGAGCGCGCAGCGTCTTCGCCGCGGCGACCATGTTCGTCAGCGCCGGAATCACTTCCGCCCACTGGCGCGTCTTCAGCCCGCAGTCCGGGTTCACCCACAGGCGTTCCGCCGGAATCCGCTCGGCCGCCTTCTTCATCAGGCCGACGATGTGATCCTGCGTCGGAATATTCGGCGAGTGGATGTCGTACACGCCCGGCCCGATTTCATTCGGATACCTGAAGCTGTCGAACGCATCGAGCAGTTCCATGTCCGAGCGCGACGTCTCGATCGTGATCACATCGGCGTCCATGTCGGCGATCGACGCGATGATGTCGTTGAACTCCGAATAGCACATGTGCGTGTGGATCTGCGTGTCGTCCTGCACGCCGTTCGCGGTGATGCGGAACGACTCGACGGCCCACTTCAGATACTCGCCCCATTGCGCGCGGCGCAGCGGCAGCCCTTCGCGCAGTGCGGCCTCGTCGATCTGGATCACGCGCACGCCGGCCTTCTCGAGATCGAGCACTTCGTCGCGGATCGCGAGCGCGAGCTGATAGCACGATACCGAACGCGGCTGGTCGTCGCGCACGAACGACCAGTTCAGGATCGTCACCGGGCCGGTCAGCATGCCCTTCATCGGCTTGCTCGTCAGCGACTGCGCATACGTGATCCATTCGACCGTCATCGCCTTCGGGCGGCTGATGTCGCCGAACAGGATCGGCGGCTTCACGCAGCGCGACCCATACGACTGCACCCAGCCGAACTGGCTGAACGTGTAGCCGTCGAGCTGTTCGCCGAAGTATTCGACCATGTCGTTGCGTTCGGCTTCGCCGTGCACGAGCACGTCGAGCTCAAGCGATTCCTGTTCGCGCACGCTGCGTTCAATCTCTGCCTGCATCGCCTTGCGATAGCCGGCTTCATCCAGCGCGCCGGCCTTGAACTGGCTGCGTGCGTGGCGGATCTCGCCGGTCTGCGGAAACGAACCGATCGTCGTCGTCGGGAACGCCGGCAGGTTCAGTCGGGCCGACTGCTTCGGCGCGCGCTCCGGGTACGGGCTCACGCGGTTGCCCAGTTGTGCGTCGATGCGTGCGATCGCGGCCTTCACCGTCGGGTTGTTCACGCGCGGCGAGCGACGGCGCGAGTCGATCGCGGCGGCATTCGCGGCAAGCGCGTCGGCCAACTTGTCGCGGCCTTCGTTCAGTGCGGTCGCGAGCACCTTCAACTCGTCGAGCTTCTGCAGCGCGAACGCGAGCCACGAACGGATTTCAGCGTCGAGCTTTTCCTCGCTCGCTAGATCGACCGGCACGTGCAGCAGCGAGCACGACGGCGCGAGCCACAGGCGATCGCCCAGTTGCTTCGCGAGCGGCTCGAGCCAGTCGAGCGCCGTGTTCAGGTCCGTCTTCCAGATGTTGCGGCCGTTGATCGCGCCCACCGACACCACGCGCTCGGCCGGCAGTTCACGCACCAGCGCGTCGATTTCGTCGCGCGCATTGATCGCGTCGATGTGCAGGCCGTCGACCGGCAGCGAGGCCGCGAGCGTCAGGTTGTCCTGCAACTGGCCGAAGTACGTCGCGAGCAGCAGCTTGATGCGCCGCGTTTCCAGCGCCGCATACGCGATGCGGAATGCCTGGCGCCATTCGGCATCGAGTTCGGTCACGAGGATCGGTTCATCGATCTGCACCCATTCGACGCCCTGTGCGGTCAGCGTGTCGAGCAGCGCGCCGTACACCGGCAACAGCTTCGGCAGCAGTGCGAGGCGGTCCGAATCGTCCTTCGACTTGCCGAGCCACAGGTACGTGACGGGCCCGAGGATCACCGGTTTCGCATTCACGCCCTGCGCGTTCGCTTCGGCGAGTTCCTGCAGCAGGCGCGACGGATCGAGCGAGAAGTTCGTGTCCGCATGGAATTCCGGCACGATGTAGTGATAGTTCGTGTCGAACCACTTCGTCATTTCGCCGGCTGCGACACCGCCGCAGCACGCCGCATGTTCTTCCGCCGACTGAGCCGAACGGCCGCGCGCGACGCGGAAATAGTTGTCGAGCGCATCGCCGTGGAAATCTTGCACGCGTTTCGGCACGTTGCCGAGCGTGAAGCTCATGTCGAGCACCTGGTCGTAGAACGCGAAGTCGCCGATCGGTGCGAGATCGAGATCGCGCTGGTCGTTCCAGTGACGCTGGCGGAGCGCGGCGCCGAGCGCCTGCAGCTCGTCGCGCGACGATTCGCCCTTCCAGTAGCGTTCGAGACCGAACTTGAGTTCGCGCTGCGCGCCGATGCGCGGAAAACCGAGGTTGTGTGTCGTAACCATGAAGCTGCCGTCCAGAAGAAATAGTCGATCCGGCAGCCATCATAGGGATTTCATCCCATGAAATAAAATGGCATTATTTCATTAATCCATTAAATTTGTTCATGCGTCTGTGGAGTGAGCGCTACCCATGCTGGAACGATTCCATCTCGTCGTGATCCGTGAGGTCGAGCGCCAGGGCTCGCTGACCGCGGCGGCCAATGCGCTGCATCTGACGCAATCGGCGCTCAGCCATACCGTCAGGAAGGTCGAGCAGCAACTCGGCACGCCGATCTGGGATCGGGAAGGCCGCGGCCTGCGGCTCACGCAGGGCGGGCAATATCTGCTGAAGCTGGCGAACCGGCTGCTGCCGCAGTTCGAGCTCGCCGAGGAGCGGATGAAGCAGTACGCGAAGGGCGAGCGCGGCACGCTGCGTATCGGGATGGAGTGCCACCCGTGTTACCAGTGGCTGCTGAAGGTCGTGTCGCCGTATCTGACGCGCTGGCCGGACGTCGACGTCGATGTGAAGCAGCGCTTCCAGTTTGGCGGCATCGGCGCGCTGTTCGGCCATGACATCGACGTGCTCGTGACGCCCGATCCGTTGAACAAGCCGGGGCTACGCTTCGATCCCGTGTTCGATTACGAGCAGGTGCTGGTGGTTGCGGATGCACACCGGTTCGCGAATGCCGACTACGTGACGCCCGAGCAACTGACCGACGAGGTTCTGATCACCTACCCGGTCGAGACCGATCGCCTGGATATCTACAACCAGTTCCTGACGCCGGCCGGCATCGTGCCGCGGCGCCACAAGTCGATCGAGACGACCGACATCATGCTGCAGATGGTGGCGAGCGGGCGCGGCGTGGCCGCGCTGCCGAGATGGCTTGCCGACGAGTATGCGGACCGGATGCCGGTCGTGCCGGTCAAGCTCGGCAAGAACGGAATCGCGAAACAGATCTTCCTCGGCATCCGCGAGGCCGATGCGTCGATCGACTATCTGGCCGCGTTCGTCGCGCTCGCGCGCGAATCGACGTGGACCGAGCCGCGCATGCTGCGCTAGGCCCGCTCCGCTGCACTGCGATTACGCACGCGGCGACCGTCCGCGCGGCCATTGCGCAGGTGCGCGGGATGGATGGGAGCACTGCGGCCCGCATCGACGTCGCGCCACGCGCTCTGCGTGGTACTCGTCGCATCGCGAAATGGCCGGACGTCGATTGAAGACAACGTCCGACGGGATGCCGTTGCGTGGGCCCGCGTGCTCACTATCTGGAGATTGATGCGTCATTTTCTTACACGTTCGTAAGACGACAGTTCGTGGTCCAGATTGTCATCAAACTGACGAGTAGCGACGGCTAGGATCGGCTACGGTTCCCTTTCGAGACGCCGTCATGAATCAGCCTGCTTCGTCCGCCGCGAACAATTCCGGCACCTCCGAACGTACCCGGCAGGTCGGCTATGCCGTCTTCCTGCTGGTGCTCGCGATCGGCGCCGTCTATATCGCCACGCACCTGATCGCCGATCTGTCGCCCGTCCGCGAAGGATCGCTGTTCCCGTACCTGATGCTCGGCGCCGCGCTGCTGATCGCGCTCGGCTTCGAATTCGTCAACGGCTTCCACGACACCGCGAACGCGGTCGCGACCGTCATCTACACGCACTCGCTGACGCCGAACGTCGCGGTGATCTGGTCCGGCATGTGGAACTTCCTCGGCGTGATGGTTTCGAGCGGAGCCGTCGCATTCGGCATCCTGCAGTTGCTGCCGGTCGAGCTGATCCTGCAGGTCGGTACCGGGGCGGGCTTCGCGATGGTGTTCGCGCTGCTGATCGCCGCGATCGTCTGGAATCTGGCCACCTGGTATTTCGGGCTGCCGTCGTCGAGCTCGCACACGCTGATCGGCTCGATCATCGGCGTCGGGTTGATGAACCAGCTGATGCACGGGCCGTCGGGCACGAGCGGCGTCGACTGGGGCCAGGCGCTCGGCGTCGGCAAGTCGCTGCTGCTTTCGCCGATCGTCGGCTTCCTGTGCGCATCGCTGCTGCTGCTCGTGCTGAAGGCCGTCGTGCGAGTGCCGGAGCTGTACCAGGAGCCGCCGAAGGATCAGCCGCCGCCGTTCTGGATTCGCTGCCTGCTGATCCTGACGTGTACCGGTGTGTCGTTCGCGCACGGTTCGAACGACGGGCAGAAGGGGATGGGCCTCATCATGCTGATCCTGATCGGCACGGTGCCGACCGCCTATGCGCTGAACAAGGCGGTGACGCCGGCCGAATCGCAGACCTTCGTCGCCGTCGCGAATCAGGCAGCAGCTACGTTCGCGAAATACTCGAACGGTGTCGCGCCGTCCGCGAATCCGCGCGCCGACGTCGAGCACTTCGTGCAGCGCCGCGAAATGACGCCCGCCGTGCTGCCGGGCGTGCAGCAGCTGTCCACGTCGCTCGCGACCGCCGTCGGCTCGTCGGGCTCGATGGCGGCTGTGCCGCAACGCGACGTCGACAACGTGCGCAACACGATGTATCTGGTGTCCGAAGCGATTCGCCTGATCGAGAAGTCGGGGCAGCCGGCCTTCGCCGCCGACGACAAGCTCGCAATCGACAACTACCGCAAGCAGCTCGATCACGCGACCAAGTTCATTCCGACCTGGGTGAAGGTGGCCGTCGCGATCGCGCTGGGTCTCGGCACGATGGTCGGCTGGAAGCGGATCGTCGTGACGGTCGGCGAGAAGATCGGCAAGCAGCACCTGACGTACGGACAGGGCGCGTCGGCCGAACTCGTCGCGATGCTGACGATCGGCGCGGCCGATGTGTACGGGTTGCCCGTGTCGACGACGCACGTGCTGTCGTCGGGCGTCGCGGGAACGATGGCGGCGAACGGGTCCGGATTGCAGTGGAGCACTGTGCGCAGCCTCGTGCTCGCGTGGGTGCTGACGCTGCCGGCGTCGATCGCGCTGGCGGGCGGGCTTTACTGGTTGTTCCGGTCGATCGTCTGAGTGGGTGAGCGGCGAGCGGTCGGGGATCGGTCGCTCGCCGTGGAGAAACCAGGTTCTTGGTCCCGCGGCTCTACGGTTCTGGCTTCTGGCTTCTGGCTTCTGGCTTCCGGCTTCTGGCTTCCGGCTTCCGGCTTCCGGCTTCCGGCTTCCGGCTTCCGGTCTCTCGCTTCCGGTCTCTCGCTTCCGGTCTCTCGCTTCCGG
>NZ_ML058614.1:0-3417 GCF_003635165.1 Burkholderia sp. Nafp2/4-1b | reverse complement strand
CTTCCGGTCTCTCGCTTCCGGCCTCTTGCGTCTGGCCTGTTCGCATCTTCGGCACCTCGGGGCACATCCCCCTCGCTTTCCGCTTCGCGCGCACCACACCGAACTGGTCGCGGTCCGTCGCGCACCGTGAAGCCCATCGCATCCCACCACTCGCCCCCAGATCGGCCTTTTTCCCCTTCCGAATTGAAGCGCAAGATCTGGAGCGCGTCGTCTCACGCACGGCATTAGACTGGGTTAATCGACTTTAATCGTGAACACCGTCGCGCTTGCAACGCTTCCCGACATCGCCACATCGACCATCCCGTTGCACCCGTTTGGACCGCCGGGCACGCGCGATGCGGGCAGCGCGGTCAGCGGTCTGGGCATGCCCGCACGACGCCACATCGCTGACGAACGAGGTACACCCGTGAACATCGCCGCTCTGCAACCCGCCGTCGAATCGGTCGACCTCGCGCAACGCGTGAGCGCGCTCGACTGGACCGCCGTCGACACCGAACTCGATCACTATGGCTGCGCTCGCATACCGGGCCTTCTCTCCCCCGACGAATGCACGGCGCTCGCATCGCTCTATCCGCGAGATACGCTCTATCGTTCGCGCGTCGTCATGGCGCGGCACGGCTTCGGCCGCGGCGAATACCGGTATTTCGCTTATCCGCTGCCGGCAGTGGTCCAAACGTTGCGCACGGCGATTTACCCGTATCTCGCACCGATCGCGAATCGCTGGAACCAGGCACTCGGAATCGACGTCCGCTATCCGGTCGACCACGCGGCATTCCTCGAGCGTTGCCATGCGGCGGGACAGACGCGGCCGACGCCGCTGATTCTGCAGTACGGTCCGGACGACTACAACTGCCTCCACCAGGACCTGTATGGCGAGCATGTCTTTCCGCTGCAGGTCGCGATCCTGCTGTCGGCGCCGGGCCGCGATTTCACGGGTGGGGAGTTCGTGCTGACGGAGCAGCGGCCGCGCATGCAATCGCGCGCGGAAGTGGTGCCGTTGACGCAAGGCGATGCAGTGATCTTTGCCGTGCATGGCCGGCCCGTGCAAGGAACGCGCGGCGTCTATCGCGTCAATCTGCGTCACGGCGTGAGCCGCATCCGGACCGGGCATCGCCATACGGTCGGAATCATTTTTCATGATGCGCAGTAGAGGTAGTCAACGCGAGCAACGCACTGTCACGCGTTCGATCTGCACAGCTCGATCACGCCGATCGAGACAGTCCGCACCAGCGCTTCCTTCGAATTCGTCCGCTCGACCACACAGACTCACGCAGCGTAACCGGCGGGTATCACCCGCGCTACGGGCGCGCAGGCGGATGAGATACAGCGCGGAAGATTCGCGCCCGTGACAAGCCGAACCGTCAGCCGAACGACGAGGCGCAAGAAGACGCACCGTCGCCAACCAAACACGCCAAGTAGGTCGACCTACCCGCGCGCTGCACTCGCCCGCAACCGGTCGCCCGCATCGGACGCCAGCCGCGCATAGCCCGGCAACGTCACCAGCGCGAGCACGCCCGCGGCAACGAACGCCCAACGAAAGTCCTCGAGAACGTAGTGAATCCCCTCTGCGTCGCCGCGTACCAGCGCGGCGAGCCGCAATGACAGCGCGCCGAAGGCGATCCCCATCCCGATCGTCATCTGCTGCGCGGCGCTCCACAGCGTGCTTGCGGCACTCGTCTGATGAGACGGGATATCGGCATAGGCGAGCGTCGCCAGCGTCGTGAACTGCATCGAACGCGTGAGCCCATAGACGAAGACGACGAGCAGCGTGATCGCCAGCGGCGTCGACGCGGTCAGCCAACCACATGCGATCGTGAAGAAGCCGACGATCGTCACGTCGACGAGCGCAACACGGCGGAACCCGAAACGATCGAGGATCCACGACGTGCCTGCCTTCATGCCGAGATTGCCGAGCGCGCTCGCGAGCAACAGCAAACCGGACTGGAACGGCGACAGCCCGAAACCAATCTGGAACAGCAGCGGCAGCAGATACGGCACTGCATTGACCGCGATCCGCGTGACCGAGCCGGTGATCACCGTTACCGAGAAGGTCGGCACCTTCAGCGTCGTGAAGTCGAGCAGCGGATGCGCGCACCGCTGCGCATGCAGCCACGCGGCCATCCCGAACAGCACGCTTGCCCCGACCAGCACGGCCGCGCGAGTGAATTGCGCGTCCTGCTGGCCGGCCGTTTCGGTGCCGAGCAGCAGACAAGTCAGCGCACCGCCCGCCAGCACGAACCCGACCCAATCGAGCGGCCGCTGTTCATCCGCGCGCGTATTGCGGACGAGCAGCCATGTACAGACCAGCGCGGCCACGCCAAGCGGCACGTTCAACAGGAAGATCCAACGCCAGGACGCATAGGTCGTGATGAAGCCGCCGATCGGCGGCCCGACGACCGGCGCAACGATTCCCGGCCACGTGATCGTCGCGATCGCGCGCATCAGACGCGCTTTCTCGGTGCTGCGCACGACGATCATCCGCCCGACCGGCACCATCATCGCCCCGCCGATGCCCTGCAACAGGCGCGCTGCCGTAAACGTCGCAACGCCGTTGGACAGACCGCAAAGAATCGACGCCGCGGTAAAAATCACGATCGCGCTACCGAACACCGTGCGCGAACCGAATCGATCCGCGATCCAGCCGCTGATCGGGATGAATACCGCGAGTGCCAGCATATAAGCCGTCATCCCGAGGCTCAACGCATTCGGCCCCACGTCGAACGAGCGAGCCATTTGCGGCAGTGCCGTCGCGATCACGGTCGTATCGAGGTACTCCATGAAAAAGGTCGCGGCGACGAGATACGGCAAGAAGTCGGTCGTCCGACCACTCGAGGCAGAGCTGGAAGTCATGAACGATGCAGGAGCTGAGGCCGAATAGACCGGCGACCATGCGCGGAGCCGGACGAGTGGCGATATTACCCTGAAGCACGCGAAGTCTGCTCGGCCGATGCATAGTGCTGAAGCCGCTTTATGCGCATAGATTCGCGCTCGAGGGCAGCCTGCTCTTTGCCGGTGGCGGAAAGAAAGCGCATGTTCGCGGAGACATCAGCGGAGATCGCCGACGTTACTCGCCCATCAGACCGTCCTGGCGAATTCGGTATTGTTCGCCTCGACACGCGTCGCGCCACTCGGCCTGGCCCCGCTCGTCGGTTGTCCCTTGATAGACAACCGCGCCATCGGAGACACGGATCAACGAGAACTTCATGTTGCCGAAGGGGCCGACTTCACCGTCGGCATCCTGGAATTTCGCGTGGAACGGCGCATGGACGCAGTCAGCGTGAGACTGGGCAGCACATGCAAGCAGGGAGAAGCAAAAAAGAAGAGATGCGAGCTTTTTCATTGGTATTGCCCGAAGAAGTCCACCTGTTGCGATGAAGGGAGAAAGAGCGATCGCACTGCCTGCACAATTTTCCGGCG
>NZ_ML058613.1 GCF_003635165.1 Burkholderia sp. Nafp2/4-1b | reverse complement strand
GTCGCCAAGATCATCGAGTAATATCGACGATCCGCGGATCCCTTCGGGGTCCGCGATTCCACGGCAGGCAGTCTTGCCGTCGAAACCGGGTGTCCAGTTCGATCTGGCACCCGGTTTTTCTTTGTGGCGTGCCGTCGCGCACATTGACAAACTCGCCCCACCGCGCCGATTTTTCATGTAGAATCGCGGGCTTAGCAGTGGTAATACCGATGGAAACCTGGCGCTTCGCTCCCCGCAGGCAACAGGGTTCGCGTTCTTTTAGTGTCCGGCGATGCAACATCGCCTCGCTCTTTTCAAGGAATCGTCATGCAGCAACAGAAAATCCGCATTCGCCTGAAGGCATTCGACTATCGTCTGATCGATCAATCGGCTGCCGAGATCGTCGATACCGCGAAGCGGACTGGCGCAATCGTCCGTGGCCCGGTGCCGCTGCCGACGCGCATTCAGCGTTTTGACATCCTGCGTTCGCCGCACGTCAACAAGACGTCGCGCGATCAGCTCGAAATCCGTACCCACCAGCGCCTGATGGACATCGTCGATCCGACCGACAAGACGGTTGACGCGCTGATGAAGCTCGATCTGCCGGCTGGCGTCGACGTGGAAATCAAGCTGCAGTAAGGCTTCCAGCGCCAACCGGCTTGTCGGGTGGCGCTAAGTCTTTGTATTGCTTGCGGAAATCGAGAAGTCGGGCTATACTGCTTGGCTTTTCGCGTATTCGCGTAAAAAAGTTGGGCCTTGCGTGCCCGGCATTTTGTAAATCAGCCCCGACCAATCGCAGTCGGGAATGGAGAAAATGATGAGCCTTGGACTCGTAGGTCGCAAGGTTGGCATGACCCGTATCTTCACGGCTGAAGGGGATTCGATTCCCGTCACCGTGCTGGACGTGTCGGACAACCGCGTGACGCAGATCAAGACTGTTGAAACCGACGGCTACACGGCCGTGCAGGTTGCATTCGGCTCCCGCCGCGCATCGCGCGTGACGAAGCCGCTGGCAGGTCATCTCGCCAAAGCCGGTGTCGAAGCCGGTGAAATCCTCAAGGAATTCCGCATTGACGCGGCCAAGGCAGCTGAGCTGTCGAATGGCGCCGTGGTCGGTGCTGATCTTTTCGAAGTAGGCCAGAAGGTCGACGTGCAAGGCGTGTCGATCGGTAAGGGCTACGCCGGTACGATCAAGCGTTACAACTTCTCCTCCGGCCGTGCCACGCACGGTAACTCGCGCTCGCACAATGTGCCGGGCTCGATCGGTATGGCGCAGGATCCGGGTCGTGTTTTCCCGGGTAAGCGCATGACGGGTCACCTCGGTGACGTTACGGTGACGGTGCAGAACCTCGAAATCGCTCGTATCGACGCAGAGCGCAAGCTGCTGCTCGTCAAGGGTGCGATTCCGGGTGCCAAGGGCGGCAAGGTTTTCGTGACGCCGGCCGTCAAGACCAAGGGGGCGAAATAATGGAACTCAAGCTCCTGAATGAAAATGGTCAGGAAGGTGCAGTGGTCAACGCGTCGGACGTCGTGTTCGGTCGTGACTACAACGAAGCGCTGATCCACCAGGTCGTCGTCGCGTACCAGGCGAATGCTCGCCAGGGTAACCGTGCACAGAAGGACCGTGAGCAAGTCAAGCACACCACCAAGAAGCCGTGGCGTCAGAAGGGTACGGGCCGCGCTCGTGCCGGTATGTCGTCGAGCCCGTTGTGGCGTGGCGGTGGTCGCATCTTCCCGAACTCGCCGGAAGAAAACTTCTCGCACAAGGTCAACAAGAAGATGCATCGCGCAGGTCTCTGCTCGATCTTCTCGCAGCTGGCCCGTGAAGGCCGTCTGTCGGTCGTCGAGGACATCATCCTCGAAGCGCCGAAGACCAAGCTGCTGGCTGACAAATTCAAGACCATGGGTCTCGACTCCGTTCTGATCATCACGGACACGGTCGACGAGAACCTGTACCTGGCTTCGCGCAACCTGCCGCACGTGGCGATTGTCGAGCCGCGCTACGCAGACCCGCTGTCGCTGATCTACTTCAAGAAAGTGCTGGTCACGAAGGCTGCGGTCGCCCAGATCGAGGAGTTGCTGTCATGAGCGAGATTCGCAAGAACGATCATCGTTTGATGCAGGTCCTGCTCGCACCGGTGATCTCGGAAAAGGCGACGCTGGTTGCCGACAAGAACGAGCAAGTCGTGTTCGAAGTCGCACCGGATGCCACGAAGCAGGAAGTGAAGGCGGCTGTCGAGCTGCTGTTCAAGGTTGAAGTTGATTCGGTCAACGTGCTGGTTCAGAAGGGCAAGCAAAAGCGCTTCGGCCGTTCGATGGGCCGCCGTAAGGACGTGAAGAAGGCGTACGTTTGCCTGAAGCCCGGCCAGGAAATCAACTTTGAAGCGGAGGCCAAGTAATCATGGCAATCGTTAAAGTTAAGCCGACATCGCCGGGTCGCCGCGCGATGGTCAAGGTGGTCAACAAGAACCTGCACCAGGGCAAGCCGTTCGCGGCACTGCTCGACTCGCAGAGCTCGACCGCCGGCCGTAACAACAACGGTCGTATCACCACGCGTCACAAGGGTGGTGGTCACAAGCAGCACTACCGTATCGTCGATTTCCGTCGCACGAAGGACGGCATCCCGGCAAAGGTCGAACGCCTCGAGTACGACCCGAACCGTAGCGCGAACATCGCGCTGGTGCTCTACGCAGACGGCGAGCGTCGCTACATCATCGCCCCGAAGGGCCTGACCGTCGGCCAACAGCTGATGTCGGGTTCGGAAGCGCCGATCCGTGCAGGCAACACGCTGCCGATCCGCAACATTCCGGTCGGTACGACGATCCACTGCATCGAGATGCTGCCGGGCAAGGGCGCGCAAATGGCGCGTTCGGCTGGCACGTCGGCCATGCTGCTGGCACGTGAAGGCGTCTACGCGCAGGTTCGTCTGCGTTCGGGCGAAATCCGCCGCGTGCACATCGAGTGCCGTGCAACGATTGGTGAAGTCGGCAACGAAGAGCATAGCCTACGCCAGATCGGCAAGGCTGGCGCGAACCGCTGGCGCGGTATCCGCCCGACGGTGCGTGGCGTTGCGATGAACCCGGTCGATCACCCGCACGGTGGTGGTGAGGGCAAGACGGCTGCAGGTCGCGACCCGGTGAGCCCGTGGGGTACGCCGGCTAAGGGTTACCGCACCCGCAGCAACAAGCGCACGACGACGATGATCGTCCAGCGCCGTCACAAGCGTTAAGGAGTAGGCAATGGCACGTTCTGTTAAAAAAGGTCCGTTCTGCGACGCCCATTTGCTGAAGAAAGTTGAGGCGGCTGCAGCTTCGCGCGACAAAAAGCCGATCAAGACCTGGTCGCGTCGCTCGACGATTCTGCCGGATTTCATCGGCCTGACGATCGCTGTTCACAACGGCCGTCAACACGTTCCGGTGTACATCTCGGAAAACATGGTCGGCCACAAGCTTGGCGAGTTCGCACTGACCCGTACGTTCAAGGGTCACGCAGCCGACAAGAAGGCCAAGAAATAAGGGGCAATCAAGATGGAAGTGAAAGCAATTCATCGCGGTGCCCGCATCTCGGCGCAAAAAACGCGCCTTGTGGCTGACCAGATCCGCGGTTTGCCGGTCGACAAGGCGCTGAACGTTCTGACGTTCTCGCCGAAGAAGGCGGCTGGCATCGTGAAGAAGGTTGTGCTGTCGGCAATCGCGAATGCGGAGCACAACGAAGGCGCTGATATCGACGAGCTCAAGATCAAGAGCATCTACGTCGACAAGGCTGCATCGCTCAAGCGTTTCACCGCGCGCGCCAAGGGCCGCGGTAACCGCATCGAGAAGCAATCCTGTCACATCACTGTGACGGTCGGGAATTAAGGAGCCATACGATGGGACAGAAAATTCATCCGACTGGCTTCCGCCTGGCTGTCAGCCGCAATTGGGCTTCGCGTTGGTACGCGAACAACAACAATTTCGCGGCGATGCTGCAGGAAGACATCGGTGTTCGTGAGTACCTGAAGAAGAAGCTGAAGAACGCTTCGGTCGGTCGGGTCGTCATCGAGCGTCCGGCAAAGAACGCGCGCATCACGATTTACAGCTCGCGTCCGGGCGTCGTCATCGGCAAGAAGGGCGAGGATATCGAACAGCTGAAGACGGAACTGCAACGCCGCATGGGCGTGCCGGTTCACGTCAACATCGAAGAAATCCGCAAGCCGGAAACCGATGCGCAACTGATCGCTGACTCGATCACGCAACAGCTCGAGCGCCGGATCATGTTCCGTCGCGCGATGAAGCGTGCGATGCAGAACGCGATGCGTCTGGGTGCCCAGGGCATCAAGATCATGAGCGCGGGCCGTCTGAACGGTATCGAAATCGCTCGTACGGAGTGGTATCGCGAAGGTCGCGTGCCCCTTCATACGCTGCGTGCCGACATCGACTACGCAACCTCGGAAGCGAAGACGACCTACGGGATCATCGGTGTCAAGGTGTGGGTGTACAAGGGCGACACGCTCGGCCGCAACGACGCGCCGGTGGTCGAAGAAGTAGCCGAAGACAAGCGTCCGCGTCGCAATGCGCGTCCGGGCGACCGTCGTCCGCGCCGTGACGGCGAAGGCGGCGCTCCGGGTGCTCGTCGTGGCGCACCGCGCCGTGGCGCCGGCAAGCCGGAAGACGGCAAGACTGGAGAATAACGATGCTGCAACCGAAACGCAGGAAGTATCGCAAAGAGCAGAAGGGTCGTAACACCGGCAAGGCGACGCGCGGCAACGCAGTGTCGTTCGGTGAATTCGGCCTGAAGGCGATCGGTCGCGGTCGTTTGACCGCACGTCAGATTGAAGCGGCGCGTCGTGCAATGACGCGTCACATCAAGCGTGGCGGCCGCATCTGGATCCGGATCTTCCCGGACAAGCCGATTTCGCAAAAGCCGGCAGAAGTGCGTATGGGTAACGGTAAGGGTAACCCGGAGTACTACGTCGCGGAAATCCAGCCGGGCAAGATGCTCTATGAAATGGACGGCGTAACCGAAGAACTGGCACGCGAAGCGTTCCGTCTGGCTGCAGCCAAGCTGCCGCTGAAGACGGCGTTCATCGTGCGCCAGCTCGGCGCCTAAGGAGAAAACATGAAGGCTTCCGAACTTCTCCAGAAAGACCAGGCCGCGCTCAACAAGGAGCTGGCGGACCTGCTGAAGGCGCAATTCGGCCTGCGCATGCAACTCGCGACCCAGCAGCTCACGAACACGAGCCAGCTGAAGAAGGTTCGTCGCGACATCGCACGTGTGCGGACCGTCATGACTCAGAAGGCGAACCAGAAATGAACGATAGCGTGAAAACCTCGCTGAAGCGGACGCTGGTCGGTCGGGTCGTCAGCAACAAGATGGACAAGACCGTCACCGTGCTGATCGAGCACCGCGTCAAGCACCCGATCTACGGCAAGTATGTCGTGCGCTCGAAGAAGTACCACGCGCATGATGAAGCGAACACCTGCAACGAAGGCGATCTCGTCGAAATCCAGGAAACTCGTCCTGTTTCGAAGACGAAGGCCTGGACGGTGTCGCGCCTCGTCGAAGCAGCTCGCGTCATCTAAGCGGGCAGCGCAGTAGGCAGTAACAGGCACTTCGCCAAGAAGTGCTTGAAATCGCAAAGTTTTTGCTTGCGTGACCAGGGTTATTTGTTATAATCCTGGTCTTCCCTCTTTATGGGAGCCCCGTCGCGGGCGAAGTTGGTGGGGGAAGCGGACTGGCGCCAGCCTGTCCGAAAGATTCACCGAATTGCGATGGCGGGTTTCGTTTGCCGTCGCTGCTGTTCCAACCCAAGCAGCCGATTGGCTGACGGGACCAAGACTGACCGAATGCATCATGGTGGTGCATCCGGATTAAGTTGGGAAAGACAAACCATGATCCAGACCGAATCTCGGCTCGAAGTAGCCGACAACACGGGTGCACGTGAAGTCATGTGCATCAAGGTGCTCGGCGGCTCGAAGCGTCGTTATGCCGGCATTGGCGACATCATCAAGGTGACCGTCAAAGAAGCAACGCCGCGCGGGCGCGTGAAGAAAGGCGAAATCTACAACGCCGTGGTGGTCCGCACCGCCAAGGGCGTTCGCCGTCAAGACGGCTCGCTGATCAAGTTCGACGGCAACGCCGCTGTGCTTTTGAATAACAAGCTTGAGCCGATCGGCACCCGTATCTTCGGGCCGGTCACGCGTGAGCTGCGTAGCGAACGATTCATGAAGATCGTTTCGCTGGCGCCGGAAGTGCTGTAAGGAGTCGCGATGAACAAGATTCGCAAAGGTGACGAAGTTATCGTCGTCACTGGCAAAGACAAGGGCAAGCGCGGCGTCGTGCTGGCTGTCGGTGCTGAACATGTGACGGTTGAAGGTATCAACCTCGTCAAGAAGCATGTGAAGCCGAACCCGATGAAGGGTACGACGGGCGGCGTGGAAGCGAAGACGATGCCCCTGCATATTTCGAACGTCGCACTGGTCGACGCGAATGGCAAGGCGTCGCGTGTTGGCATCAAGGTCGAGGAAGGCAAGAAGGTTCGCTTCCTGAAGACGACCGGTGCCGTACTGAGCGCCTGACGCAGCGGAGTAAAAAATGGCTCGTTTTCAAGAGTTTTACAAAGAAAAGGTTGTGCCCGGCCTGATCGAGAAGTTCGGTTACAAGTCGGTCATGGAAGTGCCGCGCATCACCAAGATCACGCTGAACATGGGTCTTGGCGAAGCGATCGCTGACAAGAAGATCATCGAGAACGCCGTTGGCGACCTCACGAAGATCGCCGGTCAGAAACCGGTCGTCACGAAGGCACGCAAGGCAATCGCAGGCTTCAAGATCCGCCAGGGTTACCCGATCGGCGCGATGGTGACGCTGCGCGGCCAGGCGATGTATGAATTCCTCGACCGTTTCGTGACCGTTGCCCTGCCCCGCGTGCGTGACTTCCGCGGCGTGTCGGGTCGTGCCTTCGATGGCCGCGGCAACTACAACATCGGTGTGAAAGAGCAGATCATTTTCCCCGAAATCGACTACGACAAGATCGACGCACTGCGTGGGCTGAACATCAGCATCACGACGACTGCGAAGACCGACGACGAAGCAAAGGCTCTGCTCGCCAGCTTCAAGTTCCCGTTCAGAAACTGAGGTTACCGTGGCTAAACTGGCACTGATCGAACGTGAAAAGAAGCGCGCCCGCCTGGTCGCGAAGTTCGCAGCAAAGCGCGAAGCGCTGAAGGCGATCGTCGAAGACCAAAGCAAGTCGGAAGAAGAGCGCTACGAAGCACGCCTTGAGCTGCAGCAACTGCCCCGCAACGCAAACCCGACCCGCCAGCGTAACCGCTGCGCGATCACGGGCCGTCCGCGTGGCACGTTCCGTAAATTCGGCCTCGCGCGTAACAAGATTCGTGAAATCGCATTCCGTGGCGAGATTCCTGGCCTGACCAAGGCGAGCTGGTAATAGGAGAAACGTAAATGAGCATGAGTGATCCTATCGCCGATATGCTGACTCGCATCCGCAACGCGCAGATGGTCGAGAAGGTATCGGTCGCGATGCCCTCGTCGAAGGTCAAGGTTGCAATCGCGCAAGTCCTCAAGGACGAAGGTTATATCGACGATTTCGCTGTCAAGGCGGAAGGTGCGAAGTCCGAACTGAATATCGCGCTGAAGTACTACGCAGGTCGCCCGGTCATCGAACGCCTCGAGCGCGTGTCGAAGCCTGGTCTGCGCGTGTACCGCGGCCGTAACGACATTCCGCAGGTCATGAACGGCCTGGGTGTGGCAATCGTGTCGACGCCGAAGGGCGTGATGACCGACCGCAAGGCGCGCGCTACCGGCGTCGGCGGCGAAGTCATCTGCTACGTTGCTTAAAGCCGAGGAGAGAGAAACATGTCTCGAGTAGGTAAGAGCCCGATCGCGCTGCAAGGCGCGGAAGTCAAGCTGGCCGACGGTGCTATCACCGTCAAGGGCCCGCTGGGCACCATCACGCAAGCGATCAATCCGCTCGTGAACGTGGCGAACAACGACGGCACGCTGAATCTGTCGCCGGTCGACGAAAGCCGCGAAGCAAATGCACTGTCGGGCACGATGCGCGCGATCATCGCGAATGCCGTGCACGGCGTGACCAAGGGTTTCGAGCGCAAGCTGACGCTGGTTGGCGTCGGTTATCGTGCGCAAGCGCAAGGCGACAAGCTGAACCTGTCGCTGGGTTTCTCGCACCCGGTGGTGCACCAGATGCCGGAAGGCGTCAAGGCTGAAACCCCGACGCAAACCGAAATCGTGATCAAGGGGATCAACAAGCAACAAGTCGGTCAAGTAGCTGCGGAAGTTCGCGGTTACCGTCCGCCGGAGCCCTACAAGGGCAAGGGCGTGCGCTATTCCGACGAGGTTGTGATCCTCAAAGAAACGAAGAAGAAGTAAGGGTGCGCAATCATGGATAAGACTCAATCTCGCCTGCGCCGCGCTCGCCAGACGCGTATCAAGATCGCTGAGCTGCAGGTCGCGCGTCTCGCCGTGCATCGCACGAACACGCACATCTACGCTCAAGTGTTCTCGCCGTGCGGCACCAAGGTGCTCGCCAGCGCGTCGACGCTCGAAGCAGAAGTGCGCGCAGAACTGGCCGACAAGTCGGGCAAGGGCGGCAACGTCAATGCCGCGACGCTGATCGGCAAGCGTATTGCCGAAAAGGCAAAGGCTGCCGGCATCGAATCCGTCGCCTTCGACCGCTCGGGCTTCCGCTACCATGGCCGCGTCAAGGCGCTGGCTGAGGCAGCTCGCGAAGCTGGGCTCAAGTTCTAAGGAAGGAATTCGTCATGGCAAAGATGCAAGCGAAAGTTCAGGCTGACGAGCGCGACGACGGCCTTCGCGAAAAGATGATTTCGGTCAATCGCGTGACCAAGGTCGTGAAGGGTGGCCGTATTCTCGGCTTCGCCGCACTGACCGTGGTTGGCGATGGTGATGGCCGCATCGGTATGGGCAAGGGCAAGGCGAAGGAAGTGCCGGTCGCTGTCCAGAAGGCAATGGAACAAGCTCGCCGCAACATGTTCAAGGTGCCGCTCAAGAACGGCACGCTGCAGCACGAAGTGCACGGCAAGCATGGCGCATCCGCTGTCCTCCTCGCTCCGGCGAAGGCAGGTACGGGCGTGATCGCCGGCGGCCCGATGCGCGCAGTGTTCGACGTGATGGGCGTTCAGAACGTCGTGGCGAAGAGCCACGGTTCGACGAACCCGTACAACCTCGTTCGCGCCACGCTGGACGGCCTGCGCAAGCAGTCGACCCCGGCAGACATCGCGGCGAAGCGCGGCAAGTCCGTCGAAGATATTTTGGGCTAAGCCCGGGTGGTCACCATGTCTGAAAAAACTGTCAAGGTTCAGCTCGTCAAGAGCCTGATCGGGACCCGCGAATCGCACCGCGCGACCGTGCGTGGCCTGGGCCTGCGCCGACTCAACTCGGTTAGCGAGCTGCAGGACACGCCGGCGGTCCGCGGCATGATCAACAAGGTCTCGTACCTCGTTAAGGTCATCGCGTAAGCGGCCCTACGGATCAAGGAGTTGATATGGAATTGAATAACCTTAAGCCGGCCGCTGGTGCAAAGCACGCCAAGCGTCGCGTCGGTCGTGGCATCGGTTCGGGCCTCGGCAAGACGGCTGGCCGTGGTCACAAGGGTCAGAAATCGCGTTCGGGCGGCTTCCACAAAGTCGGCTTCGAAGGCGGTCAGATGCCGCTGCAACGTCGTCTGCCGAAGCGCGGCTTCACGTCGCTGACGAAGGAATTCGTCGGTGAAGTGCGCCTGGGCGACCTCGAGAAGCTGCCGGTCGATGAAGTCGATCTGCTCGCACTGAAGCAAGCCGGCCTGGTCGGCGAGCTGACGAAGAGCGCAAAGATCATCGCGACGGGCGAACTGAAGCGCAAGATCGTCGTGAAGGGTCTCGGTGCCACCAAGGGTGCGCGCGCTGCGATCGAAGCGGCTGGCGGTTCGTTCGCCGAGTGACACGCGTAGCGCGTCGTTACTTGCATTCATCGGAGAAGGTACTTGGCTAACAGCCCGAGTCTTGCAAAACCCGGTCGAAGCACGGCGAAATTCGGCGATCTGCGTCGGCGAGCGATGTTCCTGCTCCTGGCGCTGATCGTCTATCGCATCGGCGCGCACATCCCCGTGCCGGGCATCGATCCGGATCAACTGGCGAAGCTGTTCCAGAGCCAGGCGGGCGGCATCCTGGGCATGTTCAACATGTTCTCGGGCGGCGCGCTTTCCCGCTTCACGATCTTTGCGCTGGGGATCATGCCGTACATCTCGGCGTCGATCATCATGCAGCTGTTGGCGATCGTCTCGCCGCAGCTCGAGGCGCTGAAGAAGGAAGGGCAGGCAGGGCAACGGAAGATCACGCAGTACACGCGGTATTTCACCGTGGTGCTCGCGACCTTCCAGGCGTTCGGTATCGCGGCTGCGCTGGAAAACCAGCCGGGCCTCGTGATCGACCCCGGCATGCTGTTCCGTCTGACGACGGTCGTGACGCTGGTTACCGGCACGATGTTCCTGATGTGGCTGGGTGAGCAGATCACCGAGCGTGGTCTGGGCAACGGCATCTCGATCATCATCTTCGGCGGGATCGCAGCAGGGTTCCCGAATGCCGTCGGTGGGCTGTTCGAGCTGGTGCGTACGGGTTCGATGAGCATCATTTCGGCGATCATCATCGTCGTTCTGATCGCCGCGGTGACTTACCTGGTCGTGTTCATCGAACGCGGTCAGCGCAAGATCCTCGTGAACTACGCGAAGCGCCAGGTCGGCAACAAGATCTACGGTGGACAGTCGTCGCACTTGCCGCTGAAGCTGAACATGTCGGGTGTGATTCCGCCGATCTTCGCATCGTCGATCATCCTGTTTCCGGCCACGATTCTCGGCTGGTTCAGCACGGGTCAGCCGACGGGGAGCTGGATCTCCAACACGTTGCATAACGTCGCGGAGGCGCTGAAGCCGGGTCAGCCGGTCTATGTGCTGCTGTACACGCTGGCAATCGTGTTTTTCTGCTTCTTCTACACCGCGCTGGTGTTCAACAGCAGGGAAACCGCGGACAACCTGAAGAAGAGCGGCGCGTTTGTTCCGGGCATTCGTCCGGGCGATCAGACCGCACGATATATCGACCGCATCCTCACGCGTCTGACGCTGGCCGGTGCGATCTACATCGTCTTCGTGTGTCTGCTGCCGGAATTCCTGGTGCTGCGCTGGAACGTGCCGTTTTATTTTGGTGGAACGTCGCTGCTGATCATTGTCGTCGTCACGATGGACTTCATGGCGCAGGTGCAGTCGTACGTTATGTCGCAACAGTATGAGTCGCTGCTCAAGAAGGCAAACTTCAAGGGCGGCAACATCCCAATGCGTTAATTCAGGACTATGGCCAAAGACGATGTAATCCAGATGCAGGGTGAGGTGATCGAAAACCTTCCGAATGCGACCTTCCGCGTGAAGCTGGAAAACGGCCATGTCGTGTTGGGGCATATCTCCGGGAAGATGCGGATGCACTACATCCGCATCCTGCCGGGCGACAAGGTCACGGTTGAATTGACGCCTTACGATCTGTCTCGTGCGCGGATCGTGTTCCGGGCGAAGTGATTTGAAAAAAGGGTATTATCATGAAAGTGATGGCATCGGTTAAGCGCATTTGCCGCAATTGCAAGATCATCAAGCGCAAAGGCGTCGTTCGCGTGATCTGCAGCTCGGATCCGCGCCACAAGCAGCGCCAAGGCTGACCGCGCGTTTGTTTGCGCTTTTTGTTTGAGGAAAAACAATGGCTCGTATCGCAGGGGTTAACATCCCGAATCACCAGCATACCGAGATCGGCCTGACGGCAATCTTCGGTATCGGCCGCACGCGCTCGCGCAGCATCTGCGTGGCGTCTGGCGTGGAATTCTCGAAGAAGGTCAAGGACCTGACCGACGCAGACCTCGAAAAGCTGCGTGAAGAAGTGGGCAAGTTCATCGTCGAAGGCGATCTGCGCCGTGAAGTGACGATGAACATCAAGCGCCTGATGGACCTCGGTTGCTACCGTGGTGTCCGTCATCGCAAGGGCCTGCCGATGCGCGGTCAGCGTACGCGTACGAACGCACGTACCCGCAAGGGTCCGCGTCGTGCAGCGCAAGCGCTGAAGAAGTAAGCGGAACTGACAGTTACAGGAAAACGTAATGGCTAAGGCTTCGAACACCGCGGCGCAACGCGTTCGCAAGAAGGTTAAGAAGAACGTCGCTGAAGGCGTGGTTCACGTTCACGCGTCGTTCAACAACACGATCATCACGATCACCGATCGCCAGGGCAATGCACTGGCATGGGCGACGTCGGGCGGCCAGGGCTTCAAGGGCTCGCGGAAGTCGACGCCGTTCGCTGCTCAGGTTGCTGCTGAGTCGGCCGGTCGCGTGGCGATGGAATATGGCGTGAAGAATCTGGAAGTGCGGATCAAGGGCCCGGGCCCGGGTCGTGAGTCGGCAGTGCGTGCACTGCATGGCCTCGGCATCAAGATCACCGCGATTTCGGACGTCACCCCGATTCCGCACAACGGCTGCCGTCCGCCGAAGCGCCGTCGTATCTAAGAATGCTGCTGGCACGTTCGTGCTGGCGCATTTGCCTGTCGCCGCGTAGCGTCGACGGGCGTTGCTTTTTTGATTGACTAAGCCCACCGTTCGCCCCAAAGGGCGCGAACTAGCGCGGATCTCGATCCGCGTGACTGATTGATAAAGGAATGCAAAGTGGCACGTTATATCGGCCCCAAGGCCAAGCTGTCCCGCCGTGAAGGCACCGACCTGTTCCTGAAGAGCGCGCGCCGCTCGCTCGCCGACAAGTGCAAGCTCGACAGCAAGCCGGGTCAGCACGGCCGTACCTCGGGCGCACGTACGTCCGACTATGGTACGCAGCTGCGCGAAAAGCAGAAGGTCAAGCGTATTTACGGCGTCCTGGAGCGTCAGTTCCGCCGCTACTTCGCTGAAGCCGACCGCCGCAAGGGCAACACGGGTGAAAACCTGCTGCAACTGCTCGAGTCGCGTCTCGACAACGTCGTGTATCGCATGGGCTTCGGCTCGACCCGCGCTGAAGCGCGTCAGCTCGTGAGCCACAAGTCGATCACGGTGAACGGCGTCGTCGCGAACGTCCCGTCGCAGCAAGTGAAGGCGGGTGACGTCGTCGCGATCCGCGAAAAGGCGAAGAAGCAGGCGCGTATCGTCGAAGCGCTGTCGCTGGCCGAGCAAGGCGGCATGCCGAGCTGGGTTGCAGTCGATGCGAAGAAGTTCGAAGGCACGTTCAAGCAGATGCCGGAACGCGCTGAAATCGCAGGCGACATCAACGAAAGCCTGATCGTCGAATTGTATTCGCGTTAATCCGATTGACGGCCGAGGTACCCCGATTGCGTTTCGCAAGGAGGGGCCTCGGCTGTTTATTTTCTGGTTGTTACCGGTCAGCCTTATCGGTGTAACGAGCCGAGGGTATTGAAAAGGAAAGCCCATGCAAACCAGTTTGCTGAAACCCAAGATCATCGCCGTGGAATCGCTGGGCGAGAACCACGCGAGGGTGGTCATGGAACCGTTCGAACGCGGTTACGGCCACACCTTGGGCAACGCGCTTCGCCGCGTGCTGCTGTCGTCGATGGTTGGCTACGCGCCGACCGAAGTGACGATCGCAGGCGTGGTGCACGAGTACTCGACGCTTGATGGCGTGCAAGAGGACGTCGTCAACCTGCTGCTGAACCTGAAGGGTGTGGTGTTCAAGCTGCACAACCGTGACGAAGTGACGGTGACCCTGCGCAAGGAAGGCGAAGGCGTCGTCACGGCCGGCGATATCGAGCTGGCGCACGATTGCGAAGTCATCAACCCGAATCACGTGATCGCACACCTGTCGAAGGGCGGCAAGCTCGACGTTCAGATCAAGATCGAAAAGGGTCGCGGCTATGTGCCCGGCAACGTCCGTCGCTACGGCGAAGACACGGCCAAGATCATCGGCCGCATCGTCCTCGACGCATCGTTCTCGCCGGTTCGCCGCGTGAGCTATGCCGTTGAAAGCGCACGTGTCGAGCAGCGTACCGACCTCGACAAGCTCGTGATGAACATCGAGACGAGCGGCGTGATCACCCCGGAAGAGGCGATCCGTCAATCGGCCCGCATCCTGGTCGACCAGCTGTCCGTGTTCGCGGCACTGGAAGGCACGGAAACGGCTGCCGAGGCACCGTCGCGTGCACCGCAGATCGATCCGATCCTGCTGCGTCCGGTGGACGATCTCGAACTGACGGTTCGTTCGGCGAACTGCCTGAAGGCCGAGAACATCTACTACATCGGCGACCTGATCCAGCGCACGGAAAACGAGCTGCTGAAGACGCCGAACCTCGGTCGCAAGTCGCTCAACGAGATCAAGGAAGTGCTCGCTTCGCGCGGTCTCACGCTGGGCATGAAGCTCGAAAACTGGCCGCCGGCTGGTCTCGACAAGTAAGCCCGCCTGTAGCTCGGCTATAGCGGTAGTTGGCAAAGATGCGGATTTTCCTTTAAAATCCGCATCTTGCTTTTTTTCGTTACCGGCCCGTGCGCCCCAAGGGTGCGATAGAAGAGCTGGATCAAAACTTTGAATCAAGGAAACTGAAATGCGCCATCGTCATGGTCTGCGGAAACTGAACCGCACGAGCAGCCACCGTCTGGCTATGCTCCGTAACATGTCCAACTCGCTGATCGAGCACGAAGTCATCAAGACGACGCTGCCGAAGGCGAAGGAACTCCGTAAAGTCGTCGAGCCGCTGATCACGCTCGGCAAGAAGCCGTCGCTGGCAAACCGTCGCCTGGCGTTCAACCGCCTGCGCGATCGTGACTCGGTGGCGAAGCTGTTCGACGTGCTCGGTCCGCGTTTCGCGAACCGTCCGGGCGGCTACCTGCGCGTGCTGAAGTTCGGCTTCCGCGTCGGCGACAACGCACCGATGGCACTGGTCGAGCTGCTCGATCGTCCGGAAGTCGACGAAACGGAAAACGTGCAAGAAGCTGAGTAAGCTTCCGGTACGCAGCAGTATCTGAAAGGGGCCAAGCAATTGCTTGGCCCTTTTTGTTTGTGGCGCCGCCCCGGCTGCGATCGATTGTCGCAGGCCGCTGCCGGCAGTGTCGCGCGCGCTGCGCTACGATACGGAACTGTCGACTTGGGCCTTTCCTCTGATGGGCGGCGTCGGCAGCGGCGAAAGCCGGTAAAGCCAGCCAGGAGGGCGCGTATGGTGGTGGTGTTGATGCTGACGACGGTGCCCGATGCGGCGACGGCTGAAGCGCTCGCCAGCGGCGCGCTCGATGCGCGGCTGGCCGCGTGCGTGTCCGAGCTCGGCGCGATCAAGTCGCGCTACCACTGGCAGGGCAAGGTCGAAACGGCCGACGAGATCCAGTTGCTGTTCAAGACGAGCCCCGTGCGCTCGCTCGAACTGGAGCGATTTATTCTCGCGCATCATCCATACGAGACGCCGGAAATCGTCTCGTGGCAGGCCGCGGCCTCGGCTGCGTACGGCCAGTGGGTGACCAGCGAAACTCAACGTTTATTTCATGTTTAACGGTATGGCGCTTTCCGTGCGCGTGCGCGCGTTGCGGCTCCTCGCAGTCCTGTTGTCGCTCATGGTCGTGCTGGGCGGCCCGTCGCTCGCGCGCGCGGCCGACGATTTCCTCGATCCGTCGGTGGCGTTCAAGTTCAGCGCGAGCGAATCGCCCGGGCAGGTGGACGTCCGCTTCAAGGTCGCCCACGGCTACTACCTGTACCGCGAGCGGTTCGCGTTCGCGGTGAAGAGCGGCCAGGCGACGCTCGGCGACCCGCAATTTCCCGCCGGCCATGTGAAGTTCGACCAGACGTTCCAGAAGGAAGTCGAAACCTATCGCGACGAAGTCGTGATTCACGTGCCGGTCAAGCAGGCCGCGGGGCCGTTCGAGCTCGCGGTGACGTCCCAGGGGTGCGCCGACGAAGGAATTTGCTATCCGCCGGCCGAGCACGTCGTGAAGATCGATGGCGCGGCGCTCGGCGCAGCCGCGCCGGCCGACAGCACCGCGGGGTCGGGCAGCTGGTTCGACAAGGTCACGAGCGCGGATTTCGCGCAGTCGCTGCTCGAGGGGCACGGATTCTTCACGATCGTCGCGCTGTATTTCGTCGCGGGCGTCGTGCTGAGTCTCCTGCCGTGTTCGTATCCGATGATTCCGATCGTGTCCGCGATCATCATCGGTCAGGGAACGCGCGCAACGCATGCGCGCGGCTTCGCGCTGTCGCTGACCTACGTGGTCGGTATGGCGCTCGTTTATACGGTGCTCGGCATCGCTGCCGCGCTCGTCGGTCAGAGCCTCGGCGCATGGCTGCAGAACCCGTGGGTGCTCGGCGCGTTCGGCGTGCTGCTCACGGCATTCGCGATATCGCTGATCTCCGGCAAGGACATCGCGCTACCCGAGCGCTGGCAGAACGGCGCGGCCGAAGCGTCGAGCGCGCGCCGGGGCGGCCACTTCGTCGCGGTCGCCGCGATGGGCGCACTGTCGGCGCTGGTCGTCGGCGCATGCATGACGGCGCCGCTGTTCGCGGTCCTTGCGTTCATTGCACATACCGGCAACGCGCTGCTCGGCGGCGGTGCGCTGTTCGCGATGGGGCTGGGGCTCGGCGTGCCGCTGCTCGTCGTCGGCATCGGCGCCGGCACGGTGCTGCCGCGCGCGGGCGCATGGATGGACGGCGTGAAGGTGTTCTTCGGCATCGTGCTGCTCGCCGCCGCGCTGTGGATCGTGTGGCCGGTGCTCGCGGGCGGCCTGAAGATGGTGCTCGCCGCGTTGTGGCTGCTCGTCGCGGCCGCGGCGCTCGGCCTGTTCACGCCGCATGCCGGCGCCGCGTCGATCTGGCGCCGGCTCGGCCGGGGCCTTGGCGCTGCACTCGCGATCTGGGCGGCGACGCTCCTCGTCGGTCTCGCGGCGGGGTCCAACGACCCCGTGAAGCCGCTGGCCATTCTCGCGGCACGTACGGTGGCGTCGGGCGATGCGGCGCCGGGACAGGCGGGCCCCGCGTTCGCGTCGGTGCGCTCGAGCGGCGAACTCGACACGCTGCTGAAGACGTCGGGCCAGCCCGTGATGCTCGACTTCTACGCCGACTGGTGCGTGAGCTGCAAGGAGATGGAGCATCTGACGTTCACCGATTCACGCGTGCAGGCGCGCCTCGCGCGGCTTCACCTCGTGCGTGCGGACGTCACCGCGAACAATCCGGACGACCAGGCGCTGCTCAAGCGCTTCAACCTGTTCGGCCCGCCGGGGATCATCTTCTTCGATCGCAACGGCAACGAGATCGGCCGCGTGGTCGGCTATCAGGCGGCCGAGACGTTCCTGCGCAGTCTCGATCGCGCGGCGGTACCGACGGTGTAGCTTGACCGGCCACGCCACGGGCCACGGATGCCGATAAAAAAACGGCGGGACACCGAAGTGTCCCGCCGTTTTTGTTGATGCCTGCTGCCCCGCGGCTTAGCGTTGCGCTTTCAGCAAACGGGCGGCGTCGAGCGCGAAGTACGTGAGCACGCCGTCGGCGCCCGCGCGCTTGAAAGCGAGCAGCGATTCGAGCACGACCTTGTCGTGGTCGAGCCAGCCGTTCATCGCGGCGGCCTTCAGCATCGCGTATTCGCCGCTCACCTGGTACACGTAGGTCGGGAAGCGGAACTCGTCCTTCACGCGACGCACGATGTCGAGATACGGCATGCCGGGCTTGACCATCACCATGTCGGCGCCTTCGTCGATGTCGAGGCGCACTTCGCGCAGCGCTTCGTCGCTGTTCGCCGGATCCATCTGGTAGGTCATCTTGTTGCCCTTGCCCAGGTTCGACGCCGAGCCGACCGCATCGCGGAACGGGCCGTAGAACGCCGACGCGAACTTGGCCGAGTAGGCCATGATGCGCGTATGGATGTGGCCGTCGCTTTCCAGCATTTCGCGAACCGCGCCGATGCGGCCGTCCATCATGTCCGACGGCGCGACGATGTCGACGCCGGCTTCCGCCTGCGCACGTGCCTGGTCGACCAGGATCTCGATCGTGTCGTCGTTGATCACGTAGCCGTTTTCATCGAGCACGCCGTCCTGGCCGTGGCTCGTGTACGGGTCGAGCGCGACGTCGGTCAGCACGCCGAGTTCGGGGAAACGCTTTTTCAGTTCGCGCACCGCGCGCGGAATCAGGCCTTCCGGATTGGCCGCTTCGCGGCCGTCGGGCGTCTTCAGCGACGGCTCGATGGCCGGGAACAGCGACAGCACGGGTACGCCGAGCTCGACGCACTGCTCGGCGACATGCATCAGCAGATCGACCGACACGCGCTCGACGCCGGGCATCGACGGGACGCTCTGGCGTTCGTTGGTGCCGTCGACGACGAACACCGGATAGATCAGGTCGTCGGTGGTCAGGCGGTTTTCGCGCATCAGGCGGCGGGAGAAGTCGTCGCGGCGCATCCGGCGCGGACGATGAAGCGGATGGAAGCTCATGGCGATTTGGCAGAAATCAGGGCAAGAAGGACCTTACGGAACCCTTAGGTCATTTTCGAGATCGTTGGTATATGATAGCGATCGAGCGGCACGCGTCGCGTGTTGCTCCCCGCTTCTCCTCCCTGAGCGGGTGCCTGTCGTTATTCGATTAGGCTGTTTGACCCGCCGTTCAAACGGCGGGTTTTTTTATGTGCCGGCCGAATCCACAGGTGCCGTCAGGTGCGCACGGCCGATCCCGGCCGCACGTTGCCCGCTCATTTTGCTACAGGCTCGCTGTTTTCGTCGGCGACGGAAGGCCGCAGCCAGCTCTCGATCAGCACGTGCGCGTCGTCGAGCCCCGTGCGCTTCAGCGCCGAGAACAGCTGGACGGTCAGCTTGCCCTTCACGCCCTGGTCGCGATACGCGTCGAGCCCCTTTTGCGTGTTCCGCAGCGCGTTGATGCTTTCCTGGCGCGTCAATTTGTCGCACTTCGTCAGCAGCGTGTGGATCGGCTTGCCGGTCGGGGCAAACCACTCGATCATCCGGCGATCGAGGTCGGTCAGCGGACGGCGCGAATCCATCATCAGGATCAGCCCGCACAGCTGCGAACGGGTCGCGAGATAGGACGACAGCAGCATTTCCCAGTGGGCCTTCGCGGCCCCCGGCACTTCCGCATAGCCGTAGCCGGGCAGGTCGACGAGGTTCGCGACGGGCTCGTCGGCCGGGCCGACGGAGAAATAGTTGATGTGCTGCGTGCGGCCGGGCGTCTTGGACGCGAACGCGAGCCGCTTCTGGTTGCACAGCACGTTGATCGCCGTCGATTTGCCGGCATTCGAGCGGCCCGCGAACGCGATTTCCGGTTGCACCGTCGGCGGCAGGTCGCGCAAATGGTTGACGGTCGTGTAGAAGCGGGCTTGATGGAGCAAAAAGGCCATGGGGAAACCGGTGGGACGGGGCGGCGCGAGCCGCTGGGTGGAGGCGGGGTAGCCCCGATAGGCGCGGGAGCTTTCAGCGCGATATTGTACAATACGGCGGTTTTGCCGAAGGGCTGCGGGCGCCTGCCTCGCGCTTTTATGCAGCTTCTGCGGTAGACTGGTCGACGTCGTTTTTTGCAGAACCTCAAATTCCCACAAGACGAAACAGGGTGTGCGAATGAATCGACTGTGCAAGTCTCTGATGGTGCTTCAGGTTGCAGCAGGGTTCGTAGGTTTCGTAGCGGAGGCAAGCGCGGCGGATGCGGCCAAGAAGGCGGATCTCGACCGCGGCAAGGCGATTGCCGGGCAGGTTTGCGCGTCGTGTCACGGCGCCGACGGCAACAGCGCGTCGGGCAGTTTCCCGAAGCTCGCCGGCCAGCATCCCGAATATCTGGTCAAGCAGTTGAACGACTTCAAGGCCCAGCCCGGCGCGAAGGGGCCGGCGCGGACCAATCCGGTGATGGTCGGGTTCGCGAGCGCGTTGAGTGCGGACGACATGCGCAACGTCGCCGCGTATTACGGCTCACAGACGACGAAGCTCGGCACCGCACGCGATGCGGCGACCGTGCCGATCGGCCAGAAGATCTATCGCGGCGGCATCGCGGAAAAAGGTGTACCCGCCTGCGCGAGCTGCCACGGGCCCACGGGGCAGGGGTTGCCGGTCCAGTACCCGCGTCTGTCGGGGCAGTGGGCCGATTACACGGTGGCCCAGTTGACCGCGTTCCAGCAAGGTGTCGGTGCGCGTAACAACAACGAGGCGATGCATCAGATCGCATCGCGTCTGTCGGACAACGAGATCAAGGCCGTCGCGGATTACATCGCGGGGCTGCGTTGAACGGACCGTCGCGAATGGAATGACCGGGCGCCCGAAGGGCGGCCGGAGTCAGAACAAGAAAAGGGTGGGGCGCCGCACGAGTGCGGCCGCCTTGCCCTTTTTTGTTGTCAGTGGAGTTTGAATGAGCGTTACCACGTCGGGGTTGCAGTCGAAGTCGGGGCAGAGTGTGTCCAAGCGCGCGGTCGAGCTGGTGAGCTCGATGCGCTTCGCGATCGCGCTGCTGGTGGTGCTGTCGATCGCGAGCATCATCGGCACGGTCCTGACCCAGGACGACCCGTATCCGAACTATGTGAACCAGTTCGGGCCGTTCTGGGCGGACATCTTCCGCTCGCTGAGCCTGTACAACGTGTACAGCGCGTGGTGGTTCATGCTGATCCTGATCTTCCTCGTCGTGTCGATCTCGCTGTGCGTGATCCGTAACGCGCCGAAGATGCTGGCAGACGCGAAGAGCTGGAAGGACAAGGTCCGCGAAGGCAGCCTGCGCGCGTTCCATCACAAGGCAGAATACACGGCGCCGGGCACGCGCGCGAACGTCGCGGCCACGCTCGCGACGTTCGTCGGCAAGGCCGGCTACAAGCACGTCGTGCGCGAAACCGACGGCGCGACGCTGATTTCCGCGAAGCGCGGCGCGCTGACGAAGTGGGGTTACATCTCCGCGCACCTCGCGATCGTCGTGATCTGTATCGGCGGCCTGCTCGACAGCAACCTGCCGATCAAATTCCAGATGTGGATGTTCGGCAAGAGCCCGGTCAACACGAGCGCGACCATCAGCGAGATCTCGCCCGACCATCGGTTGTCCACGTCCAACCCGACGTTCCGCGGCTACGCGTGGGTGCCGGAAGGCCAGTTCGTGTCGACCGCGATCCTTAACCAGCCGAGCGGCTCGCTGATCCAGGACCTGCCGTTCTCGATCCAGCTGAACAAGTTCATCGTCGACTACTACACGACCGGGATGCCGAAGCTGTTCGCGAGCGACATCGTCGTGATCGATCGCGAGACGGGGCAGAAGATCCCGGCGCGCGTCGAGGTCAACAAGCCGTTCACGTACAAGGGCGTGTCGATCTACCAGTCGAGCTTCCAGGACGGCGGCTCGCAGATGCAGATGACGGCCTACCCGATGACGGGCGACAACGCGAAGACCTTCGCGGTGAAGGGCACGATCGGCAGTACGGCGCCGCTGCAGATGCCGGGCAGCGACGGCGACACGATCGAGTTCTCCGACTTCCGTGCGATCAACGTCGAGAACATGGCCGATGCGAGCGGCAAGGCGGACGTGCGCGGCGTCGCGAAGACGGACTCGCTGAAGGAAGTGTTCGACGAGCGGCTCGGTTCGGGCGCGAAGACGTCGAAGCCGATGCAGCTCCACAACGTCGGCCCGTCGGTGCAGTACAAGATTCGCGGCAAGGACGGCCAGGCGCGCGAGTTCAACAACTACATGCTGCCGGTCGACATGGGCGGCGCGCGCGTGTTCCTCGCCGGCGTGCGCGCGAGCCCGAACGATCCGTTCCGCTACATGCGCATTCCGGCCGACAGCCAGGACTCGATCGGCGAATGGATGCGCGTGCGCGCGGCGCTCGAGGATCCGGCCGTGCGTGCCGACGCCGCCGCGCGTTTCGCGCAACGCTCGCTGCCGACGACCGAAGCGGCGCTGCGCAGCCGGCTGCAGGACAGCGCGTTCAAGGTATTGACCCTCTTTGCTGCAGGTGACGACAGCGTCGGCCGCGGCGCCGACGGCCAACCGATCGGCGGCTTCCAGGCCGTGGCGACCTTCATCGACCGTTCGGTGCCGAAGGCCGAGCAGGAAAAGGCGGCCAGCCTGCTGCTGCGCATGCTCGAGGGTTCGATGTGGGAAGTCTGGCAGATCGCGCGCGAGCGCGCCGGGGAGCCGGCCGCCCAGCAGGGCACCGACACGATCCGCTTCGTGCAGAACGCGATCAATGCGCTATCCGACAGCTTCTTGTATGGATCGCCGGTCTATTTGCAGCTTGACTCCTTCAAGCAGGTGCAAGCTTCGGTATTTCAGTTGACGCGCGCGCCCGGCAAGAATCTGGTGTATCTTGGCAGCCTGCTGTTGGTCGCCGGCATCTTCTCGATGTTCTATGTGCGCGAGCGCCGCCTGTGGTTCTGGCTCAAGGATGCCGGCCCGAACGTCGAAGTGGTGATGGCGATGTCCACGGCCCGCAAGACCTTCGATTTCGAGAAAGAATTCGTGCAGACGCGCGACGCGGCCGGCGCCGCCTTGCGCGCCACACCGCGCGATGCCGCGCCGGCCGGTGCGGCAGCGACTGCCCGCCCGCCTGCCGGCGGCGGTTCTGATTCCGAGAATTCCACCCGGTAACATCATGGATCTCACGCAAGCTTCCTCTTCCCATTCGCGGCCGGTGCAGGCCCCGAATCCGGCGCCGTTGTTCGACGATCGTCCGTTCCTCGCCCGCCTGTCGATCATCGACTGGCTGTTCGCCCTGGCCCTCGTGGTCGGCGCGGGCTATGCGTTCGTGCATTACAACGAGCACATGAATTACTACGACAAGGCGGTGATGATCGGCACGGTGCCGGCGCTTGTCGTGCTCGGCTGGCGCTGGAAGCCCGCGCGGCTGATGATGGCGTCGATCGCGGTGCTGTCGCTGCTGTCGATCCAGATCTAC
>NZ_ML058612.1 GCF_003635165.1 Burkholderia sp. Nafp2/4-1b | reverse complement strand
GTCGAAAGTGTGGCGAAGTCTTTCAGGCCGAGATCGATGCCGACGCCGGAACGGATTGGGCGGGCCAGAACATCGGGCATCTCGATCACGATGTTGAGGAACCAGTTGCCGCGTGCATCCTGCGCAAAGTTGGTGCCGTCCTTGATCTTGCCTTCGGGAAGCGCCCGGCTGTTGAACACGCGAAAGGTATTGCCGGAAAAGCGAAACGCATCGCCTTCGCGCTTCAGGTCTCGGCCCTTCAGCGGCACCCAGCCGAGCGACTTCCTGCCGCGATAACGCAGGTACGGGCGACGGTGCTGGCTGCGCGACTTCGCGTATTGCTCGCACGTCGCGTTGACCGTGCCGGAGTGAATACCGAGTTCCTTGCTGCTGCCGGTCGTCAGCACGTTCAGGTCGAATCCTGTAGGCCACTTCTTGCCCCACGTGAGCGCGTGCTTCTGCGTGTCGTTGCAGAAGTTCCACACGTAGTTCACCGCACGGCTCTGCTTGTTAAGCAGTCCGTTGAGCGATTTCACACGGTAGCGATAGACAAGGATCATGCCGGCCATTTTAACGTTGGAATGCCGCTGTCAAACAACGGCGCTCCTTTCCTCCCCGTCCGGAAGGACGGGGAGGAAAGGAGCAACTGACGAATCATATCGGTGTGCGCTGTATGGACGGCTGCTGTTGACCGCTCGCACGAAACGCGGTGCGATTATCGCTAAGGTTCCGGTTTTGCCCAATAACCATGTTTGAAATACGAACGGACCCGGCGATCCTGCTCTAACCGCGTCACGGTCGAACGTGCGCGCGATTGCGCGATTATCACCACTACAAAATACGTATCGTTTGATACATCTCATCGCCTTCGTGGCGATGAAAATCTACACGGGCCTCTCACGAGAGCATCTTTTGTAGGCGCGGCCGCCACGTCGTGAAACAACAGAGGAAAGGACCCTTCAAATCGCCGCAATCCCTTGCTGGAGTTGAATTCCGGCATTGTGACAATTCATCTCCTGTGTTTCACGGGACCGCTGCCGGTCGAAGCTCGTGGTTCGTGACATTTCCCACTTCCTCTTCCGGCAATCGGTATTTCTGACTTTCGCTTCGCGGCCAACAGTAGCGAAAGTTGTGACGGCACCAATGTGAACGCTCGCCTCGCCAACCACTGGCCATCTGAAAGTGCTCCAACTTTCCCTTCAACCGACGCCTGTGGAAGAGTGTTTGATAGACCTCCCACCAACTGAGCAGTAACTGACGGACCATGCTCCGCCCGATACTCCGCAGGCTCACGAGCTGAGGTGCGGACGCACGTCATCTTCCAATAGAGCCCACGCGCACGATATTCGCCCCGCCCCATCGGGCCAACAGTCTGCGAACGTTGTCTTGTGCGGGTATAGGCGCAAAGCGTGGACACGCAGACGAGACGGTTAGTTGCGTTATCCGACCTTATTGAATAGGATTATCGGAAGGTCTCCGGATCGCAACGAACGCGCTGGTGCCTCAGAAAGAGCTCGGCGAGCCAAGTACAGCAGCCTTGCATTCGCGTCGTACTCACCTTCGCCCAAAGCACGGACTCGCGCCGCTCGGAGCGGCACCTTCACGTACGCCATCACCCAACGCGGCGCTCGCGCCAACTCGTGAACAGTCACTTGTTGCACTTGGTCGCTAGAGTCTCGGCGCAATGCTTCGTGCGCTTCATGCCGGCCGCTACCGAGGCGGTCGGCTACTTCGATACGCGCAGCTTGCGGCACAATCCGCTTGTCTGCGTAATTTCCGACTTTCGCCGCCAACCAAGCCGAAGGAAAAATCGCTGCGCCTCTATGGCGAGACATGGGGTGGCCCTCGGTCAGTGCTTCCGCTTTCACTTCGATCTGGCGGATCAGTACCTTGAGTTCGGCCGCAACGCTCGCACGGCCACCTCGACGCGTAGCTTGCTGGTCACATCGTTCGTCGTGGCGGCACGCAAGCGGAAAGATTCGCGACCACCCGGCTGCTCGCGATCCGACCGGCGCGCGCCGCGCCGCCGCTGGAGGATTTCGCCGCCGAGCACGATTCGGACGGCTTCTATACAGCGAAGGAACTGCTCGACCTGTTCGCCGCCCGGCACGCCGGCGCCGATACCGGCGCGGCCTTGCGTCGGCAGCAGCGCACCCCCTGCGCGCCCGGCAGACGGTGGCGCTGGACACACTCGCGCGCCCGGTGGCCGAGGATCCGCCGTCCCGAGTACCACGTGCTCGGCTGGTTCGATACCGCCGTCGCGTTGCGTCTCGCCGACGTCGGCCTCACCACGATCGGCAAGCTGGTCGAGACGATCAACGCGGTCGGCTACCGCTGGTACCGACGCGTGCCACGTCTGGGCGAAGTCGGCGCGCGCCGCATCACCGCGTGGCCGGCGCACTACGGGGTGGTCGCCGGCCTGCAGCTGGCCACCGGCGTGCAAATTCACCCGTCCGAGCGCACGCTGGCGGGCCCGCCGCTGGCCGCAGCCGGTCCCGTCACCGCGATCGTGCCGCTCGAGCGCTTCTTGCTGCCGCCCGAGCTGGACGGTTCGCATGGCACACACCGCAATCTCGTCAGGAACAACAGCCGCGGCAACAACGACCGCGAGGCAATCGATTTCTGGCTCGCCGACTACGAGAACCCGCATACGCGCCGGCGCTACCGCACCGAAGCCGAGCGGCTGCTGCTCTGGGCGATCTTCGTGAAGCGCAAGGCGCTATCGAGCCTCGACACCGATGATGCGCGCGACTACATCAACGGCTTCCTGATCGATCCGCAGCCGGCCAGCCAATGGGTCATGACGGGCACCGCGCATCGCGGCGATCTGGGCTGGCGGCCGTTCCGCGGGCCGCTATCGGTCAAGAGCCGGCAGGACGCCCTGTCCGCGCTCAAGAAGTTTTTCGGCGTGCTGGTCGATGCGCAGTACCTGGATCACAACGCGTTCGCGAAGGTGCGCGTGTTCACCGGATCGACGCACGACGCCGCCGGCAACGAGCGGCGCGTGGCCGCGAAATCTCGTCTGCAGATCGAGCGCGGCTTGACCTCCGACGCCTGGCGCTTCGCGATGCGCGTCCTCGACGCAATGCCGGACACGGCCGCGGCGACATGCATGCGCTTCGTGCTGAGCTTTGCGTACAGCACCGGGCTGCGGCGCGCCGAGGTGTGCGGGGCATTCACGGATGACGTGCAGGAGCGCTACGCCGGCCTCGATCTGGGCACGATCCGGTTGCTGCGCGTGGTTGGCAAGCGTGCGAAGGAACGCTTCGTGCCGCTGGTGCCGGCGGTGCTGGACTTGATGGGCGACCACCTTGAATCGCGCGGCCTGCCGCGCGATCCCCTCGCCTGCCCGCCCGCCACCCCATTGATCCCGGCGCTGCTGTCGAATGCTGAGATCGGCAAAATCCGGCGCGCGGCGAAGGCAAGCAAATCCGATCCGGCGCCTGAACTCGCGGCGCGCGCGCGGCAAGCCGGGCCGAACCATCCGGTGCAGATCTACAAGGCGATCAAGCAGTTTTTCGCGATGGCGACTGCCGACGCGCTGCGCGAGGATTCACCGCACGCGCTCGCCTTCAGCGCAGCCAGCCCGCACTGGCTGCGACACACATTCGTGTCGCATGCGCTCGCGAATGGGATGAGTCTCGTGAGTGCGCGGAACTTTGCCGGTCACGATTCGCTCGACACCACATCGATCTACGCGACTGCGGAGCTTGGCCGCCAATACCGGGAGGCCGAGACCTTCCTCAGGCGGGTGAGGGACTAAGGTTATTGGCACCGTGACATGGCTGTGGGTTGAACACGCGCCTAGTTTCTGGCGAGGGACGCTTGCGTAACCAACGAAGGTGACCAAGTACCGAGAGCCACGCGGTTGGGTGACCATGTGTGGCGCGGTAGAAAATCCGACGACGACGCGGTCTCGCAGGCCAATAACTTCTCCAGATTAAGTCCTAGATCACCTGGCAAGCGTTACGAAGTCCCAGATAACCCCCGACCATTCGCACTGGCCGCTCTCGATCTCCCCGACAGTCTGCGCCTTCGAGACGTTCGTCGGCCACGCGCCATTTGTGGGCGCCTAGCGCAATCTCAGTATATAAGGCCGGGGCACAAGCGGTTCTGGCGTTCGCCGATAGAGTTCGATCACCAATGTTGCTCTGGCGCGTCCTGTCCCAAGTTGGGACACACCGGGCGGATCGCGGAATCCATCGCGTCTGTCCCAACTTGGGACAGACGCCAGACTCAGCGATCGCGCTCAAAAAGATGGGGGCGAAAAAACCCGCACTTGGCGGGTTTCTGTACTGGGGGTTAGTTTGCCGTACCGAATAGCTCTGCAAGCAAACTTCGAATCCGCTCCTCCTGCTGAGCATCTAGCATCCCGGGCCTGATCTTCACGGTAAAGCCACTGGAATCTTTGGTAACGGATCCTGCCTGATTCTTGCCGGCAAAAATCTTCTCGATGTTCCGATCACGTACCGAAGCCGGCTTGCTGCCACTCTCTACCGCTTGCTTTAAATTCCGCCCGAACTTAGACTGATCCAACTCTCCGGAAACGACGTCAGGCCAGTGGGTCTTTGCGGCTGCGACAGCGACATCACCATGCTTCTTCAGAACTGATACGACGGTCTCCGCTGCCGTCGCGCCAAGAAGGTTCGGTTGAAGGTCGAGATCCTTAATGATGAATTCTGGGAGGTCGGCAAACGACAAGAGACGATAGAGGTCCGACCGTGCCATACCGAGTGCGGAGGCCATCTGGGTCCGGTTCGGAAACTCCTTCTCCGTCTGCCGAATCGACAACGAAATTTCATAGTCGCTCAGGCCATCACGAACGATATTCTCGGCCAGCGCCAACATTGCCATGTCTTGATCCGAAATCTCGACCTGGACGACCCTGATTGACTCCTTCCCAATAAGTCTGTGAGCGCGCCACCGGCGCTCACCTGCAACGATCTCGTAGCCGTCTGAAACCGGCCGGACAACGATCGGTTGAATCAGGCCGCTCGCGCGAATGCTGGAGGCCAGCTCGTTCAACTTCGCCTCATTGAACACCCGACGCGGTTGCCACGGATTCGGGCGAATATTCGCCACCGGCACCTCCGTTGACGCGGCCGCCGCGGCTGCCTTCTCTAGCTCGGCGATCCGATCCTGTGCGGTGGCAAGCGCGCTTGCCATTCCCGGCCCGGTCCGTGGAGCAGTTGGCTTCCGGTCCGGACTCAGGTCAATATCCTTCGCGGAACGCAGCTCCGCGGTCTTCGCCATCATTTTTTCGCGAATGCTGCTCATTTCCCTTTCCTCCATTCCTCCACATACGAATCGTCAATCCAACGGCAATAGTCCATCAAAGGTTGTCGGACTCTCGCAACCGTCTTGGCCACGCTGTCCGACCGACTGAGATCGAACACCGTTGAGAATGCCAAAGCTCCGTTACTCATCACCGAGCTGGCCGGAATCTCTGTCGTGTGCAACCAGTCGCCATAAGCGCGCTGCGCCCACGACCGTACGACGGGGGCCGAAGATGTAACACCGTAGTCGACCTTCGAAAGGACAACGGAAATGAAGTCATATGTCTTCTCGACCTCGTGCGCCGCAAAGCCCTGCGCAACGTCCGCGAACAACGACCAGAACGACACTGATGAAATGAAATCCAGACTCTCTGGGACCAGCGGCATCACCATCGAGTCCGCCGCCATCAACCCATTCAAGGTCATGTACGACAGCGACGGTGCTGTATCGAGCACAATGTAGTCGTAATGCTTTCGAAGTGGCTCAAGACCTTGTCGAAGAACAGACCAGAACTGATAGTTCGGCTTCGACTTCTGCATGGCGGGAAGAAAGTATTCCGCGTGGTGCAGAAAGTTATGTGCTGGAATGAGATCGATCCCATCCCAATAGGTTGACTGAATTACTGCTCCAAGTCCCCCCTCGACATTTTGGTCAAAGATGTACGGAAGAACGGTATCGTCTTCGGTCACATCTTTCTCTGCATAAAGGCCGCAGAGCTCCGAAAGAGATGCCTGAGGATCGAGATCGATCACCAGTACCTTTCGACCGCGAAGACTCAAACCTTGTGCAATACACATGGTCATCGTCGTCTTTGTTGAGCCGCCCTTGAAGTTTGCGATGGTCAACACTTTCCCTTCATGATCACGCGTACCTGTTACGAGGGGTGTTTGATAAATATCAGATACCTGCTGAACCCACGTTCGCACCTCAGCGAGCGAGAAGAGCCGGGTCCGCCCAGTCCCATTGGCCACGCCCGGCGGTAAGGTTCCGCCTTCCTTTGACGCTTCATAGTGGACTTTCGCGCGATCGATTCCGCAAAGTTCGGCAAGTTCCGATGTCGTGAAGACTGGCGCAGTTTTTCGCGGTCGCGGTGCGAGAATTTGATCACGCAGCTCGTTCGTCATCACCGCCAGTCGATCAGCAAACTCGCCGAGCCTGGGAAGATTCACACGTCGGTCAATTTCGGGCAGCTCACTTAATTTCATTGTGTCTAGAACCTCCGCGATAAACGGAAAGAGAAGATTTCTACGGTTTTGATGCGCATTCTCGCAAAACCGTAGAATACGCGGTAGATCCTACGATGGCCAGTGAATTCGTCTTCAAGCATCAAAGGGGCGTTGGTAAAAAACTAGCGGCGATACTACGTCGCGCTGTGTTGGCGCCCACCTGAGCCGCATCCGTGCGCCTTCGGACCGCCGGGCGGCAAGCGTTCGCGTGCGCAGCTCGCGCTCGGCGGCTGCACAAAACACCTCACCTTGAGATTGACACCGGATGCTGCTGTCCATCCCTTCAGACAGAGCTACACAAAAAACCTCACCTTTCACGACGCCGCACGGTCGCCGTTTTGATAGTTAGACACTGGACAGCGCCTCCTTGAACGGCCTGGCGGTCGTATTTTTGGTGCGGAGCACTAGGGTTCGTGCGGCATCGCCGTTGTTTTTCGAGACACCTTAAGCGCAGCTGTGGCTTGTTTTTATCTAAGACATAAACCAACCAACAACCCACAGGGGAAGCTGATCCTATTGAAATCAAATACTTAACCGCTGAAAGGTGAGATGGATTGTGCCGATGGTGCTGTGGATTGATACGAGAGGTGTGATCATTTCCCCACAAAGGTGAGGTAAAAAGGCGCGGAAGGTGAGGTGTTTGGGCTGAAAGGTGAGGTGAATTATCGATTGAGGTGAGGGATGTTGTGGCGAGTTCGCAGGGAAGGTGAGGTGATCTGTGTTGACAGGTCACTATAGCCCGCATAACCTACCGGCCAACATCACAACCGACACGGAGCGACAACCGAATGGCCGAAGTAGGGCAACTTGCCACGTCGAGGCAACTGGCGTTGGCGTTATTCGAAGATGCCACTGCCGAAGGACTAGCGGTTGACGCAGCACGCTCCGATGTTGGGTTCGCGCGAAAGAACATCCTTATCCGCATCGTGGACCTTGGGGTCTCGGCGCGCCGTCTAATCGATGCTGCGTACTTTATCGTTGCTCAGGAAGATCGTGTTCACGACCTGTACGACGTTGAACTGGATTACTTTAAATGGTTGATGCGGTATTCAAGTCGTAACAATGCCCATCTCGAGCAGGTCATCACGGAAGCGCAAAAGGCATTGATTCAAGCGACCACGGCGCCGACTCCGGACGGTGATAAGCCCTTCGGCTCAGTGCAGCTTATCGGACGAGTTTCTTTCCAAGGGGGGCGATTTCAGTTTCGTGTCCCAACTGACCTGATTTCGATCATCCGAGGTCCCGGCAAGTCTCATTGGCTGAGCCTGCGGATCACATCCCTGTTCACTCTAAGCTACGCGCGGGTCATGTATGACCATCTCCTTCCGTTTGCTGATGAGGGGAGCACCGATTGGCTGACACTAGACGAACTTCGGGGTTGGCAGGGGGAAATGGGCGCCAACGCTCTAGTCTTCAAGTACTTCAAGCGCGATTGGTTAGAGCCCGCCGTCAAGCAGATTAACGAGCTTTCCGATATTACGTTGGAGTACGAAACAAGAAACGAACCAGGATCTCGAAAGATCGGAAGGTTACGCTTTCGGATCGCTCGGAAGGACGTTGCTGAACGCGTGCTTCACACGTATGAGGAAGCCCAAGAGATCTATCGAGTCTTGAAGCAAGAGTTCGGGCTGTCGAGTGACCAACTGAATCAGATCGGTGCAAATCGAGGAACCTATACCGACGATCGTCTACATCAAGCGATCGAGCGAACTCGATTTAGTCTGAAGCTCGGGAAAGTGTCCAAGAGTCCGGCCGGCTTCTTCATGAAGGCATTGAAGGAAGGATGGGTTGTCTCTGATGCTGAACGGGAAATGATCACTGTCCAACAGACTCTTGCGCTGGTGGAGCAGCGTGAATTCGACGATAAGGTCAAGGCACAGTCCGTTGCTGCGCTTAACACTGCCGCTCAAGAATCAAGTGCACAAGAACGCATGCGAGAAGAGGCGCGCGCTGGCCGAGCGCAGTACGATGCAGCGGAGCAGAAGCAGAAGGATGAATGGCTGCGCACATACCTATCATCATCTGGCGGAAAGATCATGTTGCGACGTTTGAAGTTGAATCCTGACGTCGTCGATGAAGCAACGGTACTTGGGGACGTCGACCTCGTAGGTGACTTCGCACGATTCGTTTTCAATAAGACCAAGACGAAAGCGAAAGGGCCGGGCTCGCGGGCTCGAGCGGGATAGAGGTTGGCTCCAATTGTTCCAGTCTCCGTTCCAGTGAAAACGAACTCAGTGAGCCTATCCAGAACTTTGTGTGTGGGGCATAAACTGATGGCCACGGAGCCACTTTATGCCACGCAAACGCAAGGAAGAAGTGACGATTGAACTGGGCAAGGGCTTGAACCGGGACCAGGAACTCATCAAGCAACTCGTGCCCGGAACGCTGGATCGGGCGACGATCAGCGAGCAGCTCGCGGCCCTCAAGAAGGCCATCTTCGAGCGCGCGCTTGGCGGCGAACACCCCCCGACCTGGGCTACGATAAGGGCGACGCCAAGCCTGTGGACCGCGCGAAACATCCAGCTGGTACCAGCGCGCAAGCGCATCGCGACCGAAGATGAGCTGCTTGACGTCGAGTTTCCGCGCGACCGGGAAGGCACGTCTCGTCTTTGCGCCGGTGTCCTTGCCCTAAGCTGGAATCACAGATACATCCCTAAAAGGGCTTCGATGGCCGGCAAGTTGGCTATCAACCTTTCGATATTGGGCGACTCGATCTTGATGAACTTTCCAGTCCGACTCACTTTGATTGAGAGCTTCCGCCCGGCTACCAATGGCGGGCGACCTGTTGAGATTGACGATACGACATCGCCAATATCGAGTCCGCGGCCATTACCAATTATCGATGCGCGCAAGCAAGCTACGTTCGCGCCAACAGCGCGAATCACGTCCTCAAGCATCGCCGCGGTCCGAAACGAAACTCGCGCTTTTCCGCCGACTGCCGCGACAATTTCGTCCGGCAACCTCGCTGCTCGAATTGCCGTCGACACGTAGCTCTTTGAGATGCCAAGGGAGCAGGCAAGGGTCGCCTGATTCGGCCACACGCCTTGGGTCAATCCGAGTTGATAAAACAGGCCCAGCTCGATCGCTGAGGCGCCGCGCTCGCGCAGCCTCGAGTGTTCGCTGACAAAGCGCTCCAGATCATCACCAGACGTGGGCCTCGCGGTCGTAACCGTGATTCCGACGTTCAAATCCGAGGCAGGTGAAAGGTTGGTCGACAAGATTGCCCTTTAACCGGTTGAGGGTCACATACACCCAAGTACCTGATATTTCAAGGAAAGGCGTAGAGTTTTTTCGTAGAACGCGTAGAACCGCGAGTGATTCTAGCAATTTCCACCACACGCGGGTCTATTCAGCGCGGGCGGTGGGGGGAAGAAGACGCTACCGGAATACTCGTCAAGCGTGCGCCGAAAAGAAGCATCTTTTGCGTGAGCTTTCCGGCTGAAGACCCTCAACCGGTTGCACTCTTCCGGCGGCCGTTCCTGCCTGATCGAGGCCCGCTCGAAAGGTGCGTGAAATCGCGGCTCTTTTGCCGCGATGCATCGTTTCTCCGGCTGTTTCAATGGACCCGAGCCAATTGGAACAACCGCGATGCGTTTCCCCCGACTCTTTCCGCGAAGCAAGAAACAGGTCGCCTTGTCGCCTGCGCCCGGCTTCTATTCGAACGAAGATCCTGAGCAGATCATCTTCGATCAGTCCACGCGCTTGCGCGTGGAGGCCAACCATTGGAAAACCTTCTGTTTCCTCCTTGCGATTGTAGCGGGCGGGGCCGTGTACACGCGCAATCCGGCGCCTTCCGTGGTCAAGGCGTACGGTGTCTCGTCAGATGCCGGTGGCAACCCCATCGTGACGCAACTGACCTCGTATAAGCCAGACGACCAGGCAAAGCGGAAGGCCCTGCGCGAAACCGTCGAACGCTGGTTCACGATCGAGCCGGTGTTGACTGATGACATCCAGTCATCGCGCATGGCCAGGAACATCAACGCGGTCAAGCAGCAGATGACTGGCAACGCGCGCAATCAGTTTGCCGACTGGTTGAAGCAGGACGCGCCGTTCCAGCAAATCACGACGAATCCGAAGCTCGTACGTGAGTCCCGCGTGACCAACGTGTCCCTCCTCGAGGACTCCACCGCAATCATCGAATTCACCACGTCCACCACCCAGATGCCGTCGGACAAGCCCGTAGTTGTGCGTTACGCGCTCACGGTGCGCTACCAGATCGTTGCGCCGACCCAAGAGGACGCGCTCGGTAACAACCCGTTCGGTGTCTATTACCCGTTCTGGACACTGCAGAAGACCGCCGCATGAAACGACTCCGCACCCTTGCTGCGTGCGGCGTGTGCGCAATGATCGCGACGGGCAGCGCTCTTGCTGCAAAGCCCGCGGCGCCAGTGCCCCCGCCGACCCCGAACTCCGATCTTGCGACGATCATCGGCGATCCAATGAGTCCGGTGAATCCATACAACTCGGGCAGCGATCCGATCACCATGCCAGGCGATGCCCGCATGGCCGTGTTTCAGTACAGCCGCGACCAGATCTTCCGCGTCATGACGGCACCGCTCAAGGTGACAACGATCGAGCTCGCGCGCGGCGAGGTGCTGACCGCCGAGCCCGCGCTCGGTGACTCCATCCAATGGATGATCGATACCGACGGAGCGAATCACGTTTTCGTGAAGCCGACCAAACCGGGGCTCGTGAACACGCTGCATTTGACCACCAACATGCGCGAGTACGACATGACGCTCGTGTCGTCGCCGGTCGGCGGCCTGTTCTACCAGTCAGTGCGCTTCAACTATCCGAATTCGCTGATGGCGAAAGTCCGTGCGCGCGAGGTCGGTGGCAGTGACGGCGCGGAAGGCAGCCTGTCCGGTGTCGCTTCGCAAACCGACACCGGCCCAATCGGCGTGACGCCCGACAAGCTGAATTTCGAGTACACCGTGTCCGGGTCCGGCGCTATCAAGCCGGAGACCGTGTTCGACGACGGCAGGTTCGTCTGGATTCGCTTGCCGCAGAACGCGCCGTTCGCGGTGCCCACGGTAAGGGAGGGCGGCGACATCGTTAGCCCCAACTTTATCCGGCGTGGGCCGTACATCGTTGTCCAGCAGCTGGCGGATGAAATCACGCTGACGCGCGCGGGCGAAGTGGTCACGATCAAGCGTGGCCGCCGCGGCCTGTTTGGTTTCTGAGCGCGCAACATGGCCAAACAGACCGACACGTTGTCGCCGGAACAAGCCTCGCTCGTCAAGGGTAAGGTACCGCGTAACGCCCTGATCGCGGTGGGCAGCATCGCCGCCATCGCAATTGGCGCGATCGGCTTCTACTACCAGACGCAGGACAGTCGCAAGGCCGATGAAGAGGCGCTCCGGCTCAAGAAGGAGCGCGCGGCCGAGGGCATCGACAAGAGCAATCGTCCGGAAGACGTTGACAAGATCATTGCCGATCAGCAGGCCGCTGCGCGACGCGCAGCCTCCGAAGCGGCCGCGCGTGCCGCTTCCGCGCCGGTCGCCGACAAGAAGCCGAATCTCTCGGCGGATTCGCTCGTACCGGATCAAGGCAACACGGACCTGAAGGCGAAAACGGCTGAGGACAATATCTACGCCTCGCCCATTTTCAAGGATGGCCTGAAAACGCCGGCCGCCAATGCCCAGCAGCAACAGCAAATGCCAAACGGTGTTGTGACGCCGCAGCAGATGCTGCAGCAAGCGGCCGCGCAAGAGGCGGCGACGAACGCCGCGATCGCGCAGGCTACGGCCGCCGCCAAGGGCGGGCAAGCGCCTGGCGCCATGACGACGCAGCAACGCGATAACGAGTTCATGCACACCGTCGCCTTGCAAAGCGAGAACGGTCGAGATTTTCCTCGTACCGGCTTCGTGGGCCAGTCGCGCGGCTGTACATTGTCGCCGCCTGCCAAGATCCCCGTGCTGTCGGCGGAGGCGCTCAACTCCGATCGTCCCGGTACCGCTTCGCTCGTCGTCGAGCGCGATGTCTATGACAGCCTCACCGGCACCTGCCTCGTGATCCCGTGGGGCACGACCATTACCGCGCCATACAGCTCGGACGTACAACCCGGTCAGGAGTCGATCCTTGTCGCCGGCGCTGAAATGCGCCTGCCGAACGGTAAGCACGTGCCGCTCTTCGGCGCGCAGGGTGCTGACGGCAATGGGGCCGCCGGGTTCTCCGGGCATGTCAACAACCACTTCCTCAAGATCTACGGGGCGTCGTTCCTGACCGCCATCCTGCTACGTCGCTTCGATGGGGGCGATAGCTCCACGACCACCGGCCCGCTCGGCGTCACCCAAGTCGGCAGTACGGCTGGGCAGGTCGCCGCGCAGACCGCGCAATCCGTGCTGGGCCGCTACCAGAACATCCCACCCACCATCACGTCCGACCCGGGCGAGCGTCACTTCATGCTCAAAGTCAATCGCGACATGGTCCTGGAGCCGTACCGCCCATGATGAAGCGACTCCTTTTCATTGCATCGCTGGCGTGCGGCGTCGCGAGCGCGCACGCAGCGACCACGATTTCGCAGGTGATCAGCCCGGTGAGCGTCGTGATCTCGAGCGGCAAGGCCCGTGAGGTTGTCTCGTTGCCTGGCAAGACGGTGTTCTTCTGCGGTCTCGAACCGTTCATCGAATGGGCGGCGCCCCTTGTCGGGCAACCGGTGCGCAGCGCCCCGGACACGGGCATCACCGTGACGATCGACGGCCGTGATGTCTCGCTCGAGCAACTGCTCGCCGATCGAGGTTGGTTGCAGCCCGCCGTGCTGTCGGACGACGCGCAAGCCGCCGTGACCGAAGGCCGTGGTGGCTGGGCATGTGCGCCGGCCGTGGCACCGTTCGAGCTACTGCGAACGAGTGTTGATCCGAAGGTACTGGCGGGCATCGCTTTGAACGAATCGGCCTACAACGGCCGGCCCTGGCCGTGGACGCTCAACGTCGCCGGCCAGGGCCTGTTCTTCAAATCCCGGATGGACGCTTACAAGGCGATCGAAATGCTGATCGCGCGGGGCCGGTGCGATTTTGACGTCGGCTTGTTGCAGATTAATTGGTGCTTTCACGGCAAGCGCTTCGCCTCCGCCTGGGATGCGCTCGCGCCGGCGACCAATGTGCGTGTGGCCGCGCAGATCCTGAACGAAAACTACGAACGCACCGGTTCCGTGGAGAAGGCGATTGCCTATTACCACAGCGCGAACCCGGCGCCGGGTCGTGCCTATCTCGCGCGATTCGTGCGCCATCTCTCCATGATCGAGGCACGCCGATGAAGCGCACGCTCACACGCCTCGCTTACGCATGCGCGGCACTCTTCTATGGGATCGCCTACGGAGCAAACACCGATCCGTTCGATTTCGATTACGAGATCATGGGCGGCATTGCCGAGCGTCCGGCATTGATCTTCAACGACGGCGCAAAGACGTATATCCAGCCGCGCGCCGGTCAGGTCATCACCGCCGACGGCGGCCATAACGAAGGACCGTACGTGGTCGTCGACGGCACGCCGCAGACAATCGGCTACAAGGTGGCGGGGCGCGCGGCGACCGCGCGCTGGAAGAAAGCGAACACGTTCATCGGCGGCACCGGCACGCTCGCCGCGCTGCACGACGATCAGCCGGCCGGGTTTGACGGTTTTACCAACCGGCTGACGATTATCGGCACGCGCGGTGCGCTTGAGCCCGTTCGCCCGCTGCACACGTCAACGCCCGTGGCAAACGTCGTGAAGGCGCTGGTGCCGCAAGGGTGGACGGGTGCCGCCCAAAAGGACGTCGATCTGACGAACGTGGCGGCGTTCGACACGCATGACGGCGAGAACTGGCTGCAGGCGCTCGATCGGCTGCTGACGCAGACCGGTCTGTACGCCGACGTCGATTTCGGTGCGCGCCACATCCGGTTGCATCGCGACGTGCCGAAGTCCGCCGCACTGAACTATGCCGCGAGCGAGCGCCGGACCGACGAGGCTGGGCTGGAAGCGGTCGTCGCGAGCGCTTCTGCGCAGCCGGCGCCGGTATCGCAGCTGGCCGAACGGTTCGGCGCGCAGGCGATTCGCGATGGCGACGATACGCACACGCAGATTCGATTCACCGCGCGGCCGGGCAAGGACGTGACCTTCGTGACCCCGGGCGGCAAGTCATTGCACCCGGGCTGGGATCCCACGACGAACGTGATGACGATCGATCGCGCCGAGCGCATTGTCGTGGCTGACGCGTCCCATCGCGTCGAAGTCAGCCGCGACGCGAAGACCGTCTACGACTTCGATCAGCCAAACCGTGCGCGGCTCGAAGCCGTGTTCGATCGGGAAGGGCGCACGTACTTCAAATTCTCGGAATCCGTCGTGAAGGTCGGCGTGACCGACTCGCGTCATCTCGGCATCGGGGAGCAGAAGGGTCGCTACTACATGTTCGAAGGCACAGACGACCAGTTCGTCGTCACCGCTGACGACAATGCGGTCAACGTTAAGCGTCGTCACGAAGTGACCTATCTGGAGGTGCCGTCGGCGACACCGTCTCCCGCGCCCGCAACGGCACCGCATGTCGCGCAATCGAAGGGAGGGGCGGCATCGTGACCGGCCTTCGTTCGATTCTCGCGTGCGTGCTGTTTGGCGCAGCCGCGGTGTGTCGCGCCGACTGCATCGATGACGCAGCCACGTACCACCGGCTGAATCCGCGGCTGCTGCGCACAATCGCCCAGCACGAGTCTGGCATGCGCCCCGACGCGATCAACCGCAATTCCAATGGCAGCGAGGACATTGGCCTGATGCAGATCAATTCGTCCTGGCTGCCGAAGCTAGCGCACTACGGGATTCGTCGCGAACATCTGTTCAACGCCTGCGTGAGCGCGTACGTCGGCGCGTGGATACTCGCCGCGAACATCAAGCAATTCGGGCCGAACTGGAAGGCGGTCGGTGCGTACAACGCAGTCACGCCTTCGAAGCAGCTCGTCTATGCGAGCGCGATTTACCGCCGCCTCATGCAGGGCCAATAACCATGCTGATCACCCACCGATCCCGCGCGCTGACGCGCGCCCTTGTTGCCGCGACCCTGGTCGTGACGACCGTGAATGTTCGTGCAGCCGTCGATCCCGACGGGTGGCAGATCCTCGCTTCCGTTCCGAAGGTCACGCCGCAGGGGCCGGCGGCGGTCAACACCCCTGCGAGTGCGTCCGTGGCGAGTGTGGGGCCCGCTTCCGGCTCGGATTCGGCCGATGTCGCCGCTGTGGTTTTGCCCGGTGCGAGCACACCATCGCTGCCCAGCACGCTGACGTTTTCCGTGACGCCGCAGGACGTGAACCTGCGCGACGCCCTCGATCGTTGGTTGCAGCAGCAGGGCTGGCAGCTCGCGTGGAAGATCGACGACGACTTGCCGCTGGAATTCAACGCGACCTTCACGGGCGACTTCACTTCCGTGTTGCAACAGGTCATGAAGGCGACGAACCACATGCGCACGCCGACGCGCGCGTGCCGCCATACCAATCAAGTCATCCGCGTGATCGTGCGCGCGGGCAATTGCCAGGACTGAGAACCATGCGCATGCACCCATTGAAATCCGTCGTGGCGGTTGCGGCCACGGTGCTGGCGTCGGGCTGTGCCGTGACGCAGCAGGACGTGAACAGCAGCTACGACGCCGCGCACCGCACGATTTCTGACGCGCTGGCCAAGGGCCCGGAGTCGATGGCCCTCGTTGAAGACGTGCCGACCGCGTTCCTCGGCGACCGGCTTGTGCCGCTTGCCTATGAGGCCACGTTGCCGGCCGTGTTCCGCGAGAAAAGCGTCACGCTTCCAGCGAACCTCGGCATCCGGCAGATCGCGACGCTGATCTCGACGGCGACGGGATATCCGGTTCATCTGAGCCCGGACGTCTTCGTCCCGCGTGATTCGCTGGTGCCCGGTCAGGGAGACGGAAAGGCACAGACCCGCAACATCGCAGCGAAGACCGAAGAGCCTGTCTATCGGCAGCCTTTCACCGGCAAGGTCGGCCTGTACATGCGCAACATGACCACCGATCTCGGCCTGGACTGGTCGTTCGATGGCGGGTCAATCAACGTGTCCCGATTCGTGACGCGGATGTATCAGATTGCCGCGATCCCCGGCAAAGTCTCGATCAAGTCGACGATGAGCAAAGGCATGGACACGTCGACCGGTAATCAATCGGGCGGCGGCGGCGGCGGTTCGGGCGGCAATACCGGATCGTTCTCTGCGCAGACCTCGACCGGTCGCGAGGGCGACTTCGATCAGATTGCCTCGATCACCGCAGAGATCGACAAGCTGAAGTCGCCGATGGGCCGCGTCAGCGTGAACCCGCAGAGTCGCCTGGTGATGGTGTACGACACGAAAGAGGCTGCGGACAACGTCGGCAAGCTGTTGCAGCACGAGAACGCAATCTCCACGCGGCAGGTCGCGGTCACGGTCCGCACGATCCAGATTTCGTTGAGCAAGGGCAGCGAGGCGGGCGCGAACGCGGATGTCGTATTCAACGCGATGCACGCAGGTCTCGCGCGCTACGCGATCAGCTTCGCGTCGCCCACGTCGCTGGCAACGGGCGGTGGCTCGGTGGGCGTCTCGGTGTTGCGCCCGGACGCCCCGTTCTCTGGCACGAACGCGGCGATCAATGCGCTGAACAAGTACGGCCGCACCGTGCAGGACAACACGATGACCAAGATGACGCTCAACGGGCTGCCAGTGTCGGTCGCCTCGTTCCAGAGCGACGACTACTTGCGCTCGACGTCGCCGTCAGCCGGCACGCTGAACGCGACGTCGGGTGGCGTTCCGGGCTTGACGCCGGGCACGATCACCACGGGCGACTTCGTCAACGTGCTGCCGGCGGTGAACGACCACAACCAGATCGTGCTCGCGTATTGGGCTGACAGTTCGAAGCTGAACGGCCCCTTCACCAGCGCGGGGGTAGGTTCGGGCCAGACACAGCAGCAGATCCAGCTGGCGCACACCATCGGCACCAAGGACGATCAGACGATCGCGCTGTCTGATGGGCAGACGGTTGTCTTGTACGGTGCGATGACGGATCACGCCGACAGCACGACGAATGCGGGCATCGGCGGACTCACCGGGTCATGGAACAAGTCGAAGACGTTCCAGATCATCATGCTGAAGGCGACGGTCGTTCCGTCGATGTGACGCGATGATGCACATCACGGAACCCCTACCGACCGACAAGCGCGCGCGGCTCGTCTTCGGCCTCGACTGGCGGGCCTATCCGGTCAAAGGCGGTCGGGCCGAGCGCCGCCGCTACGCAGACGCATTCGGCGCGACGCATTTCGTCGAGTACAAGGTCGGCGATGAACTGATCGGCGGCTTCGCGATGCCCGAATCGGCCGACGTCAAGGGCGCGCGACTGTATTCGGGCGCGGCACGCGTCGCACTGCATGACCGAATCAAGAACCGGGCCGCGGCATTGGTGCTGCTGCAGGATGGCTTGCGCGTGCACGCCGTGTTCGTGGTGCGGGGCGCGGTGCGCAGCGATGAGGTGTTGTCCCCGGAAACCGCGCAGGCGCGACGTCTCGAGATCGAGCAGGAATGTCTCAAAGGCAACCTGGTGCTCAACACCCTCGGCGCCGGAGACCGGATCGGCGACATCGATGAGCCGTTTCAGGCGAGCGAACTACTCGGGAACCGCAAGGCCGGCCGCGTCACGAAAGTACCGGTCTCCATCCCGGCCGCGATTCCGCTGCTGTTCATCACGGGCGCGACCATCGTAGGTGGCGCGAAGGTGATGGACGCGCTGTCGCCGCCACCACCGCCGCCGCGCGTTCCGACGTATGCGGAGCGCTACGCGGCCGCCGTGCGCAGCACGTTCTCCCGCTCGCTGCCGCGTGCGTCCGCACTGGGGCCGGCCCTGCTTACGGCAGTCGGCAGCAACGAATCGGTGCGTAAGGGCTGGGTCTTCAAGGAAGCGAACTGCCCGACCTCTGGCTATTGCACGATGACGTTCCGGCGGCAGGGCGGCACCTTTGCCGATTTTGAAAGCGCGGCGACCGCGGCAATGCGACCGGTGACATTCTCCCGCGACGGACTCACGTCAAACGCACGCGGGCCCGCGGTTCCGAAGGTGGACGTGCTGTCGGCGAAGGAATCGTCCCAATGGCCGTCTGAACAGACATTCATCGAGGCGGTGCAAACGCCACCGCAGCGCATGTCATCCCAGCCGTTCGAAATCCACGCCTACGGCTACACCGTCACGCTGGGAGAAACGCGCCCACTTATCCCGGCTCCCGTAGCGGGGGAAGAGGGCGGCCACATCGCCTGGATCATCAAGCAGGGTGACTGGACGATCGAGGGCTTCCGATGGCAGGCGTCGTTGCTCGCGAAGCTGCCGCCCAACATGACGCTCGAATCACTCAAGGTCGAACTGCGCCTCAACCAGGGTGTCGGGGCAACGACGAACAGCGACACGGGCGATGCGCCTTTTGGCGTCCATTTCACCGCGAAGGGGAAATATTTTGTTCTTGATTAAGCACGCATTCGTCGCGGCGGGCGCCGGACTGGCCCTGACCGCTTTTGCGGAACCGGCGACGCCTCGACTGTCGATCGACGACATCGATCAAGTCGCGCGGGCCAGTATCGTGCGCCAGTTGTCGGGTGGGACACCTGGCTCCTCGACGCTGTCGCCGAACGTCGTCGGGATGACAGCGCCGCAGCCCGGCATCGTGGCGAGCGGCGCTGTTGCGTCAGGACCTGCGAAGCCTGCAGCGAAATCGGCCGCCCCGACGCATGCGCGAGCCGAACCGGTCTCGTTTCTCGGTGCATCGCGCGACGAATCGGGCTCCTACGTGTTGTATCTCTTTCAGGATGCGATCTACCCCGCGCGCGTCGGCGCGACGCTGCTCAACGGCTGGAACGTGAAAGCTGTTGACGGCTACGCCGTCACGGTCGCCGAAGGCAAGCGCACCTGGAAAGAGCCGATCCGTGCCGCCGTCCCGGTAACGTCCGCGTCGACGAACTCGGTCCGGTCGTTGATCGATCTGGCTTCGCCTTTGCCTTCTGGCGGCCCGATTCCCGGCACGCCGATTGGGGGTGCACAATGAGCATGTTCGCGGATCTCGATTCGCCGGAACCGGCCAAGCGTGGCCTGTTCGGTCGGCTCAAGGCGTTGAAGCCTAGCTTCGTGGACAACTCGGCGGCCGCGATGCCCATCGTGGGCAAGATTCCCATGGATGCCGATGAACCGCCGCGTTCGTTCGAAACGCGGGAACCCCGGTTCAAGTCGACCAGCAAGCCAGTCAATCCCCGTCAGGCAGCTGAAGGTCAGCCGATGACGATGGGCATGCGTCTGAGGATGGCGCAGGCGGAAATCGAGGACGTCACTGCCGTGGACGACGCCCCGATCCGTGATGACGGGCGGGCGGATGTCGCCCCGCGTATCGATGGCGCCGATTCAGTTGAAGGCACCTCGTCGATCCAAGTCAATCCACCGGATTCGCAACCAGCTTCGCAACCAGCAGCCGTCGAGACGACAGCGGCCCCGCGCGAAGCCGATCGGGTGGACGCGACCGACCCTGTACCCGAGGCTTCGCCCTACGCTGCTGTTCGCACGGATGAAGGGGAGACGCGGCGCCAAACGTCCGCCGCCGACGAGCCGCCGACGATTCGTCGCATCGGCGTCGATCTGGTCGACTCCCCCACGATGGCGCTTGCGAGTGGCCTGCCGCGGTTGGTTTCCGCCGAGGCGATCACGTTCAAGCGGATTCTCTGCCAGCGCGATCCGAACGCCGCGCTCCGCATCACCGATGCGGCGCGCCGCGAGTTCATTGCCGTCGAACTGCAGGCGGGGATCTCGATTGTCGTGACGACGCAGCGCTTCCATGAGGGCCAACTGTACGCGACGTATCTGAAGGACCTCGCGCGCGCGGATATCGCCGTTCACGAAGAAATGGTGGCGGACGAGGACGTCATCACCGCGCTCTACGACAAGGAGAAACAGCGCGCGGCCAACGTGGTTCCCGAATCGTCCCGCGCGATCGGCACATTCCGCGACGTGCTGGAGGCTGCGCACGCCTATGGGGCGAGTGACGTTCACTGGGAGTACCGGGACTACGCCGACGATGTGGAGCTGCGCCTGCGCGTTGACGGCGATCTGTACTCGTACCGCAAGATGCCGAAGGCACTGGTGCGCCGGGCACTGTCCGCCGCATATCAGGACCTGGTCCAGCGCAATACCAACTCGGGGGAGACGTTCCAGCCGAGCGCGCCGCAGTCCGCGACGATTCCGCTCGTCGCGCACATGGACATCATGAATATCCGCTGGCAGAGCGCGCCGCTCGTCGGCGGGTTCGATGTCGCGCTGCGCCTGCTCGACGGCAATTTCAAGAACTACAAGGTCCTGCTCCCGGAGGATATGGGACTGGAGGTCAGTCAGCTGGCGATCATCGAGATGCTCGGCAAGGTCAGCGGTGGAGCGACGTTCCTGACCGGGGAAACTGGTTCCGGCAAGACGACGCTGCTGCGCGCGCTGTCGTATCTGTTGCCCAATCGAGATCTCAAAAAGCAGTTCGCCGTCAACGAGCCGTCCGAAGTGCCGGCGCCGTGGTTGTCCGATATCTCGCTCCAGCGGCGTCCGGGCGAGACGGATGCAGACGCGAACCGCAAGATTGTGGAAGTGATTCGCACGCTGATGCGCATGGATCCCGACGATCTGACGATCGGCGAGGTGCGCGACGCCGTGCTCGCCGGCCTCGTCGCCGAGCTCGCGCTGACGGGCCATCCGGTGCGCGCGACGCTGCACGGGGACAACATCATCGGGGCGGTCATGCGCTTGGTGGGCGGGCGCCTGAACCTGCCGATGGATGAGGTTGCGTCCGGGAAGTTTCTCAATGCCGTCGGCAATCAGAAGCTGATTCCGAAGTTGTGTCCGCACTGCAAGCGACCGGCACGCGACGTCCTGTCGCCGCGTCAACTCGCGACGCTCGAGACGAAGTTCGGGCTCGACACATCAAACATGGCCTGCCGCGACGAAGAGGGGTGCCAGCATTGCCGCCGGCCGGGGTTGTTCACGCGGGCGGGCAAGGTGGCGGCCGGGATCAAGGGGCAGACGCTCGCGATGGAGTTGTATCAGCCGACGCCCGAGTTCCTCGATCGCGTGGTCGAGCGGGACTGGCGTGGGGCGGAGCGCGTGTTCCGCACCAGCCGGAAGACCGAGTTCGGCGACGCGGACATGACCGGCAAGACGGTCTACGAGCACGCGCTGTACAAGGCTGCGTGCGGCCTCATCGATCCGCGCTTCATCGACGAATCGATGTGCGCGTTCGACACATACCGCGTGTTCGCGGATCAAGGCGGGGTGCTGCCGTCATGATCAAGTCGATCACTTATTCGATGTTCATGGCATTGCCCGCCAGTGAACGGATGAAGCTCGCGACCTGGCGTTTCAAGAAGATGCGCGAGATGTTCTATCGGGAAACGCGGCTGGACATTGCGAAGAAAGGGCTGCGCAACAGCGAGACGCTGCTGGAGCGCCTGACGACGCTCGAACAGCGCCACCGGGCACGAAAGAACTGGGTGTGGCCGGTGTTCCAGAAGATCTCGCAGCGCATGCGGGCCGGCGACGATTTCGCGACGGCGATCAAGTCGTTTATCCCGAACGACGAATATGTATTGCTGGACCTGGCCGGCCAATCCCCGCGCGACGACGCGGCGGTACGCGGACTCGAACTCGCCGAGATGGCGGCGCACGCGAAAGGCGTGCTGGCGGCCACCACGTCGTTGCAGATGGCGTATCCCGGCTTTCTGCTTGTTTATCTGTACGCGTTCTGCGTGTTGTTCGGCTCCGAAATTCTGCCGGAGGCGCGCGACGTGAAGCCGCTGGAACAATGGTCTGACGCGGGCCAGATCATCTATGCGATTGACACGTTCTGCGCGCAGTACTGGTGGCTCACGGGCGCCGTCGTGGTCGGGCTGGTGGTCGCCTATTTCCACACGCTCAAGCGTTGGGTCGGTCATGTCCGCAACCGGGTCGATGCGATGCCCCTGATGTGGCGCAACCGGCGTGATTTGCGCGCGGCGCTGCTGATCGTCTCGTTGGCTGGCCTATTCGATTCGAACCTCACGCTACGCGCCGCGCTGGACCGACTGACGAAGTCGGCTGACCCATGGCTGCGGTGGCATCTGCGCCGCATGAGCGCGCGGCTCACCGCGAATCCCGATCAGCCCATGCGCGCTCTGGACACCGGGATCTTCTCGGAAGCGACGGTCGACATCATGACCGACGCGGCTGGGCGCGATCAGTTCGTCGAATCGATCAAGGATCTCGGCCAGAACTCGCTCAACCGGGTGGTCGAGACCGTGCGCCGCAACGCGAAGATCACCCACTACGTGCTGTTGGGCTTTGCCGCGCTCGCGTTTCTCACCCTCGGCCTCGGTTCGTATGTCGCGACCGGCGCGGTGAGCTTCGACAGTGCTCCATCAACTGCTGCGAAATCTTTCTGAGGAAGATCATGAACAACAACAAGCCGATTAAACGAACGAATCCCTATTCCCGAATCGTCCGCCGCCGCAAGGAGAAGGGCGAGCTATCGATGATCGAAGCCGCTGCCGTGATGGCCGGCGCAGCACTGCTCGCCTTGATCGTCTATCAGGGGCGAGGCTATGTGATGGATCGTATCCACGCGCATCAGTTCAAGAGCGAGGCTCAGCTGTTCCGAAGCGGCATTCAGGACGCAACCTCGGGCGACATCGATTTTTCGGGCGAGTCGCTGACGACGCTCGCGCAGAACCACGCTTTCGATTCGGCAGGGTCGCGGGTCAATCTCGCATCGGGGACCTTGACCGGCATCTTCGGCGGGGCGGTCAGTGCCGCACCTGGCACGGTCTCGTCGGGCAACGACGCAATGGTGCTGACGTATTCGGTGCCGGCGACCGTGTGCACGCTGGCTGCAGGAGCGGTCGCGGGCGCGTACACGATGGTCAAGATCAACAACACGACGGTCTCCGGCCCATCGACCACGTTCAACGGGACGACGGTGGGACAGGCATGTGCATCCGCTGGCGCGACGGCGAGCATCGCGATGTACGCGACCCACGACAATTAAGGACCGGCCATGTTCAGCATCATCGAGATGGCGATTGTCCTCGTTGCGATGGCGCTGTTGACCATTCAGGGCATCAAGGATGACGTGGCGAAGCGCCGAACGGCGATGCTGACGGCCGAAGGCCAGAATGAGGCGGTCATCAACGCCGCGCTTGGAAACTGGGTGACGGACAACTACGGTGCACTCGTTGCCCAGCTGGTCGCGCCGGGGCCGACTGCAGTCACGCCACCGACTTTGGCGCAACTGCAGTCGGGCGGCTATCTGAAGGTCAACTACGCGGCCGGCCCGATCTGGGGCGGCACTTACATGATCCAGATGAGCGTCGGGCCGGCCGGCTGCTCGACGGGCGGATCGTCGTGTCAGGTTTCCTATCTGTTTTACCCGTCCAAGCCGGTCACGAAGAATGGGCAGCCCGATGTCGCGAGCGCAGGTGTCGTCGCGCAGGCAGCCGGCAACGGGTTCGGTTTTTCGAAGACACAGAATTCGTCGACGGTCTATGGGTTGAATGGCGCCTGGAATGCATCGAATCCCTTGGCCGGGGCACCGGCTGCCGTCGTGATGGCCACGAATGGACCTGCGACGGATGGCACTTCGGTATACATCCGGCGCGATGGCTCGCTGACGTGGACGGGCGATCAGAACGTCAATGGTGTCAGCCTCCACAACGTCAACAGCATCGACGCGACGGGAACGATTGCAGCACCGACGCTTTCGGCCTCGAACGTGGCGGTGAGCAACGCGATCCGGACTCCTGGGACGTTGAATGTCCAAAACGCGGCGGGGACAGCCCCTGCACCGATCAACACCGGCGCGGCGACCATCAACGGCAACGCGACCATCACCGGAACGGCGACCGTCGGTAATGTGGCGTGGCCGCGTAATCCGTGTGCCGGAACGGGGATCGCCTCGGCGGCTGACGGCTCGGGGATGGTCCTTTCTTGTCAGCGAGATCCGATCAGCGGCTCGCGCGTATGGTTGCCGATTGGCGGGTCGTGGCAACAGTACGCGCGATTTGTCGTCGCCCACGGCTCGTTTGTGCCCGCGCCCAGTTGTAACGCTGGCGGGACACCCGAGGTCCTGCTCGCCCCTCAGGGGGTCTACATCGATCCGACGGCCGCCCTGAACTTCAATGCCAACGGCGCGGGCCCCTGGACGATTGCCATTACGGACGGGAGCGGTAATCCCATCGGGGTCAACGCTGTCGCCACAACGTACTGCGCTTACTAGGAGTGGAACTTGAGAATATTGTGTAAGGCCTTGGTGCTCACGACGGCGGCGTGGGCGAATCTGGTTTTCGCCGGGCCGGCACGCTGTTCCTATGGGAATCAGGACTCGACCTGCGTGACCCCCATTCGCTCAGCCCCGATCCCGCAACCGCAGTGTTCGACGGGGCCGGGGTGGTCTACGGCTTCAGGTTCGGTCTGGCAGGGTTCGCAATGGAGCGCACCACAGTGCAACTACGTTTCAGCGCCGACTTGTCCGAGTGGATACGATACGGTTGCGGCCCCGGTGTGGTCCGGATCGAGCTGGACGCAGCCGACATGTACGCCCTCCGTCGCCCAGGATCAGACGAAGAACTGGGCCCAGATTTGCAATCAAGCCGCCGCAGCGCGGGGCTATACGGCGCATTTCACCAACAGTATGTTCAACCCATACACCTTCGGAACGGGTGTCGCGACGATGGGCGGGGACGATGGGCTGGCGATCGGGCCTCCGTATATTAACGGCGACCTGTCAACCAATCAGTACGACGCAACATGCTTCGTGAGAACCGATAACGGAGCCATCTATCAACTCTGGATTGTGGAGTATGACGGCTACCAGGCCGGCAACTAAGAAAAAAGCGCCCAGCTGGGCGCTTTTTTGTATGGACCGGTCGGTACTTAGCTGCCGGTCGTGAAGCTGAAGCTGCGAGAGAAGGCCGTGCCATTGACGGTACCATTAAGCGTGACGCTGTATGTCGTGTTCGGAGACAAAGGCGACGTCGGATAGGCAACCGCTTGGTAGGTTCCCAATTCTTTGTTCGGATCGGTGCTGGCGTTCAGCACTTGAACGGCAACCACACCGGACGGCCCGGTCACGGATGCGGACTGCAACACCACGGTGTCCGTCAGGTTGCCCATCACAACGAGCGGCGTGCCCCATCCCGAGGCCGTTACGTTCGGCGGCATTGGGATTTCGTTGAGTCCGCGGTATGGCACCCCAGTAACTCCATCGCACGGGAAGGTCTTCGGACCATTCGAGAGAGTTTGCGCGCTCGAGTTCAGCATGCTGATTGACTGCCACGACAGCGTATAGGTGTTAGAGCCCGAAGTAGTTTGGGTCTCGTATTCACCGAAACCACCAATATTGACGGGAAATGCAGCGACGTCAGCGTGATAGACACCGCCTAGCAGTGAATACACGAACTGTTGGCCTGCCAAGGTAGCGGAGAAATTGCTGCTGAATACAGCGTTGCCTGCGCCGCTAACACCAATACCAAGTACGTTGCTCGGGAAACCGACAGCAACGGCTCGATCAAGGTAGCTTCCCCCTGTATAGCCTTGGCTGGCTGCAACTTCAGTGTCGGTGATGACGTTGTTGAGGCCCATGTACTTCGCGTGATTCTGTGCGGCTTGATCAAGCACGGTGTTCTGCTTGAGAGCCGGGAAGCCGCATTGCGTGCGGTATTGGTTCAGCAGATTGAACGCGGCGAGCTGCGCGCTGCCTTGCGCATACTGCGGCGTATCGAGTGTCCCCGTAACGGCGACCGGCGTCGATCCGCCGCCGGATGAGCCGGAACCGCTCCCGGTCGAGCCCGTGGAGCTGCTGCCGCCGTCACCGCCACCTCCACAGGCTGCGAGCGCCAGAAGTGCCGCGATCGAAAGGGCCGAAAGGGAGGTGGTCTTGAGTTTCTTCATTTGCTGTTCCTCGTTTGTTGGGCGCGCCCGTTGCACACCCTTAATTTCATCTTATCGATCGCCCGACGAAGTCAAGTCTGCGCCGCCGATCGTCGATTCTTGGTTCGGCCGGACCGAGCCAAAAGATCGCCAGTTCCTGATATCGGCCTTTTTGGGGACTTGAATCGCGCGTACGGCGGGCACTGTGGAATCCACTGGCCCGCCCAGCAACCAATGCCAGTACGAGCGTCTTCGATTCGGTTTGTTCGTCTCCACGGGTTCAGTAGAACTTCGCCCGCCATGGTATCGCCAGACGCCCGAACCAGCATGCGTGTCTTGGCAGAACCCCTTTTCGAGGTGCGTCCAGACCAGGTCGGCGCCAAAGCAGTGTTCAAGAAAAAGCCCGCCACGTGGGCGGGCATCAGCCGGACCAGTCACCTTCGTTTGCGGTGTCGCCAGTGGAAGATTCGAAGGCCGACAAAGGTCGCGCCGAGTAGTACGCCGCTGGCGCGCGGTGCCTGTCCCGCCATCATCGGGACGAATTGGGCGGCCATGTACACGCAGAAGAACGCGACGAACACTTTGCCGACCACGGGTTTGGCCAGTAAAGCGAACAGGCGCGGAGGCTGGCGATGGACCCATGCGACATATTCCTCGTTGGTTCGCTCGAGGTCGAACCCGTCGGCACCTCCGCCACACTGCGTGCGATAGAACTGCTCGTAGCGCTCGAAGCGCCCGTCACCTCGGCCGGAAAGCCACGCGGCGTTGCTCTCGGCCGCTAGATAAGCGTAATCGTCCATCGCAGAGCTCCATCAGTGCACGCGATCCGCCACCCACGGTACCGCGCCGACCGCATCCCTGATCACCTCGCCGGTTGCCTCGGACCAGTACTGCTCGGTTTCAGGATTCAGCCAACCGAACTGCGCACGGCCGTCCGCACTGAACACGACGAAACCTGTCGGCAGCGATGGCTCTTGCTCACGACTTCCCATGGACAGCCCGTGCACGTGCGTGACGCTTCTTCTCGCCAAGTTGCCGGTTGCAGGCCGGGCAATCGAAGCTTTGATGCATCTCGATCTTGGCGTCGTTGTTGCTGACCACATAATGAGTTCGGCACGTGCGGCACGGGGCGATCGTGAGGCGTGAATCGGCCGCCATCGAACGGGTCAGGTTGCAGCCGCGATCCGCAGAAATATCCGGCTTGCCGCCGAACAGTTGCTGATAGATGTCGTTTGTCGCGATCAGCGCCTCCGGCGCGTTCCCACCCGCGGCGAGCGCCGCGCGGTACAGCCACGTGTAGAAAGTGGCATGCAGCCGGTTGTGCGGCGTCTCGACGAACCACGTCAGTGACGTCGGCACGTTCCCGCAAGGGGAGCTGACACCGTGCATCTCGAAGTAGCGCTGGCGCATCGCGTTCTGGTTCAGGCGGAACAGGGCCGCGGCCGTGGACGCCCGGCACCCGTAGGCCATCATTGCGTATGCGTAGGTTTCGTTGCGTTCACGCGGCAGGCGCAGCTCGCTCCAACCCGCCTTGCTGGGCAGTTCCCCGACGCGAATCGGCGAGGTTTCCATGATCAGGTGCGCGACCATTTCGTCGGTCAACGTGCTTGCCGTGAACTGATACCAGAAGGTCGGCGCATTGAAACGCCAGCGGAACAGTGGCAAACCACGCATACGCCCGAGTGCAAGGCGCAGCTTGTAAGTCGGCACCGACACGAGATAGGCGGCCACCTCGGTCGTAATGCCGAGCAGGGGCGCCGCGAGTACGCTCATGTGGATCACGCTCGTGACGAGGTCCAGGAACATGCGGTTGTGCTGTTGCACGGAGTACGTCGATAGCGCATCCAGCTCCGGCAGTTTGCGGCGCAGTTCGTCGACCGCGACGGTCGTCGCGGTCTCGTCGATGAAGCAGCGCCAGTCCTCCACCGTTTGCAGCGTCGGCGCGACCATCAGGAACGGCGTGTGGAGCAAATTGCGCAGCGACGACTCGTTGTGCTTGAAGTGCTCGATTTCCTTGCGCTCGACGGCGAGGATCTCGTTAAACCGACCGTCTTTCTGGAGCAGCCACTTCATGTGGTCGACCAGATCGAAATTCGTGACCTGGATTCGTTCCGTCAGCCATTGAGGCACGTAAAGGCGTTCGACGGACCGGTAGGTCTCCCGGGCATTCTTCTTTTCCATTTGTAGTTCTCTCGATTCCCTGCCAATTCGGGAGCGGCCGCTCCCGAACCATCATGCTGCGCGTGTCGCAGCCATCACTTCCCCATGAAACTTGCCGATCAGGTCGCCGAGCGCCACAAACAGCGGCTGGAAGCGCGCGGGACGGCCGTCCGCGGTCGCCAGCAACTGCGCGCTGTGGTAGTCCTCGGCGAATGCGCCGAACTTCTCGATCAGCGCCCGGATCTTCTTTTCCAGTGCTTCACCAGCCTCGAGCGCCGCCTTTTGCTGCTGGAGTTCGCTTTCGAGCGCCTCTTTTTCCGCCTGAATGGATTCGAGACTGGCGCGCGCTTCCTTCACTTCAGCGAGCTTGGTTGCGAGCGCATCTTCGAGGTTCGTGAATTCGTCAGGAACCGTCGGGACCGGCACCTGTTCCTTTAGCGGGTTGGCCTTCAGGTGGGCAAAGTCGTGTGTTATCTGCTTGACTTCGTGCTCTCGCTTCGCCAGTTCGTGCTGTAGCGTGCTGACCTGCTTGCTCACGTTCGCCAACTCGACGGACGTGGCTTGCGAGCTCTCTCGCTCGCGGGCTTGTTCTTGCCGCGTTCGATCAAGTTCCGCCGCAAGGCGATCGATTTCCGCCTGGGCATCATCAAGCCGGCCGACCGTATTCGCCAGGTCGGTCGTGACCATTTCAACCTGGTTGGCCTTCTCGGCGAGCTTGTCCTGGAAGTTCGCGATGAGCTGCTCGACTTGCCGCTTGCTCAGATTCGGGTTCTCGCTTTTGGCGTCGATGACCATGTCGACCACCTCGTTGCCAATGTCGTTACCGACCAGCAGCGCCATGTCGCTGTGCGAGAGGATCTCGACGGCGCGCATGTTGTTCGCGAACTTCTCGTAACAGCGGATGTACAGCCGAACCGACGACTTCGACTTGCGAAACACTTTCGTCAGGTAGTCGTAGACGAGTTCCTTCGCGCGATTGCGCACGGCGACGGTGTCACCTTTGTGCGTCACCTCATGACCCACAACGCCCGTGAGGATGTGCACGAAGTTGCCGCCGATCCGCATGTGCTCGAGCAGGATCTTGCGAGTCGAGTGCGCGACTTCCTCGCTCTCCTCGATGATCGTGCGAATCAGCGAGTCGGGTAGGCCGGCGAACATTTCCCGTGCGGCGGTGCCGAGCTCGAGCTGGGTCGGAATGTGGGCGAAGTTCGCCGTCAGATCGGCACTCGATTCGACGTCGTCGGCAGGCGCGCGGCCGCCGTCAGGAACGGTCGGGTTGAAATCGTCGTCGGACTGGATGGGTTTGGGCAGATTCTTGGACACGTGTTCACCCCAATGCGATGTTGCTCGCCAGCTTCTCGTAGCAGCGGATATAGAGCCGGACGGTAGTGTTCGGCTTGTGGAATTCCCGCGTCAGAAAATCGTAGGCGACCTTCCGCGCGCTTTCGCGCGTCGTGGGGGTATCGCCATGCTGGACGACGTAAGAACTGACGACGGCATCGCGGATGGCGGAGAAGTGGTAGCCGATGCGCAGGTACTCCTGCAGCTTGCTGCCCAGAATCGACGCCACTTCCTCGCTATGGCGGATCACGCCGTTGAGGATATCGGTGGAGAGACTCGCCAAAGACGGGCCGGCGGCCTCTTGCTGTTCGCGCTGCACGGTCGCATCACGACCCCATCGCGGGTCGAGGGGACTGCACGCGTCGTCTCGGGTCGATGCAGATGCCTCGTCGAGGCGGGGTTTCTTGGACGGATGGTTGGACACGTTTCCTCTCCGAAATGTCCGGTTGGAGCCATTGCCGGCGCAGTCGGATTCCTCGGCTGCGCGTCAATGGCGGCAAGTAGTTTGGGCGGGTGGCGAACCCAGCATACGCCGCGTTTTCATCTAGTCCTGGCGAAAAGCTGCACGAAACCACCCCGCTTTCAAACGGGCTCGAATTGTTACGGATTATGAATTTGTCGGCAGAATTGACCGAAACATTAGGAGCGCTTCCTCAGGTAGGTAAAGATTGCTGAATTTTGCGGCGATGGATTTCGATAGCCGCCCCTGTTGGATCGTCAACGCTGAGGCGGCGAATCGCGTCGCGGGCAACCTGGACCCTGATCGAAGGCCGGCCGGAGAGCGCGGGTCGATTCTTCTTCTCGCGCAGCCAGTGACCCAGGTCCGAAGCACGAATCAGATCGATGGGCAGCGCCGGCGACAGCGTGCAGACGTCGCTGGAAAACACGCCGACACCGTGAACATCCCACATAGCGGGCAGCATGCTGCGCAGGAATGCAACCTTTGACCGGTTCTGGTTCAGCGGTGAGCGCCGTTCCTCGAGCCTGCCGCCGGGCAGATGACACAACAACTTGGTCGCGTCGCTGCCCGGTGCGATGCGAGCGGACCAGTGTTTAGTTTCGACTACGAAAATTCCGAACGGCGCGACGACGAGATGGTCGACCTCGGCGGTCGGAAAATCCGTACCAGGCGCGTGATTCAGCAGCAAGGCCGTCGGATGCACGTAGTAATCGTCGCCGCAGAGCCACGAGAGCACGCAGTCCAGTTCCGTGCGCACGCGCGCTTCGCCGGCGTCGCCCGATGCGTGGCTGCGCGACACGGGCGGCTTGCTCGGTTGAGCGGGGCGCTGCTTGCGAAACGCGATGTAGAGCGACCCGCCGATGAACGCGACAATTAAAATGGAAAACATGATGAGCGCCTTGAAGTGAGTGACGCTTTCAGTCTGCCGCGCGATTTGCGAAGTCAAGTCTTCGGGACCGGCAAAAGCTATACGATTTTCTGGAGCTTTCCGGGTTAAGCCCCTCAACCGGTTGAACTGGGCGGGCTCTGCCAAAGCTGTACGCGATTGCCGATCATTTGGGCGACCCGCCGTGCGCGAACCCGATACGCTAGGCCTATTACGCGTTTTTCCGACGCATCGACCTGCCGGACCTAACGGTCTCGCCTCTTGCGGCCTGCCCGCATCCTTTCCTGATCGACGCCGAGCATTTTCGTGCGCGGGCCTCGCGGCCGCGCACGAAAGCGCTTCGCGCCGATTTCCTTGCTCGTCTCGAGCATCGAAACCGCCGGACGTTGTCCGGGCATCCTTCTGTATATGACTTTTCTGGAGAGAGAGATGTTGACGCTACTGTTCAAGGGCGCATTCAAATCGCCGTTCAAGTTGCTGGCGCTTTGCCTGGTGCTGTATATCGCGACCACGTCGTTCTTCGTTGCCGGCATCGTGATGCTGGCAGTTGCCCATTGGGTGAAGACGGAATTCGACAAACGTCGACGGGCGGCGCAAACGCCCGAAGCTGCCGAGCGTCCGGCTGGGTCGGACGCTTCTGAACAGTTGCATCGCGCCGCAAAAGTACCTGCTGCCAACGACGCGACCGAATCGACACCGAAGCGGCAGTACGCGAAATCGGCCGTCGTCATTCCCATCAAGACGGGCACCAAGTAAGGCGCCTGCCATCCAGTTGACCGTGCGAAGCCATTCGCGCGGTCAACGCCTCACCCCCACCGGGAACCCCGTTCCCGATTTCCGGAGATGAGGTTGCCCGGCACGACCGGAGCATTCTCATGGAACCGCATGTGGCTGCCTGGCAGCTCGACATGTTCGGCGACGCGTCGCCGATCGTTATCCCCACACCGAAACCCGACCCGCTCCCCGACCCATCCCAGTGGGCGCCTCACGTTCGCGAGCAGCTGGCCGAAGCGGTGTTCTCCCTCGCAGTCGACAGCCGCCATGGTGACAGCGTGCCGGAAGCGCTGATGGATTGCGCGGAAATCCTCCGGGATCGACTGTGCAATCGTCCAGTCGACAAGGCCGACTACTACGCGACGCTCGGATGGATCATGGAACTCTGGTCCGGCGCGATCCCGTATCCGCTCGTCTGTGCGCTCGGCCGGATCCGGTCGCGCTCGATGCAGGACGTGATCCGAGATAACCCGTTGCTCAACTTCGACTACATGCGGCTTAACCTCTGGTGTAGCGGGCAACTGTCCCTGGAGGCGCAATGGCAAGCGTAGCGATGTTCATCACGCGCGTGCTCGCAAATGCGTTTCCAGGCGAAGGACGCAAGCCGACCGAGCCGTCGTCGCCGGGTGGGTGCACACCGGATCGCGAGCGCGTGGTCGGAAAGGGCGCGTCGAACGAGACCAACGTCACGATCGACGGCATTCCCCACCTGTTCGTTGACGAGGGCGACTGTGTCGTTGAATTCGAACCGGCTTTCGACGATCACACCGGCGACACGATGTTCGGTCTCAAGATCCTGCCGGACCTTGAACCGCATTGGGCGATGCGTGCTGAGCACCGAACTGCGCTGAAGGATGCGATCGCAACCGCCATTCGGCGTGCGGCCGGTGTCCAACTGCCAACCGGCTCCAATGTGTCGTCAGCCGAGGCTGCGCCGATGGAGGTGGCGCCGGCCGATGAGCTCGAGCGTCCGCGCGACTCGTCCCGACGTCCGGCGCGATCGCGCCGCGACGAATCCGCCAAGTCTGCGGCCGTGGTCGGTCGCATCACGTGGTGGGGTGAGGACGAATTCCCCGACCGTGGTTCGAACGGCTCACGCTTCTACAAGTCCTTTGCGATCCGTCTCGATACGTCGTATGGCGAACGCACGCTGCAAGGCGAAGGCTTGAAGGAGGCGATCTCGGAATGTGGTTGTCGGCTTGGCGACACCGTGAGCGTCAAACGTCTCAGGAAGATCAAGGTGCCGGCCATGCGGTCGGATGGTTCACCCAAGATCGTGAATGGCCAGCAAGTCATTTGGGACAAGTGGCTCTGGTCGATTACTCAATAAAGGAGTTGTACATGGCATCTGTCAACAAGGTCATCCTCGTCGGCAATCTCGGCGCCGATCCTGAAGTCCGTTACCTGCCGAGCGGCGACGCGGTGGCGAACATCCGTCTCGCGACGACCGATCGCTACAAGGACAAGGCGAGCGGCGAGTACAAGGAAATGACCGAATGGCACCGCGTCGCGTTCTTCGGCCGTCTGGCTGAGATCGTCAGCGAGTACCTAAAGAAGGGTTCGTCGGTGTACATCGACGGTCGGATTCGTACGCGCAAGTGGCAGGGGCAGGACGGTCAGGATCGCTACTCGACCGAGATTGTCGCCGACCAGATGCAGATGCTCGGCGGCCGTGGCGGAAACGCACGGCGTGATGGCGACGACGATGGATTCGAGCAGGGCGAGCACCGACCGGCTCCGGCCAATGCGGCCCGCGCGCCGGCTCGAACGAATGGCTCGGGCCCGCGGCCTGTGGCCGCTCCGCCGGATCAGACGCGGTCGTACGGTGGTGGTGGCTTCGACGAGATGGACGACGATATTCCGTTCTGAGGTCCAGACTTTCCATGCGGGGTTTGGACTGCGTCCTGATCCCGGAAAGTCTCACCCATCCTCTTCGCGTCTCCCGTTTCCTCTCACCTTCGTGTGATGTGCCTCCCGGCACTTCACACGCGGACCTTCTCGTCCCTCTGTTCATCCCACGACGTTGCTGAACCAAGCCGACGCGCTCGCGCGGCTGGTTGAGCAAGCGTTTCCACGCCTGTCTCAGGCATCAACCAAAACCGCAATCCAAACAGGAGAGTGCCTTTGACGTTCTCCTCTCCCTAAAGGGCTGA
>NZ_ML058611.1 GCF_003635165.1 Burkholderia sp. Nafp2/4-1b | reverse complement strand
AAAAGGGACGCGTTCATATAGGTTCAATGGCGCTATCGTGGCGAGGACATACTGCATTGGCCACGCGCCGCGGATTGGCAGAATGCCGCCGACATTCGAGGCGGAAATCCATTGCTGTTTCCGTTCGTCGGACGGCATTTCGTGGGCGGACACGAGGGCTGGTGGATGGATGGCGACGGACACGTACGGCGTCTGGCCTTGCACGGATTCGCATCGCATCTTCCATTCGAGATGACGGCGGCTGATCCGGGCGGCAGCATCACGATGACATTGCGAGACACGCCATTTACGCGCACCCGCTACCCATATGCCTTCGAATTCCGGATGACGTATCGACTGCTGGAGAACGGACTCGAAGCCACAATGACCGTATCGCACGAGGCACCGGTGCACGGCATGCGACGCCCGATGCCGTTTTATGCGGGCCACCACTTCTACTTTGAGTTGCCGCAGCAACTGCGCAGGCTCTCGACGCTATATCTTCCGGCCGCCCGCATGTCGCGCCAGCTTCCCGATGGGACGCTCGCCCCGTTCACGCCCGGCGATCGCGCGTACAGCGTGGACGATGCGACATTGATGGATTGCTATCACGTGCTCGACGAACCGGGCACGGTTCTGCTTGCCATTCCGCCCCATCCGCGCGCGCCGACGGGGCGGCGAATACGAGTCGAGCTGGATGGCGCGCCTGATCCTTGGTACGCAGTTACGACCTGGACGCAGCGTCAGTCGCCGGCGGATTTCTACTGCGTCGAGCCGTGGATGGGGCTCGCCAATGCCATACACCATGGACACGGGCTGCGGTTGCTCGCTCCTGGAGACAGTACCCGCGCAACATGTCGGCTTGTCATTGAGTCCGGATCGCAAGCTCCGTGCGCGTCGCCATGACCGCGGTCGGGTGGTCCCAAGGGGCCGCAGCCCGACCGCCTGTAGCGCCGAAATCCATCGGCGCTATGTCACCGCATCTTTAAAAGTTGAAGTTGGCGGCAATGCTCCTGCCGTGCGCGGCATTGACGTTCACGCTCAACTGGATCGGGCTGAGGCTGACCACCGTGATCGCGCTGTCCGGAGTTCCGGCCACACTGCTCGCATTATGGTTGATCGTGACTGTGACGACGCCATTGTTCGCCTCTGTCGGATCGGAAACCGCAACGGACAATTGCGACGCAGTTTCGGCCACCGTCACGGAAGCCTTGGACGAGCTCGTCAGGTAGCTTTGTCCGCTGACATTGACCGTGCCACCACTCGCGTTCCAGAAGTTCGCCCCGACGACGCGCGTATAGTTGCCGGCGCTCGGCGTGTACATGACCGCATGGATACCGTTGCCGTTGGACAGGATCGAGATGCCCGAATTCGAGGCGATCGCATTGACCTCGGCCGCGCTCTTGTTGGGCAGCAGGACATAGGCGTAGCTGGCCGAAGCCGGCGCTGTTCCCTCCGGAATGGCGAGGCTCAGATAGTTGTCCGTCACCTGCGTGGCGGAACCGCCCGCATTCACGTCGCTCCATGCGCCCGTGCGCGCTTCGCGCAGTACCGACAACGTAACCGGCGTCGGGAAGAAATAACCGATACCCTTCGAACCGGTCGGACAAGGATCGTTCAACACCGGGCTGCACGTGCTTTGGCTGCTACCCTGGATATGCGCCCATTTCACATTGGCAACCGTTTGAGTCCCGGCACCCAGTGACGCATTGTTATAGCCGCTGTTATTGATCGTGAGCTTGTTGGCACCACCCGCCGACCCGGAATATGGCGGTACGAGTTTGCGGTTGTCGACGATGGTCTCGACGGGACTTGCCGCGTTGTCCGCGATGTCGGAACCGAGCGCAACGATGCGATCGTCCATCATGAACCACGACTTTCGGCCGGTCAGGCCGCTCGGGCTGGTGCGACCTTGCGGCGGTTCCTGCGACAGAAATCCCGACATGTCGAACTCCATGCCCGCGGACGAGTAAGTGCCCGCAACGCTCGAACCACCTGTCCACCGAAGGTTGTTCAGCGCATTTCCGTAGAACGACCAGTCAACCGGCAGATGGGTGTTCGGATTGTTGAAATTGGAACCGTCGACGGTCGTGCCCGGCAGCCGCCCGGAATCGACCGTAGCCCAGAAGTTGCCGGTGAATTGCTTCTCGTCGTCGGTGTACATGGTCGACATGCCCGCGCCGGTCAGCCAGCCCTTCTTGTTCTCACCGTTTCCATATTCGAACGACGAGATTCGATCGGAAAACATCGAAAGCCCAAAGCCGAATGTCGGCGTCGTATGCACTGCGCGCGCCATGCTGCCGAATACGCGGCTCGTTTGCACGGTCGAGCCCGTCACCGTGCTGTCGGCTAGCAACGCCTTGACGCGCACCATATCGTACAGGCTGCTCACACCCCACATGTAACACGCCGACGTGCAACCTGACGCGCTATTGAACGTCGTGTCGGACTGAATCCAGCCCTTCACCAGACTATTGATGTGCGCAGCCGTCGCCGCATCTGCAGCGTCCGCGAGGCGCCGCACGGAAACACTCATCGCCCGTCCAGCCATATGATCGCTCGTCGCCGAACGAGAAATCTGCCGTCCGCGCGTCATGTCCATCATCGCTCCACCGTAAATGAACGGAGCGATGCTGTTGTCCACCCAGCCGGCAACGGATTGAATCTCGGCACTGGAAAAACTCCACTGCGTATTGTTGGTCAGGTACATCAGGTTCGTCATGTCGTCAATCACCGAGGCGCCGTAACCGCCGATGTAGCTGACGTAGTGATGCTGGATAAACGAACCGTCCGCGTAGAAACCGTCATCCGACGTGACGTTGTTATAGACCGGCGCCATCGCATTGCGAGCGGCCGTGATCTTGTTGCCGTCGTTGGCCAGCATGCCGCTGAAGATCCGTCCCACGACCTTGTCCAGCAGATTGGCGCCCGTCATCGCTACCGGCGGATTTGTCACCGGCCACGTCTGGTTGGTCGGGTCGGCGTTGAAGTGATCCATCGCCGTCACGTAATTGCCGATCAAGCCGCTGATGTTCGGATCGGAATCGTTTGTCAGATCGCTATAGAGCGGAATCAGTATGCTGCCGAGCGTCTTCGGAATGCCGATTTCCCAGTCCCACCAGTTATCGAACTGCGAAATGGACGGGCTGTAATGGTTGGTGTACAGCCACTGGAGCGCATCGACGATCTGCGCCCGCAGAGCCTGGTTACCGTGCAGACTGGATCCTTGCGTGGTGTAGGCAAGCACCATGCTCTGGACGTTCAGAAAGTTGTTGCGAACGGACGAGCTTTGCGTCCAGTCGCATGGATGAGTTGCGGTATTGGCTGCCGTGTTCCCGGTCCAGAGGCACGTGGTTCGGTTCGCAGCGGAAACGAAGTCGTTTTGCAGTTGCTGCGCGGTCGAGACGATGGACGAAATCTTCGCGGATACGTCCGGGTCGCTCGTGTCCACCGCCCCGCCGGTCACGTAGGTCTGCCACTGTGCGCGCATGCCGGCAATCGCATCCGAAACCGCGTCCTTCTGCGTGGCGACCAGAGAGTGCTGCGCATCGGATGGCGAGCCGTCACCGCCGCCGCAACCCGCCACCAGCGCTGCAATAGCCAATGCGATCGGAATCTTGATGCCGAGATTCTTACTTTTGCTACGAGATTTCATTCCGAACCTCTCACGAAATTAGCATTACTAAATGATCTTCCGGCCGTCGACTGCAAACAACGATGCAGCAGTGCTTTCCTCGCGCTTTCCGCGATGACCGGAACGACGTTCTGCAACTCACCGTTCAAGCGGCTCGCAAGGTCCGGCACTCCCCCGGCGTCAGAAAAGGCGATGAAGGTAAGCGCTTTCCAAAAAGACCGCTAAGCGTCCATCGCGGCCAAGCCGTATCAAGCCACACGCGAGAGTCGCTTTCCATACGGGAAACCACCAAAAAGCCACATCACGGATCCAAGCAAGACTACCCGATAACGGACAGCGACGCTCCGGCACAAGGTAATCGCATACCTTAGTCCGCATGCGCATAGCGATTCAGGCCGATTTGGAACAGGGGAATGGACGGAGCGCGCGGTGGGAGGAGCGAGATGTTGAACCGTTGAAACGGTACGCAAGGCTTTGCCATCACTCGCACAATGGGCACGAGGTCGAATGATCCGACGAAACCGTCACGAATACGGACGCCGGGAAGCTGAGTACGGCTTCGTCAAGCGGGTGGCGTTCTACAGCGACAAGTACAGCGTGTTCCGCAATACGACCGCCGGCAAGACCGGCCAGAGCGTCACGCACTTCGGCCGGGCCATGTATGAGTTGAACATCGACACGTTCTGCGCGAACAGCAGCTCGGCTGGGGCGTGTCGTGAGAGCACATCTGACGTTGCAGGACCGGCTGGTCAAGGAGATGCGCGCGTACCAGTCGGAGCACCTAACGACGGGGTGTGCTGGCACCGCCGGTCGAGGGACCGCTCATCTGCGATGCGGCCATGTCTGGAGACGCCCTCTGCTTCATTGGCGAACGGCAGACACTAACCCATTGATGATTATTATCGACAATTTGGGGTCGGACCGGATATTTGGCCTCGCACCGGCTGCGCACATCGATTTCGGACGACGCCGCGATCATTTGCCATCGGGCGGTAGCTGCAAGTTTTCCTCGCAGCGAACACGCCCGGTCAGGACAACGATCAGGCCGATGCGTGATCGCTGCCAGTCTGGAGTCGGTCGTCGAAGGGATACGACGCCCGCCTTGTCTCAGCGCTCAAGAAAGGGCCTGAGCTTGTCTGCACGGCTGGGATGCATCAGCTTGCGCATCGCCTTGCTCTCGATCTGACGGATCCGCTCACGAGTCACATCGAACTGCTTGCCGACCTCTTCAAGCGTGTGATCGGAGTTTGTGTCGAGCCCGAATCGCATCCGCAGAACCTTGGCCTCGCGCGGCGACAACCCGGCGAGTGCCTCGTCGATCGCCGCGCGCATGTTCGCGTGAATCGCCGCCTCAGCCGGTGAACTCGCCGAGACATCCTCGATCATGTCGCCGAGCGTTGCATCGGCATCGTCACCCACCGGGGTTTCGAGCGAGACAGGTTGCTTGGCGATCTTGAGGATACCGAGCACTTTCTCCTCGGTCATCTCCATGCGTTTTGCCAGCACCGCGGGATGCGCTTCCTGCCCGGTCTGTTGCAGGATTTCGCGCGATATCCGGTTCAGCTTGTTGATCGTCTCGATCATGTGGACCGGCACGCGAATGGTCCGCGCCTGATCGGCGAGCGCACGCGTGACAGCCTGCCGGACCCACCAGGTCGCGTAGGTCGAGAACTTCCAGCCGCGCCGGTATTCGAACTTGTCCACGGCCTTCATCAGGCCGATATTGCCCTCCTGGATCAAATCCAGGAACTGCATGCCGCGATTCACGTATTTCTTGGCGATTGAAATGACAAGACGAAGGTTCGCCTCGATCATCTCGCGCTTGGCCTGTCGCATTTTCAGTTCCGCGGCACTCATCTGGCGGTTGATCTGCTTGAGCTGCTGGAGCGGCAACGAGACCCGCGACTCGAGGTCGATGAGCTTCTGCTGCGCCGCCTGAATCGCCGGCTGATGTCGCTCGAGCGCCGCGCCAAACTGCTGCGAGGTCGCTGCCGTCCGGATCGTCCATTCAAGATCGGTCTCGTGGCCCGGGAACGATGCGACAAACGCGTCGCGCGGCATGCCGCAACGGTCGACAGCAATCGCCAGGATACTGCGCTCGATCGCGCGAACCTCAGTCACTTGCCCATGCACAATTGCGCACAGGCGGTCGATGGTCTTCGCGGTAAAGCGGATCGGCGCGAGTTCACACTGGATCGCCATGCGCACTTGCGCGGCGGCTGCGGAACGTGCATCGCCAGTGACAGGCTCATCCGGCAACTGCTCGAACAGTGCACGCACGCGCGCGAAAATCACAAGACTGTCGTTCGTGAGTTCTTGGAGGCGAGCCGCGTTCGCCTTCTCCGAATCCCCGGCGCCCGTTTCGACGTCGTCTTCGTCCGAATCATCGTCGGCGGCGAGTACTTCCGCATCCTCATCCTGGAACTCCGGCGTCATTTCGCTTTCATCGGCGTCGACACTGATGCCATCGACCAGTTCGTCGATGCGGAGTTCGCCTGCCACGATGCGGTCGACATCGGCAAGAATCGTGGACACGATCGACGGACACGCGGCAATCGCTTGAATCATGTCCTGTAGACCATCTTCGATCCGTTTCGCGACCTCGATTTCACCGGCGCGGGTCAGCAGCTCGCTGGCCCCCATCTCACGCATGTACATCCGAACCGGATCCGTGGTGCGGCCGAATTCGGAATCGACGGTCGACAACGCAGCTTCGGCCTCCTCGTCCGCCTGATCGTCGGATGCCACGGCCGGTGCAGCGTCGGTGAGCAGGAGCGCTTCGGCGTCCGGCGCTTGCTCATACACGGCCACGCCCATGTCGCCGAACGTGCTGACGATGGTGTCCATCGCCGCCGTTTGGGCAAAGTTGTCGGGCAGGTGATCGTTGATGTCCGCGTGGGTGAGATAACCGCGCTCACGACCGAGCGCGATCAACGCGCGCATCTGGTGCTGGCGCTCTTCGTTCTGGCGTGCCAGTGACGCGATGTCCGTCGGCGTCGGGGCCTGGGCCTTTCCCTTTGACACACGGCGGCCGGCTTTTGCCGTGGCGGTGATTTCAGGGGACGTGGAATCGTTCCGATCAGGAATTGTCAATACATGCTCCTCGACAGATGAGCCGACGATCGTCGCGAGCATGACGCCAGAACGGGTTGCCTGCCGGGATGCGAACGGAATCGTGATACGCACAGATAGTCGAGGCCGGGGTGCCTCGCTCGAAATCCGTATGCGCAGCTTGTGGGGGGCGTGAATGATACCGGAATGTATTGTGCGGCACAACACTGGGCCCCGTGGATCTCCATACACTGCCGGTGTAGTCCCGACCCGAAGCAGCCAGTCGAGACATCAACGAGCCTGCCCCGAACCAGACGTTCGGGACAGGCTCGAGCAATCGACTGCATCCGCTGCGAACCAGGTCCAACCTGCGCTCGGTTCAGTTCTCGATGCAGATCCGTGCAGCCATCAACCAGCCGCATCGCCTGAACTTCGCCCCTTTTCCGACGGCGCCTCTGGTGCGACACGCAATCTCTAACGGCTCCATGATTTGCCACGCCACCATAAATGGAGATACGATCTCCGTTTATGGATTCGACTGTCTTGGACCTCAGGAGGCATCTCATGGCAGACAGAGTTTTGGTAACCGGCGGGACCGGCTACGTGGCACGCGCGTGCATCGCCGCACTGCTGGAAAAGGGCTATGAAGTGCGCACGACGCTGCGCGATCCGGGCAAGCAAGCCGCGGTGCGGGCTGCCGTGGAATCGGGCGCGGTATGCGGTGGTCAGTTTTCGTTCGTGGTGGCGGATCTGCTCGCCGATGCAGGATGGGATGAGGCGGTAGAGGGCTGTCGCTACGTGCTGCATGTCGCCTCTCCGCTGGGTCTCGGCGCGACGACGCCGGAGCAGATGATCGAGACCGCACGCGGCGGCAGCCTGCGCGTGCTGGCCGCCGCTGTGCGCGGCGGCGTGGAGCGGGTGGTAATGACCTCTGCCGCCAACGCGTCCAGCCCGGACTCGTACGAGGAAGAAGGCGTCACCGACGAAACCCTGTGGACCGACCCCGATGCGCCGGGCCTCGTTCCCTACCGCCGCTCCAAGACGCTGGCGGAGAAGGCGGCCTGGGACTTCATGCAGGACAAAGGGGGCGCCACCACGCTGACCACCATCCTTCCTGGCGCAGTCTTCGGCCCGGTGCTGTCGGCCGAAAACCTGAACTCCGTGCAGGTCATCGGCCGCATGCTGCGCGGCGAGATAGCCGGGATTCCTCGCATCGGCTTCGAGATCGTGGATGTTCGCGACCTGGCCGACATCCACCTGCGTGCAATGGTGGCCCCCGCGGCGGCCGGCGAACGCTTCCTGGCCACGGGCGAGTTCATGTGGATGTCGGAGATCGCCGAGACGCTGCGCACGAGCTGTCCGCGGGCGGACAAGGTGCCCACCGTCGAACTATCCGACCAGCAGGTGCGACAACTGGCCGAGACGCGCCCGGAACTCCGCGAGATCGCGGTGGCGCTGGGCCGCAAGAACCGGCACAGCATCGAGAAGGCGCGTCGCGTCCTCGGCTGGATCCCGCGGTCCGCGCGCGAAACGGTGGCCGACTGCGGTCGCAGCCTGATCGAATGGCGGGTCGCTTGAGCAAGCCGCCCACGAAGCGTCTGCGAAGCGACGCGGCGAACAATCGCGAGCGGCTGCTGGCCGCCGCGAATGCTGTGTTCGCCGAGCGCGGCCTGTCCGCCACGCTGGACGACGTGGCGCGCCATGCCGGGGTGGGCGTGGGCACGGCCTACCGCCACTTCCCCAACAAGCAGGCGCTGGCCTCCGAAGTGCTCGAAGGCGCCATGCAGCAGTTGATTGCCGACGCCGAAGCTGCGCTGGCCGCGGCCGATCCCTGGCAGGGCTTCGCCAGCTTCTTCGAAACCGTGGTGGCGACGCAAGCACGCCATCGCGGCCTGCACCACCTGTCCGCCGCCGATGGCATCGCCAGCCCGCAAGTCCAGAAGCGCTTCGAACAAGCCGTGGCGGCGTTGTTCGAACGCGCGCAGCGCGCGGGCGTCGTGCGCGCGGATGCTTGCGCCACCGACATCGGACCGCTGCTGGTGATGATGCGCACGGTCATCGACCTGAGCCCGCCTGCCAAGCCGGAGCTCTGGCGCCGCTACCTCGCCTTCCTGCTCGACGGCATGCGCGCCGGCGGCCTCACACCGACCTGGGTCGAAGGCCTCACCATGCAGGAGTTCGACGACTTCCTGTCCACCAAGAAGCGCTCGGTGAAATGAGCCTGCGTCTATGAAAATCATCCTGACAGGGGCCACCGGCTTTGCCGGAGGCGAAGTGCTGCGACAGGCGCTGGCGGACCCGGACATCGCGCAGGTCACCGTACTGACGCGGCGCAGCGTGGGCTTCGTGCATCCCAAGCTGCGAGAAGTTCTTATGCGAGACTTCCTCGATTATGAGGGCCGGGATCTGGCCGGCTACACGGCCTGCATCTGGTGCCTCGGCACATCGCAGGCAGGCGCTGCGGCGCAGGCGTACATGCGCGTGACGCTGGACTATCCACTGGCCGCTGCCCGGGCGATGTTCGCGGCCAATCCCCGCTTGCGTTTCTGCTTCGTCAGCGGGCGAAGCGCCGACCCTACGGAACAGCGCCGCTCGTTATTTGCCTGCATCAAAGGCCGCGCGGAGCGCCAACTGTCGGAGCTGGACGCCCCGATCTTCATTTTTCGCCCCGGCTACATCCGTCCCACAGCCCGCAGCGGTCCGCGCAAGGACCTTGCGCGCTTCCTGGCCCCGGTGGGCGCCCTGTTCTCACTGCTGGGCGCCGACTACAGCGTGGACTGCGACCAGTTTGCGCGCTGCCTACTCGATGTTGCGAAACACGGGGCCGACCGTGCATTGCTGGTCAACAGCGAGCTTCGAGCATGGCCGATGAAATGAGCTGCCGTCGGCATGGACGGGCGTCAGCGTCGACATAGCGGCACAGCCGCTCGCACTGTGCGCTGCGGACCGATTAATTGCCAGGTCGCGAATCGTGGTGATTGCAGAAGCCCGGGAACGTTGAGGCGTCGGCGACTCCAATCTTTTCGAGCCCAACCTTTCCGTCTATTTTGCCAATCTGCACAAAGCCCTTCTTGGCGGAGTACGCGTGCCCGTCTTCCGAGATCAACCGCAACCCACCTCGCCGCTGCACGGTATGCGACCGGATCGCCTCGGCACTGGAGCATGTCTCCAACGATGCCGAAGGATGTAGACAAGGCCCCGATCGAAAAAACGCCATCTCCTCCGCGTGACTCTGCCCATCGGGCAGACGTTGTCGCTTCTCACGACACTGAGTAATGCTCAAAACGACGAAAAAAAGCAGCAAAACCAACCTTGAAACCGGACATTTTTAAATAGCTGGACGGTGGACATCTGAATTCGGGTATGACAGCCGTTTATATCGTTGGGTATATTAGCGCCACACGACGGCCATGCATCTATTGCAGCGGGTGTCGATATGAACGTGATCGCGCTTTGGCTCGGCCATAAGCATCTCGACACGACACACATCTACATGGAAGCCGATCTTGCGCACTGAAGGAGAAGACGCTGAATCGGCTGCAGCCGGCGGGGCAGACTGCTCCGCGATTTCGCGCGACCGACAGGGTGATGGCATTCCTCGCGAGCCTGTGATTATATTCACGGCGACGGTCCAAGACGTCCGTCACTCAATACGTTCCGGCCGCCGCTGTGCGTAATCCGGCGCTGAGCATAATCGTGAATATGCGAAGCTTCACAATGGGCGAATCCCGGCCGGCCCTCTAGCGTGCGCTCGTCAACTTGACAGAGCCATTTCGTCTTCCTCATCGCTTCATTCTCCCGCCGCCTCTTCACCAACTTGACAGAGTCTTTGCGTGGCTTTCAAGAGTTGGGCGGCAAGAAAATCGATAGTCGCGCTCGCCCCCGCAAACATCTTTCAATTGGATTTCAGGCGGTTCGATCATGCGTCATCGTTCCGCATTTCAGGCCACCGGCGCCCCGTCGTCGGCCGGCCAGCCGAAATACCGCCCCCCCGCCTCCGCCCTTTCAAATTTCCGCAAACGTCTGCCTATTGACCTATCTTTAATGGGATGAAAAAGCATGGGTCAATGCGTAAAAAATTCGATTGCGATCAGCCGCGCCGCAGGACAGCATGCCGGGCAGCGGCAATCGGATACCCATCCGGAACGATTCGATTGATCGCGCCGACCTGCGACTGAATCGTTTTCTCTGCACTTCGCGCCGCCGGATCCGGACGACCCACGCCCTACGGGAGATAGACATGGCCACCGTGACGCCCCACGCCGGCACACCCCCTTTGCGCGCCATGCTGCGCGGAGGACGCTTCACGCTCGGCACGCGCATCGTGCTCAGCTTCGGCGCGATCTTTGTGCTGATGCTGGTCATGGCCGTGATTTCATACACCCGATTGACGGCGATCGACGCCGCTGCCGACAGCCTCCAGCGGGATTCGGTGCCGGGCCTGTACCTGTCGACGTCGCTGCGCACCGTGATCAATCAAAGCTATACGGTGGTCGAACGCGCGACCTTCATCGACGGCGATGCGGACGGCACGAAGCGCGATCTCGACCGGATTCCGGAAGCGCTGAGGCGTTTCGACCAGGCGTCGACGCAATACGAGGCGACGCTGTTCCGCGACGAAGACAAAGCGCGCTTCGCAACGCTCCGGGCCGCATACGACCAGTACCTGCCGCTGTTGAACGACGCCGCGCATGCGGCGGCGAGCGACCGCGCGGCTGCGCAGGCCAACTTCGCGCCCGTGACGACGGCGTGGGAGAACGTAGTCCGTGCCGCGGACGCGCTGGTCGACGAGAACCGCAGCGAGGCCGACGATTCGGCACGGCAGATCCGCCTGTTGGTCAACACGGCGGAAGCGACGCTCGCGACCGCGCTGAGCGTCGTGCTGCTGGTCGCGCTCGCGACCGGCTATGCGCTGTTCCGCGCGATCACGGGGCCGATGGCACGGCTCGTCGAGGTGCACGACGCAATGCGCACCGGCAACCTCGCGCAGCGGCTCGACCTGCGCCGCAGCGACGAATTCGGCACGCTGCAGGACGGCTTCAACCGAATGGCCGAACAGCTCGCGAGCCTCGTGTCGCAGGCGCAGCAGTCCTCGCTACAGGTGACGACGTCGGTTGCCGAAATCGCGGCGACATCGCGCGAGCAGCAGGCGACCGCCAATGAAACCGCGGCAACGACGACCGAGATCGGCGCGACGTCGCGCGAGATCTTCGCGACGTCACGCGATTTGCTGCGCACGATGAACGAGGTGACCGGCGTGGCCGAACAGTCGGCGACGCTCGCGGGCGTGAGCCAGAGCGGCCTCACGCGGATGGGCGAGACGATGCGCAGCGTGATGGACGCGGCCGGCTCGGTGAACGCGAAACTCGCGATTCTCAACGAAAAGGCGCTGAACATCAACCAGGTCGTCGCGACGATCACCAAGGTAGCAGACCAAACGAACCTGCTGTCGCTGAACGCGGCGATCGAGGCCGAAAAGGCGGGCGAGTACGGCCGCGGCTTCGCGGTCGTCGCGACCGAGATCCGCCGCCTCGCCGACCAGACGGCCGTGGCGACCTACGACATCGAGCAGACGGTGAAGGAAATCCAGTCGGCCGTGTCGGCGGGCGTGATGGGGATGGACAAGTTCTCCGAGGAAGTGCGCCGCGGGATGCTCGACGTGCAGCAGGTCGGCGGCCAGCTGTCGCAGATCATCGCCGAAGTGCAGACGCTCGCGCCGCGCTTCCAGATGGTCAACGAAGGGATGCAGACGCAGGCGAACGGTGCCGAGCAGATCACCCAGGCGCTGTCGCAGCTGTCGGAATCCGCGCAGCAGACGGCCGAATCGTTGCGCCAGTCGTCGCAGGCGATCGACGACCTCACGCTCGTCGCGAACCACCTGCGCACCGGCGTGTCGCTCTTCAAGATCGACGGCTGACGCCCGCGGCCTTCGGGCAGACGACACGATGCTCTTCCTTCTTTTTGAACTCGACGGCGAACGCTATGCGCTCGATGCGACGCGGATCGTCGAGGTGCTGGCGCTCGCGCCCGTGAAGTCGATGCCGGGTACGCCGCCATGGCTCACCGGCGTGATCGATCACCGGGGCACGCTGGTGCCGGTGATTGATGTGCCGCGGTTCGCGCTCGGGCGCGCGGCGCACGCGCTGCGATCGACGCGGCTTGTCGTCGTGCGCTATGCGCAGCAACACGAGGCGGACGGCGCCGATCGATGGCTCGGGCTGATCATCGAGCACGCGACGCAGGTGCGCGAGTTCGCGCCCGCGCAATTCGCCGACAGCGGGATCGCGATGCCGCACGCGCGCTGGCTCGGGCCGGTCGCCGCCGACGCGACGGGATTCGTGCAGCGGATCGACGTAGAGCAGATGCTCGATGACGACGCGCGCGCATTGCTGTTTCCGCCCGCGCAGGTGCTTGCCGGATGATGACCATGATGAACGCCAACGACCCTCGATTCGAAGCGTGGCTCGCGCGTGAAACCGGGATGGATGCGGCGACGCTTGGCAATCGTGCGCTCGCGCGCGCGGTTGCCGAACGCGCACGCGTCACGCAGCCCAATGCACCGGACGCGCCCGACACACCGCTGCCCGCCGGCGGCATGCCGGACGACGTCGCCGAGGCCGCCGGTGGCGCCGCGATCGATGCGTACTGGCAGCGGCTGAATGCGTCCGCGGACGAACGGCAGGCGCTGATCGAAACGCTGGTCGTGCCGGAAACGTGGTTCTTCCGCGACCGCGAGGCATTCGTCGCGCTTGCGCGGATCGCCGACGCGCGGCTCGTGCGCGAGCCGGCGCGCACGCTACGTGTGCTGAGCGTGCCGTGCTCGACCGGCGAGGAGCCGTATTCGATCTCGATGGCACTGCTCGACGCCGGCATCGGCCCGTCGCGCTTCGCGATCGACGCGATCGACATCAGCGCCCGCGCGATCGAGCGGGCGCGGGTCGCCGTCTACGGACGCAACGCGTTTCGTGGCCACCCGCTCGAATTCCGCGACCGCCATTTCCGTGAAACGGCCGGCAGCTGGCAGCTCGACCCGCGGGTGCGCGAACCGGTACGCTTCGTGCAGGCAAACCTGTTCGACCTGCCGCTCGACGCGGACACGCGCTACGACTTCATCTTCTGCCGCAACGTGCTGATCTATTTCGACCGACACGCTCAGGACCAGTCGATCCGGCTGCTCGACCGGCAACTCGCGGACGCCGGCACGATCTTCGTCGGCCCGGCCGAGACGGGGCTGATGATGCGGCATGCGCTGGTGCCCGCGCGCATTCCGCTCGCGTTCGCGTTCCATCGCGCGCCGCCGGTTGGTGCTCCGGCTGCGGGCGTGAACGGTGGCGAGCGGCTGTCCACCGTGTCTGCGGCATCTGCCACACCGGTGGCCCCGCGAACGTTGCCGCTCGGGCACCCGGTCGCGGCGCCCTCCGCGGCAAGCCATTTCGCAACGGCAACCCTGTACCGCCCGCCGGCCGTGCCGCAGCGGCAGCCGGCGACGCGCATCGCGCACGCGGCGCCCGATGCCACGGATTCCACGCCGAGCGCACCCGCCGCCCCGGCGCCCACGCTGGCCGACGCCCGCCGGCTCGCCGACACGGGCCGCCTCGACGACGCCGAGCGCGCCGCGCACACGTTCGCGCTCGCGCACGGCCCCGACGCGGACGCGTTCTACCTGCTCGGCTTGATCGCCGATGCGCGCGGTCTCGATGCGGACGCGCAGGATTTTTATCGCAAGACGCTGTATCTCGACCCGGCTCACTACGAGGCGCTGACCCATCTCGCCGCGCTGCGCGATGCGGCAGGTGACGCGGCAGGTGCGCGGCAACTGATGCTGCGTGCGCAGCGGGCGAGCGCGCTGCGCGGCGCGTCAGCCGTGCCGACGGCGGACCGGACCAGCGAACCCGGGAGGAACCGATGACCCACGCCGCTCGTGACGACCGCGCTCCGGCTAGGGCTATCGACGATTGCTGGAATGGCATCGGCACGCGAGGTGACGGCTCATGCCCGCGGCTTGTCGAGCACACCCGTTGCCTGAACTGCCCGGTGTTCGAACAAGCAGCCGGGAAGCTGCTCGACCGGCCGCTCACCGACGCGGACCTCGCCGAAACGGCGCGCGCCGCACGCAGCGCGTCGCAGCCGGCCCCGGCGGACGCACGACTCACTGCATCCGCCGCCTCTGCCGCATCCGCCGACAATGCGCGAGCGCTGCAGTCCGCGCTCGCGTTCCGCGTCGGCGACGAATGGCTCGGCCTGCCCGCCGCCGCGCTGCGGCAGATCGACGGGCCGCGCCCGATCCATTCGCTGCCGCACCGGCGCGACGGCGCAGTGCTCGGGCTCGTCAACGTGCGCGGCACGCTGACGATCGCAGCATCCCTCGGCGTACTGCTGAATCTGGAACGCAACGCAGCCGGACCGCACGAGTCGCGCAACGCGTATGCGCGGATGCTGGTCGTCGAGCATCGCGGCGACGCGGTCGCGCTGCCCGTCGACGAGGTCGAGGGCGTGCTGCGATTTGCGGTGCACGCGCTGCTGCCGGTGCCGACGACGCTCACCCACGCGGCCGCGATGCACACGCGCGGCCTGCTCGCGTGGCGCGATACGACGATCGGCGTGCTGGACACCGACCGCGTGTTCGACTCGCTTGCGAGGAGCCTGCGATGAGCACCGACGACGACCTGATGCGCCTGTCGCTGCTCGACCTGTTCCGCGACGAAGCACACACGCAGACGCAGGCGCTCGCGAGCGGCCTGCTGACGCTCGAACATGCGCCCGGCGACGCGCCCGCGCTGGAAGCGTGCATGCGCGCCGCGCATTCGCTGAAAGGCGCCGCGCGCATCATCGACCTGCAGGACGGCGTCGACGTCGCGCACGCGATGGAGGAATGCTTCGTCGCCGCGCAGCGTGGCGAGCTGACGCTGACGACCGCGCACATCGACGCACTGCTGCATGGCGTGGACCTGCTGCTGCGCGTCGGCAACGCCGATCCGGCGGCGGCGGTTTCACGCACGGACATCGAGGCGCTGGCCGCACTGGGTCGCACCGACGCGTCGGACGAGGGCGCCGAACGCGCGGTGTCGCTCACACCGCTTGCACTGCCCATACCGCCCGCGCCGGAACCAGGCGCCGCAGCGCCGCACCTCGGCTACCCGCCCGACGCTGCCGCCCTTGTCCCAATATCGCCGCACACCGGCGACGGCCCCCCGCGCCACCCGCCCGCCGATCCGTCGCCGGGCTTGCATGCCGTCGCGCCCGACGCCCCGCCTTTGCACACCCAACCGCCCCCCCGGCACGATCCGCAGCGGATGCTGCGCGTACGCGCCGAGCAGCTCGACCAGCTGTTGAGCCTGTCCAGCGAATCGCTCGTCGAATCGCACTGGCTGAAGCCGTTCACGGGCTCGATCCTGCGCATCAAGCGGATGCAGCGCGACGTCGCGCGCTCGCTCGACATGCTCGTCGAAACGCTCGCGGAGCGGCTCGACCCGCCCGCGCTCGCGTCGCTGAACGATGTGCGCCAGGGGCTCGGCAACCTGCAGCTGCAGCTCGGCGCCCGCCTGGACGAGCTCGACCGCTTCGACCGCCGCAGCACGCATCTCGCGCAGCAGCTTTACGACGAAGCGTTGCGCTGCCGGATGCGGCCGTTCGGCGACGCGACGCACGCGTATCCGCGCATCGTCCGCGATCTCGCACGCTCGCTCGGCAAGCGCGTGCGGTTCGCGATCGTCGGCGAAACGACGCAGGTCGATCGCGACATCCTCGACATGCTCGACGCGCCGCTCGGCCACCTGCTGCGCAACGCGCTCGACCACGGCGTCGAGACGGCCGGCGAGCGCATCGCGCGCGGCAAGCCGGCCGAAGCGAGCGTGACGCTCGAAGCGCGCCACAGCGCGGGCCAGTTGCTGATCTCCGTCAGCGACGACGGCGCCGGCATCGATCTCGGCGCGCTGCGCGCAGCCGTCGTGCGGCGCGGGCTCGCCGACGCGGACACGGCCGCGCGGCTGTCCGACCACGAGCTGCTCGACTTCCTGCTGCTCCCCGGCTTCTCGATGCGCGACCGCGTCACCGATGTATCGGGCCGCGGCGTCGGCCTCGACGCGGTGCACGACATGGTCAAGGCCGTACGCGGCACCGTGCGGATCTTCACCGAGCCGGGCCGCGGCGCGCGCTTCGTGCTGCAACTGCCGCTCACGCTGTCGATCGTGCGCAGCCTGCTCGTCGAGGTCGGCGGCGAAGCGTACGCGATCCCGCTTGCGCACGTGCGCCGCACGCTCGAACTCCCGCGCGCCGACATCGACACGCTCGAAGGCCAGCAGCACTTCCGCTTCGACGGTCGCCCGGTCGGGCTCGTCACCGCGCACCAGCTGCTCGGCGCACCGCCGCCGGAACAGGCGCGCGACAGCGTCGCGACTGTCGTGATCGGCGACGAATGGGAGTCGTACGGGATCGCCGTCGACCGGTTCCGCGGCGAGTGCATGCTGGTGATCCAGCCGCTCGATCGCCGGCTCGGCAAGGTCAAGGACATCGCCGCGGCCGCGCTGATGGAGAATGGCGAACCGGTGCTGATCATCGACGTCGAGGACTTGCTGCGGTCGGTCGACAAGCTCGTGCGCGGCGGCCAGCTCGACAAGGTGCAGCGCGCGCAGCAGACGGCCGCCGCACGGCGCCGGCACGTGCTGGTGGTCGACGATTCGTTGACGGTGCGCGAACTGGAGCGCAAGCTGCTCGAAAAACGCGGCTACGCCGTCACCGTCGCGGTCGACGGGATGGACGGCTGGAACGCGCTGCGCGGCGCCGATTTCGATCTCGTCGTGACCGACATCGACATGCCGCGCATGGACGGCATCGAGCTCGTCACGCTGATCAAGCGCGATGCCGCGCTGAAATCGCTGCCGGTCATGATCGTGTCGTACAAGGACCGCGAGGAGGACCGCCGTCGCGGGCTCGACGCGGGCGCCGACTACTATCTGGCGAAGAGCAGCTTCCACGACGAAACCCTGCTCGACGCCGTACGAGACCTGATAGGAGAAGCCCGTCCGTGAACATCGGCATCGTCAACGACCTTCCGCTCGCCGTCGAGGCGTTGCACCGCGTGGTGGCGCGGCGGCCCGAGCACCGCGTGCTGTGGGTCGCGACCGACGGCGTGCAGGCCGTCGAGTTCTGCGCAGCGCAACCGCCCGACGTCGTGCTGATGGACCTGATCATGCCGAAGCTCGACGGCGTCGAAGCGACGCGGCGGATCATGTCTTCGGGCAAACCGTGCGCGATCCTGATCGTGACGAGCAATATCGGCGCGAATGCATGGCGCGTGTACGAGGCGATGGGCGCCGGCGCGCTCGACGCAGTCGATACGCCGCGGCTCGGCGCAGGCTCGAACGGCGACACCGCGCAGCTGTTGCTCGCGAAGATCGACCAGATCGGCCGGCTGCTCGACAAGCCGACGAGCGCCGCCCGCCCCGCCGGCACGGCGGCGCGCGGCGACGGCGGGCGGCTCGTCGCGATCGGCGCGTCGGCCGGCGGCCCGACCGCGCTTGCGTCGATCCTCGGCGCACTGCCCGCCGATTTCCGCGCGCCGATCGTTATCGTGCAGCATGTCGACCAGGCGTTCGCTGACGGCATGGCGCAATGGCTCGACGGCCAGACGCCGCTCAACGTGCGCATCGCCCGCGAAGGCGACCGGCCACAACCGTCGTTCGTGCTGCTCGCCGCGACCAACGACCACCTGCGGATCACGCGCGCCGGCACGCTCGAATACACGCGCGAGCCGACCGAGACGCCGTACCGGCCGTCGGTCGACGTATTCTTCAGCAGCGTGACCGAGCACTGGCCCGGCGACGTGATCGGCGTGCTGCTCACCGGGATGGGGCGCGACGGCGCGATCGGGCTGAAGGCGATGCGGATGAAGGGCTACCAGACGATCGCGCAGGACCAGGCGACGAGCGCCGTCTACGGAATGCCGAAAGCCGCCGCGACGCTCGGCGCTGCGCGCGCGATCCTGCCGCTCGAGCGCATTGCGGACGAACTGGCGGCGCTCGTCAGGAACTGAATGAAATGGACTTGCGTGCCAGCAACGGCAACAACAGGTGTCGACATGACGAATGACTCCACGCGACGCCCGGGCCACGATAACGGCACGTCCGCCGCGGACGACGCGGACGACGCGGGCGCGGCGCTCGAAGCCGCGCGCGCGACCCTGCAGGCGCCGCCGGCGACCGACGTGCCGGTGATGGTGCTACTGGTCGACGACCAGACGATCGTCGCCCAGGCCGTGCAGCGCGCGCTTGCCGACGAGCACGGCATCGACTTCCACTACTGCACGCGCTCGGACGACGCGCTCGCCGCCGCAGTCGAAACGCGGCCGACCGTGATCCTGCAGGACCTCGTGATGCCCGGCACCGACGGATTGAGTCTCGTGAAGGCGTACCGCACGAATCCCGTGATCCGCGACGTGCCGATCATCGTGCTGTCGACCAAGGAGGAACCGGCGATCAAGAGCGCCGCATTTGCGGCCGGCGCGAACGACTACCTCGTGAAGCTGCCGGACCGCATCGAGCTCGTCGCACGGGTCCGCTACCACTCGCGCTCGTACGTCAACCTGCTGCAGCGCGACGAAGCCTACCGCGCACTGCGGCAATCGCAGCAGCAATTGCTCAAAGCGAACCTCGAACTGCGCCGCCTCACGCATTCCGACGGGCTCACCGGGCTGTCGAACCGCCGCTATCTCGACGAATACCTGGCCGCCGAATGGCGGCGCTGCGCGCGCGAGCGCAGCGAGCTGTCGCTGCTGATGATCGACGTCGACAACTTCAAGCTCTACAACGACACGTACGGACACGTGTCGGGCGACGACGTGCTCAAGCGGGTCGCCTCGACCGTCGAAAGCTGCCTCGGCCGCGCGGGCGATCTCGCCGCACGCTTCGGCGGCGAGGAATTCGCGGTGGTGCTGCCGGGCACGTCGCCGGGCGGCGTGCGCCTGCTCGCCGAGAAGATTCGCCTCGCGATCGAAGCACTGCGGCTGGAGCACGTGCATTCGTCGACCGGCCGCTACGTGACGATCAGCATCGGCGGCGCGAGCGTCGTGCCGGCGGCCGGCCTGCCGACGACGTCGCTGATCGAGGCAGCCGACCGCGCGCTGTACCGCGCGAAGCACCAAGGCAAGAATCGCGTCGCGATCGATGCGGGGCCGGCAATGGCGAAGTAGTCTGCGTAGTACGCGCATACGCTTGCAGCTCGAGCGCCGATGGAAACGCGATCGTCCCGGCAACGGAAGGACAAGCGCCATCAGCTGCTGGTAGTGCCGGCACGTCATCACAGACAGCGCCGGCTAACTCTGTGCCGGCCGCTCCCGGCAATGGATCGGCAAATCGTGTGTCTGAACCGGCGAATGGGGCCGCGCAGGCAATCTGGCTTGCGCCATCGCAAGCCAAAGTTGGCCAACCGTTCACGGTGCAGCTCGTCATGAATTCGGGTCAGCCCGTGACCGGCATTCCAGTAGCGATCGGCTACGATCCGAAGAAACTGCAAGCGGGCAGGTGTCCGTTCGGACTCCTGTCGTCAAGTCAAGCGGCATCGCGTGAACCAGGCCAATCAATCTCGTCCATGGTGTTTTCCCGTGCAACCAGCGACGAGTAGCAGCGCGCCGGTCGATTCGACATGGATCAGGTTGACATCGACACCTGCGGCACGCGTACGGTGAGTCCGGGTAGATCGGCGAAATCCGCCACATTCAGCGTCATCAATGCGTAGCCGTGCTCGATTGCCTGCGCCGCGATCCACAAATCGTTATAGCGCGGGCGCGGCGAGCGGCCGGCCTGCTTGACCGCGGCCGCCAGCACGCCGAACGCGGCGGCGGTGTGGCGCGTGACGTCGAGCACGGGACGCCGCTCAAGCTGACGCAGATGGGCGGCTCGACGCGCACGCTCCGCGGCGTCTGCGCAAGACTGCACGCCGAATGCCAGCTCGCCAAGCGAGATCGTCGAGATGAATACTGGCGCATCACCGGCGACGTCGATCACCGCGCGTGATTCGACCGTGCCACCGGCGAGCCCAACCCACACGCAACTGTCGATGATCATGCCCACGGATCACGCACTCCTTCTTCAAAGCCGGCGCGACTGTCGCGCAACCAGCGGGCCGCATCGTCGGCGCCGAGGCTCAGCGGCAAACCCTCGAGCGCCTGCGCGGCGTTCATGACCGGTTCGGCGGGCACCAGGCGTGCGATCACGGTCTGGTTGCGTTCGACCACGACGGTCTCGCCGCGCTGCGCGACGCGATCAAGGATCTGGCGGGTGTGGCGCGCCAATTCGGTAGCGGTGATGGTCGGCATGATAGCCTCCGGGGATGATGAATACGTATTATACGTATTTTGCGCATCACGCCACACGAGAGGTGCGGTCCTAGCGTTCGGGGGCATTCAGCACTGTGCCGCCAAGGCAGTTAGGGACACAGGCCGTTGCCTACCATAGGGCTTGGACGAAATGGCAGATGTGTGGTGGCGCGCAGCGGCCGCGTCCATCGCACAACCTCGCGGATTTTCGGTGAATCTTGCACAGCGTTAGAATGGCGCCCCTTCCCACAGGAGACGAAAATGTCCTGGTTCGTATACGAAGTGCCCGAATACCACGAAGACGCTGCGCGCATCGAGCCGTTGAGCGATCTGCGTAGCCGTGTGCTGAAACTCGGTGACCCGGCCATGGCCGACGAACTGGAAAGCGTTCGCGAGAACGCCGCGGCAACAGCGGACACACCCGAGCGCCCGCTGCGTAATCCGGAAAACCCGCATGTCTTTCCGATTCCTTACGCCGAGTCCATGATCCTGGTCGGATTCATCTTCGATCTGAAGCGCGAATTCCGGCAACTGGTCGTATCACCCGTGGAAATGCCCTGGCTGAAAGACGCGTAAAAGTTGGTCGGAGCGGAAGCCGACGGGAAAGTCGCACCGGTTGCGGAGCCGGTCCGAATATCCAGCACGCTCTCAACACAATGAGCCGGCGCCCAACCACAAGCGCCTAGAAATTGCGCGCCACGCCGACCATGAACATGTCCTGGTCCTTGTCGTTGCGGGTTGCGACACGATTGAAGCGCAAGCTCGCCGCCCAATCGTTCGTGACTTGATAGGTCACTTGCGCGCTGAGCAACGCATTGAGTCGCGTCCTGCCCGAGGGCTCGTCCCGATCCCGCGACAGATACGGACCGACGCCTGCCGAAAGCGTCCATTTGCTCTGGATCGGCGCGACGTACCAGAATTGCGCGGCCACGCCTCGTCGGCCGGCAACGCCATTGTTGCCTTCGTAGACGAAGCTCGCCGAATAGGCCCACGCATTGCCGAGCGGCCGCTTGACTTCGACCATGTAGCCCTTCTCGATCGGCACTTGAGGACGGTTCGTCTGCGACGTCCCGGCCCAAACGCTGACCTGCGTCTTGCCGTCCGAAAACGCCGGGGCGGGATCGCCGCCGAAATCCGAGCCGATGCCGAACAGCACCGCGTCGGAATTGAATCCGCCGATCATCTGGACGTGGTTGTACTGCACCTTGACGAAGAAGCGCTTGGGAACGACGTAATACCGCACCGCCGCCGACGCACGCACGCCCCAGCGCTTGTCATTGCGTGGCTGGTCGTCGACATGTGTCGTATCCATGCTGAAATACGGGCCCGCCGAAAATTCGAGTGCCAGACGACTGCCGACCGGCCAGCGAAACGAACCCAGGGCAGCGAAGCCGTCGCGATGGTGATTCAACGGATGCCCCTCGTTCAAATATGCAAGGTAGACGGAGAGGTAGTCATTCAAGACGTCGCCGAAACCGACTTCGTACGCACGCCAATGCATATCGCCACCCTCGGTCGCGCGTCCGTCGCCATACACCGCATAGGCGTTGAACGTTCTCTCCGATGGTTTGGGCCCGCTCGGCGAGCTCGAAGGAGCATCCTCGGCGTGCGCGAGTACCGGGCACGCCAGCATTGTCAGACCGGCGATCGAGCTTGCGAGGACGAAGCGCGAACAGATGCGACGGCACTCTCCCATTTGGACACCCCCTCACCTTGGTAACCGCGATTTTCTGGAGAAGTTGATAGCGATTATAGGCGGCGTCGGGTCGCCTGCTCGCGCCCATGGACGAAGGCGGGGATGTAGCGACTCGAACGGCGGCTCATGGTGAGCACCGCGCCCGAGCCTCGCCGATGCGTCCCCCCTCGTGGCCCGCGCCTTGCTCCCTACTGGATACGCAACATCCCAGGTTGCGATCAGGAGCTTGAAATGGCAGACCACGAGCAACACAAGGGCAAACCTGCCGGCGACACGAAGTCCAGCGGGAAGCCCGATGAGAAGTCCGGTCAGAAGTCGGGCGTGCAGTCCGCCGAGAAGTCCGGTCAGAAATCAGGCGAGAAGTCCGGCGGGAAGCGCGACGATGAGCAGTCCACGTTCGAAACCGATATTTCCGAATCCGACGAAGAAGGCACGACGGTACGTCAGGCCGAGGTTCGCGAGGACGACCTGTCCGAAGTGAAACCGTCCGCCTCCGGCCAGAAGCACTGAGCGTCACGAACGGCGTGCCGCCGATACGCGACACGCCCTTTTCTCCGCTCGGGCCGAGCATCGGCCGGATACGCCAGTGCCGGTTTGACGAGCGCCTCGGTATTACGAAACGGTACTGCGCGATTGCCGGGCTTGCCTTCGTCGCGCTTCGCCACCAGCTTCCCAAGCGCGCACATTTCGACCGGCGCGACGCCGCGACCCGCCGCGCCTCCCGGCGCCGTGTCTTTTCTGGAGTGGTTGCAATTTCTGCCTCCGGCCCGCGCCGCCCGGCCCCTCCTTCCCTCCAGCGGCGTGCCCGATGCGGCCGCGGCACGCCGACTGCTATCCGCGATCGGCAGACGAAAAACGCGCCATCCTCACCCCCTTGAAATTCGCTCGCCGTGTCCTATTTTATGTATCGCTCAAGGCAGTCGCGGTTCACGCGCTGCGTGTTTCGATTTGTTTGTCAGCGAACGTCTCGCGGATCGACGAACTGGAGCGCGTGGTCCGGTTCGTCGTCCGCAGGGGACAAAACAGGAGCGAGTCATGAGCGATATTTTCTTCCCCACCGATCTGCTGGCGGAATTCGACCGCCTGCAACGGCAGATGGCCGGCATGTTCACGGGTTTTCCGGCGAGCCTGCGCGCGCCACGGCCCGGCGCATTCCCGCCGGTCAATATCGGCAGCACCGACGATACGTTCGAGATCGTCGCATTCGCGCCGGGTCTCGATCCGGCAAAGATCGACATCTCCGTCGATCGCGGGCTGCTGACGATCAGCGGCGAACGCATTCCCCCGGACGACGGCACGGCCGACGACGAGCGGCGCGCCTACGCGAACGAGCGCTTCATGGGCGCGTTCCGCCGCGTGATCGAACTGCCGCAGCATGCCGACCCCGACAAGATCCAGGCCCGCTATACGAACGGCTGCCTGACGATCAGCGTCGGCAAGTCCGAGGCATCGAAACCGCGCGCGATCGCGGTCCAGTAACCAGCAACCGGTAAGCGACACCACGTCACGAACGCATGACGGAGGACATCATGAGTGACACCGACACCACTGAATTGACGCGCCGTTCGCCCGACACGCAAACGGCGGTGACGAATCGCGAAGCGGCCGAGCGCAACGCGCCGCGTACACGCATTGCGCCGGCCGTCGACATCGTCGAGGATGCGCACGGCATCACGTTGTACGCGGACCTTCCGGGCGTGCCGCGCGACAAACTCGACATTCGCGTGCACGACGGCAACCTCGACATCGAAGCGGAAGCCGTCATTCCCACGCCGCCTGGCCTGCGCCTGCAGCACGGCGAAGTGCGCCACCCGCACTTCTCGCGCGCGTTCACGCTCAGCCCGGATTTCGATGTGTCGCGGATCGACGCGCAACTGCGCGACGGTGTGTTGAAGCTGAGCATTCCGCGCCGCGAAGAGGCGAAGCCGCGGCGCATCCAGGTGACGGCGGGGTGACTGGATGCGCTGGAAGCGTTTGATCGATTCGCCGCGGCCCGGGAGGCTCGCGCAGCCTCGTTCACCGAGCGCGGGCATTCCGGGCCGGCGCAAGCGGCGTGCATTGGAACGCGTTCGCGGTCCGAGCGACCGCGGCGATCGCGCCGGATCGCCCGGTTCGAACGCTAGAGCCACGACCGGCCGTCGGAGACTGCCGCGCAGGCGGATCGCCACGGCCGGACGCGTGCTGCACCACGTGTCGTTCTTTTTCGCTGTGCCGCGGCCTGTGGTTCCGGCCTCGACCGGAGGCGGCACTGCGGCGCACGCACGCGTGCCGGAGCGACAACGCGCGAGCAAACGTCGCGCCAAGGCCGGGCTCCGTCTCGCCGCGTGATCAGCCGGGCGCCCCGCTCGCGCGGCGGCGCCCGCTCGTCATCGCGTACATATCGCCAGCGCCGTCCGTGGCGCACGGCCGACCGGCGAAACGCGCGTCGGCACGCGCGTTTCACAGTGATTTCACCCTTCCCTGCAGGAGGTGCCAGATGCAAACGGACAAGATCATCGAGCATCGCGGATACGAGGTCCGGGCCGCGGTTACCGACACGGAAGCGGGCCGCTACTCGGCAACGGCGATCATCACCGATCGCGACGGCGAAACCCGGACGCTCGGCGTCGACGGTGACTTCGCCGATCGCGACGAAGCATGCGACCGGGCGCTCGAACTGGCTCTCGCGTGGATACAGCGGCGCGCCGTGGTGTCGGACCAATACGTCAGACGGAATCGACCGGGCGCGCAGCAGCGATTCCGTTAGCGTACCGGCCGCCCGACAATGACCGCGAGGCCGGGTGCGCTGGGCCCGGCCTCACCCCAGTTGCCACGTCAGCGATCGGGTTTGCCGTGCGGCGGGCAGCCGGCTCGGACGCTCACACCGCGATGCACAGGTACTTGATGACGAGGTAATCGTCGATCCCGTAGTGCGACCCTTCGCGACCGAGCCCCGACTGCTTCACGCCGCCGAACGGCGCGACCTCGTTCGAGATGAGCCCCGTATTGATGCCGACCATCCCGTATTCGAGCTGCTCGGCCACCCGCCACACGCGCCCGATATCGCGGCTGTAGAAGTACGCGGCCAGCCCGAACTCGGTGTCGTTCGCGAGTTTCACGACCTCGTCGTCGCTCGAGAAACGGAACAGCGGCGCGAGCGGCCCGAACGTTTCCTCGCGCGCCACGTCCATCTGCACGGTGGCATTCAGCAGCACCGTCGGCTCGAAGAAGCCATGCCCGAGCGCATGCCGCTTGCCGCCGGTGGCGAGCGTCGCGCCTTTGCCGAGCGCGTCGGCGATCTGCGCTTCGACCTTGCCGACCGCCGCGTCGTTGATCAGCGGCCCGAGCGTCACGCCGCCTTCGGTGCCGTGGCCGACCTTCAGGCCCTTCACCGCCTCCACCAGCTTCGCGGCGAACGCGTCGTACACGCGGTCATGCACGTAGAAGCGATTGGTGCACACGCACGTCTGCCCGTTGTTGCGGTACTTGGACGCGATCGCCCCTTCGACGGCCGCATCGAGATCCGCATCGTCGAACACGATGAACGGCGCATTGCCGCCGAGTTCGAGCGTCACCTTCTTCACGGTGGGCGCGCTCTGCGCCATCAGCAGCCGCCCCACGCCGGTCGATCCGGTGAAGGACAACTTGCGCACCACGGGGCTGCTCGTCAGCGCGCCGCCGATCGCCTTCGGGTCGCCGGTGACGATATTGAGCACGCCGTTCGGCACGCCCGCGCGCTCGGCCAGCACCGCGAGCGCGAGCGCCGAGAACGGCGTGGCTTCGGCCGGCTTCACGACGATCGGGCAGCCGGCCGCAAGCGCCGGCCCGACCTTGCGCGTGATCATCGCGTTCGGGAAATTCCACGGCGTGATCGCCGCGCACACGCCGATGGGCTCCTTCAAGACCACCAGGCGCTTGTCGGCCGCGGGCGTGGCCAGCGTGTCGCCGGCCACGCGCTTGCCCTCTTCCGCGAACCATTCGATGAACGACGCGCCGTAGACGATTTCACCCTTCGCCTCGGCCAGCGGCTTGCCCTGCTCGGCCGTGAGGATCAGCGCGAGGTCGTCGGCGTGCTCGATCATCAGCTCATACCAGCGGCGCAGGATGCGCGCACGCTCCTTCGCGGTCCGGGCGCGCCACGCCGGCCATGCGGCATTGGCGGCGTCGATCGCGCGCGACGTCTCCGCCGCGCCCATCAGCGGGACGCTGCCGAGCGTCGCGCCCGTCGCCGGGTCGAGCACGCCGAAGCGCTCGCCGGAATCGGCCTCGCACCATTGCCCATCGACATAAGCCTGCTGACGCAACAGCGCCGGATCCTTCAACAGCGTGTTCAATTCCACGTTGGTTCCTTCCAGGGATAAAAATGCGACGCGCGACCCGAGCACGACCCGGGCCGCGAATACTTGAAAATGAAGAATGACGGGCGGCGGCGGGCGCCGCGTCACGCGGCAACGCGCGCTACCCCGCCTGACGCCACGACGCGCTGTCGTGACCGTGCGTCAGCAACTGGCGCGCGATCTCGGCGACACGATGCACGTGCGCGACGGCCGCCTCGCGCGCCGCCACGCCGTTGCCGGCGGCGATGCACGACAGGATCGCGCGCATCTCCTCGACCGCCTGACGTCCGCGATCGTCGGACGCGATCGTCAGCGCGCGCAGCCGGTTGATGCGCGCGATCAGCGTCTGCACGATTTCCCACGCGACGTGTTTTTTCCCGGCGCTGAACATCCGTTCATAGAACGCCGACGTGAGCGCCTTCACCGCCTGATGATCCTGCGCGTCGAACGCTTGCTGGATCTGGTCGATACACGCAGCCAGCGCGGCGACCAGCGCTTCGTCCGCATGCTGCGCGCAGGCCATCGCTGCCTCGCCTTCGAGCAACGCGCGGATTTCGTAGATTTCGGCCGCCGTGTCGAAATCGAGGACCGCGACGATCGGCCCCTGGTTCGGGATCGAATCGACGAGCCCTTCCGTTTCCAGGTGCCGCAGCACCTCGCGCACGACGGTGCGGCTCACGCCGAGGATCTCGCACAGCGAGCGCTCGACCAGCCGCTCGCCCGGCTGGAAATGCGCATCGAGGATCGCGGTGCGCATCTTCTCGAGCGCGAGCTCGCGCAGCGTGGCGGTCGGACGCTGGACTTTCAGGGACGGCAGTGCGGGGCTCATGGCGGCCGCCTTCAGGCTTGCGCGAACAGGCGCACGTCGCGCGCGTCCCAGTCGACGAGCGCCTGCGCGCCGATCACGATCCCGTTGTCGTGCCGATGCGCGGCCGGCATGCGGATCGAGATCTCCTGCTGCCACGGCGTCGCCACCGCGTAGTGCATCGCATCGCCGAGATAGGTGACGTCGCGCACGGTCACGGGCAAACCGGCCGTGCCGTTCGACCCCTGCGAGCCGCCGGCGCGCTGCAGCGAGCTGATGCGCATTTGCTCCGGGCGAATCATCAGCGCGCCTTCGTCGCCAGTGGCGAGCGTCGGGTGGGACGTCGGATGGAACATGTCCGACGCCATCTCGAGGCCGTTCGGCAACACGCCGCCGATGCGGCCATCGCCGTGCCTGGTCACCTTGACGGGCAGGAAATTCGAGTTGCCGATGAAGCTCGCGACGAAGCGCGACGCCGGGTTGGCATAGAGCTCCTCTCCGGTGCCGACCTGCTCGATGCGCCCCTGGTTGAACACGGCGATGCGATCGGACAGGCGCAGCGCCTCTTCCTGGTCGTGCGTGACGTACAGGATCGTCACGCCGGTTTCCTGGTGAATGCGGCGCAGCTCGAGCTGGATTTCCTCGCGCAGCTTCTTGTCGAGCGCGGACAGCGGCTCGTCCATCAGCAGCACCGGCGGATCGTACGCAAGCGCCCGCGCGATCGCGACGCGCTGCTGCTGGCCGCCCGACAGCTGCGCGGGCATCCGGTCGCGGCACTCGGACAGGTGCACGAGTTTCAGCATCTCGTCGACTTTCGCGCGAACCTCGGCGTCGGGACGGCGGCGTACGCGCAGCGGGAACGCAACGTTCTCGCCGACGGTGAGATGCGGGAACAGCGTGTAGCGCTGGAACACCATCCCGATGTTGCGCTGGTTCGGCGCGACCGACAGCAGCGGCTTGCCGTCGAGCAGCACGCGGCCGTCGGTCGGCTCCTGGAAGCCAGCGACGATATAGAGCGTGGTGCTCTTGCCCGAACCGGACGGCCCGAGGAAGGTCATGAATTCACCCTTCCTGATGTCGAGCGACACCTGATCGATCGCGACGACGTCGCCGTAGGTCTTGCGCAGGCGCTGGATTTGCAGGAATGCAGTCATGGCGTGTTACCTCAGTTAGCGCGTGCGCGGCGCACCAGGGCGCCCGCCAGCATCAATACGGTGGTCAGTCCGACGAGCAGCGACGACGCAGCCGCGACGACGGGCGTCAGGTCCTGCCGCAACGTCGCCCAGATCCGCACGGGCAGCGTCTGCAGCGTCGGGCTCGACATGAAGATCGACACGACGACTTCGTCCCACGACGCGAGGAACGCGAAGATCGCGGCGGCAAAGAGGCCGAGCCGGATCGCGGGCAGCGTCACGCGCAGCTTCACGGTGAGCGGCGATGCGCCGCAGATCAGCGCGGCATCCTCGAGTGCCGTGTCGAAACTCACGAGCGAGTTGCTGATCGAGATGATCGAGAACGGCAGCGCGATGATCAGGTGGCCGATCACGAAGCCGGTCATCGTGCCGTTCAGGCCGATGCGCAGGAAAAATGCATACAGCGCGACGGCGAGCACGACGACAGGCAGCACCATCGGCGTGAGGAAGAAGCCCCGCACGGCTTCGCGGCCGCGGAACTTGCCGCGCACGAGCGCGAGCGACGCGAGAAATCCGATCGCGACGGACAGCGCCGTGACGATCACCGCGAGCTTCGCACTGGTCAGCAGCGAGTCGATCCAGCCGGCATCGGTGAACAACTGCCGGTACCACTCGAGCGTCCAGCCCGGCGGCGGGAAGATCAGCCACTGCGAATCGCCGAACGACAGCGCGACGATGAACACGATCGGCAACAGCAGGAACAACGCAACGGCCGCGCCCACGGCCACGAGTACCCAGCGCAATGCGCCCAGGCGATCGAAATCGAGTAGCATGTCAGTCCTCCCGCCGGGCCGCCCCAAGGGAGACTGACGCCCCCTCGGGGGGAGCCGTGCATGGGACCGGAGTATGCGCTGAAGCGCCAACTCCGGTCGACAGCGAACGTAGTGAGCGTGGGGGTTGTTTCATCTCAGCGGCCTCCGGTAGTGGCGTGCGCGCGGTTGGTAAAACGCAGCTGCAACGTATAGAGCGCCAGCGTCACGGCGAGCAGCACGAACGCTGCAGCGCCGGCGAGGCCCCAGTTCAGCAGTTCCTGCACGAGCTGCGCGATGAGCTCCGCGAGCATCATGTAGGACGGCCCGCCGAGCAGCGTCGGCGTGACGAAGTAGCCGAGCGCCATCACGAACACCATCAGCGCGCCGGACGCGACGCCGGGCATCGCGAGCGGCACGAGGATGCGCCAGAACGCCTGCCAGCGGCTCGCGCCGCATACCGCGGCGGCACGCAGCGTCGACGGGTCGATGCCGCGCAGCGTCGCATGCAGCGGCATCACGAGGAACGGCAGCATGATGTAGGTCATGCCGATCGTCACACCGGTCAGGTTGTTGACCAGCGACAGCGGCTCGTGAATCACGCCGAGCGCCATCAGCGCGCGATTGATCGGCCCGGTGCCCTGCAGCAGCACCATCCATGCGAAGGTTCGTGCGAGCAGGTTGGTCCACATCGACAGCAGCAGGATCGCGAACAGCACGGCGCTGAGCTTGCGCGGCGCGATCGCGAGCAGCCACGCCATCGGGAAGCCCACCAGCAGCGTGACGAGCGTCACGACCGTCGCGACGAGGAACGTGTTGCCGAACACGCGCACGTACGTCGTCGAGCCCAGCAATTGTTCGTAGTTGTGCAACCCGGGGGTCGGTTCGAGCACGCTGCGCAGCAGCAGCGACAGCACGGGCAGCAGGAAGAAAATCACGAGCAGCAGCATCGCGGGCGCCAGCAGCCGCATGCTGCGCCAGTCGCGCCGCTTGCGCGCGGCCGCCGCGGGCGGATGCGCGACGGTACTCAATACGTTGGGCATGGTGCCTCCTTTGTCGGCCAGGGCCGGCGCGTCAGCGCCCGCTACCCCGGCCCCGTGCAGATGCGTTGCTCGGTCGGTCCGGTTCGTTCCGATTCGGTCCAGATACGGTTCGTCATCCTGATCGGAACGCGAACCCGTGCGCGTTGCCGCGCCGGTTTACTTCGATTGCCACGCGTACCAGCGCTTCGCGATCGCGTCGCGGTTGTCGGCCCAGTACTTCATGTCGAGATTGATCTGCGAGCTCTTGTACTGGTCCGGCAGCGTCTTCGCGATCGCCGGCGGCATCAGCGCGGCCGACTTCACGTTGATCGGCGCATAGCCCGTATCGGCCGCGAACTTCGCCTGCGCCTGCGCGCTCGTCGCGGCGGCGACGAACTTCATCGCCGCGTCGCGATGCTTCGTGCCCTTCGGGATCACGAGCATGTCGGCGGCGGTCAGGTTCTGGTTCCACGATATGCCGACCGGCACGCCGGTCTGCTCGAGCGCATGCAGGCGGCCGTTCCAGAACATGCCGATCGGCGCCTCGCCCGAGGCGAGCAGCTGCTGCGACTGCGCGCCGCCGCTCCACCAGACGATGTCGCCCTTGATCAAGTCGAGTTTCTTGAACGCGCGATCGAGGTCGAGCGGATACAGCTTGTTTGGCGCGACACCGTCGGCGAGCAGCGCGATTTCGAGCACGCCCGGCGCCGACCACTTGTAGAACGTGCGCTTGCCCGGGAAGCGCTTGGTATCGAACAGGTCAGCCCAGTTCTGCGGCTGCGCACTCGTGTATTTCGCCTTGCTGTAGCCGAGCACGAACGAGTAATAGAAGCTGCCCACCGCGGACGGCGTCGCGAAGCGCGGGTCGAGCTCGGCCTTCTTCACCACCGAGTAGTCGATCGGCTCGATCAGTCCGGCCTTCTCCGCCGCGTACGCGAAGTCGCCTTCGACGTCGACCACGTCCCAGCTGACGTTGCCGCTGTCGACCATCGCCTTGAGCTTGCCGTAGTCGGTCGGCCCGTCCATCAGCACGGTGATGCCGCTCGGCTGCGCGAACGGCTGCGCCCAGTCCTTCTGCTGCGACGACTGGGTCGTGCCGCCCCAGCTCGTGAACACGATCTGGTCAGCGGCCAGCGCGGGCGCGCTGCTCAGCGCGACCAACGGGGCGATACAGGCGAGGCGCGATGCTGCGAAACGCGGGATGCTTCTGCTGCTCATGGTCACTCTCCAGGTGGAAACAGTTGCGGCTCGCGGCCACCGGAACGGCAGCCATTCGAATTCGCGTATTAAGTCCGGCATCGTTCGCCGCGCCGGCTTCTCGATCGTGTCGTTCATCGCCGCGGGGCAGTCGCGCGGCGGGCTGCCGTCATGCCGTCAGTGCGCGAGCGCGAGCGGCTGCACCGTGCCGGCTTCCGTGCCGCCGACATAGATGCCGTATGCATCCTGCCGGCGTTCGCGCACGTAGCGTTCGAGCATCGAGCGCACGGCGGGATCGGCGATCTCGTCCCACGGCACCTGCCAGAGCGGCACGATGCGGATGCTGCTGTCGAACCACGGCGACGCGGTCGGAATCACGCGGCCGCGGTAATAGATATGGACACCCGGCTCGCGCGCGCCGATCGATTCGAACACGGCGAACAGGAAGTCGAGATGCGCGTTGAGGCCGAGCTTCGCGAGCACGCCGCGCAGGCTCGCCGCGTCATTCGCCGCGTCACTCGCCGGCTCGAGCCGCGTGCCGGTCGGCAAGCGCAGCCCGTCGGGTGTGTCGACGAGCACCAGCCCGTCGCGATGTTCGAGAATCGCGCCCACTTCGGCGCGACCGGCGGCCGCGGACAACGCGTCCTGCGACAGCGTGAAGTTCACGTACGCGCCGCGGCAATAGCCGAGCGGCGATGCGCTCGTCTGCTCGAAGTCCACTACGCGGCCGATCAGGATGATGTGGTCGCCCGCGTCCACCACGTCGTGCGTCACGCAATCGAAGCTCGCGGCCGCGTCCTGGATCACCGGCGCGCCCGTCGTGCGCGTGCGCCACGGCACTTGCGCGAACTTGTCCTGCGCTTTCGACGCGAACACGCCGGACACGTCGGCCTGGTTGTCGGCGAGCACGCTGACGGCAAAACGCCGGGTGGCGGAGAACACCGCGTGGCTCGATGCCGTCTTTGCGATGCACACGAGGATCAGCGGCGGGTCGAGCGACACCGACGTGAACGAGTTCGCGGTGAAGCCGCGCGGCGAACCGTCCGGCTGGATCGTCGTGACCACCGTCACGCCCGTGACGAATGCGCCGAGCGCGCGGCGGAATCCGGGCGTGTCAAAGGCCGGTTGCGCGGTGGGTTCGGTCGTCGATTCAGTCATGGCGCTCTCCCGTGATCGCTGCGTTAGTCGATGAGATTATGGTATGCCATCTTATGGCCCACAACAATGTCCGTCGTATTATGGAATACCATAAGTCGAATCCGCAGACGAAATCGAGCCGAAGGCAGAAAAACAAAAGGCCGCCGGCGTGGTGTGCCGGCGGCCTTTCGTGTCGAATCCGAAGCGTGCGAGGCGAAACCCGCGCCGGCTCCGGTCAACTTTCGTCGACGACCTCGTCCTGTCGCGCCAGCGCCGACAGCGCCAACTCGGAAACGCGCTTGATGTGCGCGGCCGACGCGGCGGACGCCGCATCGCCGTCGCGCCGCTCGATCGCGTCGAGCAGGCGGTTCATCTCGGTGTTGGAGTCGCCGCCGCGCCCGGGCATGGCGATGGTCAGTGCGCGCAGCCGGTTGATGCGTGCGTTCAGCGTCTTGACCACGCTCAGTGACACCTGCTTCCCCGCGGCCTCGAACAACGCTTCGTAGAAGCGCTCGGTGTATTCGAGCACCCGCGGCAGTTCCTGCTTTTCGAACGCGTCTTCGATCGTCGCGCGAATCTCGCGCAGCTGCTGCACGACTTCGGGCGTCGCGCCCTCGGCACAGGCGCGCGCGGCATTCGCCTCGAGCAGGCCGCGCAATTCGTAAATCTCGCCGACCTGCGCCGGATCGAGCCGGGCGACCACCGGCCCCTGCCGCGATACGGTCTCGACCAGCCCTTCGGTCTCCAGATGGCGCAGCACTTCACGCACCACCGTGCGGCTCACGCCGAGTTCGTCGCACAGCGTGCGCTCGACGAGCCGCGCGCCGGGCCGGAAATAGCCTTGCACGATCGCGCCGCGCAGTTTGTCGAGCGTCAGTTCGCGCAAGGTCTTGGCATTGCGGTCGATTTTGAGGTCTTGCATAGGCGGCACTCAGAAAACGGATGGGCGGCCTGCGCCCGGCAACGCGCCGGGCACAGACATGGAATGCCATATTATGACCTAACCGTCAGCGCTTTCCATTGCGCGCGCCACGCGCGTCCCCGCCGCCATTCTCGCGCTCAGCCCTCCAGGCCCTCGACGATCGAGATCTGCGCGCGGCAATGTCCATCCCGCTTCGCCTTCGCCGCCTGGTATTCGGGCGAGTGATAGCACGCGAGCGCCGTCTCGATGTCCGGGAAGCGGATCACGACGTGGCGCTCGAACGACTCCCCCTCCAGCACCTGCGAGGCGCCGCCGCGCGCGAGAAACACCGCGCCGAACTTGTTGAACGCCTGCGGCGCGAGATCCGTGTAGTCCTTGTACTTCGCTGGGTCCAGCACCTGCACGTGGGCAATCCAGTACGCACTCATTTTTCGTCTCCAGTTTCGGGAAATTCCCGGGCACGGGTTAACACTCATGGCATGCCGTAACATGGTATACCACAATGAATCCCACAATCAACGCACGAAAGGAAGGTGCCATGAGCCTGATCCGGAAATCCGTCCTCCATGTCGAGACACTCTATGTCGATGGCGACAAGGTCGCGGCCAAACCGCTGAAGATGATCGGCGCGGTCGCCGTGATCAAGAACCCGTGGGCGGGGTGCGGGTACGTCGAAGACCTGTCGCCGGAGATTCGCGCGCTCGCACCGCAACTGAGCGAGCACCTGACGAAGCTGATCCTCGACGAAGCCGGTTCGGGCGACGCAGTGGAAGCGTTCGGCAAGAGCGCGATCGTCGGCCTCGACGGCGAAATCGAGCATGCGTCCGCGCTGATCCACACGCTGCACTTCGGCAACACCTATCGCACGGCCGTCGGCGCGAAGTCGTACCTCGCGTTCAACAACACGCGCGGCCCGGCCAATGCGCCGCTCCTGATCCCGATGATGGACAAGAACGACGAAGGCCGCCGCTCGCACTACCTGACGCTCCAGTTCTCGATTCCGGACGCGCCGGCTGCCGACGAACTCGTCATCGCCATCGGGGCCGCCACCGGCGGCCGTCCGCATCACCGCATCGGCGACCGCTACAAAGATCTCGCAGAGCTCGGAAATGACGTCAAGAACCCTGCCGCTGTCAAATAAGCGCGTCGCGCACTATCTCGACCAGGGCGCCGGCGAACCGCTGGTGCTGATTCACGGGGTCGGCATGCAGGCGGGCGCATGGTATCCGCAGATCGACGACCTGTCGCGCGACTTCCGCGTGATCTCGGTCGACATGCCGGGCCACGGCGCGAGCGATGCGCTCCAACCCGACGCCGACCTGCAGCAGTTCGTGCAGTGGGCGATCGGATTCATCGAAGCGTTGCAGCTCGGCCCCGTGAACCTGGCCGGCCATTCGATGGGCTCGCTGATCGCCGCCGGCGTAGCGGTGACGCGGCCCGATCTGGTGAAGCGCGTCGCAGTCCTGAACGGTGTGTATCGCCGCACCGAGCAGGCGCGCGAAGCCGTGCTGCAACGCGCGGCCGAACTGCGCTCGGGCACGATCGACGTCGATACGCCGCTCAAGCGCTGGTTCAACGCGGACGAAGCGCAGCAGCTCGCCGCGCGGAAAGTGGAATCGTGGCTGCAGTCCGTGGATCTCGCCGGCTACGCGACCGCGTACACCGCGTTCGCGAAGGGCGACGAAGTGTATGCCGACGGCTGGCACCGGATTGCCTGCCCTGCCCTCGTGCTCACCGGGTCCGACGACCCGAATTCGACGCCCGAGATGGCGAGGCAGATGGCGCAGGCCGCGCATGACGGCAAGGCCGTCGTGATCGAGAACGAGCGCCACATGGTGAACCTGACCGCGCCCGAGGAAGTCAATCGCGCGCTGCGTGCCTGGTTGCAGACCGAGCCGCACGCGGAAACCCTGAAATCGGAAGTGTGAGATGAGCCAAGCAACCAGCCACGAAGCCCCGACGATCAACACGCGGGAGCTGCGCGACGCGTTCGGCGCGTTCATGACCGGCGTGACGATCGTCACCACCGCCCGCGACGACGGCCAGCCGCTCGGCTTCACCGCGAACTCGTTCTCGTCGGTGTCGCTCGACCCCGCGCTGCTGCTCGTCAGCATCGCGAAGACGTCGAGCAATTTCCAGACGTTCTCCACCACCGGCCACTTCGCGATCAACATCCTCGCGGAGGGGCAGAAGGAGCTGTCCAACACGTTCGCGCGGCCCAGCGACGACCGCTTCGCGCAGGTCGGCTGGCGACTGAGCGCGCATCGCAACCCGCTGATCGACGACGTCAGCGCGTGGTTCGACTGCACGACGCATGCGGTGATCGACGCGGGCGACCACGCGCTCATCGTCGGCAAGGTCGAGGCGTTCCATTCGGCCGGCTACGCGGGGCTCGGCTACTACCGCGGCGGCTATTTCACGCCGGCGAAGCTGTCGGCCGAAGTGATCGCCGGCCCGAAGGTGATCGTCAGCGCGATCATCACGCGCGACGACAAGGTGCTGATGGTGAAGACGGCCGACGGCAAGTGGGCGCTGCCCACGCGCGAGATCGGCAACGCAGGCGCCGACAAGGCGCTCGCCGAACTCTTCCGGCAATACCAGCCGGACGCCTCGGCAAGCTTTATTTATTCGGTCTACAACAATACCGACACGCACTACCAGTACATCTCGTTCCTCTGCAGCGCACCGGACGAAGTGGCGGCCGCCGGCGAATTCGTGAGCCTCGACGAGCTCGGCGACCTCGGCGCCGACGCGTTCCAGGACAGCGCGCTGGCCAGCATGCTCGAGCGCTATCGCAAGGAGAGCCAGTTGAAGAGTTACGGCCTGTACTTCGGCGATCACAGCACCGGCACCGTCCGCCCGCTTCTTTCCTGAAAGGTCACATCATGCGTTTTTCGCTTTTCGTACACATGGAGCGCGTCTCCGACCAGACCAGCCAAAAGCAGCTGTACGACGAAATGGTCGAGCTGTGCCAGATCGCCGATCGCGGCGGCATGCACGCCGTCTGGACGGGCGAGCACCACGGCATGGATTTCACGATCGCGCCGAACCCGTTCATCAACCTCGCCGATCTCGCCAACAAGACGAAGCGCGTGCGGCTCGGCACCGGCACGGTCGTCGCGCCGTTCTGGCACCCGATCAAGCTCGCCGGCGAAGCGGCGATGACCGACATCATCTCGGGCGGCCGGCTGGAACTGGGCATCGCGCGCGGCGCCTACTCGTTCGAATACGAGCGCCTGATGCCGGGCCTCGACGCGTGGGGCGCGGGCCAGCGCATGCGCGAACTCATTCCGGCGGTGAAGAAGCTGTGGGAAGGCGATTACGCGCACGAAGGCGAGTTCTGGCAATTCCCGGCGACGACGTCGTCGCCGCTGCCGCTGCAGCGCCCGCATCCGCCGATCTGGGTGGCCGCGCGCGATCCGAACAGCCACGAGTTCGCGGTCGCGAACGGCTGCAACGTGCAGGTCACGCCGCTGCACCTCGGCGACGAGGAAGTCGAGAAGCTGGTCGGCCACTTCAACGCCGCGTGCGAGAAGTTCAGCGACGTGCCGCGTCCGCAGATCATGCTGCTGCGTCACACCTATGTGGCGAGCAGCGAGGACGATGCGCAACTGGCCGCCGACGAAGTGAACGTGTTCTACAACTACTTCGGCGCGTGGTTCAAGAACGAGCGACCGGTCAGCCGCGGGATGATCAAGCCGCTGAGCCGCGACGAAATTGCCGCGCATCCGTTCTACACGCCGGACGCGATGCGCAAGAACAACGTGATCGGCACGCCCGCGGAAGTCATTGCGCGCCTGAAGGCCTATGAAGCGCTCGGTTTCGACGAGTACTCGTTCTGGATCGATACCGGGATGAGCTTCGAGCGCAAGAAGGCGTCGCTCGAGCGGATGATCCGCGACGTGATGCCTGCGTTCCAGTAAGGGGACGATGCGATGAATGCGCAATTTCAGCTGTATATCGACGGCCAGTTCGAGCCCGGCGCCGCGACCTTCGGCAGCATCAATCCGGCGACCGGCGCCGTGTGGGCGCAGATGCCGGAAGCCCGCACCGACGAGGTGAACCGCGCGGTGGCGGCCGCCGGCCGTGCGCTGACCGATCCCGCGTGGGCAGGTCTTACCGCCTCCGCGCGCGGCAAGCTGCTGTACAGGCTCGCCGATCTCGTCGAACAAGCTGCCCCGCGGCTCGCCGAAATCGAAACGAACGACACCGGGAAGATCATCCGCGAAACGTCGAGCCAGATCGCGTACGTGGCCGAGTATTACCGCTACTACGCCGGCATCGCCGACAAGCTCGAAGGCAGCAGCATTCCCGTCGACAAGCCCGACATGCAGGTGTGGCTGGAGCGGCAGCCGGTCGGCGTGGTCGCCGCTATCGTGCCCTGGAACAGCCAGCTGTTCCTCTCCGCGGTCAAGGTCGGCCCGGCCCTTGCGGCCGGCTGCACGGTGGTGCTGAAGGCGTCCGAGGAAGCGCCGGGGCCGCTGCTCGAATTCGCGCGCGTCGTGCACGAGGCCGGCTTTCCGCCGGGCGTCGTCAACGTGATTACCGGCTTCGGCCCGGAATGCGGCGCGGTGCTGAGCAGCCACCCGGGCGTGGACAAGGTCGCGTTCACCGGCGGCCCGGAGACCGCGCGCCATATCGTGCGGAACACGGCCAACAACCTCGCGAAGGTGTCGCTCGAGCTCGGCGGCAAGTCGCCGTTCATCGTGTTCGCCGATACCGATATCCAGAGCGCGGTGAACGCGCAGGTCGCCGCGATCTTCGCGGCGAGCGGCCAGAGCTGCGTCGCCGGTTCGCGGCTGCTGATCGAGGCGTCCGTCAAGGAGCGGTTCCTGGCGCTGCTGGTCGAACGCGTGTCGCGCATTCGCGTCGGCTCGCCCAACGAGCGGGAAACGGAATACGGGCCGCTGTGTACCGAGCGGCAGCTTCGCAACATCGAGGCCGTGGTCGCCAGTTCGGTGCGCCAGGGTGCGAAGGTGCTCGCAGGCGGAAAGAAGCTGGAGCGCGACGGGTTCTACTACGCGCCGACGATCCTCGACTGCACCGGTGTCGCGCAAGCCGACAGCATCACGACCGAACTGTTCGGCCCGGTGCTGTCGGTCGATACGTTCGACTCCGAACAGGAAGCGATCGACAAGGCGAACAGCACGGCCTACGGCCTCGCGGCCGGCATCTTCACGACCAATCTCACGCGTGCGCACCGCGTGTCGAAACGCGTGCGCTCGGGCATCGTGTGGATCAACACCTATCGGGCCGTATCGCCGCTCGTGCCGTTCGGCGGCTTCGGGCTGTCCGGGCACGGCCGCGAAGGCGGCCTGAGCGCCGCGCTCGAATACACGACCACGAAGTCCGTGTGGCTGCGCACGTCGGACGATCCGATCAGCGACCCGTTCGTGATGCGTTGAGCGGCTGCGCATTCGCCTGCAGTATCGATTCAAGGCCGCGGAGGCCATGCCGCGCCGCGCGCGTCATCGAGCGCGTGCGGCGACGCATGGCCCCGGCAATAAAAATGGAGACAGCATGACAACGCAGGAAAGCGACGGCAGCGTTCTCGCCATCGAAAGCAACTCGATTGAATATGTTCCGCCGGAGGCGCGGCACGGCAAGCCGGCCGACCTCTTCACACTGTGGTTCTGCACGAACGTCGCCCCGCTGGCCGTGATCTCGGGCGCCACGTCGGTGCTGGTGTTCCATCTCGACCTGGTCAGCGCGATTCTCGCGATCGCGGCCGGGCAGTTCTTCGGCGCGATCTTCCACGCGCTCACGTCCGCGCAGGGGCCGCTGGTCGGCGTGCCGCAGATGATCCAGAGCCGCGCGCAGTTCGGCCGCTACGGGTCGCTGCTGGTGGTGGGATTCACCACGCTGATCTACCTCGGCTTCTTCGTGTCGAACATCATTCTTGCCGGCAAGACGCTGCACACCGCAGTGCCCGCGGTACCCGTGCCGGTCGCGACGGTGATCGGCGCGGTGCTCGCGACGCTCGTCGGCGTGATCGGCTGCCACTTCATTCATCGCTTCAACAAGATCGGCGCGTGGTTCATGGGCGGCGCGCTCGCGATCGGCATCGCGCTGATGGCGCCGGGTCTCGACGCGCGGATCTTCGCGCACGGCCATTTCGATCTCGCGAACTGGTTCGCGATGTTCGGGCTGTGCGCGGTGTGGCAGATCAGCTTCGCCCCCTATACGTCCGACTATTCGCGCTATCTGCCGGCATCCACCGGATTCGGCAAGACCTTTGCGTACACCTATTTCGGCACGTCGCTGGGCACGATCTTCGCGTTCCTGTTCGGCCTGCTCGCGGTCAGCACCGGGCATTCGACCGACGCGATGCAGGCGATCCGCGAGCAGACCGGCGCATTCGGCTACGTGCTGATCTTCCTGTTCCTCGTCAACATCATCGGCCACAACGGGATGAACCTGTATGGCGCGGTGCTGTCGTTCATCACCGCCGCGCAGACCTTCCGCCCGCACTGGGTGCCCGGCCGCAACGTGCGCGTCGTCGTGTCGGCGGTGCTGCTGGTCGCGTCGACCGTCACCGCGCTATGGGCGTCGAGCAACTTCATCTCGATCTTCCTGAATGCGATCTTCGCGCTGCGCATCGTGCTGGCGCCGTGGATCGCGATCAACCTGATCGACTTCTACCTGATCAAGCGCCGCCACTACCGCGTCACGGAAATCATCAGCAGCAATGGCGGCGTGTATGGCACGTTCAACGTGAAGGCGCTCGCGATCTACGTGTTCGGCATCGCGGTCCAGGTGCCGTTCATGGACGAGAGTTTCTTCCACGGCGCGTGGGCCTCGATGCTCGGCGGCGCGGACGTGTCGTGGATGGTGGGGCTCGTCGTCACCGCGCTGGTGTGCTACCTGTCCGCGTCGAAGGACGGCTCGCGTGCGCGCGGCCGGTGTCCGGCGTGCGCTGCTTTGGATTAAACACGGAGATCGATCATGAATGAAGACGACGCGCTGTTTCAGAAAGGCTTGCCGATCCGCCGTGAAGTGCTCGGCCCGGAATACGTCGATGCGTCGATGGAAAAGGCCGATGCGTTCATGATGGCGTTCCAGCGCGCCACCACCGCGTGGGCATGGGGCTGGGCATGGGGCGATGAAACGCTCGATCGCAGGACGCGCAGCCGGCTCAATCTCGCGATGCTGACGGCCGGCGGCCATACGAACGAGCTGAAGCTGCACGTGAAGGGTGCGCTCAACAACGGCGTGAGCGTCGAGGAAATCAAGGCGACGCTGCTGCACGCGACCGCCTATTCGGGCATTCCGCACGGGCTCAGCGCGTTCAAGGCCGCGCACGAGGTGCTGGTGGCGGAGGGGGTGTTGAAGTAGCGAGGCGCCGAAAGCCGGGGTTCCCGTTATCGGGCGCTCCGCGTCTTCGTGCAAAGCGGAGCGGCCCGAGGTCGACCAGCGACCCCGGGCCCTGCAACGTACCGGAAGCGCCGGACATCACCCGCATGTCCGCCGCTTCCGCCCGCTCAACGCGGTTCGGCCCGCGTCAGAACTGATAACCCGCACCGACCACCGCACCGAAGTCCGAGCGCGTATTGCCCGTCACCGACGCCTTGACGACCCAGCGATTGCTCTCCGTCACGTACGAGTACCCGGCCGCGAACCCTTGCTGGCCGTGATAGTTCGACGTTGCCGCCGACACCATCGAGCGTCCCGCTCCCGTCGGCTGGGGCAACCCGGCCACCGCCATCGCCGACGCGACGCCGCCGTACATGTCCTTCTTCAGGTCGTTGAACGCGTTGTACACCTGCCCGATCCGCTGGTCGGTGTAGCCCTTCGCCTGCGTCGACGCCGCACTGATGTTGTCGTTCAGCTGCTGCACGTTGACCGCGTCGGTCGGCGCCGTGCCGGCCGCGACGTTCGTGATCTGCCGCTCGCTGCCCTTCGCGCCGACCGAGAATGAATTGTCGCGATCGGCCACCGAGCCCGCACCAACCGCCACCGCGTTCTTGCCGGTTGCCGTCGCCGTCGAGCCGATCGCACCCGCATCGGCACGCGCGATCCACGTCGTGTTCGCATCGGTTGCCGCGGTGCGGACCTTGTCGTTCGCCGCGGCGGTCTTCAGCGCATCGTTGAACTGGGCCATGTTGACCGCGTCGTTGGCATTCACGCCGGCCGCGACACCGGTCAGCACGCGGTCGCCGGCCGTGCCGGAGAAGTTCACGCTGGTGCCGCCCGAGTCCTTGCCGACGGTAATCGCGCCGTTCGGATTCTGCTGCTGCACGAGGCCGGCCTTGCCGTTCGCGATGTCGGTCACGTTCCCTTGCAGGTTGGAGATGTCGGTGGTGTTCTTCGACACCTGCTGATTCGTCGCGTACAACTGCGAACCGTTCACCGCGTCGGTGCTGGTCGCGCTGAGCGTGCCGGCCTTCACGTTGGTGATGCGCGTGCCGCCTGCACCGCCGAGCGTGATCGAGCTCTTCGACGCGTCGTCGTACTGCACCGCGAGCGCGCCGAGCTGGTCGAGGTTCGACTGCACCGACTTCAGCTGCTTCACGTTCACCGCGTCCGTGTCGTCCGTGCCGGCCGCGACGTTCTTCAGCACGACCGCCGCATTCGCGTTGCCACCGACGAGCGACACCGAATTGAGACGGTTGCCGTTGCCGTCGACGTCGTACTTGACGACGTTCTTCACGGCTTCGCCCGTCTGGTTCGACACCTGCGTGATCTGCTGCTCGAGATCCGACTTCACGCCGTACAACTGGCCGCCGTTCACCGCGTCGGTGCTGCCCGCGGCGAGGTTGCCGTCGGCGACGTTGGTCACCTTGGTCGGCACGCCGCCGCGTGCCGCGCTGTACGCGCCGAGCGTCGGATCGAACTGCAGCGCGTCCTTCTGCAGCCCGACGATCGCGGTCGTGTTGCCCGCGATGTTCGTTTCGGCATTGCCGAGGCGCGTTTCGTGATTCTCGAGCGTCGTCGTGTTGCTGCCGACGCGGCCATCGAGGTTCGTCAGTGCGTCGCCGACGTTGTTGAATGAATCGCCGCCGATCTTGTACGACGGTGCCGTGATCGAACCATCCGTATTCGCCGTCGCGCCGCCGCCGAGCGCGGCCGCCGTGCCGTCGATCGTGCGGCGCAATTGCGCGCCGTTCACCGCATCCGTGCTGCCGGCCGCGACGTTGCCTTCCGCGACGTTGGTCACGCGCACCGGCACCCCGCCGTTACCCGCGCCGAGCGACACCTGGCGCTTGCTCGCGTCGTCGTACTTCACGGCGAGCGCGTCGAGCTGGCTCGTGCCGTCGTGAATCGCCGCGTTCAGCTGATCGACGTTGACCGCGTCGGTGCCGTTCCGGCCGGCCGCGAGGTTGCCGATGCGTTGCGGCGCGTTGCCGCCGTGGCTCGCGTCGTAGGTGCCGAGGTTCGCATTCCATTGCAGCGCATCCTGCTGCAGCGCCGCAATGTTGCCGGTGTTCGTCGTGACCTGGTCGCCGAGCTTCGTCACGCTGTTGCCGACGTTGGCAATCGACTGGTTCAGCGTGTCGGTCGCCTTGCCGAGCTGGCCGACGTTCACCGCGTCGTGCGCGGCGACGCCGTCCGCGACGTTGTGCAGGCCGACCGGCGCCGCCGCGCCCTGGCCGCCGAGCGTGACGCCACCATGCGCATCGTCGTCGTACTGCACCGCGTTCCTCGTCGCGTTGCCGATCTGGTTCGCGATCGACGTGCTCAGGTTGCCGATCGTCGTGTTGACGTTGTTGGTCACGCTCGTGCTCAGCGACGCGAGGCCGCTGCCCAGTTGCCCGACGTTCACCGCGTCGTGCGCGGCCACGCCGTCCGCGACGTTGTGCAGCGTCGTGCCGTTCGGGCCGGCGAACGTGACCGAATCGAAGCCGCTCGCACCGTCGTACTTCACGTTGCGCGCATCGGCTGCCTGCAGGCTGCCGATGTTCGACGCGGCCGTGCTCAGCGATGCGTTGAGGCCCGTCACGTTGTCCTGCAGGTTCGTGATGTTCGCTGCGGCCGTCGACAGCGACGTCTGCAACGGTGCGACGGTGCCTTTCAGTTGCCCGACGTTGACCGCGTCGGTATCGGCGACGCCGGCCGCAAGGCCGCTGATCGTCGTGCCGCTGGCGCCGTCGAGCGCGATCGCGGCATGCGAATCGTCGGTATATTTGACGACGTTTTGCGTCGCCGTGACGATGCTCGTGCTGAGGCTGTTGCCGACGTTCGTCACGCGCTGGTCGACGTTCGCGATCGACGTCGACAGCGTATTGCCGACCGAGGTCACGCGCGCGTCGACGTTGGCGATGCCGGTGCTGAGCGTGCTGTTGACGTTCTTCAGCTGCTGGACGTTGACGGCGTCGGTATCGGCCGCGCCGGCCGCGACGTTCTTGATCTGCCGCTCGTGGCCGAGCGAGCCGAACGAGACCGCGCCGCCGACCGGTGCCGCCGTGCCGCCGAACACGGGCGTGCCGCCGTTGTTCGCGCCGACGCTGCCGGAGCCGATCGCGACCTGGTTGTTGTCGTTGGTCTGCGCACCGGCGCCGATCGCGACGGACTGCGTGCCGCCGGCACGCGTCTGCGTCGCCGCGTCGTACGATGCGCCGTTCGACACGCCGTCGCTGGTGGTCGGGTTCGCGCCGCCGATCGCAACGGAACGATCGCCGCTCGCAAGTGCCGAGTGGCCAAGTGCGATCGAGCTCGTGCCATGCGCATCGGCGACGTTGCCGATCGCCATCGAGAAATCGCCGATCGCGGCCGACTGGCGGCCCATCGCGAGCGCCGTATTGCCTTGCGCGAGCGCTACCGTGCCGATTGCCGTCGACGAGTTCGCGAGCGCCTGCGCACCAACGCCGATCGCGATACCGCCGCCGCTGCTGCCGCCGCTCTGGCTGCCCGCGTTCGACTGATCGCCGATCGCGATACCGCTGGAGCTGGCCTTCGCGTTCGTGCCCGACGTGAAGTTCGTGGTGCTGGTCGCGACGAACGTCCCGTTCTTCGTCGCGATACACGCCGGGTTCGTCCCGTCGATGCACTGCCCGTTCAGCGCGTTGTCCGGGTTGCCGCGATCGACGAAGTTGTCTGCATGTGCGGCCCCCGCGACCAGCACGCCAGCACCTGCAAACATGGCGGCGACGAGCGCCGAAATCTGGTTCCTCTTCATTTTTTTGCTCCGTTTTTTTGCGTTTGATTTGAATACGGACTGCTTAAGGTTGTTCACAGCTTCAGCTTCGACTCCAACTTCAACTTCGGTGTGAAACGTAGGGATCCCGTCCGTCACGCCGATGGCGACACGACGCCACGCGCAGATCGACAGCGCGCACGCTCCCCTCGGGCTGCCGGCATGATTACCGGCCCGTTCCGTTGATTCGACCAATACATCAGGAGTGCAGACTGCTTGGCCAGGACGTGTTCGCCCCCGGTCGAATCTCGCGATTCAACCCGTCACCTGAGCATTCCGCATTGAATGTCGCGCAGACCGCGACCAACCCCGTCTCTCTTATTTGTTCGTTTGCAACTGAATCGACTACTTTGCGACCGTATTTTCCATTTGCTTGCGGGACTCGAATCGCGCAACGTCCGTCACGGTATGCCGTGGGTCCCGCCTGCTTGACTCACCCGTCATTCAAAGTTCGGACGAATTATGGGACACGAATTCAAACTGGAGAAGGCGACATTCTTTAGTCGGCCCTGCAGAACTATC
>NZ_ML058610.1:231910-339173 GCF_003635165.1 Burkholderia sp. Nafp2/4-1b | reverse complement strand
ACGAGGGTCTTGCCCGTCGCGACGTCGATCCCGCGCTCGTTGTCCGCCGTCCCTTCGAAGCGCAGCGTGTAGCCGGCCGCCTTGAACGCCATCGTCACGAAATCGCGCACGGTTTCGGTGCGGTTCGTTGCCAGCACGAACGTGTCCGGTTCGTCCGCCTGCAGCATGCGCCACATCCCTTCGACGTATTCCTTCGCGAAGCCCCAGTCGCGCTTCGCGTCGAGGTTGCCGAGCTCGAGCACGTCGAGCTTGCCGAGCTTGATCTTGGCGACCGAGTCGGTGATCTTGCGCGTGACGAATTCACGGCCACGCAGCGGCGATTCGTGATTGAACAAGATTCCCGACGAACCGAAGATGCCGTACGACTCACGATAGTTGACCGTGATCCAGTGTGCGTACAGCTTCGCGACGCCATACGGGCTGCGCGGGTAGAACGGCGTGGTTTCGATCTGGGGCACGGCCTGGACCTTGCCGAACATCTCCGAGGTCGACGCCTGGTAGAAGCGGATCTTGTCGTTGACGATGCGAATGGCTTCCAGCACGTTGAGCGCGCCGATGCCGGTGATCTCGGCGGTCGTGACCGGCTGGTCGAACGACACACCGACGAAGCTCTGCGCCGCGAGGTTGTACACCTCGGCCGGTTGCGCCGTCTGAAGCAGGCGGATCGTCGACGACAGGTCGGTCAGGTCGTGCTCGACCAGATTGAGGTCCGGATGCCCGGCGATGCCGAGTTCCTCGATGCGCCAGAAATTAACGGAGCTCGTGCGGCGGTACGTGCCGAACACGCGATAGCCCTTGCCGAGCAGCAGTTCCGCGAGGTACGCGCCGTCCTGACCGGTGATGCCGGTGATGATTGCAGTTTTCTTTTGCATGTCAGATCCTCTGTAGCTTGCGATGATTGAGCGGGCGGGCAGATTTACTCGGCCGCGAGCGCGTTTTCGAGTTCGTCGAGCGTGATGGCGGCGGTTCCGAGCTTGCCGACCACGATGCCCGCCGCGACATTGGCTTCGTGCATCGCACGCAGCCAGTCGCCATGGGTTGCATATCGTACCGCCAGCGTGGCGATGACGGTATCGCCCGCGCCGGACACGTCGAACACCTCGCGGGCCTTCGCCGGTTGATGATGGGCGCCGCGTGCGTCGAACAGCGTCATGCCTTCCTCGCTGCGCGTCACGAGCAGCTTCTCGAGCGACAACTGCTCGCGCAGCGCCTCGGCCTTCGAGGTCAGTTCGGCTTCCGAACCGAACCGGCCTGCGACCGCCTTGAATTCCGAGAGATTCGGCGTGAGCAGGGTCGCGCCGCGATAACGTTCGTAGTCGTCGCCTTTCGGATCGACGAGCACCACCTTCCCCTGCGCGCGGGCGCGCTGAATCAGTGCCTGTACGCCGTCGAGCGCACCCTTATGGTAGTCCGAGAAGATCACGACGTCGGCGCTCGGCAGCGCATCGTCGAACGCGGCCGAGATCTGTGCGAGCACGGCCGGCGCCGGCGTGCGTTCGAAGTCGAGGCGCAGCAGCTGTTGCTGATGACCGACCACGCGCAGCTTTACCGTCGTGTGCAGGTCGTCGTCGACGCAGAGCCGCGCGTCGATGTCGTTCTCGCGGCACAGGCGCGCGATCGTGTCCGCGTTGGCGTCGCGTCCCGCCACCGCGAGCAGTGTGGCGGTCGCGCCGAGCCGCGCGCAGTTATGCGCGACGTTGGCGCTGCCGCCGAGCCGGTTTTCGGTACGCTGGACCGCAACGACTGGCACCGGCGCTTCCGGCGAAATTCGGTTGACGTTGCCGAACCAATACTGATCGAGCATCACGTCGCCGACGACCAGGATATGAGGCTGGGTATTCACGGTGTCCTCGATAATGGCCATGGGTGGGTTCGGGTCAGATATGGCTGGGGCCGCAGACCATATGCAGCAGACGCCCCAGTCTGGGTTTGGCCCCGGGGCACGGCGCGAGCAGGGCGGCTTCGATGTCCGGCGCAGTGATCAGCGCCGCACATTCACGTATCACGCACCCGTTGTAAGCGTCCTTTGAAAACTGGATGCACGGCGAGCAGGGGACGTCAGAATACAGCACGCGGTTCGCTGCGCCGAACGGCGAGAATCGTTGCCACGGGCTCGACGTAAATACGCCGAGCACCGGCCGGCAGACCGACACCAGGTGCAGTGTGCCGCTGTCTGCGCCGACCACGACGTCGCATTCGCCGACCCGCGCGTGGAAATCGGACAGCTTCGCGCCGCCGAGGATCACGTCCGAGTCGGCCAGGTTCAGCATCCGCGCGAGCATCTTCAGTTCGTCTGCCTCGAGCGGGCCGCCGATCAGCTTGATCGCGATGCCGTACTTCGATTGCAGCGATTGCGCGAGCCGCACCCAGGTCGTCGCCGGAATCTTGTTCGCGAAGAAGCCCGCGCTCAGCGAGATGCCGACGGTGCGCAGCGCCGCAGGCCATTGCGGCTCGGCACCGGCTGGCCACATCAGCGACGTGCGCGAGTACGCGCCGGTCAGCGATTCGGTGACGCGCTGCTGGATGCGCGTTTCATGGGTGACGTTGTCGCTGCGCGGTGCGACCGCGCGCGAACCGAGAATGCTGGCCGCTTCCTGGCAGAACCCGTCGTCGCGCAGGAACACGATGAGCGAGTAGCGCTTCAGCTGCGCAATCAGTTCGGGCATGCCTTCGCCGATCCCGTCCTTCTGCAGGTGGGCGAGCTTGGTCGGATGCAGGACCGGCCCGTCCGGCATGAAATGCTCGAGCAGAAACCGGTTGCCCGGCGCCGCATACAAGTCGTAGTTGCCGAACTTCTGCTGTAGGGCGCGCAGCGCGGGCACGCTAAGGACGAAGTCGCCGAGGTGATCGGGCTTGACGACGGCCACGTCAGTCATGATCGCGCTCCAGACGCGTCCCGAGTTTCTGGATCAGCGTCTCGTTGATCATCGATCGAACCAGCGTATTGGTGACCTGCAGCGAAATCGCTTCGGCGATCACGCGCGCCGCGTACCATGGATACATCCAGATCCGGCCGGACATGAAGCGCGACAGCATCCGCGACAGGCGCAGGCGCCGCTCCTGTTGCAGGCAGTACAGGTAGTCCAGCGAAAACGAATTGCCCGGCACGTCGCGCAGCGTGGCCGGCACGATGCGCGATCGATGGATCAGTGCGCGACGGATGCGGCGCGTGAGCGGCAACGGGCGATTCGCCGCGGGCGTGTCGACTGCGGACTCTCCGGGCGCGGCAGCATTTTCGGACAACGGGTCATTGCGCGCGCTCGATCGTGCGGCTGCGCTCTCCGTGTGTCGCACCGCTTCCGTGACGACCGACAGGTATGCTTCGCGCGAGAATTTGCGAACCCACTCCTGACGTGCGCTCAGGGTATGCGCGCCGTAGTCGGGATCGTCGTCGGCGCGCCGGGCGGCTTCGACGAGGCCCTGCGCGATCGAGTGCGGGTTGCACGGGTCGACGTAGCGTGCGAACGGGCCACCAACCTCGGGCAGTGCGCCGGTATCCGACAGCAGCAGCGGGATGCCGCGTGCGAGCGCCTCCAGCGCCGGCAGGCCGAAGCCTTCCCACAACGACGGGTACGCGAGGGCGCAGCAACGCTCGTACTCGTCACGCAGCTTGTCGTCGGGCAGGCGGCCGCAGAGCACGGCACCTTGCACGCGGGAAACCGCGGCCTTGATGACCTCGGCGCCGTGGCCGTCGCCGCCGACGATGCGCAGCGTATAGCCTTCCTTGGCGAGCCCCGACAGCGCGAAGCCCTGGACGAGTCCCGTGATGTTCTTGCGGGTTTCCAGACTGCCGACGAACAGGAATTGCCGCGACGGCTCGCGTCGCTTCGCTTCGACCGGATGATCGAAACGGTCATAGAGCGGGACGACACGCATGCGGCTGCGCGGAATGCCGTAGTTGGCCCACAGGTCGCGCGACGTGCTTTCGCTGATCGACAGGATGTCGATCGACGGATCGTACAGACGGTCGTACGCGATCGAATAGAGGCGCGACACGCTCGGGTTGTGCCACTGCGGGCGTGTGATCGGCGTCAGGTCGAGCACATACGCGATCGTGCGCACGGCGCGGCCGACGAACAGCAGGTACAGCGGGTCGAACACGAAGTTGATGCACGGTGCCTCGGGCTGCCGCTCGTCGTGGCGTCGCGCGAACGCGTCGGGGTTGGCGAGGGCCGCGCCGAGCAGCGCGCCGACGCGCGACTCGAAGCTCGCGTTCAGCGTGTAATCGTTGGCGACGAATTCCGCGAGATCGACCGGTTCGCCCAGTGCCTGCAATTGAACCGGATGACCGGACAGGATCAGGTGGCGCACCGTGTCGCGCACGATGAAGTACATCGCAGTGCGATTGATCGCGAGCGGAGTGATGTCGATGACAAGACGCATCATGCGTGGTGCTCCCATGCCCGCGGGCGGCAGACGGTACGGAAATGCTCGACCGCGGCGCTGATCTCGGTGTGCGTACGTCGCTCGCGCAGGTCGCCGAGCAGGGTCTCGACGGTCGCGAGCAGCGCGCCTTCGCGCAGTACGCCCCAGTGCGCAGAGATCGGGTTCACGCCGACCGGATCGGCAAGACCGAAGTTGGCGATTTCGGTGTCGATGAAGTAGCGATAGTCGGGCGGCAGGAATTCCGCGAACGACGTGTGACGCGGACACAGGGCCGGTTTGCCCGCCAGCAGGTTTTCGAACAGGCCGAGCCCGAGCCCTTCGCCGAACGATGCGGTGAGGAAGCCGTCGCAGATCTGCCCGAGCGCCTGCATCGTGTCGTGCGTCAGCGAGCCGGTGCACAGATAGACACGCGATGCGTCGACGTCATGGCGCCGGGCGATCTGCGCGAACAGCGTCGACACACGGTCGAACAGGCGATCGGCCGTCTCCGTGACGTCGATCGTCGATACCTTGAGGACAAGGCCCGCGCGCGGATGCGCGCGAATCACGTCGAGCCATTCGTCGGCGAGCACCGGGAAGCCCTTGCGCGGAATCAGCGTGTTGGTGCTCAGCAGCAGCAGGTCGCTCGATGTGCGTACTTCGGACAACGAGACGAGTTTCGGGGCCATGCCTTCGCGCAGCGGGATTTCGCGCAGCGTGAGGTCCGGAATCGAAACGTCGCGCGGTTGGGTCGAGCCATGCGGCATCGGACACGGCGTATAGATGACCGGGATCTCTACGCCTTCTTCCTCGAGCATCGGTTGCATGAACTGAGCCGGCACCCACACTTCGTCGATATCGTTGATCGACGCAATCCACGACTGATTGCCGAGGCGATCGGTTTCCCAGAAGAACAGGCCGATGCTCCGCGCGCCGGTGAACGGACGGAAGTTGTCGGGCGTCGAAATCGTCAGGACGACGACCTCGCTGTCGGGCAGCTTGGCGGCGCTCGCGACACAGTTGTCGGCGATCAGCGGATACGGCCATACCGCGACATGGCGCGAAGGGTGGCCGTGCAGATCGACGCCGAGCACGATGTCGAAGTGCGGCTCAAGCCATTCGAGATAGAGACGGGTCGCATACGCATAGCCGCTGTAGCTGTTCAGGTCGCCGCGGACGATCAGTACGCGCCGCTTGGCGGACGGGTTAGCGTTGGTCATGCTGCGTGATCCGCTTGAGTTCCGTGTAAATCAGGTCGACGCAGTCGGCCGTCGCTTGCGATTGGGTGCGGCCGGGGCGCGTGACGTAGTTCCACACGCGCAGGATCGCGCGCTGCACGGGCGCGAACCGCAGCAGCCGGTAGCGCGCGATGCGTGGCGGCAGCGACGTCCGCGGCGCAGCGAGGTGTCTCAGCATGCCGATGCGGGCGAGGAGCTCCGCATCGATTCGCAATGGGGACAGCGCCGGTTGGCGCGTGTCGTCGCGTGTCGGTTCGAGATGCTTTGCGAACGCCTGCGAATCGCGGATTCGCGCGTCGCGAGTCGATGTTTCGTCGCCCGATGCAGCGTCCGGGCGGTTATCGGATTGAGTCATGTCGTCGATCCCTCGTCGTCACTTAGCGCGATCCGCCGTGCAGCCGCAGCGCAATGCGCACGAGCGGCTGTGCAAGCCGTTCGGTCTGCCGCGCGTGGTCCGCCTGCAAGGTGGCGAGCTGGCGTTTCAGGTCCATCGCCTGCGCTTCGGCATGGGCGGCGTTCAGGTGCGCTTCCGACAGTTCGGCGCGCACCGCGGCCAGCTCGTCGTTCAACGCGGCCAGCGCGCGCTCACGCTCTGCCAGGGTGTCGTGCAACGCGCGATGCGCGTCCGGCGACACTTCGGGATCCAGCACGAAGCAGTGGCCGCGCCGCAGCTTTGCGCGGTCGAACACATTCGGCGCGAGCGCGATGCGCGGCTTCAGGTCGCGGTGCTCGGCCGCGACATAGAACCGGTTCAGGCCGTCGAAGTACGCGTATTCGTAACCGGCGTCGGTCACGATCGATTCCCACTCCGCGCTGTTGTCGACCGGTGAATTCGGCTCGGTCGACTCGATCACGAGAATCCATGGGCGGAAGCGCTTGAAGTCTGCGCCGAGCAGCACGTTGCGCTCGAAGCCCTCGACGTCGATCTTCAGGAAATGGATGTCGGCCGGCGCGTACGCTTCGCAGACGTCCGCGAGCGTGCGGACCTCGACCTCGCGTTCGCCGTACAGGCGACCGGATTCACGATAGCGATTCGCGATCTCGGGCGCGTTGGTCGACAGGCCGCGCGCATCGATCTCATAGAGCGTCAGGCGGCCGGGTTTTTCGCCGAGCGCACACGCAAGATTGATGTCGCGCGGCCGATCCTGCACGAGCGCATTGAAATGTTCGGTGACCGGCTCGACGTTGACACCGTGCCAGCCCCGTTCGTAGAACGCCTTCGTGACGGAATCCTCGATCGGTTCGTTGGCACCCACGTCGATGTAGAAACCCTGTTCGACATCGGAAAGCGCGCGCCAGAGAACGATGTCTTCGAAGTTCTGCGCAAAGGAGAGAAAGGTCATTGCCGCTCGATCCGGATGGTGGGTTCGATGAAGCTGAAACCCAGGAAGAAGGGGCGGGTCAGGTTCGCGACCGTGAAGACCAGTGCGTAGTCGCGCCACTCATAGTTGTTGGTCAGGTGATCCGACCCGCTGGTGAGTGCCGTTGCAACCGAATACGAGCCGGGGCCGACGTTCATGTCGAACGCGAACGTGAACTTCAGGCATTCGCCGGCCTTCACGTCCTCGGCGATCTGTTTCGTGTGGTACGTGTTGGTGCCGTAGATGTCCTGGCCGAGGCGGTTCTTGATCATGTAGCCGAGGACGAGCTTCGGAATCGCCGCGTTCGCGCGCACCGTGATCTCGAGCTGCGCGCTCGAGCCCACGTCGACCATTTCGACCTCGTTGCCCGCGCCGTCGTAGAGCGCGATGTGCTCGACCGTCGCTTCACCGGTGCCGGAGATCGTGCGTGTATTGCCGTCCGCCGTCACTTCCTGCCGAATCGTCTGGCTCTGGCGCTGCGCGAGCGACGCGTTGTAGAAGTCGATCACCTCCTCGGGCGGCCCGATCTTGGAGACGGTGCCTTTCTCGAGCAGGATGGCCTTGTCGCAGATCGACTGGATCGACGTCTTGTCGTGCGACACGAGCAGCAGGGTAGTGCCTTGTTCGCGGAACTTGCGGATCCGGTCGAAGCTCTTGTGCTGGAAATACGCGTCGCCGACCGACAGCGCCTCGTCGACGATCAGGATGTCGGGGCGGCGCGCCGTCGCGATACTGAACGCGAGACGCATCTGCATCCCGCTCGAATAGACGCGCACCGGCTGATCGATGTATTCGCCGATCTCGGCGAATTCCTCGATTTCGGGCATCAGTCTGTCGACGTCGTGATTGGTCAGGCCGAGCAGCTGGCCGGCCATGTAGACGTTCTGCCGGCCGGTGAAGTCCGGATGAAAGCCCATGCCGAGTTCGAGCAGCGCGGCGACCGATCCGTTGATCGCGATCTGGCCTTTAGTCGCACGTGTCGTGCCCGTGATGATCTTGAGCAGCGTGCTCTTGCCCGCGCCGTTGACGCCCATCAGGCCCACGGCTTCGCCCGGTTCGATATCGAACGAAATATCGTGCAGAACCCACCGCAGTTCGTGGCGGTTCGAGCCCGGCACGATCCACTCGACGAGTCGTCCCCAGCGGGACCGATAGATTTTGTATGCCTTGCCGACGCCGGCTACCTTGATCGCCGTCATTACAGTTCGTCCACCATTTCAGCCGAGTGCCTGCGGAAAATATATGCGCCGGCCGCGCAGAGCAGGACGGCGAGGGCCAGAACGGGCCACAGCGAGTACCAGTTCGGCATGCGGTGCCACACGCAGATGTCCTGATAGGCGGTGATCACGCGTGCCATCGGGTTGAACATGATGTAGTGGCGCACGCGCTCCGGCAGGACGGTGACCGGATAGACGATCGGCGTGAACCAGAACCAGAACTGCATGACCACGCCGAAGAGCTGGCCGACATCGCGGAAAAAGACATTCAGCACGCCGAGCACGATCCCGAGGCCCATCGAGAAGGCGACCTGGAGCAGCAGCACCGGAATCAGCGCGAAGTACGACCAGCCCGGGAAATTGTTCGAAACCAGCAGGAAGATCGTGAAGAGCGCGAACACGATGCCGAAGTTCAGCAGTGCGTTCAATGCGACGATGATCGGCAGGCAGATGCGCGGAAAGTTGAGCTTCTTGATCAGGTTCGCCTGCTCGAGGAACACGTTCTGCGCACGCGTCAGCGTGTCGGCGAAGAGGCCCCACGTGAGCGAGCCCGCGCACAGGTAGACGCTGTAGGCGAGGTTGCTGTCGACACCGGGTAGTCGTGCGCGCATCAGCTGCGAGAAGATCACCGTATAGACGAAGATCATCGCGAGCGGATTGATCACCATCCACGCTCCGCCGAGCAGCGAATTCCGATAGCGCGATTGAAACTCGCGCTTCACGCTGCTGACGATGAATCCGCGATATCGCCACGCGGATTTGACAATTCCTACTGCCATGCAGAATTCCTATGAACAGGTCGTGCGCGCGACGCGGGGCGGCGGCTTCCGCGCGTGGGTTGCCGTCGGGACGCGCGGCGCGGGAGCGGGAACTCCGCAGCACCGCGACATCCATGCCGCACGCCCCCGGATCGACACGGGGGCGCGGGCGCTTCGCTCCGCCGCGTCGGTTCTACGAGGTGCGGCCGTAGACGTCTTCGAAGCGGACGATGTCGTCTTCGCCGAGATATTCGCCGCACTGCACTTCGATCAGCACGAGATCGAGCACGCCGGGGTTGATCAGCCGATGCTTGTGCCCGGCCGGAATGTAGGTCGATTCGTTCGGTTGAAGCGAAATGATCTGCTCGCCGTTGACGACATCGGCGCAGCCGCTGACGACGACCCAGTGCTCGCTGCGATGGTGATGCATCTGCAGCGACAGCGAGGCGCCCGGCTTGACGACGATCCGCTTCATCTTGAAGCGTTCGCCTTCCTCCAGCACCGTGTAGGTTCCCCACGGACGGTGCACGGTGCGGTGCAGGCGATACGCGCTGTGGTTCGACTGCTTGAGGCCCGCGACGATGTGTTTCACGTCCTGGGCGCGTTGCGCCGAGGCGACGAGCAGCGCGTCCGGCGTATCGACGACGATCAGGTCGTGCACCCCGACGAGGCCGACCATCCGGTCGTCGCTCTGGACGAAGCAGTTGTCGGCGTCGTGAAGTTGCGCATGGCCGCTGATGCGGTTGCCGCGCTCGTCGGGGGCGGTGAGGTTGCTGATCGACAGCCAGGAGCCGATGTCGCTCCAGCCGATATCGCACGGCACGACGTAGACGTTCGCCGAGCGCTCCATAACCGCATAGTCGATCGAGATGCTTTCGGTTTCCCGGAAGGCGGCCGGCGTGAGTTCGAGTGCGTAGTCGCCGTCGCTCGACGTGCTGCGCGCTGCGGTGTCGACCGCATGGACGACCGGTGCGGCAACGCCGGGCGCGTGGCGCTCGAGTTCCGCGAGAATCGTCTGGGCGGTAAAGCAGAACATGCCGGCGTTCCACAGGTGGCGCCCGTCGGCCACGAGCGCCTCGGCGACCGACAACTCCGGTTTCTCGACGAAACGCGTGACCTTGTGTGACGCCGGGCCGCGCGACGGCGCCGCATCGTATTCGATATAGCCGTAGCCGGTTTCGGGGCTGGTCGGGTGGATGCCGAACGTGACGACCTGGCCGTCGACGGCAGCTGCCGCGGCTTGCTGCACTGCAGCATCGAAGGCTGCCTGGTCGGCGACCAGGTGGTCGGCCGGCAGCACCAGCATGACGGCGTCCGGGCCGTGCTCGCGGCGGATCAATTCGGCAGCCGCGCCGATGGCGGCGGCCGTGTTCCGTGCCTCGGGTTCGAGCACGAAGCTGAGCCGGTTGCCTGCCTCGCGCACGTTCGTGCACTCGTCCTTGGTCAGGAAGTAGGTTTCGCGGTTCGTGACGACGACGACTTCGCGTGCAGCGGTGGCCTGCTGGGCCCGAAGATAGGTCTTCTGGAGCAGGCTTTGCCCGTCAGCAAGGCGCAACAGCGGCTTCGGAAACGCTTCACGCGACACGGGCCACAGCCGGGTGCCCGCGCCTCCGCAGATGATGACGGGTATGATATTCATTGACTCGATCTGGTTACGATCCGTTTACGGCATGGTGCGGGACCATCGGAAGGCTGGGATTCTAGCGGATTTCACCCGCCCAAACCATCGCACCATACATCTCGTTACGGAAGTTGCACTGCACGAAAACAACAACAAATCCAGACGGGGTATCGTCGCGCAGGCACGTTCGCCGTAACATGCAGGTATCCCGAATTTGCCTGTTTGTTCCGTCTATCGGCATAATTCCTACCGGTTCACGGCGATCGTGCGCTGGAGCCCCCCAGCCGATCCGCACACACTATACGACATGGCCACGCGGCCAAGCCGTCCGCGCGACGGCCGCCGCACAGTAGTTAACGTTCTGTTTCACTAGGATCTCACGCATGCTTCGATTCAAACCGTCGTGGCGGTCACTGAGCGTATTCGGATTCGACTTGCTCGCCGTCGCCGCTGCATGGATATCGGCTTACGTGATTCGCTTCAACGGGACCGTTCCGGCGGAGTTCTGGCACGGTTGCCTCATTGCGCTCGCGGGCGTCGTCCCGACCTACGCGATACTGTTCCGGATCTGCGGCCTGTACCGCGGCATGTGGGTGTTCGCGAGCCTGCCCGATCTCATCCGCATTGCGAAGGCGGTCGGCAGCGGCGCGCTGATCGTGATGATCGGCTCCGTGATGCTGCAGCCGAGCCCGATCATTCCGCGTTCGGTGCTGCTCGTCTCTCCGCTGCTCCTGTTCCTGTCGACCGGCGGCGCGCGTGCGCTGTACCGGACGGTCAAGGAATTCTACCGATACGGCGGCCTGGTCGCGCAGGGCAAGCCGGTTGTCGTGCTCGGCGCGGGCACGGCCGGCGCGAATCTCGCGCGCGAATTGTCGCGTTCGGCCGATTGGCGCCTGATCGGACTCCTGGACGACGACCCGGCGAAGCGCGGCCGCGAAATCTATGGCTACAAGGTGCTCGGTGCGATCGACGAGTTGCCGCGTTTCGCCGACATGCTGCGCGTCGAGACCGCGATCATCGCGATCCCGTCCGCGCCGGTCGAGGTGCAACGCCGCGTCGCGACGTTGTGCGTGCGCGCCGGTGTGCGCGCGATGGTGCTGCCGGCGCTCGCCGACGTCGCGCAGGGGCAGGCTTCCCTGTCGCGCGTGCGCCAGATCGATCTCGAGGATTTGCTGGGGCGCGAGCCCGTGTCGATCGATACCGCGCACGTCGATGCGCTGCTGCGCGGGCGTGTCGTGATGGTGACGGGCGCGGGCGGTTCGATCGGTTCCGAACTGTGTCGTCAGATCCTGCGGTTCGAGCCGGCCCAACTGGTGGCGTTCGACCTGTCGGAGTACGCGATCTATCGATTGACGGAAGACCTGCACGAACGTTTCCCGGGTGTCGACGTCGTGCCGATCGTCGGCGACGCGAAGGACTCGCTGCTGCTGGATGAAGTGTTCCGTCGCCATGCGCCGCACATCGTTTTTCACGCGGCGGCCTACAAGCACGTACCGTTGATGGAAGAGCTCAACGCGTGGCAGGCGGTCCGCAACAACGTACTGGGCACGTATCGCGTCGCCCGCGCGGCGGCGCGTCATGCCACGCGTCACTTCGTGCTGATCTCGACCGACAAGGCCGTCAACCCGACGAACGTGATGGGCGCGAGCAAGCGTCTGGCGGAAATGGCATGCCAGGCGTTGCAGCAATCGAGCTCGACGCAGTTCGAGACGGTTCGCTTCGGCAACGTGCTCGGCAGCGCCGGCAGCGTCATTCCGAAATTCCAGCAGCAGATCGCAAAGGGCGGCCCCGTGACGGTCACCCATCCGGAAGTCACGCGCTTCTTCATGACGATCCCGGAGGCGTCGCAACTGGTGCTGCAGGCTTCCAGCATGGGCCTGGGCGGCGAGATTTTCGTGCTCGACATGGGGCAGCCGGTCAGGATCGTCGATCTGGCCCGCGACCTGATCCGTCTCTACGGCTTTGACGAGACTCAGATCCGCATCTCGTTCTCGGGCCTCCGGCCGGGTGAAAAACTGTACGAGGAGTTGCTCGCGGACGACGAGACCGCGACCCGTACGCCGCATCCGAAGCTGCGCATCGCACGTGCGCGGGAGGTGCCGGACAATCTGCTCGACGACCTTCTGCCGTGGCTGATGCAGAATCGCGTGTTGCCCGACGACGAAGTGCGCCGGGACCTGCGCCGGTGGGTGCCCGAATACCAGCCGACTGTCTTGCCGCAACTGCAACCGGTGGTTTCCGCACGATCGGCCTGAGCGCTCGCCGTCTACCTTTCATATTCCTGACGCGACACCGTGCCCGTCTTCCCACGGGTCATGGCGTCGTCAAGTTCGTTTGGCCTTCGCCCGCATGAAACTGCTTTTCGATCTCAATTCGCTGCGTCCGCCCCGAAGCGGTATCGGCTACTACACACAACATCTGCTCGAAGGGCTCCTGCGGCGCAGCGACGTCGAAGACGTCGCCGGTTGGGTCGGGCGTAACGTGTTTCAGGGCGAGCGCCTCGACGCGATGATGCTCGACCAGTCGTCGCTGCAGAAGGCCGTCCAGTTCCGCAATGGCATGACCGCGAGCCTGCTGCAGAAATCGCGGTCGATTCCGGGGCTGTATCGTTTGCGCACGGTCGTGCGGAGTTCCGCATCGCGCACGCTGCGCAGCGACTTCGCGCGGCGCGGCTATCTGTATCACGAGACCAACTTCGTCGCGTCGCGCTATCGCGGCCCGAACGTCGTGACCGTGCATGACCTGTCGCACCGGCGTCATCCCGAGTTTCATCCGCAGGTCGCCGTGAACTACCTCGATCACGGGCTGCCGCGTTCGCTGCGCCAGGCCGGCGCGATCATCGTCGACAGCTTGTACACGAAGCAGGAACTGCTCGACATCTATGATGTGCCCGAGGAGCGGGTGGTGCCGATCCATCTCGGTGTCGAACCGGTTTTCCGGCCCTATAGCGAAGAAGAGTGCCGTCCCGTGCTGGATGCGCTCGGGATCCAGTCGCGGCGTTTCGTGCTGTCGGTCTGCACGCTGCAGCCGCGCAAGAACCTTCAGCGGCTGGTCGAAGGCTTCGCCCGGCTCCCGGAGGAGTTGCGACGGATGTATCCACTGGTGCTTGTCGGCGCGGACGGCTGGAAGAATTCGCAGCTGCTGTCGTGTATCGAGCCGCTGGCCCGCGCGGGCCAGATCATCTCGCCGGGCTACCTGTCACGCTCGAGCCTGCTGCATCTGTTCGCGTCCGCCGCGGTCTTCGCGTATCCATCGCTTTACGAAGGATTCGGTCTGCCGGTTGCGGAGGCGATGGCGAGCGGCGCGCCCGTCCTGACGTCGAACGTGACGTCGATCCCGGAAGTGACGAACGGCGCCGCGCTGGAAGTCGATCCGTATTCGGTCGACGCGATCGAAGCCGGTCTCGAGCGCCTGCTGACCGACGCCGCGTTGCGCGACCGGCTGGTGGAGAAGGGCTTGCAGCGTGCCGCCGAGCTGACGTGGGACGCGACCGTCGACAAGACCTGCGAGGTCTATCATTCACTGGTCTGACGCGCGCGGAGACGCATGCCGTCGAGAGGGGGAAAAGACAATGCGGATTGGCGTGAGCGGAGCGACCGGTTTCGTGGGGCGTGCACTGGTGCAGACGTTGTGTGATGCCGGGTACGACGTCGTCGCGCTCGTTCGCCGCCACGCGGGCGACCTCGATGCACGGGCAACCGAGTGCGTCATGGCGGACGACGATTTCGCGAGCGTCGCGGCCGGGCAGCCGGCCTTGCCCCCGTGCAGCGCGTTCGTGCACCTTGCCGCACGCGTGCACGTGATGCACGACGACGCAACCGATCCGCTGGCGTCCTACCGGGCCGCGAACGTCCAGGGCGCGCTAAATGCGCTCGACGCCGCGTGCCGTGCCGGCGTGCGCCGGTTCGTGTTCGTGAGCAGCGTCAAGGCGCTCGGCGAGCACGAGAACGGCCGTCCGCTGCGTGAAGACGATGTTCCAAGCCCGGGCGACCCTTACGGCATCTCGAAGCACGAGGCCGAAGTCGCGCTGCGCGAGGCCTGCGCGGCGCGCGGAATCGAGCTGGCGGTCGTGCGCCCTCCGCTCGTGTACGGCCCCGGCGTTCGCGCGAATTTTCTTGGGCTGATGCGCGCGGTCGCGCGTGGCGTTCCGTTGCCGCTCGGCGCCGCGCATGCGCAACGCAGCATGGTGTATCTCGGAAACCTGGTCGACGCGTTGCGGTTTCTCGCGACACGCGAGAACGCCACGGACGGCGTGTTCCATGTGACCGACGGCCGCGACCAGTCCGTTGCCGATCTCGTTGCGGGAATTGCCGCCGCGCTTGGCCGGTCGCCGCGCCTCGTGCCGGTGCCGGTCGCGTGGCTGCGCGTGGCGGGCGCGTTGACCGGACGCCGCGCGGCGATCGACCGGCTGACGAGCCCGCTGCGGATCGACTGCGCGCAGCTGCGCGCGCTCGGCTGGGTGCCGCCGTTTAGCGTCGAACAGGGACTGGCAAGGACGGTGGCCGCCCTGGCGAAGGGTGACGGAGCATGATCTCGTCGTTGCCCATCCTGATCGTGGCAGCAGTCGCGGCATGCGCGAGCTTCGCGGTACTTGCATGGCTGCTGAAGTCGGGCCTCGCGTGGCGACTCGCCGTCGACGTACCGAACCAGCGCTCTCTTCACGAACGTCCGGTGCCGCGTGTCGGCGGCTGGGGCGTGATGTGTTCGGCGTTGCCGCTGATTGCGCTCGGCGGACCAGGCTTCGGCTGGGCGGCGCTCGCCGCGTCCGTGCTGGCCGTCGTGTCGCTGATCGATGACCGGCGCGGCCTGTCGGCCCGGGTGCGGTTCAGCGTGCATCTGCTCGTTGCAGCGGGCGCTGTCGCGGTTTCGTCGACCGGGATGCCGATCTGGGCAACGGTGCTGGTCGTCGTCGCGCTCGTCTGGATCGTGAATCTCTACAACTTCATGGACGGTGCGAACGGTCTCGCCGCAGGCATGACGGTGCTGGGCTTCGGCACCTATGCGATCGCCGCCGTGCGCGCCGCACCCGAACTCGCGATGGCGAGCGGCGTGATCGCGGGCGCGGGGCTGGGCTTTCTCGTGCTCAATTTCGGAGCGGCGAAGGTATTCCTCGGCGACGTCGGATCGATTCCGCTCGGCTTCCTCGCCGGCGCATTCGGGCTGTGGGGCTGGCAGCATGGCGTGTGGCCGGTGTGGTTCGTCGCGATGGCGTTCGGACCGTTCATCGCGGATGCATCGGTGACGCTGTTGCGTCGCTTGTTGCGCGGGGAGAAGGTCTGGCACGCGCATCGCGAACATTTCTATCAACGACTGGTGCGAGTGCTCGGTTCACACGTGCCGGTGGCGCTGCTGTACTACGCGTTGATGCTGGGCGGTTCGGCGGCCGGACTCGCGGCGCGACAACTGCGTTCCGCCCCGGCGCAATGGGCGATCGTGGTGGTGTGGTACGCCGTGCTCGCCGTCGTCGGCGCATGGATCGAATGGCGCTGGCGCAAGTCTGGATTGACACGTTGAGATCGCGTTATAGCGCGCCGTGCCCGATATATTGATTATCGTATGAAGGACGGCGCCTGCAGGGTGCCGGACCGCACACCCGCGCTGGTATTCGCGCGGCGCCGCCGCCTCACGGGACGATCGAATTGTCCCGGCTTCATCTACCCGCATCCATCCGCATCCACGGGCCGGGGTCGTTTGACTACCACCCGATTCCTTCCTATGTTTTCCTCAAGGTAGCCGTGCGATTGCCGTAAAAGAAAAAGGTGAAAAGCCATATACGAGAGATCTACGGTCCATACCAAACCGATGAAAACGCAGCATATTGCAAGGGGAATGAGCGCGGCACTCATGGTGCTCGCGCTCGCAGGGTGCGGCGGGGACGACAGTCCGACAGCCGCCGCTACTGGTGCCACTGCCACTGCCACTGCCACGGCGCAGGTCGGCAAGCTATCCGCGCTGCGAGCCGCGGGCAACGTGGTGAGCGCGGCGCCGATGAGCGCGACCGCGCCCGTGCATGTTGTGCTCGTGCTCAAGCCGAATGACGAAGCCGGGCTCAATCGCTTCGTGCAGGACGCGCGAACGCCCGGCAGTGCCAGCTTCGGCGCCGTGCTGACCTCGGCGCAGATCGCCGCGCGATACGCGCCGACCGCCGATCAGGTCGCGACCGTGACGACCTATCTGCAAAACAAGGGTTTCACGAAGATCCAGGTCGCGGACAACAACATGATCGTCGAAGCCGACGCGCCGGCCGGCGTGATTTCCGGCGTGTTCCAGACGACGCTGGTGCCGGTCGCGATGGCGGACGGCAGCCGCGCGCATATCAACACCGCTCCCGAGACGATGCCCAATGCACTCGGCGGCGTCGTTCGATCGGTCCTGGGGCTGGATACCGCTACCCGCCTGCATCCGCACTTCGTCCGCGCGTCCGTTTCCGCAGCGGCGCCACGTGCGAACGCGTCGCCGACAACCGCGGCAGTGACGGTCGCCCATAGTCCCATGGACTTCCCGGGCATTTACTCGATGGGGAACACGCCGACCGCTGCCAACATCACGATCGGCATCATTGCGGTAGGCAATCTCACGCAGCCCCTCATCGATCTGACCACCTTCGAAAACAACAACCAGTTGCCCGCGGTCCCTGTTTCGGTGATCAACGCCGGATTGCCGAGCGCCGACACGAGCGCGAACCTCGAATGGTCGCTCGATAGCCAGACCATCGTCGGGATGTCCGGCGGCCTCAAGCAGCTGAATTTCTATGTCGGGTCATCCTTCGCGTGGAGCGATATGGCGCTCGCGATCAATCGGGCGGTGAGCGACAACACCGCCCGCGTCGTGAACATGTCGATCGGCGGTTGCGAAAACTGGGCACCGACGGCCGCCATGGACACACTCTTCCAGATGGCGGTTGCGCAGGGACAGACTTTCGCGGTCAGTTCCGGGGATTCCGGCAGCGTGGCATACGGTTGCTCCGGCACGTCGGTGCAGTACCCGGCGACTTCCCCCTATGTCGTCGCCGTCGGCGGCACAACGCTCTATACGAACGGGAACGGCACCTACGCAGGTGAGACGGCCTGGGATGCGAGCGGCGGCGGTATCAGCGGCATCGAGCCGATTCCATCGTGGCAGTCGAATGTTCCGGCGCTCAGGGGTCGCGCTTTCCGCGGCATGCCGGACATTGCGTTCAACGCCGATCCGAACAGCGGCGAAGCAGTCGTCGCGGGCGGACAAATCGAGATAGTGGGCGGGACGAGCCTGTCCGCGCCGCTGTTTGCCGCGACCTGGGCGCGCATAATGTCCGGTGCATGCACAACGAGTCCCGGCTTCGCAGCGCCCATGCTGTACAGCGCTCAAGCCAGGATCCCGTCGATCTTTCGCGACGTCACCAACGGGTCGAACGGCGCATACAGCGCGGGTTCGGGTTGGGACTTCGTGACCGGCTGGGGCTCGCCGGTCATCAGTACGCTGCGTTCGTTGATATGCACGCCGACGTCACCGATCTATGGCGGCACCGTCAACGAAGGGACGACGCTCGGGCCAACACAAACGGTGTACTCGGCGTCCCAGAGCCATCGCCTGGTCATGCAGGGCGACGGCAATCTCGTGCTGTACAACGCGACCAATGGGGCCGCGGTATGGAGCTCGGGCACCAACGGGAATATGGGGGCATCCGCCGTCTTCCAGACTGACGGCAATTTCGTCGTCTACAGCACGAACGGCAAGGCATTGTGGTCCTCGTCGACCAATGGCACATCGTATGGCCAGAACCTTGTCATACAGGACGACGGCAACATGGTGATCTACCGGACGGCGGTGCCCGTATTTGCAACGGGTACTTCCGCGAGCGGCCTGGCGAATTCGTCGAGCGGCCCGGCGGTCTGGAAGGGCGGCGTCACACTGGGCAGCGGCCAGAGTTTGACTTCAGGCAACGGCGCGAACGTGATCGTCATGCAGGGTGACGGGAACCTGGTGCTGCTTCGCCAGGGCGTTCCGCAGTGGAGTTCCCGTACTGCGAATCATCCGGGCGCCTATGCGACGATGCAGGGCGACGGCAATCTGGTCGTCTACAGTTCGGCGGGGACCCCGCTCTGGTATTCCGGCACCAATGGAAATCCGGGCGCAGCCACTTACGTGCAGGACGACGGCAACATCGTGATCTATTCGCAAATACCGGGCTGGAGCACGAACACCTCGGGAAGGTAGCAGTCCGTTCGTCGAGCCGCCGCGGCGCCGTCTTGATCCTGTCGGCAACGGCGGCTCGCTCATCATCGCGAGAAAGTACCCGTCGTTCGCCGGCCGACCGCGCGCTCAATGTCCGCGCTTCTCCTTCCTCACCACCATCCACCGCGGCACCCTGAACCTGACGATGCTGAGATAAAGCCACACATAAGTCAGCGCGAACAGCACCACAAAAACGAACAGATGCACGGTATGCCGCCAGAACAGCGTCGCGGGAATCACAGCAACGAGGCACAGCAGCCAGAGATAAGGTGAGGTAAGCGAATTCCGCCGCGTGAGATCGTGCGCATGCTTCGTCCCGACGGCCCAGCGCATCAGCCGCTTGTACACCAGCATGTGCAGATGCACGCCATCCGGAATCCCCGGCGACATCCCGCGGATGAACTTCTTCCGGTAGATCGAGAAACACGTCTCGAAGATCGGATACATGAACAGCAGCACCGGATACCACGCCGACACCTCGCGATTGCGCATCACGAGCATGATCGCGAGTTCCGCAAGCATGAAGCCGATGAAATACGCGCCGCCGTCGCCGAGGAAGATCAACCCGGCCGGGAAATTCCACAGGAAGAAGCCGAGCACGGCGCCCATCATGATGATCGACGCGGACATCACGACCGGGTCGTTGACGTGAAACGCAACGTACGCGAGCGACGCGAACATCATGAAGCTGACCATCGACGCGAGCCCGTTGAAGCCGTCGATGATGTTGATGGCGTTGGCCAGTGCCGCGACCGCGAGCACGGTGATGAACGCCGAGATGGCCACGTAGCCGAGCAGGAAATCGAGCGGCGGCACGCTGATGCGCTTGACCGCGATGCCCAGCAGCCAGAACGCCAGCGCGGCGGCGCCCATCGTGCAGAGCAGCCGCGCGCGCGGCGACACGCGCTTGGTCAGGTCCTCGACGAGGCCGGACAGGAACGCCGGCATCCCGCACGCGACGATCCCGAGAATGCTGCCGGCGATCGTCGGGTAGCGCCGCGACACGAGCAGCGCGGCAATCACGACGCCCGCGAGGATCCCGATGCCCCCGACGCGCGGCACCGGCCGCACATGGAATTTCTGCACGCCGGCCAAGTCGCTGTCGACCGAGAATTTCTCGTGCAGATGCGCATAGCGCACGATGAACAAGGTGACGAGCAGGGAAACGATGAAGCCGGACGCGAAGCTGAGCATGGGATCGCTCGAAAAATGGACAGCGGATTATACAAAACCGCGGGGGTTCCCCTCCTGCCATTTCCAGTGGTCCGCGCACATCTCGTCGATTCCGAGCGTCGCGCGCCAGCCGATCAGGTCGGCGGCGGCCTGCGGATTCGCATAGCACTCGGCGATGTCGCCCGGCCGGCGCGCGACGAGTTCGTACGGCACCGGGCGGCCCGACGCCTTCTCGAACGCACGCACGACTTCGAGCACGCTGTAGCCCTGGCCGGTGCCGAGGTTCACGACGAAGCTCGCATCGCGCTTCGTGAGCGCGTCGAGCGCGGCGATGTGCCCCTTCGCGAGATCGACGACGTGGATGTAGTCGCGCACGCCGGTGCCGTCGGGCGTCGGGTAGTCGGAGCCGAACACGCGCAGCTTCTCGAGCTTGCCGACCGCGACCTGCGCGACGTACGGCATCAGATTGTTCGGGATGCCGGCCGGATCCTCGCCGATCAGCCCGCTCGCATGCGCGCCGACCGGGTTGAAATAGCGCAGCGTCGCGATCCGCCACGACGGGTCCGATACCTCGAGATCGCGCAGCACCTGCTCGGCGATCAGCTTCGACTGGCCGTACGGGTTGGTCGCGGACAGCGGGAACGATTCGTCGATCGGCGAGCGCTCCGGCACGCCGTACACGGTCGCCGACGAGCTGAACACGAACTGGCGGACGTTGCGCTCGCGCATGATCTTGAGCACGGAGAGCAGGCCGCCGAGGTTGTTCTGGTAGTACTCGAGCGGCTTCGCGACCGATTCGCCGACCGCCTTGAGCGCCGCGAAATGGATCGTGCCGGTAATCGGGTGCGCGTCGAACACCTTTGCAAGGGCGGCTTCGTCGCACACGTCGACCTGATGCAAAGCCGGTGTCTTGCCGGTAATGCGCTCGATCCGGCGCACGGATTCGGCCTTGCTGTTGACGAGGTTGTCGACGATCACGACATCGTAGCCGTTGTCGAGCAGCTCGACGGCGGTATGCGAGCCGATGTAGCCCGCACCGCCGGTAACGAGGATGGTGCCTTTAGCGGTCATGCTGTGCGCTCCTTCAGAGTGTGAAGCCGGTCAATGTCTGGATGGTCTGCCGGTAACGGTCGACGACCTGCTGCTCGTCGAATTCCGCGGTGACCTTGCGACGCCCGCGCGCGCCCATCGCGTCGCGCCCGGCGGTGCCGATCTCGATCATGCGGATCAACTGCTCGGCGAGGCTCGCGCTGTCGCGCACGCGGCACAGCAAGCCGGTTTCGCCGTCGGCGACGACGTCGCGGCAGCCCGGCACGTCGGTCGCGACGATCGGGCGGCCCATCGCCGACGCTTCCATCAGCGTGCGCGGCACGCCTTCGCGGTACGACGGCAGCACGACGCAATCGGCCGCCGCGATGTGCGGGCGCACGTCATGCGCTTCGCCGAGATATTCGACGACGCCTTCGCCGACCCACGCGTCGACGTCCGCGCGGCCGATCGCGCTCGGGTTGTCGACGCCGAGCGGGCCGAGCAGCTGGAAGCGCGCGTCCGGGTAGCGGGCACGCACGACGCGCGCGGCCTCGACGTATTCGCGCACGCCCTTGTCCCACAGCAGCCGGCCGATCAGGATGAACACCGGGCCATTGCCGGCAGGCAGCGGCACCGGCGCGAACTGTTCGAGATCGACGCCTTCGCCGTGCAGCAGCCGCGCGCGCTCGGGGTGCGCGAGCAGCTGCTCGTCGGTGAAGGTCGCGAGATCGTCGCGGTTCAGGAACCACACCTCACGCGGGAAGCGGAACGCGAACCGGTACAGGCGCTTCGCGACGCTCGCTGCGCGGCTCTTCTGGATGAACACGTATCCGAGCCCGGTCGTGACTGCGATCGACGGCACGCGCGCGAGCCATGCGGCGACGGACCCGTAGATGTTCGGCTTGATCGTGTAATGAAACACGAGATCGGGCTTCAGCGCACGGTAATGGCGCACCAGCGCGGCGAGCGTGCCGAGATCCTCGCGCGGGCTCGTGCCTTTCGACGCGACGGCCAGCGCGACATAGCGGCAGCCCATCTGCTCGAGCAGCGGCACCGTGCGGTCGTGCGGTGCGATCACGACGACCTCGGCGCCGCGCGCGACGAGCGCACGGATCAGCCCGTGGCGGTACGTGTAGATCGCCCAGGCCGTGTTGCAGACGAGCGCGATGCGCAGCGAGGAGGTAGCAGGCATGAAAAAAAGAAAAAAATAAAGCGTCGAAAATGCCGAATGCGGGTCAGGCGGACGGCCGTGCCGCGAACAGCGTCTGCTTGAGCCGCTGCAGCGTACGGTACGGCGTCACGAAATGCAGCAGGTTCTTGGCGAGGCCGGCCCAGTCGTACGGGTTCAGCACGTTGAAGTGACGCAGCAGCAGCGACAGCGTCGAAATCAGCTGGCGGCGGCGCTTGGTCGCGCTGATCCCGCCCTCGTTGAGCTCGTAATAGAGGCCGAGCTCGGGCAGGTTCGCGCAATCGTAGCGTTCCATTAACCGTAAAAAAAGATCGAGATCCTCGGCCGCCCGGTACTTCGCGCGGTAGTTGCCGACTTCGCGCACCGCGTCGATGCGCAGCATGACCGACGGATGCACGAGCGGCGAGCGCAGGAAGCGCGTGCGGCGCAACGCACGCGGGTCGGCCGGCGGCGTCAGCATGAAGCGCGGCTCGCCGGCGCGCGACACGACCTGGGTCCACATGCCGACGCAGGCCACGCGCGGATGGCCGTCGAGATACGCGCGCTCCTTCGCGAGGCGTCGCGGCGCGGCGAGATCGCCGGCGTCGATCCGCGCCGCATAGCGGAAGCCGCGCGCCGCGAGCGCGTCGATGCCGGCCTCGAGCGCGCGCTCGATGCCGCCGTTCTTCGGCATGCGCAGCACCTCGATCGCGAGGCCAGGCAGGTCGGGCGCGACGATCGGCGGCGTGCTGCCGTCGTCGACGATCAGCACGTGCACCGGCGCGTCCTCGCGAAACGACGCGAGGGTACGGACGACATCGTCGTGTCCGTTGTAGGCCGGCATCAGCACGGCCACGTCGTCGAGCGGAGTCGGGCAATCGGGAGGCGTCATGGGCGCAGCTTGAAACGAATGTAATAAAAATTAACGGCGGCGGCGGCGAGATAGCCGGCCGCGAGCCCGACGAGCGCGCCGTACAGGCCGAGCCGGGGAATGGCGAACACGTTGACGAGCGCGGCGATCGCGAGCGCGAGCACCCATTTCGCCAGCAACACGAATTTTGCTTGATATTTGAGAACGATAAGATTGCCTATCGCCTCGATGCCGGCCGGCACGGACAGCCAGACGGCCCAGCGGAAGATGTCGACCGACGCCTCGTAGCCGTGGCCGAACACCTTGCCGACGATCAGCGGGGCGGCCGCGTCCAGTACCAGCGCGCCGGCGGTCATCAGGCCGGCGGTCATCGCGATCAGCCGGACGATGTTGCGGCGCAGCCGTGCGACGTCCTGCACGCGGTACACGAACGCGGGCGCGATGGTCTGCGCGAGCATCAGCGCGAGCGTGATCCAGTTCTCGTTGAGCTGCTGGGCCGCCGCGTAGCGGCCGAGGTCCGCGAACGACACGTGACGCTCGAGCATCAGGCGGTCGAGCTTCAGGAACAGGTACATGCAGATCAGCCCGAGCCAGAACACGGTGCCGGCGGTCGCAAAATGCCGGAACAGCGGCTTGTCGAACGTCCAGCCGAGCGCGCCGCCGTTACGATGGCGGTAGTAGAGCAGCAGTGCGAAGCCGATCGCGGCGGCCTCCAGCGCCCACAGCCATGCGAAGCGGGCAGGGCCGGCGGCCGCGCGCACCAGCAGCCAGACGAGCAGCGCCTTCGCGAGCGCGGTGAGCATGCTGGTAACGAGCTGCGGCTTGCTGTAGGTCATGCTCTGCAGCCACGCGTTGATCACGCCGACGAACGGCTCGCGGAACACCATCGTGACCGCGAGGCCCGCGAGCATCGCGCCGACGAGCGGATCGAACGCGCCGGCGCCGATCGCGATCCAGGTCGCGACGAGCGCGAGCACGGACACGCCGATCCGCAGCACGAACGCGCTGCCGAGCACGGCGCCGAGTTGCGCGGGCGGGCGCTGGACGATGGTCGGAACCAGGATTTCGGCGCCGCACACCCACGTGAGCGGTGCCAGTACGAGGAGCAGCGTATTCGCATACTGCCATTTGCCGAACACGTCCGGCCCGAAATATCGGGCCAGAAGACCGCTGATCGCGATCGCGACGCCGATCTGCGTGAGCCGTTCGAGCCCCAGCCAGACGAGATTCGCGACGGCCTTCGCGACGTCGGGGTTGCCGAATCGCTTCAGCATGCGGGGCAGCCGCGCGCGAGCGAGGCGGCCGGCAGGGCGCCCGAAGGCGGCGGGTTGGCGGCGGCGGAACGGCTAGGCATTAAAATGGACAGAATGCGCGTCATCAAAACCCGCGATTATAAGTGGGATCGGGGTCGCTCCAGCCGCCCCGTTCCTCGTTGCACCGGGCCCGCAGGTATGATGCCGGGCACGCGCGACAGGCGACCAGATCAATTTCCATGCACGCAACCGAGAGAGAATCGATGATCTCCCAATCCATCTTCAAGGCATATGACATTCGCGGTGTGGTCGGCAAGACGCTCGACGCCGACACGGCGCGCGGGATCGGCCGGGCATTCGGCAGCGAAGTGCGCGCACAGGGCGGCGACGCGGTCGTCGTCGCGCGCGACGGCCGCCTGTCGGGGCCCGAGCTCATTGGCGCACTCGCCGATGGCCTGCGTGCGGCAGGCGTCGACGTCGTCGACGTCGGCATGGTCCCCACGCCGGTCGGCTATTTCGCGGCGAGCGTGCCGCTCGCGCTGAAGGGCGGCGAGCGCCGCATCGATTCGTGCATCGTCGTCACCGGCAGCCACAACCCGCCCGACTACAACGGCTTCAAGATGGTGCTGCGCGGCGCGGCGATCTACGGCGAGCAGATCCAGGCGCTGTACCGCCGCATCGTCGACGAGCGCTATGAAACGGGCAGCGGCTCGTTCGAAGAGTTCGACGTCGCGGACCAGTACATCGAGCGCATCGTCGGCGACATCAAGCTCGCGCGTCCGCTGAAGCTCGTCGTCGACGCCGGTAACGGCGTCGCCGGCCCGCTCGCGACGCGCCTGTTCAAGGCACTCGGCTGCGAACTCGTCGAGCGCTTCACCGACATCGACGGCACGTTCCCGAACCACCATCCGGATCCCGCGCACCCGGAAAACCTGCAGGATGTGATCCAGGCGCTGAAGGACACCGACGCCGAACTCGGCTTCGCGTTCGACGGCGACGGCGACCGCCTGGGCGTCGTCACGAAAGACGGCCAGATCATCTACCCGGACCGCCAGCTGATGCTGTTCGCGGAAGAAGTGCTGTCGCGCAACCCGGGCGCGCAGATCATCTACGACGTGAAGTGCACGCGCCATCTCGCGCAGTGGGTGAAGGCGAAGGGCGGCGAGCCGCTGATGTGGAAGACGGGCCATTCGCTGGTCAAGGCGAAGCTGCGCGAGACGGGCGCACCGCTCGCGGGCGAGATGAGCGGCCACGTGTTCTTCAAGGATCGCTGGTACGGCTTCGACGACGGCCTCTACACCGGCGCGCGCCTGCTCGAGATCCTCGCGAAGACGGCCGATCCGAGCGCGCTGCTCAACGGTCTGCCGGACGCGATGAGCACGCCCGAACTGCAGCTCTGGCTCGACGAAGGCGAGAACTTCCGCCTGATCGAGAAGCTGCAGAAGGAAGCGAAGTTCGACGGCGCCGACGAAGTCGTGACAATCGACGGCCTGCGCGTCGAATACCCGGACGGCTTCGGTCTCGCGCGTTCGTCGAACACGACGCCGGTCGTCGTGATGCGCTTCGAAGCTGAGACGAAGGAAGGGCTCGCACGGATCCAGGCGGACTTCCGCCGCGTGCTGACGGCCGCGAAGCCGGACGTCAAGCTGCCGTTCTGAACGCAGGCGGCCCGCGGGCCGCCGCCGGCGCGACGACGGTCGAACCATCGTCGCGCCCTCCCCGAAAAGCGGCGCACGCGGAGGCGTGCGGCCGCTTTTTGCCTGTGTGGTCCCCCGGGCGCGATAAAATCGCGTCTTTATGCCTGTCGCCGGCCGTCCGCCGGCGTTTTTTCAGCGTGCAAAAGATTCTGATCGTGCGCGTGTCGTCGCTGGGCGACGTCGTGCACAACATGCCAGTGATCGCCGATATCCGGCGCCGCCACCCCGACGCGCAGATCGACTGGCTCGTCGAGGAGAGCTTCGTCGACCTCGTGCGGCTCGTCGACGGCGTGCGCGACGTGCTGCCGTTCTCGTTGCGCCGCTGGCGCAAGAAGCTGCTCTCGGGCGCGACGTGGCGCGAGATCCGTGCGTTCCGCAAGCGCCTCGCGGCGCAGCGGTACGACCTCGTGATCGACTGCCAGGGGCTCATCAAGACGGCCTGGGTCGCGAGCTGGGCGCACGGCCCGCTCGCCGGCCTCGGCAATCGCACCGACGGCGCGGGCTACGAATGGCCGGTGCGCTTCTTCTATCGCAAGCGTGTGCCGATCGCACCGCGCACGCACGTTGTCGAGCGGTCGCGCCAGCTCGTCGCGGCCGCGCTGGGTGACCCGGCGCCGACGCCGGCCGATCCGGTCGACTTCGGCCTCGACACGCGTGCAGCCGCGCTCGCGGTCGCCGCGCTCGGGCTGAACCTGCCGGTGCCGTACGTGGTGTTCGTGCACGCGACGTCGCGTGCCGACAAGCAGTGGCCGGACGCCGCATGGATCGAGCTCGGCCAGGCGCTCGTGCGGCGCGGCGTGTCGCTCGTGCTGCCGTGGGGCAACGATGCGGAGCGCGCGACCAGCGAGCGGCTCGCGAAGGAATTCGGCGCGGCCGCGATCGTGCCGCCGAAGCTGTCGCTGCCGGCGGTCGTCGGCCTGATCGACGGCGCGGCCGCGACGGTCGGGGTTGATACAGGTCTGGTTCACATCGCGGCCGCGCTGAAGCGTCCGACGGTCGAACTGTACAATTTCGCGACGGCCTGGCGGACCGGCGGCTACTGGTCGCCGAACGTCGTCAATCTCGGCACGGCGGGGCAGCCGCCGTCGATCGCGCAGGTAAAGGCGGCGCTCGCGGGCTTCGGCCTGCTCTGATGCCTGCCATGTCCGTCAAGCCCGTCCTGCCTATGCTGCCTGTCACGCACGCGAACCGATCATGAGCGAATCCCAGATCATCGAAGTCCCGTCCGCCGACTGGAGCGGACACAACCTGTCGGCGCCGCGCGAGCAGCTGCTGGCCGCGGTCGAGGAAGGCAAGGTGCTGTATTTCCCGCACCTGCGCTTTGCGATCGAAGGCGGCGAGGAAGCGCTGCTCGATCCGGCGCTCGCCGATCCGAAACGCAAGAACATCAGCCTCGCGCCGAACGGCGGCGCGCTCGCCGGCGTGCTCGGCGACAGCGTCACGCAGTCGGCCGTGCGCGCACTGGTCGCGCGCTTCCAGCAGCAGGCCGGCACGCTCGTCGACGGCCTGTTCCCCGAATACCGTGGCAAGCTGCGCGTCGCGCCGACGAGCCTGCGGCTGATGCAGGTCGAGACGCGCCAGACGTCGTGGCGCAAGGACGACAGCCGGCTGCACGTCGACGCGTTCCCGTCGCGGCCGAACTACGGCGAGCGGATCCTGCGCGTGTTCACGAACGTGAACCCGGCCGGCCAGCCGCGCGTGTGGCGCGTCGGCGAGCCGTTCGAGGACGTCGCGAAGCGTTTCCTGCCGAAGATCCGGCCGCAGTTGCCGGGCTCGGCGTGGCTGCTGAACCTGCTGCACGTGACGAAGTCGCCGCGCAGCGCGTACGACCACCTGATGCTGAACCTGCACGACGGGATGAAGGCCGATCTCGACTATCAGAAGACTTGTCCGCAGCAGACGATGCCGTTTCCGCCGGGCAGCGTGTGGATATGTTTCTCCGATCAGACTTCGCATGCTGTGATGTCCGGCCAGTTCATGCTCGAGCAGACCTTCTTCCTGCCGGTCGACGCGATGGTGCGCCGCGAATGCGCGCCGCTCGGGATTCTCGAACGCCTGACCGGCCGGGCGCTGGTTTGAGCGCGCATCTGTTTCGACGCAAGACGGGGGCTGCCTCATGCTGAGGGCGATTTATCGCGCGCTCTGGTGGCTCGTCGCGCCGATCGCGGTGATCCGGCTCCTCGTGCGCTCGCGCAAGGAGCGCAGCTATCGCGAGCACATCGGCGAACGCTTCGGCCACGTCGCGGGCCGCTCGCCGGACGATCGCGCGCCGCTGATCTGGGTACACGCGGTGTCGGTCGGCGAGACGCGCGCCGCGCAGCCGCTGATCGATGCGCTGATGCGTGCGCGTCCCGATGCGCGCATCCTGCTCACGCACATGACGCCGAGCGGCCGCGCGACCGGCGAGCAGATCTTCGGCGAGCGCGTGCTGCGCTGCTACCTGCCGTACGACATGCCGGGTGCGGTGCGGCGCTTCCTGCACGCATGGCGGCCGACGCTCGGCCTCGTGATGGAAACCGAGGTGTGGCCGACGCTGATCGACGAATGCCGCCGTGCTGACGTGCCGCTCGTGCTGACCAACGCGCGGATGTCCGCGCGCTCGCATCGGCGCGCGGCGAAGTTCGGCGCGGCGACGCGCGACGTGTTCGGCGGCTTCTCGCGCGTGCTCGCGCAGAGCCCGGCCGACGCGGAGCGGCTGACGTCGCTCGGCGCGCGCAACGTGACGGTGCTCGGCAACCTGAAGTTCGACATGACGACGCCGCCTGAGTTGGCCGCGCGCGGCCATGCGTGGCGCGACGCGATCGGCACGCGGCCCGTGTGGGTTGCTGCGAGCACGCGCGAGAACGAGGAGGCGCTGGTGCTGCAGGCGTTCGCCGAGATGAAGACGCCCGATGCGCTGCTGATTCTCGTGCCGCGTCATCCGCAGCGCTTCGCGGAAGTCGAGGCGCTGGTGGCGCGCAATGGGCTCAAGTGCGTGCGGCGTTCGGCGTGGGGCGCGAGCGCCGCAGCACTCGCGGCCGGGCGGCCGGCGGCGGCAGAACCATTGCCGCGCGACGTGACGGTGCTGCTCGGCGATTCGATGGGCGAGCTCGGCGCGTACTACGCGGCGAGCGACGTCGCGTTCATCGGCGGGAGCCTGCTGCCGCTCGGCGGGCAGAACCTGATCGAGGCGTGTGCGGTCGGCGTGCCGGTGCTGATCGGGCCGCACGTGTTCAATTTCACGCAGGCGACCGCCGATGCGGTCGCGGCCGGTGCGGCGCTGCAGGTTGCCGATCCGCTGGATCTCGCGCACGTGCTCGACGCGTTGTTCGCGGATCATGCGCGGCGCGTGGCGATGGGCGCGGCCGGTGCGGCGTTCGCGTCGCGTCATCGTGGCGCGACCGCGCGCTCGGTCGATGTGCTCGCGGCGTTGTTGCCGCCGGTGGAGCGCGGTAACGGCGTGATGCCGGACGCAGCCGACGCATCGGACGATTGAGCGGGCGGCGCAAGCCGCCCTGACGCAGGCGAGGCGGCAACGTGCCGCTTCGCCGCTGCTCACACCGTCAACAACCCCTTCTTCTCGATGAACGCGACAACGTCCGCGACGCCTTCGAGCGCCTTCAGGTTCGTCATCACATAAGGCCGCTCGCCGCGCATCTTCTTCGTGTCGGACGCCATCACATCAAGGTTCGCGCCGACGAGCGGCGCGAGATCCGTCTTGTTGATCACGAGCAGGTCGGACTTCGTGATGCCGGGGCCGCCTTTGCGCGGAATCTTCTCGCCGCCGGCGACGTCGATCACGTAGATCGTCAGGTCCGACAGCTCGGGGCTGAACGTGGCCGCGAGATTGTCGCCGCCCGATTCGATGAACACGATGTCGGCATCCGGAAAGCGCGACAGCATCCGGTCGACGGCCTCGAGATTGATCGACGCATCCTCGCGGATCGCCGTGTGCGGGCAGCCGCCCGTCTCGACGCCCATGATGCGTTCCTCGGGTAGCGCGCCCGCGACCGTCAGCAGGCGCTGATCTTCCTTCGTATAGATGTCGTTCGTGATCGCGACGAGGTCGTAGCGCTCGCGCATCGCCTTGCACAGCATTTCGAGCAGCGTGGTCTTGCCGGAGCCGACCGGGCCGCCGATGCCGACGCGCAGCGGCGGCAGTTTCTTCGTGCGGCGGGCGGAGGAGGGGACAGGTGCGTTCATGGTCGGACGAAGAGGTTCAGGAGCGGAACAACCGCGAATACTGGGTTTCGTGCCGCGCGGACAGGATGCCGAGCTGCGGTGCGAACGTGTTGATGGCGTCGGGGGGCGTCGCGAGCGCGCGGCGCACGGCCGCGTCGATCGCGCCGCGCAACGCGACGATGATGCGCTGGCCGGCGAGCTGGCCGAGCGGTACCGCTTTGAGCGCGGCCGACGTCTGGTTCTCGACCCAGCCGAATGCGTAGGCGGCAAGCGTCGCATCGGCGCCGGCATCGTGTGCGGCGGCCGCGTAGGCGAATGCGGTCGGCAGCGCAATCGGTGTGAGCGATGCGAGCGTCGCGCGGCGGCCGGCGTCGCCCCATTCGAGCGACGCGCACAGTTGCGCGAGCGACCAGCCCATCTGCTCGGTCTCGCGGCGCAGCTCAGCCGATTCGCGGCTCGCGACGAACCATGCGTTCTCGCGAGCCAGCGCGTCGGCGTCGTTCGCCTGCCAGCGCGCGAGCTGGTGTGCGAGGAACGGCAGCTCGCCGTGCGCGAGCACATCGGTCAGGCCGCTTGCGATCCAGTCGCGCGCGGTGTCGGCATCGCGGACCAGGTTCGCGTCGAGCGCGGCTTCGAGGCCCTGCGAATAGCTGAATGCGCCGATCGGCAATGCGGGCGACGCGAGATGCAGCAGCGCGACGAGTTCAGTTGTGGTCATGACCGTGGTGGCCGTGCGTGCAGCCGGGACCATGCTGATGATCGTGATCGTGATCGTGATCGTGATCGTGATCGTGATCGTGCGAGTGCGAGTGGCCGTGGTGTTCGCCGAACACCTGCTGCGCGAGCGCGTAGTCCTCGGCGAACGTCGCATCGTGCCCGTGCTTGTGGCCGCCGCCGTACGCACCGGCTTCCGGCTGGAACGGTGCGCTCGTTTCGTCGACCTGCGTGCCGAGCCGGCGCAGCATGTCCGCGAGCACCGGATCGGCTTCGAGTTTCAGGTAGCCGTCGCCGATCTCGACCGGTGTGTGACGATTGCCGAGGTGGTACGCGGCGCGCATCAGCGTGAGCGAATCGGCGGCACGCACGCGCAGCACCGTTTCGGGCGCGGCGACGATGCGCACCAGCGCGCCGTCGTCGGCGACGAGCACGTCGCCGTCGCGCAGCACGGTGCCGCGCGGCAGCAGGACCGCGACGTCCTCGCCGGTGTCGAGCGTCGCCGCGAGGCGGCTCTTGCAGCGGGCGTCATAGGCGAGCGTGAGCGTCGGCGCGCGCGCGACGAGCGACGCGGCCAGCTTCACGTTCGGGGCAATGCGTTTGTCGAGGGTGCGCATGGAGCGAAAAACCGGAAATCAGAACAGGAAATAGCGCTGCGCCATCGGCAGCACCGACGCCGGCTCGCAGGTGAGCAACTGGCCGTCGGCGATCACGTCGTAGGTTTCCGGATCGACGCTGATCGACGGGCGCCATGCGTTGTGGATCATGTCGGCCTTCGTCACGTTGCGGCAGTTGCGCACCGGCACGACGCGCTTCGCGAGCCCGTAGCGTTCCGCGATGCCCGCGTCGGCGGCCATCTGAGACACGAAGGTCAGCGACGTGCGCGCGAGCGCGCCGCCGCGTGTCGCGAACATCTCGCGATAGTGAACGGGCTGCGGCGTCGGGATCGACGCGTTCGGGTCGCCCATCTGCGCGACCGCGATCATCCCGCCCTTCAGGATCATCGACGGCTTGATCCCGAAGAACGCCGGTTCCCACAGCACGAGGTCGGCCCACTTGCCGGGTTCGATCGACCCGACTTCGTGCGCGATGCCGTGAGTAATCGCCGGGTTGATCGTGTACTTCGCGACGTAGCGCTTCGCGCGGAAGTTGTCGTTGCGCGTGTTGTCTTCCGGCAGCGCGCCGCGCTGCACCTTCATCTTGTGCGCGGTCTGCCACGTACGGATGATCACTTCGCCGACGCGGCCCATCGCCTGCGAGTCGGACGACAGCATCGACAGCGCGCCGAGATCGTGCAGGATGTCCTCGGCCGCGATCGTCTCGCGGCGGATTCGCGATTCGGCGAACGCGAGATCCTCGGCGATCGACGGATCGAGGTGATGGCACACCATCAGCATGTCGAGATGTTCGTCGAGCGTGTTGATCGTGTACGGGCGCGTCGGGTTGGTGGACGACGGCAGCACGTTCGCTTCGCCGCACACCTTCAGGATGTCGGGCGCATGGCCGCCGCCTGCCCCTTCGGTGTGGTACGTGTGGATCGTGCGGCCCTTGAACGCGGCGACCGTCGATTCGACGAAGCCGGCTTCGTTCAGCGTATCGGTGTGGATCGCGACCTGCGTGTCGGTGTCGTCGGCCACCGACAGGCAGTTGTCGATCGCCGCAGGCGTCGTGCCCCAGTCCTCGTGCAGCTTCAGGCCGATCGCGCCGGCCGCGATCTGCTCGACGAGCGGCTGCGGCAGGCTCGCGTTGCCCTTGCCGAGGAAGCCGAGGTTGATCGGCCAGCCGTCGGCCGCCTGCAGCATTCGCTCCATGTGCCACGGCCCCGGCGTGCAGGTCGTCGCGTTGGTGCCGGTGGCCGGCCCCGTGCCGCCGCCGAGCATCGTCGTGACGCCCGACGCAAGCGCTTCGTCGATCTGCTGCGGGCTGATGAAATGGATGTGCGTGTCGATGCCGCCCGCGGTCACGATCAGCCCTTCGCCGGCGATCACTTCGGTCGCGGCGCCGATCGCGATCGTCACGCCCGGTTGAATGTCCGGATTGCCGGCCTTGCCGATCGCGGCGATGCGGCCGTGCTTGATCGCGATGTCGGCCTTCACGATGCCCCAGTGATCGAGGATCACCGCGTTCGTGATGATCGTGTCGGGCACGTCGGCGGCCACGCGCTGCGACTGGCCCATGCCGTCGCGGATCACCTTCCCGCCGCCGAATTTCACTTCCTCGCCGTAAGTGGTGAAGTCGCGTTCGATCTCGATCAGCAGTTCGGTATCGGCGAGCCGCACGCGGTCGCCCGTCGTCGGCCCGAACATTTCCGCGTACGCGCGGCGGCTCAAGCGTAGTGTCATGTGCTGTTCCTGAAGAGCGGGGCGCGGCTTAAAGCGGCCCCATCACCTTGCCCTGAAAACCGTAGACGGCGCGATCGCCGGCCAGCTCGACCAGCTCGACGGTGCGCGTCTGGCCCGGCTCGAAGCGCACGGCCGTGCCGGCGGCGATGTTGAGCCGGAAGCCGCGCGCGGCCGCGCGGTCGAACGACAGCGCGTCGTTCACTTCGAAGAAGTGGTAGTGCGAGCCGACCTGCACCGGGCGGTCGCCGGTGTTCGCGACGACGAGCGAGCGCGTCGCGCGGCCCACGTTCAGTTCGTGTTCGCCGTCGTCGGTGAGGATTTCGCCGGGGATCATGCGCGGTACCTCGGTCAAGGAATCGGATGGTGGACGGTGACGAGCTTGGTGCCGTCGGGGAAGGTCGCCTCGACCTGGATGTCGGGGATCATCTCGGGCACGCCGTCCATCACGTCGTCGCGCGTGAGCAGCGTCGTGCCGTAGTGCATCACCTCGGCGACGGTCTTGCCGTCGCGCGCGGCTTCCATCAGCGCGGCGGTGATGAACGCGACCGCTTCCGGATAGTTGAGCTTCAGCCCGCGCGCGCGGCGACGCTCGGCCAGCAGTGCCGCCGTGAAGATCAGCAGCTTGTCCTTCTCTCGGGGAGTCAGTTTCATGAAGGCAGTCGTTCAGGAAAACGTAATTTTTGTCGGTGCGCGAGGCGGCGCGTCGGGCGCGGGTCATCGTAGCACCGCGCCATTTTTCGTGCGTCGTGTATTCGTAATGTAAGCAGCAAGGCGCGTGCCATGCCGATGGAACGTGCGGCGCTGCGCGTTCGTGGTGCGCGATGCATGGATTTCGCGCAAGGCATGCCGCAAACGGGGTGGCGCTGCGCCGGAATGGTGCGTGCCGTGCCGCGCGCTCAGGTTTGCCAGAGACGCAGCGGCCGCGCGTCGACGCCGTGCACGATCGGGCGCAAGTGAAGCCAGCAGTCGGTGAAGTGGCGCTGCAGCGCTTCCATCGACGTCGACATCGCGCGCACCAGCACGACGCCGGGCGTCACGCAGGTCGCGCCGGCGCGTAGCGTGTCGTCGAACGGCATCCGCGCGGCGAGCGTTTCGGCGAGTGCCGCATCGCACGCGGCGCCGGCCGCCCACAGCGTTCCGTACACGGGAAAGCCGGCGAGGCCCTGCAGTGCGCCGCGCAGCGGATCGTGCGCGGCGAGCAATGCACGCTCGGTCCACAGTGGCCGGCCGTCGGCATCGACGAGCGCCGACGCTGAAGCAATGCGGCCTGCCGCCCACGTTTCGCCGGCGGCCTGCCGGCCGAGCTGCGTCGCGTCCCAGCCGATCGCGCTCGCGCCGTTGCCGAGCGTCACCGTGAAGTCGAGCGCGGCGTGGGCCGCGTCGAAGAACAGGTTGTTCTGCGGCAGCCAGTCGAGCCTCGCGTTTGCACCGACCGTGATGCCGATGCGCTGCGTCGCGTCGAGGCCGTTCGATTTGTACCACTTGGTCGCGCCGGGCGTCGTCAGCACCGCGTGCGTGCCGTCGCCGAGCGTGATGTCGATGTCGAGCCGGTCGCCGCCCGCGACGCCGCCCGGCGGATGGACGATGACCGCGTGGCAGATCGCGTCGCCTTCCGGATACAGCGGCCGCTGCACGCGCAGCGGGCCGTCGTGCAGCCGACGCACGAGCGTCGTGCGCGCGCCGTGCCGTTCGAAGCCGAGTTCGAGACGGCCGCGCCACGACTTGGCGATGGCGGGGCGGGACAGCGGGGCGTGGGCGTCGGAGGCGGACATCGGCGGGAAGCTGGGGCGGGCGCGGAAACGAGGATGCTAACGCAACAATATACGCGTTGGCAGATGCATTGCCGAGGGCGCTTGGCACATGCACGGCCGTGCGGACGGTTGCCGGACATTCGCCCACCGCCCACCGCCCACCGCCCACCGGCATCGCACATCCCCTACCGCGTTGCCGCGCTACACCGCGATCAGCTCCCGCACGCCGTTCGCTTCCATATCGCGCGCATCGCCGCCCGCGACGACCTCGCCGCGGCTCATCACCCAATATCGGTCCGCGATCGAGCGCGCGAAATCGTAATACTGTTCGACGAGCAGCACGGTCATCTTCGATTCGTCGACGAGCTGGCGCAGCGTGCGGCCGATGTCCTGGATGATCGACGGCTGGATGCCTTCGGTCGGCTCGTCGAGGATCAGCAACTGCGGCTCGCTCATCAGCGCGCGGCCGATCGCGAGCTGCTGCTGCTGGCCGCCCGACAGGTCGCCGCCGCGTCGTGCGCGCATGTCCTTCAGTACCGGGAACAAATCATAGATGCGGTCGGGCACCTTCGACGGCGCCTTGCGGCTCGCCGCGCCGACGAGCAGGTTCTCCTCGACGGTGAGCCGCGGAAAGATGTCGCGCCCCTGCGGCACGTAAGCGAGCCCGGCCGCGACGCGCGCATACGGCGGCAGCGCGCCGAGCGGCGTGCCGCGCCACGACACGCTGCCGCTCTTCGCGGCGACGACGCCCATCAGGCAGCGCAGCAGCGTGCTCTTGCCGACGCCGTTGCGGCCGAGCAGCACGGTGAGCTTGCCGTCGTCGGCGGCGAGCGTCACGTTGCGCAGGATATGGCTGCCGCCGTAGTACTGGTTCAGTGCATCGATCTTCAGCATCGCATCATCGTCCGAGGTAAGACTCGATCACCGCGTCGTCGCGCTTGACCTGGTCGAGCGTGCCGTGCGCGAGCACCGCGCCTTCTGCCATCACCGTCACGCGGCCCGTGTCGCCCGCGAGCGCCGCGACGAACTCCATGTCGTGCTCGACGACCATCATCGAGCAGGTGCCGCGCAGCGTGTTCAGCAGCTTCGCCAGTTCCATCGTCTCGTGGTCGGTCATGCCGGCCGCCGGTTCGTCGAGCAGCAGCAGCGCGGGGCGCTGCATCAGCAGCATGCCGATCTCGAGCCGCTGCTTCTGCCCGTGCGACAGCTCGCCGGCCGCGCGGTACGCGTCGCTTTCGAGGCCGATCAACGCGAGCGTCTCCTCGATCTTCGCCTGCGCGGTGCGATCGAGCCGCGCGCGCAGCGACGCGAGCCAGCCCTTGTCGGTCTGCATCGCGAGTTCGAGGTTTTCCCACACCGGATGCTGTTCGAACACGGTCGGCTTCTGGAACTTGCGGCCGATCCCCGCGCGCGCAATTTCCGGCTCGTTCATGCGCGCGAGGTTGATGGTCTGGCCGAGAAACACCTTGCCCGCATCAGGCCGCGTCTTGCCGGTGATGACGTCCATCATCGTCGTCTTGCCGGCACCGTTCGGGCCGATCACGCAGCGCAGCTCGCCGACGTCGATCGCGAGCGACAGCTTGTTCAGCGCGCGAAAGCCGTCGAAGCTCACCTCGATGTCCTCGAGATAGAGGATCGTGCCGTGCGACGTGTCGATGCCGTCCGGCACCACGCGCCCCATCGATGCGGTGCCGCTGACGGTCAGCGCATCGGCTTCGGTCGGCGGCATGAACTGGTAGAGGGCCGTGCCGTTCATCGGCGTTTCCCCTTGGCGAGCAGCGTGTCGACGAGGCCCATGATCCCGCGCGGCAGCAGCAGCGGCACGAGCACGAAGATCAGGCCGAGAAAGAACAGCCAGTATTCGGCGAAGTACGCGGTGAAGAAACTCTTCGCGCCGTTCACCGCGAATGCGCCGACGATCGGCCCGATCAGCGTGCCGCGTCCGCCGACCGCAACCCAGATCGCCATTTCGATCGAGTTGCCGGGCGACATCTCGCCGGGATTGATGATGCCGACCTGCGGCACGTACAGCGCGCCCGCGATCCCGCACAGCACGGCCGACAGCGTCCATACGAACAGCTTGTATGCAAGCGGGCTGTAGCCGAGGAACATCAGCCGCGTCTCGCCGTCGCGTACCGCGGTCACGACGCGCCCGAGCTTGCTCGTGACGACCGCGCGCGCGGCGACGAACGCGAGCACCAGCGTCGCGAAGGTCAGCAGCAACAGCACCGTGCGCGTGCCGGGCGACGTGATCGGAAACCCGGCAATGCGCTTGAAGTCCGTGAAGCCGTTGTTGCCGCCGAAGCCCGTCTCGTTGCGAAAGAACAGCAGCATCGCGGCGAACGTCAGCGCCTGCGTGATGATCGACAGGTACACACCTTTCACGCGCGAGCGGAATGTGAAAAAGCCGAACACCCACGCGAGCACGGCCGGCACGAGCACGACCAGCGCGAGCGCCCATGCGAGATGCTGCGTGCCGCTCCAGTACCACGGCAGCTGATGCCAGTCGAGGAACACCATGAAGTCGGGCAGGTCGCTGCCGTACTTGCCGTCGCGGCCGATCTCGCGCATCAGGTACATGCCGATCGCATAGCCGCCGAGCGCGAAGAAGAGGCCGTGGCCGAGGCTCAGGATTCCGCAGTAGCCCCACACGAGGTCGAGCGCGAGCGCGGTGATCGCGTAGCACATCAGCTTGCCGGCGAGCGTCATCGCATACGCGGACAGATGGAACGCGCTCGACTCGGGCGCGACCAGCGCGGCGAGCGGCACGCCGATGCCGATCGCGATGCACAGCGCGACGAGTGCGAGCCACGCGCGGCGCGACAGCAGCGCAGGGCGGGGCGGCAGGCCGAGCGCGAATCCTTCCGCCGCGCGCGCGGCGGCAGTGGCCGGCTTCGGCGCGTCGGCGACCGGGTTCGACAACGAATCGCTGAATGAAGTCACGTCAAGCCTCCGCGCTGCGTCCCTTCGGGGCAAACATGCCCTGCGGACGTTTCTGGATGAACAGCACGATCATCACGAGCACCGCGATCTTCGCGAGCACGGCGCCCCAGAACGGCTCGATCGCCTTGCCGACGAGGCCGAGCCCGAAACCGCCGAGCACGGTGCCGGCGATCTGCCCGACACCGCCGAGCACGACCGCCATGAACGAATCGATGATGTAGTTCTGCCCGAGGTCGGGCCCCACGTTGCCGATCTGCGACAGCGCGCAGCCGCCGAGGCCCGCGATGCCCGCGCCGAACGCGAACGCATACGCGTCGACGCGTGCGGTCTTCACGCCGACGCAGGCGGCCATCCGCCGGTTCTGCGTGACCGCGCGCACGAACAGGCCGAGCCGCGTCTTCGTCAGCACGGCCCATGCGACGAACACCACGGCGAGCGCGAACGCGAGGATCGCGAGCCGGTTGTACGGCAGGATCAGGTTCTGCATCACGGTCACGCCGCCGCTCATCCACGACGGGTTCACGACCTGCACGTTCTGCGCGCCGAACAGCATGCGGGTCGCCTGGATCAGGATGAGGCTCACGCCGAAGGTCGCGAGCAGCGTCTCGAGCGGGCGCCCGTACAGATGCCGCAGCACGAGCCGTTCGAGCACGATGCCGACGAGCGCGGCCGCCGCGAACGACACGGGCACGGCGACGAGCGGATACCAGTCGAACGCGGCCGGCGCATAGCGCTGGATCAGCGTCTGCACCACATAGGTTGCGTACGCACCGATCATCAGGAACTCGCCGTGCGCCATGTTGATCACGCCGATCAGCCCGTACGTGATCGCGAGACCGAGCGCCGCGAGCAGCAGCACGCTGCCGAGCGACAGGCCCGCGAATACGGTGCCGACGATCTCGCCGCGGCGCTGCAGCGTGTGCAGTGCATCGAGCCCTTGCTGCGCGGCGTCGCGCACGCGCGCGTCGGGTTCCGTGTAGCTGCCGTCGGCGTTCTTCGCGACGAGCGGGCGCAGTTGTTCGATCATGTCGAGATCCTGGCGCGCGGCCACGACCTGCACGGCTTCGAGACGCTTCGCCGGATCGGCATCGTGCAGCGCGGCGATCGCCCACAGGGCATCGAGGCGACGCTTCAATGCCGGATCGGTTTCCTTCGCGCGGGCACGATCGATCATCGGCTTGAGCGCCGGGTCGGGTGACTTCAGCAGCGCGTCGATCGCGTCGCGCCGCGCGGCCACGTCGGGCGATGCCAGCGCGAGACCCGACAGCGCGCCGGCGATCTTCGTGCGCAGCAGGTTGTTCAGCATCACGGGCTGCGCGTCGCCGGCTGGTGTCGCGGCCTGCGTGAGCGCGTCGCGCGCGGTGTCGCCGGTCTGGATCAGCAGCCGGCCGTCGCCGGTGGCAAGCGCGTCGCCGGTCGACAGCGCGTTGAGCAACGCGACGGCGCGCGGATCGGTATCGGCGGCAAGGTGTTCGATCGCGGCCGTTTTGGCATCGAAGTCGTCGCCGGCGAGCGCGGCGGTATCGGCGGCCGTCAGCGCGAATGCGGCGCGCGGCAGCGCGCAAGCCAGCGCAGCGCACGCGACGATCGCAGCGACGGTCCGGTGAAAGCGTATCGGCATCGGAATTCCTGTCAGGCGTGGAGAAGCGCTCTCACGCAGTGGCATGACGGCTGCGGCGTCGGTAATGGCGACGGCGCTTCATGCCGTCGCACCGACGCGCCGGGTTCGACGCTCTGCCGCCGCGCAAGCCACGAGCCGCGCGCGGCCGGGACGCTGCACGTGCGCGCAACGCCCCGCATCGCATCAGACGAGCGCCGCGCGCTGCCGGCGCAGGAACGCCGGAATCGAGCTGACGATGTCCGGCTTGCCTTGATTGCCTGCGATGAACGGGCTCCACGGCTGCGCGCGCACGGCCGTCTTCGTCTTCCACACGACATTGAACTGCCCGTCGCCGCGGATCTCGCCGATCATCACCGGCTTGTGCAGGTGGTGGTTGCCGTCCATCGAGAGCGTGAAGCCCGACGGTGCGACGACGGTCTGGCCGATCATCGCGACGCGCACCTTGTCGACGTCGGTGCTCTTTGCCTTCTCGACGGCCTGCTTCCACATGTGGATGCCGACAAAGGTCGCTTCCATCGGATCGTTGGTCACGCGCTTCGCGCCGCCGGGCAGGTTGTTCGCCTTGACCCATGCGGCGAACTGGTCCTTGAACTTCGTGTTGGTCGGGTTCTTCACCGACATGAAGTAGTTCCATGCGGCGAGATGGCCGACGAGCGGCTTCGTGTCGATCCCGCGCAGCTCTTCCTCGCCGACCGAGAACGCAACCACCGGCACGTCGGTCGCCTTGATCCCCTGGTTGCCGAGTTCCTTGTAGAACGGCACGTTCGAATCGCCGTTGATCGTCGAGATCACGGTCGTCTTGCCGCCCTGCGCGAAGGTCTTGATGTTCGCGACGATGGTCTGGTAATCGCTGTGGCCGAACGGCGTGTAGACCTCCTGAATGTCGGCGTCCTTCACGCCTTTCGATTTCAGGAACGCACGCAGGATCTTGTTGGTCGTGCGCGGATACACGTAGTCGGTGCCGAGCAGGAAGAAGCGCTTCGCGCCGCCGCCTTCGGCGCCCATCAGGTACTCGACGGCCGGAATCGCCTGCTGGTTCGGCGCGGCGCCCGTGTAGAACACGTTGCGCGACATTTCCTCGCCTTCATATTGCACCGGGTAGTAGAGCAGCCCGTTCAGCTCCTCGAACACCGGCAGCACCGACTTGCGCGACACCGACGTCCAGCAGCCGAACACGCACGCGACCTTGTCCTGCGTGAGCAGCTGGCGCGCCTTTTCGGCGAAAAGCGGCCAGTTCGACGCGGGATCGACGACCACCGGCTCGAGCTTGCGGCCCAGCACGCCGCCGCTCTTGTTGATGTCGGCGATCGTCATCAGCGCCGTGTCCTTCAGCGACGTTTCGGAGATCGCCATCGTGCCCGACAGCGAATGCAGGATGCCGACCTTGATCGGGCCGGTGCCCGCATCGGCCGCGTGCGCGAACGGACTCTTGCCTGCCAGCGCGAGCGCACCGGCCATAGAACCGAACTTCAGCAGACTGCGACGTTTCATCGGTATCCCCTTGACGTGTTGGTTGTGTGCGCGCCGTGAAGGCGCCCGCATGGGGATAACGCAAGGCATGTGCCAGTCGCGCGGATGCACGCCTGGCGTGCCTCGGCGGCAACGGATGAAGCGTCGGCGCGGTGCGCATGACGCGTCGTGCAGCATGCGCGATCCTTCGCGGTGCAGTCGCGCGGGCGCAAATGGTGCACGGCGTCTGCTCGGGTTGGTATGCGGAAGGGGGGCGAAGCGAAAGCAGAAACGGAAACGGGCGCGCAATGCGCACCCGTTTGGTGGATTCGTACGACCAGCGGCAACGCGCCGTTCGACGTGGCGGCGCGCGATGCGCCGCGGGGGAGGTCAGTAAGCGGTCAGTGACTCAGTAGCGCGGCACGGACGGATCGACGTCGCGCGACCACGCGTCGATACCACCCTGCAGGTTGTACAGCTTCGTGAAGCCGCGCGATTCGAGGAACATCGCGACCTGCGCGCTGCGCATCCCGTGGTGACATACGCAGACGATTTCCGCTTCGTCGTCGAGCTCCTCGCTGCGCGCGGGAATCTGCTGCATCGGGATCGACACGCTGCCGGCGATCTGCGCGGTCGAGATTTCCCACGGCTCGCGCACGTCGAGCACGACCGGCGCGGGGCGCGCCGGATCGCGAAGCCATTCCGCGAGCATCGCGGGCGTCAGGATCTGCATGGGGCCGCCGCTCAGAACTTGAAGCGCGACGGTTCGATCGCGTTGACGAGGTGGTCGACGTAGGTTTCGAACACGTCGGCGACACGGTACTGCTTGTCGTCGATGCGCGTGATGATCTGCGCCTTCATCACCGGACGGCCGCCGACGAACGCCGACAGGCGGCCGCCGACCTTCAGCTGTTCGAGCATCTGCTGCGGCACCACGGGCAGGCCGCCCGCGACGCAGATCACGTCGTACGGCGCCTTGTCGGGCCAGCCGAGCGAGCCGTCGCCGAGCGCGACTTCCGCGTTCGTCACGCCGTCGTTGCGCAGGTTGTCTTCCGCGAACTTCGCGATGGCCGGATCGATCTCGACGGCCGTCACGTGCTGCGCGCGATGCGCGAACAGCGCGGCGAGGTAGCCGGAGCCCGCGCCGATCACGAGTACGTTCTCGTGCTTCTTGACCGCCAGTTCCTGCAGCACGCGCGCTTCGACGCGCGGGAACAGCATCTTGGTGCGGCCGCCGGGCAGCGGCAGCTCGAGGTCGGCGAACGCGAGATCGCGGTGTTCGGGCGACACGTAGTTTTCACGCTTGACGATCGACAGCAGGCCCAGGACGTCGAGATCCAGCACGTCCCACGGCCGGATCTGTTGTTCGATCATGTTGAAACGCGCGTTTTCGATATTCATGGTGTGGTCAGGCAGCCAGATCGGCCATCAGCGGGGATAGAGAAACTTCGTGATTGTACCAAACGGGGCGGCCGGGAAGCCTTCAGACGGCCTGCAACAGACCTTTACCCCTTGCTCTTCTTGATCTGCGCCTCGAATGCGAGGTCGAGCTTGCTGGCCTTGCGCGGCTTCTTGGGGCCGAATTCGTCGACGAACTTGACGAATTCGTCGAGCGGCAGCGGCTCGCTGCGTTTCTGGGCGGTGCCGCCGGAACGGTCGACCAGGTAGAACAGGCCGCCGGCCATCATGACGACCGCGAACTGCGGGTTGCCGGAGCGGGTCTTCAGGCGTTCGACTGCGTTGGTTGCCTTGGTGGTGCGCATGGTGCGGGTTCTTGCAGGGGCGGAGAGCCCCTTACTGTATCAAACCGGCCGCCCGCCCGCGGCCGCGCTGCGTCAGACGGTGCGCGAGTAGCGCTGGCGCGGCGTCTGGCCGAGGTACGCATCGAACGCCATCGCGATGTTGCGCACGACCATCCGGCCTGCCGGGTGGATCGTCAGGCGGTCGCCGGCGACGCTCAGTAGCCCGTCCTGCTCGAACCCGCGCAGCGCGTCCAGCTCGCGCGCGAAGTGATCGGCGAAGCGGATGCCGTGCGCGGCCTCGATGTGCGAGAACGGCAGTTCGAGGTTGCACATCAACTGGGTAATCACGTCGCGGCGCAGCCGGTCGTCGGCCGTGAGCCGCACGCCGCGCGCGATCGGCAGCCGGCCTGCGTCGAGCGCGGCGCCGTAGGCGGGCAGGTCCTTCGCGTTCTGCGCATAGACGTCGCCGACCTTGCCGATCGACGACACGCCGAAGCCGACCAGGTCGGTATCCGCGCGCGTGCTGTAGCCCTGGAAATTGCGCTGCAGCGTGCCGTTGCGCTGCGCGCGCACGAGCTCGTCGGACGGCCGCGCGAAGTGATCCATCCCGACGTACACGTAGCCGGCCGAGGTCAGCATGTCGATCGCGAGGCCGAGCAGCGCGACGCGCGTGGCGGGCGGCGGCAGCGCCGCATCGTCGATCTGCCGCTGCATCTTGAACAGATGCGGCATGTGCGCGTAGCCGAATACCGACAGGCGGTCCGGCGCGAGTTCGATGATCGTTTCGAGCGTGCGCGCGAACACGGCGACCGTCTGGTGCGGCAGCCCGTAGATCAGGTCGACGCTGACCGAATGGAAGCCCGTCGCGCGCGCGGCCGACAGCAGGTCGGCCGTCATCGCGAGCGGCTGGACCCGGTTGATCGCCTGCTGCACGACCGGATCGAAATCCTGCACGCCGAGGCTCAGCCGGTTGAAGCCGATGTTGCGCAGATGCACGAGCGTCGCCGGCGTGACCGTGCGCGGGTCGATCTCGATCGAGAATTCGGCGTCGGCATCCGGTGCCAGCGTGAAATGCTCGCGCGTGGCCGCCATCAGCTCGGCCGTTTCCGCATCCGACAGGAAGGTCGGCGTGCCGCCGCCCCAGTGAAGTTGCGTGACGGGGCGCGCGGGATCGAACAGCGCGGCCTGCAGCGCCAGCTCGCGCTTCAGTTGCTCCAGATACGGGCGCGCGCGACGGTGGTTGTTGGTCGCGATCTTGTTGCAGCCGCAATAGAAGCAGGCCGTGTTGCAGAACGGGATATGGAAGTACAGCGACAGATCGCTCGACGATGCGCCGGGGTCGCCGGCGGCGCGCACGTAGTCGGCCGGGTCGAAGTCCTCGCGGAACTGCAGCGCGGTGGGGTACGACGTATAGCGCGGCCCGTTCGCGCCGTACTTCGCGAGCAAATCGGGACGGAACAGTGTGTCGGCAGAACCGGAACTCATGATGGTCTCGCGCTTTTCAGATGCCTTCGAGTATATAAACGCGCGTTTCGGCGGCATTGTGTAATAACGTCGCAGCCGGCGGTGGCACAATGCGCGGTGGGCTGCCGCGTACCGCGTCCGGTTGCCGCACCGTTTTCGTTGTCTGTCGAGAGAGCCGAGTGTCCGTCGAAATGCCTGTCCGTCCGGCGCCCGCCGATGTCCCGCCGCCGCACGCGTGTCGTGAAGGATGCGGCGCGTGCTGCATCGCGCCGTCGATTTCATCGCCGATTCCGGGGATGCCCGACGGCAAGCCGGCCGGCGTGCGCTGCGTGCAGCTCGGCGACGATCTGCGCTGCCGGATCTTCGGCCGGCCCGAGCGTCCCGCGTGCTGTTCCGGGTTGCAGCCATCCGCCGAGATGTGCGGCGAGTCGCGCGACGACGCGCTCGCGTGGCTCACGCGCCTCGAGGTCGCGACGCTGCCGTCGCCCGGCGCCGGTGCGGGCCGCTAGGCGCGCGACCGCATTGCCTTGCCTTGCCGCCTCGTCGCCATTCATCGCGCGGTGCACGGAACCGGCAGCCTGCGCCGCGGTACTAACTTCGGTCCGCGGCGCCCGATGATCCGGAGCCGATAGCCCGGCTGCCCCGTCGCCCGATACAGGAGATTGTCCAGCATGACCGCATCTTGCACGCCCCGCCGGCGCCGTTTCCTCGCCGTCTGCGCCGGCGCCATCGGCGTGTCGGTATCGCTCGCCGCGTGCGCGTCGACGTTCCCGTTCATCCCCGATCACTACACCTTCTCGCGCGGCGACGTGCAGAAAGCCGTCGCACGCAAGTTCCCGTACCAGAAGACGGTCGCGCAGATCGTCGACGTATCGCTCGCGAATCCCGCCGTGAACCTGCTGCCCGACCAGAACCGCGTCGCCGTGCAGCTCGACGCGCATTTCGCGAGTCCGTTGCTGCGCGCACCGGTGAGCGGCAAGTTCACCGTGTCGGGCCAGTTGGCCTACGACGCGCCGAGCCGCTCGGTCGTGCTGAAGGCGCCGGCCGTCGACAGCCTCGTGCTCGACGGCGATGCGCAGATGTACGCCCAGCAGATCAGCGCGGCCGCGGGCTTGCTTGCGACCCAGGCGCTGACCAACTATCCGATCTACACGTTCAAGCCCGAGCAACTGCAATTTGCCGGGGTCAACTACGAACCCGGTACAATTACGATTCTTACAAACGGCATACGCGTGGCGATCGTCGAAAAGTGACGGTGTACCGCGCGCGGCCGGGCGGGCCGCGGCGGTGACGCGGCCCTTTCTTTCGACCACTTCGGAGTTGGGCCACGGATGGACTGGATCCTGATCTGCAAGGCATTGATCCTCGGCGTCGTCGAGGGACTGACGGAATTCCTCCCGGTGTCGAGCACCGGTCACCTGATCGTCGCGGGCAGCTTCCTCAACTTCAACGACGCGCACGCGAAAACCTTCGACGTCGTGATCCAGTTCGGCGCGATCCTCGCCGTCTGCTGGGAATACCGCCAGCGGATCGTGTCCATCGTGACCGGCTTGCCGAGCCGGCCCGACGCGCAGCGCTTCACGCTCAATGTCGTGATCGCGACCATTCCCGCGATCGCGCTCGGCCTGCTGTTCGAGAAGAAGATCAAGGCCGTGCTGTTCTCGCCGGTGCCGGTCGCGTTCGCGCTCGTCGTCGGCGGCGCGATCATCCTGTGGGCCGAGGCGCGGCAGCGCGAACGCACCGAGCCGCCGCGCGTGCAGTCGATCGATGCGCTCACGCCGCTCGACGCGCTGAAGGTCGGCATCGCGCAATGCTTCGCGCTGGTGCCCGGCATGTCGCGTTCGGGCTCGACGATCATCGGCGGGATGCTGTTCGGGCTCGACCGGCGTGTCGCAACCGAATTCTCGTTCTTCCTCGCGATTCCGATCATCTTCGGCGCGACGCTCTATGAAACCGTCAAGGACTGGCAGGCGTTCACCGTCGATTCGCTCGGCCTGTTCGCGCTCGGGCTCGTCGCCGCGTTCGTCAGCGCGTTCGTGTGCGTGCGCTGGCTGCTGCGGTTCGTCGCGACGCACGACTTCACCGTGTTCGCGTGGTACCGGATCGTGTTCGGCCTGTTCGTGTTGCTCGTGGGGTACAGCGGCTGGCTGAACTGGGCGTGATGCGGGCGCGGACGCAATCGCGCTTCCCATGACAAACGGCCCAATCGGCAGATGCCGGTTGGGCCGTTTTGCGTTGCGCGGCTGTGCGTCGTGCTCAGCCGGCGCGCTTGCGGAACACCAAGTCCCACACGCCGTGACCGAGCCGCAGCCCGCGCCGTTCGAACTTCGTGACAGGGCGGTAGTCGGGGCGCGGCGCGTAGTCGGCGGCGGTGTTTTCGAGCGTCGGTTCGGCGCCGAGCACTTCCAGCATCTGTTCCGCGTAGTTCTGCCAGTCGGTCGCGCAATGCAGGTACGCGCCCGGCTTCAGCCGCGACGCGAGGTGCGCGACGAGCGGCGGCTGGATCAACCGGCGCTTGTGGTGCCGCGCCTTGTGCCACGGATCCGGGAAGAAGATGTGCACGCCGTCGAGGCTTTCCGGCGCGAGCATGTGCTCGAGCACTTCGACCGCGTCGTGCTGGATGATGCGGATGTTCGGCAGGTCCTGCTCGCCGATCAGCTTCAGCAGCGCGCCGACGCCCGGCTCGTGCACCTCGACGCCGAGGAAGTCGTCGCCCGGGCGATGCGCGGCGATTTCCGCGGTCGATGCGCCCATGCCGAAGCCGATCTCCAGGATGCGCGGTGCGCGGCGGCCGAACACGGCATCCCAGTCGGGGATTTCCGCCGCGTACGGCACGACGAAGCGCGGGCCGAGATCGTCGAGCGCGCGGCGCTGGCCGGTCGACACGCGGCCGGCGCGCGTCACGAAGCTGCGGATGCGGCGGCGGTGCAGCGGATTGACTTCGTCGGCGCCGTCGGCGGCTTGGTCGGGAAGGTCGGCGTCGTGCGGCGGCAGGCCGGCTTCGTTCGGATCGTCGTGCATCATCGGTACGGAAAGGCTCGGTTGCGGGCGAGGGCCCGTTGCGCGTAGCAGTGCGCCGGGTGATCGGGCACATGGTACAAAAAAGCCGCCTTCGACGAGGCGGCTCATGCGCAGGCTGCAGTGCAGCAGAAAGTGGAGCGGGCGATGGGAATCGAACCCACGTCATCAGCTTGGGAAGCTGAGGTAATGGCCATTATACGACGCCCGCAGAACGCGTAATTCTACAGGGTTTGGCGGCTGTGTTGCAAGCGAGGCCTTTGGGTGGCCGGCAAACGGCTTCGCGTTCCCCCATGGTGGCCCGTCTCGATGCGCCGGTGACGCTCACCGGGCGACAGCTGCGATGCGAGGCGCATTCCGCCGCCAACGCGAATCCGGTCAACGCGAACCGGGCCGCACAGCCGCCGCACGCGCATCCAACCCCGTGTCGAAATTAGACGAGTCGGTGTCGGAACCATACAAGCTGCGGTAAGGCTTTCGCTCTAACGTGACAGACCTCTTACCCGATCGTTAGCCTGGAGCCGACATGTCCGATTTCATTACCGTTCTGCGCAAGACCTGCCCGACGCCCGTCGTCGACGCGACCAAGTGGAAGCGCATCGGCGGCGATCCGCACACCGTGAACCTCAACGCTTACCTGTCCAAGGACGGCAGCAAGATCATGGGCACCTGGATCTGCACGCCGGGCAAGTTCGAAGTGAACTACGAGAAGTGGGAATACTGCCACTTCCTCGACGGCTACTGCATCATCACGCCGGAAGGCGAGGAAGCCGTGCACCTGAAGGCCGGCGACGTGTTCGTGATCGAACCCGGCATGAAGGGGACGTGGGAAGTGGTGGAGACGGTGCGCAAGTACTTCGTGTTCGCCTGAGCAGGCCAGAACAGCGCCCGCGATCCGTGCAGCGCGACGATGGGCGGGTGCCGATCGACCTTTCAGCTTCGGCGCGCCGTCAGCGTGCGCCGGTTGCTCCCGGCCGGCGCAACGCCAACTGCGCGCTGCCGCGCGCGCGTCGACCGCTTCACGAAGAAACTCCCGTTTCGATGCTCAGCGCCTTTTCGATCGCGGCAATCAATCTGAACGCATCGTCGCGGCCGATCAGCAGGCCGCGACTGGTGTACTCGCAGCCGAACGCGTAGAAGGTCGGCAGAAGCGTGACTGCATCGTTCTGCCGGTCGAAATCGACTTCGCATTTCGTCAACGGAAAGAACGGAGGGTCTTCGACGAGCGGCTCGTACACGGCATTCTCCTAGTACTGCTTGCGAGGCGGCAGCAAGCGCTTGGCACGCAGGCGCTGTCTCGCGACGGCGCTGGCTTTCTTGCGCTTGCGTTCGGTCGTCGGCTTTTCATAGCCGGTACGACTGCGCAACTCGCGGATCAAACCCGTCTTCTCGATGCTTCGCCGGAAGCGCCGGATCGCGACCTCGACGGGTTCGTCGGGCTTGAGGATGATCGTTGTCATGCAGGTCCTGTTTTCAAGTAAAGCGTGGAGGAAAGCTAGCGGAGTCGAGTCATGACGGCACTCGCGATCCCGTCGGACTCGAATTCGGAATATCCGGCCCGGATCGACAGTGCGCGCACGGCCGCGAACATCTGCAACTCCGGTTGATGGCGCAACGCGGAGCCGGCGAGGCTGTCGCGCGGCATTGCGTCGGTCCGCGAGATTTCGCGCCGTTCGATCTGGCCGATCAATTCGTCGATGATCATTTCGTGCTCCAAAGCGCGCGGCGACTGCGGGCGCCGCGGCAAGAGACATGCAACAGGCGTCAGGGGACGTCGGCGAACAGCGGTTGCTTGCCGGGATCGCCGTCGATGATCCCTTCCGCATAGCGAAGCGACGCCCGGCGCGCTTCGCCCGCCGATTCGAATGGCGCATGCTCGAGCAGCCGGAATGTTTCGCTGCGGGTCAGTGTGTCGGATGTGCCGCGCTGGCAGATCTTCACGGCCGCGTCGAAGCCGGCGTCGTAGTTGTGCGGATTGCCGTTCTGCGACGGAACGTGCGGGTAAATCAACGGATAGATTTCGAAGCCGCGATAGAGATGCATGCTCATGATGAACTCCTGGGTTCGGCCGCGACGAATCGCGTGGACGAACGCATCCAACCGGTATCACCGCTGTGCGGCGCGACGGGTGGGGTGAAAAGGGCAGCAGTGCGTGCGGATGGAGGCGCGACGCAGCAAAGAGGGCAGACGGCGGGGCGAGCGGTCAGAGGAATGACGCGTGCTCGGACAAATTCATCATACGCGCTTCGTGTTGGATGTCCATCTTATTCTGGGAGTAGGCCTGCGGGCTCGATGAACGCCGCCGAGATGCGCAACGCGCGCCGCGCATGCCGGGAAAGAAGTCAGTACTCCGATGTTATAAGGATCGATCGGTGTCGATGCTCTGCTGCAGCACGTCGCGTTGCGGGAACCTGCGGGCGGCCGCCGCGCGGCTGCGTGATGTCGCGGCGCGGCGCCCGAACGGGCGTATGATCGCGCGACGCCACTCGCGCACCGTTCGACGCTACCGCCGCTCCATCATGCCGCTTTCCGATTCGCCCGATTCCGCTGATTCCCCCGATGCCGGCGCCGCAGGCTCGGCACTGCCGGCCCATCTCGTCGCGTCGGCCGTGGAGGCGCTCGCGCGCGCCGACGCGCTGCTCGTGACGGCCGGCGCCGGCATCGGCGTCGATTCGGGGCTGCCCGATTTCCGTGGCACGGACGGCTTCTGGCGCGCGTATCCGGCGCTGCGTCACGAGCGTTTTGAATTCCACGAGATCGCGTCGCCGCAGGCGTTTCGCGCGCATCCGCAACTCGCGTGGGGCTTCTACGGCCATCGTCTCGGACTCTATCGGCAGACGGTGCCGCACGCCGGCTTCGCGATCCTGCGACGCTGGATGGACGCGATGCCGAACGGCGGCTTTGTACTGACGAGCAATGTCGACGGCCAGTTCCAGAAGGCCGGTTTCGATCCGGCGCGCATCGTCGAGATCCACGGCTCGATTCATGCGATGCAGTGCCTGCGACCGTGCTCCGACCACACCTGGGACGCCGCGCCGTTCATGCCGGAAGTCGATGCGGCCGCGTGCCGGCTGGTTGGCGAACTGCCGCGCTGCCCGCGTTGCGGTGGCCTCGCGCGGCCAAACATCCTGATGTTCGGCGACCGCGGCTGGCTCGGCGAACGCTACGACGCGCAGGAGCGCGCATTGCAGGACTGGATCGCGCAGGCCGGATCGGTGACGGTCGTCGAGATCGGCGCGGGCACCGCGATTCCGACGGTGCGGCAGCTCAGCGAACGGCTTGGCACTGACGTGATCCGCATCAACGCACGCGAAGCGCATGCGCGCCGTGCGGACGTGATCGGGCTGCAGGGCGGTGCGCTCGCGACGCTGGTCGCGCTCGACCGCGCATGGCGCGGCAGCTGAGCCGCGCGACGACCCGGCTGGCGGCGATTGCCCTCGACGACAGGGAGGGCCGAGCCGCGGGTCGATCGCGCGCCTGCCGACCTCGCTGCCGGCATTGCCGGCGCGGCGCGAATCCGCATACAGTTCGGCGTAGGCCGCCTCTGCCGCGCGGCTTAGTCAGCGAGGAGCTCTCTTGTTCTATTCGATCGTCGCGATCTTCGTCGGTGCCGGGCTCGGCGCATTGCTGCGCTGGTTCCTGAGCCTCGCGCTCAACGAATTCTTTCCGGCCGTGCCGCTCGGCACGCTCGCCGCGAACCTGATCGGCGGCTACGTGATCGGCATTGCCGCCGTCGCCTTCACCACCCGCGTCGGGCTGCCGCCCGAGTGGCGGCTGTTCGTGATCACGGGCTTCCTCGGCGGGCTCACGACGTTCTCGACCTATTCGGTCGAGGTGATGACGCACGCGGTGCAGGGCGAATTCGGATGGGCGTTCGCGGTGGCTGCCCTACACTTGACTGGATCGTTCACGCTGACGGCGCTCGGCATGTGGACCGCGCGCGCGTGGTTCGCGGCGGCCTGAGCGCGCCGGCACCGGGAGGGCGCGATGGACAGGGTCTTCTTGCGCTTCTACGTGCACGAGCAGCACCGGTTGCACTGGAAGCCGCTGTGGGAGTGGTTGCTGGAGGAAGGCAACCGGATGGGCGTCGCGGGCGGTTCCGCGTTCCGGGCGATGGCCGGCTTCGGCCGGCATCGGGTGCTGCACGAGGACCGCTTTTTCGAACTGCAGGGATCGCTCACGATCGAGGTCGAGTTCATCGTCACCGAAGACGAGGCGCGGCAGTTGATCGAGCGGGTGTCGCGCGAGAAAGTGCGCCTGTGCTACGCGACGATTCCGGCGCGCTTCGGGGTGATCGACACGCTCGGCGCGCCGCCCGCGCAGGGGCCGGCGGCGTAGCGCCGTGCAGTGCGTCAGATGCCGAACAGCGTCAGCGACACGGCGGCGCGCGTGACGATCATCAGCAGGACCTGCACGATCACGAACAGCAGGATCGGCGACAGGTCGATGCCGCCGAGATTCGGGATCACGCGGCGCAGCGGGTTCAGGAACGGCGCGGTGAGCTGGTAGAGGATCGGCATCGCCGGCGAGCGCGGGTTGAGCCACGACAGCAGCGCCATCAGGATCGTCATCCAGATCACGAGATTGAGCGCCCACTTCACGACGGTCAGCAGCGCGACCACGATGAGCGTCGCGATCACCGAGGCCGGATCGAAGCCGGCCATCACGACCATCAGCACCACATAGACGAGTGCCGTGAGGAGGGCTGCGACGACGCTCGCCCAGTCGATGCCGCGCACGCCCGCGATCACGCGGCGCAGCGGCAGCACGAGCCAGTTGGTCGCCTGCAGCACGGCCTGCGTGACGGGGTTGTACGGCGGCACGCGAACGGCCTGCATCCAGACGCGCAGGATCAGCGCGGCGCCGAACAGCGTGAAGACGGTATTGAGCAGAAAACGGGCGATCTCGCCGAACATCGTTGGCATCCTTTTTATACAGTCGGGTAGCGTGCGGCCGCCAACGCCGGATGGCGGCGCATCGGCCGACACCTTATCACGCCTCGTCTTGCGGCGGGGAGGGGTGGCCGGTCGTGCGCGCGAGCGACGTCTCGACGGCGTGCGCGAGCGCCGGCAGCGCGGCCGGCGGCGCCGCGCGCTTCGCCGCGAGCGCGACGGCGCGGCGCGTCATCAGCGCATACAGCGTCGCATGATCGCCGCCGCGCGCCTCGAGCAGCGCGAGCTGGCGCTCGACGATACCGGTGTCGCCGCGCGACACGGGGCCCGCGAGTGCATTGGCGAGCCCCTTGTCGCGCGCCGTCTCGATCGTGCCGGCGAGCATCGGCAGCAGCGCGCGCAACGCGGCTGCCTCGTCGAAACCGAGACCGCGCCACAGCTCGACCGCCTCCGACAAGCCGCACAGCGCGAAGCTCGCTGCGTAATGCGCGGCCGCGTGATAGAGCATCCGGCCGCCGGCCGGGATCGACAGCGGATGGCAGCCGAGTGCGGCAGCAAGTCGCAGCAGTGTCGCGTGCAGCGCACCGTCGGCTTCGAGCGTGACCGAGCAGCCGTCGATGCGGCCGAGATCGGCGTCCGTCCCGCCGAACAGGTAGAGCGGATGGAAGCCTCCGGTGGCCGCGCCCTGCCGTTTTGCAGGATCGAGCAGTTTGACCGCCGACGCGCCGCTGCAGTGGACCAGCGCCTGGCCTGCCGCGCGCGCCGCATCGAACTGCAGCGCCGCGGCGGTCGACGCGAGATGGTCGTCGGGCACGGTCAGGAAGATCAGGTCGGCGGCGTCGACGACCTGCTGCGGCGCGTCTACCGCGCGGCAGCCGTCGATGCGCGCGGCGAGTGCCGCGGCCGATTCCGGCGTGCGGCTCGCGAGCGCGACGACCGGAAAGCCGGCCGCCGCGAAACGAAGCGCGAGGCAGCGCGCCAGGCGGCCGGCGCCGATGAAGCCGAGGCGGGGCGTGTCGGGGAGGGACATGACGGGGCACCAGGCGAAAAAGGAGCAGCCGCCAGTATCGCAGGAATGGAAACGCGATCGCTCGTCGGTAGCAGCGGGGCGGTTCCACGCGTGCGGTCGATGCACGGGCGCGTCGGTTTCGCCGTTCGACGACGCTTACTTGATGCGTCCCCGAATCACGCCGACGCCGCGTCCCGCTCGAAGTGTCGGCGTCTTGTCTCGAATTTGTAATCGTTCATTACGCAAGCGTCCGCGCTGCGCATACCGCAGCCGGTAAGACTGACCGGCCTGCCCGCCGCGATTGCACTGGTCGGACGGAATGGCGCGACCCGCAAGGGGAAGCACGGGATCGCGCAGCGTTGCCGCACGGTGCCCGCGGCCGCGTGGAATTGCAATTTGCAACAAATGCGCGACACGCGAGGGGCGGGTTTTCGCTACATTGCTTCCATGCGACGTGCATGCCCGCCGTTGCCGACAGGAGCGCATAAATTGCCGCTCCAGCAGGAGAATCGAAGTGAAAAAGCTCATTCCGTTCATCGCCGCCGCGGCGCTCGGCCTGGGTGCCGCAGGCGCCGCGCAGGCCCACGTGTCGATCGGGGTCGGCATTGGTGTCCCGGTCGCACCTGCGTATCCCGTCTACGCGGCGCCGCCGCCCGTGTACTACGCACCGCCGCCGCCGCCCGTGTATTACGCACCGGCACCGGCATACTATGCGCCGCCGCCCGTGGTCGTCGGCGGCTACTACGGTCGTCCGTACTGGCGTCACGGTTACGGCGGCTGGGGCCACCACGGCTACTGGCGTCGTTGACGCGTCGCGCGCGGCCTGACCGCGCGTGGCAAAACGGCGCAATGCCCCGCAGGGCATTGCGCCGTTTTTCATTTGGAAGCGGCTTCGCGCGCGGCGGTCACACCGCGTGAGCGATCAGGTCGCGATAGCCGCCGACGATCACGCTGTACGAGAAATACGCAAACAGCAGCGCCGACGCCACGTGGCACGCGCGCATCAGCCCCGCGCCCGCGCGCTTGCGGCCGTGATTCGCGAGCGTGCACATGAACAGCGTCCAGGCGAGGCCGCCGAGGAAAAAGCCGGACAGGAACACCGATGCCGTCGCCGGCGTGGTCGCGCCGGCTTTTGCGATCAGTGCGCCGCCGACAGCCGCGAACCACAGGATCGCGCTGGGCGACGACATCGCGAGCAGCATCCCGCGCATGAAGCTGCGCCGCGCGCTGACGCGCGGCTGCGGGGAGTCGTCCGCGTCGCCGGCGTCGGCATTTCCGGCCGGCGCGAGCGCTTCGCGCGCCATCTTCCACGTGAGAAACAGCAATACCGCGCCGCCGCCGATCCAAACGACCCAGCGCACGGCCTCGAATTGCAGCAGCACGGCCATCCCCGCGAGCGCGAGCGCCGCGTAGACGAGATCGCCGACGCACGAGCCGACGCCGAGCCAGAAGCCCGGCCGGAAGCCGTGCGACAGCGTCAGCGACAGCATCGCGACGTTGACGAGACCGATGTCGAGACACAGCGACAGCGACAGCAAGAAGCCGTCGGACAGCATCGAGGCGGGAGGAGAGCTCATCGTCGTTCGTCGGGTGGGGTGTTCGATGCACGGGCCGGCGAGCACCGGCCGCATGCGCTTACAGGCCGATCTCCTGCCAGAGCCGGTCGACGCGCGCCTTCACGGCCGCGTCCATCTCGATCGGACGGCCCCATTCGCGGTTCGTCTCGCCGGGCCACTTGTTGGTCGCGTCCAGCCCCATCTTCGAGCCGAGGCCCGCGACGGGCGACGCGAAATCGAGATAGTCGATCGGCGTGCTGTCGACCATCACGGTGTCGCGCACGGGGTCGACGCGCGTCGTGATTGCCCAGATCACCTCGTTCCAGTCGCGGATGTTCACGTCCTCGTCGACGACCACGATGAACTTCGTATACATGAACTGCCGCAGGAAGCTCCACACGCCGAACATCACGCGCTTCGCATGGCCGGCGTAGCTCTTCTTCATCTGGACGATGGCCATCCGGTAGCTGCAGCCTTCCGGCGGCAGGTAGAAGTCGGTGATCTCGGTGAACTGCTTCTGCAGCAGCGGCACGAACACCTCGTTCAGCGCAACGCCGAGCACGGCCGGCTCATCGGGCGGCTTGCCCGTATAGGTCGAGTGATAGATCGCGTCGCGGCGCATCGTGATGCGCTCGACGGTGAACACCGGAAACCATTCCTGCTCGTTGTAGTAGCCGGTATGGTCGCCGTACGGGCCTTCGAGCGCGTGCTCGTAAGCGGCGGAAGCGTTGCCGGCCGGCCGCGGCGGCGCGCCGGCCGGGGCAGGGGCGGGCGCCCCTTCCTGCGGATAAATGAAGCCCTCGAGCACGATCTCCGCGCGCGCGGGCACCTGCAGCGTGTCGACGCCGGGCGTCAGGCACTTCGCGAGCTCGGTGCGGCTGCCGCGCAGGAGGCCGGCGAACTGATACTCGGACAGCGAATCGGGCACCGGCGTCACGGCGCCGAGCGTCGTGGCCGGATCCGCGCCGAGCACGACCGCGACCGGGTACGGCTTGCCGGGGTTCTGCAGCGCGAATTCGCGGAAGTCGAGCGCGCCGCCGCGATGCGCGAGCCAGCGCATGATCAGCTTGTTGCGGCCGATCAGTTGCTGACGATAGATGCCGAGGTTCTGGCGCGGCTTGTTCGGCCCGCGCGTGACCGTCAGGCCCCACGTGACGAGCGGCCCTGCATCGCCGGGCCAGCAGGTCTGGATCGGCAGCTTGTTCAGGTCGACGTCCGCACCCTCCCAGACGATCTCCTGGCATGGCGGCGACGACACCGATTTCGGCGCCATGTCCCACACGGCCTTCGCGAGCGACAGCAGCTTGCCGGCGTCCTTCAGGCTCTTCGGCGGATCGGGCTCCTTCAGCGCGGACAGCAGCCGGCCGAGGTCGCGCAGCGAGCCGAGCGCGGCGTCGTCGCCTGCATCGACGCCCATCCCGAGCGCGACGCGGCGCGGCGTGCCGAACAGGTTGCCGAGCACCGGGAACGCATTGCCGGGCGGTGCGTTGAACAGCAGCGCCGGGCCGCCGGCGCGCAGCACGCGGTCGCACAGCTCGGTCATTTCGAGCACGGGCGACACGGGTTGCGTGACGCGCCGCAGCTCGCCGAGCGCCTCGAGGCGCTGAATGAAATCGCGTAAGTCTTTGTATTTCATGAAGAAGGGTCCGGGCCGCCCGCGGGCGGGCAGCGATGGGCGGGCGCAGCGGCCGCTGCGGCCCCGAATCGACCGACGATTTTACCCGGGTGGCCGCGCGCACGCCCGGCCGCGAAAAAAGTCGATCCCGCGCGAAGCCCCTACGGCAAGGGGCTCGCGATCTGAAGGGCGATTCAAAATTACTTTTTGTTATAGTTTTGACTTTTTATAGTGTTGACGATCTATAAAACCCTGCTAGAATCCGCTCACATTGGTTGCAGGGTAAAAGGCTTCGAGCCGCCAATCACCGATCTTTGACGCAGCGCGTCACCGTCCGCCGAACCCTGCACGGCGTATTCGACGGCCTTAGTCGTAGTCCCAGCCAGCGCCACGAGACGCTGGTTTTTTGCGTGGGTGCCACCGCGTATGCCCGCCTCGCCCAATGTGCGAAGGTGCCGGCCCTCTTACACCGTGGCCTCGAACGGTACTTATACCGTTTCCCCGATGCTCGTGCGCCCCGACCAAGGCGTGCGGCATCGTGATTCCGCGGCACGTTTTTTGTCTCGCCATCGAGCTGAGCGAGCCGCACGAGTCATGTTCATGGGAGATGATCTGAATGAACGCTTGGTTATCGTGGCGTCCTAGTGAGCAGCATGCGCAGTTCGTGCGTGGTATGTTGCGTCGCGGGACGCGTGTCAGTCACCATTTATTCAGCGTTGTCGGCTGTTTCGCTGTCGCGATCGCACTTGCCCTCTGGCTGCTGCCGACCGTGCGGGGAAACCTCGCCGCGAAGCTGATGCCGGTCGTATCCGCGGCCGTGCAGGCCGGTCCGGCCCGTCTGCTGACCGGTCATCCGCTGCCGAACTTCGCGCCTGCCGGCGCGCAGCCGCAGCAGGAAGACGCTCCTGAAACGGATGCGCTCGCCGTCGGTCTCGACGTCGCACCCGAAACCGCCGCGCAGAATGATGCGGCCGATGCGGCCCGCAACGGCCCGTCGCCCGTCGCGCTCGCGAAACTGATCCCGACCCAGCGGGTCCCGGCCGATGCGCGCGACGATCGTGCGCTCGCGTCGAACCGCGAACAGGCGCTCGTCGCCACCTACCTGTCGCGCCGCTACCGCGTCGCGCAGGAGCCGCTCGGCCAGCTCGTCAAGGCCGCGTTCCAGACCGGCCACGACGTCGGCCTCGATCCGCTGCTGCTGCTGTCCGTGATGGCGATCGAATCGCGCTTCAACCCGTACGCGGAAAGCGGCGTGGGCGCACAAGGCCTGATGCAGGTCATGTCGAAGGTCCATTCCGACAAGTTCGAATATTTCGGCGGGACCGACACCGCGCTGCAACCGCTCGCGAACCTGCAGGTGGGCGCGCTGGTGCTGAAGGACTGCATCGCCCGCGGCGGCTCGCTCGCGAGCGGCCTGCGCATGTACAACGGCTCGACGAACCCGGACGACACTGCGTACGGCTCGAAGGTCATGGCCGAGCGCGGCCGCCTGCGCGACGTCGCGCGTGGCCGCAGCGTGCCGATCAATGCGCCGCAGGCGCCGGCCCAGCCGTCGAAACCGATCGTGACCGCGGCCGTAACGGCGGCGTCAGGCGGCGCGAAGCGCGTGCACGCGACGCTCGACAACGCACAGCCGATCACCGCGAAGGCCGCCGCGCCGAAGAGTGCGCCGCAGGACGACGCGAGCGTCGACACCGCGAAGCAGCCGCACGGCGATCATTCGGAACTCGGCGCGTAAGCCTCGTAGCACCGCGCGGTTCTGGCCGGACCCAAGCAAAAAAGCACCCGATTTGGGTGCTTTTTTTTGCGCGATGGGTAGCGCCCGGTACGCCGGGCGGGAGGGTAGCCAGGGCGTCAGTCAGTGCTGGCCGAACAGCGTCGCGAGCCGCTCGACGGCCTCTTCGAGGCGTGAATAGGCGGTCGCATAAGACAGCCGGATATAGTCGCGCGGCGCATGCACGCCGAAGTCCATGCCCGGCACCAGCACGACGCCGGCGTCGTGCAGCATCGCCTGCGTGAGCGCAGCGCTGTCGCCCGCCGCCGGATGGGCGACGCCGCCGCAGTGCGCATACACGTAGAACGCGCCGTCCGGCATCACGGGGACCGTGAAGCCGAGCCGCTCGAGCGCCGGCGCGATGAAGTCGCGGCGACGCTTGAACTCGAGGCGGCGTGCTTCGTAGATGTCGAGCGTCGCCGGTTCGAAGCACGCGAGCGCCGCGTGCTGCGCGAGCGCGGATGGGCAGATGAACAGGTTCTGCGACAGCTTTTCGAACGTGCTCACGAGCGCGGGTGGCACGACCAGCCAGCCGAGCCGCCAGCCGGTCATGCTGAAGTACTTCGAAAAGCTGTTCACGGTGACGACGTCGTCGCCGTAAGACAGCGCCGACACGGGCGCCGCGTCGTAGCTGAGCCCCTGGTAGATCTCGTCGACGATGGTGAAGCCGCCGCGGGCGCGCACGGCTTCGACGATGCGCTTCAGCTCGTCGGGCTCGAGCGACGTGCCGGTCGGGTTCGACGGCGACGCGAGCAGCACGCCGCGCGTGCGGCTGCCCCAGCGCGTGCGGACGTCGTCGGCGGTGAGCTGGAAACGGGCTTCCGGGCCGCTCGGCACGAGCACCGGGCGGCCTTCGGCCGCCGCGACGAAGTGCCGGTTGCACGGATACGACGGGTCGGGCATCAGCACTTCGTCGTCGCGGCCGACGAGCGCGAGGCACGCGAGCAGGAGCGCGGCCGACGCGCCGGCCGTCACGACGATCCGCTCGGGGCTGATCGTGAGGCCGTACGCGCGCGCATAGTGCGCGGCGATCGCTTCGCGCAGCGGCGCGATGCCGAGCGCGCTCGTGTACTGCGTGACGCCGCGGCGCAATGCGGCCGCGGCCGCCTCGACGACCGGCTCCGGCGCGGTGAAGTCCGGCTCGCCGATGCCCATGTGGATAACATCGCGCCCGGAGGACTCGAGCCGCTGTGCCTCCTTCATCAGTTCCATCACATAGAAGGGCTGGATCGCGTCGACGCGTGCGGCGAGCGTGACGAGCGTATCGGCGTTGGTATTCATCGGTCGGGCGGGGCGGGGAGCGGGGGGAGAACGAAAAACGGGCGCCTGCGCGCCCGTCCAGCTACGGAATCAGCCGTTGCGGCGCGCCTGCGTTTCAGCGGGGCGCAGCTTCGCGGCGAGCTTGTCGAGCACGCCGTTGACGTACTTGTAGCCATCGGAGCCGCCGAACGTCTTCGCGAGTTCGACTGCTTCGTTGATGATCACGCGATACGGCGTTTCGACATGATGCGTGAGCTCGAACGTCGCGATCAGCAGCACGGCGCGTTCGACCGGCGACAACTGGTCGACCGGACGGTCCAGCGACGGCGTGAGGGCTTCGACGAGCGTGGCGTGCTCGCGAATCACACCGTGCAGGATCGCATCGAGCAACTCCTTGTCGGCCTTGTCGTAACCGAGCGCGCCGCGCAGTTGCGCGTCGATCTCGCCGGAGGACGCGTTCGACAGCAGCCACTGATACAGGCCCTGCGTCGCCAGCTCGCGCGATTGTCGGCGGGCGCTCTTCTTCATGCGCGCTCCTCTTCGTCGTCTTCGTCTTCTTCTTCGTCCTCTTCGTCGCCGAGCTGGTCGAGGGCCATGGTCAGATTGGCCATCTCGACTGCGACGCGTGCGGCGTCACGACCCTTTTCGGTCATGCGCGCGACGGCCTGCTCGTCGTTTTCGGTCGTCAGGACCGCGTTCGCGATCGGCACGTTGAAGTCGAGGCCGATGCGGGTGATGCCCGCGCCGCTTTCGTTCGACACGAGTTCGAAGTGGTACGTCTCGCCGCGGATTACCGCGCCGAGTGCGATCAGTGCGTCGAACTGGCCGCTTTCCGCGAGCTTTTGCAGCGCGAGCGGGATTTCCAGCGCGCCGGGCACCGACACGAGCAGCACGTCTTCACCGGAGACGCCGAGGCGCTCGAGTTCTTCGACGCATGCATCGGCGAGGCCGTTGCTGACGGGTTCGTTGAAGCGGGATTGCACGATGCCGATACGCAGGCCGTCGCCTTCGAGATTCGGTTGGTATTGTCCGATTTCCATGATCTGGTCCGTGGTGTGGATGAACGGTTATAGGGCGAAAGCGCCGTGGCGGGTTACGCGTTGGACGCCGGGCAGGACTTGGCTTCTTCGCCGGGCATCGGAATGAAGCCCGTGACCTCGAGGCCGTAGCCGGACATGCTGCCCAGCTTGCGCGGATTCGACAGCACCTGCATCCTGGCGACGCCGACATCGCGCAGGATCTGCGCGCCGATGCCGAACGTCTTGAAATCGACCGGCCGGCGCTTCAGCGCAGCGGCCCTTTCTTCCTCGTCGAACGCCTTGAAGACGTCGATCAGATGTTCCTTCGTGTCGCCGCAGTTGAGCAGCACGATCACGCCGAGGTCGCGCTCCGCGATGTCGCGCATCGCGGCGTCGAGCGTCCACGAGTGCGTCGAGATGCCCGTCTCGAGCAGGTCGAGGACCGACAGCGGCTCATGCACGCGCACCGGCGTGTCGACGTCGGGCGACGGCGTGCCGCGCACCAGCGCGATATGCGGCGAGCCGCTCGGCTGGTCGCGGTACAGCACCGCGCGGAACGTGCCGTGCGCGGTCTGCATCGTGCGCTCGGCGATCCGCTCGATGATCGATTCGGTGCGGCTGCGGTAGTGGATCAGATCGGCGATCGTGCCGATCTTCAGGCCGTGTTCCTTCGCGAACTCGAGCAGGTCGGGCAGGCGCGCCATCGTGCCGTCGTCCTTGATGACCTCGCAGATCACCGCGGCCGGCGTGAGCCCCGCGAGCGCGGTGAAATCGCAACCGGCCTCGGTGTGGCCGGCGCGCACCAGCACGCCGCCCGGCTGCGCCATGATCGGGAACACATGGCCCGGCTGCACGATGTGCTCGGGGCGAACGTCGTGCGCGACCGCCGTGGCGATCGTGTGCGCGCGGTCGGCGGCCGAGATGCCGGTCGTCACGCCTTCGGCCGCTTCGATGCTGACCGTGAACGCCGTGCCGTACTGCGTGCCGTTGCGGTAGGTCATCAGCGGCAGGTGCAACTGCTTGCAGCGTTCCTGCGTCAACGTCAGACAAATCAGGCCGCGGCCGAACTTGGCCATGAAGTTGATCGCTTCCGGCGTGACGAATTCGGCGGCGATCACGAGGTCGCCTTCGTTTTCGCGGTCTTCTTCGTCGACCAGGATCACCATCCGGCCGGCTTTCAACTCCGCGATGATGTCGAGCGTGGAGGCGAGCGTCATAAGGGGGCGAGAAAGAGGAAAGTGCGTATTTTACGCCAGCCGGACTACGTTTCGGCTGGCGCGGGCTGCGGGCGACCGCCGAGCGCGCCCGAAAGCGGTGCGGCGGCCTTGCGGCGCGGGGCCGCCCGGGCCGCCGCCGCCGGCCCGAAGAATACGGGCAGCCGCAGGCCGGCCGGGGCGCGGCGTTGCGTTACGTGTGTTCGTCACGCGTGCTCGTTGCGCCCGCCGAGGTAGTCGAGCTTGCCGAGTTCGACGCCACTGTGGCGCAGGATGTCGTACGCGGTCGTCACGTGGAAGAAGAAGTTGGGCAGCACGAAGTTCAGCAGGTACGACTGGCCGGTGAACTCGATCGGGCCGACGCGCATCTTCAACACGACCTGGCGCGCCTCGCTGCCGTCGATCTGCGCGGCGTCGAAACCCTTCAGGTAGTCGATCGTCTTCTGGATGCGCGCATGCAGTTCGTCGAAGGTCTGCTCGACGTCGGGATAGCTCGGGATGTCGACGCCCGCGAGCCGCGCGGCGCAGCCCTTGGCCGTGTCGGTCGCGATGTAGACCTGGCGGACGAGCGGCAGCATGTCCGGATAGAGGCGTGCGCCGATGAACACCGACGGGTCGATCTGCTTCTCGGCCGCGTGCGCCTGCGCCTTGCCGAGGATGTGCTGCAGGTTGGTGAGGCCGCGGATCAGGACGGGCAGCGAAGCCTGGTACATCGAGATGGACATGGGGACGACTCCTGGTGGAAAAGAGGGCAGCCGGTATCGGTCGCGCCGTGCGATGCGGCGCCGAAAACGCTGCCGTTGCATCTTAGCGCGACGCGCCGGCCCGTGCGCGTCGTTGGCCATCCGGCCAGGTGTCGGGCCGAACCGGCGGCCGGCTTTCCCGGTGGAGGAGCGCAGCCCGTCCGGTCAGTCCTGGTGCACGCCTTGCGAGGCCGACATCATCCGCTCGACATACCGCGCGATCATGTCGATCTCGAGGTTCACCTTGTCGCCGGCCTTCACGTGACGCAGCGTCGTGACCTCGACCGTATGCGGGATCAGGTTGATCGAGAATTCGCAGCCGTCCGCACGATCGTCGACGGAATTGACGGTCAGGCTCACGCCGTTGACGGTGATCGAGCCCTTGTACGCGAGATAGCGGCCGAGCTCGCGCGGCGCGACGATCCGCAGCTCGTGCGATTCGCCGACCGGTGCGAAGCGCGTGACGGTGCCGAGGCCGTCGACGTGGCCCGACACGATGTGCCCGCCGAGGCGGTCGTGCGCGCGCAGCGCCTTCTCGAGGTTCACTTCGCCGGGCTGCGCGAGGCCGACCGTGCGGTTCAGGCTTTCGCGCGACACGTCGACGTCGAAGCCGGTGTCGGTCTTTTCGATGACCGTCATGCACGCGCCCTGGATCGCGATGCTGTCGCCAAGCGCGACGTCGGCGAGGTCGAGCCCGCCCGCGCGCACGGTCAGCCGCACGCCCGCGTCGGGCGACGCGCCGAGCGGCGCGATCGATTCGATGCGGCCGACGGCCGCGACAATTCCGGTAAACATCGTGACGGCTCCGTTCGGTTTCAGTAGGAGGCGGCCGGCGCCGCGACGCGCGCCAGGATCCGCAGATCGTCGCCGATCCGCTCGACGCTGCGGAACGTGAGGCGCGTGCGCGCGTCGAGGCTCGCCGGCGCGGCGAGGTCGAACATGCCGGCCGCGTCGCTGCCGAGCAGGCTCGGCGCGAGATAGATCAGCAGCTCGTCGACGCACCGCTCGCGCAGCAGCGAGCCGTTCAGCTTGTGACCGGCCTCGACGTGCAGCTCGTTGACGCCGCGTGCGCCGAGCGCCGCCAGCATCGCGGGCAGGTCGACCTTGCCGTGCGCATTCGCGAGCGGCACGATTTCCGCGCCGCGCGACTTCAGCACGTTCGCGCGCACTTCGCCGCCGGCATCGAGCCGCCCGCAGAAGATCAGCAGCGGCGCGCCTTCGAGCAGGCGAGCATCGAGCGGCAGGTCGAGACGGCTGTCGACCAGCACGCGCTGCGGCTGGCGCGGCGTGTCGATGCCGCGCACGGTCAGCAGCGGGTTGTCCTCGCGCACGGTGCCGATGCCGGTGAGGATCGCGCATGCGCGCGCGCGCCACGCGTGGCCGTCGAGACGCGCGGCCTCGCCGGTGATCCACTGGCTTTCGCCGGACGGCAGCGCGGTGCGCGCATCGAGCGACGCGGCCGTCTTCATCCGCACCCACGGGCGGCCGCGCGTCATCCGCGACACGAAGCCGATGTTCAGTTCGCCCGCTTCGTTCGCGAGCAGTCCGCAGCGCACGTCGATGCCGGCGTCGCGCAGCATCCCGAGGCCGCGGCCCGATACCTGCGGATTCGGGTCTTCCATCGCCGCGACGACCTTCGCGACGCGCGCGTCGATCAGCGCATTCGCGCACGGCGGCGTGCGGCCGAAGTGGCTGCACGGCTCGAGCGTCACGTACACGGTGGAACCGGCGACGTCATGGCCGCGCGCACGCGCGTCCTTCAGCGCCTGCACTTCCGCGTGGTCCTGGCCGGCCGGCTGCGTGAAGCCTTCGCCGATCACGTGGCCGTCCTTGACGATCACGCAGCCGACGCGCGGGTTCGGCGCGGTCGTATACATGCCGCGCGCCGCGAGCGCGAGCGCGCGCTGCATGTGGGCGAAATCGGTATCCGAGAACATGCGCGCGGACCCGGGTCAGGCGGCCAGCGCCGCGAACGCGCGGCGGGCGGCCGCGAGCGTCGCGTCGATCACCGCGTCGTCGTGCGTGCTCGACACGAAGCCGGCCTCGTACGCGGACGGCGCGAAGTACACGCCTTCGTCGAGCATCAGATGGAAGAAGCGGTTGAAGCGCTCGATGTCGCTCTTCGTCACTTCCGCGAAGCTGGTCGGCACGCGCTCGGCGAAGTAGAGGCCGAACATCGCGCCGATCGAGTCGGCCGCGAACGGCACGCCGGCCGCGCGCGCTTCGGCCGCGAGGCCGTCGGCGAGGCGCTTCGTCTGCGCGGTGAGCGCGTCGTAGAAGCCGGGCGCCTGGATCAGCTGCAGCGTCTTCAGGCCCGCGGCGACCGCGATCGGGTTGCCCGACAGCGTGCCGGCCTGGTACACGCCGCCGAGCGGCGCGAGGTGGCCCATGATGTCGCGGCGGCCGCCGAACGCGGCAGCCGGCATCCCGCCGCCGATCACCTTGCCGAGGCAGGTGAGGTCGGCCGCGATCCCGTAATGCGCCTGCGCGCCGCCGAGCGCGACGCGGAAACCGCACATCACTTCGTCGAAGATCAGCACGGCGCCGTGCTTCGTGCACAGCGCGCGCAGCGCATTCAGGAATTCCGGCGTGCCGCGCACGAGGTTCATGTTGCCCGCGACGGGCTCGACGATCACCGCGGCGATCTCGTCGCCGAACGCGCCGAACGCTTCTTCGAGCGCGGCGACGTTGTTGTATTCGAGGACGGTCGTGTGCTTCGCGATGTCGGCGGGCACGCCGGCCGACGTCGGGTTGCCGAACGTCAGCAGGCCCGAGCCGGCCTTGACCAGCAGGCTGTCCGCGTGGCCGTGGTAGCAGCCCTCGAACTTGACGATGCGGCTGCGGCCGGTGAAGCCGCGTGCGAGACGCAGCGCACTCATCGTGGCCTCGGTGCCGCTCGATACCATCCGCACCTGTTCGATCGACGGCACGAGCTTGCAGATTTCCTCGGCGATCTCGATTTCCGCCTCGGTCGGCGCGCCGAACGAGAAGCCGTCTGCGAGCACGTTCTGCACGGCCGACAGCACTTCCGGATGGACATGGCCGACGATCATCGGGCCCCACGAGCCGATGTAGTCGATGTATTGCTTGCCGTCGGCATCCCAGAAGTACGGGCCTTGCGCGCGCGACACGAAGCGCGGCGTGCCGCCGACGGAGCGGAACGCGCGGACCGGCGAGTTGACGCCGCCCGGAATGGTCTTCTGGGCGCGTTCGAAGAGGATCTGATTGTTGGACATGTGCGAAACCTGCGAGAGAGCGGCGCGGGCGACCTGTGCACGGGCCGCGGCGCGTGGGCGGAACGATCGTCCGATTGTACAAGAGACGCGCCCGACGGGCCCGCGACCGGTTCCGCGGCGTTTGGGCGCGTGGCGGCACGGGGGCCGCCGCGGGCGCGCCGGATCCGCCCCGGTTATCGCGGCGGCTTGCGCTTGCCGGTCAGCTCGGCCCAGCGCTTTTCGAGCGGGCCTTCGACCATCGGCTTGATCGTCGTGCCGGAGCTCTGCGCATCCCAGGTCTGCACCGAGTAAGGATGCACGCGCAGCGCGTCGCGCGGGATCACGACGTCCTGATGCGCGTCGACCAGCCAGTCGTAGACGAAGTCGATGCACAGCCGGTAGCCGCGTTTGGTCGCCGGATCCGGCACTTCATAGGGTGCGCGCGTCACGTAGCCCGAACCGAACACGCCCTTCGGCTCCTTCGCGACGCGGTGCAGGAACACGCGGTCGCCCGGCAGGATGCCGCGTGCGAAGCCGCAGCCCCAGACGTCATGCACGGCTTCGCCGGCCTTCACGCGCGCGGCGACGTCGGGCAGCTCGGGCCACGGCCATTTCTTGGGGCTCCAGATCAGCAGGAAGGCGGTCATCGGTTCGGTCGTGCGTCGATTGGTCTGACAAGAGAAGCGGCGAGCCGCAAGCTTAATCGAATCCGCGCGCCGCCTCGCGCGAACGCGTCCGCAACGCCGGCTGCGCGGACATGTTGCCTCCGTGCACCGCACACGGCGGGCGGCGCGCCGAAGCGCGCGAAAAAGTTGCGCGTACAATCATGGGCTTGAACGCGCCGCTCGCGGCGCCGCCTCCCGTCTTCACCGCCACGCGCGCCGCGATGCGCGCGGGCTCCCATTCCGGATACCCATGTCCCACGTCGTCCGGCGCCGGCCCGATGCCCGGCTGATCCTGTTGCTCGGCGCGCTCGCCGCCTGCGGGCCGATCGCCACCGACATGTACCTGCCGAGCCTGCCGTCGATCGCCGCCGGCTTCTCCGTGAGCCCCGGCGCCGCGCAGCGCACGCTGACGAGCTTCATGGCCGGCTTCTCGATCGGCATGCTGCTGTACGGCCCGCTGTCCGACACGTGGGGCCGCCGCCCGGTGCTGCTCGGCGGCATCGCGCTGTTCACGCTCGCGAGCATCGGCTGCTTCGTGTCGGGCTCGATCGACATGCTGATCCTCGTGCGCTTCCTGCAGGCGCTCGGCGCAGGCGCCGCGTCGGTGCTCGCCCGCGCGATCGCGCGCGACGCGCATGAGCCGACCGACGCGGCGAAGGTGCTGTCGATGGTCGCGATCGTCACCGCGGTCGGGCCGCTGCTCGCGCCGTTGATCGGCGGCCAGATCCTGCGCTTCGCCGGCTGGCGCGGCGTGTTCGTCGTGCTGGCCGCGTTCGGCGCGTTGTGCGCGGCAACCGCGTACCTGCGCGTACCCGAAACCTGGCCGAAGGAGCGGCGCAAGAGCGCGGCCGTGCTCGCGTCGTTCGCGTCGTACGGGCGCATCCTGTCGGATCCGGTCGCGTGGGGGCACATGCTGTGCGGCGGGATGGCGTTCGCGTCGATGTTCTCGTACATCACGGCGACGCCGTTCGTGTACATCGAGTATTTCCACGTGTCGCCGCAGCACTACGGGCTGCTGTTCGGGCTGAACGTCGTCGGGATCATGATCGGCAACTTCACCAACACGCGGCTCGTCGGACGGCTCGGCTCGCTGCGCCTCATCGCGGCCGCGTCGCTCGTGAGCGGCATCGCGTCGCTCGCGGTTGCGCTCGTCGCGCTGACGGGGTGGGGCGGGCTGTGGTCGATCGTCGTGTGCCTGTTCTTCGTGGTCGGCGTGGTCGGGATCCTGTCCGCTAACTGCACGACCGACCTGATGCATCGTTATCCGCACAACGCCGGCGCATCGGCGGCCGTGTTCGGCGCGATGCAGCTCGCGCTCGGCGCGCTCGCCAGCGTCGCGATCGGCGCACTCGCCGATGGCACGCCGTTCGCGATGGGCGTGACGATCGGTGTCTGCGGCGTGCTGGTTTTCGCCGGACGTTATCTCGTGCTGCGCTGGCACGGCCGGCCGGTGAAAGCGGGCGCCTGAACCGCGGCCGCCGCAAAAAGAAAAACGCCACCGGCGCAGAGCAGCGCGCGGTGGCGTTTTTTTCGGGCGGGCGCGGGAAAGCGGCAACCCGCGATCCGAGCCGCGTCGCGCGTCAGTCCCGCGCGACGTCCTTCGCCGCCGGCGATGCGCCGTGGCTCAGCCAGTCGAGCACGTCGGCCGTTTCGTCGTCGCTCGCCCGCGCGCGCGCCTGCGCGACGGCCTCCGGCAATTCGCCGTTGGTCGATGCGCGACGGATCGCGACGCCGACCGCGAGGACGTCGATCATCAGCAGATGCAGGACCCGCGAGATCATCGACAGCTGCGATTCGCGCATCTCGATGTGATCGGTCTCGAGCGCGACGGTCGCGCGCTTCGCGAGCGGCGTGTTGCTCGACGTGATCGCAATCACCTTCGCACCGGCCTGCATCGCGACATCCAGCACGCGCAGCAGCTCGGGCGCGCGTCCCGACTTCGACACCGCGACGATCACGTCGCCCTTGCCGAGCAGCGCGGCCGACGCGGCCTGCATGTACAGGTCGCCGTACGCGATCGTCGGAATCCCGAAGCGGAAGAACTTGTAGTGCGCATCCTGCGCGACGATGTTCGAGTTGCCGAGCCCGTAGAACTCGATGCGGCGCGCGCCGTTCAGGATCTCGATCGCGTTCTCGACATGCTCGAAGTTCAGGTGCTCGCGCAGCTGCAGGATCGCGGACACCGTGTTGTCGAGCACCTTCGCGCCGAAGTCGGTGGCCGTGTCGCCGAGATGCACCTGGCTGTGGCTCATCGGGATCGTGCCGGTGAGGCCGGTCGCGAGCTTCAGCTTGAAGTCCGACAGCCCCTGGCAGCCGAGCGAGCGGCAGAAGCGGATCACCGTCGGCTGGCTCACGTCCGCCTTGCGCGCGATGTCGACGATCGGGTCGTTGATGATCGAGCGCGGATGGTTCAGCGCGAGATCGGCGACGCGGCGCTCGGCCGGCGTCAGCGCGTCGCGCATCTGGCGGATCCGCTCGAACACGGCCGACGACGCACCGCCCGAGCGGTTCGACAGCTGCTCCGCGAGAATCGCCGACACGCCGAGGAACGCCGGATATTCGGCGGTAATCAGGTAGGTCGGGATGTTCTCGAGATAGTGCGCGAAGCGGCCCTTCGCCTCGAAGCGCGCGCGGAACGACGAGCGCGTGAACAGTTCGCCGAGCTTCAGCGCGACACCGCCGCCGATGTAGACGCCGCCGAGCGCGCCGAGCGTCAGCGCGACGCTGCCTGCGAACGAACCGAGGATGCCGCAGAAGCATTCGACCGTCTCGAGCGCGAGCGCATCGCCCGCATGCGCGCGCTCGACGATCTCGACCGTGTCGACGGTCGCGGCGACGCGCTTCTTGTCGCGCGCGGCGAGCGCGCGATAGATGATCTCCATGCCGGGGCCCGCGCACACGCGTTCGAACGACACGTGCGGAAACTTCTTGCGCGCGTACTGCAGCACGAGATCCTCGCGCTCGTCCTGCGGCGCGAACGACGCGTGACCGCCTTCGCTGCCGAGCGCGATCCAGCGGTCGTCGGCCGGAATCAGGCCGGACACGCCGAGCCCGGTGCCGGGCCCGAGCAGCCCGATCACGCTGTTCTGGCGGCGCGCGCCGCCGCCGACCTGCACGCGCTGCGCGTCGGTCAGGCCGGGCAGCGCCATCGCGAGCGCGGTGAAGTCGTTGACGACGAGCAGCGTGTCGAAGCCGAGCGCGCGGCGCGTCGCCTCGATCGAGAAGCTCCAGTCGTGATTGGTCATCGTGACCTGGTCGCCGTCGACCGGGTTCGCGATCGCGATCGCCGCGTGGTTCACGCGGCTGATCTTCACGTCCTTCAGATACTTGCGGATCGCGTCGGTGATCGTCGGATAGTCGGCGCCGGGATACACGCGGATCTGCGTGATCTCGCCCGGGCCGGTTTCCAGCGCGAAGCGCGCGTTGGTGCCGCCGACGTCCGCGAGCAGGCGCGGGCCGTCGGCATGCTGACCCGCGACGACCGCCTTACTTTGCGCACCAGTAGACATCGAGCTGGGTCCCCTTGTCGTTGGCCAGTTGGGAAATCGCGTTGTTCTGCAGCGTCGCGGCCGCGGCGTCGAGCACGTCGCGTTTGCGGCTGCCCGCGATCAACAGGAAGAGCCGCTCGACGCGCTTCAGCGCATCGAGCGAAAAGCTCACGCGCGCATGCGGCGCGGCGCCGGGATGCACGGCGACGAAGCGCTCGGGCGTCGTGATCGCGTGGTCCCATTCGGGCGCGTCCGCGAAAATCGACGCGGTGTGGCCGTCCTCGCCCATGCCGAGCACCGCGACGGTCGGCACGCGGTAGTCGGCGTTCGCGTTCAGCGCGGCGACGTGCGCGTCGAGCGACACGCGCGTGTCGACGAGCGGCAGGAAGCGGGCAGGGGCCGCCGCATGCTGCAGCAGCGTGTCGCGCACGAGTTGCGCGTTGCTGGCCGCGTCGTCGTCCGGCACCCAGCGGTCGTCGACCAGCGTGACGTCGACGCCGGCCCAGTCGAGCGCCGCGTGCGACAGCGTGTGCAGGAACGGGCGCGGGCTCGTGCCGCCGGACACCGCGAGCGTCGGGCGCGCGGGGCCGGCGAGCGCCGCGCGCAGCGCATCGCCGACGGCGCGCGCGAGCGCTTCGCTTTGCGCTTCCTGGGTGTCGAAAGCGTGAATCTCGATCACATCTCCTCCGGACTGCTTTGTCTGTTCAATTCGTATGGATCATGGGGCACGTTGCCGCGCGCCACGCGCACGGCAACGGTTTGCATCAGTTTTCTTCTTCGAGCCAGCAGGTGCCGTGCTGCGCGAGCATCGCGCTCGCCGCGGCCGGCCCCCAGGTACCCGCCGCGTACGGCTTCGGCGGCTTCAGCGTGCGCGCCCATTCGTTCAGGATCGGCTCGACCCAGCGCCATGCGGCTTCCTGCTCGTCGCGCCGCACGAACAACGCGAGGCGGCCGTTGATCACGTCGAGCAGCAGGCGCTGGTAAGCCTCCATCTGCCCTTCCTTGAAGAACTGGTCGAACGCGAGGTCGAGGTGCACGCTCGCGAGGTTCATCCCTTCGCCGGGCTGCTTCGCGAGGCAGTACAGGCGAATCGTCTCGTTCGGCTGCAGCCGGATCACGAGGCGGTTCGAGCCGGCGCGCAGCGCGGTGGGCCCCAGTGCCGAGTGCGGCACCGGACGGAAGTTGACGACGATCTCCGCGACGCGGTCGGCCAGACGCTTGCCGGTGCGCAGGAAGAACGGCACGCCGGCCCAGCGCCAGTTCTCGATCTCGACCTTCAGCGCGACGAAGGTTTCGGTCGCGCTGTCGGGCTTCACGCCCGGCTCGGTTGCATAGGCCGGCACCTGCGCGCCCTTGATCACGCCCGCATGATACTGGCCGCGCACCGCGACCTTGCCGATGTCGCGCGGATCGACGGGCTTCAGCGCGCGCAGCACGCGCAGCTTCTCGTCGCGCACCGAGTCGGAATCCATCGAGTGCGGCGGCTCCATCGCGACGATCGACAGCAACTGCAGCAAGTGGTTCTGCACCATGTCGCGCAGCGCGCCCGTATTGTCGTAGAAATCGCCGCGCGCCTCGACGCCCAGTTCCTCGGCAATCGTGATCTGGATGCTCTCGACCCATTCGCGGCGCCACAGCGGCTCGAACAGCGCATTGCCGAAGCGCAGCGCGAGCAGGTTCTGTACGGGTTCTTTTCCGAGGTAGTGATCGATCCGGTAGATCTGGCCTTCCGCGAAGATCTCGCCGACCGCGTCGTTGATCGCGTTCGACGACTTCAGGTCGTAGCCGAGCGGCTTCTCGAGCACGATGCGCGCGCCTTCGTTCAGGCCGACCGACGCGAGCGCCTTGCAGATCGGCACGAACAGCGACGGCCCCGTCGCGAGATAGAACACGCGGATGCCGGACAGATGCGCGATCGCGTCGCGCAGCACGACGTAATCCTCCGCGCGGCCGAGGTCGAGCTTCACGTATTCGATGCGCTCGAGGAAGGATTTCCACGTGCTTTCGTCGAATGCGTTGCCGGCCGCCTTCGCGGCGTGCGGCTTCACATGCGTGTCGACCCACTCGAGATAGTGCGACCGATCCGATTCGTGCCGCGCGACGGCCACGATCCGGCCGCCTTCCGCGAGCATGTTGCCGCGATGCGCTTCGAACAGCGCGGGCAGGATCTTGCGCATCGACAGATCGCCGGTGCCGCCGAAAAGTACGAAGGTAAAGCTGGAATCGGTATGCATGTGTCTCCGCCGTGTTGGGGGTGCTCGGAAGCGATCCGTAGTGCGATAAAAATATTTTTGACACTGAATTGTAGTTTAACTACAATCCGCCGCAAGGGGTAGCACCTGGGTGAAGAAAAAAAGAAGTGCGGTCGATGAACTGCGCGAGCTTCGCCTTCGGGAACGCCTTGTGCCGAATGTTATCGGACATTGACGGTGCGCATCGTCCGCGCGCCGTCGCCCCGGGCTCGCGCCGCGGCATCGCGGCGGGCCAGAAACACAATGAGGAGACACGCCGTTGAATCTCGATTCACGCTTTCTGTAAGAGCCCGGCCGGTCATCGGCCCCGTACGCTGCACGCGTCCCGCGGCTCGATTTCCCCGTCGTTTATCAAGAAGCCGGTTCCCGTCAGGGAACCTCACGAGTTGATTCAGTCTGGAGGAGATAAGTAATGAAAGTTCGCTCGATCATGGGCGCGCTCTGCGCCGCAGGTCTGATGGCAGGCGCCGTGGCGGCGCAGGCGGCCGAGAACGTAACGGTGCTGCACTGGTGGACGTCGGGCGGCGAGTCGAAGGCCGTCGGCGTGCTGAAGGACGACGTGCAGAAGCAGGGCTACGTGTGGAAGGACTTCGCGGTCGCGGGCGGCGCGGGCGCGGCGGCCATGACCGCGCTGAAGACCAAGGTGATCAGCGGCGACTCCCCGTCCGCCGCGCAGATCAAGGGCCCGCTGATCCAGGACTGGGCCGACCAGGGCGTGCTCGTCAACATCGATTCCGCCGCGGGCGACTGGAAGCAGAACCTGCCGCCGGAAATCGACAAGATCATCAAGTACAAGGGTCATACCGTCGCCGCGCCGTTCTCGGTGCACCGCGTGAACTGGCTCTATATCAACAAGGCCGCGCTCGACAAGGTCGGCGCGAAGGTGCCGGCCACCTGGCCCGAATTCTTCGCGGTGGCCGACAAGCTGAAGGCCGCGGGCGTCCAGCCGGTCGCGATGGGCGGCCAGCCGTGGCAGGACCTGACGCTGTGGGAAGACGTCGTACTGTCGCAAGGCCCGGCGTTCTACAAGAAGGCGCTCGTCGATCTCGACCAGGCCACGCTGACGTCGCCGCAGATGGTGTCGGTGTTCGACACGGTCCGCAAGATCCAGGGCTACTTCGACACCGGCCGCAACGGCCGCGACTGGAACCTCGCGACCGCGATGGTCATCAACGGCAAGGCCGGCATGCAGTTCATGGGCGACTGGGCGAAGGGCGAGTTCGAGAACGCCGGCAAGAAGGCGGGCAAGGACTACATCTGCGCGCCGGTGCCGGGCACCGCGAATTCGTACACGTTCAACGTCGACTCGTTCGTGTTCTTCCAGCAGAAGGGCGAGAAGAACGCGACGCCGGGCCAGATCGCGCTCGCGAAGACGATCATGACGCCGGAGTTCCAGGAGCAGTTCAGCCTGCTGAAGGGCTCGGTGCCGGTGCGTCTCGGCGTGAAGATGGACAAGTTCGACGACTGCGCGAAGAAGTCGTACGCCGACGAGCAGACCGCGATCAAGTCGGGCGGCTTCGTGCCGTCGCTCGCGCACGGGATGGCGCAGGGCGACGCAACGGCCGGCGCGATCACCGACGTCGTGACGAAGTTCATGAACTCGCAGCAGGATTCGAAGAGCGCGGTCGCCGCGCTCGCGAAAGCCGCGAAGGTGAAGTAAAGCGCGACAGGCGCCCGGCCGGACGCGCACGATCGGCCGGGCGTTTTTGCATGTGCAGCAAACGGGCTCGCCCGCGGACCCGTGCCGTACCCGGCGCCGGCCCGGCCTGCGTCGCCCTCGTTCCAGGAGTCGAATCAAGTGGCTGCCCCTCTTAGCGGAAACGGATCCGGCGCTGCCGTCGCACGGCGCACGTCGCCGATGTCGGCCTTCGCCGATCGCTGGATCCCGAAGCTCGTGCTCGCGCCGAGCCTCGCGATCGCCGTGGTGTTCATCTACGGCTTCATCCTGATTACCGGCTATCTGTCGCTGACCCGCTCGCGGCTGTTGCCCAACTACGAATTCGACGGCTTCGGCCGTTACACGGACCTGTTCCAGAACGACGTGTGGTGGACCTCCGCTGCGAACCTCGGCTGGTTCGGGATTCCGTTCATCGCGATCTGCGTCGGCCTCGGGCTGTTCCTCGCGATCCTGCTCGACCAGCGGATCCGCAACGAAGGCGCGCTGCGCGCGATCTTCCTGTACCCGATGGCGCTGTCGTTCATCGTGACCGGCACCGCGTGGCAGTGGATCCTGAACCCGGGCCTCGGCCTCGAGAAGGTGATGCACGACTGGGGCTGGACGAGCTTCTCGTTCGGCTGGCTCGACGATCCGGACAAGGCGATCTTCTGCGTGGTGATCGCGGCCGTGTGGCAGTCGACCGGCTTCGTGATGGCGCTGTTCCTCGCGGGGCTGCGCGGCGTCGACGCCGAGATCTTCAAGGCCGCGCAGGTCGACGGCGCGACGCTGCCGACCATCTACCGCAAGATCGTGATCCCGAGCATGCGCCCGGTGTTCTTTTCGGTGCTGCTGATCCTTTGCCACATCACGATCAAGACCTTCGACCTGGTCGTCGCGCTGACGGCGGGCGGCCCGGGCACGTCGTCGTCGTTGCCGGCCATGTTCATGTACACGTTTTCGTTCAACCGCGGCCAGCTCGGGCTGGGTGCCGCGTCGTCGGTGATGATGCTCGCGACCGTGGTCGCGGTGCTGGTGCCGCTGATGTATATGGAATCGAGGAGCACCCGCAATGCAGCCTAAGATGACGATCAGTCGGGCAGTGATCTATGCGGCGCTGATCCTGTTCGCGCTGTATTTCCTGTTCCCGATCTACGTGATGCTGTCGACGTCGTTCAAGGACCTCGAACAGCTGCGCACCGGCAACCTGCTGACGCCGCCGACTCACTGGACTTTCGATCCGTGGGTCAAGGCGTGGAGCGGCGCGTGTACCGGCGTGCGCTGCGACGGGATGAAGCCGTTCTTCCTGAACTCGCTGCAGATGGTGATTCCGGCCGTGCTGATCTCGTCGCTGGTCGGCGCGTTCAACGGCTACGTGCTCACGCACTGGCGCTTTCGCGGCGCGGACGCGCTGTTCACGATGATGCTGGTCGGCTGCTTCATTCCGTTCCAGGTGATCCTGCTGCCGATGGCGCGCCTGCAGGGGATGCTCGGTCTCGCGAACACGATTCCGGGCCTGGTGTTCGTGCACGTCGTGTACGGGATCGCGTTCACGACGATGTTCTTCCGCAACTTCTACGTGAGCGTGCCGGCCGAGCTCGTGAAGGCCGCGCGCATCGACGGCGCGGGGTTCTTCACGATCTTCACGAAGATCCTGCTGCCCGTGTCGCTGCCGATCTTCATGGTGTGCCTGATCTGGCAGTTCACGCAGATCTGGAACGACTTCCTGTTCGGGATCGTGTTCTCCGGCGTCGACTCGATGCCGATCACGGTCGCGCTGAACAACCTCGTCAACACGTCGACGGGCGTGAAGGAATACAACGTCGACATGGCCGGCGCGATCATCGCCGCGCTGCCGACGCTGCTCGTCTACGTGGTCGCCGGCCGCTACTTCGTGCGCGGTCTCACGGCAGGCGCGGTGAAGGGGTAAGCGCGGCTTCATCCGATACGACGAACCGGCCGCGCACGACGCGCGGCGCATCGAAACGAACCCGACGCGGCGCCTGCGTGCGCCGCGCGAGACGAGACAGAGGATTCACAGCATGGCAAGCCTTTCCATCCGTGACGTGTACAAGACCTACCCGAACGGGGTGCCGGTCCTGAAGGGTGTCGACATCGAGATCGAGGACGGACAGTTCCTGATCCTGGTCGGCGGCTCGGGCTGCGGGAAATCGACGCTGCTCAACATGATCGCCGGCCTCGAGACGGTCACGAGCGGCGAGATCTGCATCGACGGCAAGGTCGTCAACAACCTGTCGCCGAAGGATCGCGACATCGCGATGGTGTTCCAGTCGTACGCGCTGTATCCGTCGATGACGGTGCGCGAGAACATCTCGTTCGGCCTGAACATCCGCAAGGTGCCGAAGAGCGAGCAGCAGCAGATCGTCGAGCGCGTGTCGTCGATGCTGCAGATCCAGCATCTGCTCGACCGCAAGCCCGGCCAGCTGTCGGGCGGCCAGCGTCAGCGCGTCGCGATGGGCCGGGCGCTCGCGCGCGATCCGTCGCTGTTCCTGTTCGACGAGCCGCTGTCGAACCTCGACGCGAAGCTGCGCATCGAGATGCGCGCGGAAATCAAGCTGCTGCACCAGCGCCTCGGCACGACGATCGTCTACGTGACGCACGACCAGATCGAGGCGATGACGCTCGGCGACCGGATCGCGGTGATGAAGGACGGCGTGGTCCAGCAGTTCGGCGCGCCGCAGGACATCTACGATTCGCCGTCGAACCTGTTCGTCGCGGGCTTCATCGGCGCGCCGCCGATGAACTTCATCAACGGCCGCCTCGTCGAGCAGGGCAGCGGGATCGCGCTCGAGATCGACACGGGCCTCGCGCGCAGCGCGCTGATCCTGCCGTTCGACGCGGCGAAACTGAAGTCGCACGTCGGTCGCGAGGTCATTCTCGGGCTGCGTCCGGAGCGCATCACCGACGCGCGCAATGCCCATCACGGCGAGGCGTCGAAGCTGCAGCCGATCGACGTGCGCGTCGACGTGACCGAGCCCACGGGCCCGGACACGCACGTGTTCGCGCAGGTGAACGGCAAGCGGATCGTGAGCCGCGTGCATCCGGCCGCGAATCCGCAGCCCGGGCAGACGCAGTCGCTGCTGTTCGACGTGTCGAAGGCGGTGCTGTTCGATCCGGCGTCGGAAGAGCGGATCGCGTGACGCGCCGTGTGCGCCGAATGTAGGAGAAGGGGCCGTGTCCAAACGGCCCCTTTTGTTTTTGACTTGCCGGCGCTGCAGCGTCAGTGCGGCAACCGCACGTCGAACTTGAACGTCGCGAGCCGTGCGACGAGGATGAACGCGGTCGCGAGCAGCACGCTGTACACCGAGTCGAACTGCAGCCACGTCAGCAGCAGGTAGAACCAGCAGCCGACGAACGCGCAGGTCGCGTACGGCCGCGAATCGCGCAGGATCAGCGGGATGTCGTTGCACAGCACGTCGCGGACGATCCCGCCGACCACACCGGTGATCACGCCCATCATCACCGCGATGAAGCGCGGCATCTCGGCATCGAGCGCGATCGAGGTGCCGGAGATGCTGAAGATGCCGAGCCCGATCGCGTCGGCCACCAGCAGCAGCCGCTCGGCCGACAGCCGCGACAGCATCCGCAGCACGAACGGCGCGAACAGCGCGAGCACGAAAATCACGATCACGTAGTCGTCGTGCACGACCCAGTAGAACGGCCGGCGTTCGAGCAGGATGTCGCGCAGCGTGCCGCCGCCGAACGCGGTGGCGAGCGCGACGACGAACGTGCCGACCGAGTCGAGACGGTTCTTGCGCGCCTCGATGAAGCCCGAAATCGCAAAGGCCAGCGTCGCGATCGCCTCCAGAATCGAGATCGCGAGCGTCAGCCTAGGATGCGGCACGCGGCCCCCGGTCGGCGGGCGCCGCGAGCGGCTGCAGCAGCACGAGCACCGCGCCCGCGCCGCCGTCGTGGCTGCGCGCCTCGCAGAACGCGATCACTTCTTCCTTCTGCACGAGCCACGCGCGCACCTTGCCTTTCAGCACCGGTTCCTTGCCGATCGAGCCGAGCCCCTTGCCGTGGATCACGCGCAGGCAGCGCAGGCCCTTCTTGCCGGCCTCGCGGATGAATTCCGCGAGCGCGTCGCGTGCTTCGTCGCGCCGCATCCCGTGCAGATCGAGCTGCGCCTGCACGATCCACGCGCCGCTCCTCAGCTTGCGCACGACGTCGCGGCTGATGCCGGGGCGGTGGTAGTACAGCGATTCGTCGCTGTCGAGCAGCGTCTCGGGATCGAATTCGTCGGACAGCGTCGCGTTCAGCACGTCTTCTTCGTCGCGTTGCGTCTGCTTCGGCACCGGATCGGGCGGCGTGCGGCCGGACTTCGCGCGCGGCGGCGCACTCAGCGGCTGGATCGCGCCGATTTCGTTGCGGAACAGGTTCGCGTCGGCTTCCGCCTGGCGGGCGGCCTTCGCGGTTTCGACGCGGGTGCGCTCGCGGCGGTCGGCTTCGCCTTGCAGCGACTTGCGCAATGCGCCGAGGCCGGCCAGGCCCTGGCCGCGCAACGCGGCGGCGTCGGGGGCGGGCGGCGGCGCCTCGGGAGCCGGGCTCGCGGGACGGGCAGCGATCTGCCGCTTCGCGGGATCGCTCGGATGGGGCTGGTTCTTTGCCATGATTCGGTAACCGGGCAGGCGCGTTCGCACGCGCGGGCACAAAAAAAGCCGCTGCACGGCCGCAGCGGCTTTCCGGTCAAGCGCGCTTCGCGGCAGCGGACGCCATTGTAGCGCCCGGCGTGCGAAGGCTTGACGCTTACTTCTTGTCGTGCAGGCTTTCGAGGTAGCGCTGCGCGTCGAGCGCGGCCATGCAGCCCGTGCCGGCGCTCGTGATCGCCTGGCGATACACGTTGTCCTGCACGTCGCCGGCGGCGAACACGCCCGGCACGCTGGTCGACGTCGCGTTGCCCTGCAGGCCGCTCTTCGTCAGGATGTAGCCGTCCTTCATCTCGAGCTGGCCCTGGAACAGGTCGGTGTTCGGCTTGTGGCCGATCGCGACGAACACGCCCTGCACGGTGAGGTCCTGCTTCTCGCCGGTCTTCACGTTCTTGATGCGCAGGCCCGTGACGCCCGAGTCCTCGCCGGTCACTTCGTCGAGCACGTGGTCCCACTTGATGTCGACGACACCTTCCTTTTCCTTTTCCAGCAGGCGGTCGATCAGGATCGGCTCGGCGCGGAATTTGTCGCGGCGGTGGATCACCGTGACCTTCTTCGCGATGCCCGTCAGATAGAGCGCTTCCTCGACGGCCGTGTTGCCGCCGCCGATCACCGCGACTTCCTGGTTGCGATAGAAGAAGCCGTCGCAGGTGGCGCAGGCCGACACGCCCTTGCCCATGAACGCTTCCTCGGACGGCAGGCCGAGATACTGCGCGGACGCGCCGGTCGCGATGATCAGCGAGTCGCACGTGTATTCACCCGAATCGCCGATCAGCCGGATCGGCTGTTCGTGCAGTTTCGCGGTGTGGATGTGGTCGAATACGATTTCGGTGTTGAAGCGCTCCGCGTGCTCCTGGAAGCGCGCCATCAGTTCCGGGCCTTGCACGCCCTTCGCGTCCGCCGGCCAGTTTTCGACATCGGTCGTCGTCATCAGCTGGCCGCCCTGCGCGATGCCGGTGACCAGCACCGGGGACAGGTTGGCGCGGGCCGCGTAGACGGCAGCCGTGTAGCCGGCGGGGCCGGAACCGAGAATCAGGACTTTGGCGTGTTTGGGCGTGGACATGTGCGAATCCGTAAAAGGCGGCCCGGCGGGCGGGGTAAGGCGCGCCGGACGGTCTGGGTTGACCGGGATGCCGTCATAGATGGGTATCAGACGCGCATTATAAAGGCCCCGTTGCTGCGCTGCCGAACGAGAGTTTCAATCGGCACGATAGCGTTCCCCCGCCGGCCGGCCCGCTTCGGCAACGCGTGACGGCGGGGGAGCGGGCAGGGCGCGGCGGCGGCGGGACGCGCGGCGGCGCATTGCCGCAGGCACCGCCCGGGGGGTGTCCGCGGCCCGAATCGCGACCGCGGCGTCGGCTTCGGCGGCCCCGGCCCTCTTATGTAACCGTCATTTACACTTGGCGGCCCGATGCAGCGTTTACAATAAGCGCGATCGAACGACAGGCGGGCGCGCGGCCCGTCCTCTATATACGGATTCATGGCAAAAGCTCCTTATTCCGCCCAGGCACAGGCGTTGCCGCACCGGATGTCGAAGCTCCTCACGGAGATCCGCTGGATTCTCCAGGTCGCGCTCTGCGCTTTTCTGGTGATGGCCCTGCTGAGCTACAGCCGGCGCGATCCGAGCTGGACGCACGCCGCGCAGGTGGACCACATCTCGAACTGGGCCGGGCGCGTCGGTGCGTGGACGGCCGACATCATCCTGCTGCTGTTCGGCCTGTCGGCCTACTGGCTGATCGTGCCGCTCGGGCGGCGCATCGCGGTCAACTACCGGCGCATCACGCGTCACGAGGCGGTCGTCGACGAACCGGAGCGGCCGATCGGCTGGCTCACCGAGATCTTCGCGTTCGTGCTCGTCGTGCTCGCGTGCGACGGCATCGAGGCGCTGCGGATGTGGTCGCTGAAAGTGCAGCTGCCGCGCGCGCCGGGCGGCGTGATCGGCGAGGCGGTGGCGGGCGCGATGTCGCACGCGTTCGGCTTCACCGGCGGCACGCTGCTGCTGCTGATCCTGCTCGCGATCGGCCTGTCGCTGTATTTCCGCTTCTCGTGGCTGTCGGTCGCCGAGCGCGTCGGCGGCGCGATCCTGTCCGCCGTCAACGTCGCGAAGCTGCGCCGCGAGGCCGAGCGCGACCGCAAGCTCGGCGAGGCCGCGGCCGTGCGCCGCGAAGGCAAGGTCGAGGAGGAGCGCGTGCGCATCGAGGATCACGAGCCCGTGACGATCGTGCCGCCGGTCGTCACGCCGGCGAAGTCGGAGCGCGTCGAGCGCGAGCGCCAGGTGCCGCTCTTCACCGACCTGCCGGGCGATTCGACGCTGCCGCCGGTGTCGCTGCTCGATCCCGCGCCGAAGACGCAGGAAGCGATCTCGGCCGACACGCTCGAATTCACGTCGCGCCTGATCGAGAAGAAGCTGAAGGACTTCGGCGTCGAGGCGAGCGTCGTCGCCGCGTATCCGGGCCCGGTCGTCACGCGCTACGAGATCGAGCCGGCCACCGGCGTGAAGGGCAGCCAGATCGTCAACCTCGCGAAGGACCTCGCGCGTTCGCTGTCGCTCGTGTCGATCCGCGTGGTCGAGACGATCCCGGGCAAGAACTACATGGCGCTCGAACTGCCGAACCAGCGCCGGCAGACGGTGCACCTGTCCGAGATCATCGGCTCGGAAGTCTATGCGGCCGCGTCGTCCGCGCTGACGCTGAGCCTCGGCAAGGACATCGGCGGCAAGCCGGTCTGCGCGGATCTCGCGAAGATGCCGCACCTGCTGGTCGCCGGCACCACCGGTTCGGGCAAGTCGGTCGGGATCAACGCGATGATCCTGTCGCTGCTGTACAAGGCCACTGCCGAGCAGGTGCGCCTGATCCTGATCGATCCGAAGATGCTCGAAATGAGCGTCTACGAAGGCATTCCGCACTTGCTGTGCCCGGTCGTTACCGACATGCGCCAGGCCGGCCATGCGCTGAACTGGACTGTCGCGGAGATGGAGCGCCGCTACAAGCTGATGAGCAAGCTCGGCGTGCGCAATCTCGCGGGCTACAACAACAAGATCGAGGATGCGGCGAAGCGCGAGGAAAAGATTCCGAATCCGTTCAGCCTGACGCCGGACGATCCCGAGCCGCTCGGCCGCCTGCCGAACATCGTCGTCGTGATCGACGAGCTGGCCGACCTGATGATGGTCGTCGGCAAGAAGGTCGAGGAGCTGATCGCACGGATCGCGCAGAAGGCGCGCGCGGCCGGCATCCACCTGATCCTCGCGACGCAGCGTCCGTCGGTCGACGTGATTACCGGCCTGATCAAGGCGAACGTGCCGACGCGCATCGCGTTCCAGGTCTCGTCGAAGATCGACTCGCGCACGATTCTCGACCAGATGGGCGCCGAGTCGCTGCTCGGGATGGGCGACATGCTGTACCTGGCACCGGGCACCGGGCTGCCGGTGCGTGTGCACGGCGCGTTCGTCGGCGACGACGAAGTGCATCGCGTCGTCGACAAGCTCAAGGAGCAGGGCGAGCCGAACTACGTCGAAGGGCTGCTCGAAGGCGGCACCGTCGACGGCGACGAGGGCTCGGCGGGAGCGGGAACCGGCGAAGGCGGCGGCGAGTCTGATCCGCTGTACGACCAGGCGGTGGAGATCGTCATCAAGAACCGCCGCGCGTCGATTTCGCTCGTGCAGCGCCATCTGCGGATCGGCTACAACCGCGCGGCGCGGCTGCTCGAACAGATGGAACAGTCGGGGCTCGTGTCGGCGATGTCGTCGAGCGGCAACCGCGAAATTCTTGTGCCGGCGCGCGACGCGGAATGAGTCCGCGGCGCCCGCAGCGCCGGCCACCCAGGGAGAAAACCGCATCATGCAGCAACTTTCGTTCGCCCCTTCCCTTCGTTCGACGCGGCGCTGGCTCGGCGCGGCGCTCGCCGGCGCATCGCTGATGCTCGCGGCGACGCACGCGTTCGCGGGCGGCACCGAGCAACTGAAGGCCTTCGTGTCGCAGGTGCGTTCGGCGAAGGGCGATTTCACGCAGCAGATCGTCAAGGCGCCGGCCAAGGGCGCGAGCGCCGCGCAGGCCGCGCCGAAGCCGAACGACAATTCGAGCGGCACGTTCGTGTTCTCGCGTCCGGGCAAGTTCATCTGGACGTACCAGAAGCCGTACCAGCAGGTGCTGCAGGCCGACGGCGACAAGCTCTACGTGTACGACCGCGACCTGAACCAGGTCACCGAGCGCAAGCTGAACGGCGCGCTGGGCGCGAGCCCGGCCGCGATCCTGTTCGGCAGCAACGACCTCGACAAGAACTACACGCTGCGCGATGCGGGCGAGAAGGGCGGCATCGAATGGCTCGAGATGCTGCCGAAGGCGCAGGACACGCAATTCCAGCGAATCGGCATCGGTTTCCGCAACGGCACGCTCGCCGCGATGGAACTGCACGACGTGTTCGGCAACGTCACGCTGCTGACGTTCACGAACATCCAGACGAACCCGCCGCTGAAGGGCGACGCGTTCAAGTTCGTCGTGCCGAAGGGTGCGGACGTGATCAACGGCTGACCTTCGTTGCGCCGTTTTCCCGACACGGGCCTGCCGGCAACGGCAGGCCCGTGTTGTTTGGGGACGCGGGTACCGGGCGCCGTGCAACGGACGCGTGCAACGGGCGCGGGCACCGGCGCGTGCAACAGGCGCCCTGCAACGAGCGCGGGTACCGGGCTTGGGCACTAGGCGCAGGCGCCAAGCGCGGCGGCGGGTTCGCGCGGCTGTCATAATGTCGGGTCCGGCGGCCGCTGCGGCCGCCATCGTTTGATCTGGAGCGAGGGTTCATGTCCGACCTGTTTCAAGTCGAGCCGCGCCGGCCGCTCGCCGAGGCGCTGCGGCCGAAGACGCTCGCCGAGGTGATCGGCCAGACGCATCTGCTGGGCGAAGGCAAGCCGCTGCGGCTCGCGTTCGAATCCGGCAAGCCGCATTCGATGATCCTGTGGGGGCCGCCCGGTGTCGGCAAGACCACGCTCGCGCGCCTCACCGCGCTCGCGTTCGACTGCGAGTTCATCGCGCTGTCCGCGGTGCTCGGCGGCGTGAAGGATATCCGCGAGTCGATGGAGCAGGCGAAGGACACGCTGAACCGCACCGGCCGCCACACGATCCTGTTCGTCGACGAAATCCATCGTTTCAACAAGGGGCAGCAGGACGCGCTGCTGCCGTTCGTCGAGTCGGGGCTCGTGACCTTCATCGGTGCGACGACCGAGAATCCGAGCTTCGAAGTCAACTCGGCACTGCTGTCGCGGGCGCAGGTGTATGTGCTGCAGTCGCTGAACGACGACGAGATGCGCCTGCTGCTCAAGCGCGCGCAGGAAATCGCGCTCGACGGCCTCGCGTTCGACGACAAGGCGATCGATACGCTCATCGGTTACGCGGACGGCGACGCGCGGCGCTTCCTGAACCTGCTCGAGCAGGCGCAGACCGCCGCGGCGTCCGCCAAGATCACGACCATCGATGCCGAGTTCGTCAGCAGCGCGATGACGTTGAATGCGCGGCGCTTCGACAAGGGCGGCGACAACTTCTACGACCAGATCTCGGCGCTGCACAAGTCGGTGCGCGGTTCGAGCCCGGACGGCGCGCTGTACTGGTTCTGCCGGATGATCGACGGCGGCGCGGATCCGAAGTATCTCGCGCGGCGGATCGTGCGGATGGCGTGGGAAGACATCGGCCTCGCCGATCCGCGCGCGCTGCAGGTGGCGAACGACGCGGCCGAGACTTACGAGCGGCTCGGCTCGCCCGAAGGTGAGCTTGCACTCGGGCAGGCCGTGATCTATCTCGCGTGCGCGGCGAAGAGCAACGCGGGCTACAACGCGTTCAAGGATGCGATGGCGTTCGTCAAGCAGGACAAGTCGCGCGAGGTGCCGGTGCATCTGCGCAATGCGCCGACCAAGCTGATGAAGGAGCTCGGCTACGGCCACGCTTACCGCTACGCGCACGACGAGCCGAACGCCTATGCGGCCGGCGAGACGTACCTGCCGGACGGGATGCGCGAGCCGCGCTGGTACAAGCCGGTGCCGCGCGGGCTCGAAGCGAAGATCGCCGACAAGCTCGCATGGCTGCGCGAGCTCGACCGCGAGGCCGGCAAGAAGGACTGACCGGCGGCGCGCGGGCCGGTTCGATCCGCGCTGCCGTGGACGCGTCAGCGCTTGCGGCCCGGCTGCTGTTTCTTCCAGTATTCGAACGGCTCTTCGTGGCATTCGATGTCGAGTTCGGCGACCCGCGCATGCAGGCGTTCCTGCGCATCGGCGACGGCGAGGTTGTAGATCGCCGGCGCGATTTCCTGAATGAAGAAATGCAGCAGCGCGCCGGCCTGGATGTTGCCGATCGGCTCGTCCATGTTTTCTGTGAAATAACGTTGCAGCGACGCGATCGCGCGGTCGCGTACATCCTTGTCGAGTTCGATGGTCATCGGATTCCTTGGGGGCTGTGACGACGCGGAGCCGGCGCTCCGCTTGATTCGGTTGCCGCCGGCCGGCGCGGGCGTGTTGCGATCCGTCATCGCCAGGCGCGCGGCAATTCGCCGGCCGCCGATGCGGCGGACCGCCAATGCGATACTGCCATGGCCGCCCGTTTGCGGCACTGTCCATCCGGCCGATGCCGTGGTGGCGCCGCGGTGCGTTAGAATTCCCGTCTTACACAACGATTTTCCAAGTCCTCCCATGCTCGACATCCAGTTGCTGCGCAAAGACCTCGACGGCGTCGCGAAGCGCCTCGCCGATCGCGGCTACACCCTCGACGTCGCCGCGTTCTCCGCCCTCGAAGCGGAACGCCGCGCGATCCAGACCCGTACCGAAGAGCTCCAGGCCCGTCGCAACAGCCTGTCGAAGCAGATCGGCGCGCTGAAGGGGAAGGGCGAGGACACGTCGGCAGTCATGGCCGAAGTCGGCGGAATCGGCGACGAGATGAAGGCGTCGGAGGTCAAGCTCGGCGAGATCCAGACACGCCTGTCCGACCTGATGCTGGGCATGCCGAACCTCGCGCACGAAAGCGTGCCGGTCGGCAAGGACGAGGCCGACAACGTCGAAGTGCGCCGCTGGGGCACGCCGCGCCAGTTCGACTTCGAGGTGAAGGATCACGTCGACGTCGGCACGCCGCTCGGCCTCGATTTCGAAACCGGCGCGAAGCTCGCCGGCGCGCGCTTCACGATGCTGCGCGGCTCGATCGCCCGCCTGCACCGCGCGCTCGCGCAGTTCATGATCGATACGCACACGCTGCAGCACGGCTACACCGAGACGTACACGCCGTACATCGTGAACCCGGAAATCCTGTACGGCACGGGCCAGTTGCCGAAGTTCGCGGACGACATGTTCCGCGTCGAGAAGGGCGGCGGCGAAAACACGATCACGCAGTACCTGATCTCGACGTCCGAGATTTCGCTGACGAACACCGTGCGCGAGTCGATCGTTGAAGGCTCCGCGCTGCCGATCAAGCTGACCGCGCATTCGCCGTGCTTCCGTTCGGAAGCCGGCTCGTATGGCCGCGACACGCGCGGGATGATCCGCCAGCACCAGTTCGACAAGGTCGAGATGGTGCAGGTCGTCGCGCCGGACGCATCGTACGCGGCGCTCGACGAGATGGTCGGCCACGCGGAAGCGATCCTGCAGAAGCTCGGCCTGCCGTACCGCGTGATCACGCTGTGCACGGGCGACATGGGCTTTTCGGCTGCGAAGACGTTCGACCTCGAAGTGTGGCTGCCCGCGCAGAACACCTATCGCGAGATCTCGAGCTGCTCGAACACCGAGGCGTTCCAGGCGCGCCGGATGCAGGCGCGATTCCGCAACGCGCAGGGCAAGCCGGAACTCGTGCATACGCTGAACGGCTCGGGCCTCGCGGTCGGCCGCACGCTCGTCGCGGTGCTCGAGAATTATCAGAATGCCGACGGTTCGGTCACGGTGCCGGAAGTGCTGCGTCCGTACATGGGCGGCATGGAGCGGATCGACGCGCCGGCACAGGCGTCGTAACGCGGGCCTGTCGAAGCCCTCGAAAAAATTTGCAGAAAGGGCTTGTCAGCCGCGAAGCGATCGTCTTATAATCTTTTTCTCGCGGAAACGACCAGCCGCGAAATGCAGCAAAGGAAGGAGAGGTGGCAGAGTGGTCGAATGTACCTGACTCGAAATCAGGCGTACGGTTTCCCCGTACCGTGGGTTCGAATCCCACCCTCTCCGCCAAAATACGAAGCCCCGTGATTCGAAAGGATCACGGGGTTTTTCGTTTTAGGTCGTCGCTGCGATGTGCGATGTGCGATGTGCGATGTGTGTTGGCCGTCGTCGTGCGCCGCTGCATGACGCAGTGGGACAGTCGCGCCACAGCATCGCACGCGCCGCACCTGATCGGCCCGCACCGCACACGAGCCTTCACCGCTTTCCTCAGCTTTAAGCCTTCGATGTCCGCGCCGTTAACACGGTGCGGCGGCCGGCACCCATGCCGCCCGCCATCGTTCCCCGTCGATTCAAGGTCCCATGAAGCTGAGCTACAAGATTCCCCTCGCATTCGCCGTTGCGCTGCTGCTGATGTTCTGCGGCGCGCTGTATGGCATCCACGTTCTCAATCGCTCGATCGATACGTTCTCGAACGACGTGCAGGCGCGTGTCGCCGACGAGCGCCTCGTATCGGCGACGCTCGTGCAGTTCAAGTTGCAGGTCCAGGAATGGAAGGACACGCTGCTGCGCGGCAGGCAGCCGGACAAGCTCGACAAGTACTGGCAGGCATTCCAGACGCGCGAGCGCACGGTCGACACGCTCGCCGCGCAGCTCGTCAATCAGCTGCCGCCCGGCGAGAGCCGTACGCTCGTCGAGCAGTTCATGCGCGCGCATGCGGCGATGGGCGAAGGCTACCGGCGCGGGTTCGACGCGTTCAAGGCCGCGGGCTTCGAACCGACGGCCGGTGACGCGGCCGTCGCGGGCGTCGACCGCGCGCCGGCCGAGCTGCTCGAGCGCGCGGCGAAGTCGATCGCCGACGAGAGCGCCGCCGTGTCGGCGCACGCGAGCCGCGACGCGCGCTACGCGACCGCGGCGAGCGTCGTGCTGATGCTCGTCGTGCTCGGCATCGCGATGATCGGTGCGTTCCTGTTCAGCCGCGCTATCCTGCGGCCGCTCGATCGGGCGGTGGCCTGCGCGCAGGCGGTGGCTGCCGGCGACCTGACGCGCGACGTCGACGCGGCCGGCCGCGACGAGATCGCCGACCTGCTGCGCGCGTTGCAGCGGATGCAGGCGAGCCTGTCGGGTGTCGTGCTCGAAGTGCGCACGCATGCGGAAGCCGTCGCGACCGCGAGCGCGCAGATCGCATCGGGCAATCACGACCTGTCGTCGCGCACCGAGTCCCAGGCTGCGTCGCTCGAGGAAACCGCCGCCAGCATGACGGAGCTGACGGGCATCGTGCGCCAGTCGGCCGAACATGCGCAGCACGCGGCGCAACTGGCGCGGGACGCATCGGACATCGCGTCCGCGGGCGGCGGCGTGATGACGCGCGCGGTCGACACGATGAGCGGGATTGCGGCCAGCGCGGCGAAGGTCGGCGAGATCATCGCGGTCATCGACAGCATCGCGTTCCAGACCAACATTCTCGCGCTGAACGCGGCCGTCGAGGCGGCGCGAGCGGGCGAGCAGGGGCGCGGCTTCGCGGTCGTCGCGTCGGAGGTGCGCACGCTCGCGCAGCGCAGCGCGGCGGCCGCGAAGGAGATCAAGGGACTCATCGAGCAATCGACGCAGCGGGTCGACGAGGGCGCCGTGCTGATCGGCCGCGCGGGCGAATCGATCCACGAGATCGTCGGCGCGGTGCAACGCGTGACGACGATCGTCGGCGAGATCTCGTCCGCGTCGCAGGAGCAGAGCGGCGGCATCCAGCAGGTGAACGTCGCGGTCACGCAGATGGACGAAGCGACGCAGCGCAACGCCGCGCTGGTCGAACAGGCGTCGGCCGCGACGCAGGCGCTGGCCGAGCAGGCAAGTGCGCTGCGCCACGCGGTCGCCGTGTTCCGGCTGCCGCAGGTTGCATGACGATATTGCCGACGGCGACCGTGCGGTCCCGCATCACGCCGCGGCCGGATACTGCGCGAGCACGCGCGCGCGGATCGACGGCTTGATGTTCGATTTCGCCATGTCGCCGCCGTAGTGGGCGACGACCCGCGGATTCATCACGCGATACCAGAGCGGCGGCACATACGCGAACAGGATCATCGTCGCGTAGCCGGCCGGCAGTTGCGGCGAGTCGTCGAAGTGGCGCAGCGCCTGGTACGAGCGCGTCGGGTTCGCGTGGTGGTCGGCGTGCCGCTGCAACTGGTACAGGAACAGGTTCGTGACGACATGATTGCTGTTCCACGAATGCTGCGGCGTGCAGCGCTCGTAGCGGCCGCTGGGCAGCTTGCGGCGGCCGAGCCCGTAGTGTTCGACATAGTTGACGACTTCGAGCAGCGACGCGCCGTATACGGCCTGGATCACGAGGAACGGAATCACGACCTTGCCGGCCATCGCGATCGCGATGCCCCACACGACCACCGTCATCGCCCACGCGTGCAGCACCTCGTTGCGCCAGGTCCACGGTGAATGCCCGAGCCGCTCGAGGCGCGCCTTTTCGAGCCGCCATGCCGAGCGGATGCTGCCCGTCACCGTGCGCGGCAGGAACGCCCAGAACGATTCGCCGTAACGTGCGCTTGCCGGGTCCTCGGGCGTCGCGACCCGCACGTGATGGCCGCGGTTGTGCTCGACGAAGAAGTGCCCGTACGCTACCGGCGCGAGCGTGACCTTGGCGAGCCAGCGCTCGAAGCGGCTCGTCTTGTGCCCGAGTTCGTGCGCGGTGTTGATCGAGATGCCCGTCGCGGCGCCGAGCGACAACGCGAAGCCGACGTAGTCGTACCACGCGAGCGCATGCGTGCCGACGATCCATACGCAGATGAAGAACGCGAAGTATTCGACCAGCGTCGCGAGATGGACGATGTAGCGGTAATAGCGCTCGCGTTCGAGATGCGGGACGACGTCTTCGGGCGGATTGTCGCGATCGTCGCCGATCAGCGTATCGAGAATCGGGATCACGCCGAACGCGAACAGCGGGCCGAACCACCAGAACACGTGCAGGCCCGTCGACAACGCGAGCTGCGCCGCCAGAATCGGCAGCGTGATGGTCACCGCCCCGAGCAGCCATAGATAACGTTTGCCATCCGACCAGCCCGAGGCCGATGCGTCGGTCATCGCCATTGTCTCCCTCCTTTGAAGGCCTGCGCCTGCACTCGCAGGCGCGGCGGCCATGTCTACGCGTTTGACGTCGCTGGAATCGTTATGGGGCCGCGGCACGGCGCGCGGCACCGGATCGGTGGTCCGGTTGTGCCAGTTATACGACCGTCGCGCACGCTTTCCAAACCCTGGCGCTAGGCGTGCAACTCCAAACAGCTGTGCCGGCATGACGCAGGCCGGGAAGGGGCGGCAAGGGGGGATTGAAACGAGCCGGCATGGCCCCGATCGGCCCGCGCGCCGGGCGTTGTGGTCAGATGAATAGATGACGTGTTGAACGCGTACAGCGAGCGGCGCGTCCCACAACAAATGTTGCAACGCAATAAATCTGGTTGACGACGCATGGCGGCGCAGCCCTGTTGCAAACATATCCATTACGGACCATTATGGCTGCGGCGCCGAAATGCGGGCCCGCCTTGCATGAGTGCCGCACACGGCAAGGCAAGCGAGCAGACGCGTCCGGTCGCATCGCTCGAATGACCGGGTGCCGCCATCGTCGAAGCACCGATGCTGCACCTGCACACGGGCGCGGGTGCGGTGCCTGCAGCCTTTCAATCCGTGCTGTCATTTGAAAATAACGATTTGACTCATGCCCCGCTTTCGGTTGAAGCTAGTAACTTGCTGTCCGAAGGGGGCTGTGCCTGCATGAGTTCGACCTTGACCGTTCGTCGTATCGCCGCCAACCAGGGCGGCGTGTATCGCGAACTCCGCGCCGCATCGCTGCGTGAGCCCTACGCGCCCGGCGAAGCGCCGGAGGCCGAATTGCTGAACGTCGATTCCGACGCAGCGGCGGCCACTGCCGCGCTGCGCGCCGCGTCCGACGAGTCGACGACTTTCCTGCTGTACACCGAAGGCCACCCGGCCGGCATGATCGGCGCGTATTTCGACAATACGCCCGAGCGGCGCGCGTTCGTCAGCGAGTTGTGGGTCGCGCACGCGGTCCGGCACCTGCGCGGCGGCGTGCTGCTGCTCGAAACGGCCACCGGCTGGCTCGCCGAACGCGGCGCGCAGGACGTCTACGCGTGGATCGCCGATGCGAACCGCAACGCGATCCGCTTCTACGAACGCGCGGGGTTCGGCAACACGGGCGAGCACGCGCCGATCGCGCGGATGCCCGGCGCGATGAAATCGCTGTTCGTGTCGCACTTCACCACCCCCTGACGCATGAAGCCACGGGCCGCACGGCGCGATGAAGCCCCGCTCGCCCGTCCGACTGCCCGCCTGCCGGTCGCGCGCTCGTCGCGACCCTCACCACTCGGTTGCCCAAAAATAATGGCCGCACGCGTGGACGCCTGTAAAATACGCAAAAATTTTTTGCAGAGTGTCCATGTCGCTTAAAAAATCGCCATTCTTCGAGCTGCGCAGCGGATCGGTCGATACGTTGTTGTTCACCGTGAAGACGACCGATCTCGATGCGTTGCGTGCCGAACTGGTCAAGCGCTTCGAAGCGACTCCCGAGTTTTTTGCCGATGACGTCGTCGCGATCGACGTCCGCCGTCTCGCGGACGGCGAACGCGTCGCGCTCGCCGACATCCGCCAGATGCTGAACGACGTGCGGATGCGGCCGGTGGGCGTGGTTGCGCTGGCGACGCAAGGCTGGGCGGGGGAAGCCGGTCTGCCGCTGCTCGAGGCGCGCGATCGCCGTGTGGCGGGGGCGTCGGCCGCGAAGCCGGCGGACGAAGCGGAGCCGGCGCCCGGCGCGGCCGCTGCCGTGGCAGCCGAACCGGCGCCGGAGCCTTCGCCGACGCCGATTCCGGCGGGCGGCCAGACGCTGGTGATCGACCGGCCGCTGCGTTCGGGGCAGCAGATTTACGCGAAAGGGGACCTCGTGGTGCTTGCGCCGGTCAGTCACGGCGCCGAGATCATCGCGGAAGGCAACATCCACATCTACGCGCCGCTGCGCGGCCGCGCACTCGCGGGCGTGCACGGCAATCACGACGCGCGCATCTTCTGCACGTGTCTGGAGCCGGAACTGATTTCGATCGCGGGTATCTATCGAACGACCGAGAACCCGTTGCCCGCCGACATACTGGGCAAATCGGTGCAGATCCGGCTCGAAGAGGAAAAACTGATGATCGAACCGCTGCGCCTGACGTGATTCACGCGGCACGCTCCGGATCGATCGGCTCTCATTGACGAACACAGGGTATTGGGTAAATGGCAAAAATCATCGTGGTGACTTCGGGCAAGGGCGGCGTGGGCAAGACGACGACCAGCGCGAGCTTCGCGTCCGGCCTCGCGCTGCGCGGCCACAAGACGGCCGTGATCGACTTCGACGTCGGCCTGCGTAACCTCGATCTCATCATGGGCTGCGAGCGTCGCGTGGTGTACGACCTCGTCAACGTGATCCAGGGCGAAGCGAACCTGAACCAGGCGCTGATCAAGGACAAGAAGTGCGAGAACCTGTTCATCCTGCCGGCGTCGCAGACGCGCGACAAGGATGCGCTCACGCGTGACGGCGTCGAGAAGGTGCTGAACGACCTGATCGCGATGGATTTCGAATACATCGTCTGCGATTCGCCGGCCGGCATCGAGGCAGGCGCGCTGCACGCGATGTACTTCGCGGACGAAGCGCTGATCGTCACGAACCCGGAAGTGTCGTCGGTGCGCGACTCGGACCGCATTCTCGGCATCCTGTCGTCGAAGACGAAGCGCGCGGCCGAAGGCAAGGATCCGATCAAGGAACACCTGCTGATCACGCGCTACAGCCCGAAGCGCGTGAGCGAAGGCGAGATGCTGTCGCTCGAGGACATCAGCGAGATCCTGCGCATCAAGCTGATCGGCGTGGTGCCCGAATCCGAAGCCGTGCTGCACGCATCGAACCAGGGTCTGCCGGCCGTGCATATCGACGGTACCGACGTTGCGGAAGCGTACAAGGACGTCGTCGCCCGCTTCCTCGGCGAGGACAAGCCGCTGCGCTTCACCGATTACCAGAAGCCGGGCCTGCTGCAGCGCCTCTTCGGCAGCAAGTAACGGAGGCCGCCCATGTCCATCCTTTCGTTTCTCCTCGGTGAGAAGAAGAAGTCCGCGTCGGTCGCGAAGGAGCGCCTGCAGCTCATCATCGCGCACGAGCGGGTCGGTGGCCGGCCGCCGGCCGATTACCTGCCGGCGCTGCAGAAGGAGCTCGTCGCGGTCATCTCGAAGTATGTCCATATCTCGGACGACGACATCCGCGTGAGCCTCGAGCGCCAGGACGATCTCGAAGTCCTCGAAGTGAAGATCGAGATCCCGCAGGCCTGAGCTTCACCGTTCTCTCCCGCACGGCGGCGCATGCCGCCGTGCGCGTCTTACGCCCTGTTGCACTTTCGGGCACGCCGTAACACGGCGCCTGTCGGCCGTTGGTCGACCTCCCGCATTGAACGAATACGCTCGCGTCATTCGTCAATCAGGAGGTTGTGATGGCTGTCTCTACCGTTCAACGTCGTATCGTTTCGCTCGCGCTGTTCGCCGCGGGCCTGTCAGCCGTCGCCGCGCCGCTCGCCGCGCACGCGGACGAAATCCTCGTCGGCACACCGGTGATGGTGCAGTCGGGCCGGATGGTCGTCGCCGAACCGGTGCGCGCGTCCGTCGAGGAAGTCGTCGTCGTCGCGCCGAATGCGCCGCCGCCCGTGCGTTACGAGGTCGTGCCCGACGCGCGCGTCGGCTATGTGTGGGAGCGCGGTCACTGGCGCTGGGAGCATGGCCGCTACGTATGGATCGGCGGCCACTGGGAAGCCGAGCGCATCGGCATGCACTGGGTGCCGGGCCACTGGGATCAGCGCGGCCCGAACTGGTTCTGGACGCGCGGTCACTGGGCCTGACGGAGACGCGCGATGAAACGAACCGTCATTGCCATCGCACTCGTCGCGATCACGCTCGCCGGCTGTATCGTCGTGCCGGCACGGCCCGTCTACTATCGGCCGGCGCCCGTGGTGATCTACTGAGGGTCGCGCGGATCCGTGCGCGTCGGGGCGTGCGCGCCCGCTCCAGACGGGCCGCCGTCGTGCGGCGTCGCCGGCGTATGCGGGGTGCCGCGGTCGGCCGCCGGCGCATCCGGCTCGCTCCCTTCGGGTTCGCGCAGCGTCTCGAGCGGGTCGGCGGGCGCGGCCGCCGCATCCTGCGGTTCGGTGACACCGGTGGCGGCCGCCGAGGCAGCAGCGGATTCAGCAGCGGATTCAACGGATTGGGCGACGCTCACGGGCGGCGCGAGATAGCGCTGCGCGAGCGTTTCATAGAGCGGCGGCGCGAAGAAGCGCGAAACGCGGCTCGACACCAGCGCGGTCGCCATCAACGAAATCACGAGCGCGTGGCCGTTGATCATCTCCATCACGATCACGAACGACGTGATCGGCGACTGCGTGACTGCCGCGAGATAGCCGACCATCGCGAGCGCGATCAGCATCGGCAGGCTCAAGTCGCCGAACACGATGTGCAGCAGGTTGCCGAACCCGGCGCCGATCGACAGCGACGGCGCGAAGATCCCGCCCGGAATGCCCGGCAGGTACGACGCGACCATCGACACCATCTTCAGGAACGGATAGAGCACCGACAGTTGCTCATGGCCGTCGAGCAGGCCACGCGCCTCCGCATAGCCGCTGCCGAACGTCGTCCCGCCCGATACGAGCCCGACGACCGCGATCACGAAGCCGCACAGCGCGGCAAACGCGATCGGACGCTCGCGGTACAGGCCGAGCAGGCGCGCGGGCAGCCAGCGCCCCGTATTGAGCAGCAGCCAGCTGAAGAGGCCGCCCGCGATGCCCGTCACGATCGCGGTGACGAGCACGGCGACGGCGAGCATCTTCGGGAAATGCTGGCCGGCATCGATCGTGCCGAAGTAGGTGTAATTGCCGTTCAGGCCCAGTGCGACGACACCGGCGAGGATGATCGCTGTGATCAGCACGCCGCTTGCGCGGGCGGAAAAGCTGCGGGTGAGTTCCTCGATCGCGAACACGATCCCGGCGAGCGGCGTATTGAATGCGGCCGACAGGCCGGCTGCCGCCCCGGCGAGCACGAGCTGCCGTTCGATCTGGGCGTTCGAGCGCGGGTAGAAGCGCCGCAGGTTGAACATCAGCGCCGCGCCGACCTGCACGGTCGGACCTTCGCGGCCGATCGTGAAGCCGCCGAGGATGCCCATGAACGAGATCAGCACCTTGCCGAACAGGATGCGCAGCGTCAGCAGCCGCGCGCCGAAGGTGGTCGGGCTTGCATGCAGCGTCGCGATGACCTGCGGGATCCCGCTGCCTTCGGCGCCGCGAAAGAAGCGGCGCGTGAGCCATGCGGATGCCGCGGCGATCGCCGGCGTCAGCAGCAACGGCAGCCACGCGGCGTGGTCGCGCATCGTGCGGAAGGTGTCGTAGCCCCAGTCGATCAGCCGCGCATACAGCACCGCCGCGAGGCCCACCGCGATCGCTCCGAGCCAGAACACGCCGTACTGGCGCCAGATCCGCAGCGAGCGGCGGGTGAGGGCGGGAAACAACCCGGAAACAAGGGGGGGAACGGGGCGTTGCATCGGCGAGGGGCCGGAGGGCAAAGACCCCATTATAAAAACAACCGGACGAGGCCGGGGCTCGATAAACTTCGACAAAACGACGCAATTTGTTGCAAATGTAATGCCGACGTAATGCTATGCGCGCGCGCCGTCGTTAGCATGGCGGAACGGCAGCTCATTCCCCATAAGAAACGTGAAACGCATCCTGATCGTGAAAGTGACGTCGCTCGGCGACGTCGTCCAGACGCTGCCTGTCGTCGCGGACCTCCACCGCGCCTTTCCGGGCGTGGCGGTCGACTGGGCCGTCGACGAGTCGTGCGCCGAGGTCGTGCGCTGGCACCCAGGCGTGAGCAACGTGCTCGGCGCACCGCTGCGACGGTTCAAGAAGCTCCGCAACGGCGGTGACCTGAAGGCGATCTCGGCGTCGATCGGTGCGCTGCGCGCGCACCGCTACGATGCGGTCATCGATCTGCACGGCGTCTACAAGAGCGCGATCATCTCGGCGCTCGCACGCGCCGCGCGCCGGTTCGGCTATCAGACGCAGGATCTTGGCGAGACCGGCGCCCGCTTTGCGTACTCGCATCGCTTCGGCCCGCGCCCGAATTGCGATGCGTGGCATGGCATGCGCGTGAGCGCCGGCGAGGCGCTCGGCTATGTCCCTGAAGGCATCGCCGCGTACGGAATCATTGCGCCGCAGGATGCGAACCTGCCGCCTGCCGTGACCGACGGCGCACCGTTCATGCTGCTGTTTCACGCGACTTCCAACCCCGACAAGAAGTGGCCGGCCGACCACTGGGCCGCGCTCGCGATGCAGGTGATGGCGCGCGGCCTGCGCGTGCTGCTGCCGTGGGGATCGCCCGCCGAGCACGACGCCGCGCAGGACATCGCCGCGCGTGCGCCCGGCGCGATCGTGCTGCCCGCGATGTCGGTGCGCGAGCTGGGCGCGGCCATCGGCCGGGCTGCGCTGGTGGTGGGCGTCGATACCGGGTTCGTGCACATGGCGCACGCGCTGCAGCGGCCGACGGTGATGATTTTCGTCGCGACGTCGCGCCACCATTGCGGCATCGGCGGCGCACCGAATGCGCTGTCGATCGGCGAGCCCGGCGCCCCGCCGTCGGTCGACCAGGCGCTCGAGGCGATCGACGCGGTCGGCCCCGCCTATGGTGCGTTGCGCGCGCAGCTGACGGCCTAGGGGCTGCACTGGCCCATGGCCGGCGTGAATCGGCCCGCGGCGGCTGTGGCCGGTCGCTTCACGCGAGCAGCGCTTCGACCGTGATCACCGCAGCGATGGCCGCGAGATTGGCGAGCAGCGCCTCGAGCAGCAGGCCGCGCCACGTTTTTGGCCGGAAACGCGCCGCGAGCAGCAGCGCACCCCCCAGCGCGAGCGCCAGGATCGGGACCAGTTCGGCGTTGTGGAGGTGGATGTTCATCGCGGCGGCTCCTTCACGGAGAGGTCCCGGGGGCGCACGATGGCGCCCTCAGGGCCGAGTACAGGCAGCGCCGCCCGCCGCACAACCCGGGCCGCCCCGGCGCCTCAGACGAGCGATGCGTCGCGGGTTTCGCGCATCAGCAGCACGCCGATCAGGCTGATTGCCGCCGCAACCGACACATAACCGCCGACCCACGACAGGCCGCCGCGCGCGGCGAGCAACTGCGCGATGTACGGCGCGATCGACGCGCCGAGAATTCCGCCTAGGTTGTACGCGACGCCCGCGCCCGTGTAACGGACGTTGGTCGGAAACAGCTCGGGCAGCAGCGCGCCCATGGGCGCGAACGTCACGCCCATCAGGAACAGCTCGATCGTCAGGAACAGCGCGACGAGCGGCATCGAGCCGCTGCCGAGCAGCGGTTCCATCGCGAAGCCGGACAGCAGCGCGGCGATCGCGCCGACGACCAGCACCGGCTTGCGCCCGAAGCGATCCGACGCCCATGCCGACAGCGGCGTGGCGAGCCCCATGAACACCACCGCGAAGCACAGCAGGCCGAGGAAGCTCTGGCGCGGAATATGCAGCGCCGACACGCCGTACGACAGCGAGAACACCGTCGAGATATAGAACAGCGTGTAGCAGACCACCATTGCGAGCGCGCCGAGCAGCGTCGGCCGCCAGTGTTGCGACAGGAGCGTCGCGACCGGTACGCGCACGCGTTCGTTGCGGTCGAGCGTGGCCTGGAACGCCGGCGTCTCGGTGATCTTCAGCCGCACGTACAGGCCGAGCGCGACGAGCACCGCGCTGACGAGGAACGGGATGCGCCAGCCCCAGCTGCGGAATTGCTCGTCGGACAGCGACAGCGCGAGCGCGAAGAACAGCCCGTTCGACATCAGGAAGCCGACCGACGGGCCGAGCTGCGGGAACATCCCGAACCAGCCGCGCTTGCCTTGCGGCGCGTGTTCGGTCGCGAGCAGCGCCGCGCCGCCCCATTCGCCGCCGAGGCCGATCCCCTGGCCGAAGCGCAGCACGCACAGCAGCACGGGTGCGAGCGCACCGATCGTGTCGTAGCCGGGCACGAAGCCGATCGCGGTTGTCGATACACCCATCACCAGCAGCGACGCGACGAGCGTCGATTTGCGGCCGATGCGGTCGCCGAAGTGGCCGAACAGGAACGAGCCGATCGGCCGTGCGATGAACGCGATGCCGAACGTGACGAAGGCGGACAGCGCCTGCGCGGTCGCGGAGCCGTGCGGGAAGAACACGGGACCGATCACGAGCGCCGCGGCGGTCGCGTACACGTAGAAGTCATAGAACTCGATCGCGGTGCCGATGAAGCTCGCGAACACGATGCGCCGGTGGGTGACGGCGCCGGCCGAACCAGTTGCATGTGCAACGGCCGGGGGAGATGCGGACATGGATGTCTCCGTTTTGTCGTTGGGGCGATCGGCTGAGCGTGCGCTCAGACAGGCGGGGCGCTGCCGGGTGTGCCGAGCGGATGATGCGGTGGCGGCGTGGACGCGCGCCGTGGCGCGGACGTCACGCGCCGGTCGACGATGGAGACGGATAGTCGCCGCCGCCCGGTGCCGGCGTGGTCGGCTCGCATGCCGGGTGCGGCGCGCGAACGCGCGCGCGGGAGGGTGGCCGCGCGATTGCGGAAAATTATAGCCAGCGCCGCCGCACACCGGCAATCGCGCGGCGCGCGGTCAGTCGATCGATTGAGCCTGGGCCGACGCGATGCTTTGCAACTGGAAGCGACCGTCGTCGTTGAACAGCCAGCCTTCCATCATCTCGACCCGCCCGTTGCCGTCCAGCAGTTTCGACGGCGGTGCCGGCAGCGGTGCCGAGCGACGCAGCGATGCGAGCGCGAGCGCTTCCGCTTCGCTGTCGCCGTTGCTGCGATAGACGGAAGCGTTGACGACGCGGCCGCTGCTATCGACGGTGAACGCGACGACGACGAGCGAGCGCAGCATCGCCTGCGGCGTGCCGCGCGACACGCTGGACGGATTGTGTTCGGCGACGCAGTGCGCGACTTCCACGCGATACTGATCGCGATTCGCGCCGCGCGTGAGCGACGTGATCGACGGGATCGTCACGACCGAATGCAGCGAAGGTGGTGGCGTGATCGTGCAGGCGGCAAGCATGGCGGCGGCGACCAGCGCGGCAATGCGCAGCCGGTCGACGCTCGGGCAGGGAAGAGAGGGCATGGGGGAGTGCCGGAGGTGACTATAAAAAAATGATAGGCGCCCGAGGCCGGCGTGCTATCGGGAGAAACGCATAGCGCGCGAGTCGCGACGTGGCGATTCGCGGATGAACGCGTCCGGCGGTGCGCCAGGCGGGCGTTGCAGGGCGATATGACGTCCCATGTGACGATGCGCGCGCAATGGGCGCGCGATGTGCGGCACGAGAATTGCGCATACGTCGCGACGGGTAGCGCACCGCGGCACGGCCGCGCCTGCTCAGTAGCCGTGCGTCACGAGCGCGAGAACGGACAGGTCCGGATGGGTGCCGTCGATGATGCTCTTGCCGATGTGCACGGCGTCATGCACCGCTTCGTCGACGCTCGCGAAGCTTTCCTCGCCGTCTGCGTGGAAGGGTACCGCGTGATCGGGGAGCGCGGGATTCGCACCCGGATGGCAGACATAGCCGGTGTAGGTGTAACGCGCGTCGCTGCCGGGCATGAGGCTCGGCACCACATGGATCTCGAAGCCTTCGTAATCGACGTGATCCGTCGCTGTGGACAGTTCGGTCATGGCGATCTCCGTGTGCCGCACGCACGGGTGGCGCGCGCGGCATCGCATCGCGGCGGCGGTCGTGTCGCCGTGCTGATCGAATTCTAGGCGATCGCGGGCCGGCCCGTGAGGCCGTCGCGCAACGCCGGTCGTGCCGTGTCGCGCGTTAACGCGTGCAGCGCGCGTCCTTGCGTTGCACCACGAGGATCACCGGATACTTCTGGCCATGCTCGAGTTCCACCGGCGCGACGACCGTCAGCGTCGCCGGATCGGAATCGTCGTACACGCTCACCTGCTCGTTGCGGATATAGGTGACGCCGGTGCAGTTCGACGCGCGACCGTCATCCGATACCTTGCACTGGAGCTCGTTTTCCTTCAGGTAGTTGTACGGCGCCGGGCTCGCGAGATATTCGCGCAGGCCGCGCGGCGAGCCGCCAACACCCTTCACGTACGCGATCGCGCACGACGGCGTTTGCGCGTCGGTGCCGGAGGCGGCATCGGCGGCCGCGGCATGCGCGCTTACGATAGCCAGCAGGGCGGCGAGCGACGAGGCGATGAAGGACTTCATGACGTGGTTTCCCGTTTCGCGAATCGGAGCGCCGGATTGTAACGGCATCCGGCGGGAGGCGTCGGCACGCGACGCGGGTGCCGCGCACGGAAAATCGCCGGGCAAACAAAAACCCCGTCATTCGATGAATGGACGGGGTTTGGCGAACTTCCTGGCGGAAGCGGTGAGATTCGAACTCACGGACAGTTTCCCGTCGCCGGTTTTCAAGACCGGTGCCTTAAACCGCTCGGCCACGCTTCCACACGAGGCGGCATTGTAACCGAAATGCCGCCTCGTTCCGCCTCAATCGTCACGCAGGAACAATTCCTGCAGGTCGTTGAGGAAGCGTTGGCCCAGCGGCGTCGGCGCGATCTGCGCGAAATCGCGCGTGATCAGCCCGCGTCGTTCCGCTTCCTGCAGGGCCGGCTCGATCGTGCTGATCGGCAGGCCCGTGCGTTCGACGAAGCTATGTACGGGGAAGCCCTCGACGAGCCGCAGCGTGTTCAGCATGAACTCGAACGGCAGATCGCGCGCGCCGACTTCACGCTCTTCCTGCACCGGCGTGCCGGCCATTGCCTGTTCGATGAAGGTCGCCGGATGCTTGTAGCGCGCCTGTCGCAGGATCCGGTTCGGGAACGACAGCTTCGTGTGCGCGCCCGCGCCGATCCCGAGATAGTCGCCGAAGCGCCAGTAGTTCAGGTTGTGCTTGCACTGGTGATTCGGCTTCGCGTACGCGGACACCTCGTAACGATCGTAGCCGGCCTCGGCCGTGCGCGCGTGGATCCATTCCTGCATGTCGGCCGACGCGTCGTCGTCGGGCACCGCCGGCGGAAACTTCGCGAACAGCGTATTCGGCTCGAGCGTGAGGTGATACAGCGACAGATGCGGCGGCGCGTACGACAGCGCGGTCTCGATGTCGGTCCGGCATTCGTCCAGCGTCTGGTTCGGCAGCGCGAACATCAGGTCGAGGTTGAAGTTGTCGAACGTCTTCGCCGCGATCTCGACGGCCGCGCGCGCCTGCGCGGTATCGTGGATGCGGCCGAGCGCCTTCAGATGGCCTTCGTTGAAGCTCTGGATGCCGACCGACAGGCGGTTCACGCCGCTCGCGCGAAACTGCGCGAATTTCGCGGCCTCGAACGTGCCGGGATTCGCCTCGAGCGTGATCTCCGCGTCGGCGTCGAGCGGCAGCAATGCGCGCACGTCGGACAGCAGCCGATCGAGGCCGGCTGCCGACAGCAGGCTCGGCGTGCCGCCGCCGATGAACACGGTATGCACCTGGCGGCCCCACACGAGCGGCAGCGCCTGTTCGAGATCGGCACGCAGCGCGTCGAGGTACTCGGTCTCGGGGAACCGCTCGCCCTTCCATTCATGCGAGTTGAAGTCGCAGTACGGGCACTTGCGCACGCACCACGGAAAATGCACGTACAGCGCGAGCGGCGGCAGCGACGTGAGCCGCACCTGGCCGGGCGACGTGAACTTCGCGACGACGCGCGCGCCGGTTTCTGCCGCCTGGCTCATGCGGCCTCCGGCTGCGAATGCGTGACGAAGACGGTCATGCTGGTTCCTCTGCAAGCCGCGCGAGCAACGCCTTCAGCGCGAGCGCGCGATGGCTGTGCGTGTTCTTCACGGCCGGTTCGAGTTCGGCGGCCGTCGCGCCGAGCGCCGGCAGGAGGAAATACGGGTCGTAGCCGAAGCCATGCTCGCCGCGCGGCGTGTCGACGATCTCGCCCGCCCAGCGCCCTTCGGCGAACAGCGGTTCCGGATCGTCCGCGTGGCGCACGAGCGCGAGCACGCAGCAATAGTATGCGCGCCGGTCGTCGACGCCGCGCAGCTGCTCGACGAGATACGCATTGTTCGCTGCGTCGCCCTTGGCGCCGCCCGCGCGCTGCGCGTAGCGCGCCGAATAGACGCCCGGCGCGCCGCGCAGCGCGCGCACGCACAAGCCCGAATCGTCGGCGATCGCCGGCAGGCCGGTGAGGCGCGACGCATGGCGTGCTTTCGTCAGCGCATTCTCGATGAACGTGCCGAACGGCTCCTCCGCCTCGGGCACGGCGAGATCGCCCTGCGGCACGATCTCGATGCCGACCGTCGAGAACAACGCGGTGAATTCGCGCAGCTTGCCGGCGTTGTTCGATGCGAGCACGATGCGCGACAGCGGCGCGACAGTGCGATCGTCAGCCATGGCTCGCGCCCAGCACGTCTTTCTGCAGCTGCACGAGCTGACCGATCCCGCTTTGCGCGAGGTCCAGCAGCGCGTTCATCTCGGCGCGCGAGAACGGCACGCCTTCGGCGGTGCCCTGAACTTCGACGAAGCCGCCGGCGCCCGTCATCACGACGTTCATGTCGGTGTCGCACTGCGAATCTTCCGCGTAGTCGAGGTCGAGCACGGGCGCACCCTGGTACACGCCGACCGAGATCGCCGCGACGTGGTCGGTGATCGGCGAGCGCGCGAGCTTGCCGGCCGCGATCAGCTTCGACACGGCGTCGTGCGCGGCGACGAACGCGCCGGTGATGCTCGCCGTGCGCGTGCCGCCGTCGGCCTGGATCACGTCGCAGTCGATGTGGATCGTGCGCGGGCCCAGCGCCTCGAGATCGAACACCGCGCGCAGCGCGCGGCCGATCAGGCGCTGAATTTCCTGCGTACGGCCCGTCTGCTTGCCGCGGGCGGCTTCGCGGTCGCTGCGCGTGTGGGTCGCGCGCGGCAGCATCCCGTATTCGGCCGTCAGCCAGCCCTGGCCGCGATCGCGCAGGAACTCGGGCACGCGCTCGGCGACGCTCGCGGTGCAGATCACCTTGGTATCGCCGAATTCGACCAGCACCGAGCCTTCGGCGTGTTTCGTGTAATGGCGCGTGAGCGCGACCTTGCGCAGTTCGTCGGCGCGGCGGCCGCTCGGGCGGGAAAGTGAAGACGTCATGGGGAATCGTGGACGGAAGAGGAAACCCCGATTTTAGCGCCGAACGGCAGCCGTGCCCGGCGGGGTGGGGCGCAAAAATGGGATAATGCGCGCTTCCCGCCCCGCGCCTTGCAATGCGCCGGGCGCCTCGACATATTCCGCCCGCAAGGGCACCCAGACGGCGAGACGAACCATGATCTACAGCATGACGGGCTATGCGAGCGCAACGCGCGAACTCGTGACGGCCACCGGCAACGGCGGCACCAGCGTGTCGGTCGAACTGCGCACCGTGAACTCGCGCTTTCTCGACCTCAATTTCCGCATGCCGGACGACGTGCGCGCGTGCGAACCCGCGCTGCGCGAAATGCTGATGAACAAGCTGTCGCGCGGCAAGGTCGACGTGCGCATCAACCTGCAGCGCGGCGAGCAGAGCATCGGCGCGGGCGCGCTGAACCAGACGGCACTCGGCCAGCTCGCCGAGCTCGAGCGTTCGGTGCTCGATGCATTCCCGGGCGTCGGCCGCCTGCGCGCGGGCGAGGTGCTGCGCTGGCCGGGCGTGCTCGCCGAGAGCGGCGTGTCGGCGGAAGCGATCCGCGACGCGGTGCTCGCATGCGGCAAGGAAGCGATCGGCGAGCTCGTCGTCGTGCGTTCGCGCGAAGGCGCGCAACTGGCGACGATGCTGCTGTCGAACGTCACCGAAATGGAAGCGATCGTCGCGCGCATCACGCCGCTCGTGCCGGAGCTGATCGCGAAGCATCAGCAGAAGATAGTCGAGCGGCTGCAGGAAGCGCTCGGTCTCGCGGCGCCCGAAGGCAGCTCGACGATCGTCACGCGCGAGGAAGCCGCGGAGCGCATTCGGCAGGAAGTGACGATGTACGGCATCCGGATCGACATCGCCGAAGAGCTGTCGCGACTCATCGCGCACCTGAACGAAACGCGTCACGTGATCGAGAAGGGCGGCCGCGTCGGCAAGCGACTCGACTTCATGATGCAGGAACTGAATCGCGAAGCAAACACGCTCGGCTCGAAGGCGGCGGCGAAGGAACTCGCTGATGCATCGATGGCGCTCAAGCTGTTGATCGAGCAGATGCGTGAGCAAGTGCAAAACCTGGAGTAAAAGAGATGCAACGACCCCCACGCTCACTGCGTTCCCTGCCCCCCGAGGGGGCGGTCCGGCGGAGGCTGACATGACCGACCACCACCGCGACGCCCACGCGTCGCATGCGCTGCACGGCGGCGTCTATCCCGGCAACCTGTTCATGGTCATCGCACCGTCGGGTGCCGGCAAGTCGACGCTCGTGAACGCGCTGCTGTCGAAGGACAGCGAAATCTGCCTGTCGATTTCGTACACGACGCGCAAGCCGCGCCCCGGCGAGCAGGACGGCCAGCACTACCACTTCACGACCGTCGAGGATTTCCGCGCGCGCCACGCCGCGCACGAATTCCTGGAAAGCGCGGAAGTGCACGGCAACTACTATGGCACGTCGCGCGTCTGGATCGAAGAGCAGATGATGAACGGCCACGACGTGCTGCTCGAGATCGACTGGCAGGGCGCGCAACAGGTGAAGAAGCAGTTCCGCAACGCGGTCGGCATCTTCATCTTGCCGCCGTCGCTCGACGCGCTCGAGGAACGTCTGAAGAAGCGCGGGCAGGACGAGCCGAACGTGATCACGCGGCGTCTGCTCGCCGCGGGCAGCGAGATGGCTCACGCATCCGAAGCGGAATACGTCGTGATCAACGAAAATTTCGCTCGTGCGCTGGCCGAGCTCGAATGCATCGTCGCGGCCACGCGCCTGCGTTTTGCTTCGCAGTACGCTCGACATGCGGAGTTGTTCATCGAGCTCGGCATCCATCTGCCCCACGCGGAATGACGCGGGGGTAGAGGGACATAAGGTAGAATAAGCACTAAATTCAGAAGGAATCTCCAACATGGCTCGCATTACCGTCGAAGACTGCCTGAAGCAAATCCCCAACCGCTTCGAACTGGCGCTCGCCGCCACCTACCGCGCGCGGCAGCTCGCGCAAGGCCATACGCCGAAGATCGAGAGCCGCGACAAGCCGACCGTCGTCGCGCTGCGCGAGATCGCCGCCGGCCAGGTCGGCGTCGAGATGCTGAAGAAGGTGCCGGTGTAACGCGCATCCGGCCCGTTCCAGCCATGTAGTCCACGCGCGCAACGACTCGACCAGGAGGCGAATATGAGCACCACCCCATCGTCCGCCTCCGCGGATTCGACCACCGAAGCCACGGCCCAGTCGCCTGCGCGCCAGTACATCGACGCGGTCCTCGAACAGTCCTTCCGGCATCTGTTCGGGCCGACCGCCACTCCGGAGCAGCCGCGCAAGCACGGCGTCGTTTCGATCGCGAAACTGACGGCCGCGCTTGCCGAGTATCTCCCTCCGGATGAAATCAAAGAGATCAAGGCGGCGTTCCACTTCAGCGACGAAGCCCATCTCGGTCAATATCGCCAGAGCGGCGAACCCTACATCACCCATCCCGTCGCCGTCGCGGAAATCTGCGCCGGCTGGAAGCTCGACGCGCAAGCCGTGATGGCCGCGCTCCTGCACGACGTGATGGAAGACCAGGGCGTGACCAAGAGCGAGCTCGCCGAACGGTTCGGCCCGAAGGTCGCCGAACTGGTCGACGGCCTGTCGAAGCTCGACAAGATGGAGTTCCGCAGCCGCGAAGAAGCGCAGGCGGAAAACTTCCGCAAGATGCTGCTCGCGATGGCGCGCGACGTGCGCGTGATCCTCGTGAAGCTCGCCGACCGTCTGCACAACATGCGCACGCTCGGCGCGGTGCCGATGGAAAAGCGCCGCCGCGTCGCGCGCGAGACGCTCGACATCTATGCGCCGATCGCGCACCGCCTCGGGTTGAACAACACGTATCGCGAGCTGCAGGACATGAGCTTCGCGAACTTCAATCCGCATCGCTACGCGACGCTCGAGAAGGCGGTGAAAGCCGCGCGCGGCAACCGCCGCGAAGTGATCAGCAAGATCCTCGAGGCCGCGCAGCGCGCGATGACCGACGCGAAGATCGACGCCGAGATCACCGGCCGCGAAAAGACGATCTACAGCATCTACCGCAAGATGCGTGATAAGCAGCTGTCGTTCTCGCAGGTGCTCGACGTGTACGGTTTTCGCGTCGTCGTCGACAGCGCGCTCGACTGCTACACGTGCATCGGCGCGCTGCACGCGCTGTACAAGCCCGTGCCCGGCAAGTTCAAGGACTACATCGCGATCCCGAAGATCAACGGCTATCAGTCGCTGCACACGACGCTCGTCGGGCCGTTCGGCGCGCCGATCGAGTTCCAGGTTCGCACGCGCAAGATGCATGAGATCGCCGAGGCAGGCGTGGCCGCGCACTGGCTGTACAAGAATGGCGGCGCCGATCTGAACGACGTGCAGAAGCGCGCGCACCAGTGGCTGAAGTCGCTGCTCGACATCCAGAGCGAAGCCGGCGATTCGAGCGAATTCCTTGAGCACGTGAAGATCGACCTGTTCCCGGATGCGGTCTACGTGTTCACGCCGAAGTCGAAGATCATGGCGCTGCCGCGCGGCGCGACCGCGCTCGATTTCGCGTATTCGATCCACAGCGATCTCGGCAACCAGTGCGTGGCCGTGAAGATCAACAACGAGCTGCTGCCGCTGCGGACCGAGCTGAAGAGCGGCGACATCGTCGAGGTGATCACCGCGCCGTATTCGAAGCCGAACCCCGCGTGGCTCGGTTTCGTGCGCACCGGCAAGGCACGCTCGGCGATTCGCCACTACCTGAAGACGATGCGCCTGAACGAGTCGGTGCAGCTCGGCGAGCGGCTCGTCGACCAGAGCCTGAAGGGTTACGGGTTCACACTGGCCGACGTGACGCCGGAAGTATGGGAAAAGCTCGTGCAGTGGACGGGCAACAAGAGCCGCCAGGAAATCTTCGCGGACATCGGCCTCGGCCGCCGCGTCGCGGCGGTGATGGCCAAGCGCATCGAGGTGCTGATGACCGGCCGCGATGCGGACGACGATCTGCCGAAGTCCGAGCGGCATCCGGCGCACAATGCGCCGCCGGTCGTCATTACCGGCACCGAAGGGATGTCGGTGCAGCTGTCGGCATGCTGCCGCCCGATTCCGGGCGACGCGATCATGGGCTATATCGGCATCGGCCTCGGGATGGCGATTCATACGACCGATTGCCGGGTCGCGCAGCGCATCCATCGCCGCGATCCGGGCCGCTGGATCGACGTCGAATGGGCACCGCAGCCGGGCCGTCTGTTCGACGTCGCGGTGAAGGCGCTCGTGAAGAACACGAAGGGTATCTTCGCGCGCGTCGCGGCGGACATCACGTCGGCCGACGCGAACATCGTCCATATCGCGATGGATGAAGACCTGACGCACGAATCGACGGTGCTGCGCTTCGTGATCCAGGTCAGCGACCGCGTGCACCTCGCGAACGTCATGCGGCGCGTGCGGACCAATCCGGACGTGATGCGGATCATGCGCGAGCGCTCGACCGACGACAGCGTGCATGCGCGCCACGACGGCGGCATGCGCATCGAGCGCGAGCGGCAGGATTACTGACATTGCGCGGTTAGTTTTGCACGCGATACGACGGCGGCCACGGGCCGCCGTTTTTGTTTGTGAAGCGCGCCGGGCGGCACGTGGTACAGGGCGGCTCCGCGTTCGCGTTGTACGGGAGTCTCGCTTGCCGGAGGAGGGGAATGGGGAGCGGAAAAGAAAAAAGGGCCTTCCCGGAGGAAGGCCCTTCTGAGGTGGCGCGGCTGGCAGGAT
>NZ_ML058610.1:82859-231812 GCF_003635165.1 Burkholderia sp. Nafp2/4-1b | reverse complement strand
ACTGAGCTACAGCCGCACGCAGAAGCGGAAGTATAGCAGAGTCGTATAAAAAGGGAAGCCTTATCCACAAAATATGTCGCCTGATCGCGCGCGGTCGCGTTCGTGTACCCTTCAAGCATCAGTCATCCATGTATTGAACCTGCATCATGAACAAGGCGTTTGTCAAAGAGTCGGACGGCGACGACGACGATCTCGACCCGAGTCAGCTCGCGATTCCGGCGGGCACGAAGAACTACATCACGCCGGCCGGCCACAAGCGGCTCAGGGACGAGCTGCTGAACCTGATCGACGTCGAGCGTCCCGAGGTCGTGCGCCTCGTGTCGTGGGCCGCGTCGAACGGCGACCGGTCGGAGAACGGCGACTACATCTACGGCAAGCGGCGGCTGCGTGAGATCGATCGCCGGATCCGCTTCCTGACGAAGCGGCTCGATCTCGCCGAAGTCGTCGACGCGAGCCGGCAGGAGAACGTCGACCAGGTGTTCTTCGGCGCGACCGTCGATTACGCGACGCCGGACGGCGAAGATCACACCGTGACGATTGTCGGGATCGACGAGGTCGATCTCGATCGCGGCTGCGTCAGCTGGATCTCGCCGGTCGCGCGGGCACTCATCAAGGCGAGGATCGGCGATACCGTCACACTGATGACGCCGGCCGGTCCGCAGCCGATCGACGTGCTCGACGTGCGCTATCCGGCCTCCGGCAACGCGTGAGGATCGCGCGGCGCATTCGCACCATGCGGCCCCGCAATGAGAAGCGCCCCGGTTGGGGCGCTTTGTATTGAGGGGCTTGCCGGACCGGCCGCGGCCGGTCGCACAGTTCAGAAGCGGTGGCGCATGCCGGCCGTGACGGCGATCTGCTTGTTCGTCGACGACGCGGTGCCGAGCCCGTTGATGCTCGCGCCGACCGCCAGGCCGTCCGTATTGACCCGCTGGTATTCCCCCTGCAGATACAGATCGGTGCGCTTCGACAGCGCATAGTCGGCCTGCAGGTTGAACTGGTGCCAGCTCGGTGTCTGACCGTCGAGTCGGCTGTCGGTGTACGTGTACGAGCCTGCGAGCGAGAACGCCGGCGTCAGCGCGTAGCGGCCGTTCACTTCGTAGTTGTTGAATCGCGTGCCGCCGGCGAGCGGAATGCCGCCCGTCACGCCCGACTGCCCGGCGCTGATTCTCGCCGAATCGACGAGGCGCGTTTGCGTGAACACGAAGCCGGCCGTCGCGGGGCCGAACGCGTAGCTGAGGCCCGCGCCCCACGTGCGCTGACGGCTGGCCGCGAACGTCCAGTCGCCGGCCACTGCGCCGGGGTCGCTGGCCGCGAGCGCGAGCGAGTTCACGTTGTTGTTCAGCTGCAGGTACGCGGCCGCGACGTTGAAGCCCATGTAGCTGTACGCCGCGCCGACGCTGTACGCGCGGTTGTTCGAGAAATTGGTGGAATTCGAGAAGCCGTACAGCGCGCCGAACTTCAGGCCGCCGTAGTTCGCGCTCTGGTACTTGACCGAGTTGTTGATCCGGAACGAGTTGTTCAGGTTGTCGTTGTCGAACGGGTGCGCGAACTGCGTGCCGCCGTACTGGGTGCCGGTCAACGACAGCGGGCCGAGGAAGTCGACGACGCTGTCGTACTGGCGACCGAGCGTCAGCGAGCCGTAGCTGTCGTGCGCGAGCCCGACGAACGCCTGGCGGCCGAATTCGCGGCCGTTCTGCTTGAGCGTGCCGTTGTTGATGCCGAAGCCGTTTTCCAGCGTGAAGATCGCCTTCAGTCCGCCGCCCAGATCCTCGGTGCCGCGCAGCCCCCAGCGACTGCCGTTGATCGAGCCGCTCGTTTCCTGCCACGCGCTGTGACCGCCCTGGTTGTTCGTATACGTGATAGCGGCATCGATCAGGCCGTACAGCGTGACGCTGCTTTGCGCATGGGCGCCGGTCGCATGCACGCCCGCCAATGCGGCGACGATCAGGGTCTTTTTCATGATCTGTCTCCAAACAGGATGGTGCCGATCGCAGCGGCTGCCGGTATCGGCGGGCGTCGCGGATCGGCGGCGCCGTGCGCGTGGGGCGCGGCAACCTCGTCGGAAGTCCATTTCAGTGTACGGATCCGTCCCGGCGGGGGAGAAAACCGCTTGTAGCAATACTATATTTCTAATCGAGCAAGAATGCGCGCATGCGCGGCGAGCCGCGGCCAGCAAGGCTTTGCGGCGATTCGGCAGACGCAAAAGATCATCAGGACTGCGTAGCGGGCGTTGACGGCGTTGCGCGATCGCGACACGGGATCAGCTGAGGGTCACAGTAGCACCAGCCCGATTATTGACACATCGGCAATAGAGGTTTGTGTGCAGCATGGCTAATGAAAGGATGTTCTCTCGCTATACTGCGATCTCTGCTTTCCGAAGCAGACTTTTTCGTTGACGGAAAAGATCTCCAAACCTTTGTCGGCGCGACTTCCCAGTCGCGCTTTTTTTTTGCTCCGCCATCCCGGCCCTATTGCATGTACGAGCGCCGCTTGCGCTTGCCTGTCGGCTGCGTATCGTCGACTTCGGCTGGCGGCGGCGTGTACGTCCAGTCTTCCATCACGTAGTGACGGGCGTCGAGCGGCGACGCCAGCAGGTTCTGCCAATGATCGCCGTGCCAGGTCGGGTCGAACTCGGTGTCGCACGGCGTTTCGCGGGACTCGGCCAGCGCGCGGGACTTGCGGCGTACGCGCACAAGCCGGCTCGCGAAGCGCTTGATTCCGTCCAGCCACATGACCTTCTCCTTCCATTGCCTTGTCCCAGCATCGCAACGTCGGATGTTTTTCGCAACCCGGAAAAAACCCGATGATTTTACCGACCCGATTTGTCCCCGGTAGGTTTTTCATGGTTTTGATTATTAATGATCCGATCCCGGTAATATTGACAGGTTTTTGATGCGAATCATTTAATAAAAGGCGATGGTGTACCGATTCCAGTGGTATTGACGTTTTTTTGATAAAGAAAGCGCTAAAAATTTTCTTGACGCACCCGGATTGTCCAATTTATAAAGTCAGCACTCCGTCCCCGGGCGGAGCGCTGGGGGTGGGTGCGGCGCGCCGTTGCGGGATTTCGGGAAGCGGCTATAACAGTAGCTTTTTTGATCTAAACGAGTGGGGAACGAAAGTATGGATACCGGTATCGTAAAATGGTTTAACGATGCTAAAGGTTTCGGTTTTATTACGTCCGACAATGGCGGCGAAGATTTGTTTGCGCACTTTTCCGAAATCCGGATGGAAGGCTTCAAAACGCTGAAGGAGAACCAGCGCGTATCCTTCGACGTGAAAGTGGGGCCGAAAGGCAAGCAGGCAGCGAATATCCAGGCGGCCTGACGCGCCACGCATTGCCGATCATGTCCGGCCCCCGCATCGCGGGGGCTTTTTGCTTTTTGGGGACACGAAACCGGCAACCGGCGAATCGACACGGGTTCGGACTGGTCGCGAACACGTCTGCCGTGCATACTCACGGAAGCATCGTTTCCCTGTCTTTTCATGTCCGATTTCTGCCCGTCCGATCCCGCCAGCGAACAGCCGCTCGTCTTCGTCGACCTTGAAACCACCGGTGGCTCGTCCGTCGAGCACCGCATCACCGAAATCGGCGTGGTCGAGATCGGCCCGCAGGGGGTATCGACGTGGACGACGCTGGTCAATCCGGGGCAGCCGATTCCGCCGTTCATCGAGCAGCTGACGGGCATTTCGGACGAGATGGTGCGCGACGCGCCGTCGTTCGCGTCGCTCGCGACCGCGCTGTTCGAGCGGCTCGACGGCAAGCTGTTCGTCGCGCACAACGCGAGCTTCGACCGCGGCTTCCTGCGCGCCGAATTCGAGCGCGCGGGCCTCGCGTTCAATCCGGACGTGCTGTGTACGGTGAGGTTGTCGCGCGCGCTGTTTCCGCGCGAGGCGCGGCACGGCCTCGATGCGCTCATCGAACGGCATGGCCTCGTTCCCGCCGCGCGCCACCGGGCGCTCGCGGATGCGGACCTCGTGTGGCAGTTCTGGCGGCAACTGCACGAGATCGTGCCCCTCGAGCGGTTGCGCGACCAGATTGCGCGCACGACGCGCCACTTCCGTCTTGCGGGCGGGCTGACCGAGGCGTGGCTCGATACCGCGCCGGCCGGGTGCGGTGCGTACGCGTTGTTCGGGGAGAGCGATGAAGCGCTGTATGTCGGCCGCAGCGTGCGCGTGCGGCAGCGCTTGCGCGCGTTGCTGACCGGCGAGCGCCGGTCGTCGAAGGAAATGCGGCTGGCGCAGCAGGTGCGGCGGGTCGAATGGCGGGAGACCGGCAACGAGCTGGGCGCGATGCTTGCCGAAGCGCAGTGGATTGCCCGTCTGCGTCCGTCCTACAACCGCCGTCCCGCCGATCACGCGCGGGCGGGCGCCGCGCCCTGGCCGTTCGACGGCGCGGTCGCGTTCGAAGCGAGCGGCGTGCGCCCCTTGTTCCACGTGATCGACGGCTGGCGCTACGTCGGCGCAGCCGAATCGCTCGACGCAGCGGCACGGCTCGCAGCCGACGGCACGGACAGCCCATTCGAGCCCCATACCCATCGCCTGCTGCAGACCCACCTCGCACGCGGCCTGCAACTGATTCCGCTCGCGGCGCTCACGCCTGCTGACTGAGCGCGCGGCGCCGTGGCGCGCGATGGCCGTGTGTCGTCAGCCGATCGCGCTGGCGCCACCGGCTGCGCAGACATGCGACAGCGCCGTGCCGAGCGCCTGCGTTTGGGTGGCGTCGTAGCGGGTGAGCGTCTTCCAGTTCGCGATGCTGCGTGCGAGCCGCGCCTGGCAATCGGGCGCGTCGCGCAACGGTGCGACTTGCGCGAGGCCGGCCAGCATCTTTTGCGTGAGCTGGTCGAGAGCGGGCCGCGTGGTGGTCGCGAGGTCGGGCGCTGCGCCTTCGGGCGGCCGCGTCGCGCGCCAGGTGGCGAAGAGCGCCTTCTGCACGTCCTTGCTCGCGGCGATCTGATCTTCGAAGAAGGTCCGCGCGAACGCGGGATCCACGCCGGACTGCGCGGCGCGCTTCTCGACCGACGTGAGCAGGGCGGCCTCGCGCGGCCGATCCTCGATCTCCTTGTGGTTCGCCCACTTCCATCTCGCGACGGGCTCGGCGAGCGCAAGCCGCTGCGATGCGAGTGCGACGAGATTGGTGAGCGCGGTGTCGTCGCCGTCCGCGCGCGCGACTTGCAGGGGCGACAATAGGGCAGCGCCGAGCGCGGCGACAGCAAGGCTGGCACGAAGAGCTTGTTTCATTGGAGCGATCGGGAGAGCCGGGCGGGCCGGAGAGGGAAAACCAGAAGGATAGACGAAGACAGTCGCGCGGCGGAACGACGCGACAGGAGAATCAGCGGGCGAGCTGATCCAGCACCGTCAGGCCATTGCAGCCCGGATGCGAAGCGATCTGCGCCGAAAACGCAGCGATGAACCGCACGATATCGATCGACACGTGACGGTTACGGAACCGAACGTAGGTTCACTTCGGCGAGTACAGCTTGTGCTGCTCGTCGAAGAATGCCCGGACATGCTCGGGCAATTCGGCGAGAAATTCCACGCCGACGGGTTCCGGATCCGGGCTCATCACTTGCTCGGGCGGGGGCATGCGAGTTGGTCTTTCGTCCATGATCGTTTCTCCAACAGGTTCAATAATTATCAACCTCGCGCTTGGATTTATGCCAGCGGCGAATCGTTAGATTTTGTCTCTGTTGTATTAACGGCACATGCGCTGCCGCGCGCGCTGCGATGCCCGCTATTGCACGCGCCCGATCGGCAACGTTCGGGTCGCTTGCTATACTTGCGCGCACTTTTTCCTGGACCGCGATGAAACGAACGACGCGATGGATCGGCCTAGTCTGGCTGGCGCTGGTACTGAACGTACTGTCGCCCGTCGTCGGCTACGCGCGTCTCGCATCGAACGGTTCCGGCGAACTCACGCTCGAGTTGTGCAGTGCGGCAGGCGCACGCCAGGTCGTCCTCGCGCAGTCCGGCGACGACCGCAGCACGCCGTCGTTCGATCATGTACCGCACTGCGTGTACTGTCCGGGCTTCGCGGCGAACGTCGCGCTCGGCACGAGCCTGCCCGCGCTGCCGGGCTTCGTACGCGCGTTCGCCTATCGGGCGGCCGCGCCGGCCATCCCCGATCTTCCCCGCCAGGGCATTCGTCTCGCGCAGCCGCGCGGTCCGCCTGAAAACGTCCCGATCTGATTGATATCGTCCGCGCGCCCCGGTAGCGCGCGTGCCGCCCGCGGCCCGGCCGCGCGCCGCGCCGTCTGCGCGCGGCGCGTCGGCGCGCGTCCGGCGGCTTCCGGTCACGTTTTCAGGAATGCATCCATGTCGTTCACCTTCGCCGCGCGGCCGTCGCGCGGTCGGCTCGCACTCGCGTGCGCGGCCGCTTTTGCCTGGCCGGCCGCACAGGCCGCTTCGATCGATGGCGTGGCCGCCGGCCCGGCGCCCGGCCGCTTGGGCAGCCCGCCCGGGCGCGCCGCCTCGGTTGCCGCGGCCACCGAGGCACCGACCGGCGATACGCTGACCGCGGTCAGCGTCACCGCCCAGCGGCAGCCCGTCGACCCCGATACGCCGGCCGTCGTCGAGTCGATCACGCGCGAGCGGATCGACGCGCACACCAACGTCACCACCGATGATGCGCTGAAGTACGCGCCCAACCTGATGGTGCGCAAGCGCTACATCGGCGACCGCAACAGCGTGTTCGCCGGCCGGGACTTCAACGAACTGCAGAGCGCGCGCGGGCTCGTGTACGCCGATGGCCTGCTGCTGTCGAACCTGCTCGGCTCGAGCTATGCATACCCGCCGCGCTGGTCGCTGATCGCGCCCGACGACATCGCGCGCGTCGACGTGCTGTATGGCCCCTTTTCCGCGCTGTATCCCGGCAATGCAATCGGCTCGACCGTACTGCTGACGACACGACGGCCCGATAAGCTCGAGGCGTCGTTGTCGACGCAGTTCTTCACGCAGCGCTATCGCGACGGCTACGGCTTCGCGGACAGCTTCGGCGGCAATCACCAGACCGCACGGATCGCGAATCGCGTCGGCAAGTTCTGGTTCTCGTTGTCGCTCGACCGGCTGGAGAACGACGGTCAGCCGATGCAGTATGCGAGCCCCAATGCCGCGTACAACCCGCGGCTCGGCGCCGCGGTGCCCGTGACGGGCGCGGCCACCGACATCGGCCCCAACGGCAAGCCGCGCACGATCGTCGGCGCGCAGACCATCGAGCGGACCGAGCAATTGAACGAGACGGTCCGGATGGGCTACGCGTTCACGGATCACGTCGACGCGACGCTGACGCTCGGGCACTGGGAGAACCATTACCGCCAGCATGGCGAAACCTTCCTGCGCGATGCTGCCGGCAATCCGGTCTACGGCGGCAACGTGTCGATCGGCGGCCGGAACTTGACCGTCGCGTCGAACGCGTTCGCGCCGCAGCGCGGCGACCAGGAGAACTGGCTGTACGCGCTCGGGCTCAACGGCCGGCTCGATTCGGGCTGGCGGCTGTCGGGCGTGGTGTCCGCGTACGACGTGTCGCGCGACGTACAGCGCGCGGCATCGACCGCGCAGGGCGGGGCAGGCACGCTGTTCCAGGGCGACGGCACGGGCTGGCGCACACTCGACCTGAAGGCCGAGGCGCCGCAGGTGAAGGGCCATACGTTCACGTTCGGCTATCACTACGACAACTATTTCCTGCGCAACGTCACGTACAACACGGCCGACTGGCTGGCCGGGCCGACCACGTCGCTCGCGAGCGTCTATCAGGGCGACACGCGCACGCAGGCGCTGTTCGCGCAGGATGCGTGGCGGTTCGCGCCCGGCTGGCTCGCGACGCTCGGGCTGCGCTACGAGCTGTGGGATGCGTACGGCGGCGCGCTCGGCAACGCGAACGGCACGCTCGGCTATGCGGATCGCAGCGCGAACGCGCTGTCGCCGAAGATCGCCGTGCAATGGGATGCGACGGACGTCTGGCGTTTCCGTCTGTCGTTCGCGACCGGCACGCGCTTCCCGACGGTCGGCGAGCTGTTCCAGGGCACGATCTCGAACAACGCGATCGTCAACAACAACCCGAACCTGCGGCCGGAAAAGGCGATCGACTGGGACTTCACGGCCGAGCGCGACGTGGGCGTCGGCGTGGTGCGCGCGAGCGTGTTCCAGAGCGACCTGCGCGACTCGATCTACAGCCAGACGACGGTGTCGGGCGCGTCGACGGTCACGAACATCTCGAACGTCGATCGCGTGCGCGTGCGCGGCGTCGAACTCGGATTCAGCGGCCAGAACGTCGGGCTGCGCGGGCTCGATATCGACGCGAACGTGTCGGCGAGCAATGCGCAGATCCTGGCCGATACCGCGAACCCCGCGTACGTCGGTTCGCGCTTTCCGCGCATCCCGCGCATGCGCGCGAACCTGCTCGCGTCGTACCGCTTCGACGAGCACTGGCTTGCGAGCGTCGGCGTGCGCTACTCGGGCCGCCAGTTCAACACGCTCGACAACAGCGACGTGAATCCGGACGTGTACGGCGGCACGAGCACCTTCACGGTCGTCGACGTGAAGGCGCGCTACCGGTTCGACCGTCACTGGACCGCGTCGGTCGGCATCGACAACCTGACCGACCGCCGCTACTACGTGTTCCACCCGTATCCGGGCCGCACTTTCTTTGGAGAACTGAAATGGTCGCTGTGAAATCGTTCGCAGCAGGCAGCGCGCTATGGTTCGCGGCGCTGTCGTCCGTCTTCGCGCACGACGCGCGCGATGCGCAGAAGCCCGCCGATCCGCATGCCGCGCACATGAGCATGCAGGCTGCACCCGCGCAGCAGAAGCAGCCGCTCGCGACCGGCGCCGCATTCGACGCGCGGCACCGGCTGTGGGTCGCATGGGTCGAAGGCGCGCACGTCGTCGTCGCGCACTCGGACGACGCGGGTCGTACGCTGTCCGCGCCCGTGACCGTCAACGCAATGCCCGAGCCGATCTACACGAGCGCGGAGAATCGGCCGAAGGTGGCCACGAGCCCGGACGGCCGCGCGGTGTACGTGTCGTGGTCGATGCCGCTCGATGCGCCCTACACCGGCATGGTGCGCTTCGCGCGTTCGCTCGACGGCGGCGCGACCTGGAGCGTGCCCGTCACCGTGCATCGCGACCGGCAGGCGATCACGCACCGCTTCGACATGATGGCCGTCGATCCGGCCGGCAACATCGCGATCGCGTGGATCGACAAGCGCGATCTCGCCGCGGCGAAGGCGGCGGGGCAGGCGTACGAAGGCGCGGCCGTCTACTACGCGGTGTCGCGCGACGGCGGCGCGTCGTTCGAGCCCGAACGGAAGGTGACCGACCATACGTGCGAATGCTGCCGCATCGCGATGGCGATCGATCCGGCCGGCCGCATCGAAGCCGTGTGGCGCAACGTGTTCCCCGGGCAGATCCGCGACCATGCGCTCGCGGTGCTGCCCGTGTCGGCCTCGGAGCCCGTCGTGCCCGTGCGGGCGACGTTCTCGAACTGGCACGTCGAGGCGTGCCCCGAGCACGGGCCGGCGCTGGCGATCACGCCGGACGGCACGCGCCAGATCGCGTGGTTCGGCGTCGTCGACGGCCGCGCCGACGTGTTCTATTCGCGCATCGGCGCCGACGGCCGGCCGCTCGGCACGCCGTGGGCATTCGGCGCGAATCCGGCGGTGCCGGCCGAGCAGGCCTCGCATGCAGCGCTCGTCGCGCGTGGCGACGTCGTCTGGCTCGCCTGGAAGGCGTTCGACGGCGACACGATGCAGATCAAGCTGCTGCGCTCGGACGATCGCGGCGAACACTGGTTGGCGCCGCGCGTGCTCGCGTCGACGTCGGGCGCGAGCGACAACCCGCAACTGCTCGACGACGCGGGCCGCATCTATCTGTCGTGGCGTACGCGTAACGACGGCTACCGGCTGATTCCCGTGGAGGGCGCGCAATGAAACGGTGGATCGCATTGATCGGCGCGATGCTCGCGAGCCTGCCGGCGTGGGCCGGCGAACTGCAGCCGCTGCGCGCGGCCGACGTCGCGAAGCTCTACGCGACGGCACGCGAACGGCCGCTCGCCGTCGAGATCTGGTCGCTCGATTGCGGATACTGCCGCGAGAATGCCGCGCATCTGGTCGCATGGCAGCGCCGGCATCCCGATGTGCAGCTCGCGATGGTCGCGATGGATGCGTACGACGACAGCGGCGCGGCGCTCGCCCAGGCGCTTGCCCAGATGAACCTGCCGCCGCAGGTCGCGCAGTACGCGAACGCGGAGGCGATGCCCGAGCGGCTGCGGGCGGCGCTCGATGCGGGATGGCGGGGGGAAATGCCGCGGACCGTGTGGATCGGACGCGACGGCGCACGGGTGGCGAGGAGCGGCTTGCTGACGAGCGACGTGCTCGACGGCTGGTTGCAGCGCGGGAAGGGCCGCTGAAACGGAAGGCGGCGCGCGGCGGATGCCGTGCGCCGCTCGATGCAACACCGAAACGAAAACGCGAAAGCGCGCCCGAAGGCGCGCGAGAACACCGTCAGGCCGCGCGCCTGAATAGCCGGATCACGAACAGCAGGATCACGGCGCCGATGACCGCGACGACCACCGAGCCGATGAAGCCGCTGCCGACACTGATGCCGAGCCGCGCGGCCAGCCAGCCGCCGATCACCGCGCCGACGATACCGACGATGATGTCGACGATCAGGCCGAACCCGCCGCCCTTGACGAGCAGACCCGCCAGCCAGCCGGCGATCGCGCCGATGATGAGCCACATAATCAAGCCATGAGTCATGGTGATCCTCTCCTTGTGTTGAGTCGAAATGACCGGACGTCGGCTGTTTCGCCGCAAGCTGCATGAAGGCGGCTGTGCGACCCGCCGCGCCGCCCCCGCAATGTAACGCGATAGACGGGTCGGAATCGTTAAGTAATGTTATGCACGCTTAACGGGTTTTTCCAGGGGATTCGTCTGCCTAGCCACGATGCGTGCGCATACGATGCGCGGTGAAATGGATTCGTAACGTTGACGGGAGCAGTCGCGCGGCGCCGCGCGTCATCGTCGATGTACCGGCGCCGGCGCGCCGCTATCGGGCAGGCTGTTGCCGGCGTCGGCAATCAGCCGCGTGACGGTGGACTTCACAATCGATTCGGGATCCTCATCGTCGCGCAGCTGATAATCCGACGGAGGAGGGCACGCACGCTTTCGTGGGAGCGGACGAAACGTGGCCAGCAACTGGGGTGGCCAGAGGCGGCCGGAAAAGAGAAAAGGCCTGATAAGCGATGCTTATCAGGCCTTTATATCTTGGTGCCGGAGATAGGAGTCGAACCTACGACCTTCGCATTACGAATGCGCTGCTCTACCAACTGAGCTACACCGGCAGCAGAGAAATGAAATTATATGGTGAAATCCGAGATCTTGGCAATAGGTTTTGCGAAATTTTTTCAGCTTGCTGCCGCTGCTTCGCGAAACCCTCGATCCGGCGGACTTCCCGCTTTCACTTCACTGCGATGCAACCCATCAGGGCCACATCGCGAAGGCGCGATTGTACTGACGTCCCGCACCTCCGTCTAGTGCTGCAGTGCAAATTTATTTGCCGTCGGTGTGATAGCCGGTCACGCGCTCGACTTCGTTCTTCGAACCGAGGAATACCGGCACGCGCTGGTGCAGGCCGGTCGGCTGCACTTCCATGATGCGCTGCGTGCCTGTCGTCGCCGCGCCGCCCGCCTGTTCGACGATGAACGACATCGGATTCGCTTCGTACATCAGGCGCAGCTTGCCCGGACGATCGGGCGTGCGCTTGTCGGCCGGGTACATGAAGATGCCGCCGCGGTTCAGGATCCGGTGCACGTCGGCCACCATCGACGCGATCCAGCGCATGTTGAAGTTGTCGCCGCGCGGGCCGTCCTTGCCGGCGTTGAGTTCGTCGACATAGCGCTGGACCGGCTCGTACCAGTGGCGTGCGTTCGATGCGTTGATCGCGTATTCGCGCGTATCGGCCGGGATCTGCATGTTGCTTTGCGTGAGCACCCACGAGCCGACTTCACGGTCGAGCGTGAAGCAGTTCACGCCGTTGCCGGTCGTCAGCACGAACACCGTCTGCGGGCCGTACACCGCGTAGCCGGCCGCGACCTGCTCCGTGCCCGGCTGCAGGAACGATTCCTCGGTGGCCAGCTTGCCGTCCGGGCAGCGCAGCACCGAGAAGATCGTGCCGATCGACACGTTCACGTCGATGTTGGACGAGCCGTCGAGCGGATCGAACACGAGCAGGTATTCGCCGCGCGGATAGTTCGCGGGGATCGGGAAGAACGTTTCCATTTCCTCCGATGCCATCGCGGCGAGGTTGCCGCCCCATTCGTTCGCGTCGAGCAGGATCTCGTTCGACAGGATGTCGAGCTTCTTCTGCACTTCGCCCTGGACGTTCTCGCTGCCGGCGGTACCGAGTGCTTCGCCGAGCGCGCCCTTCGACACGTTGTAGCTGATCGCCTTGCACGCGCGGGCGACGACTTCGATCAGCAGGCGGAGGTCGGCGGGGAGGTTGTTGGTCTCACGCTGCTGCTCGATCAGGAACTTGGACAGCGTGGTGCGGCGGGCAATGGACATGACAGACTCCGAAAGGCCAAAGAATCCTTGAATTGCCGCAATTTTACCCGGCGCGCCTCCCGGGCCGCCGCCTTTTTTCGTCCGGTTACATGACCGATCGGCCGAGCTCGCCGCCGAGCCTGTCGGATTGCGGCGTCGAACCGCGCAGCTGAATGGCCCTGCAGCGGCGGGATAGTCGGGTATTCGAACACATGTTCGAACGCGTCGGCAGACTCCGACCCCGCCGATCTCCGGCCGATAAAAAAGCCGGCGCCGCAACGGGGCGGCACCGGCTTCGTCGCGGGTGAGCGCGACGCGATCGACTGCGTACGCTGCGTTACGCAAGCGCCTTTTCGACGATCTCGCGCACGTCGCGCGATTTCGCGCCGGCCGCGACCTGCTCGAGCGCTTCGCGCATCCGGTCGCGCAGCGCCGGCGTGAAGCGGCGCCACAGCTCGAGCGAACGGGCAAGGCGCGCGGCGACCTGCGGGTTGATCGCGTCGAGCGCGAGCACCTGTTCGGCCCAGAACGCGTAGCCCGAGCCGTCGGCCGCGTGGAATTGCGCGGGGTTCGCCGCGCAGAAGCTGAAGATCAGCGAGCGAGCGCGATTCGGGTTCTTCAGATTGAACGCCGGGTGCGCCATCAGCGCGCGGACCTTCGCGAGCGTCGGCTGGGCCGGTGTGCCGCGCTGCGCGGCCTGCATCGCGAACCACTTGTCGATCACGAGCGCTTCCTTGTCGAAGCGACGATAGAAGTCGTCGAGCGCACGCGTGGCCGCATCGTTCGCACCGGCCGCCGCGGCGGACAGCAGCGCGCCGAGCGCGGCGGCGCGATCCGTCATGTTGTTCGCGGCGTCGTACTGGGCGGTCGCGATGCGCACGGCGTCGGCCGGATCCTCGAGCTCGGCGAGATACGCGAGCGCGAGGTTCTTCAGCGCGCGGCGGCCGGACGCTTCCGGCGTCGGCTCGTACGCGCCCGGCGTCTGGTGCTGGTCGTACGCGGTGAGCCACTCGGCGCGCAGCGCGGTCGCGAGCCGGCGGCGCACGAACTGGCGTGCGCGATGCACGGCGGCCGGATCGGCTTCGGCCATCTGGTCGGCCAGATAGGTTTCCGACGGCAGCGTCAGCGCGAGCTCGCGGAACGCGGGCGACAGGTTGGCATCGGTCAGCACGCGGCGGAACGCGGCGACGAAGTTCTCGCCAAGCGTGAGCGGCTCGTTCGCGGCGGCGCGCGCGGCGAGCGTCAGCAGCGCGCGCGTCGCGAGGCGCTGGCCGGCTTCCCAGCGGTTGAACGGGTCGCTGTCGTGCGCGAGCAGGAACGCGAGGTCGTCGTCGCTGTAGTCGTACTCGACGATCACCGGCGCCGAGAAGTTGCGCAGCAGCGACGGCAGCGGTTGTTCCGGCACGTCGACGAACGTGAAGGTCTGCTCGGTGTCGGTGAAGTCGAGCACGCGCGTCGTGCCCGACGCGGCGGCTTCGCCGTCGAGGCGCAGCGGCAGGTCGCGGCCGTCGCGGCCGATCAGGCCGATCGCGAACGGAATCAACAGCGGCCCTTGCTGCGTGTCGCGCGCGGCCGGCGACGCATCGCCGTAGCCCTGCGCGAGCGTGACCGTGTAACGGCGTGCGGCCGCGTCGTACGCGGTGCGCACCGACACGCGCGGCGTGCCGGCCTGGCTGTACCAGCGCTCGAATTGCGCGAGGTCGCGCCCGTTCGCATCCGCCATTGCGTGACGGAAGTCGTCGCAGGTCACCGCGTGACCGTCGTGGCGCGCGAAGTACAGGTCCATGCCCTTGCGGAACCCGTCGCGGCCGAACAGCGTCTGGTACATCCGCACGACTTCCGAGCCTTTCTCGTATACGGTCATCGTGTAGAAGTTGTTGATCTCGACGTAGCTTTCCGGACGCACCGGATGCGCCATCGGGCCTGCGTCCTCGGCGAACTGCAGCTGGCGCAGCACGCGCACGTCCTCGATGCGCTTGACCGCGCGGGCCGCGGATTCAATGTCGTCGCCCGCGGCCATGTCGGCCGAGAATTCCTGGTCGCGGAACACCGTCAGCCCTTCCTTCAGGCTCAGCTGGAACCAGTCGCGGCAGGTCACGCGGTTGCCGGTCCAGTTGTGGAAGTACTCGTGGCCGACCACCGATTCGATGTTCGCGAAGTCGGTGTCGGTCGCGGTCTCGGGGTTCGCCAGCACGTACTTCGTGTTGAAGATGTTGAGCCCCTTGTTCTCCATCGCGCCCATGTTGAAGTCGCCGACCGCGACGATCATGAAGCGGTCGAGATCGAGCTCGAGGCCGAAGCGCTTCTCGTCCCAGCGGATCGAGTGGATCAGCGAATCCATCGCGTGGCGGGTCTTGTCGAGATCGGCCGGTTCGACCCACACCTGCAGCAGTTTTTCCTTGCCGGAGCCGGTCGTGATCTTCTCCTCGATCGCGACGAGCTTGCCCGCGACCAGCGCGAACAGGTAGCTCGGCTTGCGGAACGGGTCTTCCCATTTCGCGAAGTGACGGCCGTCGGGCAGCTCACCCGAGTCGACGAGGTTGCCGTTCGACAGCAGCACCGGATACGCGGCCTTGTCGGCGCGCAGCGTGACCGTGTACGACGCCATCACGTCGGGGCGGTCGAGGAAGTAGGTGATGCGGCGAAAGCCTTCGGCCTCGCACTGCGTGAAGAAGTTGCCGCTCGACACGTACAGGCCGGACAACGTCGTGTTCTGGTCCGGTGCGCACGCGCTGTCGAGCGTGAGCTCGAATGCATCGGGCACGTTCTCGACGGTCAGCCCGTGTTCGTGCGCGCGCACCGCGCCGTACGGTGCGCCGTCGAGCTGCGCGCCGAGGTATTCGAGCGCTTCGCCCATCAGCTCCAGGTGCGGGGTGGGCGCCGCGTCCGGATTGCGGCGCACGCGCATCGTGTTCCTGACGATCGTGCGGGCCGGTGCGAGATCGAATTCGAGTGCGACGGAATCGATGAGGAAGGCCGGCGGCGTGTAGTCGGCGCGGCGGATCACGGTGGAGGAGGCGTTGTCGGACATGGTCGTCGAGGTCGGTGGAGTGGGGATCGGGCCCGCAGCGCGGGCCGGGCGAACCGGGCCATTGTACAAAGGCTTGCGGCCGCGTGCCGCCGCGAACTTTTTACCGGTTCCGGGAGTCCGCGTATTATCGGCATCCCGTGCGCTTCGCGCGGTGCGACGAACGGGTGACGGATCGACGAGGATCGACATGAAACGCGAATGGATACAACGCGGTGCGGGCTGGGTGGCGGTGCTGTGCGTGGCGCTGCTGGCGGGCTGCACCAGTTACGTGACGACGCAGGTCACGGCCTTCTCCGACTGGAGCGGCAGCGACGCGACACGCACTTACGCCTTCACGCGCAGCGATGCGCAGAAGCACAGCATCGAGCAGTCGACCTACGAGCCGATCGTCGCGAACGAATTGTCTGCGTACGCGTTTCGCCAGGTGCCGGCCGCGCAGGCGCGCTATCTGGTCGGGCTGACGTACGGTGTCGGCAGCGATCTCGTGACGGTGCCGCAGCCGGTCTACTACGACCCGTGGTTCATGGGGCCCGGGCCGTACTGGCGGGGCGGGCCGTGGGGCGGGATGCCGGCCGGCTATGTCGCGCAGACCTACCAGGTGTTCGACTACACGCTCGGCATCCGGATCACCGAGCGCGCGACGGGCAAGGAGGTCTACAACGTGACCGCGCGCACGACCGGCGACAACGGCGCGCTGCTGTACGCGATGCCGTTCCTCGCGCGCAGCGCGCTCGCCGATTTCCCGCTGGCGAACGGCGCGATTCGCACGGTGCGGCTGCCGGTCGACAAGCGCGGCGGGCCGGCCGCACCGCCGGCCGCCAACGAGCGCGCGGTGCCGGCGGCGCCGGCATCGGGCGCGGCGCTCACGAAGTAATCCAATAGCGATACCGCGCGGCCGCCCGGCCGCGCCGTTTGGCTGCGTGCGTCAAGCGTGCGTCACACCCCGACGCCCAACAGCGCCAGCGCGCCCAGCACGACGAACAGCACGGCCGCGATGCCGTGCACCAGCTTCGTCGGCAGGCGATGCGCGAAGCGGTCGCCCAGCAGGATCGCCGGCACGTTCGCGAGCATCATTCCGAACGTCGTGCCGGCCACCACCCCGATGTAGTCCTGGAAGCGCGCGGCCAGCGCGACGGTCGCGATCTGCGTCTTGTCGCCCATTTCCGCGAGGAAGAACGCCACGAGCGTCGCGCCGAACACACCGAGCCGCGAGCGGTTCGCCTTCGCTTCGTCTTCGTCGAGCTTGTCCGGCACCAGGATCCACAGCCCCATCGCGATGAACGAGAACGCGAGCGCCCAGCGCATGATCGACGGCGTGACGAGCACACCGAGCCATTCGCCGAGCGCACCGGCGAAACCGTGATTCACGAGCGTCGCGACGAGCACGCCGAGAATGATCGGCACGGGCTTGCGATAGCGCGCGGCCAGCACGAGGGACAGCAGTTGGGTCTTGTCGCCGATTTCAGCGAGGGCGACGGCGCCGGTGGAGATCAGGAAGGCTTGAGACACGTATGGGGTTCCACGGGCCGTTGTTGTGCGTGCGAGCGACGATCCGCCGCGCGCCGGGCCCTGATGCGGCGCGCAGTGAACCATCGGTCTCGCCAGGCCTCGGTGGCTGCGTCCGCCATGGCCGAACGGCCAAGTCTGTTGACGGACGCCTCCGTCACGATGCGCGCCGTGGGCGCGGGACATCGAGCGGAGCGGCTACTCCCCAATGAGCGGCGAATTCTAGCACGGCGCATGGCGCGCGCGGCGGCGAATCCGGCGGTTGCGGCGTGCGTCGCTGCGCACGCCGCAACCGGAGGGGCAAACGCGTGTGCGTTACGCGGCGGCGGCAGCGCGGCGTGCGGCGCCGCGCTCGTGCACGAGCCGGCCGGCTGCGTACGTGCGATACACGGCACGGTCGTCGCCGAGCAGCGCGAACGCGAACAGCAGCTCCTCGAGCGAATCCGCGCGTTTCGTGCGGCGCGCGAGCAGCGGCGTGGCCTGCGGGTCGAGCACGACGAAGTCGGCTTCGGTGCGCGGCGCGAGCGTGCCGACCGTGTCGGCGAGATCGAGCGCCTGGGCGGCGCCGGCCGTCGCGAGCCAGAACATCCGCGTCGCGGTCAGGTGGTGGCCGGACAGCCGGGCGACCTTGTGCGCCTCGTTCATCGTCTGCAGCATCGAGAACGACGTGCCGCCGCCGACGTCGGTGGCGAGCGTGACGGGCACGTCGTATTCGCCGGCCTTGTCGAAATCGAACAGCCCGCTGCCGAGGAAGAAGTTCGACGTCGGGCAGTGCGCGACGACGGTGCGCGTCTCGGCCATCCGGCGGCGGTCTTCGTCGTCGAGATGGATGCAGTGGCCGTACACCGCGCGCGGACGCAGCAGCCCGTAGCGATCGTAGATGTCCAGGTAGCTTCGGTGGCCGGGGAACAGCTCGGCGACCCATTTCACTTCATCGACGTTTTCCGCGACGTGGCTCTGCACGAATACGTCCGGATGGCGGCGCGCGAGTTCGCCGCACGCTTCGAGCTGCGCTTCGGTGGACGTCGGCGCGAAGCGCGGCGTGAGCGCGTACAGCTGGCGGCCGTTGCCGTGCCAGCGGTCGATCAGCTCGGCGCTGTCGTCGTAGCCCGATTGCGCGGTGTCGCGCAGGAACTCGGGGCAGTTGCGGTCCATCAGCACCTTGCCCGCGATCATCCGCAGGTCGCGTGCGTCGCTCGCCGCGAACAGCGCATCGGCCGACTCCTTGTGCACGGTGCAGTAGACGAGCGCGCTCGTCGTGCCGCACGCGAGCAGTTCGTCGACGAAGAAGTCGGCGACTTCGCGCGCATGTTCCGGATCGCCGAACTGGCGCTCGGTCGGGAACGTGTACTTGTCGAGCCACGGCAGCAGGCCAGGGGCCGGCGACGCGATCATGTCCGTCTGCGGGTAGTGGATGTGCGTGTCGATGAAGCCGGGCACGATCAGCTTGTCGCGCAGGTCGTGGACGACCGCATCGGGCGCGAGCGTCGCGGCGAGCCGCGCATGCGGGCCGGCCGCGACGACCTTGCCGTCGTCGACGATCAACAGGCCGTCGGTCTCGTAGTTCGCGGCCTGGCTCGATTGCGCCGGGTCGCCGTTGAAGGTCAGCAGCTGGGAACGGAAAGCGGTTTGCGTCATGACGAATGGTCCTGCATCAAGGTAAGGCGAACAGAAGAAAACGGTCGGAGCCATGCGGGCGGCGGGATGGCGGGCGCTGCCCGTGCATGCGCGATGCGGCGAACCGCGAACGCAGGGGCGCCGCGGACTGCGATTGCGCACGCGAGTGCGGCTGCTGCGGCTGCGAACGCCGGGCTGGCGGCGGACTGCGCCGCGAGTGCGATGGCAAGCTCGACATCCATCGCGACGACCGCCCCGGTAGCGAGCTGCATGACGAGCCGCAACGACACGCTTCGGCGCGTGCCGGCCCACGACGCCGTGGCCACGCGTACGACGGCCGCGAGGCCGGCATGCGCGCTCGGCGCGCGCATGCGGCCGGCGCGGCGCACGGCCGAACCGATAGCCGCGAAGCGGAAGTCGTTGCGGTGTTTCATCTGTCTAGCGAACCTCGGTGCCGGCCGTCACGCGGCCTGCCAGTACGAATCGAGCCGTGCGATCAGCGCATCGCGCGCTGCCGCGTCGACGAACGACGCCTCGAAGCCGTTGCGGATCACCGTGTGCACTTCGGCGTCCGTCAGCTGCAGCGCGTCGACCGTCGCGAAGTAGTTGTCGTTGACGTAGCCGCCGAAATAGGCCGGATCGTCGGAGTTGATCGTCACCGCGACGCCGCGATCGAGAAGTGCCTTCAGCGTGTGCTTCGCCATGTCGTCGAACACGCACAGCTTCAGGTTCGACAGCGGGCAGACGGTCAGCGCCGTGCGCGTGCGCGCGAGGCGTTCGACGAGCGCCGCGTCCTCGATGCTGCGCACGCCGTGGTCGATGCGGTCGACCTTCAGCACGTCGAGCGCTTCGTAGATGTAGGCGGGCGGGCCTTCCTCGCCCGCGTGCGCGACGAGCTTCAGCCCGAGCGCGCGCGCCTTCTCGAACACGCGCGCGAACTTCGTCGGCGGGTGGCCGAGCTCGGACGAGTCGAGGCCGACGCCGATCAGCCGACGGCGATAGCGCTCGAACAGCGGCAACGCGGAGTCGAACGTCGCGAGCGCGTCGTCTTCGGACAGGTGGCGCAGGAAACACAGGATCAGCTTGCTCGACAGCCCGCGCGCCTCGGCATCGGCGAGCGCACGGTCGATGCCGGCAACGACCGTCTCGATCGGCACGCCGCGTTCGGTGTGCGTCTGCGGGTCGAAGAACAGCTCGGTGTGGACGACGTTGTCGGCGAGCGCGCGTTCGCAGTACGCGGTCGTCATGTCGTAGAAATCCTGCTCGGTCAGCAGCACGCTCGCGCCGGCGTAGTAGATGTCGAGGAACGATTGCAGGTCGGTGAACGCGTACGCGGCGCGCAGCGCGTCGATCGACTCGTACGCGAGCTTCACGCCGTTGCGCTGCGCGAGCGCGAAGATCAGTTCGGGCTCGAGCGAGCCTTCGATATGGATGTGCAGCTCCGCCTTCGGAGCGCGGGCAATCTTGTCCTTGAATGTCGGGGTCATGGCGTTGTTCTTGGTCGGTCAGAAAGTAGAGGAGGCTTGCGCGGGCGCGTTCGCGTTCGCGTTCGCTTCGACGGCCTGCAGCAACTGCGCGGCCACCGAGATCGCAATCACTTCGGGCGCCTTGTCGATGATGCCTTCGACGCCGATCGGGCAGTGCATTCGCGCGACCTGGGCCGGGTCGATGCCGATCGCTGCCAGCCGATGATCGAACTGCACGCGCTTGGTGCGTGAGCCGGTCATCCCGAAGTACGCGTAGTCGCCGCGCCGCAGGATGCGCTCGGCCAGCACGAAATCGAGTGCGTGGTCGTGCGTCATCACGACAAAGTACGCGTGCGGCGGTGCCGTGTCGACGGCATCGGCCGGGTTGGCCAGCGCGTCGATCGCGAGGTTGCCGATCCCGGCGAGCGCGTCGGCCGGCGGGAACACCGCATCGGGCCCGTCGATCCAGCGCACCTGGCACGGCAGCGTCGCCAGCACCTTCACGAGCGCGGTGCCGATGTGTCCCGCGCCGAACAGCATGACGGGGAACGCATACGGCGCGATCGTCTCGGTCAGCAGCGACACACCGCCGGTTTCCCACAGCAGGCAATCGGCGCGCGCGTCGGGCGATTCGGGCTCGCTCAGCAGCGGCGCACCCGGCGAGGGGCCGAATGATACGCTACGCACGGTCGCGGCGCCGGCCGCGACGCGCTTCGCGAGCGACATGATCCAGCCGAGGTCGCCGACGTCGAGCCGCTCGAACGCGAGCACGACCGCGCCGCCGCAGCACTGGCCGAGGCTCGGGCCGAGCGCGAGCCGTTCGAGCCGGCGTGCGTGCGTCACGTGCGCGCCGTCCTTCAGCAGATGCCGCGCGATCTCGATCGCCTTCCATTCCAGATGACCGCCGCCGATCGTATGGCGGGCCGTGTCGCGCGTGACGAGCATCTTGGTGCCGGCCTCGCGCGGCGCGGAGCCGTCGGTATGCGCGACCGTCACGAGCACGGCCGCTTCACCGTGCGCAAGCAGTTGCTGCAGATCGCCGAGCCAGGCTTCCATCAGCACGCTCCGTTCGGGACGACGCGGCGCGACGCGCGGCGCAGGCTGGCGGGCGCGGCGGCAACGAGGACGGACGGGAGCGGGGCGGGCCGGCCGCACGACGGAGCCGGTGCGGCGGCAGTGCGCCGAGGGCGCGCGCGAACGACGCCGCGGGACGTGCGGACGCCATGAGGGTGACGGGTGCGGATGGTTTGCGTTGTCATGATGAATCCAGTCGACATTGCGGATCGGGCGCGCGTTACGCAGGAGGTGAGACCGCCTGGCCTCGCGCACGTAGATCGCCATCCAGTCGCGAAGATAGCACCGCAACGCGACGGAAACATCGTCGGGCGGTGATCCGGACTATCAGGCGGCGATCATGTCGATCATAGGCCCGCCGCGCGGAATCGGGGCGGGGATGCGTGTGCACCGGGCCGAAACGCACGTGGGGCCGGGCGTGCGTGCGATGTCGCGCGATGCGCGTTCGCCCGGCAAACCGGGCGGCGGCGACGGTAGTGCGACGGTAGTGCGACGGTAGGTGCGAGGGTAGGTGTTTACGCGCGGCCGGCACGGTGCGGCCGCACGGCGGTGCTGGCTCCAGGCCGGCCGGGCGATCACGCGGCCGCGTCCGGTCGGCCGGACCGCGCGGCGTCCCCGGTCAGCCTGCCAGCTTGCGGCGATGGCGCCAGAGGCTCGATGCGACGGCAACCAGGATCACGGCGAAGCCGATCAGCGCCCAGCCCGGCAGCAGAATGCCGAAGATCGGCGGGTAGACCGTCTCGCACAGGCCGGCGACCTTGAACATGCCGGGGAACCATTGCGCGGGCGGCAGGCTGTCGACGATCGGCTGCAGCGTGTCGAAGCCGCAGCTGAAGCCCGGATTCATCTGGATCGACAGGTGGCGCGCGGCGGTGCCGACGCCGCCGGCCGCGGCGATCGCGATCAGCAGCTCGAGCACCCAGATGCCGCGCCAGTTGCGTATCCCGGCCGCGAGGAACGCGAAGATGCCGATCGCCACGAAGAAGTAGCGCTGGATGATGCAGAGCGGGCACGGATCTTCGTTCTTCACGTACTGCAGGTAGAGCGCGCCGGCCAGCAGGGCGATGCACACCCAGCCAAGCAGCATCAGCAGGCGGTGTTCACGGCGGAGGGCGAGCGTGGAGTCGTTCATGTCGGCGGGGTTCCTGTCGTTGGTCGGTCCGATAAACAATCGCGCGATTTTAGCGCGAACGATCTGGCACGAAACTGACAGCGCGGGTGCGGCACCCGGCCGCAGCCGCTATATCGGCTCCATCGGCCCGCCGTCATGCGGAGCGCCCGGTCACCGGATAGTGTTCAGCACGGCTTCGACTGCCTGGCCGATCGCCAGCAGCGCATCGTCGCGATGCGGCGCGGCCGCGAGCATCAGGCCGACCGGCGCCGCGTCGCGCGGATGGCACGGCAGCGACAGCGCGCACGCATCGAGGAAATTGAACGCGCTCGGGTTGCGCAGGATCAGCGCATTGGTGCGTGTGAACGCGGCGTCGTCCGTTTCGAGTTCGGCGATGCGCGGCGGCACGACGGGCACCGTCGGCGCGACGAGCGCGTCAAAGCGCGACCACACCGTGTGCGCCGCTTCATCGAGCATGGCCTGGCGGGCGGCGAGCAGGTCCAGATAGTCGGCCGCGCTCGCCGGCTCGCCCTTCAGGATGCGCGACAGCACGCGCGGATCGTATTGGTCGCGATGCTGCGCGAGCAGGGGCCGATGCCACGCGTACGCCTCGATCGGCGAGAAGCCGAAGCGGTTGACGTCCGGCAGCCGGTCGAGCGCGGAAAAGCGCACTTCCGTGACGATCGCGCCTGCCGCTTCGAGATGCTTCAGCGCTGCGTCGAGCGCGGCGGCCACGTCGGCATCGACGCCGTCCGTCACATAGTTGGTCAGCACGCCGAGCCGCACGCCTTCGAGCGGCCGCGCGGCCGGAACGTGCGGTTCGAGGCCCGCGAGCATCCGGTCGACGAGCGCGCAGCACGCGACCGTCAGGCCGATCGGGCCGAACGAGTCGAGCGTCGTCGACAGCGGCACGCCGCCTTGCGTCGGGATCCGGCTCGCGGTCGGCTTGAAGCCCGTGAGCCCGCACAGCGCGGCCGGAATGCGGATCGAGCCGCCGGTGTCGGTGCCGAGCGCGACGGCCGCCATCCCGTCGGCGACGGACGCGGCCGCGCCGGACGACGAGCCGCCGGCAATGCGCGCATCGCCCGGCACGTCGCGGCGATACGGCGAGCGCGGCGTGCCGAAGTGCGGATTCAGGCCGAGCCCCGAGAACGCGAACTCGCTCATGTTGGTGCGGCCGATCAGCACCGCGCCCGCGCGCTTGAGCCGCGCGACGGCGACCGCGTCGGTTTGTGCGGGCGGCGCGTCGTCGAGCACGCGCGAGCCGGCGCGCGTCACCTGGCCCGCGACGTCGAACAGGTCCTTGACCGACACAGGGATGCCCGCAAGCGGCGACAGCACGGTGCCCGCGGCACGCAGGCGATCGTGCGCGTCGGCGGCCGCGCGCGCGTTGTCGGCGTCGACTTCGGTGAAGACGACGGCACCCTGGCCCGACGGATCGGCGATCCGGTCGAGCGCGACGTCGACGAGCGCGCGGCTCGTGGTGCGGCCGGCGGCGAGGTCGGCGGCGAGCTGGGCGAGCGGAGGGAACGGCGTGAAAGTGGTCATGAGCGGCTCAGGAGCGAAGATGTTGGATCAGCGTGGCGCGAAACGAATCGATATGACGTTCGACGGCCGCGCGCGCACCGGCAGCGTCGCGCGCCGACAGTCGCTCGAACAGTTCGCGGTGTTCGCGCTGGACGTCGGACAGGTGGTGCGGTTCGGACAGCGTGACGAACCAGAAACGCAGTGAGCGCTCGTGCAGCGCGCGCAGGATCTCCGCGAGCACCGCGTTGCGCGCGGCCGCGGCGATCGCCTGATGGAACGCGCGGTCGAGCTCCATCATCCCCTCGACATCGTGCGTGTCGACGCAGGCCTGGCCGTCGTCGAGCAGCACGGCCATGCGCGCGAGATCGTCGGGCGTCGCATGACGGGCGGCGAGTTCGACGCAATGCGCTTCGTTGACGCGGCGCACGTCGATCACCGCGACGATGTCGTCGAGCGACAGCGGCTGCACCATCAGCCCCTTGCGCGGCATCACCGACAGCAGCCCTTCGAGCACCAGCCGGTGCACGGCCTGATGGACCGGCGTGCGGCCGATGCCGGTGCGGGTGACGAGGTCGGCTTCGTTGAGCGCGGCGCCGGGCTTCAGGCGCATCGTGATGATGTCGCGCTGGATCAGCGCGTACGCGCGGTCGGCGAGGCTGGGCGTCGACGCGGCGGGCCGCTCGCGGAGGGCATCGGTCAGCGCATTCATGCCGGCAGCGGCGCGGTGGAGGAGCAGGGCGCGGTCATGGCGCGGGCGATCGGACAGGATGGACGATCCGTGAATATTATTGTGATATATCACCGATGTCCAGTTGCCCGCCATGCGTTTCGATGGGGTTCGATGGGGGACGGTAAGGGGCTCGCGTGCCGGATGCGACGAGCTGCAACAATATCGACAGGATGTTGCAGGTTTACCGCGCGATCGTGCACTGAAGCATAATGAATCCTCGTCAATCCAATACGCGCGAGCGACGTACCAGACCATCGTCATGAGCGAAACCACGCCTTCCCCGGCCGGTCTGTCCGGCACCTCTTCCGCTTCCTCCGATTCCCCTCGTTCCGATCCGGCGAAAACGCCCGGCGTGCCTGCCACGCAGGAAGCCGCCGCGCACAACGTCGCCGAGGACGGCGCGTCGCCAGTCACGGCCGCGTCCGAACCAGGGGCGGCCGGGGTCGCCACCGCAGCGGAGGTCGCGACGCCGAAGCCCGGCGCAGCGCCGCCCGGTTTCGGCGCACCGCCCGATTTCGACACGCCGCGGCCGCCGCCCGCCAGTGCGCAGCATGCGCAGAACGTGCCGCCGGCTTATCTGAAACAGAGCGACACGCCGTGGTCGGTGTTCGGCCGGATCGTCGCGGCGCGGGCGCGCCGGCTGTTCGACCGCGCCGGCCAGCGCATCACGCAGCGCACGCTGCGCATCGGCGTGTCGGCGCGGATCTTCCATCCGGAGCCGGGTGCGAAGGGGCTGCGCGGCAAGACGCTGCAGTATCTCGAGGAATCGATCGCGCACTGGGTGATGTCGCGCGACGTGCTCGTGTTCATGATTCCGACCGTCGGGCATCAGGGCATGCTGCACCCCAGCAACATCCGGTTGCGCGACTACGCGAAGCATCTCGACGGGCTGTTGCTGCAAGGCGGCGCCGACGTGTCGCCGCAGACCTACGCGGCGTCGGATGCGCGCCCCGAATGGCCGGGCGACCGCGTGCGCGACATGTACGAGCTCGAGCTGTTTCACGAGTTCGTCGAGTCCGGCAAGCCGGTGCTCGGCGTGTGCCGCGGCTGCCAGCTGATCAACGTCGCGTTCGGCGGGTCGCTGTACCAGGACATCGCGACCGACGTGCCGACCGCGAATGCGCACGTGAGCGAGCATTACGACCAGCATCGCCACGCGATCCGGTTCCCCGACTCGTCGACACTCGCGAGCATGTTCCCCGGGCGCAGCGAGGCGATCGTGAACTCGATCCACCATCAGGCGATCCGCGATCTCGGCCGCGACCTGAACATCGAGGCCGTGTCGGCCGGCGATGGAATCATCGAAGGCATTCGGTACCGGCGCGCGCCGTTCGTGGTCGGCGTGCAATGGCATCCGGAGTTTCATCGCGCGGGCGGCTCCGAGCTGCTCGACTGCACGCCGCTGCTCGATGCATTCCTGCGCTCGGCACGCGAAACCCGCCTGTAGCCCGTTTATGCGGTGCGTCGCAGGAAGGCCGGCCGCATCCCGTTAAATTCGAGATGCGGCCGTTTCGTTTTGAACGATAATCGCGGCTCCCGATCGTTCGCCGGAGTCTGACGTTGGCCTTCCGAGATTTTTCCCCAGCACGATGCGCAACGTGGATCGTTGCAATGGCCGCCTGCGCGCACGCAGGCGCGGCGTGGTCCGCCGACGCGACCGCGCCGGTCGCGGGCACGCGCCCCGCGGTGACGAGCCTGAGCGGCGATGCCGCGACGACGGCTGCCGCGTCCGCCGCATCCACGACCGATGCGGCCGCGCCAGGCAATGTCGCCGAACTCACGCAGATGCTGCACGACGGGCGAATCGTCGAGATGCGCACGACGTACAACGGCAGCTACGGCGCGAGCCTGATGTTCGATCCGCGCGAGATGACGTATTACGTCGCGCTGTTCCAGGACAAGCATCTGTGGCGCGTGATCAAGTCGCAGGACAAGAGCCGTGCCGAGATGGTGTACGCGAACTTCGTCCATCAGACGGTGCAGCTCGCGGACGTCGAGATTCGCCGCACCGAACTGCAGGCGCAGAAGGCGTTCCTTGAACGCGTGATCGCGCTGCAGGCGAATCGCGCGCAGCAGTTGCAGGCCGATCTGAGCGTCGCGCGCAACCAGCAGGCGGAGGTCGCGCAGCGGCAAAAGTCGGCGCAGGACCAGGCGCAGGCGCTGCAGGTCGAGAAGCGGGCGGCGCAGCTGCAGTTGCGCGATCTGCAGGAGCAGGTACGGCAACTCGAGCGGCAGACCGAATCAGGATTGCCGTCGCGCAAATGACGATCGCCGGTCGAACGGACCGACGGACGAACGAACGAAAACCCGGCGAAGCGTGCTTCGCCGGGTTTTTTGTTGCCCTTTCGTTGCCCTTTTGTTGCCCTTTTGTCGCCCTTTTATTGCCCGCATGTCAGCGGGAAAGCGTTTCCGATGGGGCGGTCAGACGACGGTGGGACAGTTGCGTTGTCCAGTCGAAGTCCGCCGCGGGCGCATTGCCCGCTCGTGCCGGGCGATCGGTGCTCAGCGCGTTCGCCATCGCGATCAGCGCGAGCGGATCGTCGAGCGGCTCGTGCAGCTCGTGCGGTGCGTGCAGATCGTGCGGTGTGTCCGGAAGCGAGCGCGATACGACGCGGTCGGGTGCCGGCGTGTGTGATGCGTGGTGCGTGAGCGGTGGGCGGGCGGCGAGCCGCGGCACGGCGGGCGCGTGGGCTAGTGCGGTTGTCGCGCGTGTGCCGTGAGGTCGATGCGGCGACGGCGATGGTGCGCTGATGGCGCGCCGTACGTCCGGTGTCGCGTCGGAGCGTCGCGATTTGGGCTCGGGCGCAACGTCGCGTTCGGGCCGTGGCGAAGCGCCGGGCGTCGCAATGGGCTGCGCCGCGATGTGCTGCGCCGGCGCGATGACCGGCAGGGCGGGCGTGATGCGCTCGACCGAGCCGACCTGCACGCGCCCCGAGCGTTGCGTCGCTTGCTCCGGCACGACGCCGGCAGTGTGTATGTTCGGTGAAGACGCGCTGCTCGGAATCGGTTCGTGCGCGACGATCAGCCCGCCGATGATGGCGAGTGCGCCAAGGCTCCAGCAGGCGGCATGCCGCGCACGCCGGTCGGGTGCACGACTGACGGCACGTGCGATGTGCTGACCGCTTGCATCGACAACAATGACCGGGACACCGGCCGACGTCGGATGTGCGGCAGCCAGCGGTTGCCAATGGCACGCGCGATGCGGTGCGTCGACGTCGATGCAGGAAGTCGTCAGTGTGGCCACGCAACGCTCGTCGGAGCGGGTGCCGGACGCGGCGCCGAACCGCCATTCGAGGCCGAACGGCGGCACGCCGTCGAGCGGCGCGACGCGAGGGCGGGCGAGCGCGCCTTCGATGGAAACGAGGGGCGATGGGATCATGATGGACGGACGCGGTGCGGCGCGGGCGGCGATGTCGGCCTCGGCGCGGATTGCGTCGCAAATCGTGACATTGTGGTCACGCGATGATCGTCGGTCGATCAGATCGGTCTGATTTTGGTGCGCCATACGAGGCGATTTGTACGAGCCGAGCGTGATGCCCGTCGCTGCCGGCCCGGTACAAGGCAATTGTTTGCTTCGCGTGGCATCATCCGCGAACCATGCCGGCGTGCGCATCGTTGCGCGCGATGTCGCCGGTTCGCAGCGATGCGTGTGCGCCGGCCGGCGCGACACGCGTCGTCGGGTCCACATGGCGCGGATGTCGCGCCCTCCGAGCTGGGAGAACGACATGTCCACAGCAACACACGCCGTCGCGCAGGAATCGAAATTCCGCACCGTGTTCCGGGTCGTCAGCGGCAACTTCCTGGAAATGTACGACTTCATGGTCTACGGGTATTACGCATCGGCCATCGCGAAAACGTACTTTCCAAGCGGCAACGCGTTCGCGTCGCTGATGCTGTCGCTATCGGTGTTCGGCGCGGGCTTCCTGATGCGCCCGGTCGGCGCGATCGTGCTCGGCGCGTACATCGACCATCACGGCCGCCGCAAGGGGCTGATCCTGACGCTGGGCCTGATGGCGCTCGGCACGCTCACGGTGGCCGCGATTCCCGGCTACGCGACGATCGGCGTGCTCGCGCCGGTGCTCGTGCTGCTTGGCCGGTTGCTGCAGGGTTTTTCCGCGGGCGTCGAGCTCGGCGGCGTGTCGGTCTACCTGTCGGAGATCGCGACGAAGGGCCACAAGGGTTTCTATACGTCGTGGCAATCGGGCAGCCAGCAGGTCGCGGTGGTGTTCGCCGCATTCGTCGGCGTGCTGCTGAACCGCGCGCTGCCCGCCGACGACATGACCGCGTGGGGCTGGCGCATTCCGTTCCTGATCGGCTGCCTGATCGTCCCGTTCCTGTTCCTGATCCGTCGTTCGCTGAAGGAAACCGACGAGTTCCTCGCGAAGCATCACCGTCCGACGATGGGCGAGATCATGCGTTCGATGCTCGAGAACTGGGGCGTCGTGATCGCCGGCATGGGGATGGTGATCATGACGACGGTGTCGTTCTACATGATCACCGCCTATACGCCGACGTTCGGCAAGGAAGTGCTGCACCTGTCGTCGCTCGACGCGCTCGTCGTGACGGTGTGTGTCGGCCTGTCCAACCTCGTCTGGCTGCCGCTGTCCGGCGCGCTGTCGGATCGCATCGGCCGCCGCCCGGTGCTCGTCACGTTCACGGTGCTCACGCTGCTATCGGCTTATCCGGCCGTGCAGTGGCTCGTGGCCGATCCGTCGTTCCTGCGGCTGCTCGCGGTCGAGCTGTGGCTGTCGTTCCTGTACGGGTCGTACAACGGCGCGATGGTCGTCGCGCTGACCGAAGTGATGCCGGCCGACGTGCGCACCGCGGGTTTCTCGCTCGCCTACAGCTTGGCGACGACGATCGGCGGCTTCACGCCCGCGATCTCGACACTGTTGATCCATCAGACCGCGAACAAGGCGGCGCCGGGGTTGTGGCTGAGCCTCGCCGCGCTCTGCGGACTGATCGCGACGCTCGTGCTGTATCGCACGCCCGAGGCGCGCGATCAGTACAAGGCGGCCTGACGCCGCTCGCGTCGCATTACGCCGGACGAAAAAAGGGAGCGCGGCGCGCTCCCTTGTTCATTGGCGTTCGGGTGTTTGGGCATCCGGCGTTCAGGCGTTGCGCAGCGCGCGGGCGACCGTCGCTGCCACGTCGAGCCATTGCCCCGGTGCGGGTTGGCGCGCGAGCCTGGCGTGCGGATACCACGGGCAGTCGTCGCCGGTGAACCAGCGCCAGTCGGCGGCGAACGGCAGCATGATCCACACCGGCTTGCCGAGCGCGCCGGCGAGGTGCGCGACCGCCGTATCGATCGTGACGACACCGTCGAGCCGCTCGATCAGCGCGGCCGTATCGGCGAAGTCGTTCAGCCGCCCGTCGAGGCGATGTACGCGCGGATGCGCGTCGACGCGCGCCCGTTCGACATCGTCGAGCGCCGGCTGCAGCACGACCCAGTCGATGTCCGGCAGCGCGAGCAGCGGCGCGAGTGCATCGAACGGCATCGAACGGTTTTCCTGTGCCTGCCGGCGCCCGGACCATGCAAGGCCGAACTTGCGCTTCGACTGGCCGCCGAGCGAACCGCGAAAGCGCCGGTGCGCGCCGTCCGGTGCATCGAGGTAACGCTTGCTCGCGACGATGTCGGCCGGCTGCAGGCCGAGCAGAAACGGCAGGCTCATCAGCGTGCACGCGATGTCGGCCGCCGGCGGCTTCGCCGTGCCCTGTGCGACGAGCGTCACGCGCCAGCGCGCCGCGGCCGGGGCGAGCAGCGCGACGAGTTCCGGCTGCACTTCGAGCACGACGCGTGCGCAGCGCGCGCGGGCGAGCGGTACGAAACGGACGAACTGCAGCGTGTCGCCGAAGCCTTGTTCCGCGCGGATCAGCAGCGTGCGCGACGCAATCGGCTCGCCGCGCCAGCGCGGCAGCGCACCGAGCGGCGTCGCGCCCGGCGTGTCGTGGCGCGTTTCGTACGCCGGCAGGCCGCGCGTGAAGTCGCCGAGCGTCAGCAGCGTGACCGCGCGATGCAGTTGCGCGAGTTTCAGGTCGGGGGCGACGCGTAGCGCCTGGTCGAACGCGCGCAGCGCCATCTCGTGCGCACCGAGCGCGTGGTGCGCATTGCCGAGGTTCAGCCACGCCAGACTGAACGACGGATCGAGGCCGACCGCGCGTTCGTAGTAGGGCAGCGCTTCGCGCTGGCGCGCTTGCGCGCACAGCGCGTTCGCGAGCCCGAAGAGGGCGAGCGGGAACGGCGGGTGCAGCGCGAGCGCGGCTTCGAACGCGGCCGCGGCCTCCGCATGGCGGCCGACCGCTTCCAGCGTGTTGCCGAGATTGAAATGCGCGGCGACGAAGCGCGGCTGTGCGGCGATCGCCGCCTGGAAGTGCGCGATCGCATCGTCGGCGCGGCCCATCGCGCTCAGCGCCATCGCCAGGTTGTTATGCGCGCCGGCATGTCCGGGCCGCAGCTCGAGTGCGCGGTGGAACGCGGCGAGCGCGTCGTCGTGACGGCCGAGCGCGTTCAGCGCGTTGCCGAGGTTGTTGTGAATCGACGCGTCGTCGGGCGTGAGCCGCAGCGCGCGGTCGAACGCGTCGACGGCATCGTCGTGGCGCTGCAGCGCCGCATACGCATTGCCAAGGTTGTAGTGCGCAAGCGGAAATTCGGGCGCGAGCGTCAGCGCGTTGCGAAAGCGGTCGATCGCGTCGTCGAGCCGGCCGAGCGCCTTCAGTGCGTTGCCGAGGTTGAGGTGCAGCGCGGCGTCGCCCGGGCGCAACTCGACCGCACGCCCGACGAGGTCGGCTGCCTCGGCATGCTGGCCCTGCTGATGCCGCAGCACGCCGAACAGATGCAGTGCGTCGGCGTCGGCGGGATTGGTGGCGAGCGCGGCGCGATAGCCGTGCTCGGCCTCGGCGAGGCGGCCCGCGCGGTGCGCGGCGTACGCTCGGTCGAATGCGGAATCCATGACGCGAAAACTGACGGAAAGCGCGTATTTTCCCACACTGCGCGCGGGCACCCCAGATCGGCCGAGCGGCATATGGCCCCGTCACGCGGAGCGGCGTAGACTTGCATGATCGCGTGTCATGGAGGTCCTCATGGCTGACACACTGCTCGACATCCCGCCGGTGCTCATCGTCGGTGCCGGTCCGACCGGCCTTGCTGCCGCGATGAGCCTCGCGCGCGCCCGTGTGCCGGTGCGCATCATCGACCGGCTCGCCACGCCCGCGCCTTATTCGCGCGCGATCGGCATCCAGGCGCGCACGCTCGAATTGCTGGAGCAGCATCGCGCGGTCGAACCGTTTGTCGCGCTGGGCCATCGCGTGCATGCGGCCGCGCTGCATGCCGATGGCCGCGTCATCGCGCGGCTCGATTTCGATCCGCTGCAAACGCGCTATCCGTATCTGCTGTTGCTTGACCAGAGCGTCACCGAGCGATTGCTCACGGAGCATCTCGCCGGTTTCGGCGTGACCGTCGAGCGCGGCGTGACGCTTGCCGCGTGCGATGCGGGCGGCACGTCGCTCGACGTGACGTTGCGCGGCGCCGACGGTCGCGACGAGCGATTTGCGCCGTCGTACCTGATCGCCGCCGACGGCGCACACAGCACGGTGCGGCATCTGCTTCACGTGGGCTTCGCGGGCCGTGCGCTCGAACAGACGTTCCTGCTCGCCGATTTCGCGGCGATACCCGACTGGCCCGACGAAGAGATCCATCTGTTCACGACGCCCGACGGCATCGCTGGCTTGTTCCCGATGGGGAGCGGTCGCTACCGGCTCGTCGCCGATCGGCCGCCGGGCGGCGACCCGTCACCCGACGCGCCGCCCCCGTCGCTCGCCGAATGCGATGCGATCATGCGGGCCCGCATGGGCGCGTCGATCGCGCCGAGCGATCTCGCGTGGTCGTCCTACTTTCATCTGCACAGCCGGATGGTCGACCGGCTGCGCTACGGCCGCGTGTTTTTCGCGGGCGACGCCGCGCATATCCACAGTCCGGCAGGCGCACAGGGCATGAACACCGGCATGCAGGAAGCGTTCAATCTCGGCTGGAAGCTGGCCCGTGTGCTCGGCGCGGGCACGCCGGAGCGGCTGCTCGATACCTATCACGCGGAGCGCCACCCGATCGAGCGCGACGTGTTGCGGCAGACCAGTTTCATCACCCAGATGGTCGAAGCGGAACACGGTGCGATCAAGCTGCTGCGCGATCACGTCGTGCCGCTGCTGTCGTCGTTCGGCCCGGTACGCGACGCGGTGCGGCGCACGTTCAGCGAGCTCGGTGTGCAGTACCGGAAGAGTTCGCTCACGCTCGAACGCGTGCTCGACGGCGGCCCGCGCGCAGGCGAGCGTGCGCCGGACGCAGTCGTGCATGTGGTCGACGGACCGCTCGGCCGAGCGCCCGGCACCGCGCGGCTATACGACCTGCACGACCCGGCGAGCTTTACGCTGCTGCTGCTCGAGGAGCCGCTCAATGCCGATGCGGGCGCCGCGGGCGACGCAGGCGACCTGAGCGACGTGCCGCCGATGGCCGCGGATGCGCGGGCGCTCGCGCAGGGGCTGGAGCGGATCATGCCGGGCGCGGTGCGCACATGGCGCGTCGCCGATGCCGAAAGCGACGGGGCGGAGGGGCTTGCGCAGGCATACGGCCGGTCGCGGCCGTCGTTCTACCTGCTGCGGCCCGATGGCTACATCGCTGCGCGCGGCCGTACCGCCACCGACGCGAACGCGCTGCTGCGCCATTGCGAAAGCTGGTTCGCGGGCATGCCGCTGCCCGCATAGCGGGGCATTCAGGTCGGGGCCGGGGCCGGCACGAGCGAAGCCCGATGCGCGGCGATCGCGTCGCGCACGATCGGTGTCGCGCGTTGCCCGGCTTCGCTCGACGGGTCGTCGAGCGCGGCGAGCAACGCGCGGCGCATCCGCGGCTCCCAGAAGCGCCGGATGTGCTCGGCGATGCCGGTCAGTGCTTCTTCGCGATCAGGCATCGATTCGAAGAATGCGCCGATCTGGTTGGCCATGTCGATCAGGTGTCCGTGGTCCATCGCGTCCTCACTTGCCCGTCGTCACGGCGGCCGGCGCGGCGGCGCGGCGCTCGAGCAGGTCGAGCTGCTCCGAGTTGAAGCGCGCATACGCTTGTTGCCAGTCGGACGGTTGCGCAACCGGCAGCACCTGCACGGCCGTCACCTTGTATTCCGGGCAGTTCGTCGCCCAGTCCGAGCTTTCCGTCGTGATCACGTTCGCGCCCGATTCGGGGAAGTGGAACGTCGTGTACACGACGCCCGGCTGCATGCGGTCGGACACGAGCGCGCGCAGCACCGTCTGGCCCGCCCGCGATTCGATGCCGACCCAGTCGCCGGTGCGGATCCCGCGATCCTCCGCGTCGTGCGGATGGATCTCGAGGCGGTCCTCTTCGTGCCACCGCACGTTCTCGGTCCGGCGGGTCTGCGCACCGACGTTGTATTGCGACAGGATACGGCCCGTCGTCAGGATCAGCGGATAGCGCTGCGTGACCTTCTCCGGCGTCGGAATGAACTGCGTGATCACGAAGCGGCCCTTGCCGCGCACGAACCCGTCGATGTGCATCGTCGGCGTGCCGTCCGGAGCCTGCTCGTTGCACGGCCACTGGATGCTGCCGAGTGCGTCGAGCTTCTCGTATGACACGCCCGAGAAGGTCGGCGTGAGCCGCGCGATCTCGTCCATGATTTCCGACGGATGCGTGTAGTGCATCTCGTAGCCGAGTGCCTGCGACAGCAGCAGCGTCACTTCCCAGTCCGCGTAGCCCGCGAGCGGCGGCATCACCTTGCGCACGCGCGAGATGCGGCGCTCCGCGTTCGTGAACGTGCCGTCCTTCTCGAGGAACGTCGAGCCCGGCAGCAGCACGTGCGCGTACTTCGCGGTCTCGTTCAGGAAGATGTCCTGCACGACGATGCATTCCATCGACGACAGCGCGGCGGCGACGTGCTGCGTGTTCGGATCCGACTGGACGATGTCCTCGCCCTGGCAGTAGAGGCCCTTGAAGCTGCCGTCGAGCGCCGCGTCGAACATGTTCGGGATGCGCAGCCCCGGTTCCGGCTGAAGCGTCGCCGACCATGCCTGCTCGAACAGCGTGCGTACGGCTTCATCACTGATATGGCGATAGCCCGGCAGCTCGTGCGGGAACGAACCCATGTCGCACGAGCCCTGCACGTTGTTCTGGCCGCGCAGCGGATTGACGCCGACGCCTTCGCGGCCGATGTTGCCGGTCGCCATCGCGAGGTTCGCGATGCCCATCACCGTCGTCGAGCCTTGCGCGTGCTCGGTCACGCCGAGGCCGTAGTAGATCGCGGCGTTGCCGCCCGTCGCGTAGAGGCGCGCGGCTTCGCGCACCAGCGCGGCCGGGACGCCCGTCACGTCCGCAGTCGCTTCCGGCGAGTTCTCGGCGCGCGACACGAAGTCGCGCCACTGCTCGAATGCGCGCGTTTCGCAGCGTTCGGCGACGAACGCGTCGGCCACGAGCCCTTCGGTGACGATCACGTGCGCGAGCGCGTTGACCATCGCGACGTTGGTGCCGGGACGCAGCTGCAGGTGATGCGTGGCCTTCACGTGCGGGCCGTCGACCACGTCGATGCGGCGCGGATCGATCACGATCAGCTTCGCGCCGGCGCGGATGCGCCGCTTCAGGCGCGAGCCGAACACCGGATGGCCGTCGGTCGGGTTCGCGCCCATCACGATGATCACGTCGGCGTGGTCGACCGACGCGAAGGTCTGCGTGCCGGCCGATTCGCCGAGCGTCGTCTTCAGGCCATAGCCGGTCGGCGAATGGCACACGCGTGCGCAGGTGTCGACGTTGTTGTTGCCGAAGGCGGCGCGCACGAGCTTCTGCACGAGGTAGGTTTCCTCGTTCGTGCAGCGCGACGATGTGATGCCGCCGATCGAATCGCGGCCGTACTTCTGCTGCAGCTTGCGGAATTGCGTCGCCGCGTAGGTGAGCGCCTCTTCCCAGCTGACTTCGCGCCACGGGTCGGTGATCTTCTCGCGGATCATCGGCTTCGTGATGCGGTCCTTGTGCGTTGCGTAGCCCCACGCGAAGCGTCCCTTCACGCATGCGTGGCCTTCGTTCGCGAGGCCGTTCTTGTGCGGCGTCATCCGCACCACCTGCGTGCCCTTCATCTCGGCCTTGAACGAGCAGCCGACGCCGCAGTATGCGCAGGTCGTGACGACCGAGTGCTCGGCCTGGCCGAGCTGGACGACGGTCTTTTCCTGCAGCGTGGCGGTCGGGCACGCGGCGACGCACGCGCCGCACGATACGCATTCCGACGCCATGAACGATTCGCTCTCGCCGGCGGCGACGCGCGATTCGAAGCCGCGCGCGGCGATCGTCAGCGCGAACGTGCCCTGGGTTTCCTCGCACGCGCGCACGCAGCGGTTGCAGACGATGCACTTCGACGGGTCGTACGTGAAGTACGGATTCGATTCATCTTTCTGATCGCGCAGGTGATTCGCGCCGTCGAAGCCGTAACGCACTTCGCGCAGCCCGACCACGCCCGCCATGTCCTGCAACTCACAGTCGCCGTTGGCGGGGCAGGTGAGGCAGTCGAGCGGATGGTCGGAGATGTACAGCTCCATCACGTTGCGGCGCAGCGACTGCAGCCGGTCCGACTGCGTGCGCACCTTCATCCCGGCTTCGGCGGGCGTCGTGCACGATGCCGGATAGCCGCGCCGGCCTTCGATTTCAACGAGGCACAGACGGCACGAACCGAACGGTTCGAGCGAATCGGTCGCGCAGAGCTTGGGCACGTTGACGCCGGCTTCGATCGCGGCGCGCATCACCGACGTGCCGGCCGGCACCGTGACCGGCTGGCCGTCGATTTCGAGCGTGACGTCGGTATCGGCATGCCGTTGCGGCGTGCCGTAGTCGGTATCGTCGAACGGATCGCGTGCGCGCGCCTGGGCGGCGCTCTTGCACGCGCATTGGCCCGAGCCGCAGCCGCCTTGGCGGACGTTGTTCGTGTCGAGGGACATGCAGGGCTCCTTCTGGGTCAGGCCGCAGCCTTGACCGGACCCGACGCGGCTTGCTTGCCGGCGGCGAGCCCGAAATCTTCGGGGAAATGGTCGAGCGCGGACAGCACCGGATACGGCGTCATCCCGCCCATCGCGCACAGCGAGCCTGCGAGCATCGTGTCGCACAGGTCGCGCAGCAGCGTGATCTGCCGCTCCGACGTATCGCCTTCGCGAATCCGTGCGATCGTCTCGACGCCGCGCGTCGAGCCGATCCGGCACGGCGTGCACTTGCCGCACGATTCGATCGCGCAGAACTTCATCGCGTATTCGGCGAGTTCTGCCAGATTCGACGTGTCGTCGTGCAGCACGATGCCGCCGTGACCAACGACCGCGCCGATGGCCGTGTACGCCTCGTAATCGAGCGGCACGTCCCACTGGTGTTCGGGCAGGTACGTGCCGAGCGGGCCGCCCACCTGGGCTGCGCGCGCCGGCCGGCCGCTTGCGGTGCCGCCGCCGAAGTCGAACATCAGCTCGCGCAGCGTGACGCCGAACGCGAGCTCGACGAGGCCGCCATGGCGAATGTTGCCCGCGAGCTGGAACGGCAGCGTGCCGCGCGAGCGGCCCATCCCGTAGTCGCGATAGAACGCGGCGCCGCGCGCGAAGATCACCGGCGCGGTCGCGAGCGTGATCACGTTGTTGATCACGGTCGGCTGGCCGAACAGGCCGGCCAGCGCCGGCAGCGGCGGCTTTGCGCGCACCACGCCGCGCTTGCCTTCGAGCGATTCGAGCAGTGCCGTTTCCTCGCCGCACACGTAAGAACCGGCGCCCTTCGCGACGTGCAGGTCGAACGCATGCGCGGAGCCGAGCACGTGCTCGCCGAGCCAGCCGGCGTCGCGGGCGCGCTCGATCGCGGTTTCGAGCGCGGCGATCGCGTGCGGATATTCGCTGCGCACGTAGATGTAGCCGAGCGTCGCGCCCGTCGCGATGCCAGCGATGATCATCCCTTCGATCAGGCAGTACGGGTCGCTTTCCATGATCAGGCGATCGGAGAACGTGCCCGAATCGCCTTCGTCCGCGTTGCAGACGATGTACTTTTGCGCTGCGCTGGCCTGCCGCACGGTGCGCCACTTGATGCCGGCCGGGAAGGCCGCGCCGCCGCGGCCGCGCAGCCCTGATTCGATCAGCGTCTCGCACGCGGCGTCGCCGTCGAGCGCGAGTGCGTTCTTCAGGCCGGCGAGGCCGTCGTGCTTCAGGTAGTCGTCGATCGACAGCGGATCGGTCAGGCCGATGCGTGCGAACGTGAGTCGCTGCTGGCGTGCGAGATAGGGCACGGCATCGACCAAGCCGACGCCGCTCGGATGCGTGCCGCCGTCGAGCCAGTTCGCATCGAAGAGGGCCGGCACGTCGGCGGCCGACAGGTTCGCGTAGCCGACGCGTCCGGCGGCCGTGCCGACCTCGACGAGCGGCTCGAGCCACAGCAGCCCGCGGGAGCCGTTGCGGATCAGTTCGATGTCGGCGCCGCGCCGCTCGGCTTCCGCGACGATCGCGGCGGCGAGGGCGTCGGCGCCGAGCGCCAGCGCGGACGAATCGCGCGGAACGTAAATGCGGGTCGTCATGCGGCCTCCGGGGCGTGGGCGGCCGCGTCGGCGAGCAGCGCGTCGAATTTCTCCGGCGTGACCTTTGCGTGCAGCACGCCGTTGACCGTCATCGAAGGCGATTGCGCGCACAGTCCCAGGCAGTAGACGGATTCGAGCGCGACGTCGCCCGGCGCGTGCGCGTCGGCACCGTCGCCGTGCGCCGCGTCGAACCGGCAACCCGTGCGCGCTTCCGCGTGCGCGGCGAGCGTTTCGCAGCCCATGCTGCGGCACGCCTCGGCGCGGCACATCTGGATCGTCACGCGCGCGGGCGGCGCGGTGCGGAAGTGGTGATAGTAGGTGAGCACGCCGTGCACTTCCGCGCGCGACAGGTTCAGTGCCTTCGCGAGCGGCGCGACGCAGCCGGCCGGCACGTAGCCCGCGTCGTCCTGGATCGCATGCAGGATCGCGACCAACGAGCGGCCGGCGCGCGCATGGCGCTCGACGAGCGCGTCGGGCGCTGGGGAATTCGGGGACATCGGTTATGCTCCTCCAAAGTCTCATATGCGCTCGGAATGCATATAGTGCGCAGCGGGACTTCGTTCTGATTGATTTTGCCCAACGATAAGCGGAAGATTGCGCCGTCGCAATAGGAAGTCGGAGTGCATAATTGATTCGGATCGAATGCGACGCGTATCTGACCGTACGCGACACGGAGGGCCGCACCGCGAGCCTGTCGGATGTCGCGCCATTGCTGGAGCTCGTGGCCGATACGGGCAGCATCGCGCAGGCTGCGCAGGCAAAGGGGCTGTCGTATCGGCACGCGTGGGGCATGCTGCGCGCGCTGGAGGCGTGCGTCGGCGGCGAATTGATCGAGACCGCGCGCGGCAAGGGCTCGACGCTGTCCGAACTCGGGCAGGCCGTGGTCGACGCGCAGCGCCTCGCGCGCAGCCGTCTCGACGGAAACCTGCGCGCGCTCGCGGCCGAGGTGGCGAGCGACCTGAACCGGCGGCTCGCGCAGCGCGATGGCGCCGTGCGCATCCATGCGTCGCACGGCTATGCGGTCGCGGCGCTCGTGTCCGCGCTCGTCGATGCGCAGGCCGCGGTCGACATCAAATATCGGGAAAGCGTCGAGGCCGTGCGGGCGCTTGCCCGCGGCGAATGTGAACTGGCCGGCTTCCATCTGCCGCGCGGCGCATTCCGCGAGCAGTGCGCACAGATCTACCGGCCGTGGCTCGACGATACGCGTCACGTGCTGATTCATCTGACGCGTCGCCAGCAGGGGCTGTTCGTGCCGCGCGGCAACCCGAAGCAGGTCCGTGGGCTAGCCGATCTCGCCCGCAACGACATTCGCTTCGTCAACCGGCAGCCGGGGTCGGGCACGCGGATGCTGCTCGATCTCGCGTTGCGCGCGATCGGCATCGATCCCGAGCGTATCGACGGCTACGCGTCGGCCGAACTCACCCACTCCGCGATCGCCGCGTTCGTCGCGAGCGGGATGGCCGATCTCGGCTTCGGCGTCGAGCCGGCCGCGCGTCATTTCGGGCTCGATTTCATCCCGGTCGTCGACGAGGACTATTACTTCGCGTGCGAACGCGCGCAGCTCGATTCGCGGCCGCTCGCCGGCGTGCTGGCCTTGCTGCGCGACGCACACTTCATCGAGCGCGTCGCGCATCTCGATGGCTACGATCCGGCCGCGTGCGGAACGCTGACCGGCATCGCGGCGGGGCTCGCCGGCACCGACGCGGCGGGTGCGGCGGACAGCAACGCGCGGTAACGCGGGCGCGTGCGAACCGCGATGCAGCGGTGGGGGATTTGCGCTACGCTTGCCGCTTGATCAACGTTCCAACAAGCACGCCGTTCAGGCGTCATCCCGCCATGAAACTTTCCGTTCCCCTCTCCGCGGCAGCGTTGACCGCGGGGCTTCTGATCGCTGTTGCGCCGTTGGCGTTTGCACAGAATTCTCCTGGCGTGCCCGGCGGGATCCTGAGCGAACAGTTCCGCCTGAACGAGCATCCGCAGATGCCGTTTGCGGCATCGACGCCGTCGCAGAAATACCAGGGCAGCAAGAAATCGGCGCTGCGCCGCAAGGGCGATATGGGCGACCCGAACGGTTGCAATCTGAAGTGCCCGATGGACACCCAGTAAACAGTGGCCGACGCGCCCGGTCGTTGCGGGCGCGAATGTCCAGCCGGGGCCGCGCCGATACCGCGTGGTTTTCTTCGAGCCCCGCACAGCGTGACGCTGTGCGGGGCTCGTGCGTTATGGGCCGTCGTCGTCCGGTGCACACGTGCGTGCCGGGTCGGCCGAATGGTGGCCTAGGTGTTAACCCTTGATTCAGGAAGAATGCCTTCCAGAAACCCGTCTTATTCTTAAGCACTCGCCTACATAAACTTCGGTTTGTCAGCGATGAACGGGTGTTCACCGCGAAATCAGACAAATCTGGAGGTAGGTCACCATGAAGTCGCTCGTTCAAGCCGTTGTCGTTGCTGCCGCTCTCGTCGCCCCGGTCGTGTCGTTCGCCCAGCCGGGCTCGGCGCTCACCCGCGCACAGGTTCGCGCCGAACTGGTGCAGTTGCAGCAGGCCGGTTACAACACCGCCCGCGGTGAAGATCCGCACTATCCGGAGGCCATCCAGGCCGCCACGGCGCGTGTTGCAGAGCAGCAGCGCAGTGCACTCGCTGAAGAACGAGGCGCGGATGCGAGCGGCTACGGCGCCGAAGTGCGCGGCGCATCGGCGTCGGGTTCGCGTGCGATCGGCGTGCGTCCGGCCAGCGCGGAAGAGATGAAGTCGCTGTATCGCGGCAGCTAAGCTACGCGGCGTCCGGCGTCCGGCGAGGCCGGGCGGCAGGGGCGACGACGCGTCGTGCTCCTGTCGCGGCGCCGGGCCCGGTACTGTCCGGCCCGGTCGAGCGCCGGGCGCGCAACACCGAACATCCGTCACCTCCTGTCGCCGGAAAGCCGGCGGCGTTCCGCCCGGCCTGCCGCCTGTGGCCGGGCGCTTTTTCGGAAGGGGTGCGTGTATGGCTCGCGTCGCGCCCAACAAAAAACCCCGCAGACTTCCGTCGTGCGGGGTTCGTGCGTCAAGCGCGGAATTTGGTGGAGGCGGCGGGAATCGAACCCGCGTCCAGAAGCGCTCCACGACTAGTTCTACATGTTTAGTTCAGTCATTTGATTTAACCGCAGCGACGCGGACGAACACGCTGCACTACGGCGATTCGCTAGGTTTTCGACCCTGGCGTCGCGACGCCGACAGGGCTTAACTGACGTAAATGACCTCTGGCGGTATTGCTACCGGTCTTGCGACACTAGCCCGTCAGTGAACTAGGCAGAGGACGGCGGCCGTTAGGCTGCCAGTGCGAACGTATCGTCGTTTGCAGTTACGATTTTCCCATTGATTAACGAGGTGACGGGTCCTCGACATGCCCTAGCCGCTTCACAACCCCTGTCGAAACCAGGTCGCCCCCGCGGATAAGATCAGTCATTATAGCGCAACATCGCGCAGCAGTTCGCGCAGTTCCCGCGTCGAGCCGACGAGATGCTGCGCCTGCCAGTCGGCCGGGGCGGCGCCGTCGCCGCAATAGCCATAGGCGGCCGCGACCGTCGCCATGCCGGCGGCGCTACCGGCCTGGATGTCGCGAAGATCGTCGCCGACGTAGACGATGCGCTCCGGCGCAAGCGTCATTTGCGCGGCCGCATGCAGCAGCGGGGCCGGATGCGGCTTCGAGTGCGGCGTTGTGTCGCCCCCGACGATGCAGGCCGCGCGCGACGAGAGGCCGAGCAGGTCGGCGAGCGGCGCGGTCAGGCGCATCGCTTTGTTCGTGACGATACCCCAGCGCACGCCGCGCGAATCGAGCTCGTCGAGCACGTCGCCGATACCGGGGAACAGCGTCGTATGCACGCAGATGTCGGTCGCGTAATTGATCAGGAACTCGTCGCGCATCGCGTCGTAGCCGGGCGACTGCGGATCGATGCCGAATGCGCCGCCGAGCAGGCCGCGCGCGCCGGCCGATGCCAGCGGTCGCAGCACGTCGAGCGGCGTTTCCGCCAAGCCGCGCACGCGCTGCATCTTGTTGACGGCCGCGGCGAGATCGGGCGCCGTGTCGGCGAGCGTGCCGTCGAGGTCGAACAGCACTGCATCGCAGTGCAGCAGGCGCGGCTCGTCGAATGCGGCCCGCTCGGTCGAAAGGGGAGTCGTCATGCCGGTCGGAAGGTCACGCACCGCGGCGGCACGCGACGAGATAGTTGATGTCGGTGTCGTTCGACAGCGCGAAGCGCTTGCCGATCGGGTGATAGGTGATGCCCTTGATCTCGACGATGTGCAGGTCGGTCCCGCGCACGAAGCTCGCCAGTTCCGACGGGCGGATGAAGCGTGCGTAATCGTGGGTGCCCTTGGGCAGCATCTGCGCGATGTACTCGGCGCCGATCACCGCGAACAGGTAGGACTTCAGGTTGCGGTTCAACGTCGAGAAGAACACCCAGCCGCCCGGCTTCACGAGCGTCGCGCACGCGGCGACGATGCCAGCCGGCGACGGCACGTGCTCGAGCATTTCCATGCAGGTGACGACGTCATAGCTGCCGGGTTCGCGCTCGGCGATCGCTTCGGCGGCGATTGCCTCGTAGTCGACCGTGATGCCGCTTTCGAGGCTGTGCAGGTCGGCCACGCCGAGCGCTTCGTTCGACAGGTCGATCCCTTTCACCTGCGCGCCGAGGCCGGCCATCGATTCGGACAGGATGCCGCCGCCGCAGCCGACGTCGAGCGCGCGCTTGCCGGCGAGGTGCGCATGCGAGTCGATCCAGCCGAGCCGGACCGGGTTCAGGTCGTGCAACGGCTTGAATTCGGCATTCGGATCCCACCACCGATGGGCGAGGTCGCTGAATTTCTGGAGTTCGTGCGGATCGGCGTTGGTCATGTCGGCAAACGGGCTACGGAAGGAGGGCGGTGCGTCGGTACATCAGCCCCCAGTATATAAGCGGGCGGACGACGAGGCCAGCGAGCGCCCGGACGGGCGTCAAAGAAAAAGCCCCGCCGGAGCGGGGCTTTGAAGCAGTCGAAAACCGCGGCTTACTGCGCCGGAACGGTCGTCTTCTGAACTTCTTGCGTACCGACCACTTCGACTTCCACGCGGCGATCCGGTGCGAGGCAGGCGATCAGTTGCTTGCGATTCTTCTGGTTGCAACCGGTCGTGACCGGGTTGCGCTTGCCCTTGCCTTCCGTGTAGATCTTGTTGGCCGGGACACCCTTGCTGACCAGGTACGACTTGACTGCTTGCGCACGGCGCAGCGACAGACGGTCGTTGTACTTGTCCGAACCGATGCGGTCCGTGTAGCCCGTTGCGACGACCACTTCCGTGTTCATGCCCTGGATCTTCGAACCCAGTTCGTCGAGCTTCTGCTTGCCCAGCGGCTTGAGCGTTGCCTTGTCGAAGTCGAACAGTGCGTCGGCTTGATACGTGATCTTCTGGCTCGTGATTGCCGGAGCGACCGGTGCGACCGGAGCCGGTGCCGGTGCCTGGGCGACCAGTGCGCCATCGCACTTCGCGTTGGCGGTGGCCGGCGTCCAGAACGCGTCACGCCAGCAGAGCTCGTTCGTGCCGTTCATCCACACCCATTCGCCCGTGCCGTTCACCCAGTTGTCGTTCACGGCTTGACGCGACGCCGGCACCGACTGTGCCGAAGCGGATGCAGCCATAACTGCGGTAGCTGCAATGAACGCGAGCTTTGAAAGTTTATTCATATTTCTCCTCTCGAAATTGAGATTACCGCAGGTTTACTGCGAGCCTGTTGACGGTGACAAGTCATACATTGCTCGAAGTATAACATTGGTGCGGCACAAAAAACGCGGCACCGCTCTGTGTAGACTTCGAGCAGCGTCTAACTTTCAGTGCGTTGGCATTTTGCCATATCGTTCCCTTCCTACGAAAAAAAATCCTCCCCACCCCAAGATCGCTTCAACTTTGTGGTGCATGCGCAACACCCGCCTGCCGTAACTTTTAGAGATTGTCAAGAGCGTGCCGGCGGAATTGCGGCGGACGCCGCAGGTGTTTACGCGTTCGGGCGAAACTTCTCTCGTGCACGCGAAGCAAATTTGCTCGGACGCCGGAGCTGCCTGATGGGGCGCGATCACGGTCGTTTCGGGCGCGCCGCCATGGCCGCGATTTCTGCTGTTTACATATAGAGGGGGCGGCGAATTGGCTGCTGATTGGCGCATGTTAGAATCTCGCGTTGCGTTGCGCATGCAGCGCCCACGCGAAAGGCGTTCGCCGTCTTCGCTCCGAAACGATACGGATACATGGATCAATTCGCCAAAGAGACCCTGCCCACCTCCCTAGAGGAGGAAATGCGCCGTTCGTATCTCGATTACGCGATGAGCGTGATCGTCGGACGTGCCCTTCCGGATGTCCGCGACGGCCTGAAGCCCGTGCACCGGCGCGTACTGTTCGCGATGCACGAGCTGAACAACGACTGGAACCGCGCGTACAAGAAATCGGCGCGTATCGTCGGTGACGTGATCGGTAAATATCACCCGCACGGCGATACCGCGGTGTACGACACGATCGTGCGGATGGCGCAGGACTTCTCGCTGCGCTACATGCTGATCGACGGACAGGGCAACTTCGGCTCGATCGACGGCGACAACGCCGCGGCGATGCGTTACACCGAAATTCGCATGGCGAAGATCGGTCATGAGCTGCTCGCCGACATCGACAAGGAAACAGTCGACTTCGAGCCCAACTACGACGGCAACGAGATGCAGCCGTCGGTCCTGCCGTCGCGCATCCCGAATCTGCTGATCAATGGCTCGTCGGGCATCGCGGTCGGCATGGCGACCAACATCCCGCCGCACAACCTGAACGAAGTCGTCGACGCGTGCCAGCACCTGCTGGGCAACCCGGAAGCGACGATCGACGAGCTGATCGAGATCATCCCGGCGCCGGACTTCCCGACGGCCGGCATCATCTACGGCGTCGCCGGCGTGCGCGACGGCTACCGCACCGGGCGCGGCCGCGTCGTGATGCGCGCGGCCACGCACTTCGAGGAGATCGACCGCGGCCAGCGGATGGCGATCATCGTCGACGAGCTGCCGTACCAGGTGAACAAGCGCTCGCTGCTCGAGCGCATCGCCGAGCTCGTCAACGAGAAGAAGCTCGAGGGCATCTCCGACATCCGCGACGAGTCCGACAAGAGCGGCATGCGCGTCGTGATCGAGCTGAAGCGCGGCGAAGTGCCGGAAGTGGTGCTGAACAACCTGTACAAGGCGACGCAGCTGCAGGACACGTTCGGCATGAACATGGTCGCGCTGGTCGACGGCCAGCCGAAGCTGCTGAACCTGAAGGAAATCCTGCAGGCGTTCCTGTCGCATCGGCGGGAAGTGCTGACACGCCGCACGATCTACGAACTGCGCAAGGCCCGCGAGCGCGGCCACGTGCTCGAAGGTCTGGCGGTCGCGCTCGCGAACATCGACGAGTTCATCGCGATCATCAAGGCCGCGCCGACGCCGCCGATCGCGAAGCAGGAATTGATGGCGAAGCCGTGGGATTCGTCGCTCGTGCGCGAGATGCTCACGCGCGCCGAGACCGAAAACGCGTCGGCGGGCGGCCGCTCCGCGTATCGTCCGGAAGGCCTGAACCCGGCATTCGGGATGCAGACCGACGGGCTGTACCGCCTGTCCGACACGCAGGCGCAGGAAATCCTGCAGATGCGTCTGCAACGCCTGACCGGTCTCGAGCAGGACAAGATCATCGGCGAGTACCGCGAAGTGATGGCGCAGATCGCCGACCTGCTGGACATTCTCGCTCGCCCCGAGCGGATCACGACGATGATCGGCGAAGAGCTGACGTCGGTGAAGGCCGAATTCGGCGACGCGCGCCGCTCGAAGATCGAGCTGAACGCGACCGAGCTGAACACCGAAGACTTGATCACGCCGCAGGACATGGTCGTCACGATGTCGCACGCGGGTTACGTGAAGTCGCAGCCGCTGTCCGAGTATCGCGCGCAGAAGCGCGGCGGTCGCGGCAAGCAGGCGACGCAGATGAAGGAAGACGACTGGATCGAGACGCTGTTCATCGCGAACACGCACGATTACATCCTGTGCTTCTCGAACCGCGGCCGCGTGTACTGGGTCAAGGTCTATGAAGTGCCGCAGGGCTCGCGCAACTCGCGCGGCCGTCCGATCGTCAACATGTTCCCGCTGCAGGACGGCGAGAAGATCAACGTCGTGCTGCCGGTGAAGGAATTCTCGGCCGACAAGTTCATCTTCATGGCGACGTCGCTCGGCACCGTGAAGAAGACGCCGCTCGAAGCATTCAGCCGTCCGATGAAGAAGGGCATCATCGCGGTCGGCCTCGACGACGGTGATTACCTGATCGGTGCGTCGATCACCGACGGCGCGCACGACGTGATGCTGTTCTCCGACGCCGGCAAGGCCGTGCGCTTCGACGAGAACGACGTGCGCCCGATGGGGCGCGAAGCGCGCGGCGTGCGCGGCATGCAGCTCGAGGATGGCCAGCAGGTCATCGCGTTGCTGGTCGCGGGCAGCGAAGAGCAGACCGTGCTCACCGCGACCGAGAACGGCTACGGCAAGCGCACGCCGATCACCGAGTACACGCGTCACGGCCGCGGCACGAAGGGGATGATCGCGATCCAGACGTCCGAGCGCAACGGCAAGGTGGTGGCCGCGACGCTCGTCGACCCCGAGGATCAGATCATGCTGATCACGACGGCGGGCGTGCTGATTCGCACGCGCGTGTCGGAGATCCGCGAGATGGGACGCGCTACGCAAGGTGTTACACTCATCAGTCTCGATGAGGGTACGAAGCTCTCCGGCCTGCAGCAGATCGCGGAAGCCGAAGAGGGCGAAGGCGAGGCCGACGAGGCGTCGGACGGCGAAGCCTAAGAAACGGATGAAACTCGAGCCGCCGCGGGCGCACGGCGCCGCGGTCGGCGAGCAACCATTCATATTTCCAAAGGGAGTGATGATGCAAAAGCAATTCAAGCAACTGGTTCTGCTGGCTGCACTGGTGCCGACGTTCGCGATGGCGCAAGCGCTGTCGAATTCCGCACCGGCTGCAACCGCAGCAGCTGCGCCGATCGACGCCGACAAGAAGGCAGCGATCAAGGATCTGCTCGACGCGATCGACGCGCCGAAGCTCGTGTCGGCTATCGGCAACAGCGCCGAAATGCAGGCAAAGCAGCTCGTGCCGGCGATCCTGTCGGACGCACTGTCGGAAAACAAGTCGCTGAACGACAAGCAGAAGCAAGCCGCCGTGCCGACGCTGCAAAAGAACGCAGTGCCGAAGCTGGTTGACGGCGCGGGCAAGGTGTTCGGCTCGCAGCAGTTCCAGAACGACGCGATGTCGGCTCAGTACGACGCGTACGCGAAGTACTACAGCACGTCGGAGATCAAGGATCTGACGACGTTCTACAAGAGCCCGACGGGCCGCAAGTTCATCCAGGTTCAGGATCAGGTTGGCCGCGACGTGGTCAACGGCCTGATGCAGAAGTACATGCCGCAAGCGATCCAGGCGACGCGCGCGCAGGCTGACAAGGAAGTCGCGGCAGTCAAGCCGGGCAAGTAAGCCGTCCGGGCACGCCGCCCGGCCGTTCGGCCGGGTTTGGCGGGAGCCTGATGACAGTGCGATAATGGCCGTTTGCGCGCGAGCGCAAGCGGCCATTTCTTTTCTGGCGCGGTTCTTTCTGCCGGCGGCAAGCCGGTCGCAAGCCGGTCGCGTCCCTCCCGAGGTTTTCACGATGCGCGTCTTTAATTTCTCCGCCGGCCCTGCGGCGCTCCCCGAGGAAGTGCTGCGGCAGGCCGCCGACGAAATGCTCGACTGGCACGGCAGCGGCATGAGCGTGATGGAGATGAGCCATCGCGGCAAGGAATTCATGTCGATCCACGAGGCGGCGCTGGCCGACCTGCGCGAGCTGCTCGACGTGCCGGCCAGCCACCGAATCCTGTTCCTGCAGGGCGGCGGCATTGCCGAAAACGCGATCGTGCCGATGAACCTGCTCGGTTCGCGCGAGACCGCCGACTTCGTCGTGACGGGTTCGTGGTCGCAGAAGTCGTTCAACGAAGCGAAGAAATACGGCACGCCGCGCCTGGCCGCCTCGGGCAAGACGGCCGACGGTTTCACGCGCGCGCCCGCCCGCGACGAATGGCAGCTGTCGGACGACCCGGCCTACGTGCATCTGTGCACGAACGAGACGATCGACGGCGTCGAGACGTTCGAGATCCCCGACCTCGGCGACATCCCGCTCGTTGCCGATGTCTCGTCGCACATCCTGTCGCGCCCGATGGACGTCGCGAAGTACGGCGTGCTGTTCGGCGGCGCGCAGAAGAACATCGGGATGGCCGGCGTGACGGTCGTGATCGTGCGCGAGGATCTGCTCGATCGCGCGCAGTCGATCTGCCCGTCCGCCTTCGAATGGAAGACGGTTGCCGCGAACAACTCGCTGTACAACACGCCGCCCACCTATGCGATCTACATCGCGGGCCTCGTGTTCCAGTGGCTGAAGCGGCAGGGCGGCCTCGCAGCGATCGAGGCGCGCAATATCGAAAAGGCGAAGCTGCTCTACGACACGATCGATGCGAGCGGCTTCTATCTGAACAAGGTCGAGCCGGCGGTGCGTTCGCGCATGAACGTGCCGTTTTTCCTGGCCGACGAAACGCGCAATGAAGACTTCCTTGCCGGCGCTAAGGCGCGCGGGCTGCTGCAGCTGAAGGGCCACAAGTCCGTCGGCGGCATGCGGGCGTCGATCTACAACGCGGTGCCGCTCGAGGGCGTGAAAGCGCTCGTCGAGTACATGAAGGACTTCGAGCAGCGCGGCGCCTGAGCGCGGCGCTGTTCAAACAGCACGGCAAAACGCATGGACGACGAACTCAATTCCCGCCTGAAACCGCTGCGCGATCGCATCGATGCGATCGACGCGCAGCTGATCGCGCTCCTCAACCAGCGCGCCGCGGTGGCGCTCGAGGTGGGCGAGGTCAAGAAGCATTTCAACGCGCCGGTGTTCCGGCCGGAGCGCGAGCTGCAGGTGATCGCGCGCCTGCAGGACATGAGCGCGGGGCCGCTCGCGGGCGAGCACATCAGCGCCATCTGGCGCGAGATCATGGCCGCGAGCCGCGCGCTCGAGCAGACGATCCACGTCGCGTTCCTCGGGCCGGTCGGCACGTACAGCGAACAGGCGATGTTCGAGTATTTCGGGCAGTCGATCGAAGGGCTGCCGTGCCCGTCGATCGACGAAGTGTTCCGCTCGGTCGAGGCAGGCGCGTCCGCATTCGGGATCGCGCCGGTCGAGAATTCGACCGAAGGCGCGGTCTCGCGCACGCTCGACCTGCTGCTGCAGACGCAACTGCTGATCAGCGGTGAGCTCGCGCTGCCGATCCATCACAACCTGCTCACGCAGAGCGGTACGCTCGACGGCGTGACGCGCGTCTGCGCGCATGCGCAGGCGCTCGCGCAATGCCAGCAGTGGCTCGCCGCGAACGCGCCGCAGCTCGAGCGGCAAGCGGTGGCGAGCAATGCCGAGGCGGCGCGTCTCGCCGCGGCCGACCCGAGCGTCGCGGCGATCGCCGGCGACCGCGCGGCCGCGCACTACGGGCTGCAGATCGCGTTCTCGCTGATCCAGGACGATCCGCACAACCGCACGCGCTTCGTGATCATCGGCAAGCACCCGGCCGGGCAGACCGGTCACGACCAGACGTCGCTGATCGTGTCGGTGAAGAACGAGCCGGGCGCCGTGTTCAAGCTGCTCGAACCGCTCGCACGGCACGGTGTGTCGATGACGCGTTTCGAATCGCGCCCGGCGCGTGTCGGCACGTGGGAGTATTACTTCTACATCGACATCGAAGGGCACCGGGACGAGGCGGCCGTGGCTGCCGCGCTCGCGGAGCTCGGCCAGAAGGCCGCGTTCCTGAAGATACTCGGTTCGTATCCGCGCGCGCGCTGATGCGCAGCGGCCCGTCGCCTGCCTCGCGCAGGCGGCGCGGCGAAGCGGGCAGGGCAGGCCGGGCGGCACTGCCGAAGGCGGGTTCGGGCGGTATCCGGTGCAGTTCGCGCCGGGTGCGGTCCGTTGCCCGGAATCTGGACTTCCGTGCGCGGGGCATCGTTCCGCGTGCGTCACTTGGCTCTTGTCGTGTCAGGCTTTGCATTCAACAAACTGGTCATCTTCGGTGTCGGCCTGATCGGCGGATCGCTGGCGCGCGCGTTGCGCGAGCGCGCGCCGGGCGGTGCGGGCGAAGTCGTCGGCGTCGGTCGTTCGCGTGCGTCGGTCGAACGCGCGCTCGCGCTCGGCGTGATCGATCGCGCGGCGGCCCTCGACGACGATGCGCAACTGCGCGACGCGCTGGCCGGCGCCGATCTGGTGCTGCTGGCCGCGCCCGTCGCGCAGACGGGCCCGCTGCTTTCGCGCATCGCGCCGTGGCTCGACGCCGCCACGATCGTCACGGATGCGGGCAGCACCAAGTCCGACGTCGTCGCGGCCGCGCGCGACGCGCTCGGTGCGCGGATTGCGCAGTTCGTGCCGGGGCACCCGATCGCCGGGCGCGAGTCGAGCGGCGTCGAGGCTGCGCTGCCGGATCTCTACGTCGGCCGCAACGTCGTGCTGTGCCCGCTGCCGGAGAACGCGCCCGATGCGGTCGCGCGGATCGACGCGATGTGGCGGGCGACCGGCGCCGACGTGCGCACGATGAGCACGGCTCAGCACGATCGCGTGTTCGCGTCGATCAGTCATCTGCCGCACCTGCTGTCGTTCGCGCTCGTCGAACAGATCCTCGGCGACGCCGATGCCGAACTGAAATTCTCGTACGCGGCGGGCGGCTTCCGCGACTTCACGCGGATCGCCGCGTCGAGCCCGGAAATGTGGCGCGACGTATGCGTCGCGAATCGCGCGGCGCTGCTCGACGAACTCGACGGCTATACGCGCGTGCTCGCCCGGCTGCGTGACGCGATCGACGCCGGCGACGGCGCGGCGCTCGAAGCCGTGTTCACGCGCTCGCGTGCCGCACGCAAGGCATGGCAGGAGCGCGGCGCGCAGCCCGCTGCCGAACCGGTCAAGAAATAACAGGAAACAGGACGATTCCCATGGACTATCTCGATCTCGGCCCGTATTCCAGTGCGTCGGGCACCGTGCGTCTGCCCGGCTCGAAGAGCATCTCGAACCGCGTGCTGCTGCTCGCGGCGCTCGCCGAAGGCGAAACGACGATCACCAACCTGCTCGATTCCGACGACACGCGGGTGATGCTCGATGCGCTCGGCAAGCTCGGCGTGAAGCTCGCGCGCGACGGCGACACCTGTGTCGTCACCGGCACGCGCGGCGCGTTCACCGCGAAGACCGCCGATCTGTTCCTCGGCAATGCGGGCACCGCGGTGCGGCCGCTGACTGCGGCGCTCGCGGTCAACGGCGGCGACTATCGCGTGCATGGCGTGCCGCGCATGCACGAGCGGCCGATCGGCGACCTCGTCGACGGCCTGCGGCAGATCGGCGCACAGATCGACTACGAGCAAAACGACGGCTTTCCGCCGCTGCGGATCAAGCCGGCGGCGATCACGGTCGATGCGCCGATCCGCGTGCGCGGCGACGTGTCGAGCCAGTTCCTCACCGCGCTGCTGATGACGCTGCCGCTCGTGAAGGCGAAGGATGGCAGGATCGTCGTCGAAGTCGACGGCGAGCTGATCTCGAAACCGTACATCGACATCACGATCCGGTTGATGGAGCGCTTCGGCGTGACCGTCGAGCGCGACGGCTGGCAGCGCTTCGTCGTGCCGGCCAGGGTCCGCTACCGTTCGCCGGGACGCATCATGGTCGAGGGCGATGCGTCGTCGGCGTCGTACTTCCTCGCGGCCGGCGCGCTCGGCGGCGGCCCGCTGCGCGTCGAGGGCGTGGGGCGAGCGAGCATCCAGGGCGACGTCGGTTTCGCGAACGCGCTGATGCAGATGGGCGCGAACGTGTCGATGGGCGACGACTGGATCGAGGTGCGCGGCATCGGCCACGACCACGGCAAGCTCGAACCGGTCGACATGGACTTCAACCTGATTCCCGACGCAGCGATGACCATTGCGGTCGCGGCGCTGTTCGCGAGCGGCACGAGCACGCTGCGCAACATCGCGAGCTGGCGAGTGAAGGAAACCGACCGAATCGCCGCGATGGCGACCGAGCTGCGCAAGGTCGGTGCGATCGTCGAGGAAGGCCCCGACTATCTGGTCGTCACGCCGCCGCAACGGCTCACGCCGAACGCCGCGATCGATACGTATGACGATCACCGGATGGCGATGTGCTTCTCGCTCGTCAGCCTGGGCGGCGTGCCCGTGCGGATCAACGACCCGAAGTGCGTCGGCAAGACGTTCCCCGACTATTTCGACCGCTTCGCCGCGCTCGCCAAGGCCTGACCCGACTGACCCGATGAAATCGACCCGACCCTTTCACCCGACCCCCGTCATCACGATCGACGGCCCGACTGCTTCCGGCAAGGGGACCGTCGCCGCGCTCGTCGCCGCGCATCTCGGCTTCCACCTGCTCGACAGCGGTGCGCTGTACCGTCTGGCCGCGCTCGCGAGCGTGCGCTACGGCATCGCGGCGGAGGACATCGACGCGCTCGTGAAGCTGATCGACGATCTTCACATCACGTTCCGCGAGGGCTGCGCGCAGCTCGACGGCGTCGACGTGTCGAACGACATCCGCGCCGAAGCGGTCGGCAACCGCGCGTCGGCGATCGCCGTGCACGGGCCGGTGCGTGCCGCGCTGGTCGCGCGCCAGCGCGCGTTCCGCAAGACGCCGGGCCTCGTCGCCGACGGGCGCGACATGGGCACCGTGATCTTCCCGGATGCCGTGCTGAAGGTGTTCCTGACGGCCAGCGCCGAGGCGCGCGCGACCAGACGGCATAAGCAATTGATGCAAAAAGGTTTTTCTGCTAATATAGATGACTTGCTCCGGGATCTTCGTGAACGTGACGCGCGCGACAGCAATCGCGCAGCCGCGCCGCTGAAGCCCGCGGCAGATGCCCAGCTGCTCGATACGTCGGCGCTTTCGGTCGATGAAGCCGTCGACCAGGTGCTCCAGTGGTACCGAGCGCTCGGTCAGCCGGCCTGAGAAGGCGGGCAGCAGTAGGTGCTTCGCGCGCAGGTGCGTGCGGAGCGTGTTTCGAACCCTTAACCCCGTATGGCGTCGATCTGGCTCTTTCAGCCTGCCATTCCGGCCGGCGTGGCACAGCGATCCATGCACAATCAGATTTTTATGTCCGACCTGCAAACCTCCACCCCGAATACCGAATCCTTTGCGGCTCTGTTCGAAGAGTCGCTGACCCGTCAAGACATGCGCGCCGGCGAAGTGATTTCCGCCGAAGTCGTGCGCGTCGACCACAACTTCGTGGTCGTCAATGCAGGCCTGAAGTCCGAGGCTTACATTCCGATCGAGGAATTCCTGAACGATCAGGGCGAGGTTGAGGTGCAGTCGGGCGATTTCGTGTCCGTCGCGATCGACGCACTCGAAAACGGCTACGGCGACACGATCCTGTCGCGCGACAAGGCGAAGCGCCTTGCATCGTGGCTGTCGCTGGAAAAGGCCCTCGACAACAACGAACTCGTCACCGGCACGATCACCGGCAAGGTGAAGGGCGGCATGACCGTGATGGTCAACGGCATCCGCGCGTTCCTGCCGGGTTCGCTGGTCGACACGCGTCCGGTCAAGGACACGACCCCGTACGAAGGCAAGACGCTCGAGTTCCGCGTGATCAAGCTCGATCGCAAGCGTAACAACGTCGTGCTGTCGCGTCGTGCAGTGATCGAGGCAACGCAAGGCGAAGAGCGCGCGAAGCTGCTCGAGACGCTGAAGGAAGGCGCGATCGTCAACGGCGTGGTCAAGAACATCACCGACTACGGCGCATTCGTCGACCTCGGCGGCATCGACGGCCTGCTGCACATCACCGACATCGCATGGCGTCGCGTGCGTCACCCGAGCGAAGTTCTGTCGGTTGGCCAGGAAGTCACCGCGAAGATCCTCAAGTTCGACCAAGAGAAGAACCGCGTCTCGCTGGGCATCAAGCAACTGGGCGACGATCCGTGGGAAGGCATCTCGCGCCGTTACCCGTCGGGCACGCGCCTGTTCGGCAAGGTCACGAACATCACCGACTACGGCGCATTCGTCGAAGTGGAATCGGGCATCGAAGGCCTGGTTCACGTGTCGGAAATGGACTGGACCAACAAGAACGTTGCTCCGTCGAAGGTTGTCCAGCTGGGCGACGAAGTCGAAGTCATGGTCCTCGAGATCGACGAAGACCGTCGTCGTATCAGCCTCGGCATGAAGCAGTGCAAGCCGAATCCGTGGGATGACTTCAGCCGCAACTTCAAGAAGGGCGACAAGATCACGGGCGCAATCAAGTCGATCACCGACTTCGGCGTGTTCATCGGTCTGCCGGGCGGCATCGACGGCCTGGTCCACCTGTCGGACCTGTCGTGGAGCGAAGCCGGCGAAGAAGCCGTTCGCAAGTACAAGAAGGGCGACGAAGTCGAAGCGATCGTGCTCGGTATCGACGTCGAGAAGGAGCGTATTTCGCTCGGCATCAAGCAACTCGAAGGCGACCCGTTCAGCAACTACGTTGCAATGAACGACAAGGGTTCGATCGTCGACGGCGTCGTGAAGTCGGTCGATGCGAAGGGCGCTGTCATCACGCTGAACGGCGACATCGAAGGCTACCTGCGCGCATCGGAAATCGCACAGGATCGCGTCGAAGATGCACGCAACGTGCTGAAGGAAGGCGACAAGGTCAACGCGATGGTGATCAACATCGATCGCAAGTCGCGTGGCATCAACCTGTCGATCAAGGCGAAGGATTCGGCTGAACAACAGGAAGCAATCCGCGGCCTGCAGTCGGACTCGAGCGCTGCTGCGACCGGTACGACCAACCTCGGCGCGCTGCTGAAGGCGAAGCTCGACGGCCAGAACCAGTAAGCCTCACGAGGTCTGCTGAAGTATGACCAAATCCGAGTTGGTCGCGCAGCTGGCACTGCGATTTCCGCAACTTGTCCTCAAGGATGCGGATTTCGCGGTGAAAACGATGCTCGATGCGATGTCCGACGCTCTCGCGAAAGGGCATCGCATTGAAATTCGGGGTTTCGGCAGCTTCGGCCTCAACCGTCGCCCGGCGCGCGTCGGACGCAACCCGAAGTCGGGGGAGAAAGTGCAGGTGCCCGAGAAGTTCGTGCCTCACTTCAAGCCCGGCAAGGAATTGCGCGAACGCGTCGACGGCCGCGCCGGCGAGCCGCTGAAAGCTGATGATCCGGACGACGAGCGTTGAACGTCGTTCGGTTTGCCCGGAATCCGTCCGGCGAAGGCTGAAGAAAAAGCGCCCCTTGCGGGCGCTTTTTTCATTTCAGGCGACTGGGCGGCCCCGCACACCCGAATGATGTGCGGTGACGCGGAAACGCTTCCTTTACAATACGGGTCGATTCGGCGCCGCGAAGGGGAGTCGCGCGTCACGGCAAACCTCAACAAAGAGAGGGCTACATGAAGTTTATCGTCTGGCTGATCCGGGTATTGGTGTTCGTGCTGCTGCTGGTGCTCGCACTGGCCAATACGCAAACCGCGACGCTGAATTTCCTTGCCGGCTATGAATGGCAAGCGCCGCTGATCCTGATCGGTCTCGCGTTCTTCGTCGTGGGGTTGCTGGCCGGCCTGCTGTCCGCGCTGCCGGCGATCTTCCGCCTGCGCCTCGAGAACGGCCGCATCAAGCGCGATCTGCGCGCGGCGCGCGAAACTCCGGTCGTCGTCGACCAGCCGCCGATGCCGCCCGTCATTTAACACGGACGCCGCGCGATCCTCGCGCGGTTTTCGTCTCTGCTTCGATATTTCGCATGGATCTGGATTTCTGGTGGTTGCTCGCGATTCCGGTGGCGTTTGCGCTCGGCTGGGCGGCGTCACGCTATGACCTGAAGAATCTCCTGTCGGAGAGCGCCAACCTGCCGCGATCGTATTTCCGCGGCCTGAACTTTCTGTTGAACGAACAACCGGACAAGGCGATCGACGCGTTCATCGAGGTCGCGAAGCTCGACCCCGAGACGGTCGAGCTGCACTTCGCGCTGGGCAACCTGTTTCGCCGCCGCGGTGAAACGGACCGCGCGATCCGCGTGCACCAGAACCTGCTGAGCCGCACGGACCTGCCGGTCAACGAACGCGACCATGCGCTGTTCGAACTCGGCCAGGACTTCCTGAAGGCCGGCCTGCTTGATCGTGCCGAGGAATCGTTCCATCGACTCGCCGACGGCGACTACGCGCTGGGCGCGCAGCGCGCGCTGCTGACGATCTACGAGATCGAGAAGGACTGGAACAAGTCGATCGATACCGCGAAGCGCATCGAATCGATGAGCGACAAGCCGCTCGGCACCGAAATCGCGCAGTTCCACTGCGAACTCGCGCAAGACGCGCTGCAGCGCAAGGACGCCGGGGCCGCGGCCGAACAGTTGAAGCTCGCGCTCGTTGCGAATCCGCAGAACGTGCGCGCGACGATCCTGTCCGGCGATGCCGCGGAGGCGGCAGGTAACCCTGCAGCCGCGATCGAGCACTGGAAGCGTGTCGAAGCGCAGAATCCCGCCTACCTGCCGCTCGTCGCCGACAAGCTGATGAAGGCGCACGTCGCGCTCGGCAAGGCAGTCGAGGGGGCCGAGCTGCTGATGGGCTACGTCGAGCGCTACCCGTCGAACGACCTGCTCGATATCGCCTATCAGCATATCGCAGGCTTGCGCGGCCACGACGCGGCGCATACGCTCGCGCGTACGCAGATGGAAAAGTCGCCGAACTTGTCCGGCATGCTGCACCTGCTCGATGCGCAGATCGCGGCGGCCGACGAGCCGCGCCGTAAGGAACTTGAAATGATGCGTGCGCTGATCAAGCAGCGCACCAAAAATCTGCCACGCTATACGTGCCAGAATTGCGGTTTCCGGGCACGGCTCTTCTACTGGCAGTGCCCCGGATGCAGCGGCTGGGAAACCTATGCGCCGCGTCGCGTCGAACCTGCAATGCCGGGCTGATCCCGGCGTGCGGCGCCGACGCGCTGCGGTTGCCGCCGGGTCCGGCCCGACGGCCAAGTTAGTCAATTACCGGGACGTACCGGAACATCTATGAAAATCACCATCATCGGCACCGGCTATGTCGGTCTTGTCACGGGCTCCTGTCTCGCCGAAATCGGCCACGACGTGTTCTGCCTGGACGTCGATCCGCGCAAGATCGAGATCCTGAACAACGGCGGGATGCCGATTCACGAACCGGGCCTGCTGGACATCGTCGCGCGCAACCGCGCGGCAGGCCGCCTGCGCTTCTCGACCGACATCGAGGCGAGTGTCGCGCACGGCGAGATTCAGTTCATCGCGGTCGGCACGCCGCCCGACGAGGACGGCTCGGCCGACCTGCAATACGTACTCGAGGCCGCGCGCAACATCGGCCGCCACATGACCGGTTTCAAGGTGATCGTCGACAAGTCGACGGTGCCGGTCGGCACCGCGCAGCGCGTACGCGCCGTGGTCGACGAGGCACTGGGTGCTCGCGGCCTCGCGGGCAGCGTCGCGCATCGCTTCTCGGTCGTGTCGAACCCTGAATTCCTGAAGGAAGGCGCGGCCGTCGAGGACTTCATGCGCCCGGACCGGATCATCATCGGCATCGATGACGACGAGACGGGCACGATCGCGCGCGAGAAGATGAAGAAGCTGTACGCGCCGTTCAACCGCAATCACGAGCGCACGATCTACATGGACGTGCGTTCGGCGGAATTCGCGAAATATGCGGCGAATGCGATGCTCGCGACGCGCATCTCGTTCATGAACGAGATGTCGAATCTCGCCGACAAGGTCGGTGCCGACATCGAAGCCGTGCGGCGCGGGATCGGCTCCGATCCGCGCATCGGCTATCACTTCCTGTACGCGGGCGTCGGCTACGGCGGCTCGTGCTTCCCGAAGGACGTGCAGGCGCTGATCCGCACCGCCGGCGAGAACGGCCAGCCGCTGCGCATCCTGGAAGCCGTGGAAGCGGCCAACTCCGCGCAGAAGGATGTGCTGATCGGCAAGATCGAGCAGCGCTTCGGCGCCGATCTGAGCGGTCGCGAGTTCGCGGTGTGGGGCCTCGCGTTCAAGCCGAATACGGACGACATGCGCGAGGCGCCGAGCCGTCGCCTGATCGGCGCGCTGCTCGAACGCGGCGCAGCCGTGCGCGCATACGACCCGGTCGCGATCGACGAGGCGCGCCGCGTGTTCGAACTCGATCTCGGCGAGGGTTCCGACGCGCTCGCGCGCCTGCAATTCGTCGATACGCAGGACGCGGCCGTGACCGCCGCGGATGCGCTCGTGATCGTCACCGAGTGGAAGGAATTCAGGAGCCCGGATTTCGCGCGCCTGAAGGCCGAACTGAAGGCGCCGGTGATCTTCGACGGGCGTAACCTGTACGAACCGGACGCGATGGCCGAACTCGGCATCGATTACCACGCGATCGGGCGTCCGCACGTCGATCCCCAGTCCCTCTCCCGTGGATGACCGCACGATGACTACCCTTCGCGAAGTGGTGCCGGTTCCGCGCGCGCAGCTCGCACGTTCGCGCGTGCTCGTCGTCGGTGACGTGATGCTCGACCGCTACTGGTTCGGCAACGTCGACCGCATCTCGCCGGAAGCGCCGGTGCCGGTCGTGCACGTGCAGCGTCACGAAGAGCGGCTCGGCGGCGCGGCCAACGTCGCGCGCAACGCGGTGACGCTCGGCGCGCAGGCCGGGCTGCTGTGCGTGGTCGGCTGCGACGAACCGGGCGAGCGGATCGTCGAATTGCTCGACAGCAGCGGCGTGACGCCGCATCTCGAACGCGATGCGGCGCTGCCGACCACCATCAAGCTGCGCGTGCTCGCGCGCCAGCAGCAACTGCTGCGCGTCGACTTCGAGGCGACGCCGACCCACGAGGTACTGCTCGCCGGTCTCGCGCGTTTCGATGGGCTGCTGCCGCAGCACGACGTCGTGCTGATGTCGGACTACGCGAAAGGCGGTCTGACCCACGTGACGACGATGATCGAGAAGGCGCGCGCGGCCGGCAAGCCGGTGCTCGTCGATCCGAAGGGCGGCGACTGGGCGCGCTATCGCGGCGCGTCGCTGATCACGCCGAATCGCGCCGAGCTGCGCGAAGTCGTCGGCCAGTGGCATTCGGAAGACGACCTGCGCGCGCGCGTCGCGAAGTTGCGTGCGGAACTCGACCTCGATGCGTTGCTGCTCACCCGCTCGGAAGAGGGGATGACGCTCTTTTCCGCGACGGGCGAACTGCACGCACCGGCGCTCGCGCGCGAGGTGTACGACGTGTCCGGTGCGGGCGATACCGTGATCGCGACGGTCGCGACGATGCTCGGCGCAGGCGTGCCGCTCGTCGATGCCGTCGTGCTCGCGAACCGCGCAGCGGGCATCGTGGTCGGCAAGCTGGGTACGGCCACGGTAGACTACGACGAACTGTTTCACTGAGCGCATCCGGCGGCGCGCCGCGCGTGCCGCACGTGTGTCTTGCAATTTTTCAGGCAGAACGATCATGACCATCATCGTCACCGGCGCAGCCGGTTTTATCGGCGCGAACATCGTCAAGGGGCTCAACGAGCGCGGCGAGTCGCGCATCATTGCGGTCGACAATCTGACGCGCGCGGACAAGTTCCGCAATCTCGTCGATTGCGAAATCGACGACTATCTCGACAAGACGGAGTTCGTCGAGCGCTTCGCGCGCGGCGACTTCGGCAAGGTACGCGCGGTGTTCCATGAAGGCGCCTGTTCGGACACGATGGAAACCGACGGTCGCTACATGATGGACAACAACTTCCGCTACAGCCGTGCGGTACTCGATGCGTGCCTCGCACAGGGCGCGCAGTTCCTGTACGCGTCGTCGGCGGCGATCTACGGCGGCTCGACGCGTTTCGTCGAGGAGCGCGAGGTCGAGGCGCCGCTGAACGTCTACGGCTATTCGAAGTTCCTGTTCGACCAGGTGATCCGCCGCGTGCTGCCGAGCGCGAAGAGCCAGATCGCCGGGTTCCGCTACTTCAACGTGTACGGGCCGCGCGAGACGCACAAGGGCCGCATGGCCTCGGTCGCGTTCCATAACTTCAACCAGTTCCGCGCGGAAGGCAAGGTCAAGCTGTTCGGCGAGTACAACGGTTATGCGCCGGGCGAGCAGACGCGCGACTTCGTGTCGGTCGAGGACGTCGCGAAGGTGAACCTGTTCTTCTTCGATCATCCGGAGAAGTCGGGCATCTTCAACCTCGGCACCGGCCGTGCACAGCCGTTCAACGACATCGCGTCGACGGTCGTGAACACGCTGCGCGCGCTCGACAACCTGCCGCCGCTCACGCTCGCGCAGCAGGTCGAGCAAGGGCTGATCGAGTACGTGCCGTTCCCCGACGCGCTGCGCGGCAAGTATCAGTGCTTCACGCAGGCCGACCAGACGAAACTGCGTGCTGCCGGCTACGACGCGGCGTTCCTGACGGTGCAGGAAGGGGTCGACCGCTACGTGCGTTGGCTGTCCGGCCAGGTTTAAACGCACGCGTTGCATCGCTAGACTGGGTCTCACGGTCGGCAGCCGCCGACCGTTTTCATCGGAGATCCAGCACATGATCAGGAAATGGTTTGCCGCCGCCGCGATGTTCGGCGCGATCGCATCGGCCTGGGCGGCCGTCGACGTCAACACCGCGAACGAGGATGCACTCGTCGGCATCAAGGGCATCGGTCCCGCGCGGGCCAAGGCGATACTCGACGAGCGCGGCGCACGTGGCCCGTTCAGGAATGCAGACGATCTCGCGGCGCGCGTGAAAGGCATGGGCGGCCATACGGTCGAGCGCCTTCAGCAGGAAGGGCTGACGATCGGCGCGGCCGGCTCGGCCACGCCGGCACCGGCCGCGGGCAAGCCGGCGGCCGCGAAAGCTGCCGCGGCACCGGCTCGCACCGCGCAGAAATAGCGCGCCCAAGCGGCGCACCCGAGACAAAAGGCTCCTTCAGTCGCCGTCGTTGCGACGGCTTCCCGCGGCATGCCGCGGGTTTTTTGCGTGCAGGTTGCCTGCACGCAATCGTCACGGGAGTCACGGGCGTCACGCGTCAGGGCCGCGTATTCCATCGTCGCAAGGGGGAATGCCGGCGTCCGTGCCTGCGCTGGTTTACAATCGATCGATTGATCGGCCTCGCACTCACGGTATCTCCATGGCTTACAAAACTATCGAAGACACGATCGGCAACACCCCGCTCGTGCAACTGGTCCGCCTGCCGGACGACGAGATTCGCGCACGCAACAACGTAGTGCTCGCGAAGCTGGAAGGCAACAACCCGGCCGGTTCCGTGAAGGACCGCCCGGCGCTGTCGATGATCAGCAAGGCCGAAGCGCGCGGCCGCATCAAGCCGGGCGATACGCTGATCGAGGCGACGAGCGGCAACACCGGCATCGCGCTCGCGATGGCCGCGGCTATCCGCGGCTACAAGATGGTGCTGGTCATGCCGGAGGACCTGTCGGTCGAGCGTCGCCAGAGCATGGCCGCTTACGGCGCCGAAATCATCCTTACGCCGGTAAAGGGCGGGATGGAACTGGCGCGCGATCTCGCTGAGCAGATGCAGCGCGAAGGCAAGGGCGTGATCCTCGATCAGTTCGGGAATCCGGACAATCCCGTCGCGCACTACGAAACAACGGGGCCCGAGATCTGGCGCGACACCGAAGGGCGCGTCACGCACTTCGTGTCGGCGATGGGCACGACGGGCACGATCATGGGCACGTCGCGCTACCTGAAGGAACAGAATCCGGCGATCGAGATCGTCGGCGCGCAGCCGGAAGAAGGCTCGCGCATTCCGGGCATCCGCAAGTGGCCGGAAGCCTATATGCCGACGATTTTCGATCGCAGCCGCGTCGATCGCGTCGAGAGCGTGAGCCAGGCGGCCGCCGAGACCATGGCACGCCGGCTCGCAGCGGTCGAAGGCATCTTCGCCGGCATTTCGTCGGGCGGCGCATGCGAAGTCGCGATGCGCATCGCGCGCCAGGTCGAGAACGCGACGATCGTGTTCATCATCTGCGATCGCGGCGACCGTTATCTGTCGACCGGCGTGTTTCCTGCCTGAGCCGTTCGGCACGCGCAGGATCATGCAATGAAAAAGCGCCGCACAAGCGGCGCTTTTCGTTTGGGCGGCGCCGCGCTTACTGCGCCTGCGGGTCCGCAGGCGGCAGCGGCAGCGCGCCGTTTGCTTCCATTTGCGCCTTCACGGCTTCACCGAGCTGATACACGGTGAGTGCATAGAAGAAGCTGCGGTTGTAGCGCGTCAGCACGTAGAAATTCTTCAGGCCGAGCATGTATTCGGTCGCGCGCCCGGGCGACGGCAGGTCGACCACGGTGACCGGCGTGCCGGCTTCGGTGGTGATGTTGACCGTCGGCTCGTTGAGCGTCATGCCGGCACGCAGCAGTTGCGACAGTGCCCAGTGCGGTTCGGGCTGACCGTCGGCAGCGGCTTGCGCGATGCCGAGGCTGCCCGTGTCGGGCGTGATGCGCCAGACCACCGGCCGATCGGTTTCCCAGCCATGCTGCTTCAGGTAGTTCGCGACGCTGCCGATTGCATCGGCAGGACTGCTGCGCAGATCGACGTGACCTGCGCCGTCGTAGTCGACCGCGTACTCGCGGATGCTGCTCGGCAGGAACTGCGGGATGCCGATCGCGCCCGTGTACGAGCCGAGCACGGTGGTCGGGTCGAGCTTGTTGTCGCGCGTCCAGACCAGGAAGTCCTCGAGGTTCTTGCGGAACGTGGCCTGGCGGCTGTCGCGATTCGGCGTGTCCGGATAGTCGAAGGTGAGCGTCGTCAGCGCATCGAGCACGCGGAAATTGCCCATGTACCGGCCATAGATCGTTTCGACGCCGATGATGCCGACGATCACTTCGGGTGGCACGCCGAATTCCTCGGCCGCGCGCTGCAGCGTCGCCTGGTTCGCCTTCCAGAATTTCACGCCTGCATTGATGCGGATCGGTTCGATGAAGCGCGAGCGATAGAGGCTCCAGTTCTTCACCGAAGGCGTCGGCGCGGGCTTCACGAGCTTCACGGCGGTGGCGGAATAGCTGATGCGTGAGAACAGCGCATGCAGGCTCGCGGGATCGAAGCCGTCGCGGCTCGCCACTTCGTCGATGAACGCATCGACCTTCGGGTTGTTCGCATAGCGCTGCGGAACGATTTCTTCTTCGAAGGTCTGGCCTTGCGGTGCCGGCTGATCCGGTTGCGCCTGCGCGACGCGCGTGCCGGACGACTTCGCGGGCTGTGTCTGCGCGACGGCAGGCGCGGCGGCCAGCGTAGCGGCGACGGCGGTGACGACGAGCGGAACGCGAACGCGGAACAGTGCGGAGAGAAGGGCGGCAGGCTTGCTGGAATTCATGTCGAAGCGGGCGGACAGGGCGATGTGGTTCGGCGCAGTATACCCGACGCATCCTGCGTGCCGGGGCGGCGCAGCGCACCGTTGTGGTAAGTTAGCGGCGAATTCGCGGCAGACGATAGACACCATTGATGGAGACCTGCGGCGCATCCTGCGTCGCGGATGACAGCTTATGGCAACCGCCTTCTATACGCACCCCGATTGCATGCTGCACGAGATGGGGGAATGGCATCCGGAATGCCCGGCCCGACTGTCGGCGATCCAGGATCAGCTGATCGCTAGCCGCATCGACGATCTGATCGTGCACGAAACCGCGCCGTTCGCGAGCGAGGTCGCGCTGGGCCGCGTGCATACGCAGGCCCATATCGACTACATCCGCAGCATGACGCCCGTCGACGGCTACGTCGAGATCGATCCCGATACGCTGATGAACCGCGACACCTGGCGCGCCGCGCTGCGTGCGGCCGGCGCCGCGATCGCTGCTACCGACGCGGTGATCGAGGGCCGCTACGCGAACGCATTCTGCGGCGTTCGCCCGCCCGGCCATCACGCGGAACCCGCGCGTGCGATGGGCTTCTGTTTCTTCAACAACATTGCAATTGCTGCACGACATGCGCTCGACGTCCACGGGCTCGAACGCGTCGCGATCATCGATTTCGACGTGCACCACGGCAACGGCACCGAAGCCGCGTTCGCGAACGACGAGCGCGTGCTGATGTGCAGCTTCTTCCAGCATCCGTTGTACCCGTTCTCGGGCGTCGACCATCAGGCGCCGAACATGGTCAACCTGCCGATGCCGGCGCGCAGCAACGGGATGGCGATCCGCGAGGCGGTCGACATGTTCTGGCTGCCGCGCCTCGACGCGTTCAAGCCGCAAATGCTGTTCGTGTCGGCCGGTTTCGACGCGCATCGCGAGGACGACATCGGCAATCTCGGTCTCGTGGAAGCCGATTTCGAATGGCTGACCGCCCAGGTCGTCGACGTCGCGCGCCGGCATGCGCAGGGCCGCATCGTGAGCTGTCTCGAGGGCGGCTACAACCTGTCGGCACTCGGACGCAGCGTCGTCGCGCACCTGCGCGTGCTGGCCGGCATCTGACCGGCATCTGACCGGCAGCGGGCGGCGCGCGTTTACCCCGCCGGCACCCGCGCGAGAATCCACGCCACCAGCGCGTCGATCACGCGATCGCGCTCGAGGTCGTTCATCGTTTCGTGGAAGCCGCCTTCGTATAACGTCAGCGTGCGATCGGGCGAGCCGACACGGGCGCCGAACGTGCGGCTGCCGTCGGGTTCGGTCAGCTTGTCCTCGGTGCCGTGATAGACCAGCACCGGCACGCGCAGCGCGCCGCGGCCATGCTCGATGCGGGCCATCGCGTCGAGGATTTCGGCGCCGGTGCGCGCCGGCACCGCGCCGTGGTGCACGAGCGGGTCGGCGCGATTGGCCGCGACGACGGCCGGATCGCGCGACAGCAGCGCCGCGTCGATCCGGATCGCGGGGAAGGTCGGCCACACGCGGCTGATGAAGCGGCTCATCGCGAGCATCCAGCGCGGCACGTCGCGGCCGGGTGCCAGCGCCGGGCTCGACAGCACGAGGCCCGCCAGCGCATGACCGCGCGCAGGCACGCGTTCGATCGCATACAGCGCCGCGACGGCGCCGCCCATGCTGTGTCCCATCAGGAAGAGCGGCGTATTGCCGCGGGCCGCTTCGGCAACCAGTGCATCCGCATCGTTCAGGTAACCGTCGAAACGCTCGACCCACACGCGTTTGCCGGGCGACTGGCCGTGCCCGTGCAGATCGATCGCGAGCACGTCAATGCCGGCCGCGTTCAGTCTGGCCGCGAGCGCGGCATAACGGCCCGCATGCTCGGCGAGGCCGTGCACGAGTGCGATCGTCGCGCGCGGCGGCGCTGTGCCGTCGCCGGCCGGCCAGCGGTACGACGCCAGTTCGAGGCCGTCGGCGGTGCGCAGCCGCCCCATCAGCGGGGCAGGCGGCCACATCGGGCCCGGTGCTGCGGTGGCCGGCGCGGCGGCCGGCGTGGTGGTGGCGGTCATCTGGCGGTCCCCTGTTGGTTGGTATCGGTGTTCCGGATCATAGTCGCGGCGCTTCGGAGGCGGCCCGCAGCACTCCTCTAATTTCGTCTGGTTATGAAAAGATCGAAATCGATTATTAAGGGGAATGAGGGGTTTGCGGTAAAATCGCCGGCTATTCCAGATCCATCGGCGGCCGACTGGCGGGCTGTTCGCCAGTCGGCCGCCGTTCTGTTTACATGATCGAATTACGCAATCTGTCGCAGCGTTTTCCCGGGCCGACCGGCTGGGTCGACGCATTGCACAACGTCAATCTGACGATTCCCCAGGGCGAAGTGTTCGGCATCATCGGCCGAAGCGGCGCCGGCAAGAGCACGCTCGTGCGCACCATCAACCTGCTCACGCGGCCGACCGAAGGCAACGTCGTCGTCGGCGGGCGCGATCTCACGCTGCTGCCGGCCGGCGCGCTGCGCGAGGCGCGCCGCGAGATCGGCATGATCTTCCAGCACTTCAACCTGCTGTCGTCGCGCACGGTGTTCGACAACGTCGCGCTGCCGCTCGAACTGGCCGGCGCGAGCCGTGCCGAGATCGAGGCGGCCGTGTTGCCGCTGCTCGACCTGGTCGGCCTGTCCGCGCAGAAGGATCGCTATCCGGCGCAGATCAGCGGCGGCCAGAAGCAGCGCGTCGGCATCGCCCGCGCGCTCGCGAGCAAGCCGAAGGTGCTGCTGTCGGACGAGGCGACGTCGGCGCTCGACCCCGAGACCACCCGCTCGATCCTCGACCTGCTGAAGCGCATCAACCGCGAACTCGGCCTGACGATCGTGCTGATCACCCACCAGATGGAAGTGATCAAGCAGGTGTGCGATCGCGTGGCGGTGCTCGACGCGGGCCGCGTGGTCGAAGAAGGCCGCGTGATCGACGTATTCCTGCAGCCGCATCACGAAGTGACGCGCGCGCTGATCGGCGACGTGATCGCCCAGGAGCTGCCGCCCGCGATGAAGGCGCGCGTGGCCGAGCGGCTGAAGACGGGCAGCGGGCATTTGCTGCGGCTCGCGTTCACCGGCTCGGGTGTCGACCAGCCGATCCTGTCGGAGACGATCCGCCGGTACGAACTCGATTTCAACATCCTGCACGGGCAGATCGACGAGATCCAGGGGCAGGCGTTCGGATCGCTCGCGGTGCTCGCGGGCGGCGAACCGGGCAAGGTCGGGCAGGCGCTCGCGTTCCTGCGCGAGCAAGGTGTGGTGGTAGAGGAGCTTTCGTATGTTGAGTGAGATGTTCGATATGTTCGTGCAGTCGTTCTGGGAGACGCTGATCATGGTCGGCATCTCGGGGGCGGTCGGCGCGCTCGTCGGGCTGCCGCTCGGCGTGCTGCTGTACCTGACCGACCGCCAGGGCGTGTTGCAGAACCTCGGCGTGAATCGCGTGCTCGGCGGCCTCGTGAACGCGGTGCGCTCGACGCCGTTCATCATCCTGCTGGTCGCGGTCATTCCGTTCACGCGGCTCGTCACCGGGTCGTCGATCGGCACGGCCGCGGCGGTCGTGCCGCTGACGCTCGCGGCCGCGCCGTTCGTCGCGCGACTGGTCGAGACCGCGCTGCGCGAGGTCGATCGCGGGCTGATCGAAGCCGCGCAGTCGATGGGCGCGACCACGTCGCAGATCGTATTCAAGGTGCTGCTGCCCGAGTCGCTGCCCGGCATCGTCGCGGGGCTGACGATCACGTTCGTGTCGCTCGTCGGCTATTCGGCGATGGCCGGTGCGATCGGCGGCGGCGGGCTCGGCGATCTCGGGATCCGTTATGGCTACCAGCGCTATCTGCCGGAAGTGATGTGGACGGTCGTCGCGATCCTGATCGTGTTCGTGCAGATCGTGCAATCATTCGGCGACTGGCTCGTGCGCCGGCTGAGCCACAAGTAAAAACGACATTCATCCGTTGGGGGAGACGATGCAACGACGCTTCATGCTGAAATTCGCGGCCGCACTTGGCGCGGCCGCGCTGTTCGCGAGCGCGCACGCGCAGGCCGAAACCATCAAGGTCGGCGTGACGGGCGGCCCGCACGCGCAGATCATGGAAGTGGTGAAGAAGGTCGCGGCCAGGAGCGGCCTCGATATCCGTGTCGTCGAGTTCTCCGATTACGTGCAGCCGAACGCGGCGCTCGCATCGGGCGATCTCGACGCGAACAGCTACCAGCACGATCCGTATCTGCAGGCGCAGGTGAAGGATCGCGGCTACAAGCTGATCAAGGTCGCGGAAACCGTCACGTTCCCGATGGGCATCTATTCGAAGCGGGTGAAGTCGCTGGCCGAGCTGAATCCCGGCGCGCGCATCGCGGTGCCGAACGATCCGACCAACGGCGGCCGTGCGCTGCTGTTGCTGCAGAAGCAGGGGCTGCTCAAGCTGCGCGCGGATGCCGGGCTGAAGGCAACGCCGCTCGACATCGTCGACAATCCGCGCAAGCTGAAGATCGTCGAGCTCGATGCGGCGCAGATCCCGCGCTCGCTCGGCGACGTCGATGTGGCGGCGATCAACACCAACTACGCGATGGAAGCAGGGTTGAAACCGAAACAGGACGCGATCGCGATCGAGGGCCCGAGCGGCCCGTACGCGAACATTCTCGCGATTCGCGAGGGCGACCGCAGCAAGCCGTGGGTCGCGAAGCTGGTCGCGGCCTACCATTCCGCGGAAGTGAAGCAGTTCATCGAACAGAAATTCGGCGGCGCGGTCATCGCTGCCTGGTAAGTAACGCGAAAGCAACCCGAGGTACAGGGCGCGCCCGGCGACGATTAGAGTCGATGATCGAAAACCCGGGCTTTGCGTCCGGGTTTTTTCTCTTTTAAAATAGAACGACCGTTCGCTATTGCCGGCGCGCCATCGAGGAGCGCTATCCTCGATAGCCATGATGGATGGGTCTGCTTGGCCGCGCAGTCATGAGGCCTCGCTATAGAATGGCCTCTGGTCGTATTCGTAACTTTGGAGCGTGTGCATGAAAATCCTGGTGCCAGTGAAAAGAGTGGTCGATTACAACGTGAAGGTCCGCGTGAAGTCGGACAACACGGGCGTCGACATCGCGAACGTGAAGATGTCGATGAACCCGTTCGACGAAATCGCCGTTGAAGAAGCGGTGCGCCTGAAGGAAGCGGGCGTCGCGACCGAAGTGATCGCGGTATCGGTGGGCGTGACGCAAGCGCAGGAAACGCTGCGCACGGCGCTGGCGATCGGCGCCGATCGCGCGATCCTCGTCGAGTCGAACGACAGCGTCGAGCCGCTGGCCGTCGCGAAGATCCTGAAGGCGCTGGTCGACAAGGAGCAGCCGCAACTGGTGATCCTCGGCAAGCAGGCGATCGACGACGATTCGAACCAGACGGGCCAGATGCTGGCTGCGCTGGCTGGCCTGCCGCAAGCGACGTTCGCGTCGAAGGTCACGATCGCCGATGGCAAGGCCACGGTCGCACGTGAAGTCGACGGCGGCGCGGAAACGCTGTCGCTGACGCTGCCGGCGGTGGTCACGACCGACCTGCGCCTGAACGAGCCGCGCTACGTGACGCTGCCGAACATCATGAAGGCGAAGAAGAAGCCGCTGGAAACGGTGAAGCCGGAAGACCTGGGCGTGGACGTCGCGCCGCGTCTGAAGACGCTGAAGGTCGTCGAGCCGCCGAAGCGCGCAGCCGGCGTGAAGGTGCCGGACGTGAAGACGCTGGTCGAGAAGCTGAAGACCGAAGCCAAGGTGCTGTAAGAGGGAGCGGAAAGAAATGACGATTCTGGTGATTGCAGAACACGACAACGCGTCGATCAAGGCCGCGACGCTGAACACGGTGGCGGCGGCAGCGAAGATTGGCGGCGACATCCACGTGCTGGTCGCGGGCCACAATGCACAAGCAGCAGCCGACGCGGCAGCGAAGATCGCAGGCGTGTCGAAGGTCCTGCTGGCCGACGCGCCGCAACTGGCCGCGGGCCTGGCGGAAAACGTCGAGGCGACCGCGCTGAACATCGCGAAGGACTACTCGCACATCCTCGCGCCGGCGACCGCGTACGGCAAGAACATCGCGCCGCGTATCGCCGCGAAGCTAGACGTCGCGCAGATCTCGGACATCACGGCAGTCGATTCGGCCGACACGTTCGAGCGCCCGATCTACGCAGGCAACGCGATCGCGACGGTGCAGTCGAGCGATCCGATCAAGGTCATCACGGTGCGTGCAACGGGTTTCGATCCGGTGGCAGCCGAAGGCGGCAGCGCATCGGTCGACAAGATCGAAGCGGCCGCAGACGCAGGCAAGTCGCAGTTCGTGAGCCGTGAAGTGACGAAGCTGGACCGTCCGGAACTCACGTCGGCCAACATCATCGTGTCGGGCGGCCGCGGTCTGGGCAGCGGCGAGAACTACACGAAGGTACTGGAGCCGCTGGCGGACAAGCTGTCGGCAGCACTGGGCGCGTCGCGCGCCGCGGTGGACGCCGGCTACGTGCCGAACGACTACCAGGTCGGCCAGACCGGCAAGATCGTCGCGCCGCAGCTGTACATCGCGGTGGGCATCTCGGGTGCGATCCAGCACTTGGCCGGCATGAAGGATTCGAAGGTGATCGTCGCGATCAACAAGGATCCGGAAGCGCCGATCTTTAGCGTGGCCGATTATGGCCTCGTCGGCGATCTGTTCGCGCTCGTGCCGGAACTCGTGAACGAGCTCGGCTGATACGGTGTGACGCTTCGGCGGTAAGCATGCAGCACGAAGGGGCGCGATGAGCGCCCCTTTTTTGTTGTGGCATCGCTGGAGAGGGGCGCGCGGCGTTCGCCGAGAGGGGCCGTCATCGTACCGTGCGTTGCGCAGTCCATCGTCACGCACTCGGGCGGACCGGCAGCGTCGGTTCGACGGCGAAGAGAGCACGCGCACGCTGACTGAAGTCTCGAGCCGCGTCGGCACGGACTGTCGCAGTCGCCGAAACGAGAAAGGCGCCCTCGGGGCGCCTTTCTCGCTGATGCAACGGGCCCGCGTCGCCGTGGGCCGTCCTGACTTATGCGTAGGCCGGGCGCGTCTGGCCGCCCACGTCTTTCAGGTAGCGATGGACCGACAGGTCGTCGGCCTGGATCGCCGGCTTCTTGCCCGAGATCAGATCGGCGAGCAACTGGCCGGAGCCGCACGACATCGTCCAGCCGAGCGTGCCGTGCCCGGTGTTCAGGAACAGGTTCGACACCGGCGTGCGGCCGACGATCGGCGTGCCGTCCGGCGTCATCGGACGCAGGCCCGTCCAGAACGTCGCCTTCGACGTGTCGCCGCCGCCCGGGAACAGATCGTTCACGCACATTTCCAGCGTTTCGCGGCGCGCCGCGCGCAGGTTCTTGTCGAAGCCGACGATCTCGGCCATGCCGCCGACGCGGATGCGGTCGTCGAAGCGCGTGATCGCGATCTTGTAGGTTTCGTCGAGCACGGTCGACACCGGGGCAGCCGCCTGATTGACGATCGGCGCGGTGATCGAATAGCCCTTCAGCGGATAGACCGGGATCTTCATCAGGTTCGAGACGAAGCTGGTCGAGTACGAGCCGAGCGCGACGACGTACGCATCGGCGCGCACCGTCTCGCTGCCGCACTGCACGCCGGCGATCTTGCCGCCCGCGATCGCGAGCGCGTCGATCGGCGTGTTGTAGCGGAACTTCACGCCGAGCGATTCCGCGAGCGCCGCGAGGCGCGTCGTGAACAGCTGGCAGTCGCCCGTTTCGTCGCCCGGCAGGCGCAGGCCGCCCGTCAGCTTGTGCGACACGGCGGCGAGTGCCGGCTCGGCGTTCTTGAGCTCGGCCGGCGACAGCAGTTCGAACGGCACGTTCGCTTCCCGCAGCACCGCGATGTCCTTCGCTGCGCCGTCGAGTTGCTGCTGCGTGCGGAACAGTTGCAGCGTGCCGCCCGTGCGACCTTCGTACTGGATGCCGGTGTCGGCGCGCAATGCCTGCAGGCAGTCGCGGCTGTATTCGGCGAGGCGCACCATGCGGCCCTTGTTGACCGCATAGCGCTCGGGCGTGCAGTTGCGCAGCATCTGCCACATCCACTGGAGCTGGAAGCGCGTGCCGTCGAGGCGGATCGCGAGCGGCGCGTGCTTCTCGAACATCCATTTGACGGCCTTCAGCGGGACGCCGGGCGCCGCCCACGGCGCCGCGTAGCCGGGCGAGATCTGGCCTGCGTTCGCGAAGCTGGTTTCGAGCGCCGGGCCGGCTTCCCGGTCGATCACCGTGACTTCATGACCGGCGCGCGCGAGGTAATACGCGCTTGCCACGCCCACCACACCGCTGCCCAGAATGACGACTCGCATAGCTGCTCCAGATGGAAGAAACCAGGTCGAGGCCGGGCGCACCTGCGGCTCCGTGTAACCTCTAGCTGATCTAGTTTTTTGAGCTATGGTATTGTCGAATGTGTAGGTTTTGTTATCGTATTTTTCAGGTTTTCAGAATAAACAAATGAGAACGCAACGTCAGCCAGTACGCTCGCTCGACAAGCTCGACCGACGCATCCTCAAACTGCTCCAGGACGACGGCCGCATGGCGATGAAGGACCTCGCGGAGCAGGTCGGGCTGACCGTCACGCCGTGCATCGAACGCGTGCGGCGCATGGAGCGCGACGGCGTGATTACGGGCTACCACGCGCGTGTCGATCCGGGGCAGCTCGGCGCGGCACTGCTGGTGTTCGTCGAGATCACGCTCGGCCACAAGGGCGGCAACATGTTCGAGCAGTTCCGCCGCGAAGTGATGAAGATCGACGAGGTGCTCGAATGCCATCTCGTGTCGGGCGATTTCGACTACCTGATCAAGGCGCGCATCGGTGAAATGGCCGACTATCGGAAGCTGCTCGGCGACATCCTGCTGCAACTGCCCGGCGCGGTGCAGTCGAAGAGCTATGTCGTGATGGAGGAAATCAAGGAGACGCTGACGATTTCGGTCGGCGAATGACCGCGGCCGCGGCCCGTTGCCGGGCTGCCGTCGCGCGTCTGTCGGACCCTTGTCGGACCCTTTATCTCGCCCTTGGCACGCTGCACCCAATACTGTATAAATGTACAGTATTGGGTGCAGACGAATGGGTGAGCGCATGGACGGTCTGTCCGACAACGAATTTCCGATAGCGCCGCCCGCGCCCCGCAAGGGGCGCGGTGCGGTCGACAATCTCCAGGGGCGCTATGAAACGGCGCTGCGCGAAGCGGTCGACGACGGCTGGACGCACGAATCGGACGATGCAGATCTGCCGGCCGTGCTGCGCACGCAAGTGTTCGAGGAGCGCGCGAAGAGCATCCTCACGCACAACCAGTCGCCGGACATTCCGTTCAGCGTGTCGCTCAATCCGTACCGCGGCTGCGAGCATGGCTGCATCTATTGCTTTGCGCGGCCGACCCACAGCTATCTCGGCCTGTCGCCGGGGCTCGATTTCGAGAGCCGGATCTATGCGAAGGTCAACGCGGCCGAACTGCTCGAGCGCGAGATTTCGCGCAAGCGTTACGTGCCGGAGCCGATCGCGCTCGGCGTCAATACCGACGCATACCAGCCGGTCGAGCGCGATCTGCGCATCACGCGCAGCGTGATCCAGGTGATGCACGATCGCGGGCTGCCGTTCGCCGCGATCACGAAATCGTCGCTGATCGAGCGCGATCTCGATCTGCTCGCGCCGATGGCCGAACGCGGGCAGGTGATGGCCGCGGTCACGATCACGACGCTCGACGCCGATCTCGCGCGCACACTCGAGCCGCGTGCGGCGACGCCCGCGCGCCGGCTGCGCACGATCCGCGCGCTGCGCGACGCCGGCGTGCCGGTGGGGGTGAGCATTGCACCGATGATCCCGTTCGTCACCGAGCCGGACATGGAGCGCGTGCTGGAAGCCTGTGCGGAAGCCGGTGCGACGCATGCGAGCTACATCGTGCTGCGGCTGCCGTGGGAGGTCGCGCCGCTGTTCAAGAACTGGCTTTCGGCGCATTTCCCCGACCGTGCGGAGCGCGTGATGAACCGCGTGCGCGACATGCGCGGCGGGAAGGACTACGACGCCGATTTTTCGAAACGGATGAAGGGCGAGGGGATCTGGGCCGACCTGTTGCGGCAGCGGTTCCGTCAGGCGGTCAAGCGGCTGGGGCTCAACGAGCGCACGAACGGTATTCTCGACCTGTCGCAGTTTCGTGGGGCGCCGGCGGCCGGGGCGCCGGTGCAGCGCACGGCGAAGGTCGCAACCGGCGTGAAGCAGCGCGACGACTTCCAGTTGAGCCTGTTCTGACCGGCGCGCGCGCGGCGCTTACTGCGAAATCTGCTTCGCCGCTTCGACCTGCGATTCGAAATACGTCTGGAACGACAGCGCGAGCGCGGTCATCAGCAGGAACGCACCGATCAGCAGCGAGAAGATCACGATGAAGATCACCGTCCAGCCCGACCGGCTGTGCTTGCCCGTATCGGCATTGAACTGCGCGTCCCATTTCTCGTCGGGCCGCAGGCCATAGACGAGCGCGGCGAGAAACGCCGCCAGCAGCGAGATCGCGCCCGGCACGGCGAGCCACCAGCCGAGGCCGGCGGTGCGCTGGGTCGCGACGAGCAGCAGGAAACCCGGGATCCCGACGATCGTCGCGAGCAGATGCGCCCAGCCGTACACGTCGCGAAAGCCGTACAGGTAGAAGCGATGCGCGCCGAGCGAACCGAGCAGGAACGCGAGGCCGGCGGTGAGCGTCTTGGAGCGAAAGCGGCGGGACGGTGCGGTGCTGCTGGACATGGATGGCGGCGGATTATCGTTGGCATGGCGGCCGGCAGGCCGGTGCGGGGCGCTCGGCCCGGCACGCATTCTACGACGCCGGGTCGGGCCCGGTCACCCGTCGCCTGCGTCAAGGTGCCGCATAGGTGACGCGGTAGATCGCGCCGGCGTAGTCGTCGCTGACGAGCAGCGAGCCGTCCGGCAGCGGCAGTACGTCGGCAGGGCGTCCCCACACGGTGCCGTTCGCGCGCAGCCAGCCCGTGATGAACGGCGTCTCGCGCGCGTGGGTGCCGTCGGCCGACACCACCGCCCGCATCACGCGGTAGCCGACCTTCGTGCTGCGATTCCACGAGCCGTGCTCGGCAATGAAGATGTTGTTGCGATACGACGCCGGAAACATCGGCCCGGTATAGAAGCGCATGCCGAGTGCCGCGACGTGCGCGCCGAGTTTCAGCGCGGGCGGCACATAGCGGCGGCACGCGTCGGCGCTTCCGAATTCGGGGTCGGGCGTATCGCCGCCGTGGCAGTAAGGGAAACCGAAATCGAGGCCCGCGCGCGGCGCGCGATTGAGTTTGTCGTCGGGCACGTCGTCGCCCATCAAGTCGCGGCCGTTGTCGGTGAACCACAGCTCGCCCGAATCGGGATGCCATGCGAAGCCGACGGTATTGCGCACGCCGCGGGCGAACACTTCGCGGCCACTGCCGTCGGCGTTCATGCGTGCGATGATCGCGTAGCGGTCGCGATCGGCGACGCACACGTTGCATGGTGCGCCCGTCGGAACGTACAGTTTGCCGTCGGGGCCGAACGCGATGAATTTCCAGCCGTGGTGATGATCGGCCGGCAGCGCGTCCGTCACGACCGCCGGCGCCGGCGGCCTCGCGAGCTGATCGTCGATGTGGTCCACGCGCAGGATGCGCGACACGGCGGAGATATAGAGGGCGCCATCGCGATACGCGACGCCGACGGGCATGTCGAGCCCCGTTGCGATCACGTAGCGGGCCGTGATCCGGCCCTCATGCATCACGAGCGCATGTACGCGGCCTTTCCGCGAGCCGACATACAGGATGCCGCGCGGCGACCACGCCATTTCGCGGGCGCTCGGCACGGCGTCGGTCAGCACGTCGACGTGGAAGCCCGGCGGCACGACGAGTTCGCCCACCGGCGGTGCGGCGCAAGCCGCGGTGGCGGCAATGCAGGTGACGATGCCGGCCAGCAGGCCCGCGAGACGGTGCTGCGCGGGGCGCGCCGGAGCGACGCGAGAGAGCGGCATGGCGGCGGGGAGCGTCGTGGACACAATGATTGTATGCCCGGCGAACAGGGCCCCCGTGGAATTTTTGCGCGTAAGTGTTTGTTGTGGCTTTGGTTTCCGGCTATAATCGCACGTTTCAGTAGTTTCGAACCCGGTTTTCCCGAAGGATTTCATATGGTTATCATCCGTCTGGCTCGCGGCGGCTCGAAGAAGCGCCCGTTCTACAACATCGTTGCTACCGATTCGCGCAACCGTCGTGACGGCCGCTTCATCGAACGCGTCGGCTTCTACAACCCGGTCGCCACGAAGGGCGAATCGCTCCGTATCGCTCAGGATCGTCTGACGTACTGGCAAGGTGTTGGCGCGCAACTGTCGCCGACCGTCCAGCGTCTCGTGAAGGAAGCGCAAAAGGCGCAACCGGCTGCCTAACATGGCGCGGTGTGCCGGTCGTGCCGGCTGCAAGGAGCATTGATGTCCGGTCACGATTCCGGTAACGCAAAGCGCGGGCGAGCGTCGTTTGGCGCATTCGTCCGCAAACCGGTCGAGCGCGACACTGTCGCGGGCGCCGGTACGGCTGCCGAGCAGGGCAGTCTCGAAGCGGTGCAAGCCTGGCCCGACGATGCTGTCGAGGTCGGGGCGGTGGTCGACGCCTATGGCCTGAAGGGCTGGGTCAAGGTGGCGACGCACGCCGACGCCGGTCGCGGCGGCGATGCGCTGCTCAACGCGCGCCGCTGGTGGCTGGAACGGGGTGGGGAGCGGTTGTCCGCCCGCATCCTGCAGTCGAAGACGCACGGCGACACTGTCGTCGCGCAATCCGCGGGTGTCAGCGACCGCGATGCCGCACTGGCTTTGCGCGGCTTTCGCGTGTTCGTGCGCCGGGAAGATTTCCCGGCACTGGACGCGGACGAATTCTATTGGGTCGACCTGATCGGTCTCGAAGTCGTCAACGAGCAATCGGTGGCGCTCGGGACGGTGAGCGGGATGATCGACAACGGCGTGCATTCGATCATGCGCGTCGCGTATCCGGCAGTCGGCAAGGATGGTCAGCCGACCACCGACGAACGGCTGATTCCGTTTGTCGGCGTTTACGTCAAGACGGTGGATCAGGCAGCACGTCGCATCGTCGTCGACTGGGAAGCCGATTACTAATGAACCAGGTTACGCAGGGCGCGGTGCAGTTCGACGTCGTCACGCTCTTTCCCGAAATGTTCCGCGCACTGACCGACTGGGGTATCACCAGCCGGGCCGTGAAGCAGGAGCGCTTCGGGTTGCGCACCTGGAACCCGCGTGATTTCACGACGGACAACTACCGCACGGTCGATGATCGTCCGTACGGCGGTGGTCCCGGCATGGTGATGCTGGCCAGGCCGCTCGAGGCCGCGATCGGTGCTGCGAAAGCAGCGCAGGCGGAGCAGGGTGTCGCGAGCACGCGTGTGGTGATGATGTCGCCGCAAGGTGCGCCGTTCACGCACGAACGTGCGGTGCGGATGGCGCAGGAGCCCGGTGTAATCGTGCTGTGCGGCCGCTACGAGGCGATCGATCAGCGGCTGCTCGATCGTTGTGTCGACGAGGAAATCAGTCTCGGCGATTTCGTTCTGTCCGGCGGCGAACTGCCGGCGATGGCGATGATGGATGCCGTCGTGCGACTGTTGCCCGGTGTGCTGAACGATGCGCAGTCGGCCGTGCAGGATAGCTTCGCCGACGGGCTGCTCGATTGTCCGCACTACACGCGCCCCGAGGAATACGAGGGGATGCGCGTGCCGGACGTGCTGCTCGGCGGGCATCATGCCGAGATCGAGAAGTGGCGGCGCCAGGAAGCATTGAAGAATACGTTGCGGAAGCGGCCGGACCTGATCGTCCGGGCGCGCCGCGAGAAGTTGTTGAGCCGGGCCGACGAGGCGTGGCTTGCGAACCTCGCACGCGAAGCGAAGAACGCCTCCTGAGGCGGCGTCGCGGGCGGGAAATGGCGGTGCCGTGCATGCGTGCGCGGCGCCTGATGTAAATCCATCCTCTATCGGGGCCGGGCCTGGAAACGGGCGGGTGCAAACGCCGACAAGATGGCTTTAGGAGTCAGTGATGAATCTGATTGCAAAACTTGAGCAGGAAGAGATCGAGCGCGCGCTCGCCGGCAAGACGATCCCCGAATTCGCCCCGGGCGACACGGTGATCGTGAACGTGAACGTGGTTGAAGGTAACCGCAAGCGCGTTCAGGCTTACGAAGGCGTCGTGATCGCGATTCGCAACCGTGGCCTGAACTCGAACTTCATCGTCCGCAAGATTTCGTCGGGCGAAGGCGTCGAGCGTACGTTCCAGACCTACTCGCCGCTGCTGGCGAGCATCGTCGTGAAGCGTCGCGGTGATGTGCGTCGTGCAAAGCTTTACTACCTGCGCGAGCGTTCGGGCAAGTCGGCTCGAATCAAGGAAAAGCTGGTGTCGAAGGATCGCACCGCAGCAGCTTCCCAAGAGTAAGAGCTGTAAGGAAAAAGCACCCACCCGGGTGCTTTTTTCATTCTGGCGCGACAATATGCTCGATACGTCACGAACCCGAGAGCCCCATTGAATCGCCGCCCCATCATTGATCCCGAAGTGCTGCCGGTCGAAGGCACCGGCGCCGGCCTGCCGTCCCTCGATGCCCGGCTGATGACGCCGCCCGGGTTGCGCGAGCGGTTTGCGCGAACGCTCGAATGGAGCGTCGAACCCGACGAAGTGCGATTGCAGGAGGGCGTCGATCCGCGCAGCGCCGCCGTGCTCGTGCCGCTCGTCGTGCGCGAGACCGGTCTCACCGTGCTGCTGACGCAGCGCGCCGATCACCTGAACGATCATGCCGGACAAATCAGCTTCCCCGGCGGCCGCCGGGAGCCGTTCGACCGCGATGCGACCGCAACGGCGTTGCGCGAGGCGAAGGAAGAAATCGGACTGGCTGCCGAACCCGTCGAAGTGCTCGGCGCGTTGCCCGACTACCTGACGGGAACCGGCTTCCGCGTGACGCCCGTCGTGGCGCTCGTGCATCCGCCGTTCACCGTGCAGGCCGATACGTTCGAAGTCGCCGAGATTTTCGAGGTGCCGCTCGCGTTCCTGATGAGTCCCGCGAACCACCAGGTGCGCGTGTTCCGCTGGGAAGGCGGCGAGCGTCGTTTTTTTGCGATGCCCTATCCCAATGGCGAATCAACCGGGCATTACTTCATCTGGGGCGCAACTGCCGGCATGTTGCGCAATCTGTACCGCTTCTTGGCAGCCGGATAACCTCGCGCCCGGTCCCGCGCGCACGGCCGGCGCCCGACCCGTCGCACCGGCAGCCATGCGCTGCTTACGCTGTGCTATCGTTATGCAAAAAATGACATAACTCCGAAGACGGCGCCACGCATGACTTTCTTTTCGGTTCTCCTCGCTCTCATCATCGAACAGGTCCGCGCGTTGTCGCCGAGCAATCCGGTGTTCGCACTGTTCCAGTTTCATGCGGAAACCGTCGCGCATGGCCTGGACGCCGGCAAGCAAAAACATGGCGTGCTCGCATGGCTCGCGGTCGTGCTGCCGTGGGTGCTGGTCGTCGCGCTGATCTACTTCCTGCTGTACAAGGTGAGCTTCGTGCTCGCGTTCATCTGGAACGTCGTCGTCGTGTATTTCACGCTCGGCTTCCGCCAGTTCAGCCATTACTTCACCGACATCCATCTCGCGCTCAACAACGACGACGTGCCGCGCGCGCGCGAGGTCCTGCGCGAATGGACGGGCGTCGACACGGTCGACATGCCGGTCGGCGAAATCGTCCGCCATACGCTGATTCATGCGGTCGTTGCATCGCATCGCCACGTGTTCGGCGTGTTCTTCTGGTACGTGCTGCCGATCGGGCCGGCCGGCGCGGTGCTGTACCGTATCTCCGAATATCTCGCGCGCAGCTGGTCGACGCCGGGCGACGATCGCACGGCCGCGTTCTCGACGTTCGCGCAGCGCGCGTTCTTCGTGATCGACTGGATTCCGTCGCGACTGACCGCGCTCGGCTTCGCGATCGTCGGCAACTTCGAGGACGCGATCTACGCGTGGCGCAATCACACGCGCCAGTGGCCCGACCCGAACGACGGTGTGCTGCTCGCGGCCGGTAGCGGCGCGCTCGGCGCGCGCCTCGCGGGGCCGCTCGCGGAACCGTCGAGCCTCGACGCGCTGGCGGTCGGCGACAGCGGCCCGCTGACGGTCGGTGACGACTGCACGCCGCGCACGCTGCAGTCGGCGGTCGGCCTGGTGTGGCGCGCGGTGATCCTGTGGATGATCCTGCTGCTGATGCTGACGCTGGCGGTGTGGGTGTCATGACGCTCATGACGCGTTACCGCGGCACCCGATGAAATGAGAAGGCCGGCTCGATGCCGGCCTTTTTGCTGTGCGACAGCGCAGGGCGTTCAGTCGTCGAGCGGATCGCGTACGGCGCCGCATTGCCAGCAGCAGGTGAACTGCGCCTCGAGTGCCTCGCCGCACTGGCGGCAGCGCCACGGCGCCGCACCGCTCGACGGGCCGTGCGACGCGGCATCGAGGAGCCGCCGCGCGAGCGCGTCGTCACGCTCGTCGTCCAGCCACAGCTCGGGTGCGCACGCATCGGCCGGCAAGCCGCCGAGCGCGCCGGTCGCGTAGCAGTTATGCAGCTCGCAACCGATGCCGGCGACCTGCAGTACGTTCGCCCAGTGCTGCGCGGTCGCGAGATCGGGGGCCCTGAAACGCATCGCGGCTCCTGTCGGTAAAAGGCCGGGCCGGCCGCCTTTCGTCCGCCGTAGGGTCAGCGGACGATCTGGCTCGCCTCGTGTACGAGTTGCGCGTAAAGCGCATGCCGCGACGGCGCAATGCGGCCATCGGCGACGGCTTCGAGAATCGCGCAGCCGGGCTCTTGCAGATGATGGCAATTATAGAAACGGCAGTCCGCGAGCAACGGGCGGAATTCCGGAAACGCGCGCTCGAGCCGGCCTTCCGTCAGGTGATAGAGGCCGAATTCCTGGAAACCCGGCGAATCGATCAGTGCGCCGCCGCCGTCGAGCGGGTAGAGGCGCGTGAACGTCGTCGTGTGGCGGCCGCTGTTGAGCGCGGCCGAGATTTCGCGGGTGGCGGCCTCGGCATCGGGCACGAGCAGGTTCACGAGCGTCGACTTGCCCATCCCGGACTGGCCGAGCAGGATCGTCGAATGCCCGGCCAGGTGCGGCATCAGCTGCGCACGCGCATCGTCGGGCGCGCCCTTCACCGACAGCTCGAGCACGTCGTAGCCGAGCGCGCGGTACGGCGCGAGGCGCTCGCGGGCGACCGGCAGCGCGGCTTCGACGTCGATCTTGTTCAGCACGACGAGCGGCTTCAGCTCGTTCGCTTCGGCCGCGATCAGTGCGCGGCCGAGCAGGTCCTCGCTGAAATAGGGCTCGGTCGCGAGCACGATCAGCAACTGATCGAGATTGGCCGCGAACAGCTTCGACTTGAACTGGTCGGAGCGGTACAGCAGGTTGCGCCGCTCGCCGATTTCGACGATCACGCCCTGGTCGGCCGACGCCTGTTCGTACACGACGCGATCGCCGACCGCGATCTCGCTTTTCTTGCCGCGCGGGAAGCACTGCAGCATCGGGCCGCCGTCGTCGGGCGCGACGATGTAGTGGCGACCGTGCGCCGCGATCACGCGGCCTTCGACTCGCGGCGCGCCCGATGCGCGCGGGGCCGGCTTGCGGGAGGTCGGCCGGCTCATGCGTGCTGCATCAGGCGGTCGATCCGCTGCGATGCAGGCGGATGCGAGTAGTAGAAGGCCGTGTAGACGGGATCGGGTGTGAGCGTCGACGCGTTGTCCTCGTAGAGCTTCACGAGCGCGCTGACGAGATCCTGCGCGTCGGTCTGGCTGGCGGCGAACGCGTCGGCCTCGAATTCGTGCTTGCGCGACGTGAGGCTGTTGAACGGCGTCGCGAAGAACAGGAACACCGGAATCGCGAGGAAGAACAGCACGAGCGCGGCGCCCGCGTTGCTCGTGTCGAGCGACGGCGTGACGCCGAGCCCCGTGTAGAACCACGTGCGCTGCGCGAGCCAGCCGAGCAGCGCGAGCAGCACGAGGCTCAGCACGAACGACACCAGCATCCGCTTCATCACGTGGCGGCGCTTGAAATGGCCGAGTTCGTGCGCGAGCACGGCCTCGATTTCCTGGCCGGACAGCCGCGCGAGCAGCGTGTCGAAGAACACGATCCGCTTCGATGCGCCGAAGCCCGTGAAATACGCGTTGCCGTGCGCGGAACGGCGGCTGCCGTCCATCACGAACAGGCCCTTCGCCGCGAAGCCGCACCGTTTCATCAGCGACTCGATGCGCGCGCGCAGCGCTTCGTCCTTCAGCGGTTCGAACTTGTTGAAGATCGGCGCGATGAAGGTCGGGTAGATCAGCAGCACGAGCATCTGGAAGGCGACCCAGACGACCCAGGTCCACAGCCACCACAGGCTGCCGGCCTGGTTCATCAGCCACAGCACGACGAACAGCAGCGGCAGGCCGAGCACGGCGCCGAGCAGCGTGTTTTTCAGCATGTCGGTGAAGAACAGGCGCTTGGTCATCCGGTTGAAGCCGAACCGCTGCTCGATCCCGAACTGGCGGTAGTACTCGAACGGCACGTCGATCACGCCCGTGATCACGAGCACGGCGGCGACGAGCGCGACCTGCTGCCCGTAGCCGCGGCCGAACCAGCCGGTCAGCAGCGTGTCGAGCGCGCCGACGCCGCCGAGCAGCGTGAGGCCGACCAGCACGGCCGCGCTGACGACGATCTCGAGCATCGCGAGCCGCGTGCGCTCGACCGTGTAGTCGGCCGCGCGCTGGTGGGCGGTCAGCGGGATGGTGGCGCTGAACTGCGCGGGCACACCGTTGCGGTGCGCTGCGACGAAGCGGATCTGCCGCGACGCGAGCCACAGCTTGGTGACGACCATCGCGAGGACGGCGATCGCGAACAGCAGGGTGAACGAAAAGGGTGACATCGAAGGCGCCAAAGGGTTCTATGCGAGAATTATATGTTCTTGCGGACCGGGCCCGCTCACGCGTTGCCGGCCGCCCGGGCGGTGCCGCATCGGCGAGCCCCGTCCGCCATTTTCCAGGATGACTCATGACCGATACCGCCGCTTCCGCCTGCCAGCCCGCGCTCGTGCGCAACGAGTTGAACCTCGTCTGGCTCGACATGGAGATGACGGGCCTCGACCCGGATAACGACCGCATCATCGAAATCGCGGTCGTCGTGACCAATTCCACGCTCGACATCGCCGTGGAAGGCCCCGTGTTCGCGATCCACCAGAGCGACGAAACGCTCGCGAAGATGGACGACTGGAACAAGTCGACGCACGGCCGTTCGGGGCTGATCGACCGCGTGCGCGCGTCGACCGTGACCGAGGCGGACGCCGCCGCGCAGCTGCAGGCGTTCCTCGCGCAGTACGTGTCGCCCGGCAAGTCGCCGATGTGCGGCAACTCGATCTGCCAGGATCGCCGCTTCATGGCGCGCTGGATGCCCGAATTCGAGCGGTTCTTCCACTATCGCAACCTCGACGTCAGCACGCTCAAGGAGCTGTGCCGCCGCTGGCAGCCGGCGATCTACAAGGGTTTCCAGAAGCGTGCGATGCATACGGCGCTCGCGGACATCCACGAGTCGATCGACGAGCTGAAGTACTACCGCGAGCATTTCCTGATTCCGGCCGCGTCGGCACCGGCAGGGGAGTCCGCGCCGGCTGCCTGAGCGACCTGCCTGAGCGACCTGCCTGAGCGGGCGGGCGCTCGACAGGCGCCCGGTGCGCTCAGCGCCGCGCGCTCTTCGGCCGGAACGCCGCGACCACCGCGTCGTCGGTCTCGATGTACGGGCCGCCGATCAGGTCGATGCAGTAGGGCACCGCCGCGAAGATGCCGGGCACGGTCGACTTGCCGTCGGCGTCGCGCAGCCCTTCGAGCGTTTCCCGGATCGATTTCGGCTGGCCGGGCAGGTTGATGATCAGCGCCGCATGGTCGGCGCTCTCGCGAATTACCGCGACCTGCCGCGACAGGATCGCGGTCGGCACGAAATTCAGGCTGATCTGCCGCATCTGTTCGCCGAATCCGGGCATTTCCTTCGTCGCCACGGCCAGCGTGGCCTCCGGCGTCACGTCGCGGCGCGCGGGGCCCGTGCCGCCGGTCGTCAGCACCAGGTCGCAGCCGGCGACGTCGACGAGTTCGATCAGCGTGGCCGAGATCGTCGGCGCGTCGTCCTGGATCAGCCGGGTTTCGGCGCGCCACGGCGAGCGAAGCGCGCCGGCGAGCCATTCCTGCAGCGCCGGAATCCCCTTGTCCTCGTAGACGCCCGTGCTGGCGCGGTCGCTGATCGACACGAGGCCGACCACGAGCTCGTCCGGGTGGTTACGCTTCGTCGTCATGGTCGTCTTCGGCGTCGTCCGGTGCGTCGTCGGCGTCCGCGTCAGCCGTGCCGCTCGCGGTCTTGATCCACTGGAACAGCTCGCGGAAATAGCGCGGCGGCTTGGCTTGCTGCGCTTCCTTGCGTGCGTTGCGGATCAGCGTGCGGCCTTCCTGGATGTCGGCGTCGGGGTGCTGGCGGAGGAACTCGGTGAGCGCGTCGTCGTTCGCGAGCAGCTGTTCGCGCGTGCGCTCGATCCAGTGCAGGCGGGCCGTGGCGGCCTTGTTCACGCCGCGCTGGGCGTCGAGCGCGGTGCGCAGGGCGGCCGTTTCCTCGTCGGTCAGCGAGCGCATCACGCGGCCGACGTACTGGAGCTGGCGGCGCTTGCCTTCGTGATCGGTGATCCGGCGCGCCTCGCGAACGGCGTCCGCGAGGCTTTCGGGCATCGGCATGCGCTTGAGCGCATCCTTCGGCAGGTCGACGAGCGCCTGGCCGAGCACCTGCAGCTCGTGCATCTCGCGCTTCAACTGGGATTTGCTGGGGCGATCGTAGCCGTTGTCGTCGTCTTCGACGGCATGCTCGATCGGCTGGATTCGGGTTTTGCGTGTCATGGGCGGCATTGTATCGCGGCGCGGACCCCCAAGCTTGTCGGTATCCGGCCCCGGACCTTGCTATGATCGCGGGATACGCAACATTTTGAACATGCGGGCGCCCGCCCGCCACCGGATACCAAGACGATGGCAGCCAATCTCGACGTACAAGCGCGCTATTTCCCGCACACGCAGGACCAGCTCAAAGAAATCGCCTCGGACATCCTTCGCCACGCGAAGGCGCTCGGCGCGTCGGACGCCGCAACCGAAATATCCGAAGGCGACGGCCTGTCGGTGTCGGTGCGCCGCGGCGAGGTCGAGACGATCGAACACAACCGCGACAAGATGGTCGGCGTGACGGTGTTCATCGGCAAGAAGCGCGGCAACGCGAGCACGTCGGACTTCTCGCCGGCCGCGATCAAGGACACCGTCGCCGCCGCGTACAACATCGCGCGCTTCACGGCCGAGGACGACGCAGCCGGCCTCGCCGAAGCGGAACTGCTCGAAACCGACCCGCGCGACCTCGACCTGTATCACCCGTGGGCGCTGACGGCCGACGAGGCCGTCGAGCTCGCCCGCCGCGCGGAAGACGCCGCGTTCGCGGTCAGCCCGCAGATCCGCAACTCGGAAGGCGCGAGCGTGTCGGCGCAGCATTCGCAGTTCGTGCTCGCGACGTCGCGCGGCTTCCTCGCCGGCTACCCGTACTCGCGCCACTACATCGCGTGCGCGCCGATCGCCGGCAGCGGCCGTCACATGCAGCGCGACGACTGGTATTCGTCGAAGCGCAGCGCGGTCGACCTTGCGGCGCCGGAAGCCGTCGGGCGCTACGCGGCCGAGCGTGCGCTCGCGCGGATGGGTGCCCGCCGCCTCGATACCCGCAAGGTGCCCGTGCTGTTCGAGGCGCCGCTCGCGGCCGGCCTGCTCGGCGCATTCGTGCAGGCAGTGAGCGGCGGCGCGCTGTACCGCAAGACGTCGTTCCTCGTCGACAGCCTCGGCAAGCCGGTGTTCGCACCGCACGTCCAGGTCGTCGAGGATCCGCACGTGCCGCGCGCGATGGGCAGCGCGCCGTTCGACGAGGAAGGTGTGCGCACGCGCGCGCGCAGCGTCGTCAACGACGGTGTCGTCGAAGGCTACTTCCTGTCGACCTATTCGGCACGCAAGCTCGGCACGCAGACGACCGGCAACGCGGGCGGCTCGCACAACCTCGCGCTGCGCAGCTCGAACACGCAGCCCGGCGACGACTTCGATGCAATGCTGAAGAAGCTCGGCACGGGCCTGTTGCTGACCGAGCTGATGGGGCAGGGCGTGAACTACGTGACCGGCGATTATTCGCGCGGCGCGGCAGGCTTCTGGGTCGAGAACGGCGTGATCCAGTATCCGGTCGAGGAAATTACCGTCGCGAGCACGCTGCAGGAGATGTTCCGGCACATCGTCGCGATCGGCGCGGATTCGATCGTGCGCGGCACGAAGGAAACGGGCTCGGTACTGATCGAGCAGATGACGATCGCCGGGCAGTAAGCCGCGCGGCATCGGCCGCGAGAAAACAAAAAGCCCGACCGGCGCGTATGAGCCGGTCGGGCTTTTTTATCGCGTGCGGCGTGTCAGCCGCGCTTGCGTTCGTACACGACGAACGCATAGCCGAACGTGTTCGGCGCGGCGGCCTGGTGCGCGTCGCGCGACACTTCGCGCCAGTGCGCGGGATCGGGCGCCGGGAACGACGCATCGCCGTCGAAGTCCGCGTCGATCTCGGTGACGATCAGCTTGTCGGCGAGCACGAGGCCTTCCGCATAGAGCTGCGCGCCGCCGATCAGGAACGCTTCGGCCACGCCGTCGCGCGCGGCGAGCGCGAGCGCGTCGGCGAGCGACGTGACGGTGTCGCAGCCGTCGAAGCGGCGCGCCGCATCGCGCGTGACGACGATGTTGCGGCGGCCCGGCAGCGGCCGGCCGATCGACTCGTGGGTCTTGCGGCCCATCACGATCGGCGCGCCCATCGTCGTGCGCTTGAAGAACGCGAGGTCCTCGGGAAGTTTCCAGGGCAACTGGTTGTCGCGGCCGATGATGCCGTTGCGGGCGCGCGCGACGATCAGGGTCAACGTCGTCATGAAGGTCGGGAAGAATAGAACCGGAATGGCGCCGATTCTACCGGAACGGCGGTGCGTAGCTGCCGCGTTGCGAATGCGTAGGCTGGGCGGCGTTCCGGCGCGCCTGCGCACCGATTAAATTTGGCGTCCTCATCAATTGGCGAGCGTGCGGTTTCGCTTGCGTATCATTGATAGGTGCGCTTGCCTTCCATCGCATGCTGCCCGTTCCCGGGAGGCGACAGCGGGATCGGCATCGGAAGCGGCGACGGTGGGACGATTTCGTCCCACAGTGTGACCGACGCCTTGTCGGCGGAATGCGGCTTCGGCACCGTGACGGGCACGATGCCGAAGCCGTTGTTCCGCTGCATGCGCGACGTACTGTCGGCGAACTCCGCCGTGCGTTCGTGCGTCACGCTTTCGTCTGCACGTATCGAGATGTACGGAAAGGCCGCCGAGAGTGCAATGACCGTCTGCAGGACGGAAAGAAAAATTGGTTTGTGCATGATTGCTTGCTCCGATGCGGTCCTGCATTCAGCGAAATGCATGCCATCGCGCGACAAGCGTTGTCGCGCCTGCGATTCGCGGGCACGTGTCGCGAGTCGCGCGCAAAAACACCGGGAAATGTTTCAGGCTTGAAACGGAGGGGCTTGGGAGTACTGCGGATTCAATCGATACGCTGCAAGGATGAAAATCGGCGCGTGTGTCGATGCAGGTACGGGTCTCCATGCAGGCGGTATGTGCAGACGATTGATCCAAGTCGACCGCCGGGCGATTCGACCGCTCGCCCATGCGCGCTGCAATTCGTTTGTCGCATTCAGCGCCTATAACCAAGCAGTCTTGAACAAAAAAAATAACTCGACGCGAGATAAGCGCCATCGTGCGAGGCTTTGTCGTCGCTGCGCATCGGCATGGCGAATCGAGCCGCTTCGGCTGACCCGGTTCGATCCTTTTGCACGCGAATCGGCGTGTGCGGCAATCGTTAGACGGTTGATGAACGGGGTGAGCATATGGGAGCCGAGCAGCGGCATGTGATCTATTTCTCGCGCGAGCCGAACGACGCGTTGCGCGGGCATTTCGACGAGTGCGGGTGGCGCGTCGATCTTGCGGAAAGCGCACGCGACGTGCGGCGTGTCGTGCAGCACGGGGTGGCGACGGCCGGCCTGCTCGATTTCTCGCCGGGTTTCCGGCCCGGGGATCTGCGCGAACTCGAAACGTGTCTGACCATCCAGCACATCGGCTGGATCGCGGCGACCCGGCGTGGGCAGTTGCAGGACGCCACGCTGCGCCACCTCATTCGCGACTATTGCTTCGACTACGTGACGATGCCGTACGAGACGGCGCGCATCGTCGAGACGGTCGGCCATGCGCATGGCATGGTCGCGCTGACCGACCCGGTGGCGTCGCCCGTCGGCGCCGGCCGTGCCGAAGGCGAGATGGTGGGCACGTGCGACGCGATGCTCGGACTCTTCAAGACGATCCGGCGTGTGGCCACGACCGATGCGCCGGTGTTCATCTCGGGCGAATCGGGCACCGGCAAGGAACTGACGGCCGTCGCGATTCACGAGCGTTCGGCGCGCGCGCATGCGCCGTTCGTCGCGATCAACTGCGGCGCGATTCCGTCGACGCTGTTGCAGGCCGAATTGTTCGGCTATGAGCGCGGCGCGTTTACCGGCGCGAACCAGCGCAAGATCGGGCGCGTCGAGGCGGCAAACAGCGGCACGCTGTTTCTCGACGAAATCGGCGATCTGCCGCTCGAAAGCCAGGCAAGCCTCCTGCGGTTCCTGCAGGAAGGCAAGATCGAGCGGCTCGGCGCACACGTATCGGTGCCGGTCGACGTCCGCGTGATCTGCGCGACGCACGTGGACATGGAAGTGGCACTGCGCGAAGGGCGGTTCCGCGAGGACCTGTTCCATCGGCTGTGCGTGCTGAAGATCGAGGAGCCGCCGCTGCGCGCGCGCGGCAAGGACATCGAGCTGCTCGCGCGCCACATGCTCGAGCGTTTCAAGGGCGACGCGCATCGCCGCCTGCGCGGCTTCTCGCCGGATGCGATCGCCGCGCTGTACGGCTATTCGTGGCCGGGCAACGTGCGCGAGCTGATCAATCGCGTGCGGCGGGCGATCGTGATGTCCGAGGGCCGGATGATTACGGCGGCCGATCTCGAGCTCAACGACTTCGCGATCCTGGCCCCCGTATCGCTGACCGAGGCGCGGGAAGCGGCCGAACGGCAGGCGATCGAGCAGGCGCTGCTGCGGCACCGCGGCCGCTTTGCCGACGCGGCGCGCGAACTCGGCGTGTCGCGCGTCACGCTGTACCGGCTGATGTGCGCGCACGGCATGCGCGATCGCGGCGACACGCTGGCAGGGTTTTCGGCGCCGTTGCCGGAGGTTCCGCATCACGCTTGCTAAAATCGCGGGTGACGGCCGCCCTCGCGGCCGAAGGAACCCGCATGAAACAGTATCTCGACCTCGTTCGCACCATCCTCGACACCGGCACCTGGCAGGAGAACCGCACGGGCATCCGCACCATCAGCATGCCCGGCGCGATGCTGCGGTTCGACCTGCAGCAAGGCTTCCCGGCCGTGACGACCAAGAAGCTCGCGTTCAAGTCCGCGATCGGCGAACTGGTCGGTTTCCTGCGCGCGTCGCGCAGCGCGGCCGATTTCCGCGCGCTCGGCTGCAAGGTATGGGATGCGAACGCGAACGACAATGCGCAGTGGCTCGCGAACCCGTATCGCCAGGGCGTCGACGACCTGGGCGACGTGTACGGCGTGCAATGGCGCCAGTGGCCCGGCTACAAGGTGCTCGACGCGGGCGCCGACGCGCAGATCGCCGACGCGACGCGCCGCGGCTTCCGGATCGTCACGCGCTTCGACGAGGACGGCGCGCCGAAGGTGCTGCTGTACAAGGCGATCGATCAGCTGCGCCAGTGTCTCGACACGATCATGGAGAACCCGGCCGACCGTCGCATCCTGTTTCATGCATGGAACCCGGCCGTGCTCGACCAGATCGCGCTGCCGGCGTGCCACCTGCTGTACCAGTTCCTGCCGAACGTCACGAAGCGCGAGATTTCGCTGTGCCTGTACATCCGGAGCAACGATGTCGGGCTCGGTACGCCGTTCAACCTGACGGAAGGCGCCGCGCTGCTGGCGCTGGTCGGCCGGCTGACGGGCTATACGCCGCGCTGGTTCACCTATTTCATCGGCGACGCGCACATCTACGAGAACCAGCTCGACATGCTGCAGCAGCAGCTCACGCGCGAGCCGTACGAGAGCCCGCGGCTCGAGATCGCCGAGCGCGTGCCCGAGTACGCGAAGACGGGCGTGTATGCGCCCGAATGGCTCGAGCAGATCGAGCCGTCCGATTTCTCGCTCGTCGGGTACCGGCATCATGAGCCGCTGACCGCGCCGATGGCGGTCTGACGCTGCCGCGGCGGGCGTGACCCGCGCCCGGCGCAACGAACATGAAGAAGGCCCGATCGGCGCTTGCCGGTCGGGCCGTGTCGTTTCTTGGGGCGACGGTTATCGGGTTACTGACGGCGGGGTTACTGACGGCGCCGCTCTTCATGGCCGCCGGGCGGCGGATTGCCCGGGTGCGGCGCCTCGACGTGCGGCGCCGGTTGCGGCCGCGGCTCCATGTGCGGTGCGGGCATCGCCGGGCGCGGCTCCACATGCGGCGCGGGCATCGCCGGCCGCGGCTCCATGCGCGGGGCCTGCGGCTGAGGCTGCGGCCGCGGCATGTCGTGCACCGCAGGCGGCCGATATTCGTTCGCACGAGGCGGCGCGACTTCGCGGCGCGGGGCGGGCTGGGCGACTTCAGCGTGCGGTTGCGGCGCCGGCGCCGCCCGCTCCGGCCGCGGCTGAGCATGCTGGGCCGGCGCCGCGAAATCGGGGCGCGGATGGGGCTGCGGAATCTGCGCGACCGTGTCGACGCGAGGCTGCGGCAATGCGCGCGGTGTGTCGTGCGGCACGCCAGCCGGTTGCGCGCCAGGCGAGGCTTCCGGATGCGGGGCCGGGGCGGCGCCGCGCACGGGCGGCAATGCATTCTGACCCGCGGCGTGCAGTGCAGTCGGAGGCGTCGGGCGCTGACGTTCCATCGGCGTATGCGGCTGCATCCACACGGGGGCGGGCGTCGCGGCCGCATGGGGCGTGTCGCGTCCGGCCGGCTCGTTGCCGGCGGTCGGCGGGTGCGGAACGCCATTGCCGGAGCCCATTGCCTGATGCGGTACCGGGTCGCCCGGCGCTTGTGGCGCGGCACCGTTGGCGAAGCGCGGCGCATTCGGCGCTTCGCCGTTCAGCGGCCGCGCGCCGTTCGGCACGCCCGGAATCGGCGCACCGGGCCGCGGTGCCTGTGCCTGTAGCTGTGCCGGTGCCGGCTGGCCTTCGCGCGGCGCGTGCGCCGGCTGCACCACGGGGCCGTGCGGATTCACGAGCTGCACGTTGCGCATCGCCCACGCGCCGGCTTTCGGATTGCCCGGCACGCGGACCGGGCGAGCCTGATAGTCGGCCGGCACGCTGGTCCGGACAACTGGCGCACCCGCGCCCGGCACGTGTTCGCCCTGGCGGGCGAGATGGGCGGCCGCCTGATCGCGATACGCGGCCGGCACGGCCGGATTGCGGGTCGCGACGAACGGATGCTGGCCGATCGCCGCCGGCGGCCGGTAGCTGGCCGTGCGCAGGCTGCCGGTAAAGCTCTGGCGCACCGGTGCAATACCGGGCGTACCCGGCGTCACGTGCGCGTTGCGCCATTGCCGCGGATCGACGTGCTGCGCGAAGCGCGCGACCGGCTGGCCGTGCACGAAGGCGGACGCCGGCACGGCCGTGATCGCGTGCGGCGCGCGGAAGTTCACGTAGGTCTTGTTGATGTTGGTGATGTTGGTGATGTTCGTCACGTTCACGGTCTTGTTCACCGTGACGTTGTTCACCACGATGTTGCGGTTCACGCGATCGTAGTAATGCGGGCTCCAGCCGCCCCAGCCGGGATGCCACGGTTCGCCCGGGCCGAGCGCGAACCATGCGCAGCCGGCCGCGGCGACGCCGCCGACCGTCAGCGCGACGCTCCAGTCGGGACCGCCGCCGCCGCCCACGAACGCGACGAGCGCCGGTGCATAGACGGGCGGCTGGCTCACGACAACCGGGCCGGGCACCCACGCCCAGCTGTCGTCGACATAAGCCCAGCGGCCGTAGTGATACGGCGCGAAGCCCCACGGCGCATCATCGACCCAGGTCCAGCCCCACGGCGCCTGCCAGATCCAGTGGCCGTCGTGATACGGCGCCCAGTCGGCCGGCGTGTCGTTCGGCACCCAGACCGCGCCGTAATTCGGCGTTTCGCGCCACGTGCCGTTCGCGTCGAGATCCTGGTAGCCCGGCATGTCGCGCGACACGTAACGCGCCGATACCGAGCGCTGCTCGGCTGCGTCGCGGTTCGCCGCCCACTGATCGAGCGGATCGGGCGCAGGCGCCGCCGCTTGCTGCGCGACCTGCAGGTCGGTGCCGGTGAACACGACCTGCTGCCCTGGCGACAGCGGATACTGCCCGTTGCTGCCGTACACGGTCGCGTTGCCGCTGCGCACGGTGACCGACGTGCTCGCGCCGTCCGGCGCGACGTCGACGCGATAGTCGCCGGGGCCCGTGATGCCGAGCGCGAGATTCGGCGTGTCGATTTCGTACGATCCGCCGGGTGGCAGCGCGCGCACGTGCGTCGATACGGTGCCGAGGCCGACCTTCAGCTGCGTCGTCGTGTCGTCGAGGTTCAGGACCGACAGGCTCGTCGATTCGCCGAGTCGCACCGCGGTCGAGCCGATATGCAGCTCGGAGCGCGCACCGGCATCGTTCCACAGCTGATCGCCGGTCGTCAGCGGCCGGTTCACGGCGGCGTAGGACCACGTATCGGTGCCGGCGGGCTCCGTCGTCACGGCACCCGACATGTAGTTGAGCCGCGCGACGCGAGCCGGCGGGTCGCCGCCCGACTGTCGGGCGGGGGCCGCATACGGCGCGCCCTGTGTCGCTTGCGCGAATGCGGAGGGCAGGATTGCCAGCGCGGCGAACGCGAGCAGCGTGCAGCGGGCGGTGCGCTTGAGCGTGAACAGGGAGGCCATGTTGAGCGTCTTCGTCGTTATCGCGGCGCGTCGATTCGTGCCGTCCGGTTCACAATATCCGCTCGGCCTGTTTCAGTGCTCGGTGTTTTGTAAGTCGATTAGCACGCGGTGTAACAAAACCTGTCCATTGCGGGGGGTGTCGTGCGGCCGCAATGCGCGCGTCAAGCGGACGTAAGCCAGTCGTCGAAAACCTGCTGTCCGGGCACGGTGACGCGCAGCACGCGCGGTCGCGCCGTGCGTTCGATCCAGCCGTGTGTGCAGAAGCTGTCGAGCAGCGCCGCGCCGAGCGCGCCGCCGAGATGCGCGCGCCGCTCGCTCCAGTCGAGGCAGCCGCACGCGAAGCGGCGCCGCCGCGTGCGCTGCTGCGCGACGTCGATGCCCCAGCGCGCGAGCGCCTGCGCGCCGAGTTCGGTGGTCTCGATCGCGTCGCCGTCGTCTGCATGCAGCCAGCCGCGCGCGGTAAGCCCGTCGAAGATGCGGACCGCAAGCTCACCGGCCATGTGGTCGTAGCAGGTGCGCGCGTAGCGCAGCTCGGCCGGCACCGTGCGCGACGGCGGCGGCACCGGCCGGTTCGGCGCGGCCGCGCGCGCGACGTTCGCGAGCGCCTCGAGCGACGCCGCGATGTCGGCCGATGCAAGCCGGTAGTAGCGGTGCCGGCCGCGCACGTCGAGCGCGAGGAGGCCGCCTTCGGTCAGGCGCGCGAGGTGCGCGCTCGCCGCGGACGGCGACAGCCCCGCGATCATCGTCAGTTCGCCGGCCGGCCGCGCGCTGCCGTCCATCAGCACCCACAGCATCGCGGCGCGCCCCGGATCGCCGATCAGCGCGCCCATGCGGCTCAGGCCCGGAAAGTGGTGGTCGTCTTGATCGGTCATCGTCGTGTCTCGTCAGATCAGGCGGAATGACTGCAGTGTAGGCGCTGCGCACATTCGATGTTTCGCGTTCGGATGAAATGTCGGATGCGGCGGGCCGGGCCTCCGCATGAGGCGCGGCCGCTGGCAGGGCGCGCGTAGAATGGCCCGACGAGGCGGCAGTGGGCCGCCGAATGCGACACGATGCAACGATGAAGACGATTTTCTGCCTGTTGGCGGTCGCGCTCCTCTGCGCGGCCTGTGCGCAGGGCGGCGCGGGCGCCGCCGGCGAGCGGGGCGGCAGCCTCGAGATGTACGGGACGATCGATCAGGGCATCACGGTACGCCGCTGATGGCCGCAGCAGGCCGGCGCCGACGCCGATGCCGGTTCGGCGCGCGATGAGCCATGGTCGTGGCCGCCCCGCGGCGGCCGCGACGTATTGCCGCAGTGCAACGTATAATGCGCCGATAACCGCGCCCCCGCCGCCTGGAGTTACCGAGATGTCCCAACCGACCCCCGTACCGGCCGCCCTCGACCGCACCGAAACCGTATTCCGCTTCCTCGCCGAGCCGTCGTCCGTGAACTTCGGTGGCAAGGTGCATGGCGGCGCGCTGATGAAGTGGATCGACGAGGTCGCGTATGCGTGCGCGGCAGTCTGGTCGAGCCGCTATTGCGTGACGGTCAGCGTCGGCAACATCCGGTTCCAGCGTCCGATCCTCGTCGGCAACCTGGTCGAACTGAAGGCGCGTGTGGTCGCGACGGGCCGCACCAGCATGCACATCCACGTGTCCGTGCACGCCGGCGATCCGAAGGGCGGCGTGCTGCGTCAGACGACCGACTGCCTCGTCGTGTTCGTCGCGGTGGACGAGAACGGCAACCCGGTGCCGGTGCCGCCGTTCGTGCCCGAGACCGACGAACAGAAGGTGCTCGCGAAATATGCGGCGGACGTGCGCGCCGCGCTCGACAAGATCATCGAGATGAAGCCCGACGAAGTGGCGAAGGGCACCGTCTGACGACAACGGGCGCAGCGTTTCCGCCGCGCCCGTCGCGCCATCGCGTGATCCCTGCGTATCAGCGCGACCCGATCATCTGTTCGGGCCGCACCCACGCATCGAATTCCGCGTCGGTCAGATAGCCGAGCGCGAGCGCGGCGGCCTTCAGCGTCGTGCCTTCCTTGTGCGCCTTCTTCGCGATCTGCGCGGCCTTGTCGTAGCCGATGTGCGGATTGAGCGCCGTCACCAGCATCAGCGATTCGTTCAGCAGCAGGTCGATGCGCGCGCGGTTCGGCTCGATGCCCACCGCGCAGTGGTCGTTGAAGCTCTGCGCGCCGTCGGCGAGCAGCCGCACCGACTGCAGCACGTTGTGCGCGATCATCGGCCGGAACACGTTCAGCTCGAAGTTGCCGCTCGCGCCGCCGACGTTCACCGCGACGTCGTTGCCGAACACCTGGCAGCACAGCATCGTCACGGCTTCCGACTGCGTCGGGTTCACCTTGCCCGGCATGATCGAGCTGCCCGGCTCGTTTTCCGGAATCGACAGTTCGCCGAGCCCGCAGCGCGGCCCGCTCGCGAGCCAGCGCACGTCGTTCGCGATCTTCATCAGGCTCGCCGCGACCGTCTTCAGCGCGCCGTGCGCGAACACCAGCGCGTCGGCGGCGGCCATCACCTCGAACTTGCTCGGTGCGGTTACGAACGGCAGCTTCGTCAGCCGGCCGATCTCGTCCGCGACGCGCACCGCGAATTCGGGATGCGCGTTCAGCCCGGTGCCGACCGCGGTGCCGCCGAGCGCGAGCTCGTACAGGTGCGGCAGCGTCGATTCGACATGCCGCACGCACTGGTCGAGTTGCGCGACATAGCCGGAAAACTCCTGGCCGAGCGTGAGCGGCGTCGCGTCCTGCAGGTGCGTGCGGCCGATCTTCACGATGTCGGCGAACGCCTTCGACTTCGCGTCGAGCGTCGTGCGCAGCGTGCGCAGCGCGGGCAGCAGGTGATTGACGATCGCGTACGCGGCCGCGACGTGCATCGCGGTCGGGAACACGTCGTTCGACGACTGGCCGCGGTTCACGTCGTCGTTCGGGTGGACCTTGCGCGCTTCGCCGCGCTCGCCGCCGAGCAGCTCGCTCGCGCGGTTCGCGATCACCTCGTTGAGGTTCATGTTGGTCTGCGTGCCGGAGCCCGTCTGCCACACGGCGAGCGGGAATTCGCGCGGATGCTTGCCGGCGATGATCTCGTCGGCTGCGTCGATGATCGCGTGCGCCTTGTCGTCGGCCAGCACGCCGAGCGACTGGTTCACGGCGGCCGCGGCGCGCTTGACGATCGCGAGCGCGTGGATCAGCTCGGGCGACTGCTTCTCCGTCGAGATCCGGAAATTCTGCAGCGAGCGCTCGGTCTGCGCGCCCCAGAGCCGATCAGCCGGCACGGCGATCTCGCCGAACGTGTCGCGTTCCATCCGAACTGCTTCGTTCATGATGCACTCCTCTTGGGAAGGGGAAAGGCCGCGCGTCGCGCGGCGTCTGGCGTATCGTGAGGCAGTCGCGCCGCTGGCGCGGCGTCTTGGGTGTTCAGCCGACAAGCATAGCGCCGGCCGCGATTTCGCGTCGTGTCGCGCTCAGCGCGTTGCTGCGATCAGCGACGCGGTCTTCGTGTGAAAGCGGCAGGCCATCAGCACGGCGACGCTGGCGAGGCCGGCCGCGAGCCCCCACCACAGGCCGCGCGCGCCGAGGCCGGCGTGGAACGCCAGCCAGTAGCCGGTCGGGAAACCGATGCCCCAGTAGCCGAGGGTCGCGGCGAGCATCGGGATTCGCGTGTCGCGCAGCCCGCGCAGCGCGCCCGAGCCGACCGTCTGCATCCCGTCCACGATCTGGAACACCGCGGCGATGCCGAGCAGCGATGCGGCGAGCGATACGGTCGGCGCATTGGCCGGATCGTCGAGGTGCAGGTACAGGCCGACGATCGCATGCGGCGCGACGATCAGCACCAGCCCCGACAGCGACATGAACGCGATGCCGAGGCCGAGCGCGACGAAGCCCGCATGGCGCGCGGCGACCGGCTGGCCGGCGCCGACCCAGTACCCGACCCGCACGTTGGCGGCCTGGCCGATCGCGAGCGGCACCATGAACGCCACCGACGCGACGTTCAGCGCGATCTGGTGCGCGGCGAGCGACGTCGCGCCGAGCACGCCGACGGTCAGGCCCGTCGCGAGAAAGAGTGTCGATTCGACCCCGTACGTGATCGCAACCGGCCAGCCGATGCCGATCAGCTCGCCCATCATGGGCAGTTTCGGGCGCGCGGCGATCACGAAATGGCGAAACCGCTGGCGGCCGTGCAGCAGCCAGATCAGCGCGAGCGCGGTGAGCCAGATCGTGATGGTCGTCGCGACCGCCGAGCCGAGGAAGCCGAGCCGCGGCAAGCCGAAGGCGCCGTGGATCAGCCCGTAGTTCAGCACGGCGTTGACGCCGACGCCGCCGATCGACACCCACAGCAGCCGGCGCGCCGCGCCGATCGCGGGCAGGAACGCGCGCATCAGCCCGACGCCGATCAGGCTGCCCAGCGCCGCGAAGCGCAGGATGCCGGTGTATTCGCCGACGTGCTGCGCGAGCGTCGGCGGCTCGTGGAACATCAGCAGGATCGGTTCGGACAGCGACAGCGCGACGATCGCCGGAATCGCCAGCAGCACGGACAGCACGAAGCCGGTCCAGTAGATGTGCGGCACGCGGTGTTCCGCCTGCGCGCCGCGCGCATGCGCGACGCTCACGCTGACCGACGACAGCACGCCCTGCAGCACGGTCACGATGACGAAGAAGAAGTTCGCGCCGAGGCCGCCCGCCGCGAGCGAATCGGGGCCGAGCGAGCCGAGCAGCACGGTATCGGTGACGCTCATCGCCATCTGCGAGAGCTGCGCGATCGCGAGCGGCGCGGCGAGGCGCGCGGTATCGGCGGCATGACTGGACAGGGACGGCGGCGCGGCGACCGTCCGCGTAAGACCGGAATGCGACATGGAATGAGCGCTCGCGCGGGTGCGGGCCCGCGCTGTCTGTATTTATTTTGAGAGACGGCTAGCTTACGGCTTTATTCGAACGGTGTCGAACGCGCGCGCCGATGGCCATGTCGAGGTCAGGGGGAACGCTACGTGCGTCGGCTACGCTTCGTGAACCGCGATTCGCGTATCGCCGAACAGCACGACCTGGCCCGCGCGGATCTTGCAGGTCTTGCGCAGCTCGACCACGCCGTCGACTTTCACCGCGCCGGACGCGACGAACATCTTCGCGGTGCCGCCGCTGTCCGCGAGGCCGGTGATCTTGAGAAGGTTGTGCAGCTCGACGTATTCGCCGGTCAGCGTGAAATCCAGATTGGGCATGGCGAGAGAGGTGCGCGGCGCGCGGGAGGAATCGCCCCGCATCATACGGCACCGCGCGCCGGCACGCGAGCGCCGCGGCGCCGGCGGGTTCGCAGCGCGCAGTTGTTAAGGTCTGTGAGCGATTCGTCAGCAAATGAAACGGTGGGTAACAGTCTGAGAGATTCGAGAACCGGCCGGGCCGGCCGCGGGTCTTTTCTCGTACCTGCCGCGTGTTGCGGTGGGGACGCGACGGATCGCATCGAGGCGGTCCGCGCCCACAACTTCTCGAGGAGGATACTCATGTCCAAGATTCGTACGATGCTGATCGGTGCCGCGCTGACGGCGTTCGCCACTTCGGCCGCCTTTGCGCAGACCGGCGCCGCGACGCAGGGTACCGCGGGCGCCGGCGTGCAGACGCAGACGCCGGCGGCCGGGGCAGGCGCGGGTATGCAGGGCAGCGCCGGCGCGAACGCGTCGGGCAATACGGTTGGCGGTGCGACCGATGCGGTCGGCACGGCAGCCGACGGCGCGGCCGATACGGCGGCGTCGTCGGTCAACTCGACCAAGAAGCACACGAAGCATGCGATGAAGTCGGCCAAGCATCACGCCTCGGCAAAGCCGAAGTCGAAGGTGGGCGACGAAGCGGTCGAAGGCAGTGCGTCGACCGGCGTGCAGGGCGGTGCGTCCGCATCGGGCGCCACGCAGTAAGCGGTGCCCGATCGTCGCGCGACGTTCGCCCCGGACGGCGCGTCGCGACGACGATCGAACGACGGCCCGGTTCGCGTCAAGCGAACCGGGCCGTTCTTCATACGTGACAGCGAGCCGTCACGGCCGGCGCTGTTCCGTCCCTGGCGCCGGCGCGGGCCGCGTGACCGGTGCGAACACGCTGCGCAGCCATGCGGCGAGCCGCGCGAACACGTCGTACGGCTCCTCGACGAAGATCTCGGGCTTCAGCAGCCGCAGGTATTCCATGATCTGCTGCGCTTCCTGTTTCTGGAACGAACCGTGCGCGAGCCCGAGCCGCAGCAGGCCGCGCAGCTCGCCGAGCTTGTCGCGCGCGGCGCTGCCGACGCTCATCTCGCATGCGAGCTTCGCCTCGTAGATGCGCTGGCGCAGCGATTCCGCCAGCCGCCACGCGGGCGTCTGCATCATCTCCTCGAGTGCCTGGATGTCGTGTACCGCGCTCTTGATCTGCGCGGCCAGCGGATCGACGAGGGCCGGGTCGCCCTGCGCTTCGGCGACGATCGCCTTGGCCCAGTCGCGGCACGCCTTCACGAGTTCGTCGGGCGTCCATTCGGAGCGCGACGCGAAGCCGAAGCCGAATTCGCCGGCCTGCCGCATCAGGATCGCGACGACGTCCGGAAATTCCTTGTCGAGTGTGCGCTTCGCCCATGCGTACTGGCCGCCTTCGAGCATGCGCTGCACGGCATGCTCGGTCAGCGGCACCATGTTGTCGAGCAGCTTGGCGCGCAGGAAATCCTCGAACGACGGCGTCGCGAACTGCGGGTCGAGTTTCAGCGATACGCGCACGAACGCGTCGTAGTCCTTGCGCAGGGACGCAAGCGTGTCGTCCTTGAGGGATAGGGTGATCTGGCCCATGGGTCGTCTCGATGGCGGCCCGCGCTGGCCGGCGGCCGATACCGCGCACCGGTGCGGGCGCAGCGTCGACGGACCGGTTCGCGCCGAGCCTATGGCGGGTCTTCACTCCAATATCGGCGCTTCGGACGAAAACTTGAGCGGGGGCCGTCCGTCCGCTCAGGCCGGCAGCCAGTGCGGGATCACGACCCCTTGCCAGAAGAAGAACACCGCGAGCCCGACCGCGATCGTCACGAGCGGCCGGCGTGTCGTCGCCGACACGAGCACGGCGGCGAGCGCGCCGACCAGCTGCGGATTGCGCCAGGTCAGCTCGGCCGTGCCGCCGTGCGGCGCGACGGTCATCGGCACGATGATCGCGGTCAGCACGGTGACGGGCACGAAGCCGAGCGCGGTGCGCACGAGCGGCGGGAACGTCAGCCGTTCGCCGAACAGGAACAGCGTCGTGCGGATCGCGTAGGTGATCGCGGCCATTCCGAGGATCAGCAGTGCGTAGCTCACGATGCGGTCTCCGTACGCGAACCGGTGCGCGAGCGCTCGTGCCGCAGCGTGAGCGCGACGCCGACCACGACGCCGGCGGCGACGGCACCCAGCAGCCCGAGCTTGTACGGCCAGCCCTGCCAGAAGTACGCGAGCGTGCCGGCCGTTGCGGCAGCCGCGAAATAGCGCAGCGTGCGGAGCTGCGGGACGACGATCGCGATGAAGGTCGCCGCCATCGCGAAATCGAGGCCGAGCGACTGGAGGCCCGGGAAGGCCGCGCCGAAGCCGATGCCCACGAGCGTCCAGACCTGCCAGTTCAGGTACATCGCGAGACCCGAGCCGAAGAAGTAGTGAGGGCCGATCGCGCCGGGCGGGAAATGCCGGTAGTGCGCGTACGCGACCGCGAACACCTCGTCGGTCATCAGCGCGCCGAGCGTCGCACGCCAGCGCAGCGGCAGATGCGCGACGTACGGTGCGAGCGTCGCGCTGTACAGCAGGTGGCGCAGGTTCACGATCAGCGTCGTCGCGAGCACGACGACGAAGCTCGCGCTGCCGGCGATCAGGCCGACTGCGATGAACTGCGCCGAGCCCGCGAATACCGCGAGCGACATCAGCGCGCCGTGCCAGGCGGCGAGCGGGCCTCCGGTGACGAGCGTGCCGAAGATCACGCCGAACGGCGCGGCGCCGATCATCATCGGGATCGTGTCGCGTGCGCCGTCGAGCCATTCGTTGAGCGGGCGGCGGGGCTGGGGCGAGGATGCGGGTGTCGGATTCAAGGGGCGCTTCTCCATGAAATGGAGGATAGCGGGCGGCTGCCGCGACGGCTTGTATGTTCTTGCGCCGCCCGCGGGTGCCGGCGGCGCAAGGTGCGTGCCGGTCGCCGTGTGGCCGAATCCCCGGCGACGGCGGGACGTGCGCGTCAGCGTGCCTGCCAGCGCCCGGGCGGCACGCCGAACATCCGTTTGAAATGTCGCGTGAAGTGGCTCTGGTCGACGAAGCCGCTAGCCGCCGCGACATCGGCGATCGTCGCGCCCGCGCGCAACGGCGCCAGCGCGCGTTGCAGCCGCAGCTGGTTGCGCCATGCATGCGGCGGCATGCCGGTCGTGCGGGTGAACAGGCGCGCGGCGTGAAACGGCGACAGGCCGGCCGCCTGTGCGATATCGTCGAGCGTGACCGTGCACGTGAGATCGGCGGCGAGCCGCTCGCGCATCGCTTCGACGCGCGGTTCGTCGGCCGCGAGCACGGCCGGTTGCAGCCGTGCGTCGGCATGGCGCGCGATCAGCGTCGACAGCGCGTCGAGCATCGCCGTTTCGGCGGCGAGCGGTTCGTAGATGCGCGGCGCAGCGGTTGCCGCGGCGTCGTCGGCACGCTGTTCGTGTGCGCGAGCGGCCGGCATGCGTTCGCTGCCGGCCTCCATCATCCGGTGGGCACGCGCGAGCCGCGCGGCGAGATCGGTGTCGCGGATCACGTCGGACGGGAACCATGGCGCATCCTGCGGCCGATCGGCGATCGCGCTCGCGAGTGCGCGAATGTAGTCGACCGGCACGTAGCTCACGCGATAGCACCAGCCGTCGTCGGTCGCGCGCGAGCCTGTGTGGACTTCGCCGGGGTTGATCACCGGCACGGTGCCCGTTTCGGCGACATGGCCGGTGCCGCGGTACGTGTAGCGCTCCGCACCCTCGAGAATCACGGGAATCGTGTACGCGTCGTGCCAGTGCGGTGCGAACGTGTGGTTGCGATAGGAGGCCGTGAGCAGATCCGCATCCGGCAGCAGCGGCGTGCGCCAGTAGCGTGCGGAGTCGGGAAGGCGGGTGGCGGACATGGTCGGGCGCGGGGCGAGCGAATCGACAGTGTATCGCTCGCGTGCGCGACCCGCGCGGGCTTACTTGACCGGAATCGTCGTACCGGCCGGCATCGGCACCGCGGTCACGGCGTTCTTGGGGCTGCCGCTGACGATGCGATCGCTGTAGGTCAGGTAGACGAGCGTGTTGCGCTTCTTGTCGACCACGCGCACCACGTGCAGCGTCTTGAAGATGAACGACATCCGCTCGCTGAACACGTCGGTCTGCTGCTTGAGCGGCTCCTTGAAGCTGAGCGGGCCGACCTGCCGGCACGCGATCGACGCTTCGCTCGGATCCTCGGCGACGCCGAGCGTGCCCTTGATCCCGCCGGTGCGTGCCCGCGACACATAGCAGGTCACGCCCGTCACGAGCGGATCGTCGTACGCTTCGACGACCACGCGGTCGGAGCCCGTCACGCGGAAATGGGTGTTAACGCTGCCGACTTCCTCCGCGTGCGCGAGCGGCGCGGCGGCCAGCGCGGAGACGAGGAGGGCGAACGGTGCGGCGGAAAGGAGACGGTGCTTCATCGACGGAACCGGATGCGAATGCAGGACAGAAACTCTAGCATGCGCGGCGGCGACCGATGGGCGCCGGAAAAACAAAAGGCCCGTCGAATGACGGGCCTTTCATTGTCTGGCTCCCCGACCTGGGCTCGAACCAGGGACCTACGGATTAACAGTCCGGCGCTCTACCGACTGAGCTATCGGGGAATAAATCGGTACATCTGCATGCTTGTTCGGGAACCAACAAAAAACCCGTCCACTTTCAACGGGCTTTTGTTTTTTGGCTCCCCGACCTGGGCTCGAACCAGGGACCTACGGATTAACAGTCCGGCGCTCTACCGACTGAGCTATCGGGGAACAAACAACAACAGCAGAGAAACGAGATTGTATGGAGTGTTCGCTAACCTGTCAATACTTTTGAGCGGCGGGGCACCAAAAATTTTATGCGGCGCCGCTGCGCGATCAGCGCTCGAGCAGGTGCAGCTTTTCCTGCACGTCCTTCCACTCGTCCGCGTCGGCCGGTGCCGGCTTGGTCTTCGTGATCGACGGCCAGTTCTTCGCCAGCTCGGCGTTCAGCTCGGTGAACTGCTGCTGGTCGCCCGGAACGTCTTCTTCGGCATAGATCGCATTGGTCGGGCACTCGGCGACGCACACGGCGCAGTCGATGCACTCGTCCGGATCGATGGCGAGAAAGTTGGGACCTTCACGGAAGCAATCCACCGGGCACACATCCACGCAATCCGTGTATTTGCACTTGATGCAGCCTTCGGTCACAACGTGAGTCATTAAAACGCTCCTGCTTCGCGGTATATATGGGGTGGCGTTTGCGCCAAAAGCGGCATTGTAACTGAACCTCAAAACCCGCATGGCGTGGTCGGCTTTCCGGCTTATATCGTTTCGTGATTAGTTTATGGGGCGACGGCGGATGTCGCGCCCGCGGCAGCGGCAGCGGCGCAATGCGGGGCGGGCAGGGCGGTTTCACGATGGTCGGGCCCGCATTCGGGTAACATGGCCGACAGACCGGGCGGCGCGCGGTGCGCCGGGGCCCTGTCACGATACTGGCGGTGCCGTAAACATGATCATCACTTCGCTGCTCGACACGGATCTCTACAAGTTCACGATGATGCAGGTCGTCCTGCATCACTTTCCTGCCGCAAACGTCGAGTACCGGTTCCGGTGTCGCACGCCGGGCGTCGACCTCGTGCCGTACATCGACGAGATCCGCGACGAGGTGCGCGGCCTGTGCTCGCTGCGCTTCACCGACGTCGAACTCGACTACCTGCGGCGGATGCGCTTCATCAAGAGCGATTTCGTCGAATTCCTCGCGCTGTTCCACCTGAACGAGAAGTACATCTCGATCACGCCCTCGCCGAAGGGCAACGGCGAGATCGACATCGTGATCGAAGGGCCGTGGCTGCACACGATCCTGTTCGAGATCCCGGTGCTCGCGATCGTCAACGAAGTCTATTTCCGCAACACGCAGCGCGAGCCCGACTATCGCGAAGGCCGCGAGCGGCTGCGCGAGAAAATCAAGCTGCTCGGCGCGCGGCCCGAGTTCGCCGACTGCAAGATCGCCGACTACGGCACGCGCCGGCGCTTCTCGAAGGTGTGGCACGAGGAGGTCGCGCTCACGCTGCGCGACGGGCTCGGCGCGCAGTTCGCGGGCACGAGCAACGTGTTCTATGCGATGAAGCACGACCTGACGCCGCTCGGCACGATGGCGCACGAATACCTGCAGGCGTGCCAGGCGCTCGGCCCGCGGCTGCGCGATTCGCAGACCTACGGTTTCGAGATGTGGGCGAAGGAGTATCGCGGCGACCTCGGGATCGCGCTGTCGGACGTGTACGGAATGGATGCGTTCCTGAACGACTTCGACATGTATTTCTGCAAGCTGTTCGACGGCGCGCGCCACGATTCGGGCGATCCGTTCGAATGGGGCGAGCGCATGCTGAATCATTACGAAGCGAACCGCTGTGACCCGCGCACCAAGGTGCTCGTGTTCTCGGACGCGCTCGACATCCCGAAGGTCATGCAGCTGTACGAACGGTTCCGCAACCGCTGCAAGCTCGCGTTCGGCGTCGGCACCAACCTCACGAACGATCTCGGCTACGTGCCGCTGCAGATCGTGATCAAGATGGTCCGCTGCAACGGACAGCCGGTCGCGAAGCTGTCGGATTCGCCGGGCAAGAGCATGTGCGACGACAAGGCGTATCTCGCGTACCTGCGCCAGGTGTTCGGCATCGCGCAGCCGGTGGACGACGACTCGTCGCAGTAAGCGTCGGCCATGCGGCCAGGTGCGTTGCGACGAGGGCGGCCGGTATAATCCGACGGTATCGCACGCCAACGTCACGAGGACCGTTCATGGACACTTCCGCTGCCCGTCGCCAGATCCTCGCACGCATTCGCGCGGCGCAAGGACGCGCGCCCGAACCCGATGCGGCGGAGCGCGACGGCGTCGCCGACTATCTCGCCCGTCATCCCGAAGGGCCGCGCCCGCCGATGCCGGCCGACCTCGTCGCCGCATTCGTCGATGAAGCGGCGCGCCTGTCGACGACGGTCGACGAAGTCGCGACACTGGCCGACGCGCCCGCTGCCGCTGCACGTTATCTTTCCGCTCACGGCCTGCCGATGCAGGCCGTCGCATGGCGCACGCTCGCCGAGCTCGACTGGGCCGGCGCGGGCCTGTCGGTCGAATGCCGCAAGCCGCGCGACGGCGATCTCGTCGGCCTGACCGGCTGCTTCTGCGCGACCGCCGAGACGGGCTCGCTCGTGCTGCTGTCCGGTCCCGACACCTATGCATCGGCGGGGCTGCTGCCGGAAACGCACATCGCGATCGTGCCGGCGTCGCGCATCGTCGCGGGCCATGAAGAGGCGTTCGCGCTGATTCGCGCGGAGCGCGGCGAATTGCCGCGCGCGGTCAATTTCGTGTCGGGCCCGTCGCGCACCGGCGATATCGAGCAGACCATCGTGCTGGGCGCCCACGGCCCGTACCGCGTTCACGCGATCGTCGTGCGCGGCGCATGACGCTTGCACCGGCTTCATTCCTCCTCGAATCACTCTTCACTCGCACAAGGAAGTTCTGCATGAAACGACATGCCGCCTGGGCGGGCATGGCGTCGGGAGCCGCGCTTGGCGCCGTTCCCGCGTTCGCATCGGCCGCCACGCTCGACGGTGCCACGCTGTCCGCACTCTGGGGTATCCCGTTCGCCGGGATCCTGCTGTCCATCGCGGTGTTCCCGCTCGTCGCGCCGGTGTTCTGGCATCACCATTTCGGCAAGATCGCCGCGGCGTGGGCGATCGTGTTCCTGGTTCCGTTCGCGGTCGCCTTCGGCGCGGGCACGGCGTTCGGCACGCTGGTGCATGCGCTGCTCGAGGAGTACATCCCGTTCATCGTGCTGCTGACCGCGCTCTACACGGTCGCCGGCGGCATCTGCGTGAACGGCAACCTGCACGGCACGCCGAAGCTGAACACGGCGATCCTCGCGCTCGGCACGCTGCTCGCGAGCGTGATGGGCACGACGGGCGCCGCGATGCTGCTGATCCGGCCGCTGCTGCGCGCGAACGACAACCGCAAGCATGTCGTGCACGTCGTGATCTTTTTCATCTTCCTGGTCGCGAACGCGGGCGGCTCGCTGTCGCCGCTCGGCGATCCGCCGCTGTTCCTCGGGTTCCTGAACGGCGTGAGCTTCTTCTGGACGACCGCGCATCTCGCGCTGCCGATGCTGTTCATCTGCGCGGTGCTGCTGGCGCTGTTCTTCGTGCTCGACACGTACTTCTACCGGAAGGGCGGCGAGGAGAGGCCGGCCGCGCTCGACCCGACGCCCGACGGCGCCGCGCTGTCGATCGACGGCAAGATCAACTTCGTGCTGCTCGCCGCGGTGATCGGCCTCGTGCTGATGAGCGGTATCTGGAAGCCGGGCATCGCGTTCGACGTATGGGGCACGCACGTCGCGCTGCAGAACCTGGTGCGCGACGTCGCGCTCGTCGTGGTCGCGCTCGCGTCGCTCGCGTTGACGCCGCGTTCGGCGCGCGAGGGCAACGCGTTCAACTGGGCGCCGATCGAGGAGGTCGCGAAGCTGTTCGCGGGGATCTTCGTGACGATCGCGCCGGTGATCGTGATCCTGCGCGCCGGGGCCGACGGCGCGTTCGCGCAGATCGTCCATCTCGTCACGGGGCCCGACGGCAAGCCGATCGACCTGATGTACTTCTGGGCGACCGGCCTGCTGTCGTCGTTCCTCGACAACGCGCCGACCTACCTCGTGTTCTTCAACCTCGCGGGCGGCGATGCGCAAGCGCTGATGACGACCGGCGCGACCACGCTCGCCGCGATTTCGGCGGGTGCCGTGTTCATGGGCGCGAACAGCTATATCGGCAATGCGCCGAACTTCATGGTCAAGGCGATCGCGGAATCCCGCGGCGTGAAGATGCCGAGCTTCTTCGCGTATCTCGGCTGGGCGCTCGTGATATTGGTACCCGTATTCCTGCTGACGTCGTGGATTTTCTTCCCGGCATAGGCTGACGATTTTCAACCAAGCGCGGACGGTTCCGGCGGCGCACGCAGCGCCGCGTTCCGGCCGCGGCATGCGGAGATGGCGATGCAGAAGATCCTGGTCGCACGGCCGATTTTTCCGGACGTGATCGAACGGCTCGAACAGTATTTCGAAGTCGACTGGAACAACGGCGACGCGCTCGCGCCCGATGCGCTCGCCGCACGTCTCGCCGACAAGGACGGTGCGCTGACGGCCGGCGACCCGGTCGGCGCGGCCACGCTCGCGGCCGCGCCGCGCCTGCGCGTCGTGTCGAACATGGCGGTGGGCTACAACAACTTCGACATGGCCGCGTTCAATGCGGCGAACGTGCTCGGCACCAACACGCCCGACGTGCTGAACGAGTCGACCGCCGATTTCGGCTGGGCGCTGATGATGGCGGCCGCGCGCCGGCTCGCCGAATCCGAACACTGGCTGCGCGCCGGACACTGGCAGAAGTGGGCGTACGACGGTTTCCTCGGGAGCGACATTTACGGCTCGACGCTCGGCGTGATCGGCATGGGGCGCATCGGCCAGGCACTCGCACGCCGCGCGCGCGGTTTCGGGATGCAGGTGATCTACCACAACCGGTCGCGGGTCGCGCCGGAGATCGAGGCCGAGCTGAACGCCGAATACGTGTCGAAGGACGCGCTGCTGGCGCGCGCCGATCACGTCGTGCTGGTGCTGCCGTACACGAAGGAGAACCATCACACGATCGGCGCGGCCGAGCTCAGGAAGATGAAGCCGACCGCGACGCTGACCAACATCGCGCGCGGCGGCATCGTCGACGACGCGGCGCTGGCCGCCGCGCTGCGCGACGGGACGATCGCCGCGGCGGGCCTCGACGTGTACGAAGGCGAGCCGAGCGTCCATCCGGCGCTGCTCGAGGTGCCGAACGTCGTGCTGACGCCGCACATCGCGAGCGCGACCGAGAAGACGCGCCGCGCGATGGCCAATCTCGCTGCCGACAACCTGATTGCCGCGCTGGGCGAAGGGCCGCGCGCGGGTCAGCCGCCGAATCCGATCAACCCTGACGTGATCGGGAAGCCGCGCGCATGACGACGATGTTGTTGCTGGCGGCAGTCGTCGTGCTGGCCGTCGCGCTTGCGGTGGCGGTCGTTGCGATCATGCGCGGCGGCGGCCGCCACGACGACGTGGCCGTGCTCGGCGACCAGATCGAAGACGCCGCGCACGCGCAGGCGCTCGCGGTCGAGCGGCTCGAACGCGAGCTGCGCGGCGAGATCGTCGAGAATGCGCGCGGCTCGCGCACCGAGCTGGCCGGCAATTTCTCGCAGCTCCAGCAGACGCTCGCGACGCAGCTGACGAGCATCGCAACCGTGCAGAACAACCAGATCGACGGTTTCGCGCAGCAGCTCGGCAAGCTCGTCGCCGGCAACGCGCAACAGTTCGACGCGATGCGCGAGAGCGTGCAGCGTCAGGCGCAGCAGGCGCGCGAAGAGCAGACGGTCGCGCTGCGGCTGTTCGGCGACACGCTGAACCGGCAGCTCACGCAACTGACCGAGGCCAACGATCGCCGGATCGGCGAAGTGCGCGCGACGCTCGAGCAGCGGCTGAAGGAAATCGAGACGAACAACGCGGCGAAGCTCGAGGAAATGCGCCGCACCGTCGACGAGAAGCTGCACGCGACGCTCGAACAGCGGCTCGGCGAATCGTTCAAGCTCGTGTCGGACCGGCTCGAGCAGGTGCACCGCGGACTCGGCGAGATGCAGACGCTCGCGGCCGGCGTCGGCGACCTGAAGAAGGTGCTGACCAACGTGAAGACGCGCGGCACCTGGGGCGAGGTGCAGCTCGAGGCGTTGCTCGAACAGATGCTCACGCCCGACCAGTATGCGAAGAACGTCGCGACGGTGCCGAAGAGCAGCGAGCGTGTCGAATTCGCGATCCGGTTGCCGGGGCGGGAAGCGGGCTCGCGCGACGCGTCGCCGGTATGGCTGCCGATCGACGCGAAGTTTCCGCGCGAGGACTACGAGCGGCTGATCGATGCGCAGGAGCGCGCCGATGCGGTGGCGGTCGAGGAAGCGGCTCGTGCGCTCGAGGCGCGCGTGCGGATGGAGGCGCGCACGATCGCCGAGAAGTACGTCGCACCGCCGCATACGACCGATTTCGCGCTGCTGTTCCTGCCGACCGAGGGGCTCTACGCGGAGATCCTGCGCCGCCCGGGGCTGACCGACCTGCTGCAGCGCGATTACCGCGTGACGGTGGCAGGGCCGACCACGCTGACCGCGTTGCTGAACAGCCTGCAGATGGGCTTCCGTACGCTCGCGATCGAGCAGCGTTCGAGCGAGGTGTGGCAGGTGCTTGGCGCGGTGAAGACCGAGTTCGGCAAGTTCGGCGACGTGCTCGCGCGCACGAAGGCGCAGCTCGAAACGGTCACGCGTTCGATCGAGGCGGCCGAGCAGCGCACCCGCGTGATGAACCGCAAGCTGAAACAGGTCGAGGCGTTGCCGGGCGACACGGCGGCCGGGCTGCTCGGCGCGGAAGCCGCGGACGGCGCCGATGGTGCCGATGCGGACGACGCATGACGCATGCGTGAGATGCAGCCGCAACCGGCTGGAACGAGAAACGGGCGCCGCGGCGCCCGTTTTCTTTTGCAGTGCGGCCGGTGCGGCCGGCCCGCGCCCAGCGTTCAGCGTGCGGCGAGCGTGTCCAGCGCGTCGCCGGTGACGCGCACGATGCGCCATTCCGGCAGCACCGTCGCGCCCATCTTTTCGTAGAAGTCGATCGCCGGCTGGTTCCAGTCGAGCACCGACCATTCGAAGCGGCCGCAGCGGCGCTCGACGGCGAGGGCCGCGAGGTGCTGCAGCATCGCGGTGCCGAGGCCCGTGCCGCGCTGCGACGGCTGCACGTACAGATCCTCGAGATACAGGCCACGGCGGCCGAGGAACGTCGAGTAGTTATGGAAGAACAGCGCATACGCGACGATCGCGCCGTCGCGCTCGGCCACCAGCGCTTCGGCAGCGGGGCGCTCGCCGAACAGCGCGTCGGCCAGATCGGCTTCGGTTGCGACGAACAGATCGGTGAGCTTCTCGAACTCGGCCAGCTCGCGCATCAGCGCGAGGATCGCGCCGACGTCGCGCGCGTCGGCCGAGCGGATCAGCGGCGTGCCGCTCACGCTTCCTCCGGCGGATCGGACAGCACGATCTCGATACCGCCGAAGCGCGACGCGACCCAGTTGTACGCGTGGCAGGCGATCCACAGCAGCACGAAACCGAGGATCGCGTTCAGCAGCAGCGCGCTCAGGATCGTGCTCAGTTCGACCAGCCCGTAGCGGATGTACGCGACGAGGATGCCGAGCAGCACGATCGGCACGCTGAACGTCAGATAGACGAGGATCAGCGCTTTCGCGGTCTGCCCCGCGGCGATCGACGAGATTTGCTTCTTCATGTGTGGATTGCCCCCGTGGAAATATACCGATTGGAATTCAGATCAGGCCGTCGAGCGGCAGGATGTCGACCGGGGCGCCCGCGTCGACTGCCGCGGTATCGTGGCCCAGGACGATGAAACAGTTGGCGGCCGCGAGGCCGCTCAACGATGCGGAACTCTGCGAACCGGCCGGCGCGACGTCCCACTGGCCGTCGGCGGCGCGCGTCGCGATCGCGCGCAGGTATTCGGTGCGGCCCGGGCGCTTCTTCAGTGCCTGCGTGCTGCGTGCCGCGTACATCGCCGGCGGCGGCGCGTGCGCGCCGGCCAGCGTCAGCAGCGCGGGGCGCACGATCGCGTAGAACGTCACGGCGGACGCGACCGGATTGCCGGGCAGCCCGAAGAACAGCACGTGACCGTCGCCATTGCGCGCAGGTGCGAGCGTGCCGCATGCGAGCGGCCGACCTGGGCGCAGCGCGAGGCTCGCGAAGGTCACGTCGCCGAGCCGTGCCATCACGTCGCGCGTGAAATCGGCTTCGCCGACCGACACGCCGCCCGACGTGATCACCGCGTCGGCGTCGGCTGCAACCGCATCGCGCAGCGCGCGTTCGAGCGCAGCCGGATCGTCGCGGACGATGCCGAGATCGAGCGCGTCGATATGCAGCCGTTCGAGCATCGCGACCAGCATCCCGCGGTTGCTGTCGTACAGCGTGCCGCGGCCGAGCGGGTCGCCGGGTTCGCGCAGCTCGTCGCCGGTCGAGAACACGGCGACGCGCACGCGGCGGCGCACCGTGACTTCGCGCAGCCCGAACGACGCGAGCAGCCCGAGATCGGACGGACGCAGGATGCGGCCCGCTGCGAGCGCGCACGCGCCGCGCGCGAGATCCTCACCGGCGCGGCGGCAGTTGGCGCCGCGCGCGGCATCATGCGCGGCGAAGCGCACGAGGTCGCCGTCGACGCGCACGCGTTCCTGCGGAATGACAGTGTCGCACCCGGCCGGCATCGGTGCGCCGGTCATGATGCGGATGCACGCGCCGGGCGCGACGGCACCGTCGAACGGATGGCCGGCGAACGCGGTGCCGGCGACCGTCAGCGCGATATCGGCAGCGGCGGTCGAAGCGGGCGCGATCGCGGCGCCGTCGAACGCATAGCCGTCCATCGCCGAGTTGTCGTACGCGGGAATGTCGAACGGCGCATTCACGTCGGCCGCGAGCACGCGGTCGAGCGCGTCACGCAGCGTCACCGTGTCGCACGCGTCGACCGGCACCGCGAACCGGCATGCGAGCGCCTGCGCGTCGGCGAGCGACAGCGGGGCCGCGGAATCGGGTGCGGGTCGGGAAGCGGGCGAGGATTGCGTGATCATCAGTCGGACTGCGCCGCAAGGCGTATCGGGTTCGTGGCCGGTGGCGCGCGGAGGGCGCCTGAGCGCGCAGGCGCATGCGGCGGGCGGAAACGGAGGCCGGTGCCGTCAGCGGCGGGCAAGCGCGGCGAGTTCCTGCCAGGAGTTGGCATTGTAAAACGCACGCTCGTCGCGAAACTCGACTTCGACCGTCTTGTGGCGTGCGTACCACGCACGCACCTTGCGCTCGCCGGCCGCGAGCGCGGCGGCCAGATCGTCGGCGAGCGACGCGCGCAGCAGCGCGAAGGTCGGCTGCGGCGAACGCGCGTGTTGCGTGTCGACGGTCACCGCCATCGCGATGTCCGCGTGCCGCGCGTCGAGCGCCGCGTGCAACCGCGCAACGAGGTCGGCCGGCAAATACGGCGTATCGCACGGCGAACATGCGACGAGCGGTGCGCGCGCGGCCCGCATGCCGGCGAGCAGGCCCGCGAGCGGGCCGGGGAAATCGGTGGTTTCGTCGGCGACGACGCGCGCGTCGAACGGTGCACCGAGCTCCACGTAGCGATCGGCGTTGCGATTCGCGCTGATCAGCATCTCGTCGACCTGCGGCGACAGCCGGCGCAGCACGTGCAGCGCGAGCGGCGTGCCGTCGAGCAGCTGCAGGCCCTTGTCGGCGCCGTCCATGCGCGTCGCTCGGCCGCCCGCGAGCAGCAGGCCGGTAATGGTAATGGACGGCGAAGGGGAAGGCGGAGGCGAAGGGGAAGCGGTCATCGCGGGAAGGCGGGGCGGGCGGCGCGCGTCAGCCGCCGATGTACGACATTTCGACGCGCTTGCCGGCGCCGTCGGGCGCGACGTCGCCGGCCGCGCTGCCGCGCAGCTGCGAATAGCGGTCGGTGCGGGCCTGCCAGATCCGGGCGATCGCGGTCGCGATCTCGGCGTCGCTGGCGCCGCCGCGCACCAGCGCGCGCAAGTCATGGCCCGTCGACGCAAATAAGCACAGGTACAGCTTGCCTTCGGTCGACAGCCGGGCGCGCGTGCAGTCGCCGCAGAAGGCCTGCGTGACGCTCGAGATCACGCCGATCTCGCCGCTGCCGTCCGCATAGCCCCAGCGCTGCGCGGTTTCGGCCGCCGTGTGCGGCTCGAGCGGCACGAGCGGGAAGTGCTCGGCGATCCGCGCGACGACGTCCGCGGACGGCAGCACTTCGGTCATGTTCCAGCCGTTCGACGTGCCGACGTCCATGTATTCGATGAAGCGCAGGATCACGCCGGTGCCGCGGAAGCGCTCGGCCATCGGCAGGATCTCGCTGTCATTGGTGCCGCGCTTCACGACCATGTTGACCTTGACGGGCGCGAGGCCCGCGGCCTGTGCGGCGAAGATGCCGTCGAGCACGTCGGCGCTCGCGAAATCGGCGTCGTTCATGCGCTTGAAGAGCGTGTCGTCGAGCGCGTCGAGGCTGACCGTCACGCGCGTGAGGCCGGCGTCCTTCAGCGCGCGCGCCTTGCGCGCGAGCAGCGAGCCGTTGGTGGTGAGCGTCAGGTCGAGCGGGCGGCCGTCATGGGTCGTCAGGTGCGCGAGGCGCTCGATCAGGAATTCGAGGTTCTTGCGCAGCAGCGGCTCGCCACCGGTGATCCGGATCTTTTCGACGCCGTGTGCGACGAAGAGGCGCGCCACGCGCTCGATCTCCTCGTGCGTGAGCAGCGCGCTGTGCGGCAGGAACGGGTAGTTCTTGTCGAACACGTCCCGCGGCATGCAGTACACGCAGCGGAAGTTGCAGCGGTCCGTCACCGAGATGCGCAGGTCGCGCAGCGGCCGGGCGAACGTGTCGGCCAGGGCGCCGTCAGGCATATGCGCGGCGCCGGAGATATCCGGCATCCCGCTGACGTCGGCGAGAGGAATGATGCGTCGGGACATGTTGAAAGATGTGCGGGCCAAGCCTCTATTTTAGCCGCAAGCGGCTGGCCGGGCCGGTGGGCGGAAACCCGCAGCGCGGACATGAAAAAGCCCGCCGGAGGCGGGCTTTTCCTGTCGGGCGACGCGCCGCTTAACGGTGCGACGTTTCGACCTGCTGCATCGGGGTCGCGTCGGCCGGCGGCAGCGCCTTGCGTTCGCGCGGCACGCGGGCCGGACGCGGCAGGCGCGACGCGGCTTCCTGGGCAGCGCGGAACTTGTCGGCGTCCGTGTTCACCCACACGAGGCCAGCCTGTTCCAGCACGACGTCGAGGTTCGCCGAAGCGGGCGCAGCAGCCGGTTGAACCGGTGCCGGCGCCGGAGCCGGAGCGGCTTCGACCGGAGCGGCTTCGACCGGAGCCGGTTCAACGTGACCCGGTTCAACGTGAGCCGGTTCGGCGGCTGCCGGCGCGGCTTGCGCTGCGACGACCGGGGCCGGTGCAGCTTGCTCGACGGGCGCCGGTTGCGGCGCTTCGGCGGCTGCCGGCGCGGCCGGCACTTCGAACGCATCGGTCGGCGACACCGCGACCGGGGCCGGACCGGCTTCCGCGGCTTCCGACGCGGCGGCCGGAGCGACCGGTGCCGATTCGGCCGCCGGAGCGACCGGAGCCACCGGAGCGACTGAAGCGACCGGAGCGGGCTCGATCGGCGCGACCGGCGTCGCTTCGACGCGAACCGGTGCCGCTTGCGGCTCGACTGCGGCCGGTGCGACCGCTTCGGCACGCTGCTCGACTGCCGTTTCGGCGACGACTGCGCCTGCTGCTGCGACCGCTGCCGCCACGACCGGCGCGGCCGTATGGGCCGGTTCGATCGCGCGCGGGGCTTCCGCCGTCACGGCCTGCACGGCGGCTTCGCCGTTCTCGGCTTGCTCGCCTTGCTCGGCGTGCTCGCCGACTGCGCCTTCGTCCTCGCGCTCGCGACGACCACCGCGGCGGCCGCGGCGGCGACGGCGACGTTCCTCGCCGTCACGTGCGCCGGCTTCCGCGTCGACAGCGACATCGGCGCCCGGCAGGGCGACTGCGGCGGCCTGGTCGGCTTCCGCTTCCGGATGGTTCTCGCCACGGGTGACGGTCTCGAGCGTAGCCGCGTGTTGCGTCGGCTTGCGGCGCTCGCCGCGTTCGCGACGTTCGCCGCGCTCCTGACGCTCGCCGCGGCCGGCTGCCTCGACGGCTTCCGGCTGCTCGGTGCGCTCTCGCGGTTCACGGTTCTCGCGCGGTTCGCGCGGCTCACGGCTTTCACGCGGCTCGCGGGCTTCGCGCGGTTCGCGACCTTCGCGCGGGCCACGGCCCTCGCGACCTTCGCGGCCCTCACGACCTTCACGGCCTTCGCGCGGCTCGCGGCCTTCGCGCGGTTCGCGACCCTCACGCGGTTCACGCGGCTCGCGTACTTCCTTGCCTTCGCGTTCCTGGCGCGGCGACTGGCCGCGGCCTGCCGCTACCTGGTCGCGACCGCCCTGAGCCTGCTGGGCGCCGCCACGACGGTTGCGGTTGCGATCGCCGCCACGTTGCTCGGTCTTCTCGGTCCGCTCGCGGGCCGGACGCGCAGCCTGTTCCTTGGCCGGTGCCGGTGCAACCGGCGCGGGCGCCGGAGCCGGCGACATGCCGAACAGGCCCTTCAGCCAGCCGACGAAGCCGCCGCTCGCCGCTGCGACCGGCGCGGGGGCCGGAGCCGGCGCGGGCGCTGCCTCGACCGCGCGCTGCGGTGCCGGGCTCTCGGGCGTGATGCCCTTGACCGCTGCTTCCTGCTTCGGCTTCACGTCGGCTGCGCGCTTGCTGTAGCCGGTTTCCGACTCCAGTTCGCGGGCGGCTTCCTCGGCCATCTTCCACGACGCACGCGGATCGTCGAGGCGCGCGTCGTCGTGGCGCAGGCGCTCGAGCTTGTAGTGCGGCGTATCGAGGTGCTTGTTCGGGATCAGCACGATGCCGACCTTGAAGCGCGACTCGATCTTGTTGATTTCCTGACGCTTTTCGTTGAGCAGGAAGGCGGTCACCTCGACCGGCACCTGGCAGTGGATCGCCGCGGTGTTTTCCTTCATCGCTTCTTCCTGAATGATCCGCAGGACCTGCAGCGCGGACGATTCGGTATCGCGGATGTGGCCGGTGCCGTTACAGCGCGGGCACGTCACGTGGCTGCCTTCCGACAGGGCCGGACGCAGGCGCTGGCGCGACAGCTCCATCAGGCCGAAGCGGGAGATCTTGCCCATCTGCACGCGCGCACGGTCGTGCTTGAGCGCATCCTTCAGGCGTTGCTCGACTTCGCGTTGGCTCTTGGCCGACTCCATGTCGATGAAGTCGATCACGATCAGGCCGCCGAGGTCGCGCAGGCGCAGCTGGCGGGCCACTTCGTCGGCCGCTTCGAGGTTCGTGCGGGTCGCCGTTTCCTCGATGTCCGCGCCCTTGGTCGCGCGCGCCGAGTTCACGTCGATCGCGACGAGCGCTTCGGTGTGGTCGATCACGATCGCGCCGCCCGACGGCAGCGGTACCGTGCGCGAGTACGCGGTCTCGATCTGGTGCTCGATCTGAAAGCGGGAGAAGAGCGGCACGTCGTCGTGGTAGCGCTTCACCTTCGCGACGTTGTCCGGCATCACGATGTCCATGAACGCACGGGCCTGATCATGGATTTCGTTCGTATCGATCAGGATTTCGCCGATATCGGGCTGGAAATAGTCCCGGATCGCGCGGATCACGAGGCTCGATTCCAGATAGATCAGCATCGGCTGGCCGGCATTGCCGCTTTGCGACGCCGCTTCGATCGCGCGCCACAGCTGCAGCAGGTAGTTCAGGTCCCACTGCAGTTCCTCGGCGCTGCGGCCGATGCCCGCGGTACGGGCGATCATGCTCATGCCGTCCGGAATCTGCAGCTGCGCCATGGTTTCGCGCAGTTCCTGGCGCTCGTCGCCTTCGATCCGGCGCGACACGCCGCCGCCACGCGGGTTGTTCGGCATCAGAACAAGGTAGCGGCCGGCCAGCGAGATGAAGGTCGTGAGGGCAGCGCCCTTGTTGCCACGCTCTTCCTTCTCCACCTGGACGATCAGCTCCTGGCCTTCGCGCAGGGCATCCTGAATGCGCGCGGAGCGCATGTCGATGCCTTCCTTGAAGTACTGGCGCGCGACTTCCTTGAACGGCAGGAAGCCGTGGCGGTCTTCGCCGTAGTTGACGAAGCACGCTTCGAGCGACGGCTCGATGCGCGTGATGACACCCTTGTAGATATTGCCTTTGCGCTGTTCGCGCCCGGCTGTCTCGATGTCGATGTCGATGAGCTTTTGCCCATCGACGATGGCGACGCGCAGCTCCTCCTGCTGCGTCGCATTGAACAGCATGCGTTTCATGAACGACTCCAGGCGGCTCTGCTGCCGGCGCCTCGCGGTTGTCAGTCGCGAGGGCGGGAACGACGGCAGGCCGCGCCTTGTTGTGTTGTCACAAGCACGCTGGAGCGGGAAGGATGGCGGGGAGAATTGCCTGAAGAGGCGCTTGGGCCCGAAAGACGGGGCCGGCGGCCATAGGGCACCTGCGAACACGGCTTCAAAGCACGGCGTCCACACACCGCACGCTGCGAAAGCGCGCTAAGCCTGAGACCGGGGCACTGCCACGGAGCGCGCGCAATGGGTCGCGCGCGCCGACCGGGCGGCAGATGCTGCGGCTTGGGCCGCAGCGGGGAGTATCGAATCCAGCCCGACTTTCCCGCCTGGGGTGTACTTCCCTGGTTTGACGTCGCCAAGCCCCGCACGCTTCGCGGGGCCAAATCGGGCGCAACGCCGTAATTTTCGCAACCGGCAGCCTGCGGACGCACTTCGCGCCGTCGGGCTGCCGATCAAATTCTTTTCAACCAACTTTCCGTTACCGCGGCGCCTGATCGACCGAATCCGCCTGTGGGCGCGATCCTTGCCGACGGCGGCGCCGTGCGTGCAACTTGCTGCATCTCTTTGATTAGGGGCGAGCAGCAGACCCCCGGCGCAAGTAAAATAGCAGTTTGCGCTTGCGCCTTGCCCGATTCCGTCGGGGCCGGCCTGTCAGGCCACCCTTCAACGTCAGGCTGGGCAAAATTATATTCAGTATGAATGAGTTAGGCAAAATATCCCAGAATTCAGTCGCAAGCGGCCAGGTATCGATGATCCAGATCGACGAAAACTCGGCCGGTCAGCGGATCGACAACTTCCTGTTGCGCGTCTGTAAAGGCGTGCCCAAGAGCCATATCTACCGGATCCTGCGCAGTGGCGAAGTGCGCGTCAACAAGGGTCGGGTCGACGCGCAGTACCGCCTCGCGTTCGGTGACATCGTCCGCGTGCCGCCCGTGCGCGTGGCGGCGGCCGACCTTGCCCGCGCCGACACGCCGATCGTGCCGCCCGCGCAGTTCGACGTGCTGTTCGAAGACGACGCGATGCTCGTCATCAACAAGCCGGCCGGCGTCGCGGTGCACGGCGGGAGCGGCGTCGCGTTCGGCGTGATCGAGCAGATGCGCCAGGCGCGCCCGCATGCGAAATTCCTCGAACTCGTGCACCGGCTCGACCGCGAGACGTCCGGGATCCTGATGCTCGCGAAAAAGCGCTCGGCGCTCGTCGGCCTGCACGAGCAGATCCGCGAAAACCGGATGGACAAGCGCTATTTCGCGTGCGGACACGGCGAATGGCAGCCCGACTGGGGCCGCCGGCGCGCAGTGAAGGCGCCGCTGTTCAAGTATTTGACCCCGGAAGGCGAGCGGCGCGTGCGGGTGCAGGACGACGGCCTGGCGTCGCACACCGTGTTCAACCTGCTCGAGCGCTGGCCCGATTACGCGCTCGTCGAGGCGGAACTCAAGACGGGCCGCACCCATCAGATCCGTGTGCACCTCGCGCATCTCGGTCTGCCGATCGCCGGCGACGCCAAGTATGGCGATTTCGCGCTGAACAAGGCGCTGGCGCGCGCGAACGCGCAGCCGTCGCTGAAACGGATGTTCCTGCATGCGCACCGGCTGAAGCTCGCGCACCCGCTGACCGGCGAGGCGCTGCAGTTCGACGCGCCGCTGCCGGACGAGTGCCAGCGCTTCCTCGATCAACTCCGCGCTTTGCGCGATACCGCCTGACTCGCATGGCTCGACAGCAATTTGACCTGATCGTCTTCGACTGGGACGGCACGCTGATGGATTCGACTGCGCACATCGCGCACAGCATCCAGGCCGCTTGCCGCGATCTCGGCCTACCCACGCCGTCCGACGAGGCGTCCCGCTACGTGATCGGCCTCGGCCTGCGCGATGCGCTGCAAATTACCGCTCCGACCCTCGATCCGTCCGACTATTCGCGGCTGGCGGAACGTTATCGCTTTCACTATCTGCTCGACGACCAGCGCATCGAGCTGTTCGCCGGCGTGCGCGAACTGCTCACGGAATTGCGCGACACGGGCTACCTGCTCGCCGTCGCGACCGGCAAGGGCCGGGTGGGGCTGAACCGCGTGCTCGACCAGTCGAAGCTGACGAGCCTGTTCGACGCGACGCGCTGCGCGGACGAGACGTTCTCCAAGCCGCACCCGGCGATGCTGCACGAGCTGTCCCGTGAACTGGGGCAGGATCTCGCGCGCACCGTGATGATCGGCGACACCACGCACGACCTGCAGATGGCCGCGAGCGCGGGGGCGGCGGGCGTCGGCGTCGCGTACGGCGCGCACACGGCCGATGCGCTGGCCGCGCTGACGCCGCGCTTCGTCGCGCCGGACGTCGTCGCGCTGGGCGCATGGCTGCGGGAGCACGCATGAGCGCGGCGGACGCCGTACGCGTGTGCGCGTCGGACGCGCTCGTCGACAGCGGCGCCGGCGTGCGCGTCGACGCGACGCTGCGCGGCGAAGAGGCCGTCGTGTTCTTCGTGCGCTACGACGGCCGTGCATACGGCTACCTGAACCGCTGCGCGCACGTGCCGATGGAGCTCGACTGGGCCGAAGGGCAGTTCTTCGAGTCGTCGGGCCTGTACCTGATGTGCGCGACGCACGGCGCGATCTACGCGCCGGATACCGGCAAGTGCGTCGGCGGCCCGTGCCGCGGCGGTCGCCTGCGGCCGGTCGAGGTCGACGAGCGCGACACGCCGGACGGGCGTGCGGTATTCTGGGTGCCCGATGCCGACCTGCGTCCTGCCGCGCCAACTCCTCCCGCCACGACCGACTGACGACCCGACTGACGACACCACCGCATGGCCGACCAACCGAATACCCCTGATTCCTCGTCCCGTCCCGACAGCCGCGAACCGAACTGGGAGCGCGCGGCGCTCGAGCGGATCGCGCTCGCGGCCGTCAAGGAACAGCGCGCGGCGCGGCGCTGGAAGATCTTCTTCCGCTTCGCGTTCCTCGGCGTGTTCGTGCTGTTCGCGTTCGCGCTGATCGATTTCTCGAGCGACTCGAAGTTTTCGGCGAGCGGCCGCCACACGGCGCTCGTGACGATCGACGGCGAGATCGCGGCCGGCACCAACGCGAACGCCGACGACATCAACACCGCGCTCGATGCCGCGTTCGACGACAGCGGCACGGTCGGCGTCGTGCTGCGGATCAACAGCCCGGGCGGCAGCCCCGTGCAGGCCGGGATGGTGTACGACGAGATCCGCCGGCTGCGCACGAAGTATCCGGACAAGCCGCTGTACGTGGTCGTGACCGACATGTGCGCGTCGGGCGGCTATTACATCGCGTCCGCCGCCGACAAGATCTTCGTCGACAAGGCGAGCATCATCGGCTCGATCGGCGTGCTGATGGACGGTTTCGGCTTCACCGGCCTGATGGGCAAGCTCGGCGTCGACCGCCGCCTGCACACGTCGGGTGAAAACAAGGGCTTCTACGATCCGTTCTCGCCCGAGACGCCGAAGATGGACGCCCATGCGCAGGAACTGCTCGACCAGGTCCATGCGCAGTTCATCAAGGCCGTGAAGGAGGGCCGCGGCAAGCGGCTGCATGAAACGCCCGACATGTTCTCGGGTCTGTTCTGGACGGGTGAGAAGAGCGTCGAGCTCGGGCTGGCCGACGGCTACGGCACGACCGACACGGTCGCGCGCGACGTGCTGAAGGCGCCGGATCAGGTCGACTATACGGTGAAGGAAAGCCTGACGAACCGCGTCGCGCGCAAGTTCGGCGCGGCGGTCGGCGGTGCGGCGATGAAGGCGCTCGCCGCGGGCGGCGCATCGTTCAGCCTGCGCTGAGCGACGGCCGGCGCGGCGGTGAACGGGGCCGGGCGCCCCGTGCCGCGAAGTTGCCGCGCGGGCGTACCGTCAGTTCGCGAGCAGCAGGAAGATGGCGGGGCGCTTCTGCAGATTGGGCGCGGGCGCCTTTTTCCAGTCGGCCGCCGAGCGGCTCGCGATCGTCTCGGTTTCGAGGGTAAGGTCGGCCGCGACGCAGATCTGCGTCGACGGCGCGCAGGTCGCGACGAGCGTGTCCAGCATCGCCTGGTTGCGGTACGGCGTCTCGATGAAGATCTGCGTCTGGCGGCCCTTGCGCGACACCTGCTCGAGTTCGCGCAGGCGTTTCGCGCGCGCGGCCGCATCGACCGGCAGATAGCCGTTGAACGCAAAGCTCTGGCCGTTCAGGCCCGACGCCATCAGCGCGAGCAGGATCGAACTCGGCCCGACGAGCGGCACGACCTTCACGCCGCGCTCGTGCGCACGGCGCACCAGCAGCGCGCCTGGGTCGGCAACGGCCGGGCAGCCGGCTTCGGATACGAGCCCGGCGTCCGCGCCCGAAAGCACCGGTGCGAGCAGCCGGTCGATCTCGCCGGCCGGCGTGTTGACGTTCAGCTCGCGGATTTCGATTTCCTGGATCGGCCGCGTCGTGCCGATCTTCTTCAGGAACGCGCGGGTCGTTTTCGCGTTTTCGCCGATGTAATAGCCGAGCGTGCCGGCGCGCGCCTGCACGGCTGCGGGGAGCACGGCGGCGAGCATCGATGCGTCGCCGTCGCCGAGCGTGTTCGGGACGAGATAGAGCGTGCCGGCGGTCATGTGCGGTCTCCTTGGGGTGCGAACAGCGGATAACCGACGGCGCGCAGCATCCGCGTGAGCGCGATCAGCGGCAGGCCGACGAGCGCCGTCGGGTCGTTGGAATCGATCGCGTCGAGCAGCGCGATACCGAGCCCTTCGGATTTCGCGCTGCCGGCGACGTCGTACGGCGTTTCCGCGCGCAGGTACGCATCGAGTTCGGTTTCGGGCAGCGAGCGGAAGCGCACGTGCGTGACGACATCCTCGCTCTGCGTTTCGCCGGTGCGGCTGTCATACAGGCTGAGCGCGCTGTGGAACTCGACGTCGCGGCCCTGCATCGACAGGAGTTGCGCGAGCGCGCGTTCGTGAGTGCCCGGCTTGCCGATCTGGAGGCCGTCGAACGTCGCGACCTGGTCCGACCCGATCACGAGCACGCCGTCCGGCGCATCGATCGTCGCGGCGACCGCGCGGGCCTTCGCGCCGGCGAGGCGCAGTGCGGTAGCGGCCGGCGTTTCGCCCGCGAGCGGGGTTTCGTCGAGGTCGGGCGACACGACGTCGAACCGCAGGCCGAGGCGCTCGAGGAGAGTGCGGCGGTAGCGGGAACTGGAGGCGAGAATCAGCCGCGGCTGGCGGCAAACGGTATCCGGCATGGTCGGTTGGGTCGGTGAGTCGTCGGGTGTGAAGCGGTGTTGCGAGGGCGCAAGCATAAGTGATTGACCGCAAAAGGTAAAACAGGTATGCTTTCCCGCTTTTCGTCGGCAGGCTTTCGCTGTGGTGGCGCCTGCCGGGTCTTCGGAAGTAAAGTACGTCAATCGGACGTGGCGTAGATCACGTGCGTGGGCAGCGCCAGATGAGCGGCGCCCGACAAGCCGGATCCCGCAAGTCAGCCTGTAGGCAGGAGCGCAACATGAACACTTCTTCTGGCAAGCCGGCGGCATCGCTTGATCCGCACGCAGTCGATCTGTTCGAATTCGCCCGCAGCGGGCGGCAGGCAGCCGGCGCGGTGCGCCTGGCGCAACTGCCGCGCATGTTGAACGAAGTGCCGGCGGACGCGCCCGATCGCGACACGGTCTTCACGTGGCAGGCGGAAGGGTTCACCCAGAAGGAGTTGCAGGACGACGGCGCCGATGGGCAGCAGCCGTATCTGCGGCTCGCGGTGCACGGCCATGCATGGCTCACGTGCCAGCGCTGCGTGACCCCGTACGACCAGACGTTCGACGTCGACATGACGTACCGGGTCGTTGCGACCGAAGACGAAGCTGAAGAATTTCCGCTCGACGACGATGAAGCCGATGTGATCGTGGGTTCACGCCAGTTCGATCTCGTCGACTTGATCGAAGAGGAATTGCTGCTTTCGTTGCCGCTCGTGCCCAGGCACGAGGTTTGCCCGGCAGTTCACGAAAGCCTCGTGTCGGGTGCGAGCGGTCCTTCGGAAGACGCGGACGACGAGTCCGCCGAAGACGAGGACGAAGGCAAACGGCCGAATCCGTTCGCAGCGCTGGAAGCGCTGAAGAAGGACGGGGACGGCAACAAGAAACACTAAGCAGTTGTGGCGCGGGAAGGCGTAAGGGCTTTGGGCCAGGGTAGTTAAGCGCCGGATCGGGCTGTGTTAGAATCCGGAAAATTATTTAGGAGTTAGTCATGGCAGTCCAGCAAAACAAGAAGTCGCCGTCGAAGCGCGGCATGCATCGTTCGCACGATTTCCTGACGGCAGCGCCGCTGGCAGTCGAGCCGAGCACGGGTGAAGTGCACCTGCGTCACCACGTCAGCCCGAACGGCTACTATCGCGGCAAGAAAGTCGTCAAGACGAAGAACGACTAAGCGTCAAGTCACGCGTTGCGCGCTACGCTGGCCGTTCGCGTGACAACTGGTTCGCTTGACACTTTCCTGGCTCAACAAAAAGGCGGCATTCAACTGCCGCTTTTTTGTGCCTGAAATTCGTCGCATTCCATGACCGTAAAGCTCACAATCGATTGCATGGGAGGCGACCACGGCCCGTCCGTGACCGTTCCCGCGGCAGTCAAGTTCGTCCGCGCGCATCCTGATGCGCACCTGATGCTCGTCGGCATCGAAAGCGCGATCCGCGCTCAGCTGAAAAAGCTGAAAGCCCTCGACGATCCCGCGCTGACCATCGTGCCCGCCACCGAAGTCGTGGCGATGGACGACCCTGTCGAAGTGGCGCTGCGCAAGAAGAAGGATTCTTCGATGCGTGTCGCGCTCAACCACGTCAAGGAAGGCGCGGCCCAGGCCTGTATTTCCGCCGGCAACACCGGCGCGCTGATGGCCGTTTCCCGTTATGTGCTCAAGACGCTGCCCGGCATCGAGCGGCCTGCGATCGCGTTCGCGCTGCCGAACCCGACCGGCTACACGATGATGCTGGACCTCGGCGCGAACGTCGACTGCGAGCCGCAGCACCTGCTGCAGTTCGCGGAGATGGGGCACGCGCTCGTCGCCGCGCTCGAAGGCAAGGAGCGTCCGACGATCGGCCTTCTGAACATCGGCGAAGAGGTCATCAAGGGCAACGAGACGATCAAGCGCGCAGGCGAACTGCTGCGCGCCAGCACGCTGAATTTCCGCGGCAACGTCGAAGGCAACGACATCTACAAGGGCACGGTCGACGTGATCGTGTGCGACGGCTTCGTCGGCAACGTCGCGCTGAAGACGTCTGAAGGGCTCGCGCAGATGCTGTCCGACATCATCCGCGAAGAGTTCGGCCGATCGCTGATGTCGAAATTCATGGCGTTGCTCGCGCTGCCGGTGCTGATGCGTTTCAAGAAGCGCGTCGACCATCGCCAGTACAACGGCGCGGCGCTGCTGGGGCTGAAAAGCCTCGTGATCAAAAGCCACGGTTCGGCCGATGCCTACGCGTTTGAGTGGGCGATCAAACGCGGGTATGATGCCGTCAAAAACGGCGTGCTGGAGCGCCTCACGCGCGCGATGGCGGATAATTCGGTGTCGCTCGGCGACGGCGAACACGACGCGGGCGGCGCGGGCCAGACGAGCCCTGCCGCAGGCCATCACGCCGAACCTTCCGCTGCGCAATCCTCTAAAGCATAAATGGCCCAATCGACTCTCTATTCCCGCGTGCTCGGCACGGGCAGCTATCTGCCGCCCGACCGCGTCACGAACCAGCAGCTCGCCGATCGTCTCGCGAAGGAAGGCATCGAGACGAGCGATGAGTGGATCGTTGCGCGTACGGGCATCCACGCGCGCCATTTCGCCGCACCGGACGTCACGACGAGCGATCTCGCGCTCGAAGCGGCGCGGCGCGCGATCGAGGCCGCCGACATCGATCCGCAGTCGATCGACCTGATCATCGTCGCGACTTCGACCCCCGATTTCGTGTTCCCCAGCACCGCGTGCCTGCTGCAGAACAAGCTCGGCATCAAGAGCGGCGGCGCCGCGTTCGACGTGCAGGCCGTGTGCTCGGGCTTCGCATATGCGATGGCCACGGCCGACAGCTTCATCCGCAGCGGCCAGCATCGCACGGCACTGATCGTCGGCGCGGAGACGTTCTCGCGCATTCTCGACTTCAAGGACCGCACGACCTGCGTGCTGTTCGGCGACGGCGCGGGCGCGGTGATCCTGTCCGCGTCGGAAGAGCCGGGCGTGCTGGGCAGCGCGCTGCACGCGGACGGCAGCTACTCGAACATTCTGTGCACGCCGGGCAACGTCAATCGCGGCGTGATCGACGGCAGCGCGTTCCTGTACATGGACGGGCAGGCCGTGTTCAAGCTCGCGGTCAACGTGCTCGAGAAGGTCGCGATCGAGGCGCTCGCCAAGGCGAATCTTGCGCCCGAGCAAGTCGACTGGCTGATTCCGCACCAGGCCAACATCCGCATCATGACCAGCACCTGCCGCAAGCTCGGCCTGCCGCAGGAGCGCATGGTCGTGACGGTCGACCAGCACGGCAACACGTCGGCTGCGTCGATCCCGCTGGCGCTCGACGTCGCGGTGCGCGACGGTCGCATCCAGCGCGGTCAGCACGTGCTGATCGAAGGCGTCGGCGGCGGCTTCACCTGGGGCGCGTCGGTCTTCCGCTTCTGATCCGCGGCGCGCAACTGCTGCGCGCGGATCCCGAACCGGCGCGCCGTTCGCGCGCGCCGTCCGAATCGATTCAATTGGGGACGATATGAAATTTGCATTCGTTTTTCCGGGGCAGGGCTCGCAGTCGGTCGGCATGCTCAACGCATTCGCCGACCTGGCCGTCGTGCGCGAGACGCTCCAGGAAGCCTCCGATGCACTCAATCAGGATCTCGGCAAGCTGATCGCCGAAGGTCCGGCCGAAGAACTGAATCTGACCACCAACACGCAACCCGTGATGCTGACGGCCGCCTACGCGTGCTTCCGCGCGTGGCAGCAGGCCGGCGGCCCGGCGCCGTCGATCGTCGCGGGCCACAGCCTCGGCGAATACACGGCGCTCGTCGCCGCGGGCGCGCTCGCGTTCAAGGACGCGGTGCCGCTCGTGCGTTTTCGCGCGCAGGCGATGCAGACGGCCGTGCCGGTCGGTCAGGGCGGCATGGCCGCGATCCTGGGTCTCGATGACGATACGGTGCGCGCGGTGTGCGCCGAAGCCGCGGAAGCGGGCGTCGTCGAAGCCGTGAACTTCAACGCGCCGGCGCAGGTCGTGATCGCGGGCGCGAAGGCGGCCGTCGAGAAGGCGTGCGAGATCGCGAAGGCGAAGGGTGCGAAGCGCGCGCTGCCGCTGCCGGTGTCGGCTCCGTTCCATTCGTCGCTGCTCAAGCCGGCGTCGGACCAGCTGCGCGACTATCTGGCGAACGTCGACGTGAAGACACCGCAGATCCCGGTCGTCAACAACATCGACGTCGCGGTGGTGAGCGACCCGGCCGCGATCAAGGATGCGCTGGTGCGCCAGGCCGCGGGCCCGGTGCGCTGGGTCGAATGCGTGCAGCACATCGCGGCCACGGGCGTCACGCACGTGATCGAATGCGGTCCGGGCAAGGTGCTGGCAGGACTGACGAAGCGCATCGACGGCAATCTGGTCGGCGCATCGGTGTTCGATCCGGCGTCGCTCGACGAAGCGCTGAAGCTGGCGACCGCCTGACGCGGCGCCTTTCCTCAAGAGACGGATATTCGATTCATGGAAAAGACTCTCGATAAACAGGTCGCGATCGTGACCGGCGCATCGCGCGGCATCGGCCGGGCGATCGCGCTCGAACTCGCGCGCCAGGGCGCGACGGTGATCGGCACGGCGACGAGCGAATCGGGCGCGGCCGCGATTACCGCCGGGTTCGCGGAAGCGGGCGTGACGGGCCGCGGCGCGGTGCTGAACGTCAACGACGCGGCGGCTGCCGAAGCGCTGATCGATGCGACCGTGAAGGAGTTCGGCGCGCTGCACGTGCTCGTCAACAACGCGGGCATCACGCAGGACCAGCTCGCGATGCGGATGAAGGACGAGGACTGGGACGCGGTGATCGACACCAACCTGAAGTCGGTGTTCCGCCTGTCGCGCGCGGTGCTGCGCCCGATGATGAAGGCCCGCGGCGGCCGCATCATCAACATCACGTCGGTGGTCGGCTCGGCCGGCAACCCGGGCCAAGCCAACTACGCGGCCGCGAAGGCCGGCGTCGCGGGCATGACCCGTGCGCTCGCACGTGAGATCGGCAGCCGTGGCATCACGGTGAACTGCGTCGCGCCGGGCTTCATCGACACCGACATGACGAAAACGCTGCCGGAAGAGCAGCAGGCCGCGCTCAAGACCCAGATTCCGCTCGGCCGCCTCGGCAGCCCGGAAGACATCGCCCATGCCGTCACGTTCCTCGCATCGCCGCAGGCCGGTTACATCACCGGCACGACGCTGCACGTGAACGGCGGCATGTACATGTCGTAACGATTTTCGTTTACCATCCGCGCCGTATCCCGTTTTTCAGGCGGATCGGCGCTTGATCCACCATCAAGCCAACGCGCGTTTTGGCGTCAGCAAACCTGATAAAATGCGCGCACTTGTAAATCTGAACTTTCCCTCGGAGGGGTAATGGATAACATCGAACAACGTGTCAAGAAGATCGTCGCTGAGCAACTGGGCGTCGCGGAAGCCGAGATCAAGAACGAAGCTTCGTTCGTGAACGACCTGGGCGCGGACTCGCTCGACACGGTCGAACTGGTGATGGCTCTGGAAGACGAGTTCGGCATGGAAATCCCGGACGAAGAAGCAGAGAAGATCACGACCGTTCAGCAAGCGATCGACTACGCTCGCGCAAACGTCAAGGCGTAAGCGCCTCGCGCTTGTCCGCCACGTCGCCGCGATCTTCGCGATTGACGCGCCATCCTGCCGGCATTCGCGCCGGACGGACTAACAGCCACAGGGCTCGCAGGGCTGGTTCCTGTGGCCACTGTGGCTTTTGCTTTTGTCATCCAATGGAAAAGAGGTTACCGTGAGCCGCCGTCGTGTTGTCGTTACGGGCCTGGGGCTGATTTCGCCTGTTGGCAATAATGTTGCCGACGGCTGGGCCAATCTCGTCGCCGGCAAGTCCGGCATCGCCACCGTCACGAAGTTCGATCCGTCGAACCTCGCCTGCCATTTCGCGGGCGAAGTGAAGGGTTTCAGCGCCGAGGAATACATCCCGGCGAAGGAAGCCCGCAACATGGATACGTTCATCCATTACGGCATCGCAGCCGGCGTCCAGGCCATCCGGGACAGCGGCCTCGAAGTGAACGAAGCCAATGCGGAACGCATCGGCGTGCTGGTCGGCTCCGGCATCGGCGGCCTGCCGATGATCGAAGACACGCACCAGACCTACGTCGATCGCGGCGCACGCCGGATTTCGCCGTTCTTCGTGCCGGGTTCGATCATCAACATGATCTCGGGTCACCTGAGCATCATGTTCGGCCTGAAGGGCCCCAACCTCGCGGCCGTCACGGCCTGCACGACCGGTCTGCACAGCATCGGCCTCGCCGCGCGCCTGATCCAGGCCGGCGATGCCGACGTGATGGTCGCGGGCGGCGCCGAATCGACGGTGTCGCCGCTGGGCATCGGCGGCTTCGCGGCCGCCCGTGCGCTGTCGACCCGCAATGACGATCCGGCCGCTGCGTCCCGTCCGTGGGACAAGGACCGCGACGGCTTCGTGCTGGGCGAGGGCTCTGGTGTGATGGTGCTCGAAGAGTACGAATCGGCGAAGGCGCGCGGCGCGAAGATCTATGCGGAAGTCTCGGGCTTCGGCATGACGGGCGATGCGTACCACATGACCGCGCCGAACATGGACGGTCCGCGCCGCTGCATGGTCGCGGCCCTGCGCGACGCCGGCGTGAACCCGGACGAGGTCCAGTACCTGAACGCGCACGGCACGTCGACTCCGCTTGGCGACAAGAACGAGTCCGACGCGGTGAAGGCGGCCTTCGGCGAGCATGCGTACAAGCTCGTCGTGAACTCGACGAAGTCGATGACGGGCCACTTGCTGGGTGGCGCGGGCGGCCTCGAGTCGGTGTTCACGGTGCTGGCGCTGTACAACAACGTGTCGCCGCCGACCATCAACATCTTCAACCAGGACCCCGAGTGCGATCTCGATTACTGCGCGAACACCGCACGTGACATGAAGATCGACGTGGCCGTGAAGAACAACTTCGGCTTCGGCGGTACCAACGGCACGCTGGTGTTCAAGCGCGTCTGACGAAGAGTCGCTTGACGAGTCCATTCGATGCTCCGGCCGGGCGTCCGCAGCGCTTCGCGTTGCGGGCCTCGGCCGTGTCGTATCTCGTGCTGGCCGCGTTCGTCGCGGCGGCTGCCGCGTCCGCATACCTGTTCTGGGCGCCGCGGGCCGGTGCCGTCGCAGGCGCATGCGTGGCCGCGGTGACGGCTGCGCTGCTGGCCGTGTGCGCGGCACGCGCCTGTGCCCGGCGGCTGCCGGCCGAGCTGCGGATCGATGCATTCGGGGAGATTGCGGCGTTTGGCCGCACCGGGCGCCTGCTGGCCCGGGGCCGCGTGACCGGCCATGCGCACTGGAGCAGCCTGCTGCTCGTGCTGTCGGTCGGGCACGGCGCCCGGCGCGCGCGGCCGCTGCTGATTCCGGCCGATGCGCTCGACGCCGCGTCGTTCAGCGCGCTGTCCGTGCTGGCGCGTACCGCAGGCACGGCGGGCACGGCGGGGCAGGCATGACGGCGGCACTGTTACCTACCGTAACCAGCGGCCGGCGCCGGAACGCTACAATAACGCTCCGCGTTGCATCCCTAGTTAACGGATTTGTCAGGTGAGTGAAAAAGAAATCGATCAGGCTCTGGTCGAGCGCGTACAGAAGGGCGACAAGGCAGCGTTCGAACTCCTGGTCTCCAAATACCACCGCAAGATCATTCGGCTGATCTCGCGCCTCGTGCGGGATCCCGCCGAGGTCGAGGATGTGGCCCAGGACGCGTTCATCAAGGCGTATCGTGCGCTGCCGCAATTTCGCGGCGAGTCGGCGTTCTACACGTGGTTGTACCGGATTGCCGTCAATACGGCCAAGAACTACCTTGCGACGCAAGGCCGCCGGGCGCCGACCTCCACCGAGGCCGATGCGGAGGAAGCGGAAACTTTCTCCGATGCAGACCAACTAAGGGATATCAACACGCCTGAGTCGATGTTGATGAGCAAGCAGATTGCCGAGACGGTCAACGCTGCAATGGCCGTCCTGCCCGAAGAACTGCGCCAGGCGATTACGCTGCGCGAGATCGAGGGCCTGAGCTACGAAGAGATCGCGGAAATGATGGATTGTCCGATCGGGACGGTCCGGTCGCGGATCTTCCGTGCCCGCGAAGCAATCGCTGCCAAATTGCGTCCGCTGCTCGATACGCCCGAAGGCAAGCGCTGGTAAGCGCGACGGGTGCAACGACGCGGGTGGGGTCTAGTTACGGATAGAGTCGTGAAATCACGACGGGGTGTGTGCAAGATGGGGAGCATCATGGGGTCGGTCAATACGCAGTCGCAAGCGTGCTCGCGCGGTGAGCGCCTTTCCGCTCTGGTCGACGGTGAACTGTTCGACGGCCCGGATCACGGGCAGTTTATGGCTGAGCTCGACCGCGCGGATCGCGCTGCGTGGGCCCATTACCACCTGATCGGCGATGCGCTGCGCTCGGACGAGCTCGCGCTGTCGCCCGCGCTGAGTGCCGCGTTCACCGCGCGCATGTCGGCCGCGCTCGAAAGCGAGCCGCACCTGCTCGCGCCGGCCGCCGCGCCGGTCGCGCGCAAGCTGCTGTCGCTGCGCCGCCGGGTCGTGCCGGCGTTCGCGGTGGCCGCCGCGGCCGCCACGCTGACGTGGATCGTCGTCCCGCAAATGCAGACGGCCGGTGCACCGGGCGCCGTCCAGGTCGCGTCGGCCGGCGCGCCGCAGAACGGCAACCTGCAGCGCGTGACGGTCGCGCAGGCGTCCGCCCAGCCGGGCCTGCAGGACGTCAACATCATCCGCGACGCCAGTCTCGACCAATACCTTGAAGCGCACCAGCAATTCGCGCAGCAGCCCGTCGTCACGGGTTCGATGCCGCTGATCCGCGCTGCCGTGACCACCACGCCAGGCCAATAAACCCGATGCGGACATTGCAGTTGAATCACGCCATCTCCGGATGGAAGCGGCTGCCGGCCCTCCTGCTTTGCGCAGCCGCCCTGTTGTCCGTTCAATCCCTCCCAGCCCAGGCGCAGCAACCGGACGATCCTGTCGCGACCCGCAAGGGCGCGGCGGAATGGCTCGACCGTATCCAGCAGGCCGCGCAGCAACAGAGCTACGAAGGGACGTTCGTCTATCAGCGCGGCGGGTATGTGCAGTCGTCGCGCATCGCGCATGTGGCATCCCGCGACGGCGAGTTCGAGCGCATCGAGTCGCTCGACGGCAAGCCGCGCAAGGTGCTGCGCCACAACGACGAGCTGTACACGTTCGTGCCCGAGCGCAAGCTGTGCGTGGTCGAGCGCCGCCAGACGCGCGACTCGTTCCCTGCATTGCTCGGCGCGGGCGGCGAGCACGTGATGTCCGTCTACGACGCGAAGCTGCTCGGCAAGGACCGCGTGGCAGGGCTCGACGCGCAAGTCGTCGAACTCGTGCCGAAGGATGCGTACCGCTTCACGTACAAGCTGTGGGCCGATGCGCGCACCGGGCTGCTGCTGCGTTCGCAGACGCTCGACGCGAGCGATCGCGTGCTCGAGCAGGTCGCGTTCTCGCAACTGCAGACGGGCGGCGCGGCAGGCGACAAGGCGGCGATCGTCGCCGGCATGCGCAACCTGAGCGGCTGGACGGTGGTTCGCCCGCCGGTCGCGACGGTCGACATGGAAGCGCAGGGCTGGCAGATCGCACCGACCGTTGCCGGCTTCCAGAAGATTCGTGAAGTGCGCCGGCCGATGGCCGCGCGCGACGCGGGCGATCCGCCGATTCCGGTCGACCAGGCCGTGTTCACCGACGGGCTCGCGACGATCTCCGTCTTCATCGAGCCGGCCGAGAAGAACACCCGCAAGGAAGGCGCGGGCAGCAACGGCGCGACGCACGTTCTCGTGAAGCGTCGCGGTGACTACTGGATCACCGTGCTCGGCGAAGTGCCGCCGGCCACGTTGCAGCAGTTCGCGTCTGCCATAGAATACAAGGCTTCCAAGTAACGCTACGGCTTCCGACATGACGAAACTCACGCTGCGCCAAGTGCTCGCGGCGGCGGTGCTGTGTGCCTGCCTGCCGCTCGTCCCGCAAACCGCGGCCGCGGTCACGCCTCCCGCTGCCAGCCTTCCCGACTTCGCCGATCTGGTCGAAAAGGTCGGGCCGGCCGTCGTGAACATCCGGACGACCGCGAACGTGCCGGTGCCCGGCCCGCGCGGCGTGCTGCCGCCGGGTTTCGACAACGGCGACATGTCGGAATTCTTCCGGCGCTTCTTCGGCATTCCGTTGCCGCAGGCGCCCGGCAATGGCGGCGGCAACGGCAATGGCAACGCCAATCCGAAGAACGCGCCGGCGCCGGACAATCCGCCCGACACCGAGCAGAATCGCGGCGTCGGCTCGGGCTTCATCGTGTCGGCGGACGGCTACGTGATGACCAATGCGCACGTCGTCGACGATGCGGACACCATCTACGTGACGCTGACCGACAAGCGTGAATTCAAGGCGAAGCTGATCGGCGTCGACGACCGCACGGACGTCGCAGTCGTCAAGATCCAGGCGTCGAACCTGCCGGTCGTCGCGATCGGCGATTCGAACAAGGTGCGCGTGGGCGAGTGGGTCGTCGCGATCGGTTCGCCGTTCGGCCTCGACAACACCGTGACGGCCGGCATCGTGAGTTCGAAGAGCCGCAACACCGGCGACTACCTGCCGTTCATCCAGACCGACGTCGCGGTGAACCCGGGCAACTCGGGCGGCCCGCTGATCAACATGCAGGGCGAGGTGATCGGCATCAACTCGCAGATCTACAGCCGCACCGGCGGTTTCATGGGCATTTCGTTCGCGATCCCGATCGACGAGGCGATGCGCGTGGCCGACCAGCTGAAGGCGACCGGCAAGGTCACGCGCGGGCGCATCGCGGTGGCGATCGGCGAGGTCACGAAGGACGTGGCCGACTCGATCGGGCTGCCGAAGGCGGAAGGCGCGCTCGTCAGCAGCGTCGAGCCGGGCGGCCCGGCCGACAAGGCGGGTATCCAGCCGGGCGACATCATCCTGAAGTTCAACGGCCGGCCGGTCGATACGGCGTCGGATCTGCCGCGCATGGTCGGCGACACGAAGCCGGGCGCGAAGGCAACCGTCAGCGTGTGGCGCAAGGGGCAGGCGCGCGATCTGCCGATCGTGATCGCCGAGACGCCGACCGAGACCACGGCGAAGGCCGAGCAGCGCAAGAACCCGCCGCAGAAGCCGCGCCAGACCAACTCGCTCGGCCTGACGGTCAGCGACATTCCGGCGGACCAGTTGAAGTCGCTGAAGCTGAAGAGCGGCGTGCAGATCGACGGTGTCGACGGTCCGGCGGCCCGTGCCGGCCTGCAGCGCGGCGACATCGTGCTGCGTGTCGGCGACACCGACATCACGAGCGCGAAGCAGTTCGCCGAAGTGACCGCGCAGCTCGATACGCAGAAGGCGGTCGCGGTGCTCGTGCGGCGCGGCGACAACACGCAGTTCGTGCCGGTGCGGCCGCGCGCGACCCAGAAGTAACGCGCCGATGTTCACGCTCTACGGCCGCGGCTGGTGCCACCTGTGCGACGACATGCGCGATGCGCTGGCGCCGGTGGCGGCCGAATTCGGCGTCGCGGTCGACTACGTCGACATCGATGCCGATCCGGCGCTCGTCGCCCGCTACGACGAGGACGTGCCGGTGCTGCTGCTGGACGGCACGGAAGTGTGCCGCCACCGGTTCGACGACGCGAAGGTGCGCGGCGCGCTCACGGCCCGGCGCTGAGTCGGGCAGGGCGCCGGCCGGTCGTGCCCCGTGACGGGCCCGCGGCGGCCGGGTCGGGTCGGGGCCGGGTCCGCCCCTCTCGCAACGGCTCCGGCTGGGCGGTTCAGGCCGGTCGTGCGCGTGGCAGTCCGACCGGTCCCCCGACCGACAGTCCCAAATTACCGCCCGGCAAAGGCCTTTTCGGCTAAAATAAGCCGTTTTTTCACCGACTTACACAAGGCGTGCTCCGCAGTCGTCGAGCGCGCCTTTTTCGCTTGATCGGCACTGAATGGATCATATTCGCAATTTCTCGATCATCGCGCACATCGACCATGGCAAGTCGACGCTCGCGGATCGCATCATCCAGGTATGCGGCGGCCTCGCCGACCGTGAAATGGAAGCGCAGGTGCTCGACTCGATGGATATCGAGCGCGAGCGCGGCATCACGATCAAGGCGCAGACGGCCGCACTGTCGTATCGCGCCCGCGACGGCAAGGTCTACAACCTCAACCTGATCGATACGCCGGGGCACGTCGACTTCTCGTACGAAGTCAGCCGTTCGCTGTCCGCGTGCGAAGGGGCGCTGCTCGTGGTCGACGCGAGCCAGGGCGTCGAGGCGCAGACGGTCGCGAACTGCTACACGGCGATCGAGCTCGGCGTCGAGGTCGTGCCGGTGCTGAACAAGATCGACCTGCCGGCCGCGAACCCCGAGAACGCGATCGAGGAGATCGAGGACGTGATCGGCATCGACGCGACCGATGCGACGCGCTGCAGCGCGAAGACGGGCCTCGGCGTCGAGGACGTGCTCGAATCGCTGATCGCGAAGGTGCCGCCGCCGAAGGGCGATCCGGCCGCGCCGCTGCAGGCGCTGATCATCGACTCGTGGTTCGACAACTACGTCGGCGTCGTGATGCTCGTGCGCATCGTCAACGGCACGCTGCGTCCGAAGGACAAGATCAAGATGATGGCGACCGGCGCGCAGTATCCGGTCGAGCACGTCGGCGTGTTCACGCCGAAGTCGCGCAATCTCGATTCGCTGGCGGCCGGGCAGGTGGGCTTCATCATCGCCGGCATCAAGGAGCTGACGGCCGCGAAGGTCGGCGATACCGTCACGCACGTGACCAAGGCGGCCGCCGAGCCGCTGCCGGGTTTCAAGGAAGTGAAGCCGCAGGTGTTCGCGGGCCTCTATCCGGTCGAGGCGAACCAGTACGATGCGCTGCGCGAATCGCTTGAGAAGCTGAAGCTCAACGACGCGTCGCTGCAGTACGAGCCGGAAGTGTCGCAGGCACTCGGCTTCGGTTTCCGCTGCGGCTTCCTCGGGCTGCTGCACATGGAAATCGTGCAGGAGCGGCTCGAGCGCGAGTTCGACATGGACCTCATCACGACCGCGCCGACGGTCGTCTACGAGGTCGTGCAGAGCGACGGCTCGACGATCATGGTCGAGAACCCGGCGAAGATGCCGGAGCCCGGCCGCATCGCCGAAGTGCGCGAGCCGATCGTCACCGTGAACCTGTACATGCCGCAGGACTACGTCGGCTCCGTGATCACGCTGTGCGAGCAGAAGCGCGGCTCGCAGATCAACATGCAGTATCACGGTCGCCAGGTGCAGCTCACGTACGAAATCCCGATGGCCGAGATCGTGCTCGACTTCTTCGATCGCCTGAAGTCGGTGTCGCGCGGCTACGCGTCGATGGACTACGAGTTCAAGGAGTACCGTTCGTCGGACGTCGTGAAGGTCGACATGCTGATCAACGGCGACAAGGTCGATGCGCTGTCGATCATCGTGCACCGTTCGCAGTCGCAGTACCGCGGCCGTGAAGTCGCCGCGAAGATGCGCGAGATCATCCCGCGCCAGATGTACGACGTGGCGATCCAGGCCGCGATCGGCGCGCACATCGTTGCGCGCGAGAACATCAAGGCGCTGCGCAAGAACGTGCTCGCAAAGTGCTACGGCGGCGACATCACGCGAAAGAAGAAACTGCTCGAGAAGCAGAAAGAAGGTAAGAAACGCATGAAGCAGGTGGGTTCGGTCGAGATCCCGCAGGAGGCGTTCCTCGCGATCTTGCGCGTCGAAGACAAATAACAGGACTGATCCTTTTATGAATTTTGCGTTGATTCTTTTTGTGCTCGTCGTCGTGACGGGCGTAGCGTGGATGTTGGACAAACTGGTGTTCCTGCCGCGGCGACGCATGGCGGCCGACGTGGCGATCGAGGAGTTCGATCGCCAGCAGTCGCGCATCGACAAGCGTTTCGCGGACGAAAACGCGGTGCAGACGCGCTCGAAGCTGCGCGACGAAAAGCTGCGCCAGCCGTGGTGGCTCGAGTACACCGCGAGCTTCTTCCCGGTGATCCTGGCCGTGTTCGTCGTGCGTTCGTTCATCGTCGAGCCGTTCAAGATTCCGTCGGGCTCGATGGTGCCGACGCTGCTGGTCGGCGACTTCATCCTCGTCAACAAGTTCGAATACGGCCTGCGCCTGCCGGTCACGAACACGAAGATCACGCAGGGCAGCCCGCTGTCGCGCGGCGACGTCGTCGTGTTCCGTTATCCGAAGGACGAGTCGGTCGACTACATCAAGCGCGTGATCGGGCTGCCGGGCGACACGGTCGCTTACCAGGACAAGCAACTGACGATCAACGGCCAGCCGGTGCCCGAAACGCCGCTGCCGGATTTCTTCGACGACGAGCGCCAGAACTACGCGAAGCAGTTCGAGGAAACGATCGGCACGAAGAAGAACGCGATCCTCAACAACCCGGCCGTGCCGCCGTTCGTGATGGGCGCCTACGACTATCCGTATCGCGACAACTGCACGTACAACAGCCGCGGCGTGATCTGCAAGGTGCCGCCCGGTCAGTACTTCATGATGGGCGACAACCGCGACAACAGCGCGGACAGCCGCTACTGGGGTTTCGTGCCGGACAACAATATCGTCGGCCGCGCGTTCTTCATCTGGATGAACTTCAGCGACCTGAAGCGCATCGGTTCCTTCAACTGATCGCGTTCGACTCGCACGCAATACGACTCGCACGCAATACGCGACGCACGGGCCGCGTCGCGTATTGCCGAACTACTTTAAGAACCGGCGGCAACACCGCCTCGTCACGCCTTTTCGCGTCCGGCCGTGCCGTTTCGGCCCGACCGGCGCCCGCGTTATACTCCTGCACATGCCCCCATCCCAGTTGGAAAGCCGGCTGCGCTACGAATTTCGCAATGCGGAATTGTTGCGCCAGGCTTTGACCCATCGCAGTCACAGTGCCACGCACAACGAACGGCTCGAGTTTCTCGGCGATTCCGTTCTGAACTGCGCGGTGGCCGCCCTTTTGTTCCAGCGCTTCAGCAAGCTGGACGAAGGTGACCTGTCGCGCGTACGCGCCAACCTCGTCAAGCAGCAGTCGCTGTACGAAATTGCTCAGGCCCTCAATATTTCCGAAGGGTTGCGGCTGGGCGAGGGCGAATTGCGCAGCGGCGGCTTCCGCCGCCCGTCGATCCTCGCGGACGCGTTCGAAGCCATCATCGGGGCCGTATTCCTCGATGGCGGCTTCGAAGCCGCCCAAGGGGTCATCAAGCGCCTCTATATCCCGATTCTCGACCACATCGATCCGCGCACGCTCGGCAAGGACGCGAAGACGCTGCTGCAGGAATACCTGCAGGGGCACAAGATCGCGCTGCCGACCTACACGGTCGTCGCGACGCATGGTGCGGCGCACAATCAGCAGTTCGAGGTCGAATGCACGGTACCGAAGCTCGACGTGAAGGTGTCGGGCTCCGGTGCGAGCCGGCGGGCTGCCGAACAGGCCGCCGCGAAAAAGGCGCTCGACGAGGTGCTGGCGGCCGCGCCGATGCTGGCCGCGAAGCCGAAGCGCTCGAAGAACGCACGCGGGTCGAAGCACGTCGAGCCCGAAATCGTGCCGGGCGTGAAGGGCGTGCAGGAAGCGCTCGACCTGCGTTCCCCGGAACGGAAGGAACGTGCGGCGGCGCGTGACGCGAAGGCGGCCGCGGTAGCGCCTGCGGCATCCGGCGCAGAGCCGGCCGAGCGGCCGACGCCGACGCCGACGCCGACACCGGCGCCGATGGCCGCGATTCGCGCGGCGCATGTGGAAACGAACGCCGACAAGGCCGACCGGCCCGCGAAGCCGACGGCCGACAAACCGTCCGACAAGCCGGCCGACAAGGCAACCGACAAGCCGGCGGATCGCGGCGAAGCCGGCTCTCGCGCGGCGGACAAGCCGGCCGAGCGCGCCGACAAGCCTGCCGAAGGCGCGCCCCGTGCGGCCGACAAGCCGGCGGGCCACGCGACCGACCCTGCCGCACCGTCTGCACCGTCCGCCGACAAGGCGGCCGGTTCCGACGCCGCTGCGCGTGCGACGCCGCGCGCCCGCGACGCCGCGGCGCCTGCCACCGACACCGACACGTCGCCGGGCGGCGCAAGCCTCGCCGCCGCGCAGGCGCGCGTGGCCGATGCCGACCACTGAATTGCCCATCGATCGCGCCGCGCGCCGCGCGGCCGGTTCTGAACCTGTCTCCCAAACGATATGAACACTCCCGCTCCTACCGGATTCCGTTGCGGCATGATCGCGATCGTGGGCCGTCCGAACGTCGGCAAGTCGACGTTGATGAACGCACTCGTCGGCCAGAAGATCAGCATCACGTCGCGCAAGGCGCAAACGACGCGCCATCGCATCACCGGCATCAACACGTTCGACGACGCGCAGTTCGTGTTCGTCGACACGCCGGGCTTCCAGACCCGTCACAGCACCGCGCTGAACCGCTCGCTGAACCGCGCGGTCACGTCGACGCTCACGTCGGTCGACGTGATCCTGTTCGTGATCGAGGCCGGCCGCTTCGGGCCGGACGACCAGAAGGTGCTCGACCTGATTCCGCCCGGCATGCCGACGCTGCTGATCGCGAACAAGATCGATCGCGTGAACGACAAGGCGACGCTGTTTCCGTTCATGCAGAAGGTAAGCGAGCTGCGCGAATTCACCGAACTCGTGCCGCTGTCGGCGCAGCGCCCGGAAGACATCAAGCGCCTGCTGGACACGATCAAGCCGTACCTGCCGGAAGGCGAGCCGATCTACGGCGAGGACGAGCTGACCGACCGCAGCTCGCGCTTCCTCGCGGCCGAAATCCTGCGCGAGAAGGTGTTCCGCTGGACCGGCGACGAACTGCCGTACACGAGCACCGTCCTGATCGACAAGTTCGAGGAAGAAGGGCGCCTGAAGCGCATCTTCGCGACGATTCTCGTCGAACGCGATTCGCACAAGGCGATGGTGATCGGCAAGAAGGGCGAGAAGCTCAAGCAGATCAGCACCGAAGCGCGGATGGACATGGAAAAGCTGTTCGACGGCCCCGTGTATCTCGAGACCTTCGTGAAGGTGAAGAGCGGCTGGGCCGACAACGAGGCAGGGCTGCGCGCCTATGGGTACGAATGACGCGCTGACGTCGACCGAAGACGCGGTGACCGCCGGCGCGAACGACGCGCCGCTGCCGGCACCGCCCGAACCGCCGCGTCGCAAGGCGCGGCGCGCGACGTCACGCACGTCCGATTTCCGCGTCGCCGAGCAGCCGGCGTTCGTGCTGCATAGCTATCCGTACCGCGAAACGAGCCTGATCATCGACGTGCTCACGCGCGATCACGGTCGCCTCGCGCTCGTCGCGAAGGGCGCGAAACGTCCGCACTCCGCGCTGCGCGGCGTGCTGCAGACATTCCAGCCGCTGCTGCTGTCCTGGTCGGGCAAATCCGAAGTGCGCACGCTGACGGGCGCCGAATGGGTCGGCGGGATGCTGCCGCTCGGCGGCGACGGGCTGCTGTGCGGCTTCTACGCGAACGAGCTGCTCGTGAAATTCTGCGCGCGCGAGGATCCGCAGCCGCCGCTGTTCAATCATTACGTACTGACGCTCACGCGCCTCGCGCACGGCGAACCCGCGGTGCAGGTGCTGCGCTCGTTCGAGCGCGTGCTGCTGCGCGAGACCGGCTATGCGATGGCGCTGAACCGCACGGTCGCGCGCCGCGCGGTCGAACCCGATCGCCGCTACGTGTTCGATCCGGAGCGCGGCGTGCGCAACGCGGACGACGACGTGCCGTCGCACTGGCCGGTGATCACCGGCCAGACGTTGCTCGACATGGAGCAGGACGATTACCATCGAGCCCAGACGGTTGCGCAAAGCAAGACGCTGATGCGCTTCCTGCTGAACACCTATCTCGGCGGTACGCCGCTTGCCACGCGTCAGATCCTGATCGACCTGCAAAACCTATGAGCTTCTTCCTGACTACGCCCACCGTCATCGACCTCGGCGTGAACATCGACCACGTCGCGACGCTGCGCAACGCGCGCGGCACGCGCTATCCCGATCCGATCCGCGCGGCGCTCGCCGCCGAAGAGGCCGGTGCGGACGCGATCACGCTGCACCTGCGCGAGGACCGCCGCCACATCGTCGACGCCGACGTGCGCGAGCTGCGCCCGCTGCTGAAGACGCGGATGAACCTCGAATGCGCGGTGACGGCCGAGATGCTCGACATCGCATGCGAAGTGCGTCCGCACGACGCGTGTCTCGTGCCCGAGAAGCGCGAGGAGCTGACGACCGAAGGCGGCCTCGACGTCGCCGGCCGCTTCGAAGCCGTGCGTGCGGCATGCAGGCAGCTCGCCGACGCCGGCGTGCGCGTGTCGCTGTTCATCGATCCGGACGAGACGCAGATCCGCGCCGCGCACGAAGCCGGCGCGCCGGTGGTCGAGCTGCATACGGGCCGCTACGCCGATGCGCACGACGAAGCGGAGCAGCAGCGCGAATACGAGCGCATCGTCGCGGGCGTGCAGGCTGGTGCGCAACTGGGCCTGAAGGTCAATGCCGGTCACGGCCTGCATTACACGAACGTGCAGCAGATCGCCGCGATCGACGGCATCGTCGAACTGAACATCGGCCATGCGATCGTCGCGCATGCGATCTTCGCGGGCTGGGACAACGCGGTGCGCGAGATGAAGGCGATCATGGTCGCCGCGCGGGTCGCCGCGCTGCACGGCGGCGCGCGCTGACGATGCCGCTGGCGATGCATTCCGTGCGCGCGCGTTGTGCTCGCCATCCTGCCTCGTTCGCACTTCACGGCGGGCGCTGACATGGCGATCTACGGCATCGGCACCGATATCGTTCAGGTGAGTCGCATCGCGGCCGTGCTCGAGCGCACGGGCGGCCGGTTTGCCGAGAAGGTGCTGGGCCCCGACGAGCTGCGCGTGTTCCATGCGCGCCGTGCACGCTCCGAGGCGCGCGGCATCGCGTTTCTCGCGACGCGTTTTTCCGCGAAGGAAGCGTTCTCGAAGGCGATCGGGCTCGGCATGCACTGGCCGATGACGTGGCGCGCACTGCAGACCCTCAACCAGCGCAGCGGCGAACCGTACGTCGTCGCGTCGGGCGAGCTGGCCGACTGGCTCGCCGCGCGCGGCATCACGGCCCGCGTGACGGTCAGCGACGAACGCGACTACGCGGTGTCGTTCGTCGTCGCCGAGACCGGCGCGGCAGCGCCGCCCGCACCTGCACCTGTTTCCCGAACCACTCCCTGACGGACTTCCCGATTCTGATGAAAACGACTCCCGGCCCGGTCATGCTCGACGTCGTCGGCACGGCCCTGTCGCGCGACGATGCGCGGCGCCTTGCGCATCCGAACACCGGCGGCGTGATCCTGTTCGCGCGGCATTTCCAGAACCGTGCGCAGCTCACCGCGCTGACCGATTCGATCCGCGCGGTGCGCGAAGACATCCTGATCGCCGTCGATCACGAAGGCGGCCGCGTGCAGCGGTTCCGCACCGACGGCTTCACGGTGCTGCCGGCGATGCGCCGCCTCGGCGAACTGTGGGACCGCGACGTGCTGCTCGCGACGAAGGTCGCAACCGCGGTCGGCTACATCCTGGCCGCCGAGCTGCGCGCATGCGGGATCGACATGAGCTTCACGCCGGTGCTCGACCTCGACTACGGGCATTCGAAGGTGATCGGCGATCGCGCGTTTCATCGCGACCCGCGCGTCGTCACGCTGCTCGCGAAGAGCCTGAACCACGGGCTGTCGCTCGCCGGCATGGCGAACTGCGGCAAGCATTTCCCGGGGCACGGCTTCGCGGAAGCCGACTCTCACGTCGCGCTGCCGACCGACGACCGGCCGCTCGACGCCATCCTCAAGCAGGACGTCGCGCCGTACGACTGGCTCGGCCTGTCGCTGTCCGCGGTGATTCCCGCGCACGTGATCTACACGCAGGTCGACAAGCGGCCGGCCGGTTTTTCGCGCGTGTGGCTGCAGGACATCCTGCGCGGGCAGCTGGGCTTCACCGGTGCGATCTTCAGCGACGACCTGTCGATGGAAGCGGCGCGCGAAGGCGGCACGCTCACGCAGGCGGCCGACGCGGCGCTTGCCGCCGGCTGCGACATGGTGCTCGTCTGCAACCAGCCGGACGCCGCCGAAGTGGTGCTGAACGGACTGAAGGCGCACGCATCGGCGGAGTCGGTGCGGCGCATCAAGCGGATGCGGGCGCGCGGCAAGGCGCTCAAGTGGGACAAGCTGATCGCGCAGCCCGAGTACCTGCAGGCGCAGGCGCTGCTGAGCAGCGCGCTGGCGTAAGCGGGGAGCGGCGAGGGCGGCGCGATGCCGCGTCACCGGTTGCCGACAACAAAAAGCCGCGCGGTTGCGCGGCTTTTTTCGTTGGAGCAGGGTGTGCGGGGCGATCCGCTCTTACGCAACTAACCGTCCGACCTATCCAGCGCCCCGAACCACGGCGGCGCGGTCAGTTCACCTTCATCCGCTGCAGCTTGTTGTACAGCGTCTTCGGGCTGATGCCGAGCAGCGTCGCCGCGCGATGGCGCGTGCCGCCGACCGCGTCGAGCGTCGCGCGGATCAGCAGGTCCTCGACGTCGGACAGCGGCGTGCCGACCTTGATCTGCACGCTGCTGCCGTTCAGCGCGGCGCCGGCCGCGAAGCTGGCTTCGCCCGCGCGCAGCGTCTCGATGAAGTCGCCGGATGCGTCGTACGCGAAGCGCACGCGTTCCTGCAGTTCGCGCACGTTACCGGGCCATTCGTACGACAGGCATTCGCGCACGAAGCCCGCTGCCGCGCGCTTCTCGGTCGTGCCGCGGCCGGTGGCGCGTGCTTCGCGGTTCAGATCGTCGATCAGCGCATCGGCGATGGCGAGCGCATCGCCGTCGCGCTCGCGCAGCGGCGGCATCGTGATCGACGCCGCATCGAGACGCAGCCACAGATCCTCGCGCAGCGTGCCGTTCGCAACCGCCTCGCGCGCGGGGCGACGCGTGGCTGCGATCAGCCGGAAGTCGCTCGCGATCGAGCTCGTGCCGCCGATCCGCATGAAGTTCTGCGAGTCGAGCGCGTGCAGCAGCGCTTCCTGCAGCACGAGCGGCAGGGCGGTGATTTCGTCGAGGAACAGCGTGCCGCCGCCGGCCTGTTCGAACAGGCCCGATTCGCGCCGCTCGGCGCCGTCGAACGCGCCGCGTTCATGGCCGAACAGCACGCTGTCGAGCGATGCGCCGTGGCGGCCGGCCTGCGCGATCGTGCGGCAGTCGAACGACACGAACGGCCCCTTGCGGCGCCGGCTCAGGTCGTGCAGCGTGCGCGCGGCCAGCTTCTTGCCGGAGCCGGCTTCGCCTGTGAACAGCACGGCCGTTTCGGTGCGCGCGTTGTGCTCGATCATGTCGTACACGTGCTGCATCGCCTCGCTGCGGCCGACCAGCGCGCCGAATCGGCCCAGTTGGCGCAGCGACGCACGCAGCTTCTGCACTTCGTCGATCAGTTCGTAGGGCCGCGGAATCCGGGCGAGCAGGCTGCGCAGGCGCGGAATGTTGATCGGCTTCAGCAGGTAATCCCAGATGCCGTGACGCAGGCCTTCGATCGCGCTCTCGACCGTCGCGTTGCCCGTCAGCACGATCACCGGCAGCGAGCCGTTCGGCTGCTGCTGCGGCAGGTGCTGGAGCAGGTCGAAGCCGCTGCCGTCCGGCAGGTTCAGGTCGACGAGCACGACGTCTGGAATCGAGCGGCCGAGCGCCGTGCGCGCTTCGGCGAGTGACGTGGCCGTGTCGACCGAGAAGCCGTCTGCGGCAAGCAGCGCGGTGAGGCCGGAGAGACTGTTTGGATCGTCTTCGACAATCAGGGCGTGTGGCATGGTGGACGCGAGTCGAGTCAAGAGAGGCGGGCTGTCGGCCATCGGGGCCGGCCGCAGCCGCATGTCAGATTAAAAATTGATTTTATGCCCCGGCGGAGGCCTGACGTGCATTATTTCTCTGTCGCTATAAAACAGTTACCGATGATACAAATTGAATACCTTTAGTGCTGGATTTTTGTGTTCGCCATCGCACCCCATATGCCGATGGCGGGGGCGCGCCGGCCACACACGCCAGTGCTGTTTGGGCCAGCCAAACAAAAAGCGCCCCGAAGGGCGCTTTGTTCGATACCGAAATCGCAGGCGCTTACGCGCGGCTGCGGTATTCGTTGGTACGCGTATCGATCTCGATCTTGTCGCCGGTGTTGCAGAACAGCGGCACTTGCAGTTCGAAGCCCGTCGCGAGCTTCGCGTTCTTCAGTACCTTGCCCGACGACGTGTCGCCCTTGACGGCCGGTTCCGTGTAGGTGATTTCGCGGACGAGGATCGTCGGCAGTTCGACCGAGATCGCCTTCTCGTTGTAGAACACGACTTCGCAGGCCATGCCGTCTTCGAGGTAGTTCAGGGCTTCGCCCATCATTTCCGCTTCGACTTCGTACTGGTTGTAGTCGCCGTCCATGAACACGTACATCGGGTCGGCGAAGTACGAGTACGTCACTTCCTTGCGGTCGAGCACGACGACGTCGAACTTGTCGTCAGCCTTGTAGACCGATTCCTGACCTGCGTTCGTCAGCAGGTTCTTCATCTTCATCTTGACGACGGCCGAGTTACGGCCCGACTTGTTGTATTCCGCCTTTGCGATGACCCATGCTTCGCTGCCGATCTGCACGACGTTGCCTACGCGGAGTTCCTGTGCGGTCTTCATAAAAAACTGTCCTGATCCAATCAAATAAATAGGTGCCTGAGCGTTGCGCAACGGCTGACGGCGCAAGCGAGGGTGCGTTCCGGTGGGCGCCCAAAGCTCAAACGCGAGCGCTTGCGTGGTCAGCCGTCGGATAACCGCTTATTTTAACTGAGATTTTGCGTATTCCGCCAGCTTTCCGGCGAGATCGCCGACGCTCGCCAGCGCATCGGCCCAGCGCGCCGCATTGGCGTCCAGCGCCGCACGGTGTTGCAGCAAATCGGCCCAGTCCGGCGTGCCGGCACCGTTCCATGCATGCCAGAAGCGCTCGAGCGCTGCGCGCGGCGCGTCGGCGAGGCCGGCCGACAGGTGGGCGAGCGCGGCGTCGAGCTTCGGCAGGTGCGCATCGTCGGCTTGCGGGTAGATGTGCCAGACGAACGGCTTGCGCGCCCATTGCGCGCGGACGAACGAGTCCTCGCCGCGCACGAAATTGACGTCGGCGACCCACAGCAGCGCGTCGTAGTCGGCCTGCGGGACGAACGCGAGGCCGTACGCGGTCAAGTTACCGGCGCTGGCCCGCGCGCCGGCGGTGAACGATTCGACCCCGAAAAAGCGCGCGACGGCCGGCGACACGCGCCCGGCCGGCACGAGCGCGACGACGGGCGACGCACCGTCGCGCCACTGCGCGAGCAGCGCGTCGACGGCCGGGTTCTCATACGCGAACAGGCTGACGACCGTCGTGCCGGGCGCCGGCGGCGCCTCGCCCGTCGCATGCCGCCACCACGCGGCACGCGCCGCGGCGTCGGCTTCGAAGGCCGTGCGGCGCGCGTCGAGGTCGCGTTCCTTCAGCACGCCGCCCGTGCCGGCCGACAGGCCGGGGAAGAAGAACGTCTTCAGCAGCGGGTAGCGCGGATGCGGCGACGGGCGCAGATGGAAATCCGCGACCCAGTCTTCGGCGCTCAGGTATTCGAGATTGATCCACACGGGGCGGCGCGCGCGGCGGGCCATCGCCGCGAGATAGGCGCCGGGCAGCTCGCACGCGAATGCCTCGATCACGACGTCGGCGATCTCCAGCGCGTCGCCGACTTCCGCATGCCAGTGCTCGATCACGATGCCGTCGAGCATCTGCCGCCCCGCATCGGGGTCGACCGCCGGCCATAGCCGTGCGAACGTGTGCAGGTCGTCGATGAAGAGGCGCACCTGCCAGCCGTGCTCGTGCGCGAGCTGGCGCGCGAGGCGCCAGCACACGCCGATGTCGCCGAAGTTGTCGATCACGGTGCAGAAGAGGTCGCACGCGACCGGCTCGTCGGGCGCGAGCGGTGTAGAGGAGGCGACGGAGGCGGGGGCGGTGCTGGGCATCGAAGCGGGCCGGTGAATGCTCTAAACTGGCGATTCTAATGGACCCGTTCCGCGCCACAAGGCACCCGGATCACGCATGACATCCCCAGAAGCCGCCGACATCCCGTTCGAACCGAAGAAGATCCTCGCGCAGTTGCCGCATATGCCGGGCGTCTACCGCTACTACGACACGGCTGGCGCCGTGCTTTACGTCGGCAAGGCGCGCGACCTGAAGAAGCGCGTGTCGAGCTATTTCACGAAGACCCAGCTGTCGCCGCGCATCGCGATGATGGTCACGCGCATCGCGCGCATCGAGACGACCGTCACGCGCTCGGAGGCCGAGGCGCTGCTGCTAGAGAACAACCTGATCAAGGCGCTCGCGCCGCGCTACAACATCCTGTTTCGCGACGACAAGTCGTATCCGTACCTGAAGCTCACCGCGCATCGCTTCCCGCGCATGGCGTACTACCGCGGCTCGGTCGACAAGCAGAACCAGTATTTCGGCCCGTTCCCGAGCGCGTGGGCCGTGCGAGAGAGCATCCAGATCCTGCAGCGCGTGTTCCAGTTGCGCACCTGCGAGGACTCGGTGTTCAACAACCGCACGCGGCCGTGCCTGCTGCATCAGATCGGGCGCTGCACGGCACCGTGCGTCGGCGCGATTTCCGCGGACGACTACGCGATCGACGTGTCGAACGCCGCGCGCTTCCTGCTCGGCCGGCAGTCGGAAGTGATGAAGGAGCTCGAGCAGAAGATGCATGCGTTCGCGGCCGAGCTGAAGTTCGAGCAGGCGGCGGCCGTGCGCAACCAGATGAGCTCGCTCGCGACGGTGCTGCACCAGCAGGCGATCGAGGTCGGCAGCGACAGCGATGTCGACATCCTGGCGGTCGTCGCGCAGGGCGGGCGCGTGTGCGTGAACCTGGCGATGGTGCGCGGCGGCCGGCATCTCGGCGACAAGGCGTATTTTCCGACGCACGTCGAAAGCGCGCTGACGCTCGCCGAAGGCGGGCTCGGCGACGAGGCTGACGTTGTCGACGTTGCCGACGTGGCGGATGGGCTGGACGAGGGCGCCGCGGCGTTGCCCGACCAGCCCGCGGAAGACGCGGCCGGCGCCCGCAATGCGGCGGCATCGGTGGAGGCAGAGGTACTCGATGCGTTCATCGCACAGCACTATCTCGGCAATCGCGTGCCGCCCGTGCTGGTGGTGAGCCATGCGCCCGCGAGCCGCGATCTGCTCGAGCTGCTGTCCGAGCAGGCCGGCCACAAGGTATCGCTGGTGCGCCAGCCGCAAGGGCAGCGGCGCGCGTGGCTGTCGATGGCCGAACAGAATGCGCAGATCGCCCTCGCGCGGCTTCTGTCCGAGCAGGGCTCGCAGCAGGCGCGCACGCGCGCGCTAGCCGAGACGCTCAACTTCGAATGCGACGATCTCGCGACGCTGCGCATCGAATGTTTCGACATCAGCCATACGATGGGCGAGGCGACGCAGGCGTCCTGCGTGGTCTACCACCATCACAAGATGCAGTCGGGCGAATACCGTCGCTACAACATCACCGGCATCACGCCGGGCGACGACTACGCGGCGATGCGGCAGGTGCTGACGCGCCGCTACGAGAAGATGGTCGAGCAGGCCGCGCAGGCGGCGGCTGCCGACGCCGCTGCCGGCATCGACGGCGAATCGACGCGCCAGGCCGAGGCATCGAGCCTGCTGCCGAACATCGTGCTGATCGACGGCGGCAAGGGGCAGGTCGAAATCGCGCGCCAGGTGTTCACCGAACTGGGGCTCGACACGTCGATGCTGGTCGGCGTCGCGAAGGGCGAGGGGCGCAAGGTCGGTCTCGAGACGCTCGTGTTCGCCGACGGCCGCACGCCGCTCGAACTCGGCAAGGAGAGCGCCGCGCTGATGCTGGTCGCGCAGATCCGCGACGAGGCGCACCGCTTTGCGATCACCGGGATGCGCGCGAAGCGGGCGAAGGCGCGCCAGACGTCGCGGCTCGAGGAGCTCGAAGGGGTCGGCGCGAAACGCCGGCAACGGCTGCTCGCGCGGTTCGGCGGGCTGCGCGGCGTCGTCGCCGCGAGCGTCGAGGAACTGGCGAGCGTCGAAGGCATCTCGCACGCGCTCGCCGAGCAGATCTACAAGCAGCTTCACTGATCCGGCCATGCGGCCGGCCGCCCGCGCGCGCGTTCTCACGTTCTCGCGTTCTTGTGGCAGGCCGGTCGACACGGCACAATTGCGAATCCTTTACTGACCCGCATGCCATGCCGTTCAATTTCCCGATTTTCCTGACGTGGGTACGGATCGTGCTGATCCCGCTCGTCGTCGGCGTGTTCTATCTGCCGGACACGGTGATGGGCGGCGCGCACCGCAACCTCGCGGCGGCGGCGATCTTCATCCTCGCCGCGCTGACCGACTGGTTCGACGGCTTTCTGGCCCGCAAATGGAACCAGACGTCGTCGTTCGGCGCGTTCCTCGATCCGGTCGCGGACAAGCTGATGGTGACGGCCGCGCTGCTGATCCTCGTGCAGATTTCGCGGGTCGACGCGGCGATCGCGCTCGTGATCGTCGGTCGCGAGATCGCGATCTCGGCGCTGCGCGAATGGATGGCCCAGATCGGCGCGTCGAAGAGCGTCGCGGTGAATCAGCTCGGCAAGTTCAAGACCGCCTGCCAGATGGTCGCGATCCCGATGCTGCTGTACTACGGGCCGCTGCCGCTCGGCATCGCGACGATCGACACGCGCGTATGGGGCGAATGGCTGATGTATCTCGCGGCGGTGCTGACGATCTGGTCGATGCTGTACTACATGAAGCTCGCGTGGCCGCAGATCCGCGAGCGCGGCGGTGCGTGAGGCCGCGTGAGGGCACATGCGCATTCGACTGCGCAGGTTTTTGGAAAAAGGGCTGGAAAAGCTCTTGACACACGAATGTGCCTTCGACATAATCTCGCTTCTCCGCTGCACGACGAAGTAAATGTGTGACGGAAACGCAGTAACGTAGTAGCGCAGCAATACGCGGGAGTAGCTCAGTTGGTA
>NZ_ML058610.1:0-82816 GCF_003635165.1 Burkholderia sp. Nafp2/4-1b | reverse complement strand
TTGGATGGTAAAGCGCTGCAGGTGCAGGACAATGCGGGAGTAGCTCAGTTGGTAGAGCGCAACCTTGCCAAGGTTGAGGTCGCGAGTTCGAGACTCGTCTCCCGCTCCAGGTCATGGGGAAGCCACGCTTCCCTTTTTATTTGATGGGCCGACGGTCCTCAAATAAAGAATCTGTCGCTTGCCTTCACGGCATCCGGACAGTCCGCTTTTGGCGCGATAGCAAAGCGGTTATGCAGCGGCCTGCAAAGCCGTTTAGGCCGGTTCGACTCCGGCTCGCGCCTCCAGCAAGAAAAGAAAAGCCCCGCTTCCGCGGGGCTTTTCTTTTTTCTGCTCCGCTTTCATTCTTGTAAGAAAATCGCCACCTCCCTCGAATGCCCGCGCAGGTCGGCAGTAGATCCTGATCAGCGAGGCGGAACTCGATGGGTCGTCCAGTCGGTTTCGCACTGCGTATGCAAATACGCTTGACCGATTTAGTATGCGGAAAACACGCCCGGCATCGGGCAGGCTCATTTTGCGATGAGGAGACCATGCATCCCCGGACGGCAGCCCCCAATTTGATTGTGGCGGTTGGTGTTGCGATCGCCTGCGCGCTGATGGGCCTGTGCGTACTGCAGCTATTTCAGAGCCGCTACGACGCACTTGACCGCGCCAGCGAATCGTCGCGCAATCTCGGTCTGATGGCCGAGCGCGACATCGAGCGCAACGTCGAACTCTACGACCTGTCCTTGCAGGCAGTGATCCATGGCCTGCAGCGGCCCGACGTGATGGCGGCAGCGCCCGCGCTGCGACGGGGCGTGCTCTTCGACCACGCAATGAGTGCCAACTTCATCGGTTCGATGCTGGTGCTCGATGCCGAGGGCAACATCGTCCTGGATTCGGCCAACGACGTGCCGCGCAAGGGAAATTTCGCCGATCGCAAGTACTTCACCGTCCATCGCGATAACCCGAATGTCGGTCTTTATGTCAGCGATCCGTTCGCGTCGCGCCTGCGTGCCGGCATGCTCATCATTGCGCTGTCGCGGCGCATCTCGAACCCGGATGGGTCGTTTGCGGGCATCGTGATGATCGGGCTCAATCTCGAGTACTTTCACCACCTGTTTGCGGGCCTCTCGCTGGGGCAGCACGGTTCGATGTCGCTGATCGGCAAGGACGGCATCATGGTAATGCGTCAGCCGTACAACGTCGGCATCGTCGGCCGCAACATCAGCAAGGCCGCTACCTTTCGACGGTTTCAAACTGCACCGGAGGGTTCATTCTCGGAAACGGCGTCGATTGACGGGGTGCGACGGCTCTATTACTTCAGGAACCTGCCGACTCTGCCGCTGATCATCATGGTCGCGGAAGCCGAGGAGGAAATTTTTGCTGCGTGGCGGCACCGCGCCGTGACGATCGGTGCGCTGGTGGTCACCTTCGGCGCAGCGTTCATCGTGCTGTCGGTCATGCTGAGCGGGCAACTGCGCCGCCGGATGCGCGCTGAGTCCGAGCTGGTGCTGCTCGCGCGCACCGACGGGCTCACCGGGTTGAACAATCGTCGCAGTTTCGGGGAGGTGCTGGATCGCGAGTGGCGTCGCGCCAGGCGCGCGCATTCCGTCTTCTCGCTGCTGTTCGTCGACGTCGACCGCTTCAAGGCTTACAACGATACCTACGGGCACCAGGCAGGGGACGATGCGCTGGCGGCTGTCGCCCGCTGCATCGGCGAGAGCATTCGACGGCCGGTCGATACAGCGGCGCGCTACGGCGGGGAAGAATTCGTCGTGCTGCTCCCGGACACGCCGCAGACAGGGGCGGCGGAGATTGCCGAACGAATTCGTGCGGCGATCGACGACCTGGCACTCGAGCACGCCGGTAGCGAATACGGGCGCGTGACAGCCAGCATTGGCATGGCGACCTGGACGCCGGATCAAGACGACGAGCCTAGCGCGGTGATCAAGGAAGCCGACGAGGCGTTGTACTACGCGAAGTCAACCGGCCGGAACAAGGTCGCTGCTTTACAGGAAGCAGCTTGACGGAGCGACACGGTGGGCAATTTAGGCGGCCGTTGTAAATAACCATTTGACCTATATCGGTGTCCGACGGCCTGCAAAGCCGTTGAGGCCGATTCGCCTCCGGCTCGCGCCTCCGGCAAGAAAGGAAAAGCCCCGCTTCGGCGGGGCTGCTCTTTTTTCTGCGCTCCGATTCGTACTTTCTCCGCGCATCGTGCCTGTTCCGTGCCTATTCCGCCGGATACGTCAGCGTCACCAGTTCGCACTTCGACGTGCTCTTGCCGTCGTAGTCGTAAATCACGAGCAGATGCTGGCCCTTGCTGTTCAGGATCGGCAGCGTGATCGCGCGGCGATTCGGGTTGTTGCCGCCGGCCGGCTCGTCGGAACTCTGCTTGCGCACTTCGGACTCGAGATCCGACGGCGTGTTGATGCCGTTGTCCGGACCGCGGCTGCGCACCCGGCTGTAGAAATGAAAACCGTTGTCGGTCCAGCCGCGCGGCAGCATGTTGCGCCACTGATTGTTGGTGACTTGCTTCCACAGCAGATCGGTGTTGCCGCTCAACGCAAACGGCGTCGGACACGCGCCGGCCGCGAACGCTTGTCCGCAGAAAAGCGGGAGGGCGGCAAGCGACCACGCAACGCACCGGACCGCGCGTCGCGCGAGGCCGGCATCGTGTTGCGATCGGCGATGGTGCGGAAAGGCATCGGGCGTTTTCATACGGCATCCTCCAGGTGATGGATCGGGATGCGGCCGTGCGGCGGCCGCTGGGGAATACCGTATCGCTACCGTTCTCGCGCAAGAATGCGGCGAACGTCATACGCGTGGTCACGGGACAAAGGTGCGGGTCCTGGATGGCGATGAAAAGCCGGAAGGCGGTGCGACAACGCGGTGCGATCGCCTCGTTCGCGCGTTGTCGCTGTCAGGCGATGTGATCGCGATGGTCGCCGCGCGAGCCGTCTACACGGCTCGCGTCGTCATGAGGCGGCTGAACGATCGGCGCTGTCGGTCAGCCATCGACCGGCTGCGCCGGCGTGTCGAGCGTGAGCTGATAGAACGCCGCATCGAGCCAGCGGCCGAACTTGAAGCCCGCTTCGGTGATCGTGCCCGAGTGCACGAAGCCGAGCCGCGTGTGCAGCGCGACGCTGCCGCCGTTGGTCGCGTCGATGCAGCCGACCAGCACGTGCACGTCGGCTTCGCGCGCGCGCCGGATCAACTCGCGCAGCAGAAACTCGCCGAGCCCGCGGCCGCGATGGTCGCGATGCACGTAGACGCTGTGCTCGACCGTGTACTTGAACGCCGGGAACGCGCGGAACGTGCCCCAGCTCGCGAAGCCGACCAGCGTGCCGGCTTTATCCACCGCGCCGACGACCGGAAAGCCGCCGGCGCGCTTCGTCGCGAACCACGTGACCATCGCTTCTGGCGGGCGCGGCCGGTAGTCGTAAAGCGCGGTCGTGTTCACGATCGCGTCGTTCAGGATCGCGAGGATGGCTGGCGCATGCTCGGCCTCGCTGCAGTCGATCAGGCGCACGTCGTCGCGCGGTGTCGGGGAATTCATAGCGGCTCCTGCGCCTGTCGGCTTTGAACGGATGACATGCTGCGCGCGCTGACGGCGGCGGATGCGTCGCAGCTCGCGACGACATAGCGCGCGACATGGGACGTCGGGTTGCTGAAAATCAGCGGCTGATCGAGCCGCATGGCCAGACAGTCGCCTTCGTTGAGTTCGTGAAGCTGGTCGCCCAACTTGATGTCGACGCGGCCGCGGACGACCCATACCTGTTGATGCAGCGCGCTCTCGCGCCCGCCGGAGTCGTACGCGACGCGCGCACCGGGCGGGAAATCGACTTCGACGAGCTGCAACGGCGACGGCCAGCCGGGCGGCGACAGATTGCGCCGCACGTAACCGGACGCCGGATCGCGCCATTCCGCCTGCTGCGCGCGCCGCACCAACGGCTGCGCGGGTGCGTCGTCGCGATCGCCGCCGAACAGCGCGGCCAGCGACACGCCGAGCCCGGCAGCGAGCTTGTCGAGCACGACGGCCGTCGGGCTCGCCGATGCACGCTCGATGAGGGAGATCATCGAACGGCTCACGCCGGAACGCGCGGCAAGCGCATCGAGCGTGTAGCCTCGCAGCATGCGCAGATCGCGCACGCGCCGGGCGATCCGTTCGTTGATGCCGGTGTCGTCGGCGGGCGGGGTGGCGGATTCCTGCATGATGGATTTATTTTCCAGCAAGCTGGAATTGGAAGTCAACGGAATTTCCGCGGAATGCATGTCCCGACGAATGCTTGTCCGGCGGCCGGCGCGAGCGTAATATACGAAACGACTACATTTCGTTTAATTAGAGACATATGGGAATCATCAAGATCTCCGAGCACATGCACGAACGGCTGCGCTCGACCAGTACCGCGCTGAGCCGCTCGATCAATGCGCAGGCCGAGCACTGGCTGCGTGTCGGGATGCTCGCGGAACTCAATCCGTCGCTGTCCTATGGCGATATCTGCCGGATGCTGATCGAGACCGAAGCACGCGGCGGCGAGATGGGGCCGACGGAGTCGGTGACCCACGGCATCGAGCAGGTGGCGTAATGGCGAAACGCGAAATCCCGATCCGCGGTGCCGCGGAAATCGCCAAGTCGTGCGAGGCCGCGAAGCTCGCGTCCCAAGTGCTGACGATGATCACCGAGCACGTGAAGCCGGGCGTCACGACCGACGAACTGGACGCGCGCTGCCGCGAATACATCGTCGACGAGCTCGGCGCGATTCCGGCGAACATCGGCTACCACGGCTATCCGAAAACGCTGTGCACGTCGGTCAACCACGTGGTCTGTCACGGCATTCCGTCGTCGCGGCCGATGCGCGACGGCGACATCGTGAATCTCGACATCGCGGTGATCAAGGACGGCTGGTTCGGCGATACGAGCCGCATGTACTTCGTCGGCGAGCCGGGTGAACTGGCGCGGCGCCTCGTCGCGACCACCTACGAGGCGATGCATGCGGGCATCCGCGCGGTCCGTCCGGGCGCGACGCTCGGCGACGTCGGTTATGCGATCCAGCAGGTCGCGCATCGAGAAGGGTTCAGCGTGGTCCGCGAGTATTGCGGGCACGGGATCGGCGACGTGTATCACGACGAGCCGCAGGTGCTGCACTACGGGCGCCCGGGCACCGGCGTGCCGCTGCGGCCGGGGATGATCTTCACGATCGAGCCGATGCTGAACGCGGGCAAGCGCGATACGCGCGTGCTGGCGGATGGCTGGACGGTCGTCACGAAGGACCATTCGCTGTCCGCGCAGTGGGAGCACATGGTCGTGGTGACGGAGCAGGGCTTCGAGATCCTGTCGGACGACGTGAAGCCGCAGGCGGTCGCGGCGCTGTCGGGTACGCACGCGGCCTGACGGGCGCGGAAGGTGCACGCATCGGTGCAACGAAATACGGGCCCGATCAGGGGCCCGTGTCATTGGCGGTCAAGCGGTGCAATCGGCAGGTGGCCGTTTCCGCCGCCGCGACCGGCAGCGTTGCGCTTATTGATCGCGCGCCTTCTGCCACGCGTGTTCGACGAACACGCGGCACAGCGCTTCCATCCCGTTGCGGTCTTCGTCGTCGAAGCGCGCGGCGACGGGGCTGTCGACGTCCCACACGCCGATCAGCGTGCCGTCGGCGGCGACCAGCGGCACGACGATTTCCGATTCCGACGCGGCATCGCACGCGATATGGCCGGGGAATTCATGCACGTCGCGCACCACCTGCGTCTCGCGGGTCTGCGCGGCCGTGCCGCACACGCCCTTGCCGAGCGCGATCCGCACGCATGCGGGCTTGCCCTGGAACGGCCCGACCACGAGTTCCGTCCCGTCGAAGAAATAGAAGCCGGCCCAGTTCAGGCGGTCGAGCGAGTGATAGACGAGCGCGGAGAAGTTCGCGGCGTTCGCGGTGAGGTCGCGTTCCGATTCAACGAGTGCGCGCGCCTGCTCGACGAGCGTCGCATAGAGTTCGGCCTTGGAAGCGTGAGGGTCGGTGGACAGCGTGAACATGGCTGAAAGGCGAAAAGAGGTTGTGAACGGCAGGTTGTGAAACGCGCGATGCGCGTCCCGCAGTCTACGGCACGCGCGGCCGGTCTGCAGCGTCTGCTTCGACGGAAGTCGAAGCGGAACGTGTGGCGCAAGCTGCTCGCGACGCCGCTCAATCGGGTTCGAGTTCGGCGAACCGTTCCGCGAGGAAGTCGAGCAGTGCGCGCACGGCCGGCAGCAGCCCGCGCCGCGATGCGAACACCGCGTGCACGATCTCGCGGCGCGGCGCCCAGTCGGGCAGCACGGTCACGAGGGCGCCGCGCGCGACTTCGTCGCGCACCATCATCGTCGGCAGCTGAACGACGCCGACGCCCGCGGCGGCCGCCGCACGCAGCGCGAGCATGGCGCCCGTCACAAGCCGCGGCTGGTGGTGGATTTCCGCCTGCGCGCCGTCCGGGCCGCGCAGTCGCCATACGTGCGAGGCCTGCGGGCCGCCGTGATCGAGGCTCGGCAGGCGCGTGAGGTCGGCCGGGACGGCCGGCACGCCATGCTCGCGCAGCAACGCCGCGCTCGCGACGAGGCACTGGCCGCGCTCGGCCAGCACGCGCAGCGCGAGATCGCTGTCCTCGAGCAGCGGCGGGCGCACGCGGATCGCGACGTCGATCCCTTCGCCGACCACGTCGACGCGCCGGTTGGTCGCCTCCAGATGGATCTCGACCCGCGGGCACGCGACCATGAACGCGGCGATCATCGTGCCGACCAGCGAATCGAGCAGCACGACCGGGCAACTGACCCGCACGATGCCGCGCGGCTCCTCATGCAGCAACGCGATCGCCTCGTCGGCGGCGTCGGCCTCGACGAGCATCGCGCGACAATGCGCGTAGTAGGTCTGTCCGACGTCGGTGACGGTGAAACGGCGCGTCGAGCGCTGGATCAGCCGCATCCCGAGCCGCGCCTCGAGCAGCGCGATGCGGCGGCTGAGCTTCGACTTCGGCATGTTCAGCGCGCGCCCGGCCGGCGCGAAGCCGCCGTGTTCGACCACCTGCACGAAGTAATAGAGATCGTTCAGATCCCGTTCGTTATCGTTCATCAAATAGAACGCTGAGTGCGATTTTGGCAGTCTACCGGATCGATCGTTCCACCTCTATATTCGTATCCAGGATGCGAAACACGTGTTTCGCCGCAATTCGGAGAAGGCAAATGAAGAAGATCCAGGGCGTTTACAGTGCGCCGCGCGGCCATTGGGTCGGTGACGGTTTCCCGGTGCGTTCGATGTTCAGCTATCAGTCGCACGGGACCCACCTTAGCCCGTTCCTGCTGCTCGACTACGCGGGGCCGGCGAACTTCGAGCCGGCTTCGGCACCGCGCGGCGTGGGCCAGCACCCGCACCGCGGGTTCGAAACGGTGACGATCGTCTATGACGGCGAAGTCGCTCACCGCGATTCGACCGGCGCGGGCGGCACGATCGGCCCGGGTGACGTGCAGTGGATGACGGCCGGGAGCGGGATCCTGCACGAGGAATTCCACTCCGAAGCGTTCACGAAGCGTGGCGGTCCGCTCGAGATGGTGCAGCTGTGGGTGAACCTGCCCGCCGCCGACAAGATGAATGCGCCCGGTTATCAGACGATTCTGGACGCGGCCATCCCGGTGGTCGAACTGCCGGACGGCGCAGGCCGTGCGCGGATCATCGCGGGCGAGTTCGACGGGCGGCGCGGCCCGGCCCGCACGCACACGCCGATCGACGTGTGGGACGTGCGGCTCGCCGCCGGCGGTCGTGCACGGTTCCCGATTGCTGAAGGGCGCACGCTCGCGGTGGTCGTGTTGAGCGGTACGTTGCTGGTGAACGGCGAGACGGTCGCCCGCGAAGCGCAGTTCGTGCAACTGAGCCGCGATGGCCGCGACGTCGAGATCGAAGCGAACGGCGATGCCAAGCTGCTGATCCTGAGCGGCGAGCCGATCGATGAACCGGTCGTCGGTTACGGGCCGTTCGTGATGAACTCGCAAGAGGAAATCCGGACCGCAATCGACGATTTCAACAGCGGCCGCTTCGGCCGGATGCCGGCATGACGGACAGGCCCCGCGCAATGCGGGGCTTTTTTTTCATGCGTGGAACGGCGGTCGCGTGCCGCGTGCGCTTCGAGGCATAATCGACGGTTGCCGCGCGCCGGCCGGCGCGCCCGAATCAGGACCGACCATGAACGCTTCTGCACCCGCCGCATCCCCGCGCGCCGACAATCTCGACTGGCGCTGGAAATTCTTCGACGCGCTGACGGCGCACGAAGTCTATTCGATCCTGGAAGCGCGCAGCGCTGTGTTCGTCGTCGAGCAGAACTGCGTGTATCGCGACATCGACGATGCGGACCAGTGCGCGTGGCACCTGGCGGCGTACGACTCGGCGGGGCGCGTGGCCGGCTATCTGCGCGTGCTGCTGCCGGATGCGCAGCATAGCGACGTGCGCATCGGCCGCGTGCTGACGACCGCGCCGTTTCGCGGTGCGGGCCTCGGCAACGGGCTGCTGTCGCGCGCGCTGGAGCACATCGGCGCGCAGTGGCCGGACACGCAGGTGAGCCTGCATGCGCAGGCCCACTTGCAGCGCTTCTATGGGGCGTTCGGCTTCACGCCGAGCTCGGATGTGCACGACGAGGATGGCATCCCGCACGTGTGGATGACCCGCGCGCGCGGCTGATGCGCCGCGCGTCGCGCCGTCAGTGGGCGGTGCGCGTCACCGACGAGCGTTCGGCCTGCCGGACGGCAGCCCGCTCGTCGATCAGGCGGCCGCGTGCGGACAGCCGCAGCCAGTGCCGCAAAGCGATCAGCGCGCCGATCACGCTCATCATCGAACCCGGAATCCACAGCAGCAAGCCGCCGATCTGCTGGTCGCGCAGCGGGCTCAACCACGTGAATGCGCGCCCGCAGATCGAGTAGATCGGATACAGCTCATGCGGCGTGAAGAAGATCAGCGCGCCGAGCGCGATCTGCGGCGGGATCGCCGCGACGACGATCAGGATCCGGCGGCCCGGCGACAGCCGTGCGGGCGGCGCGGGACGCGGATCGACGACGAGCCACCAGAACAGCAGCCCGTCGATCACCATGCTCCAGTTCATCACGCGATAGAGGCGCCAGTCGAGCATTGCGATGAAGTGGATCGGCGACAGCAGCCAGAAATAGATCAGCCCGACGAACAGCACGACGGCGACCACCGGATGGAACACGACGTCGAGCGTCGCGCGCACGGGCGCCCATGCGAGCGCCGGGCGCACGAAGCGCTGCCGCCAGCGAAACGGGATGCCCGCGCGGATCGCCGCGCCCGGGTAGGCCAGCGCGATGAAGAACGGCCCGAGGTGATGCAGCACGAGGTGCTGCGCGCGGTGCAGGAAGAATTCATGCTCGAAGAAGTAGTCGAGCCGCGTGTGCAGCGCGATGTAGAGCGCCGTCAGCCCGAACCAGAACGAGAACTGCCGCAGCGGCGTCACCTTCGCCTTCTTCACGCCGCGCGCGAACAGCACGGCGGCCGTCAGCACCGCGATGACCACGGTCGGCGACGGTTCCCACGGATCGAGCCAGTACAGGACGTTCATCGCGCGCGCATCACTTCGCCTGGGCCGGCGACTTCACGGCGAACGGTGCGTCGACCGTTTCGCCGTCGGAGAACTTCAGGCGCAGGCGCACGGTGTCGCCGGGCTTGATCGTGTGCTTCGGCTCCTCGAGCATGAAGTGATAGCCGCCCGGCGCGATGTCGACCTTGCCGCGCGCGGGGACCGTCAGCTTCTCGACCATTTCCATCTTCTGCGTCGAGCCGTTCGATACGGTCTGGTGCAGCATCGCCATCCCGTAGTCGGGGCTGTCGACGTCGACGAGATCGACCGGTTTGTCGCCGGTATTGACGAGCGTCACGTAGCCGCCCGCGGGCAGCTGGTTCGGCAGCCAGCGCACCCACGCATTCTGCGCGGTGACCGCGCCGGCGGCGTAGGCGTGCGCGCCGGTGCACAGCGCGGAGAGGAGGGCGAACGTCTTGAGGGTGGTCTTCATGTCGGAGTTCGAATTCACGAGGAGGTGGAGGTGGCGTCGATGATCCGGCGCACGTCGGCGGCGATGGCGTCGGGCGAATCGCGGTCGGTCGCGAGCAGGCGTGCGCGACCGTTCGCGTCGAAGATGTAGACGGCCGAGCTGTGCGTGACCTCGTACCCGCCGGACGGATCGCGTTTTTCCATCTGGTACGCGACGCGATAGCGTTTCGCGAGCGATTCGATCTGGCCGTCGGTGCCGGTGAGGCCGCGCGCATGGGTGGCGTCGAACGCGGCGACGTACGACTGCATCGCCTGCGGCGTGTCACGCGCGGGATCGACCGACACGAACAGGATGCGTACGTCGTTCGCGCGCGGGCCGAGCTTCGCGAGCACTTCCATCAGTCGCGCCATCGTTTCGGGGCAGACGTCCGGGCAATGCGTGTAGCCGAAGTAGACGAGCGCGATGCGGCCGCGAAACGCGTTCGCGTCGACCGGACGGCCGTCGCCGCCGGTGAGGGTGAACGACAGGTCGGGCAGGTGGCCGCTGACGTTGGTCAGTTGCCAGTTCGGCTCGTCGTGCGTGCACGCGGCGAGCGCGACGGCGGCGGACAGCGCCGCGGCCGTGCGGACCACGCGGACCGTCCCGACCATGCGGACGCAGCGGCTTAAGCGGACGAAACGGCTGAAGCTGAGGAGGCGCCGGTGCGGCGCGAAACGGGCAGACGACATCCTGGGGCTCGATCGGACGGAACGGTCGCCGGCCGGCGCGGCGCCATGCGTCGCGCGGCCGGCGGTGGCCGACTGTAGCGCAATTCGCGCGCCCGCGTCCTTTCGAAACCCATGCGGGACGGGCGAGCGGGTCAATATGTCGCAGTGGACGCGCGCGGTGGCGCGCGCTCCGCGCTGCGCCGGTTTCGCCCATCTCGGTACGCAGGCGCGGTAAGATGCGCACAATTCCATTCTCGCAGCGGCGGCCCGCGCCTGCAGGCCGCTCCTCAGACCATCGAATCGATGCAATCCGTTCCGGCCTCCCTGTCCCTGACCGATACCGCGTTCTTTTTCGACTTCGACGGCACGCTCGTCGAGCTGGCGCCGACGCCCGACAGCATCCACGTGCCGCCGTCGCTGCTGACGCTGCTCGACGAGCTGCGGCGCCGCTCGCACGGCGCGGTCGCCGTCGTGTCCGGGCGCGGCATCGACAACCTCGACACGTTCCTGAACATGCCGGACCTGCCGATCGCCGGCCTGCACGGCGCCGAGCGTCGCGACGCGAACGGCGACACGCAGCGCGTCGGCTTCAACGACGAACGCCTGCTGCGCATCGAGCGCGAGCTCGCGGCCGTCGTCGATCATCATCCGGGCATGCTGCTCGAAATCAAGGGCGCGGCCGTCGCGCTGCACTACCGCAACGCGCCCGAGCGCGAGCCGGTCGCGCGCGAAGCGGCGGAGCGCCTCGTCGCCGAATATGCGGACGCGTACGTGCTGCAGCCCGGCAAGATGGTGTTCGAGATCAAGCCGAAGGGCGTCGACAAGGGCCGCGCGCTGGCCGCGTTCCTCGACGAGCCGCCGTTCGCGGGCCGCGTGCCGCTGTTCGCGGGCGACGACCTGACCGACGAGAAGGGCTTCGCGGTGGTCAACGCGCGCGGCGGCCTGTCGATCAAGGTCGGCGCGGGCGAGACGTCGGCCCGGATGCGGCTCGACTCGGTCGACGCGCTGCACGAGCAGATCGCACGCTGGCTTGGCGCGGAGCAGCCGGGCGCATGAGTCGACTCATCATCGTTTCAAACCGGGTCGCACCGATTTCGGAAGGCGAACCGGCGGCAGGCGGCCTCGCGATCGGCGTCTACGATGCGCTGAAGGAGACGGGCGGCATGTGGTTCGGCTGGAGCGGCGAGGTGCTCGCCTCCGGCGCGCCGCAGATCCGCGTCGAGGAGCACGGCCCCGTGACGTTCGCGACCATCGGGCTCGCGCGCCGCGATTACGACCAGTACTACCGCGGCTTCTCGAACGCGACGCTGTGGCCCGCGTTCCATTACCGTGCGGACCTGATCCAGTACGACCGCCACGAGTTCGACGGCTACCGCCGCGTGAACGTCTGGCTCGCGCAGCAGCTCGTGCCGCTGCTGCAGGACGACGACGTGATCTGGGTGCACGACTATCACCTGATCCCGTTCGCGCGCGCGCTGCGCGCGGCCGGCGTGAAGAACCGCATCGGCTTTTTCCTGCACATCCCGTTTCCGGCCGCGCAGGTGCTCGTCAACGTGCCGCCGCATCGCGAGCTCGTCGAGTCGCTGTGCGCGTTCGACCTGCTCGGCTTCCAGACCGAACCCGACCTGCGCGCGTTCTGCGATTACGTCGAGTTCGAGGCCGGCGGCGAGGTCGCGCGCGAAGGGCACACGATGCGCGTGAGCGCATTCGGCAACACGCTGCGTGCGGCGGCCTATCCGATCGGCGTGTATCCGGACGAGATCGCGTCGCTCGCGCAGGCGGGCGAGAACGGCAAGGCCGTGCGCACGCTCGCGACCTCGCTGCGCGGGCGCCAGCTGATCATGAGCGTCGACCGGCTCGACTATTCGAAGGGGCTCGTCGAGCGGTTCCGCGCATTCGAGAAACTGCTCGAGCATCAGACGTCGATCCGCAACCGCGTGTCGTTCCTGCAGATCGCACCGTCGACGCGCGCCGACCTGCGCGCGTACCAGGATATCCGCCTGCAGCTGGAAGGCGAGTCGGGGCGCATCAACGGGCGCTACGCGGAGCTCGACTGGGCGCCGATCCTCTACATTCACCGCCAGTACGACCGGCAGGTGCTGGCCGCGCTGTATCGGCTTGCGCGCGTGGGCTTCGTCACGCCGTTGCGCGACGGGATGAATCTCGTCGCGAAGGAGTACGTGTCCGCGCAGAATCCGGACGATCCGGGCGTGCTGGTGCTGTCGCGCTTCGCGGGCGCCGCGCGTGAGCTGACGGGCGCGCTGATCGTCAATCCGATCGACATCGAGGGGATGGCCGACGCGCTGTCGCAGGCGCTGACGATGCCGCTCGCCGAGCGGCGCGCGCGTTATGCGGACATGATCGCGCAACTGCGCGAGAACAACGTGTCGGTGTGGCGCGACAATTTCCTGCGCGACCTGCAGCGCGTGTAATTCGCCGCGCGGCCGACGTCGCGCGATCCGATGAAAAAAGGCCGCCGTGCTGTGCGCACGGCGGCCTTTTTTGTCGGATCCGGGTTCGCGTCAGGCCACGCGTTCGCCGGTCGGCGCGGTGCCGTCGGGCGCGTGATGGCGGCCGTGCTGCTTCGCCAGCAGATCGCGGTACAGGCCCGGACGGTTGCGCAGCACGTCGGGGCTGCCGTCGTCGATCACCTTGCCGTTGCTCATCACGATGATCCGGTCGAAGTTGCGCAGCGTCGAGAGCCGGTGCGCGATCGCGATCACCGTACGGCCGACCATCAGGCGGTCGAGCGCGCTCTGGATCGCTTCTTCCGATGCACTGTCGAGCGCGGACGTCGCTTCGTCGAGCAGCAGGATCGGCGCGTTCTTCAGGATCGCGCGCGCGATCGCGATGCGCTGGCGCTGGCCGCCCGACAGCTTCACGCCGCGGTCGCCGACGATCGTGTCATAGCCTTCCGGCATCGTCTCGATGAACTCCGAGCAGCGCGCGTCGCGCGCGGCGGCGAGCACTTCGTCGCGGGTCGCGTCGGGGCGGCCGTACGCGATGTTGTCGTAGATGGTCCGGTGCAGCAGCGAGATGTCCTGCGGCACGAGCGCGATCGCGTGGCGCAGGCTGTCCTGCGTGATCGCCTTCACGTCCTGGCCGTCGACCATCACGGCACCGTCCTGCGTGTCGTAGAAGCGCTGCAGCAGCGCGAGCACGGTCGACTTGCCGGCGCCCGACTTGCCGATCAGGCCGACGCGCTGGCCCGGTTCGATATGCAGGTCGAAGTGGTCGAGGATCGCGCGGCGATGCGGATACGCGAACGTCACGCGTTCGAAGTCGACGCGGCCGCCCTTGGCCGACAGCGGCTGCGCGTCGGAGCGGTCCGGCATTCCGTGCGGCTCGAGCAGCGTCTTCACGGCCTCGGACAGGCGTGCGACGTGCTGCGTGACGTCGACGAGCGCGACCGCGAGATCGCGCGTGCCGTGCAGGATCGTGAAGCCGAGCGAGCTGACGAGCACGATGTCGCCGGAGGTCGCGCGGCCCTGGTCCCACAGCCACAGCGCCCAGCCGAGCAGGCCGGCGGACAGCATCGCGGTGATCACCGCGTGCAGCAGGCGCAGCTTCTCGAGATAGAGCAGGCTTTGCTGGCGCGCGTCCATCTCCGCCTTGACCGTCGCGCCGAAGCGCCTCTGCTCGCGCAGCGTCATCCCGAACGCGCGCACGAGGCCCATGTTGCCGATCACGTCGACGAGTTCGCCGTCGACCGCGGCAGCCTTCGACGCGAACGCGTGATGGCGCGCGGAGCCGCGCCCGGCGAGCCTGAACAGCACGATGGCGAGCACGGCCGAACAGCCGAGCAGGCCGGCGGCCATCAGCGGGTTCACGACGATGATCATCAGGATCGCGCCCATCACCGCGATGCACGGCGGCAGCACGTTCCACGCCATCGTGTTCTCCGACGTATAGACGGCGTTCGACGTGGCGGTGATGCGGCTCGCGAGCGTGCCCGGCTGCTTTTCCGAGTAGTAGGTCGGCGAATGGCCGATCAGGTACTGGAACAGGTCCTGTCGGAGGTCGCCGGTGACCGCGACGAACGTGTGCGCGGCGACCCAGCCGCCGACGCGCCACAGCAGGTTGTCGGCCGCGATCAGCCCGACGAGCAGCACGAACGCGCTCCACAGCGGGCCCGGATGATGGCGCCCGGTCGCGAGCACGTCGATCAGGTGCTTGATCGCATATTGCGAGCCGAGCGCGCAGCCGACGGCGGCCACCACGCTGCAGAGCACGATGAGGTGCGCGACGGGATGCAGGCGGATGTAGCGGAACAGGAACGCAAGCGGCCGATGCGCGTAGCTCGACAGCTTCGCGTTGTGGGCGTTGCGCTGGGCAGGGGTGAGAGATTCCAAAATATGCGTGCGGTGATTCGGTGATTGAGCGGAGCGGCTGGGATCGCGGCCGGCGGTCGCCCGGACTGAATAATCCGGCATTGTAAACAAGGCGGTGCGTTGCGCTGAGCGAATCTTGCCTTGGTCAGGGGCGCGCAATCAATTTTGAGATAAAATTCGGCATCCGTCCTGCTGCATGCGCCGGAATCGCGAAGCCGGCAGCGACGAGATGGCACGGAACGCCAAAAGGGCCTTCCACTCTAGAACGGACGCCCGAGTCCGCGGGTTGCAAAGTGTTGCGCCTTTGTAACAAAGTAAAGTGTTTGAAATGTTGTGCGCCGTCTCGGGATTAACCCTAGATAATCGGCTCCGGGTTCGATTCCAGGTTTTTACGAACCCCTGTCAACGGGTCTTCGTTTCAAACGTTCTATGCCTGTCGCGTCGCCGACGCTCCTTGAGCAGCGCGGGTTTCGACGCCCCCGGCAGGCTGATTCGTCTGATTGTCGGACGATGTGCATCCAGCCCGGACCGCCGCAGGTTGCCGACCCATACCTGGTTTTTAGCCGATTTTTTAGGAGTTACGCATGCGAATCGCCCAAATCGCTCCGTTGCATGAAGCGGTTCCCCCGAAGCTGTACGGCGGGACCGAGCGAGTGGTGTCCTACCTGACCGAAGCACTCGTCGAGATGGGGCATGACGTCACGCTCTTCGCGAGCGGCGATTCGCAGACCTCGGCGAAGCTCGAAGCGTGCTGGCCGCAGGCACTGCGCCTCGACCCGACGATCCGCGACGTGATGGCCCCGCACATGCTGCTCCTCGAGCAGGTGCGCCGCCGCGCGGAAGAGTTCGACGTGCTGCACTGCCACATCGACTACTACCCGTTCTCGCTGTTCTCGCGCCAGCCGGTCCCGCATCTGACGACGATGCACGGCCGCCTCGACCTGCCGGAACTGCAGCCGATCTTCAACGCGTTCAGCGACGTGCCGGTCGTGTCGATCTCCGACAACCAGCGCATCCCGCTGCCGCAGGCGAACTGGCTGTCGACCGTGTACCACGGCCTGCCGGAAAACCTGCTGACGCCGATCCCGAACGTGAAGCCGAGCTACCTCGCGTTCCTCGGCCGTATCTCGCCGGAAAAGCGCGTCGACACCGCGATCCGCATCGCCGAGCAGGCCGGCCTGCCGATCAAGATCGCCGCGAAGCTCGACAAGGCTGACCGCGCGTACTACGAAGAGAAGATCAAGCCGTTGTTCGCGCTGCCGCACGTCGAGTACATCGGCGAAATCAGCGAGTCGGAAAAGACCGAATTCCTGGGCAACGCGCACGCGCTGCTGTTCCCGATCGACTGGCCGGAGCCGTTCGGCCTGGTGATGATCGAGGCAATGGCCTGCGGCACGCCGGTGATCGCGTTCAAGCGCGGCTCGGTGCCGGAAGTGATCGACAACGGCGTGTCGGGCTTCGTCGTCGAAGACGAGCTGTCGGCCGTCGCGGCGCTCAAGCGCCTCGATACGCTGCCGCGCGAGAAGGTCCGCGCCGCGTTCGAAGCGCGCTTCTCGTCGAAGGTGATGGCGCAGAACTACGTGAAGGGCTACGAGGAACTGCTGCGCCAGAAGCGCCGCACGGTGCTGCGCGAAGTCAACGCCAGCTGATGCCGGGCCGCCGGCCGCACTGCGGCTGACGCCGTCATCGACGCCCCGTCCGGGTAACCGGCGGGGCGTTGTCACATCTGCGGCGCGGATCTGTTGTATTCTCGCCGCGCCCGGCGCCATGAACGGCCCGCCAAGCGGTCCGGCACGCCATCCGGCCGTCTGTCCAGACGGTAATGTCCCTATAATGGCCGTGCCGTGAATTCCGGCTACGCACGAACATCGAGAGGAGAGCAGTCTTGGCGAGAACGAAAACCACGCGCGCAGCGCCGGCCCCCGGCGCCGGCGTGATCTTCGCGTTGCGCGCGATCGGTCTCGTGCTGTTCGCGCGCTGGCTGTTCTCGATGTCCCAGATGGGCTATCGCGCATCGCTGTCGGCGATGGTGTCGTCGCCCTGGGCGTTCGTCTATCTCGTCCTGATCTTCCTGCTGCTCGCGCTGCCGGGCGCCGCCGCGCGCGCCGAGCGGCCGTTCCATCCGCTGCCGCAATGGTTGCGCCAGGCGCTGCGCGTGTTCGCGCTGATCGGTTTCCTGTTTGCCGTGTGGTCGATCGGCGCGTTCGCGTGGGCGGCCGGCTGGCGCCGTGCGCTGCACGCGGTGACGGCGACCAACGGCTGGCTCGTCGCCGCGCCCGCGCTGTATGCGGCGATCGTGTGGATGTGCCGCCCGCGGCCGCTGTGGCGCACGAACGTCGCCGCGCGTCGTTTCGCGGTCGGCCGCTACGCGATTTCGCTCGATACGCTCACGCGCACCGCGATCGTCTGGATGGAGAGCCGCAAGGTCGGCCAGTACGACGCACGCGAACTGTCGGTGCGCTGGCCCGGCCGGGTTGCGCCCGCCGCGCCCGCCGCGCCCGCCGCGCCCGCCGCCGGCGAGCAGGCGGCGCAGGTCGCAGCCGTGCCGCTGCGTCGCGTCAGCCTGTTCAACCGGCCGAAGGTGGAACTGCTGTGGGACTCGCCGGCGGCTGTCGGCCATAACCGGCAGATCGTGATGCGCGCGCCGGTCGCGACCGAGGGCGACCGCGTCGCCGTGCTCGCGCTCGACGCCGCGCTCAAGCAGATCGTCTGACAATGCCTGCGCGGCGCGCGGGCGACAAGGAGGCGCAATGATCGTCCGCTGGTTGCTCGCAGCCGTTCACCTGATGGCATTCGGCGTCGCGTTCGCCGCGATCGCGAGCCGCAACCGCGCGCTGCGCCGCGTCATCGCGTCGGCGCAGGCCGCCGACCTGCACGGCGTGTTCAAGGCCGACGCGGTGTGGGGCGTATCCGCGCTGGTGCTGATCGCGACCGGGCTCACGCGCGCGTTCGGCGGCTTCGAGAAAGGTGCGGCGTATTACCTTCACGAGCCGCTCTTTCACGTCAAGATGACTGCGCTCGTGCTGATCCTGCTGCTCGAGATCGTGCCGATGCTCGGGCTGATCCGCTGGCGTATCGCCGCGCGCAAGCAGCAGATGCCCGATCTCGCCCGGGCGCGAACCTATGTGCGGATCGGCCACTGGCAGGCATTGCTCGTGATGGTCATCGTGTTCGCCGCGTCAGGGATGGCGCGGGGGATTGGGGCGGCCGGCTAGGTCTGGCCGGGTAGGTGCGGCCGGCTAGGCATGGCCGGGTAGGTGCGGCCGGCTAGGTCTGGCCGGATAGGCGCGACCGGGCGGCCGCGCCGCCCGGTGCGCGCCGCGCTCAGCGTACGAGACAAGGACGCTTGTTGTTGAACGTCCACCCGGGAATCAGATACTGCATCGCGGCTGCATCGTCGCGCGCGCCGAGCCCGTGCTGCTTGTACAGCTCGTGCGCGACCGCGACCGCATCCATGTCGATGTCGATACCCAGGCCCGGCCGCTTCGGCACTTCCACGAGGCCGTTCTCGATCTTCAGCGGCTCGCGCGTCAGGCGTTCGCCATCCTGCCAGATCCAGTGCGTATCGATCGCGGTGACCTGGCCGGGCGCCGCGGCGGCGACGTGCGTGAACATCGCGAGCGACACGTCGAAGTGGTTGTTCGAATGCGAACCCCACGTGAGGCCCCAGTCGCGGCACATCTGCGCGACCCGCACCGAGCCCTGCATCGTCCAGAAGTGCGGATCGGCGAGCGGGATGTCGACCGCCTGCAACTGCACTGCGTGGCCCATCTGTCGCCAGTCGGTCGCGATCATGTTGGTGGCCGTCGGCAGGCCGGTCGAGCGGCGGAATTCGGCCATCACCTCGCGGCCCGAGTAGCCGTTCTCCGCGCCGCACGGATCTTCCGCATACGCGAGCACGTGGTGCAGGTCACGGCACAGCCGCACGGCCTCGTCGAGCGACCACGCGCCGTTCGGATCGAGCGTCACGCGGGCTTGCGGGAAGCGCTCGGCCAGCGCCGTCACGGCGTCGACCTCGCGCGCGCCTTCGAACACACCGCCCTTCAGCTTGAAGTCGTTGAACCCGTAGCGTGCATGCGCGGCTTCGGCGAGACGGACGACTTCCTCCGGCGTCAGGGCGGCTTGGTCGCGCACGCGCGTCCAGTCGTCGGTCGCGCCGCGGCCGTCGCGATAGGGCAGCGCGGTCCTGGTGCGGTCGCCGACGTAGAACAGATAGCCGAGCATCTCGACGCGTTCGCGCTGCTGCCCCTCGCCGAGCAGTGCCGCCACCGGCACGCCAAGATGCTGGCCGAGCAGGTCGAGCAGCGCGGCTTCCAGCGCGGTGACCGCGTGGATCGTCGTGCGCAGGTCGAAGGTCTGCAGGCCGCGGCCGCTCGCGTCGCGATCGGCAAAGGTACGCCGCACTTCGTTGAGCACCGCATGGTAGTTGCCGACCGGCTGGCCGACGACGAGCGCGCGCGCATCGTCGAGCGTGCGGCGGATGCTTTCGCCGCCCGGCACTTCGCCGACGCCGGTCCGGCCCGCGCTGTCCTTCAGGATCACGAGGTTACGGGTGAAGAACGGGCCGTGCGCGCCGCTCAGGTTGAGCAGCATGCTGTCGTGGCCGGCGACCGGAATGGCCTGCAGGTCGACGATGCGCGGCGTGTCGTGGGAAGGCGAGGCGGTGACGGCGTTCATGGCGGCGATGGCAGAAGAGTGGGCAATGCCGTGCGGCAAAAGCTTTGCGCGCGCGGCGGGAGGTGCGATCATTCGACAACCGACGTGCGCGATGCGCAAGCTCCGCATGTCGACAGCAACCCGAAAGGGTGGGGCGACCAGCTCGATGCCGGTGTCGCGGCGGACCGGAGCAAGCGCGCATGCGTGCTTCGATCGTCCGCGAAACCGGGCGCCGGCAGCCGCGCAGAAGCGAGCATGCCGGTCGATCGCGAATCACGGGACCCGGCAGGCGCAGATGTGCCGGCTTGGGTCGACAGGAGACCCGTATCGCGATCATCAGTCGTCGGATGACTTGTGACGCAGTATAATGAATCATCGGCGTTCGCTCATACCCCGCGTAAACCCTCGGCTCACATTACGATCATTCAAAAAGGAACCGGCCTCATGTCCGTGCCCACGCTTCCCGCAGCGCCGCGCCGTCGCGCACGCAGCCTCGCACAAGATGTCGTCGACGCGCTGACCACGCAGATCGAAAACGGCACGCTGCGTCCCGGCGACAAGCTGCCGACCGAAACCGAAGTCATGGCGGCGCAGGGTGTCAGCCGCACGGTCGTGCGCGAAGCGATCTCCCGGATGCAGGCGAGCGGCCTCATCGAGACGCGCCACGGCATCGGCAGTTTCGTGCTCGAGCCGTCGCGCCGCCAGACGCTCGGCATCGATCCCGCGACCATCACGACGCTGCGCGACGTGCTCGCGGTGCTCGAACTCCGTATCAGCCTCGAAAGCGAGTGTGCGAGCCTCGCCGCGCAGCGCGCGAACGACACCGACCTCGCCACGCTGCGGCGCGCACTCGACGCGATCGCGCAGGGAGCGGGCGGCGGGCGCGACACCGCGCAGCTCGACTTCAATTTCCACCTGCAGATCGCGCAGTCCACCGGCAACCGCTATTTCGTCGACATCATGACGCAGCTCGGCGCATCGATCATCCCGCGCACGCGGGTGAATTCGGCGCGCTTCGCCGGCGACGATCTCGAGCGCTACGTCGGCCGGCTCAATCACGAGCACGAGGACATCTACGAGGCGATCGCGCGTCACGATCCGGAAGCCGCGCGCGCCGCAATGCGCACGCACCTGACCAACAGCCGCGAGCGGCTGCGCCGCGCACACGAGGCGGCCGAGGCGGAGCGCGATACGCAGGCCAGCTGACGGGTAGCTGCCGACACGGTCCACGCGTCGCCGCGGGCCGTATCGCGCGTCAATGTCAGTCATCGTATGAGATGCGATGTGATTGCGCCGTCGATTCGCTGCTGGCTCCCGATCCCGTCTGTTTCCGTATGCCGCGCGAGACGAGAAGAGGCCGGGCGGCGCTCGCTGCGCCGCCCCGCGTCCAGCGGGCCCGGTTACCCGGGCCGCCGGTCCCGCGCGATCAGCCTCCCTTCGTGACGATCGTCTTCCACGCGCCGCTCTTCACCTGATACAGCGTCGACATCCCGCTCTTCAGCGAGCCGTCGTTCGCGAACGAGATGCGGCCGGTGACGCCTTCGAAATCGATCTTCTTCAGCGCCGGGCGATAGACCTTCGGATCGGTCGAGTTGGCCGCCTGCATCGCCTTGATCGCGGCCCATGCGGCGTCGTAGCCGAACTGCGCGTACGACAGAACGTCCACGCCGAAGCGCTTCTTGAAGCGCTGCTCGAAGTCCTTGCCTTGCGGCAGCTCGTCGAGCGGACGTCCGTATTCCCACGCCATCGCGCCTTCCGCGGCCGGCCCGGCGATCTTGATGAACTCGTTGTCCTTCACGCCGCCGCCGCCGACGAACTGCGCGTTCAGCCCGAGCTGGCGCATCTGCTTGATGAAGTTCGCGGCGAGCGAGTCGAGCCCGCCGAAGAAGATCAGGTCCGGATTCTTGGCCTTCAGGCTCGTGATCTGCGCGCGGAAGTCGACCGCCTGGTTGCTGGTGAACTCGCGGCCGATCAGGTTGCCGCCGGCCGCCTTCACGGCCTTCTCGAACTCGTCCGCCTCGCCCTGGCCGAACGCGGTGCGGTCGTCGATGATCGCGATGCGCTTGGCCTTGGTCACGTCGACCGCGTACTTGCCCGCGTTACCCGCGTTCTGGCCGTCGGTCGCGATCACCATGAACATGTTCGCGAGCCCGCGCGACGTGAGCGTCGGGTTGGTGGCCGCCGGGTCGATCACCGGGATGCCTGCCTTGTCGTAGACCACCGACGCCGGAATCGTCGTGCCCGAGTTGAAGTGGCCGACCACCACCGACACGTTCTGGTCGACGAGCGCCTGCGCGGCCTGCACGCCGATGCGCGGGTCGGCCTGGTCGTCCTGCACGACGAGGTTGAAGTGCGCGGGCTTGCCGGCGATCTGCACCTTCTGCGCGGCGGCATCGTCGAGCGCGAGCTGCACGCCGTTCTGCAGATCCTTGCCGTAGCCGGCGTTCACGCCGGTGAGCGGCGCGGCGAAGCCGACCTTCACGTCGGTCGCGTCGGCGGCCCGGGCGGCCTGTTGCGAGAGGAGGGCCAATGCGGATACGACGGATACCGACAGCAGGGAATGACGGAATTTCATGTTCGTTCCTCTTGTTCTACACCAGCGAGTGGGTACCGCACGCAGCCGGCGGGCCGGGCACGTGCGACGGGCGGGCGGTTCGACCGCTTCTCGGAATCGGGCGGGGAGTTCGGCATTGCTGATGATTCCCGGAAGAATCTCCCGTCAGGCTCGCGACGAGCCCCGATCGCCTCGATATATAGGTCGCCGATATGCACGGGTCTTGGCAATTTGCCGCGCATTTGATGCGGATTTGCGCATAGCTTCCGCGTGTGCGCGGGTGGCCGGTATCGGGAGTTTCCCGTCACGAACGGACGGGAGGCAGGTGCGGGCAGGCGGCGCGGCCCCACCGGGGGGGGCCGCGCCGCGTTCGCCGTCGTCAGTCGGACAGGGCGTCCGAGGCGGCTTCGGCGGCGTCGTGCGACGCACTCGTGCGGATTGCCGGATCGCTCGTGCTCGGGCGGCCGGTCTCGACGTGACCCGCGAAACGGCGCAGGAAGCCGAGCTCGCGGCCGTCGCTGACGGTGAGGTCGTACCAGCCGTGGCTGCCGCGCAGATCCCAGTAGTCGTCGACGTGCGCGCCCGGCGCGAGCTCGAACGTGCGCGCGGCGCCGTGGCCGTACGCGTTCGTCACCTTGAGCCGCACGGCCCGGTGGCCGCGGTTCATCAGGCGCAGCGTGATGTTGCCGTTCGCGACGTCGTAGCCGTAGATCACCTCGGGGTTGATGCTCGCGGGGCCGACCGATGCCGCCGCGGGGCTGCGGAAGCGGCAGTAGAAGCCGTTCGGGCCGTACACGTCGAGGTCGTACAGGCCGAGCGACGGCGCCGGGCTCCATGTGTCGGAAAGCCGCTTGCCGGCTTCGACCGTGTAAGTCCACGGGCCGTCGACACGATTGCGCGCCTGGACCTGGAACGCCGCGCCTGCGGTGCCGGTGTTCGCGAAGGTCAGCCGGAACTGGCCGCTCGCATTGTCGATCCGGCCGTGCACGAACAGTTCGTACGGCAGCGCGCGCGCCGGACGGAGGCCGGCCTCCTGTTTCGGCAGATGCTGGACGACCGGCGGCACCGGGATGTAGTCGGGGTGGCGCACGCGATCCGGCGGCGCATAGCCGCTCGTGTCGGGCAGCGTCGGCCATGCGTTGTCGGCAGTCGCGAACTCGAACGCCGACGTCAGGTCGCCGCACACCGCGCGGCGCCACGGCGACACGTTGGCGGCCGTGACCGGATACTGCGCGCCGAACCGCGCTTCGATGAATTGCAGCAGCGACGTGTGATCGAAGGTCTGCGAGCACACCCAGCCGCCCTTGGTCCACGGCGACACGACCAGCATCGGCACGCGCGGCCCGAGCCCGTACGCGCCGGCCATGTGCGACGCGTCGCCGGCGAACACCTCGTTGGTCGTCGCGACCGTCGACAGCCCGTTGTCGCGCGACTGCGGCGCGAACGGCGGCGGCACGTGGTCGAAGAAGCCGTCGTTCTCGTCGTAGGTGATGAAAAGCGCGGTCTTGCTCCACACGTCCGGGTTCGACACGAGCACCTTCAGCACCTGCTCGATGTACCACGCGCCGTAGTTGGCCGGCCAGTTCGGGTGCTCGGAGTACGCTTCGGGCGCGCAGATCCACGACACCTGCGGCAGCGTGCCGTTCTTCACGTCCTGCTGCAGCACGTCGAACAGCGTGCCGCCGGCGCTGATGTTGGTACCGGTGCGCGCCTTGTCGTACAGCGGCGTGCCGGGCAGCGCGCTGCGGTACTGGTTGAAGTAGAGCAGCGCGTTGTCGCCGTAGTTGCCGATGTACGGGTTCTGCGTCCAGCCCCACGAGCCGTTCGCGTCGAGCCCGGTGCCGACGTCCTGGTAGATCTTCCACGACACGCCGGCGTGCTCCAGCACTTCCGGATAAGTCGTCCACGCGTAACCCTTTTCCTCGTTGCCGAGCACCGGGCCGCCGCCCGTGCCGTCGTTGCCGACGTAGCCGGTCCACATGTAGTAGCGGTTCGGGTCGGTCGAGCTCGGGATCGCGCAGTGGTACGCGTCGCAGATCGTGAACGCGTCGGCGAGCTGGTAATGGAACGGGATGTCGTCGCGCTTCAGGTACGCCATCGTCGTGGTGCCCTTGTTCGGCACCCACTGGTCGTAGCGGCCCTTGTTCCACGCGGCGTGCATGTCCTGCCAGCCGTGCGGCAGGTCCTGCAGGAACTGCAGGCCGAGCTTGTCGGCGCCCGGGTGGAACGGCAGCAGCTCGGCCGGGCCGACCGGCTGGTGGAACACCGACTTGCCGTTCGCGAGGCGCAGCGGGCGCGGGTCGCCGAAGCCTCGGACACCGCGCATCGTGCCGAAGTAGTGGTCGAACGAGCGGTTTTCCTGCATCAGGATCACGATGTGTTCGATATCGCGGATCGTGCCGGTACGGCGGTTCGCGGGAATCGCGAGCGCATCGCGGATCACGGGCGGGAACAGGTTCAGCGCGGCGGCGCCGGCGGTGCCGGCGGCGACGCGCAGGAAGTCACGACGGTTCGATCGGGTCATGGTCGTTATCGTGCGGTAAAGGGAGGAGCCGATTGGCGGGACATGCGGAATAAGTCGACGCGCCCGGACGCAGGATGCGGCTGCACCGGTCGTGCCGCCGCGAGCATAGCGAGGATTCGGTGTCATTCATGTGAAGTCCGGAAACGTTTGCACGGGCAGGCGGGAGGGGCGCTGGCGGTGTGGCGCCGGGAATCGGGCGGGCGGGGAGTGGCGAGGCTGCGAAGAGGTGAAGAGGTGAAGAGGCGAAGGGGGCGAAGGGGGCGAAGGGGGCGAAGGGGGCGAAGAGGGCGAAGAGGGCGAAGAGGGCGAAGAGGGGGAAGAGGGGGAAGAGGGGGAAGAGGGCGAAGAGGGCGAAGAGGCGCAGCGACGGCATGAAGCGCACCGCACACCGGCGACGTAGCGGCGATACGGGGCATCAGGGGCGATGCGTACGACGGTTTGCGATTGCGTCAGGCGTCGGTCACCCACGCGCCGAACCATTCGCTCGGCCGCGCGATTTCGTCCTGCGCGGCGACGAGCTCGAGCTCGTAGCGGCGCGCATCATAGGTGGCCTTCACGACCGCGTGCACGGCCGCGAGCGTGTGCTCGAACGCGCCGCGCACCGAGTCGCCGCGCAGCCGGCGCGCGACGAAAATCGCGCTGGTGAGATCGCCGACGCCGACCGGATGGCGCGGAAACGCATATAGCGGGCGCTGGCCGATCCACGCTTCGGTTTCGGTGACGGCGAGCATGTTGAAGCGGTCGGCCGGACTGTTGCGGTCGTGCAGGTGCTTGACGAGGATGACCTGCGGGCCGCGCCGGATCAGCGCGCGGCACGCTTCGACGGCTTCGGCGACGGTCTCGATGCGCCGCCCGGCGAGCTTCTGCAGCTCGGTGTGGTTCGGCGACATGCCGTCCGCGAGCGCCGGCATCTCCTGGACGATGAATTCCTCGACGCCGGGCTCGGGCCGGATCCCGCCTGTCTGGCCCAGCGCCGGATCGCAGAAGTACCATGCGTTCGGGTTCATCGCCTTCACCGAACGCACGATCTCGACCGTCGCGCGCGCCTGCGCCGGCGAGCCGACGAAGCCGGACAGCACCGCGTCGCAGCGCTTGAGCGCGCCGATCGCGGCGACGCCGTCGACGAGCTGCTCCATCTTCGCGGCGTCGATCGCGCTGCCGGCCCAGTTGCCGTACTGCATGTGGTTCGACAGCTGGACGGTATTGAGCGGCCAGACGTTGACGCCGAGGCGCTGCATCGGGAACACGGCCGCGCTGTTGCCGGCGTGTCCGTAGATCACGTGCGACTGAATGCTGAGGACGTTTTTCATGGATGGCCGCCTGCAGGCGTTTCAGGGTCACGTCACACGATACCCGAGTTCGTCGCGCGCGCGGAAGTCGCGCGGCCGTCGAGTGTTGCGCGCCGTCGTCAGCCCGACCGCGTAGAATCGCGGGGGCGCGAGGCCGTCCGGGAGCCCGTATGCCGGGAGCCCGTACGCCGGCTGCCCGTACGCCGGCTGCCCGTATGCCGACTGCCAGCGTGCTTCTCCCATTACCGTGATCGCCATGCCTTCGATTTGCAAGATGTTGTCCCTCGTGCGCGTCGCCATGCTCGGCGCAGGCGTCGCCGTTGCATGCGCGACCTCCGTCGTGGCCGCGGCCCCGGCGCCGGCCGGCAACGACGGGCCCGCATACGGCCCGCGCCTGGAAGGCTTCGACTATCCGGAGCCGGTGCACCGCTACGCGTTCGTGTCGCAGCGCGAAACCCTCGAGATGACGTACATGGACGTGCAGCCCGTGCACCCGAACGGCCGCACCGTCGTGCTGCTGCACGGGAAGAACTTTTGCGCGGCGACCTGGGAAGACACGATCGGCGTGCTGAGCCGCGCCGGCTATCGCGTGGTCGCGCCGGACCAGATCGGTTTCTGCAAGTCGTCGAAGCCCGAGCGCTACCAGTACAGCTTCCAGCAGCTCGCGCGCAACACGCATGCGCTGCTCGAGTCGATCGGCGTGAAAGCGGCGACGATCGTCGGCCATTCGACGGGCGGGATGCTCGCGATGCGCTACGCGCTGATGTACCCGAAGGCGACCGACCAGCTCGTGCTGGTGAACCCGATCGGCCTTGAAGACTGGAAAGCGCTCGGCGTGCCGCCGCTGTCGGTCGACCACTGGTATGCGCGCGAGCTGAAGACCACCGCGGACGGAATCCGCCGCTACGAGCAGGCGACCTACTACGCGGGCAAGTGGGCGCCATCGTACGAGCGGTGGGTACAGATGCTGGCCGGCATGTATCGCGGCCCGGGCCGCGACGCGGTCGCGTGGAACTCGGCGCTGATCTACGACATGATCCTCACGCAGCCGGTGGTCTACGAACTCGGCGCAATCCGCGTGCCGACGCTGCTCCTGATCGGCGACAAGGACACGACCGCGATCGGCAAGGACATCGCGCCGCCCGACGTGCACGCGAAGCTCGGCCGTTATCCGGAACTCGCGAAGCGCACGCAGGCGGCAATCCCCGGTGCGCAGCTCGTCGAGTTCCCGGCGCTCGGCCACGCGCCGCAGATCCAGGATCCCGACGCGTTCCACAAGGCGCTGCTCGACGGGCTGGGTGCGGTGCACCCGCAGTGACGCAGCGGCGGACGTGCGCGCGCCGGCGCGCGCACGCGCGTTTGCTCAGCGGGTTTCGTTCGCGAGGTCGTCGCGAATCTGCGCGGCCAGCTCGAACGAGCGTACGCGCGCCGCGTGATCGTAGATCTGCGCGGTGATGATGACCTCGTCCGCGCCCGTTTGCGCGATCCGGTCGCGCAGCTTGTCGCGCACCGTGTCGCGCGAGCCGACGGCCGCGAACGACAGCGCGTGCGCGACGTTCGCGAGTTCGAACTCGCTCGCCTCGAGCGCGTCGACGGGCGGCGGCAGCTTGCCCGGCGTGCCGCGGCGCAGGTTGATGAACTGTTGCTGCAGCGACGTGAAGAGTCGCCGCGCCTCGTCGTCGGTGTCGGCCGCGAACACGTTGACGCCGACCATCGCATGCGGCTTCGGCCACGCGGCCGACGGGCGGTACTGCGCGCGGTAGATCTCGAGCGCGCGCATCAGGTAGTCCGGCGCGAAGTGCGACGCGAACGCGAACGGCAACCCGAGCATCGCGGCAAGCTGCGCGCTGAAGAGGCTCGAACCGAGCAGCCACACGGGCACGTCCAGCCCCGCGCCGGGCACCGCGCGCACGCGCTGGCCGGGCACCGGTTCCGCGAAGTAGCGCTGCAGCTCGGCGACGTCGTCCGGAAACGAGTCGGCGCTGCCGATCAGGTCGCGGCGCAGCGCGCGCGACGTGGTCTGGTCGGTGCCGGGCGCGCGGCCGAGCCCGAGGTCGATGCGCCCCGGATACAGCGACGCGAGCGTGCCGAACTGTTCGGCGATCACGAGCGGCGCGTGGTTCGGCAGCATGATCCCGCCCGAGCCGACGCGGATCGTCTTCGTCGCGCCCGCGACATGGCCGATCACGACGGCGGTCGCCGCGCTCGCGATGCCCGGCATGTTGTGGTGCTCGGCGAGCCAGTAGCGGCGAAAACCGAGGCGCTCCGCATGCTGCGCGAGATCGACGGTATTGCGGAACGCCTGCGCGGCGTCGGCGCCGGCGGGAATGGGGGCGAGGTCGAGTACGGAAAACGGAATCATCGGATGGCCTTCGAAAGGGAGGGGCGCGGTGATGCGCATGCGCAACAGATGCCGACGATTTTGCCAAAGGGTTCCGGAACGCGCTGGCGCCGCGCGGATACCCATGCGCCTTACAGGGATGCAAGGCAGCACACGTCGATCGTTGCAAAAATCGAGCTAATCGCCGAATAATTACCGTTCTTTACGGCGATTGCACGCGTCCCCGCATCGATGTACAAATTTCCACGAAACGTTTGATTTACAAGACTGCAATACGCCTGCAAACCGCTTACGCTAGCGTGAACGTCGTTGCACCAGAATGGTTCCCCGGCCGCACAGCTTTGCCGAAATCGCATCAGTCCGTTTCCACCAAGTGCTGAGCGCGAGGTGGCGCAGACTGCTAAAATTCGGCGCCTGCCCATGTTGTGCCGATGGTAGCCATTCGAGTCTTCCCGTATCCCGCCAGGGCCGCGCGTGAGGATGTGCCACGCGAAGCCGGACATGGCCGCTTGCGAGAATGGGCCGTGCCTCTCCCATTACACAGACGCTGCTGGAACAAGGAGTCGGGTCGTGCCCGCGTTCGTTGCTGTCGGAATTTCCCATCACGTTCAACCAGGTTCGCTCGATCGGCATGACGCCCGGGTGGCCGGGGAGCGTCGCGCATGACGCCGACCGTCACACTGCTCGACTGGCTCCTGATCGTGTTTGCGCTGGCCGCGGCCGGCTATGCGCTCGTCGCCGCGTTCGCGCCGCGCCCGCGCACGCCGCGCACCGCCGCGCGCGACGGCTTCGAGCCGGTCAGCGTGCTGAAGCCGCTGTGCGGCGCGGAGCCGCACCTGTACGAGAACCTCGCGACCTTCTGCGAGCAGCGCCATCCGCGCCATGAAGTGCTGTTCGGCGTCGCGTCGGCGGCCGATCCGGCGATCGCCGTCGTCGAGCGCCTGCGCGCCGACTATCCGGAATGCGACATCACGCTCGTGATCGACGCGCGCGTGCACGGCAAGAACCTGAAGGTCAGCAACCTGATCAATCTCGCCGAACGCGCGAAGTACGACCGCATCGTGATCGCCGACAGCGACATCGCGGTGAAGCCGGACTATCTGGAGCGCGTGACGGCGCCGCTCGCCGACGCGTCGGTCGGGGTCGTCACGTGCCTGTATCATGCGCGCAGCGTCGGCGGGTTCTGGACGCGGATCGGCGCGCAGTTCGTCGACGCGTGGTTCGCGCCGTCGGTGCGGATCGCGCACCTCGGCGGCTCGAGCCGCTTCGGCTTCGGCGCGACGCTCGCGGTTACGCGCGACACGCTCGACCGGATCGGCGGCTTTCCCGCGCTGAAGGACGAACTGGCCGACGATTTCTGGCTCTCCGAGCTGCCACGCCGCCTCGGCCGGCGCACCGTGCTGTCCGAAATCGAGGTCGCGACCGACGTGATCGAGCCGTCGTTCGGGCCGCTGTGGCACCGCGAGACGCGCTGGCTGCGCACGATCCGTTCGCTGAGCCCGTCCGGCTTCGCGTTCCTGTTCATCACGTTCACCGCGCCGTGGCTGGCGATCGGCGCGGCACTCGCGCTGCGTCTGGACGGCACGTTCGCCGGCACGCTGGCGGGCGGTGCGGCCGTCGTGGGCACGTTCGGGCGGCTGGTGCTGCATGCGCGCGGCGAGGACGGCTGGCGTGCGTTCTGGCGCGATTTGCCGCTCGTCGCGGTGCGCGACACGCTGCTCGCGCTCGAATGGCTCGCGGCCGCGTTCGGCACGCAGGTGGTGTGGCGCGGCGCGCGGATGACGGTCGTCGGCGCCGAACGCGCGACGGTGATCGCGGAAGGCGCGGACGGCCGCTGACGCCCGTTCGGCAACGGGGAACCAGCCGGCCATGAGCTCGTTCCCGATCGAATCCGGCCCGCGGGCCGAGACGCGCCGCGCGGCCCCGCCGCGCGACGCGACATGACAAAGAGGCGGGCGCCGGCAGGGCGGCCCGCGGTTGATTGACTGAATCGTTGAAACGAATCGAACTATGCAGGCTACCGGAGCATTCATGAAAACGCTGTTCTTGCAGGCCCCTTCGTATGACGGCTTCGACGGCGGAGCCGGTTCGCGCTACCAGGCGAAGCGCGAAATCCGTTCCTTCTGGTATCCGACGTGGCTCGCGCAGCCGGCCGCGCTCGTGCCGGGCAGCCGTGTCGTCGACGCGCCGGCCGACGGCCTGTCGGTCGAAGAGACGCTGAAGATCGCCAACGACTACGACCTCGTGATCATCCACACGAGCACGCCGTCGTTCCCGACCGACGCGATGTTCGCGCAGGACCTGAAGAAGATGAAGCCGTCGATGCTGGTCGGCATGGTCGGCGCGAAGGTGATGGTCGATCCGCACAACTCGCTGACGGCGAGCGACGCGATCGACTTCGTGTGCCGCGAGGAATTCGACTACACCTGCAAGGAAATCGCCGAAGGCAAGCCGTTCCCGGAGATCAAGGGCTTGAGCTGGCGCGCGAAGGACGGCTCGATCGAGCACAACGAAGCGCGTCCGATCCTCGAGAACATGGACGAGCTGCCGTTCGTCGCGCCCGTCTACAAGCGCGACCTGAAGATCGACAACTACTTCATCGGCTACCTGAACTATCCGTACGTATCGATCTACACGGGCCGCGGCTGCAAGTCGCGCTGCACGTTCTGCCTGTGGCCGCAGACGGTCAGCGGCCACCGCTACCGCACGCGCTCGGTCGAGAACGTGCTCGCGGAAGCGAAGTGGATCCGCGACAACATGCCGGAAGTGAAGGAACTGATGTTCGACGACGACACCTTCACCGACGACCTGCCGCGCGCCGAAGCCATCGCGATCGGCCTCGGCAAGCTCGGCATGACGTGGTCGTGCAACGCGAAGGCGAACGTGCCGTACAAGACGCTGAAGGTCATGAAGGAAAACGGCCTGCGCCTGCTGCTGGTCGGATTCGAATCCGGCGACGACCAGATCCTCGTGAACATCAAGAAGGGCGTGCGCACCGATTTCGCGCGCCGCTTCAGCGCGGACTGCAAGAAGCTCGGCATCAAGATCCACGGCACCTTCATCCTCGGCCTGCCGGGCGAGACGCAGGACACCATCAAGAAGACGATCGAGTACGCGAAGGAAATCAATCCGCACACGATCCAGGTGTCGCTCGCCGCGCCGTATCCGGGCACGACGCTCTACAAGCAGGCCGTCGAGAACGGCTGGATGGAAGAGAACAAGACCATCAACCTGGTCAGCAAGGAAGGCGTGCAGCTCGCGGCGATCGGCTATGCGCACCTGTCGCGCGACGAGATCTATCACCATCTCGAGCAGTTCTACCGCCAGTTCTACTTCCGCCCGTCGAAGATCTGGGAAATCGTCCGCGAGATGCTGACGAGCTGGGACATGATGAAGCGCCGTCTGCGCGAAGGCGTGGAGTTCTTCCGCTTCCTGCGCGCGCACGAGGCCTGATTCGTGACGACGCAGCGGGCGGCGCGGGCGCTGATCTTCACCGCGGACGACTTCGGGCTGCACCCGCGCGTCAACGCGGCGGTCGAGCGCGCGCATCGCGACGGCGTGCTGAACGCCGCCAGCCTGATGGTCGGTGCGCCCGCCGCGCAGGATGCGATCGAACGCGCGCGGCGCCTGCCGTCGCTCGCGGTCGGCCTGCATCTGGTGCTCGCGGACGGCCCGGCCACGCTGCCTGCGCGTGAGATTCCCGCGCTCGTCGGCCCCGACGGGCGCTTCGGCGACGCGATGGCGAAGGACGGCTGCCGCTTCTTCTTCCTGCCGCACGTGCGTGCACAGCTGCGTCGCGAGATCCGCGCGCAGTTCGACGCGTTCGCGGCGAGCGGCCTGCCGCTCGACCACGTGAACGCGCACAAGCATTTCCACCTCCATCCGACCGTGCTGTCGATGATCATCGAGATCGGTCGCGATTACGGGCTGCGCGCGGTGCGGCTGCCGTACGAAACGAACGCGCCCGCGCTGCTGAAGCCGTGGATCGCGCTGGTGCGCGCGCGGCTCGATCGCGCGGGGCTCGCGCACAACGATTACGTGGTCGGGATCGAGCACACGGGTGCGATGGACGAGCGCGTGCTGCTCGACGCGCTCGCGGCACTGCCGGCCGGGGTCGGCGAGATCTACTGTCACCCGGCCGAAGCCGGCGACGGGCCGATCACGCCGACGATGGCCGCTTACCGTCCGGTGGACGAACTCGACGCGCTGCTGTCGCCGCGCGTCGCGGCCGCGCTGAAGGCGGCCGGTGTCGCGACCGGCGGCTTCGCGGACGTGTTCGGCCAGCGCGCGACGCCGCGCGGCATGCGCGCGTCGCCCGAGGCGGGGGCGCAGCCGTCATGACCAAGTGGATCAAATGGCTCGGCTGGCCGATCGGCATCGGGATCCTGCTCGTGCTGGGGCTGCATGAAGGGATCGGAGACGTGTCGCAGATGCTCGCGCGCGCCGGCTTCGCGCTGCTGTGGCTCGTGCCGTTCCACGCGCTGCCGCTGCTGCTCGATGCCTATGCGTGGCACCAGTTGCTCGACCGGCGCGCGTCGCTGCCGTTCCTGTGGTGGATCGCGACCGTGCGCGAAGCGGTGAACCGGCTGCTGCCCGTGGTCGGGATCGGCGGCGAGCTCGTCGGGATCCGGATGGCGCGCTGGCAGGTGCCCGACGCGAGCCGCGTGACCGCGTCGGTGATCGTCGAGGTGCTGGTGACGATCGTCGTCCAGTATGCGTTCGCGGCGCTCGGCCTCGTGCTGCTGCTCGCGACCACGCACGACATGGGCGGCGGCACGATCGGCCTCGCGCTGCTGCTGACGCTGCCGTTGCCGGTGCTCGGCGTCGTGCTGATGCGGCGCGGCGGGATCTTCCATGCGATCGAGCGGTTCGCGGGGCGCCTGCTCGGCGATTCGCACCGGTTGCTGCAGGGCGTCGACGGCCGCCGGCTCGATGCCGACATTGACGCGCTGATGTCGCGCACGGCGCTGCTGTTCAGCGCGTTCTTCTGGCAGCTGGCCGGCTACGTGCTCGGCGCGCTCGAAATTTATTGGGCGCTCGCGCTGCTCGGCCATCCCGTGTCGATCGGCGGCGCGATCGCGATCGAGGCGATGACGCAGGCCGTGCGGCATGCGGCGTTCATGGTGCCGGGCGGCCTCGGCGTGCAGGAGGCGACCGTCGTGCTGCTCGCGCAGATGTTCGGCGTCGATCGCGACACGGCGCTGTCGCTCGCGCTCGTCAAGCGCGGCCGCGAGGTGCTGTTCGGCTGCGTCGCGCTGGGTTCGTGGCAACTTGCCGAACTCGTGCGCACGCGGCGCCGGATCCGCGAGGCGCCGGCCGTCGCGCGTGCCCCGCAGGCGGCGCGCCGCGACGCCGAGACCCACACCGAAACGACGCATTGAACACGAGACGGGCCGTGCGGTCCGTCTCGCGCTTTTGGCGTGGCGCGGGTATCCTTGCCGCGTGTTTCTTCACGCGCATTTCTTCCGATGATTTTCCGTTTCCGGCTGCTTCCCGTGACGATGTTGGCCGCCGCGCTTGCGTTGGCGGGCTGCGACGACAAGCAAGGCAATCTCGACGTGCAACGTATCAGGGATTTTTTCAACGCGATCAAGCCCGCGCCGCTGCTGCTCAAGGGGCTGAAGGTCGGCGTGTCGACCGAGGCCGACGTGCGCGGCACGATGGGCAAGCCCGAGACCGAGCGCACCTTCACCGACGGCTCGAAGCGTCTCGAATATCCGCGCGGCCCGATGGGCAACCAGACCTGGTTCGTCGATCTCGACGCGAGCGGGCACTACACGGGCGCGACGCAGGTGCTGACCGCGGAGAACTTCGGGAAGGTGCGCCCCGGGATGAACGAGGACGAGGTCAGGCGCCTGCTCGGCAAGCCGGGCGACATCGCGCAGTATCCGCTCAAGCCCGAGACGGTATGGAGCTGGCGCTGGCTCGAGGACGGCGTGAACACCGACGCGTTCTTCAACGTCCATTTCGGCCCGGACGGGCTTGTCTATACGACTTCGCGCTCCGACATCCTGAAAGGGCGGTAAACCCGCCGCCGGCGCTATATCGAAAAAGCGACCGGAAAATTGCAAAAAACCCGCTTGGCTGGCTGTCATCCGACTGTCAGGAAGCGGGTTTTTCCCTTTTGAAACAGCGGTGTAGGCCCCGCGCGGAAATGGTGCGACGAATTGTTGCGACGCAGCATCCGGATGTGCAGTGATTTGAGGCAATCAATTTCGCTTGCGACTATCCGCGTCAGCCCGGCGCCGGACAGGTATGCGCGCCGGTGTTCCTATCAACACTGGAGACGCGCGTGTTCCTTTACGGCTTTGGTCCCGTCCTATGGGCCGGCACCGTGCAGACCATCGAGCTGTCGGTGCTGTCGCTCGCCACTGCGGTGGCGCTGGGGCTGATCGGCGCGGTGGCGAAGTTGTCGCACAACCGGGTGCTGCGAGCGATCGCGACCGGTTATACGACACTGATCCGCTCGGTGCCCGATCTCGTCCTGATGCTGCTGTTGTTCTACAGCATCCAGATCTGGCTGAACCAGTTCACCGACCTCGTCGGCTGGGATCAGATCGACATCGATCCGTTCGTCGCCGGCGTGCTGACGCTCGGCTTCATCTACGGCGCGTACTTCACCGAGACGTTTCGCGGCGCGTTCCTGTCGGTGCCGCGCGGCCAGCTCGAGGCCGGCAGCGCGTACGGGATGAGCGGGCTGCGCGTGTTCGTGCGGATCATGTTTCCGCAGATGATGCGCTTTGCGCTGCCGGGCATCGGCAACAACTGGCAGGTGCTCGTGAAGGCGACCGCGCTGGTGTCGATTATCGGCCTCGCGGACGTCGTGAAGGCCGCGCAGGACGCCGGCAAGAGCACGTTCAACATGTTCTTCTTTATCCTCGTTGCGGCGCTGATCTATCTCGCGATCACGACCGTTTCCAACCTCGTGCTGATCCAGCTCGAGAAGCGTTATTCCACGGGCGTGCGGCACGCAGAACTATGATCGAGATCCTCCAGGAATTCGGCAAGGCGTTCCTTTACTGGGACGGCCAGCGCCTCTCCGGCCTTGCGGTGACGCTGTGGCTGCTCGTTGCATCGATTTCGCTCGGCTTCGTGTGCGCGGTGCCGCTCGCGGTCGCGCGCGTGTCGAAGAAGAAGTGGCTGTCGATGCCGGTGCGGTTCTACACGTACGTGTTCCGCGGCACGCCGCTCTATGTGCAGTTGCTGCTGATGTACACGGGCATGTACAGCCTCGAGTTCGTGCGGTCGCACTCGCTGCTCGACGCGTTCTTCAGGAGCGGCTTCAACTGCGCGATTCTCGCGTTCGCGCTGAACACCTGCGCGTACACGACCGAGATCTTTGCGGGTGCGATTCGTGCGATCCCGCACGGCGAGGTCGAGGCGGCGCGTGCGTACGGGATGTCGCCGTTCACGATGTACCGCCGCGTGATCCTGCCGTCGGCGCTGCGCCGCGCGCTGCCGCTGTACAGCAACGAGGTGATCCTGATGCTGCATGCGACCACCGTCGCATTCACGGCGACCGTGCCCGACATCCTGAAGGTCGCGCGCGACGCCAATTCCGCGACCTACATGGCGTTCCAGTCGTTCGGAATCGCCGCGCTGATCTATCTTGCGGTATCGTTCGCACTCGTCGCGGCATTTCGCCGGGCGGAGCGCCACTGGCTCGCGTATCTCGCGGCCGGCCGTCATTGAATTCATTCGAGGAGAGCCAGATGGCCGAGATCACTCAAACGAGCGCGTCCGCTTCCACTTCCACCAAGCTTGCGGCGGTCGACATTCACAAGCGCTACGGCGACAACGAGGTGCTCAAGGGCGTATCGCTGAACGCGAAGGCCGGCGACGTCATCAGCATCATCGGCGCGAGCGGCTCGGGCAAGAGCACGTTCCTGCGCTGCATCAATTTTCTGGAGCGGCCGAATGCCGGGCAGATCGTCGTCGACGGCGAGACCGTGCGCACGAAGACCGACCGCGCCGGTGCGCTCGAGGTTGCCGATCACAAGCAGTTGCAGCGCATCCGCACGAAGCTCGCGATGGTGTTCCAGCACTTCAATCTGTGGGCGCACATGAACGTGCTCGAGAACGTGATGGAAGCGCCGGTGCACGTGCTCGGCATTTCGAAGAAGGAAGCCGAGGAGCGCGCGCGTGAATATCTCGAGAAGGTCGGCCTCGCGCCGCGCGTCGAGAAGCAATATCCGTCGCATCTGTCGGGCGGTCAGCAGCAGCGTGTCGCGATTGCGCGTGCGCTGGCGATGAATCCCGACGTGATGCTGTTCGACGAGCCGACGTCCGCGCTCGATCCGGAGCTCGTCGGTGAAGTGCTGAAGGTGATGCAGAAGCTGGCCGAGGAAGGCCGCACGATGATCGTCGTCACGCACGAGATGGGTTTCGCGCGCAACGTGTCGAACCACGTGATGTTCCTGCATCAGGGGCGGACCGAGGAAGAGGGCGATCCGAAGGAGGTGCTCGTGCGTCCGCAGAGCGAGCGTCTGAAGCAGTTCCTGTCGGGCAGTCTCAAGTAACGCGAAGGGCGGATTTCATACGTGGTCCCGGTGTCTCGTCCCGTAGGCGCCACCCGCACGGCGCAGGTGGCGATCGTTGCATTGCCGCCCGTGTCGATGTCGGGTGTGGGGCCGATCGTCGATGCGTTGAATCTCGCGAACGAGATCGACGGGCGCTTGCTGTATCGCTGGCAGGTGTGTTCGTGGGACGGGCGGCCGGTGCCGCTTGCCGGCGGCGCGCAATGGCATGCCGATGCGGCGTTCAACGATGCGATCGCGTGCGACTGGTTGATCGTCGTGTCGGAGCGGTTTCAGCAGTTTGCCGACTATCGGATGTTTCTCGCGAGTCTCGCGCGGGTCGGGCAGCGCACGCCCGTCGTGACCGGGATTCATCATGGCGTGTGGTGGCTCGCGATGGCCGGGCAGCTTTCCGGGTATCGCGTGAGCGTGAACTGGGAGACGTATCAGCAGTTCGCCGAGCAGTTCGAGCGGTCGATCGTCACGCAGCAGATCTTCGAGATCGATCGCGACCGGGCGACCTGTGCCGGTGGGCAGGCGACGGTCGACTTCATGCTCGCCATGATCGGGCGGGAGCATGGGGCCGATCTGGCCGAGCGGATTGCCGATGCGCTTGGGGCCGGCACGCTGCGCAGCGGCGAGGAGCGGCAGCGGATTCCGTTCGTTACCGCGCCGGGCGAGCGGCATCCTCGGTTGAATGACGCGTTGCTCTTGATGGAAGCCAATGTCGAGGATCCTCTCACTACCGATGAGATCGCCGGGTTGGTCGGCGTCTCGCGCCGACAGTTGGAGCGGCTCTTTCGACAGTATCTCGGGGCGATGCCCTCCAAGTATTACCTCAATCTTCGACTGCTCAAGGCTCGGACTCAGTTGCAGCGGACCAGCAAGTCGGTTGTTCAGGTTTCTCTCGCCTGTGGGTTCTCTTCTGCTGCGCATTTTTCTAATGCTTATCGGGAGAGGTTTGGGGTTACGCCTCGGGAGGATCGGCGAGCGTGGCTCGAGAAGCAGACCGGCGGCGGCAGCGAACCTCGTGGGGGCGCGCTTGTCGAGCGCGGGAAGGACTGAGTTTTGTTTTGACGGTGCGCTTTCGTTTGACGTGAAGCACCTGTGATCGTGTCGGTCTATTTGCGTCGCCCCTGCGCGGGGCAGCGGTCACTTTTCTTTGTCTTGCCAAAGAAAAGTAACCAAAAGAAAGGCGCTCGGACAACGCATGACCTCCCGGTGCCATAGCCCGCTCGGTGGCACTCGCCTAAGTGTCCGCGCCAGGACACAAACCCGGAGTGGTTCGAGCAATGGTTCTGACACCTCTCACTACCCCCCGGAGCGGTATACCGCCCGCTAGCTCCGTCCTCGCTTCGCTCGGCCGACAGGTCCATCCATCCCCCTTTCAACGCTGTCGATAGATTGGTTGCCGCAATCGCGCCGGAGCGCGTGCACCCACAAAGTCGAGATCGTCGCGGCTGCGTAGCGGCGCCGCGCTGCCTTACTGATTTGGGGAACTGGGCAGTGCAGTGCTCTCTGCCGATGTTGCGCGGGCGCGTGAATTGCGGCTGAACTACCTTGCGGCCGAGCGAAGCGAGGACGGAGCTAGCGGGCGGTATACCGCTCCGGGGGTGGTGAGAGGTGTCAGAACCATTGCTCGAACCACTCCGGGTTCTCGGCTGGCGCGGACACTTAGGCGAGTGCCACCGAGGGTGCTATGGCACCGGGAGGTCATGCGTTATCCGGGCGCCTTTCTTTTGGTTACTTTTCTTTGGCAAGACAAAGAAAAGTGACCGCTGCCCCGCGGAGGGGCGACGCAAATAGACCGACACGATCACAGGTGCTTCACGAAAAAGCGAGCGCACCACCCAAACGAACCCCCAAAAAAGGAACGCCCCGACAAAAGAGCCCCCCGCCGGGAAGGCAAAATAAAGCGCACTATCCGCTTCCGATAGAACCCGTCGCAATTCCGCAAGACGCTTGCGTCGCCCTTACCTAAACTTGATCCTGTTGAACCCTCTTACGAAACCGAAAGGAACGACCATGACGACCTCGACCGTGACCCGCCAGACATTCGACGAAGTGATGGTGCCGGTATTCTCTCCCGCGCCGTTCGTGCCGGACCGTGCAGAGGGCTCGCGCGTGTGGGACACGGCCGGCCGCGAGTACGTGGATTTCGCGTGCGGCATCGCGGTCACGTCGCTGGGCCACGGCCACCCGGAACTGCTGAAGGTGCTGGACGAACAAGGCCGCAAGCTCTGGCACATCGGCAACGGCTACACGAACGAGCCGGTGCTGCGCCTCGCGAAGCGCCTCGAATCGCTGACCTTCGCCGACCGCGCATTCTTCGCGAACTCGGGCGCGGAAGCGAACGAAGCCGCACTGAAACTCGCGCGCCGCGTCGCCTTCGACCGCCACGGCGCCGACAAATACGAAATCGTGTCGTTCGTCCAGTCGTTCCACGGCCGCACGTTCTTCACGGTCAGCGTCGGCGGCCAGCCGAAATACTCGGAAGGCTTCGGCCCGGTGCCGGAAGGCATCAAGCACCTGCCGTTCAACGACATCGAAGCCGCAAAGGCCGCAATCGGCCCGCAAACCTGCGCGGTGATCGTCGAGCCGGTGCAAGGCGAAGGCGGCGTGATCCCGGCCGATCCGGCGTTCCTGAAGGCACTGCGCGAAGCATGCGACGCCAACGACGCACTGCTGATCTTCGACGAAGTGCAAACGGGCGTCGGCCGCACGGGCCAGTTCTACGCATACATGGACACGGGCGTCACGCCGGACATCCTCACGACCGCCAAGGCGCTCGGCAACGGCTTCCCGATCGGCGCGATGCTGACGACGAACGAGCTGGCCGCGCACTTCAAGGTCGGCGTACACGGCACGACGTACGGCGGCAACCCGCTCGCGTCGGCGATCGCCGACAAGGTCGTCGAACTGATCGGCGACCCGGCACTGCTCGAAGGCGTGCGCGAACGCAGCGTGCGACTGAAGGGCGCGCTGGAACGCATCAACGCACGCTTCGGCATCTTCAAGGACATCCGCGGCAAGGGCCTGCTGGTCGGCGCCGAACTCACCGCCGCATTCGACGGCCGCGCGAAGGACTTCGTCACGGCCGCCGCCGAGAACGGCCTGATCATGCTGATCGCCGGCCCGAACGTGCTGCGCTTCGTGCCGTCGCTCGTGATTCCGTTCGACCTGCTCGACGAAGGCGCGAAGCGCTTCGAGAAGGCAGTCGAGCACGTGCTCGCGGCCCAGGAAGCCACCGCGCGCTGATCGGCGCGCCCATCGCAGACAGGAACGACGATGCTATTTGTTCGCCCCGGCAAACTCACGGATCTCGATGCGCTCGCGCACATGGCGCGCACCGCGCAGCCGGTCCTGCACTCGCTGCCGCACGACCGCGCGGCGCTCGAAGCGCGCGTGGCGCTCTCCGAGGATTCGTTTCGCGCGGACGTCGACTTCGCCGGCGAAGAGTTCTATCTCTTCGTGCTCGAGGATTCGTCGACGGGCAAGCTGCTCGGCACGGCGAGCATCGTGGCCGCGGCCGGCTACTCGGAACCGTTCTACGCGTTCCGCAACGACGCACTGATCCACGCGTCGCGCGAGCTGCACGTGAACCGCAAGATCCACGCGCTCACGATGTCGCACGAGCTGACCGGTAAAAGCCGGCTGGCCGGCTTCTACGTCGACCCGTCGCTGCGCGGCGACGCGGCCGCCCACCTGATCTCGCGGGCGCGGATGATGTACATCGCCGCGAACCGCCGCCGCTTCACGCCGGAAGTGTTCACGCTGCTGCTCGGCGTGAGCGACAACACGGGCGCCTCGCCGTTCTGGGAAGCGGTGGGCCGCAAGTTCTTCGGCCGCGACTTCACCGACGTCGACATCGCGTCGGGCGGCCGCAGCCGCACGTTCATCGCGGAAGTGATGCCCGCGTATCCGCTGTACGTGCCGCTCTTGCCGGAAGCCGCGCAGCGCGTGCTCGGCGAACCGAACGAAACGGCGCTGCTCGCCTACGACATCCATCTCGAGGAAGGCTTCGAGCCGGACCGCTTCGTCGACATCTTCGACGCAGGCCCGGTGCTGACCGCGCAGGTCGATCGCACCGCGTGCGTGAAGCACGGCGCGGAGCGCACGGTGCGCGAAGCGGCGCATCAGCACGGCGACGTCGCGTACATGGTGTCGACGGGCAGCGGCGAATCGTTCCGCTGCGTGCTGGCCGACCTGCCGGGCGACACCGCCGATGCACCGCTCGCCGGCGACGTGCGCGCGGCACTCGATGTGAAGGATGGCGATGTCGTGCGCTGCGTGCCGCTGCACCGCCGCGACGATGAAGAAACGAAGGGAGACGCAGCATGATCGTCGTTCGGGTCGTACAAACGGGTGACGTTGACGCGCTCGTGTCGCTCGCGAAGGAAACCGGGCCGGGCCTGACCACGTTCAAGCCCGACCGCGACGCGCTCGCCGCGCGCATCGAACGCTCGCGCCGCACGCTCGAGGGCAACGCGGCGCCCGGCGAAGCCGGCTACTTCTTCGTGATGGAAGATTCGCAGACGCACGACATCGCAGGCGTGTGCGGGATCGAGACACAGGTCGGTCTCGAACAGCCGTTCTACAACTACCGCGTGAGCACGGTCGTGCACGCAAGCCAGGAACTCGGCGTGTGGACGCGGATGTCCGCGCTGAACATCTCGCACGACCTGACGGGCTACGCGGAAGTCTGCTCGCTGTTCCTGAGCCCGCGCTATCGCACGGGCGGCGTCGGCGGCCTGCTGTCGCGCTCGCGCTTCATGTTCATCGCGCAGTTCCGCGAGCGCTTTCCGGAACGTATCTGCGCGGAACTGCGCGGCCACTTCGACGAGGACGGCACGTCGCCGTTCTGGCGCGCGGTCGGTTCGCACTTCTACCAGATCGATTTCAACGCGGCCGATTACCTGAGCTCGCACGGCCGCAAGTCGTTCCTCGCGGAACTGATGCCGCGCTATCCGGTGTACGTCGACCTGCTGCCGCAGGACGCGCAGGACGCGGTCGGCCTCACGCACCGCGACACGCTGCCGGCCCGCAAGATGCTCGAGGCGGAAGGGCTGCGCTACCAGAACCACGTCGACATCTTCGACGCGGGCCCGGTGCTCGAATGCCACGTGAACGACCTGCGCACGGTGCGCGAGAGCGTCGTCGTGCCGGTCGCGATCGGCGTGCCCGATGCAGCGGAAGGGGCGCCGAAGTCGCTCGTGTCGAACACGTCGCTGAACGATTTTCGCGTCGGCGTCGCGCCGGGCGTGGTCGCGAACGGTGCGTTCGTGCTGTCGGCCGACGATGCCGCCGCGCTCGACGTGAAGGCCGGCGATCCGGTCCGCGTGCTGCCGCTCAAAGTCAAACAGGGATAAACGAATCATGACGGAACTCTTCATCGACGGCGCCTGGGTCGCAGGCTCGGGCCACGTCTTCGCTTCGCGCAACCCGGGCACCGACGCGATCGCGTGGCAAGGCGCCAGCGCGTCGGCGGCCGACGTCGACCGCGCGGTCGCGAGCGCGCGCCGCGCGTTCGCCGGCTGGTCGGCACTCGACTTCGAAGCGCGCTGCGAAATCGTCAAGCGCTTCGCCGCGCTGCTCACCGAGCGCAAGGAAGCGATCGCCACCGCGATCGGCCGCGAGACCGGCAAACCGCTGTGGGAAGCGCGCACCGAAGTCGCGACGATGGCCGCGAAGGTCGGCATCTCGATCCAGGCGTACCAGGAACGCACCGGCGAGAAGCGCCAGGACATGGCCGACGGCGTCGCGGTGCTGCGCCATCGTCCGCACGGCGTCGTCGCGGTGTTCGGCCCGTACAACTTCCCCGGCCACTTGCCGAACGGGCATATCGTGCCGGCGCTGATCGCCGGCAACACGGTCGTGTTCAAGCCGTCCGAGCTCGCACCTGGCGTGGCGCGCGCCACGGTCGAGGTGTGGCACGAGGCCGGGCTGCCGGCCGGCGTGCTGAACCTCGTGCAGGGCGAGAAGGACACGGGCATCGCGCTCGCGAACCATCGGCAGATCGACGGGCTGTTCTTCACCGGCAGCTCGGACACCGGCACGCTGCTGCACAAGCAGTTCGGCGGCCGTCCGGAAATCGTGCTCGCGCTCGAGATGGGCGGAAACAACCCGCTCGTGATCGGCGAAGTGGAAGACGTCGACGCGGCCGTGCATCACACGATTCAATCGGCATTCCTGTCGGCCGGCCAGCGCTGCACCTGTGCGCGCCGCATCTTCGTGCCGCAGGGCGCGTTCGGCGACCGCTTCCTCGCACGCTTCACCGACGTCACGTCGAAGATCACGGCCGACGTGTTCGACGCCGATCCGCAGCCGTTCATGGGCGCGGTGATCTCGGCGCGCGCGGCCGCGAAGCTCGTCGATGCGCAGTCGCGCCTGGTCGAGCAGGGCGCGAAGCCGATCATCGCGATGACGCAGCGCGATCCGCGCCTCGGCTTCGTGAACGCGTCGATCATCGACGTGACCGGCGTCGCGAACCTGCCGGACGAAGAGCACTTCGGCCCGCTCGCGCAGATCGTCCGCTACGCGACGTTCGACGAAGCGATCGAGCGCGCGAACGATACCGCGTTCGGCCTGTCGGCCGGGCTGCTCGCCGACGACGCGAACGCATGGGATCACTTCCGCCGCACGATCCGCGCGGGGATCGTCAACTGGAACCGCCCGACCAACGGCGCATCGTCGGCCGCGCCGTTCGGCGGCACGGGCCGCTCGGGCAACCACCGGCCGAGCGCGTACTACGCGGCCGACTATTGCGCGTATCCGATGGCGTCGGTGGAAAGCACCCAACTGACCTTGCCCGCGAGCCTGTCGCCGGGCCTGCATTTCTGATCGAGGGAACGACGATGAACGCACAAGAAGCCAATTTCGACGGACTCGTCGGCCCGACCCACAACTACGCCGGACTGTCGTTCGGCAACGTGGCGTCGCTCAACAACGAGAAGTCGGCCGCGAACCCGAAGGCCGCCGCGAAGCAGGGGCTGCGCAAGATGAAGCAGCTCGCCGATCTCGGCTTCGCGCAAGGCGTGCTGCCGCCGCAGGAGCGCCCGTCGCTGCGCCTGTTGCGCGAGCTGGGCTTCTCCGGCAAGGACGCGGACGTGATCGCGAAGGCCGCGAAGCAGGCGCCCGAACTGCTCGCCGCGGCGAGCTCGGCGTCGGCGATGTGGACCGCGAACGCGGCGACCGTCAGCCCGTCGGCCGACACGAGCGACGGCCGCGTGCACTTCACGCCGGCCAACCTGTGCAGCAAGCTGCATCGCGCGATCGAGCACGAAGCGACGCGCCGCACGCTGTCGACGCTGTTCGCGGACCCGGCGCACTTCGCGGTGCACGAGGCGCTGACCGGCACGCCGGCGCTCGGCGACGAAGGCGCGGCGAACCATACGCGCTTCTGCGCGGAATACGGCCAGCCGGGCGTCGAGTTCTTCGTGTACGGCCGCGCCGAATATCGCCGCGGCCCGGAGCCGAAGCGCTTCCCGGCGCGCCAGACGTTCGAGGCGAGCCGCGCGGTCGCGCATCGCCACGGTCTCGCGGAAACCGCGACGGTCTACGCGCAGCAGGATCCGGACGTGATCGATGCGGGCGTGTTCCACAACGACGTGATTTCGGTCGGCAACCGCGACACGCTGTTCACCCACGAGCGCGCGTTCGTCAACAAGCAGGCGATCTACGACACGCTGACGGCCACGCTGGATGCACGCGGCGCGCGGCTGAACGTGATCGAGGTGCCCGATGCGGCGGTGAGCGTGAACGATGCGGTCACGTCGTACCTGTTCAACAGCCAGCTGCTGTCGCGCGCGGACGGCTCGCAAGTGCTCGTGGTGCCGCAGGAATGCCGCGAGAACGCGAACGTCGCCGCCTATCTCGACCAGCTCGCGGCCGGCAACGGCCCGATTCGCGACGTGCTCGTGTTCGACCTGCGCGAAAGCATGAAGAACGGCGGCGGCCCTGCGTGCCTGCGCCTGCGTGTCGTGCTGAACGACGCCGAGCGTGCGGCCGTCACGTCGAACGTGTGGATCAACGACACGCTGTTCGCGTCGCTCGATGCGTGGATCGAAAAGCACTACCGCGACCGCCTCGCACCGGAAGATCTCGCCGATCCGACGCTGCTCGACGAATCGCGCACGGCGCTCGACGAACTCACGCAGATCCTGCGCGTCGGTTCGCTGTATGACTTCCAGCGCTGAGTCGCGCATGCCGGCCGCCGCGCTGCTCGACGACTTCCTCGCGTTCACGCTCGCGGGCGACACGCCGGCCGTGAAGGACGGCGCGTGCGCAGGCGACGCGGTGCGCTGGCAATGGCTGGGCGACGGGTTGCTCGCGCTCGAGCCGGTAGCAGGCGCAGCCGTTGATGCGGCGCGTGCGGCGGCGCGTGCGAGCGTGCTCGTGTCGGCCGGCGTGCATGGCGACGAGACCGCGCCGATCGAGCTGCTGTCGATGCTCGTGCGCGATGTCGCCGCGGGCACGCTGCCGCTCGCGTGCCGGCTGCTCGTCGTGCTCGGCAACGTGCCCGCGATGCGCGCGGGCGAACGCTATCTCGACGACGACCTGAACCGGCTGTTCAGCGGTCGTCACGCGCACGTGCCGACGAGCCGCGAAGCGCCGCGCGCCGCGCAGCTCGAAGCGGCCGCCGCCGCGTTCTTCGCGGCCGCGCCGGCGGGCAGCGTGCGCTGGCACATCGACATGCACACGGCGATCCGCGCATCGGTGTTCGAGCAATTCGCGCTGCTGCCGCACACGGGCACGCCGCCGACCCGCACGATGATCGAATGGCTCGGCGATGCGCGCATCGCGGCCGTGCTGCTGCATACCGCGAAGGGCAATACGTATTCGCATTTCACCGCGGAACATTGCGGCGCGCTCGCGTGCACGCTCGAACTCGGCAAGGTGCGGCCGTTCGGCCAGAACGACCTGTCGCGCTTCGCGCCGGCCGATCGCGCGGTGCGCAAGCTCGTGTCGGGTGAGCGGCGTGATAGCGACGCCTGGGACGGCCATCCGTCATTGCCGCGCGTGTTCACGGTGATCGACCAGATTACCAAGCAGAGCGACGCGCTCGAGCTGTTCATCGCGCCCGACGTCGCGAACTTCACCCCATTCGCGCGCGGCACCGTGCTCGCGCAGGACGGCGACTATCGCTACACGGTGAAGCACGACGAGGAGCGCATCGTGTTCCCGAATCCGACCGTGAAGCCGGGTTTGCGCGCAGGCCTGCTCGTCGTCGACACGACGCGCGACACGCTCGCCGCACTGGTCTGATCCAGCGCAACGCTGCGCGTGGCCACGGGATTCGCAGCCACGCGCAGCGTCGCGCGTCATTTCCTTTTTGCGCCGACGTGCTCCCGCCACGCGGCCGGCCCGCGCGTCGCGCTTGCGTATTTGCGACATCGTCTTGCAAGTTCAACGCTTCACCTGGCGGCCGTCGCGCCCGCACCGCAGCATCGTGCGCGGGTAGCCGCTTTGCCGTATCGGGCCGCGCGGATTGGTACAATCGCGGCCTTGCGGCTGTTGCGCCGCATCAAGGCGCGGCATCGGGATTGTCGGTGTCATTCGGCCCTGCAATGATGCATGCGCCCGTAGTTCCGGAACATTCGAGTATCGAGGAGAACACCTGATGAAGTTGGATTGGCGTAAAGTGGCCGCGCACGCGGTAGTGGCGGCATCGGCCGTGGCGGCAGGCAGCGCGTTTGCCGCGGATCTGAAGGAGATCCGGTTCGGCGTCGAGGCCTCGTACGCGCCGTTCGAATACAAGACGCCCGACGGCAAGCTGACCGGCTTCGACATCGACATCGGCAACGCGGTGTGCGCGAAGCTGAAGACGAAGTGCGTGTGGGTCGAGAACGACTTCGACGGCCTGATCCCGGCGCTGCAGGCGCGCAAGTTCGACGCGATCAACTCGGACATGACGATCACCGACCAGCGCAAGCACGCGATCGCGTTCACCGATCCGATCTACACGATCCCGAACCAGCTGATCGCGAAGCAGGGCAGCGGCCTGCAGCCGACTCCGGCAGCGCTGAAGGGCAAGCGCGTCGGCGTGCTGCAGGGCACGATCCAGGAAGCGTACGCGAAGAAGAAGTGGGCGCCGGCCGGCGTCGAAGTCGTGCCGTACCAGACGCAGGACCTGGCGTACGCCGACCTGAAGTCGGGCCGCCTCGACGCGACGTTCCAGGATTCGGAAGCGGGTTCGAAGGGCTTCCTGTCGAAGCCGCAAGGCCAGGGCTTCGGCTTCGCCGGCGGCACGGTCAGCGATGCGGAGATCCTCGGTTCGGGCGTCGGCTTCGGCCTGCGCAAGAACGACGCGGCGCTGAAGACCGCGCTCGATCAGGCGCTGAAGGATCTGAAGGCCGACGGCACGATCGACAACCTCGCGAAGAAGTACTTCAGCGTGCCGGTCACGCTCAAGTAAGCGTTTCGATCCGTCGTACGATGCAGCCGGCCGCTTTCGCGGCCGGTTTGCTTTTGGAGCGCTGCTTTTGAAGGGAGGGCAATCGCGCCGTGCATCGCGGCGAGCCGAGCGCCGGATGCACGCAGCGCCGGCGTTATGACGGGAAGAACCGCCCCAGTTCGCGTGCGAGCTCGTTGAGCACGCTCATCTCCTGCTGCGTGATCTTGCGCGCGGGCTGCGCGCCCGCCCAGTCGCCGTACAGCAGCGCAACGGTCGTCGCGCCGACGCGCACCGGCAGCAGCACGAACGCGCGCGTGTCGGGCAGCGCGTCGAGATACCACGCGGGCAGCCGCTTCACCATCTTCGGGTCCTGCGCCTGCTCGATGAAGATGCCGACCGAGTTCGTGATCGCGAGATGGAACACGTCCGGCTCGAAGCGCTCGTCGAAGGACAGCCGCTCGAGCGCTGCATCGACGCCCGGGCCGAAGCCGAGGCGGCCGGCGAACCTGCCGTCGTCGCGGCGCACGAACATCACGGTGCGCGTGAACGCGAGCCCCGCCAGCAGGCTTTCCGACGCGAGCGCGAGCACCGGCGTCAGCACGTGCTCGGACGGCAGCGCGCGCAAATCCGCCAAGCCCGCTTCGAGGCAGGCCTCGGGTGCGCCTTGCGCCCGCGCGATCGCGTCGGCGTTCGCGCGCAGCTCGACAATCTCGCGCATCACGGTGTCGCTCGCTTCCTCGCGGGCGAGCCGCTCCGCGATTTCGACGAGCGCGGTGGGTTCGATCTCCAGCTCCAGCCCGTAGTGCTGTGCGAGCAGCTCGATGTGCGCGTCGCGCTGCGGGCCCGCGGGCATCGCGAGCGCACCGGCGACGTCGGTCGAGCAGCGGCTGACCGAGCGCAGCCAGCGCACGCGCTCGGCGCCGTCGTCGACGCGCACCTCGTGCGGCCGCGGGAAGTTGTCGCCGGCGTCGTCGGGGTCGTCGTCGACCACGGCGGCGCGCGCCGGGCGCTTGTCGTCGTCGGCCATGCCGGCGCGGATCACGTCGGGCAATCGCCAGCTCGCGGCGGCCTCGAGACCGATTTCATCGAAGCCGACGCCAAGCACGTCGATGCATGCGGCCTCGTCGTCGCCGTTCAGCTCGGCGGCGCGGCGGCGAATCCGGTCCCATTCGCTGTCGAGATAGCAGACCACCAGCAGCTTGCCGACCTGGCGCATCAGCGTGCAGACGACGGCTTCCTCGCCGCCGCGCAGCTCCGCATGCTCGGTGAGCTTGCGTGCGACGCAGCCCGACAGCAGCGCGCGGTTCAGCTCGAGCTTCGCGTCGATGCGGCGCGGCGTGCTGTGGTGGAAATGGTCGACGAGCTTCAGCCCGACGACGAGATGGCCGACCGTGTCCATGCCGAGCACCATCAGTGCTCGCGTGACGGTCGTGATATTGCCGCCGAACGCCATGTACATCGCGGAGTTCGCGAGGCGCAGCACTTTCTGCGTGAGCGCGAAGTCCGACAGCACGACGCGCACGAGCGCGGTGAAGTCGAGCTCGTCGTTCTTCATGGCGGCCATCGTCGCGCGCAGCGATTCCGACAGCAGCGGGAAATCGCCCCGTTCGTTCATCCGGGCCCACAGCTTGTCGAGCAGTGCCGTGCGGGGCAGGTGTGCGGTGATTGACATACGGATCCGTCCGGTTCGCCGCGTGTGTCAGGCGGCGTGCAGGCGCAGCTGCTGCGCCTCGAAGCGCCGCGCGAGCTCTTCGGACGGCAGCGCCTGGCACACGAGCCAGCCCTGGATGTGGTTGCAGCCCATTTCGGTCAGCAGCTCGCGCTGCGCCTCGGTCTCGACGCCTTCCGCGACGAGTTCGAGATCGAGCGTCTGCGCCAGGCCGACCACGGCCGACACGATCGCGCGGTCGTTGCGCGACGTGAGCAGGTTCTCGACGAAGCTGCGGTCGATCTTCAGCTTCGCGAGCGGGAAGCGCTGCAGGTAGGCAAGGCTCGAATAGCCGGTGCCGAAATCGTCGATCGCGAAGCGGATGCCGAGCTCGGTCAGCTCCTCGAGCAGCACCTTGGCCTGCGCGGGGTCGTGCATCAGCAGGCTTTCGGTGATTTCGAGCACGATGCGGCGCGGGTCGATGCCCGTCAGCGCGATCGCCTCGCGCACGCTCTGCGAGAAGCGCGGGTCGCGGAACTGCTGCGGCGACACGTTGACCGCCACATATTGCAGCGCGAGCCCCTGGCGATCCCACGCGACGAGCTGCATGCACGCGGCCTTGAGCACCCAGTTGCCGAGATAGTTGATCAGGCCGATCGATTCGGCGAGCGGAATGAAGGTCGCCGGCGGCACGAGGCCGTGCACCGGATGGCGCCAGCGGATCAGCGCCTCGACGCCGTCCACCGCGCCCGACTGGCTGCGCGTGATCGGCTGGAAGTGCAGCGAGAATTCGCCGTTGCGCACGCCGTCGTACAGGTCGGCTTCGAGCTTGAGCCGCTCGGCGTCGGCCGGATCGTCGACGGGCGCATGAAACGCGAGCGCATTGCCGCCCGATGCCTTCGCCAGCGCGAGCGCATGGTCGGCGCGGCGCAGCAGCGGGCTGTGATGCTGCGCGCGATGGGCCGCTGCCCGTTCGTCCGGATACAGCGCGATGCCGATGCTCGCGGACAGGTGGACCGTCTGCCCCTGATGCACGTAAGGTTCGCGCACCGCGGCCTGCAGCCGGCGCGCGAGTGCGTCGGCGGCGTCGGTTGCGCGCGTGCGGTCGGCGGCGGTGAACACGATCGCGAACTTGTCGCTCGCGACGCGCGCGAGCTGCTCGTCGGGCGTGACGAGCGCCTGCAGCCGCTGGGCGGTCTCGCGCAGCAGCGCGTCGCCGGCGTCGTAGCCGAGCGCGCGGTTGATGCGCTGGTAGTCGTCGAGGTCGAGCAGCAGCAGCGCCGCGCAGGTGCCGCTTTCGTCGGCGGTCTGCTGCGCACGCATCAGCGCGGGAATCAGCGCGGACAGGTTGTCGAGCCCCGTCATCGAATCGTGGTGCATCTCGTACGTGAGGCGCGCCTCGAGCGCGCGCCAGGCCGATACGTCGAACGCCGCGATCGCGAAGCCGTCGACGCCGTGATGGCGGCTCTTGAACGCGCGGATCTCCACGTCGAGCGGATAGGTGAGCGACTTGACGACGCACATCGTCGCCTTCTCGACCTGGCCGGAACGCGCGGCGCGCGCAAGCAGGTCTTCGAGCGCCGCGGTATCCTGTTCCGCGATCAGGTCGCGCAGCGTCAGCGTGTGCAGGTAGTCGCGGTGGTAGCCAATGAAGCGCAGGCTCGCGTCGGACACGTACAGAAAGCGCAGCTCGCGGTCGACATGGGCGAGGAAATCCACCGTGCCGACCGTCTGTTCCAGCCAGTTGCGCACGGTATCGTCGCGCCGCGGCGCGCCGGCGCGCGCAGGCATCAGCGCGCCGCCCGACCATGCGAAGCGGCGCAGCGTATGCAAGGCGTTACGCCAGGAGCCCTTGCGTGGCGTCTGTTTCCTGTTGGCTTCCATGTTTCTCGCTGACGTGAAGGGCTGGAACCGGTTGTCCGGAAAGAATAACGGCAGCCTGCGCGGAATCTTTAACCGGCCGGCCGGCAGCAGCAGCCGCTCGGCCGGGTCGTCGATGCGGTGTTCGGCAGCCGAACACCGGCATGGCCTACATTGAGGCCGACTTTATAAGAAATGAGGACGCAGATGAAGCGAAAACTATTGGTGGGCGCCGCGGCGGCGCTGCTGGTGGCCGGCCATGCGCTGGTCGCGCAGGCGCAACTGAAGCCGGGCGACACGGCGCCCGGGTTCACGACGCAGGCGTCGCTGGGCGGCAAGACTTACACGTACTCGCTCGCCGATGCGCTGAAGCATGGGCCGGTCGTGCTGTACTTCTATCCGGCGGCGTTCACGAAGGGTTGCACCATCGAGGCCCACGCGTTCGCCGACGCGGTCGATCGTTACAAGGCTTACGGCGCGACGGTGATCGGCGTGTCGGCCGACAACATCGACACGCTCACCAAGTTCTCGGTGAGCGAGTGCCGCAGCAAATTCCCGGTCGCGGCCGATCCGGACGCGAAGATCATCCGCGAATACGACGCGAAGCTGCCCGCGCTCGATCGCGCGAACCGCGTGTCCTACGTGATATCGCCGGAAGGGAAGGTGCTGTACGAGTACACGAGCTTGTCGCCCGACAAGCATGTCGAGAACACGCTCGGCGCGGTGAAGGCGTGGGCCGACGCGCATCCGAAGCAATGAGCCGCTAATCGTCGGCGCACGGCAAGCCAGGGTAAAGCGGCCCGCGGCGCGGGTCGCCGGCGCGCCGCAACGCGCCGCCACGGCGGCGGCGCGGCGCATTCGTTACGCGCGCAGGGCTTGTTCGATCGGCACGCTGCCGCCGACGAAGCCGATGACCTTGCGCGAGATGCCAAGCTTGATCGCCTCGATCGCGGCCCAGGCGACATCCTGGCGCGACACCGGCGGCGCCGCGTCGAGCGGCTCCTCGGTCAGCGCGATCTTGCCGACGCCCGGGCGGTCCGCGAGCGGGCCGGGGCGCAGGATCACGTAGTCGATGCCCGACGCGATCACGCGGTCGTCGCCTTCGCGTTTCATCTGCGAGTAATGGCGCAGCGCATCGCCGCTGCGCTCCGGCCAGTACGCGGTCAGCGAACTGATCACCACCAGCTTCTGCACGTTGTAGGCCAACGCATGCTCGGCCGCGCGCGCGACCGCGTCGCGGTCGACCTGCTCCTCTTCGGCGGCGCCTTCCGATTCCGCCGAGCCGGCCGCATAGATCACATGGTTGATGCCCTGGAACGCGTGCGAGAAATCGCCCGTCAGATCGGCCTCGACGACCTTCGCGCCCGGCAGCGCATAGCCGTGCCGGCGCACCAGCGCAGTCACCTCGAATTCCGGCTGCTTGAGCAGCAGATCCGCGCAGGCCAGGCCCGTGCGGCCGGTCGCGCCAATCAGCAGTACCTTCGTCGTCATGAAACCGCTCCTTGCTCGATGCGTCATCCTTCCAGATAGGGACGGACGACCGTTACTCAAGTGTATGTCGATTTGGGGAGGCGGCGCACAGGTAATGAGGGCCGCACCGTTCGTGGCGGGCGGGCGCGGTCGAGCGGGGCTGCATCGATGTGACGTCGCGCGCAAGGATTGCGGGATCGACCCGCCGACCGGCTATCATGTGCGCGATGCATTTTTCGCCGCTCGCAACACAACGCGGCGACCAACCGGTTGGAGTACACATGGCATTACCCCTGGACAACGTCAGCATGGCCGTGTTCTGCGACTTCGAGAACGTCGCGCTCGGCGTGCGCGACGCGAAGTACGAGAAATTCGACATCAAGCCCGTGCTGGAGCGGCTGCTGCTGAAGGGCAGCATCGTCGTGAAGAAGGCGTATTGCGACTGGGAGCGCTACAAGGGCTTCAAGGCGTCGATGCACGAGGCGAGCTTCGAGCTGATCGAGATTCCGCACGTGCGCCAGTCGGGCAAGAATTCGGCCGACATCCGGCTCGTCGTCGACGCGCTCGATCTCTGCTACACGAAGTCGCACGTCGATACGTTCGTGATCATCAGCGGCGACTCGGATTTTTCGCCGCTCGTGTCGAAGCTGCGCGAGAACGCGAAGAAGGTGATCGGGGTCGGCGTGAAGAAGTCGACGTCGGACCTGCTGGTCGCGAACTGCGACGAATTCATTTTCTACGACGACCTGGTGCGCGAGCAGCAGCGCGCGCTCGCGAAGCGCGAACAGCAGCAGCGCGCGGGCAACGGCGGCGCGAAGCGGCCGGACGAGCCGTCGCGCAAGCCGGAACTGGAAGTGCGCCGCAGCGAGGCGATCGCGCTGGCGGTCGAGACCTTCGACGCACTGGCCTCGGAGCGCGACGACGTCGGCAAGATCTGGGCGTCGGTGCTCAAGAGCGCGATCAAGCGGCGCAAGCCGGACTTCAACGAGTCGTACTACGGCTTCCGCGCGTTCGGCAACCTGCTCGACGAAGCGCAGGCGCGCGGCCTGCTCGAAGTTGGGCGCGACGACAAGTCGGGCGCGTTCGTGTCGCGGCCGCGCCAGTCGGCTTCGGTCGAACCGGTGATGGCGGCTCGCGATTCGGGCGGCGCGCATCATGGTCACGGCGGGCGCCACGCGGAGCCGGCACCGGCACCGGCACCGGCACCGGCGCAGCGCGAGTCGCGGCGGCGCGGGCGCCGCGCAGAAGCGGTGGTGGATGAGCACGTCGTCGAGGTCGATGCCGAAGAGCTGGCGGGCGTCGACGTGACGGACGACGTGACGGACGACGCGGCGGTCGTGCCGGCGGCTACGGTCGACGCGAGCGAGGCCGCTGAAGCGGCTGAAGCGGCCGACACGCACGGCGACGCGAAGGACGGCCGCAAGCGCACCCGCAAGAGCGCCGCGAAGAAGGCAAGTGCGAAGAAGGGCGGCGACGCGAAGAGTGCCGGCCGTCAAGCCGCGGCGAAGCCGGACGAGGCCGCGCACGGCGGCGCGAAGCACGGCGGCGACAAGCATCCGCACGGCACGCATGCCGAAGCGGCCCGTCGCGACGCGGAGCAGGGTGACGACCGGCATGGCGCGGCGCAACACGCGGCGCCGACGGCCGGCGAATACGGTGCTTCGGCGGCTGCCGCACAGCCGTCGCACGAAGCGGCGCCGGCCGCCGAGTCGGCCGGCGAATCGGCAGGCGAAGCAGCCGGTACAGCCAGTGCAGCGACGAGCGACGCCAAGCCGAAGAAGCCGGCCCGCAAGACGGCGACCCGCGCGCGTCGTCCGCGCAAGACCCCGGTCGCCGCCGAGTAACGGCGGCAGGACGGGCGGCACGGCGGCACGGCGGCACGGCGGCACGGCAGGACGGTGTGCGAACGCGGCCGCCGCCCGTGTCGCCGCTCGCGTCGCGCGTCGGCCGGTGCAATGCCGGTCGACGCGGTCCGTTATCCGTTCAGCACGTACGGCTGCGTCATCACTTCGAGGAAGTGGCCGTCCGGATCGTCGAAATACACGCCGCGTCCGCCGTTGTGGCGGTAGATGTCACCGGGTTGCCGCTTCGCCGGATCGGCCCAGTGCGGCAGCCCTCGCTCGCGAATGCGCGCATACACGCGATCGAAACCGGCTTCGTCGGTCAGGAAGGCGTAGTGCTGCGCCGTGATCTCCCCCTGCTTTTCATAGAAATCGAGCGACACGCCGTTCTCGAGCGGGACGACCAGCATCGCGCCGAACGGCGTCGGCGCCGGCAGTTCCAGCAACTCGGTGAGAAAGCGGCTCGACGCGTGCTTGTCGCGGCACCAGACGATCGTATGGTTCAGCTGGACGTTCATGGCGGGTTCCCGGGAGGGGAAAGGGTGGGCATGGACTCACGATAGCCGATCGTTGCCGGCATGCAAGCCGGCGCTGCGCCGAACGCGGGCCGAAGCGTGAACCGTCGGCGGAAACGATCCGGGGTTCGGGAACGCAGGCTCGCGGAGCGATACGGGTGGAGGACGGAGCGCGGAGCTGGGACGTACGAGCGCGACGTACGCCCCCCGCGCGATCGGCGTCGCGCAACCGGCACCGGCCGGCACACGGAGCAGGGCGGTGCCGCCAACCCTTCCCCCGTGTCCGGCCGCCTGCCGTTACTCGCCGGCCACCGCCGGCCCGCCCGAATTGCCGCGGCGGTTGCGGCGCTTCTCGCCCCACACGCGGAACCGGTCCATGTACAGATAGACGACCGGCGTCGTATAGAGCGTCAGCACCTGCGACATGATCAGGCCGCCGGCGATCGCGATCCCGAGCGGCGCGCGCAGCTCGGCGCCGTCGCCGTGGCCGAACGCGAGCGGCAGCGCGCCGAGGAGTGCCGCCATCGTCGTCATCATGATCGGCCGGAAACGCAGCAGGCACGCCTCGTGGATCGCGTCGAACGACGACTTGCGGGCGTTGCGCGTCTGCTCGATTGCGAAGTCGACCATCATGATCGCGTTCTTCTTCACGATACCGATCAGCAGGATCACGCCGATCAGCGCGATGATGCTGAACTCGGTCTTGAACAGCAGCAGCGCGAGCAGCGCGCCGACGCCGGCCGACGGCAGCGTCGACAGGATCGTGATCGGGTGGATGTAGCTCTCGTACAGGATCCCGAGCACGATGTAGACGGCCAGCAGCGCCGCCAGGATCAGGATCGGCTGGTTGCTCAGCGACTGCTGGAACGCCTGCGCGGTGCCCTGGAAGCTGCCGACGATCGTCGGCGGCACGCCGATCTGCGCCATCGTCTGGTAGATCACCTGGGTCGCCTCCGACAGCGACACGCCCGGCGGCAGGTTGAACGAGATCGTCGTCGCGACGAACAGGCCCTGGTGATTGACCGACAGCGGCGTCGTGCTCGGGCCGAAGGTCGCGATCGCGGACAGCGGGATCATCGTCGACTTCGACGTCGACACCGCCGCGCCCGACGACGCACTCGACTTGCCGCTCGACGCGATCGAGTTCAGCGCCTGGTTGCGCGCGGAATCGGATGCGATCGCCGCGGCGCTGGTGGCGCCCGTGCCCGCGCTCGACGTGCCGGCCGACGTCGCGACGAAGGTGCCGGCCGCCGCGTTGGTCGTCTGCGAGCCGTTCGCGCTGCCGCCCGACGTGCTGATCCACACTTCGTTCAGCATCTGCGGGCTCTGCCAGTATTTCGGTGCGATTTCCATCACGACGTGGTACTGGTTCAGCGGGTTGTAGATCGTCGAGACCTGGCGCTGCCCGAACGCGTCGTACAGCGTGTTGTCGATCTGCGCGGGCTTGATGCCGAGTCGCGCGGCGGTCGCGCGGTCGATCGTCACCATCGCCTCGAGGCCGCCTTGCTGCTGGTCGGAGTTCACGTCGGTCAGTTCGGTGCGCTTCTGCAGCGCCTCGGTCAGGAGCGGCCCCCACTTGTACAGCTCGGCGCTCGAATCGCCGAGCAGCGTGAACTGGTACTGCGCGCTGCTCTGCCGGCCGCCGACGCGGATGTCCTGCGCGGCCTGCAGGAACGTGCGTGCACCCGCGACGTCGGACAGCGGCCTGCGCAGCTGCTGGATCACCTGGTCGGCCGACATGTTGCGCTCGGTGCGGTCCTTCAGCGTGACGAACATGAAGCCCGAGTTGGTCTGCGTGCCGCCGGTGAAGCCCGCGACGCTCTTCACGTTCGGATTCGCCTGCACGATCCGCATCATCTCGGAGAACTTCAGCTTCATCGCCTGGAACGACGTCGACTGGTCGGCCTGGATGCCGCCGATCATCAGCCCGGTGTCCTGCTGCGGGAAGAAGCCCTTCGGCACGACGATGTACAGGTAGACGTTCAGCCCGATCGTCGCGAACAGGATCAGCAGGATCAGCAGCGGGCGGCGCAGCGCCCACGACAGCGAGCGCTCGTAGCCGCGCTGCATCCGCGTGAAGCAGCGCTCGAGGAAACGGCCGACGCGGCCTTCCTCGTGCGCCTCGTGCGATTCGCGCAGCAGCCGCGCGCACATCATCGGCGTGACGGTGAGCGACACCGCGAGCGACACCGCGATCGCGAGCGACAGCGTCAGCGCGAACTCGCGGAACAGCCGGCCGACGATCCCGCCCATCAGCAGGATCGGCAGGAACACCGCGACGAGCGAGATGCTCATCGACAGCACCGTGAAGCCGACCTCGCGCGCGCCGTCGAACGCGGCCTGCATGCGCGGCTTGCCGTTCTCGATGTGGCGCGTGATGTTCTCGAGCACGACGATTGCATCGTCGACGACGAAGCCGGTCGCGACGATCAGCGCCATCAGCGACAGGTTGTCGATCGAGAAGCCGAGCAGGTACATCGCGCCGAACGTGCCGACGATCGAGATCGGCACCGCGACGCTCGGGATCAGCGTCGCACGCCAGTTGCGCAGGAACAGGAACACGACCATCACGACCAGGCTGACCGCGATCAGCAGCGTGCGCTCGGTATCCTTCAGCGACGCCCGGATGGTGGTCGACCGGTCGAGCACCGGCGTGACCGTGATGTCGGCCGGCAGCGACGCGGTGAGCTGCGGCAGCGCCGTGCGCACGCGGTCGATCGTCTCGATGATGTTCGCGCCGGGCGAGCGGTAGAGGATCACGAGCACCGCGCGCTTGCCGTTCGACAGGCCGAGGTTGCGCAGGTCCTCGACCGAGTCGACGACCTCGGACAGGTCGGACAGCCGCACGGCCGCGCCGTTGCGGTACGCGACGACGAGATCGCTGTACTGCGATGCCTGCGACGCCTGGTCGTTCGTATAGAGCTGGTAGCGCTTCGGGCCGAATTCGATCGCGCCCTTCGGGCTGTTCGCGTTCGCGGACGCCAGCGCGGCGCGCACGTCCTCGAGGCCGATCCCGTAATGGAACAGCGCATGCGGTTCGAGCTCGACGCGCACGGCCGGGTTCGCGGAACCGCTCACGCTCACCTGGCCGATCCCGTCGATCTGCGACAGCGACTGCTGCAGCACCGTCGACGCGGCGTCGTACAGCTTCGCGGGCGACGATGTTTCGGACGTGAGCGACACGATCATGATCGGCGAATCGGCCGGGTTGACCTTGCGGTACGTCGGGTTGCTCTTCAGCGACGCGGGCAGGTCGGCGCGCGCCGCGTTGATCGCGGCCTGCACGTCGCGCGCGGCGCCGTCGATGTCGCGGTTCAGCCCGAACTGCAGGGTGATCCGCGCGTTGCCGACCGTGCTGGTCGACGTCATTTCGCTGACGTCGGCGATCGAGCCGAGGTGCCGCTCGAGCGGGCTCGTCACGCTGGTCGCGACGGTCTCGGGGCTTGCGCCCGGCAGCGACGCCTGCACCGAGATGGTCGGGAAGTCGACCTGCGGCAGCGGCGACACCGGCAGCTTGATGAACGCGAACAGGCCCGCGAGCGCGACGCCGAGCGCGAGCAGCGTCGTCGCGATGGGGCGGGTGATGAAGGGGCGCGCCAGGTTCATCGCTTAGGCACCCGTGTGCTTGCCGGCGTCGGCGCCCGGGCCGTGCCGCTCGAACCAGCCGCGCACGCGGCGCGCGAGACCGTCGAAGCCGAGGTAGATCACCGGCGTCGTGAACAGCGTGAGCACCTGCGACACGATCAGGCCGCCCGCGATCGCGATCCCGAGCGGCTGGCGCAGCTCGGAACCGGCGCCCCCGCCGACGATCAGCGGCACCGCGCCGAGCAGCGCGGCGAGCGTCGTCATCAGGATCGGCCGGAAGCGCAGCAGGCAAGCCTGGTAGATCGCCTCGCGCGGCGGCTTGCCTTCGACGCGTTCGGCCTCGAGGGCGAAGTCGATCATCATGATCGCGTTCTTCTTCACGATGCCGATCAGCAGCACGATGCCGATGATCCCGATGATGTCGAGGTCGTGCCCGGTGATCATCAGCGCGAGCAGCGCGCCGACGCCGGCCGACGGCAGCGTCGACAGGATCGTGATCGGGTGGATGTAGCTCTCGTACAGCACGCCGAGCACGATGTACATCGTGACGACCGCCGCGAGGATCAGGAACAGCTGGTTCGACAGCGACGCCTGGAACGCGAGCGCGGCGCCCTGGAAGCGCGTCTGGAACGAGCCGGGCAGGCCGATGTCCTGCTCGGCGGCGGCGATCGCCTTCACGGCCTCGCCGAGCGACGCGCCCGGCGCGAGGTTGAACGAGATCGTCGTCGACGGGAACTGCGACAGGTGCGCGACGAGCAGCGGCGACGGCCGTTCGTGGAACGACGCGATCGACGACAGCGGCACCTGGCCGCCGCCGGCGGACGGCAGGTAGATGTCGTTCAGCGATTCGGCGTAATGCTGCTCCTTCGGCTCCGACTCGAGAATCACGCGGTACTGGTTCGACTGCGTGAAGATGGTCGACACGATGCGCTGGCCGAACGCGTCGTACAGCGCGTTGTCGACGGTCGCCGGCGTGATGCCGAAGCGCGCGGCGCTCGCGCGGTCGATCTCGATGTAGACCGACTGGCCGTTGCTCTGCAGGTCGGTCGCGACGTCGGCGAGCGACGCCTCCTTCTGCAGCCGTGTGACGAGCTTCGGCACCCAGGTCGCGAACTCGTCCGGGTTCGGGCTCGTCAGCATGAACTGGTACTGCGTCGGGCTCACGGTCGAATCGATCGTCAGATCCTGCACCGACTGCATGAACAGCGTGATGCCGGTCACGTTCGCGACGCGCTGCTGCAGGTCGCGGATGATCTGCGCGGCCGGCTCAGCGCGCGCGTCGCGCGCCTTCAGGTTGATCAGCATCCGGCCGCTGTTCAGCGTGATGTTGCTGCCGTCGACGCCGATGAACGACGTCAGGCTCGCGACGTTCGGATCCTTCAGGATCTCGGCCGCGAGCGCCTGCTGGCGTTCGGCCATCGCGCCGTACGAGATCGACTGCGGCGCCTGCGTGATCGCCTGGATCACGCCGGTGTCCTGCGCGGGGAAGAAGCCCTTCGGTATGTACACGTAGAGCAGGGCGGTCAGCGCGAGCGTCAGCAGCGCGACGACGAGCGTCGAGCGCTGCCGGTTCAGCACCCATTCGAGCGCGACCGCGTAGCGCGCGATCACCCAGTCGATCGCGCCGTGCACGCGCGCCTCGAAGCGATGGCTCTCGGGCGGCGGCGAATGACGCAGCAGCTTCGCGCACATCATCGGCACGAGCGTGAGCGACACGATCGCCGAGATCACGATCGTCACCGCGAGCGTGATCGCGAATTCGTGGAACAGGCGCCCGACCACGTCGCCCATGAACAGCAGCGGGATCAGCACCGCGATCAGCGACACCGTCAGCGAGATGATCGTGAAGCCGATCTGCCTCGATCCCTTCAGCGCGGCCTCGAGGCCCGTGTCGCCTTCCTCGACGTAGCGCGCGATGTTCTCGATCATCACGATCGCATCGTCGACGACGAAGCCGGTCGCGATGGTGAGCGCCATCAGCGACAGGTTGTTCAGCGAGAAGCCGGCCATGTACATCACCGCGAGCGTGCCGATCAGCGACAGCGGCACCGACAGGCTCGGGATGATGGTCGCGTAGACGTTCGCGAGGAACAGGTACATCACCAGCACGACCAGCGCGACGGCCAGCAGCAGCTCGAACTGCACGTCGCGCACGGCCGCGCGGATCATCGTCGTGCGGTCGGTGACGATCTGCACGTCCAGCGCGGCCGGCAGCGTTTCCTGCAGCTTCGGCAACTGCGCCTTGATCGCGTTGACGGTCGCGATCACGTTCGCGCCCGGCTGGCGCTGCACGTTCAGGATGATCGCGGGCTCCGAATTCACCCACGCGCCGAGCTTGGTGTTCTCCGAGCCGGCGACCACCTTCGCGACGTCGGTCAGCATCACCGGGCGGCCGCTCTTGTACGCGACCACCGCGTCGTTGTACTGGTCGGCGCTGGTCAACTGGTCGTTCGCGTTGATCGTGTACGCGCGCGTCGGGCCGTCGAAGTTGCCCTTCGGCGTGTTCACGTTCAGGTTCGAGATCGTCGTGCGCAGGTCGTCGAGGTTCATCCCGTACTTCGCGAGCGCGGTCGGGTTCGCCTGGATCCGCACGGCCGGCCGGTTGCCGCCCGACAGGCTGACGAGGCCGACGCCCGCGATCTGCGAGATCTTCATCGCGAGGCGCGTGTCGGTCAGGTCCTGCACCTGCGTGAGCGGCAGGGTCTTCGACGTGATCGCGAGCGTCAGCACCGGCGCGTCGGCCGGGTTCACCTTCGCGTAGATCGGCGGCGCCGGGAGGTCGGACGGCAGCAGGTTGCCGGCCGCGTTGATCGCCGCCTGCACTTCCTGTTCGGCGATGTCGAGCGGCAGGTCGAGCGAGAACTGCAGCGTGATCACCGATGCGCCGGCCGAGCTTTGCGACGACATCTGGTTCAGCGACGGCATCTGGCCGAACTGCCGCTCGAGCGGCGCGGTGACCGACGACGTCATCACTTCGGGGCTCGCGCCCGGATAGAAGGTCTGGACCTGGATCGTCGGGTAGTCGACTTCCGGCAGCGCGGCGAGCGGCAGGAAGCGCAGCGCGACGAGACCGGCCAGCATGATCGCCGCCATCAGGAGGGCGGTGCCGACCGGCCGGAGAATGAAGAGACGGGAGGGGTTCATCGAGCGGCCCGCGCGTTACTGGGCCGCGGAGGCCGCTGCGTGCGACGCGCCGTGCTGGTGTCCGCCGTGGCGGGCGGCCGCATCCGATGCGCTCGATGCGCCCGCTGCACCGGACGCCGCGCGGGCGCCGTGCGCACCCGACGCGCCTTTCGGCTTGTCGGCCGGGATCGTGATCTTCGAGCCTTCGCGCAGCCGGTCGGAGCCGTCGGTGACCACGCGCTCGCCGAGCGCGACGCCGCTCACGATGCTGGTGCGTTCGCCGTCGACCGGGCCGATCTTGACCTTGCGCACCGTCACCGTGTTGTCGGGCTTCACGATGTAGACGAACTGGCCGATCGAGCCGGTCAGCACGGCGGCGGTCGGCACGATCGTCGCATTGCGCATCACGTCGACGAGCAGGCGCGTGTTCACGAACTGATTCGGGAACAGCAGCCCCTCCTTGTTCGCGAAGGTCGCGCGCAGCTTGACCGTGCCGGTGCTGGTGTCGATCTGGTTGTCGAGCGTTTCGAGCGCGCCGGTTTCGAGCGGCACCGTGTTGTTGCGGTTATACGCGGTGACCGACAGCTTCTGGCCCGCGTTCACCTGCTTGACGATCTGCGGCAGGTTGTCTTCCGACGTCGTGAAGATCACGCTCATCGGCTGCTGCTGCGTGATCACGACGATCCCGTTCGTGTCGCCCGGCGTCACGTAGTTGCCGGGGTCGACCTGGCGCAGGCCGACGCGGCCCGACACCGGCGCGGTGATGCGCGCGTACGTGAGGTTCAGCTTCGCGGAATCGATCGCGGCCTGGTCGGTCTTCACCGTTCCTTCGTATTGCTTGACGAGCGATGCCTGCGTGTCGACCGTCTGCGACGCGATCGAGTCCTGCGACAGCAGCGTCTGGTAGCGCTTGAGGTCGATGCGGGCGGTCGCGAGCAGCGCCTCGTCGCGCGCGTGCGTGCCTTCGGCGTTCTCGAGCGCGACCTGGTACGGGCGCGGGTCGATCTGCGCGAGCAGGTCGCCTTTCTTGACGAACTGGCCTTCCTGGAACGCGACCGACTGCAGGTAGCCCGACAGTTGGGTCTTGACCGTCACGCTCGCGAGCGGCGTCACGGTGCCGAGCGCGGACAGCACGATCGGCATCTCGCCTTGCGTCGCGGTCGCGACCGACACGGGCTGCGGGACGTTCGCCATCGCGGCGGGGCCGCCGCGGCCGCGATGGCCGCCGCCGGCAGCGCCGCTGGCACCTGCGCTGGCCCCGGAGGCCGCGCTGCCCGCCGCAAGCGCATCGGCCGGCGTACGGTTCCACGGGTGCCACCACAGCAGGCCGCCGATGACGGCGATCGCGAGCGTCCCGATCACCAGCGTGCGGCGCGGGCGGCGGGCGGCGGGCGAAGCGGGATCCTTCGAAGGGGGCGTGGGCTTTTGTTGATTGTCCATCGTGTTTCTGTCAGGGAGACGGCGCGGCGTGCCGGGAAACGGGCGTAAAACGGGTGTAAAACGGGTGTGAAGCGGGCGTGAAGCGGCCCATGTCAAGGCGGTGCGGAAGGGCCGGCTCGGTCCGGGCCCTTCCGGTTCGCGCGGGAAAGAGCGCTGCGCACCGCGACCGCGGCGCGACGATGGGCATGATGCTACGTCCCGTCCCCGTGAGAGTCCAGCGCGCTATCTTTCAACGGGTTACGGTCGTTACAGAACGCGACAGGACGATGACGGATCGCTTACGCGGCGCTGCGCCGGGCCGGCGCGCCACCGATCTCGCGGGTGATTTTCGCGATGCATTCGTGCAGCGCCGGCACCACGTGTTCCTGCAGCCATTCGGGCGAACACTGGCTCGATGCGCCGCCGCAGTTCACCGAATAGCGCTGGCCGGACGGGCCGACGAAGCCGGCCGCGACCGCGTTCAGCCCTTCGCGCCATTCGCCGATCGCGATCGCATGGCCGGCGCGCATTGCATCCTCGAGGCCCGGTTTCAGGCGTGCCGACACGTGCGGCCAGTCGTCGCCGGCCGTCGCGCGCAGCGCGTCGAGCAGCGTGCGGCGCTCGTCGTCCTCCAGCGCCGCGAGATACGCGCGGCCGACCGCGGTGCGCGCGATGTCCATCCGCGAGCCGATCTCGAGGCGCGTGACCAGCACGGCGGAGCGCGGGCGGATCACGTCGATCGCGACCATGTCGAGCCGGTCGCGCACCGCGAGGTGCACCGACAGCGACGTGCGCTCGGCGAGCTCGATCATGAACGGCCGCGAGCGCGCGCGGATGTCGAAGTTGCGCAGGAAGCCGTGGCTCAGCTCCAGCACCGACGCGGTCAGCACGAAGCGCTCGCTGTCGGGCAGCTGGAACAGGAAGCCGGCGCTGACGAGCGTCGCCGTGATGCGCGACACGGTCGGCTTCGGGATGCCCGTCAATTCGGTCAGCTCGCGGTTGCTGACCGGGGCGTCGGCGGCCGCGATGCGACGCAGCACGGCGAGGCCGCGCGCGAGCGCGGTGATCTCGTCGGGCGACGATTCGCGGTCTCGGGGCGCGGAAGGCGTTACAGGTGTCGACACGAGGGGTTCTCTCTATTTCCGAAACTCGATTTCAATTTTGTTGGTATTGTAGGATGATTGTCAAAAGATGCATGTTCCGTGGGTGAATCGGTCATCGGATGGGATTTTACGGGTTCACCCTTGGTTTATTAGGAAAACGCTCAAATGGGCATTACCGGAAAGTGCAGGAACCGGTGCAAATACCGCTTGACTTGTCGGGCGGAAACGGAAAGAATGTCTCACGTTTTCGAAACATCGTTTCAGGAGTTTAACCGGCAACGGTGTTTCGCGCAGTCTCTCAGGTTCTAGCACGGCCCTCGGAATGGCTAGAACTTTTTTAGCGCCACGGTCTCCGTGGCGCTTTTTTTTGCCCGTTGCCTTTCCGTCGCGGGCCGGCGAGCCCGCCATCACGGCCGAAACGCAGCCGTTGCGCCACAGCGAAGTCTACCGCGTCCCCAGCCATCCTTCCCCAGATCGCCGCGTCGTCCGGCGCCGGACCATCGTTTTCGTCATTTCAATCGTCGGCTGGCCGTGCCGCCGGCCTCCGCGCGCCGTGTGCGCCGAACGTGCGGCAAATGATGCCGTCCGATCGCCGGGGACCCCCTATGCAAAAGTAGGGGGGTGACCCATCCCGGCCTTGCGTGCGCGTCCGCAGAATGCCGGTACGGGCCGTGAAAGCTTCGCGGTCCGCGTCTGCAGCAGAGCATGACGGCCAGCGCGTGTCGCTGGCGGACCCCTTGGATGGAGGTCATATGTTCAGTACCCGCGCGTGTTGCAACAGTGTGGCGGCACTGTTGCTCCTGATGTGCGCCGTTCCCTCGTTTGCCCAAACGTTTCGCGTTCAATGTCCGTTCACCACGCCGTCGCATCCGAGGGCGCTGCCGGCCGGCGGTGCGGAACCCGCCTACATCGGACCGTCCTTCACCGGGCCGACCTCAACGCCGACCGGGCGCGTCAACGGCGCCATCAAGTGCCAGCAGATCTCGGGCGGCGACGGGTACGCCACCATGGCCGACGGCACGCAGACGTATCTGTTTGCGTTCGGCCCGTTGTCCGGCATTGCCGACATCCAGGCCGGCCGCGCCGGTACGGAATTCGCGGCGGTGTTCAACACGGTCGGCGATCCGAGAACCGACCCGACCTACAACGGAGCGGTCGGCCTCGTGCCCGACCCGGAATCGTCGCCGCCGGGCCAGCTCACCGGCCACGTGGATCCGCGGCCGATCATGGATATCGGCGTGATGAACGGCAACATGCCGGCGCCCGAGATGGCGATCGACGAGGACGACGAGTTCTTCCTGACGCTCACGAACGTCGGCATGATCATGCGTCCCGACCTGTTCGAGCAGCACACGGTGCACTTCCACGGTTATCCGAATGCGTCGTCGTTCTATGACGGCGTGCCGGATGCGTCGGTGGCGATCAACATCGGCGCAAGCTTCACCTACTACTATCTCGCGCCCGATGCAGGCACCTACTTCTGGCACTGCCACATCACGCCGCCGGAGCACCTCCAGATGGGGATGGTCGGCCAGGTCTTCGTGCGGCCGCGCCAGAACCGGGTGCCGTCCGGCAGGTCGCTGTACGCCGCGCTGGTCGCGCAGCAAGGCGATCTTCGCACCCGGTGCGGCAACGACATTCTGTGCTCGACGCCCCTGCCGCCTTCGAATGGCGTGCTGCACGTCAACGACAAGAGCGGCAAGCCGACGCTCTACGCATACAACGACGGCGACGGTTCGACCGCGTACGACGTCGAGTATCCGGTGCAGATCCACGGCTTCGATCCGGACTTCCATTTCGTTGGGATGACGTTCAATCCGGAACCGTTCACCGACATGAAGGACAAGTACTTCATGCTGAACGGGCGCAGCTATCCGGACACGGTGACCCAGGGGCCGATGCAGACCCCGGTGGCCGACGGCACGGCCCATGTTTCCCAGCCGCTGCCGACCATCATCAATATCCCGGCCGGCGGCCGCGCGCTGCTCAGGATTTCCGATCTCGACGTCACCGAATTCCAGACGCTCGCGTCGCTGGGCGTGACGATGCACGTGATCGGCGTCAACGCCCGGCTGCTGCGCGACATGGCCGGCAACGACATGACTTACTACACGAACTCGATCACGCTCGGCGGCGGCGAATCCATCGACGTGATTCTCGATGCGAGCGACACGACGAAGTACGCGCCGGGGTCGGTCTACTACCTCTACACGCCGAATCTCGATCACCTGTCGAACGACGCCGAGAACTTCGGGGGGCTGATGACGGAGGTCCGCATCTGCCCCGCCGCGCTCAACCCGGCTACGAAGTCCTGCATCTAGGAGAAATATCGTGGGCCATTTCACTGATGACATCCGGACCGCAATGTGCGCGGGTGCCGGACGGCTCGTACGGCTCGCCGTGGCAATGCTTGCCGCATTGCTCTGCGGGCCGGTTCTGGCCGCCGCGCCGGGCATCACCGGCACGCATTTCGACCTGAGCGCGGAAGCAAGCCGGATCAGTCAGCCGGACGGCTCGAGCGTCTATTCGTGGGGCTACGGCTGCCGCACGGCGCCGGCGGGATTCTCGCCGGCGGGCATGACGGGCGCGAACTGCCCGAGCATGCAGATTCCCGGACCGACACTGATCGTGCGGCAGGGCGACGTGATCACGGTGACGCTCACGAACAACCTGCCCGCGGCCGCGGGCAACACGTCGATCCTGTTCCAGGGATTCCAGGTGTGCGCGGCGGCGCTCAATCCCGACGGCTCGTGTCCGGCCGCGCTCACCGGCGTGCCCGGGCTGCTCACGCGCGAGGCGGCGCACGGCAACACGGTCACCTACAGTTTCGTCGCCGCGACGCCCGGCACGCATGCGTACTACAGCGGCACACGGGGCGACCTGCAGATCGAGATGGGCCTCTATGGCGCGATCATCGTGTTGCCGACGTCGGCGCCGGGCGTGCTTGCCGTGCCGGCCGGATGCCGCGCAGTCGCCGCGACGCTGCCCGACGGCCAGCCGGACTACCGCAACGCGGCGGCGGCATACAACCATGTCTCGGCATGCTACGACCGTGAGTATCTTTTTCAGTTCTCCGAAATGGATCCGCGCATCCATGCGCAGGCCGAGCAGGAGGTCGCGAAGGCGTGCACGCTGCCGACGGGCTGCATGACCGTCGCGACCGAGCCTTATCACCCCGCGTACTTCATGATCAACGGCCGCTCGATGCCGGACGACATGGATCCGAACTATGCGATGCAGTATCCGCATCAGCCCTACAACGGCAATCCGCACATGCACCCCGGCGAGCTGGTGCTGTTGCGAATCATCGGCACGGGGCGCTGGCAGCATCCGTTCCACGAGCACGGCAATCACGTCCGCGTGCTCGCGCGCGACGGGAACCTGCTGCTTTCCAAGACGGACGCGACCAAGGTTGCCGGCCCGCTGCTGTTCACCACGACCACGACGCCGGGCGAAACCCTGGACGGCATCTTCTACTGGACCGGCAAGGGGCTCAACTGGGACGTCTACGGGCACAAGCCTGGCGACGGCAGCGTCTGCATTCCCGATGCGAACGGCTACTACACCGCGGACCCGACGGCGCCGAACTACTACGAATGGTGCGCGGACCACAACAAGGCGCTCGAAGCGCATCCGTTCGGAAACGTCGGCAGCGGCGGACCGGTCACGCTGCCCGACTCGCACATCCTGACGAACGGTGCGTGGTATGGCGGCAGTCCCTATCTCGGGCCGGATGCGACGATCCGCGCGACCTCGCCGACCGGCACGACGCCGCCGAGCGGCACGATCGCGAATCCGCCGGGAAGCGAAGCGGGCTTTGCATTCATGTGGCATTCGCACAATGAACGCGAGATCACCACGAACAACATCTTCCCGGGCGGAATGATGATGATGATGCTCGTCGATCCACAAGTCTTCGTGATCAACGAAGGCAACTAGAGGCGGGGAGAACGGAAATGCCATTCATCCAGTTCAAGGCGACGTTTCTCAGCCTGGCCAAGGCGAGCCTCGCCGCGTGCATTCTGCTGGCAGCGAGCGAGGCAACGCTCGCCCAGACCGTGAGCCTGACGGCGAAGGCCATGTCGGCCACGATGCCCGACGGCGAGATCGTGCCGATGTGGGGCTACACGTGCTCGGCGGCCGCCGTGGCGCCGGCCACCTGTGCGGCGGCCAATCCCGGCGCCGGCTCGGGCTGGTCGCCGGTGGTGATCACCGTGCCGTCGGGCGCGACGCTGACGGTCAACCTCACGAACAGTCTGCCTTCGTCCGTGCCGACGTCGCTCGTGATCGTCGGCCAGCTGGGCGGCGGTCTCGGCAAGACGGCGACGTCGACCCCGAGCCCCGTGCATCCGGCACAGACCTCGACGACCTGGCCGATCGCCGGCACCGGCAGCGGTGCGACGTTTACGCCCCCCGCGCAAGGGCCACGGGTTCAGTCGTTCTCGACCGAAGTGGCTCACGGCGCGACAACGGCGCTGACGTGGAACAACCTGCGGCCCGGCACCTACCTGATCGAATCGGGCTCCCATCCGTCGATCCAGGGGCCGATGGGCCTCTATGGCGTACTCGTGGTGCGGACGCCGCCGGCGACCGCGACGTCGCGACCGATCGCCTATCCGGGCGTGCCGTACGATGCCGACATCCCGCTCGTACTGAGCGAAATCGATCCGGTGCAGAACGCCGCGGTCGCCGCGGCCGTGGCGACTACCGGCTTCAGTGAAACCAAGGTCTGGTCCGGCCTTTCTGGCGGCTGCGGGGATTCGCACTCCTCATCGTTCGGCACCTGCTATCCGCCGGCCGTGAACTACGATCCGCGTTATTACCTGATCAACGGCGTCGCCTTCGATCGTACGCATCCTGAGCGATCGTCGTTCCCCGCAACGGCCTCCGTGTCGACCGGCCAGGTTCTCCTGCGCTTCGTCAACGCGGGCCTGCGGATGCACGTGCCGTCGGTGGTCGGCGCGCAAAGCGGCAACCCGTCGGTCTCCGGCTTCACGCTCGTCGCGGAGGACGGCAATCCGCTGCCCGGCAATCCGCGCGTGCAGTCGTCCGTATTCATGGCGGCCGGCAAGACTTACGACGTGATGATGACCGCGCCGGGCCTGAATGCGCCCGCGCTGCCGGTGTTCGACCGGCAACTGAGCCTGTCCACCAACAACCAGCGCGACGGCGGCATGCAGGCGTATCTCAGCATCAACAGCGGCGCGCTTCCGTCTGCCGGCGGCGGCGGCCAGAACGTCGTCGCCAATCCCGACAAGTACTTCCTCGTGGCGGGCAACACGCTGAGCGTGGCGGACCCCGGGAAAGGGGTGATCGCCAACGACGTCGGCGTCTATGGCGTGCAGCTCGTGACCAAGCCGGCCAACGGCACGGTGACGCTGAACCCGGACGGCACGTTCAGCTACGTGCCCAACGCCGGTGCGACTTCCGACAGTTTCGTGTATCAGGCGAACGGCAATCCCGCGGTCACCGCGACGGTGACGCTGGCCCCGTGCACGCAAGCCGCCGGCTGCCTGTCCGGTCCGCCCGTCGCCCACGACGACAGCTACACCAGCACCATCGCGTCGCGGCTGCAGATCGGCGCACCGGGCGTGCTCGTCAACGACACGGACCCGAGCGGCCTGCCGCTCGCGGCGGCCGTGGTGCCGAACAGCGCCAGCGGCGGCACGGTCACGCTGAACGCGGACGGTTCGTTCAGCGTGACGCCGGCCGCGCCGCCGGTCGGCAGCGCAACCGCGGGCGTGACCTTCAAGTACACGGCGGTCAACTCGCAGAACACGGCGAGCGCGCCCGCGACCGTTACCGTCACGTTCAAGGGCGGCAGCGGACTCGCCGTGAAGGTGCTGGACGCGCCGAGCACGGCCGCGGGCAAGACGCCCGTGCAGCTCACCGACTACCGCTGGATCATCGAGGAAGACCGCACGTTCCAGATCGACCCGGCCTGCCAGGTGAACACGACGCCGCGCCCCGCGAACTGTCCGCCGCTGCCGGTGCCGAGCCTGGGCACGAGCTTCCATTCGAGCTACATGCCGTTGATCGCGGCGGGTTGTGTCGGCACGGTGGCGTGCGAGTCGGGGCAGACGGTGTTCGATCCTGCCACCAACACGCATGTGCCCGCGGTATGCGACATCGGCGACGGCGCGTGCCGCACGAATGCCGCGCAGCAGGTGCCGGTCGATCCGAGCCAGGTTTCGCTCGATCCGGCCAAGCACTACTACATCTCGATTCTGCCGGGCGACGCGGGCAACAGTTTCTCGAACGGAGCAGGCGCACCGCAACCCGTCGACCCGAACAACCCGACCGGCGCGAAGCGGCAGTTCGACATTTCGAAGGATTGCCCGTCGGGCCCCGGCGGCGCGGATTTCGCGCCGGGCACGGGCGCCTGCGGTCACACGATGGGCGGCGCGCCGATCGCGCCGGGACAGAAGAACGTCAACGTGCTCCTGCAGGAGACGCCGCTGCAGACCGCGAAGATTTCGGTATTCGTGTTCGAGGACGACGCCCCCGTCAACGGCGAAGTGGACGTGAGCGGCGGCAACGACGCCTTCGGCACCGCGCATGAGCCGGGTCTCGGCGGGTTCGAGATCAAGCTGTTCGACGACGCCGGCGGCACCGGCGACGCCACCGGGCAGATGACCTACGACATGTTCAACATGCCGCTGTCGAATTCGCTGCAGGGCACCGTCGATCCCGCCACGGGCCTGAACGCCTGCCCGATTTCGACGACGTCGACCGACGGCCTCATCGGCATGATCCCGACCTGTCCGAAGTACGAGTCCGACGGCAAGACGCTGTCGCCGCTGGTCGGCCAGGCGGTCATCGCGAACCTGATGCCGGGACGCTATGGCGTCGTCGCGACGCCGGGCGCCGACCGGAACGGCCGCGGCGAGGAATGGCTGCAGACCAACACACTGGACGGACAGAAGGCGCACGACGCATTCATCAAGGTCGGCGGCCCGTCGTACTTCCAGGAGTTCGGGCCCGCGGGCTTCCACGTGTCGATCGGCTTCGCGAATCCGAAGATCATCAACGACCGGCTGCCGCTGGTGTGCGCCGGCACGACCTGCAACAACTCGCTCGCCGGCCGGATCACGAATCTGCACTACAGCCGTCCGCCGAACGAGAACCTGTACGGCTCGGGCTCGCGTGATTCGCTGGGCTTCACGCAGTGCTACGTGAGCGTCGGTGATACCGACGGGGAGGACATCGCCTTTACCAAGTGCAATCCGGACGGCACGTTCAGCATCAGCGGCCTGCCGGACGGCACGTTCCGCATCACGGTCTTCGATCAATGGAACGACCAGATCGTGGACGGGCTGGCGACGGCGACGCAGTTGAAGGGCGGACAGTCCAAGAACCTCGGCGACATCCCCGTGCTGCAGTGGCATACGAATCTGTATACGCGGACCTTCTTCGACCAGAACGGCGACGGCGTGTCGCAGGACAACGAGGCCGGGCTCGCGCTCGTGCCGACCAACATCCGATTCCGCGACGGGAGCTATTCGAACTTCAACAACACGGACCTGAACGGCTTCGCCGGATTCAACGAAGTGTTCCCGCTGTTCAATTGGTATGTGGCCGAAGCCGACACGACGCGCTACAAACAGACGGGCGTGCACGTGGTGTATGACGCGGGCGGTCCGGTCGACGGCACGCCTGGCGGAGGCAACTCGAACATCGCGGCGAATTTCGCGAACACGGTCGAATCGTCGACGGCGCATCTGCCGACGAACCTGCGCGTGCCGGGCGCCAAGTACTGCAACGACGCGGACTGCACCGACCAGTCCGGCACGAACCCGTCGACCGCGCGGATCGACCCGCCGTGGGTGACGACCGAAGGCTGGCAAGGCTTCTCCGGCCAGAATTCGTTCATCGAGTTCGGCAAGAAGCCGTTCGGCCCGACCGAGAACGGCGGCATCAAGGGCGAGATGATCTACGCGTCGACGCGGCCGTTCGACGACCCGGCGCTGCTCATTCACACGAGCTGGACGCCGAACATTCCGAACGTGACGGTCAACCTGTACCGGGAGGACACGGCAACCGACGGTACGACGACGCTCGCGCTCGTCGATACGACGAAGACGAGCAGCTGGGACGACTGGGCGCAGGGCTTCCGCACCGACGGCATGCCGAACATGAACTGCCCGGGGCAGGAGGCGAGCGACCCGTTCTTCTTCACGCTGAAGGACAGCCCGCAGTGGCTCGACCCGACGCATCGCGCGTTGCCCGCGCACTCGCAATTCAAGTGCTATGACGGCATGCATGCGTTCAACCAGGTGCAGCCCGCGCCATACGACGGGATGTACCAGTTCCCGAGCGTGACGACGCGCGATCCGTCGACGGGCCTGCCGACGGGCACGAACTGCACGATCTGCGTGGCGAATCCGTCGGGAGACGGCACGCGGATGCTGCCGACCGGGAAATACGTCGTCGAGGTGGTGGTGCCGCCGGGCTACGAGCTCGTGAAGGAGGAGGACAAGAACATCCTGATCGGCGACAACTACATCGCCCCGGTGACGCAGCAGTTCGGCGGTCTCGGCAACATCTTCATCCTGCCCGACCAGGCCGCGATGAATTCGACCTTCAACCCGAACAATGCGCAGAACCCGACGTCCGATCTCGGTTCGTCGCCCCGGCACGAAGGCGACACGGGCAGCGTCGAGACGTTCTGGCCGTGCGTCGGCGCATTGCGCATCGTGCCGGACTACATCAGCCTGTTCCCGGGCTCGAAGGAGGTCGCGCCGTTCGCGGGTGCATCCCGCCACCTGTGCGACCGCAAGGAGGTCACGCTCACGAACGAAATGTCGGTGCTGGCGAAGTTCTGGCTGTTCAGCTCGACCCATGTCGCCGCGCACTTCACCGGCTTCATGCTCGACGACTTCTCGTCCGAGTTCGACCCGTACTCGCCGCAGTTCGGCGAGAAGTTCGCCGTGCCGAACGTGCCGATCTCGATCAAGGATTTCGGCGGCAATGAAGTCACGCGCATCTATTCGGACTCCTGGGGCATCTTCAACGGGTTGAACTATTCGACGTGGCAGGTCAATCCGCCGAATCCGACCGGCTATGCGCCGACGATGATGGTCGCGTGCATGAACGATCCGGACATGCCCGACCCCGCGCATCCGGGGAAGACGATGCGTGATCCGTTGTTCAACCCGGCATACAGCCAGTTCTGCTACGAGATCCCGTTCATGCCCGGACAGACCCAGTACATGGACACGCCGGTGGTGCCGGTCCAGGCGTTCGCGTCCGGCTACAACCCGCCCGACTGCGCGTACCCGGACGGCACGCCCGCGATCGCCAGCGTGACCGGCGACGCGAGCGGCGGCGGCGCGGGCCCGTGGGTCGGCGCGGTCGGTCACCAGCTGACGATCAAGGCGCTCGGCGACCAGGTCGTGCCGAACAACGCGTACAACGGGCCGGGCGCGACCGCTGCGCCGTACAACCAGAAGTTCGTCAAGCGCCATTACGGCTTCGGTCAGGCGCAAGGCAAGGTCACGATCGGCGGCAAGGTGGCGTCGGTGCTGTCATGGACCGACTCGGAGATCCACGTCGCCGTGACGTCGCTGGTCGGCTCGAGCTGCACGGTTCAGCAGAGCGGCGTGCTGACGCCGACGTCCTGCGGCGAACTGGTCGTCACGACCGCCAGCGGCAAGAACACGATCGACACGGTCACCGTGACGGTAGGGGGCAAGGCGCCGACTTACGTGAACGGCGAGAACGCGACCAACGACGCGATCCAGACCGCGATCGACAACGCGACCCCGGGCGACCTGATCATCGTCGGTCCGGGCACCTACAACGAAATGGTCGTGATGTGGAAGCCGGTGCGGCTGCAGGGCGTCGGCGCGCCGTCCGTGGTGATCAATGCGAACACGCATCCGTCGGGCAAGATGGACGCGTGGCGCAGGAAGGTCGACTGCCTGTTCGGCGTCGCGGTCAACGGCGCGATGATCTCGTCCTCGAACCCGTACGACCCGAGCGGCACGTACACGTGCCCGACGGCGATGCAACGCAAGGTCGACCCGATCCCGTTCGAGCCGACCGTGGGGTGGGACTCGACCCTGAACGGCAATCTCGGCGAAATGCTGCTCGAGCCGACGCTGATGGGCGCGTACGAAGGCGCCGGCATCACGGTGCTCGGCAAGGGCGTGAGGGACGTGCTGGTACGCGGCGTGCCGCAGGCCGACCCGAACTGCGTCGCGAACGGCATTTGCGTGCCGCTCACGGGCAGCCCGCGGGATTGCAGGAATAACCCGAGCAACTTCCTGTGCAATCCGTCGCGCATCGACGGCATCACGGTCACGAACAGCTCGCAAGGCGGCGGCGGGATTTTCCTGCACGGCTGGAACCATCTGATGGAGGTGTCGAACAACCGTGTGTTCTCGAACGCCGGGACGCTCGCGGGCGGCATCTCGGTCGGCCAGGTCGAAGTGCCGGACGGCACGATCGCGGCCAACGGGATCACCCAGCTTCCGTTCGGCTTCAACAAGGACGTGAACGTGCACCACAATTCGGTGACGTCGAACGCGGCGTACGGCGATGAAATCAATTCGAGCACACCGTCGTCGGCCGGCGGCGTCGTGTTCTGCTCGGGCGCCGACAACTACCACTTCAACTACAACTGGGTGTGCGGCAACATGAGCAGCGGCGACGGCGGAGGCATCGCGCACTTCGGCTTCAGCTATGCCGGCGACATTTCGCACAACTGGGTGCTGTTCAACCAGAGCAACAACCCGACACTGCCGACCTACGGCGGCGGCATCATCGCGCAGGGCGTGCCGCCGGACGGCACCTTCTGCGAGAACTCGACGGTCGACGTCGACTGCGCGCCGCAACTGTCCGACGGTATCGGGCCGCAACTGGTGATCGACGGCAACCTGATCATGGGCAACACGGCGGAGAGCGGCAAGGGCGGCGGGCTGCGGCTGCAGCAGGTGAACGGCACGGACGTACAGCGCAGCCCCGGCAACGCGGCGAACTGGTACGCGGTTCGCGTGATCAACAACATCATCGCGAACAACGTCGCGGGCTGGGGCGGCGGCGGCGTGTCGCTGCAGGACGCGGTGCGCGTGAGCTTCGTCAACAACACCGTGATGTCGAACGACGCGACGGCGTCCTCCGGCGTGCTGTTCAACACGGACGCGGCTACCCAGGCGAACGTCGGGCCGCCGAACTGCACCACGGTCGGCGCGCAAACGACGTGCAACCCGATCACGACGTCGACGTACCAGCCTGCCGGGCTCGAGACCGCGCGGCATACGGCGAACTTCGTGACGGCGTTCACCAACGCCGGGGTGGCGTGTCCGGCGGGCCTGGCGAACTGCACGACGTTCTCGAACCCGGTGCTGACCAACAACGTGTTCTGGCAGAACCGCACGTTCTTCATCACGGTGTCCGGAGCGAATCCGAACATTCCCGGGCTGCAGAACACGGTGACGTTGAACCCGACGTTGAACCAGGCGGGGCATGCGACAGGCTATTGCGATTCGCACGCGGTGTATTGGGATATCGGCGCGTATGGCGACACGAGCCCGAGCAAGCATGATTCGGGTCTTACGCTGAGCCCGCGGTATTCGATCCTGACGGATGTGGGCGACTACCCGGGCGCGAACAACAGCGGGGCCGACCCGGCAGTCGTGAGCCAGTACTGCAATGGCGCACGCGTGCCGCCGGAAGGAGGCGGAAACGGGTTCGCGGTGCCGCCCGGCATCTCGGACACGATCCTGCCGAACCCGCTGTTCACCCTGCTGCCGTCGGCCGTGCCGGATGAGGGCAACCAGTGGATCAACATGTCGTACGGCCCGCTGTCGCTGTTCAACATGTCGATCGTGTCCGGCAGTACCGGTTACGGCGTCCTGCTCGGCAACTACTCGCCGCGCGCAGGTTCGCCCGCGATCAACGCAGGAACGCCGACGGGCGCGCCGAATCATGATTTCTTCGGCACGACGCGTCCGCAACAGGGGAAGTACGACATCGGTGCGGTCGAATTCCTGCCGTCCGGCATCGTGGGCGGCCTGCCGATCGATCCGCTGGCGCTCGGCACGGCGCTGACCGGCGTCGTGGGCGGCCTGCCGATTCCCCCGCTGGCGGTGCCGACCGTACCGGCCGGCGCGGTGGGCGGCCTGCCGATCGCGCCGCCGGCGGCGCCGAACGTGCCGGCCGGCATCGTGGGCGGCCTGCCGGTCCATCCGCTTGGGCTCGGCACGGCGCTGAATCGACCGTAAAAAGGGGGGGGGCCATGAACCGTTCACGTTTGCTGTACAGGCGCGCGGCGCTTTACGCCGTCGCCGCCTGTCTGGCCGCCGCGGCCGTCGCAGAGCCGGCCGCGGCGCAGCAGGGCGCGGCTGCCGCGCCCGGCGCGGGTGCGAGGCATTCGCCATACCGGCCGGGCCTCCCGGGGCGCGCGAGGACCTACTACATGATGACGAGGGGGATCGACAACCTGAAGGTGCACCGCATCTCATCGGACAACCTGATCCGCTTCAGCTATCGCGTGACCGATCCCGCCGCCGCGAAGCGGCTCGCCGACAGGAGCGCGACGCCGTATCTGTACGGGCAGGCGAGTCACGCGCTGCTGGAGGTGCCGGTGATGGACAAGGTCGGCCAGTTGCGGCAAAGCGGCCGGCTCGAGGCCGGCCGCGAATACTGGATGGTGTTTTCGAACAAGGGCAACGTCGTCAAGGTCGGCGAACGCGTGAACGTGATCATCGGATCGTTGCATATCGACGGGCTGCTGGTCGAATGACGATGCGGCCGCGATTCGCGGCACAGGGACAGGAGAAGACTCATGACCCGGTTTCTTTCGGTAGTGATTGGGGCGGCCTCGCTGGCCGGTTTGCTCGCATCGGCGCCCGCTTCGATCGCGGCCTCGGCGGCAGGCACCGCCCAGGCCGGGGCGGCATCGGCGGGGCGCGCGAGCGCCGCGCAGATCGTCGAGCGCAACGTGGCGGCGCGCGGCGGGCTGCAAGCCTGGCGCACGGTCAGCACGCTGACGATGTCGGGGCTGATGGAGGCCGGCGGCAAGAAGAACACCGCGCTGCCGTTCGTGATGACGATGAAGCGTCCGCACAAGAGCCGCTTCGAAGTCCGCTTCAACGGGCAGACGGCGTTCCAGGTCTATGACGGTGCGCAGGGCTGGAAAGTCCGGCCATTTCTCGGCCGTGACGAAGTCGAGCCCTATACGCCGACCGAGGCGAAATCGGCGGCGCAGTCCGCGGAACTGGACGGGCCGCTCGTCGATTACGCGAGCAAGGGCAGCACGGTTCAGCTGCTCGGCTCGGAAACGGTGGAAGGGCATCGCGCGTACGTGCTGAAAGTGACGACGAAAGAGCGGGCGGAGCGTCGCGTGTGGATCGATGCGGCAACGTTCCTCGAGCTGAAGATCGACGGCGAGCCGCGCGTGCTCGACGGCAAGATGCACGGCGTCTCCGTGTTCTTTCGCGACTTCCGGAAGGAAGGGGGGATCGTCGTACCGCATACGCTCGAGACGGCCGTTGCCGGCGTGAAGGGAACGCACAAGTTGACGATCGATCACGTGGCGGTGAATCAGCCGGTGGACGATGCATCGTTCGGCAAGCCGCAGCGCGGTGCGGCCACGGTGACGAGCCGCTAGCCGACAATCGGGCGAGGATCGGGGCCATGAAGCGAATCGAATCGTGGGTGCTCGCCGGCTGCATGGCGGCAGCCTTGTGCGCGTGCAAGCAAGTACCGGGGCAGGGTCTCACCGCGGACCAGATCGTCGAGAAGAATGTCGCCGCGCGGGGCGGGCTCGATGCGTGGCGCAAGGTCCGGACGATGGTCTGGTTCGGCCATGTCGACAGTGCCAACACCCCCGTGCGGGACATGCCGTTCGTCCTCGCGATGAAGCGCCCGAACAAGACGCGCTTCGAGTTGACGGTATTGAACGACAAGAGTGTGCGCGTCTTCGACGGCAGGGAAGGCTGGAAGCTGGGCGCGAGTCCGCGGCCGTATTCGATCGAAGAGGTCAGGTCGGCGCGTGAAGAGCAGGTGATCGACGGCCCGCTGATCGATCATGAAGCGAAGGGCGTCGGCGTGACGCTGGAAGGGGTCGACCCGATCGGCGGGCACGATGCATACCGCCTCGCGGTGACGCTGCCGTCCGGCGCGGTTCGCCATGTGTGGATCGATGGTCGCACGTTCCTGGACGTGAAGTTCGACCGTCAGTTGCATGGCCCGCGCGGCACGGTCACCGTCGAAGTGAGCTACAGCGATTTCAAAAGTGTCGACGGCCTGCAGATCCCGCTCAGGATCGAAAGCCACACGGTGGCTTCCCCGAACAAGGACACGCTGGTCATCGACAAGGTGGCGCTGAATCCGCCGCTCGCCGATGCGATCTTCACCCGGCCCATGTCGCCCGGCGGACGCCGTTCGGTCGCGATCGATGCGAGCGTGTCGCCGGCGCCGCCGGGTACCGGCCTGCCGACGCCACGGCCATGAGCGGCATCCGGCTGCCACGGCTGCTGCGGCGGGCTCTCGCGGCGGCGCGTCCGCTTGTCGCGAGCCGGCGGCTGGCGCGCTGGATGTTGCTGGCCGCGCTGTGCGTGCCCACTGGTTACGCGCGCTGCGACGAGGTGGCGGCCGAGCCTGTCGCGTCCGCGCCCGTCGCGCCGGCGGACGCGGGCGAGGCGATCTTCCAGCGCGGCATCCTCGGTTCGGGCGCGCCGCTCGAAGCCGTGCATCCGGACGGCGTGCGCCTGCGTGGCGCGGCCGCCGCGTGCATCAATTGCCACCGGCGCAGCGGCCTCGGCTCGAAGGAAGGCAACAACACGGTCCCGCCAATCACGTGGCGCTATCTCTCCCATCCTCGCGCGCAAACCGGCGAGGATCTCGACATCCCGTACGTTTCAGGCATGCGCACCGATCGCGAACCGTACACCGAGGAACGGCTCGCGCGGGCCGTGCGCGACGGGACCGACCCGGATGGCCGGCCGCTCGGCAGGCTGATGCCGCAGTACGCGCTTGGCGATGCCGACATGGCTGCGCTGACGGCCTATCTGAAGCGTCTCGATCGCCGCCGGCCGTCGGGTGTGACCGATACGGTGCTGCATTTCGCGACGATCGTCACGCCCGATGCGGACCCGGTGAAGCGGGCGGGCATGCTCGACGTGCTGCAGCACTACTTCGCGGACAAGAACGCCTTTCCGATCGGCGCGACGCCGCCGCTGCGCTCGACGCGAAAAATGATGTTCATGGTCAATCGGCGCTGGGAGCTGCACGTCTGGTCGCTCACGGGCCCGCCCGACACATGGCATGAACAGCTCAGGCAGTATTTCGCCCGACAGCCGGTGCTGGCCGTCGTGTCGGGCATCGGCGGCGGGAACTGGGCGCCCGTTCACGACTTCTGCGAACAGGAGGCCGTGCCGTGCCTGTTTCCGAACGTCGAGGTGCCGGTCGAGACCGATCACGATTTCTATTCCGTGTACTTCTCGCGCGGCGTACTGCTCGAGTCGGACCTGATCGCGAAGCGCATCCTGGATGAAGCCGCCGCGCGGCCGGCGTCCCGGGCGGTGAAGACGGTCCGGCAGGTCTATCGCGGGGGCGACAACGGCGAGCGGGGCGCACAGGCGCTGGCCGCCGCGCTGAAGGCCCACGGCATCGCGGTGTCGAATCGCGCGCTCGCGCCTCGCGAGGGTGTCGCGCATGCGTTGCACGGGATCACGCGCGACGATGTGCTCGTGCTGTGGCTGCGGCCGCCCGACCTCGCGGCGCTCGAGCATGTGTCGCCCGTGTCGGACACGGTGTTCATGTCGGGGCTGCTCGGCGGGCTCGACAGTACGCCGCTGCCGACGCGCTGGCGCGGCATGACGCGCGTCGCCTATCCGTTCGACTTGCCCGAAGCGCGGCGCGTGCGCGTCGACTACGCGTTCGGCTGGTTCACGATCCGGCACATCCCGATGGTCGCGCCGCAGGTGCAGGCAGACACGTATCTCGCATGCGGCCTGCTCGCCGAGACGCTGAGCCACCTCGTCGATGCGTTCGTGGGCGAGTATCTCGTCGAGCGCATCGAGGACATGCTCGAACGTCGCATCCTGACCGGCTACTACCCGCGCCTCACGCTCGCGCCCGGGCAGCGCTTCGCATCGAAGGGCGGCTATATCGTGCGGTTCGCCGGGCCCGATCGTGCGCGGCTTGCCGCCGACGGCGGCTGGATCGTCCCCTGAGCGGCTGCGCGCGTCGAGATGGAGTAGGAATCAGACCGCGCATGGAGGAGGTGTCCCCATGCCGGTTTTCGCGGGCGCTTCGCACAATGAAGGCATTGCGCGAGGTTCCGGCCCGGCGCGGGTCACACGGCGTGAGGAGGGAAACAGTCATGACAACGCTTCTTGTCGGGCATGACGCGCGCCGTCGCTGGGCGCATCGCGGCTGGATGATCGTGGTCGCGGCACTCGCGATGCTGCAGGCGTCCGTCGCGCACGCGCTGCCGATCTTCGCCCGACAGACCGGGCAGAGCTGCGTCGCCTGCCATGCCGGCGGACAGTTTCCCGAACTGACGCCGTACGGGCGCATGTTCAAGCTGAACGGCTATACGTTCGGCGAACGCACGATTCCGGTTGCCGCGATGGCGGTAGGCGATCTGACCAAGACGCGCTACAACAGCGACACGAGCGGCAATCCGGTCAGTCCCAAGGACGGCCTGCCGATCTTCGACTTCGCGAGCGTGTTCCTCGCCGGCAAGATCACCGATCATCTCGGCGGCTTCGCGCAATTCACCTATGCGAACTACGATCATCAGGATGCCAACGGAAAATGGAAAGGGTGGTGGGCATCGGACAACACCGACTTCCGCTTCGTCGACCGGATCATCTCGCCCGCCAACGACCTGATCCTCGGCCTGACGCTGCATAACAACCCGACCGTTCAGGACGTGTTCAACACCGCGCCGGCCTGGAGCTATCCGTACATCGGCTCGGCGATCAGCCCGGTTGGCGGCGTTCCGGTTACGCCGATGATCGAGGGCGGGCTCGCGATGCAGGTCGTCGGCATGGGCGGGTACCTGTACTGGAACAAGACGGTCTATGCGGAGCTGACCGCCTACAGCACGGCCGACGGCATCTGGTCATTCCTGAGCAAGGGCAACCACGCGGGCAACCCGGACCACCCGCAGGTCTACCTGCGGGGCTACAACCCGTATGCGCGCATCGCACTGACGCGCGACTGGGGGCCGCACAGCCTGATGGTCGGCGCATTCGGGTTGAGCGTCGACATCTATCCGAACGACCCGAACAGCTTCCCGATCTTCGGCACGGGTGTGACGCGCTATCGTGACTACGGTTTCGACACGCAGTATCAGTACCTGCTGGAGCCGCACACGATCACCGCGCAGGCGCGCTACGTACGTGAAAACATTCACGATCCGAACAATTTCGTCGTGAGCGACAACTCGGCCGCGAACCTGAATTCGCTGCGGCTCAAGGCGTCATACGTGTACCAGTCCAAGTATGGCGTCAGCCTGTCGTTCTTCAATACGACGGGCACCGCCGACAGCACGGCCTATGCGGCGAGCGCGAACTTCCATCCGAATTCGCAGGGCTGGACGCCCGAGATATTCTGGATTCCGGATCAACACATTCGCGTCGGCATCCAGTACACGCACTTCACCAAGTTCCTCGGCGCGACGACCAACTACGACGGCAACGGACGCAATGCAAGGGACAACGACACGCTGTTCATCTATCTATGGATCGCGTCGTTCTGACATCCGGCGGGACACTGGACGTGGCCGACGTCGCGGACGTCGCGGACGTCGCGGCAGGGAGAGCACTGAAATGAACAAGCTGACCCATTTCGCTTCGCTTGCGCTGGTGCTGGCGGCAGCGGGTTGTCACGACCTCGAGCGGTCGCGGGAAGTCGACAATCCGTCCGTGTCGGGCAAGACCATCGCGCTGCAGGTGTGCTCGAACTGTCACGGCGCGACCGGCGTGTCGGTATCGCCGATGTTTCCGAAGCTTGCCGGACAGGGCAAGGAATACCTCGTCGATCAACTGACGGATTTCAAGCATCACGCGCGCACCGATCCGAACGCGAAGCGGTTCATGTGGGGCTTCACGCATCTGACCGACGCGCAGATCGACGAGCTGGCAGTTTATTTTTCGAGCCAGCCGGCGACGCTCGGCGCGACCGGCGACCCTGCGCTCGTCGAAGCGGGCCGGGCGATCTTCATGGCGGGCCTGCCGGACAAGGGCGTCGCCGCATGCATCGGATGCCACGGCCAGCATGGCGAGGGGCAGAGCGCGTTTCCGCGTCTTGCCGGCCAGCACGCGGACTACGTGATCAAGCAGCTTCGCGTGTTCCGCGAGACCGATACGCGGCCGCGCGGCGCGGTCATGAAGGAGGTGTGCGGGAACATGAGCGAGCAGGACATGCGCGCGGTCGCGGCTTTCGTCGAAGCGTTTCCGGAGACGGGCGACGCATCGGCGAGTAAGCCGGCCAGTGAATGAGCTGACGGCGGTCGTGGCGCCGCGCGTGCGAGCACCCAGGCCGCACCGGCCGCACAGGCCGCAGGCACGCACGACGGACCGGCCGGAATCGTTTCGGTGCACCGTCTCCCCCGGGGCGGGGCGCCGCTTTTTATTCGAGAGGCGGGTTCGTTCCCGAGCACCATGAAAACCATCCGATTCACGCGCAGCGGCACGGTGCCCGCTGCGAGCCTGCCGTACCGGCACCGCCGCAGGTCGCGCGTCGACGTGCATGGCACGCGCTTTTCATTCGTCGCGCGCCTGTCGGTCATCGACTGGCTGTTCGCGCTGGCCCTCGTGGTCGGCGCGGGCCATGCGTTCGTGCATTACAACGAACACGTGAATGACTACGACAAGGCGGTGCTGATCGGCACGGTGCCGGCGCTTGTCGTGCTCGGCTGGCGCTGGAAGCCCGCGCGGCTGATGATGGCGTCGATCGCGGTGCTGTCTCTGCTGTCGATCCAGATCTAC
>NZ_ML058609.1:83957-84215 GCF_003635165.1 Burkholderia sp. Nafp2/4-1b | reverse complement strand
TTCGCTTTCGACCTCGACCTCCACCGGTCTGTCGTCGGCCAACAGCTCGATCTCGTCGCTGTCCACGTCGACCTCGACCGGCATCAACTCGTTGTCGACGGGCCTGAGCTCGACTGACAGCTCCGTCGCTTCGCTCTCGACCTCCACGTCGACCGGCCTGTCGTCGGCAACCAGCTCGATCACCTCGTTGTCCACGTCGACATCGACCGGTATCAACTCGTTGTCGACTGGCCTGAGCTCGACCGACAGCTCGGTCGC
>NZ_ML058609.1:0-83928 GCF_003635165.1 Burkholderia sp. Nafp2/4-1b | reverse complement strand
TTTCGTCGGCGACCAGCTCGATCAGCTCGCTGTCCACGTCGACCTCGACCGGCATCAACTCGTTGTCGACTGGCCTGAGCTCGACCGACAGCTCGGTCGCTTCGCTCTCGACTTCCACGTCGACCGGCCTCTCGTCAGCAACCAGCTCGATCAGCTCGCTGTCCACGTCGACGTCGACCGGCATCAATTCGCTGTCGACTGGCCTCAGCTCGACCGACAGCTCGGTGGCATCGCTCTCGACTTCCACGTCGACCGGCATGTCGTCGGCAACCAGCTCGATCACCTCGTTGTCCACGTCGACCTCGACGGGCATCAGCTCGTTGTCGACTGGCCTCAGCTCCACCGACAGCACGGTGGCCTCGCTCTCGACTTCCACGTCGACGGGCCTCTCGTCAGCTACCAGCTCGATCAGCTCACTCTCGACCTCAACCTCGACCGGCCTCTTGACCGCGACCAGCTCGATCGGCTCGCTGTCCACCGGCCTCAGCTCGACCAACAGTTCGCTCACGTCGTTGTCCACGTCGACCACCAGCAGCGTCACGTCGCTGTCCACGGGCCTGAGCTCGACCAACAGCTCGGTCGCATCGCTGTCGACTTCCACGTCGACGGGCCTCTCGTCGGCGACGAGCTCGATCAGCTCGCTGTCCACGTCGACCTCGACCGGCCTGTCGACGGCCACCAGCTCGATCGGTTCGCTGTCCACATCGACGTCGACCGGCCTCTCGACGGCGAACAGCACGATCCTGTCGCTGTCGACGTCGACCTCGACGGGCCTGTCGTCCGCAACCAGCTCGATCACGTCGCTGTCCACGTCGACGTCGACCGCGATCGAAGCCGCGAAGACGCATTACTACAGCGTCAACGACAACGGCACGCAGCAAGGCAACTACGCCAACAACGGCGCGACGGGCGTCAACGCCCTCGCAGCCGGCGTGAACGCCAGCGCGGCAGGCGCCAGCAGCGTGGCTGTCGGCGACGGCTCGAACGCCCAGACGGCGGGCGCGGTTGCAATCGGCCAGAACGCATCGGCAGCGGGCGGCAAGGCGGTGTCGATCGGCTCCGGCAACACGGCGAGCGGCGACGGCGCGGTCGCGATCGGCGACCCGAGCATCGCAACGGGCACCGGCGCGGTGGCGATGGGCGCGAACGACACGGCGACCGGCACCGGCGCAGTGGCGCTCGGCAACGCGAACACGGCAACCGGCAACAGCGCCCTCGCCCTCGGCAGCGCGAACCAGGCCACCGCGGACAACACGATCGCGCTCGGCAATCAGGCGACGGCCAGCGCGATCGGCGCCCAGGCATACGGCTCGAATGCGAAGGCCACGGCAACCGACGCACTCGCGTTCGGTTCGAACGCCACGGCGAACGTCGCGAACTCGATCGCCCTCGGCGCGAACTCGGTGACGGGTAACGCAGTCGGCACCTCAAGTGCCACGATCGGCGGCGTCACGTACTTCTTCGCGGGCAGCTCGCCGGCGGGCGTGGTCAGCGTCGGTGATGCAGCGACGGGCGCCACGCGCCAGATCACGAACGTCTCGGCCGGCCAGATCTCGGCCACCAGCACGGACGCGATCAACGGCAGCCAGCTCAACGCGACGAACCAGGCGATCACCAGCCTGTCCACGTCGACCGCGTCGAACATCTCGTCGCTGTCGACCGGCATCGGTTCGCTGTCCACGGGTCTCAGCTCGACGAACAGCAACCTCACGTCGTTGTCCACGTCGACGTCGACGGCGATCAACTCGCTGTCCACCGGCCTCAGCTCGACGAACAGCAATCTCACGTCGCTGTCCACGTCGACGTCGACCGGCATCGGCTCGCTGTCGACCGGCCTGAGCTCGACGAACAGCACGGTGGCGTCGCTGTCGACGGGCGTGACGAACCTCGGTGACCAGGTGAACCAGCTGGTGACCACGGTCAACAACACGACGCGCACGTCGAACAACAACGGCATCGCGGCCGACATGAACGGGACCGGCAACGACAAGCCGGTCGTCACGGCCGGTTCGAACTCGGTGGCAATCGGTTCGGGATCGAACGACGGCGGTCGTTCGAACGTGGTGTCGGTCGGCAGCGACACGCAGCAGCGTCAGATCACGAACGTCGCGCCGGGTACGCAAGGCACCGACGCGGTGAACGTGAACCAGCTGACGCAGGTGCAGACGACGCTGTCGACGGCACTGTCGGGCCAGCAGGCGCAGATCAACTCGCTGGGTTCGCAACTGCAGCAGACCGACCAGATGGCGAAGCAGGGTATCGCGGCCGTCGGCGCGATGGCGTCGATCCCGCAGCTCGATCGCGACGCCAACTTCGGGATGGGCGTCGGCACGTCGACCTTCCTCGGCCAGAAGGCGATGGCGGTCAACATGCAGGCGCGCATCACGGAGAACCTGAAGGCGTCGATCAACGGCGGCTTCAGCGGCGGTCAAAAGGTGATCGGCGCCGGCATGCTGTACCAGTGGAAGTAACCCGTCGCGCCGCCACGCCGCCGGACGGCGCGTGGCGGCCGCCGACGGCAGGACGAGCCCGCCGCGCAATGCGTCGCGGCCGCCAGTCAACCCAAGCATTGAGGACGTAACCGTGAACAAACTCGCTCTTGCGCTCGCACTTTCCGCAATGGCCCTCGCCGCGTGCTCGACTGCATCCGGTCCCACCTTCAGCGCCTCCGAACTGCAGCCGCCCGACGGCGTGCGCACCTTCCAGGTGGACTGCCACGGCCTGTTGTCGGGCCCGCAAACCTGCATGAAGGCCGCCCGCAGGATCTGCGGCGACCAGCCGGTGCGCAATGTCGACTCGGCCCGCGCGCTGCGCGACGGCTCGGATCCTGCGACGCTGGTGTTTCAGTGCGGCACAGCGCCGGCCGAAGCGGCGTCGGCCGCCGAGCCGGTTCCGGTTCCCGCTCCCGCACCTGCCGCGGTCGAACGCGTGAACCTCGCGGGCGACGCGCTGTTCGCCACCGGCCTGGCCACGCTCGCGCCGAACGCGCGCGCGTCGCTCGACAAGCTGCTGAGCGAACGCGATGACCGCACGTATACAGAAGTGACCGTCACCGGCTATACGGACTCGGTCGGCAGCGACGCGTCGAATCTCGCGCTGTCGAAGCGCCGTGCGGCAACGGTCGCGAACTATCTGAAGGCGCACGGGCTGAAGGCGCAAAGCGTGCCGGTCACAGGCCGCGGCAGCGCCGATCCGGTCGCCTCGAACGCGACGGCCGAAGGCCGCGCGAGCAACCGCCGCGTCGAAATCTCGCTGCAGCGCTGAGCAACTGGCCGTCGCGGCCCGGCTCGCCCCGCGCCCTCCCGCTACGGCCGTCACCCGAAGGGCGCGCCCCCGCCCGCGGTCGGCCACATCGGCCCGACACCGTTTCGCCGAAGCCCCGCCGCCCACGCCGGGCGCTATGTCAAAGTTCGTCAGCCCCCTCCACAAACCGGCGCCTTCCGTGCCACAATCGCCGCAGACAGCTGCCGGGGCGTTCCGCCCGCGTCGCGCGCCGTGCCGGACCCGCCCGACGACACACCGGAATCCGGCGGCCGCCTCGCGATCCGCGCCGCTCGAAGTGCTCTGCTGCACTCCCCGGCGCGCACCGGGGCGAACGCAACCACGACAATCCACGGCGCGCCGTTTCGCGGCCGGGCGCTCGACGCCACGGCCGAACGCACGACGCCGCAGAGGAACCCAACCGGTGACGGACATCAATCAAGCCACCTCGGGCGGCACCCGCAAGCAACGGCCGGCGGTCGGCATCTCGCTGTTTGCGCGCGACGGCCAGGCGATCTGGGAAAACGGCATTCACCAGAACATCGCGTACCTCGCGATGATGCTGAAGCGCTCGGACCGCGTCGGCCCCGTGTATTTCCTGAATGGCGGCGACGCGAACGCGCTGCCGGTCGGCCTCGAACTCGACGGCCTCGACGTGCCGCTCGTGAACCCCGCCGACGTCACGCACGAACTCGACGTCGTGATCGAGATGGGCGCGCAACTGCCGGTCGAATGGATGCGGCACGTGAAGGCGCTCGGCACGAAGCTCGTCGCGTGCTACGTCGGCCATACCTACAGCGGCCTTGCCGAAACGCCGATCTTCGAGAAGCCGTCGGGACACATCTTCAACGGCACGCAGTTCGACGAAGTGTGGGTGCTCGAGAAGTCGCAGAAGATCGACGTGCCGCTGTTGCGCACGCTCACGCGCGCGCCGGTCTACACGATTCCGCACCTGTGGTCGCCGTATTTCCTCGATCGGCGCATCGCCGCGCTGGCGAGCGAAGGATTGACGTTCGGCTACCGGCCCGGCCGCCGTCCGTGGCATCTCGCGACGCTCGAGCCGAACATCTCGGTCGTGAAGTCGTGCCATTACCCGATGCTCGTGTGCGACGAGTTCTACCGCGCGCAACCGGATGCCGTGCAGCATCTGTTCGTGGTCAACGCGATCCACATGAAGGCGCATCCGACCTTCGTGCACTTCGCGAACAGTCTCGACCTCGTGCGCCAGCACAAGGCGACGTTCGAGCCGCGCCTCGAGTTGCCGAGCTTCATGGCGCGCCACGCGGATGCCGTGGTGTCCCATCACTGGGAAAATCCGCAGAACTACCTGTATTACGACGTGCTGTACGGCGGTTATCCGCTGATCCACAACTCGACGCTGCTCGGCGACGCCGGCTACTACTACCCGGACTTCGATTCGGTCGCGGGCGCCCACGCGCTGCGCGACGCGTGGCTGCATCACGACGAGCGGCTCGACGACTATCGCGCGAAAGCCGGCCGGCTGCTGCAGTCGGTCTCGATCGACAACCCCGCGAACCTGGACGCGTTCGTCGCGCGCCTGGTCGCCTGAACCGGAGCATACGCATGTCGGACTCCAATGCCCGTCAAGCGCCCGGCGACGGCAAGCGTCTCGTCGTCGGCGTATCGCTGTTCGTGCGCGGCGCCGGCCAGTCGCTGTGGGAAAACGGCATCTTCCAGAACTGCCTGCTGCTGATCCTGCTGCTGCGCCAGTCGCCGCTCGTCGCGGAAGCGGTGATGGTGAACGGCGGCGAACAGCTCGCCGATCCGCAGATGATGCTCGGCGAGTGGAACGTGCCGCTGCTGTCGATGGACGAAGCGCTCGAGCGCTGCGACGTGCTGATCGAGATGAGCGCGCAGTTCGGCGCGGACTACCTGCGCGCGTTCCGCGAGCGCGGCGGCAAGGTCGTCACGATGCGGGTCGGCAACGACTACGTGATCGACATCGAGCGCGCGATGTTCGACAAGCCGTCGGGCTTCCTGTTCTCGGGGGCGCCGTACGATGCGGTGTGGACGATTCCGGAATTCGAGCGCTCGTGCCTGCACTATTACCAGACGGGCCTGCGCGCGCCGGTGACGATCGTCCCGCACATCTGGCATCCGATGCTGTTCGACAAGGCGCGCGCGACGCTCGGCGCGGGCTTGTCGTTCGGCTATCAGCCGGGCAAGCCGCGCTGGCGCGTGACGATGTTCGAGCCGAACATCTGCATGGTGAAGACGAGCATCATCCCGATGCTGGTGACCGAGGAAGCGTATCGCGCGAAGCCCGGGTTCCTCGAGTTCGTGCGCGTGTGCAACACGCTGCACCTGAAGGAACATGCGACGTTCGTCCACTTCGCGAAGAGCCTCGACATCGTGAACCACGGGATCACGACGTTCGAAAGCCGCTACGCGGTGTACGAGTTCATGGCCGCCTACGGCGACGCGGTGGTATCGCACACGTGGGAAAACGCGCAGAACTACCTGTATTACGAACTGCTGTACGGCGACTATCCGCTGATCCACAACTCGCCTTTCCTCGGCAAGGCTGGATATTTCTACCCGGACTTCGATTGCCAGGCGGGCGGCCGCGCGCTGCTGCAGGCGTTTGCCGAGCACGACACGAACCTCGACGCATACCGCGAGCAATCGAAGCACGTGCTCGACTCGGTCAGCATCTACAACCCCGACAACGTCGCCGCGTATTCCGACGCGATCGCGTCGCTCTATCGCGCCGCGTGACGCATGACGCACGAGGCGCGACGCGCCGCCCTTTCCGGACTCCGACATGAACGCACACACGCCCCTGTACCGCGACGACGACGGCCAGTGGCACCTGACCGGCTACGTGCCGCGCCAGTCGCAGAACGACACGCCGTAAGCCGCTTATCGCCCGCCCGGAGCCGACGATGAAGATCAATGTCGCGATTACGATGAACGTGCAGCGCGACGCGACGCAGTCGATCTGGTACAACGGCGCGAACCAGCATTGCGTGTACCTGTACATGCTGCTGAAACGCTCGCAGCTGATCGGCGAAGTGTGGCTCGCGCACGATGACGGCATCGCCGACTATCCGGAAGCGCTGATGCTGGACGCTTTCGGCGATGCGCTGCGTCCGCTGTCGACGATCGTCCACCAGACCGACCTGCTGATCGAGATGAACGCGTTCGTCGACCCGTCGCACACGGACGCCGTGCGCCGGCGCGGCGGCAAGTGTGTATCGTACCGCTTCGGCAACGACTACGTGATCGCGGTCGAGACGATCAACTTCGAGAAGAACAACTGGCGGCCGAACCCGAACCGCGTGCAGTTCGACGAGATCTGGACCAACCCGCAGCACATGCACACGTGCGCGGCCTACTTCCAGGCCGTCTATCGCGCGCCGGTGATCGAGCTGCCGCACATCTGGTCGCCGTACTTCATCGAACGCAGCCTCGATGCCGATCCCGAACTGAAGGCGCGCTTCGGCTACCGCAACCACGGCCGGGCCAAGCGCATCGCGTTCTTCGAACCGAACCTGAACGTCGTGAAGAGCGCGATCGTGCCGATGCTGGCCGCGAACGCGTGCTACGTCGAACACCCGGAACTCGTCGAACACGTGTACATGACCAACACGTTCGACAAGAAGGAAAACGTCGCCTTCAAGCATCTCGCGCTCGGGCTCGAGATGGTGCGCGACGGCAAGGCGACGGCCGACGTGCGCGCGCCGTTCGTCGCGTGGGCCGCACATCACACCGACATCGTCGTGTCGCATCACTGGGAAAACGGCCTGAACTACCTGCTGTACGACGCGCTGTACGGCAACTACCCGCTCGTGCACAACTCGCCGTTCCTGCGCGACGTCGGCTATTACTACCGGGACTTCGAGATCTTCGATGCGGCGCGCGCGATCGCGACCGCCGCGCAAACGCACGACGCTCGCCTCGACGATTACGCGGCCGCGGCCCGCCGCTGCCTGCAGCAGGTCAACACGCTCGCCGACCACAACGTGCGCGCGTACTCCGAGCAGATCCAGCGCCTGTTCGCCGGGCGCACGCTCGGCTGATCGAGCGCGTGACCTGCGCGATTCAGGTGCGCGTCGCAAACGGGCGCCACACCAGCACCCCGTTCGCGCGTCGCTCGGCAAACGCGCGGCCATGCCGCCGGCCGATGCGCGCGAGCCGCGCGAAACGGCGAGCCGCCGCCGGGCTCACACCGCCGGCCTGCTGCGCGAGGCTGCCCGACACGCCGCACGCGATCGCCGAATCGTCGCCGCAGGCGCCCGCGAACACCCCGGCGAAATAGTGCCGCGCCGCGCGCTCGCGGCCGTCGGCATCGAGCGGTTTCATCCGGCGAATAAGTTGCGACACGTGCTTCAGGCCGTCGAGAAACGGCACGACGTCGACCGGTACGTCGGTCGCTTCGGCCTCGTCGGCACCGAGCTGCCACAGCATGTCGGCGAGTTCGGCGATCGCGACGAACTCGCGCGCGTCGACTGCCCGCGTGCCCGTTCCGTGCCTGGCCTTCTTCGTTGCCGCCATGCCCATGCCCCTTTTCGATCCGTCGTTGCCCGATGCCGGCGCGCCGCGCCCGCACCGTGGCGTCATGCGGCGGCCGGCGGCCGCCAGGTGAAGCGAATGCCCTGCGCCCACGAGACGCCGGAATCCAGGATGAGCTGCCGGTCGACCTCGTTCTCCACGCCTTCGACGACCACGAGTCGCGCGCTTTCGTGCGCGAACGCGATCAGCCGCCGAAACTGGTAGCGCCCGATCGCGTTGCGCTTGATCAGCGACAGGACCGACCTGTCGAGCTTCACGATATCGGGGTTGCCGACCACCAGATTGTTCAGCGCGCTGAAGCCGACGCCGAAGTCGTCGATCGCGAGGCGGCAGCCGGTCTGGCGGAACCGATTCACGAACGACCGGCCCGCGACCGGGTTCAGCGGCCCCGTCTCGGTGATTTCGACGACCAGCCGCGCCGCGACCGATGGCTCGCGCTCGAGCCGCCTGAAGATGGCCCGCCAGCCGTCGTCCACGACCGCGCTCGCCGCCGCGACGTTGCAGCCGTACACGGCGTTCGGATCGGCGCGCAGTTCGTCGATCGTCCGGCTCACGACGAGCCGGTCGAACCAGCGCATCAGCCCGAGCGATTCGAGACGCGGCAGGAATGCGAGCGGCGGCAACGGCTCGCGCGCGCCCCAGCGCAACCGCGCAAGGCATTCGTGATACAGCACGCCGCCCGACAGATCGGCGCGGCAGACCGGCTCGCGCGCGAAGCCGAGCCGGCTTTCGACGAAACTGCGTACCGACGCAAGGTCGGGGTGATCGTCAGGTGCGCCGAACACGAGCTCGACTTCATCCCGATTCGCAACGCTATTCGCCTCCAGGCGAGGTTCGACCGAATTCATCCGGCGCTCCGGCAATGGTCGGACCGCCGATGACGGCCCGCGCTCTCGATACATGTGGCGCGAGCCGACCACGACGCGCACCACCGCCTACCCGGCCCATCCTCTTGTTTCGATCTTTTCCGGGAGCGTACTTTTCATTCGAGCGCGCCGTCAAACCCGATATTGTCAACGATATTCAAACACGCAAAATACAGCACGCATACAACTTAGAAACAGTGCGACAGGTCACACAACACTGTCGGCACGATGCCAATCGATGCTGCTTATTTACGCTGCGCGGCACCCTTGCGCAAATCGATTTACGCGCGACATCGTTTCAAATATCCGTTGCCTGCCATTTCATCTGATAAATGTCCGATGAAAAAACCTTGCCCGGACACGACAACGGGCTTGCTTCGGCCGCTTGGTGATTACGCGGCCGTGAACCACGGCGGGCGCATTCGGTCCTAGCAGCACTCAATTTCGTCGTTTCAAACGATATTGACAATACCGAAATGGCAATCAGGCATAATCAAATGGCAATGATGAGATGAATTATATGACGGTTATCGACTGAAAGATGTTTAACAATCTTTTCGACTTGTTAACCTATAAAATAAATCTTGACGGACTTCCCTCGGAGCCGTCAATTTCGTGCCTTCAAAACCGTCGAATCTCCCCGGTTCGGCGGTTTCTTTTTTAACGGCAATATTTCTTCAGACATTAACCGGGGACAGCCCGGATGCGGCGCACCGCACGCAACCTCATGCCGCCGTCGCGCCGATCAGGTTCGCAAGCAGCGCGTCGTATTCGCCGACCAGCGCCGGGTTCGCCGAGGTATAGCGGCCGAGAATCTCGCGCTGGCGCCGCGTGTACCCTTCCCAGTCGTCGTCGTGCGTGTGCAGCGCGTGCAGCAGCGCGTCCGCGCCCTTCTGCACGTCGTTGTCCGGATAGTAGTAGCCGAGATCGGGCGCGAGGCTCGCGTTGTGCACGAGCGGATAGCCCTGCCAGCACACGTCGAAGTAGAAATAGTTGAGCGGGTTCGACCATTGATGCGACACGACGACGTCGGTCAGGTCGGCGAGGAACAGCGGCGTGTCGAAGCGCCCGACGAAGCTCGCCTTCCCCGCGCGCACGATGTCCAGGTAGTTCATCAGCATCACGAACTCGGGGCTGTCGTGCGCGAGGCGGTCGGCGTTCGTTACGTGCGTGAAGCAGATCGCATCGGGGTCGCGGCGATACGCTTCGTCGATGATCAGCATCGGATACACGCAGAATTTCACGACGTTGTGGTTCGGCTCCATCACCGTGAGCCGCTTGCCCGGCTCGCTGCTCGGCCGGTATTCGCCGTGCTGCGGGAGCGACGCCGCACGCTCGCTCAGGAACATCGGGTCCCACACGAACGGCACGACGCGGCCCGGGCAGCGGCGCAGCGACTGCAGGAACGGCAGCGACGACGGCGCGATCTGCGGAATCGCCCACACTTCGTCGTAGCCGCGGTTGATGAACAGCGAATCCCACAGCCGGCGGCCGAACAACATCGCCTCCATCGCGTTGATGTACTCGACGCCGCAGCAATAGCTGACGATCTTCGCGCCGCGCGCCTTCAGGTAGGCCGTCTGCGCGCCGTCGATCTGCCCGCCGAGTTCGATCACCACGTCGAGCGCATCCTTCATGTCGGCGAACGGGCGGGTGTCGTACACGGTGCGATCCCACGGCAGCGCGTCGGTGAGCGGCACATCGGTCGTGTTGACCAGCGTCACGCGATAGCCGTGCGGCGATGCCATCAGCAGCTTCGCGAGAAACAGCGCGTTCTGCTTGATGCCGTTGATCCACAGGCTTTCATCGGGGGCGCGCAGACCGATCGTGATACCGATGCGCAGGCCGTTCAGGACAGGAGACGTCATCGTCGGCGGGATGGGAGATTGAATGGACGCAGTGTAGCGCGCGGCTGGTGGCCGCGCGAGCAATCCGCCAGTCTAGCGGAGCGCGGGCCGATCGACTGTCATGGATGGTCATGCGCGGTGCGCGGGCCGGATACGACAAGGCCGGCGTCGCGTCGCGTGACGCTGCGCCGGCCCGTGTACCACGCGAGCCGCGTGTCAGGTCAGTCTTCCGCCATCACCAGCAGTTGCGCGCCGTCCGCGACCTGGTCGCCAACGCCGTACAGCACTTCCGCGACGACGCCCGCGCCCGGCGCGCCGATCGTATGCTCCATCTTCATCGCTTCCATCACGATCAGCGGCGTGCCGGGCTCGACCTTCTGGCCCGGCTCGACCAGCACCGCGATCACCTTGCCGGGCATCGGCGCGGTCAGGCGGCCGCCGCCATGCTCGGCGTCGCCCGCGTGCTCGAGCACGTTGCGCCATTCGAAGGTGTCGGCCACGCCCTGCGTGAACACGTAAAAACTGTCGCCGTCCACATACACGCGGCCGCTGCTGCGCACGCCGTCAAGCGTCACGTCGAAGTCGAGCGGCGTCGCGCCGCGCGTCCACGCGAACGGCTGCGCGGCTGCATCGCCGGTGGCAAGACGTGTGCTTCCGCCATCGTCCTCGTAAGTGACCGTCACGTCCGCCTCGCGCTCGGACGCATGCCAGTCGAGCTTGCGGCGATAGCCACCGTTCAACCGCCAGTCCGGCAGCGCGCGCCACGGTGACGCGCCTTCCCGCGCGGCCGCATCGCGTTCGCGCGCGAGCAACGCCGCGCAGGCCAGTGCGAGTGACGCGCGCGGAGGCTGTTGCGGCGCGAACAGCGCATCGTGGTTGCGCTCGATCAGGCCGGTGTCGAGATCGGCGATCGAGAACGGTGCGCATGCAACGATCCGCTGCAGGAACGCGGCGTTCGTGTGCAGGCCGACCACCTCGCAGGCCCGCAGCGCGCGCAGCATCCGGCCGAGCGCTTCCGCGCGGTCCGCGCCGTGCACGATCAGCTTCGCGATCATCGGATCGTAGAACGGCGTGATCGCATCGCCTTCGCGCACGCCGCTGTCGACGCGGACCGGCGCGCCGATCGCGAACTCGACGCCTTCCGGCAGCCGCAGGTGCTTCAGCGTGCCGGTCGACGGCAGGAAGCCGCGTGCCGGGTTCTCCGCGTAAAGGCGGGCCTCGATCGCGTGGCCCTGCACGTGCAGGTCGTCCTGCTTCAGCGGCAGCGGCTCGCCGGCGGCGACGCGCAGCTGCCACTCGACGAGATCGAGCCCCGTGACCATCTCGGTGACCGGATGCTCGACCTGCAAGCGCGTGTTCATCTCCATGAAGTAGAACGCTTCGCCCGTCATGATGAATTCGACGGTGCCCGCACCGACGTAATTCACCGCGCGCGCCGCCGCGACGGCCGCTTCGCCCATCGCCTGGCGCACGTCTTCGTGCAGACCGGGCGCCGGCGCTTCCTCGAGCACCTTCTGGTGACGGCGCTGCACCGAGCAGTCGCGGTCGAACAGGTACACGGTGTTGCCGTGCGTGTCGCCGAACACCTGCACCTCGACGTGACGCGGCCGCGTCAGGTATTTCTCGATCAGCACGCGGTCGTTGCCGAAGCTGCTCGCCGCCTCGCGCTGGCACGATGCGAGCGCCGCCCGGAAGTCCTCCGAGCGCTCGACCACGCGCATCCCCTTGCCGCCGCCGCCCGCGCTCGCCTTCAGCAGCACCGGGTAGCCGATCTCGTCGGCTTCGCGATGCAGGTTGGCCGCGTCCTGGTCGTCGCCGTGATAGCCGGGCACGAGCGGCACCGCCGCCGCATGCATCAGCGCCTTGGCCGCGGCCTTCGAGCCCATCGCCGCGATCGCGTCGACCGGCGGCCCGATGAACGCGATGCCGGCCGATTCGCACGCGTGCGCGAAATCCTCGTTCTCCGACAGGAACCCGTAGCCCGGGTGGATGGCCTGCGCGCCCGTCGCGCGCGCGGCTTCGATGATGCGCTCGATGCGCAGGTAGCTGTCGGCGGCCGCCGAGCCGCCGATATGCACGGCTTCGTCGCACGCGGCGACGTGCTTCGCGTGCGCGTCCGCGTCGGAATAGACGGCGACGCTCGCGATCCCGAGACGTTTGCACGTCGCGGCGACGCGGCAGGCGATTTCACCGCGGTTGGCGATCAGAATCTTGTCGAACATGGCTTCGATGTCGTCCGGAAAGTTAGGGGCACGCCGTCATTCACGCCACGAAGGCGTGCGTTTCTCGAGGAAGGACGCGATCCCTTCGCGCGCTTCCGCGCCGGCGCGGGTCCGCGCGATCCAGTCGGCGGTCTGCTCGATCAGCGCCGCATCGAGCGGCCGGCCGGCCACGTCGGCGACGAGCCGCTTGCACGCCTTCACCGCGTCCGGGCCGTTCGCGACGAGCGTCGCGGCCAGCTTCGCGACCGTGTCGTCGAGCGCGTCGGCCGGCACCGCGTCGTGAATGAAGCCGAGCGACGCGGCGCGCACGCTGTCGAACACTTCCGCCGTCGTGAAGTAGCGGCGCGCCGCGCGCTCGCCCATCGCACGCACGACATACGGCGCGATCGTCGCGGGAATCAGCCCGAGCCGCGCTTCGGACAAGCAGAACTTCACGCCGTCGGCGGCGATCGCGATGTCGGCCGCCGCGACGAGGCCGACGCCGCCCGCATACGCGTCGCCGTGCACGCGCGCGATCACCGGCTTGCCGCAGCGATGGATCGCCTCGAGCATCCGCGCGAGCTTGCGCGCATCGGCGCGGTTCTCGTCGTCCGAGTAACCGGCCATCTTCTTCATCCAGTTCAGGTCCGCGCCTGCGCAGAACGCCGGGCCTTCGGCCGCGAGCACGACCGCGCGCACGCCTTCGTGCGCATCGAGCCATTCGAACGCGGTGGTGAGCTCGGCAATCGCCGTCTCGTTGAACGCGTTGCGCACGTCGGGCCGCGCGAGCGTGACGGTGGCCACGCGCCCGGCTTCGCTTACCTTGATCGTTTCGTATCGCATCGGTCAGTCCTCCGGACGTTACATGCGGAACACGCCGAAGCGCGTGTCGTCGATCGGCGCGTTCATCGACGCGGCGAGGCCGAGCCCCAGCACGTCGCGCGTTTGCGCGGGGTCGATCACGCCGTCGTCCCACAAGCGCGCACTCGCGTAGTACGGATGCCCCTGGCGCTCGTACTGGTCGCGGATCGGCTGCTTGAACGCATCCTCTTCCTCCGCCGACCACGAACCGCCCTTCGCCTCGATGCCGTCGCGGCGCACGGTCGCGAGCACCGACGCGGCCTGCTCGCCGCCCATCACCGAGATCCGCGCGTTCGGCCACATCCACAGGAAGCGCGGGCCGAATGCACGGCCGCACATCCCGTAGTTGCCGGCGCCGAACGAGCCGCCGATGATCACCGTGAACTTCGGCACCTTCGCGTTCGACACGGCGGTCACCATCTTCGCGCCATGACGCGCGATGCCTTCGTTCTCGTACTTGCGGCCGACCATGAAGCCCGTGATGTTCTGCAGGAACACGAGCGGGATCTTGCGCTGGCAGCACAGCTCGATGAAATGCGCGCCCTTCACGGCCGATTCGGAGAACAGGATGCCGTTGTTCGCGACGATCCCGACCGGATGGCCCCAGATGTGCGCGAAGCCCGTGACGAGCGTCGTGCCGAAGCGCGCCTTGAATTCGTCGAATTCGGAATCGTCGACGATGCGCGCGATGACCTCGCGCACGTCGAACGGCTTGCGCGTGTCGGCCGGAATCACGCCGTACAGGCTCTTTGCGTCGTAGCGCGGCGGCTTCGGTTCGCGCAGCGCCACCGGCGATGCGATCTTCGGCGCGAGATGGCTGACGATGTGGCGCGCGATCAACAGTGCATGCGAATCGTTCTGCGCGAGATGGTCGACCACGCCGGACAGGCGCGTGTGCACGTCGCCGCCGCCGAGATCCTCGGCGCTCACTTCCTCGCCGGTCGCGGCTTTCACGAGCGGCGGGCCGCCCAGGAAAATCGTGCCCTGGTTCTTCACGATGATCGACTCGTCGCTCATCGCCGGCACATACGCGCCGCCCGCCGTGCACGAGCCCATCACGACCGCGATCTGCGCGATGCCCGCGGCGGACATCGTCGCCTGGTTGAAGAAGATGCGGCCGAAGTGGTCGCGATCGGGGAACACGTCGTCCTGGTTCGGCAGGTTCGCGCCGCCCGAATCGACGAGGTACACGCACGGCAGCCGGTTTTCCGCGGCGATTTCCTGCGCGCGCACGTGCTTCTTCACGGTCATCGGGTAGTAGGTGCCGCCCTTGACCGTTGCGTCGTTGCACACGATCACGCACTCGCGGCCCGCGATGCGGCCGATCCCGGTGATCACGCCCGCGCCCGGCGCGTCGTCGTTGTACATGCCGTTCGCGGCGAGCTGCGAGAACTCGAGGAACGGCGCGCCGGGATCGAGCAGTTGCGCGATCCGGTCGCGCGGCAGCAGCTTGCCGCGCGCCAGGTGCTTGTCGCGCGCGGCCTGGCCGCCGCCCTGCGCGAGCTGTTCGATCTTCGCGCGCAGGTCGGCGACGACCGCCTCCAGCGCCGCGGCGTTCGCGCGGAAGTCTTCCGAACGCGGATTCAGTTTCGATTCGATGATCGGCATCGACGGGGCTCCGTTCGCGTGACGTGGGGCGTTACATCGTTTCCGCGAACAGTTCGCGGCCGATCAGCATCCGGCGGATTTCGCTCGTGCCGGCGCCGATCTCGTACAGCTTCGCATCGCGCCACAGACGGCCGACCGGATATTCGTTGATGTAGCCGTTGCCGCCGAGGATCTGGATCGCCTCGCCGGCCATCCACGTGGCCTTCTCGGCCGTGTAGAGGATCACGCCCGCGCAGTCCTTGCGCACCTGGCGGATATGATCGCTGCCCGCCGAGTCGAGATGGCGGCCGACCGCGTACAGATACGCGCGGCATGCCTGGAACGTGGTGTACATGTCGGCGACCTTGCCCTGGATCAGCTGGAATTCGCCGATCGCCTGGCCGAACTGCTTGCGGTCGTGGATATACGGGACCACCGCGTCGAGACATGCGGCCATGATGCCCGTCGGGCCGCCCGACAGCACCGCGCGTTCGTAGTCGAGGCCGCTCATCAGCACCTTCACGCCGCCGTTGAGCTGGCCGAGGATGTTCTCCTCCGGCACTTCGACGTCCTGGAACACGAGCTCGCCCGTGTGCGACCCGCGCATGCCGAGCTTGTCGAGCTTCTGCGCGACCGAAAAGCCCTTCATCCCCTTCTCGACGATGAACGCGGTGATGCCGCGCGAATTCGCTTCGACGTCCGTCTTCGCGTAGACGACGAGCGTGTCGCAGTCGGGGCCGTTGGTGATCCACATCTTCGTGCCGTTGAGCACGTAGCGGTCGCCGCGCTTGTCCGCGCGCAGCTTCATGCTGACGACGTCGGAGCCCGCGTTCGGCTCGCTCATCGCGAGCGCGCCGATGTGTTCGCCCGACACGAGCTTCGGCAGGTATTTCTGCTTTTGCGCCTCGGTGCCGTTGCGGTGGATCTGGTTCACGCACAGGTTCGAGTGCGCGCCGTACGACAGGCCGATCGACGCCGACGCGCGCGAGATCTCTTCCATCGCGACCATGTGCGCGGTGTAGCCCATGTTCGAGCCGCCGTATTCCTCGGCGACCGTCATGCCGAGCACGCCGAGATCGCCGAACTTCTTCCACAGATCCATCGGAAACTGGTCGGTGCGGTCGACTTCCGCCGCGCGCGGCGTGATTTCCTTCGCCGCAAACGTCGCGACGGCGTCGCGCAGCATCTCGATGTCTTCACCGAGCATGAATTGCACGCCGGGCAGGTTGATCATGTCTCCTCCGTGTTCCAGAAAGTAGGTCGCATGCGCCGATTTCTGAGTTTCGCTCAAATCGGATCAATGCGTCGATTCATTAAGCCAATGCAGCGGATATTTTGCACAGTTTCGCGCCTCGTCCGGTTCGGCGTCAATAGTTTTTTGAGTGACACTCAGATATCATGGCGGCATGACAGCCGCTACCGCCGACACCATGACCGCCACCGCCAAAGCCGACCGCGCCGAGCCATCGCGCGCACCCGCCGGGCGCAAGTCCCAGCAGCGCGTGCAGGACATCCTGCGCGCCGGTCGTGAAGTGTTCGCCGAAAAGGGTTACGAGCATGCGACGGCCGCCGAGATCGCGCAGCGCGTCGGCGTGTCGGAGGCGACGGTATTCAGCTACTTCCGCGGCAAGCGCGAGCTCTGCGCCCGGGTGATCGCCGACTGGTACGACGAAATCATTGCGGCGTTCGAGCACGGGATGCCGCTGGACGCGCCGGTGCAGCAGCAGTTCGCGTTCATCGTGCGCACGCACCTGCGGCTGATGCTGGTGAACGGCACGGGGCTGTGCGCGCTGGTGCTGTCGGAAGGTCGTGCGAAGCAGCACGCGCTGAGCGACGAGCTCACCGCGCTGCAGCGCCGCTACACGGCGCCGCTGATGGACGTGCTCGCACGCGGCCAGGCGGCCGGGCAGGTTCGCGCGGACCTGCCGCTGAGCCTGCTGCGCTCGATGGTGTTCGGGCCGATGGAGCACGTGCTGTGGGATGCGATCCTCGGGCACCGCAAGCTCGATACGGAAACGACGGCCACGCAGCTGATCGACATGCTGTGGGCCGCCGTGCAGCCGCCCGCGCCGGAGCAGGCGGCGCTGGTGCGCTTCAGGAACGAAGTCGCGGAAGCGGTGCGGCGGCTGGAAGGCGAAGCGTCACGCGGGTGACGGCCGGGGCGGCGCACGCCGCCCGTCTCCGCGTTCTTTCAGGGCTCGCGGCCGTTACGAATCCTCGCTGATCCGCAGCGGCGCGCGGCTCTGCTCGTTGTTCAAATGCACGAACTTGCGCAGCAGGCGCATCAGTTCCTGCGAATCGTCCTCGCCCATCCCGTCGAACAGCCCCGCACGCAGTTCCTTCACCGACGGAATCAGGTGCGTGAGCAGCTCGACGCCCGCCGGCGTCAACAGCAGGCGCCGCTGCCGCCGCGGCAGCACTTCGCGGACGATCAAACCTTTCGCTTCGAGCCGCACCGCGAGATCGGCGGTCGTCGACGTATCGAGCGCCACCCGCTGCGCGAGCGTCACCTGATCGAGCCCCGGACACTCGTAGAGCATCCGCAGCACCGCGTACTGCACGGGCGTGACGTCCCGGCCCAGCTTCTCGTAGAACATCGCAACCGCGATCTGGTGCGCGCGCCGGATCAGGTGCCCGGGTTCGTCGTACAGATCGAGCGGGAAGGCCGGCAGGTCGGCGGGATTCGTTTTTTCCATGAATGAGTCGATGACATAGGCGGGGCGCGCGCCGGTTGCGCGCGCCGCCGGCATGGCGCTGCCTCGCGCCATTTCCCGGGAAAACCAGTATACCGCTCGCCTTGCTCGAGCCAATCTCAATGAGTACACTGAATCTCATTCAGTACACGGAATGAAGAGATGCCGCGTACCGGCGGCATCGACCTGAAGGAGACGAAGAACGTGTTTCTCAAGAACGCTTGGTACGTGGCCTGCACGCCCGACGAGCTCGACGGCAAGCCGCTGGGCCGCAAGATCTGCAACGAGTCGATGGTGTTTTACCGCGCGGCGGACGGCCAGGTCGCCGCGCTGGAAGATTTCTGCCCGCACCGCGGCGCGCCGCTGTCGCTCGGTTTCGTGCGCGACGGCGTACTCGTGTGCGGCTATCACGGGCTGGAAATGGGCTGCAACGGCAAGACCGCCGGCATGCCGGGCCAGCGCGTCGGCGGCTTTCCGCCGATCCGCAGCTTTCCGGTGGTCGAGCGGTACGGCTTCGTGTGGGTCTGGCCGGGCGACGTATCCGCAGCCGATCCCGCGAAGCTGCCCGCGCTGGCGTGGGCGGAGGATCCGGCCTGGGCACACGGCGGCGGCCTGTATCACATCCGTTGCGATTACCGGCTGATGATCGACAACCTGATGGACCTCACGCACGAGACCTACGTGCATGCGTCGAGCATCGGCCAGAAGGAAATCGACGAAGCGCCGCCGAAGACGACGAGCCACGGCGACGAAGTCGTCACGAGCCGCTTCATGGAGAACGTGATGCCGCCGCCGTTCTGGCGGATGGCGCTGCGCGGCAACGGCCTCGCCGACGACGTGCCGGTCGACCGCTGGCAGATCTGCCGCTTCACGCCGCCGAGCCACGTGATGATCGAGGTGGGCGTCGCGCATGCGGGTCACGGCGGCTACGACGCGCCGGCCGAGCTGAAGGCGTCGTCGATCGTGGTCGACTTCATCACGCCGGAAACGGACACGTCGATCTGGTACTTCTGGGGGATGGCACGCAACTTCCGGCCCGACGATTACGCGCTGACCGCCGAGATCCGCGAAGGCCAGGGCAAGATCTTCGCCGAAGATCTCGAGATGCTCGAGCGCCAGCAGCTGAACCTCGAGAAGTGGCCCGATCGCAAGCTGCTCAAGCTGAACATCGACGCCGGCGGCGTGCTGTCGCGCAAGGTGATCGAGCGGCTGCTCGCCGACGAACAGGCGGCCAGCCCGCAGCGCCCCGTGATTCCGGTCGCGCACATCAAGGAGGCGTCATGAGCGCCGCGACCTTGACGGTGCGGGTGGCCCGCAAATGGCAGGAAGCGCGCGACATCTGCGGCTTCGAGTTCGTCAGCGACGACGGCCAGCCGCTGCCGAGCTTCGATGCCGGCGCGCATATCGACGTGCATCTGCCAGGCGGGCTCGTGCGCCAGTACTCGCTCTGCAATCACCCGGAGCAACGCGATCGCTACCAGATCGCCGTACTGCGCGATGCCGACGGCCGAGGCGGATCGCGCGCGATTCACGACGAAGTCCGGCAAGGCGATACCGTGCGGATCGGCATGCCGCGCAATCAATTCCCGCTCGCGCCCGATGCGCGCCACCACCTGCTGCTCGCGGGCGGGATCGGCGTCACGCCGATCCTCAGCATGGCCGAACGGCTGTACTCGTCCGGCATGCCGTTCGACCTGCACTACTGCGCGCGTTCGCCCGATCGGATGGCCTTCGTCGAGCGGATCAGCGCAGCCGGCTTCCATGATCGCGCCCGCTTCCATGTCGACGACGGCGAACCCGCGCAACGCTTCGACGTAGCCGCCGTGCTCGCCGCGGCGCCGAAAGGCACGCACCTGTATGTGTGCGGCCCGCGCGGCTTCATGGACGCGGTGCTGAACGCCGCGCGCGAGCGCGGCTGGGACGAAGCGCGGCTGCACTACGAGTTCTTCGGCGGCGCGGTTGCGTCGTCCGCCGCGGCTCGCGCGTTCCAGGTCCGGATCGCGAGCAGCGGGAAGGTAGTCGACGTGCCGGCCGACTGCACGGTGATCGCGGCGCTGGCGGCAAACGGCGTCGACGTGCTGACGTCGTGCGAACAAGGCGTATGCGGCACCTGCGTGACGCGCGTGCTCGAAGGCGAGCCCGATCATCGCGATGCGTATCTGACCGATGACGAAAAGGCGGCCGGCGACCAGTTCATGCCGTGCTGTTCACGGTCGCGATCCGACCTTCTGGTCCTCGATCTGTAGATCTGTAGAGTCGTACATCGGTAGACGGACCGCCCGACACGCGGCGGCCAATCACAATACTGGAGACGAACAATGGAGCAACACGTCCGGCCACCGCTCAACATTCCTAAGTTTCCGGTCGGCCGATGGTGGGTCGCCGCGCTGTCATCCGAACTGACCGACCGCCCCGTCGCCCGCACGCTGCTCGGCCGCCCGGTCGTCCTGTTCCGGCTGCCGTCGGGGGAAGTCGGCGCGCTGGAGGATCGCTGCTGCCACAAGTCGCTGCCGCTGTCGTGCGGCTCGCTCGAAGCGCGCGGGCTGCGCTGCGGCTATCACGGCCTGCTGTTCGACCGCGGCGGCATCTGCGTGGAGATTCCCGGCCAGGAACGCATTCCGGCGAAGGCATGCGTGGCGTCGTATCGGGTGCAGGAACAGGACGCGATCGTGTGGATCTGGATCGGTGCCGACGCGCACGCGCAACCGACCTGCGCGCCGCCGCGCTATGCGTTCCACACGGATCCGCAATACCGGTTCGGCGGCGGCCACTACCATTACGACGCGCCGTACCAACTGATTCACGACAACCTGATGGACCTGAGCCACCTCGGCTACGTGCATCTGAAGACCATCGGCGGTAACGCACGGCTGCACATGGGCGCGGAGACCCGCGTCAGCAGCGACGCCGACACGGTGACGCTGGTGCGCCTGATGCCGGATTCCGACCCGCCGCCGACCTACACCGCAGCATGGCCGTTCGCGGGCCGCGTCGATCGCTGGCAGGAAATCGAATTCCACGTGTCGCATATCCGGATCTGGACCGGCGCGATGGACGCCGGCACCGGCGATCTGCACGATCCTGCGCGCGGCGGCTTCCATATGCGCGGCTTCCACGGCATCACGCCCGAGACGGAAACGACGACGCATTACTTCTGGACCGTCGCGACCAATCCGCAACACGACGTCGAGCGTGTCGCGCAAACGGTCATCGAGCAATCCGCGGCGACGTTCGACGAGGACAAGAGCGTGATCGAAGCGCAATACCGGAATCAGCTGCGCTTTCCGGACAGCCGCCAGATCGACATTCACGTCGACGCGGGCCCAAACCGCGCGCGGCGCGTGATCGAGCGGTTGCTGCTGCATCCCGAGCCCGCTTGACCGTCGCACGCCGGCGCGAACGATGCCGGTCATTTCGGTTTTGTCTCACCCGCTGCACCCGGCTTCGGTTTCATCCCAATCAATTAGTCATACTATTCTTATGAAGGATCTTTGACGTGAGCGCAAATATCCGCAATACGATCGACGCGTCCCCGATGAGCGCGTTCCAGACGATGGCCGTCACGGCCTGCGTCGTGCTGAACATGCTCGATGGCTTCGACGTGCTGGCCATCGCGTTTGCCGCGCCGCACCTGGCAGCCGAATGGAAACTGAGCGGCAAGGAGATCGGCCTGCTTCTGAGCGCCGGGCTCGCCGGAATGGGCATCGGCTCGGTGCTGATCGCACCGCTTGCCGATCGCGTCGGCCGCCGCCGCATCATCCTGCTCTGCCTCGCGGTGATCTCCACCGGGATGCTCGCGTGCGCGGCCACGCACAGCACACTGCAACTCGCGGTCGCGCGTGCGTACACGGGGCTCGGCATCGGCGGCATGCTTGCCAGCCTCACCGTGATCAGCGGCGAATACGCATCGAACAAATGGCGCAGCGCGGCAATCGGCATGCAGTCGACCGGCTACGCGATCGGCGCGACAGCCGGCGGCGTCATCGCCGGCTACCTGCTGTCGACGTGGGGATGGCGCAGCGTGTTCGCGTTCGGCGGCATCCTGACGTTGCTGTCGATCCCGATGGTGCTCGCGCTGCTGCCGGAATCGCTCGACTTCCTGCTCGCGCGGCGGCCCGACAACGCGCTGCAGAAAATCAACCGCATCCTCGCGAGAATGAAGCGCGCGCCCATCGATGCGCTGCCGGCCGCGACCACTTCAATCGACACGGGCAGCGCCGCGTCAAGCTGGACGGCCGTGCTGCGCGCCCCGCTCGCGCGCCGCACGATCGCGCTATGGATCGCGTTCTTTCTCGTGATGGGCAGCTTCTACTTCGTCGTGAGCTGGACGCCGAAGCTGCTGGTCCAGGCCGGACTGTCGGCGTCGCAGGGCGTGACCGGCGGCGTGCTGCTCAATCTCGGCGGCATCGCGGGCGCGTCGCTGTTCAGCCTGCTGTCGACGCGCTTCGCCCTGCGCAACCTGCTCGGCGCGACGCTGCTGCTCGGCGGCGTGTTGATGGTCGTGTTCGGCGCGAACACTGGGTCGCTCGGCATCGGGATGACGGTCGGGGTGTTCCTCGGCGCCGTGATCAATGCATGCGTGGCCGGCATGTATGCGCTGTCGCCGACGCCGTATCCCGCCGAAATCCGCACGACCGGCATCGGGCTCGCGGTCGGCATCGGCCGACTCGGCGCGATCCTGTCGCCGATGACGGTCGGCGCGCTGCTCGACGACGGCTGGTCCGTGTCCCATCTCTATCTCGCGTTCCTCGTGCCGATGGCCGGCGCGGCGATCGCCGTCGCCGTTGCCGGTACGCGCGCCGCTGCGCCGCATGCACAACGCGATCCGGCGCTGTCGTAAATAACCCGCGACGCTCGCGGTTTCATTCAATACCCGTCGTCATCCCGGCCACATCCGGGGCATTAAAAAATCGATAAGTATATCTACATACTGTTTGGAGACAGCCATGAAAACGAAACTGGGCGTCGCACTCGCGGCGGCAATAGGCGTGGCGCTGGCCGGCCCAGCCTGCGCGCAAAGCAGCGTCACGCTGTACGGGATCATCGATACCGGCGTGTCCTACTACAACAACGCCGCGCACGGCGGATCGTTCACGGGCATGCCGACGCTGACCGGCGAAGTGCCGTCACGCTGGGGGCTGAGAGGCACGGAGGATCTCGGCGGCGGCTACCAGGCCTTCTTCGTGCTCGAAAACGGCTTCCAGCCCGGCACCGGCGCGCTGAACTACGGCGGCCGCCTGTTCGGGCGGCAGGCGAACGTCGGCGTGAACAGTCCGTTCGGTGCGCTGACCCTCGGCCGCCAGATGAACATGTCGATGATCGTGCTGACCAATGCCGACGTGATCGGCCCGTCGATTCACTCGATGGCGGATTTCGACTCGTATCTGCCGAATGCGCGCAGCGACAATGCGATCGGCTACAAGGGCACGTTCCATGGCTTGACGCTCGGCGCCACCTACAGCTTCGGCCGCGACGCGGCCGGGCCGGCAGGACCGTCGGCGACCGGCTGCGCCGGACAGGTGCCCGGCGACATCGTCGCATGCCGGCAATACACGGCGATGCTCGCGTATGACGCGAGCAATTTCGGGCTCGCCGCGTCGCACGACGTGATGCGCGGCGGTGGCGGTGCGCTCGCGCCGCTGAACAATCCGGCGTACACCGACACGCGCGACATCGTCGCCGGCTACGTGAAGCTCGGCCCCGCGAAACTCGGCGCCGGGTGGATTCGCCGCAACCTCGCGGCGGCCGAACACCTGCAGGCCGACATCGTGTTCGCGGGCGGCACGTACTACGCGACGCCCTACCTCGCGCTCGATCTGCAGGGCGTGCGCTACCTGCAACGCCGCGAAAACGCCGAAGGCGCGAATGGCACGCTGCTCGTGGGCCGCGCGAACTACTTCCTGTCGAAGCGGACAACCGTCTATACGTCGGCAGGCTACATGTTCAACAGCAAACGGGCCGCGAACGCGGTCGCCGCCGGCGGGACGGTCGGCACCGGCATGAACCAGCTCGGCGTGATGGCCGGGATCCAGCAGAAGTTCTGAACGGCTGGCACCAAGCCAGCGCCTCCTCGATCGGCGAGCCGGCAATCCGGCAGCTTCAGCTCCGGCAGCACCGGCGCGTCGGCCCGCGGCTCTCGTTGCATTCACTGCGGCTGATGGATTCGAAGCGCGGAGGGCAATGAGGTGCAACGCCCCTCGAAGAAGGTCTTGGTCTGCGATGGTGGACGGCGCGGTTTGGGATGCTATGCCGTTCAGTGGGGGCACAAGGACTTCGAGACAAGCTTTCTATCCTTCTGCCGTGGGATTGAATTCGAGAAAGTGTTGGCAGACGTACGATCCGGGCACAACGAAGGCCGCGAACTGACGCTGGATGAAAAAATGCGCAGCATTGAGGCCGAGATTTTGGCGAAGGACGCTCGCATTAAGAACCTGATGGTCGCAATCGAGGATGGCAACGCCCCCGCCACTTTGGTGGAGCGAATCCGGTTGCTGGAGGAGGAAGTAAGTGAGTTGAGGCGTACAGAGACTGCGCTTGCGACCGAACTGAATCTGCACCGGTCCGCTCGACGAGAACTATCTTCAACAGCCCAACACGCTCGGTCATTGATCGACTCAATGGCATCAATGGAAAACGACGAGCTGTTCCGCGTGCGAGCGGCATTGGCCGCGCAGTTTCGAAGGACAATCGCGTCAGTCACGCTGCATCCTGCCGGACGATTGTTCACGCGCGAACAGGTGGAGGTGCAACGAGTTTCATTGATCGAGGCTGGTTTGGCCGAAGATCAGGCGGACAGCTACGTGACCGAGATGTATCCGATAGAACCGAAGAGACAGGGGCGCGGCAATTCTGGTCGCTACGCATCTCGAAAGGACATCGGCAGGTTCTTCACTATCGCGACGGTCAACGGCGGATTCCGCATTGTTTATCCCGATTTCGATGACCCCGCCACCGCTCGAATCGTGGCCGGTCTTGACGAGACTCCGGTGTTTGCTATCGATCCTGAAGGATAGCCCTCACTGGCGACTCCCTGACGGTCGTTTACACTTGAGGAAACCCGCTTCACCGGAGCAACGAACCAACATGTCACGACGATTCCTTGTAGTCCAAGCCAAATCAGGCGGCGGTGTCGAACTTTTTCCCATGCGAGAGTGGTGCTCCAATCATCCGGACGAGATGCCGCCCGGTTTGAACATCAGACTGGTCAACTCGCACCGAGTTCGGGACGAACTTCGCCGTATCGGCTGGAAGGTTGAAGAGCGTGACACCCAAGTGCTAATGTTTCCACCGGGGTTCATCGATGACGGACGCATTCAGGAAACGCTTGGCACAGACGAAGCCCCGGACGACGACGATGACATCCGCGAAACGGCGTTCGAATTGGAGGCCCAACTACAGGACTTCATCGCGTACAACATCCAATCCATATCAATCAACGATAAACGGTTGACGCTCTATGTCGATCCGGCCAGCGGTTCCAAGGGAATCGAATTCCAGACGCCGGTCGGACGCATCGACGTGCTTGCATCTGATGCTGACGGTGGATTTGTCGTCTTCGAGTTGAAGCGGGGACGAGCACCAGACCAAGCAATCGGCCAGCTTGCGCGATACATGGGCTGGCTGAAGAAAACCATCGCGCGGGACCGCGAAGTGCATGGAGTAATCGTCGCGCGGGAAATCAACGAGACGCTTACCTATTCCGTGGCGGCGATGCCGAATGTGTCGCTGTATGAATATAAGGTCAGGTTCGACCTGAAAAAGATACCGGAAGCAGCGGAGAAATGATGGCTGTGGTTCAAGGATCGTGGCACCGCTACACCCTGATGAAGTTCAGTCCATCATCGATGCCACCGAATCCAACAATCTGCGGGACTTCAACCGACTGGCCGTCGCCACTGGTATGTGTCGAAGCGAAATTGTATCTTTGCGATGGGAAAACATCGACCGTGAACGGCGAGCGGCGAGCGGCATACCTGCCAGTAACGAAGACGGATTCGCCCCGTAGAGTTCCCTTGTCCACGAGTCGCTCGGATGGACTGTCAGTCTAGCCTCAGAGCGAGGTCTTCGGCCCGCAGGTGGGTGTACCGCCGTAGCGGGCGAGACGGGCATACGTTTCCCGTCACCGCCCCCTCAATTGGCGCAACCGCGATCCACCAGTCAAGAGGGATGGCCAGTCGAATGGCTATTTGCTTGCCGTCGCCGTCGTTGACGGATCGAGGATTCCGGTATTGATGACCTTGTCCACAAAATTCTCCATTGCATTCGCGATTGCCTTCTGCCCAGCGTCCGCCAGCGCGTCGGCACCTACACCGCAAGACCCATCTTGGCTTGAATGCCCTTGCCCCCGAAACGTAGTGGCAATCAGTTCCTTGCCAGCCTTGTCAGACACACGGGCGCGAATTGCTATGTCTACGTTCGCATCTGCTGTCGGAACGAAGAAGCCGGGGGTAAAACGGACGCGCGGATCGAACTCAGCGAGATCGAACTTGAAAACCAGTCCGTCACCCAATGTGGGAATTGCACCGCCGTTCCTGACCGCGTGAGGAAAAGCCGCCTCAACCGTCTTCGACAAGGAATTTTCGAGGGTCTCCCCGATATACATGGGGTATCGGTGAGCGCCGCACTGGAACCCCGGCTTCACCTCCTTCCCGGCAGTCGCAAGGTTGTCACTGAACACCACATACGCCTTGTCCTGCTTGACCTTGGTGCTCATCACTTCAGCAGCCCCTGATTGGGACGACACTTGCACGTTATAAGCGCAACCCGAAAACAGACTAACCACTGAAAGAGCGGTTAGTGATTTGATCCATCGCATAGCATTCCCCGTGACTCATTCATTTTGTAAGCCATCCCGCTAAAGGAGATAGCTCGAATAGGTTAACGGCAGCAGTAGCCTCAATCTATAGGTGTTGTCGCCGAACATCGGCTCTTGCAACATGCCTTACAATTGCATATCAACACATAACCACATCTCGGGGAATCATGAGGACAGTGACATCGGTGTGCGTAGCCATTGGACTATTGACTGCGTGCGGGAGGTCGGACCAGTCGACCACAGGCGCGCCGACAGTCGCAGCCCTTCCATTCACCATCGAAGGCGCATCGTTGAGCGATATGTTTCGGAACAACATCAAGTTCGCCAAGATACAGGTCGGCGTGAATGGCGGATCAGCGGCGCAATGGTCCGCAACCTCAATTGCGATAGCCGAGAAGGTCGCGACGTTCGGTGCGGATTCGGTCGAAGTATCAGTGCGTCGCAATGAAGTCACCCAATCGCGTGGAGACAGATTCCGGGAGGTCGCACATGTGTACTACAGCCCAGACCCCACTCACTCAGTCTGGGATGACAAGCAAAAATGGCAGGTGTCGCAGGCTGACGCTGCGCATCTTTCTACGCAGCAGGACGTAAACATCTACGACGACTTCTCGGACCTCAACGAAAGGCTGATCGACAAGGGAATGGACGACAACGCCGCCGACCAGAAGGCCGGGGCGGCTATCGCGAAGAGGTACCATCTTCCGAAAGATTGGCGACTACCCATCGGGAATGTGTTGAAAGTCGTATCCCGAGATGCGATGAATGTCGATGCTACGCCTGCCAGCGATAGCTTAGCCGCACTGGATCGGTGCTTGAACGGCAAGATCGTTCGCATGATGACGAAATGCGTAGATGTGCAGTAAGACCGCTCCATAGCCCGCAGACTATGCTGCCGCGCGACAGCGCAAGATCGAAGGAAAATGATGAACGAGCAAGAACTCATTGCACAGCGCATCGCTGACCTTGCGGATTCGGTTGCCTACTTTGCGCCGCAAAGCAAGATGGCACGAGAACGCTGGGTGGTGGATGCGTTTGTCCGAAATCTTGGACTTGTTCCAACGGAAGGCGAAATCATCAACATCCAGAATGATCCGCCCGACATAGAATTTCGCGATGCCCGCTTCGAGATCAAAGAAATCCTAGACCCCGGCAGACGACGCCATGACGAATACAAACAAGAGTTAGCGCGCGTACGCGCTATCTCCAAGGCCCAAGACCTTCTGAGAGAATTTACACCGAAGGACAGCAGCGTTGGCGAGATATACGATCTCTGTCTCAAAGAAGCGGCCAGCCTCGACAAGTACACGAACGACTTCAAGAAGCAGACCGACTTACTGCTGTACGTCAACCTGCGCGATGTCATGTATGTAACGGAACAACCCTACCCGGACACGTCCGCGCTGACCGCTACTGGATGGCGCTCGGTTTCATTTCTGATGGGAAGACGTAGTTGCTGCCTTTATGCAGGACCGGGTGCTCCCGACTTCATTAAACAAGCCACAGGCCGCATTTGTCATCTCCCTTGATTTTCAGCATGTCGGCCTTGTTCATCGCATAGTCCAGCAAGACCACACCATCGAACGATGTGCAGAAGTGATGCTCGAACACTGAATCGTGTACTGACCATGCCGCCGACCCGCTGAATCCCTGCAGCACGATCAACAGCCAGACATCTTTGACGCGATCCCTATACGCTGCAATCTTGCGTTCCTTTTTATCAATTATGGCCTGTAGATCGGCTGGCGAAGCAACTGGAACCCACCAACCGCCCACCGGCTGCCATCGAGCGCGCGAATAGTTCGGATGATGGTGCAGCCAAACTGACGTGAATAGTTCGGACTCGAAATCCGCACCTTCTTCTAGCCTGACTGCGAACACCTCAGAAGGTATAGAAATGATCCGGGAATGCACTATCTCGACGAGACCCATTGCCGCTGCATCTTGGTCCCTCTGATTCAAGGTGGCATGCTTCCGAAAGATAACCTTTACATCAAGGCAATCCGCGTTCACGTTACGCAGAAATTGCTTCTGGGCCTTTTCACAGATCAGTCGACGAGTTTCCTCAACTGCGCGTACCTCACCGCGTAATAGTTCTGTTACCTCAACGCCGTACCGGCCCGCCACCCCTTCCACCAAAATGTCCGGCTCCTCACCTGTGGCATCGACGGGTCCGTGCGGCCAGCAGGTAAGCAACCCCTGAGTACGCTCGAAAAAGTGCAATTCAGCATGCTTTCTTCGCTGCGCCTTGCTGAAATTCATGTCGCCTCCTTTCTACTCCGGGCACGGCATCCGCCCTTGGACGGCCAAAGCAAACTTGGTTGCAAAGTCCACGGCGAAGGCTGCATCATCTATGGTCAACGCTGGCGCATCTTGCACGCGCTCCCACTCGTAGCCCCCGCCGATTATGCGATGTAGCCACGGTACAACCGATTCGAATCGAACAAGTTCACCTATGTTTACGGCCAAGGCTGGATGAGGTCATCGTCCTTGCCGTTACAAAGACCGACCGTTACGGCTGCCTTACCGAACATCGAAGGCACGGCCAAAAACGATAATCCCAGCAGTGCCAGTTAAACGTCGCATCAGGATAAGATTGAGCGTACCCTGTCGATGACGTTGACTAGACTAAAGCCATGCCAACTTTCGCCCAATACATGTCTTGCGCAGCATTCGCCGTGTCATTCGTCAGTCTGTGCATTTCTGCACACGTTGCTTTTCGTGATCGCGCGAGACTTAGTGTTTCCAGCAAGTTCATTCCGGCATCCAACTACGGTCCCAATCGAATAGTCGTCACTATGGTGAACGTAGGGCGACGTCCTGTCATTCTTCGTCTCATCGGCGGCGCTGATGCAGCCGGAAAGTGGAGCGCAGAATACCTTGCCCGCGAAGACGGCGGTTTGCGTTTGGGAGAGCATGAGCGTTACGAACATATTTTTAACAAGGATGATACTGTCAATTTCCACCCTGAAGACGATGATCTTTTTCTCGAAACGCTATGGGTTGAGGATTCCCTCGGTGTCCGACACAAGGTCCCCAACGCAAATCAGTATATTGAACGTCTTTGGTCCAGTTAGAAAATTACTCAGCACCGATCCACCGGATATCTCTAATGAGCGTGCCGTTTCGGTCGTAACCAATCGTACAATGAACTGAATTTTTGTATCCAAATTCCCGCACAAATGCGCGAAGCTTCTCAAAGTCGTAATCGTGGCTTACGTTAGATGAACTCTTCTTCATTTCGGCAACGAGAAGATTGAATTCGTTATTTCCTCGTTTGTGTACTACGATATCGGGAAAGACCGTGACAGCTTCAAGTTCATAGTCTCGGACTGTTCGCTCTCGTAATGCGAGACGCTTGACCTCAAAGCCAGCCCGATTGTACTCGCAGTCGACATCGAAATCCGGGAATCGACTTGTCAGATGCACCGCAAGCCGATGACTGATACTTCGTTCGCTTGCGTCCACGCGCAATAGATAGCGATCTACTTCGCAAAGAGAGTCAATTGCGCTTTCGAAAATCTTTCTGCATTCGATTTCAGACATGGACTTGATACTCCCAATACATGGCCGAACTGCTTACGGGTGCTGCTGCTGACCGACGCGCTACGACAAGGAAGCGTCATGTGCGACCACTCCTAAGATATCGGCTATTTCGAGCATGTCGCCCCCCGCGCGCACAAGCCCCTTTTTCGGGCAATCTCATTTGCGAGCGCCAATACCGCTTCAAATGAGTCTGAAAGCGGATTCGATTTGCAATAGTTTGTCACCCAAAGTGCAAGTGATGTGAGATCCGTATTGGCGAGAATGTCAACGTCTAGCGAAACGGCCTCGCCCGATAGGAATCCGGCCAGCCATTCATCCTCGACAATCGTACGCCAGCTTTTTCTGTCTGCGTGGTCCTCTACCCATTTTCCGCAAGAGATCGCCCCGATCTGATTCACTGCAAGCGCATTGACAGAAATTGCCATCATGAAGGCCAATACAATCGTTGATCGACCGATATCGTTCATTGGATAGGTCTCCGTGGCGTTCCTTTCCCCATCGCAACAGTAGTTCACACACGACATCGCGTGCAAATCAGTACAAGTACGGGGAACATGTGCCGCAAGGACGTGGCCGAGAGGGCATCGAGGTTCGACGGCGGATCACTTAATGCCGTAATAGCCTCCAAGTACATCTGCCAGCAACTTCCCGCCCGCAGCAATTCCGACGCTCCACGCACCACTGATGGCCTTCTCAGACATATTCCCCATCCAGGCCTTCACCTTCGGTCCGAACTGCTTCGTCTCGGCTACGGTATCTGGATTGTCAGCATTGACGGCGATTCGCAGTTCGTCTACGTCAGCTTCGTTGACGCCTGAGTCCTTGAAGGCTTTTTTCAGCGCGGCGAAGTCTCCCTTCGAAACACTGTTGGTAACGGTGGTTTGATTGCTGTTGCCGATCACCACCGTAGTGTTGTCGCCAAATACCGCTGACGCAAACATAGCCGGAGCATCGATATCTTTTGCGGCTTCCTTCATCTCATCCTCCGCTACGTTGCCCAATTCACCTTGCAGGTTGAGTGCAAAATCCAGTAAGCGAGATCGCACTTCAATCAGCACAGTAACGAGTTGTGTCGGTTCGAACTGTACCCACGCGCTGTCAATGCTATAACTCGATTCGATCGCCCCCTTCGCTAGGGTGCGATACCACTCGGGAGCAATTGGGCTACTGAGAGAGCCATCTGATTTCGATAACTGTTCCAGTACTTGGATCGATTGACGCAGTTTTTCCACCGAAAACCTTTCCTTCACTCCGTTTTCCAGATGGGCCGTTGGTAATTGCGTTTTGGAATACCGCCAAGCCAAATTCGAGACATTGCCATACAATCGCGTTCGAATGGTACGGTAATCTGGCACGGGCCTATTTGCTGTGTAGCCGTTCAGTTCGGCGTTGACCCACTCGGCAAGCTCCTTGTGGCCAATGCGGTGCATCAGCACCTTCGTTTTCAGCAGTGCGTCTGTCAGCGATCCATCCTTGTCACTCAGCAGAGCGATAATTTCTTGTAGCAGTTGCATTTGGCCCTTGCATTCAAAGATGGACGATTAAACAGTTATTTCGATTTCTTCACTTGCGAAGACTCATTGGTCTGCGTCGGTTGTTCCGACGATTGCTGTGCTGGTATAGGATTTACTTTCACTGGTTGCATTGGCGTTCCGGTGAGTGCCTTTCCAAGGTCTTCTCGTTGCGAAATTATCTTCTGCATTTGCGTCCCAGTGATTCCATCGTTCGTGCGAATTGACGTAGTCTTCTTGTCCGACATGTTAATTCCCCTCAGGCAGACGGCGCTGCGACAAATCTCAAGACTCAGCATCAAGGCTTGGTTTGAGATGAAGTCCCACCTTGCTGCGGTTGGCTTTGCGACTGTTGCGACGAAGGAGTGACAGGTTGACTGGATGTAACCGGCTGCATCGGCGTGCCAGTTATTCCTTTCTGTACTGTTGGCGCAGGCGGAGTTACTTTCTGCATCTGCATGCCTGTTACGCCGTCCTGCGCGATGGCGGGGGGTATCTTTCCATTCGTCATGTTTGCACCTTTCAAATTTATTGAAACGAAGAAAATTGTCAATATGATTGCGATTATAAACAGCGGTGGCGACACCCATTGATTGAGGAAATTCGAAAAATTTTCTAGCTTTATGCGCTCATCGTATGCGGCAGCAATATTTTCAAGATAGTATCGTCTAGCCTTCTTGTCTTGAAGGCGAATAACCCTCTGGCTCAGCGGGTAGGACAATATTACTGAAATAATTGCTAGGCAAAAGAATATCCACGACCCATATAGCGTCCAACTATATTTGGCCTGAGTGATCGGGACGAAATCCTTCAACAGACTAAGGGACAAGCCAAGCCCTGCGGCAGAGTACGTCAAGATCGATCTATCGTGATTTTCAGCATTTGAGATTTCTCGTTTCGACAAATCCTCCTTGTAACGTTCGTAAAGCCGTATCCGCTCAGTCGTGGCGGCAACTTCGGCTGCCTCCGCTGCCGCCGCTGCTGCTGCCGCCGCCGCCGCCGCCGCCGCCGCATCGTCACCAATATTGGTAGTCATCGTTACTTCGATCCGTTGCCCTTGGACCCACCATTGCCGCCGCCACCTTGAGTTCCTCCACTACCGCGCGTAATAGGTTGCATTTGCCCGCCGGTGACACCCGCAGTCGCAGGACGCCTTTGCGTCGGCAAGTTCCCCCGCTGCGGCGTGAGCGGTACTTGGGGAGTTTTCTTCGTAGCCATGTGGTCTCCGTATTAGTGACGAATACTGTATCACCTCCTTTTCTCCGCATGCGGCCGTCTGATTGTTCTTCGTATCCGTGATATCGAGGTTCTCACGTCGGCGCATTACATTGCGAAAGATTGCCTGACAGTCCAGGCGAGAGTAGACGCTAATTTGTGTGTTCTTCGCCACAATATTGCAATTCCCGGTCCGCATCGGCCACCTCACAATTGCAAATGCTTCTCATTACATATATCATGCGCATCCTGTCGCAACTCCGCAGCCAACGCGCTGCGGCCCGCGCCCTCATCCTTAGCACTCCATCATTTACCGATTCATGTCATCCCGTCGATCGCCCCGCCGCGCGCGGACCTTGCGCCCGTGGCGTGCGAGCCTGCCCGCCCTGATCACCCTTTGCGTCGCGAGCGGCGCGCATGCGGATGCCGAACCGGCCGCGGCGGCATCGTCGGCCGCTTCTCCGTCAGCGCCCACGCCCGCGACCGCACCAGCCGAGCGCGAACTGCCGACGATCAGCGTCAACGCATCGGCAACCACCGATCCAACCGTCGGCTATCAACCGCGCACCAGCAGCATCGCCGGCGGCGACGATCGCCCGCTCAAGGAGATTCCGCAATCGGTCGCGGTGGTCAGCAGCAGCGTGATGCAGGACCAGCAGGCGCGCTCGCTCGACGACGTGCTCGGCAACATCAGCGGCGTCACGCAGACCAACACGCTCGGCGGCACGCGCGACGCGTTCATCAAGCGCGGTTTCGGCTCGAACAACGACGGCTCGGTGCTCGTCGATGGCGTGCGCACGCCGGTGCTGCACAGCTATCTCGCGACGATCGACCGCGTCGAAGTGCTGAAGGGCCCGGCTTCGCTGCTGTACGGGATGCAGGACCCGGGCGGCGTGATCAACCTCGTCACGCGCAAGCCGGAGGACACGTTCGGCGGCTCGATTTCGGCCTCGCGCACGAACCACGGCGGCAGCAGCGCGCAGTTCGACCTGGCCGGCCCGCTCGGCAAGCCGGGCCAGGTCGCGGGCGGCACGCTCGCGTTCCGGCTCACCGGCGACTACGATACGAGCCGCTACTGGCGCGGCTTCGGCCGCGAGCGCCACGCGCTGATCGCGCCCGCGCTGTCGTGGCACGATGCGAACACGTCGATCGACGTCAGCTACCAGTATGTCGACTACACGATGCCGTTCGATCGCGGCACCGTGCTCGTGAACGGCCGCCCCGACGATGCGCTGCGCTATCGCCGCTACGAGGAAGCATGGGCGCAAAGCAGCGGGATCCAGGAAACGCTGCGGGCACGCGTCGAGCACCGCTTCTCCGACGCCTGGCGCGTGCGCGCGACCTACGGCTGGGGCAGCGACCGCTACGATCAAGCCATCACGCGCGCCACCGCGTTCAACAGCACCACTGGTGCGATGGCACGTTCATCCGATGCGAACCTCGGGCGCAACGACTCCGACCAGATCGCGACGCTCGGCCTGCTCGGCAACCTGACGCTCGCGGGAATGAGCCACGCGCTGTACATCGGCGGCGAGTACGAGCGGCAGCGCAGCTTCCGCGGCGACACGATCCGCGGCGCAGCGACGAAGGGCTTCGATCTCTACGATCCCGTGTACGGGCTGCTCGCGCCGGGCGGCACGGTGAGCGCGAAGCAGAGCGATTCGCTTTCGAAGGTCCACACGTATTCGATGATCGTGCAGGATTCGGTGAAGATCACCGACCGGCTCACCGCGGTCGGCGGCCTGCGCTGGGAGGACTGGCAGCAGGAATCCGGAATGGGGCGGCCGTTCGCGTTCGCCGACCGCTCGCACGGCAACGTGTGGCTGCCGCAGTTCGGGCTCGCGTATGCGCTCACGCCCTCGCTGACCGCCTATGCGAACGTGAGCCGCTCGTTCAAGCCGAACGTCGCGTCGAATGTCGCGGCGCCGCTCGCGCCGGAGTTCGGCCGCGTGCTCGAAGCGGGCCTGAAGTTCAGCGTGAAGCCCGGCATCACCGGCACGCTCGCGGCCTATCAGATCGACAAGCGCAACGTCGCGGTCACGGTGGGCGACCTCACGTCGACGATCGGCACCGCGCGCTCGCGCGGGATCGAACTCGACGTCGCCGGGCAGCTCACGCGGCATCTGAGCCTGATCGGCAGCTACGCGTACACGAACGCGAACGATCGCGACAGCGACACGCCGCTCGTCAACGTCGCGCGCCACACCGGCAGCCTGTTCGCGGTGTACGACACGGCGATCGCGAACCTGCCCGGCCGCTGGCGCTTCGGCGGCGGGGCGCGGCTCGTCGGCGCGCGGCCCGGCGACACCGCGAACAGCTTCACGCTGCCCGGCTACGTGAGCGTCGATGCGTTCGCGGCTTACGAGACGACGATCGGCAAGTTCCCGACGCGCATCCAGCTCAACGTGAAGAACCTGCTCGACAAGACCTACTACCCGTCGAGCAACAGCAATCTGATCGTCGCGGTGGGCGAGCCGCGGCTCGTGACGCTGACGACGACGGTGTCGTTCTGACGGGCGCTTGCGGCGCGCGCATGCACGATCACGGACGCCAGCGATACACGACGAGGCTCGACCCGTTGTAGTTGTCCTTCGTGATCACGTACTCGCCGGTGGAGCGCAGGTACGCGCGGATGCCGTACATCGAGTCGACGTCGTTGCCGACGTCCATCGACGACGTGTTCGAGTTCGTCAGCGTGGTGACGAGGCTGCCGGTGTTTAGGTCGAACACGTCGACGTTCGGCACCGTGTGCACGTAGCCGACGAACAGGTAGTGGCCGGCCGCCGCCATCGATTTCGGATTCGCGCTCGTCAGGTTGATCGCGACGTTCGGCGTGGTCGTGTTGCCGGCCTTCCAGCCGCGATAGACCTCGATGTGACCGTTCATCGCGGTCCAGTCCCAGCTGCCCGAAATGCCTTGCGCGAGGATCATCGTGTCGCTGTCGGCCTGGTAGATGATCCGCGTGAGCGGCAGCACGGTGCGCGGAATCGGAATCTGCACCGGCTTGCCCCACGTCGGTTTCCCGTTCGCGTCGAAACCCGTCATCGGATAGTGCGAGATGTTGTTGGTGCGATCGAGCCCGGCCCAGACGTCGCCGTTGTCGTCGAGCGAGAAGCCGGCCGTCACCTGCAGCGTCGTGTTGAACGGCTTGCCGGGGATCGAGCCGTCCGGAATCGCGATATAGCCGCTCGCGCTGTTGAAGTGATAGAGGTTGTAGTTGCCCGGGTTCTGCCCGGTCGCGACCAGCATCCGCGTGCCGTTCACCAGCGCGAGCTGGCCAAAATGCTGGCCGCGCTGATAGTCGTTCATGTCGAGGCGCGGGTCCTTCGGATAGGTGAACGGATCGATCGTGCTCGCGACGAACGTGCCGCCCGCCGTGCCGGTATAGACGTTGTTGCCGCTGTAGAAGAACGCGCCGTCGGTCGCCGGGTCGGGCGCGGCCGCCGCCTCGAAGTTCAGCGCCTGCAGCTTCCATTGCAGCGCGCCCGTCGGGCTGTATGAATGCAGGTCGGTGCTGCCGTTGCGCCCGAGATCCCAGCCGCCGCCCCACGCGTTGTTCAGCACGTACAGGTTGCCCGCCGCATCCTTGCCGATGCCGGCGACGCGCGTGAAGCGCTTGTCGCCCACCTGCCCCTTGATGCCCGACGTCGTGTCGAGATAACCGCCCTGCACGCCGAACGTGCCGACCTGCACCGGCTGGCCCACGAGCGCGTAGATCTTGATGTTCATGTCGGGGCCTTCGTCGCCCACCAGCAGCTGCCCGCTCGGCGCATCGAAATACAGCGACGCCGGCCGCGCACGCGCCGCCATCTGGATCGTGTTCATCGCGGTGCCCGTCGGGCTGAACTGCGCGACGACGCCGGCGCTCTTGCGCGCGACCCACAGGTTGCCGGCCGCATCCAGCGCGAGCGCGCCCGGCCCCGATACGCCGATGTCGCGCTGCCACACGCCGTCGGTCGTGTAGACGCGCACGCGGTTGCCGTAGAAGTCGCTCACGTACAGCAGGTTGCCGGTCGTCGCGAGACCGGTGATCACGTCTGCGTACTGGATGCCCGTCCACGTGCTGACCGGAATGCGCAGGTCGCGCTGGTTGGTGCTGCGGTTGTAGCGGCCGACCGAGCCGCTGCCGAACGTGCGGTTGTAACCGAGCGCGACGAACAGCGAGTTCGCGTTGCCGGTGATCGCGCCGCCCTGGAATTCGTCGTGGATGCCGATCGTGCCGAGCGTCTGCCCGTTCTGGTAGATCGCGACGCCGCCCGCGTTCTCGTCCCAGCGCGACGACGTGTAGACCACGCCCTCGGGCGCGACCCACAGCGAGCGCGCGCCGTTGCCGACATGCGCGGCCAGCGTGCCGAACGTGTTCGCGAGCCAGTCGGTCGTGTATTGCGCATGTGCGGGAGTGACCGCCGCCAGCATTGCAATGCCCAATCCAAGCAATGCCGAGCGAATTTGTTTCGATAACATGAATGATGCTCCCGGACGATCGTTTGTCGATACTCTAATTCGACGCGTGTGAAATATCGGTGATTTCTGTAAAAACCGGTTCAATGCCGCCACGAATTTCCCATTACGTTCTTTTACAGCGCGACGCGGGTTGACCATCGATTGTGCATTCCGGGATCAGCATGATGGTTCGCCGCCATATGGTGCTGTCGCGCGCTGACGGCTTCGGAATTTTGTTCCGGATTTCCCCAATGCAATTACGTCATTTTTTCTGATGTGCACGCATCGAGTTTCATTGCCGTCCAAGCGATTCAATGATTACAAATCGAAATTGAAATGAAAGAGAAAAAATATTATCCGGCGCATGCTGCATTGCGGAATCGAGCGCGCAGATTGCGTGCCGAAATGCCGCGGCCAATCGTGAAGAAGTGAAATAAGGCGACGCGCGGCGGAATGCCGTGGCGAGAGCGAGAGGATAAGGATGACGAAGTGCCGTGCCGGCGGTGATGGACGGACCACCAACGGCAAATGGAAAAGGCCGCCCGCTCGCGGGGCGTGCCGGCCGGTTCAGGTCAGCTCGCGCGGTCGAACGTCGGGCCGTCCCGGCCGTCGCGGTAATTGGGCAGCGCATCGACGATGTCGATCGCGCGCTGCCGGTAGACCTGATGCATCGTCGGCCGCAGATCGTCGGGCAGGTGCCCGCCGCGGGCACCTGCAGCCGATCGCGCGCGTCAGAACTTCTGCCGCAGCCCGAGGCTCACGATCGCTTGCGAGCGCGAGTCGGACGAATGGCCGTTCGCCTTGTCCGACACCGACGCCGTCGCGGCCACCGGCCGGCCGCGTGCATCGAGCGTCGTGCCCGACGCATGCTGGTACGCGCCGAGCAAGTACACACTGGTGCGCTTCGACAGGTCGTAGACCGCGCCGAGCGTCACGTTGTGATACTGCGCGCGGTTGTCGATGCCGTCGACGTCGCTGCCGCGCGTGTAGCTGTAGCCGGCGAACAGTTGCGTCTGCGGCTGCACGTTCCAGCGCGTGAACACGCCCGCGACGTTGAAGGTCGCGTGGCCGCTGAACAGCGACTGCGCGCCGCTGCGATACTGCACGTTGCTGTAGTTCACGCCGACGACAGCCGGGCCGAAGTCGTACGTCGCGCCGGTCGCGATGATCTGCTGCGACTGCGCGCTTGCATAGCCTTCGTTGATCGACGAGTTGAACAGGCCGTCGTCAGTGCTTTGCCACTTGCCGGCGGTCGGATCGGTCGCGCCGGTCTTGCTGTTGTCCGAACGCTCGTAGCCGACGCCCACGCGCAGCGGCCCGGCCGCGTACGCCGCGCCGACGCTCCAGGTGTTGCGCTGCTTCATGCTGCCCGGCTGGCTGCCGAAGCCGTACAACGCGCCGAACGTGAAGCCCGCGTAGTTCGCGCTCGTGTACTTGATCGAGCTGTCGACACGCGCGGTCTGGTCGAGATCGTCGATGTCGCCCGGGTGCGCGCCGAAGCCGCCGATGAACGACGACGGGCCGACCGGGCTCACGAAGTCGTCGAGCGACGTGTACTGGCGGCCGAGCGTGATCGTGCCGTAGCGGTCGCTGCCGACGCCGACGAACGCCTGGCGGCCGAACTGCCGACCACCCTGGCCCGACGTGCCGTTGGTGATGTCGAAGCCGTTCTCGAGCACGAACAGCGCGCGCATCCCGCCGCCGAGATCCTCGGCACCCTTGATGCCCCAGCGGCTGCCGGACAGGTTGCCGGTCGTCAGGCCGACGTCCGAATGCCCGGTGTACGCGCCCGGCGAGCCGACCCGTTCGTTGCTGCGATAGGTCACGCCCGCGTCGACGATGCCGTACAGCGTGACGGAGCTTTGCGCGGCCGCGATGCCCGCGAGCGAGAGCAGCAGCGGTGCTGCGATCAGTTGCTTGTTCATGGTTGTTTAGCGTCTCTCCGGGCGATGAACCCGTTGTTCTAGGCGAGTAACGCGTACGGTCGGCGAGATTCGCCGTGCTCGGTATGGCAAGGCCGGCGGCGCGCCGCACGCGGGAATGCACGCGTGCGATACGCGCGCGCGGCGTCACGGCAGGCATTCCCGCCGCGGCCGCCATGGTAGTTGGAACCGGTTCCGGTCGATAGCGCAATAATGAAAACAGCTTCTTGCCGAATTCGAGATAATCGGCCGCGCGGCGAACGACGCTGTACAGCGCGGCGACGCGCGCCCGATAATCGAGCGCGCACCTGCCACGGGAGCCTTCGTCATGCATCAAACGACCCTGCTGATCTTCGCCGCCGTCGCGTTCGTCGGAATCGCGACGCCCGGCCCGACCGTGCTGCTCGCGCTGACCAACGGCTCGCGCTACGGCGTGCGCCGCGCGGCCTACGGCTTCGCCGGCGCAATGCTGTCCGACTTCGTGCTCATCGTCGCGGTCGCGCTCGGCCTCGGCGCGCTGCTGATGGCGTCGGCGTTCTGGTTCTCGGTCGTGAAATGGCTCGGCGCCGCCTATCTCGCGTATGTCGGCGTCCGGCTGCTCACGTCGAAGGGCTCGCTGGACGTTGCCGCCGCGCACGGTGGCGGGGCGCCCGAGCGCAACGCGTCGATCTTCGCGAAGAGCTTCCTCACCGCGGTGACGAATCCGAAGGGCTATCTGTTCTTCTCCGCGTTCCTGCCGCAGTTCCTCGATCCGTCAGCGGCGCTCGCGCCGCAATACGTCGCGCTCGCCGTCACGTTCGCGCTGCTCGACGGTGCGGTGATGTTCGGCTACGCGCTGCTCGGCGCACGCGCGGTGCGGCTGCTCAAGCGCGCGGGCGCGCTGTGGCTCGAACGCACGTGCGGCGCGATGCTGCTCGCGCTGGCCGGTTCGCTTGCGCTGTATCGGCGTCATGCTGCGTAGGCGCGTCGGCATGTGCGTCGCATCGCTCGCAACGGCGGCGCGATGAGAGTCGACGCGCCGCCCCGCTCCGGCTTTCCTGGCCTGTCGCTCCGCCAGCTCGACCGCGCGGATCTCGACGCGTGGTACGCGTACCTGTCGAACCCGGACGTCGTTCGCCACACGAGCTGGAACCTGCGTTCGCGCGACGATCTGCGGCCGCTGTTCGATGGTATCGAATCGGCTCATCCGGATTCGATCCGCCGTCTCGCGATCGTCGACGACGCATCGGGCGCGCTCGCCGGCACGATCGGGCTGCATACGGTCTCGACGGCGAACCGCTCGGCGGAAATTGCGTACGATCTTGCGCCGCCGTACTGGGGCCGCGGCATCGCGAGCGCGCTGTGCGCGAGCGTCACCGCGTGGGCGCTCGCCGAAGGCGGCTTCATGCGCCTGCAGGGCGTCGTACTGACCAGCAACGTCGGCTCTGAACGCGTGCTGCAGAAATGCGGCTACCGGTACGAAGGCTTGCTGCGCGCATACAGAATGGTGCGCGGCGTGCCGGGTGACTTTGCGATGTACGCACGCATCGCGACCGACTGAAGCGCCGGCCGGCAGACGAACCGGCGCTCGACGCGCGCCGCGAACGCGCCGCCGTCGACACGATTGGACGACGCACGCCGAATTCGCGACAATCGCCGTTCCCCGCCTCGACTCCTTCGTCATGAAAATCGCCGCGCTGTCCGACATCCACGGCAACCTCGCCGCGCTCGACGCGGTGCTCGACGACGTGCGCCGCCGCGGCGCCGACCTGATCGTCAATCTCGGCGACATCGTATCGGGCGCACTGCACCCGGCCGAAACGGCCGACCGCCTGATCGCGCTCGACCTGCCGACCATCAAGGGCAATCACGAGCGGCAGTTGCTGACCAGCGAGCGCGACACGATGCGCCTGTCCGACCGCTGGGCGCACGACACGCTGCACGACGCGCATCGCGCGTGGCTCGCCGCGCTGCCCGAACGCCTGACGCTCGACGACGACGTGCTGATGGTGCACGGCACGCCCGCCAGCGACCTCGTCTACTTTCTCGAAACGGTGACGCCCGACGGCTGCCGCGCGGCAACTCGCGATGAAATCGCGCAACGTGCGGGCGACGAGCCGGCATCGCTGATCCTGTGCGGCCACACGCATGTGCCGCGCAGCGCGCAGCTCGACGACGGCCGGCTGATCGTCAATCCGGGCAGCGTCGGGCTGCAGGCGTACACGGACGATCAACCGCATCCGCACCGGATCGAAACCGGCTCGCCGCATGCGCGCTACGCGATGGTGTCGCGCACGCCCGCCGGCTGGCACGCGGAGTTCCATGCGGTCGAATACGACTGGCACACGGCTGCCGCCACCGCGGCATCACGCGGGCGCGACGACTGGACCGTCGCGCTGCGCACCGGCCGGTGCTGACGCAGCGTCACGCGCCGTCACCCCGCATTCGCCAGCGTCAAGCGCGCTTCGAGGCCGCCGCCATCCACCCGGTTGCGCAACGTGAGCGTGCCGCCCATCGCGAGCGCGAGTTGCCGCGCGATCGCGAGGCCGAGCCCCGTCCCGCCCGTCTCGCGATTGCGCGACGTTTCCACGCGCCGGAACGGTTCGAACACCGCATCGAGCTGATCGTCCGGAATGCCGGGCCCGCGGTCGAGCACCGCGATGACCGCGCCGCCGCCCGGCGCCGCCTGCACGTCGATCTCGGCCGCGCCCGCGAACTTCAGCGCGTTGTCGACGAGGTTGCCGACGATCCGGCGCAGTGCCTTCGGCCGCGTGACGAGCGCGAGCGGGCCGCCGCTGTGCAGCGCGACGTCCTGCCCCGCATCCGTGTAGTCGCATACGATGCTGTCGAGCAGCGCATCGAGGTCGATGCGGCGCGCGGCCTCTTCCGTGCCGTGCAGCGTGCGTGCATACGCGACGCCCTCCTTCACGAGATGTTCCATCTCGATCAGGTCCTGGCGCATCTTCGCGCCCTGCGTGTCGTCGTCCATCACGTCGACGCGCAACCGCATCCGCGTGATCGGCGTCTGCAGATCGTGCGAGATCGACGCAAGGATCTGCATGCGCTCCGCCATGTACTGCGCGATGCGGTCCTGCATCGCGTTGAACGCCCGCGCGGCACGCGCGACTTCCGACGGCCCCTCCTCGCTCAGGCGTTCGCCCTTCAGGTCGGGGCCGAGCGCGTCGGCGGCCTGCGCGAGCTGCTTGAGCGGCCGTGTCGCGAGCCGCACCGCGAGCCAGCAGCACGCGGCCAGCACCGCGAGCTGCAGCGCGAGCACGGCCGGCAGCCAGCCCGACAGCGGCACCGTCGACATCGGGTGAATGTCGATCGTTAGCGGCGAGCCGTCGGTCAGGCGCAGGTGCACCTGCAGATGCTCGCGATCGCCGGGGATTGCGTTCGCGGTCAGCGGATAGTCGCCGCCGATGCCGTCCGAGATCGAGCGCTCGACGCGCGCCGACAGCCGCGCCTCCGGCGGCGTGCCGGTTTCGCCGGGCCCGAGGATGAACGCGTAGCTGCGCCGTGCGAGACGCGGCAGCCACGCAGCGCGCTGCTCCGGCGGCAGATGATCGAGCAGCGCGACCGAGCTCGCGACCTCGCGCTCGATGTAGCCCATCATCAGGTTGGTGGTCGCCTGGTCGCGCTCCATCACGGTGAGCCAGAACGACAGCGTCTGCGCGAGCGCGAGGCCCACGCACAGGATCAGCGCGAGCCGCGCGAACAGCGAGCGCGGCCAGTGCCACGGCGTGCGCGCGCTCATGCGTCGCCTTCCACCGAGGTCACCGCCGACGAGAACACGTAGCCCTCGTTGCGCAGCGTCTTGATGTAGCGCGGCTCGCGCGCGCCGTCGCGCAGCCGCTGGCGCAGCCGGCTCACCAGCAGGTCGATCGACCGGTCGAACGGATCGGACTGCCGGCCCTGCGTGAGGTTGAGCAACTGGTCGCGCGTCAGCACGCGCTGCGGATTGTCGAGGAACACGCGCAGCAGCCGGTATTCGGCGCCACTCAGCGCGACCAGCGTGCCTTCGGTGTCGAGCAGGTGCCGCCCCGTCGTGTCGAGCCGCCATTCGCCGAACGCGAGCATCGCGGCCGTTTCCGTTACCTGCATGCCGGGCGGCAGCATCCGCGCGCGCCGCAGCACCGAGCGGATCCGCGCGAGCAGCTCGCGCACCGCGAACGGCTTCGCGAGATAGTCGTCGGCGCCCATCTCGAGGCCGATGATGCGGTCGGTTTCCTCGCCGCGCGCGGTCAGCATCAGCACCGGCACCGTACGGAACCGGCCGGCGCGCAGGTCGCGGCACAGCGTGAGGCCGTCCTCGCCGGGCAGCATCAGGTCGAGCACGATCAGGTCGGGCGCGCCGTCGTCGAGCACGTTGCGCATCTCGCGGCCGTTCGCGGCGAGCGACACGCGCATGCCGTTCTTCTCGAGGTAATCCGCGATCAGCTCGCGGATCGCGCGATCGTCGTCGACGATGAGTACGTGGTCGGTCTTGTCCATGAGTCGGTGTCGTGATGTTGCCGCAGGCGATGTCCGCTTTTATACCGCACAGCCGGCCCGCGTTTGTATCCCAATGTATCGCGCCGCCATGGCGACACACAACATTGCACACGCGCGGCCGGCCGGACACATCGCAGATACGTCGGCGCGGCCCAATGAGGGCTGTCGAAACCTGTCCGGCCGACGCACTCGCGCGGCGGCCGGCCCACCCGGAGAACCGCCATGCTGCCCCGATTCAAGACCGCCGCCCTCGTGCTCGCCCTCGCCGCCACGGCCGGGCTCGCCGCGTTCGCCGGCACCCGCGACGACGCGGGCATGACCGCGTCGCTGGAAGGCACACCGGCGCCCGACTTCACCGGCATCGAACGCTGGCACAACAGCGCGCCGCTCAAGCTCGACCAGCTGCGCGGCAAGGTCGTGCTGGTCGATTTCTGGACGTACTCGTGCATCAACTGCATTCATACGATTCCGTACGTGAACGACTGGTACCGGAAGTATCACGACCAGGGGCTCGTGGTGGTCGGCGTGCATACGCCCGAATATCCGTTCGAGCGCGACGCGAAGAACGTCGCCGATGCGCTCAAGCGCTTCGGGATCCAGTATCCGGTCGCGCAGGACAACCGCTACGACACGTGGCGCGCGTACGGCAACCAGTACTGGCCCGCGCTGTACCTGATCGACGCGAACGGGAAGGTCGTCTATACGCGGTATGGCGAAGGCGGGTATGACAAGACGGAGGCCGCGATTCGGGGGGCGCTGGCGCAGGCACAGGCGGCCGCAGGCGCGAACGGGATGAAGGGCGCGACGCGTACGCAGTAGCGTGCGCCGGCGGGGCCGCGGCATGCGCCCCGCGCGATTCATCAGCCTTGCTTCCGCTTCGCTTCGGCCTCCGCCAGCATCGCCTCGCCGATCGCGAGATGGCCTTCCGCGATCAGCCCGTCGCCGGCGCCGCGGATGTCGTCGACCGCCTTGTTCTGCCCAAGCTTGCGCTTGCCGACGAGCCGCGTGATCTCGATCTGCAGCCCGACGATCGACTGCAGCATCGTGTCGAGATAGTCCTTCGGCGCATCGGCCATCTTCCACGGCACCGGCTGCGACGCCTCGTGCGTGCGCGTGAGCCGCGCGACCACACCGCGCACGAACTTCTCGTCGTCGCGCACCGTGATGCGGCCGTGCGCGTGCACGACCACGTAGTTCCACGTCGGCACCTGCCGATGCGCGACGTGCTTGCTCGGATACCAGTTCGGCGAGATGTAGGCGTCGCCGGCGCGGAAGATCACGAGCACCTCGTCGCCGTTCTGGACCGCCTGCCAGACCGGATTCGCGCGCGCGACGTGCGCATGCAGCTCGCCGAGGCCGCCGTCAGCCGGCAGCAGTTCGAACGGAATATGGTTCGCGTCGAGCCCGCTCTCCCCGTGCGTGATCAGGCTGCCGAACGGATGCTGGACGATCAGTTCGCGCAGCACATCGGGGCGGGATTCGGCGAAATCGGCGGGGACATACATGGCGGCTCCACGGTCGGGCAGGTTTTAGGGGAAACGCGTCCGGAGCGGGCGCGTCATGCCCCGATTGTGATCGCTAACTGGTTTATGCTGTAGAGCCGGTTTCGAACAATTTCAGCAGACCAGAATCATGGCCAGAACCGCCCTCGTCGTCGAAATCCCGTCGCTCGGCACGCTCGACCGCGCGGCCGGCGACCTGAGCCGCCAGCTCGCGCAGGCGCTGCGGGACGCGGTGCGCCGCGGCGACGTGCAGCCCGGCGACACGCTGCCGTCCACGCGGCTGCTCGCGGCGTCGCTGCAAGTCGCACGCGGCACCGTCGTCGACGCGTATGCGCAGCTCGTCGCCGAAGGCTTCCTGGAATCGCGCGGCGGCGCCGGCACGCGGGTCGCTAACGCGCTGGCCGAGCGGCCGCCGGCCACCGGCGAACCGCCCGGCGCCCGCCAGCGCGCCGCCCCTGCCGCCGCCGGCCTGCCCGGGCCTGCCGCGACGTTCGCGCGGATCGCCCGCGAATTCCGTCCGCTGCCGGCCGTGCCGTTCGCGATCTCGGTGCCGGTCGGGCTCACCGCGCCCGATGACATCTGGCGCCGGCTCGGGAACCGGCTGCGCGCCCGCGGTGCCGGCGCGCCGTCCGGTTATGCGGACCCGCAAGGCGCGCTGCCGCTGCGCGAAGCGATCGCCGATTACGTGCGCCGCTCGCGCTCCGTGCGCTGCAGCGCCGATCAGGTCGTGATCACCAGCGGCACGCAGCAGGGGCTGCACCTCGCGAGCCAGGTGCTGCTTGGCCCGGACGATCGCGCGTGGGTCGAGAATCCCGCGTATCGCGGCATCACCGCGCTGCTCGAAAGCACCGGGCGGCGCGATGCGATGGTGCGCGTGCCGGTCGACGCGGACGGCATCGACGTCGAGGCCGGCATCCGCGCCGCGCCCGACGCACGCGCGGCATTCGTCACGCCGTCGCATCAGTACCCGCTCGGGATGCCGATGAGCATGGCGCGGCGCAACGCGCTGCTCGGCTGGGCACGCACGCATCGCGCATGGGTCGTCGAAGACGATTACGACAGCGAGCTGCGTTACGAAGGCTATCCGTTCCCGTCGCTGCAAGGGCTCGACCCCGACCGCGTGGTCTATCTCGGCACCTTCAGCAAGATCCTGTTCCCGTCGCTGCGGCTCGGCTACGTGATCGCGCCGGTCGAACTCGTGCCCGCGTTCTGTGGCGCGCGGGTGCTGATGGATCGCCACGCGCCGACCGCCGATCAGCACGTGCTCGCCGCGTTCATCGCCGACGGCCATCTCGACCGCCACATCCGCCGCGTGCGCGGCGTCTACGCGGAACAGCGCGCGCTGCTGATCGACACGCTTCACGCGCGGCTGCCGCGCGAGCTCGCATGGGTGCAGCCGGGCGATCAGGGAATGCACGTCGTGCTGTGGCTCGCGCAACGGCTCGACGATCGCGACATCGTCGCGCGCGCGGCGCAGGCCGGCGTCGCGGTGCGCGCGGTGTCGCCGATGTTCGCGCCGGGCACCGGGCGCCCCGGCCTCGTGCTCGGCTTCGGCGGGTTCGATCGCGCGCGCATGGAAGCGGCCGCGCAGCGGCTCGCCGATGTGGTCGGCGAAGCGGCCGCCCCTCATTGATCCGACGAATTACGGATAGAACGCGCGAGCAAAGATTGTCCGCACGCAACAAACGTAATCGTCTGTAAATCCTGCAAGAAAACGGGCCTTTTAGCCACAGCCGACGTCGCCCGGTTTGCTAGGATCGCGCCTTTTCCGACCGCGCTCCTGCCGCCGTGAATCGCTTCGTGCCGACTCTTCGCAACCTGTGGCTTCGCTGCCTTGACGGCGCCCGCGCACTCGGCCCCGCTGTATGGCAACGCCTGCGCCATCCGACGCGCCGCGGCGTCACGCTGGCCCTCGCCGCGATACCGGTGCTCGGCCTGCTGGTCCTGCTCGCGTTCGTGCCGTTCACGCCGAGCATCGGCGACATCCGCAAGGCGCGCATCGACCGCCCGGCGCGCGTGCTGTCGGCCGATGGCCAGGTCATCGCCGAGTTCCGGCCCGTCAACCGCGAGTGGGTGCCGCTCAAGCAGATCTCGCCGCACATGGTCGACGCGCTGATCGCGACCGAGGATCACCGCTTCTACGCGCATCACGGGATCGACTGGCGCCGCACGCTCGCGGCCGGGCTGCATACGTTCTCGGGCAGCCGCCAGGGCGGCTCGACCATCACGCAGCAGCTTGCGAGGAACCTTTATCCGGACGAAGTCGGCCGCGCGCCGACGCTCACGCGCAAGCTGAAGGAGCTGATCACCGCGTTCAAGATCGAGACGGTGTACAGCAAGGACGAGATTCTCGAAACCTATCTGAACACCGTGCCGTTCCTGTACAACGCGTACGGCGTCGAGATGGCCGCGCGCACCTATTTCGGCAAATCGGCCGACGAGCTCGACATCGTCGAAAGCGCGACGCTCGTCGGGATGCTGAAGGGCAACAGCTACTACAACCCGGTGCTGAATCCGGAGCGCGCGGTCCAGCGCCGCAACACCGTGCTCGGCCGGATGGCCGCGATGGGCATGCTGGCGCCGCGTCAACTCGCGCAATTGCAGCGCCGGCCGCTGCGTGTCGACTTCGAACCGCAGACCGCACAGCCGGGCCCGGCGCCGCATTTCGCGGTGCAACTGCGCAAGTGGCTGATCGCGTGGGCCGACCGCAACAACTACGATCTCTACTCGGACGGCCTCGTCGTGCGCACGACGCTCGACGCGCAGCTGCAGGACATGGCCACGCAAGCGCTCACGCAGCAGACCGACCGCCTGCAGGCGATCGCCGACAGCGCGTGGCGCGGCCCGTCCGGCTGCGGGCTGCGCAACGACCTGTTCCGCGGCTTCATCCGGCAGACGCCCGACTATCGCGCGGCGCGCGATGGCGGGCTCACCGACGCGGTGGCGCTGAAGCAGCTCGGCGCGAATCGCACGTTCATGCAAGCATTGTGCGAGCGCAAGACGCAGGTGCAGGCCGGCTTCGTCGCGATCGATCCGCGCAACGGCGCTATCCGCGCGTGGGTCGGCAGCCCCGACTTCGGCAGCGAGCCGTTCGATCACGTCGTGCAGGCGCGGCGTCAGCCGGGTTCGACGTTCAAACCGTTTGTCTATGGCGCCGCGTTCGCGGACGGCATGCGACCGGGCGATACGTTCATCGATCGCCCCGTCGCGATCCCGATCGGCGCACACGCGGTGTGGCGCCCGACCGATGCCGAGCCGCCGACCGACGCGCCGATGACGCTGCGCGACGGGCTCGCGCTGTCGCGCAATCGCATCACCGCGCAGGTGATGCAGCGCGAAGGCGCGGCGAAGGTCGCGCAGCTCGCGCGCGCGATGGGCGTGCGCGAGAGTCCGCTCGACGCGGTGCCGTCGCTCGCGCTCGGCACGAGCCCGGTCACGCTGAAGGAGATGGTGTCCGCGTACGGGACGATCGCGAACCGCGGCGTGTACGTCGCGCCGCAGATGATCACGCGCATCGAGGATCGCAACGGCAGCGTGCTCGCCACGTTCGGCAGCGCGCCACCCGAGCGCGCGTTGCCGGTGGCCGCCGCGCAGACGCTGATCGACGTGATGCGCGGCGTCGTCGATTACGGCACCGGCGCCGACATCCGCTCGCGCTATGGAATCCGCATCGACGTCGCGGGCAAGACCGGCACGACGCAGGACAACACCGACGGCTGGTTCATCCTGATGCATCCGCAACTGGTGGCCGGCGCGTGGGTCGGCTTCGACGACGGCAGCGTGACGCTGCGCAGCGACTACTGGGGCGCGGGCGCGCACAGCGCGTTGCCGATCGTCGGGTCGTTCTACGATGCGGCGCTGCGTGCGCGCGCGATCGATCCGCACGCGCAGTTCTCGCCCGACTTCCGGCCGCGCAGCGCACCGGCGCCGGCGCCGAGGCGGCGTCCGCACGTCGGGCTGTTCGACTGGCTGAAGATTTTCCGGTGATCGCGGCGCGGCAACGCGCTCAGCCCGCCGCGAGCGTCGCGGCCAGTGCGTCGAACTCCGGCGCCCACGCGGCGCGCCATGCAGCCTTCGTCGCATCGTCGACCCACGCGCCGTCGATCCCGTTCAGCATGAATTGCTTCAGGTCGGCGACGGTGAAGCCGAAGTGGCTGAACATCAGCTCCCACGCTTCCGACGGGTTCACCTTGTGCAGCGTCGGGTCGTCGGTGTTCGGATGGATCTTCAGCCCGAGTCCCGGCATCTTGCGCATCGGATGCAGCTCCGCCCATTGCTCCGGCGGCAGCGTGCGAAGGTAGTACGAATTCGTCGGCACGACCGTGAAGACGATCCCGCGTTCCGCGTAACGGGCACACAGCTCGGGGTTGTCGACGATCGTATAGCCGTGATCGATGCGGTCGACGTGCAGCAGATCGACGGCCGTCTCGACGTTGCGCCACGGCATCCCGAACTCGCCCGCATGAGCCGTCGCGCGGAAGCCGGCCTCACGCGCTTCGCGATACGCTTTCCAGAACAGCTCGGGCGGACGGTCGTTCTCGCGATAGTCGATCCCGATCCCCGCGACTTCGTCCGCGCGATTCGCCTTCATCCAGTCGACGATCGCGACCGCTTCGTCCGGATCCTGCTCGCGGTCGATGCTCGGAATCAGGCGCGCACCGATCCCGAAATCGCGCGCGGCATCGCGAATCGCGGTCACGATCGCGGCCTGCGCATCTGCGTACGGAATGCCCGACACGCGCACGGTACCCGTCGGATTCCAGAAGAATTCTGCATGACGAACGTTGTGCGCGGCCGCATCCTCGAGATACTCGTACGCAATGCGCCGCAGGTCGTCGGGCCGCGTGAGCAGATATTTGTCCAGCGCGCGCAGCACGTGCAGCACGCCGACCGGTTTCTCGCCGCGCGCATAGAACGCGTCGATCTCCGCGCGTTCGATCGGCGCGCCGCTGCGCTGCGCGAGCGCGACGAACGTGTCGTGCCGCACCGCGCCGAGCAGGTGGCAATGCAGCTCGACCTTCGGCAGTGCATGGAAGAAAGCCCGATGCGCGGGCGTGATCTCGATGCCCGTGCGCGCGGCCGGGACGTTGCCTGGTGTTCCCTTCATGTCAATCTCTTTCTTTGCGGTAGTGCCGATGCGTCGTGACAGCCGTCTCTCAATGCGGCTTCACGACGGTCCAGAAGTAATACCCGAGCGGCAGCGCGAGCACGACGAGCCCCCACGACACGTCGCGCCAGCGGCCGGCCAGCAGCTTGACCAGCACGTAGCACAGCAGCCCGCCCGCGATGCCGGTGCCGACGCTGTTCGACATCAGCGTGAGCAGCACCATCGACATCACGGGCAGTGCATCGGTGAAGTCGTCGAAATGCGTATGGCGGATCGTCGCGAACATCGACAGCCCGATCAGGATCAGCGCGGGCGCGGTCGCCTCTTTCGGAATCGCGAGTGCGACCGGCACGAACAGCAGCATCGCGGCGAACAGCACGGCCGCGGCCAGCGACGACAGCCCGCTGCGCCCGCCCGCCTCGACACCCGCCGCCGATTCGATCAATGCCGTCAGCGCGGGAATGCCGAACACGGGGCCGAGCGTCGCGGCGAGCGAGTCGACGAGAAACGGCCGGTTGATGTTCGGCAGGTTCCCCTGTTCGTCGAGCAGGTTCGCCTTCGCTCCGACCGCGAGCGCGGTGCCGAGCGTCGAAAAGAATTCCGCCGCGAAGAACGCGAACAGGTACGGTGCGGCCGCAACGGTCAATGCGCCGCGGATGTCGAGCTTGAACGCGATCGGCGCGATGCTGTGCGGCAGCGACACGAACGACGCCGGCAGGTGCGTGACGCCGAGCGGCACGCCGGCCGCGGCGGCGACGAGAATCGCGATCAGGATTGCACCGGGCACCTTGCGCGCCTGCAGCACGATCGCGACCGCGAGGCCGATCAGCGCGACGAGCGCGCCCGGCCGCGAGAAGTCGCCGAGCGCGAATGCGTTGGTCTTCGCGTTCGCGACGACCATCCCCGCATTGCGCAGCCCGAGCATCGTCACGAACAGGCCGATCGATGCGCCGAGCCCAAGCTTGATCTGCACCGGAATCAGCCGCATCACGACGCCACGTGCGCCGAAGATCGTCAACAGGAAGAACAGCACGCCCGACACGCACGCGATGCCGAGGCCCGTCTGCCAGCCGACGTGCTCCGTCGTCGCGAGCGTCACGCCGATGATCACCGAGCCGCCGATGCCGGGGCCGACCAGGAACGGCAGGTTCGCGTAGAACCCCATCAGCGTCGTGAACAGCACGAACACGACGATCGTCGCGGTCGTCGCCGCGCCGCGCTCCATCCCGCCCGTCGCGAGCAGCGACGGGATCACGACGAGCAGGTAGGCCGCCGCGAGAAACGACGTGATCCCGGCGATCGTCTCGGTGCGCACGCTCGTGCCGCGCGCCGCGAGTGCGAAGCGCCGTTCGAGCCAGTTGGCCGGCGTACGCGCCGGCATCGTGTCAGTCGCTGACATGGTGGTTCTCCTGTGATTCCGATTATTGTCCTGTGTCGGTTCGCGCGGTGCGGTCTTATACTCGCGCGTACCGCATCCCGACCGTACCGTTCCGATGTCGTCCGATCGCTCGTCGCTGCTACCCGCACTCACGTTGCGGCAGGTGCAGCACTTCGTTGTCCTTGCGCATGCGCGCAGCTTCACGCAGGCCGCGCAGGCGCTGTCGCTCACGCAGCCCGCGCTCACCGCGTCGATCCGCCAGATCGAATTCCTGCTCGGCGGGCGCCTGTTCGCGCGCAGCGCGCACCGGCTCACGCTGACCACCGCGGGCGAAGCCGTGCTGCCGCTCGCCGAACGTCTGCTGAACCAGGCGCGCGGCACCTTCGACGACATGACGCGGCTCATCGGCGAACGTATCCAGACCGTGCGGATCGCGTTCATCCCGTCCGTCGCCGGCCGCCTGCTGCCCGCACTCAACGCGCTGCGCGGCACGCATCCGACGCTGCGCTTCACGCTCACCGACCTGCCCAACAGCGCGCTCGTCGAAGCCGTGCGCGACAGCGTCGCGGATCTCGGCATCGGCGTGCGCGAACCCGACAGCGACGACGGCACGCTGCGCTACCGGCAGCTCTTCGAGGACGAGATCGTGATCGTCGTGCGGCACGACGATCCGCTCGCGGCCGCGAAGAGCGTCACGTGGGCGAAGCTCGTCGATCGCGAGCTGGCCGTATTCGTGCGCGGCAGCGTCAGCGAATCGCTGCATCGCACCGGCGGCGCCGAGAAGCTGCGCCTGAACGTTGCATACCGGATGGAATACACCGAGCCGCTGTATGCGCTCGCTCGCAACGGCCTCGCGACCGCCGTGCTGCCGAGCCTCTACACGATGCATCTGCACGATCCCGAACTCGTCGCGCTGCGCGTCGAGAAGCCGCGCGTCACGCGCGCGATTTCGCTGATCTCGCTCGCCGCCGACGATCGCGGCCCGCACGTGCGCACCTGTCGTGAATGGATCGAGAAGCACATCTAGGCCGCTGCCCCGCGCAACACGCGCATCACGCTCATCGCCTCGCTCAAGGCAGCTTCGCGATGCGCTCGACGAGCGTCGCGTAGAAGCGGTCCGCGTCGACCTCGTTGATCCACGTCGCGTTCGCCACGCGGCCGCTGCGGCCATTCCAGTCGACCACCGTCTCGCCGAGCGTCCACTGCCCGCTCGTCTCGACGACGACATTCACCTTGCGTCCGTTGAACAGCGTCGGATCGACGAGATAACCGACCGCCGTCGGGTCGTACATCGGCCCGTCGTCGACGCCTCGCCGCTTCTTGTTGTACGCGAGCTCGGCATCCATGATGTCCGCGACGATCGCGCCGCAGCGATTGCCGAGCGCGCGAAACGGCGCGACGCGCGCCGGCGTGATCGGCGCCTTCGTCGCGACGTCGCGCGGCAGCACGACGATCGGCACGCCGCTGCCGAACACGACTTCAGCCGCTTGCGGATCGACGTAGATGTTGAACTCGGCGGCCGGCGTGATGTTGCCGCGCTCGAAGAACGCGCCGCCCATCAGCACGATTTCGCGCAGCGCGCCGCGGATCTGCGGCGCTTCGACCAGGGCGGTCGCGATGTTCGTCAGCGGCCCGAGCGCGCACAGCGTCACGCTGTTCGGCGCGGCGCGGCTCAGCGTATCGACGAGGTACGACACCGCGTGGCCGGTCGCGAGCGGTGCGAGCGGTTCGTGCAGCGCGACGCCTTCGAGGCCGGTCTTGCCGTGCACGTTGGCGGCCGTCACGAGCTCGCGCACAAGCGGGCGCGGGCAGCCCGCGTAGACCGGCAGCGTCTTCGTGCGGCCGGCCCAGTCGCGGATGATCCGCGCATTGCGTTCGGTCAGCTCGAGCGGCACGTTGCCGGCGACGGTCGTCAATGCACGCACGTCGAGGCGGTCCTGCGCGCCCAGCGCGAACAGGATCGCGATGGCGTCGTCCTGCCCCGGGTCGGTATCGATGATGACCGTGCGGCGCGCGGGGTCACCGCCGGCCGCGAACGCGCCCGGTTCGGGGAGCAGCGCGGTGCCGGCCAGCGCGGCGGACAGCTTCAGGAAGGTGCGGCGCGAGGCGATCGGATGGGTCATGGTCGGGCTCTCAGAACACGTGCCGGACGCCGAGCGTCGCCATCATCTGGCGCGTGCCGGTCGAGCGTGCGTACGCGAAGATCTGCGCATGGTCCGCGTCGCCGGCCGCCTGCTGCGCGATCACCGTCAGCGCGACGTCGGTGCGTTTCGACAGGAAGTAGTCGGCCTGCAGGTTCACCTGGTGCCATCTCGGCCGCTTGTCGATCACGTCGAACTTGCCGTTCGTGAACGCGTACGCGGCGCCGAGGAAGAGCTGCGGCGTCATCGTGTAGACGATGTTCACGCCGACGTTCTGCAGGTGCAGATGCGAATTGTCGAGGTAATCGTAGCGCACGTCGGTAAACATCGCCGCGAACTGCGCGCGGCCGATCGTGTAGAAGCCGCCCGTGCCCGCGATGCGCTGCCGGCTCGCGAACACCGCCGGCGACGTCGCGCTCTTCGCGAAGATCAGCAGCGGCGACGCGTAGTCGTTCGCGATCGCGCCGTCCGGATTCGTGCTGCTGTACGGATGGTTGTACTGCGCATAGACCGCGCTCCAGCGCAGCGGGCCGCGCTCGTAGCCGAGGCCGAAGCTGTATGCGCTGTTGTTCGCGAAGCCCGTCGTGTTGCTGAAGCCGTACACCGCGGTGAACTTCAGGCCGTAGTAGACGGGGCTCACGTACTTCACCGAGTTCTGCACGCGGATGTCGTTGTAGCCGTTGTCGTTGTCGCCGATGTTCACGCCGTTGCTCGCGATGATCACGGGCCCGATGTAGTCGTGGATCGCGTCGTACTGGCGCCCGAAGGTCAGCGACCCGTACGTGCGATCGGCAAGGCCGACGTAGGCCTGGCGCCCGAACTCGCGACCGTTCTGCGCGGCCGTGCCCGTCATCACGTTGAAGCCGTTCTCGAGCTGGAAGATCGCGGACAGCCCCTGCCCGAGATCCTCCGTGCCCTTCAGCCCCCAGCGCGGGTTCTGGTTCGTGCCGGACAGCGCCTGCCAGGCGTTCTTGCCGCCCTGGTTGGTCGCGTACCCGACGCCGGCCGAGATGAGACCGTACAACGTGATGCTGCTTTGCGCACAGGCATGGGTCGCGAATGCGCCGAGCATCGCGAGCGGTGCGAGCTTGTAGAGAGTTTTCATGCGGGTCGTAGGGTCGGTGGTGGTCCGGGCGCGGCAGGGTTCCGCGAAACTGGACTCGACTATACGAACCGCGATCGGATAATAAAAGTTTGCTTTACTTATGTCTCAATAAAACGGATTTATTCTCATCCGTTGGTCCGCCGACCTCCTGCGCCGACCTCCCTTGCCGGCGGACCGGCCGTCGTCAGTCCGCCGTGTCGCCGCCCTTCGGCAATTTCGACCACGCGTTGCGCCCCGGCGCCGGCGACCAGGCCGGACGCGTCTTGCGTTCGCTGTCGATCACGACCAGGTAGCGGCCGGCGATCGGCGTGATGTCGCGATCGTGGCGCAGCACCCACAGCGACTTGCCGGCCTCGACGCGCGCCTGATAGTCGTCGTCGAGGATGCCGTGGCGGTCGAGGAACGTGTTCAACGATGCCGGAATTCGCACGCAGCCCTTCGAATGGCGGATGCCGAGCAGCGGCTCGAGACGATCGGGGTCGGTCGCATGCATCTGGAAACGCATCGGCGACTTGCCGCCCTTGCCCCAACCGCGCTCGCCGTCCACCCAGCCGAAGTCGAAGATGCGCATGTCGCGCTGGCCGTAGCCGCGAATCCCGTTGTCGTTGGTCGTGCCTTCCGCGCGGAAATCCATATGATCGGGCGAGTGGTGAAACACGCCGAGCGGCGTCAGGAAGTGATCGTACTGGCCCGGCCAGCCCGTGCCGACCGGCGCTGCGCCGATCAGCAGCCACGCATTCTTCGGCGTCGCACGGAAATAGATGAACAGCGCCTGCACGTTCGGCGCGCGATCGACCATCGCGACGTATTCGCCGGCGAGGTCGCCGAGATTCGCGTCGTCGAGCGCATTCTGAAGACGCGCGCCGTATGCGCGCTGTTCGTTCGCGGGCACGTTCAGACGCCGCGTGACTTCCTGTGTGAAGCGCTTGCGCATGTCGATCGCGCGCGCGGTTGCGTCTTTCGCTTCGTCGGCCGACAGCGGCGGATGCCGGCGCGGCGGCGTCGGTGCAGCCGCCTCGGCTTCGCTTGCCGGCGTGCCGGACGCTGCCGACGCAGGCGATGCGGCGGACGCAGCCGATGCCGCGGAGGCCGGCGATGCGGCGGACGCGGCGGAAGCCGCCGATGCGTCGCTCGCGGACGATGCGTGATGCGCGGCGGATGCCGCCGACGATGGTGCCGCTGCCGACGACGCATGCGCCGACGACCCCGGATGCGCGGCCGACGCCGTTGATGAGGATGGCGTAGCAACGGACGACGGTGCGTCGGACGCGGCCAGCACTGGCCCCTCGACGAGCATGGAAATCGGGAGGGCGGCCGCGAGCCATACGGATGCGACTGCGAGGGTACGGCGACGCGGCTTGGGAAAACGCCGCGCGAGGTCGGAAAGTGTCATGCGTTCGAGGCCATCGGCCGAACCGGCCGCCGCACGCGGCGACGGCGCGACTTCCGCACGAGCCATCGACACGCCGGACACATGCTGCGCATCCGGCGCCGACGCCTCTTCGCGGTTGAGCCGTTCGTGCAGGCAACGCGTCCGGTCCGATGGCGGCTAATGAGTCGTCAGAACTTTCATTTTACTAGCGCGACCGCGAATCGGCAGGGCCGAACCCCCGGTTTTGCGGGGTTTTGCGCTTGGTCACGCTTTGTTTCAACTCGTTGCGGATAGTATCGCCACTGCATGGCACGCTGTTGTGTTGGCGGCTTTGAACTACGCGAACGATGCGCGACACACGAGCGCGCATCCATCCGCTGCCTACTTCGAAATGGCTTCGAGCGCGATGCCCTTCGTGCGCGGCCCCATGAGCCCGATCGCGGCCATCACGATCACCATCGCGCCCGCGATGAACGCGAACACGCCGAACGTGCCGAAGCCTTTCAGCACCGCCGCGATCACGAACGACGAGAAGATCGCCGAGAAGCGGCTCCACGAGTAGACGAAGCCCACCGCGCGCGCGCGGATCGACGTCGGGAACAGCTCCGCCTGGTACGCGTGGAAGCTGTACGACATGATGTTGCTCGCGAGCGTGAGGCCGATGCCTAGCACGATCAGGAACGCCCCCACCGTCGTCTGGCTGAACAGCAGCCCGCAGACGACGATCGCCGCCGCCATCGCGACGATCACCGACTTGCGCTCGAAGCGGTCGGCGATCACGAGGCCGATCAGCGGACCGAGCGGCGCCGCGAGCGCGATCACGCTCGAATACATCAGGCTCGACGTGATCGTGATGCCCTGCTTGATCAACAGCGTCGGCACCCAGTTTGCGAAGCCGTAGAAGCCGACCGTCTGGAACACGTTGAAGATCGTCATCATGATCGTGCGGCTGCGATACGGCGGCACCCACATGTCGCGGAAGCTGCCGCGCGGCGGCACCGGCTCCGCCGGCGCGGGCGGCGGCAGCGGCCGGCCGTATTCGGCTTCGACCTTCGCCTCGAGCGCGCGCATGATGCGGTCGGCCTCGTCGACGCGGCCCTGCTGCGCCAGCCAGCGCGGGCTCTCCGGCAGCTCGCGGCGAATCCACCACACGAACAGCGCGCCGTGCGCGCCGATCAGCACGACCCAGCGCCAGCCGTCGAGACCGAACGGCGCATGCGGCACGAGCAGGTAGGCGAGGAACGCGACCACCGGCACCGCGACGAAGCCGACCGCCTGCTCGCACGCGAACGCGCGGCCGCGGATCTGCTTCGGCACGAGTTCCGAGATGTACGTGCCGATCGTGACCATCTCGACGCCGAGGCCGAGCCCCACGACGAAGCGCCAGAAGTTCAGCCCGCCTGCCGTATCCTGGAACGCCATCACGACGTTGGCGGCCGTGTACCACAACAGCGACCACGTGAAGATCGCGCGGCGGCCGAAGCGGTCCGCGAGGAAGCCGCATGCGATCGTGCCGATGAAGAGGCCGGAGAACAGCGCGGCGATGAAGCTCGCGACGCCCGTGGTCCCGAACAGGCCGTGCGTCGTCGCGGACAGGATCCCGCTTTTCACGAGGCCCGGCGCGACGTAGCCGCTGTACAGCAGATCGTAGAGTTCGAAGAAGAAGCCGAGGCTCAGCAGCACGACGAGCTTCCAGACGCTGCGGGTCGGCGGCAGTCGGTCGAGGCGGGCTGAGATCGAGCCGGCGTCGATGGAAGAGGACGAGGCGGTTGCCGCGGGAATGCTGTCCGTTGAGACCATCTTGGTCGTGTCTCCTGATCGTGTCGTGTATGTTGTTGTGCGGCGGCGGGCAGGCCGCCGTCGGATGATTCGCTGCATTGTACCGGCACGCCGCATCACCGGCGTCGCATCGCGAACCGGTTCCGGCCCCGCGTTTTGGCGTCCGACGATATGTAAATTGCGTAACCGTCTGTCGGTTTCGTAAGGAATGCCGGCGTCGTGAAATCGCGCCGGGCGACTGAGCGGGGAGCCGGCGCGGCCCCGTCGGCATGGGCGTGCGGGGCCTTCGCCAGCCCATGCTGGCCCTCCGGCGCGCGACACCCGCGAACCGTGATCGGCACGACTGCCGCCGCCACTGCCCGGTAACATGCCTACCGGGCCAACTTCCGGCTTCCGGGCGCCTTTCGGCATCCGGCCTTGTCGGCAAAATGTAAGCATTCCATGTCCATACAACGACTATCCACGTACGCACGCCGGATCGCGCTGTTCGCACTGCTGCAGTTCGCGGCGCTAGCGAGCGCGTCGGCGTTTCCGTCGGCCGCCTCCGCGCCGACCGCGAGCGGCGTCGGCGTCCCGGCGCCGACCATTTCGCTGAGCGACGCCGTTGCGCAGCTCAAGCAGATGCAGGTGCAACAGGACCGCATCAAGCAGCAGACGTCGAACGCGACCAACAGCAAGGAGCTCGACGAGCTCGGCGAAGCGACCCAGGAGCTCAGCGCCGACGTCGACAAGCTGCAGAGCCAGCTCGCACCGCAGCGCACGCAGGTGCAGGCGCAGCTCGACGTGCTCGGCCCGCCGCCGGCGCCGGGCGCGTCGCCCGAAACGCCCGCGGTCGCGCAGCAGCGCGCGGCGCTCAACGCGCGCAAGACGCAGATCGACGCCGCGCTGAAGGAGGCAGCCGACCAGAAGACGAACCTCGCGAACCTGAACGACCAGTTCGCGAAGCTGCACCGCAGCCTGCTGAAGAACCAGCTCGCGTTCCGTTCGGGCAGCATCTTCGCCGCGCAGTTCTGGCTGCCGCTGTTCCGTCTGTCGCCGGACGATGTCCAGCGGCTCGAGGACTTCAACGACGAACTGCGCGACATGCTGCGCTCGTCGTGGACGCCCGGCCAGCGCGCGATCACCACGCTGCTGCTGATCGCCGCGCTCGCCGCGTGGCTCGGCGGGCGCCGCATCGTCGAGCGCGGGCTCGCATGGGTGTGCCTGAACCGCCTGCCGCCGACCCGGCTGCGGCGCAGCGCGCTCGCGCTGTCGACGGCGTTCGCGACGCTGCTGGCCACCGCAGTCGCGGTCCAGATCCTCTATCTCGCGCTCGCCCGCCACTACGAACTCACGCCGTCGATGACGGATCTGTGGGACCAGTTCGCGAAGCTCGCCGTGACCTGCGCACTGATCGCCGGCCTCGGCCGCGCGCTGCTCTGCACGAAGCATCCGTCGTGGCGGCTGCCCGCGCTCGCCGATCCCGTCGCGCTCGCGATGAAACCGTTCCCCGGCGTGCTGGCCGCGCTGCTGCTGATGGCCGGCACGCTCGAATCGATCAACCGGATCGTCGACACCAGCCTGTCCGTCACGCTGTTCGGCCGCGGCATCGTCTCGCTCGTCGTCGCGGTGACCGTCGGCGCGTCGATCCTGCGCGCGAATCGCGTGCGCAGCGCGCTTGCCGCATCCGGCGAGGCGCCCGAGGTTCGTTCGACGCTCGCGGGGCTGATCCACGCCGCCGTCACGCTGGCGATCGTCGCGTCGCTGGTCGCGCTGCTGATCGGCTACATCACGGTCGCGCGCTTCATCACGTACGAACTCGTGTGGTTCGAGATCGTGCTGTGCAGCGTCTACATCCTGACGCAGCTGACGCGCGACGCGAGCGAAAGTCTGTTTTCCGCGAACCTGTCGACCGGCAAGCAGATCAAGCATCTGTTCGCGCTCGACGACCGGCATCTCGACCAGGCGCACACCGTCGTGTCCGGCCTCGGCACGAGCCTGCTGATGCTGGTCGCGGCGATCGCGCTGCTGACCGGCGGCTTCGGCACGACGCCGAGCGACCTGCTCGACAGCGCGGTCGCGATGATCGGCGGCCAGCGGCTGCAGAGCCTGAACATCATGCCCGACCGGATCATGAACGCCGTGATCGGGCTCGCGATCGGCTTCTACCTGCTGCGCTCCGTGCGTCGCTGGCTCGACAGAGAGTTCATGCCGGCACTCGGCATGGACACGGGCATGCGCGTGTCGCTGATCACGCTGTTCACCAACGTCGGGTACGTGTTGCTCGTGCTGATGACGCTCGGGCTGCTCGGCGTCCGATGGAGCAACCTCGCGTGGATCGTCAGCGCGCTGTCGGTCGGTATCGGTTTCGGCCTGCAGGAAATCGTGAAGAACTTCGTGTCGGGGCTGATCCTGCTGACGGAGCGGCCGGTGAAGGTGGGCGACATGGTCAGCATCGCGGGTGTCGAGGGCGACATCCGCCGCATCAACGTCCGCGCGACCGAGATCCAGCTCAGCGACCGCTCGACCGTGATCGTGCCGAACTCGCAGCTGATTTCGCAGAACGTGCGCAACGTGACGATGGGCAACAGCACGCAGGGCGTCGCGACGCTGATGCTGACGTTCCCGCTGAACACCGACCCCGAGCAGGTGCGCGACCTGCTGCTCGACGCGTATTGCGAACACCCGGCGATTCTCGAGAAGCCGGCGCCGTCGGTCACGTTCAGCCAGCTGACACCGGAGGGGATCACGCTCAGCGTGACAGGCTATGTGGCAAGCCCGCGGATCGCGACCACGACGAAGAGCGATCTGCTGTTCGAGATCCTGAAACAGTTGCGCGCGGCGCAGATCACGTTGTCGACCCCGCAGATGCTGGTGGTGCAGAACATGCCGGCGGTGGAGAAGTGAACGAAGACGGCCGATCGCGGACTGCGGCTATCGCGATGGCCGTCTCTAGTACTACCGGAATGCCCATCGTCCGATGACGCCAGCGCTGGCAAACAGCCGAAGCCGCGCCGCCTCCCACTCGGCCAGCGTTCGCACCCGTTCCTGGCGGGCATCGGCAAGGGCCGCTTGTGCCGACAGCAGTTCCAGAATATCTCCTGCGCCGAACGCGTAACGATTGCGTGCCGATGTCAGCGCCGCTTCCGCGGCAGCCAGCAAGCGCGCAGACGCATCCAGGTTATCCGCCGTCGTCTCCGCATCGGCATGGGCCTTCAGCACGTCACGCAGAATCTGCTGCTGCGTATCGAGAAGCTGTGCCTGCGCCAGTTCGGCCTGAGCCTGCGCGCCACGAATCCGATACGTGCGAGAAAAACCGTCAAAGAACGGAATCGTCAAAGTCAGGCCGATGCTGGTTTGCGTCGCACGTACCGACTGCAACCCCTGATTCGGGTAGCCGTTCCGGGACAACGTCCCGCTCAGATCCAGCGTCGGCATGCCCTCTGACCGTGCGGTCGTCACCTTCGCTTCCGCAGCCTTCCATTTGGCCCGCGCCACCCGGATTTCCGGATGAGCTCCCTCCGCAGCGCGAAGCCAGTCGCTTAGCTGGCGTTCCGCATCCAACGCAACCGGTACGACTGCCGCCTCGACTTCGATTCGCGTACCCGCAGGCAGCCCTGCCGCAAAGACCAGCTCCGCACGCGCGCGCGCCACGTCCCCGTCCGCTCGCCGCGCAGCCAATATCGCCTTGGCCCATGCCGTTTCTGCCTGCAATACGTCTGCTCGTGATGCTACGCCCCTGGCCAACCGCTGACGCGACGCACGCAATGTCGACTCGGCCAGTGCCGCGGACTCGGTACGCGCTGCACGCGCCGCTTGTGCATTCTGGAGATCCAAATAGCCGCCTATGACATCCACGACCGCCTTTTGCATCGAGGCATCGTGACCAGCCAACGCGGCCGTCAGCAGTTGCTGTGCTGCGATGCGGTTCGCGGTCCGGCCGCCAAAGTCGAGCAATCGCCAGCTCAGGTTTGCATTCATTGTTCTGCCGACGCCGTGCGTATTCATCGTCCGCGCGTCATGATATCGGTTATAGGTTGCCAGTTGGCTGATCGATCCGTTGACGGTGGGTAGCCATGCCGCTCTCGCTTCACCCAGCGCAGCGGCCTGGATCTTGATCGATGCCCACGCCACTCGAATGCGCGGGTTGTGGCACAGCGCGAGGTCAACGGCATCACCAATCGTCAGCGGCTTCGTCAGGTCCAGGGATGAAGGACACGCAATCGGCATGTCGTCGCCCGGTAATCGCGGCTCCGCATCCAGTACTGGCGGACGAGTCAGCAACGGATCGACGAAGCCATCCGGCACGCCACGCGTTTCCGCGGCGCATGCAAACGAAACGAACATCAAAGCGTAGATCCAGCGGCGCATCCCGCTCCCTTTCATGCCGTTATCGCTCACGCAAACTCTCCCGCGCATGCTGCAGCACCGGCGACAGCACATATTCGATTACCCGCCGCGTACCGGTTCTGATCTCCGCACTGCCCGACATACCCGGCGACAGTGCGATCTCGCGACCGTCTACCGCCAGCACCGAACGATCAAGCATGATCCTGACCGAGTAGACGAGTCCCTTCTTGTCGTCGTCTATCGCATCGCGCGAGACATGACTCACGGTCGCCGACAACGTGCCGTATTTCGTGTACTCGAATGCGTCGATCTTCACGCTGGCGGCCTGGCCTTCCTTGACGAAGCCGATATCCCGGTTGTCGACGAATGCTTCCATTTCTACCGGCCCCTCTCGCGGCACGATCTGCATCAGCGGTTGCGCGGCCGGCACCGCTGTCCCAATGGTATGGACGGCAAGCTGCTGCACGGTTCCGTCGATCGGCGCGGTCAGGCGCAGCAGTTCGCCGTGTGCCTCCGCAAGCCGCATGTCGCCCGACGACGCGTCCACGATACGCTGCGCATCGTTCAACGCATCCTGGGCATTCCGTCGCGTCTCCGCCACGAGAGCCGCGCGTTGGTGACGCGCATCCGCAAGCTGTCCCGCCGTATCGATGCGCTGCTGTTCGGCCTCGATCCACGCGTGCTCCGCAACGTCACGGGTCTCCATCAACTTGGCGTAATCGTCCGCACGACGCGCCGCAAGCGGAGCGGCCTGACCGTACCTCTGTACTTCGCTGTCGAGACGGTCCCGTCGCGCGACGAAATCGCGCCATTGATCCAGCAGATGCCGCTCGACCTCGCGCCGACGCTCGGGCGACACACCCTCCACACCCGCCAGCCGAGGCTGTCGGCCCGTGTCGATCGCGTCGATCAACGCCCGGGCACGCTCGGCTTGCAGTACCGCATTCAGCCGGTCGCCGTCCGCCCGTTGACGTTCGGCGTCGATCACGCGCGTATCGAGATCGATCAGTGCGTCGCCAGCCTTCACGACCTGTCCGTCGCGCACGTGCAGCGCTCGCACGCTGGCGACCTCGACCGCCGCCAGCGTCTTCGTCCGGGAGGACGGAATGATCTTGCCGCCGCCGTCGACAACAATGTCGATTTTCCCGAAATACGACCAGACGATCGCCGTCATCACAAGCAGGATGAGAATGCGCGCGACCCACCGGCCCGCCGGCGAGACAGGTGTCGCCTGGACAGACAGCGCCGCCGGCAGAAACTCGGCCTCGTTCGCATTGAATGCCGGCAACGTCATCCGATGGCGCTGCTTCCAGCAGTGACGCCAGACATCGCGGTAACGCCCGACCAGTTCACGCCACGCCCCTGCCTGCTGTCGCATGCTCATGTCCGCGCCTCCGGTGCGTCGCGATTGCCCTGTTGCAGCGAATACAGGTGTGCGTAGATGCCATCCTGTATGTTCAGCAGTGCGTCGTGCGTGCCGCTTTCCACGATTTGCCCGCGGTCCATCACGAGAATCCGGTCGGCATCGCGCACCGCCGAGAGCCGATGCGCAATGATCAGAACCGTGCGCCGCGCGCAGATGTCCCGCATGTTGGCCTGTATGACGGCTTCTGATTCGTAGTCGAGCGCGCTCGTCGCCTCGTCGAATATCAGGATGCGTGGATCGGTCATCAATGCGCGGGCAATGGCGATTCGCTGCCGCTGGCCGCCCGAGAGCCCGGCGCCCTGCTCGCCGACGAGCGTGTCGTAACCCTCCGGAAGCTCGCAGATGAACTCGTGTGCGCCGGCCAGCCTCGCCGCACCGATCACCGCATCGATGGACGCAGTGGGTCGAGCCAGCGCGATGTTGTCCCGTACCGAACGATTGAACAGCGTGTTTTCCTGCAGAACAACGCCAATCTGCTGGCGGAGGCTCGCCGTATCGATCACGGCAATATCGTGCCCGTCGACGAGCACGCGCCCGCGATCCGGCACGTAGAGCCGCTGCGCGAGCTTGGTCAGCGTGCTTTTGCCCGACCCGGAGCGGCCGACGATTCCGATGACCTCCCCCGCCGCGATCCTGACGGAGACTTGCCGGATGACATCACTCGCATCCGGCCGGTAGCGAAACGACACCTGGTCGAATTCGATCGCGCCGTCGAGACGTGGCACTCGCGTCTTTTTGGCGGCGGTTTCGGGAGCCGTGTTCAGGATATCCCCGAGGCGCCCCATCGAAATCCCCACCTGTTGAAAGTCGTTCCACAACTGCGCGAGACGCAGTATCGGACTGGACACCTGCCCGGCCAGCATGTTGAACGCGACGAGCTCGCCGACGGTCAACTTGCCGTCGATCACCAGCGTGGCGCCCAGCCACATGATCGCCGCGGTCACCAGCTTGCTGATCAATGTCACGCCGCCGCTTGCAATCGTGGCAACGTTGGTCGCCGACAGGCCCGCACTCACGTAAGCGGCCAGTTGACGGTCCCATCGATCCGTCCAGCGCGGTTCGAGTGCCATCGCCTTGACCGTATCGATTCCGCTGATGGTCTCAACGAGGAACGACTGATTCTCGGCGCCTTTATTGAATTTCTCGTTCAGACGCCGCCGAATGATCGGCGTAAACACGACCGACAGCAGCATGTAGAGCGGAATCGAAACAACGACGATCAACGTAAGCCACGCGCTGTACCAGAGCATCACCCCGAGGAAAACGAACGAAAACGCGAGGTCCATCACCAGCGTCACGGCGTTGCCGGTGAGGAACGCGCGAATGTTCTCCAGCTCGCGAATACGGGCGACAGAATCGCCGACACGGCGCGCCTGAAACCACGCCAGCGGCAATGCCAACAGATGACGAAAGAGCCGCGCGCCGAGCTCGACGTCGATCTTGCTGCTCGTATGCGCAAAAACCCAGGTTCGTATCCCTGAAAGCGCCGCCTCGAATAGCGTCGCGCAAATCAGGCCCACGGCGATCACGTTCAACGTCTTCATCGCGTGGTTGACCAGCACCTTGTCCATCACCACCTGGAAGAAGAGCGGCGTGGCGAGCGCAATCAACTGCAACACGAGAGAGATCGCGAGGACCTCGCCCAACAGCTTCCGGTATGTGACGATTGCCGGAATGAACCAGCTGAAATCGAAACGCGCGAGGGTACCTGCAATGCTGTTCTTGCTCGTGAAATAGATGAGCTCGCCCGTCCAGATTTCCAGCAGACGCTCGCGCGTCAGCACGATAGGCGCTTCACCTGGAAACTGGACAAGCGTTCGAGGCGTGCGCGTTCCATCCCCTGCCTGATACTGCGCGACCACGAAATAGCCACCGTCGTCTTTCGCCCGTGCGACCGCGGGCAAAGGCGCCCGATCCAGTCGTTCGAGATTCTGTTGAACGACCTTGGCCGTCATGCCGAGGGAACGCGTGGCTCGCAAGATTGTTTGAGTATCGAAACGGCCGAAGCCGAATTCATGTCGCAACGCGGCTTCGTCGGCTGCGATGCCGTGCAGGCTGGCCATCGTCAGAACGACGGCGAGACCGGAGTCGACTTCCTGCGTCGGAGACGCCGCTGGAGGCAGGAGAATGGAACTGTCCATGAAGGGAACGCGAGGCGAGGAAGAAATGCGATACGGCCGGCAGCAGGCCGTCCGGTCACGAAATGCGCAACCGGACGGATTGACCTTCGGAAACCGGAATTAACGCCAGCTCGTAGCCAGCGTCGGCGCAAGCGCGGCCTGATGCTCCGGGGACAGCGAGACCGCCCCAGCGGCCGGCGGCGACCATACCGCCATGGCCTGTACCAGCTTCTCGACATCGGCGTTGACGAGCGTCCGACCGTCGTCTACCCGGATCTGCTCGATCTGATACCGTGCGCCCAGGTACCAGTCGCGAACCGTCGCGGTATCGCTGGTGCCGAGGATACTGATCTCCAGATCATTGCCGACGTGACGGAACCACAATTGATCCGCCGATACGCCTGCCCCGATGCTGATCACATCGCTGTTGCCGAGCGTTTCGTCGTCGTCGTGGAACGTGTCGCGGCCAGATCCGCGACCGAATCGATAGGTATCGTTGCCCAGGCCGCCGACCAGGATGTCATTGCCGCCACCGCCATCCAGCACGTTGTTGCCCCGGTTGCCGATGATCGTGTTGTCGAGTGCGTTACCTGTGCCGTCAATGTCCTCGTTCCACAGTTTCAGCGCCTCGGCCGTGTAGATCGCGTAGGCATTCGGTACGTCGGCGGCCGCCCGAAACTCCTGAAGGCTGATGTAACGCGTCATGTCGCTGATGCGCTGGCGGCCCGAATCTGCAATATAGAAGCCTTTGAGCTCGCCGTCGGCGTCTCCATAAACTGCACCCGTCACGGTTACGACGTGATTCACGCCGCCGCCATCGAGATACGCGCTGTCTTCCCAAAGTCGACCCGAGTTCAGCGCCAGTATCACGCCACGACCACTGCGGATGAGATTCGCGACCGCATGCTCGTCGTATCCGGCAAGCAGATTGTTTGCAATGCCGTAACTCTTGAGCAGTGCCTGCTGTTGAACGTAATTCGATCCGCCTCGCTGGTAGTCCGTTGCGGCCGGGCTGGTGACGGCCCATTGGTTGTCGATTGCGCGCCGGACGACGTCTCCCTCGGTAGTCGGCGTTCCGGTCTGCGTGAGCAAATTCGCGATCGACGTCAGCGCACACGTTCCCTGGAACCTCGGAACCGCGTCGCCTTGCATGTAATCCAGCTCGTTGGCTTTCGGGTATCCGTAGACGTGAACGGCCACGCCATCGACGAGCCCTTTTTCCGGCTTGCCGAAATCCAGCAGGTTCAGGTTCTCGACGTGTTCGCCCAACGTATAGCTGATCTTGCTCTGCACCGTATCGATGCCCTCGCCGGCAAATTCGACGACGCGGTCGCCAACATTATCGACGTAGTAGGTATCGTTTCCCTTTCCGCCGATCATCGTGTCGGCACCGGTAACACCATCGAGGATGTTGTCTGCGCTGTTGCCGACGATCCGGTTATCGAGCGCATTGCCCGTGCCATTGATGTTGAATCCCTCGACGAGTCTCAACTCTTCAAGGTTGGCGTTGAGAATGTAGTTCGCGCTGCTGATTACCGTGTCGTAACCCTCGTTGGCGTATTCGAGAATCACGTCATTGACGCTGTTCACGATATAAGTATCGTTGCCCTCGCCGCCTTCCATGTGATCCGCGCCGGCCCCGCCGTCGAGATAGTCGTCGCCCAGACCTCCGAGGAGCGTGTCATTTCCCTCTCCACCGTAGAGATAGTCATTGTCGGTCTCGCCGGGACCTAGCGTCCGCTTCGCCTCGTTGTTGCCGGTAAAGCCCACCAGCAAATCGTCGCCTGCGCCACCGTACAGAATGTCGTTCCCGACCTGGCCAAACAGTCGGTCGTTGCCATCGCCGCCATAAATCTTGTCGTGGCCGTCGCCACCCTGAATTTCATCATTGCCGGCGTCGCCGTGGAGCAGATCGTTGCCGAGACCGCCCAGAATCAGATCATTTCCGGCTCCGCCGTAGATCGTATCGTCGTCGGTTTCCCACGCGGCCAGCGACTGCTTCGCGTCATTGCTGGCCGTAAAGCCGACCAGAATATCGTCGCCGTCGCCGCCCCAGATCGTGTCGTTGCCTGCGCCGCCGAAAATCTTGTCGTTACCGGTTTCTCCGGAAAGCGCGTCGTGGCCGTTGCCGCCGTTCAGTTCGTCGTCGCCCGCGCCGCCAAAGAGCCGATCGTCGCCATCGCCACCGTCGAGAAAATCGTTGTCGTTGCCGCCATCGAGGTAGTCGTTGCCGAGACCTCCATACAGCGCATCGTTGCCGTTGCCGCCATACAGCACGTCGTTGTCGGATTCACCCCACGACAACATTTGCTTCGCATCGTTGCTGGCGGTGAAGCCGACCAGCACGTCATCGCCCTCGCCGCCCCAAAGCACATCGTCCCCGGCCTCGCCGAAAATGCGATCGTTGCCGGCGTCTCCAAGAAGCCGGTCGTTGCCTGCGTCACCATGCAGTTCATCGTTCCCCGCGCCGCCGAACACCGTATCGTTTCCGTCCCCGCCGCTCACGAAGTCCGCCCCGTCGCCACCGTCCATGTAGTCGTGGCCGACGCCACCCCACATCCGGTCGTTACCTGCGCCGCCGTACATGACGTCGTCATCCGTTTCGCCCCAGGCCAGGGTTTGCTTGCTTTCGTTCGATGCGGTAAAACCCATCATGATGTCATCGCCGTCGCCGCCGTTCATGATGTCGTTACCGACCTGGCCGAACAGCCTGTCGTTACCGGCTCCGCCATCGAGCACGTCGTTGCCGGCGCCGCCGTTCAGCTCGTCGTCGCCCTCTTCGCCATAGAGCCGATCGTTACCCTCATAGCCGAACAGCGTGTCGTTACCCGTTCCGCCCCACAGGTTGTCGTCGCGGCTGCTGCCACCCATCATGTCGTTGCCGTCGCCTGCGAGGAAGTTGACGAGCAGATTGCTGTTGATCCAGTGGCCATAAGCAGCGTAGTAATTCGCATCGAATACGTCGTCCCCGTCGGTACCGATGAGATAGCTCCGATTGGAAGGACTGACCTTGATCTGATTGGGGCCGAAAAAGATAAAGTCATTGTTATTGATCCAATAGACCTTCTCGTTGTCGCGCAGCCATCGATAGTTCGAGAGCGGAACGGCCGGGGCCAGATACATTCGACCGGGTTGCGATGCTTCCGAGGGTTTCCACGGCGCCGCGGCAGGTGCCGATGCGTGGTGGTGGTTACCCCGCGTGATGACGTCGTAGTCGACGGCGCGAATCTCGCTGATCCCGGCTTGCGCCAGCGACCTGAATTCACCTGCGTCGCCGATACCGTCTTCGTTCGCGTCGATCCAGACTTGCAGCCCGTCCAGTTCCGCGCCGGTCAGCTTGCCGTCGCGGTTCGCGTCGCGCGACTGGAGCGCGCTGACGCCCACACCCCATCGGTTCGCGTCGAGCAGGACAGGCGTCTTGTCGGCAATGGAGGCGGCTTTGTCGAATGCGGCGCTTTTGGCTTCGTAGAATGCACCGATCGGGTTGTACCAGCCGGACGGCATCGTGAAACCGTAGCCGTTTCGACCGCCGTAGGTCAGCGTTCGGGAAATGATCTGGCTCAGGTCGAGGAAACTCGTGCCGCTCAGCAGCCCGGTGGCGCGATATCGTGACAGCAGGCTGTCGGCAAAGGCGGCATCGCGGACGTTGGACAAGTCGTAGCGTTGGCCGCCGTTCACGACGAAGTTGCGGTCCGCAACCCCGTCGCCGTTGGTGTCTTCGCGGATTACGCTGGCGCCGTCGCCGAGGCGGGTTTGTTTCTCGACATAGGTGAATACGCCGTCGCCGTTAATATCGGTTTTCGTGACCGTGCCGGACTGTCCGATGTACTGGACGGTATGACCACCCTTTCCATTGGGCGTGGTAATCTGGATTGAGTATCCTACCCACTCGCCCCCGACCCCAATGTATCCTGGCTCGAATCCCGGGCGATAATCTTCCAACGACAGGGTAGACATTTTTATCTCGGCACCATTGCTGTACGTCGTGATACTCCAGGCTCCATCGGTGCGAGTGCTAGTCACGGTAACGCCGGACGACGACACCCCCATCACACGGTCGATGGTGCGCGACACTTCATCGCGGAAAAGTGGGCTGTTACCAGCACTCCAATCAAGAATGCTTGGGGCAATGTATTGCTTCCAGGCGGTTTCAGCTGCTCTGGCCCAAAATAGTCCCCCCATAACGGACGTAACGCCAACCAACACTGTCGCACTGGGTAGTGCCGATGCCGCGAGCGCCCCCGCCATTGCACCTCCCAGCATTCCACCCAATACTCCAATAGCGGTACGTCCAACTTCAAAGGAAGACGCATTAGGATCTTTGATAGTCCACAGCAACTGGCTGGCTGAAATAACACCCCCCAATTGCCGCCCGAATCCCGACATTAATTTTGCAGCAGAGTCCGCCTCCTGTGCAATCTTAGAAAAAGACTCCATCTTTCCAAGCTCTGTTCGCATGGTCTCAACGCGAGCCACGAGCTGCGCATCGAGTCGACTCCGATCAACGTTATCCAGTGCCTTGAGCGTTGCGTTGCTTAATTCATCCAAGCTCTGCGACACCGCTCGTGCATACTGGGCGCGAGCGGCGGCATCCTTAGAAAGATGCACCGCATTGCTCGCAACATGTTCCATTTGCGTAGCAGCTTTTTGCAATGCGGCCTTAATTCCCTCCCCCGCCACACCCAACGCATCCCATGCGTCCAACTCATACCAAGCCATGTTCTACTCCTCTTTGCGCGTAAATTTGTTGCGCAACGTTATGAAAATCACGACTGAGCCAACAGCAATTGCCGTAATATCAGCGCCGCCGGCAAACAACGGTCCGATAAATCCCAACCACAGGCGCGATCGACTTACCGCCACGAAATTCCACTCAAAATAATAACCAGCAATGAAAAGCGAAAACAACCCCATTCCTGCAAATGCAAAAACAACGGTCACCGAGTAAATTTTTCTTGCAAACGAAAATTTCGAGTACTGATTTACGACCCGATCTCGATACGAGCAACAAATACGAATCGCAACCCAAAATCTAAGCGGAACCGCGATCAACATCAGCGCAAAATAAAGCGCCGTGATATCCGGAAATTCAGATTCCTTTATCGCATTAAAAACCAGCGGGAATATTTCCCCAATGCCTTTCACTACAATTCGCAGATATGGCCAACGCGTTAATGCATCGTCCGGCGCGAACCATGCGATCAACGCGCCAGCAAGGTGCAGCACCAAGAGCGCTGGATTCACGCGATAGATCTCGATCATAAAACCGAGGACGTCCCTGGGTTCCGCGCCGTTATTTTCCACTGCCCACACCGGCGGTTTTTTTTAGCGCAGTCTTAACACCTTCGCCTGCCGTCCAAATCGCGTCCCAACTTTCGAGTTCATTCCACGCCATTTCTTACCTCCTTGTTTTTAAAAACACCCGCTAAAGAAAGATGAACATCCACGCAAGACGCGCCGCCACACCGAATCCTTCTGCGCCGCCTGCAAATATAGGATCAATCAATCCGAGCAAAATTTAGATTCTGAAATCGCAAGAACATTTATTTCGTAGCACGGCCGCCCAAACAACACATCAACCACCCCAAAAGCAGAGAAAAACACCACCCCGGCCGACAAAAAATCACTTCTTCAAAAAATGATTTTATTATTACGGCCATCGCATAGCCTCTGTCCACATAGAAAGCGCGAGCCGAATCAAATATCCTCACAGACAAGAGCGCATACACAATAGAAAAATAGACACCCTTCACGCCAGGGAAAGTGGAACTTTCCATTGCCTCATTGACAACCGGAAATATGCGGCGAACGCATAACACAAAATCCGCAATCCGCCGAGACTTTTTTCAACGACACCATCACCAGCACTTCTGAAAACAACTGGATGTGTTCGCAAGTATTTTCGCATCACCTATCGTCGATCAGATACGCCATGCATTTCATCAATTCTTACGAATATCTACTCGAGAATCTCCACCATTCTGCTCACCTTCTCTCTCGATTCATAGAAATATAAACACCACCGACACAGCCACCTCTGTCAATCGAAAAAACCACCCTTGAATTCATGCCATCTTTTTTATACATATACGACCACGAATTCCAATGAGAAGTCGGATATTTTTCAACATCACCAAACACTTCGAGAAGATCGTACGGAGTGACACATATCGCCTTACCATCAATTGGGAGCGACAATCCGGCCCTATAGAAATCCGCCCCGGCGGGCCAAAACAGCCCATAATAAAAATTTCCTTCCTTCTCGTATTCTTTAGAGGATGCAGTACATTTCACATCGACCCCATACCCTTTGATTGTCCCCTCTCTATCTCGAACTGGCTCCTTCTGGCCAATACCGCAGTCAATCCGTAGCTTATCCCTAACGAATTCAACGTTTTCAAGATCGCCAGAATCCACAACAATCTTGATATCGATCAGAAAGCTTTTTTGCGATCTGACAGGGCGATCCCTCACGGAATTAATGACGCAAGCTGATAAAATAAATTGAAGCATTAATAAAACAAAAACGCCCCTCATAACACCCCAATCTACCGACACTGAGCCCCCCCTGCGATTAAAAATCGCGAATTATCCTTATTTGCACTCACATTTCACATAGATAACCAATCAAATATAGCCACGAGGTAGTCGTTTTATGCGGCGCGATTTTGGCCCCTCACCGAACCAAGCACATTCCATCTGCCAAGCTCAGAACCTGTCACGATCTACTCATCTTCACAAATAAAGTGCAGCGCAATGCAATGAAAATCGCAGTCGGCCAGCCTCGATAGCGATAACCTCAGCTCCACCCGCAAGAAACGGCCCGATCAAACTCGGCAAAATGCGCGATCGGCTTATCGCCACAAAGTTCCACTCATAGAAAAAACAACGCAATCAGCGCGCCCGCGAGATGCAAAGTCGTTAGTGCGGGACTTCGACGATAACTCGATCAAGAAGGAAGGGATATTTCGAGGCCCAGTGCCTCCTTCTTTCACAATCAATAGCGGCCGACGGCGTGCCTCCTCTTCGCGCCCGCTAGCGCGTCTATGGCCTCTTGATTCCAGCCGCCATTTCATACGTATACCTAATCAATGTGTCGGAACGTTACCAAACAGAATCCTAAAATCACACTAGTCACTGATCAGACTCAATGCCATGAAGATATAGAAAGAATTGAAAGAAAACAAGAAATCGCCTTATTTTCATACACATACGAAACATCAAAAATAATGCGAAAATTCCGTACTTGTACGATTACTTATCTCCGACACGCTATCAACGAATCCACTCACGCGAAAACATCCCGAAGCCACCCGTCCCAGTCAATCACCGCACCGGAAAACAAAAAAGCCGGCTCATGGCCGGCTTTCCCGTTTCAAGCGATAACAACGCGACATCAGTCGCCCGATGAAATCAGCGTCAACAACACGCCAATCCCACCCCGGCATCAAACATCAAACTTCACCCCCTGCGCCAGCGGCAACTGCCGGCTGTAGTTGATCGTGTTCGTCGCGCGTCGCATATAAGCCTTCCACGCATCCGAACCCGACTCGCGGCCGCCGCCCGTTTCCTTCTCTCCGCCGAACGCGCCGCCGATTTCCGCGCCGCTCGTGCCGATGTTCACGTTGACGATCCCGCAATCGCTGCCCGCTGCCGACATGAACTGCTCGGCCTCGCGCATGTCGTTCGTGAAGATCGCCGACGACAGACCTTGCGGCACCGCGTTGTGCACATCGATCGCATCGTCGAAGTTGTCGTAGACCATCACGTAGAGAATCGGCGCGAACGTCTCGCGCTCGACCACCGCCGATTGCTTCGGCATCCGCACGATCGCCGGACGCACGTAGTACGCATCCGCGTGACCGACGTCGACGCGCTCGCCGCCCTTCACTTCGCCGCCCTGCTCGCGTGCATCGGCCAGCGCCTTTTGCATCGCGTCGAACGACGCACGGTCGACCAGCGGGCCGACCAGCGTGCCTTCTTCAAGCGGGTTGCCGACCTTCACCGACGCATAAGCCTTCTCGATGCGCGGCAGCAGTTGCTCGACGAGACTGCGATGCACGATCAGGCGGCGCAGCGTCGTGCAGCGCTGGCCGGCCGTGCCGACCGCCGCGAACGTGACGGCGCGCACCACGAGGTCGAGATCCGCGCTCGGCGCGACGATCATCCCGTTGTTGCCGCCAAGTTCGAGGATGCCGCGCGCAAGGCGCTGGCTCAGCACCTTCGCGACTTCCTGGCCCATCCGCACGCTACCCGTCGCGCTGACGACCGGCACCTTCTTCGACGCCGTCAGCGCCTCGCCGACATCGCGCATGCCGAGCACCAACTGGCTCAGCTCCGCCGGCGCGACGCCCGGATGCGTCTTCTCGAACTCGCGGAGCGCCTTCTGGAGCAGCACATGGCAAGCGATCGCGGTGAGCGGCGTCTTTTCAGACGGCTTCCACACGACCGAATCGCCGCACACGAACGCGAGCGCCGCATTCCAGGCCCACACCGCGACCGGGAAGTTGAACGCCGAGATCACACCGCACACGCCGATCGGGTGCCACGTCTCCATCATCCGGTGGCCCGGACGCTCCGACGCGATCGTCAGGCCGTACAGCTGGCGCGACAGGCCAACCGCGAAGTCGCAGATGTCGATCATTTCCTGCACTTCGCCGAGGCCTTCCGACGTGATCTTGCCGGCTTCGAGCGTGACGAGGCGGCCGAGCTCGGCCTTGTGCTCGCGCAGCACGTTGCCGAACACGCGCACGAGTTCGCCGCGTACCGGTGCCGGCACCGTGCGCCACTTGAGGAATGCGTCGTGCGCGGCGTCGATCTTGCGCTCGGCGTCGGCAGGCGAGTCAACCGCCAGCGTCGCGAGCGTCGCGCCGTCGAGCGGCGAACGCGCGGTCAGCGCATTGCCTTTCCACTGGGCGAGATCGATGTCGAGCGCGGCAAGAATATCGTTGAATTGCATCACTTCCTCTTCAGGGACAGATTAATCGGTGCGGCGGCGACGCCGCCCGCGTGATTCGATTGGAGCGCGTTAGCGCGCCCTGTGCAAGCGGATGCGCAGCGCGGCAGGCCCGGTGCGCCGCACGGCGCATCGCGCCGCGCCGCCGCCGGAAGCCCGGCCGGACGGCGCGCACCCGCCTCGCAAGGCACGATCCATGAGACACATTGTCGGTGGCCACAAGCCGGGCCGCTATTGATATTAACTCACGACTTCATTCCGAAAACGCAACAACCGGGCCGGACGAGTCCGCCTGGTTCGACGCGAGTATGGGACGTATCCATGGCCGGTAGCCGGGCCACCGTGGCGTGTGCGGCCGTGCTCCCACTTGATGACAAAGCTGCATCACCCTGTGCGGAAAAATCGTTTGCCGGCCCCGCGGCGCGCACCCACAATCGGGGCCACGTCGAGGTGCACCGCACCCGGCCCACCGACGGCCGCCCGCAGCGGCCGCAGGACAGACGAAGGCGACACGCATCGCGGCGCGACCGATCGCGGCCCGACCGACCGCGGCCCGACCGATCCAGATCGGTCCCGCTGGCACCACCGCTGCGCGGCCGGCGACGCGTCGCACTTCGTAGCCAAAAAACAATCCCGGAGACAGCGCCCAGCACCCGCCATGCATTCAGATGCCCGCACCGACTCGCCCCGTCCGTCCGGCTCGCCGCCCGCGAAGCCGTCCCTTCACCGCAGCCTGCAGGCGCGCCATCTGCGAATGATCGCGATCGGCGGCTCGATCGGCACGGGCCTGTTCGTCGCGTCCGGCGCGTCGATCTCGCAGGCCGGCCCCGGTGGCGCGATGCTCGCGTACATGATGATCGGCCTGATGGTCTATTTCCTGATGACGAGCCTCGGCGAAATGGCCGCGTTCATGCCGGTATCGGGCTCGTTCGCGACCTACGGCTCGAAATTCGTCGACGAAGGCTTCGGCTTCGCGCTGGGCTGGAACTACTGGTACAGCTGGGCCGTGACGCTCGCGGTGGAACTCGTCGCCGCGCAGCTCGTGATGAACTACTGGTTCCCGCACGTGCCGGGCGTCTGGTGGAGTGCGATCTTCCTCACGCTGATCTTCGCGCTCAATGCGCTGTCGGTGCGCGGCTTTGGAGAAGCCGAATACTGGTTCGCGCTGATCAAGGTGCTGACGGTGCTCGCGTTCGTCGGCGTCGGCCTGCTGATGATCTTCGGGATCATGCAGGGCGGCCCGAGCGCCGGCTGGAGCAACCTCACGATCGGCGACGCGCCGTTCGCCGGCGGCTGGGCAACCATGCTCGGCGTCGCGATGATCGCGGGCTTCTCGTTCCAGGGCACCGAAATGATCGGCGTCGCGGCCGGCGAATCGGAGAACCCGCGCACGACGATCCCGCGCGCGGTCAGCCAGATCTTCTGGCGCATCCTGCTGTTCTACGTGTTCGCGATCTTCGTGATCGGCGTGCTGGTTCCGTACACCGACCCGAGCCTGCTGAAAAGCGACGTGACCGACATCGGCGTGAGCCCGTTCACGCTGGTGTTCCGCCACGCGGGCCTCGCGTTCGCGGCCGGCGTGATGAACGCGGTGATCCTGACCGCCGTGCTGTCGGCCGGCAACTCGGGCATGTACGCGTCGACGCGGATGCTCTACAACCTCGCGGTCGAAGGCCGCGCGCCGAAGCTGTTCGCGAAGGTGTCGCCGGGCGGCGTGCCGCGCAACGCGCTGTATGCGACGACCGCCGTCGGCGCACTGTGCTTCCTCACGTCGCTGTATGGCGACAAAACCGTCTACCTGTGGCTGCTCAACACGTCGGGCATGGCCGGCTTCATCACGTGGCTCGGCATCGCGGTCAGCCACTACCGCTTCCGCAAGGGCTTCCTGAAGCAGGGCTACCGGCTCGAACAACTGCCGTACCGGTCGAAGTGGTTCCCGTTCGGCCCGCTGTTCGCGTTCGCGTTGTGCGCCATCGTCGCGCTCGGCCAGGACTACCAGGCGTTCCTCGCGGACAAGATCGACTGGGCCGGCATCGCCGCGACCTACATCGGGCTGCCGTTCTTCCTCGCGATCTGGCTCGGCTACGCGCTGGTGCGCAAATGCCGGCTGGTGCGCTACGAGGACATGGAAATCGCGCCGTGGATCGAGCGCAACGCAACGCCCGACGCTACCGAACAGGCCGACGCCGGCTATCCGGCCTACATCACCAGCCCGGCCAACCCGACGCCGGGCGCCTGACGCCCGTCGCGCAGCGCAAGCCGCCCCAACCCGGCGACCGCTGCAAAGAAAACCCCATTCGACGCGGCGCGCGCGTTCAGGCAAGATCGACGCGCGCCGCCCGTTTTTTCGTCGTTACGAGTCACCGAACCCGCATGCAGAACTTCTACGAAGCCACCGTTACCCGCCAGCCCTACCCGCAACTGACCGGCACGATTGACACGCAGGTCTGCATCGTCGGCGGTGGCCTCGCCGGCCTTTGCACGGCACTCGGCCTCGTCGAGCGCGGCGTGCACGATGTCGTCGTGCTCGACGGCGAACGGGTCGGCTTCGGCGCGTCGGGCCGCAACGGCGGCTTCGTGTTCGGCGGCTACAGCCTCGACAACGCGGATCTGCTGCGCACGCTCGGCCGCGACGAAGGCCGCCGGCTGTATCGCCTCACCGTCGATGCGGTCGACCTGATCCGCGCGCGGATCGCCCGCTACGGCATCGACTGCGACATCGTCGACGAAGGCGTGATGCTCGCGAACTGGTTCGACGATCCGTCGCGGCTCGACGGCGTGCGCACGCTGATGAAGCAGGAATTCAACGTCGACTGGGAACCGGTCGCAACCGACGCGCTGCGCGCGCGGCTCAAGACGCAGCGCTATTACGGCGGCCTGTTCGAGCCGAACGCGTTCCACTTCCATCCGCTCAAGTACGTGCTCGGCGTGGCCGCGGCCGCGTCGCGCGGCGGCGCACGCGTGTACGAACGCTCGGCCGCGCTCGGCATCGCACGCGAAGGCGCCGGCTACGTCGTGCGCACGGCGCAGGGCACGGTGCGCGCGAAGGACGTCGTGTTCGCGGGCGGCGGCTATGCGCGCGGCGTGTCGCCGCGCATCGAGCGCGCGGTGCTGCCGATCGCGACCTACGTGATCGCGACCGAACCGCTCGGCACGCGGCTGCCGGATGCGATCGATGCGCCGTACGCGATCTACGATACCCGCTTCGCGTTCGACTACTACCGTCCGCTGAAGGACACGCGGATCCTGTGGGGCGGCCGCATCTCGGTGCTCGACCGCGGCCCAGACGCGATCGCCCGCTTGCTGCGACGCGACCTGCTGCGCGTATATCCGCAGCTCGACGGCGTGAAGGTCGACTATGCGTGGGGCGGGCTGATGAGCTATGCGCGGCACAAGATGCCGCAGATCGGCCGCGATGCGGACGGCGTGTGGCACGCGATCGCGTTCGGCGGCCACGGGATGGCGCCGACCACCGTCGCCGGCGAAGCGCTCGCCGCCGCGCTGGCGGGCGAACGACCCGTGCCGGAAGGCTTCGCCGCGTTCGGGCTCACGCGTACGTTCGGGCTTGCAGGCCTCGCGGCCGCGCAACTCACGTACACCGCATACCAGGCCCGCGACGCGCTCGCGTCGTGCCGGCGCTGAGCGACACGGACAGCAGTCGAAACCGCGCGGCCGATTAGAGCGGAAGGTCGGCCGGGCGGGGATTTCCCGCATGCTAGAATGGTTTCTCCATGCCGCCGCGAACCCACAACAAAGTCACATGAAAGCTGGAAGCAAGGCCGCCACGTCCGAAAGCCGCGCGCTTGCGACCGATGCGCGGCGCAAATACGATCCCGAGCAAACCAAGCGCAACATCCTCGACGTCGCCACGCAGGAATTTTCCGCGATGGGCCTCGCCGGTGCGCGCGTCGACGCGATCGCCGAGCGTACCAACACGACGAAGCGGATGCTCTACTACTACTTCGAAAGCAAGGAAGGCCTGTACGAGGCCGTGCTGGAGAAGGTGTACGGCGACATCCGCGAACTCGAGCAGGAACTGCACGTCGGCGACATGGAGCCGCGCGAAGGCATGCGACGGCTCGTCGAATTCACGTTCGACTATCACGACAAGCATCGCGACTTCGTCCGCCTCGTGTCGATCGAGAACATCCACGGCGCGAAGTATCTCGAACAACTGAAGTCGTTCAAGAACCGCAACGTCAGCATCATCAAGACGCTCGAGGAACTGCTCGAGCGCGGTGCGGCGAGCGGCGCGTTCCGCAAGGACATCGACGCGTTCGACCTGCACCTGCTGATCAGCTCGTTCTGCTTCCATCGCGTATCGAACCGCTATACGTTCGGTGCCGCGTTCGGCCGCGATCCGTCGGCGCCGCGCCTGCGCGCGCGGCATCGCGAGACGATCGCCGACTCCGTGCTGCGCTACGTCGCCGCATAAGCCCACGGCACCATTCCACCGAAGGCCGGCTGGCGAGCGATGAACTCGCCGTCCGGCACATGTCCCGAACGACACCGCACCGCGTGCAACGGGCATGAGCCGGATGCACGCGGCGTCCGTCCGCTCAAGCCACTCGACGCCGGGCGGCCGTGACCATCGCGTCGGCCGGCACGCTCGACGCCAGTGCGATCCGCGCCTTCTCTTCCGGGCTGCCCGCCACGTAGTACTTCTTCGCCCAGCTCGCATCCGGCGCGAGCGCGAGTTGCCGATGCGAACCGGCGCCTCGCTGCTTCGTCTCGATCGACAGCGCCCGTGCGCGGTAGTGCTCGTAGAGCCGCAGGAATTCCGCGAGATAGATCGCGGCGATCCGCGTATCACGGATCTCGAGCAGGTTCTCGTCGTTGTACTGCTCGGAATTGCGGCTCATGTTCGCGGAACCCGTATAGACGATCGGGTTCGCGCCTTCCGCATCGATCACGATGAACTTGTGATGGATCACGACCGGCGGATAGGCCGGCGCCGGCTCGCCCGGAAAGAGGCGCAGCTCCGGCTCGAAACCCTGCGGCACCGTTGCCGGCGAGAAATACGCGGCATCGATCACGTCGCGACGATCGCGCTGGCGGTGGTACAGCTCGAGGTTCGCGAGCGTCGCCGCGTCGAGCGACTGGCCGTCGTGCCGCGCGGCATCGGCCTTCGTCGCGCTGCCGACGTTGATGCGGTTCACCAGGCCGAACATCATCAGGCCGCGGTCGCCGGCGGCGAAGCATGCGTCGCGCAGCGCCGCGTCGGTCGGCATGAACAGGCAGAACGACACCGAATGCTGTGCGGCCGCGATCGCGGCGACGATCGTATCGATTTCCGTGCGCTGCCCGGCCGGCTCCGGCGAAAACGCGACGCGCACCTGCGCGCTACCGACCGTCAGCGGCGCCGACCAGCCTGGCGACAGCCGCGCCGTCTCCGCGATCGGCGGATTCGCGGCCAGCGCATGCGCACGCGCGTTGTACAGCGCGGCGAGTTCCGGCGAATCGAATGCGTGCAGCACATTCGCCTGTTCCGTCAGCCCTTCGGTCGTGAAGTTCGCGGAACCGGTCAGCACGCGCGTGGGCGCAGCGTTCGCTGCAGTGTCGGCCGTGTCGGTCACGATGAACTTGTCGTGCATGATGTGCGTCCGGTCGCGCGGCGCCAGCGTCGCCAGCCCTTGCAATGCGTCGACGGCCGGCTGGTTCGGCGACGGCAGCGCCGGCTTGCCCTTGCGCGCGGTCGCGTGTGCGTCGTAGACGATCGCGAGCGATGCCTCGCCGTGCTGGCGGCCGAATGCCTCGAACGCGGGCAGTGCCCACAGCGGGTCGGTCAGGTGATAGACGGCCGACACCGCGCGCGACGCGGGGCCGAGCATTTCCGCGAACACCTGTTCCATGTCGTTCGCGAGCCACGTGCGCAGCTTCAGCGCCTGAGCCGCGCTCGGCGCCGCATTCGGCGCGAGGCCCAGCGCCGCTACCTGCTTCGCGAACGCCTGCGAACTGACCACCGCGCGGTTGAACCACGTGCCGACCCCGTCGACGATGTGCGCGGGCAGCACCACGTCGCACACGCCGGCTTGCGCCTCGAGCACCTGCAGGTTCGCCGGCGTGCCGACGACCGGGTAGACGTCGTAGCGGAACGACGCACCGCGATCCTGCGGATCGATGCGTGCGTCCCACCACATGAATTTCTGGATCGGCGCCTGATCGGTCGGCGCATCGCCCTGCGTATCGGCCGCCGGACCATCGAATGTGAGCCGGTTCGGCAGCCAGCTGTTCGGCGCGCGCGTCCTGCCGTCGGCCGACCAGAAACCCGGCGTGCGCCGGATCGCGAACCCGAGGAAGTCGGTGCGCGCACCCGCATCGGGCCAGTCGAAGGCCAGCAGGACCAGGGTCGGGGAAAGATAGCTGCGTACGCTGACGGTCATTCTTTGCTCCTGGCGCGCCGGCCGGTCGAGAAGAATGGGTCAGTGTCGGCGGCGGTTCTTCCCGCGCGATGACCGTTCGATGAACGTTGTGTGTCGGCGCCGCGTCAGTCGCACACGAGCAGTTCGATCCCGCGTGCGCTCAGCGCGCGGCGCACGGCCTTGTCCGGCGTGCGTTCGGTGACGAGGTAGCGCGCGGCCGCCGTGCCGTTGATCCGCACCGGCGTCACGCGGCCGAACTTCGAATGGTCGGCGACGATGATCGCCGTGCCGGCCGCCGCGATCATCCGGCTGCGCACTTCGGCGGCAAGCCGCGAGTAGTCGGTGCAGTCGCCGTCGGCCGTGATGCCGCCCGCGCCGACGAATGCGAAATCGACATGGTATTGCGCGAGTTGCTGGATCGTGTCGAGGCCGAAGGTCGCGTCCTCGTCGTCGGACAGTTCGCCGCCGAGCAGCGTCACGCGATTGCCGTTGCGCCGCGCGAGCACGAACGCGGTGCGCCAGTCATTCGTGTAGATCGACAGCCGATGGCGGTCGGCCAGCGCGAGCGCGACCGCATGCGGCGTGCTGCCCGAGTCGATGAGTACCGAGGCGTCGTCGGGCACGAATTCGGCCGCGCGCCGCCCGATCGTGCGCTTCGCTTCGGCATTCGCCGCTTCACGCTCGGACAGGCTCGGCTCGCGGCGATCCGCCGCCAGCGCGCCGCCGTGCGTCATCACGAGCAGGCCGCGCGCCGCAAGCGCGTTCAGGTCGCGCCGCACGGTCTCGCGCGACACGTCCAGCGAGCGCACGAGTTCGGCGACCGACAGCGCACCCGATCGTCCAAGCTCCGACAGAATGTATTGATGACGTTGTTCCGCCAGCATCGCAATGCGCCCGAGGCGAGTGGTAATGGGTAAGCCGACCATTGTATTACGGCCGTTTGACCGCCATTTGACGACGGCGCGGTGGGCGGCGGCCGCGGTTCACCCGCGGTACACGAACACGAAATTCTGTATTGCCCGATGCGCGCGAATCGGTGCGTCATGCGGTTGCTACACTCTGCGCTTCGCCGAACGACAGACCATCAAGGAGCTTGCGCAATGTATCGCAAAGGCAGTGTGCTCGAAATCCAGTTTTCGCCGGAACGACTCAACGACGGCGCCGGCGATCCGTACTGGATCGACCTGACGCTCGACGAGGCGCGCCGGTTGTATGAACAGCTCGCCGCGCGCTTCGCGACCGACGCACGCGCGAACCAGCCGCTCGACACGTTCTCGCTCGACTGAACTCCGTTCCGTGGCGCGCGCCACGGCGCGCGGTCATGCTGTGGCCGGTTCAACCCGTGCGCCGATATCCGAACGGCCGGTACGCGGCCACGCTCGCGATGCATTCCGTACGCGGTCGCCGCCTGCCTCGCTTGTCTCGCTTGTCTCGCTTGTCTCGCTTGCCGCCGGTTGAGCCGAAGCAGCAAAAGCAGCGAACGCAGCGCACCGGGCATCGCCGCTGCACGCCTTCCACACACGCCGTGAGCGAATGCAGAATCCGACAAGACGCCGGCACCGCTTCGCCCGATACTGACCGACTTCACGATTCGTCCGGCCGTATCGCGGCCCGCTCCGCATGTTTACCTCGCTCGTCGCCGCGGCTTTCGTCGCGCTGTGGTCCACCGGCTTCATCGTCGCGCGGGCAATCAAGCCCTACGCCGATCCGAACCTGTTCCTGCTCGCGCGCTTCGCGGGGACGGCCGCGCTGTTCGGCGCGGTGGCGCTCGTCGCACGCGCGCCGTGGCCGGCCCGCCGCGAATGGCCGCGGCATCTGATCGCCGGCGCGCTGCTGCAAGGCGTCTATCTCGGCGCCAGCTACTGGGCCGTCGCGCAAGGGCTGAACGCGGGCGTGATGGCCTTGCTCGGCGCGCTGCAGCCGCTCGCCACCGCCGTGCTCGCCGTGCCGTTGTTCAACGAGCGGCTGCCCGCGCGCGGCTGGCTCGGGATGGCGCTCGGGCTCGCCGGCGTCGCCCTCGTGCTCGCGCCGAAGGTCGCGGGCGGCGTCGCGCCGCCGCCGGGCGCCGCGCCCGCGTGGTTCGTCGTCGCCGTGTCGGTGCTGTCGGTCGGCTCGATCACCGCCGGCTCGCTGTACCAGAAGGGCAAGCTCGCGCAGAACGACCTGCGCACGGCCGTCGCCGTGCAGAACCTCGGCGCGGCGATCGTCGCGGCCGTCTTCGTCGTGCTGCTGCACGAAACGCGCTGGATCGGCGCGCCGGCGCTGTGGATCTCGCTCGTGTGGGGCGTCGTGTTCCTGTCCGGCGGCGCGGTCACGATGCTGATGTGGATGCTGCGGCGCGGCAACGCGGCGCGCGCGACGTCGTTGCTGTTCCTCGCGCCGCCGCTCGCCGCGCTGCAGGGTTACCTGCTGTTCGGCGAAACGCTCGCGACCGTCCAGCTCGCCGGCTTTGCGCTCGCGCTGGTGGGTGTCGTGCTCGCAAGGCGCTGATCGGGGCGAGCTAGAGCTAGAGCTAGAGCTGGAGCTGGAGCTGGAGCTGGAGCTGGAGCTGGAGCTGGGCTGGGCTGGGCTGGG
>NZ_ML058608.1 GCF_003635165.1 Burkholderia sp. Nafp2/4-1b | reverse complement strand
CTATCTGATCCGAAGATCAGCTCGCTTCCATCAAGCGCCCACACTTATCGGCTGTTAATTTTTAAAGAGCATTTCTGCGAGAAACTTCGTGTTTCTCAGCAGCGCTGCGTTTTCAGCAGCAGAGAAGCGAGATTATGAACCGTGTTTTCCAGTTCGTCAACAACTTTCTGAACTACTTCGTTGCGACGGCTGGGGTTCAACTCCGTGTGCGCCGGGGCTCTACAACCTGTCCCCAACAACACCGCTTCCCTTCTTCCCTCGCGCTGCGTTTCCGTTAGCGCGAAAGAGGCGTGATTCTATGCACCCGCTCTCACCTGCGCAACCCCTTTGTGAAAATATTTTGAAAAACCCCCGTGCGCTGCCGCGCACGGGGGGTTCGGGTGAGATCGGCTACGCGCAGCGCGCGGAATCCCCAAGCGGCGGGAAGTTCGTCGCTCTATATATGTAGCCCGTTCACTTGCCGCCAACCGCAGCCTGCAGCCGCTCCACCGGCACCGCGTCCGCCATCGCCGCATAACCGGCGTCGCTCGGATGAATGCCGTCGCCGCTGTCGTACCGGCGCTGCAGCACGCTCGGACGCGCCGGATCGCGCAGCGCCGCGTCGAAGTCGACCACACCATCGAAGCCGCCGCCGCTCCGAATCCAGCGGTTCACCTCGAGGCGGAGCGCCTCACGCCCGGCCGGCAGCGCCGCCGGCGTAAGCGTCGCACCGAACACCTTCACGCCCTGGCGGTGTGCTGCCTCGATCAAGCGGCGATAGCCGTCGATCAACGACGCGGCCGTGACCTGCGTATGCGGGTTGTCGCAATCGAGCCCCGCATGCGGCGGCATCGCCGCGAAGTTGATGTCGTTGATACCGATCAGCACGATTGCCGCCTTTACCCCCGAGCGCGACAGCGCATCGCGCTCGAACCGCGACGCCAGCGACGTGCCGTAGCACGCCGAATCGCTGAGCAGCCGGTTGCCGCTGATCCCGAGATTCACCACGCCGAGCGCGTCCGTACCCGCGGCGCTCAGTCGGCGCGCGAGCGCATCCGGCCAGCGATGGTTGCGGTTCAGGCTCGAGCGCAGTCCGTCGGTGATCGAATCGCCGATCGCCGCGACACTCGCCCGCGCGGTACCGGCCTCGACCGCCAGCTCGGACACCCATGCATATTGGGTAAAGCGCGTGCGGAACGCATCGGCGCCCGGATCGTTCACGTGATCGCCGGGCGCCGATACGCAATTGACCTGGTTCGACACGCGGTGCCAAACGGTCATCCGCTGGTTCGCGCCCATCCGGAGACTGATCGCATAGGGGCGCCCGGCCGTCACGTCGATCGCCACCGGATCGCTTTCGAGTTCCTGGCCCGGTGCGAGCGTCACCGACGCCTTGCCGCCGAAGCGCACGGCGGCGCTCGTGCCGTCGGCGAGCGCCGCGCCGTCACCTGCGCGAGCCAGACCGGCCGCATCGATCACCAGCGGCGCACGACCGTATGCATTGCTCACGCGGATCCGTGCGGCATGTCCCGATACCGTCGGGTAGACGATCTGCCGGACGGTCCGGCCGGCCACGTCGGGTGCGCGATAGAGCGGCGGCGGCGCAGCGAGGTCGGGGATCGGCTGCAACGCGGTCGCCCACGCGGCGACCCACCCGGCCGGCGCGGCCGAGACCGCGAGCGGCGACAGGAACACGGACGCGCCCAGCACGGTCGCGACGAAACTGCTTCGAAATGACATCGGCGAAATCCTCATCGGAAAGCGGGCATTGTGCCGCAGAAGCCGCCGACATCAAGCGCCGGACCACCCTCCGGGGTGCGATCGCGCCCCGACGCCCCTCGTTTACCCGAGTCTCACCGCAAATCCGCAAGAAATTTATTAACCGACCGGTCGGTTGGTTTATACTTCGCACACATTCAACCGGACGAGAATCTCCGCCATGTACACGCAATCCCTCGACATCCCCGGCAACGTCGCGCCGCTCGACGCCGCAGCCGAGTCGCCCGAGCAGGCGCGGTTCGACGCGGTCATGGCCGCGGACGGCAAGATCGAGCCGCAGGACTGGATGCCCGACGCCTATCGCAAGACGCTGGTCCGCCAGATCTCGCAGCACGCGCACTCGGAAGTGGTCGGCATGCTGCCGGAAGGCAACTGGATCTCGCGCGCACCGAGCCTGAAGCGCAAGGCGATCCTGCTCGCGAAAGTGCAGGACGAAGCCGGCCACGGCCTCTATCTATATAGCGCAGCCGAAACGCTCGGCGTATCGCGCGATTCCCTGATCGATGCACTGCATGCCGGCAAGGCGAAATACTCGAGCATCTTCAACTACCCGACGCCGACCTGGGCCGACGTCGGCGTGATCGGCTGGCTCGTCGACGGCGCCGCGATCATGAACCAGATCCCGCTGTGCCGCTGCACGTACGGCCCGTATGCGCGCGCGATGATCCGCGTGTGCAAGGAAGAGTCGTTCCACCAGCGCCAGGGTTTCGATGCGCTGCTGTCGATGATGAAGGGCACCGACGCGCAGCGCGCGATGGTCCAGCAGGCGGTGAACCGCTGGTGGTGGCCCGTGCTGATGATGTTCGGCCCGAGCGACGCCGATTCGGTCCATAGCAGCCAGTCCGCGAAATGGGGCATCAAGCGGATCTCGAACGACGATCTGCGGCAAAAGTTCGTCGACGCGACGGTCGACCAGGCGAAGGTGCTCGGCGTGACGCTGCCCGACCCGGACCTGAAGTGGAACGACGCGCGCGGCCACCACGACTACGGCACGATCGACTGGGATGAATTCTGGCGCGTCGTCAACGGCGACGGCCCGTGCAACAAGGAGCGTCTCGCGACCCGCGTGAAGGCGCACGACGACGGCGCCTGGGTGCGCGAAGCCGCGCTCGCGCACGAAGCGAAGCGCCGCGCCCGCGCCGAACAGCACGCCGCCTGAGCGGCAACCATCGAATACAGGATTCAGGAGAGAGTGATGAACAAGGAATGGCCGATCTGGGAAGTGTTCGTGCGCAGCAAGCAGGGCCTCGACCACAAGCATTGCGGCAGCCTGCACGCGGCCGACGCGTCGATGGCGCTGCGCATGGCGCGCGACGTCTACACGCGCCGCCAGGAAGGCGTGAGCATCTGGGTGGTGCCGTCGTCCGCGATCACCGCATCGGATCCGGCCGAGAAGGCCGAGCTGTTCGAACCGGCGGGCGACAAGATCTACCGTCATCCGACGTTCTACACGCTGCCCGACGAAGTCAACCACATGTAACGCCCGCGCCATGACGATCACGCCCGAACACCTCTCCTACGTGCTGCGCCTCGCGGACAACGCGCTGATCCTCGGTCAGCGCAACGCCGAATGGTGCGGCCACGGCCCGATCCTCGAAGAAGACATCGCGCTCACCAACATGAGCCTCGACCTCATCGGCCAGGCCCGCATGCTGTACACGCACGCTGCCGAACTCGAACGCCAGCTCACCGGCGCGGCGAAGACGGAAGACGATTACGCGTACTTCCGCACCGAGCGCGAGTTCGCGAACTTCACGCTCGCCGAGCTGCCGCACTACGGCCCGATCGCCGGCACCGCGCACGCCGACAAGGACTACGCGGTGACGATTGTGCGCAACTTCCTCTATGCGACGCTGATGCTGCACGTATGGAGCGCGCTCGAAACGTCGACGGACGCGCAGCTCGCCGCGATCGCCGCGAAATCGGTGAAGGAGACCCGCTACCACGTGCAGCACGCACGCGAATGGCTGGTGCGCCTCGGCGACGGCACCGACGAATCGCATCGCCGCGCGCAGGCCGCGCTCGACTACCTGATTCCGTACACGCGCGAATTCTTCGCGGCCGACGCGATCGACGAGGCCATCGCCGCATCGGGCATCGCGCCGGCACCGGCCGCGCTCGAAGCCGCCTGGCGCGCGGACGTGGACGATGCGCTCGCCGAAGCGACGCTCACGCTGCCGGCGCCGGTGCAGCACGTGAGCACCGGCAAGCAGGGCGAGCACTCGGAGCACATGGGCTACCTGCTCGCGGAAATGCAGAGTCTCGCGCGCCAGCATCCCGGCGCGTCCTGGTAACCGGCCGACCCAACGGAACCCGACGATGTCCGTCCAGACCACCGCCCCCGCCAACGCCGCGCCCGCCGCGCACCGCAACGATCCTTTGCTCGCGCGTGCGTGGGACGTGCTCGAAGCGGTGCCCGATCCCGAAATCCCGGTCGTGTCGATCCGCGAACTCGGCATCCTGCGCGACGTCCGTCTCGCGGACGACGGCCTGCTCGAGGTCGTGATCACGCCGACCTACTCGGGCTGCCCGGCGATGTCGCAGATCGCGGAGGACATCGCCGCGGCGATGCACGCCGCCGACCTGCCGCCGCATCGGATCGAGACGGTGCTCGCGCCGGCGTGGACGACCGACTGGATCACGCAGGAAGCGCGCGACAAGCTGCGCGCGTACGGCATCGCGCCGCCCGTCGGCCAGTGCGGCAGCGCCGCGCCGCGGGAGAACGTCGTGCGCTTCGTGCCGCGGCCCGTCGCCGCGCCCGTGTGCCCGCGCTGCGGCTCCGCGAACACCGAGCGTCTCGCGCAATTCGCTTCCACGGCCTGCAAGGCGCTGTATCGCTGCGTCGACTGCCGCGAACCCTTCGACTACTTCAAACCCTACTGAGATGAAACAGCCCCCACGCTCACTTCGCTCGCTGCCCCCCGAGGGGGCGGACGCCCCCGTTGGGGCGGCCCGGCGGGGGTCGTCGTCGACCCCGCAATTTCACCCGCTGCGTATCCGCGACGTGCGGCCCGAGACCGCCGACGCCGTTACCGTCTCGTTCGACGTGCCGCCGGAGCTGCGCGACGCGTACCGCTTCACGCAGGGCCAGTTCGTCACGCTGAAGACCCACATCGACGGCGAGGAAACGCGCCGCTCGTACTCGATCTGCGTCGGCACGACCGACTACGACCGCGACGGCGAACTGCGCATCGGCATCAAGCGCGTGCGCGGCGGCCGCTTCTCGAACTTCGCGTTCGACTCGCTGAAGCCTGGCCACACGATCGACGTGATGACGCCGGACGGCCGCTTCTTCACGCACCTGAACGCCGATCACGGCAAGCAATACGTCGCGTTCTCCGGCGGGTCGGGCATCACGCCGGTGCTCGCGATCGTGAAGACGACGCTCGAGCTCGAGCCGCGCAGCACGTTCACGCTGATCTACGGCAATCGCAGCGTCGACGCGATCATGTTCGCGGAGGAGCTCGAGGACCTGAAGAACCGCTACATGAACCGCTTCGTCCTGTATCACGTGCTGTCGGACGACCTGCAGGACGTCGAGCTGTTCAACGGCGTGCTCGACCAGGCGAAATGCGCGGAATTCCTCGCGACGCTGATGCCGGCCGACGCGATCGACGAAGCGTTCATCTGCGGCCCCGCGCCGATGATGGACGCAGCCGAAGCCGCGCTGAAGGCGGCCGGCGTGCCGCCGGCGAAGGTGCACGTCGAGCGCTTCGGCACGCCGCTGCCGCAAGCCGGCGCGCCCGTCGTCGAGATCACCGACCAGACGCCGGCCGCCGATCTCGAAATCGTGCTCGACGGCAAGAAGCGCAAGCTGCGTCTGCCGTACGAAGGCGTGAGCCTGCTCGACGTCGGCCTGCGCGCGGGCCTCGCGCTGCCGTACGCGTGCAAGGGCGGCGTGTGCTGCACGTGCCGCGCGAAGGTGGTCGAAGGCGAAGTCCGGATGGAGAAGAACTACACGCTCGAGGAACACGAAGTGAAGGACGGGTTCGTGCTCACGTGCCAGTGCCACCCGATCAGCGACAAGGTCGTCGTGAGCTTCGACGAGCGTTGAGCGTCGCCGCACCGGCGCGGCGCGCCGGTTTCTCGTCGTCACACATCTCGCTTACACTAGGGGCCGCCGGCCGGCTGGGCGTCATCGCGTCCGCCCGTCCGGCGGTTTTCTTTTGTTGACGACAGGCCGATGAGTACCATTCACGTGATTCAGGGCGGCACCGCCGCCGCGTCGCTGCGCGAGGCCCTCGCGCTAGCCGGACGCGACGAGCGCGTCGTCGAATTGCTCGACGATCTCGCCGTCGGACCGCTGAAGGGCGCCGACGAGACGCCCGACACCCGAGCCGCCTTCTGGCACCGCGTGCTCGGCGATCAGGTTCCCGACTGGAATGCGGAAGTCGAAGGCGAGTTCGCCCGCCTCGACCAGCTCGCGATGGATACGGCGCAGGTGGTGGTCTGGCACGCACCGAGCGTCGGCGACAAGCTGCTGCTGCGCCGCGTCGCCTATCATCTGCGCAACGTGCCGCAGCGCCTGAACGAGGTGCGGCTGTCGGCTGCGGATCTCGACGCGCCGGCGCGCGCGGCGCTGACCCGCACCGACCAGGCCTGTTCGACGGGGATGTTCTCGCCGGCGGCACTCGCACGCAAACGACCGATGGCCGCGCCGATCTCGGTGCTGCGCATCGGCCGCCTCGCACTCGAATGGCAGGAGGCGAAGCACCTGAATGCCGAGCTGCGATACTGGGTCAGCAACACGATCAAGAGCGGCCAGTACGCGGACCTCGACGCGCTGATCGTCGCGCACGCGCAAACCGGCTGGCTGCCCGCGCGACGCGTCGTCGGCGGGATCATGGCCGGCGCCGACCGCGGCGGGCTGTTCGTCAGCGACTCGATTGCCTGGTGGCGTTGCCGCGAACTCGCGGCGGCCGGCCGGCTCGAGGTGCAGGACGACGCGCCGGCCGCCCTTTCTTCCACGCAGGTGCGCGCGGCAGCCGCGCCCCGCTAACGCTACTCTTTCGCATCAACCATGGCCCGTACCCGAGCGCCCGACCACGAATCCCAGCGCGAGCAGATCCTCGATCTCGCCGCCGAGAAATTCGCGCAAACGAGCTACCCGAGCACGTCGATGTCCGATCTCGCGACCGCGAGCGGCACGTCGAAGGCACGCCTCTATCACTATTACGAGAGCAAGGAAGCGATCCTGTTCGACCTGCTCGACCGCTACACGAAGCGGTTGATGCTGATCATCGCCGAGGTCGAAGGCGCGAGCCAGCGGCGCGGCCTCAGCGAGCGCGACGCTTTCGCGGAACTGGTGCGTGCATTCCTCGCCGAGTACGAGACGTCGCACAGCCGCCACGTCGCGCTGCTCAACGACGTGAAGTATCTGGAGGATGCGCAGCGCGAGATCGTGCTCGACCGCCAGCGCGACATCGTCGCTGCATTCGCGCGCCAGCTCGCGCGCGCCTATCCCGACCGGATCTCGAAGGACAACCAGACGTCGGTCACGATGATGGTGTTCGGGATGATCAACTGGACGTTCACGTGGCTCAAGCCGGGCGGCCGCCTCGGCTACCGCGATTTCGCCGAACAGGTGATCGACCTGATGGAACGCGGGCTGTCACCGGGCGCATGATTGCCGCGCAGCAGCATGCGTTGCGCGGAGGGCACACTGCGACAGCCCGCCGCGCGTTTCATATGATGAATTTTAAATCTGTTTAAAATCAAACAGATATAGAATGAACTAAGCAGATTTAGAATTTCCCTTCAGGACAAACAACGTCAAATCCGGGTTTTCCCTTACCCTCCTCGGGTAGAATGCTGCTGCATCGCACAAGCAGTTTGTGCAGCTACACACTGAGGAACCCACGATGAACACGCAACTCAAGCGCCGGGCCGCTGCTGTCGGCCGCGCCGGTACTGCGCCGGTTCTCGTCAGGGAACTGGCTTCCAAAGACCGTGAGCGCATGCTCACCCACTTTCTCTCGCTCGACGAAGAGGACCGCCTGCTGCGCTTCGGCCAGATGGTGCCCGACCACGTGATCGAGAACTATGTCCGCACGATCGACTTCGGTCGCGACACCGTGTTCGGCGTGTTCGACCACACGCTCGAACTCATCGGCGTCGGCCACCTGGCGTACCTGCCCGCCGAAGGCGACAAGCGCACGGCCGAATTCGGCGTGTCGGTGCTCGAAAGCGCGCGCGGCCGCGGCGTCGGCTCGAAGCTGTTCGAGCGCGCGGCGATCCGCAGCCGCAACACACAGGTGACGATGCTGTACATGCATTGCCTGTCGCGCAACGCGACGATGATGCACATCGCGAAGAAGTCGGGGATGCGGATCGAATACGCGTACGGCGAAGCCGATGCGTACCTGTCGCTGCCGCCTGCCGACCACTCGACGATCCTCGCCGAGATGCTGCAGGAACAGGCCGCGGTGTTCGACTATGCACTGAAGCGTCAGGCGCACCGCACGTCGAAGTTCATCGAATCGCTGATGCCCGCCACGCTGGCGGCGTAACATCTGCCGACCGGGCCGCCCCGCGGGCGGGCCCGGCGTGTTTTCCTTTCCCTCCTTCCCTCCTTCCCTCCTTCCCGCCGCGTCGCGCTAGCGCACCGATCGAATCGGCAACGCGGTCGTCTCCTTGAAGCACTCGAGCGAGAAGCTCGTCTTCACGTCGATCACCGACGGATGGTGCAGCAGATGCTCCTGCACGAAGCGGGAGAAGTGCGCCATGTCCTCGACCTGCACGCGCAGCAGGTAATCCATGTCGCCCGTCATCGCGTGACACGCGACGACTTCCGGCCAGGTCTGCACGGCCGCGCGAAACAGTTCCGCGTGGGTCGCGCCCGCGCGCGCCGACGTCTCGTCGGGCCGCAACGGCGCGACACCGCCGCGCTTCTCGAGCCGCACACTCACGTACGCGAGCAGATCGAGCCCCAGTTTCTGCGGATCGAGCAGCGCGACGTAGCCGGTGATCACACCGATTTCCTCGAGCCGCCGGATCCGCCGCAGGCACGGGCTCGGCGACAGGTTCACACGCTCGGCGATCTCCTGGTTCGACAGGCGGCCGTTCTCCTGAAGAATCGCGAGAATTCGCCGGTCGATGGCATCCAATTCGGCGTGCGCCATTTTCTGCCCTCTGATGATAAATGCGAGACTGGAAATTGCGCCATCGTAGGCACGGGCGGTTAATTTCGCAAGTTTACGCTCTCCCCTGCCCGCTACACTTTGTCGCATGGAACGTGCGTTGCGCACACCGCGCCACGCATCCCCTTCGACATGAACCGGCCGGGCCCCCCACATCGTCCCGATCGATCGCACAACACTCAGGAGACACGGCATGCAGATCCCCAACTGGGACAACCCCGTCGGCACCGACGGCTTCGAATTCATCGAATACACCGCGCCGGATCCGAAAGCGCTCGGGCAACTGTTCGAACGGATGGGTTTCACCGCGATCGCACGCCATCGCCACAAGGACGTGACGGTCTACCGCCAGGGCGACATCAACTTCATCATCAACGCCGAACCCGATTCGTTCGCGCAACGCTTCGCGCGCCTGCACGGCCCGTCGATCTGCGCGATCGCGTTCCGCGTGCAGGACGCCGCGAAGGCGTACCAGCACGCGCTCGAACTCGGCGCGTGGGGCTTCGACAACAAGACGGGCCCGATGGAGCTGAACATCCCGGCGATCAAGGGCATCGGCGATTCGCTGATCTACTTCGTCGACCGCTGGCGCGGCAAGAACGGCGCGCAGCCGGGCTCGATCGGCGACATCAGCATCTATGACGTCGACTTCGAGCCGATCGCCGGCGCGAATCCGAACCCGGTCGGCCACGGCCTCACCTACATCGACCACCTGACGCACAACGTGCATCGCGGCCGCATGCAGGAATGGGCCGAGTTCTACGAGCGCTTGTTCAACTTCCGCGAAGTGCGCTACTTCGACATCGAAGGCAAGGTGACGGGCGTGAAGTCGAAGGCGATGACGTCGCCGTGCGGCAAGATCCGGATTCCGATCAACGAGGAAGGCTCGGACACGGCCGGCCAGATCCAGGAATACCTCGACGCGTACCACGGCGAAGGCATCCAGCACATCGCGCTCGGCACGAACGACATCTACGGCGCGGTCGACGGCCTGCGCGGCAAGGAAGTGAAGCTGCTCGACACGATCGACACGTATTACGAGCTGGTCGACCGCCGCGTGCCGAACCACGGCGAATCGCTCGACGAGTTGAAGAAGCGCAAGATCCTGATCGACGGCGCGCGCGACGACCTGCTGCTGCAGATCTTCACCGAGAACCAGATCGGCCCGATCTTCTTCGAGATCATCCAGCGCAAGGGCAACCAGGGCTTCGGCGAGGGCAACTTCAAGGCGCTGTTCGAATCGATCGAGCTCGACCAGATTCGCCGCGGCGTGGTGCAGGACAAGGCCTGACGCGGGCGAACGCGCGGAAGGTATCCGGCGCTACGGGTGCGGGTCCCCGCGCGCACCGCGGCACAAAGAAAAAGGGCGGGAATCTCGCGATTCCCGCCCTTTTTCCGTTTTGATCGCTGCGGCGCAGCCTGGCGGCCGCGCGAACGGATCAACGCACCTTCACCTTCGATACGACGGCGCGCGCGGCCACCGGCTGCGCGTCGGCGTCCTGCGCCGGCGCGATCTGACGCATCTGCGCGCCGGCTGCCGCCAGCGCGCTCGCGCCTCGCGCGTGCACCGGGCCGGTCATCGCGAAAAACGCGGCGGACACGATCAGGAAACTCTGGATATGACGTGTGTTCATTGCACCTCCTTTAAAACTGCCGGCGCCTCCCCGGTTGTGTCGACACGGGCCGACGCGGCCGGGCACCTCCGGCAGGCCGACAAGATTAACGGCATTTGTACGAAGAAGGGGCCAGCTTTACATGCTTTTACATGATGTAACCCTGCCCTGCGTGCGTCTTCGCCGCTGTCGCGCGCCGCACCGGACGGTGGCCGGCGGGTTTATCCCAGTGCTACCATCACTCAAAACCGGCCAATATGCCGGCCACTGCCGACACGTCCACAAGACGTCGACGCAATCGAAGTTTTGGTGATCCCAAACTGGGTGGAGGAGACAGTTAATGAATGCCCCGCTAGACGCAGGCCAACGCGCGTCGCTTGAAGCCGCGCTGAAGTCCGTCACGCTTGACGACAAATACACGCTCGAACGCGGGCGCGCCTACATGAGCGGCATCCAGGCGCTCGTGCGCCTGCCGATGCTCCAGCAGGAACGCGACCGCGCCGCCGGCCTCAACACGGCCGGCTTCATCTCCGGTTATCGCGGCTCGCCGCTCGGCGGCCTCGACCTGTCGCTGTGGAAGGCCAAGCAGCACCTCGCCGCCCACCAGATCGTCTTCCAGCCCGGTCTCAACGAAGATCTCGCCGCCACCGCCGTGTGGGGCTCGCAGCAGGTGAACCTGTATCCCGGCGCGAAGCACGACGGCGTATTCGGCATGTGGTACGGCAAGGGCCCGGGTGTCGACCGCACCGGCGACGTCTTCAAGCACGCGAACTCGGCCGGCTCGTCGAAGCACGGCGGCGTGCTGGTGCTCGCCGGCGACGACCACGCGGCGAAATCGTCGACGCTCGCGCACCAGTCGGAACACATCTTCAAGGCCTGCGGGCTGCCGGTGCTGTTTCCATCCAACGTGCAGGAATATCTCGACTTCGGCCTGCACGGCTGGGCGATGAGCCGCTATTCCGGCCTGTGGGTCGCGCTGAAGTGCGTGACGGACGTGGTCGAATCGTCGGCATCGGTCGACATCGACCCGCATCGCACCGAGATCGTGCTGCCGACCGACTTCATCCTGCCGGAAGGCGGCCTGAACATCCGCTGGCCCGACCCGCCGCTCGTGCAGGAAGCGCGGCTGCTCGACTACAAGTGGTATGCGGCGCTCGCTTACGTGCGCGCGAACAAGCTGGACCGGATCGAGATCGACTCGCCGAATGCGCGCTTCGGGATCATGACGGGCGGCAAGGCGTACCTCGACGTGCGGCAGGCGCTGACCGACCTCGGCCTCGACGACGAAACCTGCGCGCGGATCGGTATCCGGCTGTACAAGGTCGGCTGCGTATGGCCGCTCGAAGCACAAGGCGCGCAGGCATTCGCGCGCGGCCTCGACGAAATCCTGGTGGTCGAGGAAAAGCGCCAGATCCTCGAATACGCGATCAAGGAAGAGCTGTACAACTGGCCCGATGCGCAGCGCCCGCGCGTGTTCGGCAAGTTCGACGAGAAGGACGGCGCCGGCGGCGAATGGTCGGTGCCGATGGGCAACTGGCTGCTGCCCGCGCACTACGAGCTGTCGCCGGCGATCATCGCAAAGGCGATCGCGACGCGTCTCGACAAGTTCGAGCTGCCGTCCGACGTGCGCGCGCGCATCGCCGCGCGGCTCGCGGTGATCAACGCGAAGGAAATGGCGCTCGCGAAGCCGCACGTGCAGACCGAGCGCAAGCCGTGGTTCTGCTCGGGCTGCCCGCACAACACGTCGACCAACGTGCCGGAAGGCTCGCGCGCGATCGCCGGGATCGGCTGCCACTACATGACGGTGTGGATGGACCGCAGCACGAGCACCTTCAGCCAGATGGGCGGCGAAGGCGTGCCGTGGATCGGCCAGGCGCCGTTCACCGACGAGAAGCACGTGTTCGCGAACCTCGGCGACGGCACCTATTTCCACTCGGGCCTGCTGGCGGTGCGCGCGGCGATCTCGTCGAAGGCGAACATCACCTACAAGATCCTCTACAACGACGCGGTCGCGATGACGGGCGGCCAGCCGGTCGACGGCGTGCTGACGGTGCCGCAGATCACGCACCAGCTCGCGTCCGAAGGCGCGAAGAAGATCGTGATCGTCACCGACGAGCCGGAGAAGTACGACGGCCAGCAGGCGCTGCTCGCGCCGGGCGTGACGATCCATCACCGCGACCAGCTCGACGACGTGCAGCGCGAGCTGCGCGAGATCGAAGGCACGACGATCCTGATCTACGACCAGACGTGCGCGACGGAGAAGCGTCGTCGCCGCAAGCGCGGTACGTATCCGGATCCGGCCAAGCGCGTGGTGATCAACGAAGCGGTGTGCGAAGGCTGCGGCGACTGCTCGGTGCAGTCGAACTGCCTGTCGGTCGAGCCGCTCGAGACCGAATTCGGCACGAAACGCCAGATCAACCAGTCGAGCTGCAACAAGGACTTCTCGTGCGTGAAGGGCTTCTGCCCGAGCTTCGTCACGGTCGAAGGCGGCCAGTTGAAGAAGCCGAAGGCCGTGTCGGTCGACGGCGGTGCGCTGCCGCCGATTCCGGAGCCGACGCTACCGGCGATCGACCGTGCGTACGGCGTGCTCGTCACGGGCGTCGGCGGCACGGGCGTCGTCACGATCGGCGCGCTGCTCGGGATGGCCGCGCACCTGGAGAACAAGGGCGTGACCGTGCTCGACGTCACGGGCCTCGCGCAGAAGGGCGGCGCCGTGATGAGCCACGTGCAGATCTCGCACGCGCCGACCGACATCCATGCGACGCGGATCGCGATGGGCGAAGCCGACCTGGTGATCGGCTGCGACGCGATCGTCACGGCCGGCGACGAATGCACGTCGCGGATGCGGCACGACACGACGCGCGTGGTCGTCAACAGCGCGCAGACGCCGACCGCCGAGTTCATCAAGAACCCGAACTGGGCGTTCCCGGGCCTGTCGGCCGAGAACGACATCCGCGCGGCGGCGGGTGAATCCGTCGACTTCATCGACGCGAACCGGTTCGCGGTCGCGCTGCTCGGCGATGCGATCTACACGAACCCGTTCGTGCTCGGCTACGCATGGCAGAAAGGCTGGCTGCCGCTGACGCTCGCGTCGCTCGAACGCGCGATCGAACTGAACGCGGTGTCGGTCGAGAAGAACCGTGCGGCGTTCGACTGGGGCCGCCGCGCCGCGCACGACCTCGCGAGCGTGAAGCAGGCCGCGGCCGGCGATGCACGCCCCGCACCGGGCGCCACGGTGATCGCGCTGCACACGACGAAGGCGGTCGACGCACTGATCGCGAAGCGCGTGGATTTCCTCACCGCGTACCAGAACGCCGCGTATGCATCGCGCTATGCGGCCTTCGTCGACAAGGTGCGGGCAGCCGAACGCGCACTGGCGCACGGTGAAGCGGTGCAGGAGCCGCTGACCGAGGCGGTCGCGCGCAACCTGTTCAAGCTGATGGCGTACAAGGACGAATACGAGGTCGCGCGGCTGCAGTCCGACCCGGCGTTCGTCGCACGGCTGTCGTCGCAGTTCGAAGGCGACTGGAAGCTGAAATTCCACCTCGCGCCGCCGCTGTTCGCGAAGACGGATGCGCACGGGCATCTCGTGAAGAAGGCGTACGGCCCGTGGATGCTGTCGGCGTTCCGGTTGCTCGCGAAGGCGAAGTTCCTGCGCGGCACGGGGCTCGATCCGTTCGGCCGCACCGCGGAACGGCGCACCGAGCGCGCACTGATCGGCGAGTATGAAGCGCTGATCGGCGAAGTGCTGACCAAGCTGAACGCGAGCAATCGCCCGCTCGCGCTCGAGCTCGCGGCGCTGCCGGACGGCATTCGCGGTTACGGCCACGTGAAGGAGAACAACCTGCGTGCGGTGCGCGTGAAGTGGGACACGCTGCTCGCGCAGTGGCGTTCGCCGACGGGCGGGCAGTCGCGCCAGCAGGTCGCGTAACGGTGCTCGGCGGGCGCTCGTGGTCGGGACGCCCGCCGCCGCATGGCAATGCAGACAGGCCGGCCCGTAATGAAAAAACGCCACGGAACGCAGGTTCCGTGGCGTTTTTCCTTGTGCCGCGCGCTAAACACGGCACGCGCGGCACACGCGGGACGCTGAGTTACTTCGTGTTCGCGTTCGCGGCGGCCACTGCCGTCATGTTGATGATCCGGCGCACGGTGGCAGCCGGCGTCAGGATGTGGACCGGCTTCGCCGCGCCGAGCAGGAACGGGCCGACCGTCACGCCTTCGCCGCCGACCATCTTCAGCAGGTTGTACGCGATGTTCGCCGCTTCGACGTTCGGCATGATCAGCAGGTTCGCTTCGCCCGACAGCGTCGTGCCCGGGAACGCGGCCTTGCGGACCGCTTCGGACAGCGCCGCGTCGCCGTGCATTTCGCCGTCGACTTCGAGGTTCGGTGCGCGCTCGCTGATCAGCTTGCGGGCCTCGGCCATGCGGCGCGACGACGCCGACGGCGCGCTGCCGAAGTTCGAATTCGACAGCAGCGCGGCCTTCGGCGTGATGCCGAAGCGCTCGATCTCGGCGGCAGCCTGGATCGTCATGTCGGCGAGCTGCTCGGCGCTCGGCAGTTCGTTCACGTACGTGTCGCACAGGAACAGGTTGCGGCCCGGCAGCATCAGCAGGTTCATCGCCGCATAGTGCTCGGCGCCCTTCGCACGGCCCAGCACCTGCTCGATGAACTTCAGGTGCGTGTGGTACGTGTCGATCATCCCGCAGATCATCCCGTCCGCATCGCCCAGGTGCACGAGCATCGCGCCGATCAGCGTGTTGAACTTGCGCAGCGCGGCCTTCGCGACTTCCGGCGTGACGCCGTCGCGCGCGCCGATCTCGTGGTACGCCTGCCAGTAGCGGTGATAGCGCGTGTCGTCTTCCGGATTCACGATCTCGAAATCGACACCGGCCGTCAGCTTCGAGCCGATCTTCTGCAGGCGCATCTCGACGACCGACGGACGGCCGATGATGATCGGCTTCGCGATCTTTTCCTGCAGCACGAATTGCGCGGCACGCAGCACGCGCTCGTCTTCGCCCTCGGCGAACACGATGCGCGCTTCCTGCTTCTTCGCGGTCGCGAACACCGGACGCATCACCATGCCGGTGCGGTAGACGGTCGCGCCGAGCTGCTCGCGGTACGCGTCCATGTCCTGAATCGGGCGCGTGGCGACGCCCGAATCCATCGCGGCTTGCGCGACGGCCGGCGCGATCTTGATGATCAGGCGCGGGTCGAACGGCTTCGGGATCAGGTAGTCCGGCCCGAACTCGAGCGAGTGGCCTTCATACGCCTTCGCGACTTCCTCGCTCTGGTCGGTTTCCTGGGCGAGCTCGGCGATCGCGCGCACGCATGCGAGCTTCATTTCTTCCGTGATCGTCGTCGCGCCGACGTCGAGCGCGCCGCGGAAGATGAACGGGAAGCACAGCACGTTGTTGACCTGGTTCGGGTAGTCCGAACGGCCGGTCGCGACGATCGCGTCCGGACGCACGGCCTTCGCGTCTTCCGGGCGGATTTCCGGTTCCGGGTTCGCGAGCGCCAGGATCAGCGGGCGGTTGCCCATCGTCTTGACCATGTCCTGCTTCAGCACGCCCGCGCTCGAGCAGCCGAGGAACACGTCCGCCCCGACGATCGCGTCGGCGAGCGTGCGTGCGTCGGTGCTCGCCGCATAGCGCTGCTTCGACGGATCGAGGTTGCCGCGCCCTTCGTAGATCACGCCCTTCGAATCGGCGACGAGGATGTTCGACTTCGTGAGGCCGAGGTTCACCAGCAGGTCCAGACACGCGATCGCGGCCGCGCCCGCGCCCGAACACACGAGCTTCACTTCGGACAGCTTCTTGCCGACGACCTTCAGGCCGTTCAGGATCGCGGCCGACGCGATGATCGCGGTGCCGTGCTGGTCATCGTGGAAGACGGGGATCTTCATGCGCTCGCGCAGCTTCTGCTCGATGTAGAAGCATTCCGGCGCCTTGATGTCCTCGAGATTGATGCCGCCGAGCGTCGGCTCGAGCATCGCGATCGCCTCGACGAGCTTGTCGGGGTCGGACTCCGACAGTTCGATGTCGAACACGTCGATGCCGGCGAACTTCTTGAACAGGCAGCCCTTGCCTTCCATCACCGGCTTGGCGGCCAGCGGGCCGATGTTGCCGAGACCGAGCACGGCCGTGCCGTTCGTGATGACGCCGACGAGGTTGCCGCGCGACGTGTACTTCTGCGCGTCGAGCGGATCCGCGTGGATCGCCTCGCACGCGGCGGCGACGCCCGGCGAATACGCGAGCGACAGATCGAGCTGGTTCGACAGCGGCTTGGTCGGGGTGACCGAAATCTTGCCGGGTTTCGGGTTCAGGTGATAAGCGAGTGCGGCCTGCTTCAGTTGTTCGTCCATGATTGACCTGCGAGAGACATGCGAAATTTTTGACGGTTCAGTACACAGCACCTTGGGCCGCATCTGCTTGAATCGAGGGGATGGTCGACTGCGAGACGGCACGCGACGCGCCGGGTCGGCACGCCATCGAACCTTGGCGGGTGGCAAGAGGAAAGTACAAAGTACTGAACGATTTCTAAGGGTCGCCTAGTGTACACCCCCTAAATGACCTACGTTGGTGCAGCGCCGCATCCTCGGCATCGGCGTCGGGCTGGTCGCGCCCCGTTTGTTTCGCCGGTGGCGAGCGGCGCGGCGAACCTGCGCGAATTCCGCCGAAAACCGGCCTGAATCGGGTAAAATAGCCGGCTACGCGCGCAGCGATGCGATTGGACCGATTGGCCCGCCAATCGCACCCCGAATCGCACCCCGGCCCTTCGGGCAGGTTCCCCTTGCTGCGCCACCGGGCCCGCGCCCGCTCTTCGCTCATCACCCAAGGAATGCCCATGACAGGCTACGATCGTCAGTCGATCTCGGATACGACCGCCAAAATCCTGCTCGAAGTGCAGGCGGTGCACTTCAACGCCGAAAAACCGTTCATCTTCACGTCCGGCTGGGCAAGCCCCGTCTACATCGACTGCCGCAAGCTGATCTCGTATCCGCGCGTGCGCCGTGCGCTGATGGAAATGGCGGAAACGACGATCATGCGCGACGTCGGCTTCGAGCAGATCGACTCGGTGGCGGGCGGCGAGACAGCCGGTATTCCGTTCGCGGCATGGCTCGCGGACCGCATGATGGTGCCGATGCAGTACGTGCGCAAAAAGCCGAAGGGTTTCGGCCGCAACGCGCAGATCGAGGGTCATCTGGAAGAAGGCTCGCGCGTGCTGCTGGTGGAAGACCTGACGACCGACAGCCGCAGCAAGATCAACTTCGTCAATGCGCTGCGCACCGCCGGCGCGACGGTGAACCACTGCTTCGTGCTGTTCCACTACAACATCTTCAAGGAAAGCGTGTCGGTTCTGAAGGACATCGACGTCGACCTGCACGCGCTCGCGACCTGGTGGGACGTGCTGCGCGTCGCGAAGGCGTCGGGCTACTTCGAAACCAAGACGCTCGACGAAGTCGAAAAGTTCCTGCACGCACCGGCCGAGTGGTCGGCCGCGCACGGCGGCGCAACGTCCCCGAAGGAATGACGCCACGCCGGCTCCCGGGCCGGCACGCTGGCTGAAAAAACCGCTCGCTTCATCGCGAGCGGTTTTTTTTCGTCCGTCGAGCGGAATCGGCGCCGGGCCGGATCGTGGCCGAATCTCGGGCCGCGGCATGCATCGTTCATCGAACCCTAATGCTAGACTTGATCCATCGTCGCCATCAGCTGCGCGGGCAACGCACAACGCCAACAACGCCGGGAGCATCGGTCCGGCCCACGTGACGGGAGAAGCGCCATATGCGTGTGGATCGCCGGATCACTTCGCCTGCGCCACCGGGTCGTCCGTCTCCGTTCTTCGCCGCCCTGCTCTGCATCGCCGCCGCGAGTGCCGCGCTCGCTGCCGTGCCCGCACGCGCGGAAGGTCCGTTCACCCTGTCGAGCGATCAGTTGAAGCCCGGCGGGCGCGTCGGCGCCGCGAACGTGTTCGACCGCGGCGACTGCAAGGGCGAGAACCGCTCGCCGCAGCTCACCTGGCGCAATCCGCCGCCCGGCACGCGCAACTATGCCGTCACGATCTTCGATCCCGACGCGCCGGGACACGGCTGGTGGCACTGGGCCGTCGCCGGCATCCCGGCGAGCGTCACGAGCCTGCCGGCCGACGCCAGTGCATCGGGCTTCCTGCGGCGCATCGGCGCGAGCGAGGCGCGCAACGACTTCGGCATCGACGGCTACGGCGGCCCGTGCCCGCCGCCCGGCAAGCCGCACCGCTACGTGATCACCGTGTATGCGCTGAAGGGCACCGAGCTGCGCGTCGCGCAAGGGCGCCCGGCTCCGATGTTCGAGCACGAGATCGGCACGCTGACGATCGGCACGGCGACGCTCATGGTCACTTACGGGCAATAGGCGGGCGCGGGTCGGCATGGGTCGGCATGGGTCGGTGCGCGTCGGCGGAGGTCGGTGCGGGTCGGTGCGGGAATTTCGTCCGCACCCGCGATTGCCCGCGCCTCTCGAATTTCCGTGCGCCGCCCGCGCGCTTTTCTCCCGTCACTTCAGCTTGCTAGACTGCGCTGCACTGGTCGCGGCATCCCGCCGCGCATCCGTCGCGCCGCCCGACAGCGGCGCGTGACGCGGCAGGCCGCGGCGCCCGCCGTTTCGCCCCCTTCCGGAGAACGCTTCATGTCGAACATCGTCATCGTCTATCACAGCGGCTACGGTCACACTCAAAAACTGGCCGAAGCCGTCCACGCGGGCGCGCAGGACACCGGCGCCACCGCCCGGCTGATCGCCGTCGGCGAACTCGACGACGCGGGCTGGGCCGCGCTCGACGCGGCGGACGCGATCGTCTTCGGCGCGCCGACCTACATGGGCGGACCGTCCGCGCAGTTCAAGCAGTTCGCCGATGCCACGTCGAAACCGTGGTTCACGCAGAAGTGGAAGGACAAGATCGCCGCGGGCTTCACGAACTCGGCGACGATGAACGGCGACAAGTTCTCGACGATTCAGTATTTCGTCACGCTGGCGATGCAACATGGGATGGTGTGGGTCGGCACGGGCATGATGCCGGCCAACTCGAAGGCGGCCACGCGCAACGACATCAACTACGTCGGCGGCTTCACGGGCCTGCTCGCGCAGTCGCCGGCGGACGCGACGCCCGACGAGGGCCCGCTGCCCGGCGACCTCGAGACCGCGAAGGCGTTCGGCCGGCGCGTCGCCGAAGCGACGGCACGCTGGCTGGCAGGCGGCCGCTGAACGCGCGCGCCGGGCCGCCCGCCCGCGGGGCCGACGCGCGTCAAAGGGACACAAGACGGCCCGCGGGCCGTCTTTTTTCGCCCCGTGCGGTGCAGGCCCGCCGGATGACGTCTTAAAATGGCGGTTTCAGGGCGCCGCGGCTCCCGTTTCAATCAGTGAGAGCGAAATGAGCACCAAAGTTTTTGTCGACGGCCAGGAAGGTACGACCGGCCTCAAGATCTTCGAATACCTGTCGGCGCGTAACGACATCGAGATCCTGCGCATCGATGAAGCGAAGCGCAAGGACGTCGACGAGCGCCGCCGCCTGATCAACGCGTCGGACGTCACGTTCCTGTGCCTGCCGGACGTCGCATCGCGCGAATCGGCATCGCTGGTCGAGAACCCGAACACGACGCTGATCGACGCGAGCACCGCGTTCCGCACGAACGCCGACTGGGCGTACGGCCTGCCGGAACTGACCCGCGCGCAGCGCGAAAAGATTCGCACGTCGAAGCGCATCGCGGTGCCGGGCTGCCACGCGTCGGCATTCGTGCTCGCGATGCGTCCGCTCGTCGATGCGGGCATCGTCGCGCCGACCTTCGCCGCGCACAGCTACTCGATCACCGGCTACAGCGGCGGCGGCAAGTCGATGATCGCCGAATACGAAAGCGCGGCGCCGGGCGGCAAGCTCGCGAGCCCGCGTCCGTATGCGCTCGCGCTGGCGCACAAGCACCTGCCGGAAATGGCCGCGCACACAGGCCTCGCGCACGCACCGATCTTCACGCCGATCGTCGGGCCGTTCCTGAAGGGCCTCGCCGTGACGACCTACTTCTCGCCCGAGCAGCTCGCGAAGCGCGCGACGCCGCAGGACGTGCAGCGCGTGTTCGCCGAGTACTACGCGGACGAACCGTTCGTGCGCGTCGCGCCGTTCAACGCGGACGCGAATCTCGACAGCGGCTTCTTCGACGTGCAGGCGAACAACGACACGAACCGCGTCGACCTGTTCGTGTTCGGCAACGAAGAGCGCTTCGTCACGGTCGCGCGTCTCGACAACTTGGGCAAGGGTGCGTCGGGCGCCGCGATCCAGTGCATGAACCTGAACATCGGCGCCGCCGAGGATGCAGGCCTCAAGCGCTGACTCCGCTTGCATGCGATGCAAAGCCGGCCGCTGGCCGGCTTTTTATTTACCCATTTCTGGCAATATAAAAAATCCGGTTCGTGCATTTACAAATATTTACAAGCTTTCCGTTGCGCGATTACTGGTGAATTAATTTCGCCTCCTCTCTCCAGTCAATCCCGAATAGGGATAAACCGGATACCGCCGCTTTAAACGCTGCCGTTATACGCGGGAGGGCCTGCAGGGCCGTCCGTGCGTGGCAGTCGCCCCACTTCGGCAGCCCTCTAGCGCCCATCTCGCGTTTTAATTCTTACCGAAAGCCTCATCGGGAAAGGACCCATGACGTGCGCATTGTTTCAATCGTCTTTTTTAGACGAGTTCATCAATTGACAGCAAAAATCCGGGCAGCGACATTAGCTCGCACAATTAAACGATTGGAGACAGCGGCATGTCGCACGCCTTATCGAAGGGGGTGGCAACGGCCTTTGCCATCGCCCCTTTCCTGATTGCCTGTGGTGGGGGAGACGGCGGCGCGCCCGCGCCGATCAACGCGCCTCAATGTTCCGGATCGAGCTGCGGCACGCAAGGGCCGCCGCCGTCGCAGCCCGTCAACGGCGCACTGTGTCCGGCCGACGCCGACATCGTGAAGAGCACGTACCTCGGCGGCGCCGGTAGCGGCGAGATCGTCAGCGTCAACATCGACGCGGTCGCGATGACCTACACGCTCAAGTGGCTCGAGTCGCCGATTCCGCTCGCGACCGGCACGGTCACGCCGAGCCGCGCCGGCACCACGATCACCGGCAGGGTCATCCATCCGCCGACCGGCACGCTGCCGACCGCGGAACAGACGCGCTGCGCATTCGTCCTCACGCCGGGTTCGGGCACGGCCCCGAACGGCTCGACCTATTCGACGGCCGCCGACTTCAACCGGGCGAACCCGCCGATGCTGCTGGTCGGCATGGGCGTCGCGGGTGGCGGCATTCCGGGCGCGACGGTGCAGTACGACGGGCTCACGATCATCCCGGGCGTGATCCAGAACGTCGGCCAGGTGCCGAACCGTCACTTCGATTTCTATCCGTTCCTCGGCTTCGCGAACACGACGACCGATCTGTCGAAGCTGCCCGGCACGTACAACGCGCTGATCTACCACCTCGTGCCGTCGGGCAACTACGCGACGAAGGGCATCAACTCGAGCGAGACGTTCGACGCGAACGGCGCGTGCACGTCGAGCTCCGGGAGCTGCCAGACGACGGGCAATCCGTGGGCGGCGAACGCAAGCGGTGGCTACCTCAACAGCACGCAGGCACCGCAGATCCTGCCGCAGACGTCGCTGCCGATCGTCGGCGCGACCGGCAAGTCGGCGACCGCGCACATGGTGATCGGCCAGCTCAACGGCGCGACGGTGCCGGTGATCGTGCGCACGGGTTACGTGAACCTCGGCACGCCGCCGCTGCACACCGACGCGCAAGTCGACGACGAATCGGGCATCGCGGTGCTCGGCAAGGCGACCGCGATCCAGTCGGGTGCCATCGACGGCGGCTACGCGGGCGCGGACTCGAACTTCAAGTACACGGCTGCACTGATCCGCGGCGGCAACGCGTCGTTCATCAACCCGACCACGCAGGCTGAAGAAGACGGCTTCACGCTCGACTACGGCCAGGCAACGCCGGGCCTGCTGAACACGACGACAACGCCGGCCAGCGGTGCGACCTACCCGTCGGCATCGGGCGTCGTGATCGCGACGGGCGGCCTGTATGCGGCGCTGATCCAGGGCACGGTGAACGGTGGCGTCACGTCGACGTCGGCGATCACGGGCACGTCGTCGGCACCGTACTTCGGCGTCGGCGCGCAGATCAGCAAGTAACGATCGGGGACGCGGCGGCGGGTGGTTCGCCGCCGCGGAATGCAGGGAAGGCACGAAACGCACGAAACGACGGCGCCCGGCACGGCCAGGGCAGCACGAGCACAAGCAACAGAAGCGGTCGACAGGGAGCCGGCCGCCCGACAAGACAAATCTGGAGGAGCAACATGAAGCGCAACCTCATTCTGGCGGCGGCCCTTGCCGCCCCCCTTCTTTCCGCATGCGGCGGCGGCAGCGACAACCCGCCCCCGCTCGTCGAAGAGCGGCTGTGCCCGGCGACGCTCGACTACAGCACCGTGTTTACCGGCGGCGCGGGCAGCGGCGAGCTGGCCAAGGTCCAGCTCGACACGACCAAGATGACCTGGCAGGTGACCTATGTCGAATCGGCGGTTCCGCAAACGACCGGCACCGTCACGCCCACCCGCGCGGGCACCGTCGACAGCGGTACGCTCACGCAGGAAACGCTGCTGCCGACCAACAAGCTGAACCAGTGCGCGTTCCGCCTGAACGGCGCGAGCCTCGATGCGTCGCGCCCGGCGCGCATTTTCGTGGGCTTCGGCGTCGCGGGCGGCACGATTCCCGGCAAGGAGATCCAGTTCGGCGGCGTGCTCGGCCAGGCCGCGGTGCCCGACACGAAATTCCCGTACTACCCGTTCATCGGCTTCTCGTCGATCGAAACCGACATCACGAAGGTTGCGGGCACATACAGCCACATCGGCTTTGGCGAAGTGCCGTCGCAGAATTTCGCACCGGCATCGATCGATGCGAAGGTGACGATCAACGCGGACGGCACGTGGACCAAGTGCGATACGACCGGCCAGTTCGCCGGCGGCGCGTGCACGCAGCAGGGCACGAACTTCGTGCAGTCGGCCGACGGCAGCGGCGCGTTCCAGAGCAACAACTATCAGAGCCAGCTGAAGCCGACGCTGTCGGCGACGCCGCAGGGCAAGGGCTTCATGATCGTCGGCAAGCTGCGCAATCAGCTGGTGCCGATTCTGGTGCGCACGGGCGTCGCGAACCCGAACCCGACGCCCGACCACAACGGGGTGCCGGGCCTGACCGCCGACGACGAATCGAGCATCTCGATCCTCTCGCCGCAGACGGCCATCGCGACCGGTTCGCAGAACGGCGAGTACATCGGCGTCGACAGCGAGTTCAACTACCGGACCACCGCGCTGATCGACAAGCAGGCCACGCTGCTCGATCCGTTCCAGCCGTCTCAGGCGTCGCTCACGAGAGTGCTCGACCTCGACTACACGCAGAAGGTGCCCGGCACGGTCACGACGATCCATACGGGTTCGGGCAGCACGTCGCCGACCGGCAAGTTCATCTTCACGGGTGGCGTGTTCGGTTTCCTCGACAACGCGGGTTCGACGCCGTATTTCACGATCGGCGCGTTCGTCCAGTAAGCGGAGGCAAGCCGTGATGAAGAAGACCCTCCTCTGCGCGGCGGCCGGCGCCGCCGCCCTGGCGCCGCTCGCGGCGCACGCGCAGAGCGCCGGCAGCAACGTCGTCACGCTGGGCTGGTTCCACGTGATGCCGCAGCAAAGCAGCACGCCGATGACGACCAACGTCGCGCCGACGCCGATCAACACGCCGCTGCGGCTGCCGCCGTCGTTCACGTCGCCGGGCACCGGGCTGCGCACCAGCGGCGCGGATACCGTCGGCCTGACGGTCAGCCACTTCCTGACCGACCACATCGCCGTCACGTCGGTGGCCGGCGTGCCGCCGGTGTTCAAGGTGTCGGGCCAGGGCACGATCAAGCCGCCCGGCCCTGCCGGTGCGCTGGGCACGCAGAACATCGGGCTGGGATCGGTGAACCCGATCGTGAAGAGCGTGCGGCAGTGGAGCCCGGCGGCGATCCTTCAGTACTACTTCGGGGCGGCGACCGCGAAGTTCCGGCCGTTCCTCGGTCTCGGCGTGTCGTACAACTGGTTCAGCGACCTGCAGCTCAACACGAACTTCATCAAGCAGACGCAGGACAACCTCGGCGCGATTCTCGCGGCGGGCGCCGGCAAGCCGGGCACGACGTCGGTGGAAGCGAAGGCGTCGTCGTCATGGCAGCCGGTGTTCAACGCGGGCCTGCAGTACAACATGACGGAGCATTTCGGGTTGGTCGCATCGGTGACCTACATCCCGCTGAAGACGACGTCGACGGTGACGATCAAGGCTGCCGACGGCACCGTGCTCTCCGAATCGAAATCGGAGCTGAAGGCCGACCCGATCATCAGCTACGTCGGGATGACCTACAAGTTCTGACGCGGACGAACAAAGACGGAAGACGGACGGAGGACCAATGGACAGCCCGCGCCAAAAACGCGGGCAAAAAAAAGCCCGCCTAATAGGCGGGCTGAATCCATATCAGAGGAGACATGGAGGAGACAGGTGTAACTATAGCGAATCGATTTCCGCATTGCAACATTTCCGTAGAGAAAATAAGGATTTTCCCTCGAATGCGCACTCTAGATCGCTAGTAGGTACCTGACCCCTTCACATTCTCCCGGTCGAGCACTTCTCCCAGCGCGTCGCGCAGCAGCGCGGCTGGCCGCATCAGGCGGCCCGGCAGCGCGCCGTGCACGATCCATACGTTGATCCGCGTCTCCAGCCCGGCCGTTTCCACCACCCTCAGCGCATCGCGATGCGCGCTGCGCGCCAGCGCGTTCGGCGGCGCAATGCCGATGCCGGCACCGCGCGCGACGAGCGACAGCTGCAACTCCGAGCCGAACGCCTCGACCGCGACGTCGAACGGCAGCCCGGCCGCGCCGAGCGCCCGGCTCAGCGCCGAGCGCATGCCGCAGCCATCCTGGCTCAGCACCCACGGGAAACCCGACAGCACGTCGAGCGACAGCGGGCCGTCCGGCAGCGGGAAATCGCGTGCGGCGACGAGCACCGTCGGCTGCGTGCCGAGCAGCGTGGCCGTCAGCGTATCGGGCAGCGCCGCGCTGGCCGGCATCATCACGGTCGCGACGTCGAGCGTGCCGCGCTCGATGCTCTGCACCAGCGCCGGCGACCAGCCGGCCGTCACCCGCAGCGTGAGCCGCGGAAACGCGTCGCGCAGCCGGTCGATCGGTCGTTCGAGCGCCAGCTCGGACAGGAACGGCGGCACGCCGATGCGCAACTCGCCGGACGGTTCGCTGTCGGGTGCGCCCGCCGCCATCAGTTCGTCGACCGCGCCCAGCACGTTGCGCGCGAGCGCATAGACGTCGCGCCCGGCGGCGGTCGGCTTCAGCGGCTTGCTTTGCCGTTCCAGCAGCGGCATGCCCAGCAGCGTTTCGAGGTTCTGCACGCGGCGCGTGAGGCCCGGCTGCGTCAGATGGAGTTTCGCGGCGGCCGCGACCATCGACCCGCTGTCGACCACCGCGACGAACGCCTGGAGATCACGCGTATTCAAAGCAAACTCGCATAATCATGTTAGACATATTTCAATTGTCGCATAAACATCAGACACCTACGATGGGGATTCCTTCGTTCAACACCCCAGGTTTCCGATGAACTGCCCTGCCGATTCCTGTCCCGCCGGTCGCCCCGCGCTCGGCACCCCGCCCGCACTGAGCGCGGGCATGACACTGTTCTTCGCCGCGACGGTCGGCGTGATCGTGATGGACCTGTTCGCCGGGCAGCCGCTGACGGGTCCGATCAGCGCCGACCTGCATCTGCCGCCGAGCCTCGCGGGCCTCGTCGCGATGCTGCCGCAACTCGGCTACGCGGCCGGCCTCGTGCTGCTGGTGCCGCTCGTCGACCTGCTCGAGAACCGCCGGCTGATAGTCGTGACGCTCGCCGCCTGCGCGGCCGCGCTCGCGCTGCCGGCCTTCACGCGCTCCGGCACCGTGTACCTGCTCGCGACGCTGGCCGCCGGCGGCGCGTCGAGCGTGATCCAGATGCTGGTGCCGATGGCCGCGTCGATGGCGCCCGAAGCGCAGCGCGGTCGCGCAGTCGGCAACGTGATGAGCGGACTGATGCTCGGCATCCTGTTGTCGCGGCCGCTCGCGAGCCTGATCGCGGGCACCGCCGGCTGGCGCGCGTTCTACGCGCTGGCCGCGCTCGCGAACGCGGCGATCGCGACGGTGCTCGCGCTGCGCTTGCCGCCGCGCGTGCCGTCGGTGACGGCCAGCTATCGCGCACTGCTTGCGTCGATGGGCCGTCTGCTCGTCGACGAACCGGTGCTGCGCCGGCACGCGCTGTCGGCCGCGCTCGCCATGGCCGCGTTCAGCGCGTTCTGGACGGCCGTCGGGCTGCGGCTCGCGCTATCGCCGTTCGGCCTCGACCTGCACGGGATCGCGCTGTTCGCGTTCGCCGGCGCGAGCGGTGCGATCGTCACGCCGCTGGCCGGCCGCGCCGGCGATCGCGGCAATGGCCCGGCCGCGCAACGCATCGCGCACGTGACGATGCTCGCGGCGCTTACCGTGCTCGGCATCGCCGGCGCCGGGTGGTTCGGCTTCGATGCGCACGCGCATCGCGGCGTCGCGCTGGCGTTGCTGGCCGGCGGCGCGGCGCTGCTCGATGCCGGCGTGATCGTCGACCAGACGATCGGCCGCCGCGACATCAACCTGCTGAACCCGGCCGCGCGCGGGCGGCTGAACGGATTGTTCGTCGGGCTGTTCTTCGTCGGCGGTGCGCTCGGTGCGGCGCTCGCCGGCAGCGCGTGGGCGTGGGGCGGGTGGAGCGCCGTGTGCGGCGTCGGTTTCGCGTTCGCAGGCGCGGCCGCGGTGTTCGGCGTGTCGGCCGGGCGCCGGGTCGGCGCCATGGCGCGACCGCGCGCGTGACTCCGGGGTAACCACGGCGTGACCCCGGGGGTGATTCGGGGGTGATCCGGGCGTGATCGCGGCGTGACTCCGGCGCGCCCCCGGCGTGTTCCGGGCGTGTTCCGGGCGTGTTCCGGGCGCGATCCGGGGGCGATCCGGGCGCGATCCGGTCGTGATCCCGGCGTGACTACGGCGTGATCTGGTGTGATCCGCACCCGAATGTGAAAACGCCCCGCCCTCTGACGAGGTGCGGGGCGTCCGGCAGACCGTTAAGGTTGCGGGAACCGCGGGTGGCCGAAATCAGTGACGGACCAGCGCCATCATCGCGCCGAAGCCGACGAAGATTCCGCCCGTCAGCCGGTTGAACACCTTCGCGACGCTCTGGCTCTTCAGCGTCGCGCCGATGCGCGTGCCGAATGACGCGTAAACGAGATACCAACTGACTTCGATCACCGCGAACGTGACGACGAGAATGCCGAACTGCGGCAGCGTCGACTCGGCTGCATTGATGAACTGCGGCAGCAGCGCGGCGGCGAACAGGATCGCCTTCGGGTTGCTGCCCGCGACCAGGAAACCGTTGCGGAACAGCGCCAGACGCGATGCCGATGGGCCCAGCGACACCGCATCGACGTCGGCGGCCGGTGCGTCGTCGACGCGTGCGCGCCACGCCTTCACGCCGAGATAGATCAGATAGGCGGCACCGGCGAAGCGCAACGTATTGAACATCGCCGGCCATGCCTCGAGGACCGCCCCGAGCCCTGCCGCGGACACCGCGAGCATCAACACCAGCGCAGTCAGGCAGCCGGCCATCGTCGCCGCCGAGCGGCGCAGCCCGTGCCGCGCGCCATGCGTCATCACGAGCAGCATGTTCGGACCCGGAATCGCCGACACGACGAACACCGTCGCCACGAAAAGCCACCACGTATGCAGGTTCATGACCGCCCCACCCGAAAGAGAAACGAAACGTCGATTATGCCGCGTGCACGGCGGTTCTGTCCCGCGCCGGCTCAGCGGCCAGCGCGGCGCAGCGCGACTTCGCCGAGCACCGCGAAGTCCTGTTCGCCGCCGCCGTGCGCGAGCGCATCGAGCAGGCTGTCGCGCACGACGCTCGCGACCGGCAGCGGCACCGACGCCGCGTCGCCCGCTTCCAGCGCGAGCCGGACATCCTTCAGGCCGAGGCGCGCCTTGAAGCGCGCGGGTTCGTAGCTGCGCTCGGCGATCATCCCGCCGTAGCCCTGGTAGACCGGCCCCGGAAATACGCTGCTGGTGATCACGTCGAGGAAATCGCGCATCGCGACGCCATGCGCGCCGAGCAGCGCGGACGCCTCGCCGAGCGTCTCGATCGCCGACGCGAGCGTGAAGTTCGCGGCGATCTTCGCGACGTTCGCGTGCTGCGGCAGCGAACCGAATCGCCAGGTCTTCTGGCCGATCGCGTCGAACAGCGGCTGCACGCGGTCGAGCGCCTCGGCCGGGCCGGCGGCCATGATCGTCAGGCGTGCGGCGGCCGCGACGTCCGGGCGGCCCATCACGGGCGCGGCGACGTAGTCGATGCCGCGCGACGCATGCGCGTGCGCGAGCGACTCGGCCAGTGCGACCGACACGGTCGCCATGTTCACGTGGATCAGGCCGCGCGGCGCCTGCGCGAGCAGCGCGTCGTCGAATACCGCGCGCGCGGCCGCGTCGTCGGCGAGCATCGAGAACACGGCGTCGCCGCGAAACGCGTCGGCCGGCGACGCGACGATCTGCGCGCCCAGCGCGGCGAGCGGCTCGGCGCGCTCGCGCGACCGGTTCCACACGCGCACGGTGTGCCCCGCCTTCAGCAGGTTCGCCGCGATCGCCTGCCCCATTTCGCCCAGCCCGATAAATCCGAGATCCATGTTCCCGCTCCTTCGACTCGTGAAGCGGGGAGTTAAACACAGATGGCGGCGGCCTGCAGCCCCCCGCGCCCGGCCGCGCGCGGTGCGATACTGCGCGGATGGCGACCGCGACCTTCCGCTTCCACGGCGAACTGAACGCGTTTCTCGCACGCGGGCAGCGCGAGTGCGCGTTCGCGCATGCATTTGCGCGCGACGCGACGGTCAAGCACGCGATCGAGGCGCTCGGCGTCCCGCATACGGAAGTCGGCCGGCTCTGCGTGAACGGCGCGCCGGCCGCGCTCGACCGGCCGCTCGACGACGGCGACCGTGTCGACATCCATCCGGAACGCGCGCCGCCGCCCGCCGCCGATTCGGCCGCGCCGCAGCCGCAGCCGCAGCCGCAGCCGGAGCGCTGGCGCTTCGTCGCCGACGCGCATCTCGGCGGGCTCGCGCAATTGTTGCGCCTCGCCGGCTTCGACACCTGCTACGACAACCACTACCGCGACGACGAACTGGTCGCGCTCGCCGCGCGCGAAGGCCGGATCGTGCTGACGCGCGACCGCGAGCTGCTGAAGCGCCGCGCGGTCGTGCGCGGATGCTATCTCCATGCGCAGCAGCCGGACGCGCAGCTGCGCGAACTGTTCACGCGGCTCGACCTTGCGCCGCACATGCGGCCGTTCCGGCTGTGCCTGCGCTGCAACGCGCCGCTGCATGCGCTCGATGCGGCGGACGCCGCGCCGCGCGTGCCGCCCGGGGTCAGCCGGCGGCACACGCGCTTTGCCGCGTGCGACGTGTGCCGACGGGTGTTCTGGGAAGGGTCGCACTGGCGACGCATGCGGGCGGTGGTCGACGCGATGCGCGCGCCTCCGCCGGGCGGGAGCCCGGCCGACCGGGCAATCCCCACTGGCCCGGCGGACGCCTGAAAAAACACCCCAGGGCCGGAGCGACGCGATACGCGCGCCGCCGCGGGGCGCGGGCCCGGCGATTCGCACCGCCCCCGCGGACGCCTGAAAAAACAAAACCCCGCATGCCTGAGCGTGCGGGGTTTCGCGACGGGTGGCCGGCCGTGCCGGCCCCGGCGAAGCGCGTGCTTAGTTTGCTGCGCCTGCGTCGTTCGTGCCGGCGGCCGATGCGGCTGCGGCCTTCGCCTTGCCCTTGGCCGAGCCGTGCTGCTTCAGTGCGTGCTTCGGCTTGCTGTGATCCTTCTTGGCCGGTGCCGATGCCGGTGCGGCAGCCGACGTGTCGGCTGCCGGCGCGGACGCCTGTGCGAATGCCGAAACCGATGCGAGAGCGAATGCTGCGGTCATGATCGAAGCGAGCGTCTTCTTCATTGTTCTTCCTTTAGCGGAGAAAAAGTCAAACGTACCGGTAAGAGATGCGAGGCATCCGCATCGGAACATCAGTCGCGCCGGGTGGCCGGCGCCGCCGGGCGAGTCGGCTCTCGCCTGTTTCGCCTCGACAGATACTGACGTACTGGCTCCATAACGCACCGCCCGCGCGGCGAGTTGACACGTGGCTTGCAACCTCGGGTTTTCCCCGGGGCCGCGGGCCGCAGCACCGCCCGACGCGCCGCCGGGGCCCGCGTCAATCGTCCGATGAACCGCCTCTCGCGCCCGTCGCGGCGACGCTATACTGGCCTCCTTCCGTTCCAACCGGAGCGCGGCCGGTCACGAGACCGCCGCCGTCGCGAGGCGCCAAAATTGCCCGACCACAATCTGGACAAACTGAAAATCGACCGGCGTCCGATCGCGCCCGCGCCACGCCGGCGCCGCTGGGTCCGCTATGCGCTCGCCGCCGCACTCGTCATCGCCGCGATCGTCGCCGCGCTGCTGCTCACCGGCCGGCCGACGGTCGACACGACCTCCGTCACGTCCGCCTACCCTTACCAGAACGACACCCAGCTGAACGCGACCGGCTACGTCGTGCCGCAGCGCAAGGCCGCGGTCGCGTCGAAAGGCCAGGGGCGCGTCGAATGGCTCGGCGTGCTTGAAGGCACGCGGGTGAAGAAGGACGAGATCATCGCGCGGCTCGAGAGCAACGACGTGCACGCGCAGCTCGCACAGGCACGCGCGCAGGCGCAGGTGTCCCGCGCGAACCTCGGCGTCGCGCAGGCCGAGCTGAGGGACGCCGAAATCGCGCTGCGCCGCACCGCCGCGCTCGCGCCGAAGGGCGCGGTGCCGGCCGCGCAGCTCGACACCGACACGGCGCGCGTGAACAAGGCGCGCGCGACGCTCAACAGCGACCGGGCCGCGATCGCGTCCGCCGAAGCAAACGCGCAGGCCGCGCAGGTCGCGGTCGACCAGACGGTGATCCGCGCGCCGTTCGACGGCATCGTGCTCGCGAAGCACGCGAACGTCGGCGACAACATCACGCCGTTCTCGTCCGCGTCGGACAGCAAGGGCGCGGTCGTGACGATCGCCGACATGGACACGCTCGAGGTCGAGGCCGACGTCGCCGAATCGAACATCGCGAAGATCCGCGCCGAGCAGCCGTGCGAGATCCAGCTCGACGCGCTGCCCGACATGCGTTTCGCGGGCCGCGTGTCGCGCATCGTGCCGACCGTCGACCGCTCGAAGGCGACCGTGCTCGTGAAGGTGCGCTTCGTCGACCGCGACGAGCGCGTGCTGCCCGACATGAGCGCGAAGATCGCGTTCCTGTCGAAACCCGCGACGGCGCAGGACCGGCAGCCGGTGACGGCCGTGCAGGCAAGCGCCGTGGTCGAGCGCGACGGCCGGCCGGTCGTGTTCGTCGTGAAGGACGACACCGTGCATGCGACGGCGGTGACGAAGGGCACGCGCATCGGCGAGCTGGTCGCGATCCGCGGCGTGAAGCCCGGCGACACGGTCGTGCTCGCGCCGGACGCGAAGCTGAAGGACGGCGCGAAAGTGACCGTCGCGAAGAAGTAGCGTGGCGCGCGTGAACGACGCCGCGCCGCCGCTCGTCGAGCTCAGCCACGTCGCGAAGTCGTACCGGCGCGGCAACCAGGTCGTGCCGGTGCTGACCGACATCACGCTCGACATCGGCGAAGGCGACTTCGTCGCGCTGATGGGGCCGTCCGGTTCCGGCAAGAGCACGCTGCTCAACCTGGTGGCCGGCATCGACCGGCCCGACAGCGGCGAGCTGCGCGTGGGCGGCCTCGACATCTCGCGGCTCGCGGAAGCGCAACTGGCCGAATGGCGCGCGGCGAACGTGGGCTTCATCTTCCAGTTCTACAACCTGATGCCGGTGCTCACCGCGTTCGAGAACGTCGAGCTGCCGCTGATGCTCACGAACCTGTCGCGCCGCGAACGGCGCGAGCGCGTCGAGCTGGTGCTCGACATGGTGAACCTCGGCGACCGCACGAGCCACTATCCGTCCGAGCTGTCGGGCGGCCAGCAGCAGCGCGTCGCGATCGCGCGCGCACTGATCACCGATCCGGTGCTGATCGTCGCGGACGAGCCGACCGGCGACCTCGACCGCGCGTCGGCCACCGACGTGCTCGCGATGCTGCAGCGGATGAACGCCGAGCTCGGCAAGACGATCATCATGGTGACCCACGACGCGCACGCGGCCGGCGCCGCGCGCTCGCTCGTGCATCTGGAAAAAGGGGAGCTGATCGATGGGCACGCCGTCTGACCGACGGGAGCGCGCGCGATGATGGTGCTGAAGCTGATCGCGCGCAATGCGCTGCGCCACCGGCTGCGTACGCTGTTGACCGTGCTCGGCCTGACCATCGCGGTGCTCGCGTTCGGGCTGCTGCATACGGTGGTCGACGCGTGGTACGCGGGCGCGGCCGCCGCCTCGAGCGGCCGGCTCGTCACGCGCAACGCGATCTCGCTCGTGTTCCCGCTGCCAGTCAGCTACGAGAACCGGATTCGCGGCGTCGACGGCGTGACGGCCGTGGTCCGCTCGAACTGGTTCGGCGGCATCTATCGCGACCCGAAGAACTTCTTCGCGAGCTTCGCGGTGTCGGAGAACTACCTCGACCTGTATCCGGAATTCATCCTGCCGGCGCAGCAGCGCGCCGACTACGACCGCGACCGGCGCGGCTGCCTGGTCGGGCGCCAGCTCGCGACGCAGTTCGGCTTCAAGATCGGCGACGTGATCCCGCTGAAGGGCACGATCTATCCGGGCACGTGGGACTTCGTCGTGCGCGGCATTCTCGATGGCCGCGACGACTCGACGATCACGCGCCAGCTGGTGTTCCACTGGGACTACCTGAACGAGACGGTGCGCAAGCGCACGCCGAAGCAGGCCGACCAGGTCGGCGTGTTCGTGCTCGGCGTCGCGAATCCGGACGACGGCGCCGCGATCGCGCGCAACGTCGACGCGGTGTTCAAGAACTCGCTCGCCGAAACGCTGACCGAGACCGAGCAGGCGTTCCAGCTCGGTTTCGTCGCGATGTCGAACCAGATCATCGCGGCGATCCGCGTCGTGTCGTACGTGGTGATCCTGATCATCATGGCCGTGATGGCGAACGCGATGGCGATGAGCGCGCGCGAGCGCACCGCCGAATACGCGACGCTGAAGGCGCTCGGCTTCGGCCCCGGTTTTCTCGCGCTGATCGTGTTCGGCGAATCGATCGTGATCGCGGTGGCCGGCGGCGGGCTCGGGATCCTCGCGACGCCGCCGGCCGCGAGCGTCTTCAAGCAGGCGGCGGGCGGCATCTTCCCGGTATTCAAGGTGTCGACCGAAACGATGGCGCTGCAGGCCGCATGCTCGGTCGCGGTCGGCGTCGCGGCCGCGCTCGTGCCGGCGTGGCAGGCGGCCCGCGTACGCGTGGTCGAAGGGCTGCGGGCGATCGGTTAAGGACACGCATGGCAATTCCGCTCACCTACATCGCACGCAACCTGTGGACCCGGCGGCTCACCACCGCGCTCACCGCGGGCGGGATGGCGCTCGTGATCTTCGTGTTCGCGACGGTGCAGATGCTCGATGCGGGGCTCACGCAGACGCTCGTGTCGACCGGCGAAGCGGACAACGCGGTCGTGATCCGCAAGGGTGCGGAAACCGAGATCCAGAGCGCGATCGATCACCAGCAGGCCAACGCGCTCGAGATGCATCCGGCCGTCGCGCTCGGCCCCGACGGACGGCCGCTCGTGTCGAAGGAAGCCGTCGTGCTGATCTCGCTCGTGAAGACGTCCAGTGGCAAGCCGTCGAACGTCGTGATCCGCGGCGTGTCGCCGGCCGGCCTCGCGCTGCGGCCGCGCGTGAAGCTCGTGGCCGGCCGCCCGTTTGTGCCCGGTTCGTCGGAGATCGTCGTCGGCAGCGCGATCGCGAAAGGCTTCAGCGGCACGCGGCTCGGCGACCGGCTGCATTTCGCGCAGCGCGACTGGACGGTGGTCGGCGTGTTCGACGCGGGCGGCAGCGGCTTCGATTCCGAGATCTGGGGCGACGTCGACCAGCTGATGCAGTCGTTCCGGCGCACCAGCTATTCGTCGATGGTGCTGCGCATCCCCAGTGCGGACGGCTTCGCGCGCTTCAAGGCCGACATCGACGTCGACCCGCGCCTCACCGACGAGGCGAAGCGCGAGCAGACGTTCTACGGCGACCAGTCGAGGGCGCTGTCGACCTTCATCAACATCCTCGGCATCACGCTGTCGACGATCTTCTCGATCGCCGCGATGATCGGCGCGATGATCACGATGTACGCGTCGGTCGCGAACCGCACCGCCGAGATCGGCACGCTGCGCGCGCTCGGCTTCAAGCGCATGAACGTGCTCGCCGCGTTCCTGCTGGAAGCGCTGCTGCTCGGCTTCGTCGGCGGCGTGATGGGGCTCGCGTGTGCGTCGCTGATGGGCTTCGCGTCGTTCTCGACGACCAACTTCCAGACTTTCGCCGACCTGTCGTTCCGTTTCGTGCTGACGCCCGCGATCGTCGTGAAGACGCTGCTGTTCTCGCTGGTGATGGGGCTCGTGGGCGGGTTCCTGCCGGCGATGCGCGCCGCGCGGCTGAACATCGTCGACGCGCTGCGCGCGCAGTGACGCACGGCGCTGCTGCGCGCTGAACGCTGAACGCTCAACGCTCAACGCTTGACGTTCAACGTTCGCGCGGCACCCACGCGCCGTGGAACCCGGCCGGCACGCGACGCGGCAGATGCACGGTCGCGACCGGCGCCGCATCGATCGCACGCGCATCGAGGATCACGACGTCGCTCGTATCCGTCGCCGCGCGGTAGACCACCACCAGCAGCCAGCCGTCGTCCTCGTCGGTGGCGCCCGGGCGTGGCACGAACACCGGCTCGCCGTTCTGGTCGCCGGACGGCACCGCGTAACGCATGGTCGTGCCGCGCACGTGATCGAAGCGCATCACGCCGCGCATTTCCGTGGGGTTCGGCTGCTCGACCGCATACAGGTAACGGTAGCGGCGCCCGGTCCGGCTTTCGTTGATGCGCGGCAACTCGATGCCGCCGTTGGCGAGCGGACCTTCGTCGACCAGCCCGTTCGCGGTATCGATCACGTAGCGCCACAGCTCGCCGAGCGGGTTGTCGGCAAAGCGGCCGGTGCGCGCGTCGAGCCGCAGGAACCACGGATAACGCACCGCATCGAGCACGATGCACGATTCGTCGCAGTCGTACGCGTTCACGACGTGCTGGATGAAGCACGGCTCGATGCCGAACCAGCGCACGTCGCCGCCGTGGCGCGGCAGCACGCCGATCCGCGCGTCGCGGTCGTCGTGCCAGCGCAGCGGCATCCGGTGGCCGTGCTTCAGCATCGCGAAGTCGTAGCCGACGTTCAAATCGAGCAGCAGGCTGCGGGTCTCGGTGATCGCGATGTCATGCATCATCGACGGCGCCAGCACGTCGATGGTGACGTCGACGCGCGGCACGCCGTGCGCGTCGGCGACGCCGTAGCGCAGCCAGGGTTCGCGCCAGTCCGCGCGAAACAGGATCAGCTCGCCCGTCACCGGGTCGACCTTCGGATGCGCGGGTCATCGCGCCGCCGAGGCCCGCATGCCGGGCGGGTGCGCTCGGCGAATCCAGCGCGGCCGTGATCGCGAGCGGCGCGCCGCCTTCGGCCAGCGCGAGCAATTCGCCCGCATGCTGGAGCACGCTCACGTTCGGATTCGTGTCGGGCAGATGCGGCACCTGCTCGGGCGCATGCACGGCGGCCCAGCGCCGCGTGCGCGCCCAGCGGTTCCGGTAGCCGGCCACGCGGCCGTGTTGGAACGCGATCGCATGCAGCATCGCGGCTTCCGGCCACCACGACAGCACGTCGTTCCCTTCGAAACGGCCGCCCGGCGGATTGGGGCCGTTGCGCAGCAGCGTGCCGTCGAGCTCGGGCGGGATCGTGCCGGTCACGCGCAGCTCGACGAGATCGGCTTCGTCGGCGACCGGCGCAAGCGCGCCGCGGTTCAGGTCGAATACGGTCATCGCGTCGCGTGCCCCGTCAGCAGTCGTCGGTCGACGGCGGCAGATTGCCGCGCGCCAGCGCGAGCGCGTGGTCGCGCACGTCGTCCGGCCAGCCGGCGATCAGCTCGGCCATCCGCGCGAGGTCGTTCGCGTACAGCGCACGCGCGGCTTCCTCGAAATTCGGCAGGTCGCCCGCGAGCGCCGACATGAAGTGGTACGCACGCGTCTGCGCGTCGCGGTGCCGGTCGGCCGCCGCGTGCGTGCGCCGCGCGTCCTCGACGAGCTTGCGCAGCGCAACGGAGGCGCCGCCCGGCTGGGCGGCGAGCCAGTCCCAGTGACGCGGCAGCAGCGTGACTTCGCGCGACACGACGCCGAGTTTCGGGCGGCCGCGGCCGCGTTGTTCGCCGGGGCTGGGCGGCTCGCTGGTCGGTGCGCTGGCCTGCGTGGCCGCATCGGCGGGCGGCGCCGCCGCGTAGCGCGCACGGATGTCGTTTTCCGTGCCGCGCAGGTCGAGGTCGATCGCGCGGCCAGTCGCGTCGTCGAAGATAACGATCGTGCCGGACATCGTGTCGCCAGCCGCATGTCGGACGGCCAGCGCGACCGCCGCGAGCGGGCCCGACGCGACGCGCCGGTGGCCGTCGAATGCCGTGTAGGAAGGGAGCAAGGTGGAAAGCGTCATCGTGGCCGCCCGTGGGCAGGAATCAGAATGACGCTATTTTTATCCGGGTATAAATTGGTTGTCAATATCACCCGGGTAAAATATCGCGCAATTCTGTACGCCCTGCGCGGACGATCGCGCCGCCCGGTCGCTCGGTCGTCCGCGCCTGGTTCAGGCCCGAATCGCCGTCACGCGTGCGCTGGCGAGCGCGTCGTCGAGCGATACATGCCCTTCGAACACCCGCGATGCCGGCAGCGGCAGGTTTTCCTCGATCGCATGCGCGAACTGCACGCCGGCGTCGTCCGCGAGCCGCGCGCGCAGCGCGGCAATGCGCGGAAACGCATCGCGCTCGAACACCGCGTGATAGTCGGCCCACCGGGCGATCCCAGCGAAATATGCGTCGGCGAGCGTACGCCGCGCACCGAGCAGCCACGGACCGTCGCCGCGCGCGAGCAACGCTTCGAGGTGGCGATGCGCCTTCAGCACCTTGCCGCGACCGTATGCCTGCAGCGCGCCCTTCTCCGCGCCTTCGGTGTCGTGCTCGTACACGTACCAGAGCGCGCCGAACGCACTGAAGAACGTCGTGTTCAGCCACGCGAGCATTCGGTTCAGCTGATCGAAATCCGCGCAGCCCTGCCGGAACGCGAGGCCGCGGTCAACGGCATGTGCGCCGATATGACCCAGGATCGCGACGCTTTCGGTCAGCACGTCGCCGTTAGCCGTCACGAACGCCGGCGTCTCGGCGGCCGGGTTCAGCGCGACGAACGCGTCGCTCGTCACGAGGCCGGGCATCGTGATGCGCGACAGCCGGTACGGCTGGTCGGCCCATTCGAGCGCGACGATCGAGCCGAACGAGCAGCCGGCCGGAATACCGTAAAGAAGGATCGGGGACATGATGGTTTCGCTGAAGTTGATCGAGCGATCATGCTCCCACGATGAACGATGACGCAGTAGCCGCTAGAATCGAAACCCGTCGTTTCTTCTCGTGGACGCTGGCAGTGAACTTGAACGATCTCTACCTCTTCGTGCAGGCGGTCGACGCGGGCAGCATGTCGGCGGCCGCGCGCCGCCTCGACCTGCCGAAATCGACGGTCAGCAAGCGCGTGGCCGAGCTCGAGCGCACGCTCGGCGCGCGGCTCGTGCATCGCACGTCGCGCAGCTTCCGGCTGACGCCGGTCGGCACCGAGTTCTTCGAGCATGCGCGCGCGGCGGTGATCGAGGCCGAAAGCGCACGCGACGCGGTGCTGCGGCAGGCGGCCGAACCGGCCGGCGTCGTGCGGATCACGAGCTCGGTGCCCGTCGCGCAGCACATCCTCGCGCCGTGCCTGCCGGCGCTGGCGATCGCCCATCCGAAGCTGCTGCTGCAGATTCATGCGAGCGACCGGCTCGTCGACATCGCGCAGGAAGGCTTCGACATCGCGGTGCGCAGCCATTTCGCGCCGCTCCCCGATTCGGCACTCGTGCAACGGCCGCTGGCCACGTCGCCGATCGTCGCCGTCGCGTCGCCGGCCTATCTCGCGCGTGCCGGCACGCCGGACGCGCCGGCCGACCTCGCGCAGCACGACGGACTTCATCCGGGCCAGCAGCCGTGGCGGCTGCAGCGCGACGGCGAAACCGTCGACGTCGCGCCGCGCATCCGGCTGCAGGCCGATGAATCGACGCTGTTGCTGCAGGCCGCGACGGCCGGGCTCGGAATCACATGCCTGCCCGACTGGATCGCCGGCGCCGCGCTCGCGTCGAGCGCGCTCGTGCGCGTGCTGCCCGGCTGGCGGGCCGGCACCGTGACGACGACGCTGCTGATGCCGCACCGACGCGGCCAGTTGCCCGGCGTGCGCGCCGCCGTGGAGTTTCTCGCGCAACACGTGGCGGCTCATCACGGCACCGGCCCGGACGGCGTGCGCGCGTGAACGAATCCTTCGGCGCCGCGCCACTCGCCGCGCTCTTCGCCCATCGATTCAAATCCTGAATCGATCAAGTCAGTAATTGGCATGAAAGCGCAACTTTCGCCATGACAGAATGACCCGGACGCCCCGCACCGTGCATCGGCGTCCGGCCTCCGGCCCGCGACATCACCACAGAAAACGCGCGCACCGACGCGCAGCCGCACGACGGCACCTTCCGCCCTTCGGAGGAGACAAGTCATGAATCCGCTTCACGCATTGCCGGCATCCGCGTCGGCAACGGCCCGGCGCACCCGCGTGCGCTGGCTCGTGCTGACCGTGCTGTTCGCGGTCACGACGATCAACTACGCGGACCGCGCCGCGATCGCGATCGCCGGCCCGGCGCTGGCGCGCTCGATGCACCTGACCCATGTGCAGATGGGCTTCATCTTCTCGGCGTTCGGCTGGTCGTACGTGGTCGCGCAACTGCCGGGCGGCTGGCTGCTCGACCGCTTCGGGTCGCGCATCGTCTATGCGTTCAGCATCTTCTTCTGGTCGCTGTTCACGCTGCTGCAAGGCGGCATCGGCTTCTTCACCGGAGCGACGGCGTTCGCGCTGCTGTTCGGGCTGCGCTTCCTGGTCGGCGCGGCCGAGGCGCCGTCGTTCCCGGCCAACAGCCGGATCGTGTCGACCTGGTTCCCGGCCGCGGAGCGCGGCACCGCGTCGGCGATCTTCAACGCCGCGCAATACGCGGCGACCGTCGTGTTCGCGCCGCTGATGGGCTGGCTCGTGCACGCGTACGGCTGGCAGTCGGTGTTCGCGGTGATGGGCGTGCTCGGCTTCGCGTTCGTGCTGGTGTGGAACCGCACGATATACGACCCGAAGGGGCATCCGCGCATCAATCGCGCGGAGCTCGACTATCTCAGTGAAGGCGGCGCGCTCGTCAACATCGACCAGGCGACCGGCGCACGCGACGGCGGCCCGTCGATGCGGCACGTGAAGGCGCTGCTGAGAAACCGGATGCTGGTCGGCGTGTACGTCGCGCAGTACTGCATCAACGCGCTCACGTACTTCTTCATCACGTGGTTCCCCGTCTATCTTGTGCAGGCGCGCGGGATGTCGATCCTCAACGCGGGGCTCGTCGCGTCGATTCCGGCCGTGTGCGGGTTCCTCGGCGGGATTCTCGGCGGCATCGTGTCCGACGCGCTGCTCAAGCAGGGCCAGTCGCTGTCGGTGGCGCGCAAGGTGCCGATCGTGATCGGCATGCTGCTGTCGATGTCGATGATCGTCTGCAACTACACCGACTCGCACGTGCTCGTCGTGCTGTTCATGGCGCTGTCGTTCTTCGGCAAGGGGCTCGGCGCGCTCGGCTGGGCCGTCAACGCCGACACCGCGCCGCGCCAGATCGCCGGCCTGAGCGGCGCGCTGCTCAACACGTGCGGCAATCTTTCCAGCATCACGACGCCGATCGCGATCGGCTATATCGTCGACCGCAGCGGCTCGTTCAACGGCGCGCTGGTGTACGTGGTCGCGCACGCGCTCGTCGCCGTGATCTGCTACCTGTTCGTCGTCGGCGAGATCCGCCGCGTCGAGCTGAACTGAACGCTGCGGGCCGCGCCGGCGCGCGCGGCGCCCGGTCACCGCAGACCAACGGAACCAGGAGCGAACCGATGTCCGAATCCAGCCGCGCCGGCACGCCGCGCATCACGCGCATGCAGGTGATCCCCGTCGCCGGCCGCGACAGCATGCTGCTGAACCTGTGCGGCGCGCACGCGCCGTACTTCACGCGCAACCTCGTGATCCTCGACGACAGCAGCGGCCACACGGGTGTCGGCGAAGTGCCCGGCGGCGAAGGCATCCGCCAGGCGCTCGAACGGATGACCGGGCTCGTGGTCGGCCAGTCGATCGGGCGCTACCAGGCGACGCTGAACGCGGTGCGCGCGGCGCTGTCCGGCCACGGCGCGGGCGCCGGCCGCACGATCCAGCACGAAGTGACGTCGGCCGGCGAGGCGGCCGTGCTGCGCCAGCCGCACGAGATCAACCTGCGGCTCGACAACGTGATCACCGCGATCGAGGCCGCGCTGCTCGACCTGCTTGGCCAGCATCTCGACGTGCCGGTCGCGGCGCTGCTCGGCGAAGGCCAGCAGCGCGACGCGGTGCCGATGCTCGCATACCTGTTCTATATCGGCGAACGGCGCCAGACCGACTTGCCTTATCGCGACGAGACGCAGGCGAGCGATCCGTGGTTCCGGCTGCGCAACGAAGCCGCGCTCACGCCGGCCGCGATCGCACGGCAGGCCGAGGCCGCGGTCGAGCGCTACGGCTTCGTCGATTTCAAGCTGAAGGGCGGCGTGATGGCCGGCGCGGACGAGATGGAGGCAATCGCGGCGATCAAGGCGCGCTTTCCCGACGCGCGTGCGACGCTCGACCCGAACGGTGCGTGGTCGCTGGACGAGGCGATCGCGCTGTGCCGCGGACAAGGTCACCTGCTCGCGTACGCGGAAGATCCGTGCGGGCCGGAAGCCGGTTACTCGGGCCGCGAGGTGATGGCGGAGTTCCGGCGGGCGACCGGCATCCCGACCGCGACGAACATGATCGCGACCGACTGGCGGCAGATGGATCATGCGGTGCGGCTGCAAGCCGTCGACATTCCGCTCGCCGATCCGCACTTCTGGACGATGCAGGGGTCGGTGCGGCTCGCGCAGCTGTGCCGCGACTGGGGGCTCACGTGGGGCTCGCACTCGAACAATCACTTCGACGTGTCGCTCGCGATGTTCACGCATGCGGCCGCGGCGGCGCCCGGCACGATCACCGCGATCGACACGCACTGGATCTGGCAGGAAGGTGACGCGCGGCTCACGCGCGAGCCGCTCGAGATCGTCGGCGGCCAGGTGGCCGTGCCCGAACGGCCGGGGCTCGGGATCGAGCTCGACATGGTGCAGGTCGAGGCCGCGCATGCGCTGTACCGGGAGGTCGGCGGCACGGCGCGCGACGATGCGATGGCGATGCGGTATCTGGTGCCGGGGTGGACGTACGATCCGAAGCGGCCGAGTTTCGGGCGGAGGTGAGGGCGGCGGGCACGCGGAAAACAAAGAGGGCTCGGTCTTGCGACCGAGCCCTTCGGATTCCGTTGGTGGAGCGGAGGAGGATCGAACTCCCGACCTTCGCATTGCGAACGCGACGCTCTCCCAGCTGAGCTACCGCCCCAACAGTCGACCATCATACACAGGCATTTCCGCGCTTGGCAATAGGGGTTCCGTCACCCCGAGCGCGTCACTTCGACGGCGCGCCGGCCAGCACCCATTCGACCACGGAACGCGCATCCGCGTCGCTCATGCGCGGATGCGCGGGCATCGGAATCGCGCCCCAGACGCCCGAGCCGCCGTCCTTCACCTTCTTCGACAGCTTCGCGACGGCATCCGGATCGGACTTGTAGCGCGCGGCGATGTCCTTGAACGACGGGCCGACGAGCTTGCGGTCCACCGCGTGGCAGCCCATGCACGCATTGCTGCGCGCGACCTTCAGGCCATCGCCGGCATCCGCGTGCGCCGTGCCGAGCGCACAGGCCGCGAGCGCCGCGGCCGTGGCGCCCTGCACCGTCCATTGCTTGAACTTCATCTGCATCGACTTCATTGCGGCTTGGCCTTCGGGTTGCCCGGGTGCACGCTCGACGAATTCGAGATCGGCGCGGGCGGTTGCAACGGCGCCGACTGGACCGACGCATCGGGCACCGCGCCGACGGTCGCGGCATCGGCCGGCACGGCGGCGGCCTGCGCACCGGACGCGCTGCTGGGCGATGCGGCCTGCAACGCCTGCGCGTCCTGCGGCTGGATGTACTGGAACACCTTCACGACCTTCTCGACGCCTGGCACCTGGCTCGCGGCATCCGCGCCGCGATTGCCTTCGTCAACGGTCACGAGGCCCAACAGGTAGATGTTGCCGCGCTCGCTGACGACCTTGTAGTAGTTCGCCGACAGCCCCTTCGTCGCGATGAACTCGGACTTCACGCGCCCTTCGAGGTACGAGTCGTTCGCGCGCGACGACAGCGACGATGCCGGCTCGACCGACAACTCGTTGACGATCGCGTTCACGTTGTTGATGCCGCGCACGATTTCCTCGGCGCGCTGCTTCGACGCATCGTTCGGCACTTCGCCCGTCAACAGCACGCGGCGGTTGAACACCGTCACGTTCACGTGCGACTGGTCCGGCAGCCCGTTGTTGATCTGGGTCAGCGACTTGACCTGGATCTCGCGATCCTCGGTCTGCGCGCCGAGCGTACGGCGATCGGTCGCGATCAGCGCGCCGCCACCGGCCGCCGCACCGAGCACGCCGAGCACGCAACCCTGCAGCGACATCGCGAGGCCCGCCGTCAGCGCGGCGAGCAGCGTGGTTCTGACGAGCGTCTGTTTGACGCGGCTTTGATTCATCGACGGCTCTCCTTCGTTCAATCCTCACCCAGCAGCATCGCGTCGATGCCGTCGCACAGGCAGTGGATGGTCAGCAGATGGACTTCATGGACGCGCGCCGCGCGCGAGGCGGGCACGCTGATCGGAATATCGGTGTCGGACAACGCGGCGGCGACGGCGTGGCCGTCGCCGCCGGTGAGCGCGACGACGGTCATCTCGCGCTCGTGCGCCTCGTCGATCGCGGCCAGCACCCGCGGCGACGCGCCGCTCGCGTCGAGCACCAGCAGGATGTCGCCGGTCTGCCCGAGCACGCGCACCTGCTGCGCGAACAGCTGATCGGCGGCGGCAGCGCCCGTGAGGCCGCCCTGCGACGCATCGGTGGCCAGCGCGATCGCGGGCAGGCCCGGGCGCTCGCGCTCGAAGCCGCCGACGAGCGACACGGCGAGGTAGTGCGCAGCGGCGGCCGACGGGCCGTCGCCGCATGCGACGATCTTGTTGCCGTTCGCCAGCGCGGCGAACATCGCGTCGACCGCGGCCGCGATCGGCAGCGCCAGCGCGTCGGCCGCTTCGGCGTGGAGCGCGGCGCTATCGCGGAAATGTTGCTGAATACGTTCGACTGACATCGATTCCTGGTGAACTGGGCGCGTGGGCACACCGCGCGCAACGTCATGGGTGCGGCGAGTTTACCGCACTCCGGCACCCTCTCCGGGGGTATGACAAGAACTCTTTACATCTCGTCACAGCTCGCGGCTACGCATCGTCGGCACGAAATGCATCGCGCAGCCATTCGAGCCGGCCGGCCTCGAACGCGACGACGTCGAAACGGCACGCGGCGCCCGCGCCGTGCCGTACCCAGAACTGCAGCGCGGCCGCGATCACACGCCGCCGCTTGCGCCAGCCCACGCTCGCGGCCGCGCCGCCGTGCCGGGTGCTGCGCCGCGCGCGCACCTCGACGAACACGAGCGTGCCATCGGGCGTGCGCATCACGAGGTCGAGTTCGCCGCCGCGCATCGTGACGTTCGCCGCGACGAACGCGAGACCGGCACGTTCGAGGAACTGCCGCGCGCGCTGCTCGAACGTCGCGCCCACGGATCTGGATCGCGCGGTGCCGGAAAAGTTGCCGCCGCCGCGCGACGAAGTGCGCGCATCGCCCGGCACGGCCGGCGCCGCGTGGCACAATGCCGACCTTGTTCCGCTTGCGCCGCGATTGCGCGCATTGCCTGCCATGACTGCCCTCCTCGAACTCGCGCAAACGCAGCACTACCCGGACGCCGCGCTCTACGTGGTCGCAACGCCGATCGGCAACACCGCCGACATCACGCTGCGCGCGCTGCACGTGCTTGGCCTCGCCGACCGCATCGCGGCCGAAGACACCCGCAACACCGGCCAGCTGCTGGCCCGCTACGGGATCTCGAAACCGCTCGTCGCCGTGCACGAGCACAACGAACGCGAAGCCGCGCTGCGCGTGATCGAGCTGCTGCGCGCCGGCGAACGCGTCGCGTATGTGTCGGACGCCGGCACGCCGGGCATTTCGGACCCGGGCGCGCGGCTCGTCGACGCGGTGCGCGCAGCCGGCTTCGCGGTGATACCGCTGCCGGGCGCGAGCGCGGCCGTGACCGCGCTGAGCGTGGCGGGCGACTGGGCCGGCACGTTCACGTTCGCGGGCTTCCTGCCGCCAAAACCGAAACAGCGCGCGAGCGCGCTACAGGCGCTCGCGCAGCATCCGTACGCGCTGGTGTTCTATGAAGCGCCGCACCGGATCGTCGACACCGTCGCCGCGCTTGCCGACGCATTCGGCCCCGCGCGCCGGCTGCTGATCGCGCGCGAGCTCACCAAGCTACACGAGCAGTTGTTCCAAGGCACCCTGGCCGAAGGACAGAGCTGGCTCGACGGCGATGCGAACCGGCAGCGCGGCGAGTTCGTGCTGGTCGTCGAAGGCGCGCCGGCCGACGGCGGCGAAGCCGATGACACCGCGCACGACGCGCTGCTCAAGCTGCTGCTGGAAGAAGTACCGGTGAAAAGCGCGGCGAAGCTCGCGGCCGCGCTGACGGGCGCGTCGCGCAACACGCTGTATGCGCGCGCGCTTGCGTTGAAGGAAGGCTGACGAGCGGCGCGGGCGGCACGCACTGCCCGGCCGATCGGTAGAAACGAAAAGGGCTGCCGGAAGGCAGCCCTTTTTTGCATCGCGCGGACGAACCGCCGCGTTGCTCCGCTACTACGTTACTGCGTTACTTCGACGACAGCGACGCGAGCATCTCGTCGCGTGCGTCGCGCGCTTCCTGCGGCGTCAGCCCTTCGATCTTCACGCGGCCCGTGCCGGCATGCACGAGGCCGATGATCTTCGCCGCCGCATACGACAGGTCGAGCACGCGGCCGCGCTTGTACGGCCCGCGATCGTTGACCTTCACGACGACCCACTTGCCGGTCGACGGATTCGTCACCTTGATGTACGACGACAGCGGCAGCGTGCGATGCGCGGCGGTGAGCGCGTTCATGTTGAAGCGCTCGCCGTTCGCGGTGCGGTGGCCGTGGAAGCCTTTGCCGTACCACGATGCGCGGCCCGTCTGACGGAAGTCGGACACGTCCTTGCCGTCGATCGGCTCGGCGTCCGCCAGCGACGACTGCTTCGCGTCCTTGCTGTCGGCAGCCGGCATCGATGCCAGCGCGGAATCGAAATTCAGTTGCTGCTTGTCGTCATCCGCTTTCGCGGCCGCGGCCGTCTTGTTGACCGCGTTCTTCTGGTTGGCGCTGCTGGTGGTCTGGCTGGATGGCACCGCACAGCCCGTCAGCGCAAAAAATAATGCAATGGTCCCGAATCGAGTCGGAAATCGAAAGTTCATCGACGTGTCGCCTTCTGGTTCGGGCCGCACCGATACAACGCTGCACAACAACGCAGATATGCGGCCCGGACGGCAAATGCGTGCACGCCCCGCTCGGAGCGCGAGCAGGCGGCTAGCATGGGCGCGGCTTTCGTCTGTGCCGCAACCGTCCTGATTAGTTTTCACGTCTGGCGCAACCTGTCCCCGGCAGCCTGACCAGACCCCTCGTGCCGCCATCGAACATGGCAATCACGTTCGCGCGCGTCGCGTACAGCCAACGCACAGGAACGGCGGCACAGGCCTCATCCGGCGGCGCGGCAGCAGGGCCGCAGACGGGCGCGCAGCACCCGGCCGGACAAGACGTGAGCACCGAATGTTCGGTGCTTGGATACACCGCCGGACTCCCCGGCGGTCGATGCTTGACGGTGATTCCGAGCCCTCATTTAACGGGGCCGAAACACCAGCGAATTGCGTGAAATTCACGCGCAATGGGGCGCATTATACATAAATCAAAACGTTGTCTCGAAAAGCGCCCCCGGCGGACCATTGATTCTCTCTATGGCGGTAACAATCGGGATGCTCCGGGATTGCCCGCACGCGCACGCCCGGCGCTGCGTCGCAGGGCCGGCAGGCAGCGCGCGCGACCGGTACAATCGCTCCTTTTAGCCGCCGGTGCCTCCATGAAAGTCACGCTCATTCCGGTCACGCCGTTCCAGCAGAACTGCTCGCTGCTCGTCTGCGAAAAGACCGGCCGCGCCGCCGTCGTCGATCCGGGCGGCGACATCGAACGGATCGAACAGGAGATCGCGCGGCAGAACGTGCAGGTCGAGAAGGTGCTGCTCACGCACGGACACGTCGACCACTGCGCGGGTGCGAAGGCGCTCGCGACGCACTACGGCGTACCGATCGTCGGGCCGCAGGAAGACGAGCGCTTCTGGATCGAGCAGTTGCCGATGCAGAGCCAGCGCTTCGGCTTCCCGGCCGCCGAAACGTTCGAGCCGGACCACTGGCTGAACGACGGCGACACCGTGCAGTTCGGCGACGAGACGCTCGAGGTCTATCACTGCCCGGGCCACACGCCCGGCCACGTGGTGTTCTTCAGCCGCGCGCATCGCGTCGCGATCGTCGGCGACGTGCTGTTCGCCGGCTCGATCGGCCGCACCGATTTCCCGCGCGGCAACCATGCGGACCTCGTGCGTTCGATCAAGGAAAAGCTGTGGCCGCTCGGCGACGACGTGACGTTCGTGCCGGGCCACGGCCCGGTGTCGACCTTCGGCGACGAGCGCCGCACGAACCCGTTCGTGAGCGACAAGGTGTTCGGATGAACCAGACCGCTATCCCGGAAATCTACGTCAGCACCGACGTCGAGGCCGACGGCCCGATCCCCGGCCCGCACTCGATGCTGAGCTTCGCGTCGGCCGCCTACACCGAGGACAAGCAACTGATCGCGACGTTCTCGGCGAACCTCGAGACGCTGCCCGGCGCCCACGCGCACCCGGTGCAGGAAGCGTGGTGGAAAACCGAGCCGGCAGCATGGGCCGCGTGCCGGCGCGATCTGCAGGCGCCCGAGGCCGCGCTCGTCGCGTACGTCGAATGGGTCGAGGCGCTGCCCGGCAAGCCGGTGTTCGTCGCGATGCCGGCCGGCTTCGATTTCACGTTCATGTTCTGGTACATGATGCGCTTCGCGGGCCGCTGCCCGTTCTCGTGGTCGGCGCTCGACATCAAGACGCTCGCGTTCGCGATGACGGGCCTGCCGTACCGCAAGGCGATCAAGCCGCGCTTTCCGAAGCACTGGTTCGACGACCATCCGCACACCCACGTCGCGCTCGACGACGCGATCGAGCAAGGCGCGCTGTTCTGCAACATGCTCGCCGACCTGCGTCGTCAGCAAGCGGCGCTCGCGGGCCTCGCGGTGGCCGACACCGACCGGTCGGAACAGGCAGGGGCGGGACAAAACCCCACGGATCCGCGCGCAAATTAGCGAATCTCGCTCACCGGAACGCTGCCAGATTGCCTTTCCTTTCCCGGCACTCTAACATTCAGCGTGTTGTAGCTGCCGCATGGAGGCGCAGGTGACGCTCGATTCCTTTTCGCAAAAAATCCTTCGCCTGTTGCAGCTCGACGCGCGCCGTTCCGTACAGGAAATTTCCGACCAGGTCGGCCTGTCGAGCACGCCGTGCTGGCGCCGCATCAAGGACATGGAACAGTCCGGCGTGATCCAGCGCTACACCGCGCTGCTCGATCGCGAGAAGCTCGGCCTGCACGTGTGCGCGCTCGCGCACGTGCACCTGACCCGCCACAACGAAGGCGGCGTCGAACAGTTCGAGCGCGAGATCTCGACCTGCCCGGAAGTCACCGAGTGCTACAGCACGACGGGCGAAGCCGATTACATCCTCAAGATCGTCGCACCCGACATCAAGGCCTACGACGTGTTCCTGCATGAACGGATCTTCAAGATCCCGGCCGTGTCGCAGGTGCGCACGAGCGTCGTGCTGCGCGAAATCAAGTTCGACACGCAGCTGCCGTTGTAACGCGCGCGCTGCGTTCGTCCGCCTGACGCGCGCGCCGCGTTCGTCCGCCGCGCGCTTGCGCCTGCGTGGTCACGCCTGCGCGGGCAGCCCGCGCGTGAAGCCGATCCTACGCGCGCCGAACTGCCGCTTCAGCGCATCGACATCGAGCCGGCCGGCCAGCGCCGCGTCGGGTTCACCCGCGCCGGCGTCAAGCGTCACGTCGATCTCGAGCCCCGTGCTCAGGTAGTGCAGGTTGATCGCGGCCGGATGCAGCCCGCGCTGCGCGAGCGCGGCCTCGAGCCGCGTTTCGATCTCGGCACGCGGCGGCAGCGCCAGCGCCGGACGGCGCGCCGCGTCGTTCTCCGGATCGACGTGGATCAGCGCGTCGAGCACGCGCGGGTCGCGCAGCACGCTCGCCCGCGCGGTTTCCGCGATGTAGTGCCCTTCGGACACGGAGATCATCGGGTCGACGATGATGTGCGCGTCGACGAGCGCCGCGTCGCCCATCTTGCGGGTACGCAGGTCGTGCACGTCGCGCACGCCCGGCGTCGCCGCGAGCAGCGCGCGGATCTCGGCCGACGCGGTGGTGTCGAGCGCGCGGTCCGACAGATCCTGCAGCGCGTCATAGCCGAACGTCCAGCCCATGCGCGCGACCATGAACCCGACGATCGCGGCGGCGATCGGGTCGAGCAGCCGCACGCCGGCGAGACTGCCGACGATGCCGATCGCGACGACGAGCGACGATGCGGCGTCCGAGCGCGCATGCCATGCGTTCGCCACGAGCATCGCCGAACGCACGCGCCGCGCCTCGCGCAGCATGTAGCGGAACAGCGCCTCCTTCGACACGAGCACGGTCAGCGCGACGATCAGCGCGGAAAAATGGATGGCCGGGATGTTCTCGAGGTTCACGAGACGGTTGCCGGCGCGCCAGAGCATCCCGATGCCGACCGCGATCAGGATCGCGCCGAGAAACAGCGACGCGACGGTCTCGTAGCGACTGTGTCCGTAATTGTGATCGGCGTCCGGCGACGCACCACTATGGCGATTCGCAACCAGTACGACAAAATCCGAGATCAAATCGGAAATCGAATGGACGCCGTCGGCAATCAATGCCTGAGAATGCGCAACGACGCCCACTGCGATCTGAAACGTCGCAAGCACGACATTCAGCACAATACTGACCAGGGTGCTCTTGCGCGCGACCGCGTGCTTATCCGCGCTTTGCGCGTCGCCGGAAAACGTGGACATGAAATACGAGATATCGGTTGGGATACGGAATTCTACCAAACGATGCCCGCAGGGCATTCCGATAACCCCAAATTTTCCCTTTAAATCAACCGCTTATGCGAACGGGTTGCATTACCATTCACACCCGTTCCTGACATTTTCATGACAACGAGCATACATTCCGATGCCCAAATACAAAAAAGCCGCGCTCTCTACGGATACGCGGCTCTTTTTGAGACAACGACTTAAACAATCGTTTAAATCGCAAACTGTTCGCGGTCCTTGCCCGCGATCCAGCGCGGCGGCTTGCCGCGGCCCGACCACGTCGCGCCCGTTTCCGGATCGCGATACTTGGCTGCCACGCCTGCGCGCGGGCGGCCAACCTTGCCTGCCTTCGCGCGGCTGAGACCGAGTTCGGCGAGCGAAAAACCGTAGTCGGAAATTTTCTGCTTCACGTCATTCAGCACTTCGGCGTATTCGCGCGACTTCGCTTCTTCGATTTGCTTCTCCAGCTTCTCCCGCTGGGCCAGCAGGTCCTTGTAAGAAGACATAGTTTCCCTTTCTATATGACCAATGGGGCCGATCTGGAGCCGGCTCACCATTCATGGAATTTTTGTGCCTCGGATTTTCGAAGGCAGAGATTAGCACAAAAAAGATTTGATACAAGTGCGATTCACGAAAATCCCGAGACCAATCGTAATTCATACCCGTCATTTTGACCGGCCGCGGCCTTTTCTCAAATTTTTACGTGCTTGCATAGAGATTAGGACATTACCGATCCGGTAATAGGTCTATCAATATACGCAATTACCCTGCATGCGAAAAAATCGAAGCTTTCATCAGGCGACAGGTTTGTGAATATCGCATGCCGATGGCGGCTAAACAGACAACGCAATATCCGCGACGTCACGCCACATCCCGCGCGCATGCCAGCAACCGGTCGCGCAGCGCGCGGGCGTCGCCCGGAATCGGGTCGAACGGCGTGCGCACGCGGCGGCCGTCGCAGCGCCAGTCGGCGCCGTGGCGGTCGACGCCCAGGAGGTCGAGCCCGGCCCGGCGCGCGGCGCTCGTGTCGTACGCGGCCCACAACGCCCGTTCGTCGTCGAAGCCGAGCGGCGGCAGCGCGGCGAGCCCGCTGCCATCCACCCAGCCCATGCGGCCGAATCCGCCGATATAGCGCAACCGTTCGATCTCGAGCGCCCAGAACGTGAAATCGCCGAGCGCGAGATAGCGCGCGGCGTCCGGTTCATAGCGCGTGTAGCGCGCGGCGACATGCGGATCGTCGCCGAGCGGCACGAAGCGTCCGAGCAGCGTCGCGCGCTCGGCGTTCAGCACGTCGCCATCGGGCGCATCGACGACGAGGAAGCCCGCGCGCGGATCGGCAACGAGGTTGCGCGTGTGCTCGGCGAGGCCGCTCACGAGAATCACGGGCCGATGGTTCGCATCCGGCGCAAACGGCACGACGGTCGGATACGGAAAACCTTGCGGCTCGCGCGCGTGGGTCGCGAGCGTGCCGAGCGCGCAACGGTGCAGCAGATGAAGGGCAACGGCGGGTTCGATGTTCACGGAGACTCCTGCGGTCGGAAGGCCTGGGCGGCAACAGCGGCAACAACGCCAACATCGCCAACAACGGCGACGGTGCGCATCATGAAGGCGCACCGGGTATGCCGCCTGCGCATCGATGTTACCCGCGGCGGCGGTCCGCCGCGCATCGGCCGGATGGCCGACGCAGCCCGCGCCGTGCCCGACGCCCGCGGTCGGCCGAACGGCCGGCGTGCCGACAAGACCGAAAGCGGTTCGATAGAATCAGACAAATCCAGCAGGCGCGACGCGCCCGCGCATCGTCCATTCAAGAGCATTCCGTGTCCGAATCTTCAGCCCGATCTTCATCCGACTTCGCCGCACCGCCCGACGCGCATCGCGTGCTCGCGTTGCCGGTCCGCCAGCGCGCCCGCACGGCGACGATGGCGCTGTTCTTCGTCGCCGGCATGATGTACGCGTCGTGGGGTGTGCATGTACCGACCGTGCGCGACAAGTTCGCGCTGAGCCCGGGGCTGCTGTCGATCGCGCTGTTCGCGGTCGCCGGCGGCTCGATCGCCGCGATGCTGACGATCGCGCGCTGGATCGCGCGCGTCGGCTCGCGCACCGCATGCCTCGCCGGCGGGCTCACGATGTCCGCGTGCGCGGCGCTGATCCTCGTCGTGCCCGACTACTGGATGCTGCTCGTCGTGCTCGCGCTGTTCGGCTTCTCGATGGCCACGCTCGACGTCGCGATGAATGCCGAGGCGAGCGCGGTCGAGCTTGCGCTCGGCAAGCCGATCATGTCGTCGCTGCACGGGATGTTCAGCATCGGCGGGATGGCGGGCGCGGCGGTCGGCGGTGCGCTGCTGTCGGCCGGCATGGCGCCGGCCGTGCACCTCGCGCTCGCGGCGGCCATCAACGCGGTGGTGCTGCTGGTCGCGAGCCCGGCCGTGCTGCCGCACGTCCCGCATCACGAACACGCGCACGGCGGCGGCAATCGCTGGCGCTCGGCCGCGCTGTGGATGCTCGGCGGCATCGCGTTGATCGCGCTGATCGCCGAAGGCGCGATGTACGACTGGGCGACGGTCTACATGCGCGACGTCGTCGCGGCGAGCCCCGCGCTCGCGAGCGCCGCGTACGCGGCGTTCTCCGGCGGGATGGCGATCGCGCGTTTCGCGGGCGACGCGGTGCGCGCGCGCTTCGGCGCGCCGCAGCTCGTGTTCGCGAGCGCGTCGCTTGCGTGCGCCGGGATGATCGGCGCGCTGCTGTTGCCGAACGCGATCGCGGTGCTGACCGGCTTCACGCTGATGGGCCTCGGCCTCGCGAACATGATGCCGGTGCTGTTCGCGGCGGCCGCGCGCGTGAAAGGCATCCACGCGGCCGAAGGGCTCGCGCACGTGGCCGGGCTCGCGTATTTCGGACTGCTGTTCGGTCCGGTCGTGATCGGCGCCGTGGCGCAGACCGCGAACCTGACGGTCGGCCTGTCGGTCGTCGCGCTGTGCGCGGCGCTCGTCGCCGTCGTCGCGCCGAAGGTGCTCACGCGCCTGAAGATCTGACCGCGCGGCGGGTACGCCGCCGCTGCACGACGGCCAAAAAGAAAGCGCGCCTGCGTTGCCGCAGGCGCGCTTTCACCCCTCTGTCGACCGCTTGTCAGCTTACATCTTCACTTCGTCGAGCAGCGTCTTCTTGCCGCTCTTGTAGTTGTACAGCGAGATCACGCCGTGCTGCAGGTCGCCCTTCGAGTCGAAGGTCGTCGTGCCGATCACGCCCGTGTACTTCGTCGCCGGCATCGCCGAGAGGATCTTCGCCGGGTCCGTCGAGTTCGAGCGCTTCATCGCGTCGGCGATGATGTACACGGCGTCATACGTGAACGGTGCGTAGATCTGGATCGGCTGGCCGAAGCGCTTCTCGTACTTCGCCTTGAATGCTGCGCCGCCCGGCATCTTCTCGAGCGAAGCGCCGGCTTCCGAGCACACGACGTTGTCGGTCGCGTCGCCGGCCAGGTCAGCCAGCTTCTCCGTGCACACGCCGTCGCCCGCGAGGATCTTCGCGCGCAGGCCGAGCTGCTTCGCCTGTTTCGCGAACGGGCCGCCGGTGGCGTCCATGCCGCCGTACATGATCGCGTCCGGGTTCTCGCCCTTGATCTTGGTCAGAATCGCGCGGAAGTCGACCGCCTTGTCGTTGGTCGCGTCGTGCGAGACCACCTTCAGGCCGAGCGCCTTCGCCTTCTTCTCGAACTCGTTCGCGAGACCCTGGCCGTAAGCGGTCGAATCGTCGACCACCGCGACGCTCTTGATGCCCTTCGAATGCGCGTAGTCGGCGAGTGCCGGGCCCTGCTGCGCATCGGTCGCGACCACGCGGTACGTGGTCTTGAAGCCCTGCTGCGTGTAAGCCGGGTTGGTCGCCGACGGCGAGATCTGCACGATGCCCGAATCGCTGTAGATCTTCGATGCCGGGATCGACGTGCCCGAGTTCAGGTGGCCGACCACTGCGACGACCTTGTCGTCGACGAGCTTCTGCGCGACTTGCGTGGCCTGACGGGGGTCGGCCGCGTCATCCTGCGGGTCCAGTTGCAGCGTGATTTTCTGCCCGCCGACCGTGAGACCCTTGGCGTTGATCTCTTCGACCGCGAGACGCGCGCCGTTTTCGTTGTCCTTGCCCAGGTGTGCAATGCCGCCCGTCAAGGGCGCGACGTGGCCGATCTTGACGACTTGATCGGCGGCCGCGTTGCTTGCAGCTGCAACGCACAGCATCGCCGCGGCGGTGATCGGCAACAGCTTTTGCATCTTGATATTCATGTAAGTCTCCAGTTTCGGTCCCAATAAAACGCCATCGCCCGGTGCCCCGCTGCCATCCCTGTGTTTGCATTCACTGGACGATTCGCCGGATGCATCGTTCATGCACTTGGCCTCAAGCACGTGGGGAAACGACCGCTTTTAGCAGCCGCCCGCCCGTACTTGCGCGCAAGTGTAGGTGATCAAATTAATTTGTGGGACTTTTTTGGGGTAGTGGTAACACTACCGATACCGGTGCGTTGGAAAGACGCCTCGAATATCGCTGCGAGGCCCGCCGAATAAGGGTTTCCGCTAACCACGGAAGCCTGCGTGGAAGGTTGATTTAAAGCATTCCCGCGTCATTTCGATTCGGTATTTTGTGCGCGTGATCATTGAATGAAACAATGAAACGCGCGTGACAACACGCGCGTTTCCCGCTCCGCCACGAAGCGGTCACGCGGCCGCGGCGCGCCATTCGGCGTCGAGCGCGTCGACGAGTTGCGATGTCGTCAGCGCGGCGTCGCGCCGGCGCGCGAGCGGCGCGCCCTGCCCTGCCCACAGCGACAGGTAGTCGCCGTCGTTCGCGCGCGCGGCCGCCTGGCGCAGCGGCTGGGTCAGCGCGTTCTGCACCGGATACGGCGCGGCATCGGCCACGCGCTCGCCGAGCCGCGCCATCAACGTGTTGCGCAACCCGCGCGCATGGCGCCCGGTGATTGCACGCGTCACCTGTGTCGACGTATCAGTGCTCGCGAAGAGCCGCGCCTTCCAGTCCGCCGCGATCCCGCTTTCCGCGCAGGTCAGGAACGCGGTGCCGAGTTGTGCGCCCTGCGCGCCAAGCGCCAGCGCGGCGGCGATCCCGCGGCCGTCCATGATGCCGCCCGCGGCGAGCACGGGCAGCCCGGTCGCGTCGACGAGCTGCGGCACCAGCGCGAGCGTGCCGACCAGCGCGTCGTCGGCCGAGCCGATGAAGGTGCCGCGATGGCCGCCGGCTTCGGCGCCTTGTGCGGAAATCGCGTCGGCGCCTGCCGCCTGCCACGCGAGCCCTTCGGCGACGTGCGTCGCGGTGCCGATCACATAGGTACCGGCGGCATGCAGGCGCGCGACGTCGGCCGCGTCGAGCACGCCGAACGTGAAGCTCGCGACCGGCACGCGCAGCGCGACGAGCGCATCGAGCTGCGCGCGGAAGTCGGGCGCATAGCGCGCGGGCGCGGTGCCGGGCGGCAGCCCGAGCGCCGCGTTCAACGGATCGATCGCGGCGAGCGCGCGCGCGACGGTCGCCGCGTCGGGCGCGGCTTCATCGGGCAGCACGAACAGGTTCACGGCAAACGGGCGCTCGGTTGCCGCGCGAATCGCGGCGACTTCGGTTGCGATGCGATCCGGCGCGAACGCGCCGGCGCCGAGGCTGCCGAGCGCGCCGGCATTGGACGCGGCGGCGACCATCGCGGCCGTGGTCGCCCCGACCATCGGCGCCTGCACGAGCGGCAGGCGCAGGCCGAAGCGTTCGGAAAACGGAGTGGAAAAGGCACGGGCGGACATGGCGAATCCTTCGGTGACGATGCGCGAAAGCGCTTTGTAAAGGCCGACACATCGACTCTATCGAAGCGGCACGCCGCCGAAAAATGAATAATCGAGATCAAAACGATCGCTGCGCGAGAAGCAGGCGCGGCACGCGGGTTCCCCGCAACTGCGCGCCTCCGCGCACCGCGGACGCCGCCCCGCGCCCGCTGCAGCCCCACGGGATTGGTGGCACACTAGGCCGCCCCTTTTTCCACTCGCGGCGCGTGTCGCGCGCCCGTTCGCCAGGAGTTCCAACGTGACTGCCCAATGGATCGACATCCCGACCGGTAACGACAGCTTCGGCGGCTATCTCGCGCTGCCCAAGCGCGGCAAGGGCCCTGCCGTCATCATCATCCAGGAAATCTTCGGCGTGAACTCGCACATCCGCGCGGTTGCCGACCAGTACGCGGCCGACGGCTTCGTCGCGCTCGCGCCGGACGTGTTCTGGCGCACGCAGCCGCGCGTCGAGCTGACCTACGAAGGCGCCGATCGCGACAAGGGCATCGAGCTGATGAAGAAGACCGACATCGGCCTCGCGGTCGCGGACATCGGCGCGGCCGCCGATGCGCTGCGCGCCCGCCCCGAAGTCGCCGGCAAGCTCGCCGCGATCGGCTACTGCTTCGGCGGCCAGCTCGCCTACCGCGCGGCCGCGGCCGGCAAGATCGATGCGGCGGTCGCCTATTACGGCGGCGGCATCCAGAATGCGCTCGATATCGCCGGCAAGGTCACGCAGCCGATCCTGTTCCACTACGCTGAGAACGACCACGGCATTCCGCCCGACGCCGTCGAGCAGGTGAAGGCCGCGTTCGCGGGCCGCGACAACGCGTCGTTCCATGTGTACCCGGGCGCCGAGCACGGCTTCAACTGCACGGACCGCGCGTCGTATCACCAGCGCGCGGCGGCGCTCGCGCACGGCCGCACGCTGACGTTCCTCGCCGAGCACCTCTAAATACAGCCCGTGGCGGGCCCGGCGCGCCGGGCCCGCGTTATTCTCCCTTCATCGCCACAGGTCACAACGGGGGTGACAGCGATGCACTCGGACTATCTCGCGCATGACGCGCTCGGCCTCGCCACGCTCGTGCGCGAACGCAAGGTCAGCCCGCGCGAACTGCTCGACGCCGCGATCGGCCAGGCCGAAGCGGTGAACGGCGCGATCAACGCGATCGTGCTGCAGGACTACGATGCCGCGCGCAAGCGCACGGAGTCCGCTGGCGACACCGCCACCGACGCGCCGTTCGCCGGCGTCCCGTATCTCGTCAAGGATCTCGGCGCGGCGGTCGCCGGGCTGCCGCTGTCGATGGGCAGCCGCCACTACCGCTACTTCGTTCCCGCCGACGATTCGCCGGTGATCGCGCGCAGCCGTGCAGCCGGGCTCAACGTGTTCGGCAAGACCAACACGTCGGAAATCGGCCAGATGCCGTACACCGAACCCGAGTTGTTCGGCGCGTGCCGCAATCCGTGGAATCTCGATCACACGCCCGGCGGTTCGAGCGGCGGTGCGGCCGCGGCCGTCGCCGCCGGCATCGTGCCGCTCGCGCATGCGTCCGACGGCGGCGGCTCGATCCGGATCCCGGCGTCGTGCTGCGGGCTGTTCGGGCTGAAGCCGAGCCGCAACCCGCTGCTGGTCGACCTGCCGTCGAACGGCGAGCTGGTGGTCCAGCATGCGGTGTCGCGCAGCGTGCGCGACAGCGCGCTGCTGCTCGACGTGACGACCGGCCAGACGCTGCCGCCAGGCGCGCCCGGCACCTTTCTCGGCGAACTCGACGCGCCGCCGGGCCCGCTGCGGATCGGCCTCGTCGTCGACCCGATGCTCGCACCGGCGCTCGACGACGACACGCGCGCGGCGCTCGACGACGCGGCCGCGCTCCTCGAATCGCTCGGTCATCACGTCGAACCGGCGACGCTGCACATCGACTACGCGCGCGCGGCCGAAACCTTTCTCACGCTGTGGGCGACGATCGCCGAGGAGATGGTGCTCGGCGCGCGCGCGCTGACCGGGCGCACACCGAAACGTGCGGAATTCGAGCCGGCGACGTGGGCGATGGCGGTGGTCGGCAAGCGGGTCGCCCGCGCCCGCCTGCCGGACGTGCTCGAATGGCAGCGCCAGCTCACCGTGCAGGTCGCGGGCCTCGTGTCGCGCTACGACGCGATCCTGTGCGCGACGCTCGCGGGGCCGCCGGTGAAGATCGGCGAGTTGCAGCCGACGCCGCTCGAAGCCGCGCAGATGAAGCTGCTTGGCGCGCTGCCGGTGAAGCCGCTGCTGCGGGAAATGCTCGCGAAGGCGTCCGAGAAGGCGTTCGCGTGGGCCGGCTGCACCGAGCTGTTCAACCTGACGGGCCAGCCGGCGATGTCGGTGCCGCTTTACTGGAACGCGCGCGGACTGCCGATCGGCGTGCAGTTCGTCGCGCGCCACGCCGACGATGCGTTGCTGCTGAAACTCGCGCGCCAGCTCGAACAGGCGCGGCCGTGGTTCGATCGACGGCCGCCGCTGATGCAGGCGCAGCGCTGAGCGCCGCCGCATTGCATCGCATCGCGCAGCACCGCATCGCGTCGAAAAAAAGCCCCGCCGGCACAAAACCGGCGGGGCTTTTTGCTGGCAGGCGCCGTGCGGCGCTTAACCGGCGAGCCGTTCGCAGATGGTCCGCGTGGCGGACGCCGCGTTCAGCGTGTAGAAATGCAGACCCGGCACGCCCGCGTCGATCAGGCGTCGGCACAGATCGGTGACGACGTCCGCGCCGAACGCGCGGATCGCGTCGCGATCGTCGCCGAAGCTCTCGAGCCGGCGCGCGACCCAGCGCGGCACTTCCGCGCCGCACATGTCCGAGAAGCGCATCAGCTGCGAGAAGTTCGTGATCGGCATGATGCCCGGCACGATCGGCACGTCCACACCCAGCTTGCGCGCATCGTCGACGAAGCGGAAATACGCGTCGGCGTTGAAGAAGTACTGCGTGATCGCGGAATTCGCGCCGGCTTTCACCTTGCGCGCGAAGTTCTCGAGATCGGCCTTCGGCGAGCGCGATTGCGGGTGGTACTCCGGATAGCCGGCGACTTCGATGTGGAACCAGTCGCCATGCTCGGCGCGGATGAAGCTGACGAGCTCCGACGCATAGCGCAGCTCGCCGACCTCGCCCATCCCCGACGGCAGGTCGCCGCGCAGCGCGACGATATGCCGGATGCCGTGCGAGCGGTACTGGTCGAGAATCGCGCGCAGGCTGTCGCGCGACGAGCCGATGCACGACAGGTGCGGCGCGGCCTCGAGGCCGTCCTTCTGCATGTCGAGCACGGTATCGAGCGTGCCCTGCTGCGTCGAACCGCCGGCGCCGAACGTCACGGAGACGAATTTCGGCTTCAGCGGCATCAGCTGCGCACGTGTCGCGCGCAGCTTCTCGACGCCGTCCGCCGTCTTGGGCGGGAAGAATTCAAACGAAAGTTCGAACGATTTCATGATTCGCAAGAGTGGGCCCGGCCGTCAGCCGATGTCGCGCTGCCCGAAGATCAGCGCGGACAGCAGCCACGACACGATGCTGTACAGGATCGAACCGAAGAACGCGGACCAGAAACCCGACACCTCGAAGCCCTTCAGCAGCGACGACGCGAACCAGAAGCACAGCGCGTTCACGACGAGGATGAACACCCCGAGCGTGACGATCGTGACGGGCAGCGTCAGCAGGATCAGCACCGGACGGATCACCGTGTTGATCAGGCCGAGCACGACCGCGATGATCAGCGCCGTGCCGAAGCTCTTGATGTGGATCGACGGCACGAGGTACGTGATGATCAGCAGCGCGAGGGCGTTGATGACCCAGGTGAGGATGACGCTCATGGAGGGCTCCGGTTCGGTTGTCGATCTGGTCGATCAATGCGCGCGGTAACCGCCGCCGGCCGCCGCGCGTGCCCGCGGGCACGATGCGACGGCCGGCGATCCGGCACCGTGCCGCCGCACCGCGCACGCCGGTTTCGGGCATGCGCGGCGCGGCGGCGGCACATCAATAGCGGTAGTGGTTCGGCTTGAACGGGCCGTCCTTCTGCACGCCGATGTACGACGCCTGCTCGTCCGACAGCACGGACAGGTTCGCGCCGATGCGCGCGAGGTGCAGGCGCGCGACCTTCTCATCGAGATGCTTCGGCAGCACGTACACCTTGTTTTCGTACTCGGCGCCGCGCACGAACAGCTCGATCTGCGCGAGCGTCTGGTTCGCGAACGAGTTCGACATCACGAACGACGGGTGGCCGGTCGCGCAGCCGAGGTTCACCAGGCGGCCTTCGGCCAGCAGGATCACGCGCTTGCCATCCGGGAAGATGATGTGGTCGACCTGCGGCTTGATGTTTTCCCACTGGTACTGGCGGGTCGACGCGACGTCGATTTCCGAGTCGAAGTGGCCGATGTTGCAGACGATCGCGTTGTGGCGCATCGCCTTCATGTGATCGTGGTTGATCACGTGGTAGTTGCCGGTCGCCGTCACGAAGATGTCGGCCTTGTCGGCCGCGTATTCCATCGTCACGACGCGGTAGCCTTCCATCGCCGCCTGCAGCGCGCAGATCGGGTCGATTTCGGTGACCCACACGGTCGCGCCGAGGCCGCGCAGCGACTGCGCGCAGCCCTTGCCCACGTCGCCGTAGCCCGCGACGACCGCGACCTTGCCCGCGATCATCACGTCGGTCGCGCGCTTGATGCCGTCGACGAGCGACTCACGGCAGCCGTACAGGTTGTCGAACTTCGATTTCGTGACCGAGTCGTTCACGTTGAACGCCGGGAACGGCAGGCGGCCGTCCTTTTCCATCTGGTACAGGCGGTGCACGCCGGTCGTGGTTTCTTCGGTCACGCCCTTGATGTGCGCGAGGCGCGTCGAGTACCAGGTCGGATCGGCGTCGAGGTGCTTCGCGATCGACTTGTACAGCGCGACTTCTTCCTCGTTGGTCGGCTTCGCGATCACCGAACGATCCTTCTCGGCCTTCGAGCCGAGGATCAGCAGCAGCGTTGCGTCGCCGCCGTCGTCCAGGATCATGTTCGCGAATTCGCCGTTCGGCCATTCGAAGATGCGGTGCGAGAACTCCCAGTACTCGTCGAGCGACTCGCCCTTGAACGCGAACACCGGCGTGCCGGCTTCGACGATCGCGGCCGCGGCGTGATCCTGCGTCGAGAAGATGTTGCACGACGCCCAGCGCACGTCGGCGCCGAGTGCCTTCAGCGTCTCGATCAGCACGCCCGTCTGGATCGTCATGTGCAGCGAACCGGCGATGCGCGCGCCCTTCAGCGGCTGCTGCGCCTTGTATTCGTCGCGGATCTGCACGAGGCCCGGCATTTCGGTCTCGGCGATGTTCAGTTCCTTGCGGCCCCAGCCGGCAAGTGCCATGTCGGCGACGACGTAATCGTTGGAAGCCTTGGAATCGATAATGGCGTTCATCACGCCCTCCTTTCTAAAAAAGTTCTAGAAATTGGTGACGTGAGCGCCGTTCAGGAAGCGGGGCCGGCGCGAAACTCGCCGCACGGCTGCTTGGTGAAGCTCTCCGAGCCTGGCGGACGCAGGATGGTCCGTCGCAACGCTCCTCGGAAAACGGGAGGGATTGTAGCAAATCGGCGCGGGAATTGTGCGCCGCGCGCGCCACGCGCGGCGTCGGCGCGTGGGTGCGATGTAAGGGTCAGTTCTCCGCGCCGACCCACGCCTGTTCGCGCAGCCGCGCACGCAGGCGCGCGACGGCCTGGCTGTGCAGCTGGCACACGCGCGACTCGCTGACCTCGAGCACCGCGCCGATCTCGCGCAGGTTCAGCCCGCGCTCGTAGTACAGCGACATCAGCAGCTTCTCGCGCTCGGGCAACCGGTCGATCGCGTCGACGAGCGCCTCGCGCAGGTGGTCGTCGAGCAGCGCCGACAGCGGATCGGAGTGATCGACGCGATAGCGGTCGAGGAACGGCTCGTCGTCGGCCGCGCGGTCGAAATCCTCGTAGTAGATCAGCTGGCTGCCGTGCAGGTCCTGCAGCATTCCCTGATATTCGTCGAGCGGCATCTTCAGGTGCTCGGCGATCTCGGTCTCGCTCGCCGAACGGCCCAGGTTCTGCTCGACCTGGTGCACCGCGTGCTCGACCTCGCGCGACGTCTTGCGCAGGCTGCGCGGCAGCCAGTCGTTGCTGCGCAGCTCGTCGAGCATCGCGCCGCGGATGCGCTGCGTCGCGTAGGTCTCGAACTGCGCGCCCTGGTCTTCCTTGTAGCGCCCGGCCGCGTCCATCAGGCCGATCATGCCGGCCTGGATCAGGTCGTCGAGGTCGACGCTCGCCGGCATCTTCGCGACGAGCTGCAGCCCCAGGCGCCGCACGAGCGGCGCATATTGCGCGAGCACGTCGGCCTGGGTCATCTTTCCTTGAGCGTTGTACATCATGGCTCTCTCCTTCCGGTGGCGCTCACGCGGCGTGCGCCGCACCCGCCTCGTACGACGGTTTGCCGCCCGCATGCACGGCCCGCCCGGCGCCCGTGCTCGGACGCATCGGCCAGTACAGCAGGTCGGCGGCAATCTGCCGGTAATCGCGCGCGGCAGCCGACGACGGGAACGCGTCGACCGCGGTATGCATCAGGTCGCGCGCATGCTCGACGAGCGGATCGGCGCTCACGCAGCCGGCGTCGGCGATCGACACCGCCAGGTAGCGGCTCGCGACGCCCGCGAGGTTGTCGAATGCGGTTCTGGCGTCGGCATGACTGCCGACGTGGTTGGTCAGCACGCGGAACTGCGCGACCGCGTGCGCGAAATGCAGGCGCTTCATGCACGCGTACGCCTCGGTGATCGCCTGCGCGGCGACCCGCGTGACGATCAGCACGTCGTGCGCCTCGCGCGCGAGCGCGGAGAAGGTCCCGTCCGCGCCGAGCTGCGCGTCGACCAGCACGATGTCGGCCTGGCCGTCGATGAAGTCGCTCAGCTGCGTGTCGCTGTAGCCGTCGCGCGCGAGCTGCGCGGCCGCGCACAGGCCGAAGCCGGCGGCCACCCGCGTGCGCTCGCCGTCGCGCAGCCACGCGCCGGCGAGGGTCGCCGCGGCCGACTGCACGTCGGCGCGCTCGTCGACGACGAGCACGTCCTTGCCGAGCGCGGCCAGCGCGGCCGCGACGTTGACGACGGTCGTCGTGCAGCCGACACCCGCCGGCCCGCCCGTCACCGCGACGATGCGCGACGCACGCCCGGCGAGCAGGCGCCGCAGCCCTTCGGCCTGATCGATGATCCGTTTATCCAAATCGCACCTCGTGCAGCTCGGCGGTGGAACGTGCGGTCAGTGCGGAAAGCAGCGTCGGCATGTCCTCGTCTTGCGGCACGAAGGGCGAACCGTCGCGCGGCACACAGAACGCGCTTTTCAGCAGGAATCGGGTCGACGCGACATACAGGTTCTCCGGCACCTTCTGGCCGGTCGACACGTAGTGCACCGGCAGCTTGTAGCGGATCACGGTGTCGAGCACGCCGCCGAGGTGGGTCGCCTCGTCGAGCTTGGTCAGGATGCAGCCGGCCAGATCGGGATACTCGGCCGCGCTGCGGTACGCCTGGACGACCTCGTTGAGCGTGTCGCCGTGGCTCGTCGCGTTGAGCAGCAGCAGGCGCTGCACCGGCGCGTTCGCGCCATGCAGCATCGCGATCTGGTCGGACAGCGCGCGGTCGCGCTGGCTCATGCCGATCGTGTCGATCAGCACGATATGCTTGTTGCGCAGCTCGGACAGCGCGAGCTCGAGGTCGCCGGCGTCCTTCACCGCGTGCACCGGCACGCCGAGGATCTTGCCGAAGATGCGCAGCTGCTCGTGGCCGCCGATCCGGTAGCTGTCGGTGGTCAGCAGCGCGACCTTGCTCGCGCCGAAGCGCATCACGCAGCGCGCGGCGAGCTTCGCGGTGGTCGTCGTCTTGCCGACCCCGGTCGGCCCCATCAGCGCGAACACGCCGCCGCGCTCCATCAGCGCGTCCTCGTTCTCCAGCACCGGCAGGTTCGCCGCGAGCACCGACTGCGCCCAGTCGGCAGCCTGTTCGAAGGTCTGCGCATCGTCGCCGGACGGCAGGTTGTCGACCAGCATGCGCACCAGCTGCGCGGAGAAACCGGCCGAGAACAGGTGCTTGGTCAGCGCGCCGTGCACCGGGCTGCGACGCTGGCGGTCGTGCCACATCAGGCTGTCGAACTGCTCTTCCATCATCCCGCGCATTGCGCCGAGCTCATGCATCACCGTGTCGTTGACGATGCCCTCGATGCGCGCTTTCACCGCATCGGCCACCGCGGCGGCAGCCTCGGAGGACAAGCGCGTGCGTTCGGCCGGTTTTGCAGCAGCGCTCGTTTCGCTGGCGCGCATCGCGGCGGCGGACGGCATCCGGCGCTCGGCATCGCGCATGATGTCGCGCGCCCAGCCGGCCGGCGTCGCGGCCGCGGCGTCGTGCTGCGGGCGGGCCGGCGCCTGCGGGGCGGCCGGCGTTGCCTGCGCGCGGGCGAGCAGCGCTTCGCGCTGCTGCGTGAGGCGCTTCGCGTGCTCGACGAGCCACGGCGCGGGTTCGGACGACGCAGCCGGCGCGCCGGGCGCCGCTGCGTCGATAGCGGAGACAGGGGCCGAAGCAGCGGCGGACGCAACCGGCGACGGCGCTGCCGCGTCGATGGCGTGCGCGTCGGCGTCGAAGCCGGCCGGTTCCGCAGCCGGCGCTGCCGTGTCGGCGCTCGCGCCGAACACCGACGAGAACACGTCCGGCAACCCGCCGTCGCCCGCTGCATACGGATTGACGGCCGGGCGCGCGGGCGCGGCGCCCGGACGCGACACGATGCCGGGGACGGCGGCGGCCGGCACGGATTCCCCTGCGCGCGACGCGAAGCTGCGCGGACGCGCGGCGGCCGGCGGCGCGACCGCGGCGAGATCCGAATCGGCGAGTGCGACGATTTCGACGCTGCCGTCATCGAGCGTGCGGTTCGACAGCACGACGGCGTCGGCGCCCAGTGCCTCGCGCACGAGACGAAGCGCGTCGCGGCTCGTCGCGCCGGTGAATTTGCGAATGTTCAAGCGGAACCCCCGATGACGTTAACGACTTTGATCGTGCGTGTGTCCGGCACTTCGGCATACGACAGCACTTTCAGTTGCGGCAGGCTGCGGCGCAGGAAACGCGCGAGCATCGCGCGCAGCGCGTGCTGCACCAGCAGCACGGGCGGCAGCCCGAGATTCTGTTGACGCAGCATCGCCTGTTGCGTGCCGGTCAGAAGGTTGTGCGCGAGGCCGGGCTCGAGGCCCGGGTTCGCGCCGGTGGCGAGCGCCTGCGACAGCACGCGCTCGAGATTCGAATCGAGACCCATCACCTGCATCTCGCCCGCGCCCGGATACCACTGCTGCGTGATCGCGCGGCCGAGCGACAGCCGCACCGCGGCGGTGATCTCGTACGCGTCGCCGCGGCCCGCGTGTTCGGACACGGCCTCGAGGATCGTGCGCATGTCGCGGATCGGCACGCCTTCCTCGAGCAGGTTCTGCAGCACTTTCTGCAGCGTGGTCAGCGAGATCGTCTTCGGCACGAGGTCCTCGACGAGCGACGGCGCATCCTTGCCGGTGCGCTCGACGAGCGACTGCACTTCCTGGCGGCCGAGCAGTTCGGCCGCGTGCTGGACGACCAGATGGTTCAGGTGCGTCGCGACGACCGTGCTCGCATCGACGACCGTGTAGCCGTACACCTGCGCCTGCTCGCGCATCGCGACGTCGATCCATACGGCCGGCAGCCCGAACGCGGGATCCTGCGTCGCGGCGCCCGGCAGCGCGGCCGTCACCTGGCCCGGGTTGATCGCGAGCCACTGGCCCGGGAACACTTCGCCCGCGCCGATCTCGACGCCCTTCAGCGCGATCCGGTACGCGTTCGGCCGCAGCTCGAGGTTGTCGCGGATGTGGATCACCGGCGGCAGGAAGCCGATTTCCTGCGCGAATTTCTTGCGGATGCTCTTGATGCGCTTGAGCAGCTCGCCGTCGCTGTTCTTGTCGACGAGCGGAATCAGCCGGTAGCCGACCTCGAGGCCGAGCGGGTCGATCAGCTGCACGTCGTCCCAGGTCGCCTCGTGGCTGTCACCCGGCAATGCGGCGGGCGGCGCGATCTCGGTCACGTCGCCGGCTGCCACGCGGGCGGCCGCGCGGCGCGTCTGCGTGCGGGCCAGCCAGATCGCGCCGCCGCCAAGCGCGAGGAACGCGAAGTGCGGCATGCCCGGGATCAGCCCCATCAGCACGATGATCGCGCCGGTAATCGTCAGCACGCGCGGGTTCGTGAACAGCTGGCCGGTGATCTGCGTGCCGATGTCCTCGTCGGTCGCGACGCGCGACACGATCACGCCGGCCGCGGTCGAGATCACCAGCGACGGGATCTGCGCGACGAGGCCGTCGCCGATCGTCAGCAGCGTGTAGTTGGTGCCGGCCGCGGCGAAGCTCATGTCGTGCTGGACCATCCCGACGATCAGCCCGCCGATCACGTTGATCGCCATGATGATCAGGCCCGCGATCGCGTCGCCGCGCACGAACTTCGACGCGCCGTCCATCGACCCGTAGAACTCGGCTTCCTGCGATACGGCCAGGCGCCGCTTGCGGGCCTGCTCTTCGTTGATGAGGCCGGCGTTCAGGTCGGCGTCGATCGCCATCTGCTTGCCGGGCATCGCGTCGAGCGTGAAGCGCGCGGACACTTCGGCGATCCGCCCCGCGCCCTTCGTGATCACCATGAAGTTGATGATCATCAGGATCACGAACACGATGATGCCGACCGCGAAGTTGCCGCCGACGAGGAAGTGGCCGAACGCCTCGATCACCTGGCCGGCCGCGTCGGGGCCGGTGTGGCCTTCGAGCAGCACGACGCGCGTCGACGCGACGTTCAGCGACAGGCGCAGCAGCGTCGAGAACAGCAGCACGCTCGGGAACGCCGCGAAGTCGAGCGGCTTCATCGTGTACATGCTGACGAGCAGCACCATCACCGACAGCGCGATGTTGAACGTGAACAGCAGATCCAGCAGCAGCGGCGGCAGCGGCAGGATCATCATCCCCAGGATCATGCAGATGAGGATCGGGCCCGCGAGCGCGCGCAGGTTGGTGCCCGCGAACGGGTTCGCGCGCTTCGCGAACAGGCCGGTGGTCGGGGTGCTCATGCTGCGTTTCCTTGCTTGCCGAGCGTGTCTTCGGCTTCTTCACGCTCGTCGTCGGCGGGGACCGACGCCCCCTTGTCGAGTTCGGCCGGCACGGCGAGATCGACCGGCGCGGCCGGGAACGCGCCGCCTTCGGCGCGGAAGCGCCGCAGCTGGTAGACCCACGCGAGCACTTCGGCGACGGCCGAGTACAGCGAGCCCGGGATCTCGCGTTCGATTTCGACGTTGTGATACAGCGCCCGCGCGAGCGGCGGCGCTTCGAGCAGCGGCACGTTGTGCTCGGCCGCGAGTTCGCGGATGCGTGCGGCGACGAGGTTCACGCCCTTCGCGACGACCTTCGGCGCGCGCATCTCGCCGTCCGTGTACTGCAGCGCGACGGCGAAGTGGGTCGGGTTCGTGACGACCACGTCGGCCTTCGGCACGGCGGCCATCATCCGGCGCCGCGCGATCGCGCGCTGCTGCTGGCGGATGCGGCCCTTCACGTGCGGATCGCCTTCGTTCTCGCGATGCTCGCGCTTCACTTCTTCCTTCGTCATGCGCAACTTCTTGTTGTACTGCCAGATTTGGTAAGGCACGTCGAGCGCGGCGACCACCAGCATCCCGGCGACCGTCGTGCCGCAGCACACGGCGACCAGGTGCAGCGCGTCCGCGAGCGCGGAGCCGAGCGGCTGGGTCGCGAGACCGAGCAGTTCGTCCTTGCTGCGCCAGATCGCGATGCCGCCGATCCCGCCGACGACCAGCGTCTTCGCGAGCGACATGCCGAGCTGGATCGGTCCCTGGATCGAGAAGATGCGGCCGAGGCCCGAGATCGGGTTCAGGCGGTCGAACTTGAGTTCGAAGGTCTTCTGCGAGATCAGCCAGCCGCCGAGCGCCATCGGCGCGAGCAGCGCGGCCAGCCCGGTGAGCGCGAGGATCGGCAGCAGCGCGGCGAAGCCTTCGAGGCTCGCGCTGCCGGCCGCCGACAGCATCCGGTGTGTGTCGAACGCGGTCGCGCGGTCGAACGCGAACGCGCCGCGCAGCATCGCCTGCAGATGGGCACCCGACGGACCCGCGAGCAGCCACGCGCCGTAGAACCCGGCCGCGAGCAGCGCGAACGAAGCCAGCTCGCGCGACCGCGCGACCTGCCCCTCCTCGCGCGCCTTCTCGCGGCGCCTCGGAGTGGCGGCTTCGGTTCTGTCGAGATCGCTCTCGTCTGCCACGGGGCCTCCAGTCGGGTACGGCGAAATGCCGCTTTCCAGTGACACCGATTATTCATGCGCAGGTCAAACGGCGATCGGTCGAGAAAAGCCGGGAAAGGGGGGTATTTCGGGGAATCGGGCGAGCGGGTGCGGCGAGCGCGTGCGGCGCGCGGGGAGACGATGGAAATCGCGTTCGGGAGCGGCGGCGGGAGCGGGAGCGGGAAAGCGGCGAAGCAAGGCAGCCGTGAAGCGACCGTCGGCCCACCCCGACGCGACGGCGTCGCGCGTCGGGGCGGGCGGCGTTCAGAGGACCGGAATCGGATCCGTGCCGAAACGGTTCGGGCCGTCGGTGCCGCGCGAGCACATCCACACGAGCAGCAGGATCCCGCCGACGATCGGAATGAATGCGATCAGCAGGAACCAGCCCGAGCGGCCCGTATCGTGCAGGCGACGGACGGTGACCGCGAGACTCGGCAGCACCAGCGCGAGCGACGCGACCATCGCGACGATCAGCACCAGCAGTGAAATCGCGCCGGTATCGCGACCGATCGCGGCGAGCACCTGGCATGCGATCGACACGATGCCGGTGAGCAGCGCGAAATACCAGTATTCGGCGCGGCGCGCGCGGCCGTCGAATTTCGCATACTGGTTGAATACGGAACGAACGGCTTCGGTGAAATTCATCTTATTACCCTTTGTTTTAAATCGGCGACCCCGGAAACAACGCGGGAATTATAAGTTTGAATTTTGGCGCATTGCATCTCTTTTCACGCGCGTGTTGCCATCGCGCCCGCCGTGGCCGAGCCGGGGAGGCTGCAGCGGGCGAATGCCGTATCGGTAATGGTCCTGTCACGTCATTTTTATATTCGCGACGCGCTGGCAGAAATAACAGCCGATAATCACGAATTGATTACACGCGCATGAAACGCGTCGCGATCGATAATCGAATCGATGGTTCGGCGGCCGATTTACCGGCCGGCCGGGAATATCATCGGGCAACACAAGCGCCCGCCGGAATTCGCGCATCCCGGCCGCGGTTAGCGCGCTAGCCGGCCGCCGCGTGCTGCAGCGCGTCGAGATCGAGCTTCTTCATCTTCAGCACCTCCGCCATCACGCGCTCGGCACGCACCGGATCGCCCGCCATCAGTTCAGTCATCTGCACGGGCACCACCTGCCACGACACGCCGAAGCGGTCGCGCAGCCAGCCGCACTGCTGCGCGCGTTCGTCGCCGCCGTCGGCGAGCGCCGCCCAGTAGCGGTCGATCTCGCGCTGGTCGCGGCAATTGACGACGAACGACACGGCCGGCGTGAGCGGAAACGCCGGGCCGCCGTTCAGCGCGAGAAACGCCTGCCCGTCCAGTTCGAACGATACGGTCATCACCGCGCCCTCGGCCTGCCCGGACGCCTGCGCACCCGACTTGCCGTAGCGGGCGACGTGCAGGATGCGCGAATCGTCGAACACCGACACGTAGAAATCGGCGGCCGCCTCCGCGTCATGGTCGAACCACAGAAACGGCGTGATGCGTTGGATACGCTGGTTCATGGCGCCCCCCTTCTGCTACTGCCGTTTCGGTGCGCGCTCAGAACGCGACGTAAGGCTTCGCGCCGCCGCTCGACGTCTTGTCCATTCCGAAGTAGATCGTCTTGCCGTAGAAGTGCGGCAGACCCAGATCGAGCCAGCCCGCGGCGCCAAATGGACCGGCGATGTCGTTGAACGCGAACGTCGACGAGTTCGCAAACACCGCATCGGCGTTCACGACCGGCATCGACACGCCGCCCGTCGTGCCGTTCTGGCCGGTCAGCGTCGCCGTATAGGTGGTCGACGACGCCGGGCAGTAGAACTGCGTGTTGGTCGTGCAGATCTTCTGCGACGAATCGTTGAAGAAATACGCATTCGAGCCGGTATCGAAGAACGCGGTCACGTTGCCGCCGAGGAACGTCGCGCTGACGTCGCCCGTCGTCGTCGACGTCAGCACCGTCGACGCGCCCAGCGCGTTGTTGCCCTGCGTACCGATCCCGAACGTCAGCAGGCCCGTCGCGCTGGCCTGCCCGTTGTTCGAGATGTTCGGCATCTGCACGATCACGCCGTTGTTGTCGGTCGCGAAGCGGTGGACGGGGTTGGCCACCTGCTGCGCCACCGGCACCAGCGTCACCGTGCAGCTCGAGTTGCCGTTCGGGCACGCGTAGTAGTTGTTGTACGTCGCCGACGTCAACGTCGCGCAATTCGTGCCGCAATCGACCGGCGCCGGCCCGATGCCGAGGATGCCGTTCGCGCCGAGATCACTCGCCGTGTTGGCCGACGTGCCGCCGTTCGTGCACGAGCTCGGCACGTTGGTCGTGCCGAGGTCGCCGATGATCTGCACCGGCAGCCCGCTCGCCTGCTCGGTGCCGATCGACAGGTCGACGGTGCGCACCGTGCCCCACGTGTAGCTCGTCACGAACTTGCCGCACTCGGCGACCGGCGCGCCGCCGCTCGTCACCTGCGGCAGGTTGTTCAGCACGCCCGACACGGCGCTGCCGACGAGCCGCAGCCCGTACGACGCGGTGTCGACCAACACGTTGTTGACGATCTGGCAGTTCGACGTGCCGGGCGCGCAGATCTTCACGTTGACGGTCGGGATGTTGATCACGTGCGCGACACCGGTGCCGACCGTGATCACGGCCGTGTTCGCGGTATTGCCGTCCGACAGGCTGGAGCCGCCGCCGCTGCTGCCGCCGCCGCCATTGTCATCGCCGCCGCCGCATGCGGTCACGAGCAGCACCGTGGCAGCCGCCAGGCCCAGCAGGCCGAGCCAGCGCTTGAAGGTACGAGGAATGTTCAAGATCGCTCTCCCGCTGTCACTGGATGTCGGTGCCGGTCACGCCGGCCGGCAGCGCGGCCGGCAGCCATGCCTGCCCCGCGAACGCGCCCATGTGGCCGCCGGTGCGGATCACCAGGCCCGTCGTATCGACGGACACGGGCGCGCGCCAGCCGCGCGCCGCATGCGCGGCCTGGACACCGGCGGTGTACTGCGGGAAATAGCTGCCGAGCAGCGACGCCAGGTCCGGCATGCTCGGCCCGCGCCACGCGAGGCCGAACACGGTGCCGGAGGCGGTCGTGTATTCGTGGATGACGGTGCCCGACCCGAGTGTGATCTCGCGGACGGTGTAGGCGGCGGTGTTCGCCTGCGCGTTCGCCTGCGCGCCGTCGGCCGAGCGCATCGCGCGCTGCATCGCGCGCACGGTGGCGGCGTGATCGTCCGCAGGCGGCGACATCGGTGCGCCGCCCAGTTCGGCGTGTGCGTGGACGCTCCACAGCACACCCATTGCGGCCGTCGCGTGCGCGGCGGCCCAGCCCAAGCGTTTCAGCTTCACGTTCCCCCCCAAGGGACTGGCTTCGTTGCCAGGCGCGGCTCCCATCAGATCCGGCGCCGCCCGTCAACAAATGAAAGTCTTCAGAATGACGCTTCGTTGCTGCTGACGCGTAGTATGCCTGCGGAGTGTGGCGGAGTGTCAATTCGTCACGGCATGACGCGACGCAGCATGGCGTGCGGCGCCGCGCGCCGCCGGCGCGGCGGGGGAGAAACATGGCGCGAGCCATGTGCATCGGGCCGCTCCGCTACGGGGAGCGGCGCCGATACGCTGCGGTGCACACGACCTGGGTCAGAAAACGGCCTGCGTCAGAAGCCGAGGCTCGCGAGCAGATCGTCGACCTGCCCCTGATCCTGCACGACGTCGGACTTGCCTTCCGGCGCGATCTGCGGCCCGTTCAGCAGCGACTCGGGGCTGCCGGTCGCGCTGATCTGCTCGGCCGCGAGCGCGGCGGCAGTCGCCGCGAACTGCTCGCGCCGCTCGGGTGCGATGTTCTCGACCAGCACGGTGAGCAGTTGCTGCTCGATCAGGTAGACCATGTCCATGATCTTCTTGATCACCTGCCCGGTCAGATCCTGGAAATCCTGCGCGAGCATGATCTCGAGCAGCTGCGCGCTGGTCGCGGCCGTGGCTTCGGGCAGCGCGTGCAGGAACGTGCGCGTGTCGCCCATCAGCTCGCGCACTTCCGCGTGCTCGATCGGCGCCGCGTACCACTGCGACCAGCGTGCGTCGAGCGCCTCGGCCTCGTTCTGGATCCGCTCCTGCACCGGCTTCGCGATCTCGATCGCGTTCAGCACGCGCTCGGCCGCCTGCTCGGTCATCGTCGCGACGTAACGCAGCCGGTCGCGTGCATCGGGCACGGCTTCCGCCGCCCGCTCGACGTGCTTGTCGAGCCCGAGTTCGCGCATCGAATCGCGCAGCGCCCGCGTGACCTGGCCAATGCGCGCGAGGATCCGGTCGCTCGCGTAATCGGCGCCTTCGGCATGGCCGTCGGCGCTGAACGCCGCGCCGGTGAGCGCCGCATGGATCGGCTCGTTCACGTTCAGCTCCCGGCCTTGACCATCTTGTCGATGATCTTGTTCAGCTTCTCATCGAGCGTCGCGGCCGTGAACGGCTTCACGACATAGCCGCTCGCGCCCGCCTGCGCGGCCGCGATGATGTTCTCCTTCTTCGACTCGGCCGTGACCATCAGCACCGGCAGATGCGTGAGCGTCGCGTCCGCGCGGATTTCCTTCAGCATCGCGAGGCCGTCGAGGTTCGGCATGTTCCAGTCGGAAATCACGAAATCGAAGCCGCCGCCGCGCAGTCGCGCGAGGCCGGCCGCGCCGTCCTCGGCTTCGTCGACGTTCGTGTAGCCCAGTTCCTTGAGCAGGTTGCGGACGATCCGGCGCATCGTCGGGAAATCGTCCACCACCAGGATTTTCATGCTCTTGTCCATCGTCGTTCCTTTGCAGATTCGTTACCGTCGGGGCCCGCATCGCACGTGCCCCGTGACCTTTCATTCAGACGCGCTGCACGCGGTCGCCCATCGTCGCCAGGCGCGCCATCACGCGCCGGCTCATCTCCGCGAGCGGCGCGATCTCGTCCGCGCCGCCGAGCGCGATCGCCTCGCGCGGCATCCCGAACACGATGCAGCTCGCCTCGTCCTGCGCGAACGTGTGGGCGCCCGCGCGCTTCATGTCGAGCAGGCCGGCCGCGCCGTCGCGCCCCATCCCGGTGAGGATCACGCCGATCGCGTTCTTGCCCGCGTGCTGCGCCGCCGAGCGGAACAGCACGTCGACCGACGGCCGGTGCCGGTTCACCGGCGGCTCGTCGGACAGCTGCGCGATGTAGTTCGCGCCGCTGCGTGCGAGCAACAGGTGGGCATGGCCCGGCGCGATGTACGCATGGCCCGGCAGCACGCGCTCGCCGTGCTCGGCTTCCTTCACCGCGATCCGGCACAGGCCGTTCAACCGCTGCGCGAACGACTTCGTGAAGCCGGGCGGCATGTGTTGCGCGATCAGCACCGCTGGCGCATCCGGCGGCAGCGGCGTCAGCACTTCGCGGATCGCCTCGGTGCCGCCCGTCGATGCGCCGATGATGATCAGCTTCTCGGTACTGACGAGCGGGTTGTTGATCATCGGCGCGGCCGGCTGGCCGCTCGCCGCGCGGGCGGCGGCAGCCTGAGGCTGCGGCGCCTGGCGCACGCGGGCGCGCGATGCCGCGCGGATCTTGTCCGCGAGCTTTTCCGCGTAATCGAGCATGCCGTCGCGAATCCCGACGCGCGGCTTCGTCACGAAGTCCACCGCGCCGAGCTCGAGCGCGCGCAGCGTGATCTCGGAACCGCGCTCGGTCAGCGACGACACCATCACGACCGGCATCGGCCGCAGGCGCATCAGCTTCTCGAGGAAGTCGAGCCCGTCCATGCGCGGCATTTCGACGTCCAGCGTCAGGACGTCCGGGTTGTGCTGCTTGATGAGCTCGCGCGCGACGAGCGGATCGGGTGCGGTCGCGCACACCTCCATGTCGGGCTGGCTGTTGATGATCTCCGTCATCAGGCTGCGAATCAGCGCCGAATCGTCGACGCACAACACTTTGATCTTCTGCACTGCGGTCATGCCTCCTGCTTTCTCGAAAGGTTGGCCGCATACGCGCTGCCGGTCTTCGTATTCGTCGCCGCCGAGCCGGCGCCGCCGCGCGCACCGAACAGCTCGATGCGCGGACGCGCGGGCGGCGGCGCTGCGGCCGGCCGCTGCGCCGAGAACAGCTCGACGTGCGCACGCTGCCGCAACGCGCGCACGCGGTCGGCCTCGCGGGCCAGCGCGGCTTCGCGCTCGGTCACGCCCGGCACCTGCAGCCGCAGCTTCTTCACCATCGCGCGGCCGGTGCGCGGCATGAACGCGACCTTGCGCGGATGCACGCCCTGTAAATCCTCAGCCGTGATGCGGATGCGCTCCAGCGCCAGATAGCGGCGCACGAAATCGGCATTGCGATCGCCGATGTTGATCGTCGTCATCCCCGCCAGCACGGCCGCGCCGCCGAATACCTTGGCCTCGATGCGCTCGCGGCGCCCGCCGGCCTTGATCAATTCGTTGATCAGCACTTCCATCGCGTACGCACCGTAGCGCATCGAATCCGACGCGGCCGCGCCGGCATCGGCGCCGTCGTCGGGCAGCATGAAGTGATTCATCCCACCGATGCCCGCGAACGGGTCGTGCAGGCACGCGGCGACGCACGAGCCGAGCACGGTCATCAGCACCATGTCCTCGGACGTCGTGTAGAACTCGTTCGGCAGCAGCTTCACGCCGGGGCGTTCGAAGTGGTTGTCGAAGTAGCGATTGGTTGCGATCGGCAGGCCGCTCATCCGCGTTCTCCGTAAGCGGGTGCGGCGCCCGCGGCACGCGCGGGGATACGCGACGCCAACGCCGCGGCCGGTGCCGCGCCGCGCGCTCGCGCGCCCTGCGCGGCATCGCGCGTCAGTTCGTACACCGTCTGCCCGCGCAGCCGGAATGCCTGCGAGACGTACGTGAAGTTCTCCGAATGGCCGGCGAACAGCAGCCCGCCCGGCTTCACGAGCGGCTCGAAGCGCGACAGCACCTGCCCCTGCGTCGGCTTGTCGAAATAGATCATCACGTTGCGGCAGAAGATCGCGTCGAACGGCTTGCCGATCCCGTAATCGGCATCGGTCAGGTTCAGCTGCTCGAAGCGAATCATCGCGCGCAGTTCCGGCCGCACCTTCACGCGGCCGGCCTGTGCGCCGGTGCCTTTCAGGAAGAAGCGCTTGAGCCGCTCCGGGCTCAGGTGCTTGACCTGGTCGTAGGTATAGATGCCGGCCTCGGCCTTCGCGAGCACCTGCGTGTCGAGGTCGGTCGCGAGGATCGATGCGCCGCGCGCGGCCGAATCGCCGAGCGCCTCGATCAGCGTGATCGCGATCGAGTAAGGCTCCTCGCCGGTCGACGCCGCCGAGCACCACACCGATACCGGTGCCGGCCGCGCCTTCACGAAGTCGGCGAGGATCGGAAAATGATGCGACTCGCGAAAGAACGCGGTCAGGTTGGTCGTCAGCGAGTTGGTGAACGCTTCCCACTCGAGCGGATCGTCTTCCTGCTCGAGCAGGTCGAGGTAGTCGCGGAACGTGTCGAGGCCGCGGGCGCGCAGCCGGCGTGCAAGCCGGCTGTACGCCATGTCGCGCTTGTGCTCGGACAGCGAGATTCCCGCGCGTTGATGGATCAGCGCGCGGATGCGTGCGAAATCCGCGCCGGTGAACGCGAAGTCGCGCCCCGGCTCGCCCGCGCGGGGCGAGGCATCCGGTGCATCAGGTCGAAACGGTGCGCGCGCGGACGGCATGGCTCAGAAAGTCTCCCAGTCGTCGTCGGATGCGCCGGCCGTGGCCAGCGCCGGCTTCTCGCCGTTCAGCGCCGGACGCACCAGCGCGGGCTTCTCGGCGGGCTTCTCGGCCGCCTTGTGGGCAGGCTTGTGGGCCGGTGCGGCCGCCGTCTTCGCGAGACGCGGGCCGTAGCCGCCGGCGGCCGGCGCTTCCTTCGGCGCGCGCGCAGCGGAGTCGGTCGTGCGCTTCGTGTCGTGGCCCGGCACCGGGGCCGCGGCATGCGATGCACTCGCGGCGCGGCGTGCCGCCGGCTGGGCCGCAGCGTGCGGTGCCGGCAGTGCAGCCGGCGCGGTGTCGTGACGGCTCTCCGACGGCAACGCCGGCGCCGCTGCGTGAGCTGCCGTGCGCACGGCGCCGCGCGCCGGTGCGAGCGCGATGCCGCCCGCGACACGCCACTCCGACACGATCGCCTTCATCTGGCGCGTCTGCTCCTCGAGCGACGCCGCGGCGGCCGCGGCCTCCTCGACGAGCGCCGCGTTCTGCTGCGTGACCGAATCCATCTGGCCGACCGCGCGATTGACCTGTTCGATGCCGGTCGACTGCTCCTCCGACGCGGCGCTGATCTCGCCCATGATGTCGGTCACGCGGCGCACGGCCTGCACGATCTCGTCCATCGTCGAGCCGGCGCGCGCGACGAGCGCGGACCCGCTATCGACCTTCTCGGCCGAATCGCCGATCAGCTGCTTGATTTCCTTCGCGGCGCTCGCGCTGCGCTGCGCGAGCGAGCGCACCTCGCCCGCGACCACCGCGAAGCCGCGGCCCTGCTCGCCGGCCCGCGCGGCTTCGACCGCCGCGTTCAGCGCGAGGATGTTGGTCTGGAACGCGATGCCTTCGATCGTGCCGATGATGTCGACGATCTTGCCCGAGCTCGTCGCGATGTCCTGCATCGTCGACACGACCTGGCCGACCACTTCGCCGCCCTGCGTCGCGATGTCCGATGCGTTCACCGCGAGCTGGCTTGCCTGCCGCGCGTTTTCCGCGTTCTGGCGCACGGTGCCGGTCAGCTGCTCCATGCTCGACGCGGTTTCCTGCAGCGACGCGGCCTGCTGCTCGGTGCGCTGCGACAGATCGGTGTTACCGGTCGAGATCTCGCGCGCGCCGACGTCGATCGATTCCGTGCCGCGATGCACGGCCTGCACCATCGTCGTCACGGCATCCTGCATCCGCTTGATGCCGCCGAACAGCCGGCCGATCTCATTGGTGCTGAACACGTTCACCGGTTGCGTGAGGTCGCCGCCGGCAATGCGTTCGAAGTGCGCGATCGCGTCTTCCAGCGGCTTCACGATCAGTCCGCGCATCGCGAAGCGGATCGCGATCACGACGACGAACGCGATCGCGATGCCGGCCGCGATCAGGCCGATCATCATCGAGATCTGCGACTGCGTCGCGGCCTGGCGCTCTTCCGCGCGCTTTTGCAGCGACGCGATCACGGCCGCCGCCGTCTGGTCGAAGGCGACGAACATCGGGCTGATCTTCGTGTCGGCAATCGCGTGGTACGCCGCCATGTCGCCCGCGCGCGCCGCGACGAATTCGGGCTCGACGCCTTCCTTCACGATCGTCGTGTAGCGTGCGGCGAGCTCGTCGACGAGCGTCTGCTCGACGCCCAGCTTCGGCAACGACTGGAACGCCTGCCAGTTCTGGTTCGACTTCGCGAACAGCTCCTGCGCGCGGTCGAGCACCTTCGTCGCGTCGGCCGCATTGCCGGCTTCGGTCAGCGTACGGAAGCGATCGAGCGCGATACGCGAACGCAGCAGGTGCGCGGCCGTGTCGTCCAGCGCGTGGATCGCCGGCAGATCGACGTGCGCGATCTCGTCGAGCGAGCGGCTCGCGTGATTGAGCGCGTAGAGGCCGAGCCCGCCGACCGCGGCGGCCAGGCACACGAGGATGAGTCCGACCGCCGTGAGCGTCGTGCGGATCGACCAGTTATGCAACATTGCAGATTCTCCCGAAGTTACTGCGCGCGCGGCGCGCTTATGCGCCGAGCGTCTCGATCAGCGCCATTTCCCGGCTCGACATCAGCTTCTCGATGTCCATCAGGATCAGCATGCGGCCGTCGACCGTGCCGAGGCCCGTCAGGTACTCGGTCGTCAGCGTCGCGCCGAATTCCGGCGCCGGCATGATGTGGTCCGTCTGCAGCGTCAGCACGTCGGACACGCCGTCGACCACCATCCCGACCACGCGATTCGACACGTTCAGGATGATCACGACGGTCTGGTGGTCATACTCGACGCGGCCGAGATGGAACTTGATCCGCATGTCGACGATCGGCACGATGATCCCGCGCAGGTTGATCACGCCCTTGATGAAGTCCGGCGCGTTCGCGATGCGCGTGACGCTGTCGTAGCCGCGGATTTCCTGCACCTTCAGGATGTCGATCCCGTATTCCTCATCGCCGAGCGTGAAGACGAGAAATTCCTGGCCCGTCGCGTCGCCGTGTTCGGCGGCGCGGCGGCTGGTAGCCGCGTTCGCCGCGGCCGAATTGATCATTTGGACTTCAGCAGACACGTGTGCCCCCAATCGGTTGAATGGCGAGAGTCAGAAGATGGCGAGCTCGGCGCCGGCTCGGGCGCCGTGCATCGCACGGGTTTCGCGGTTAAGCGCCGCGACGTCGACGATCAGTGCGACGCTGCCGTCGCCCAGGATGGTCGCCGCCGAGATGCCGTGCACCTTGCGGTAATTGGTTTCGAGGTTCTTCACGACCACCTGCTGCTGGCCGACGAGCTCGTCGATCAGCATCGCGAAGCGTCGCCCCTCGGTTTCCATGATCGTGACGATCCCCTGGGTCGGATCGGTGCGCGCATCGTCGACCGAGAACACTTCGTGCAGCGCGACGAGCGGCAGGTATTCGCCGCGCACGCGCACCACGCGCTCGCCGTTGCCGACCGTGTAGATGTCGTCGATCGACGGCTGCAGCGACTCCATCACGAAGTTCAGCGGCAGGATGAAGATCTCGCTGCCCACCTTGACCGACATCCCGTCGAGAATCGCGAGCGTGAGCGGCAGCACGATCCGCGTGGTCGTGCCGCGGCCGGCCTGCGACGAGATCTCGACATGGCCGCCCATCGACTGGATGTTGCGCTTCACGACGTCCATCCCGACGCCGCGGCCCGACACGTCGGTCACGGTCTCGGCGGTCGAGAAGCCCGGCGCGAAGATCAGCTGCCAGACTTCGTCGTCGCTGATGTTCTCGGAAATCTGCATACCCTGCTTCGCGGCCTTCGCGAGGATCCGCTCGCGGTTCAGGCCACCGCCGTCGTCGCTCACTTCGATCACGATGTTGCCGCCGTGATGCGCGGCCGACAGCACCAGCTGGCCGACGCCGTCCTTGCCGGCGGCGACGCGCTTGTCGACCGTTTCGATCCCGTGGTCGAGGCTGTTGCGCACGAGGTGCGTGAGCGGGTCGATGATCCGCTCGATCAGGCTCTTGTCGAGCTCGGTCGCCTGGCCGAACGTGACGAGCTCGACCTGCTTGCCGAGCTTGCCGGCGAGGTCGCGCACGAGCCGCGGGAAGCGGCTGAACACGTAGTCCATCGGCATCATCCGGATCGACATCACCGCTTCCTGCAGGTCGCGCGCATTGCGCTCGAGCTGCGCCATCCCGTTGAACAGGCGGTCGTGCAGCGCCGGATCGAACGCGCTCGCGGTTTCCGCGAGCATCGCCTGCGTGATCACGAGCTCGCCGACCAGGTTGATCAGCTGGTCGACCTTCTCGACGCCCACGCGGATCGAGCTGCCTTCGGCGCCCGCCGCTGCACCGGCGGCCGGGCGCGCACGCTTGTCGTCGTGGTGCGCGGCGGCCTGCGCGGGTTGCGCGGCCGGTTCGGCGTGCGGTTGGGGCGCCGGTTGTGCGGCTGCGCTCGGCTGCGCTTGCTGCGGCGCTTGCTGCTGTGCTTGCTCGGGTGCCTGCGGCGCGGCGGCGGCCGGTGCGGCACCGGCGGCTTGCGCGAACACTTCGACGCGCGCGGCCGGCTCCGGCGCGGCGGCCGGTTCGACGGCGGCCGCTGTCGCTGCCGGTGCGGCCGGTGCGGTGCCGCGCCCGATGCGGATCTGGCTGTCGTCGATCACGAAGCAGCACACGGCGACGATGTCGTCGGACGACACGTCCGATTCGAGCCACAGCGTCAGGTCCGCGCCCACTGCCTCGCGGCCGACGATGCGGCCGAGATTGCCGAGTTCCTCGCTGAGCAGCGCCTGGTCCTTCGCGTCGACGCCGACGAGCGTGATCTTCAGGTGCGGGCCGTCCGCGCCGGCGTCGGCCGCCGGATGCGCGGCCGCGACGGCCTGTTCGACCACGTGATCGGGCGTGTGGTCGCTGCCGGCGGCGGCCGGGGCCGGTGCGGCCGCCACGACCGGCGCCACAGGCGCGGCCTGCGCGGCTTCCGCGGGCGCAGCCGCGCCGCTCTCGACCTTCAGGCGTTCGAGCTTCGCGCAGATCGTCGCGGCAGCCGCCGCGTCCGGTTCCGCGCTCGCGCGATAGTCGACGAGCTGGTCGGACAGCACGTCCTTGGTCTCGAGGAACGCATCGACCATTTCCTTGGTCAGCGTCAGCTCATGGTTGCGCGCGCGGTCGAGCAGCGACTCGAGGATGTGGGTCGTCTCGGTCAGCGCGGAAAAGCCGAACGTCGCCGCGCCGCCCTTGATCGAATGCGCGGCGCGGAAGATCGCGGCCAGGTCTTCGGGGTCCGGCGAGCCGACGTCGAGGTTCAGCAGCAGCTGCTCCATCTGCGCGAGCAACTCGTCCGCTTCGTCGAAAAAGGTCTGGTAGAACTGCGTGATGTCGAGAGTCATGCCCGGTCACCGGTTGGATTCGTCGCGTTCATGTCAGGAGGCGGTCTGCTCGGACAGCGTCCCGACCAGGTCGACCAGCACGGTCGGGTCGATCGGCTTTTCGATCCAGCCGGTCGCGCCCGCGTCGCGCGCCGCGTCCTTGAAGGCATCGCTGCCTTCGGTCGTCAGTACGAGGATCGGCGTGTCCGCATACGCGCTCAGCTTGCGCAGCGCGGCGATCACCTCGAGGCCGTTCTTGCGCGGCATGTTCTGGTCGGTCAGCACCAGGTCGTACGGCACGGTGGCCGCCATGTCGAAGCCGGCTTCGCCGTCCGGCGCCACCGTCACGTCGTAGCCGGCCTGTGCAAGCGTCGCCTGCAGCAGCGCACGCATGGTCGCGGAGTCGTCGATGGCGAGAATGGTTCGGATCATGTCTGTCTCGAAATCTGGGATACGTCAGGGTTTCGGCGCCACGGCGACAGCGCTCGCGACCACCGGTCGCGCGGCCATCGACGGGCCGCCGAGCTGCTGGGACAGCAGCTTCGAGCCCGCCGCGTCGGCCGACAGCGTCGTGGTCGTCGCGTCGTCGCGCGTCAGCGCGTCTTCGGATTTGCGGTTCAGCACGATCACGCTGATCCGGCGGTTTTCCGGATCGAGCGGATCGGCCTTGTTCAGGTTCTGCGTCGACGCGAGGCCAAGCACGCGCAGCACCTTCGCCTCGTCCATGCCGCCCGTGATCAGCTCGCGGCGCGACGCGTTCGCGCGGTCGGCCGACAGCTCCCAGTTGCTGTAGCCGCCCTCGCCGCCCGCATATGGCACCGCGTCGGTGTGACCCTGGACGATGATCCGGTTCGGCACGTCGTTCAGCGTCTTGCCGATCTCGCGCAGGATGTCGCGCATGTACGGCTCGACATGGTCGCTCGACATCGCGAACATCGGCCGCTTCTGCGAATCGACGATCTCGATGCGCAGCCCCATCAGCGTCGAATCGATGCGGATCTGCTGCTTGAACTGCCGCAGCGTAGGATTCGCCTCGATCGCCGCCATCAGCTTGATCTGCAGGTCGTGCAGGCGCGTCTGCTCGAGCCGGTCCTGCGCGCCCTGCGCCTGCGAGCGCGTCTTCTCGTCGCCGGCCTTCGCGACACGGTCGGCGAGGTTCGTCGAGCCGTCGGTGCGGCGCAGCGTGCCGGCGTCGGCGCTCGACAGGTCGCGGCCGCCGCCGTTGATGATGCTGGAGTCCTGCGAGCTGCGATCGCCGCTGCCGAAGAGGGCGGCCTTCAGCGGCGTGTTGAAGTAATCGGCGATCCCCTTCAGCTGCACCGGCGTGACCGAGCTCAGCAGCCACATCAACAGGAAGAACGCCATCATCGCGGTCATGAAGTCCGCATACGCGAGCTTCCATGCGCCGCCGTGGTGGCCCTTCTTCGCCGGGGCGACCCGTTTCACGACGATCGCGCGATCCTTGCTCTTGCTCATCGGCCGCTCCGTGTCACTTGGCCTTCACGCGCCGCACGTGCTCTTCGAGCTCGGTGAACGACGGACGCTCGGTCGAGAACAGCACCTTGCGGCCGAACTCCACCGCGATCGCCGGCGCATAGCCGTTCAGGCTCGCGAGGATCGTCACCTTGATGCACTGGAACATCTTGGTCGACTCGGCGACGCGCTGCTCCGCGAGGCTCGCGAGCGGCCCGATCAGCCCGTACGACAGCAGGATCCCGAGGAACGTGCCGACCAGCGCCTGCGCGATCATCGCGCCGAGCACCGCGGGCGGCTTGTCGGCGGACGCCATCGTGTGCACGACGCCCATCACGGCCGCGACGATCCCGAACGCCGGCATCGCGTCGCCGACGCGCATCAGCGCGTGCGCCGGGCCTTCGCCTTCCGAGTGGTGCGTCTCGATCTCCTCGTCCATCAGGCTCTCGATCTCGAACGCGTTCATGTTGCCGCCCACCATCAGCCGCAGGTAGTCGGTCAGGAATTCGACGATGTGGCGATCGGCGAGGATCTTCGGGTATTGCGTGAAGATCGGGCTCTTGTCCGGATCGTCGATGTCGGCCTCGAGCGTCAGCGTGCCTTCCTTGCGCGCCTTCGCGAGCAGCACGTACAGGAGCGCCATCAGTTCCATATAGACGTCCTTCGTGTACTTCGAGCCCTTGAAGAGCGTCGGCAGCACGCGCAGCGTCGCCTTGATGGTCTTCATGCCATTGCCGAGGATGAACGCGCCGACGCCCGCGCCGACGATCATCAGGATCTCGAGCGGCTGGACCAGTGCGCCCAGATGCCCGCCTGCCAGCGCATAACCGCCGAAGACGGACAACAGCGTCACGAGTGTTCCCACGATAATCAGCACTGCCTGTCCCTCACGAAAGACCGGCGGGGAGACCGCCGTTAATCAGGTTTACGGCAGTCGGCAGGAAAACTTTCGCGGTCGCGCCGCTGCGACGCGGCGGTGTTTACCAGCAAGCCCCCGGCCGGTTAGGGCGGCGCGCGGCCCCAGCCCGGATTCCGGCTCGCGCCCCGCCCGGCGGTGCCCGGCCCGGCGCTCAGGCCGCGGCGGCGGCCAGCTCGGCGCGCGCGGCGGCGGCCTTGCGGGTCTTGCCGGCGCGCGACGGCGGCTGGCACAGGCCGCACACGAAACCTTGATGTGGATCATGCGCATGCGCGACGAAGTGGCCGCCGCAGCGCGTGCACGGGGTCATCTGCAGCATCCCCGAGTCGAAGAAGCGCACGAGCGTCCATGCGCGCGTGAGACTCAGCGCGGCTTCGTCGCCGGACAGGTTCACGTGCTCCAGATAGAGCCGGTACGCCTTCACGATCGACTGGATCGGGTCGCAGCGGCCGTGGTCCTGCATGAACCGGTAGATGTTGTAGAACAGCGACGAGTGGATGTTCGGCTGCCACGTCATGAACCAGTCGGTCGAGAACGGCAGCATCCCCTTCGGCGGCGACACGCCCTTCAGTTCCTTGTACAGCTTGATCAGGCGGTCGCGAGACAGGCTCGTCTCCGCCTCGAGCAACTGCAGCCGGGCGCCCAGTTCGATCAGTTCGATGGCGAGGGTGATTTCCTTCACCTCGATCACGACGCTTTTGCTTGCCATGGTGAATAACTGTCCGCTTGACATTGTTCGGTTGAATGGCCAATGCGCCGCCTGCCGGCCTGGTAACCGGGACGAACGCAAGGCGGTAAAGGATCAGCGGACGCTTTCGACCGGCTGGCCGGCCATCAGGATGGCCGAGTGCGCGTGCGTGACGACGTCGCTGCGACCTTTGTCGGCGAGCGACGACAGCAACGCGTGATCGTCGAAGCGGAAACGGCACAACATCTGGTTCGATGCGGCGAGCTTCACGGTCTGGGCGAGCGTGAGGTTCGCGAGCACATCGGCCAGTTCCTGGGAAATTCCCATCCGGAACATGCCCATCGCCTTGTCTTCCCGCAGCAGCCGTTGCGCGAGGAGGAGGTACGACAGGTTGACCTCTTTGATCTCACTGAGCATTTCGCTGGTGGCGCTCATGATTCCCCCGTTAAGAGCTTTGCTTTGGCCTTTCGTTGTGAAAACGTTTGCTCGAGCAGGCACCCGTGGACACCGCCTCGGCACGTTTATCAGTCTTACAGGGCGAATTTTGGCCAAACGGCATTTATGCCGGTATCAGCGAAGTGGCGTATGCCATGCAGGATTTGTCTGTAAACCGTGTAGGAATTTTTCCGACAAGACGAATCAAAAAGGGCCAAACGGCGGGGGCAAAAGGGGCGCGAATTCGTTTGCGATATGGCCCTGCATGCGACGAATCCGGCGGGAGGCCGTCCGGCAAGGCTGCCGGAGGATGAATCGGTAAAAATTATAGTGGTTTTTCACGATAGCGCAACAATAGTTGTTGCCGTCTCGCTTCACGTTTTCCCGCCCTTTTTATCGGGGTTTTCGCGTATTTCATGGTGTAACAAGCCTTAAGTGTTTGAAAAAACACTCGAACCCCGGAAGGCGATATCGATAATGGACTCCAATGGGCGGCGGCGTGAGCCGCGCCGCCCCGCCCCGCAACTTGCCGCCCGAGCCCCGCGCACCGCGCCGCCGGGCCGGCCACGCGCCCCGCAGAAGGCGGGCGCCGGCAAGTTTCGCAACCTTGTATCGGACCAGCACACGCACTCGCGCCCCCGCTGGTCGACACTGGAGAACGCCCATGCGCATTGCCCAGATCGCGCCGCTTTACGAAGCTGTCCCGCCGAAACTCTACGGCGGCACCGAGCGTGTCGTGTCCTACCTCACCGAGGCGCTCGTCGAGCTTGGCCATGATGTGACGCTGTTCGCGAGCGGCGACTCCGTCACGTCCGCCCGCCTCGAGGCGGCATGGCCGCGCGCGCTGCGGCTCGACCCGTCGATCCGGGACTCGATGGCGCCCCATATGCGCCTGATCGAACAGGTCGCGCGGGTCGCGCACGAATTCGACGTACTGCACTTCCATCTGGACTACCTGCCGTTCCCGCTGATGTCGCGCCTCGACACGCCTTACGTGACGACGCTGCACGGCCGCCTCGACCTGCCGGAGCTGCAGCCGGTGTTCGACGCATTCCCGAACGCGCCCGTCGTGTCGATCTCGAACAACCAGCGCAAGCCGCTGCCGCAAGCCGCGTGGGCCGGCACCGTGTATCACGGGCTGCCCGACACGCTGCTGACGCCGCGCCCGGAGGTGAAGCCCGAATACCTCGCGTTCCTCGGCCGGATCTGTCCCGAAAAGCGGGTCGACACCGCGATCCGGATCGCCGCGCAAAGCGGGCTGCCGCTGAAGATCGCCGCGAAGGTCGACAAGGCCGACGCCGACTACTTCAAGGAAGTGATCGAGCCGCTGCTCGGCGAAGCGCACGTCGAATTCATCGGCGAGATCAACGAGGCGCAGAAGCCGGCATTCCTGTCCGGCGCGAAGGCGCTGCTGTTCCCGATCGACTGGCCGGAGCCGTTCGGCCTGGTGATGATCGAGGCAATGGCCTGCGGCACGCCGGTCGTCGCGTTCAACCGCGGCTCGGTGCCGGAAGTGATCGAGGACGGCGTGACCGGCTTCATCGTCGAGGATGTGCAGGGCGCCGTCGGCGCGCTGCACCGGATCGACAGCCTGTCGCGCGACACGATACGCGCGCGCTTCGATACGCGTTTCAGTTCGAAGGCAATGGCGCGGCGTTATGTCGAAACTTACGAATCGCTTTGCGCGGCCGCCAAACAGCCGACCTTGCGTCGCGTCGCCGGCGCCTGACGGCGAAATTCGTCAGGAAATATGCCGTGAAATTCGCGCCGAAATCGGCGCATAAAACCGAGACACCAAAGAGCCGCATCGTCGATGCGGCTCTTTCTTTTGGGGCCGTCATTCGATCAGGAAACGATCGCGGTTTTTCCCGACGATCCAGTTCGGCGGTTTGCCGCGCCCGCTCCAGGTTGCACCCGACTTCGGATCGCGGTATTTCGGCGGCAGCGGCGCCTTTTTCGGCGGGCGGCCGCGTCGCGCTCGCTCCGCGAAGCCCAGGTCCTGGGCCGTCAGCCCATATTCGGCAATCATTCGCTGCACGTCGGCAATCACCGCCGCCACTTCCTGGCGGCGCACGTCGTCCGCCTGAGCCTGCAGATCGGCGATCTGCGCCTTGAGTTTCGCGTATTGAGACATTTTTCGGCTCCCTTTTTCCATGATGCGGTTCCGGCGAGTCCCGCCGGAACGCCAACACCCGTTACGTCATCCGCACTGCCGCCCTGCTCTTCGAAATTAATGCAGTCATCTTTAACCGATTCGGCTATATCGAGAATGCGGACTTATTCTAATAAAGGCCATTGCCGGCCATTCAAATTTAACAATCGTTGACCCTCTCCAACCCGATTCATTTCCTATAATCCAGACCAATTCCGGACGTCGGAATAAATCGGTCGGTCACCCGGCTGTCTTCAATCCACTTGAACGAGGTCCTTAGATGAATCTTTCTCAGCGTCTTGCTGCAGAGGCATTCGGCACGTTCTGGCTGGTGCTCGGCGGGTGCGGAAGCGCCGTGCTGGCCGCCGCCTTTCCGGGCCTCGGCATCGGCTTTGCCGGTGTTGCGCTCGCCTTCGGCCTGACCGTGCTGACGATGGCATTCGCGATCGGACATATTTCGGGTTGCCATTTGAATCCCGCAGTGAGCGTGGGCCTCACGGTCGCCGGCCGCTTTCCGGCGCGCGATCTCGCGCCGTACATCGTCGCGCAGGTCGTTGGTGCGACGCTGGGCGCGTTCGTGCTGTACCTGATCGCCACGGGCAAGCCGGGCTTCGACGTCGTCGGCAGCGGCTTTGCGACGAACGGCTTCGGCGAGCGCTCGCCCGGCCATTACTCGCTCGGCGCGGCGTTCATCTGCGAAGTCGTGATGACGGGATTCTTCCTGTTCGTGATTCTCGGCGCCACCGACAAGCGCGCGCCGGCCGGCTTCGCGCCGATCGCGATCGGCCTGTGCCTGACGTTGATTCACCTGATCTCGATCCCCGTCACCAACACGTCGGTGAACCCGGCCCGCTCGACCGGCCCCGCGCTGTTCGTGGGCGGCGAAGCGATCGGCCAGCTGTGGCTGTTCTGGGTCGCGCCGATCATCGGTGCGGCCATCGCGGGGATCGTCTACCCGTTGATCGCCGGGCGCGACGATGCCGTCGGCCTGGTGCCCGCATCCGCTCGCACCATCGAATAAAAACGTTACGGGGTCACGCGAGCAGAGCAGCGAGCCTCACGCTGTCGAACAACATCGAGGCAGGTAATTTGGACGGGCGCCACTGGCGCCCGTTTTTCATTGGCGGGGCAGGAGTCGGCTGGAGAGTCGGCTCGGGAGTCCGCTCAGGAAGCGGCGACGCCGTCGAGGGTGTCCTCGAGTGCGAACAGCGTGCGCAGGTGGCGGGCGACGCCCGCGTCGAAGTTGTTGCCGATCCGCGGGATGTGCGGCAGCTGCGCGATCAGGTCGGGGTTCGCGTTGTTCATCATGAACGCGTGACCGGCCGTTTCGAGCAGGTCGATGTCGTTCATGTTGTCGCCGAACGCGATGCAGTGGCCGGCGTCGACGCCGAGCCGTGCGAGCACCGCACGCAGCGCGCGGCCCTTCGACACGTTCGCGGTCATCACCTCGAGGCAGTCGGGCAGCGAGTACGTGACGTACAGCGCATCGCCGAACCGCACGCGCATCTGCTCGGCGACCACCGCGAGATCGGCCGGCTCGCCGATGTACAGCACCTTCGCGATATCGGCGCCGTCGTGCGTGGCCATGTCGATCACGTCGTACCGGAAACCGGAATCCTGGTGGAATTCGAGCAGGTGCGGTGCTTCGCGGTCGATCAGCCAGCCGCGGTCGGTAAACAGGTTGACGATCACGCGCCCGTGCGCACCGGTGACGCCCGGCTGCACGAGGCCGCGGACGATCGCGGGATCGATGTCCTGCGCATGGATCGCCGTATCGTCCGGCGCATGCACGCGCGCGCCGTTCGATGTAATCAGGTACGGCCGGATGCCGAGCACGTCGCGGATGCCGGCGACGTCCGCGTAGTGGCGCCCGGTCGCGATCACGAACTGCACGCCGTCGCGGTCGAGCCGGCGGACGGTCTCGACCGTGTACGGATCGAGCTGGTGATCGCTGTTCAGCAGGGTGCCGTCGAGATCAGTGGCGATGACTTTGTACATGGAGGCGGGTGATTGGCGCGCAGGATGCTGCGGGAACGCTATTTTAACGTCGTGGCCGATGGGGCGTCGGATGGTTGGGAATGGGGGCGGGAGTGGCGCGGTTCGGGGCGGTTCGGGGAGGTGCGCGGTCGGGTGGAGGTGGGTTCGCCACGCTCCGCGCACGTGAACGGCTCATGCCGCTTCAGCCGCCATCAGCGCCTGGAGCGCGAGCCGCAACGCGCCATGCGCGGAATCATCGAGCGGCGCGCGCAGCCGGGCCGCGTGGCGCTCCGGCACGGCGGACGCCAACGCGTCGCCCAGCCCGCCGCACAGCGCGACGGGCAACGCGTGCTGCGGATCGAGTGCGTCGATCATCTTGCCGATCTCGTCGCCGGCCTGCGCGATCAGCGCGGCTGCATAAGGATGGTCGCGATGCGCGAACACGATCGGCGCGAGGCGCGCGTAGATCGTCTGGTTCGCGTCGCACGACCATTGGACGAGGGCGTCGCGATCGTGCGCGCCCGTTTCCGCGAGCAGCGCGCCGGCGAACGCATCGCGTGGCGCGCGGCCGTCCAGCGCCTGCTGCGCGTATGCCAGCGCGCGCACGCCGAGCCATGCGCCGCTCGCTTCGTCGCCGGACGGGAAGCCGAAGCCGCCGGCGATGCGACAGTCGCCTGCTGCATCGAGCGCCGCCGCGATGCTGCCCGTGCCGAGCGCGACGATGAGCCCCGGTGCGCCGCCGTGCGCGCCGACGACGGTCGTATAGGCGTCGCTCTCGACCGCCAGTGCGGCAAGCGGCGCCTGCGCGCGAAACGCGGCGAGCCACGCCGCATTGTTGACGCCCGCGAGCCCGCAGCCGAGCGCACACTGCGACCAGTCGAACGCGAGCCCCGCCCGCGTGAATGCGTCGGCACAGGCCGCGCCGATCGACGCCCAGGCGCGTTCGATGCCCAGGCCGAGCCCCGACGGCCCGCCACGCCCTTGCGCGAGCTCGCGCCCCTGCCGGTCTGCCAGTACCGCGCGGGTGCCGGTGCCGCCGCCGTCGATGCCGATCGCAAAAAGTAATGCCGTCATGCGTAGATCCCGCTGATTCGAACAGGCGCCAAGCTTAACCGGATCGGCGCCGCGCGCCCATCTGCCGTTCGGCCAGCTACCCCGCGAATGGGCCTTCCGCTATGCTGGCACGATCGAATCGATACTGGAACGAGGCTGACGATGTCGCAGCGGTGCAACTGGGTAAAGACGGAAGCGGATGCTCACTATCACGATACCGAGTGGGGTGTGCCGTCGCATGACGATCGCCATCTGTTCGAGATGCTGATTCTGGAAGGTGCGCAAGCGGGACTGTCGTGGTCGACGATCCTGAACAAGCGCGCCGGCTATCGCGAGGCGTTCGCCGACTTCGATGTCGACGTGGTCGCGCGCTTCACGCCGAAGCGGATCGAGAAACTGCTCGAGAATCCGGGCATCGTGCGCAATCGCGCGAAGGTCGAATCCGCGGTGACCAACGCGCGCGCCGTGCAGCGCATTCGGGAAGATCACGGGTCGCTCGCGGAATTCCTGTGGTCGTTCGTCGATCACACGCCGGTGCAGAACGCGTGGCAGTCATATCGCGACGCGCCCGCGTCGACCGCCGAGTCGGATGCGCTCAGCAAGGCGCTGAAGGTTTACGGCTGCAAGTTCGTCGGCTCGACGATCTGCTATGCGCTGATGCAGGCCACCGGGATGGTCAACGATCACGAGGCCGGCTGCCCGTGTCACGACAAATGCGCGGCGCTCGGCGGCAAGCAACAACCGGCACGGCAACGCAAAGCGGGCTGACGGCCGCGCCGGCCGTCCCGGCGGACGATTTGCCCGGCGACGCAGCCACGCTGCCGGCCATCAGGGCCGACCCGATTCACCCACCTGGGCGCCGAGATCTCGAGCGGCGCGGCCGGCACGCAGCGCCACTCGACACACCGTTCTCGACGACCATCGTCACGTCGGAAGAATGCGACGCGCGCCGGCCGTACAAGCCCAGCGACGTATTCGCGATCCGCGCACTGCGCGCAAGCGCCCGGCCGAACCCGCCGCGGCGCCGTCTCACGCGGCCAAACCGGCCGCGCCTCCTTACTCCCGTTCCCGCGTCCGGCGCCCGAAGCGCCGGCACCGAAGGCCCCACACCACCGAAGGCCCGACACTTTTCCGGACCCGAAAAGCAAAACGGCGGAGCGGCTTCTTTCGAAGCACGCTCCGCCGTTTCGCGGCGAACCGTCAGACGCTCTTAGTGGAGCTTCTTCGGCAGCATCTGGCTGCGCAGACGCTTGTGCAGGCGCTTGACGGCTGCTGCCTTCTTGCGCTTGCGGACTGCAGTCGGCTTTTCGTAGGACTGGCGTTCGCGCAGTTCAGCGATCAGGCCATTTTTTTCGATAGCACGGCGAAAGCGGCGAATCGCCACTTCGAACGGCTCGTTTTCTTTCAGAAGAATCGTCGTCATGTCGTTCCTAAATTGCTTAAACGGTCAAAAACGTAGCGGCCAAGCGCCACGCACCGGCCATCCGGGCGTCCCCACAACAGGCGAAACGAGCGGAAATACGGCCTCGGAGGCCGGAAAAGAGAGGCGGAAAGCACCGCGAGTACGCTTCACAAGCCACGTGCAGCGCCGCGTTTGACTGCCAGCAGTCATGCCGAAACCGGCATAGGCGTGACAGAAAATCTCAATTCAGCCCGCCATCATATCAGGAAATCACAGACAAAACTATCCTTTTGTCGGTCCCGGTTCGCCGTCCGGGGCGGTGCGGCCGGACATGTCGTCCCACGAGCGCCTCCCGCGACCCTCGTCAAAATCGCTGCAAGCCATGCCCGGCGTGGATTCCACGGCGACGGCACTCTTCGGTCCCGAATTTCCTCGAACATCTCTCTAAAGTTTTCGCCGGGTGCCGCCGTCAACCAGGAAAGGCGGGCAGCGCCACTCGCGATAAAGCGCAACGCCGATAACGACCCTGTCTGTACTCAGGCATTTTCCAAAACGAGGAAGCAAATGCTGAACATCAATACCAACATCCTTTCGCTGACGACGCAGACGAACCTGTCGGGCTCGCAAAACGCACTGTCGCAAGCGATCAACCGCCTGTCGTCCGGCAAGCGCGTCAACACGGCAGCCGACGACGCGGCAGGTCTCGCGATCTCGACGACGCAAACGGCCGCGATCAACGCGCTGACGCAAGGCGTTTCGAACGCGAACAACGGTATCTCGATGATCCAGACCGCAGCCGGCGCGCTGCAGTCGACCGTCGACAACCTGCAACGTATCCGTACGCTGGCACAGGAAGCGGGCGACGGTTCGCTGGACTCGAACGCACGTGCAAACCTGCAATCCGAAGTGACGACGCGTCTCGGCGAAATCGACCGCGTCGCAACGCAAACGACGTTCAACGGCCAGACCATCCTGAGCAACGCCGGCAACGTCACGTTCCAGATCGGCGCATCGGCGAACCAGACGGTTGCCGTCAACTTCGGCGCGACGGTGTGGACGAGCACGGGCGCAGGCCTGAGCCTGAGCGGCCTGTCGGTCAGCGACCAGACGAGCGCACAGTCGGCGATCACGTCGATCGACGCGGCACTGAAGAACGTCAACACCTTCCAGGCAACGCTGGGTGCAGCACAGAACACGTTCCAGGCTGCAATCACGACGACGCAAACGCAGGCAACCAACATGAGCGCAGCGCGTTCGCAGATCACCGACGCCGACTTCGCGACGGAAACGGCGAACCTGAGCAAGGCGCAAGTACTGCAACAAGCCGGCATCTCGGTGCTCGCGCAAGCGAACTCGCTGCCGCAGCAGGTCCTGAAGCTCCTGCAGTAATCGGGTACCTCCGCGCCGGGCGAATCGCCCGCGCGCATGGCGTCGTCCGCGTTGCGGCGCGCGACGACGCCGGTTCGATTCATCGAACCCGATACGTCAGGGAGGCTCGCCTCCCTGCTTGCATTGAATTCGAAGTACGGCGACCCGCCGGAACGCGCGCCACCGCGCAAACGACTGGAGCACCCGCATGACCACGACGAGCACGAGCACGACCGATATCAGCAGCCTTCTGGCGCAGGCCGGGCAATCGATCATCAGCGGCGCTACCAATTCGACGCTCGACGTCAATTCGCTCGTGTCGGCAATGGTCACCGCGAAAACGGCCGGTCAGACCCAAACCCTCAAAACCAAGCAAACGGCAGACAACACCGAGCTGTCGGCGGTCGGCCAACTGAAATCGACGCTGTCCGCGCTGCAGACCGCGATCGCGGGCCTCGCGAACGGCACCACGCTGAGCGGCCTCGCGGCCACCGCGAGCGGCAACGGTATCACCGCGTCGGTCGCGAGCGGCAGCGGTGCGGTGGCCGGCTCCTATGCGGTCAACGTCACGCAACTCGCGACCGCGAACAAGCTGTCGTCCGCAGGCGTCACGTCGAGCGACACGATCGCGGCCGGCTCGCTGAGCATCACGCTCGGTAGCAATGCGGCCTTCAACGTCAGTGTCGCGGCCGGCGCATCGCTGTCCGACATCGCGTCGTCGATCAACACGACGGCCGGCAACCCGGGCGTCACCGCGTCGGTGATCACCGGCTCGGACGGCCAGCACCTCGTGATCCAGTCGAACAACACCGGCGCGGCCAACACGGTGTCGGTGACCGGTACCGGCGTGAATTCGAAACTGACGTCGGGCTACACGACCGTGACGCCGGCGGCGGACGCCAAGCTGACGGTCGACGGCACCCCCGTGAGCAGCGCGTCGAACAGCGTGTCCGGCGTGCTGACCGGCGTCACGCTGAACCTGACGTCGGCGGCGGTGAACACGACCCAAACGGTCACGCTGTCACCCGACACGACGGCCACGACGAGCGCGATCAACGCGTTCGTCAATGCATACAACAACTACGTGAAGACCGCGCAGTCGCTGTCGTCGTACGATCCGAACACATCGACGGCCGGTCCGCTGCTCGGCGACTCGATGCTGAACACGATCTCGAACGGCCTCGCGACCACGATGAGCGGCGGCGTCAAGACGGGCAGCGCGACCTATTCGCTCGCGGCGATCGGCATCAGCCTGCAGTCCGACGGCACGCTGCAGGTCGACTCGACCGCGTTGAACACCGCACTGACGTCGAACAGCCCGGCCGTCGGCGCACTGTTCAACACGACGAACGGCGTCGGCCAGACGCTGAACAAGCTGGTCAACACGTACACGCAGACGAATGGCCTGATCGACCAGCGCACCACCGCGCTCAATGCGGACCTGAAGAACCTGTCCGACCAGGCGACGCAGCTGAAGAACTACTCGGACCAGCTGACCACGCAGTACAACACGCAGTTCACCGCGCTGAACACGCTGATGGCGACGATGGCGAACAACACGAAGTACCTGACCCAGCTGTTCGGCGGCTCGAACAGCGCCGGTGCGCTCGCCACCAACAAGTAAGCCGCTTTCTCGCACGACGCATCCGGACGACGACCATGACGACCGATACGCTGAATCAAGCGCTCCACCTGACCCAGGCGATGCAGTCGGCCACCGCACTGCGCGACTGGGAACGCGTCGCGGCGCTGGCGGATGCGCGCTCGCCGCTGCTGATGGGCCTGTCGCCCGAGCAGACGCCGGATGCGCTCGATACGATCCGCCAGATCATGGCCATCGACGCGTCGATTGCGCAGGATGCGCAGTCCGATCGCGACCGGCTCGCGCAGCAGTTCACCGAATCGCGCGAGCGGATTCGCGCGGCCGGCCTCTACCAGGCGACCGGCATGCTGTAAGCACACGAACAACAACGCGCGCCGCCATCGAGGGTGCGCCGATGTCGTAGCATCGAGCCGCCTTCGGGCGGCTATTTTTTTACCGGGAAAAAGCGGCACGATGCGGATCCGCACCGTGCCGGGTCGGCCGCGCGGCGCGTCTATCGCGCGGCAGCCGCCGCATCGACCATCCGCGCGAACGCCGCTTCGAGATGGCGCGCGAAGCGCGGCGCATCGCACAGCGGCGAGCGCAGCAGCCGCTCGCGCAGTCCGGCCCGCACCGCGGCGACGTGCGACAGGTCCCGCGCGAACGCGGCTGCCTTCGCGACGTAGTCGTCGTCGTTGGCCGCGATCCATTCGGGCATCCCGAGCGTATGCAGGATGCTTTCGCCGATATGCGACAGGAACCGGTCGCCGCGGCGCGTGACGAACGGCGCGCCCATCCACAATCCCTCCATGCTCGTCGTGCCGCCCGGATACGGGAACGGGTCGAGCACGATGTCGATCTCGTTGTACGTGCCGATGTGTGCGAGCCGCTTCGATCCGCCGCGCAGCAGCAGGCGCTCGCCGGCAATGCCGTGCGCGGCGAAGCGCGCGGCCATGCCGGCGCGCAGCGCCGCCTCGTCGAACTGCGGCGATTTCAACAGCAGGCGCGAACCCGGTACCGCGTGCAGCACTCGCGACCACAGCGCGACGACCGCATCGCCGATCTTGTTCGCGTTGTTCAGGCAACCGAACGTGACGACACCTTCGCGCTCGGCCGGCAGCGGGCCGACCTCGAGCGGTTGCGCGGGCGGCGTGAAGCACAGGTAGCTGTCCGGCAGCCGCCACGGCCGCTCGACGAAGTGATGCGCTTCATCGTCGGGCAGCACGTGGCGATCGCCGATCACGTAGTCGATCGCATCGATGCCCGTCGTCGCGAAATAGCCGAGCCACGTCGCCTGCACCGGCGCCGGCTTCCATGCGAACAACGGCAACCGGTTCGACGCAGTGTGGCCGCTCAGGTCGATCAGCACGTCGATGCGGCCGGCCGCGATCAGGTCGGCCGCCGCACGATCGTCGAGCGCGGTGATGTCGCGCCACAGCGCGAAATGGCGCTTGAGCGCGGCGGTGGTGTCGTCCTCCACCGACTGCGTCGCGTAGGCGACCACTTCGATGCGCGACGGATCGAGCGCCGCGACGACGCTCAACAGGAACACCGCGACCGGATGCGACTTCAGGTCGCCGGACACGAACCCGACGCGCAGCACGCGCCCGGCAGCCGGTCGCGGCGCATGCGTGCGCGGTGACGCCTGCGCGGCCATCTGCATGCCGAACTCGCGCGCGCGCCGAAGCAGTTGCGCCGGCGACAAGCGGTCGGTGCCCGCCGCGTGAAACATGCGGCCCGAGTGCGCGTTGCGGTACGCGGGATCGAGTTCGAGCGCGCGATCGTAGCTCGCGAGGCCCGCATCGAGATGCCAGAGCGCGCACAGGATGTCACCCATCACCGCATGCATCTGCGCGGTCGGGTTCGGCAGCGACAGCGCGATACGGCAGCTGTCGAGCGCCTCGCGGCGCTTGCCCTGCCGGACCAGTGTCTGAGCGAGATGGTGGTGCAGGTCGGCGCGATCCGGCGCCGCAACCAGCGCGCGCCGCAGGCTCGCGACCGTGCCGTCGAGATCGCCCGCGCGCTCGAGCGCGGCCGCGAGATGGAACAGACAGTCGACTTCGCCCGATTCGGCCGCGGCGGTCAGGCTCGCGATCGCCGCGTCGAGTTCGTCGCGCTCGCCGAGTCCGTCACGCTCGAACAGCAGCACGCCGAGCGCGTGATGCGCGGCATGCAGCGCCGGTTGCAGCGCGATCGCTCGGCGATAGCACGCGATCGCGGCGTCGGGCCGGCCTTGCGTGCGCAGTACGTTGCCGTGATTGAAATGTGCCTGCGCGTAGCCTGGATCGAGCGCGATCGCCTTCTCGTACGCGCGCGCCGCGGCATCCAGTTCGCCCTTGTCCTGCAGCGCGTTGCCGAGGTTGTTGAAGGCCGGCGCGTAATCGGGGCGCAGCGCGAGCGCCTGCGCGCAGCTCAGCATCGCGGCATCCGCATCGCCCGCGTCGCGCAACGCATTGCCGAGGTTGCTGTGCGCCTCCGCATAGTCGGGCGCGAGCGCGATCGCGCGCCGGTATGCGGCGATCGCATCGCCGAGCCGGCCGTGGGCACGCAGCATGTTGCCGAGGTTGTTCAGGTAGACGGGATCGGCACGCAGCGCGATCGCGCGCTCCATCAGCGCGAGGCCGGCCGCAAACTGGCCGAGCTGGCAGGCGAGCAGCCCGAGAAAATGCGTCGCGTCCGGCTGCTCCGGCTCGTCGCGGCGGATCGCCTCGTACAGCACCCGCGCGTCGTCGAAGCGCCCGGCCTGGTGGTGCACGAACGCCGCGTTCAGTCGCTCCGCGACAGCGCTCGTCATGTGCGTGTCCCGTCCGTGTCGCCGGCCACGTAGCGGGCCCACATCCCGTGGAACGCGTCCTCGAGGTTGCGCGCGAAGCGCGCCGCATCGCACAGCGGCGACGCGAGCGTGCGTTCGCGCAACGTCGCGCGCAACGTCGTCAGCGCGTCGCGGTCGCTCGCGAACGCGATCGCCTTCGCGAGATACGCGTCTTCGTCGGCCGCGATCCAGTCGCCCATCCCGGCCGCGTGCAGCAGGCTTTCGCAGATATGCGTGACGAAGCGGCCGCCCTTCATCCCGATCACCGGTACGCCCATCCACAGCGCTTCGGCCGTCGTCGTGCCGCCCGGATACGGGAACGGGCTCAGCGCGATGTCGATCCGGTTGTACGCGTTGAAATACTCGGCTCGCGGCGACCCGCCTTCGAGGATCAGCCGGTGCGCGCCGATGCCGTGCCGCGCGAAGCGCTCGAGCGTCGCGCGGTTCAGGTCGCTCGCGCCGAGCTCGTGCGCCTTCAGCATCAGCCGGGCGTCAGGCAGCGCGAGCAGCAGGCGCGACCACAGCGCGATCACGTCGTCGCTGATCTTCGTGAGCTTGCCGAAGCAGCCGAACGTCACGCCGCCGTTGCTCGCCATCGGCAGCGGACCGACCGCGACGTCATACGCGGGTGGCGTGAAGCACAGATAGCTGTCGGGCAGGTGCCACGGCTGCTCGACGAAGTGATGGGCTTCGTCGGCCGGCAGCGTGTGCGGGTCGCCGATGAAGTAGTCGATCGCGCGGCAGCCGGTCGTCGCGAAGAAGCCGAGCCAGCTCGCCTGCACGGGCGCCGGCCGGTGCGCGAACACGGGCAGCCCGCTCCAGTTCGTGTGGCCGGCCAGGTCGACGAGCACGTCGATCTGGTCGTCGCGAATCATTCGCGCGGCCTGGTCGCGATTCAGGCACGTGAGCTTCTTCCAGCTCGCGAAGCCTTTCTTCAGCCGTGCGGTGACCTCGTCCTCGACGACGAAGGTCACGTACGCATGCGGCTCGATGCGCGTGCGATCCAGATGCCGGAGCACGCTTTCGAGGAAGATCCCGACCGGATGCTGGCGCAGGTCGCCCGACACGAAGCCGACCCGCAGCGGCCGGCCGCGCGCCTGCCGCGCGCGTTCGTCGCGGTCGTGCGGCAGCTGCCGCGCGTCGCGCGCCAGATAGTCGCCGTAGCGTTGCGCATCGGCGATCCAGTCCTCCGGCGCGAATGCCGGCGAGCTCGACATGTTGAACAGCAGCCGTGCGTAGGCGCGGTGCGGATCGTCGTCGACGGCTGCGCGAAACGCTTCGACGGCGCCGGCGAAATCACGCTTGGCCCAGCGGATGTCGCCGAGCGTCAGCTGAATCTTCACCGGATCGACGCCGAGCTCCTGCGCGATCCGGTATTCGCTCATCGCCTCGTCGAGCTTGTCGAGGCGGAACAGCGCGGCCGCGAGATTGTGGTGCGCGTCCGCGTCGTCGGGATTCAGGTCGATCGCGTGGCGATGGCTGAGTTCCGCCGCTGCCATGCGGTCGAGGTTGTGATACGCGAGACCGAGGAAGTTGTACGCATCCGCGAGCATCGGGTCGAGCTCGATTGCGTGCCGGCACAGCCGCATCGATTCTTCGTATTCGCCCTGCTGGCAACGCAGCTCGCCGAGCCGGCACCATGCCGGCGCGTAGCCGGGGTCGATCTCGCACGCGCGCTCGAACAGACGCGCCGCGCCGTCGAAATCGTTCATGCTGCGCAGCGAGCGCCCGAGCGCGCAATGACCTTCGGCGTCGTCCGGTTCGAGCCCCTCACGCGCATGCGCGAGCGCGCCGTCGAAATCCTCCGTCGCCCGCAGCGCGATGGCCAACCCGCGATGCGCGACGCGCAGCGCGGGGTTCAGTTCGAGCGCGCGGTGGTATTGCGCGATCGCTTCCGCGTGACGCTCCTGCGCGCGCAGCACGTTGCCGAGGTTGCTGTGCGCTTCCGCATAGGCGGGATGGAATGCGATCGCCTTGCCGTAGCTCGCCGCCGCCGCATCCAGTTCGCCGAGGTCCTGCAGCACGTTGCCGAGATTGTTGTACGCCTCGGCATAGCCGGGGCGCAGCTCGATCGCGCGCGAGCAGCTCTGCATCGCGGCGGCCGGGTCGCGTGCGTCGCGCAGCGCGTTGCCGAGGTTGTTGTGCGCTTCCGGATAGTCGGGACGCAGTGCAATCGCGCGACGGTAGTGCGCGATCGCGTCGTCGAGCCGCCCGCATTCGCGCAGCATGTTGCCGAGGTTGTTGAAGTACGACGCGTCCGGCCGTGCGACGAGCGAGCGCTCCATCAGCACGATGCCCGCGTCGTACTGCTTCAGCTGGCACGCGAGCAGGCCGAGGAAGTGCATCGCGTCGGGCTGCCCCGGCTGCGTATGCAGGATCGCGTCGTACAGCGTCTTCGCTTCCGCGAGACGACCGGCCTGGTGGTGCGCGAGTGCCTGCTGCAAGGCCTGCTGGATATCGTTCATGCTGTCTGTGCTGTTTCCGTATAGCGTGTCCACATGCCGACGAAGGCATCTTCGAGATTGCGTGCGAAGCGCGCCGCATCGCATAGCGGCGACGCGAGCGTGCGTTCGCGCAGCGTCGTGCGCAATGCCGCGAGCTTCGCGCCGTCCTGTGCGGCCGCGACCGCCTTCGCGACGTAGTCGTCCTCGTCGCCGGCGATCCAGTCGGGCATCCCGGCCGCGTGCAGCAGGCTCTCGCAGATGTGCGTGACGAACCGTCCGCCCGTCATCCCGAGCACCGGCACGCCCATCCACAGCGCCTCGGCCGTCGTCGTGCCGCCCGGGTACGGGAACGGGCTCAATGCGACATCGATCCGGTTGTACGCGTGGAAATACGCCGCCCGCGGCGACGCGCCGTCGAACAGCAGCCGGCTAGCGTCGATCCCGTGCCGGGCGAAGCGCGCGGCAGTCGCATCGCGCACCGCCGCCTGTTCGAGCTCGCGCGCCTTCAGCAGCAACCGCGCGCCGGGCACCGCATGCAGGATCCGCGACCACACGCGCACGACGTCGTCGCCGAGCTTCACGAGCTTGCCGAAGCAGCCGAACGTGACATGGCCGTTCGCCGCCATCGGCAGCGGACCGACCGCGACGTCGTCGGACGGCGGCGTGAAGCACAGGTAGCTGTCGGGCAGCCGCCACGGTGCTTCGACGAAATGGTCGCGTTCGGCGGCCGGCAACGTGTGTGCGTCGCCGATGAAATAGTCGATCGCGTCGCTACCCGTCGACGCGAAGAAGCCGAGCCAGCTCGCCTGCACGGGCGCCGGCTTCCAGCCGAACGCCGCCAGGCCGCTCGCCTGCGTATGGCCGGCGAGATCGACGAGCACGTCGATGCCGTCTTCATGGATCGTGCGCGCGGCGGCCTGCGAATCGCATCCGGCGATCGAGCGCCAGACGGCCGCGTGCGGCTTCAGTCGCACGGTGATCGCGTCTTCTTCGTCCGACGTCGTGTACACGTACGGCGCGATGCGCGTGCGGTCGAGATGCGCGAACACGCTTTCGATGAAGATCCCCACCGGATGCTGCCGCAAGTCGCCCGACACGAATCCGACCCGCAGTGCACGGTGCCGCGCCCCGGCCGTGCGTTCGCGCACGTCGTGCATGTAGCGCGTCGAACGGGCCGCGAGGTGTCGGCCGTAGCAGCGCGCGTCGCTCAGGTAGTCGGCGGGCGAGACGGTTGCCGATGCCGCCGCGGCGAACAGCAGGCGGCCGAGTACCTCCGCCGCCTCGTCGCTCGCTTCGTCGCGCACCAGCGCAAGCGCGTCGCGATACGCGGGCACCGCGGCGTCGACGTTGCCCTGGGCGCGCAGGATGTCGCCGAGATTCACGTACATCGACACGGTCGGGCGGCCGGCCGCAAGCGAGCGCCGGCAATACGCGAGTGCGTCGGCATGCTGCTCGCGCTTGAGCAGCACGACCGACAGGTTGTGACAGACGCCGCCGTCAGCCGGATTCAGTTCCAGCGCGGTGCGGTAGCACGCTTGCGCTTCATCGAGATTGCCGAGCCCGTGGTGAGCGTTGCCCGCCTGGTTGTGCGCATCGACGAGATCCGGTGCGAGGCGGATTGCGTCCTGCGCGTGCACGAGCGCTTCCGCATAACGCGCCTGACGGCGGCGCACGCCGCTCAGGTTCGCATGCGCGGCGGCCATCGATGCATCGAGCGCGATCGCGCGTGCGTAGTGCGCGGCGGCGGCGTCGAGGTCGCCCGCGTCGCGCAGCACGCCTGCGTAGGTGTTGTGCAGGCTGGCGTCGGCCGATTCGGCCGTGGCGGCACGCAGCACGCTGGCGGCTTCACCGAGCTCACCGAGCGCCCACAGCGACAGGCCGAGGCCATGAGTAGCAGCGGGAAGCGCGGCGCTCGATGCGAGCGCGCGGCGGTAGTGCGCGATCGCATCCGCGTGACGCTCCCGCGCGCGCAGCACGTTGCCGAGGTTGCTGTGCGCTTCCGCATAGGCGGGATGGAATGCGATCGCCTTGCCGTAGCTCGCCGCCGCTGCATCCAGTTCGCCGAGGTCCTGCAGCACGTTGCCGAGATTGTTGTACGCCTCGGCATAGCCGGGGCGCAGCTCGATCGCGCGCGCGCAGCTTTGCATCGCGGCGGCCGGGTCGCGTGCATCGCGCAGCGCGTTGCCGAGGTTGTTGTGCGCTTCCGGATAGTCGGGACGCAGCGCGACCGCGCGACGGTAATGCGCGATCGCGTCGTCGAGCCGCCCGCATTCGCGCAGCATGTTGCCGAGGTTGTTGAAGTACGACGCGTCCGGCCGTGCGACGAGCGAGCGCTCCATCAGCACGATGCCCGCGTCGTACTGCTGCAGCTGGCACGCGAGCAGGCCGAGGAAGTGCATCGCGTCGGGCTGCCCCGGCTGCGTGTGCAGGATCGCGTCGTACAGCGTCTTCGCTTCCGCGAGACGACCGGCCTGATGATGCGCGAGCGCATCGTGCAGCTGCAGTTCAATCGGCTCCATGGCGCGCTGCTCAATACGGATGCGGTTCGCGCCCGAAATCGATCAGTCGGCCGTCGTGCTCGATCATCACGGCCGCGGCCGCGATCCCTTCGCGCGACATCTCCGCGACGATGTCGCGCGCGCGCCATTGCGTCGGGATGATGATCACGTCGGCCGGCGCCGCCTTCAGCGCGTCGCGGAATTCGATTTTCTGGCCGGTGCCCGGCACATAGGTGCCGACCTTGTCGGGATCGGAGTCGACGACGAGCGGGAAGCGCGCGGCATCGGCATCGAAGTGATGGATGAACGCGGCGGCCTTGCCCGTGCCGCCCCAGATCGCGACGCGCCGCCCGGACTCGGCGAGCGCCGTGAGCTGCCCGGCGATCGCCGCGCGGTGCTCGACCGTGCGCGCCGCGAACTGCAGCGACGCGTCCGCGCGCGAGCGCGCTTGCGCGGGCACGCCGAGCCGCACCAGCGCATAGACGACTTCGCCGTCGTAGCCGTGCGCGAGCGACACGATCTCGCCGGCGCGCGCCATCAGCGTGCGGAACGACTCCGTCGTGAATTGCGATACGTGTTCGTAGAAGAAATCGGCGAGGCGATGGGTTTCGAACACGCGGTCGATGCACGGCACTTCCGCGAACAGCCAGCACGCGTTCGGCTGGCGCGACGCGCCCCAGGCAAGCTGCTCGACGAGCTTCGCCGGTTCGGTCAGGTGTTCGAGCACGTGCCGGATCACGATCGCGTCGGGGCGGAAGGCGGGCATGTCGGCCAGCGGTGCGAACAGCCGCGCGTGGAATTCGATGCCGTTGCCGGTGCCCGCGCTCGCGTTCGGATCGAAGCCGGCGAACCGGCCGCCGCGGCTCGCCTGCGCGAGGCCGCGCACGAAATGGCCTTCGCCGCAGCCGATCTCGACGACCGTCGGTTCCGCCGGCAGCGCGCCGAGCAGCAGGTCGCGCGTCGCCGCGAGATGGCCTTTCCAGATGCCGCCGCTGTTGAACATCCGGTTCGGGTTGCGCTCGTACGGAATCGCGTCGTAGCTGAAGCGGTGGTTCCACACGTGCGAACACTGCGGGCACTGGACGAAATCGAGTGCGTGGCGCGGCAGGCCGCGCGCCGCTTCGGCGGATTCCGGCCATGCGAGCGTCGCGAGCGTGCGTTCGCCGGCCGGGAAGAACGGCGCGGCAACGGTATGCGCACAGACGGGGCAACGCGCGTCGATCAGGTCGGGAGTCATGCATTCACCTGTTTGCGGAAATGGGCGATCGTCTCCTTCAGGCCGTCCTCCAGCGCGATGCCGGGCTGCCAGTCGAGGCGCTGGCGCGCGCGGCCGATGTCGGGGCGGCGCTGCAGCGGATCGTCGGCCGGCAGCGGGCGATATTCGATGCGGCTTTTCGAGCCGGTGAGGCGCAGCACGCATTCGGCCAGCTCGCGGATCGTGATCTCGCTCGGATTGCCGAGGTTGATCGGGCCGGTGTCGTCGTCCTGGTCCATCATCCGCATCAGGCCTTCGACGAGATCGTCGACGTAGCAGAACGAGCGCGTCTGGCTGCCGTCGCCGTACAGCGTGATCGGCTCGCCGCGCAGCGCCTGCATGATGAAGTTCGACACGACGCGGCCGTCGTCGGCGCGCATGCGCGGCCCGTAGGTGTTGAAGATCCGCACCACGCGGATATCGACGCCGTGCTGGCGGTGATAGTCGAAGAACAGCGTCTCGGCGCAGCGCTTGCCTTCGTCGTAGCACGCGCGCAGCCCGTTCGGATTCACGTTGCCCCAGTAGCTTTCCTGCTGCGGATGCTGCTGCGCGTCGCCGTACACCTCGCTCGTCGACGCCTGCAGGATGCGCGCGCCGCAGCGCTTCGCGAGCCCCAGCATGTTGATCGCGCCGAGCACGGCCGTCTTCACCGTCGACACCGGGTCGCTCTGGTAGTGCACCGGGCTCGCCGGGCACGCCATGTTGAACACGCGGTCGGCCTCGACGTAGAGCGGCAGCCACACGTCATGGCGAATCAGCTCGAAATTGACCTGGCCGATCAGGTGCTCGATGTTGCGCTTGCTGCCGGTGTGGAAGTTGTCGACGCACATCACGTCGTGGCCCGCGCGCACGAGCCGCTCGCACAGGTGCGAACCGAGAAAGCCGGCGCCGCCGGTGACGAGGATCGACTGGCCGCTCACGATGCGATTCCCGGTGCGGCGTCGACGCGCTGCGCCCACATCGCGTGCAGCGCCTCCTCGAAATGACGCGCGAAGCGGGGCGCGTCGCACAACGGCGACGCGAGCACCTGCGCACGCAGCGTCGTGCGCAGCACGGCCAGCTCGGCCGGATTGCGCGCGAAGGCGACGGCCTTCGCGACGTAGGCTTCGTCATCCTCGGCGATCCATTCGTGCAGGCGCGCCGCGTGCAGCAGGCTTTCGCAGATGTGCGACAGGAAGCGTGCGCCGCGGCGGCCGAGCACCGGCACGCCCATCCACAGCGCTTCGGCCGTCGTCGTGCCGCCCGGGTACGGGAACGGGCTCAGCATCAGGTCGACGCGCCGATAGGCCGCCAGGTATTCGTCGCGCGGCGAGCGGCCTTCGAACAGCAGGCGCGCCGCATCGATGCCGTGCGCGGCGAAGCGGGCCGCGAGCGCATCCTGCTCGCGCGGGTCGTCGAGATGCGGCGCCTTCACGAACAATTTCGCGTTCGGCACGTCGCGCAGCACGCGCGACCAGACGTCGATCACGTGATCGGTGAGCTTCGCGAGCTTGCCGAAATAGCCGAAGGTCGGATAGCCGTTCGCGAGCATCGGCAGCGGGCCGCCGTCGAGTTCGATCGCGGGCGGCGTGAAGCACAGATAGCTGTCGGGCAGGTGCCACGCGCGTTCGACGAAATGCTCGGCCTCGTCGGCCGGCATCACGTAGCGGTCGCCGAGCACGTAGTCGATCGCGCGCATGCCGGTGCTCGCGAAGTAGCCGGGCCAGCTCACCTGCAGCGGCGCGGGCTTCCACGCGAACAGCGGCAGGCGGTTGTGGATCGTGTGGCCGGACGCGTCGATCAGCACGTCGATGCCGTCGTCGCGAATCCGCGCGGCCGCCGCTGCGTCGTCGAGGCCGGCAAGCGACGTCCACGACGCGAAGCGCGGCTTGATGCGCGCGGTCACGTCGTCCTCGACGTCGCGCGTCGCATACGCGTGCAGTTCGACGCGCTCGCGCTTCAGGTGCGCGAGCATCCCTTCGATGAAATAGCCGACCGGGTGCGCCTTCAGGTCGCCCGACACCATGCCGACGCGCAGCGGCCGGCCGATGCGCGCGGTGAGGTCGACCCGCCACGTCGAGTACGGCTGCGCGTGCTGCGTGACGAGCGCATCGAAGCGCGCGGCCTCGGCGAGGTACGCGTGCGGGTCGAACGCTTCGCTGTAGTGATACGCGAACAGCAGGTTGCTGCGCGGTTCCGGCAACTCAGGGCGCAGCGCGATCGCGTGCTGGTACGCCTCGAGCGCGGCCGCGATCTCGTTCAGGTCGAGCAGCGCATTGCCGAGGTTGTTGTATGCCTGCCCGTGGTCGGGCTGCAGCGCGATCACCTGGCAGAACGCGTCGACGGCCGCGCGCGCGTTGCCCGCGAGCCGCTGCGCGTTGCCCAGGTTGTTGTAAGCGTCGACGTAGCCGGGCCGCAGCTCGATCGCGAGACGGAAACACTCGGCGGCGGCGGCGGGGCGGTTGCTCGCCTGCATCACGTTGCCGAGGTTGTAGTAGTAGATCGCGTTCGGCTTGATCTCGATCGCCGCCATGATCAGCTCCGACGCCTCGTGATAGCGACCGTACTGGTGACCGATCAGGCCGAGCAGGTGCAGCGCGTCCGCGTGCCGCGGCTCGGCGTCGATGATCCGGCGGTACAGCGTCTCGGCCTCTTCGAGGCGATCGGCCTGATGGAGCGCCAGCGCCGCTTCGATCGTGGCGACGGGGGAGTCGGACAGCGTGAGATCAGTCATCGTGGTAAGCCAGCGTGGGTTCGATACGGAGCGCGCAAACGCGCGGAGGCCGGCATCGCGCACGCGTGGACGGCCCTCGACATGCCAGCATTCTCGGCGCGGGGTCGCCGTTCCAATCGGCGGAGCAGGTGGCGGATTTGGTCGCTTTTCATGTGACGGCGCGGGCACCGGCTTGACGACGATCAAGGCCGCAGTTCGTGCGCGCGGCCGCCCGTCGAGCGCGCCGGCGATTCATCGCCCAGTCGCGAGAAGCCTTGTCCGTCAACGGTTTGGCGCTGCGCGCCCGCGCCCGCTTGCCGGTCGCCGGGCTCGGGCACGCGCCGGCATTCATGGAAATGCGGGGGGAAACGGCCCGCTAATCCGCCATTTGATCCGGGCGCGGATCGATAGACTCGGGCACAGACTTGGAGGCGTCCATCGCGCGGACGATCGCGCCGGGCGCAAGCCGCTTGCCGGCCCGCGGCCGGGGATGCCCCGAATCCCCCTCAGCGCCTGGAGCCATGTGTATGCACGAGTCCTCAATCATCTCCAACTCGAATGACGACCAGCTCGCCGCACGGCGCGAGCTGTTCGACCTGATGCAGACCTATCCCGCGACGCAAGAGGAGCTCGAACGCTCGCTCGGCCTGTTCGTGCGCGGGTCGCTGCTCGCGCGGATACTCGCGACGTTCGAGGTCTACGAGCAGATCGTGCCGCTGCCGGGTTCGATCCTCGACCTCGGCACCTGGCGCGGCCAGACCGCCGTGCTGTGCGAGAACTTCCGCGCGATCCTCGAGCCGCTGAACTTCCAGCGCCGGATCCACGCGTTCGATACGTTCACCGGCTACGCGGGCTTCTCCGACAACGATTCGCGCGACCGCAAGCTGTTCTCCGACGGCACGTACTCGCTCGCCGGCGACTATGCGGATCTGCTGCGCAACCTGCTGTCGCTGCACGAGCGCAACAACGCGATGGGGCATGTGAACGGCAAGCATCACGTATGGGAAGGCGACTGCCGCGACACGCTCGCCGCCTACGAGGAAGCGCATCCGGGCGAACCCGTCGCGCTCGCGTGGTTCGACCTGAACGTGCCGGGGCCGACCCGGCAGGCGTTCGAGACGGTGATGCGGCGGCTCGTGCCGGGCGGCGTCGTCGCGTTCTGGCAGCTCACGCGCGGCGGCCAGACGCCGGCCGAAGGCATCCACTACGTGCGCGAGCTGCTCGGCAAGTATCCGCACCGGATCCACAAGGCGAAGTCGTATCCGTCGCTGTGCTATCTCACCTTCCCGGAAGGCGGCGGGGCGCGCTCATGAAGATCGCGATCCTCGGCAACGGCATCCTCGGGCTGATGACGGCCCGTGCCTGGCTACGCGCCGAGCCGGGCATCGAACTCGTCGTCGTCGGCCCGGCGCAGCGTCCCGGCTCGGCGACGCGCGCGGCCGCCGCGATGCTCAACTCGTTCACCGAACTGGAAGGCGATTCGCTCGGCACGCCGATCGACCGCTTCAAGTTCGAACTGAGCCGCGCGGCGACGGCCGCGTGGCCCGACGTGTTCGCGGAAATCTGCACGCCGGAACGCGCGGTCGCGCACGGCTTCGGCACCTACGTGCTCAACAACGCCGCGACCGACGCGCTCGACGACGAGAACTTTGCGGCGATGCGACGCTTTTGCCGCGAGTTCGAGGAACCGTGCGAAGCCGTCGATCCGTCCAGCATCCCGAACTATCACCCGCAACCGCAGTTCCGCGCGCTCAACGCGGTGTATCTGAAGCGCGAAGGCTGGGCGAACCCGAAACAGTTTCTCGACGCGCTGCAGGCCAGCGTGGCCGCGGCCGGCAACGTCGCGTTCGTGTCGGCCGAAGTCGAGCGCCTCGGCGTCTCGGGCGGACGCGTCACCGGTGCGCGGCTGAGCGACGGCACGACGCTCGACGCCGACCGCTTCGTGCTGTGCAACGGCGCGAACCTGACGAAGGTGCTGCAGGCCAGCCTGCCCGAGCTGCCGGTGCAGCGGCTGTTCTACGGGATCGGCATGTCGATCGAACTGCAGAGCAGCGAGAGCGTGCATACGCACTGCGTGCGCACGACCAACCGCGGGCTCGCATGCGGCGTGTATTCGGCGCCGTACGGCCCCGACCGCACGCTCGTCGGCGCCAGCAACTACATCAGCCCGGTGCCGCACGAGCACGGACACGCCGGCAGCGCGTACACGCTGCTGAAATCGGCGATGGACCAGATCAATTCGCGATTCTCGCGTGCGAACCTCGTCAACGTGAACGTCGGCTGGCGGCCGACGACGTCCGACCTTTATCCGCTGATCGGCGAAACCAGCGTGCGCGACCTGTGGATTCTCGGCGGCACCAAGCGCGACGGCTTCCACCTGTCGCCGGTGCTGTGCCGCGACCTCGTCGCCGCGATGCGCGGCCAGCCGATCGATCCGCGCTATGCGGAGCTGGCGCCCGAGCGGCCGCTGATTCGCAACCTGTCGCGCGAGGCGGCGATCGCGAAGACCGTCCGCCACCAGATCAACGCCGCCTACCAGCACGACTTCGTGCCTGCGCGCAATCGCATGGTCGAGCAGCTCGAGCGCGCGATCCGCACGGATCTCGAGGCGCTGCACGACCGGCTCGGGGCGACCGACTGGGGCATTCCGCCCGAGCTCGTCGACATGTACCGGTACGGTCACATCCCGGCCTGAACGACATGACTGCGCAGCCCAAACGCATCGCGATCGTCCAGTCGAACTACATCCCGTGGAAGGGCTACTTCGACCTGATCGCCGCGACCGACGAGTTCATCCTGTACGACGACGCGCAATACACGCGGCGCGACTGGCGCAACCGCAACCAGATCAAGACGCCGCAAGGCGTGCAGTGGCTGACCGTGCCGGTCAAGGTGAAGGGCCGCTATCACCAGAGCATCCGCGACACCGAGATCGACGGCACCGAGTGGGCCGCGCAGCACTGGACGCGGCTGCGGCAGAACTATGCGCGCGCGCCGCATTTCGCGCGCTACGCAGACGAGCTCGAAGCGCTCTACTTGCACGCCCGGCACGACACGCTGAGCGCGCTGAACCGCGCGCTGCTGAGCTGGATCAACCGGCAGCTCGGCATCGCCACGCGGATTTCGTCGTCGTCCGACTACACGGTGGAAGGCGACCGCACCGACAAGCTGCTGAACCTGTGCCTGCAGGCCGGCGCAACCGAATACCTGTCGGGCCCGGCCGCGCGCGACTACCTCGACGAGAGCCGCTTCGCGGCCGCGCAGGTCGCGGTGCGCTGGTTCGACTATCCGGCCTATCCGCCGTACGCGCAGCTGTGGGGCGAATTCGTCCACGGCGTGACGGTGCTCGACGTGCTGTTTCACTGCGGCCCGGATGCGCGCCGGCATGTCGTGACCGACCGAACCTGAGAGCGACGCGATGCACGATTCCCGACATTCGAGCCTGCTGGCGGACGTCGCCGCCTATTACAGCGCGCGCCTGGCCGAGCACGGCGAGACCGCGCGCGGCGTGGACTGGAACGGCGAGGACGGCCAGCGGCTGCGGTTCGCGCAGTTGACGAAGATCGTCGCGCCGGGCGCCGACGGCTTCTCCGTCAACGACCTCGGCTGCGGTTACGGCGCGCTGGTGGACTTTCTCGACGAGCAGGCGGCGGGGCGCCGCCATGCGTACGCGGGCAACGACGTGTCGCCGGAGATGATCGATGCAGCCCGGCAGCGCTATCGCAAGCGCGCCGACGTGGCGTTCCACGTTGGCGACGCGCCGCAGTCGGTCGCCGACTACGGGATCGCGTCGGGCATCTTCAACGTGCATCGCGGCCACGGCGACGACGCATGGCTCGACTACATCCACGCGACGCTCGACACGCTGCACGAGACGAGCCGCGCCGGCTTCGCGTTCAACTGCCTGACGTCGTATTCCGACCCGCCGCACATGCGCCCCGAGCGGCTGTACTACGCCGATCCGTGCGCGCTGTTCGACCGCTGCAAGCGCCGCTACTCGCGCCACGTCGCGCTGCTGCACGACTACGGGCTGTACGAATTCACGATGCTCGTCCGGAAGGACGGCTAAGCGCCCATGCGCAAGCCGCCGGCCCCATAGCCCCTCTTCACGCCTTCGCGGAGTTTCGCCATGTTCGCTCCTCCCAATCTCGACCGCATTCCGTTCGGCCGCCCGTTCATCGTCGGCAAGGAGCTCTACTACATCGCGAAGGCGGTCGAACAGGGCGGACTCGCCGGCGACCAGGCGTTCACGAAGCTGTGTCACCAGTGGCTCGAGGCACGCATCGGCTGTCATCGCGCGCTGCTCACGCACTCGTGCACGGCTGCGCTGGAGATGGCCGCGATCCTCACCGACGTCGGCCCCGGCGACGAAGTGATCATGCCGTCCTATACGTTCGTATCGACCGCCAACGCGTTCGCGCTGCGCGGCGCGACCCCTGTGTTCGTCGACATCCGCCCCGATACGCTGAACCTCGACGAGAAGCTGGTGGCCGCCGCGATCACCGAGCGCACGCGCGCGATCGTGCCGGTTCACTACGCGGGCGTGTCGTGCGACATGGATACGATCGCGCATCTCGCCGACGACTATCGGCTGTGGGTCGTCGAGGATGCCGCGCAGGCAATCGAATCCAGCTGGAAAGGCAAGCCGCTCGGCAGCCTCGGGCATCTCGCGTGCCTCAGCTTCCACGAGACCAAGAACGTGATCGCCGGCGAAGGCGGGGCGCTGCTCGTGAACGATGCGCGCCTCGTCGAGCGCGCGGAGATCATCCGCGAGAAAGGCACCAACCGCAGCCAGTTCTTTCGCGGCCAGGTCGACAAGTACACGTGGGTCGACCTCGGGTCGTCCTATCTGCCCGGCGAACTGATCGCCGCGTTCCTGTACGCGCAGTTCGAGCACGCGGACGTGATCACCGCGCAGCGGCGCGCGACCGTGAAGCGGTACGAGGATGCGCTGCGGCCGCTGCACGACGCCGGTCATCTGACGCTGCCCGCCGTGCCGTTGAGCGAAGCGGGCAACGGCCATCTGTTCTATTTCCTCGCGCGCGATCTTGGCGAGCGCACGGCGCTGCTCGAGCGGATCCGCGGCGCGGGCGTGTTCGCCGTGTTCCACTACGTGCCGCTGCACAGCTCGCCGGCAGGCCAGCGCTACGGCCGCTGCGGCTCCGGCATGCGGGTGACCGACGACGTCGCCGACCGGCTCGTGCGCCTGCCGCTGTACCACGCGATGAGCGAGGCCGAACAGGACCGCGTCCTTCAGGTGGTATCCGACTTCTACCGCACGGCCGCGCGACCGGCTGTCCGTCGCCCTTCATCGCACCTCGTGCCCTCCGCTCCATGAACGATTCGCCCCGCATCTTCGCGCCGCTCGGCCATCCGTACTACGTGTCCGCGCCGCCGTACCTGCAGACGTCCGGCGGGGTGCGCGCGATGCACTACCTGTGTCACGCGCTGAACGTGCTCGGCTGCGAGGCCTATATCAACACGGCCGACGTGCACCCGGAGCTGCGCACGCCGTTGCTGACGAAGGAGATCGCGCACGCGCACTTCGCCGCAGGCCGCAGTCCGGTCGCCGTGTATCCGGAGATCGTCGAAGGCAATCCGTTCAACGCACGCTGTGTCGCGCGCTACCTGCTTGCGGAGCCCGGGCGCATCAACGGGAAGCCGATCGACCGCGCGCCGACCGATCTCGTGTTCACGTTCGGGCCGTCGATCGTGCCGGAAGGTTGGCAGGCCGACCTGCTCAGAATCCCGCTCGTCGATACGCGCATCTTCCACTGCGACGGCGTCGACGACGCAACCCGCCGCGGCACGGCCGTGTTCCTGAATCGCCATCTGCGCCGCGGCGGCAGCCTGCATCCGGCGACCGCCGAATCGATCGAGATCTCGAGCCGTGTCGCGCAGCGCTCCGCACACGAACTGGCCGAACTGTTTCGGCGAGTCGAATGCCTGTACCTGTACGAGTGGTCCACCGCGGCCTTCGAGGCGCTGCTGTGCGGCTGCCCGGTCGTCTGCATCCTGAACGACGCGTCGATGCCGAATGCGGAACGCTGGGTGATGGGCGGCAAGGGCATCGCGTGGGGGCTCGATCCGCACGAAATCGCTCACGCTAAAGCGACCGTGCATGAAGCGCGCGACGTGTATCGCGAAGAAGAAGCGACGTTCTGGCAGCAGTTGCGGCAGTTCGTCGACAAGACCCAGGCGCGCGCGAACGAACTCGATGCGCAGCCCGGCCAGAACGGCGCGGCCATCGCCCGGCCGGCTGCGGCTGCTGCCGCCCCGCGACGCATGGCGGTCGTTTCCGCAGCGCCGGCCACGGATCCGCAGATCGCGACGCGGTTCGTCGCGCCGTTCCGCGCGCTCGAGCGCGAATGGACGGTGGACTTTCCCGTCGCCGCCAACGGCATCGACCTCGACGCGCTGCAACGCGCCGACGTGATCGTGCTGCACGGCGCGACGCCGAGCCTGTTGTCGGGCGCCGCGCTCGAGCAGTTGTTCACGCTCGGCAAGCCGGTGGTCTGCGATCTCGACCGGCCGTTCGATGCGATCTCGCTCGACGACCCGGAGCTCGCCGGCAGCGCACGCCGGCTCGCCGCGATGCGCGATGCGATCCGGCGCGCCGATGCACTGGTGGTGCAATCGGACGCGATGGCGCTCACGTATCGCCACGTCAATGCGGCGGTACACGCGCTGCCCGCCGATGCCGAACCGGCCCGCCACGGCGCGCTGTATGCAAGGCTCGCCGAACAGGGCCGACGGCCGGCCGCGGCGACGGCAAAGGCGCCCGCGCCGTCAACCGGCGGCACGCCTGCGCCGCGCGCGCAACAGAAGAAACGCCTCGTCGCCTATGCGATCGATCCAGTCGACGGCGCGTCCGTGCAGCGCCGTCTTGCGCTGCCGTTCGCGCGGCTCGAGGACGACTGGGCGCTCGTCAGCGGGCTGGCCGACAGCGCGGCGATCGCCACGGCCGATGCCGTGCTGCTCGATCGCCACACGCCGGGCCTGCTGTCGCTGAAGGCGCTGGGCGCGATCTTCGAATTCGACAAGCCGGTGATCTACGCGACCGACCTTCCGCTCGCCGCACCGTCGTCGATGCAGACCGACCCGACGTGGATCGGCATTGCGTTCACGCTCGGCAATGCGCACGCGATCATCGTCCCGACGCCGGATCTCGCGCGCCAGTACCGGCCGTGGAATCCGAACGTGTTCGTGCTGCCCGACAGCGTCGATCTCGACCTGTTCCTGCGCGCGGTGCCGGCGCGCGGCAACGCACGCGTGACGATCGGTGTCGCCGGCGCAGCGCTGCTGCCGGCCAATTTCGCGCTGGTGGACGCCGCGCTGCGGGCGCTCTGCGAGCGTCATGCCGGCCGCATCGCCGTGCAATTCTTCGGCGCGCAAGTGCCGGCCGGCTGGGAACAGCATCCGGCTGCCGAATTCCGGCCCGCGCCGGATGGGTATCGCGCGTATGCACAGCAATTGCGCGCACTCGACTGGGACGTCGCGCTGATGCCGCTCGCCAACGCTGACGACGCCGCGGCCAGCGCGGTTCAAAGACAGGAATTCGCGGCTGCCGGCATCGCGATCGTCGCGAGCGACCGGCCGGCCCTGCGCATCGCACTGAACGACGGCGACGACGCGCTGCTCGCGGGCGATGCCGCGCACGCGTGGGATGACGCACTCGAACGCATGGTCGCGCAGCCCGCGCTGCGCCGGCGGATCGCGCGCACCGCACAGGCCCGCGTGCGCAAGCACGACGCACTGCAGGCGCGCCTGCCGCTGATTCGCGAGGTCTACCGGCGGTGCGTCGAACGCGAAGGCACGGCTGTCCAGCTGCCGCCGCGCGATACGCCGATTCCCGGCGCGCTGATCCTCGATGCCGATGGCGACGCCGAACGCGTGCAGGCCGCGCTGCGCATCGTCGCGTCGCGCGCCGAACAGGATCTGCTGAGCGTCGTGCTGACGACGGCGCCCGGCCCGTTGCCCGAGTGGACCGATCGGTTGCGTTACGTCAGCACGTCGACGCAGGAATACGCGGCCACCGCCGATCAGCTCGCCGCGATGCCTGCGTTCGACTGGGTAGCGATCATCGACGCGGCGGATATCGAGACGGACGCCGGCGCGCCCGAAACGGCGATCGCGGACGCCGCGATCGACTGACGGGGAGGCGCGGGCATCGCCTGCGCTCGGGAGAGACGGGATGGCTGCCATCGGGATAATCGGCGCGATGCGCGGACGGCCGCCGCGATCGACGCTTGGAGTTGTCGTTGCGGGGAAATCTCGCATGACGCAATGACGGCGCGACATCGATATGCGGAATGGGCGGCGGAGAAGAAGCGGTCGGGCGACGGAAGGCGGGGCGGTAAATCGGAGGGTCCGGGTACTGGCAATGAGTCAACGGCAAAACGACGACGGGAGATTTATTTTCCCAGGCCCCTTTTATTTCCCCATGGAACCGAATCGCTCAAATTTATTCTCACACGACTGATTTTATAAACTTCACAAAACGATATTCCCAGCAATATCGTTGCGGAATTTTACTCAATGAACGGCGAAATGATGTCGGCTTTATGCATCAATGATGCTATTGGAGCGCTTACCGCCAAGCAGCTCGATCCTCCTCACGCCCAGGCAAAGCTTGCCGCTTTAAATCAAGCACATACTTAACCTTTCCTTCGAGTCACCGCACTGAATTAACCGGCCAATTGTGCCCATAAACGATCCGAGCCGATTTAATACACACCGCATAAAAACAAAAATCCAATCGATTATTTACATCCATAAATGCTGCGATATGTGACAGGTAGCATTTTTCAATCCCCCGCCTAATATTCGTTTGCCGAGCGCATTGAGGCGCGGCAAATACCACATCACCGGGGTCAATTTTTCAAAGATCGATCAGGAGAGTAAAAATGGGTGTCTATATTATTGAATATGCTCAAGATCCGACTTATGTGATTGGCGTTACCGATCAATCGCAGGACAGCGGGGTCGTACTGCGCAGCAAGAACGGGCTGGCGCCTCGCGCCGCCTTCTGGGACGTCAACTTCGACACCGGGATCATCTCGCTGAACGCGAGCGGTGGTGTGCTCGCCATCGGCGCCGACCGGATCGCGCCCGAAGCCCTCCTGAAGCTCAAACCGAGCTCGGCCGCGATCCAGTGGGATTTCTTCTCGCATCCCGGATACATCGTGCCGCGGGCCGACGAGACCCTGTGCCTCGACGACAAGGGCCGCGTCGTCAGCAACGGGAACCCGCTCTGGCTCTATCCGATCAACGGTTCGCCGGCCCAGCAGTGGCACTTGGTCCCGCTGAACAACCTGAAGTCGTTCGAATAACGCGCGCCTCGAGTCCGGCCACGTTCGCGCGGCACGGCCTTCGTGGCTCATGCGTCGCGCTGGCCGATTGGATCTGGAGACGCCGCAGGCGACGCACGCGATGAAAGCCCGCTGAACCCGGTTCGGCGGGCATTTTTTTGGCCGGAATAACCGGAGACAGGCACGACAGGAAACGCCTGACGCGCGCTGCAATTCAGCTGCACCGGGGAGCATAAAAACGGGGAAATTCGCGAAAGCCTGATCAGGCCATTTGGCGCGCCCGGCTGGGATCGAACCAGCAACCCCTGCCTTCGGAGCGTTACCTACACGCCACATTTCATTAAAAATCAAAGTCCTACACAACTCGCAATCCGTATAACCAATCCGACGCAGGGCCTAGCGGCGCAAATCCCGGTAGTCAAAGCTGCAATTTAGCTGCACACATCGGGCGCAAATGCGCGTCCTGTCGCCCCGTCGGGAGCCACCTACGGAGACGAGATGCGCGCGGCCTTTTATATCGCTCCGCCAGCTCCCCGCTTGCCTTGCCTGACGAGAGCGGTCGCACCAAACTCCAATAACGACGTGAATGGCGCAAATCTCGGTGGATCCCGAACTCATAGCGAGCCATTCTCGCGCCGTAGGTCCGTTAGCGGGTCATCGGCGTCGGCATCGCAAGCCGATCCTACTACTCGCAGGAGGCGGTTACGGCCACGCGGATGGGCAGAGCGAGGTCGCAGCTCCCGGAGCCGCTTCGAATGACTTTCGATTTATGCAACGAGTCCATCATCACCCCTGCCACTCCATCTCGTGGTTCGTATCACCGCAGGTGCGATCAACCCAATATCGGCACGAGGCTGTGAAGATACTCTTTAGCGAGCACATATTTGACAGTTTGCTTTCGATTAATTCAAATTACATACGTGGCCAACGTCAGCGAATATTGTAAGAGTATCGATAGACGATTAAAAATTTAAACCCGCGCGATATTATTAAAAATATCACCTACAGTAAAGCTGCCGGCAATCAGTCGCTTTATATGCATTTCTACATCACCACAAGTCGATAGGCATCTTACCCAAGCCCATTCATCAGCCTAGTACTCACGATTGCCAACCTCGAACTGAAGCACTTGCTGCAAATCAGACCTTGGGCAGAGTGCTTATAGATAGCGCAACATAGATATTAAGAAATGTGACAACAAGCGACGCCCCCAGTGAGCCTCGTTCTAGTGGGCATTGAATGAATTCTTATTTTCACTCGAATCGAATGGAGAAGCCATGAATCTGGAAAAAATTAGCTTGCGGCGGATGCTTACCAGCCGACTAGCGCAGGTATCGCTGTCTACTTTTGCCGTCTTAACTGCATCGGCAACTTTCTCACCGATCAGCGTGATGGCGCAAGTGTCGACGACACAACAATCCACAACAAATCTAACGAATAATCTGACGTTCACGATGGATAACTCGCTGCACCAATTCTTCACGCAAACTATTACTATGCCCAGCGGTTGTCCGTGTTACGTTGACGTATCGGGTCAGTTGCTGAATCGAGGCTTGGGCCTCGACTTTGGGACATCTGGGCCGATTGCAACCTTTACCGTAACCGACGGCAAGGGGAATGCATTCGCCTCCGAAGAGCATGCGGTTGGAACCCAATACAGCTCGAGTAGCTCGGCAAATAATACCGGAGCATTTGGGGCAATACCATTGTCCTTCAAGGCCGAATCAAGCGTCAGCTATAATAGTGGAGACGTGGTGACACTTAATATTTCGTATTCAGTAAATCCAAATGGATTGGCAGTTCCGAATTCTTTTGTAATCGAACCGGATGATTTTGTAGGTCTTTCGGCAGCTGGACGACATTTCCAAAGCTTCATTACTGTGACGGCCGGCACGCGCCTTCCGCCACCTCCTACCACCCCGTCCTTCGGCACGGGTACGTATAGCGGGTCTTAGCGGATAGACAGATATGTGCGACGAAATGCGTCGCGATGTGAGCGCATCACATATCGATGTCTGCGCGCAGCCGAAATAGACGTTCCCGTATGAGTCCAGTTTGATGTGGGGGCGTATGTGCATTATGGCCAGTTCCGGGCTGCTGTTTAGATCGTGCTCCTGCGTAGATTCTCGCCTTCTTCCGAGAAGCTGCGCAGGACACTTGCGCGCGGGACCAAAGTCGCACTCGCGCCTCAGAATCGGGCGCCTACCTTTATTGTGTTCGAAATATTGATGCCGGACGGCACCGTCAACCGGCGCGACAGCACAGCTCAGTCGCGCATCGGCTCGCAACGCAGTGCGTCAAAACGCACGATTTTCTGCAGCCGCAAATCGACCGGTGTTCCTTGCCACAAGGGCCTCAGCGCCCGGTCCGAGGGTGCATCGAAAGTGCCCACTTAAGCGAGCCCCGCAGGGGAGGGGGGCACCGCGCAGCGGCGGCAGCGACGGCAGCGACGGCGTCCCCGCAGTTGCTGCCTCATCCGGTTCGCACACTGCGACACCAACCGCCCTTTAGGTGACCGGCGCCCACTCACTACCCGATGCCGCATTCGGCTGACTACGCAACTGCATGCACGAAACCGGCAAGCATTGCATTCACCAAGAAGCGAACATCTTCATCGCCGCACGGGTTTCCCCACTTCCAGTTACCTCGCTGCTGTCGCAGTACAGTGGCAAAGTCGAGTCCCATTCCATGTTTACGATTGATCGAGTGCGATCTGGCACCCAAAGTGTCGCTACGCAGGCTCCCGAGGTCGACGCCAGAACGCGCGCACTTCACGATGTGGACGCGCTGCGTCCCGTGTACAACCAACATCCTCCGAGCAAAGCGGTTCTGGATGACATCGCCGCCAATCCCGCACTGGAGCGGCTTGAGTTGGACGGAAAAGCGCTGGACACTGAACTGCGCCACCCGCGAGGCGAGGTCATCCATCGATGGAGTTCATGGGAGTCCGATCCTGCATGCGACAACGCGATCCGGGAACTAGTGTCGAAGGCCTACGAGGGAAACCAGCTATTCCGACGCCTGGTGAACCACCGGCTGGACGGCCTTCTCCACGGTACGCAGGATGGCAACGCAGTGCGCCCGCGTCCGATCCTGGTGCCGGGCGACGGCTACGGGAATGGGATGAGCGTGAACGGAGCTGGGGAGGTCCGGAATGTCCTATGGCTGATGCATGATGGGCGGCGTGACCTTCTGTTGCCGGCCGATGGTTCCAGCGTGGAGCGCGCAATCATTCAGACTCTCGTACAGGATCTCACCGGCCTGGACCGGGATCATCAAGCCGTACAGCAGTACACAAACCTGATCTGCGCAGGCGAGCCTCTGCTTGAGTCGCCGGTCGACTATCAGAAAAGCACAAGACACGTTGTGCCCGTATCGGGCCATGTCATGATCGATGGCGCACAATACGAGCCAATGTATCAGGTCGCCGCTCCGGGAGTCCCAGACAACAATCGTGAATTCGCGCTCAGGCACGAGTTCACATCGCTGCACCCCGCGTGTGAGACGCCGGAGATTATTGAATTCATCACGAGTCACGACGGGCGAGAGCCCGGTGCGCCTGGCGTGCTCGAATGGGAACCCGTCGGAACTGGCCCGGATGCCGGTGGATTTCTCAACATGGAGCCCCCCCACCTGAACGTGGCCGCGAGCATAACCGGGATCGAGAATCCGCATGCGGCTACAGACACGCGCGTCTGGACCGCGGCAGACGACGCTGCATGGATGGCCGCCCCGTATGAAGCCGATCCGTTCCACGGTCAGTTCCCCACGAGATGGCCCGAAGACAACGCGGCAAACTCGCGCCGGACAACATGGCCTACCGCTGACATCGTTCCAGCGCATTCATTCCGCGCATACGATCAGAACCGAGAATCGTCCAACATGCCTGCGGCCGTGAGCTTGAGATCATCCGTGCCCGTGGTCGATCTGATTGGCCACGCCCAGCAAATGATGGCTGGCGGGGCCGCACCGCTTGCCGCCGACCCGCCCGTCGATTCCGAACGGTTACCTTTCGCCGCCGTGGCGCTGGGCGGCCTCAAGTCAATCCTGAGGCAGGAACTCGAACGCGTACCGCATAGACATGTTTCGGATCGGGTTCGTCAGCAACTGGTCAACTGGGGATATACGGACAACCAAATCCGGTTGATCGACGCCAGTCTCGCCGAAGGTGACGGACTTGAGGCAGTGCGGAGATATCACTTTATTTTGAGCGGCCAAGGCTATACCTGCCCGCAGATTGCGGAGCTCGCCGCCCTCAAAGAGGCGCCCCAAATTTGCCACGTCATACGCTGGTTTGCCCCACTGCTCATCGCCCACCTGCAACCTGTAGCGGGTTCGGTCAGGGGAGTGGGTCTGTCTGGTGATGAGGTTGTGGCAATCGCAAGGGAACTTAAAACGCCCGCTGCGCTTGAGACGTGGATTCAGTCTGTGTTGCAGCCTGCTCGTGTCGACGCTCCCGAATCCCGCAGGTCAAGTACCGTGGCATGGGTGGCCTTGCCCGTTCCGCCGTGGAGTCCGGCCCTGGATACGCTGCTCGCGCTTGAATACCCCCGCAACCTGCTCAGCAAGCTTGGCCAGCGGCGTTCGCACGCTGAAGTTTTTGAGGTCCTGCTGCAGTACCACCCAAAATTCATGGAACTCGAATACTCGCCATACCAGGTTGCAACCATGGCGTGCGGCAACACCCGGGCAACTTACATCTATTCCGCAATCCAGCATCATGATGCGCTGATGGAGATGGGTTACAGGCATGCCGATGTCACGCAGCTTGCCAGCTTCGATGCGAACTTCACGCTGACAAGTATCGTGAATCATCATGCCGCATTGTCCAATCCGCCCACGTACCGCCCAAAGCCCGGCCTCGGCCTAACCATTGATCAGATCGTCACGATTGCAGCGCGCAGGCATGGATACCAGACCGTTGATAGCCTCGTAAGATACAGCAACGCACTGCGTGGCTTGCAGTTTCCTGCGCACATTATCGAACAGTTGTCAACGCTCCCAGATTGTAACGATCGCATAAGAATCGCCGCTGAGTTGCCGCATGACATCCCACACACGGACATCATCCGTGAGGTCACCGCACGACTGGAACGTGAGCGGACATTATCAAACCTACTTGTGCCGTTCTCGCCGTAACGATCGCCTATTGTGCCGCTTCCGAAATTGGCCCACCGCCCCGGGGTTGCCAGTACTGAACTCCGGTTGACCGGCGAAGTGCAGAACCGCATACCGATCCGCGCGGACGGCAGGACTTGCAATTTTCGAAAGCCTCTGCGCGAATCGTCCCCCATGGGTTACAATGCGCTATGCACAAGGTCCTGACGACACCCCAGTTCGACGTATGGCTCGACGCACTTCATGATCCGATCGGCAGCGCAGCGATCAACCTGCGCATCGAGCGCGCAAAGCTCGGCAACCTCGGACATTGGCGCGCGGTTGGAGAGGGGGTCTGCGAGATGAAAATCGATGTAGGGCCGGGATATCGCGCCTACTTTGTACGGCGGGGCAAAATCGTCATCGTCTTGCTGTGCGGGGGCGACAAGGCAACACAGAGCAAGGACATCAAGCGGGCGAAACAGATTGCTGGCGAACTGGAGGACTGAGTATGAAAATCAGCGAACTGAGCGAATTCGACGGCTCGAAGTATCTGAAAAATGATGAAACGATTCGCCAGTATCTCGCGCAGGCGTTCGAGGATGGCGATCCGCGCCTGATCCAGGTTGCTCTCGGGAACGTCGCGAAAGCACGCGGTATGTCGGCACTTGCGCGTGAATCGGGCGTGAAGCGCGAAGCGCTATATCGCGCGCTTTCGGAAGGTGGGAACGCAGAATTCGCGACCATCATGAAGGTTGTCGGCGCACTGGGCCTGCATCTGACCATCGCGGCGTCCGAACCAGCCCATGCGTAACAAGCGCGGTCCGCTGCGGATGTCGGCTGGGGCTCACCATCCGGGTGAAGATTCGCCTCGAATCGATCTAGTCACTGCGCGTATAGCGTAATTGCGACGCCGGGTGCGATATCGAGCTCGCGCCGGTAGTCGCCGGAGTGCTGGCCATCCATGATTGGCAAGTGGCTGTACGGCCCAATTGCGTCAGGTATTGGCGCCGGCAGCTTCCGAAACGGTGCAAACTTCGTGGCATCGAATGCGGGCACAACATGGCTACCGACCCGTACCGCGGGTATGGCGTAACCCGCCGGCATCGGACCATGTAGTATCGCCAGTAGACTGCCCCAGCGCCTAAATGCATCGGCAAAGCCTGCGCCGCCACACGCGCGGATCGCCTCGTCGAGCGCATCCGCTCCTCGACCGTGAGCGTTAAGCAAGGCCCGGAAGATCCGCGTGCCGTATTCGTGCGCCAGAAACACGATAAACGCCTGTCCACCGTGGTAATAGTTCTGCACGCATGGACCGGTAAGTGACGTCCCCGGAGAACCATCGATCGACGTCAGGGAGCACACATATTTGCCGCCAAACCACGGCAGAAACTCCGTCATCTGAACCGGCGTGTGAGGAAAGCGCGACATCGCAACGATATATCCATGCGCCGACGAAACACTCTCTTCCAGCCAGGTCTCGTAGCGCCGTGCTTCCCCCGGCCGAACCGCGCGATAGTAGTAGTGCACGAGATGCGTGAGTTCGTGCAGCAAGTTGTTCGCGAGTGCGAACACAATCTCACGCGACGCAAGATTCACGCACAACGCCTCGTTACCCTGGGTACATGCGAGACCATCGCTGCCTATAAAAAGCGCCAGTGCCTCGTTGCTGGTCGGCTTGCGTCGCAGTTGCGCGTTGTCGAAAAACTGGATATTTCCGGCCCCGTTGGGTGCGATCACGATGTCAATATCGCGGATTTCGGCAGGGATGAGCCCGTCGTTGTCGGCGCTTGCTGGCCGTGGTCCCCACGGCTGTATCCCGAAATCCGTGATGTACTGGTCGATAATGCCGTCGTAGCCAGGCGTGCCGAACAGTAGACCGGCCAGCAGCGGCAATTGGCGTTGCATGTGCGGCGTCCACGCTTCATCGGCCACCCATATCCGGTAGCGAAACCCGTCGATGCGGGCCTGGGCACGCACGGAAGCCCGCGTCGGACGGGGTACGGCCGTCACATTGGACCGCCCTACCTGAGGGACCTGCCAGATGCGCGACTGCCCGGTTATCAGCGTCGTGGCTGCTGGTCCCGGGAGCGGGTCGACCAGATTAGGGATAAATGGTGCATCCGGCAGCGTGCCGGGGGCGTGGTCACGCAGGCCTTTTGGCATCGCTTGCGGTTGCGTGCCGGCATTCGTGAGTACTAGCGTTACAGTGTTTCGATGCAGACCTGACAGAGAGATTTTCAGATGCTCTGCTTGCGCGCCATCGTTGCGGTACGTCCAGATACCGGGACCACGTCCCGTGAAGCCGAGCTCATGTGCGCCGCAATGCACGCCTCGGCAGTCAGGTCGCAGTTCAGTGGCGGCATTTCCTGTCAAACTCACGGACAGAACCCACGCCACGAACACATTGGCACCACACCGTAATAGCAGAGAACTCATCGGTACACCTCGAGAACCAACAAGGTTGTACGAAGATCGCCAGATGTCTCGGGCGAAAGTGGTAGCGACAATATGTGTCGTCACGACCATATGCAGAAAAAAGCCCGCCCGAAGGCGGACCCAAAGGCCCCTCGCAGGGAGGTTTGTTGGAGGGGCCTGGAGGACGATCAAGCTGGCCACTTAGCGCGCAAAAGAATGCCCGCGCCAAGCGAGCAAAATACTACTGTGCGAGGAATCACACTTGCGCGATCGAGCATAGTACGTTTTCAAATTTGCGACCTCGATCTTTTAGAATCTTCGAGATTCGACAAATTGCTTTCTTTTCACGAGACAGAATCGCCCAAGTGCGAAAGCCGACGATCTTCGGCGCGGGTCACCATGACCCGCTCACGTGGCTACCGGCGCCGGCGGAATCTCGTAGTCGTCGAACTGCACGACCGCCTCGCCCAGCCACTCGTTCAGCTCGGCAAAGCGCGCCTGCAGCGGCTTGATCTCATTGCGCCCGAACACGCGTGCAGCCGTATCGGGCGTACCGAACCCGCCCGTGTTGCCCGGCACAATGCCGAGCAGTTGGGGCGGCACCCGATGCGCAGCAAGCAGGTCGTCACGCGTCACGTTCTTGATGTTAAAGAACTCGTCCTTCGCCGCCACCTCCGACACCGGAATGAGTTGGATGCCGTCCTTCTTGCCGTTCGGCGCGTACATGAACACGTTGCGGAAGTTGCCCGGGCCCTTCGCCTGCTTCAGCGCGTCGCGCATGTTGTCCACGTCCTCCTGCTTTTGCGCCGCGTCCGTCATGTACAGAATAAAACCCGCATGGCTGCCGTTCTCGTAGTACTTGCGCCGAAACAGCGTCGACGATTCGTTCAGCCACGCCGAGTGCAACGAGCTCAGGTATTCCGGCAATCCATACACCTCCTGGTTGATGTCCGCGCGCATCAGCTGGAACACGCTGTCCGGCTCGAACGCGTGTACGCCGTGACCACTGCGCTGCCAGCCGTTCACGTAGACGAAGCCGCTCAGGTCCGCCTTGCGCCGGGTGTACTTCGCCAGGGCCGGCTCGAGGCGCAGCGTGTCGCCGAGCCGGTTTCGCCGGCGCTCCAGATAGCCGTTCCCAAATATCAAAAAATCCAGTGCCCAGCGCTCGAACGCCTGGCGCGACAGCCACCGGTGCGGCCGGAAGGTCGAGGCCAGCACATTGGCCTTGAAGTACAGCGCCGAGCTGTGGTGCGTGCTCGCACGAAACGATTTCGCCAAGCCCGCGAAGCTTACCGGCGGCTCGAACCACTCGCCATTGGACCAGCATTCGATGTAGTCGAGGATTTCGGCGCGGTCCATGACCGGCGTCGGATCGTCGAAGGTAAATACTTCGGCGCGCGCCGGCGCCGCACAGGTGGTGCTCGAACTCGACGCGGCCGAGAACGTGCGGGGCGCTCGTGATCGGCGCTTGCTCATGAATAGAACTCCGTAAAAGAGGATGCGTGGATGTCGCCGCCGGCGAGCGGCTCGCGATCGATCGCATGCAGGCACGCCCACGCGAGATCCGCATGCCCCGTCTCGTCGTTGCGATCGGCCGTGTAGGTCGCCTGCCGGCCGCTTGCCGTCATCGTCTGTTTGATCGCCATGAAGGACGCCGCCAGGTCCGTGCAGCCCGCGTCGAACTGCAGCCGGGCATTGCGGATCACTGATTGCCCCTTGAGCACCAGACGCGTCTTGACCTCGGGCGAGTAGTTCAGGGCGACCGCGCCGGGGTAGAACTTGCGCACCAGCTGATACACGCCCTGCCCCATGCCGGTCGTATCGATCGCGATATAGCCGACTGTATAGCGCTGCGTGATCTGCTCGATCGCGGCGGCCTGCGCCTCGAAATCGTTGCCGCGAAACTGCTGGCGCTCGAGCACCCGAAACGGCCCGCCCTCGACACGCGGTGGCGCCACCACGACCAGGCCCGCGGAGTCGCCGGTGAGCGCCGGATCGTAGCCGACCCACACCTCGCGGTAGCCGAACGGACGCAGCAGCAACGGCGAGTAGTCGTCGGCCCATTCGTCCCACGAGTCGACCATGCAGCGCTGCAGCTCGACCAGCTTGAACACCGACACCGAATCGTCGATGAACTGGCACATCAGCAGGTTCGCAAAGTCTGCCGCGCTATAGCGGCGACGCAAGCGCTCCAGGTCGAACAAATTGCAGCCGCCCGCGACCGCATCGAGCACCGTCACGATCTGGCGCCATTGCTCGTCCGCGCACACGCGGCCGCCCTTCAACGCGTCGTGACTCGTGTCGATCTGCAGTCGCTCGCCGGGCGCGCGCCCTTTGTTCGCCTGCGCACCGCTCCAGAACGCATAGGCCTCGTGCGTCATGCTCGACGGCGTACTGAAGTAGGTCAGCCGCCAGCGCTTGTGCATCGCCATGCCCGAGGCCACGGTATTGAGCTCGTGGAATCTCGGCACCCAAAAATATTCGTCGAAGTACAGGTTGCCGTGATACGACTGCGCGGTGCGCGAGTTCGTCCCGAGGAAATACAGCATCGCGCCGTTGGGCAGCACGATCGGGTCGCCGGTGAGCTCGACGTCGGCCGCCTCGCGCGCGAACTGCACGATGTACTGCTTGAAGACGTGCGCCTGCGCGCGACTGGCCGACAGGAAGATCTGGTTGCGCCCGGTGTCGAGCGCGTCGACGAACGCCTCACGGGCGAAGTACCACGTCGCGCCAATCTGGCGCGATTTGAGGATATTGCGCGTGGCCTGATCGCCGTTGCGGTACCAGACCTTCTGGTAGTCGAACAGCGAGTCACGAAACGCCGTCGCAATCTGTGCTTGCTGCTCGTCGCTGATGTCGTTGCGCGGGGGCTTGCGCTTGGGTCGGACATTGCGCGCGGCGATGTTCGGGTTCAGGTCGCTTTCCTTACCCGTTTCCCCATATTTCTGCACGCGCGCGAACCGCTCGAGCTGGCGACCGAGCAGGTCGATTTCCTTGTAATCGGCGCCGTCCTTCCTGTCTTTTGCGATCAGCACCATCAGCCGCGTCTCGGCCGCCGCTTCAATGCGCTCGAGCGGCGTCGCGTCTTTCCATTTGTCCCGGCGGCACCAGGACGCCACGGTCGCTGCCTTCAGCTCGAGATGCCGCGCGATCGATGCGACGCGCCAGCCCTGCCAGTAGAGTGCGCGTGCAAGCGTACGGACCTGGGTGTCCGGGTGATCGGTCGCGTGAGTCGGGTCGGCAGTCTCGAGCATGCGGCAAGCGTAGGGCGCCGCGCACGCGCGAGCACGCGGCACACTGCGTGCCGGGCTCGGGCACGTTCGCCGTGCGTTGAAGCGCGGCGCGCGAAGGCCGACCATGGGCAGCATTGTCACTGACCCACGGTTCGAGCGCCTTATGGCAAGCAACAAAACCAAATTCTTTCGCGTCGCGGTCGAAGGCGCGACCGTCGACGGTCGCGAGATCAAGCGCGAATGGCTCACGCAGATGGCGCGACACTACGACCCGACGCTCTACAACGCGCGCCTGAACGTCGAGCACATCAAGGGAGTCGCGCCGATGTCTTCACACGCCCCGTTCGGCGCGTATGGCGACGTGATCGCGCTGAAGGCGGCCGAGATCGAAGACGGGCCGCTCAAGGGCAAGCTCGCGCTGTATGCGCAGATCGATCCGACCGATGAGCTCGTCACGCTATCGCGCAAGCGCCAGAAGCTCTATACCTCAATCGAGGTCAATCCCGATTTCGCGGACCTGGGCGAAGCATATCTGGTGGGGCTGGCTGCGACTGACGACCCGGCCAGCCTCGGCACCGAAGCGCTGCAATTTGCGGCACGCCGTTCGAACAACCTCTTTTCGGCCGCGTGCGAAACGTCGATCGAGTTCGAGGGCGAGCCCGAATCGACGAGCCTGCTGTCGATCGTCAAGGCCATGTTCGCGCGCAATCGCTCGTCTGACGATCAACGTGACACCGACGTGCGGCGCGCGGTTGAGGAAATTGCCGGCTTCGCCAGCCAGCAGGGCCGCGAAGTGACGGCGCTGCGCTCCGAGCTCAGCGCTGCGCAGCAAACCGCTGCCGACGCGAAGCAGCGCGCCGACGAAGCGTTCGCAGCCATCGACGCGCTTACCGCGAAACTCTCAGCCGCCGAGAACGGCGCACCGCACCGCCCGCCCTCGACCGGCTCGAGCGGCGAGCTCGTCACCGATTGTTGATCGCTGCTGATCCCTTCCCCGCTCATCCCCGGAGAATCTCCCTCATGAAGAAGCAAACGCGCCACGCGTACCGCAAGTACGTCGCGCAAATCGCCCGGCTGAACGACACCGACGACGTGTCGCACAAGTTCGCGGTCGAGCCGTCGGTGCAGCAGACGCTCGAAACCAAGATCCAGGAATCGAGCGCGTTCCTGAACCGCATCAATATCCTGCCGGTGACCGAGCTCGAAGGCGAAAAACTCGGCCTCACGATCGCCGGCCCCATCGCCAGCCGCACCGACACCACCAAGGCCGCGCGCCAGCCGGTGGATCCGAGTGCGATGGACAGCCAGCGCTACCGCTGCGAGAAGACTGATTACGACACGGCGATCCCGTACCGTAAGCTCGACGCGTGGGCCAAGTTCCCCGACTTCCAGCAGCGCATACGCGACGTGATCGTGCAGCAAGCGGCGCTGGACCGGATCATGATCGGCTGGAACGGTGAGCGGGCCGCACCGACGACCGACCGTAGCGCACATCCGCTGCTGCAGGACGTCAATATCGGCTGGCTGCAGCAGTACCGCGCGCGCGCGACGCAGCGCGTGCTGCATGAAGGTGGCAAAGAGACGGGCAAGGTGCTAATCGGCCAGGGCGGTGACTACGCGAACCTTGACGCGCTCGTGATGGATCTCGTGTCCTCGATGCTCGACCCGTGGTTCCAGGAAGACACGGGGCTCGTCGTGATCTGCGGGCGCGAGCTGCTGCACGACAAGTATTTCCCGATCGTGAACGCCACGCAGGCGCCCACCGAGCGGCTCGCGGCCGACCTGATCGTCAGCCAAAAGCGCATCGGCAACCTGCCGGCCGTGCGCGTGCCGTTCTTCCCGCGCCACGCGCTGATGGTCACCAAGCTCGCGAACCTGTCGATTTATTACCAGGAAGGTGCACGCCGGCGCACGCTCAAGGAAGTGCCCGAGCGCGACCGCATCGAGAACTACGAATCGTCCAACGACGCATACGTGGTCGAGGATTTTGGGTGCGGGTGCGTGGCGGAGAACATCAGCCTGATTGAACCCGCTGACACGAAGGACGACCGATGATCCGCACCCCGGCACGCGCCCATTTTGCGCGTATTGCCGCTGCCCAGGCGGCAGCGGCTGCAGACCCGGGCCAGACGATGGCCGGGGCCACGCCCTACGAGCTGATGCTCGCCAAGCTGGCCACCGATCGTCGTGCGCTCAAGGGCGTGCAGTCGGTCATACGGAAGGCTGCGCTCAAGCGCACGCTGCTGCCTGAGTATGCGGACTATGTGGCAGGTGTACTCGAGCGCGGGCGTGGCGCGCAGGACGATGTGCTCGTCACCGTGATGGTGTGGCGCATCGACACGGGCGACTACGACGGGGCGCTGGCGATCGCCACCTACGCGCTCACGCACGGGCTGACGCTGCCGGACGTGTTTGAGCGCACGCTCGCCACGCTCGTGGCCGAGCTGTTCGCGGAAGCGGCGCTCTGCGCGTTCCTGGACGGTGGCACGTTCGATGCCGCGTGCCTGGAGCAGGTCGATGCGCTCACCGGTGAGGCCGACATGCCCGACCCGGTGCGCGCCAAACTGCTCAAGGCGCTCGGATACGCACTGCAGGCACACGACGTGCCACGCGCGCTCGCCTGTTTGCGCCGTGCAGTGGTACTCAACGACCGGGTTGGCGTCAAGAAAGACATCGAGCGGCTCACCAAGCAGCTCGAGGCGTCGGGCCCGCCTGAAGATCGCCCGGACGAGACCCCACACACCTAGCTTGCCCCCGGCAGGGCGGCACCGCAGGCACGGTCGTACGCCTCGTGCTCAACGGCCGTGGCCTGCGGTCCACCGCCCTTTTACTGTGCTTTTCCCTGGATCGACGATGAACAGTTTCGTGGCCACCGCGGCGCCGGCCGTTTCGGCGTTGCCCATCGATGGCACGCTCGAGAACGATGGATTCTTCCCGGACATCGAGCTTGCCGCGCTGCGTGATGCGATGCGCCTGGACGGTACCGTCACGCGTGAGCGACTCATGCACGCAGCCCGTGCGGCAATGCTCAGCGTGAACGCCGAACTGGCCGCCTGGCGCGCGCAGCAGCGGGCAAACGGTTGCGCGGCGCTCGCCGACGTGTCGCCCGCGCACGTGGCGCACTACCGGCGCGCCGTGTATTGCCTCACGCACGCGGACGTGACCGAGCAATACCGCGGCTTCGATGTCACACAGCGCGGCGAGGCGGCCGAGCACCTCGCCGACACGATCGACACGTCGCGCCGCAATGCGCGCTGGGCCATCAGCGATTTGCTGGGTATTGGTCGCTCGACGGTGGCGTTGATATGAAGCCTGCCGTGGAATACGTGAGGGTCCACCAAGGGGACACGCTCGACGCGCTGTGCTGGCGTCACTACGGCAGCACGGCCGGCACTGTCGAAGCCGTGCTCGAGGCGAATCCCGGCCTGGCCGAACTCGGGCCCGTGCTGCCGATGGGAACCGTGGTGGCGCTGCCCTCGCGGGAAACGATTGCGCCAACCCGGGCGTTGTTGCAACTGTTCGACTGAGCGGAGCTCGACATGGCTGAACCGAACACCTCCTCTGCTGCCGCGATTGCCGCGGCGGTGGGCTTGGCCGGCATCGCGCCCGGCATCGACGGCGATGCACTGATCGGCGCGTTCGCGGGCGCTGCGCTCGTGGTCGTCACCTCTCGCGAGCTGGGCCTCGTTAAACGCGCCGCGTACCTCGTCATCTCGCTCGTGATGGGTTATCTTGCCGCCCCCGAAATCGTGATCCTCGTGCCGATCCACTCGAGCGGCGTCGCGGCGTTCTTTGCAGCGGCGCTCGTGATCACCGTGACGCTCACGCTGATCGAGCGCGTCAAGGGGATCGAACTCGGCGCGTTCTTCCGGAAGCGAGGCTGAGATGGCTGGCATGACGCAAATCGCGGTTCTGATTGCGCTGGCCGCGCACGGTGTGCTGATTGTGCGCGTGCTGACCTATCGCCGTCGCGGCGCGCGGCACCGCGCAGGTGTGGCGTGGAGCGCGTGGCTGCTTATTGCGCTCACGTGCGGCGGGGCCATCGAGCTGCTCGGCGGCAAGCTCGGCATCTTCCAGGCGATGCAGTCCGTCATGCTTGCCGTCATGGTGATCACGGCGCGCGGCAATATCGCGCGCCTGTTGGGAGGTTCTCGGTGAATCTGTTACGTTTTAGCGATCGCGGCGCCGAGGTCGGCCTGCTGCAGCGACGACTCGCGCGCGCCGGTTATCCGCTCGCGCCCACGCACCTCTACGACGAGACGACCGAGCAAGCGGTCAAGGCGCTGCAGGCGGCCATGGGCCTTGCCATCGACGGCGTCGCAGGCCCCAATACGCTCGCGGCACTCGCAGCAGGTCAGCGCGATCGCCGGCATCTGACCGAAGCGGACCTGCAGCGGGCCGCCGATACGCTGGGCGTGTCGATCGCGTGTGTGCGGGCGGTGGCCGAGGTCGAGTCGCGGGGCGCGGGCTTTCTGGAGAACGGCCGGCCCGTGATCCTCTTCGAGCGGCACGTGATGTACCGGCAGCTCGTGGATGTCCTCGGTGTGCAGGATGCCGATCGCCACGCGCAGCAGTTTCCGAACGTCGTTCATCCGAGCCCGGGCGGCTACCAGGGCGGTGCGGCCGAATACGTGCGGCTCGACACCGCGGCGCGCATCGACGCGGCCGCGGCCTATGCGTCGGCCAGCTGGGGCGCGTTCCAGGTGATGGGCCTGCACTGGGCGCGTCTGGGCTACGAAAGCGTGGACGCGTTCGTCGCGTGCATGGAGCTCAGCGAAGGCGAGCAGCTCGACGCGTTCGTGCGTTTCGTTGCGGCCGACACGGGGCTACTCGCCGCACTCAGGGGCCGCAAGTGGGCAGTGTTCGCGAAGGGCTATAACGGTCCGGACTATGCCCGCAATCTGTATGACGCCCGGCTTGCGCAAGCTTACGCGCGTTATGCGAAGACGCCATGATGCTGGCCGGCTTCCGGGCGGGCATGGCGCTCGCTGCATTGATCGCCGTCGCAGCCGGCCTGCAGCATGGCCGCTCGCTGCAGGTGCGGCTAAATGTGGCCGAAGCTACGGCCCGCGATGCCCGGCTGGCGCTCGACACCCGTGATGCGATCATCGCGCGGCTGCTCACTGACGCGCGTGAACGCGACGCCCAGCGTGCGCAGCTCGAGCGCACGCGCGCGCGTATCGACGCGACGCTCGCGGCCGATCAAACACAATTGCATACCCTGATCAATGAGAACGATACCGTTCGCGCGTGGGCGCTTACTCGCCTGCCTGATGCCCTTGTGCGCCTGCACGACAGCGCCGAGCTCACCGGCGCCGGTGCTGCTACCGACGCTTTGCCCGAGCGTGACGCGCTGCACGCTGCCGGCAATGGCACCCAGGACCAACGGTGAGTTAAGCGAGGCACTGATCGCCACGCGCGCGGCTTGGGCGCGGTGCGCCGCGCAAGTCGACATGATTGCGGCATGTCAGGCTCGACTGCGGGCTGAACAGCACACGCAACCCGAGGCCGAACCCTTGCGCTCTACGCATGAATAAACCGAACCACCTGCGCGCGGCGCTCGTCGCAGCCCTCCCGGCGCTGGCCGCCGCGCCCGACCAGCTCGCGGTCTTTATCAACGACGGCGAAATCGTCGCGACCGGTACATGCACGCCCTCCTTCGAGTATCGCTACGAGTGCGAGCTGCTGATTCGCGACTTCATCGGTAGCGCCGACGACGTCATGATCGCCGTGATCGAATGGGCGCGCGCACACCAGCCCGATCTCGTCACCAACGCCAATGCGCGCCGCGATGGCATGACCTTCGTCGCCGACATCCTGTCGAACCAGGCGGTCGATCTCGCGATCAAGCTCAGGCTCACCGAGAGCGTAGTGGTCGGCGCCGATGAGCAGGGGCGGCGCACCGTCACGCACGTGGACGACGCAGCCGAGCGGTGGATCGCGCCATGAACGAGCTCGAGGCAATCGAGCGCTGGGCCGCTGGTTTGCTCGCCAAGCTGTCGCCGCCCGCGCGCCGGCAATTGTTGCGCGAGCTCGCGCGCGAGTTGCGCCGTGCGCAGCAGGCCCGCATTGCCGCACAGCAAAACCCGGATGGTCATGCGTATGTGCCGCGCAAGGCCCGCCCGGCCCGCGAGCGCTCATTGAACCCTCACCTACGAGACAAAGCCGGGCGGATCAAACGCGCCACGATGTTCCGCAAACTGCGCACCGCGCGTCATCTGAGAATCGAGGTCGACGACACGGGCCTCGCCATCGGGTTCGATGCACGCGTCTCGCGCATCGCCCGCGTGCACCAGGAGGGGCAGCTCGCGCCGGTCGCGCCTGGCGGCCCGCTCGTACAGTATCCGGCGCGGGTCGTGCTGGGTCTCGCGCCCGCCGATCGTGAGCGGGTACGCGAGCGCTTGCTGCATTATCTGTCTCGCTGATCGGTAAGCGTACCCGCAGGCGCCACATATGCGCGCGCTCGCCTCGCGCGCGGGCCGTGGGCACCATGGGCGGCATGGATACGAACGACATGCAACGGCAGGCGCGCAACGTGGTGCGCAAAGGCGCGATTCTCGCGGTCGACCATGCGGCAAGTCGCTGCCGCGTGACGGTGGGCGCCACCGACGACGATGGCCTGCAAACGGACTGGATTCCATGGCTTGTGCCCGCAGCCGGCACCACACGCGAGTGGCTGCCTCCTACCGAAGGTGAGCAGGTCGTGCTGCTCGCGCCGATGGGCGATCTCGCGCAAGCGGTGGTGCTGCGTGGACTCTACTCGGATGCAGCCCCCGCGCCCGATCGGGCGGCCACCACGCACACTCGCGTCTACGCAGACGGCGCCCGGCTTCGCTACGATCACGACGCGCACGCCCTCACGGCCGAGTTGCCCGCGGGCGGAACCGTGCGGATCGTCTCGCCGGGGTCCATCACGATCGACACGCAGCACGCGACGATCCAGGCACAGATGGTGACGCTCGACGCTGACGAGACAATCTGCACCGGCGCACTGCAGGTGAAGGGCGCCCTCACCTTCGAGTCCGGCATGACCGGCAAGCACGCCGAGGGCGGTTCCCATGCAGTGCTGATGATCCACGGTAGTGCGGCATTGACGGGCGACGTGGTCGCCGACGGCGTTAGCCTGATCGAGCACGCGCACGAGGCGCACGGCGAGTTCGCGCGTACCTCCGCGCCGATTGGGGGAAATGTATGACCGGCATGATCGGCATGAACGCCACCACCGGCCGGGCGCTTTCCGGCGTCGATCACCTGGCGCAATCGGTCGGCAAGATCCTCACCACGCCGCTCGCCTCCTGTCTGCAACGCCGCGCATTCGGTTCCGAGTTGCCGGAGCTGATCGATGCGCCCGCACATGGCGCAACGCGCGTTCGTCTGTATGCGGCAGTGGCCACTGCCCTGATGCGCTGGGAACCGCGTCTGACCGTCACGCGCGTGCAGCTCGTCGTGCCTGACGCCGCGCAGCCGGGCGCGCAGTGCGTCGACGTCGACGGCTGGACCGATGCGCGACTGAATTCCGGTCAGGAGCCGGTGTCGCTGCTTGTGCCGGTCTCGCAGGCAACGTCCTCGCACGGAGGCGCCGCATGAGAACCACACCGATCGACCTGTCGCGTCTGCCCGCCCCCGACATCGTCGAGCCGCTCGACTTCGAAACACTGCTGGCCGAGCGCAAGGCGCGCCTCGTGTCGCTCTATCCGCTCGCGCAGCAGGCGCAGATCGCCGCCACCCTCGCGCTCGAATCCGAACCGATGGTGCGACTGCTGCAGGAGAACGCCTATCGCGAGGTCCTGCTGCGCCAGCTGATCAACGATCGCGCCCGCGGCCTGCTGCTCGCCTATGCGCGCGGCACCACGCTCGATCATCTGGCCGCGCTCTTCGATGTCGAGCGCCTGGTGATCGCCGCGGGAGACCCCGAACACGGGCTCGAACCCGTCGTCGAGGATAACGACAGCCTGCGCGAGCGCGTGCAGCTCGCCCCGCGCGGCTTCTCGGTCGCCGGCCCCAACGAAGCCTATGTGTTCCATGCGCGCGCAGCCGACGGGCGCGTACGCTCGGCCACCGCTTACTCGCCCGAGCCATGCGTAATGGTTGTCACGATCCTCTCACGCGAGGGGGACGGAACCGCACCCGACGATTTGATCGCGATCGTGCGCAATGCGCTGCAGAAGGTGCGCCCGCAGACCGACGAAGTGATCGTGCAAAGCGCCACGATCGTGCCGTATGCGATCCGCGCGACGCTGCGCTTCTTCTCGGGACCGGACCGCGCGGTGGCGCTTACCGAAGCACGGCGCCGCACCGCAGCCTTCACGATCGAGATGCACCGCATCGGCCGCGAAGTCACGCTCGACGGGCTGCACGCAGCCATGCGGGTGGCCGGCGTACAGAAGGTGCTGATCGAGTCGCTCCCGAACGGTGTGCCCGTCACCGCGGACCAGGCGCCGTACTGCACAGGCATCGAGCTGATCGACGGCGGGGTGGCCGATGAATAAGGCGCCCGAGACGCTCCTTCCGCCCAACGCCAGCGTGCTCGAGCGACGCCTCGCGCAGGTCAATTCGGCCATCAGCGCGCTGCCCGTCGCACTCGGCACGCTGATGGACCCCGATGCGATTCCGCTCGCGTTCCTGCCGTGGCTCGCCTGGCACGTCGGCGTCGACACCTGGCACGCCGACTGGCCCGAACACGTGCAGCGCGCACGTGTGAAGGCGGCGATTCGCATCGCGCGCCTGAAAGGCACGGCCGAGGCTGTGCGCCAGGTGTGCGCGTCGTTCGGTGCACACGTCGTGATGCGCGAGTGGTTCGAGATGTGCCCGCGCGGCAAGCCGGGCACCTTCGAGATTGTGCTGAGCGCTGGATCCCACGAAGGCGTGCCGGCCACGGCCGCATTGGTGGCCGAGATCATGGCCGAGGTCGATCGTGCCAAGCGCGGCACCGCGCACTACACCTTCACGCAGGGCGCGAGCGCCGCCGGCACGCAACGCGTTGGGGCAGTCGCGCGTGTGGCGGTTTATGGTCGTCTGGCTCTTTCTGATCGGTAGCGGTTTATGGGAATGCTCATCACGATCACCGACGCGGGACGTGCCGCGCTGGTCACACCCGGCCACGACGGCACGAACGCGCACCGGGTCACGGCCATCGGGCTCGCGACCGCGCCGTTCGCGCCTGCCAAGGATCTCAAGGAGCTACCGCACGAGCACAAGCGCATCACGACCTTCGGCGGGGTGAACGTCGCACCCGACACGATCCACGTGACGCTGCAGGACGACAGCGCCGAGCAGTACCCACTGTACGGCTTAGGTTTATACCTGGAGAACGGTGTGCTGGCCGCTGTCTATGGGCAGGCCACCCCGATCTTGGAGAAGTCGCCCGCGGCCATCCTGCTGCTGTCGGTCGACATCCAGTTCGCGACGATTGATGCGGCCCAGCTCGTGTTCGGCGACACCACGTTCGTGAACCCGCCGGCGACCACCGAGCGCGCCGGCGTGGTCAAGCTCGCCACGCAAGCCGAGGTCGATGCGGGCGAGGACGACACGCGGGCCGTAACGCCCAGAACGGCCGCGCAACGCTATGCGGCGCTCACCGGCGCGCGCTTTACCGGCGACGTGCATCTCGATGGCGCGGACGTGGTCCTGGACGGGCCCGCTGAGCGCTTTCGGGGTGTCGCCTGCAAGACCGCCGGTCGCATGCGCTGGTTCTTCGGTATCGATAACGCACCCGAACGCGGCGGCGGCCGCGGCTCGGACTTGAAGCTGATCAGCTTCACCGACGACGGCGAGTGGGCAGGCGGGGTGATGGCGATCTCCCGCGAACACGGTACGGTCCACTTGGTCAAGCGCCCGAGTTTTGACGGTCACCTCGCGTGGGATGCGGGCAACTTCGATCCTGCCGAGTACCTGCCGCTGGCCGGTGGCGTACTGCGGGGCGATGTGCGTTTTGAGCCGGGCAAGCGCCTGGCGATTGGCGCACCGCTACTCGGCGCGCTCAAGGCCGCGCTTCAGGTGAATGGCGGCATTGCGATCGATCGCTACTCGGACGAACGGTCTGGGCGTCTGCTGCTCGGGCCCAACGATGGCTATCTGTTTGGGGACGATAAAAGCGTCGGGTTCTACTCGCCCTCGTATGGTTCGTTCCAGTACCTGTTTGCGGACCGCACGTTCCGGATCGACGGCAAGATTGCCTGGCATGCGGGCAACGTCACGCCGCTGGACCAAAAGAAGGGCGGCACGCTCGCGGGCGACCTCGCGTTCGCGCCGGGCAAACGCCTCAAACTCGCGCCCGGCTCGGCCAGTGCGCCGTCGCTGACGTTCGAGCGTGACGGGGCATTGGACACGGGCTTGTATCACACCGCTGACGGCCAGTTCGGCGTGTCGTGCAACGGCGCTGCGGTGGTGCGGTTTGCGCCCACGCAGACGACGTTCGAGCGGCCGGTCACCGCACCGACACCGGCCGCGGGCGACCGCTCCACGCGCGTGGCGACCACCGAATGGGTGCTGGCCGCGCTGGGCACGACCGCGATCGGCCAGATCGTATTCGAGCCGCGCACGACCGTGCGGGCCGGCTTTCTGAAAGCCAACGGCGCGGTGCTCAAGCGCGCCGACTACCCCGCCTTGTGGGCGTACGCGCAGGCAAGCGGTGCGCTGGTGGCCGACGACGTGTGGCACGACGGGCGTTGGGGCTGTTTCTCGAGCGGCGATGGCGCGACCACCTTCAGGCTGCCCGAGCTGCGCGGCGAGTTTATCCGGTGCTGGAGCGACGACCGATCGGACACCGACCCGCAGCGCATGATCGGCTCGTTCCAGCGCGATCAGAACCGACATCACAAGCATGACGCGTACTCGAGCGAATCCGGCGAGCACGTGCACCCGGCCTGGACCGATGCGCAGGGGCAGCACGGGCACGTGGTGCATGACCCGGGTCATGGCCACGGCGTTCGAATGGGGCGCGTTGGCGTGGTCGCGACGTCTTACGGCCAAGGTTGGGGGCCGTACAACTGGGACAGGCAGGACGTCCATGGCACCGAGGCTGCGGCTACCAACATCGGTATCGGGGACGCCGGCAACCACGGCCACAACGTCGGCATCGGCGGGGCTGGCCGTCACGTGCACACGATCACGGTCAATGGCGACGGCGGCAACGAAGCGCGTCCGCGCAACGTCGCGCTGCTCGCGATGATCCGCGCGTATTGAACCAGCGTATCGAATCAAGGAATTTCCATGCTGATCCACCACTACGACCGCACCACCGGCGCTTACCTGAGCAGCAGTCAGCCCGACGTTGATCCACGCAACGCCGAGCGCTGGCTGATTCCGGCGGGCGCGACACTCGATGCGCCGCCGGCGCGCACGCCGACCACCTGGCCGTTCTATCGGGACGGTGTGTGGTGCCTGCTGCCGGATTACCGCGGACTGCTGTGCTACCGCACCGATACCGGCGAGGCGGTCGAGATCGCCACCGCCGGCCTCACGCCTGAAGAACTGGGGCTCACCGTCGAAGCTCCGCCGTCACCGCGTCACGCGTGGCTCGACGGTGCCTGGCGCATCCCGCCTGCCGTCCTCGCGCGCGAGCGGCGGGACGCGGCGATGGTCGAGTTCGAACAGCGGATGGCGCGTGCGCGTCGGGCCAACGCCGGCAAGGCCGATGCGTATGCGGCGGGCCTGCTCGATGACGAAGGGACGTACTTGTTTAAAGCCTGGTCCGCGTACCAGATGGCGCTCGTCGCCGCGATCGAGGCCGATACGTTTCCGGATGCGGTGGTATGGCCCGACGAACCCGGGCCGTATGTACCGCCGGATGTGCCGGCGGAAAGTCCGCCCGCAGACCCAGCCCCCGACGCGCATCCCTGATTGGCGCGCGCCCGCGCTCCCGTTTTTCCTCACCTTCACAAGGACTGGTACCCCATGCCGCAGGATTACCATCATGGCGTTCGCGTCATCGAACTGAACAACGGCGGTCGACCGATTCGCACCGTCTCCACCGCTGTGCTCGGCATCGTATGCACCGCGGCCGACGCCGATGCGGCCGCGTTTCCGCTCGACACGCCCGTACTGCTCACCAATGTGATCGCCGCACGGGCCCGCGCCGGCACACAGGGCACGCTCTCGCGCACGCTCGAGGCAATCGGCAAGCAGACGAAGCCGCTTACCGTCGTCGTACGCGTGGCCGACGGCAAGGATGCCGAGGCGACGACCACCAACGTCATCGGCACCGTCACCCCCGAGGGCCGCTACACCGGCATGAAGGCGCTGTTGGCTGCGCAGGCCAAGCTGGGCGTCAAACCGCGCATCCTGGCCGCGCCCGGGCTCGATACGGTGGCCGTTGCCAGCGCCCTGGTGCCCATTGCGCAGGCGCTGCGCGGGTTTGCGTACGTCGCCGCGCACGGCTGCAAGACCAAGGAGGAAGCCCTCGCCTACCGCAAGCAGTTCGGCCAGCGCGAGATCATGGTGATCTGGCCGGACTGGCTCGGGTGGGATGACGTGACCAACAGCACCGTCACGATTCCGGCGCCCGCGATCGCCGTGGGCCTGCGCGCCAGGATCGACAACCTCGTCGGCTGGCACAAGACCCTCTCGAACGTGGTGGTCAACGGCGTGACCGGCATCAGTGCGGACGTGTCGTGGGATCTGCAGGATCCGGCCACCGACGCGGGTTATCTGAACGAGCATGAGGTCACGACGCTCGTGAACCGCAACGGCTTCCGTTTCTGGGGCTCGCGCACCGCTGATGCCGACTCCAGATTCGTGTTCGAGAGCAGCACGCGCACCGCGCAGGTGATCGCCGACACGATCGCCGAAGCGCAGATGGGCGTCGTTGATGGGCCGCTGAATCCCTCCCTCGCGCGCGACATCATCGAGACGATCAATGCTTGGTTTCGGCGCCAGGTGGCCAACGGCTATCTGATCGGCGGCAGCGCCTGGTACGACCCGGAGCCGAACACGACCGACGCGCTGGCCGCGGGCACCCTCGCGATCGACTACGACTACACGCCGGTGCCGCCGCTGGAAAATCTTCAGTTGCGCCAGCGCATCACCGAGCGCTATCTCGCCGACTTTGCGGCGCGCGTGTCGGCCTAACGCAACCTGCGCCATTCAACCAGGAGAACACGCATGGGCATGCCCCGCAAACTGAAGGGCTACAACCTGTTCCACAACGGCACCCACTTCCTCGGCCAGACCAAGGAAATCCAGCTCCCCAAGCTCTCGCGCAAGATGGAAGAGTGGCAAGGCGGCGGCATGAGCGGGCCGATCTCGATCGACTACGGCCAGGAAGCGATTCAGCTCGAATGGACCTGTGGCGGCTTAATGGAAGAAGTGCTACGGGTGTACGGCATCACGACCCACGACGGCGTCCAGCTGCGTTTTGCAGGCGGCTATCAGCGCGAGGACTCACCCGCCTACGACAGCCTCGAGATCGTCGTGCGCGGCCGCCACAAGGAGATCGACCTGGGCACGGCCAAGCCGCGCGAGGACACCGACTTCAAGGTCACCACCGTCGCCAGCTACTACAAGCTCTCGATCAACGGCGAGGACATCATCGAGATGGACTTCATCAACATGGTCGAGCGCATCAACGGTCATGATCTACTCGCCGGCCTGCGCAAGGCGATCGGACTGTAAGTTCCAGCGTCCCATCGCGGCATTGCCGTAACCCCCATATCAGGAATTCACTATGAATCAACACGCCCCAGCATCCACCGCTCAACACGCTCACACGGACATCGATATCGCCGCGCAGCAGCTCGAAACGCCAGATCCGAACACGCACACGCTCGACACGCCGCTCGTGCGCGGTACGCAAACCATCACGCAAGTGACGCTGTCCAAGCCGTCGGCGGGCGCTCTGCGCGGCACGTCACTCGCGGCGCTGGTGAACCTCGAGGTCGATGCGCTGCGCCGCGTGCTGCCGCGCATCAGCACCCCCACCCTCACCGAGGCCGATGTCACGCTGATGGATCCGGCCGACCTTGTCGCACTCGGAGGCATCTTTGCGGGTTTTTTGATGCCGAAGGCGCTCAAGGCGAGCATGGACTGCCCGAGCGCGTAGAGGACGCGATGGCCGATATCGCAACCGTGTTTGGCTGGACGCCGCGTGACATGGACGGCTTTACGCTTGCCGAGCTGATGGACTGGCGCGAGCGCGCGCGCCTGCGTGGCGGGGCCGCATGAGCATGGACCACACCCTCAAACTGCGCGTCATGTTCGACATGATCGATCGCTGGACGCGGCCCCTCAAACAGGTGCTCCATGGCAACCGGGGTCTTGCGCAGTCGCTCAAGCACACCCGCGGCGAGCTGGCTGCACTGTCCCGGCAACAGAAGGCCGTCGCGTCGTTTCGCGACATGCGCTCAAACCTCGCCTCGACCACCACGAAGCTCGCAGCGGCCCAGGAAAAAGTCAAGGCGCTGGCGGGTTCACTGCGCACATTCGGTCCGCCCTCGCAGCAGATGGTCTCCGAGCTCGCCCGGGCCCGCGCGGCCGCCTCGCGCCTGCGTGCCGAGCACAAGCGCCAGACGAGCGCGGTCGACGGTTTGCGCGGCACGCTCGCGCAAGCCGGCATCGATACGCAGCAGCTCGCCACGCACGAGCGTACGCTGCGCACGAACCTGGCGGCGACCACCGCCACGATGCACGCGCAGATGCAGCAGCTCGAGGCGCTGTCCGCCCGGGAAAAGCGGCTCGCGGCCGCCCGCAGCAAGATGCATGCGGTGCAGGGCGTGGCGGGCGGCATGGCGCTGGGCGGTTATGCGGCGCGCGCAAGCGGCTCGCACCTGTTGGGCAATCTCGGCCAGACGCTGGGCGAAGCCAAGCACCTGGCGAACGAGCGCGCGCGCATCACGGCGCTCGGGCTCGGCGACACTGTGTCGACCACCGCCGAGCGCTACGTGCGCGCGATGAAGACGATGGGCGTGAGCACGACCGATAATCTGACGCTGATGCGCGATGCGCTATCGATCTTTGCGGACGAGCATCATGCGCAGATGGTGATGCCCACGCTCGCGAAAATGAAATTTGCGAATGAGGCGCTCTTTGGGGCAGAAGACGCGCACGCTGCCGAAGAAAAGTTCATGAACATGCTCAAGGTCATCGAACTGCGCGGCGGCACGAAAGATGAGGCGACCTTCCGCGCCGAGGCTAACCGGGTCCAGCAGGTGCTCTCAGCCACGGGCGGGCGCGTAGGCGGTGACGAGTGGCGCAACTTCATTCAGACAGGAGGTGTGGCCGCCAAGCAGATGCGGCCCGACGCGTTCTACTACCAGATGGAGCCGCTCATCCAGGAGATGGGCGGACACGCGGTCGGCACGGGGCTGATGTCCGCGTACAACAACGTCTATCAGGGCAAGACCACCGTCAAAGCCGCGCGCGAGCTCGTGAAGCTCGGGCTCATCAACGCCGACGGGATCGAGTACAACAAAATGGGGCTCGTAAACCACTTCAAGACCGGCGCGCTCAAGGGCAGCGCGCTGCTCAAAGCCTCGCCTCTCGAATGGCTGGAACAGGTATTCCTGCCGCAGTTGGCCAAGCGCGGCATCACCGACGAGGACCGGATCAAGGACACCATCGCTACTGTCTTTACCAATCGCACCGCGGCGAACCTGATGACGACGATGGTGATGCAGCGCGAGCAGATCCACAAGAATGCGCGCCTGAACGCCGGCGCGTACGGCATCGACGACGCCGCGCAGCTCGCCAGTACCCAGACCCAGGGCAAGGAGGCCGATGCGCTCGCGAAGGTGCGGGACCTCAAGCGCGAGATCGGCGAGCGGGTCGCGCCTCTGTACAACGCTGCGCTTGATCAGACGCGCGCGCTGACCGAGCGCCTGATCGGCGCGATCCAGGCGCACCCGCGCGCCGCGCGCGCGATCGTGACGGTGCTGGCCGTGCTCGCGGCGCTGCTCGTCGTGCTGGGCAGCGTCGCGATTGCGCTGGCCGGCCTCTTGGGGCCGCTGGCGATCGTGCGCTTCAGTCTCACAGTGCTCGGCGTTAAGGGCGGTATCGTGCGCGGCGTGTTCGGCGCGCTGGCGTCGCTGTTGCGCGGGAGCCTGGGTCGGGCGCTGGCGCGATCGGCTCAGGGCATCGCGTGGCTCGCGCGCGGGTTCGGGATGCTGGCCGCGTGGCTTGGGCGCAATCTGCTGCGCGGGCTCGCGATGGTGGGGCGCGCGTTGCTGGTGCTGGGGCGGCTCGCCCTTGCGCATCCGTTGCTGGCGCTCGTGACGCTGCTCGCGATGGCGGCCGTCTATGTATGGCAGCACTGGGATACGCTCGGGCCGAAGTTCGCCGCGCTGTGGCAAACGATTGGCGCGGCCTGCGAGGCGGCACTCGATGCGGTTCGCGCCAGGTGGAACGCCCTGCTTGCCAGGTTGCTCGGTAGATTGCGGTCCGTGCTCGATAGTTTCGGCAGTCTCGGCGCGCAGTTCGCTCAGATGGGCGTGCGCCTCGTTGACGGCTTCGTTGACGGGATCCGCAGCCGTCTGTCGGCCGTGAAGGAGGCGATTCGCACTGTCGCCGACTCGGCCGTGGGCTGGTTTCGCGACAAGCTCCAGATCCGCAGTCCAAGCCGCGTGTTTGTGGCGCTCGGCCAGTATGTCGGGCAAGGCGCGGCGCTCGGCATGGCCGGCCAGGTGCGCCCGATCCGGCGTGCCGCGCTCGGATTGGCCACGGCCGCGGTGGCCGGTTTTGGGCTGCCGTCGTTCGCGAAGCCCGCGCCGATCGTACAGGCCACCGTGCCGATTGATCAGCGCCCGCCGATCATGGCGCCGTCGGCTGCTTCGGCCGCGTCGGGGGCAGGAGTCGTTTCCTCCACCGCGCCCACGACGATCACTGTTCACATCCACCCGCGGCCGGGCGACGATCCGCAGGCGATCGCGCGCGCGGTCACCGCCGAGCTCGATCGCCGCGAGCGTGCGCAGCGCGCCCGAGCCAGCGCTCGGCTTTCTGACTGACTACGGGGCCGACTGATGCTGATGTCGCTCGATCAATTTGTGTTTAGCCTCACCACCGCGCCGTTCAGCGAGCTGCAGCGGCGGCGCAACTGGAAGCATGCCCGGCATGCGCGCGTGGGCGTGCGCGATGCGCGCCAGTACACGGGTCAGGGGGACGACACGATTACGCTGAACGGGCTGGTCGCGCCCGAGTCGATCGGCTCGATCGCGTCGATCGCGCGGCTCGCCGAAATGGCCGACACAGGCGACGCATATGTGCTCGTCGACGGCCTGGGCAACGTGTACGGCGCGTATCTGATCACTGGTCTGGACGAGACGCAGACCCATCACACCGCCGACGGCATCCCGCGCAAGATCGCCTTCACGCTCACGCTCGAGCGGGTCGACGACGACGTGCTACGTGCGGCTCAGGGCACCAAGGCATGACGACTCGGGCAATGGATCGTGCGGAGCAGGTGCGAGGAGTACCGCGGGTGGTGCCGATGGCCGACTATCGGATCACGCTCGGTGATCGGGACCTCTCGCCACGACTGCGCCCTCGACTCGTGTCGCTGACGCTGACCGAGTCGCGCACCGACGAGGCCGATACCGTCGACCTGGTGCTCGACGATACGCGCGGCGAGCTGGCGCTACCGAAGCGTGGCGACGCGATCCGTGTGGCGATCGGCTGGGTAGGCAGCGCACTCGTCGACAAGGGCCGCTTTATCGTGACCGAGTTCGAGCATCACGGCACGCCCGATACGCTCGTCGTGCGTGCCCGGTCGGCATCGATGACCCGCGGCATGCAGGCGCGTCGCGAGTGCAGCTGGCATGGCCAGACGCTCGGCACGATCGTGCGTACGATCGCCACGCGTTACGCACTCACGCCCGCCGTGGGCAATACGCTCGCCGACGTGCTAATCGCGCATATCGACCAGACCCACGAGAGCGATTTGTCGTTCCTCACGCGGCTCGCCCGCCGCTACGACGCCGTCATGAACGTGAAGGACCTGCGCCTGCTCTTTATGCCGATCGGCACCGGCCGCACCGCTAGCGGCCAGCCCTTGGAGGTCTTGAATCTGACGCGCGCCGATGGCGACCAGCACCGCTATCACGTGTCCGAGCGCGAGCACTACGCGGCCGTGCGCGCGCACTACCACGCGCACGGCAAGGCGCGGCGCCAATCAGTGATCGTAGGCGGCGAGAACAACCACAACGTGAAGGTGCTGCCCGAGGACTACGCGTCGCAGGCCGATGCGCAAGCTGCAGCCCAGGCCGAGTTCCAGCGCATTCAGCGCAGTCAGGCCACGCTCGCCTATACGCTCGCGCGCGGGCGCGCGGAGCTTTTTCCCGAAATGCCCGTGACCGTGTCCGGTTTCAAGCCCGAGATCGATGCAACCGCCTGGCTCGTGAAGCAGGCCACGCATACCATCGACGGCGAGGGCGGTTTCACTACCGCGCTCGAGCTGGAAATGCGGGACGATCCGACGACCGCCCGGCATCGGAGCCATTTCCGCCGGTCTTGAGGGCGTTTGTAGGAGTTAGATGCGAGGCCTGCGTGCCGGTCGCGGCGTGAAGGGACGGGACGGGAAAAATCCGAGGCGCTGGGGTAAGCGTTTTTTATATGATTTTTTTGCCTGACCGGCGAATTACCTGGGATTTCTCTCCGTCAATTGCTATTTCAAATTAATCACTCGCCGCTACTGAATGTGCGTCTGGACGTTCGTTTTCTGCTTTCTCCATCGCGGCGTCATCAATTGAAATGGGCCGTTTAATCGCGTTTTGCGACCTCCCGTTCAGTAACGCCTGAGCCGCATCAATCTTGAGAATCATCTGCATTGTGACATCCATCCACGCCAGCGCTGAGGCACGGACGTCATGCAATATAGAACTCGCCGCATCCACATGCTCGCGAGAATTGTCGGCCGCTGACTGCGCAGCCTGCTTTTCGATGACATGGGCTTGTTCGAATGAAATGGTCTTGCCATTCCCGACATGCTCGCGCTGTTCCTTCATTCAATGTCTCCTACCAACCTTGTCTTGCCTGACAAAAACACCTGGAAACCACTCGCCGTGAAACACCGGTCTCACGGAAAACGGTTACCCGCCATTAAGACAGAATTCTTAACAGTTGAAAACGGATCGTAAAAGTCAACATAACGTGACTGTAAAGTCACCTTTCTATGCTCAATGGGTCGAAACCAACACGCCCAAACGCCCGCCGCGTAAGGGTTCTCGCGACATGGCGATCCAAAAACGTCGTGAAAAATTTAACTGGAATTTGCTGCGGGATTTCCGCGAAATCGTCAGCCACGAAACCTTTGCGGCCGCCGCAAACGCAACGGGCATCGGACGGGCAGCCATCAGTCGCAAGATCGCTCAGCTAGAGCGATTACTCGGTTTCCGGCTCGTGCAACGCTCGCCGGGGCGCAACGGCCTGCGACTCACCCGCCGCGGCATCGCGTTGCGACATGTCATTTGGGAGTTCGACCGCAGTCTCGCGGTCATTCGGACACTGCCCCAGTCCGCGGCAGACGACGGCGCAACAGCGCTCGAACTGGCCGAAGCCGCATTGAAGGACCTCGGCGACGCACTGCGGGAATTGCGCCGCCAGCAAGATGCTGGCGGCTCGTCAACGTAACGGAGAGGGATCAGTAAGCGCCAAATAGGCGTTCGAGTGCAGCACTGATCCTGTCGCGCTCATCTTTGAGCGTGCCAATCGCCCGGCCCAGCTCGCTTGTCCTGAACGCGCCAAGCAACGGCGTCTCCAGCACGAATGGCTCCCCCGCGATATAAATGATCGGCGAGAGATCCTGCGCGACCTTGCTCGGAGTGTAATTGCCGACCACACGCGTCAATGGAATGACGACGCGCGAGATGAGGTCGCCCAGGTGATCGCTTTGCACATCGAGCAGAAACGGGGACGTGATCCTGGATCGTGTCGACGGGTTCTTGTAAAGGTCGAAACGCGCCATCAAAACATCCGGCCGTCTTCCAAAGGCAAGCCGTCACGCTCGATGCGTGCATTCATTTCGGCAATGAAGTCAGCGTTCTTGTCGGCCCAGACGCGCGCCTCGGCCGCCATGATCTCTTCACGCAAACCACGTTCGCTGGCCCGCGATAGATTGACGTTCAGTTCCCTGGCGCGCTCGAGCAAATCTGCTGGAAGCGATACGTTCGTGGATTTGCGCGTCGCCTTGGACGAGGCATCTGCTTTTACGGACCGCTTGATGTCCTCTGGTTGCGTCACAGGTGCATTGACCATATGCGTCCTCCTATGTGCACGAACTCTGCAGTGTTGATGTATACGGGGCGGACCATATGCCATGATCCGCTGGTACAGATCACTCGGAATCACCGCCTTGCCCCGTCGGTCCCTTCGCCTTGCACCCAGCCCGCTCGGCCTTGAATTGCTCGACCACCACTTTTGCTCGACGCACCACGTCAGCCGCATGATCGTCCAGTCCGACCATCCGGTTTTCGGCGAGCCGCTTCACTCGGCGTTCGGCCGGAACGCCGGACTCATTCGCGGCGTTCGCGGGACTGTTCGCCAAAAACGTGCGGATCAGATGCTGGACTGCCGTCCGCCCAGTTTGGCCCAGTTGACGGTAGCCACCAACCACTTCGTTCTCATCGTCCGACAGGACCGCCGCAGTGCGCTCGCCCGTCAAGACATACAGAACATCGACCCCAATGTCTTTTAACGCGCCGAGATAGTTCGCATCGGGCGACCGCGCGCCGGATTCGTAATTGAGTTGCGCGCGCGGTTGCAGGCCACCGAGCGCAGCAAATTCGGCTTGGCTGAGCCCGATTCGCATGCGCTCCTCCCGAAGTCTTCTCCCAACACCATTCAAGACGTCATTACCTGAAATTGGCATAACCATTTGAGTCACGCTGTCGCGTACCGCCGGTGCCATGTTCCTTCAGCGTCCCGGCTCCTACCGCGAAAGATTATGGAAAACGCCGCGTGAGCGCTTTCCCCCTTTGCTACGTTACCGATCGTATGCCGCTCGCGAACTGACGGTGCGTTAGTCGGGATCGCTGCTGTTTCCTTTCGGTTGCCTCGCCTTACGTCCTCCTTGCGTGGCCCGATGCTCGTCAATCATGGCTTTCGCGCGACGCAATATATCGGCCGAACGCTCGTCTAGACCTGCCATCCGGTTCTCGGCAAGGCGCTTTGCCCGCCGAGGCGAGTCATCCGTCTGAAGCATCACTCCCGAGTTAAAGCAACTGGTGAGAAAGGCCTGGAGCGAGGCTTTGCCGGCGGGGTTGAGTTGCCGATAGTCTTCTATGAGTTCTCTCTCGTCCGCGTCGAACGAGGTTGCAGTAGGAGCCTCTCCACCATGCCCGGCCTTTATGCCGCGCAAAACGTACAGCACGTCGACGCCTAGTTCCGCTACGGCAGTGAGGTACCTAGCGTCTGGCGATCGTTCGTCCGACTCGTAGTTCGATTGCGCACGCCTCAGCACGCCGCCCACTGCTGCGAATTCCTCTTGGCTTAGCCCAATCCGTAAGCGCTCTTCCCGCAATCGGGAGCCTATTGTGCTCATCTGATCCCAAAACGTATTGACGGGCGCTTTCGAGCCCATTACACTTGCCTTACCGTAACGTATTACTACTGGATGAAAGTATAGCCGCCATGACCGACTACCAAGGCCGTCGCCGCCAGCCGCGCGGGGTTTTATCTCCTCAACCGGTACTGTTTCGCCTGATGCCCGAGGAGCGTCAGATGCTCGAAATACTCGCGGCCCGCACGAATTGCACCCTGTCGCGTACCGCCAGTGCCGTGTTCCGACAGGGCCTGGGCCCCTACCACGACAAGGTTATGGGAAGCGCCGCTCAAGCGCCCGCAACTCCCGTTGAGGACCGTTGATCAATGCGAACCCCTGCGCTCATCGAGCCGGCACTGCGCCAGGCGCTGCATGGCCCCAGGCGTCACGACGTGCAAATCGCGCTCGGCTGGGACGATTCCCAGATCAGCCGTTTCCTGAGCGGAACGCAGGGCGTCGTCATCGACAAGATCGACAAGCTGGTTGCCGCCATCGGCTTTGTCCTCGTCACCCGCAAATACCTCGATGCCGTCGCAACGCTCGGCGAAGTCGGCGTGCACTGTGAGTGCGCCCGCCGCGGCTACGGCGAATGTCGCCCCGACCGGAGATATTCATGCGAATCCTGAACCGTTGCCCGCACTGCCGCACCCGCGCGAACGCACGCAGCAGTCGCGAGTTGTCGCTGACGCTGCGGGAAGTCACGTACCAGTGCACGAACGTCGACTGCGGCCACACATACATCGTCAACATGGAATTCGCCCGCACCCTGTCGCCCTCCGCGACGCCCAATCTCGCGCTGAAGCTCCCTCTTTCACCCCACGTGCGCGAGCGCCTCGAGCAGCAGCTCGAGTTACCCGTCTAGCCCCGTAACTGTTTTAGCTGTTGTCCCACCATCGTGCCCGAACGGCGCGAGGGCCTTGTTTTGCCCGAAGAAAGGAGACATTCGTGCCGTACCGCGTTGAATCTACCGCCCTCAGGTCCGCAACTTTCGAGCTCAACGTCATCACCGCGTATCACGTGAGGTGGCAGAGGGGTTACCAGACTGGTAAGGCCTTCGAGTGCTCGAACGCCTCCCTCACGATGCGCGCTCCCAAATCGATGATCTCCCGCCGGCGCACGTCGACAACCCGTTGCCGAACTCGCGCGCCCCTCGGCTAACGCCCTAACCACCTTTGTGTTGCTCCCCCTGCATCGTGCCTATTCGGCGCGAGGGGCTTTCTTTACCCGTAAAAGGAGTGATCCCCATGCGGCACCCCGCTTCTTCTGCCGTCCTCGTGTTCGAATCCGTCGAGTTCGACGTCGTCGATATCCGCAACGTCCCGTGGCTAAGGGGTAAGCAAATTGCTGACGCCTTAGGCTACTCGGATGCACCTGTTGCAATCTCGAAGCTGTACGACCGCAACGCCGACGAGTTCACCGACGCGATGACCCAAGTCGTCGAGCTCGACACTGCCGGCGGTCGCCAGCCGGTACGTATCTTCAGCCCCCGCGGCTGCTACCTGCTCGGCATGCTCGCCCGCACGGATCGCGCCAAGGCTTTTCGGGCGTGGGTGCTCGATGTGCTCGAGGGCCGGCTCGTGCCGCAGCAGACCGGCCGCCTCACCGTCTCCCAACGGCTGGCTGCCCTGCGCTATCGCGGCTCGCTGGCCCGCGACTTGTCCCGCGTGACCGAGCGCGGCCTTGCGCTCGAGCTCTACGCGAACCTGCAGCACGTCTCCCGCCTGCTCGGTATGCCGGTCTGCGCGCTCGAAACCGTTGCGCCGGCCCTCAAACAGCAATCACTGGTCGCCTGAGGAGACATCCGCCATGGCCCGCTCTGCTGCCGATCCGGTCACGCTTGCGTTCGATCTGGACACCCTGTCGCTCGACCAGCGCCACGATTACCTGTGCACGCTCTGGCGCGCCAACGTCGACCCGTTCGTGTTCGTCGACATCGCACGGCGCCTGGGCGATGCGCTCGAGTGTCGCTGGGACTTCGACGCCGGCATGCCCGTCCTCACGTCGATCCTGCTGCACTGAGCCGATGCGCGCCCCGCTCACCGAACTCGACCTGCGCGCGGCCTGGCACCGCCTGCGCATGGTCGGCGATTTCGAGGCGTCGATGCGCCACCGCGCGGTCCGCCTGGTCGTCGAATCCGCCGCCCGCGCGATGCAGGAGCGCGAACAGGTCCGCTCGCGACGCGCATTCGACGTCAAGCGCTCGGCCGCCAACGACCTCGACGAATAACGCCGCGCCGGCTGGCCGGCCGGCGCTTACAAGGAACTCCACCATGAAGCCCTACGTTTTCGGCATCGGCTCGCTGCTGATGCTCGTGTTTTGTTGCGCCGGTATCCACGCGCTGGTTGCAGCGGCCCTGTGCCGGCTCAGTGTGCGTCAGCCACACGGGATTGCGTTCGCCTTCGACCTCACCGGTCTTGTTGTCCTGGTGAGCGCGCTCGCCTGGTCCGTGCCGCCGCGAGGGTGATGACCATGTCCAACACATTCACGATCCGCTACGAGCTGCTGACCGATACGGGGCTCCATACGGTCGTCGGCGAGCCGGTGAGCGTACCGAACGAGGTCGGGGCGGTGTTCGGTCTGCACGCCGAATCGGCGTTACCGGACGGTCATCCCGACAAATGGATCGTCACGCATCTGGCCTCCGGAGTGCCGGCCGGCACCGGCGCGTCGCGTATCCTCGCGATCGCGCACGCGAACCGCAATCTCGATCAGCATCGGTGGCGACTGCGCGCCATGCTCGACGATGCGATCACCGCGCGCACAGAACTGCAGGTCGCGATGTGCCAGCTCGCCGCCAATCAGCTCGCGGTATTCCCGCCCTCTGGCGAGCAGGTCCGCTGACGATGGCCACCATCGACGAACTCAAGCAGCGCATCGACCTGCACGATCTGGCCGAGCGCCTCGGCCTGAAACGCGGCCGCGGCGGCGAGCGCGCGCTCTACCACTCGCCGCAGCACGACGATAAAAACCCGTCGCTGTCGATCTATGTGGACCACCCGAAGCACGGTACCGGTTGGCGGGATCACAGCGCCGGCGCCGGTGGCTCGTGCATTGATCTGGTGATGTATAGCCGCGGGGGCTCAGTTGCCGACGCGGTGCGTTTCCTGCACGACGCATATGGCTTGCCACTTGACCGGCCGGCACCGGCCGAGCGGCGCGACAAGTCTACCGTCGAATACATCGCCGATCGGTGTCTCGCCGAGCGTGAATCGGTGCGCGACTATCTCGTCGGCCGCAGCATTTCGGGCGCCGCGATCGATGCCGCCATCCGGGCCCGCACGCTTGGCTTCAACACCTGGACCAGCGCGAAGGTCGCCGCAGGTGACGTCGGCCACGGTGGGCCCGCCGCGGCGTTCATCGTGCGTGCGCCTGGTGACGCGCGCATCGTCGCGGTCGACCTGCGCTATGTCGATCCGGTGCTTAACGGTGGCGTCAAGACACAGACTCAGGGCGAGAAGACCGGCTATTTTTGGAGTGCCGACACGCGCCGGCTCGAGCGGGCCCGGCGCGTCTATCTCCTCGAGAGCGCGATCAATGCGCTGTCGGTCGATACATGTGCACTGCCAGGTGTGGCCGCACTCGCGCTGCGCGGCCTGGCCAACGTCGAGGCAATTGATTTCGCGTTCCTGCGCGGCAAGCAGGTCGTGATCTGCCTGGACAACGACGCGCCCTTCCCCGACGGCCATCCGCGTGCCGGGCACCGGCCCGGGCCGGAAGCTGCGTGGGCGCTCTACGAGCGGCTCACGAGCCTGAACATCAGCGCCGTGCTGGTCGATCAGGCCGGGTGGTTGGCCGATCTCGCGGATGGTGAGAAAACACCCAAACCCATCAACGACGTGAACGACTACCTGCAGCTGCGCGGGCCTGCTGAGCTCGCCCGCGCGCTCGAGCAGTTCGAGCCTTGGCTGATCGCGGGTCTAGCCGGCGACGCCACCCGCCGCGGCCGGCCGCGTCTGTTCCTGCCGTCGCACGACTTCGCGCAGTACTGGCGCTTTCGTGTACGGCCCGACTTCACGAGCTACATCACCAAAATGGACCGTAACGAGGAATCAGGCGTCGAGACGCCCGTTATGACCGATCTATGCGGCTTCCGGATTGCCGGCATGAGCCGCGTATCTGTGGCCAGTGCCACCTCCACGATGACCGGTGACGCCGACCAGGCCCCCACCGTGTACTTTGCCGTGAGCGCCCAATCGGCGCGCCACGGGCCGACGCTCATCCGGCGCGTCATGACCGACGAGCAGTTCAACAACATCGACCAGTGGGCCAAACTCGGCTGGATCTTTGCGCCTGCACCGTTCAAGCGCATGGTCAACATCCTGGAGCGCGGCGCCGACCTGGGCGCCCGCCAGGCCGCGAACTTCGTCGGCCTGGCGTGGCGCGACGGGCGCCTGATCGTCAACGAAGGGCCCGACTGCTATTTCACCGAAGCGGACAAGCAGTGTCCGTATCACAACCTGACGTTTCCGAGTGGTCCCGTCAGCGATGCACGCCGCATCATCAGCGCGTACCAGACGACCTTCAAGCAGAACGCCGCAACGATCCCGCTCGTGTGGGCGCTGGGCGGCCATCTGAAGGCCCTGCTGGGCTTCTGGCCGCATCTGACGATTCAGGCTAACAAGGGTGCCGGCAAGTCCACACTGATCAAGCGGCTCGAGCGGTCGATCGCCTTCACGATGTTCTCCGGCCAGAGCCTGCAGACCGAATTTCGGCTGCTCACCAGCATCAGCCACACCAGTCACCCGGTCGGCTGGGAAGAGCTGTCCGCGCGCCGGCAGGACGTGATCGACAAGGCCGTGGGCCTGCTGCAGGAGAACTACCAGTACACCGTCACCCGCCGCGGCAGCGACATGACCGAATATCTGCTGTGCGCGCCGGTGATGCTCGCCGGCGAGGACGTGCCGGTCAGGAGCCTGCTCGGCAAGCTGGTGCGCACCACCCTGACCAGCAAGCGCGGGCCGCTTATGCCGGACGATCTGCCGCGCTTCCCGGTGCGGCCCTGGCTCGAGTTTCTCGCGAGCCTGGACAAGCGGGCGGTACGTGAACAGTACGGGACGCTGCTCGATGAGGCGCTCGCCAACTGTCGGGCGAGCGGCGAGGACGACGGTGCCCGGCGCATGGCCGGCAACTATGCGGCCGTGGCGCTCGCCTGGCGCTACCTGACCGAGTTCGCGGGTGTGGATCCGGCCGCAGGCGACTTCCCGCGCGATCTGCTCGCCGAGATGAACGGCCATATCGCCGAGACCAGCGCCGATCGCGAACCGTGGGTCTGGATCATGGAAACCATCCTGTCGGAGATCGACAGCGGCAATTACAAGCACCCGTTCACGTTCGACACCGTCGACGGCGAATTTTGCCTCCTGCTGCGCACGGGTCACGTAATGGACCACCTCGCGCACACGAGCGCACTGCGCGACAAATGGAACGGCCTGCCGGTGAAATCCGACCGCGTGTTCAAGGCGCAGCTCAAGCACGCTGGCGTCGTGGTGGGTGAGAAGGAAGTCGAGCGGCGCATCTACACCCGTCGCGTCGCGCACCTGATGCCGATCTCGCTCGAGCGGCTCGCCACGTTCGGATTGTATGTGGCGGTCCGTGACGATCTGGCCACCGACGCCGTGCAGGGAACCCGCGCATGACCGTGCAGCCCATTCGCCGCGCGAAAACGCCCTCGTGGTCAACCGACCGTCTGCGCGCCGCTGTCCGGGCTCCGGCACCGCTCGTCCGCCGCCAAACGCCGGCAACGATGGCGTCGCGACGCTGCACGGGCATATTTCGCCATCGGGAAAGCACACGCAGCGCAAAAAAACCGTGGAATTCGGGGGTCTGCTCTCGTAAGTCCTTGATTGTTGAGAGGACACCCGCCACAGGTCACCCCGAATTTGCCACGGGTTGGGGTGATTTTGCCACGTGTCCGGTTTCCTCGCCGATCGCCGCAGCCCCTTTCTCTCTTCTCTTTAAATCATTGAAAAAGAAGAAGAAAGAAGGCGGAGAAGTGCAAAAACTCGACCCAGACGCGACGCCACAGGTTATGGCCGTTTTGCCACGGGTTTGGACACCTGCCTATTTTTTGAGCCACGGGTTAGCAGGCCTCACCACGGGTTTTTCGTGGCAATCCGTGGCACATGAAATCCTTACCAATCAATAACTTACCCATGAAAAACAGCACATGCCACGGATCCACGGGTTGTTCTGCGTGTCCCTCTCTTGCGTCACGACCGGAAGATGGTCCTTTGAGCACCGTTGATCTTGCGCAAGCGGCTGCACTACTCGGCGCACATCCCGAGACGGTGCGCATGAAAGCCAAGGCCGGCATGCTGCCGGGTTGCAAGGTTGGCAAGCGCTGGAAGTTCTCGATAGTTGCTCTGCAGCGCTACCTCGCCGGAGAATGGGTCCCGCGAGTTGTGCAGGGCGATCAGCAGGAGGAAGTCAAAAAATGTCGCTCTATAAACGAAAGACCAGTCCAAACTGGCAATACAAGCTGTACCCCCCTGGCGGCGGAACGCCGCTACAGGGAAGCACTGGCACAAGTAACAAAGAGCAAGCGCAGGAATTCCACGACCGGCTGAAGGTGGATTTGTGGAACCAAGCTCGACTCGGCATGAAGCCGAGATACACCTGGAACGACGCGGTCGTCCGCTACGTTAGCGACCGCGAAGGTCTACCGAGCCTGGAAACGTCGAAGACTCATCTGCGATGGCTCGATCAACATCTGTCTGGTGTCGCGTTGATCGACATCGACCGCGACCGAATCGACGCGATCGCCCAAGCGAAAAGGAGGGAACCAAAGGTCATCCGCACGAAGCGCGGGGTCGTAACGACCGACCAGCATGTAAGCGCTGGCACCGTGACGCGCGTAATTGGCGTGTTGAAAGCCGTACTGAACGCGGCCGTCGAGTGGGAATGGTTGGACCGCGTGCCGGTCACGAAGAACGCAAAGGTCGTGCAGAAGCGGATCCGCTGGTTGACGCAACCGCAGGCCGAGCGGCTGCTTGCGGAACTGCCGGATCACTTGGCCGAAATGGCCCGCTTCTCCCTCGAGACGGGCTTGCGGCGCTCAAACGTGACCGGGTTGCAGTGGTCACAGGTCGACATCGTGCGGCGCGTCGCATGGATCCATCCAGATCAGGCGAAGGCAAAGAAGGCGATCACGGTGCCCCTGTCCGATACGGCGATCGCAGTGCTGCTGCGTCAGCGTGCGAAAAAACGCGCACCCGAGTTCGTCGATAGCGTGTTCGTGTACCAGGGCCGACCGGTGTATCAGACCGTGACGGCTGCTTGGCGCAAGGCCTTGAAACGTGCCGGGATCCGTGATTTCCGCTGGCACGATCTACGCCACACGTGGGCGAGTTGGCATGTGCAACGCGGCACGCCGCTCCAGGTACTTAAGGAGCTCGGTGGATGGGAAACGTTGGAAATGGTCCAGCGGTACGCGCACCTGTCGGCAGACCACTTGGCGCAGTGGGCCGCACCGCTAATGATCGAGCCGGCGCCAACGCTAGCTGCAATTTAGCTGCAATGAGACTGTCCGACGGAGGGAAGAACTGCTGAAAGCCTTATCAGGCTTGGCGCGCCCGGCTGGGATCGAACCAGCAACCCCTGCCTTCGGAGGGCAGTACTCTATCCATTGAGCTACGGGCGCATATGACAGTGCGACAGTGAAACGACCCCGATAAACCGGCCGCCCACCATTGGCAAGACGGCAAGGATACCCGGTTTCCCATGACGCGTCCACCTTGCGCGCCGAATCGTCGTCAGGCCCCCATTCCTGCGGGTAAACACGCGCCTCCGGACCGCTCGCCGTGATGTAAACGTTCCGTCTATAATCGTCCGAGCTTCATTGGACTGCCCTTTTGCCGTTGCACCGCGCTCACAATTCCTATTCACGGAGACGAGGCAAGCATGAGCGAAGCACCCCACGAATCTCCCGTCAAAACTCCCGGTCAGCTGATTGCCGTCATCATCGCGTCGTTCGCGATTCCGATCGTGGTGATCGTCCTGTTTGCCACCTATGCCAACCATGCGTTCCGTTCGGGCGCGGGCACCGATGCACTATCCGACCAGCAGGTCGCCGCGCGGATCGCGCCGATCGCCCAGGTCGAGGTGAAGGACGCCAATGCGCCGCGCACATACAAGACCGGCGAGGAAGTCTACAAGGCCGTGTGCGTGACCTGTCACGGCACCGGCGCCGCCGGCGCGCCGAAGGTCGGCAACAAGGACGACTGGGCGCCGCGCATCTCGCAGGGCTTCGACACGCTGCTGAAGACGGCGCTGTCGGGCAAGGGCGCGATGCCGCCGCGCGGCGGCACGAGTCCCGACGACGTCAGCGACTATGAAATCGCGCGGGCGATCGTCTACATGGCGAACAACGACGGCGCGAATTTCCCCGAGCCGGCCGCACCGGCCGCCAACGCGGCGCAGGCCGCGAGCGGCGCGGCCGGTACCGCAAGCGCATCGGGCGCCGACGCATCGAATGCACAGGCCGCCGCGGCAATGGCCGCGATCGCCGCGATTCCGAAGGCCGGCGAAAAGCCCGCGGCCGCGCCGACCAGCGCCGACGCCGCATCGGCCGGCAAGGCGCTGTACACGCAGGTGTGCCAGGCGTGTCACGCGGCCGGCGTGCTGGGCGCGCCGAAGTTCGGCAGCAAGGAAGACTGGGCGCCGCGCCTGAGGGAGTCGATGGATACCGTCTACAACTACGCGCTGCACGGCAAGGGCGCGATGCCGCCGAAGGGCGGGTCGAATGCGTCCGACGCCGACGTGAAGGCAGCCGTCGACTACATGGTCAACGCGGCGAAGTAACGCCGCCCGGTAAGAAAAAACCCCTGCGGTGCTCACGCATCGCAGGGGTTTTCTTTTACCGTGCCGAAGCGGCGGCGCCCGTCACTTCTGCAGCAGTGCCTTCAGGCTCGCGAGCCGATCCTTCGGCGTCATCGGCGCCTCCTCCGGCGTCGGCGGCGGCGCTTCGTCGAGCCCCATCTCGGGGATGAAGCGCGACGGTTCGCACACGACCGTCTCGCGTGCCCGCTTGCGCTTCTTGCACCAGTTCAGATGCAGGCTGCGCTGCGCGCGCGTGATCGCGACGTACATCAGCCGGCGCTCCTCCTCGATCCGCTCGCTGTCGATGGGGCCGTCGTCCTCGCTGCCGCCGCGGTGCGGCATGATGCCCTCCTCGACGCCGACCAGGAACACGTGCGGATACTCGAGCCCCTTCGACGCATGGACGGTCGACAGTCGCACCGCGTCCGGATCCTCCTCCTTGCCCTCGAGCATCGACATCAGCGCGACGGTCTGGATCAGGCCGAGCAGGTTCTTGCCGGTGTCCGCGAGCCCGTCCGCGTTGTGGAACCCTTCCGCCTCGCCGTCGACGGCTTCCGTCTCGGGCTTGGTGCCCTTGCGCTTCAGCCATTCGAGGAACTCGAGCACGTTCTGCCACTTCGACTGCGCCTGCCGCTCGTCGAACGCGTCGTACAGGTAGGCCTCGTAGTGGATGGCCTCCATCATGTCGTCGAGCACGACGGTCGCGGGCTCCTTGTCCGCGCGATCGGTCAGGCGCTGGATGAAGTCGCAGAACATCCGGAGCGGCTCGACCTGCCGCGCGGACAGCCGCGCCTCGATCCCGCCCATGTACACGGCCTCGAACAGCGACACCTTGGCCTGCCCCGCGAACGAGCCGAGCGCCTCGAGCGTCGTGTTGCCGATCCCGCGGCGCGGCGTCGTGACGGCGCGGATGAACGCGGGATCGTCGTCGGCGTTCGCGATCAGGCGCAGGTACGCGCACAGGTCCTTGATCTCGGCCTTGTCGAAGAACGACTGCCCGCCCGACAGCACGTACGGGATCCGCTCGCGCCGCAGCACCTGCTCGAAGATCCGCGCCTGGAAGTTGCCGCGATACAGGATCGCGTAGTCGCGGAACTGCGCGCGCCGCTCGAACTTGTGCGCGGACAGCCGGAACACGACCGATTCGGCCTCGTGCTCCTCGTCGTTGCACGGCGTGACGGTGATCGAGTCGCCCATCCCGTGCTCGGACCACAGCTTCTTCTCGAACAGCTTCGGGTTGTTCGCGATCACGTTGTTCGCGGCGGTCAGGATCCGCACGGTCGACCGGTAGTTCTGCTCGAGCTTGATCAAGTGCAGGTTCGGGAAATCCTTGCCGAGCTGCGCGAGGTTCTCGAGCGTCGCGCCGCGCCAGCCGTAGATCGCCTGGTCATCGTCGCCCACCGCGGTGAACGCGGCGCGCTTGCCTGCGAGCAGCTTCACGAGCTCGTACTGGCACGCGTTGGTGTCCTGGTACTCGTCGATCAGCAGGTAGCGCAGCTTGTTCTGCCAGCGGTCGCGCACCTGCTCGTTCTTCGCGAACAGCTCGGCCGGCAGGCGGATCAGGTCGTCGAAGTCGACCGCCTGGTAAGCATGCAGCGTCGCGACGTAGTTACGGTAAACGATCGCGGCCTGGTGCTCGTCCTCGTTGGCCGCGATCGCCATCGCCTCGTCGGGCATGATCAGGCCGTTCTTCCACAGCGAGATGATGCTCTGGATCTTGCGGATCAGACCCTTGTCGGTGGTGCCGAGCTGTTCCTGGATCATCCCGAAGCAGTCGTCCGAATCCATGATCGAGAACTGCGGCTTCAGGCCGACGTGCTCGGCTTCCTGGCGCAGGATCTGCACGCCGAGCGAGTGGAACGTACACACGGTGAGCTGGTTGACCGGCACCTTGCGGCCTTCCTTGCCGGGCGTGGTGAGCGTCTTGCCTTCCAGCAGCTTCGACACGCGCTCGCGCATTTCGGCGGCAGCCTTGTTCGTGAACGTGACGGCCGCGATGTGGCGCGGCTCGAAGCCTTTCGCTTCGATCAGGTGCGCGATCTTCTGCGTGATCACGCGGGTCTTGCCGCTGCCCGCGCCGGCGAGCACGAGGCAGGGACCGTCGAGGTAGCGCACCGCTTCATTCTGAGCGGGGTTGAGGCCTGCGGACATGATGGCGGATGATGTTGCGGTTGACGGCGAACGCCGGGAGAGGATGCCGCGCGCGGCAGGCCTGGAATGCAGGCGGACACGCGAAGCAGGACGCGCATGTTAACACGTCGGCGGCGCGCTTTTGGCGAGCCCCCGCCGGATGGGGCCGCACAGGCGGCTTGCCGTGTTGTCCCCGGTTTGCTCCTGTTTTGCCCCCCGTTTTTTGTCCCCCTTCTCCGGTCCTTGTTCTGGCTTCCGGCGATGCTCGTTCAGTCCTTGTCCGGACGGCCAATCGGGCCCCATTCAGGGCCAGTTGGGCCACAATGGACGACCGTCGCACCAGCAAGCGCTACGGGCACGACGGGCAAGTTGGCCGCGCTAGTCAAGGCGCGCAGCAGCGCGCCGATTGCACGATCTGCCACCCGGCCGGCCGCGACCTGCGCTCGCCGGTTTGCGCCACGCGCCCGCTGCACCCGCGCAAATGCCGCCTCCCGCCGCGCACTTTGCCGATGACGACGGTGCATGCCGCCGCGCCATGCCAAAATAGCCGGTCGTCCTCGCGCCTTCACGGCGCGCCCTTCTTTCGTTTCGTACGCAGCCAGGGATTGCCATGTCGTCATTGCTCAGGATTGGTTTGATGGGTTTCGGTTTCGCCGGCGCGACGTTCCACGCGCCCGTGATCGCCACGAGCGGCCGCACCGAGGTCGCCGCGATCGCGACCGGCCAGGCGGATCGCGCACGCGCCGCGTATCCGGGCGCGCGCATCGTTCCCGATCTCGACACGCTGCTCGGCCTCGACGACATCGACTGCGTGGTGATCGCCACGCCGAACGACACGCACTTCACGCTCGCGCGCCAGGTACTCGAAGCCGGCCGCCACGTGGTCGTCGACAAGCCGGTCACGCTCACCGCCGACGAGGCGCTCGCGCTCGCGCGGCTCGCGAACGCGCGCAGCCGCCTGTTCGCGCCGTTCCACAACCGCCGCTGGGACGGCGACTTCCTCACCCTACGGCGCGTCGTCGAATCCGGCGAGCTCGGCCGGGTGACCTATTTCGCGTCGCACTTCGACCGCTTCCGCCCGACCCCCCGCACCCGCTGGCGCGAGGAGCCCGCGCGCGGCGGCGGCCTGCTGCTCGACCTCGGCCCGCACCTGATCGACCAGGCGCTCGCGCTGTTCGGGCTGCCGCAAACGGTCAGCGCGACGGTCAAGACGCGCCGCGACAACGGTACGGCGCCCGATTTCGTGCATGTGCTGCTCGGCTATCCGGACAAGGACGTCGCGCTGCACGCGAGCGCGCTGTCGGCGATCGAGCCCGCGCGCTTCACGCTGCACGGCACGCGCGGCAGCTACCAGAAGTTCGGGCTCGACACGCAGGAGGACCAGCTGAAGGCCGGGCTCACGCCGGACCACGTCGAGTTCGGCGGCGGCAACCCGCCCGGCGTGCTGCGCGTGCTCGACGGCGAGCTCGAAGTCGAACGGCCGGTGCCCACGCTCGACGGCCAGTACGCGGAGTTCTATCGCGCGCTCGCCGCGTCGGTTCACGACGGCGCGCCGTTCCCTGTCACGCCGCAGGACGCCGTCGACGTGATGACGATCATCGAGCTCGCCGCGCAGAGCGAACACGAAGGCCGCCGGGTACCGTTCGTGCGCCGCACCGTCTGACGGGTGCCGGCCGGGTCGGTGCCGGCGCGGCCGCAGCGGCCGTCCCGAGCCGCGCCGCGCGCCGGCCGCGGCCATGCGTCAGCCGCCGCGCCGGGCCGATCCCCAACATTCCGTTACAAATGGTGCGGGAACGAAAGTCAGCGGTCGGCCGGTCTGACGCGTTTCTCAAAAAGTCGATCCGACACCAAACCGTCAGGAGAATGTGATGCAACGGTTGATTCGCGCAGCGGCATGCTGCGTCCTGGTTTCCTCGCTCGCGGCCTGTGTCGTGCAGCCGCAGCGGCCGGCCCGGCAGGCCCCGCCGCCTCCGCCGCGACCGAATCCGCAGGTCATCGCGAATGACCGCATGCAGGAGGTCCAGGGCCGGATCGACAACCTGCACCGCCGGATCGACACGCGCGTGAACGGCGGCTACTACCCGCCGCCGTACGGCGCGCAGCTGCACCACCGCCTCGACGTGATCCGCCAGGAAGCGAACGACATGTCCGGGCAGCACAACGGCGGCCTGTCCGGCGACGAGCAGCGCGTGCTGAACCAGGAGCTCGACACGGCCGCGCGCGCGATCGGCGAATAATCCGGGCGTGCCTGCGCCCGCACCGCGCCGGCCCGCGCTCGCGAAAGCGGCGGCACCCCACGCGCGCCGCTTGTCGCGAAGCGACATTCTTTTGCTCAAATTGACAACGCCCACCCGCTCGCGTACAGTCGCCCGCACGCGTCGGGAGAGCGTGTGACCGCGTAGCTAAGCAACGCCGGTCGCGCCGCCGAAGGGGCACACCCGCAAACTCTCAGGCAAAAGGACCGACCGCGTCGGGGAATCCCGTCCGCGCACTGCGCGGGCCGCATTCCCCGCACTCTGGAGAGCGGCAGTAGCCCGCTGCGCACATGCTGCGCAGGGCAAGCTGCCCACCGAAGGGGCGCGCGCTCGCCGGCATGGCGGCGCAATCTCTCAGGTATCGAGGACAGAGGGGCATGTACCGGATCGTTTCGCAGGCCGCCAAGGCCGCGACGCTCCGCACATGGCCGTTCTGACCCGCGCGCAAGCGCCTTGCCTGAGGCCTCGATGACTGCACTGAATCAAACCCCGCTCAACGCCGCGCACCGCGCGCTCAATGCCCGCATGGTCGACTTCGGCGGCTGGGACATGCCCGTCAACTACGGCTCGCAGATCGAAGAACACGAAGCCGTGCGCACCGACGCCGGCATGTTCGACGTGTCGCACATGTGCGTCGTCGATTTCACCGGCAGCCGCGTGCGCGCGTTCTTCGAGCACGCGATCGCGAACAACGTCGGCAAGCTCAAGACCCCCGGCAAGGCGCTGTACTCGTGCCTGCTCAATCCGGAAGGCGGCGTCATCGACGACCTGATCGTCTATTACTTCACCGAAGACTTCTTCCGCGTCGTCGTCAACGCCGGCACGGCCGAGAAGGACATCGCGTGGTTCGCCCAGCTCAACCAGCAAGGCGGCTACGGCCTGACCATCGCGCAGCGCCGCGATTTCGCGATCGTCGCCGTTCAGGGCCCGAACGCACGCGAAAAAACCTGGGCGACGGTGCCGGCCGCACGCGCCGCGACGAGCGAGCTGAAGCCGTTCAACGCCGCGCAGGTCGCCGGCACGCCGTTCGGCGATCTCACCATCGCGCGCACCGGCTACACCGGCGAAGACGGCTTCGAAGTGATCGTCCCGGCCGTGCACGTCGAAGCGCTGTGGAACGCGCTGCAGCAAAACGGCGTGCGCCCGTGCGGGCTCGGCGCGCGCGACACGCTGCGCCTCGAGGCCGGCATGAACCTGTACGGCCAGGACATGGACGAGACCGTGTCCCCGCTCGACGCGGGCCTCGCATGGACGGTCGACCTCACCGCGCCGCGCGACTTCGTCGGCCGCGCCGCACTGGAAGCCAGCGGCACGCGCGCCGCATTCGTCGGCCTGATCCTGCAGAAGGAAAACGGCAAGGCGGGCGGCGTGCTGCGCGCACACCAGAAAGTCGTCACGCCGCACGGCGAAGGCGAGATCACGAGCGGCACGTTCTCGCCGTCGATGCAGGAGTCGATCGCATTCGCGCGCGTGCCGGCGGCCGTCCAGGTCGGCGACACCGTTCAGGTGCAGATTCGAGACAAGCAACTTCCCGCGCGCGTGGTAAAACTGCCGTTCGTGCGCAACGGCAAGGTCCTCGCTGCGTAACGACCGGGAAGCGACCGGCAGGCCGCGTCCCGGCAAAGCCGGGAAATGGCGCCCGGCGCAACCACATCCGGCGCGCCCCGGCGGCGCGCCAGCATAACGAACACACCTTTTATCCAGGAGCATCCGATGAGCAACGTCCCGGCCGATCTGAAATACACCGACGAACACGAGTGGATCCGCACCGAGGCGGACGGCACGCTGACGGTCGGCATCACCGATCACGCGCAGAGCACGCTCGGCGACATCGTCTTCCTCGAACTGCCGCAAGTCGGCAAGTCGGTGACGGCGGGCGACGCCGTCGGCGTCGTCGAATCGGTGAAGGCCGCATCCGACATCTACTCGCCGGTGTCCGGCGAGATCGTCGCCATCAACGAAGATGCCGCCAACTCGCCGGAAGAAGTGAACAGCGACGCGTACGGCGTGTGGCTGTTCAAGATCAAGCTCGCCGACGGCGCATCGACCGACAAGCTGATCGACGCCGACGCGTACAGCAAGCTGATCGACTAATTTTCCTTACCCGAACCGCGCGCGGCCGGGCAGCCGGCCCGCGCGGGACCAGAATCACGCCATGAAGCTCGAACACCTGGACCGCCTGATGAACCGCACGCCCCTCTCGCTCGCCGCGCTCGAAACGCACGACGCGTTCGCAGAACGCCACATCGGCCCCGATGCCGCCAGCCAGCAGGCCATGCTCGACACGCTCGGCTTCGCGTCGCGCGCCGCGCTGATCGACGCCGTGATCCCGGCCTCGATCCGCCGCGCCGAAACGCTGCCGCTGGGCCCGTTCGCGCAACCGAAGAGCGAGGCCGAAGCCCTCGCCGCGCTGCGTGCGCTCGCGGACAAGAACCAGGTGTTCCGCTCGTATATCGGCCAGGGCTATTACGACTCGCACACGCCGGCCGTGATCCTGCGCAACGTGCTCGAGAACCCGGCGTGGTACACGGCCTACACGCCGTACCAGCCCGAAATTTCCCAGGGTCGCCTCGAGGCGCTCCTGAACTTCCAGCAGATGGTCGCCGACCTGACGGGCCTCGCGATCTCGAACGCATCGCTGCTGGACGAAGCAACGGCCGCAGCTGAGGCGATGACGCTGCTGCAGCGCACCGGCAAGCCGAAATCGAACGTGTTCTACGTCGCCGACGACGTGCTGCCGCAAACGCTCGAAGTGATCCGCACGCGCGCGCTGCCGGTCGGCATCGAGGTCAAGACGGGCCCGGCGGCCGACGCCGCGCAAGCCAACGCGTTCGGCGTGCTGCTCCAGTACCCGGGCGTGAACGGCGACGTGCGCGACTACCGCGCGCTCACCGACGCGATCCACGCGGCCGGCGGCCATGTCGTCGTCGCGGCCGACCTGCTCGCGCTGACCGTGCTGACGCCGCCCGGCGAATGGGGCGCGGACGTCGCGGTCGGCAACACGCAGCGCTTCGGCGTGCCGATGGGCTTCGGCGGCCCGCACGCCGCTTACATGGCCGTGCGTGACGAATTCAAGCGCCAGATGCCGGGCCGCCTCGTCGGCGTGACCGTCGACGCGCAGGGCAAGCCCGCGCTGCGCCTCGCGCTGCAGACGCGCGAACAGCACATCCGCCGCGAGAAGGCGACGTCGAACGTGTGTACCGCGCAGGCGCTGCTCGCGATCATGGCGAGCATGTACGCGGTCTACCACGGCCCGCACGGCCTGAAGACGATCGCGCTGCGCGTGAACCGCATCGCGGCGCTGTTCGCGGCCGGCGTGAAGCAGCTCGGCTTCGCGACCGTCAACGACACGTTCTTCGACACGGTGACGGTCGACACCGGCGCGCGCACCGCGCAGGTCCACGAGTTCGCGAAGGTCAGGCGCATCAACCTGCGTCGCGTGAGTGACACGCAAGTCGGCGTGTCGGTCGACGAGACGACGACCCGCGACGACCTCGCCGCCCTCCTCGCCGTGTTCGCGCAAGCCGCGGGCGGCACCGCGCCGACCGTCGACGCACTGGACGCGGGCCTCGCCGGCGTCGCCGCGCTGCCGCCCGGCCTCGAGCGCACGAGCGCGTACCTCACGCACCACGTGTTCAACCGCCACCATTCCGAAACCGAAATGCTGCGCTACCTGCGCAGCCTGTCGGACAAGGATCTCGCGCTCGACCGCTCGATGATCCCGCTCGGCTCGTGCACGATGAAGCTGAACGCGACGTCGGAAATGCTGCCGGTCACGTGGCCGGAATTCGGCCGGATCCACCCGTTCGCGCCGTCCGAGCAGACCGTCGGCTATCGCGAGATGATCGACCAGCTCGAGGAAATGCTCGTCGCGGCCACCGGCTACGCGGCCGTGTCGCTGCAGCCGAACGCCGGCTCGCAAGGTGAATACGCGGGCCTCTTGATCATCCACGCATACCATGCGTCGCGCGGCGAAGCGCATCGCGACGTGTGCCTGATCCCGGCGTCCGCGCACGGCACGAACCCGGCGTCCGCGCACATGGCCGGCATGAAGGTCGTGGTCGTCGCGTGCGACGCGCAGGGCAACGTCGACATCGCCGATCTCAAGGCGAAGGCCGAGCAGCACTCGAACGACCTCGCGGCGATCATGATCACGTATCCGTCGACGCACGGCGTGTTCGAGCAGAACGTCCGCGAGATCTGCGAGATCGTGCACGCGCACGGCGGCCAGGTGTACGTCGACGGCGCGAACATGAACGCGATGGTCGGCCTGACCGCGCCGGGCCAGTTCGGCGGCGACGTGTCGCACCTGAACCTGCACAAGACCTTCTGCATCCCGCACGGCGGCGGCGGCCCGGGCGTCGGCCCGGTCGCGGTCGGCGCGCACCTCGCGAAGTTCCTGCCGAACCAGCGTTCGACCGGCTACGCGCGCGCGGAAGACGGTATCGGCGCGGTGTCGGCGGCACCTTACGGTTCGGCGTCGATCCTGCCGATCTCGTGGATGTACATCGCGATGATGGGCGCGAAGAACCTGACTGCCGCGACCGAAACCGCGATCCTCAACGCGAACTACATCGCGAAGCGCCTGGCGCCGCACTACCCGGTGCTGTATTCGGGCCCGGGCGGGCTGGTCGCGCACGAGTGCATTCTCGACCTGCGTCCGCTCAAGGAAACGAGCGGCATCAGCGTCGACGACGTCGCGAAGCGCCTGATGGACTACGGCTTCCACGCGCCGACGATGAGCTTCCCGGTGCCGGGCACGCTGATGGTCGAGCCGACCGAATCGGAATCGCAGGAAGAGCTCGACCGCTTCATCGCCGCGATGATCGCGATCCGCGACGAAATCCGCGCGGTCGAGGAAGGCCGCGCCGACCGCGAGGACAACCCGCTGCGTCATGCACCGCACACGGCAGCCGTCGTGACCGCGAACGAATGGCCGCATGCGTACTCGCGCGAGCAGGCTGCGTATCCGGTCGCGTCGCTCGGCACGAACAAGTACTGGCCGCCGGTCGGCCGTGCGGACAACGCCTATGGCGACCGCAACCTGTTCTGCTCGTGCGTGCCGATGTCGGAATACGCATAACGCTCGCCCCGCACTGGAGCGCCCCGAACGTGAACTCACCGCACGCAGCCGCCGGTTGCGTGCGGTGTTTGCGTTCGCCGCCGGCCGACCGGTTCACGTTCGTCCGCCAATCCGGCTAACATCACACGCGATCCAGCCAATCAAGGAGTTCCGCATGGTGCGTCCGATGTTTCCGGGCCAGGGTGCAACGCAGGAGCGGCCGCCCACGCGCCGCCTGGTGCCGCTGCTCGTCGCGTCGCTGTCGTTTGCCGCCGTCGGCCTCGGCTCGGCCGGCAGCGCGCACGCGGCAATGAATTTCTGCGCGGCGCCGGCGTTGCAGGCGAGCGAGTCGACCCAGGCCGAGCCGGGCGTGCAGGCGCTGATCCGCAGCGTCGACGCGCGCATCGGCGAGCAGCCGAAGGCGATGCCGCGCGTGCACACGGAAGGCACGCTGCCGCACGAAGGCATCTACGACCAGAGCGCCGACGCGCTGAAGGACATGGAGCTGATGCGCGACGCCGCGCTCGCATGGCGCGTGACGAACGCGCCGCGCTACCTGCAGCTCGTCGACCGCTTCCTGTCCGCGTGGGTGTCGACCTATCAGCCGAGCTTCAACCCGATCGACGAGACGCGCTTCGACAGCCTGATCGTCGCGTACGACATGACCGCGAGCGCGCTGCCGGTGAAGACCCGCAACGCGACGGCGGCGTTCATCGGCAAGCTCGGTGCCGGCTATGTCGCGCAGATCGACGCGCAGAAGCGCCCGCTCACCGGCACGTGGCGCAACAACTGGCAGAGTCACCGGATCAAGCTGGTCGCGCTGTCCGCGTTCACGCTCGGCGACCGCAAGATGATGAACGCCGCGCAGCGGCTGTTCGTCGAGCATCTCGCCGACAACATCGGCCCGGACGGCAAGACCTGGGATTTCGACGAACGCGACGCGCTGCATTACGCGGTGTACGACCTGCAGCCGCTGGTGACGGCCGCGCTGGCCGCGCGCCGCTTCAACCGCAACTGGCTGCGCGAGCGCGGTGCGAACGGCGCGACGCTCGCGGCCGCGCTCGACTGGCTCGTGCCGTACGCGCTCGGCGAGAAGACGCACGAGGAATTCGTGAATTCGCCGGTGCCGTTCGACGCGAAGCGCCGTGAAGCCGGCTTGCCGGGTTACACGGGGCAGTGGGACCCGAAAAACGCCACCGAACTCTTTCATCTGGCCGCGCGGCTCGACGGGCGCTATGCCCGCGTCGCGCGGCAGCTATCCCCCATGCCGCCCGCATGGCTGGCCGCGTGCCTGCCACTGCAGGCGCGCTAGCACTACTCTTCAAGCAAGGCAGAAATCAAAATGGCAGTCAGCGTGTTTGACCTCTTCAAGATCGGCATCGGCCCGTCCAGTTCGCATACGGTCGGACCGATGCGCGCGGCGCTGATGTTCGTTCAGGGCCTCGAGCGCGACGGGATGCTCGACGCGACGGCCAACGTGAAGGTCGAGCTGTACGGCTCGCTCGGCGCGACCGGCAAGGGCCACGGCACCGACCGCGGCGTGATGCTCGGGCTGCTCGGCGACGCGCCCGACACCGTCGATCCCGAGACGATCGACGCGCGGCTCGAAGCGGTCCGCACGTCGAAGCAGCTCGCGCTGCTCGGCACGCATCCGGTGCCGTTCGTGCTGAAGGAGAACATCGCGTTCTACCGGCAGGCGCTGCCCGAGCATCCGAACGGGATGAAGCTGCGCGCGACCGATGCGAACGGCGCAGTGCTCGTCGAGCGCACCTACCTGTCGGTCGGCGGCGGCTTCGTCGTGACGGCCGGCGCGCCGAACACGAAGGTGCTGAGCGCGGCCGAACAGATGACGCATCCGTTTCGCACCGGCGCCGAGCTGCTCGCGCTGACCGAGTCGACCGGCAAGTCGATCGCGCAGCTGATGTGGGAAAACGAGCGCGCGTGGCACACCGAGGAAGAAACCCGCGAAGGGCTGCTGAAAATCTGGGCCGTGATGCAGTCGTGCGTGTCGCGCGGCTGCGGAATCGGCAACCCGGAGGCCGACGGGAACCTGCCCGGCCCGTTCCAGGTCAAGCGCCGCGCGCCGCAGCTGTATCGCGCGCTGACCGGCAACCCCGAGCGCGCGCTGCAGGATCCGCTGTCGATGGTCGACTGGATCAACCTGTATGCGATCGCCGTCAACGAGGAAAATGCGGCCGGCGGCCGCGTCGTCACCGCGCCGACCAACGGTGCGGCCGGCATCATCCCGGCCGTGCTGCACTACTACACGCGCTTCACGCCGGGTGCGAACGAACAGGGCGTGATCGACTTCCTGCTGACGGCCGCCGCGATCGGCATCCTGTACAAGCTCAACGCGTCGATTTCGGGCGCGGAAGTGGGCTGCCAGGGTGAAGTGGGCGTCGCGTGCTCGATGGCGGCCGGCGCGCTCGCCGCCGTGCTGGGCGGCACACCGCGTCAGGTCGAGAACGCGGCCGAGATCGGGATGGAGCACAACCTCGGCCTCACCTGCGACCCGGTCGGCGGGATGGTGCAGATTCCGTGCATCGAGCGCAACGCGATGGCATCGGTGAAGGCCGTCAACGCCGCGCGCATGGCGCTGCGCGGCGACGGCTCGCACTACGTGTCGCTCGATTCGGTGATCAAGACGATGCGCGAGACGGGCGCCGACATGAAGACGAAGTACAAGGAAACGTCGCGAGGCGGGCTGGCGGTGAATATCGTCGAGTGCTGATGCCGGCTCCGGCGGTAGCGCGGGGCGGACAGACAGCCCGCGTTGCCGTCGGCCACAGCGCCCAGCGCTGGTCGTTCAGCTAATCGTTCAGCCAGTTCTCCAGGCGCAACCCCGGATAGCCGACGAAATCCCGCTCGTTGTTGGTGACGAGAACGACATCGAGCGACACCGCATGAGCGGCGATCAATTTGTCGAGGTGATCCTTCTTCCGCTCGCGGGTTGCCTCGCGGACCGGACCGTACGCTTGCGCGGCCGCGGCGTCGAAAGGCGCGACGGGAATATCCTCGATCAATGCAGCGAGATTACGGCGCTCGCGGGCGCGGTTCGCAGATGCGGTCACGCCGTACTCGAGCTCCGCATAGGTGATCGCCGACATGACGACGTCCCCCGTGTAACACTGCGCAAATCGTCTCGCGACCTGCTCCGGCTGATTCTTCATCAGATAGATGCACATGTTGGTGTCGAGCATGAAGCGCGGCATCACAAACCCTCGCGTTCGGCCTGCTCCTGGTCGCCACGCCCTTCGGCCATGAAGTCCGGCCCGAATTTTGCGAATTTTTCGAGCACGCGGCTCAGCGGGCGCCGTATCGGCCGGATACGGATTTCATCACCAACGCGTTCGATTTCCAGTTCCATATCGCTGCGCTCATAGGCCAGATCCGCAGGAATTCGCACGGCCTGCGAGTTGCCGTTCCGAAATACCCTCGTGGTATGCATGTCGACCTCGCGTCGGATGTACATAGGATGTACATTATACGACGCGGTGTGCAATGTAAATCCATGTGTGTACATAACGCATGCTCCGTTGGCGTTCCGATCCATCCGCCAGGATCGGGTTGCCCTGACGATACCGGCCCATTCGCGTCGCCTCTCCCGGCCACGGAGCCGCCGACGTATCTCGCGCGTCACGGCCACTGCCGCCGCGCATGCAGCACGCGGAGAATCTCCACGATGCCGTCCGCCGGACGGACGCGATACACGAGCACATAGTTCGGCGCGACCACCAGCTCGCGGGTACCGGCCACCCGCCCGTGGCGGTACAACTCGGCGTGCGTCGGCAACGCAGCGGCCCTTTCTTCCAGCAGTTCGTCGAGTTCGAGCGCAGCCAGCGGGTCGTCCTCACCGATGTAGTCCATGATCGCGGCGCGATCTTCGTACGCCTTCGGGTTCCAATGCAGCGCGAGCGTCAAGAAGCGTCCCCGCGCCTGCCCGCGAGTCGCTCACGCAGCGCGGCACGGCGCGATGCGAAGTCGGCGCTGACTTCGGCGTCGGGAATCGCCGCACGCGGATCGTCCAGTGCCTGCTGCACCTGCTCCCGGAACCAGCGATCGTGCGCCGCTGCCTCGTGGGCCGCCTTCAACGCAACCGCGCGATCAGGCCGTGTTGCCCGGCCGGCCGCATCCGGGTCGTACGCCGACGCATCCACATCGAACCGGCTGATGCCGATGTCGCGTAAAAAGCCGACCAGCGTTTCAAAACGTCGAAACACCCGCACGTCGCCACGCTTGGCCGACAGAAAGCGTTCGTGCGTGCCGCAACGGGCCGACAGCGCCCAGCCGTTGCCGCAACCGACCACGCGGGCCGCGCGTACGGCGCCGGCTTCGACCAGCTTCGTCAGCGTCTTTTGATCGATCGTTTCGGTGGTCATGGCGATTTCCGATTCCGTTATTCGTCCTATTGCCAAAATTTTACTATTGAACGGCACCCCACTTTATTGTTATTTGGGTAGCTCGCTTCCCGGGGACGACAGCCATCCGGTCCGACATCCATAGCGCTCACTTTCCCCTGCCGCGCAGGCGCGCACAAGCTGGCCATTCGGCCAATCGACGCCGTACCCGTGCCCCGAATCCCCCGCGTTCCGACACTTTTCACCGGCCGGCGTGCCGGCGGCCGGCATACCGGCGTAAGCTGTACGTCCCGCTACCCAGGGAGACGGCAGCCCATGTCGCATTCCAAGGATCTCGAGCCGCGCGCCACCACCGGCGCGCGACTGCTCGTCGATGCGTTGCTCGCCAATCACGTCGAACGCGCGTTCTGCGTGCCGGGCGAGAGCTTTCTCGCGGTACTCGATGCGCTGGCGGACGACACCGCGCGCATCCAGACGGTCGTCTGCCGCCACGAGGCGGCGGCCGCGAACATGGCGGAGGCGGTCGGCAAGCTCACCGGCCGCCCCGGCATCGCGTTCGTCACGCGCGGGCCCGGCGCGACCCATGCGTCGATCGGCGTGCACACCGCATTCCAGGACTCGACGCCGATGATCCTGTTCGTCGGCCAGTGCGCACGCGAGCACCTCGATCGCGAAGCCTTCCAGGAAATCGACTACCGCCGGATGTTCGGCCAGATGGCGAAATGGGTCGCGCAGATCGACGATCCGCGCCGCATTCCCGAATACCTGAGCCATGCGTTCCACGTCGCGACGTCCGGCCGTCCGGGCCCGGTCGTGCTCGCGCTGCCGGAGGACGTGCTGTCCGACGCTTGCGCCGCGCAGCCCGTCGTGCCGGCCGCGAAGCGCGTCGCGGCATCGCCGTCGGCCGCGCAGCTCGACGAGTTGCGCGAACGGCTCGCGCGTGCCGAGCGACCGTTCGCGATCGTCGGCGGCAGCGGCTGGACACCCGACGCGTGCGCGAACCTGCGCACCTTCGTCGAGCGCTGGCAACTGCCGGTCGCGTGCGCGTTCCGCTTCCAGGACACCTTCGACAACGCACACCCGAACTACGCGGGCGACGTCGGCCTCGGGATCAATCCCGCGCTCGGCAAGCGCATTCGCGACGCCGACCTGCTGCTGGTGCTCGGCCCGCGCCTCGGCGAAGCGACGACGGGCGGCTACACGCTGCTCGACATCCCGAAAACACGCCAGACGCTGATCCACGTGCACCAGGGCGCGGACGAACTCGGCCGCGTCTATGCGGCCGACCTGCCGATCGTGTCGGGAATGCCGGAAATCGCGGCGCCGCTGGCCGCGCTCGATGCGCCGGCGCAGCCGGCGTGGGCCGGCTCGGCAGCCGACGCGCACCGCGCGTACCGCGAATGGCACGCGCCGCTGCCGATGCCCGGCGACGTCCAGCTCGGCGACGTGATGGTGCAGTTGCGCGAACGCCTGCCGCACGACGCGATCCTGACCAACGGCGCCGGCAACTATGCGATCTGGCTGCATCGCCATTTCGCGTACCGGCACTTCCGCTCGCAGCTCGCGCCGACCAGCGGCGCGATGGGTTACGGGCTGCCGGCCGCCCTCGCCGCGAAGTCGCTGTATCCGGCGCGCCCCGTCGTCGCGCTCGCCGGCGACGGCTGCTTCATGATGGCCGGCAACGAACTGGCGACCGCGATGCAGTACGGGCTGAACATCGTCGCGATCGTCGTCAACAACGGTCATTTCGGCACGATCCGCATGCATCAGGAGCGTAACTATCCGGGGCGCGTACATGGCACGGGGCTCACGAACCCCGATTTCGCCGCGTATGCACGCGCGTTCGGCGCGCATGGCGAGACGGTCGAGCGCACGGCCGATTTCGCGTCGGCCCTGGAGCGCGCGCTGACCTGCGGGCGGCCGGCGCTGATCGAGATCCGCATCCCGCAGGACGCCAGCACGCCGGCCGCCACGCTCGAGCAGATCCGCGAGCAGGGCCGCCGCGCGCGCGGCGAATGACGATGGCGCCGCGCGCCGCATCGGCCGATCTCGTGCTGTCGCGCGACGGCGCGCTCGCCCACCCCGGCACGCTGCTCGCACCCGACGGCGCGCTCGTCGCGCCGTACGACCTGGAGCACGGCAGCGGACCTGCGGACGATCACGTGCCCGCTGCTCCGGCGCTCGGCCTGCTGCACGCCGCGCACGCGCCGTTCCGGCTCGACTATGCGCGCGTGCCGCACGTGCACGTGATCAACGGGATGGGTGTCGCACTCGGTGACTCGGTGATCGGGCTGACCGCGCTCGCCGCGCTGCGCGCGCTGCATCCTGGCCTGCGCTTCACGTTGTACCGGCCGGCTCGTGCGCCGCGCTACGTCGACGCGCTGTATGCGCTCGCGGCCGACGTCGTCGCGCCGTCGCGGGCGCTGCCGAGCGCGGCCGATGCGCTGCCCGCGCACGCGCCGTGCATCGATGTCGGCAATCACCTGTACTGGCCTGCGTTCGCGCGCCAGCCGATGATCGACTTCTTCCTCGACGCGCTCGGCGCGGACCCGGCCACGGTGCCGGCCGCCGCGAAGCGCAACCGCTGGCTCGCGCGGCTGCGCGTGCCCGCGTTGCCGACCGACTGGCAGCGGCCGTACGTGCTGTTCTGCCCGACGGCGAGCACCGCGGTGCGCAGTGTGCCGCCGGCGCTGCGCGCGGCCTTCGTCGACCGGCTCGCGCAGCGCTACGGGCTGCCGGTGGTCGGGTTCGGCCCGGTCGCGCATCCCGCGTACGTCGACGTGAGCGGCGACGCGGCCGACACCGCGCGCTTCATCGCCTGGGTGAAGGGTGCCAGCGTGCTGTTCGCGCCGGACACGGCGGCGCTGCATGTCGCCGACGGTTTCGACGTGCCGACGCTCGGCTGTTTCACGACGATCGGGCCGGCGCTGCGCGTGCGCGACTATCCGCACTGCGTGCCGGTCACGCTCGACATGCCGGCCGAACTGCAGGGGCTGCATCGTAGCGAGCGGCCGGAGGATCTCGCCGCGGTCGAAGCCGCGTACCGGGCGATCGATTGGGATGCGATGCCGTGGCCGACGCCGCGCGACGCGGCGGCTACAGCGGGATAGAAAAACGGGCGAGTCGCCGGAAAGATGGAGCGCGCGTCAGCATCCACGCGCCGGCAGCGCTCTGTACAGCGGGATAGAAAGACGGCAAGTCGCCCGAAAGACCGGAGCGCGCGGCAGCATCCACGCGCCGCCGGCGCCCTGCTCAGCCAGCGGCGACCATCGCCGCCCGCTCACGCAGCGTCTCCGACGGCCGCTTGCCGAACAGCCGCCGGTAGTCGGTCGCGAACTGGCTCAGGTGCCAGAAACCCCACGCTTCCGCGACGTCCTGCACGGACCCGGCCGCCCGCCCGCACAGGTCGCGCCGCGCGCCGTTCAGCCGCAGCGTGCGCAGATAGGTCGCCGGTGCCATGCCCAGCACGTCCTGGAAGCAGTACTGCAGCGTGCGCCGGCTCACGTGTAGCTGCTCGCACAGCTCCGGCACGCCGACCGGGCGCGTGCGATGCGCGAGCACGTACTCGCGCGCCTGCTCGACGAGCCAGCGCCGGGTCGACGGCGCGCCGCCGGCGCCGTCGTCCGTCGGTTGCGCGCACGCATCGAACAGCGCGGCCAGCACCTCGGCCTGCAACTCGTCGCGCTGCGCGTCGGGCAACGGCCCGCCCACCGCCGCGGCACCGTCGAGCCGGCCGCCGAGCAGCGCGCACAGCCGCGCGAGCCGCGTATCGCCGATCTGGATCGCGCGCTGCGTGAAGAGCCGCTCGTCGAGCGAGCGGTGTTCGACGTCCTCCGCGTAGCGGCGCAGCACGTCGCCGCGCACGACCACACCGTAGATCGAGAACTGCGCGGGCGTCAGCAATTCGAATTCGACGTTGCCGGGCCGGAACGCGAGCGCGCCGGGCCCGATGCGGCACGCGTCGACGCGCGCGGTGCCGTCGCTCGCAAGCGGGATGCCGAACCAGTACGCGTCGCCGCGCACCTCGCACGCCTGCCGCAGCAGGTGGCTGGTCGATTCTCGGAACAGCTTCATCGTGTCGAGCGGCAGCTCGGTCAACGTGCCGACGAAGCGGCCGGCCGCGAGCTGGTCGTAGGTCTGCCGCCAGCCGATCAGGTTGCGTGCCTGCTCGTCGGCGTCGTGTGCGACGCTGACCACGGCCTGGCCGGCCAGCGCGTCGTCACCCTGCGCGCTGCACCGCGTGTCCTCGGCCGTCGGCTCGTCCATGCACTCCACTCGTTGCTCCATCGTGTTCTCCTCACCTGCCCGGGGCCCCGTCCATCACGCAAGTCCCGTGCCGAACCGCGCGGCCCGGCGACAAGCCCGTCATTCCACGCTGTACGGCCGATATGCGCCATGGGGGCGCACCCGGAGGCGGCGTGGCGCGCACCGCGCGGGTGCGGGACGCGCATTGCCGGCGATCCGGCCCCCTGGTCGCTTGGTCGGTCGGCCGAACGCGACGCACTACGCGCCCGGCCGCAACCGCACGACCCGCGTGCCGCAATTGCCGTACGCCTGCGCGACCGCCAGTTCGACGATCGGGCTACCGGCGACCCAAGGCGCCGCGTCGGCTTCCGGCAGATCCGTGCGCAGCGTCGCGCGGCCGTTGATCCGGTAGCGGATGCCGCGCACGAAATCGATGAACAGCAACCCGACGCCGCTTCCGTCGCATGCGTGCGCGTCGAGCCGGTCACCGCCATCATGGATCGGCAGCGCGAAACGCAGCGTCTTCGTGTCGATCACGCGCACGACCGGCCACAGATCGCCGTTCGCATCGCGCATGCCCTGCACGATGTCGCAGGTCACGCGCGCCGGTCCGCCGCTCGTCGTACCGATGAACATGAACGGCTGCGACTCGACGAACTGGCGCACGCCGATGCTCAGCCGCGCGGTGACGACGTCGCTCATCCGCTCGGCTTCGTCGGCGACGCCGAAGCGGTGATGCGCATCGAGTTCGCCTGGGTGAAACACCGGGTGACGCGGGAAGGATCGGGGCGGTTCGGCCATGCTGCTGAATTCTGTCGGGACCATCAGGGGCGCCATGCGGCCGCAAGCTCACGAGCGACGGTCGGCGTCGTCGCGGGCACCGCGTATTGCATGCCGCAAGGCAAAAACGGCGAAGTGCCGGACGACGGCCGATCGCCGCGACCGGCCGTCCGCAACCGGCCCTCCGCAACCGGCCGTCCGCAACCGGCCGTCCGCAACCGACAACCGCGCGCCGGGCAGCGCTCCCCTGCCGCCCGGCCCGGCACTTCGCCTCCCGCTTCGGCGATCAGAAGAACCCGAGCGCCTCGGCCTGGTAGCTGACCAGCAGGCACTTCGTCTGCTGATAGTTCGACAGCGCCATCTTGTGCGTCTCGCGACCGATGCCCGACTGCTTGTAGCCGCCGAACGTCGCGTGCGCCGGATACAGGTGATAGCAGTTGGTCCACACGCGGCCGGCCTCGATCTCGCGGCCCATCCGGTACGCACGCGTGCCGTTGCGCGTCCACACGCCCGCGCCGAGCCCGTAGAACGTGTCGTTCGCGAGTTCGATCGCTTCCTGCTCGTCCTTGAACGTCATCACCGACGCGACCGGCCCGAAGATCTCTTCCTGGAACACGCGCATCTTGTTGTTGCCGAACAGCATCGTCGGCTTCACGTAGTAGCCCGTGCCGAGTTCCGCGGCCGGCGCCGTGCGCTCGCCGCCCGTCAGGCATTGCGCGCCTTCGTCGCGGCCGATGTCGATGTACGACAGGATCTTGTCGAGCTGCTGTTGCGACGCCTGCGCACCGATCATCGTCTGCAGGTCCAGCGGGTGGCCGGCCTTGATGCGTTCGACGCGAGCGACCGCCTTCTCGATGAAGCGCTCGTAGATCGATTCCTGGATCAGGATCCGCGACGGGCACGTGCACACCTCGCCCTGGTTCAGCGCGAACATCGCGAGGCCTTCGAGCGCCTTGTCGAGGAACGCGTCGTCCTGGTCGAGCACGTCCGCGAAGAAGATGTTCGGGCTCTTGCCGCCCAGTTCGACCGTCGACGGGATCAGGCTGTCGGCCGCCGCATGCAGGATGTGCTTGCCGACCGGCGTCGAGCCGGTGAACGCGATCTTCGCGATCCGCTTGCTGGTCGCGAGCGCCTCGCCCGCTTCCTTGCCGAAGCCGCTGACGATGTTGATCGTGCCGGCCGGGAACAGGTCGCCGATCAGCTCCATCAGCACCATCACCGATGCGGGCGTCTGCTCGGCCGGCTTCATCACGACGCAGCAGCCGGCCGCGAGCGCCGGCGCGAGCTTCCATGCGGCCATCAGCAGCGGGAAGTTCCACGGGATGATCTGGCCGACGACGCCGAGCGGCTCGTGGAAGTGATACGCGACGGTGTTGTCGTCGATCTCGGAGATGCCGCCTTCCTGCGCGCGGATGCAGCCCGCGAAATAGCGGAAGTGGTCGATCGCGAGCGGCAGGTCGGCCGCCATCGTTTCGCGCAGCGGCTTGCCGTTGTCGATCGTCTCGGCCACCGCGAGCAGCTTCAGGTTCTTTTCCATCCGGTCGGCGGCGGCGAGCAGCAGGTTCGAGCGCTCGGCGACCGACGTCTTGCCCCATTTGCGGCGCGCGGCGTGCGCGGCATCGAGCGCGAGCTCGATGTCGTCGGCGCCCGAACGCGGCACGCGGCAGAACGGCTTGCCGTTGATCGGCGACACGTTCTCGAAATACTCGCCCTTCACCGGCGGAACCCACTTGCCGCCGATGTAGTTGTCGTACTGCTGACGGTACGGATATTCGACGTCGAGGCCCAGTTGTTTCAGGTCAAACGGGTTCATACATGTCTCCTGTTCATCGTGCTTGTGTGAATGCAGCGCCGGTTGGATCGCGCTGCACGATTTACGCAACATGCGTGCCAAACCGCACGAAAACGGAACAGGAGCGGTGCGTCCGGCCGCCCGCCGGGGGCGGTGTCGGCGCGTCGAAAACAAGTGTGGCGATTTTGAACACCGGCGGCGGCACAGCGGCGCGGCGGGTGTTCGGATTTTTCACAGCGCACTCGACATGCGTCGCTGGGCGGCCCGCGTCGCGCTTGGCATGTCGCTTGCGTGCGCAATGCTGACCCGCACGCATCGGCCACGCGCCGACCGACACCATGAACGAACCGGCCCCCTTGAACGACGACGCCGTCGCATTCATCCGCGAACAGGCATTCGTGATCGTCGCGACCGCGAATGCGGCCGGCGACAGCGACTGCTCGTATCGCGGCCGGCAGCCGCGCGCGGACGGTTCGTTCGACCCGCTGGTCGACCTGCCCGATCGCCGCACCCTCGTGCTGCCCGACTTCGCGGGCAACAACCTGTTCAATACGATCGGCAACCTGCTCGTGAATCCGGCGATCGCGCTGCTGTTCGTCGATTTCGTCGCGCAGACGACATGGCTACTGCAAGGACGCGCGACGATCGATGAAGAGGCGGGAAGCCACGCGCACCTGTGGCCCGATGCGCGGCGTTATGTCGTCGTCGAAGTGGAAAGCGCGCATGCGCGGGCGGATGCGGCGCTGCCGCCGCTCGTGCTCGGGTGATGCGCCGCGCCATGCCAGCGTCGCGCTCACACGGACACGGATGGGCCGGTGACGCACTGCGACCGCCGGCGCAAGCCTGATAAGCCATCCGTACAGACGCACGGCGGTGCCGCGGTCGATTGAACGCGTGCCCTGCGATGCCACGCTCGACGATCATTCGCGCGCGCGGCCGATCGTCAGTGCGGGGCGCGAATAGGCGTGAATCCAGAAACGTCCGGACGCGTTACCCGCACGCGCAGACCTGCCGTCGACGGCACCGCGCTTACCGCCCATTTGCGTCCGCACACGCCGGTTCCGCGCGGCGCCGCGCCGGCGCTCCGTCACGCGGCTGCGCACCTTCATTGCCGCGCCCTTCCGCCGGCGCCGGCCGCGCCCCGAGAAACGCAAACACCACCGCCGCACACAACACCGTCACGGCCGCCAACCCGATCAGCAGCCGATCGAATGCGTGCGTATAACTCGCAAGCAGCGCCGCACGACTGACACCTGGCAACACGGCCGCCGCGCCCGCGAGATCGCCGGTCGCGAGCCGCGCGGCGGCCCGCAGCGTTGCGTCCGACGTACCGATGGCCGTCGCCGTCACCTGCCGCAAATCGGCGTGCGCGAGCGTCGCCAGCACCGCGCCGACGATCGCGAGCGCGATGCCCTCGCCCGCCACGCGCGTCGTGCTGAAAATGCCGGTCGCCATCCCCGCGCGCTCCTTCGGCACGACGCTGACCGACAGCCCGTCCATCAGCCCCCACGGCATGCCGGCGCCGATGCCGATCGCGAGCATCGGCGCGATCGCCGCCTGCCCCGCGCCACCGCGCAGCGCGACGCCCAGCCACACGAGGCCCGCGGCCGCGAGCAGCAGCCCGAGCCCCGAGATCACGCCGGCCGACAGCCAGCGGGTGAGCGTCGCCGCGACGAGCGGCACGACCAGCATCGGCGCGGAAATCGCGAGCATCAGCCAGCCCGTGTCGATTTCGCTGAAGCCATCGATGCCGATGAAGCGCAGCGGCAGCACCACGAGCAGCACGATGTAGCAGCAGCAGGTCGACACCGGCAGCACCTGCACGCCGACGAAGCGCGGAATCCGAAACAGCGACAGGTCGAGCATCGGCCGCGCGACCCGCGTCTCGATCGCGACGAATGCGCCCGCGCCGAGCGCCGCGCCGGCCAGCAGCGCGACGACGAGCGGATGCGCCCAGCCCCGCGCGGGCGCCTCGATCACGCCGAACGTGAACAGCGTGAGCGCGGCGGTGAATGCGGCGGTGCCGGGCCAGTCGAGCCCCGTGGCGTGCGGATCGCGCGACTCGTGCATGCGCGGCAGCCCGAACGCGAGCGACAACGCGCCGGCCGCCGCGCCCGTGACGAAGATCGCGCGCCAGCCGTAGTGCTCGATCAGCCAGCCGGCGAGCACGGGGCCGAACGCGAGGCCGATCCCGAACGTCGTGCCGAGCAAGCTGAACGCGCGCGTACGCGCCGCGCCGTCGAACTCCTGCGCGAGCGCGGCCGTGCCGCCGGCGAGCGCCGCGGCCGCGGCGAGGCCCTGTGCGGCGCGCAGCCAGTCGACCGCGACCATCGACGGCGCGAACGCGAGCGCGATCGACATCAGCGTGAAGCCGGCGACGCCGATCGCGAACAGGCGCTTGCGGCCGAACTGGTCGGCCAGCGCACCGGCCGCCATCAGGAAACTGCCGAACGCGAGCATGAACGCGTTGGTGATCCAGTTCATCGCGACCGGTCCACCGTGCAGGTCGCGGCCGATCGCCGGCGTCGCGACCGCGCCGCCCGAAAACGACAGCGGCAACGCGACGGCGGCCATGCAGACGGCGGCCAGCACCCACGCGCGCCGGCGCGCCGCCATCGCTGAATCGGCTGAAAACGGGTGATCCATCATCGCTCCTCGAAAAGCCGGCGCGGATGCGCCTTCAGAACGATCGAAGATAAATCCGATTCAATCTGGGAAAAACAACACAAGACTCCGGATATAACGGACTAAAATTCCTCAATCGGGGCCTTCGCGCCCCGCTCGCTCTCCTACGTCGATGGAAAACCTGAACGGCATCGCCGCGTTCGTCCGCACCGCCGAAGCGCTCAGCTTCGTCGCGGCCGGCCGCGCGCTCGGCATCTCGGCCTCCGCCGTCGGCAAGACGATCGCGCGGCTCGAGCAGTCGCTCGGCGTGCGCCTGTTCAACCGCACCACGCGGCGCGTGACGCTGACCGACGAAGGGCGCCATTTCTACGAACGCTGCCAGCGGATCCTCGAGGATTTTCGCGATGCGGAAGCGACCGTGACGGCGTCGGCGCAACGCCCGCGCGGCAAGCTGCGCGTGAGCCTGCCGGTGATCGGCTACCGGTTCCTGCTGCCGGTGCTGCCCGAATTCAGGCAGCGCTATCCGGACGTCGAACTCGATCTGGATTTCAACGACCGGATGGTCGATGTGGTCGAAGGCGGCTTCGACGCGGTGATCCGCAGCGGCCCGCTGTCGGATTCGAGCCTGATGTCGCGGCGGCTCGGCCCGTTCGGTTTCGTGCTGTGCGCGACGCCCGCGTATCTCGCGCGGGCCGGCACGCCACGGGCGCCGCACGATCTCGAAGCGCACGATTGCGTGCGCTACTGCTTCCCGACCACCGGCAAGCTGCAGGACTGGGCGCTCGCCGCCGACGACGGCACGCCGCTGAAGCTGCGCACCGCGATGACCTGCAACAACATGGAAGCGCTGCGCGGCGCGGTCATGGCCGGGCTCGGCATCGGCTACATGCCGGACTTCCTCGCGCGCGATGCGCTGGAGAGCGGCGCGCTCGTCACGGTGCTCGACGACTACCGGATCGCACCGGGGCAATTCTCGATCGTGTGGCCGTCGAGCCGGCAGTTGTCGCCGAAGCTGCGCGTGTTCGTCGATTTTCTGTGCGAGCGGTTGTTCAAGTAGCCGCCGTGCAAGCGGCCACACCTTCACGCCTACAAGCCTTCACGCCGCGCCGATCCGCTCGGCTTCCGCGTGCGGCAGCAGCGCATCGCTGTCGTCCTTCAGCCCGACACCGGTCAGCCCGAGCCGGCGCGCATGCGTCATCAGGTAATGCAGCTTGTGCGCGGCGGCGGCATGCGGCAGCCCTTCGGGGCGCACGTTCGAGATGCAGTTGCGCAGCGCGTCGTGGCAGCCGACTTTCGGCGCCCACGTGAGATACACGCCGAGGCTGTCCGGCGAACTGAGCCCCGGCCGTTCGCCGATCAGCATCGCGACGACCTGCGCGCGCAGCAGCTCGCCGATTTCGTCGCCGAGCGCGACGCGCGCCTGCGTCGCGACCACCACCGGCCCGATCCGCCAGCCGTCCGCGTCGAGCCGCGGGCACACGGCCTGCAGCAGCGGCAGCGCCTGCTTCGCGGCCGCGAACGCCGACAGCCCGTCGCCAACCACGAACACGACATCCGGCGCATCGTCGAGCGCCGCGCCGTAGCCGGCCAGCAGCCCGCGGCTGTCGTCCGACAGCTTGCGCCCGAGATCGGGCCGGCGCAGGTAGTGGTCGCGGTCGGGCGCGGCGCTCTGCACGCCGAGCGTCGGCAGCAGGCCGGCCGCCTCGATCTCGCGCCGCAGCGCGTCCACATCGAGCGGCTGGTGCACCGCGTCGCGCGCCTGCGCGTGCGACAGGTTGAATGCGAGCAGCGGCGCGGTCGGCAGGCTGTTGCCGGCGCGGCCGAGCGCGATCCGCGCGTTCGTGAACGACTTCAGCTGCGCCCACGGATTCTTCTCGACGGCGTCGCTCATGCGGAAATCCCCATCCAGTCGTTCGCCCCCGCGAGCAGCGGCACGCGCGTGCTCGCGGCGCGCAGCGCGCCGTGCGCATCGGCGATCTCCATCGTCTCCAGCCATTCCTCGAACTCGGGCGCGCGGCGCAGGCCGAGCACCTCGCGCACGTACAGCTGGTCGTGAAACGACGTGCTCTGGTAGTTCAGCATCACGTCGTCCGCGCCCGGAATCCCCATGATGAAGTTGATGCCGGCCGCACCGAGCAGCGTCAGCAGCGTGTCCATGTCGTCCTGGTCGGCTTCCGCGTGATTCGTGTAGCAGATGTCGCAGCCCATCGGCACGCCGAGCAGCTTGCCGCAGAAGTGATCCTCGAGGCCCGCGCGGATGATCTGCTTGCCGTCGTACAGGTATTCCGGCCCGATGAAGCCGACCACCGTGTTCACGAGGAACGGGTCGAACTTGCGTGCGACCGCATACGCGCGCACCTCGCAGGTCTGCTGGTCGACGCCGAAATGCGCGTTCGCCGACAGCGCGCTGCCCTGGCCCGTCTCGAAGTACATCAGGTTGTTGCCGACGGTGCCGCGCTTCAGCGACAACGCAGCTTCGTGCGCTTCGCCGAGGAGCGCGAGCGAGATTCCAAAGCTCGCGTTCGCCTTCTCGGTGCCCGCGATCGACTGGAACACGAGATCGACCGGCGCGCCCTTCTCGATCGCCGCGATCGTGTTGGTCACGTGCGTGAGCACGCACGACTGCGTCGGCACGCCGTAGCGTTCGCGGAACCCGTCGATCATCGCGAGCAGCTTCACGATCGCCGCGAGGCTGTCGGTCGCCGGGTTGATGCCGATCATCGCGTCGCCGCAGCCGTACATCAGCCCGTCGAGCATCGACGCGGCAATACCCTTCACGTCGTCGGTCGGATGGTTCGGCTGCAGCCGCACCGACATCCGGCCGGCCAGCCCGACCGTGTTGCGAAAGCGCGTGACGACGCGACGTTTGCGCGCCGCCGCGATCAGGTCCTGGTTGCGCATCAGCTTCGACACGGCCGCGACCATCTCGGGCGTGAGGCCCGGTGCGATCCGCTCGAGCGCGGCGCCGTCGGCGGCGGGCGACAGCAGCCAGTTGCGGAAGTCGCCGACGGTGAGGTGCGAGATCTCCGCGAACGCGGCCGCGTCGTGATCGTCGAGGATCAGGCGCGTGACCTCGTCGTGTTCGTAAGGAATCAGCGCTTCGTTAAGGAACGCCTTCAGCGGCACGCCCGCGAGCGCGATCTTCGCGGCGACGCGCTCCTCCTCGCTCGCCGCCGCGACGCCGGCGAGCTGGTCGCCGGAGCGCAGCGGGCTCGCCTTCGCGAGCAGCGTTTTCAGGTCCGCGAATCGGTACGTGCGCGGGCCGATCGTCTCCGTGTAGGACATCGTTCGAATCTCCTTGCCAGTCCTTGCCCATCCTTGCGAGACGGCGACGGCGCGCCCGTTCGACGGGGCGCGCCGGTTGCCGTCAAGACCCGCCGTGCGGGCTCGCCATCATCACTCCTCGAGCAGCGCGTCGCCCGGCGCGCTCGCACGCTGCGAACGGGTCGCGAGGAAGTACGCGTAGCCGAGCGCGAGGAACGCGACGAACACCATCGCCACCAGCCCGTTGAAGTACACCATCGTCCCGAGGCAAATCAGGGCCGCAACGATCGCGAATGCCGGGAAGAACGGGTACAGCGGCGCGCGGAACGGCCGCGCCATGTTCCGCTGCGAGCGGCGCAGCTTGAACAGCGCCGCCATGCTTACGATATACATCACGATCGCGCCGAACACCGACATCGTCACGATGTTTGCGGTGAGCGTCTGGCCGCCGAACTGGATCAGCTCGTCGCTGTAGATCGCCGCGATCCCGACCACGCCGCCCGCGAGAATCGCGCGATGCGGCGTCTTGAAGCGCGGATGCACCTTGCCGAGCCATTCGGGCAGGTAGCCTTCGCGAGCCAGCGCGAAGATCTGGCGCGAATAGCCGAGGATGATCCCGTGGAACGACGCGACCAGCCCGAACAGCCCCAGCCACACCAGCATGTGCATCCAGCCGCTGTTCGCGCCGACGATGTACTTCATCGCCTGAGGCAGCGGGTCGTTGATGTTCGCGAGCTTGGTCCAGTCGCCCGCGCCGCCGGCGAACACCATCACGCCGATCGCGAGTATGACGAGGGTCAGGATGCCGGCCACGTACGCGATCGGAATCGAGCGTTTCGGGTTCTTCGCTTCCTCGGCGGCCATCGCGACGCCTTCGATCGCGAGGAAGAACCAGATCGCGAACGGGATCGCCGCGAACATCCCGTGGAATGCGCCGACGCTGAAATGATCGGCGCCCGACCAGCCGCCCTTCGTGAAGTTGCTCCACGCGAAGCCCGGCGATACGACGCCCATGAACACCAGTAGCTCGAAGATCGCGAACAGCGTGACGACCAGCTCGAACGTCGCGGCGATCTGCACGCCGACGATGTTCAGCGCCATGAATACGAGATACGCGCCCATCGCCGCGTGTTTCGGTTCGAGCCCCGGAAACTGCACGTGCAGGTACGCACCGATCGCGAGCGCGATCGCGGGCGGCGCGAACACGAACTCGACCAGCGTCGCCGCGCCGGCCAGATAGCCGCCCGCCGGGCCGAAGGCACGGCGCGCGTACGCGAACGGGCCGCCCGCGTGCGGGATCGACGTCGTGAGTTCGGTGAAGCTGAAGATGAAGGTGGTGTACATCGCCGCGACGAACAGCGCGGTGATGACGAAACCCAACGTGCCGGCGCTGGCCCAGCCGTAGCTCCAGCCGAAGTATTCGCCGGAAATCACGAGGCCGACCGCGATACCCCACAGTTGCCAGGTCCCGAGCGTCTGCTGCAACGCGGGCTGGCCGGACGACTTGGCGCCGGCTGCGGGCCGGCCATTCGACTCTGCTTTCATCGGATTCTCCTGAAAGGCGCCGGCCTGTCGGCCCGCACGACTGAGAATCGATGCTAGAGAGTCATTAAACGACGTGTTATCGAAATTCGGCAAAGATGACGGCCGACGTTTCGCTGAGGGTAATGGCGGGTGCGGTCTGCGGTCTGCGGTCTGCGGTCTGCGGTCTGCGGTCTGCGGTCTGCGGTCTGCGGTCTGCGGTCTGCGGGTGCGCTCGCGGTTGCGGTTGCGGTTGCGGTTGCGGTTGCGCTCGCGGTTGCGGTTGCGGTTGCGGTTGCGGTTGCGGTTGCGGTTGCGGTCGGCGGTCGGCCGTGTGCCGTGTGCCGTCTTCGTCAGCCGCCTGCGGCCGTACGGCCTGGTCTGCAGCCTGCGCTCCGCCCCCAACCGTCATGTGCTGCCCGGCCGCACGAGGCGGCCGGTAGGCCAACGCGCAACTGCCCCTTACAGATCGCCGCTGCGCTGGTTGAACCAGCGGTCGAGCAGCTTGCCGGCTGCTTCCCGGCCGCCGAGGCCGAACGACAGCGCGACTGCCACCGCGATCGCACCGAGCACGAGGCCGAACGCGAGCTGCACGATCTCGTTGGCGATGCCCATCGCACGCAGCCCCATCGCGAACACGAGGCCCAGGATCGCAAACTGCGCGATCCTCGCGAACAGCACGCTGTGTTCGCGGTCGGCCTGCTCGATCACGCGGCGCGCGAGGCCCGCGAGCCACACGCCAATCACGAGGATCACGCCGCCCATCAGCACGTGGCCGCCGAACTCGATGAACAGCGTGACGACGTCGCGCACCTGCGTGAAGCCGAGCCGGTTCGCGGCCTCGACCGACGCGAACAGCATCGCGAAGAACACGATCAGCCGCGCGACCAGCACCGAAGGCTGCAGGATCCCCGAGAACACGCGCTCGACGCCGAGCACGGCCGGCAGCCCGTCGACGCCGGCGGCTTCCAGCAGCCGCTGCGCGAGCGACGCGACGAAGCGCGCGAAATAGAACGTGACGAGCACGATCACGATCGCCGCGACGATGTCCGGCACCGCGCCGAGGAACTGGTTCAGCATGTTGGTCGCCGGAATCGAGATCGCGTCGATCTTCAGCGCATCGAGTGCGGAGATCAGCGTCGGCACGAACACGAACACGTAGACGATCGTGCCGATCAGGCTCGACAAACGCACCGGCGTCGGGCTGTCCAGGCGCGCGGTGAGGCGGTCCGCGCCAGCCGCGACCAGCAGATTCGTCACGAGGCCGCGCAGCACGCGGGCGACGATCCAGCCGACGAAGCCGATCACCGCGGCCGCGAAGATGTTCGGCACGATCGCGAGCAGCTTGTCGACCATGCCCTGCACCGGCGACAGCAGGCCGGACAGCGCGAACGAGCCGAGAATCGCCGGCAGGAACATCAGGATCACGAGCCAGAACAGCACGTCGCCGAGATAGCCGCTCATCGGCTGCATGCCCGCGCATTCGGACAGCGCGGTGTCGACCTTGCTCGCCCGCAGCGCGCGATTCGCGAGGCTGCGCAGCAGCGACGCGATGAGCCACGCGATCAGCGTCAGCGCCGCGCCGCCGATCAGGTTCGGCAGGTAGTTGACGATGTGCGTGACGAGCAGCGAGAACGGATTGGAGACCGCGTACAGGTTGAGCACGTTGAAGATGCCCACCGCGGTGACGAGCAGCACGAGCCAGAACAGCCCGCCCGCGATGATGCGTTCGACGTACGCGGCCTGCCCGGTGCTTTCGCTGATCCGCTGATCGACCTTCAGCGCGTTGAGCAGCCGGAGCGCGCCGGCCCGCACCACCACGGCGATCAGCCAGCCGATCACCAGGATGCCGATCGCCCCGGCGATCTTGGGCAGGTACCCGCCTAGCGTGGTCTGCAGCGACGTGATGAAGCTGGAAGCATCCATTTCTTCTTCTCCCGAAAACGTGGCGTTGCGATTGAACATCGACGAACTACCTGCGTACTTCGAAAACCGTGCGTGCCGTAGAGCAACTTACCCGACAAAAATGACGCGATCACCCGATTTCACCGTCTTTAACTTTAGACATGAATCGACGGGGACGAGACCCAATTTCGGCGAAATAAACAGGGACTGATGTAGCGGCCGGCTGTGGCGCTACCTGGGCGCTACTTATCTCCGCAAGATTTATCAATCGGCGGCGTGCTACCGTGGCCTCCATTGCTGCTGGGGATCGCCCATGACCGTCGACACGAAAGCCGAAACGCCGGCGTGGGTCCGTTACGCGACACGTGTCGCGCGCGTTCACGACTACATCCGCACGCACCTCGACGACACGCTCGACCTGAACCGGCTCGCCGAGATCGCGTGCCTGTCGCCGTATCACTGGCAGCGCGTCTATCGCGCGCTGTACGGCGAGTCGATCGTGCTGACGGTGCGGCGGATGCGGATCGTGCGCGCGTCCGAGGATCTCGTGTGCACGGCGCTGCCGCTCGACGCGATCGCGCAGCGCGCGGGCTACGGTTCGACGCCTGCGTTCGCGCGTGCATTTCGCGATGCTTATGGCGTGCCGCCCATTCAACACCGGCGCGCCGGCGTTCACCGGCCGATCTATCCGTTACAGCGAGGAAAGGAAGACATGTTCAAGCATGAAGTCGAGATCCGGCAGCAGCCGGAACTGCGCGGGTATGCGGTGGCGCATACGGGTGCGTACCTGAAGATCGGCGACGCGTTCGGGCAGATCGGCGCGTGGGTCGGGCGGCACGGGCTGATCGGCCCCGGCGCGAAGATGATCGGGATCTACTACGACGATCCGGACACGACGCCCGAAGCGCAACTGCGCGCGAAGGCGTGCTTCGTGCCTGCCGCCGGCGCGCCGGACGTCGAGCCGGCGCCGCCGGTCGAGCGCATCACGATCGCGGGCGGCGAGCATGCGGTGTTGCTGCATACGGGGCCGTATGCGGACCTGAAAACCGCTTACCAATGGCTGTACGGCGACTGGCTGCGTCACTCGGGGCGAGAAGCCGCCGACGCGCCGCCATTCGAGTTGTATCTGAATACGCCGATGGACGCGGCACCGGCCGACCTGCGCACCGAGATTCATTTGCCGCTGCGTTGAGCGGGGAGCCTCGGGCCGTGGGCGATCGCCCCCTAACCGGCCTGCGTGCCGCAGCCCGGACAGAAGCGCGCGTCGGCGGCCAGCGCGGCGTGGCACCGGCTGCACGCCTTGCCGCGCTGCGGGACGCCGCACTGCGCGCAGAACCGCGCATCCGCCGCGTTGAGGGCGCCGCACCCGGCACACGCGAGCTGGCGCAGCGGCACATTGCTTTCGCCACCGCCCGGCGCGTCGGCTGACGGCTGCCAACCCCAGCCGTGCCGGTCGCGGCCGCGCGCATCGTGGCCGCCGTGATCGTCGCGACGCTGCCCGCCATGATGGCCGCCGCTTCCATGCGCGCTTCCATGTCCGCCGCCGTGGCCGCCTCCATGCTCACCACCGTGCCCACCCAGGATCCGTTTCAGAAAGCTCATCGCCCGCCCCTCATCGCTTCGCCGCCGCCGCGCCGTCGAACACGCCGGTCTTCGACAGCAGCCGCAACCCGTTGCCGACGACGATCAGGCTCGCGCCCGCATCGGCGAACACGGCCATCCACATCGTGCCGAGGCCCGCGACCGTGAGGCCGAGGAACACGACCTTCACGCCGAGCGCGAAGCCGATGTTCTGCACCAGCACGCGGTGGGTCGCGCGCGACAGCCGCACGAACGCGGGGATCTTGCGCAGGTCGTCGTCCATCAGCGCGACGTCGGCTGTCTCGATCGCCGTGTCGGTGCCCATCGCGCCCATCGCGAACCCGATGTCGGCGCGCGCGAGCGCCGGTGCGTCGTTGATCCCGTCGCCGACCATCCCGACCGCGCCCGCGCCGCCCGCCGACAGTTCCTCGACCGCCGCGAGCTTGTCCTCGGGCAACTGGTTGCCGCGCGCATCGTCGATACCGGCCTGCCGGGCGATCGCCTGCGCGGTGTGCGGATTGTCGCCGGTCAGCATCGCGGTGCGGATGCCGAGTGCGTGCAGGTCGGCGATCGCCGCGCGGCTGGTATCCTTGATCGTGTCGGCCACCGCGAAGATGCCGAGCACGCGCGTGTCGTCGACCAGCATCACGACGCTCTTGCCTTGCCGCTCGAGCGCGTCGAGCTTCGCCTCCAGCGCCGGCGAGCAACGTTCGAGCTCCTCGACGAGCCGGTGATTGCCGAGCCAGTAGCGTGCGCCGTCGATCGTGCCGCGCACGCCGCGCCCGACGAATGCTTCGAAGTCCTCTACATCGGCGAACGCTGCCGCCCGCGCATCGCGGGCCGCCGCGGCGATCGCCTGCGACACCGGATGATCGGAGCGCGCCGCGAGGCTCGCGCCGAGGTGACGCACGCGGGCGACGTCGACGTCCGTTGCATGCAGGTCGAAATCCGTCTGCACCGGCTTGCCGTGCGTGATCGTGCCGGTCTTGTCGAGCGCAAGCCACGCGAGCTTGCGTCCTTCTTCCAGATACACGCCGCCCTTCACGAGAATCCCGCGTCGCGCGGCGGCCGCGAGCCCCGATACGATCGTCACCGGCGTCGAGATCACCAGCGCGCACGGGCACGCGATCACGAGCAGCACCAGCGCGCGGTAGGTCCAGTCGTGCCACGCGCCGCCCGTCACGAGCGGCGGCGCCACCGCGACCAGCAGCGCGATCGCGAATACGATCGGCGTATAGACGCGCGCGAACTGGTCGACGAAGCGCTGCGTCGGCGCCTTCGCGCCCTGCGCTTCCTCGACCGCATGGATGATCCGCGCGAGCGTCGAGTTGGCGGCGACCGCCGTCACGCGATAGTCGAACGAACCCGCTTCGTTGATCGTGCCGGCGTACACGGCATCGCCGGCCGTCTTGTCGACCGGCAGGCTCTCGCCCGTGATCGGCGCCTGGTTCACCGTCGAGCGGCCCGCGACGACTTCGCCGTCCAGTCCGATCCGCTCGCCCGGCTTCACGCGCACGATCGCGCCGAGCGCGACCTGCGCGGCCTCGATCGTGCGCCACGTGCCGTCGGCGTCCTGCACGGTCGCCGTGTCCGGCGCGAGCCGCATCAGGCCCTGGATCGCGTTGCGCGCGCGATCGAGCGACTTCGCCTCGATCAGCTCGGCGATCGTGAACAGCACCATCACCATCGCCGCTTCCGGCCACTGGCCGATCGCCATCGCGCCCGTCACCGCGATGCTCATCAGTGCGTTGATGTTCAGGTTGCCGTTGCGGATCGCGATCCAGCCTTTCTTGTAGGTGGTCAGCCCGCACGCGAGCACCGCCGCAAGCGCCAGCACCGCCGACAACCACACCGGCAGGCCGGCCCAGCTCACGGCCTCGGACGCGATCGCGCCGATGCCGGCCAGCGCGAGCGGCCACCACGGCTTCGCGGGCGGCGGCGCGACGGACGCCGCCGGCGCGTCGGCCGACGCGGCTTCAGGCGTCATCCCGAGCGAGCGGATCGCGCTTTCAAGCGCCGGTTGCGCGCCCGGCACGTGATCGACGGTCAGCATCCGCTGCATCAGGTTGAATTCGAGCGCCGACACCTGCGGCATCGCGCCGAGCTTCTTGCGGATCAGCGTTTCCTCGGTCGGGCAGTCCATCTGCATGATCCGGAACGCGGAGCGCACGTGGCCCGATGCGGTCGCACGCGCGACGGGCAGCGGCGCGAGCGTCAGCGCGGCAGGTGCGCAGCAGGCGCCGGCCGCGTGGTCGTGGTCGTGGTCGTGGTCGTGGTCGTGGTCGTGGTCGTGGTCGTGGTCGCGACCAGCATGGTCATGGGACGCGTGGACGTGCGCCGTATGCCCATGCGCCGCGTGATCGTGTGAGCACGCGGCGTCGTGCACTTGCCCGTCGCCGTGCGCGTGTCCGGCAGGGTCGCCGTGGTCGGGATCGTGTGCATCGTCCGCGGCGGCGCGATCGTCGTCATGGTCATGCCCGCGCCGATGCGGCTGCGCACCGCGTGCGGCCCCGGCGCCGTGCGCGTGCTCACCGGCCGTCGGCGCCGCGTCGGCAACGGTCGCCGCCTGCGTCTCGCGCGCGCCGGCGCAGCAGGTCGCGGCGCCGTCGGCATGACGGTGTCGTGGGTCGGGGGTACGCTGCGCGTCGGTCATCACAACCTCCTTGTATGGCTTGACGGTGTAGAGTTAACACCCTGAAGCCACTACAAGGTCAAGCCTTACCTTACAAAGGAGCAAGCCATGAAGACCGGCGAACTGGCCAAGGCGGCCCGCTGCACGCCCGAAACGATCCGCTTCTACGAGAAGGAAGGGTTGATGCCGGATGCGGAGCGCACGGATTCGAACTACCGCAACTACACCGACGTGCACGTCGAACGGCTGCGCTTCATCCGCAACTGCCGCGCGCTCGACATGGCGCACGACGAGATCCGCGCGCTGCTGCGGCTCACCGACACGCCGGCCGACCCGTGCGATTCGATCAACACGCTGCTCGACGAACACATCGGCCACGTCGATGCTCGCCTCGCCGAACTGATGCATCTGCGCGACCAGCTCACCGAATTGCGCCGCCAGTGCGTCGGCGAACATTCGGTCGAGGACTGCGGCATCGTGCATGGCCTCGCCACGATGGAAACCGTCGCGCCGGCCGCGAAGCGCTCGCACCTCGGCTGAAACCCTTGTGGAATGTGATGGTCTAGTTAATACTAGTTATACTTTTACTAGACATCAACGAACTATTCATGACTACGAGCCGGCCGTCTCCGCTCGCACTCGCGGTTCTCGCGACGCTCACCGAATCGCCGATGCATCCGTACGGCATGCTGCAGCAGCTGAAGGCGCGCGGCTATGACGAAGTCGTCAACGTGCGCCAGCGCACGAGCCTCTACCAGACGATCGACCGGCTGCTGCGCGACGGGCTGATCGCCGTGCACGACACCGAGCGCGACGGCGCGTTTCCCGAACGCACGTTGTACACGCTCACCGAGGCCGGGCACACGGCCGGCCAGGCGTGGCTGCATGCGCTGCTGTCCGAGCCCGCGCGCGAGTTTCCGGCGTTCGGTGCCGGCCTCGCATTTCTGCCGCTGCTCGACGCCGAAGATGCGCGCCACCAGCTCGAGCGCCGCATCGCCGCGCTCGACATCGAACGCGAGCGTCTCGAGTCGCTGCGCAACGCCGCGCAGAACGATCAGGTGCCGCGCCTGTTCCTGCTGCAGAACGAGCATGCGCTCGTGCTGCTGAACGCGGAGCTCGACTGGGCGCGCAGCGTCGTCGAGCACCTGAAGATCGGCGCGCTGCGCTGGGTCGACGGCTGACTCATCACTCCCAGGCCCGCGCCGATCAGAGCACCTTGCCGGGATTGAGCACGCCGACCGGATCGAGCGCGGCCTTCAGGCGCCGCATCAGCGCGATCTCGGCGTCGCTGCGCGTGTGCGCGAGATACGGGCGCTTGAGCACGCCGATGCCGTGCTCCGCGGACACCGAGCCCCCCATGTCCCGTACGACCGCGTAGACGCAATCGTCGATCTCGTCCGCATCCGCGTCGCGCATGCCGGTGAGCGATACGCCGATATGCACGTTGCCGTCGCCGACATGGCCGAAGAACAGGCACACGATGTCGGGCCACCGCCCGCGCAACGCCGCTTCGCAGCGTGCGGCGAATGTGCCGAGTTCACCGGTCGGCAGGCTCACGTCGAAGTTCACCAGATGCGGCAGCGCATCGATCGCGAGGCCTTCGCGCAATGTCCACAGGTCGCGCGCCTGTCGCTCCGACGTCGCGAGCGCCGCATCGTCGACGAGGCTCGCATCGAATGCGTCCGCGAGGGCGGTTTCCAGCGCGACGCGCGCATCGCCACCCGGCGCGCTCGTCGCGCATTCGATCAGCACCGCGAAACCGCCGTCACCTGCGAACGGCGCGGCGACACCGGGCGTATGACGCGCGACGTAGTCGTAGAAGGCCGGCCACATCGCTTCGAAACTGACGATCTCCGGGAGCGCGCGCAGGCGGTTCCACAGCCCGACGACGGCATCGTAGCCGTGCACGCGGCACAACGCGGTGACTGGCTCGGCCAGCTTCGGATGCAACCGCAGCACCGCGCGCGTGACGACGCCGAGCGTGCCTTCGCTGCCGATGAACAGCTGCTTCAGGTCGTAGCCCGCGTTGTTCTTCAGCATCCGGTTCATCGACGACACGACGGTGCCGTCCGCGAGCACGGCCTCGAGCCCGAGCACCTGCTCGCGCATCATTCCGTAGCGGATCGCGCGCGTGCCGCCCGCGTTGGTCGCGAGCATGCCGCCGATCTGGCACGAGCCGCGCGCACCGAGATCGACACCGAACGTGAAGCCCGCCGCGTCTGCCGCCTCCTGCACGGTCTGCAGCGGCGTTCCGGCGCGTACCGTCATCGTGCCGGCCGCCGCATCGATCGCCTCGACGCCGGCGAAACGCTCCATCGACAGGACGATCTCGCCGCCCAGCGCGACCGCGCCGCGCGCGAGCCCGGTGAGGCCGCCCTGCGGCACGACCGGCTGCGCGAGCCGCGTGCACAGCGCGAGCGTGCGCGACACGTCGTCGACGCTGCGCGGCCGCACCAGCGCGCGCGGACGCGCGCCGGCCGGCTCGTTGTACGCGGTGAAGTAGCGCGGATCGATGTCGGCCGACCGCGTGACGAGCGCGTCACCCAGCGCGGCGACGAGCGCCGCCACGAGCGCGTCCTCCGCCGGCGCAGCGGTGCCGTGGCCGTCTTGCACGCCGGCCGTGTGCAGATTCTGCATCGCGCCGGCCCGCTTACTTCGGTGAAATGTCGATGTCGCCGAAGTACTTCTGGCCGAGCGACTTCACCGTGCCGTCCGCCTTCAGCTTGTCGATCGCCGCATCGAGCTTCGTCTTCAGCGCATCGTCGCCCTTGCGCAGGCCGAACGCGATCCCGCTGCCGAGAATTTTGTCGTCGCGCACCGGCTGGCCGACGAACGAGAAACCCTTGCCGTCCGGACGCGACAGGAAGCCGCGCTGGCCGGCCGGCGCGAGCACCAGCGTCGCGTCGAGGCGGCCCGCCACCAGATCCGCATACGCCTGGTTCTGGTCCTGGTACGCGACGACCGACACGCCGGCCGGTTCCCAATGCGCCTTCGCATAGGTTTCCTGGATCGACGCCTGCAGCACGCCGACCCGCTTGCCCTTCAGCGATTCCGGCGTCGGCAGCAGGCCGCTGCCGGTGCGCGCGATCAGCTGCGTCGGCACGCGATAGATGATCGTCGTGAAGTCGATCGCCTGGCGCCGCTGCTCGGTCGCGTTCATCGCCGAGTTGATCGCGTCGAACTTGCGGCCCTGCAGCGCGGGAATGAGCCCGTCGAACGACGTCTCGACCCACTTGCACGACAGCTTCGCGGTCTGGCAGACGGCGTTGCCGACGTCGATGTCGAAGCCCTGCAGGTCGCCGTTCGGCGCCTTCGACTCGAACGGCGGATATTGCGCCTCGAGGCCGAAACGCAGCGTCTGGCCGTCGGCCATTGCCGCGCCCGAGCCGAGCGCGCACGCGAGTGCGAACGCGAGTTTCAGGGTAGGTGCATGTTTCATCGTGATCTCCTGGCTGGTCGGTCGGCGCCGTGCGTCCGCACGAACTCCGGTCCCGTCGGTGGCTTTACGTGCGACGTACCCGTCGCCTGCTTGTGTGCGGGTCGCGCCCGCGATTACAGCGAACGCAACCGGCGCGCGCCCTCGATCAGCGTCGCGTCGTCCTTCGAGAAACTGAGGCGGATCACGCCCGCGTCGGTGCCGTCGGTGTAGAACGCCGACAGCGGAATCGTCGCGACGCGTGCATCGCGGATCAGGCGCAGCACGAAGTCGCTGTCGCGCTCGTCCGAGAAGTGCCGGAAGCGCGCGAGCATGAAGAACGAGCCTTCGCTCGGCAGCAGCTCGAAGCGCGAATCGGCCAGTTCGCGCGCGAGCAGGTCGCGCTTGGCCTGGTAGAACGCCGACAGGCCGAGATAGCTTTCCGGCCGCGCGAGAATCTCCGCGAACGCGACCTGCATCGGCGTATCGGCCGAGAACACCATGAACTGGTGCACCTTGCGGATCTCGTCCATCAGCGCGGCCGGCGCGACGCAATGACCGACCCGCCAGCCCGTCACGTGGAACGACTTGCCGAACGACGACACGATCACGCTGCGCTCGGCCAGCTCGCGGTGCCGCGCGACGCTCTGGTGCTGCGCACCGTCGAACACCACATGCTCGTAGACCTCGTCCGACAGCACCACGATGCCGGTATCGCGCGTGAGCTGCGCGAGCCGCTCGAGATCGTCGGCGGAAAACACCGTCGCGGTCGGGTTGTGCGGCGTGTTGACGATGATCATGCGCGTGCGCGGCGTGATCGCCGCGGCCACTTCGTCCCAGTTCACGCGGAAATGCTCGGCCGACAGCTTGATCGCGACCGGCGTCGCGCCCTGCATCCGCACGATCGGCGCGTAGCTGTCGAACGACGGCTCGAAATAGATCACCTCGTCGCCCGGATGCACGAGCGCGCTGATCGCCGCGTAGAGGCCCTCGCTCGCGCTCGCGATCACGGTGACTTCGGTGTCCGGGTCATAGCGCGCGCCGTACAGCGCCTCGGTTTTCTCCGCGAGCCGCTCGCGCAGCAACTTGATGCCGGCCATCGGCGCGTACTGGTTGTGGCCGTCGCGCATCGCGCGCGCGACGCCCTCGACGAGTGCCGGATCGGGTGCGAAATTCGGCGCGCCCTGCGACAGGTTCAGCGCATCGTGCTGAGCGGCAAGCTGGCCGATCACCGTGAAGATCGTCGTCCCGACGTCCGGCAGCTTCGAACGGGGCGTGGTGGCGCTTCGCATGACTTCTCCTCCTGAGGTCCGTCGGGCGTGCCCGCGCGGCGCGCGCAGCCCGGCTCATGGGAAGTGATTTAGCCCCAGCCAATATCGGCGGACAATCGAAAGTTCGTCATGGCGGCCATGCATATTTCTCATGACCATGGATTCAGAAGCCCCGGAGTCATGGTCATACCCCTCGCAAAGCATGCGTATCGGGCATTTCCCTGACACGCGCACGGCCGCCGCGCCGCGCGTCACTCGCCGGCAGCGGCCAGATACGCGCGCAGCGCGGCCTGCAACTCGGTGCGCAACGCGGCGAAGTCGAGCTCGGGGCCGACCGTCAGCAGCGCCTGCGAGAGGCCGCCGTAGCAGACCGCATGCGCCATCCGGGCGATCGCGTCGAGCCGCGCGGCCGGCGGCGGATCCGTGGCGTGCGCGAGCGCGTCGCACCACAGCGCGACATACGCGTCGTAATGCCGGCGGTACGCGGCGAGCGGCGACACCTGCCGCTCCAGCGCGAAGAATGCGCCCCACAGCGCGGCGTCGGCGCCGATCGCATCGACCTGCAGATCGACGAGCGCGGCCGCGAGCTCGGCACGCGGCGCGCCGCGCAGCCCGTGCGCCGCGTCGCGCAGCCGGTCGGCCAGCGCCAGCACGCGCCGATGAATGCACAGCGCGGCGAGACTCTGCTTGTCGCCGAAGTATTCGTAGAAGGTGCCGATGCTCACGCCCGCGACGGCCGCGATCTCGCGGATCGTCGCCTTCGCGTAGCCGCGCTCGAGCAAAAGCTGAACGAACGCCTGCTGGAGCGCGTCGGACGTCGCCTGCGCGCGCGACTGGCGCGGCCGGCGGCGCAATGCGGGCGCGGGTTGCGCCGCCGGCTGGCCGGGCGGCGCCGGAACCTGAACATGTCGCGGCGGCATATTTGCTACTCTGGAATTCAGCGGAAACACGTTTGACCGGGAGCCGGCACGTATGCGCAAGCGCCGGCAGCGCGGCACCCGACGAGCCGAATCGATCGACCGACCAATCGGCCGACCGCACAGCACGCGAGCAGGCACAACCCGCGGAGACCCTCCGATGACCGAAGCGACCCATGCCGTCACGAACCAGTTCGACGAACTGGTCGACTATAACCTCTTCGCCACCGACATCGCACTGCGCGAGGCACTCGTCCGCGCGGGCGCCGACTGGGCCGTGCCGCAACTCGACGCGTACGGCGCGCGGCTCGGCAGCGCCGACACCGCGCGGCTCGCCGACGAAGCGAATCGCCACACGCCGGAGCTGAACGCGTTCGACCGGCGCGGCCGGCGTATCGACCGCGTCGAGTTCCATCCGGCCTGGCACACGCTGCTCGGCATGTACCGCCACGAAGGCTTCGTGTCGCTCGCGTTCCGCGACGCGCGCCCGGGCCGCTGGGCCGCGACCGCGGCCGGCTTCTATCTGCACGGCCAGATCGAGGCCGGCACGCTGTGCCCGGCGACGATGACGCAGGCCGCGATTCCGGTGCTGCAGAAGGAACCCGCGCTGTGGGACCTGCTGCGCGACAAGCTGTACGGCGACGACTACGATCCGCGCGACGTGCCCGTCGCCGACAAGCGCTCGATCTGGTTCGGCATGGGGATGACCGAGAAGCAGGGCGGCTCCGACGTGCGCGCGAACACGACGCTCGCGACCGCGCTCGGCGCGGGCGGCCGCGGCGGCGAATACCGGCTGCGCGGCCACAAATGGTTCTTCTCCGCGCCGATGTGCGATGCGCACCTCGTCGTCGCGCACACCGAAGCGGGCAGCCCATCGTGCTTCTATGTGCCGCGCTGGCGGCCGGACGGCACGAAGAACGCGGTCGAAATCCAGCGACTGAAGAACAAGGTCGGCAACCGCAGCAATTCGAGCAGCGAGATCGAGCTGAACGACGCGTGGGGCATCATGCTCGGCGACGAAGGCCGCGGGATTCCGACCATCATCGAGATGGCCACCCATACGCGACTGAACTGCGTGCTCGGCAGCGCGGCGATGCTGCGCCAGGGTGCCGTGCAGGCGATCGCGTACACGCGCCAGCGCCATGCGTTCGGCCGCGCGCTCGCCGAGCAGCCGCTGATGCGCACCGTGCTTGCCGATCTCGCGCTCGAAAGCGAGGCCGCGCTCGCGCTCGCGATGCGCTTGGCCGATGCGTTCGAACGCGACGACTCGCCGCGCGAGCGCGCGTGGAAGCGGATCGTCACGCCCGCCGCGAAGTTCTGGGTCTGCAAGCGCGCGGTCGAACTGACCGGCGAGGTGATGGAGGTGTTCGGCGGCAACGGCTACGTCGACGACGGCCCGATCGCGCGGCTGTTCCGCGAAGCGCCGGTGAACTCGATCTGGGAAGGCTCCGGCAACGTGATGTGCCTCGACGTGCTGCGCGCGGTGTCGCGCGAGCCCGATGCCGCCGCGGCGCTGTTCGCCGAACTGGCCGATCTCGGCGCCGGCGAACCGCGCATCCGCGCGGCGCTCGACACGCTGCGCGCGATGCTCGGCGCGCCGGCCGACACGCTCGAAGCGTCGGCCCGCGTGTTCGCGCAGCGGCTCGCGCTCGTCGCGCAGGCGTGCCTGCTGCGTCGCGACGCGCCTGCGGCCGTCGCCGACGCGTTCGTCGCGACGCGGCTCGCCGCGCCCGACTGGGGCCGCATCGCGGGCGGCTTCGATCCGCGTGCGCTCGACGTCGGCGCGCTGCTGCAGCGCGCGTATCCGGCCTGACGCCTGCGCCTGCCGACTGCCCGCGTTCCCGCTCATCCGCCACGTCCGCCGCACGGAGCCACAATGAACCTCGTCGCCGCCCTCGATCGCGCCGCCCGCGCGACGCCCGACAAGCCGTTCCTGATCCACGACGACACGACCATCGGCTATGCCGCCGCGCGAGAGCGCTCGCACCGTGCGGCGGCCGTGCTGAGCGCGCTCGGCGTCGGGGCCGGCGACCGGGTCGCCGCGATGTGCCTGAACACGCCCGCGTTCGTCGATCTGATGTTCGGCGCGTGGCGGCTCGGCGCCGCGTTCGTGCCGATCAACCACAAGCTGCAGGCGCCCGAAGTCGACTTCGTGCTCGAACACAGCCGCAGCAAGGTGATCCTGTTCGACGCGGCGCTCGCGCCGGTGCTCACGCGCGTGCTGCACCCGGCACGGCGGCTCGTCACCGAAGGCGATGCGCCGGGCGTGCCGAACTTCGACACGATGTGCGCGACGATGGACGGCGTCGCGGGCATCGAGCCGGCCGATGGGGACGTCGCGCAGATCCTCTACACGTCCGGTACGACCGGCCGCCCGAAAGGCTGCGTGCACAGCCACCGCACGGTCACGTTCGCGGCGATGTCCGCGGCACTCGCGATCGGTATCGGCCGCAACGACCGCACGCTGATGGCGATGCCGATCTGGCATTCGTCGCCGCTGAACAACTGGTTCGGCGGCACGCTGTACGCGGGCGGCACCGTCGTGCTGCTGCGCGAATACCATCCGCTGGAGTTCCTGCTGGCGATCGAGCGCGAGCGCATCACGCTGTATTTCGGTGCGCCGGTGTCGTACACGCTGCCGCTCGACACGCTCGAGCGCTTCGCGACGTTCGACCTGTCGAGCGTGCGCGCGTGGCTGTACGGCGGCGGCCCGATCGGCACCGCGCAGGCCGAACGGCTGATGCACGCGTATCGCAGCAGTGCGTTCTTCCAGGTGTACGGGATGACGGAAACGGGCCCGGCCGGCACCACGCTGTATCCGGACGAGCAGCTCGCGAAGGCCGGCTCGATCGGCCGCCACGGCGGCCCCGGTGTCGACCTGCGGGTCGTGCGCAGCAATGGCGCCGACGCGCTGCCGGGAGACACCGGCGAGATCTGGCTGAAGGCCGACAGCATGATGCTCGGCTATCTTGACGACGACGCCGCGACGCGCGCCGCGTTCGCACCGGGCGGCTGGTATCGCACCGGCGACATTGCGCGCATCGATCAGGATGGCTACCTGTTCATCGTCGACCGGCTGAAGGACATGATCGTGACCGGCGGCGAGAACGTCTATTCGAAGGAAGTGGAGGACGTGCTCGACGCGCATCCGGGCATCGCGGAAGCCGCGGTCGTCGGCGTCCCGCATCCGGAATGGGGCGAGACGGTCGTCGCGCACGTCGTGCTGCGCGCGGGCGCCGCGCCCGATGCCGATGCGCTGCAAGCGTTCTGCGACGAGCGGCTCGCCGCGTACAAGATCCCGCGCGAATTCGTGTTCGTCCAGGCGCTGCCGCGCACGCCGACGGGCAAGCTGCAGAAGTTCCTGCTGCGCACGCGGCGCGAGTAGCGGCGACTCCGGGGCAAATAAAAAAAGCCACCGGACCCGACGGCCCGATGGCTTTTTCGCATCATCGTGCTCCGCTGTAGCGGCGCCCTTCGACGCCGCCCGCGACTCACGTCATGCTTACTTGCCGCCGATGCTCGTCAGCGGCTTCCACTCGCCCTTCTCGACCTTGTACATCGTGATGCCGCCGTTCTTCAGGTCGCCCTTCGCGTCGTACGCGACGTGCGTCGACGTGACGCCGGCCATGTCGGTCTTCGCGAGCACCGGCAGGTACTTCGCCGGATCGGTCGAATCGGCCTTCTTCATCGCGTTGAGCATCGCCATCGCGCCGTCGTACGCGTACGGCGAGTAGGTCTGCACGTCTTCGCCGAAACGCTTCTTGTACTTCTCGGCGTACGACTTGCCGCCCGGCATTTCGTCGAGCGGGAGGCCTGCGAGCGATGCGATCGTACCGTCGGCCGCGTTGCCCGCGATCTTCAAGAACGTCGGCGTCTTCACCATTTCGCCGCTCATCAGCGGTGCGGTGATGCCGAGCGTCTTCATCTGCTTGACCATCGGTGCTGCCTGCGAATCCGCGCCGCCGTAGTAGACGAGGTCCGGCTTCGCCGCCTTGATCTTGGTCAGGATCGCCTTGAAGTCGACGGCCTTGTCGTTCGTGAATTCACGGTCGACGATCGTCGCGCCGCCGGCCTTCGCGGCCTTCTCGAACTGGTCGGCAAGACCCTGGCCGTAGGCCGAGCGGTCGTCGACGATCGCGATCTTCTTCATGCCGAGATCCTTCGACGCGAAGGTGCCCGCCACCGAGCCCTGCTGCGTGTCGGACGTCATCATGCGGAAGGTCGTCTTGTAGCCCTGCTGCGTGTATTCCGGCGCCGTCGCCATCGCGATTTCCGGAATGCCCGCGTTCGCGTAGATCCGCGATGCAGGGATCGTCGTGCCCGAGTTGAAGTGGCCGAGCATGCCCTTGATGCCGTCGTCGACGAGCTTCTGTGCAACGGTCGTGCCGGTGCGCGGGTCAGCCTGGTCGTCCTGCGTCTCGAGCACGAACTTCACCGGCTTGCCGCCGATCTTCGGGGCAGTCGCGTTGAAATCTTCCAGCGCGAGCGCGATCCCGTTCTGCATATCCTTGCCGTAGTGAGCCTGGGCGCCCGTCATCGGCCCTGCGTAACCGATCTTCACGTCGTCCGCGTGAGCCGTCCCCGCCAGCGACATGACAGCGACGAACGTCGCGCCTGCCAGCTTTTTCATCGTGTGTTGCATAGCATCTCCTTGGTACCAGGGTAAATGGAGCGGCTTCGGGATCGCCTTGCCGCTTCCTTTGTTTGATCCGAACGGCAAGGATGGTCAGCCGATCGTCATCAAATTCGCATTGCCGCCTGCCGCGGCCGTGTTCACGCTCACCGAGCGCTCGGTCAGCAGCCGCTCGAGCGCGTAGTCTTCCGCATCGCCGTTCTCGAACGCACCCGCCGACACGCCCTGCACCGACACGATCGGGCCCGGGCGCTGCGCGACGTCCTTCACGAGCGTCTGTAGTTCGTCGCTGTCGCCTTCGAACAGCACCGCGTCGAACGGTGCGTCGGCCTGCTTGCGCACGGCCGCATGCGCCTTCAGCGCAGCCGGCAGCGCGGCCACCAGCGCCTCGCCCGCCGCACCGGCGAACAACGCGCGGTTGCCCGTCGCCAGCACCGCCGCGAACTGCGCGCGCGCGCCGCCCGGCGTCGCAGCGACACACAGCACCGTGCCGCGCGGGCCGAGTGTATACGTGTTTCGCTCGCCCGTCGGGCCGGTCAGCACCGCGGTCGCGCCGGCCGGCACCTGTGCCAGATAACCGTCGCAGCGCGCGGCCAGCACCGGCTCGCGCTGCTCGATCAGCCAGTCGCGCAGCGCGGTGAGCGCCGCCGCCGGCTTGCCGCGTGCATCGCCATCGACCGCGCCGTCCGCGATAAGCGACTCCGCGAGCGAGCGCGGCAGGCCCGACGGACGCGTCGCGAGCAGGCGCTGCAGGTACAGCGCGCCGCCGGCCTTCGGGCCCGTGCCCGACAGCCCTTCGCCGCCGAACGGCTGCACGCCGACCACCGCGCCGATCACGTTGCGGTTCACGTAGATGTTGCCGACGTGCGCGTTCGAGATCACGTGCGCGATCGTCTCGTCGATCCGCGTGTGGATGCCGAGCGTGAGGCCGTAACCCGTCGTGCGGATCTGTTCGAGCAGCTTGTCGAGCTGGTTGCGGCGATAGCGCACCACGTGCAGCACGGGGCCGAACACTTCACGCTTCAACTCGTCGATGCTGCCGATCTCGATCAGCGTCGGCGGCACGAAGGTGCCGTGCGCGCACGCGTCGGGCGTCGGCAGCTGCGTGACCGCGTGGCCCTTTTCCTTCATCGCCGCGACGTGCGCGTCGATCGTCTGCTTCGCTTCGGCGTCGATCACCGGGCCGACGTCGGTCGACAGACGGTCCGGGTTGCCGAGCGCCAGCTCGTGCATCGCGCCCTTGAGCATCGTCAGCGTGCGGTCGGCGACATCATCCTGCAGACACAGAACGCGCAGCGCCGAACACCGTTGACCGGCCGAGTCGAACGACGACTGCATCACGTCCGCGACGACCTGCTCCGCGAGCGCCGACGAGTCGACGATCATCGCGTTCTGGCCGCCCGTTTCCGCGATCAGCGGAATCGGCTTGCCGTCCGGGTCGAGGCGCGCGGACAGCGTCTTGTTGATCAGGCGCGCGACTTCGGTCGAGCCGGTGAACATCACCGCACGCGTGCGCGCATCGGCGACCAGCGCCGCGCCGACGGTCTCGCCCGTGCCCGGCAGCAGTTGCACCGCGCCGGCCGGCACGCCGGCCTCGCGCAGCAGGCGCACGGCCTGGGCTGCGATCAGCGGCGTCTGTTCGGCCGGCTTCGCGAGCACGGTGTTGCCGGCCGCGAGCGCGGCGGCGACCTGCCCCATGAAGATCGCGAGCGGGAAGTTCCACGGGCTGATACAGACCACCGGGCCCAGCGGGCGATGCGTGTCGTTCGAGAATTCGTCGCGGATCTGCGCCGCGTAGTAACGCAGGAAGTCGACCGCTTCGCGGATTTCGGCGATCGCGTTCGCCAGCGACTTGCCGGCTTCGCGCACGATCAGCCCCATCAGCGTGTGCATCTGCGCCTCGAGCAAGTCAGCCGCGCGCACCAGGCAGTCGGCGCGCGCATCGACCGGCGTCGCCTGCCAGATCGGCGCGGCAGCCACCGCATGTGCGAGCGCCGCGCTCACATGTTCGGACGTCGCTTCGCTGACCGTGCCGACCACGTCGCGCTGATCGGCCGGGTTGCGCACGTCGCGCGCCGGTGCGTCGGCGAGCGCGTCGTCGGCGAGCATCGGCGCCGCGCGCCACGGGTGATGCGCGCTCGCGAGCAGCGCGGACGACAGCGACGCGAGACGGTGTTCGTTCGACAGGTCGAGGCCCATCGAGTTGGGACGCTCATCGCCGTACAGGTGGCGAGGCAGCGGGATCTTCGCGTGCGGTGCGCCGAGCGGCACGACCTTCGATGCCTCATCGACCGGATCGGCGACCAGTTCCTTCACCGACACGGTTTTGTCCGCGATGCGGTTCACGAACGACGTGTTCGCGCCGTTCTCCAGCAGGCGGCGCACCAGGTACGCGAGCAGCGTTTCATGCGTGCCGACCGGGGCGTACACGCGGCACGGACGGTTCAGCTTGTCGCGGCCCGTGACTTCCTCGTACAGCGGCTCGCCCATCCCGTGCAGGCACTGGAATTCGTACTGGCCCGGGTAGTAGTTCTGGCCGGCCAGGTGATAGATCGCGGCCAGCGTGTACGCGTTGTGCGTCGCGAACTGCGGGTACACGGCGTCGGGCGCCGCGAGCAGCTTCTTCGCGCAGGCGAGGTACGACACGTCCGTGTAGATCTTGCGCGTGTAGACCGGATAGCCTTCGAGGCCGTCGACCTGCGCACGCTTGATTTCGGTGTCCCAGTACGCGCCTTTCACCAGGCGGATCATCAGGCGGTGACGGCTGCGGCGCGCGAGATCGATCAGGTAGTCGATCACGAACGGGCAGCGCTTCTGGTAGCCCTGCACGACGAAACCGATGCCGTTCCAGCCCGCGAGTTCCGGATCGAAGCACAGTGCCTCGAGCAGGTCGAGCGACAGTTCGAGGCGGTCGGCTTCTTCCGCGTCGATGTTCAGGCCGATGTCGTAGCGGCGCGCGAGCAGCGCGAGCGCACGCACGCGCGGCAGCAGCTCGCTCATCGTGCGGTCCTGCTGCGAGCGCGAGTAGCGCGCGTGCAGCGCCGACAGCTTGATCGAGATGCCCGGGCCTTCGTAGATGCCGCGGCCGCCGGCCGCCTTGCCGATCGCGTGGATCGCCTGTTCGTACGATGCGTAGTAGCGCTGCGCGTCCTCTTCGGTCGTCGCCGCTTCGCCGAGCATGTCGTACGAGTAGCGGAAGCCGCGCGCTTCGAACTTGCGGCTGTTCGCCAGCGCTTCGGAAATCGTCTCGCCGGTGACGAACTGCTCGCCCATCAGGCGCATCGCCATGTCGACGCCCTTGCGGATCAGCGGCTCGCCGCCGCGGCCGATCAGGCGCGTGAGCGCCGACGACAGGCCGGCTTCGCTGTTGGTCGTCACCAGCTTGCCGGTGATCATCAGCCCCCAGGTCGCCGCGTTCACGAACAGCGACGGCGCGTGGCCGACGTGCGAGCGCCAGTCGCCCTTGCTGATCTTGTCGCGGATCAGCGCGTCGCGGGTCGCGCGATCGGGAATGCGCAGCAGCGCTTCGGCCAGACACATCAGCGCGACGCCTTCCTGGCTCGACAGTGAGAACTCGTGGATCAGCCCTTCGACGCCGCCGCCCGAGCTCTTCTCGCGCAACGCCTCGACGAGCGTCGTCGCGAGCGCCTGCGCGTCGGCCTGCAGGTTCGCCGGCAGGCGCGCCTGGCCCAGCAGGAACGGCACGCATTCCGGCTCGGGGCGGCGATACGCGGCCGTGATCGCCGCGCGCAGCACCGATTGCGGCTGCACGTTCTGCGCGAACTCGAGGAACGGATGCGGCGAGTTGTCGTCGTCGTCCGGCGCCTGACCGTCGGCGAGCTCCGTCACACCGCTGTTGCCCGACAGCTCGGGTGGCAGCTGGCCGTGCTCGATCCGCTCGAGATACGCGAAGATCGCCTGCTTGATCAGCCAGTGGGGAGTGCGCTCGAGACGCGCCGCCGCGTCTTTCAGGCGCGAGCGGAGAAGGTCGTCGACTTTGACGCCGAGAGTCGTGCTTGCCATGGTGGGTTCGTGCGCCGGTGCGGGCCCGGCGATAGGGTGTGAGAGGATGCGCGAAATCCTACGGCACGCAATAAAAAGGTGCAACCGAATTGAGAGATTGGTTGCACCCGCAAGTTAGCCAATATAATCAGCCACTTAGATGGTTGCAACCTAGGGGTTGCCCGTGGTCGGCGGATCGGTGTTTTCCCTGATCGGGCCGATTTGACGCGCGTGGGCAACCTTCCGCGTGTAGCGCGGGAGGGGAAAACGGGTTGCACTGGGGGTTGGTTGGCGGTGGTCGGGGGGCGGGTGCTGTGACCGCGTGCTGTCCGGCCCCCGGCCACAATGTTCCGCTCAGATATCCAGCGGATCGACCTCGAGGCTCCACCGCAGCACGCCCTTCAGCGCGCGCAGCTCCGGCTGCCATGCGCGCAGCGCGTGCTGCAGCGCGGCCCGCGACGAACTTTCGAGCAGCAACTGCGCGCGGTGCACGTTCGCCACCTTCACGATCGTCATCGGCACCGCGTCGTAGACGGTCACGCGATCGGCGCCCGGCAGCCCCGGCAACGCGGCCGCGGCCTGCAGCAGGAACGCGAGCGCCGCATCGAGCGTGCGCCCTTCGGCGCGCAGCAGCGCCTGGTAGACGAATGGCGGCAGGTGCGCGTCGCGGCGCTCGCCGAGCTGCGAATTCGCGAAGCCGACGTAATCCTGCCGGCCGAGCGCGTGGTACAGCGCATGACGCGGATAACGCGTCTGCACGAGCACCTCGCCCGGCAGCCCGGCCCGCCCTGCGCGGCCGCTCACCTGCATCAGCTGCGCGAACAGCCGCTCGCTCGCGCGGAAGTCGTGCGAGAACAGCGCGGTGTCGGCATTGAGCACGCCGACGAGCGACACGCGCTGGAAGTCGTGCCCCTTCGCGATCATCTGCGTGCCGACCAGGATGTCGACTTCACCGGCATGGACGTCGGAGAACAGCGCCTGCGCACTGCCCTTGCGCCGCGTGCTGTCCGCGTCGATCCGCAGGATGCGTGCGCCCGGCACGGCCTCGGCGAGCGCCTCCTCGATGCGCTGCGTGCCGCGCCCGAGCGGTGCGATATCGACGTTCCCGCATTCGGGGCACGAGCGCGGAATGCGTGCTTCCCAGCCGCAGTGATGGCAGCGCAACGCATGCTCGGGCTTGTGCAGCACGACATAGGCGCTGCAGCGCGGGCAACCGGCGACCCAACCGCACGCATCGCACGCGAGTTGCGGTGCGTAGCCGCGCCGGTTCAGGAACACGAGGCTCTGTTCGCCGCGCTCGAGCCGCGCTTTCAGCGCCGCGACGAGCGGCCCCGACAGCCCGCCCAGCGACGCCCGCCCGCGCCGCCGCTCCTCTTCGAGATCGATCAGCCGCACGGTCGGCAGCGTCGCGTCGGCCACCGCGCGGCGCGACAGCGTGAGCCGCGTGTAACGGCCCTGCTCGGCCTGCCACCAGCTCTCGAGCGACGGCGTAGCCGAACCGAGCACAACCGGAATACCGAGATGCTTCGCGCGCCATACCGCGAGATCCCGCGCCGAATAGCGCAACCCTTCCTGCTGCTTGTATGCGGGCTCGTGCTCCTCGTCGACGACGATCAGCGCGAGCGTCGGCAGCGACGCGAGCACCGCGAGCCGCGTGCCCAGCACGATCCGCGCGCGGCCCGTGTGTGCGGCGAGCCAGTTGCGCGCACGCTCACCCTCGGCGAGTCCGCTGTGCAGCGTGACGATCGCATCGTCGGCGAGCGTGCCCGCGAAGCGCGCGCGAAACGCGGCCTCGAACTGCGGCGTCAGGTTGATTTCGGGCACGAGCACGAGCGCCTGCGCGTCGGGACGCGCGTCGAGCAGCGCCGCGAGCGCGTGCAGATAGACCTCGGTCTTGCCGCTGCCCGTCACGCCATGCAGCAGGAACGGCGCGAAACCCTGCGCGGCGCGGATCGCGTCGAGCGCCTCGGCCTGCTGGTCGGTGAGCGCCGGCGGCGCAGTTCGTCCACCGGTTGTCGACAGGTTATCCACAGCTTTGGACACAGGCGCATCGGCCCAGCCGATTTCCTCGATCGCGACCCAGCCGCGCGCCGCCCAGTCATCAAGCGTGGCAGCCGCTTTCGGATGCAGCGCACGCGCATCGGGCAACGTCAGCGAATCGGTATCGGCGAGCGCCTGTGCGAGCCGCCGCAGCGCGGCGCCGCGAGCGGGCAGTGCGTCGGGAAGCGCCGCCCGGCCGGCGTCGGTCAGCCGGTAGCGCACCTCGGGCGCGAGCAGCCGTCCCCAACGGTCGGCGTCGCGCAGCGCCTGCGGCAGCGCCGGCAGCGCGACTTCGCCGCGGCCACGCTGGTAATAGTCGGCCGCGAACGACACGAGCGCGAGCCAGTCGGTGGCCAGCGGCGGCAGCTCGGTGCAGATGGCGTCGATTGCCCGCAACCGGGACGGCGGCACGTCGGTGTGAGTCGTTACTTCGCAGACGAGCCCGACGACCTGGCGCTTGCCGAACGGCACCTGGACCAGCGTGCCGGGTTCGGGCGCCGGCTGGACGTCGCAGCGGTAGTCGAACAGCGTGGCGAGCGGATGGTCGAGCGCGACCCGCAGGTAGGTATCGCCCATTACCGCGCTCCGGAGCCGATATCGGTCGGGACCACGCGGACGGCCGGCCCCCGCGCCCGCGTCACGGTGGCGAACTTAAAGTAAAACTTCAGATTCGGCGCTAAGTTTTGGATTCGCATTAGGAATCGCCGTATACCCTGACCAGCCTGTGGATAACTTTGTTGAGAACTCGGCGTTCAACAGCCGCGAAGCGCGCGGGGCCGCGCTTTCCGCTGCTTTGGGCCGCCGCCGGCCGCCCCCCGCGAAGCCTTATTCCATAAGGCTGCTATTCAAATTCCCAAACCATAGCGAGACAATCCGACCGATACAGGGCTCTACCGCGCTGCAACGTGGGAAATGTGTATAAGTCAAGTCTTGACAAGCAAGAAATCGGCAACCGGTGCGGGGTTGCGCCCTGTTTAGTTTCAAAAACGAAACATCGCCATCCCGCAGTGCAGCATGACAGCGCTTGCGCTTAGTCCGCGGCTCCGCTATGGATCTTGCGGCTGTGGCTATGCACTTCGTCGACGAGTTCGGCGACGTGGTCCGGCGACGTGAACTGCGAGATCCCGTGGCCGAGGTTGAACACATGGCCCGGATGGTTGCCGTAGCTGTCGAGCACCGCCCGCGCCTGCTCGCGCACCGCCGCCGGCGGCGCAAACAGGATCGTCGGGTCGAGGTTGCCCTGCAGCGCAACGCGCCCCGCGACGCGTTCGCGCGCGGCGCCGAGATTGACCGTCCAGTCGAGCCCGACCGCGTCGACGCCGGTCGCCGCGATTTCCTCGAGCCACAGCCCGCCGCCCTTCGTAAAGGTGATCACCGGCACGCGCTCGCCGTCGTGCTCGCGCTTGAGCTGCGCGACCACGCGGCGGATGTAGTCGAGCGAGAAGCGCTGGTACGCGCCGTCCGCCAGCGCGCCGCCCCACGTATCGAAGATCATCACGGCCTGCGCGCCGGCTTCGATCTGCGCGTTCAGGTACGCGGCCACGGCCTGCGCGTTCACGTCGAGGATCCGGTGCATCAGGTCGGGGCGCGAATACGCCATCGACTTCACCGTGCGGAAATCGTCCGACCCGCCGCCTTCGACCATGTAGCACGCGAGCGTCCACGGGCTGCCCGAGAAGCCGATCAGCGGCACGCGCTGGCGGCCCTGGCCGTCGGTCAGCGCGCGGCGGATCTCGCGCACGGCGCCCGTCACGTAGCCGAGCGTCTCCTCGATGTCCGGCACCGCGAGCTTCGCGACGTCGGCCTCGGTACGCACCGGATGCGCGAACTTCGGCCCTTCGCCGACCTGGAAGTCGAGGCCGAGGCCCATCGCGTCGGGAATCGTCAGGATGTCCGAGAACAGGATCGCGGCGTCGAGCGGGAAGCGCTCGAGCGGCTGCAGCGTCACCTCGGTCGCGTAGTCGGGATTCTTCGCGAGACCGAGGAAGCTGCCGGCGCGCGCGCGCGTCGCGTTGTATTCGGGCAGGTAGCGACCGGCCTGGCGCATCAGCCAGATCGGCGTGTAGTCGGTCGGCTCGCGCAGAAGCGCACGCAGGAAGGTGTCGTTGAGCAGGGTATGGGCCACGGTAGGAGCGACGTCGCGAGGGCAAACCGGCATTTTACCGGAGCGGAGCCGCCCGGCTGCGTATGCCGACGCGATGGCGGCCATATGACGCGCGCGATGGCTCCGCTATGATCGGACGCTGATATCAAACCGAACGAAGGAGGAGACCGATGAAGACATTCGTCACGCTGACCACGCTCGCCGCCGCCACGCTGTTTTGCTGCACCGCCGCGCACGCGCAGGGTACGCCCGCGGCAGCGCCGGCACCTGTGTCAGCCGCCACCGGCTCGCGGCTCGACGACGTGCTCGCGCGCGGCACGCTGCGCGTCTGCACGACCGGAGACTACAAGCCGTATTCGTATCACCGGACCGACGGGCGCTTCGAGGGCATCGACATCGACATGGCCGAATCGCTCGCGAAATCGCTCGGCGTGAAAGCCGAGTTCGTGAAAACGAGCTGGTCGAACCTGACCAACGACTTCGTCGCCAAGTGTGATATCGCGGTGGGCGGCGTGTCGACCACGCTCGAGCGCCAGAAGCGCGTGTTCTTCACGCAGCCGTACGTGGTCGACGGCAAGACGCCGATCGTGCGCTGCGCGGACGCCGACAAATACCAGACCGTCGCGCAGATCGACCGGCCCGAAACCCGCGTGATCGTGAACCCTGGCGGCACCAACGAGCGCTTCGCGAAGCAGTTCTTCACGCACGCGAACCTCACCGTCTATCCAGACAACGTGACGATCTTCAAGCAGATCCTCGCGGGCAAGGCCGACGTGATGGTGACCGATGCGTCCGAGACGCAGCTGCAGCAAAAGCTGAATCCGGGCCTGTGCTCGGTGCATCCGGACAAGCCGTTCCAGTTCGGCGAAAAGGCGTATATGGTGCCGCGCGGCGACGTCGCGTTCCAGCAGTACGTCGACCAGTGGCTGCACCTCGCGCTGTCGACCGGCGATTACCAGGCGATCTCCGACAAGTGGCTGAAGTAAGCGGCTGAACAAGCCTTCCCGCACGAGCCAACGGCGGCGAAACAACGGACACGGACCGCGTTGCGGCGGGGCTACATGCGACGCTGCGCGTGGTGCCGGCTACTCGCCGGCGATCCGCCGTTACACCTTCTCAGGGGCTCGCGAAGCATGAAATCGCGACGACTGGCCGAATGGCCGACTATCGCCGGCATCGATCACGTTTCAAAATCTTTCCGACGATTGAATCGTCATACGCGGTAACTGCCGCGCGATGCACATTCGGGCGTGTAAATCGGCAATTCATCGATGCCAAACCGCATGAAAAACACATTGCGCGCATCCGATGAAAACTCTGCGGAAAAGATGAGTAAATATGACCATTTTCAGGACCCCGAAAACAGCAAAAAATCCCGGAAAGCCTTATCCGACGGGCGTTACAACCTGAAACACTTTGTTACCGCGACGGGGCATTAATTCGCCCACAATGGGCCTCAACGGTTTCAACACGGATGCGGTCTCGTGTGCCAAGTGTGAGCGGACGCGAAGCGCTGCGAGCCAGTCGGTCACGTACCGAAGCCCTTCCGAGGGGCATCCCTGTTGGAGTCGTTTCCGGCCCCCGCCGGATCCGGTTTCATCTTTGGTCTCCTCGCGCTAACCCCGTAGCGTGTGGTTTTTAGCGGGCTAATAAGCCCGCTTTTTTTCGTCCATTGAAAACGCAGCGAGCCGCATACGACGGCCCGCCGGCCGCCGCATTTTTCCCGCCGCCAAACCGCTCACGCGGTCTTCTGCACGTCGAGCTTCAGTTCGTCGATCATCCGTTCGCGCATCACGAACTTCTGCACCTTGCCCGTCACCGTCATCGGCAGTTCGTCGACGAAGCGGATGTAGCGCGGAATCTTGTAGTGCGCGATCTGACCGTTGCAGAATGCGCGCACGTCGTCCTCGGTCAGCTGCTCGCCTGGGCGCAGCACGATCCACGCACATAGCTCCTCGCCGTACTTCGCATCGGGCACGCCGAATACCTGCGCGCTCTGAATCTTCGGATGCCTGAACAGGAATTCCTCGATCTCGCGCGGATACACGTTCTCGCCGCCGCGAATCACCATGTCCTTCAGCCGGCCGACGATGTTGCAGTAGCCGTCCGCGTCGAGCGTCGCCAGGTCGCCCGTATGCATCCAGCCGTCGATCAGCACTTCGCGCGTCTTCGCATCGTCGTCCCAGTAGCCGAGCATCACCGAATAGCCCTTCGTGCACAGTTCGCCCGTCGCGCCGACCGGCACGACTTCGCCGCTCGGATCGACGATCTTCACCTCCAGATGCGGCTGGATGCGCCCGACCGTCGTCGTGCGCTTTTCCAGCGGATCGTCGGTCGAGCTCTGGAACGACACGGGACTCGTCTCCGTCATCCCGTACGCGATCGTGATTTCCGACAGGTGCATCTGCGACACGACCCGCTTCATCGTCTCGATCGGACACGGCGAACCGGCCATGATCCCCGTGCGCAGCGTCGACAGGTCGAATTTCGCGAAGTCCGGATGATCGAGCTCCGCGATGAACATCGTCGGCACGCCGTGCAGCGCGGTGCAGCGTTCTTCGGCCACCGCCGCGAGCGTCGCGACCGGGTCGAACGCTTCGCCGGGAAACACCATCGCGGCGCCCTTCGACACGCATGCGAGCACGGCCAGCACCATCCCGAAGCAGTGATAAAGCGGCACCGGGATGCACAGCGAATCCTGCTCCGTGAAACGCATCGCCATCGCGATCGAGCGCGCGTTGTTGACCACGTTGCGGTGCGTGAGCGTCGCGCCCTTCGGGCTGCCGGTCGTGCCGCTGGTGAACTGGATGTTGATCGGATCGGTGGCCGCCTGCGACGCGCCGATCGCATCGAGCCGCGCGACGTCGAGCGTGTCGCGGCCGCGCGCCATCACGTCGGCGAAGCGGAACATGCCGGCCGGCGCGACCTCGCCCATCGACACGACCGTGCGCAGGCTCGGCACGCGTGCCGCATGCAGGTCGCCCGGCGTCGCGCTCGCGAGTTCCGGCGCGATGGTCTGCAGCATCTCGACGTACGCCGAGCTCTTGAAGCGCTCGGCCGCGATCACGGCCTTGCAGCCGACCTTGTTCAACGCGTATTCGAGTTCCGCGAGCCGGTACGCCGGGTTGATGTTGACGAGCACCGCGCCGATGCGCGCGGTCGCGAACTGCGTGAGCAGCCATTCGCTGCGATTCGGCGACCAGATGCCGACGCAATCGCCATTCACGATCCCGAGCGCGGCGAGGCCGGCTGCGAGCACGTCGATCTCGTGCGCGAATTCACGCCAGGTCCACCGCACCTGCTGTTCGCGAAACACGACGGCCGGACGATCGGGAAAGCGGCCTGCCGTATCGAGCAGGAATCGGCTGATCGTCGCTTCGGATAGCGGCACGTCGGTCGCGCCGCGCACGTACGACAGTCCGTTTTCGGGCGCGATCAGCGCCCCCTTGCCAAGGTCTGCTGCCATCGATGTCTCCGTCCGTTTTTGTCTGATCGGCTGCGACACGCGGCTCACGCGCGCCTGCGCCACGCGATCGCGGCGACGAGCCTCTGCGCGAATGATGCCGCGCTCTGCTGACGACACTCTGACATCAAATCGCGGCGGACGGATGAAATAGCACGACCGGACGAAACGGTCCGGCCCGCAAAAAAACAGACGAAACCGACGGACGAAAAAAAAAGCAGCCCGAAGGCTGCTTTCTTTCGCGGGATACGCGCGCGCGGCTCAGTGCCGGCTGCGAATCTTCGCCAGACGCTGGATCGCTTCGAGCTGCGCCATCGCGGTCGCGAGCTCGGATTGCGCCTTTGCGAGGTCGAGGTCCGACTTCGCGTTCTGCAGCGTTTCCTCGGCACGCTTGCGCGCTTCCTCGGCTTTCGCCGCGTCGAGGTCCTTGCCGCGGATCGCGGTATCGGCGAGCACCGTCACGGCGCCCGGCTGCACTTCGAGAATGCCGCCTGCGACGAACACGAATTCGTCGTTGCCGCCCTCGACTTCGATGCGCACCGCACCCGGACGAATCCGCGTGATCAGCGGCGTGTGACCCGGCAGAATACCCAGCTCACCCGTTTCGCCCGGCAGCGCGACGAATTTCGCCTCGCCCGAGAAGATCTGCTCTTCCGCGCTGACGACGTCTACTTTGATGGTTGCCATATCGACTCCGATCTCATCCACAGGTTGAGCGTATTGCAGCCGACGCGGGCGGCCGGCATACAAGTCATCGCTGACTCATTGCTCCGGCCGGCACACGCCGGCTTGCGACCCACTCAGACCCTTACTGGATCTTCTTGGCCTTTTCGAAGGCTTCGTCGATCGTGCCGACCATGTAGAACGCCTGTTCCGGCAGGTGGTCGCACTCGCCGTCGACGATCATCTTGAAGCCACGGATCGTTTCCTTCAGCGGCACGTACTTGCCCGGCGAGCCCGTGAACACTTCAGCGACGTGGAACGGCTGCGACAGGAAACGCTGGATCTTACGCGCACGTGCGACCGACAGCTTGTCTTCCGGCGACAGTTCGTCCATGCCCAGAATCGCGATGATGTCGCGCAGTTCCTTGTAGCGCTGCAGCGTCTGCTGAACGCGACGCGTGATCGAGTAGTGCTCTTCACCGATCACGTTCGGGTCGATCTGGCGCGACGTCGAGTCGAGCGGGTCGACCGCCGGGTAGATACCCAGCGAAGCGATGTCACGCGACAGAACGACGGTTGCGTCCAGGTGGCCGAAGGTCGTAGCCGGCGACGGGTCGGTCAAGTCGTCCGCAGGGACGTACACGGCCTGAACCGACGTAATCGAGCCCTTCTTGGTCGACGTGATGCGCTCTTGCAGCTTGCCCATTTCTTCAGCCAGCGTCGGCTGATAGCCCACTGCCGACGGCATACGGCCGAGCAGTGCCGACACTTCGGTACCGGCCAGCGTGAAACGGTAGATGTTGTCGACGAAGAACAGCACGTCGAGGCCTTCGTCACGGAAGTGCTCGGCCATCGTCAGGCCGGTCAGCGCGACGCGCAGACGGTTGCCCGGCGGCTCGTTCATCTGGCCGTACACCAGCGCGACCTTGTCGAGAACGTTCGAGTCCTTCATTTCGTGGTAGAAGTCGTTCCCTTCACGGGTACGCTCGCCCACGCCCGCGAACACGGAGTAACCGCCGTGTTCCTTCGCGATGTTGTTGATGAGCTCCATCATGTTGACGGTCTTGCCCACGCCTGCACCACCGAACAGGCCAACCTTGCCGCCCTTTGCGAACGGGCAGATCAGGTCGATGACCTTGATACCCGTTTCGAGCAGTTCGGTCGACGGCGACAGTTCGTCGAACGCCGGAGCCTTCTGGTGGATCGAACGCGTCACATCGCTCTCGATCGGGCCGGCTTCGTCGATCGGACGGCCGAGCACGTCCATGATACGACCGAGGGTCGGCTTGCCGACCGGCACCGAAATCGGCTTGCTCGTGTTCTTCACGGTCAGGCCGCGGCGCAGGCCGTCGGATGCACCCAGACAAATGGTACGGACCACGCCGTCGCCCAGCTGTTGCTGGACTTCGAGCGTCAGTTCCGAGCCATCGAGAATGAGCGCGTCGTAGATCTTCGGCATGCTGTCGCGCGGGAATTCCACGTCGATAACGGCGCCGATGCACTGTACGATCTTGCCTTCTACCAAAGCAGCAGTACTCATCGCTTTTCCTTTAAATACCTGATTCTTTACTCGCGCAAAGGCGCAGTTGTCGTCCCGGGCGCGCGCTTAAACAGCGGCTGCGCCGCCGACGATCTCCGACAGTTCTTTCGTAATCGCGGCCTGGCGGCTCTTGTTGTACACGAGCTGCAGTTCGCTGATCACCGTCTTCGCGTTGTCGGACGCGGCCTTCATCGCGACCATGCGCGCCGATTGCTCGGACGCCATGTTTTCCGCGACGGCCTGGTACACCAGCGCCTCGACGTAACGCACGAGCAGTTCGTCGACGACTGCCTGCGCGTCCGGCTCGTAGATGTAGTCCCACGACGTGGCCGGCGTACCGTCATCGGCTTCGAAGTGGTCCGACGACAGCGGCAGCAGCTGCTCGATCACGGCTTCCTGCTTCATCGTGTTGACGAAGCGCGTGTAAGCGATATAAACCGCCGACAGCTTGCCTTCCGAGTACAGATCGAGCTGCGTCTTCACGGCGCCGATCAGCTTGTCCAGATGCGGGGTGTCGCCGAGGTGCACGACCTGCGACATCACCTTCGCGCCGAAGCGGTTCAGGAACCCGAGGCCCTTGCTACCGATCGCGGTGGCTTCGACCTTCTGGCCCTTCTCTTCCAGCTCCTTGAACTTCTGCACCGTCGCACGCAGCACGTTGGTGTTCAGACCGCCGCAAAGACCCTTGTCCGTCGTGACGAGGATGATGCCGGCCGTCTGCGCGCCGTCGTTCGCCACCATGAACGGGTGGCGGTACTCCGGGTTCGCACGGCTCATGTGCGCGGCGATGGCACGGACCTTGTCTGCATACGGACGAGCGGCGCGCATGCGTTCCTGCGCGCGACGCATCTTCGATGCAGCGACCATCTCCATCGCCTTCGTGATCTTGCGCGTGTTCTGCACGCTCTTGATCTTGCCGCGAATTTCCTTCATTCCAGCCATAGCTTGCTCCTTGACCGAAGCGGCGCGGGCGCATCAGCACCCGCGCGGCCTCAGTGTGTCACTCGCGGATCAATAGGCACCGGACTTCTTGAAGGATTCGATCGCCGAGCGCAGTGCGCCTTCGTCGTCCTTCGAGAGATCCTTGGTGTCTTCGATGCGCTTGATGAGGTCAGCGTGGCTGGTCTTCAGGTTGTCGCGCAGGCCCTTCTCGAACGACAGCACTTGCTTGACGTCGAGATCGTCGAGGTAGCCGTTGTTCGCGGCGTACAGCGACACGGCCAGTTCCCAGACCTGCAGCGGCTGGTACTGCGGCTGCTTCAGCAGTTCCGTCACGCGGCGGCCGCGCTCGAGCTGCTTGCGGGTCGCTTCGTCGAGGTCCGATGCGAACTGCGCGAATGCGGCCAGTTCACGATACTGCGCGAGGTCGGTACGGATACCGCCCGACAGCTTCTTCACGACCTTCGTCTGCGCGGCGCCACCGACTCGCGACACCGACACGCCGGCGTTGATTGCCGGGCGGATGCCTGCGTTGAACAGGTCGGTTTCCAGGAAGATCTGGCCGTCGGTAATCGAGATCACGTTCGTCGGAACGAACGCGGTCACGTCGCCAGCCTGCGTTTCGATGACCGGCAGTGCCGTCAGCGAACCGCTCTTGCCCTTCACTTCGCCGTTCGTGAACTTCTCGACGTACTCTTCCGACACGCGAGCCGCACGCTCGAGCAGACGCGAGTGCAGATAGAACACGTCGCCCGGGTACGCTTCACGGCCCGGCGGGCGGCGCAGCAGCAGCGAGATCTGACGGTATGCCCACGCTTGCTTGGTCAAGTCGTCATAGATGATCAGCGCGTCTTGACCGCGGTCGCGGAAGTATTCGCCCATCGTGCAGCCGGCGTACGGTGCCAGGTACTGCATTGCAGCCGAATCCGACGCCGAAGCGGCGACGACGATCGTGTATTCCATCGCGCCCGTTTCTTCGAGCTTGCGAACCACGTTCATGATCGACGAAGCCTTCTGGCCGATCGCGACGTAGATACAGATCAGGTCCTTGCCCTTCTGGTTGATGATCGCGTCGAGCGCCACCGCGGTCTTGCCGCACTGACGGTCGCCGATGATCAGCTCACGCTGGCCACGGCCGATCGGCACCATCGCGTCGATCGACTTGATGCCCGTCTGCACCGGCTGCGACACCGACTTACGCCAGATCACGCCCGGAGCGATCTTTTCGATCGCGTCGGTCAGCTTGGCGTTGACCGGGCCCTTGCCGTCGATCGGGTTGCCGAGCGCGTCGACCACGCGGCCGACGAGTTCCGGACCAACCGGGACTTCGAGAATGCGGCCCGTCGTCTTGACGATGTCGCCTTCCGAGATGTGTTCGTATTCGCCGAGAATCACCGCGCCGACCGAGTCGCGCTCGAGGTTCAGCGCGAGGCCGAACGTGTTGCCCGGAAACTCGAGCATTTCGCCCTGCATCACGTCCGACAGGCCGTGGATACGCACGATACCGTCGGTCACGGAGATCACGGTGCCCTGGTTGCGAACGTCTGCGCTCGCTTCAAGGCCCTGGATCCGGCTCTTGATCAGCTCGCTGATCTCAGAGGGATTGAGTTGCATTATTCGCTCCTGATAGTCAATTCTGTTGCGTGCCGGCGTGGCGCTCAGGCGGTCAAGGCAGCCTGCATCGATGCGAGGCGCGCGCGAACCGAGGTGTCGAGCACTTCGTCGCCGACCGTCACGCGCACGCCGCCGATCAGCGACGAATCGACTTCGACCGTCGGCTTCAGCTTGCGCTTGAACTTCCGTTCGAGGCCCGAGACGAGGCTTTCGAGATCCGCGCCGTTCAGCGGGAACGCGCTCACGATCTCGGCGTCGGCTGCACCTTCACGTTCGTTCTTGAGCGCCTCGAACTGCTCGGCAATTTCCGGCAGCAGCGCGATGCGATGATTGTCGACCAGCATCTGCACGAAGTTCTTCGCTTCGGCGCCTGCCGCGACCGGCGACTTCACCGCAGCAAGCAGCAACTCGGCTACTTGCGTGCGCGTCACCTTCGGGCTCGACGCGACCGACAGCACTTCCGGCAGACGCGCAACCTGGGCCAGCTCTTGCACGAGCGTGGACCAGGCGGCGATGTCACCTCCCTCGGCCACGCGGAACAGCGCTTCTGCGTAAGGGCGGGCGATGGTTGCAAGTTCGGCCATGATCAGAGCTCGGCTTTCAGTTGATTCAGCAGTTGGGCGTGGGCCGTTTGATCGACTTCGCGCTTCAGGATCTGCTCGGCGCCCTTCACGGCCAGCGCGGCGACTTCGCCACGCAGCGCTTCGCGCGCCTTCACGATTTGCTGTTCTGCTTCCGCTTTCGCCTGAGCGACGATGCGGGCGGCTTCAGCCTGGGCGTTGGCCTTGATTTCCTCGGCGACCGCCTGTGCACGCTTTTCAGCGTCGGCGATGCGCTGCTGGCCGTCGTTGCGGGCCTGCGCGAGTTCCTGGTCCACGCGCTTGTGCGCTGCGTCGAGTTCCGCCTTGCCCTTCTCCGCGGCGGCGAGGCCGTCGGCGATCTTCTTCGAACGTTCGTCGAGGGCGTTGATCAACGGCGGCCACACGAATTTCATCGTGAACCACGCGAGGACCAGGAACACGACCATTTGCGCAAACAGAGTTGCGTTGAGATTCACGGTGTTTCCTTATCTGCTATTCCGGAAAAATGAAACGGGAAGGCGCTCATCGAGTTGCATTCGATCAGCGCCCCAAGTCTCCGTTCCGCCCTGCGCCGGCTCACGCCGGACGCAAATTTCCGTGGAACCTTAGCCTGCGACGAGCTTCGACAGGAGCGGGTTCGCGAACGCGAACAGCATTGCGACACCAACGCCGATCAGGAATGCAGCGTCGATCAGGCCGGCCAGCAGGAACATCTTCGTTTGCAGCGGGTTGATGAGTTCCGGCTGACGCGCGCAGGCTTCGATGTACTTGCCACCCATCAGCGCGATACCGATACAGGCGCCGATTGCACCCAGGCCGATGATGATGCCGATACCGATGGCGGTCAGACCCTGGATGTTGGCGATGTAAGCTTGCATGATCACTCCTTTGTGAAAAGACTTGGAACTGAGATTTAAAAAACTAAAACGGAAACTCTTTTTGCACGCCGCGCTTAATGCCGCTTAGTGCTTGTCATGCGCCTGGCCGAGATACACCAGCGTCAGCATCATGAAAATGAATGCCTGCAACAGAACAATCAGGATGTGGAAGATTGCCCAGACGCTACCCGCGATCACATGACCAATGAAGCCGAGGAACGTTGCGTCGCCACCGAAGCTCCACATGCTGCCGAGCAGGGCGATCAACAGGAACAACAGCTCACCCGCGTACATGTTGCCGAACAGCCGCATGCCGAGGGAGACGGTCTTTGCGAGGTATTCGACGATGTTCAGCGCGAGGTTCGGAATCCACAGCAGCGGGTGCGCACCGAACGGTGCCGACAGCAGCTCGTGCACGAAACCGCCGGCGCCCTTGATCTTGATGCTGTAGTAGATCATCAGGACGAACACGCCGAGCGCGATGCCGAGCGTGCCGTTCAGGTCGGCCGTCGGGACGATGCGATGGTGGGAAATCACGTCCGACAGACCGAGCAGGCCGATCACGCGGCCCGGCAGGTCGACCGGGAGGAAGTCGAGCGCGTTCATCAGCGCGACCCACACGAATACCGTGAGGGCGAGCGGAGCGATGAAGGTACGGTTGCCGTGGACGATGGCCTTCGATTGGTCTTCGACCATTTCGACCAGCATCTCGATCGCGCACTGGAAGCGGCCCGGCACGCCCGAGGTCGCCTTGCGGGCGGCCAGGCGCAGCAGGACGATCGTCACGATGCCGCACACGATCGACCAGAACAGCGTGTCGAGATTCCAGACGTGGATGTCGAAAATCGACGTCTGATGCGAGGTGGAGAAGTTCTGCAAGTGGTGCGCAATGTACTCGGACGGATCCGGACCGCGCGTGCCTTCGCTAGCTGCCATATCGTTAATGCCACCCAAATTGTCGAAAATCGTTTTGCCCCGTTCCGCAACACGCTATTGCGGGAACGGGCCGGTGCGGTTCGTTGTCGAAACCGCACGCCGCTTGTTTTTTACCGCCAGGCCAGCGCGATCCAGTACGTCTTCAGCACGACGAGGTAGGTGACGAGGAGTGCCGGCCAGTGCACGCCGGCATAGCCGTACGCCACTGCAGCGAACATCCCGACCGTCACGCCGAGCTTCAGGGCCTCGCCCATCACCCAGCTCATCACGGTGGCCGAGCCACCTGCCTTCAGTCGTGCCACGAACAACGCGCTTGGCACCCAGCCGATCGCCCCGCCCAGAAACGCGGACTGCGCAGCGGCGCCCGGCGACTTTGAAAACAGCCACCACGCCAGCGTTGCAACCAGGGACAAGACCACCTGCGCGATCACCACCTTGTAGGGGGTCACGCGCGACGGCTTGCTCACGTTCGGACCGAACAGCCTCTCGGCGTCCGTCCGCGTGAGCGGAACGATGTTGTCATCTTGCTGCTCGGCATCCCAGTCATCATCGGACTCGCGCCGTTCGCCGGCCGCTGAAGCGGTGCGCTGCGCTCGGTGATCATCGTGCCCGTCGTTCGGCGCCTGACCCGCCATCGCAATCTTCCGCAAAATCCTTGAACCCGGCCCCAAGCTTTCTGAAAGCTTTCAGGGGTGCCTAGCTAACAAATCCGGGCGATTGTAAGCGATAGTTGCAAGTGATTCAAGGCTTTAGACGCGACAAAAACCTGTGCAAAACGACGCCTCATCATGTGAAAAAACGCGCGAATCCGCGACGTACGATGACAGTTGTAAGGTCGCCTTTTTGCACCGGTATTTCTTGCATCGAAAAGCGGGATGAGCGCCCATGAGCGAGAGTCGATGCCTGGCGCGGGCGGGGCCGCCGCGGCGCGATCGCGGCAGGAATTCTGCTGTGACGCGATCGCTGAAAATGACTGGCCGGAGGGCGCGGAAGAGAGGAAGTCCTGTGACCACCGCGCACGCGCGATGCGCGAAATACGCTCGGCCGCGAGCGCGCGATGCCGGCAATCAGTTGTTGCGCCACCACAGAAGATCGACTGTGAATTGCGACACTTATCAACAGCCGCGGCTTCGCAACGACGGCGAACGCTGTGCCCCACCCCGCCGAGCTTGCAGCGCGCCTTCACCGCCGCGCGCACGCACCGCTCAACCGTGAGCAAGCAACCACGCACCCAGTGTCGCACTTGCCAGCGCGAACGGAATCGACACCGCGTGAAACGGCAACCACATGCGCGGCTCTTTCGCGAGACGCACCGCGATCAGATTCGCCAGCGATCCGATCGCGAAGCCGAAGCCGCCGACCGATACGCCAAACGCGAGTGCCCGCCAGTCGTGCGTGAATTCCGACAGCAGGATCGCCGCCGGCACGTTGCTGATTCCCTGCGACAGCACCGCGCCTGCCGCGAACACGCGCAACGGCGAATCGAGATGCGCGCGCGCGATCGCCTCGTGAACGACGGGCAGCGCCGCCGCGCTGCGCAGCACGATGAACATCAGCACGAAGATCAGCAGCAGCAGCCAGTCGATCTTCAGGACTGCGTCGCGTTTTGCAATCAGCAGCGTAATCACGACGGCGATCAGGCCCGGCACCGGATGGTGCGCGTCCGCGAGCAGCACGAACGCGCCGAACAGCACCGCCGCGAGCAGCGCATGCATGCGCTGCACGGCGACCTTCTCGACGTCTCCCGACAAGTCGAGCGGCTTCGCACGAAACGCGCACGCCGTCAGCCCGAGCAGCAGCACCATCAGCGCCAGTGCGAGCGGCCCGAGCGTGACGACGAAACGGCCGAACGACACGCCGCTCAATTGCCACAGGAATAGGTTCTGGGGATTGCCGAGCGGCGTCGCAACCGACCCCGCATTGACGGCCAGCGCGACCGCGATCACGAGTCGCCGGAACGGCAGCGGTGTCAGCGCGCGTAGCGACACCATCAGCGGCACGACCACGAACAGCGCGACATCGTTGGTGAGCCACATCGAGAGCACCGCCGCGAACACGACGAGCAGCATCGCGAGCCCGCGCTCGGAATGCACGTGATGCACGATGCGATGAGCGAGCCACATCAGGCAACCGGACAGCTCGAGCGCCTTCGTCAGCATCAGCAGACCGGCGAGCGTGACGACGGTCTGCCAGTCGACCAGCTCGGCCAATGCGGATATTGGTTGCGGACGCAACCATTGGAGAAGAATCAGTGCGAAGGCCAGCACCGTCAGCACGGGCTCCTTCGAAAGCCAGCCGAGCCACCGGCGCGGCGCCGGTGCGCCCGTACTTTCCATCGATTGCGCCTCGTTACTCTTCGGCCGCGACGTTGCCGCGCAGGCGCACGAGAATGCCTTCAAGTGCATCGAGATTGCCGAAGTCGATCATCACCTGCCCTCGCCCGCGGCGGCCGAGCTTGATCTTCACCGTCGACGCGAGCAGATCCGACAGCTCCTCCTCGAGACGGCGCGTATCGCGACCGCCGTCATCCTTCGCACGCGCCTTTACCGCCGGCACTTCCTTCGTCGTGTGCGCGACCAGCTTCTCGGTCTCGCGCACCGACATGCGCTTGTTGACGACCTGGTGCGCGAGCGTGATCTGCGTCGCCGCGTCGACCGCGAGCAGCGCGCGTGCGTGGCCCATGTCGAGATCGCCGGCCAGCAGCATCGTCTGCACCGGCGATGCGAGGTTCAGCAGGCGCAGCAGGTTCGACACCGCACTGCGCGACCGGCCGACCGATTCGGCCGCCTGTTCGTGCGTGAAACCGAACTCGTCGAGCAGGCGCTGGATCCCGTGCGCCTCTTCCAGCGGGTTCAGGTCCTCGCGCTGGATGTTCTCGATCAGCGCCATCGCGGCGGCGGCCTGATCGGTCACGTCCTTCACGAGCACCGGCACTTCGTCGAGCCCGGCCAGCCGCGCCGCGCGGAAACGCCGCTCGCCGGCGATGATTTCGTATTTGTCAGACGAAATGGGGCGTACCAGGATCGGCTGCATCACGCCTTGCGCGCGAATGCTGGCCGCCAGCTCCTGCAGGCTGCCTTCGTCCATCCGCGTGCGCGGCTGGTACTTGCCGGCCTGCAGCTTGCCGAGCGCGAGCGTGTTTGGTGCACCTTCGATCTTCACCGCTTCGGTGATGTCCGCACTGCCGCCTAGCAGCGCTTCGAGGCCACGTCCCAAGCCCTTCTTCTTTGGTACCGCGTTCATGTCTTTCTTCCTCGCTTCGCTCATGTCCGGATCACGACACCTCGAACGCGCGCACGCGATCGATCATCTCGGCACCGAACTGGAGATACGCCTGCGCACCGCGCGAGTTGCGGTCGAACACGACGCCCGGCAACCCGTAACTCGGCGCTTCCGCCAGGCGCACGTTGCGCGGAATCACCGCGTCGAACACCTTGTCGCCGAAGTGCGCTTTCAGTTGATCGGAGACTTGCTGCTGCAGCGTGATGCGCGGATCGAACATCACGCGCAGCAAGCCGATGATCTTCAGGTCGCGGTTCATGTTCGCGTGAACCTGCTTGATCGTATTGACGAGATCCGACAGCCCTTCCAGCGCGAAGTACTCGCACTGCATCGGGATCACGACGCCATGCGCCGCGCACAGGCCGTTCAGCGTCAGCAGCGACAGCGTCGGCGGACAGTCGATCAACACGAAGTCGTAGTCGTCGGCCACGCGCTCGAGCGCGGCCTTCAACCGGCGCTCGCGATTGTCGATGCCGATCAGTTCGATCTCGGCACCGGACAGCTCGCGGTTGGCCGGCAGCACGTCGTACGTGACGCCTTCCGGACGCACGCGGGCGTCCGCCACCGATACGCCGTCGACCAGCACTTCGTACACGGTCGACTCGCAGGCGGCCTTGTCGATCCCGCTGCCCATCGTCGCATTACCCTGCGGGTCGAGATCGATCAGCAGGACACGTTGCTCCTGCGCTGCAAGGCTTGCGGCGAGATTGACCGATGTCGTCGTCTTGCCGACGCCCCCCTTCTGGTTCGCAACGCAGAAGATCTTTGCCATCGTTGGTGTGTTCCCTTTACCTTCAAACAAACGGCGCGCAATCGCGCGCCTTCAATTCGCGTCGTCGACGGCGACCTCGATCAGATGCCGTTCGGCATCGAGCATCGGCACCGCCAGCCGCATCGTCTGCTTTACGCGACTGCCTTCAGGCAGCCGGGCAATTTCGTCGTCCGGGTGGACACCCTTCATTGCCCAGATCGATCCGCCGGGCGCGACGAGATGTCGAGCAAGTTTAACGAAGTCAGATAGATCCGCGAAGGCGCGGGATACGATCATGTCGAATTTTTCCGGCACTTCGACGCCCGGCCGCAGCGATTCGACCCGGCCGGTGACGACCGACAGGTTCGCGAGCTTCAACTCCGCGCGCATCTGCGTCTGGAATGCGGACTTCTTCTGCACGATATCGTTCAGCGTCACATGCCATTCCGGCTGGACGATCGCGAGAACGATGCCGGGCAGCCCGCCGCCCGAGCCGACGTCCAGCACGCGCGCCGATGCACGGTCGCGCAGGTGCGGCACGATGGAGAGCGAATCGAGAATGTGCTGGATCAGCATCTGCTTCGGGTCGCGGATCGCGGTCAAGTTGTAGACCGCGTTCCACTTGCCGAGCAGCGCGACATAGTCCAGCAGCTGATTGCGTTGTGCGTCCGTCAAGGCGATGTCGAGCGCGGCCGTGCCGTCGACGAGCATCTGTTCAAGTACGTCCCGATTAACCGCCGGCGCGCGCCGCGCCGTCATTGTTGCGTCGGGACGGTGCCGTCCCCCTGCTCGGTCGCCTCGGCGGCAGTGCCGTTACGGCGGCCGAGGCCGCGGCGTTTCAGGTGCACCATCAGCAACGAGATCGCGGCCGGCGTGACGCCGGAAATGCGCGATGCCTGTCCGATCGTTTCGGGCCGGAACTCGTTGAGCTTCTGGCTCACTTCGAACGATAGGCCGCGCACCTCGCGGTAATCGATACCGTCCGGCAGCCGCGTGTTCTCGTTCGCATCGTTGCGCTCGATCTCGCTGGCCTGACGCTCGATATAGCCCTGATATTTGATGCCGATCTCGACCTGTTCCTTGATCTGCTCGAGCAGCACCGGATCGTCAGCCAGCGGCTCCGCCGGCGCACATTCGCCACCCTTCAGGCTGCACACGCCGTCGTAGCTGATGCCCGGGCGGCGCAGCAGCTCGGCGAGGCTGTACTCGTGATCGATCGCCTTGCCGAGCAATGCGGTCGCCTCTTCCGGCGGGAGCGTCTTCGGCGTGACCCACGTCGACTTCAATCGTTCGGTTTCACGTGAAACAGCGTCGCGCTTGCGGCTGAATGCATCCCAGCGCGCGTCGTCAACCAGCCCCAGTTCGCGGCCAATCTCGGTCAAACGCATGTCTGCATTGTCTTCGCGCAGGCTCAGGCGATACTCGGCACGGCTCGTGAACATCCGATACGGCTCGGCGACGCCACGCGTGACGAGGTCGTCGACCAGCACGCCAAGGTAGGCCTGATCTCGACGCGGGCACCACGCGTCCTTCTCCTGCACGTAGCGGCCGGCGTTCAGGCCAGCCAACAGGCCTTGTGCGGCGGCTTCTTCGTAGCCGGTCGTGCCGTTGATCTGGCCCGCAAAGAATAGCCCGCTGATCGCCTTCGTCTCGAGCGACGCCTTCAGCGCGCGCGGATCGAAGTAGTCGTACTCGATCGCATAACCGGGGCGCAGGATGTGCGCGTTCTCGAGGCCGCGCATCGAATGCACGAGCTCGAGTTGCACGTCGAACGGCAGGCTCGTCGAGATCCCGTTCGGGTAGAACTCGTTGGTCGTCAGCCCTTCCGGCTCGAGGAAGATCTGGTGCGATTCCTTCGACGCGAACCGATGGATCTTGTCCTCGATCGACGGGCAGTAACGCGGGCCCACGCCTTCGATCACGCCCGTATACATAGGCGAGCGGTCGAGGCCGCCGCGGATGATGTCGTGCGTGCGCTCGTTCGTATGCGTGACCCAGCACGGCAACTGCTGCGGATGCTGCTCCGCACGGCCGAGGAACGAGAACACCGGGATCGGGTCGAGGTCGCCCGGCTGCTCGTCCAGCTTCGAAAAATCGATCGAACGACCGTCGATACGCGGCGGCGTACCGGTCTTCAGGCGGCCTTGCGGCAGTTTCAGCTCCTTCAGGCGTGCCGACAGCGACACGGCCGCAGGATCGCCCGCGCGACCGCCCGTGTAATTGTTCAGGCCGACGTGGATCTTGCCGTCGAGGAAGGTACCGGCCGTCAGCACGACGGCACGCGCGCGGAAGCGGATGCCGATCTGCGTGACGGCGCCGACCACACGGTCGCCTTCGACCATCAGGTCGTCGACGGCCTGCTGGAACAGCCACAGGTTCCGCTGATTCTCGAGCCGGTGGCGGATCGCCGCCTTGTACAGGATGCGGTCGGCCTGCGCACGCGTCGCGCGCACGGCGGGGCCCTTCGACGAATTGAGGATCCGGAACTGAATACCGCTCTCGTCCGTCGCGGCGGCCATCGCGCCGCCGAGCGCATCGACTTCCTTGACCAGATGGCCCTTGCCAATGCCGCCGATCGACGGATTGCAGCTCATCTGCCCGAGGGTTTCGATGTTATGGGTCAGCAGCAGCGTCTTCGCACCCATACGCGCGGAGGCCAACGCAGCCTCCGTGCCGGCGTGCCCGCCACCGACGACGATGACGTCAAATTCTGTGGGAAAAAGCATGGTGGATTCCGTACGCAGACTGCGCACGAACCTATCTGAGAAATGTATGGGCCGAATTATAGCGGGTTCGCTTTTCACCCGAAGACCGTCCGAATGGTAGGGTCCGTTCATTTGGCCAGTTTTTTACGGTCGATCGGCCAAGCTGTGCCGTCGGGCCTGTTTCCGCCGCCCTATTCGCGATCTCGCAGCACATCGTCAAGCTGTGCAAAACCGGGGACCGGGCAATGACTCCCGAGATCCACATCGCTGCGGCGTCACAGTATTTCGGATCGGCCGTCCGGCGCTTATCCACTGTGCGACTGAATCCCGTTAGTCGCTAGAACGGCGGCCCACACAACCGTTCATTCCACTGTGCAGCCCCACGCACCGCGCACCCTTCCCGCATCACAGGGCTTCCGCTCTTTGTTCCGGCACTTATCCCCACGCCCGAATCACCGCCACATCACCCCGCTGCCCAAAACAAAAACGGCGTGTTTCACGTGAAACACGCCGCCTGCTTCCCGCCAACCGCTCCATTCATCAGGCCGTTTTCTTCGCCAGCCCCAGGTACGTATCTATCACGCGTGGATTCCGCGCCAACTCACCCGCCGGGCCTTCCAACGCAAACTCGCCCGTCTCCAGGACATAACCGTAATCCGAGATCTGCAGCGCAGCCCGCGCGTTCTGCTCGATCAGCAGCGTCGCGACGCCTGTGCCGCGCAACGCGCTGATGATATGAAAAATCTCCTTCACGATCAGCGGCGCCAGCCCGAGGCTCGGCTCGTCGAGCATCAACAGATCCGGCTTGCCCATCAGCGCACGGCCAACGGCGAGCATCTGCCGCTCACCGCCCGAGAGCGTGCCGGCCGCCTGCTTGCGCCGCTCCTTGAGCCGCGGAAACAGCCTAAAGACATGATCGAGTTGATCGAGGAAGTTCGACTCGCCCGCGAGCTTGCGGCGATACGCCCCGAGCACGAGGTTGTCCTCGACAGTTATCGTGCTGAACAGCTCGCGCTTTTCCGGCACGAGACACATCCCGCGCGCGACACGCTGTTCGACCGGCAGCGCGCCCACGTCGGTGCCGCGGTACACGACCGCGCCCGATGCATGCCCGGTCACCGGCAATGCGCCCATGATCGCGTTCAGCAGCGTCGACTTGCCGGCCCCGTTCGGGCCGATCACGCTGACAATCTGCCCCGCGCCGACCTTGATCGCCGCGCCGTGCAGCGCCTCCACCTTTCCGTACCGCACCGCCAGCCCGCGCACCTCGAGAATCGGCATCGTCGTGTCCGCCATCACTCCACCCCGCCTAGATACGCTTCGAGCACCGCCGGATCCTGCTGCACGTCCTGAGGCAGCCCTTCCGCGATCCGTGTGCCGAATTCCATCACCACCAGCCGGTCGGTGAGGTTCATCACGAAATCCATGTCATGTTCCACGAGCAACACGCTCATCCCTTCGGCCTTCAGCCGCCGCAATAGGTCGGCGAGCTGCTGCTTCTCCTGGTAGCGCAGCCCGGCGGCCGGTTCGTCGAGCAGCAGCAGCGTCGGGTCGCAGCACAGCGCGCGTGCGATTTCGAGAATCCGCTGCTGACCAAGCGCGAGGCTGCCCGCTTCGTCGTACATGTGCTTTTCCAGCCCGACGCGGTGGATCTGCCGTGCCGCTTCGGTGAGCAGCTGCGCCTCCTCGTGTGCATTGAGCCGCGCGATGCTGCGCCACACGCCCGTATGGCCACGCAGATGTGCACCGATCGCGACGTTCTCGAGCACCGTCATCGTCGGCAGCAGCTTCACGTGCTGGAACGTCCGGCCGATCCCGCGCCGCACGATCTGACGCGACGTGAGCCCGTCGATTCGCTCGCCGCGGAACGTGATCGTGCCGCCGGTCGGCTGCAGCACGCCGGTCACGAGGTTGAACGTGGTCGACTTGCCGGCGCCGTTCGGGCCGATCAGCCCGATGATCTGCCCGGCTTTCACGTCGAAGCTGACATCGTTGACGGCCACCAGCCCGCCGAACTGCTTGCGCGCGTTGTCGACGACGAGCAGCGGCTCGCCCGCGACCGGCTTCGCACGGTGCGGCAGCGGATCGGCCTGGTCGGGCACGTGCGCACGCGGCCCGCGCGGAAACAGCCTCGCGACGAACGGCCACACGCCCTGGCGCGCGTACTGCAGCAGCAGCACCATCAGCACGCCGAACACGATGATCTCGAAGTTGCCTTCCGAGCCGAGCAGTTTCGGCAGCAGCGTCTGCAGGTAGTCCTGCAGCACCGTGAGGATCGCCGCGCCGAGCACCGCGCCCCACACGTGCGACACGCCGCCGACCACGGCCATGAACAGGAATTCGATCCCGTGGTTCAGCCCGAACGGAGTCGGGTTCACCGCGCGCTGCAGGTGTGCGTACAGAAAGCCCGACACGGCCGCGAGCACGGCCGCATAGACGAAGATCACGACGCGCATCCACGCGGTGTTCACGCCCATCGCTTCGGCCATCACGCCGCCGCCGCGCAGCGCGCGTATCGCGCGGCCGGGCCGGCTGTTGAGCAGGTTCTGCACCGACACGATCGCGGCCAGCACGACGGCCCAGATCAGGAAGTACAGGCTGCGGCCGCTTCCGAGTTCGATGCCGAACAGGTTCAGCGCCGGAATCCCGTTGATCCCGTCGTACTTGCCGAGCACTTCGAGGTTGCCGAACAGATAGAACAGCGCGAGGCCCCACGCGATCGTGCCGAGCGGCAGGAAGTGCCCGGACAGGCGCATTGTGACCGCACCGAGCACGAGCGCGACGAGCGCCGTCAGCACGACGCCGACGATCAGCGCGAGCCATGGCGACACGCCGTAGCGCGTCGTCAGGAACGCGGTTGCATACGCGCCGATGCCGACGAACGCGGCCTGCCCGAAGCTCGTCATTCCACCGACGCCCGTCAGCAGCACAAGCCCGATCGCGACGATCGCGTAGAGGCCGATGTAGTTCAGCAGCGTGATCCAGTACTCGGGCACCTGCAGCGCGCCGGGCAGCACCGGCAGCGCGAACAGCACCACGAGAAACACGCAGAAGGTCTTGTTGCGTACCATCGTCTTCATCGCATCACTCCTCTTCCTCTTCCGTGTGCGGCGTCGCGAAACTGCGCCACAGCAGCACCGGGATGATCAGCGTGAACACGATCACTTCCTTGTACGCGCTCGCCCAGAACGACGAATACGATTCCAGCACGCCGACGAGCAGCGAGCCGGCGGCCGCGAGCGGATAACTGACGAGCCCGCCGATGATCGCGCCGACGAAGCCCTTCAGGCCGATCAGGAAGCCGGAGTCGTAATAGATGGTGGTCAGCGGACCGACGAGGATGCCGGACAGCACGCCGAGCCCCGCCGCGAGCGTGAACGCGAGCCGCCCTGCTTCGGTCGTGCCGATGCCGACGAGCTGCGCGCCGAGCCGGTTCACCGACGTCGCGCGCAGCGCCTTGCCGGCGATCGTGCGGCCGAAGTACACATAGAGCGCGCCGATCAGCACCAGCGCGGTCACGACCACGAGAATGCTCTGCACCGATACCGTCATGCTGCCGACCGACAGCGTTGCATCCGTGAAGCCGTTGGTGCGCGAGCCTTCCGCGCCGAACATCACGAGCCCGAGGCCGACCATCGCGAAATGGACGGCGACCGACACGATCAGCAGCAGCAACGTCGTGCCTTCGGCGATCGGCTGATACACGAGCCGGTAGACGAACGGCCCCATCGGCACGACGATCGCGAGCGTCAGCGCGATCTGCGCGAGCATCGGCAACGGCTGCGCGGCAAAGCTGCGGGTGAGCGCAAATACCGCGAGCGGCAGCAGCACGTAGCGGCTGCCGAGCGTCGCGAGCGTGCGGCCAAGTTGATGGCGCCGTTCGCGATGGCGGATCAGCCCGCCGACTTCCAGCAGGAAGCACGCGATGCCCATCACGAACAGCAGCCAGCAGGTGGCGGGAAATTTCTGCGCCTGCAACGCGGCGAGCGTGAGCGCACCGTAGGCGACGAATTCGCCCTGGGGAATGAAGATCACCCGCGTGACGGAAAACACCAGCACGAGCGCCAGCGACAGCAATGCGTAAATGGCGCCGGTCGTGATGCCGTCTTGCGCGAGGATCGCCGCAATCGAGAGATCCATACGTTTCGTGTATCGAGAATGCTGCGGAGAAACGGCGACGGGAACGGCCCGCGCGCGGACGGCAAGACTGGGGTGTCAGGCGTCGCGCGGCGGGCTCCCGGAGACTCCATGCGGCGCGAGCGCGGGCCGCGAAACCCGCCGCGCTGCCGACGGCGCGCACGGCGCCACGTGCGCCGCGCCCGCCGGTTTCACGTGATGCTTACTCGGCCTGCAGCTTCCACTTGCCGTCGACGATCTGCACCATCACGCGCGCACGCGTGTCGAAGCCGTTGTGGTCGGCCGACGTCATGTTGATCACGCCGTGCGACACCGGCAGGTCCTTCGCACTCTCGAGCGACGCGCGCAGCGCCTCGCGGAACGCCTCGGTACCCGGCTGGCCCTTCTTCAGTGCGTCGGGAATCGCACGCTGCAGCAGCAGCCCCGCATCCCACGCATGTCCGCCGAAGGTCGACAGCGAACCGGCGCCGTACGCCTTCTCATATGCGGCCTTGTAGCCGAGCGCCGGCTTCTTCACCGGGTTCGAATCGGGCAGCTGGTCGGTCACGAGCACCGGGCCGGCCGGCAGAATCTCGCCTTCGCAATCCTTGCCGCACACGCGCAGGAAGTCGTTGTTCGCGACGCCGTGCGTCTGGTACACCTTGCCCTTGTAGCCGCGCTCCTTCAGCGTCTTGGCCGGCAGCGCGGCCGGCGTGCCCGAACCGGCGATCAGCATCGCGTCCGGGTTCGAGCCCATCAGCTTCAGCACCTGCCCCATCACCGACGCGTCGGTGCGGTTGTAGCGTTCGTTCGACACCACCTTCAGCCCGTTCTTCGCGGCGGCCGCGTCGAACGTCTTGTACCAGCTGTCGCCGTATGCGTCGGCGAAGCCGATGAAGCCGACCGTCTTCACGCCGTGCTTCGCCATGTAGCCCGCGATCGCGTCAGCCATCAGCTGGTCGTTCTGCGGCACCTTGAACATCCACGCGCGCTTTGCGTCCATCGGCGCGATGATCTGCGCGCTCGCCGCGAGCGAGATCGTCGGCGTCTTGCCCTGCGACACCGGGTCGAGCATCGCGAGCGAGTTCGGCGTGACGGACGAACCGATGATTGCGTCGACGTGATCCTCGTCGATCAGCTTGCGCACGTTCTGCACCGCGCGGCTCGTGTCGGACGCATCGTCGAGCACGATGTACTGGACGCTCTTGCCCGCGATTTCCTTCGGCAGCAGTGCGATCGTGTTCTTTTCCGGAATCCCGAGCGACGCGGCCGGCCCGGTGGCCGACAGCGTCACGCCGATCTTCACCTGGGCCGACGCCGTGGCCGCCGCACACACGAGGCCCGCTGCAAGCAGAACCTCCATCCATCGATTCATCTTCATTTAGGTTGTCTCCAAACGCTGCCTGAAAAATCCGCGGGTCGCTCGGGCGGCTCCCGGTCCTCAAACAAGTTAATAAATTAACTATCTCGCCGTACTGCGTCTACGCTGGTTTTCCCGTGAAACGCCGGCGCCCCGCCTGCATTCCGGCGACACCGCTCGGCCGCGCGGCAACGCGCGCGCCGAAGCGGTCGTCCGACCGCCACGATGCGTCGCGGCAATGTCGTCAGGATGAAGGAAGCGGAGAAAGGCGGCGTGGCGCGGGCGCCGATCGATGCGGAGGCAACGATCGCCAAAAAGTCGACGGGCCGGGCCTGGTTCGGCCCCGCGCGCGGGGGCACAGCATCGGAAACCCGGCAGTTCATGCGAATGCGAATATGAAGGGAAAGGCGAACGCGAATTCGGATGCGGACGCAACGACCGCGGAAACCGCCGTGCCGGCAAATCCACCCGGAGCGAGCATACCGGCCGCTGAACGGCTCGCGACAGCCGGGGCATACCGGTGCGTGCGCGCCCCCGAACGAGCGGCAAGCGTCGCCCCTCGTGCCCCGATCCATCGTCCCGCGCTTCTCATCCAACCGCACTCCGTCTTCTGCATTCTGCTTGTAGGAGAACTGCCGCCCGATTTTCCCGACCGCTCGGTCGGCGAAAGCTGAGTGTAACGGACGCGATTTGCGGACGCCAACCGGGTAAGCCCGAACGGCATGCGCGTGGCTGCGCGCCGGCGCGAGGCGATCGAACGGCAGACTGGGACGAAAACGGGGGGACGGCGTGAAGCGCGGGCGACGCGACGCGGAACAGTAGCGCCACGAACGCAGCGCCGCTTGACTGCACGATCGATGGATTTCGCGCACACAAATGAAAAAGCGCTGTTGGATTCCGTCCAACAGCGCTTTGGGGTCCGGGCACTTTGTGCCTCGATTGTCTCCTCGTTCTCCACCTGCAAATTCGTTTCGCGGTGCATCAGAACTGAAACGAAGATTAAAGGACCTTTCACCGTGCGACAACTTAGCATTTACCCCTATGGTGCATCGCCGCACGAAATTGGGGCACCAGCCCTGCCGCGCGGCGCCGGCTGGACGCCGCCGCAATGCCCCTTTCGAGCGCGCCGGATGGTGCTTCGCATCAACACGCGGCACCGTCCCGCGTGATGCAATCGCCACGTCAGGACGGCCGGAGCGTCTTGACCCGCGCGACCATCTCGCCGACGATCCCGCGCCGGAACGCAAGTACGCAGGCGATGAAGATCAGCCCTGTGACAATCGTCGTCGATTCGCCGAGCGAGCGGAACCAGCCGACACCTGTGGCCGACGCGAGCCATTCGCCGATGTCGCCGAGCCGGTCCTCCAGCGCGACGATCAGCGCCGCGCCGAGCAGCGGCCCGAACAGCGTGCCCATCCCGCCAACCAGCGTCATCAGCACGACGAGGCCCGACATCGTCCAGTACGCGTCCGACAGCGTCTCGAAGCCGAGCACCAGCACCTTCAGCGAACCGGCCAGCCCCGCGAGCCCGGCCGACAGGATGAACGCGAGCAGCTTGAAGCGGTCGGTGTCGTAGCCGAGCGAGATCGCCCGCGCCTCGTTCTCCTTGATCGCGACGAGCACCTGGCCGAACGGCGAGTGGACGATCCGCACGATGAACGCGCACGCGGCGACGATCACCGCGAGCACGACGTAGTACAGCGCGACGTCGTTCGACAGGTCGAGCACGCCGAACAGGTGCCCGCGCGGCACGCCCTGCAGGCCGTCCTCGCCGTGCGTGAACGGCGCCTGCAGGTAGATGAAGTAGACCATCTGCGCGAACGCGAGCGTGATCATCGCGAAGTAGATGCCCTGCCGGCGAATCGCGAACAGCCCGACGACGAGCCCGAGCAGCGTCGCGGCGAACGTGCCGACGAGCACGCCGAGCTCCGGCGTGAAGCCGAGCGTCTGGATCGTATAGCCGGTCGCGTAGCCGGCGGTCGCGAGGAACATCGCATGGCCGAACGACAGCAGCCCCGTATAGCCGATCAGCAGGTTGAACGCGGCCGCGAACAGCGCGAACGTGAGCACCTTCATCACGAACACCGGATACGCGCCGATGAACGGCGCCGCGAGCAGTGCGGCGAGCAGTACGCCGTAGAGCACTTTTCTCTGCATCATTTTTCCTTGCCGAACAGGCCCGCCGGGCGGAACAGCAGCACGATCGCCATGATCACGAACACGACGGTGGCCGACGCTTCCGGATAGAACACGCGCGTGAAGCCTTCGATCACGCCGAGCAGCAGCCCGGTGATGATCGAGCCGAGGATCGAGCCCATCCCGCCGATCACGACCACGGCGAACACGGTGATGATCATCGGCTGGCCCATCAGCGGCGACACCTGGATCACCGGTGCGGCGAGCACGCCCGCGAACGCGGCCAGCGCGACGCCGAAGCCGTAGGTGAGCGTGATCATCATCGGCACGTTCACGCCGAACGCCTCGACGAGCTTCGGGTTCTCGGTTCCGGCGCGCAGATAGGCACCGAGGCGCGTCTTCTCGATCACGAACCAGGTCGCGAGACACACCGCGAGCGATGCGACGACCACCCACGCGCGGTAGTTCGGCAGGAACATGAAGCCGAGATTGGTCGCGCCGGACAGCTGCGACGGCACGTCGTACGGCTGGCCGGACGAACCGTAGATCGAGCGGAACACGCCTTCGACGACGAGCGTGAGGCCGAACGTGAGCAGCAGCCCGTACAGGTGATCGAGCTTGTACAGCCAGCGCAGCATCGAACGCTCGATCACGATCCCGAACGCGCCGACGAGCACCGGCGCGAGCACGAGCATCGCCCAGTACGGCAACCCCAGGTACGACAGCCCCATCCACGCGAGCATCGCGCCCAGCATGAACAGCGCGCCGTGCGCGAAGTTGATCACGTTGAGCAGCCCGAAGATCACCGCGAGCCCGAGGCTCAGGATCGCGTAGAACGAGCCGTTGACGAGCCCGAGCAGCAACTGGCTCAGCATCGCCGGCAACGGAATGCCAAAGATTTCCATCGACTTAGCCGTCAGGTTGGGTTTCGTTGCGTGTGCAACGTTTCAAGCCGCCGTGCACGCGGGCGGCGCAGCGGGCACATCGCCGCTGCGGCCGCCACGCGCTGGCGCGCCGCGCTTATTTCCACAGCGCGCAGCGCGTCTCCTGCTTGGTACCGAACGCCTGGTCGCCGGGGATCGTCGCGAGCACCTTGTAGTAGTCCCACGGCTCCTTCGATTCCGACGGCTTCTTCACTTCCATCAGGTACATGTCGTGAATCATGCTGCCGTCCTGACGGATATAGCCCTTCGCGTAGAAGTCGCTGATCTTGATCTTCTTCAGCTCGGCCATCACCTTGTCGGAGTCGGTCGTGCCGGCGGCCTGCACCGCCTTGAGATACGTGGTCACCGACGAGTAGTCGGCCGCCTGCAGGCTCGACGGCATCTTCTTCATCTTGCCGAAGTAGCGCTGCGCCCACTGGCGCGATGCCGCATCGCGATTCCAGTACCAGCTGTCGGTCAGCACGAGGCCCTGCGTCGTCTCGAGGCCGAGGCTGTGCACGTCGTTGATGAACATCAGCAGCCCGGCGAGCTTCATCGTCTTCGTGATGCCGAATTCCTTCGCGGCCTTGATCGAGTTGATCGTGTCGCCGCCCGCGTTCGCGAGGCCGAGGATCTGCGCCTTCGACGCTTGCGCCTGCAGCAGGAACGACGAGAAATCCGACGCGGACAGCGGATGCCGCACCGCACCCAGCACCTGTCCGCCGCTCGCCTTCACGACGTCCGACGTGTTCTTCTCGAGCGCCTTGCCGAACGCGTAGTCGGCGGTCAGGAAGAACCAGCTCTTGCCGCCCTGCTTCACCACCGCCGAGCCGGTGCCTTTCGCGAGCGCCATCGTGTCGTACGCATAGTGAACCGTGTACGGCGTGCACTCCTCGTTCGTCAGCGTGTCCGCGCCCGCACCGATGTTGATGTAGACCTTCTTCTTCTCCGCGGCGAGCTTGGCCATCGCCAGCGCCGTCCCCGAATTCGTGCCGCCGACGAGCAGGTCGAGCCCGCCGCGGTCGATCCATTCGCGCGCCTTCGACGCGGCAATGTCCGCCTTGTTCTGGTGATCCGCGTACACGACCTCGATCGGCTTGCCGAGCACCTTGCCGCCGAAGTCGGCGACCGCCATGCGGATCGCCTCGAGGCCGCCCGGGCCGTCGATGTCCGCATAAAGCCCCGACATGTCGGTGACAAAACCGATCTTCACGCTATCCGCGGCGTGTGCGGCGCCGGCGGTGAATGCGGCGGACGCGAGCGCGAGACAAGCCTGTGCGAGGGTCTTCATTTTCATTGACGGCTCCTGTTGTTCTGATGCGTTGTGGTTGTTCGAAGGCCGCCACGGCCAGCGGCAAGGGCAACGGGGCGTCGTCATACCCCGAGCAGGTCGTGAAGGATCGGCATCTTGCCTTCCAGTTCGGATGCACGGAAATGCTCGACGATGCGGCCATGCTCCATCACGTAGAAGCGGTCGGCGAGCGGCGCGGCGAAGCGGAAATTCTGTTCGACCATCACCACCGTATAGCCGCGCGCCTTCAGCGCGACGATCATCCGCGCGAGCGCCTGCACGATCACCGGTGCGAGGCCTTCGGAAATTTCGTCGAGCAGCAGCAGGTTCGCGCCGGTGCGCAGGATCCGCGCGACCGCGAGCATCTGCTGTTCGCCGCCGGACAGCCGCGTGCCCTGGCTCTGCCGGCGCGATGCGAGGTTCGGGAACATCGAATAGATCTCGTCGAGCGACATCGCGTGCTCGCGCGGCCCGATCGGCGGCGGCAGCATCAGGTTCTCCTCGCACGACAGGCTCGAGAAGATGCCGCGTTCCTCCGGGCAATAGCCGACCCCGAAATGCGCGATGCGGTGCGTCGCGAGGCCGATCGTCTCGTTGCCCGCGACCTTGATCGAGCCGCTGCGGCGGCCGGTCAGGCCCATGATCGCGCGCAGCGTCGTGGTGCGGCCCGCGCCATTGCGGCCGAGCAGCGTGACCACCTCGCCGCGATGCACGCTCAGGTCGACACCGTGCAAGATGTGGGATTCCCCGTACCAGGCCTCCAGGCCCGTGATCTCCAGCGCGGGCGTGCCGCTTTCGACGCCGCTCAATTCGCGTTCCTCCCGTTCGCTGCGCTTCATGCGTGCGCCCCCGTGAGCGCCGCATCGGCGCTGCCCATGTAGGCCTCGATCACCAAAGGATTCTTCGACACTTCCGCATACGAGCCTTCGGCCAGCACCTCGCCGCGCTGCAGGACGGTGATCGTGTCGGAGATACCGGCGATCACGTTCATGTTGTGCTCGACCATCAGGATCGTGCGGCCGCTCGCGACCTTCTTGATCAGCGCGGTCACGCGATCGACGTCCTCGTGGCCCATCCCTTGCGTGGGCTCGTCGAGCAGCATCAGCTCGGGTTCCATCGCGAGCGTCGTCGCGATCTCGAGCGCGCGCTTGCGGCCATATGCGAGCTCGACCGTCGGCACGTGCGCGAAATCGGTGAGGCCGACCTGCGTGAGCAGGTCCATCGCGCGATCGTCGAGGCGCCGCAGCGTGCGCTCGCTGCGCCAGAAATGGAATTCGGTGCCGAGCGAGCGCTGCAGGCCGATGCGCACGTTCTGCAACGCGGTCAGGTGCGGGAATACCGCCGAGATCTGGAATGAACGGATGATGCCGCGGCGCGCGACCTGCGCGGGCCGCTCGTCGGTGATGTCGATGCCGTTGAAGACGATCTGGCCGGCCGTCGGTGTCAGGAACTTGGTCAGCAGGTTGAAGCAGGTGGTCTTGCCCGCGCCGTTCGGTCCGATCAACGCGTGGATCGCACCGCGGCGCACACGCAGGTTGACACCGTTCACGGCGGTGAAGCCCCTGAATTCCTTCGTCAGTCCGCGTGTTTCGAGAATCGTGTCGCCGAGAATCATGTTCCCTTCCGTACGAAGTCAGGCGAAGCACCGGGAAGATTCGCGCCAGCGACCGCGAGCAGTTCAGCGGATGAGCGGGCTGTCCCCGGACGCCGTATTACGCATCGAGGGTGGTCTCCCGCGCCGACGCGTATGCACACTGCGCAACATTGTCGCCCCGTTGGTGCAGTGCAATCATCGGGATTTGCACTTATAGGGCTGGCCGCCATATCGGACGCGGCTGAGCGCGGATTCGCGACGTGTTTTTTTTGACACGTGCATCATGACGAGCCGCGCATGCGCACGCGGCGTGCCCGCACGAACGCACACAGATGACGCTGCACGTCATGTCATCGTGGAACAATAAAGCCGCCGTGAAATACGCGGTTGATGGCACGCTGCACGCGCGATTCGCTCATCCGTTGCGGTGCGATCCACGCGCGTCGCTTGCGCCGCTTGCATCGCTTGTTTCGCATAGCGAATCAGCGGGCGCGCGAACGACGGCCCGCTGTCGCGCGTGTCAGCCCCGTGTCACGCCGCCGTCATCGCCGCTTCCGTTCGCACCTGCATCGCATCGCGTGCCGCGCGCCGATCGGCACGGATCATGTCGCTTGCGCGCTCGGCGATCATCAGCGTCGGCGAATTCGTGTTGCCCGACGTGATGAACGGCATCACCGATGCATCGACGACGCGCAGACCGGCGACACCGCGCACGCGCAGCCGGCTGTCCACGACCGCACGTTCGTCGTCCGCACGCCCCATCCGGCACGTCCCGACCGGATGGAAGATCGTGGTGCCGACCGCGCCCGCCGCTTCGATCAATTCGGCTTCGGTCCGATACTGCGTGCCCGGCAGGATCTCGTCGGGACGGTAGCGCGCGAGCGCCGGCGCGGATGCGATCCGGCGCGTGAGGCGCAGCGCGTTCGCGGCGACGTGACGATCGTGATCGGTCGACAGGTAGTTCGGTGCGATCGACGGTGCCACGCCCGCATCGGGGCTCGCGATATGCACGCTGCCGCGCGAACTCGGCCGCAGGTGACAGACGGACGCGGTGAACGCATTGAAACCGTGCAGCGGCTCGCCGAAGCGCTCGAGCGACAGCGGCTGCACGTGGTATTCGAGATCGGGGCGCGTAAGCGCCGGATCGTCCGGATCGGACTTCGCGAACGCGCCGAGCTGCGACGGCGCCATCGACATCGGCCCGCGCTGCAGCAGCGCATATTCGGCGCCGATCATCAGCTTGCCCCACCAGTGTGCAGATAACGTATTGAGCGTGCGCACGCCGTCGACGCGAAACGCCATCCGCAGTTGCAGGTGATCCTGCAGGTTCTCGCCGACACCCGGCAGATCCTGCACCACGTCGATGCCGAGCGCCTGCAGCCGTGCGCCCGCACCGATGCCCGACAACTCGAGCAGCTGCGGCGAATTCACCGCGCCGGACGTCAGCAGCACTTCGGCGCTCGCGCGCGCGACGTACTCGGCGCCGCCGCCGCGATACTCGACGCCGACCGCGCGCCGCCCTTCGAAGATCACGCGCTGGGCATGCGCGCCGGTGATCACGGTCAGGTTCGGGCGCGTCATCGCGGGTCGCAGGAACGCCTTCGACGTATTCCAGCGCACGCCTCGCTTCTGGTTGACCTCGAAATAACCGACGCCGGAATTGTCTCCGCGGTTGAAATCGTCGGTGGCCGGAATGCCCGTCTGCTGCGCGGCCTGCGCGAACGATTCGAGGATTTCCCAGCGCAGCCGCTGCTTCTCGACCCGCCAGTAGCCGCCCGCGCCGTGCGCGTCGCTCGCGCCTGCGTGGTGGTCTTCGCTGCGCTTGAAGATCGGCAGCACACTGTCCCACGACCAGCCGGCGTCGCCGGTTTCCTGCGCCCAGCTGTCGTAATCCTCGCGCTGGCCGCGCATGTAGATCATCCCGTTGATCGACGAGCAGCCGCCGAGCACGCGGCCGCGCGGATACGCCAGCGCGCGGCCGTTCAGCGCCGCCTCGGGCTGCGTCTTGTACAGCCAGTCGGTGCGCGGATTGCCGATGCAATACAGATAGCCGACCGGGATGTGGATCCAGTGATAGTCGTCCTTGCCGCCCGCTTCGAGCAGCAGCACGCGGATCTCGGGATCCTCGGTCAGGCGGTTTGCGAGCACGCAGCCCGCGGTGCCCGCGCCGACGATCACGTAATCGAATTCGCCCTCGAGCGTGCGTTGAGTCGTCACGACGTGTCTCCTTGTTTGTTGTGCGCCGCGCGGTGGTGCCCCGTGCGTCGTTTCCAGCATAGTGCGCCGCGGACGACGCGACCGGTGAAGCGTACTCCGCGCGCCGGCCGCCCATCCAATGAGTTATGCTGAACTGCGTTATAAGCCGCGCTCATATCACGACGATGGACCTCACCCTGCTCCGCGCGTTCGCGACGGTCGCCCGCGAAGGCAACCTGACACGCGCCGCCGCGCACCTGCACCTGACGCAGCCGGCCGTCAGCCTGCAGATCAAGCATCTGCAGGAAACGCTCGGCGTCGTGCTGTTCACGCGCACGTCGCGCGGGCTCGCGCTCACGCGCGACGGTCAGACGCTGCTGCCGCACGCGGAGCGCGCGCTCGCCGCGGCCGCGGACGTGCAGCGCGCCGCTGCTGCGCTGCGGCACGAGGTGCGCGGCCGGCTACGGATCGGCACGATCCTCGATCCCGGTTTCCTGCGGCTCGGCGGCTTCCTGCGCGCACTGGTCGAAACCCATCCGCAGATCGAGACGGCGCTGCGGCACGGGATGTCGGGCTGGGTGCTCGAACAGGTGCGCGCGCAGGCGCTCGACGTCGGCTACTACATCGGCCAGCCCGGCGAGGACGAGCCGCGCGACGACGCGCTGTTCCACACCGTCACGCTCACGCGGTTTCAGTACCGCGTGCTCGCGCCGGCCGGCTGGAAGGAGCGCGTGCAGCGCGCGCACGACTGGCGCGCCCTCGCCGCGCTGCCGTGGATCTGGACGCCGCCGGCGTCCGCCCATCACCGGCTGCTGTCGCGGCTGTTCGCGGCCGCCGGCGCTCAGCCGGTGAAGGTCGCGGAGGTCGACCAGGAGCAGTCGATGCTGGATCTCGTCAAATCGGGAATCGGGTTGACGCTCGCACGCGACTCGACCGCGCTGGCCGAGGCGCACGCGCATGCGCTGACGATCGTCGAACGCGTGACGGTGCCGACCGAGCTCACCTTCGTCGCGCTCGCCGAGCGCCGCGACGAACCGGCAATCGCGGCCGCGCTGCGGCTGATCGAGACCCAATGGGCGATATGAGCAACGCTGATGTCGCTGCGACGCGTCGTGCACGGGACTTCGGCCACTGACGCGGCGCGCGGATCCTGCGCATCTTGCCGATTGACGACAACTCCCCCGCCTCACGATGAGAAACCGCGCGCGCCCGCACCGCCCGCCCGGCGTCGTATCGACGCGTACCGGCCGCTCGTCACGCCACCATCGCAAGCTTTTTGCTAGATTGTGCGTTCGCAAACCGCGAGACCCCTGATCGAAGGAGACCCGCATGGCCCGCAACATCGAGATCAAAGCCCGCGCCCGTGAGTTCGACCGACTGCGCGAACAGGCGGCCGGGCTCGCGACCGAAGCGCCGCTGTTCTACCGCCAGCAGGATTTCTTCTACGACGTGCCGCGCGGCCGCCTCAAGCTGCGCCGCTTCGAGGACGGCACGCCGGCCGAACTGATCTTCTACCTGCGCGACGATCGCGACGGCCCGAAGGCGTCGTACTACACGCGCAGCCCGGTCACGAACGCGGACGCGATGCACTCGCTGCTCGCGACCGCGCTGACCACGCGCGGGATCGTGACGAAGGAACGCCACGTGTATCTGGTCGGCCGCACGCGCATCCATCTGGACCGTGTAGACGGCCTCGGCGACTTCATCGAACTGGAAGTGGTGCTCGGCCCCGACGACGACGAAGCCGGCGGTGAAGCCGAAGCCCATGACGTGTTCACGAAGCTCGGCGTCGCGCAGGAGGATCTCGTCGCGGTCGCGTACGTCGACCTGCTGAACGCCGACGCGCCATCCGAGGCGGCCTGAGCGGCGGAGCAGCCTGATCGGGCGCTATCTGCGGCGGCACTTCGCGCCCCGCCGCCGGCCCGGCCGCCTCATCATGCGGCGCCGGGCGCCAGATGCGCGAGCGGCAGCGCACCGTTGCGCTTGAAGGTCGTCAGCACGATGTTCGAGCGCACGCTGTCGACACCCGGCACGCGCATCAGCTTCTTCATCACGAACTGCGACAGCGCGTTCAGGTCCGGCGCGACGATCCGCAGCAGGTAGTCGGCATCGCCGACCACCGCGTGGCATTCGAGCACCTCCGGCAGCACGTCGATCTGCTGCTGGAACTGCTCGATGATCGAATCGCCGTGATGCTTGAGCTTCAGGCTCGTGAACGCGGTGACGCCCAACCCGAGCTTTTCGGGGCGCAACATCACGCGATAGCCTTCGATCACGCCGGCGGCCTCGAGCCGCTGCAACCGCCGGCCGATCTGCGACGGCGACAGCGGCACTTCCTCGCCGAGCTGCTGGTGCGTCGCGCGGCCGAAGCGCTGCAGCACGTCGAGAAGGGCGAGATCGAAGTGATCCAGTTCCAGCATGAGCATTCTCCGCATTGATTCCTGTTTTGATGCGCGATTATCGCATTGGCTGGCGAATCAACGCCATTTTTGCGCCCATTCCGCGCGGAGCCCGCTCTACACTTGCATGGTTCCCAACTCCAGCGTGCAGCGCCTCACCATGTCCACCGTCGTCACCGCGAAACTGCAGGAGCAGTTCGATGCGGGCCTCGAAACCCGCGCCGATTTCACCATCGACCAGCCGCTCGAACGCTACGGCCAGGTCGACCACGCGGTGTGGCAGCAGCTCTATGCGCGCCAGTCGGCGCTGCTGCGCGGACGCGCGTGCGATGCGTTCGTCGCGGGGCTCGGGAAGATCGACCTGCCGGCGGACCGCGTGCCGTCGTTCGCCGACGTGAACCATCAGCTGAAGCCGGCGACCGGCTGGGAGATCGTCGCGGTGCCGGGCCTCGTGCCCGATCGCGTGTTCTTCGAGCACCTCGCGAACCGGCGTTTTCCGGTCACCTGGTGGATGCGCCGCCCGGACCAGCTCGATTACCTGCAGGAACCGGACTGCTTTCACGACCTGTTCGGCCACGTGCCGCTGCTGATCGAGCCGGTGTTCGCCGACTACATGCAGGCGTACGGCCGCACCGCGCTCGCGGTCGCCGGCGACGAAGCGGCGCTCGCGCGGCTCGCGCGCCTGTACTGGTACACGGTGGAATTCGGGTTGATTCGCGACCCGAACGGCACGAACGGGCTGTCGATCTACGGCGCGGGGATCGTATCCAGCAAGGGCGAGAGCCTGTACAGCCTCGAAAGCGCGGCGCCGAACCGGCTCGGCTTCGATCTCGAGCGCGTGATGCGCACGCAGTACCGGATCGACACGTTCCAGAAGACCTACTTCGTGATCGACGACTTCGCGCAGTTGTTCGCGCTCGCCGACGTCGACGGCCGTGCGCAGGCCGACCGGCTGGCCGCGCTGCCCGAATTCCCGGCCGGCGCGGTGCTCGACAGCGATCTCGTGCTGCACCGCGGCACGGGCGAAGGCTGGCCGGACGACGCGGACGCATAGCGCGATGGGGCCGATGGGACCACACGAGATTATCGGCGGCGGCCTCCCGATACCCGTCGCCGTACGCCCGTCGCCCAACCATGAAACAATGACCGGTACCGGCTTTGCCGCGCGGCTTCTGCCGCGCACGGGCACCGTTACCGAACGAGGTGCAACATGATCCACAAGCTCACATCAGAAGAACGCAAGACCCGGCTCGAAGGCCTGCCCCACTGGACGGCCGTGCCGGGACGCGACGCCATCCAGCGCAGCCTGCGCTTCGCCGATTTCAACGAAGCCTTCGGCTTCATGACGCGCGTCGCGATCAAGGCGCAGGAAATGAACCACCATCCGGAATGGTTCAACGTGTACAACCGCGTCGACGTGACGCTGTCGACCCACGATGCCGATGGCCTGACCGAGCGCGACATCGAACTCGCGCAATTCATCGACCACGCGTGCGCACACACGCAGCCGGCCGCCTGACGCCTTCCTCTACCGCCGCGCGTCTTTCGGCGCGCGGCGCGTCAACTTTTCATTTCGCTGAACGTTTCCTAGGATGTACTCAGCGAAAGCCTTCAGCTTTCCAAGCCATCCTTAAGGCGTGTGTAAGTCTCGTACGCTTTCCGCGCCTTGGGGTCCAAACCTTCCAGTTGTAGCGCGCTCGCGCGCTGTACAATCAGCAGCGCATACGGCTTGGAGAGCGCGCTGGCCTCTTCGCAGAGTTTGAGTTCGTCGCCGCTCGATGGCGAGCGGGCGCGCCAGAAATTGATCGCGGCTTCGAGGTCGTGGATCGAAATATCGGACATGATTGGATTTAATCGTTCGCTGGCCGCCATGCTTGATGTCAGGCGATGCGGCGCCCCTGTGGAAACGGCGTCGTGCTGTCCGCGTGCCTGAACCGCCAACCCATTGTACTTGAGCGAACTTCATGCGACTCCTTCTGATCGAAGACGACCGCCCCATCGCACGCGGTATCCAGAGCAGCCTCGAGCAGGCTGGCTTCACCGTCGACATGGTGCATGACGGCATCTTTGCCGAACAGGCGCTGGCACAAAACCGCCACGAACTCGTGATCCTCGACCTCGGCCTGCCGGGCATCGACGGAATGACGCTGCTCACGCGCTTCCGCCAGACCAACCGCCACACGCCCGTCATCGTGCTGACCGCACGCGACGAACTGAACGATCGGATTCAGGGCCTGAACTCCGGCGCCGACGACTACATGCTGAAGCCGTTCGAGCCGGCCGAGCTCGAAGCGCGCATCCGCGCTGTGATGCGCCGCAGCGGCCCGCACAGCGACATGCCGCGTCCGGAAGTGTCGCTCGGCGGCGTGCGCCTGTCCGGTGTCGATCGTCGCATCTTCAACGACGACAAGCCGCTCGAACTGTCGCCGCGCGAGTTCGCGGTGCTCGAAATGCTGCTGCTGCGCCACGGCCGCGTCGTCAGCAAGGCCCAGCTGCAGGATCACCTCACGCACTTCGGCGGCGATCTCGGCGACACCGCGATCGAAGTCTATGTGCACCGCGTGCGCAAGAAGCTCGAGCAGTGCCGTGTCGAAATCGTCACGGTGCGTGGCTTCGGCTACCTGCTGCAGGAAATCCGCCAGACCGCGAGCGTCTGAGCGGCGCCGCACGCCGGCCGGCCGCGTGCCGTCGGCGAGCTGCCCTGCCCGCGTCGCCGTCCGACGCACGACCGCGCCGCTCCCCGTGAGCGGCGCTTATCCATTTGCCCGTCGAAATGTCTCCTGACCCGGCTGTGACCACCAGCCTGCGCCGCTCGCTGCTCAGGCGCCTCGCCGCCCCGCTGTCGATGCTCGCGCTGATGAGCGGCCTGATCGCCTACTGGCTCGCGTGGCAATACACGCAGCACGTGATCGACCGCTCGCTTGCCGATCTCGCGACCGCCATCTCCAAACAGATCCAGATCGCCGGCCCCGATGCGCCGTTCACGGTGCCGCCACTCGCGCAGGCGATGTTCTCCGATCCGGCCGAGGCGCTGATCTACCGGATCAGCGACGGCGAACAGGAACTCGCCGGCGATCCGAAGCTGCCGCTGCGGGGCATCAACGTGCGCCGCATGCATCGCGCGTACGTGTTCGAGGCCGAGTACGACAACCGCGCGGTGCGCGTCGCGCAGGTGCGGGTCGAGGAGGTCGAGGGCGGCCGGCCGATGGTGGTCGAGGTCGCGCAACCGGTGCGGCACCGCTACCGGATCGCGGCCGAATTCCTCGTCGCGATCATGATGCCGCTGTTGCTGTTGCTGCTCGCCGGCTGGGGCATCGTGTGGCGCGTCGTGAACCAGCAGCTCGGCCCGCTCACGCATCTCGCCGATTCGCTGAACCGGCAGACCCATACGTCGCTCGAGCCCGTCGACGAAACCGACGTGCCGCTCGAAATCCGGCCGCTGACGAGCGCGATGAACGCGCTGCTCGGCCGCCTGAAGACCGCGCTCGATGCGCAGCGCAAGTTCATCGCCGATGCCGCGCACCAGTTGCGCACACCGCTCACGGCCGTGAAGCTGCACGCCGAACAGGCCGCCGTCGCGCGCGATCCGCAGCAGACCTACGCCGCGGTGCGCGAACTGCGCGCGGCCGCCGACCGCGCGGTGCGGCTGTCGAACCAGCTGCTGTCGCTGGCGCGCGCGGAGCCGGGCGAACAGGCCGCGCGTTTCGTCGACGTCGACCTGGCCACGATGGCGTTCGAGACGGGCGCCGAGTGGGTGCCGCGCGCGCTCGCGTCGCACGTCGACCTCGGCTTCCAGCGCAGCGACGATCCCGGCGAGGACGAAACGCTGAACGTGCGCGGCAACCCCGTGCTGCTGCGCGAGGTGATCGCGAACCTGCTCGACAATGCGCTGAAGTACGTGCCGCTCGCGCGACCGGAAGGCGCACGCATCACGGTGAACGTCGCGCGCGGCGCGCTCGACGACGGCCAGCCAGCCGCCGAGATCGTCGTCGAGGACAACGGCCCGGGCGTGCCGGCCAACCAGCAGGCCGACCTGTTCAAGCGCTTCTTCCGCGGCGATGCGCAAAGCGGCAACGGCGTCGAGACGGGCGCGGGGCTCGGCCTCGCGATCGTGCACGACATCATCGCGATGCACGGCGGCACGGTGTCGTACGAAGATGCGGCGGAAGGCGGTTCGCGTTTCGTGGTGCGCGTGCCGCTCGCCGAGCGCACCAGGAAGCCGGCGAACGAAACGCCGGCAGCCGCGCCGACGCACTGACTCGCATCCGGCGCGCACATCGGCAGGGAGAGGGGAAACAACGGCCGCGCAGCGGCCGTCCGGTGAAGGCGCCGCGCGCGCTGCGCGGCCGCTCCGGTCACTTCTTCTTTTTCTTGTCCTTCGTATCGGACCCGGACTTGGACCCGGACTTGCCGTCCTTCTTGTCCTTCTTCTTTTTCTTCTTGCCTTCGTCGTCCGGCGTCGCGAGCAGCGTGCCGCGGCATGCTTCCGCGCCGCAATGGCACGCGTATTCGCGCTTGAGCTTCTTCGTCAGCTTCTCGTCGATCACGAGGCCGTAGTCGTAGAACAGCTCTTCTTCCGGCCCGATGTCGCGCAGCGCGTGGATGAACACGCGGCCCTTGACCTCCTCGGCCTCGCAGTTCGGCGCGCACGAATGGTTGATCCAGCGCGCGCTGTTGCCGTCGATCTTGCCGTCGATCACCCCGCCCTCTTCCAGTGCGAAGTAGAACGTATGGTTCGGCTCGTTCGGATCGTGCGGATGGCGACGCAGCGCCTCCTTCCACGAAATCCGCTCGCCCTTGTATTCCACTACGCGCTCGCCGGCCTTGATCGGTTCCACCGCGAATACGCCCTTGCCGTGTACTCCCGAGCGGCGCACCGCGATCCTGCGTGAACTCATCGAACGAATCCTTGTGAAGACGACTTGAATGGAAGACGGCCGCGGTCGGCCCCGCGCCGCGCAAAACGAAAACGCGGCACCAGGCGGTGCCGCGTCGGGGCGATGCGGCGAATCATCCGCATCCTACACGTTCACGATTGCTTCGTTCAACATCGCGCGCAATATCGCGCGCTTGGCGCTCAGCGCTGGCCGAATGCGATGTCGCCGAACAACGCCTTGTGCTCGCGCGGCTGCGAACGCCAGTACTGCGGCGGCGCCGACACCTGCGCACCGAGCTCGGCGGCCGCATGCCACGGCCAGCGCGGGTCGTACAGCATCGCACGCGCCATCGCGACGAAATCCGCATCGCCCGCCTCGATCAGCCGGTTCGCATGCGCGGGCTCGTTGATCAGGCCGACCGCGATCGTCGGCATCCCGACCGCGCGCTTCACCGCCTGCGCGAACGGCACCTGGTAGCCGGGCGACAGCGGAATCTTCTGCAGCGGCGACACGCCGCCGGACGACACGTCGATCCAGTCGCAGCCGCGCTGCTTCAGTTCGTGCGCGAACGCGATCGTGTCGTCGAGCTCCCAGCCGCCCTCGACCCAGTCGGTCGCCGACACGCGCACGCCGACCGGCCGATCCTCGGGAAACGCCGCGCGCACGATCTCGAAGATCTCGAGCGGAAAGCGCATCCGGTTCTCGAGCGAGCCGCCGTATTCATCGGTGCGCTGGTTCGCGAGCGGCGACAGGAATTGATGCAGCAGGTAGCCGTGCGCCGCATGCACTTCGATCGCGTCGATGCCGAGGCGCGCCGCGCGCTTCGCGGCAGCCGCGAACGCTTCGCGGATCCGGTTCAGGCCGGCCGCGTCGAGCGCGAGCGGCGGCGTCTCGCCATCCTTGTGCGGCAACGCCGACGGCCCATGCGGCAGCCACCCGCCATCGGCGACGGACACGAGCTGACCGCCCTTCCACGGCACTTCGCTCGACGCCTTGCGCCCCGCATGCGACAGCTGCATCGCGACGCGGACCGGCGAGTACTTGCGGATCGACGCCAGCACGGGCTCGAGCGCGGCTTCGGTCACGTCGTCCCACAAGCCGAGGTCGCCGGCGGTGATGCGCCCGTCGGGTTCGACGGCGGTCGCTTCGATGCAGAGCAGCCCCGCGCCGGACAGCGCGAGATGGCCAAGGTGAATCGTGTGCCAGTCGGTCGCCTCGCCGCGCTCGGCCGAGTACTGGCACATCGGGGAGATCACGATCCGGTTCGGAAGGGTCACGCCGCGCAGCGTGAACGAAGTAAACAGCGCAGTCATGGATGCCGCTCGCCAGGAAAGGGAAAGAGCGGACGAGCGTAGCACGCACGCGCGGAGCCTGCTGGCGGCCGGCTCGGCAGTAAGCGGATGGTCAGGTGGGGCCGGCGGGAAGCCGGGGGCAAGATGGCACGCCGGCGCGATGCAGCGCTGCGCCGGCCGGCATTGGCCGCAGGCCGGTCATCTGCGGTGGCGGTGGCGGCGACGCACGCGCGAGATCAGAGCCCGACGCTGTCGAGCCACTCCGCGAACATGCGTCGCGCGGCTGTCTCGAGTGCTGGACCGTGCTGGACGGTATCGTCGCGCAACCGGCTTGCGTCGATGCCGGGCGTCGACGCGATTTCGCCCGCGTTGCCGATCAGCCAGGGTTCGAAGCGGTCGACGCGGATTTCAGGATGGCATTGCAGCGCCAGCACGTGCTGCCCCCAGGCGAACGCCTGGTGGCGGCACGCCGGTGTCGACGCGAGATGGAGCGCGCCGCCGGGCAGGTCGAACGTATCGCCGTGCCAGTGGAGCATCGACGTCGCCGTGCCGTCGAGATGGCGCATCGGCGACGCGCGGCCCGCGTCGGTGAGCGTCAGCGGCGTCCAGCCGAGTTCCTTCTGCGCCGCCGGGTAGACGCGCGCACCGAGCGCGCGGGCGATGAACTGCGCGCCCAGGCAGATGCCGAGGATCGGCAGCCCTGCGTCGATGCGCTGGCGCACGAGCGCGGCGAGCGGCGCGATCGACGGATACTGCGCATCGTCGTACACGCTGAGCGGCCCGCCGAGCACGACGAGCAGCGACGGCTGGAGCGCGTCGAGCACCTCGACGCGCGACGCGCCGACGTCGACATAGCGGACGCGCCGCCCGCGCTCCCCGAGCACCTGCTCGAAGCTGCCGAGGTCCTCGAAATGCACGTGGCGGATCGCCACCACTTCAGCGTTCATCATCGGCCTCCCGGTCGATCGACGGACGTCAGCCGGCGAACACCTTCCAGGTCTTCTTCTGCGTCGCCGCGTCGGCTTCTTCGTGCACCGAACAGTCGAGACGCAGATCGCTGTCGCTCATCGACATGTCGAGCGCCGCGCAGTGATGCACGGTCTTCTTCGAATGCTTGCCCGGCTGGAAATGCGTGCAGGTCAGGCACATGCGCTGCGGCGGCGTCGCGCCGGCCACCTGCAGTTCGCGCAGCGTCTTCAGCAGCGCGCGGTACAGCGTGCCTTGCTCGTCCGCGCCGAGCTTGCCGACCGCTTTCGACAGGAATTCCGGCCATTGCAGCGCTTTCTTCGCCGCGGTACGGCCGCGGGCCGACAGGCGCACGGCGAGCGCACGGCCGTCGTCCAGCGCGCGGCGCTTCTCGACGAGCCCCTTCGTCTCGAGCGTGCTGACCGCGTCGCTGGTGGTCGCAGCGGTGAGCTGCGTCTCGCGCGCGATCTCGCCGAGCCGCATCGGGCCCTTGCGTTGCAGCAGCAGCACGAGGATCTCGCCCTGCGTCGGCGTGAGGCCTGCGCCTTCCGCCCAATTCCATGCCTCGCTTCGCATGGCCGTACTCAACCGCAGCAAGCTGTGGGTCACACGTCCCGAAGCCTGATTCCCGTAAACGCCTTCGCTCATAGTCTTTTCGCTTTGCCGCCGCCCGGATTGCCGAGCAGCCGTAGTGTGGAGATCGAATGTCTATCTCAAAACAGACGCTCATCGAAGAGCGTCGACACGGCCGTCGCGAGGCACACGCGGCGGTCGCGTTCGCGGCGACCGGTGAGACACACGTCGTTCCGGTGTCCGCAAAGCCGACATTCTAAGCGAGAGCGGAAAATCGCACAGCTAAGTTATCCCCCACATTCTGTGGAAAATCGCTGGATAACCTGATTTTTTCGTTGTGCCGGCAATCGCTGACGGCCGCGCGACGGTGCGCGAAAACATTTTCCTGTTCGGATCGGCCAGTGTGCCGACGGTATGAGTCCACCGGGTTATCCCACCCGCAGAGCGTTGACTTTTCAGCGGAATATGCTGTTATCCACAGATTTTCAGGACGACTGGCGACGTGGCGCGCAGCAATCGGCATCGACCGGCGTTCAGTGAATCGCCGCGCGGTCGAGCCTGTAATCTGCAAAACATATTTTCATTCGCGCCAGCGCAGGCACTGCTGGCGAACCGTCTCATTCAGCGATTTTTCCTGTTTGAAAACGGTTCTCAACCACGATGCGTCGTTTACGCGCGCCTTCGCGAGTGCGCCGATCTCGTCGAGCGCCGCGCGCGAGCCGAGCGCGGCCGCATGCGGCGCGATCCGATCGAGCGTGTCGAGGATGTCTTCCGCGATCGTGCGGCGCTCACCCGTCTGAGGATTGACGCAGGTGCCCTCGAGCCCGAAGCGGCACGCTTCGAAACGGTTGAAGGTGTAGACGAGATAGTCGTCTTCCGACAGCTTCAGCGGCCGGTCGGTCAGCAGGTAGCGCGCAAGCGTCTGGATGTAGCAGACGATCGCGGCCGCGCGGTCGACCGACAGCGGCGTGTCCATCACGCGCACCTCGATCGTCCCGTAGCCGGGCTTCGGCCGGATGTCCCAGTAAAAGTCCTTCATCGAGTTGACGACGCCCGTGTTGACCATCTTCGTGAAGTACTCCTCGAAGCTGTCCCAGGTCAGCACGAACGGCGCGCGGCCCGACAGCGGGAACGCGAACACCGAATTCAGGCGCGCCGAATGGAAGCCGGTGTCGACGTTCTGCACGAACGGCGACGACGCGGACAGCGCGATGAAGTGCGGGATGAAGCGCGACATCGAGTGCAGCAGGAACAGCGCGCTGTCCGGATCGGGGCAGCCGATGTGCACGTGCTGGCCGAACACGGTGAACTGCTTCGCGAGATAGCCGTACAGCTCGGAGATGTACTGGAAGCGCGGCGCGTCGTAGATCTGCCGGTCGCTCCATTGCTGGAACGCATGCGTGCCGCCGCCGCAGAGCCCGACGTTGAGCTGGTCGGCCGCCTTCACGAGCACGTCGCGAATCGCATGCAGTTCGGACACGGCCTGCTCGTGCGAATGGCAGATGCCGGTCGACAGCTCGATCATGCTCTCGGTGATTTCGGGCGTGATGTTGCCGGGGAAGGTCTCGCCCTGGATCAGCCGCATCAGGTCGGATGCAGCCTTGGTCAGGTCGTAGTTGTGCGTGTTGACGACCTGGATCTCCAGTTCGACGCCGAACGTGAACGGTTCGGAATTGACGAAGGTTTCGAGTGCCATGGCAGGTTCCGGAATCAGTTTCTGTCACTGCGTTCGCCGACCGCCGACAGGCAGCGGTACACGACGAACGGGCTGACGAGCTGCAGGATCACGATCGTGCACATCACGATCGCGCGCAGGTGCGGGTCGAAATTCGGATAGAGCTGGTAGGTGTCGTCGACGAGCAGGTACGACAGCGCGGACATCGGCGTGAGCGCGATGCCGAGCGCGACGCCCTGCTTCATCCCGAGTCCGCTCGGCTTCGCGAACACGACGACGCCGGCCAGCTTCGCGGCAAGCCGCGTGACGATCAGCGCGACCGCCAGCAGCCCGCCGAGTGCGATGTCGCCCCACGTGAACGACGTGAGCGTCAGCACGAACAGCGTCACCGTCAGCAGCCAGCCGGCCGTGCCGAAATGCTCGGGCCAAAGCTGCGGACGCGCTTCGAGGTTCTTCACGATGATGCCGGCGAGCAGCAGCGTGAGCAGTGTCGACAGCTTCAGCGCCTGCGCGACCGCGATCGCGAGCATCACGAGCCCGAACAGCGCGACGAACGAATGCTCGTCGCGCATCGTCGCGGTCATGTGGCGGAACAGGTAATTGCATGCACGCGCGACCAGGTACGCGACGATGAACGAGCCGACGATCAGATAGATCGGCTGCAGGATCGTCGCGAAAACGTTGCCGTACGCTTCCTGATGGAGCCAGCTCGTGACGAGCTTGGTCAGCACGATCGCGTACACGCTGTTCAGCGCCGTGAGCGTGATGAGACGCTGCGACACCTGCCCTTCCGCGCGCAGCTCGGTCTTGAGCTGGATCACCATCGACGGCGACGTCGCGATCGCGATCGCCGACAGCACGAGCGCGACCATTCCCGACACGCCGAGCGCGAGCATCACGAACAGCACGAGCACGAACGTCAGCGTGGCTTCCGCGAGGCTCGACGCGATGAGCCACGGATTGCGGCGAATCCACTTCAGGTCGAGACGGCTGCCGAGTTCGAACAGCAGCAGGCCGAGCGCGACGTCGATCAACAGGCGCGAGGTTTCGTCGGTACTCGCGTCGATCACGCCGAATCCGAACGATCCAGCCATGAGGCCGATCACCGCATAGCCGGTGATGCGCGGCAGCCGCCATGCGCGATAGCACAGCTCGCCGCACAGGCCGGCCGCAAACAGCGCGAGCCCGGCCCAGAACACGGCATCCGGCGCGAGCGGCCAGTTGGGCAGGAATGAGAACGCCGACTTCATCGTGGTGACTTCTCCTTTGGAAGCAATCGCCAGCGGCGCGGGTCAAGCGTCAGAAAAATAGATGCGCGCCGGCTGGGTATCGCCCCGAATGTGATTGTTGTGTCGACGACGGCGGGACATGGGATCCGCCTTTTCCGCCATCCGGCGGACTGTCGTTCAGGCTGCCGATCTGGATTGTCGGCCTGGTGTGTGAACGGACTGCGCAGTCTCGAAGATTCAGATTCGAAATCGTGCCGACCGTTCCATTGATGCATGTCCGGCGCTGGGCCGAACGAACGCGAAGGAAACCGATTGTGCCACAGGTTTTTCGCTCCGCAACGGACCGAATCGACTCGCGGCGCTGTGAGGCACCACAGGCCTTTGGTTTCAAAGGTTTACTTGTATATATACATAGTAGAAGTTAACAAGGCACGCACGGTTCTGTGGATAACTTCGGTTTACGTAACAAGATCAATGCGTTGGCGCGGCCACAACCCATTGCACAGTCTGTTGGCTCACAGCGGTTCGAGTTGAGCAACTTTCGGGCCGCTGCACAGCTGTGTCGAGTTACCCAGTTTACGTCCACTGTGATTGCACACGAAGTACGCGTGGACTTCGCGCGGTTATCCACAGCATCGAGTGGATAACCTTGCGCGAAAAAATCGGACGACTGTGAGGATTCAACAGACGGGATCAGCCGATCTGGCGGCCGCGCAGTGCGCGGATCAGGAACCGCGCCGGGTCGACGGCATCGGCGAGTTCGCGCTCGAGCGGCAGCGGCTCGCCTTCGAGTTGCGACGCGATCAGCTCGGCGCCGAGCGCGGCCCATACGAGGCCGCGCGAGCCGTACCCGAATGCGCCGTAGAGGCCCGCGGTGCGCGGCAGGTCGCGCGCCTTCGCACCGCTCAGCGCGCGGGCATTCGCGACGGCCTGCGCTTCGTCGGCGAGCGGGCCGATCACCGGCACGCGGTCGGCGACGACCCAGCGAAACGCGACGCGCCCGTCGAGCGTATCGACGTCCGGCAACTCGCCGATCAGGCCGGGCAGCAGACGCCGCACGCGTTCGATGTTTTCGAGATGCCCGGCGGTGCGCATCGCCGGCTCGAGCTCGTCGGGCTCGAAGGTGGCGCCGATCAGCAGCGTGCCGTCATCGAGCGGCACCGCGTAACCGTCACCGATCGTCGGGCACGGCAGCGGCGCCGTGCTGCCGCGCGGCAGCAGCGTCAACTGGCCGCGCACCGGCTGCAGCGCGACATGCCGCAGGCCCGCGAGACGCACCGCGTCGCCCGCGTTCGCGAGCACGACGACCGGCGCCGCGGCGAGCGTCGCGCCTGCCGCATCGACCGCGCGCCACGTATCGCCATCGCGCTCGAGCCGCGCGACTTCGGTCCCGGCCAGCAGTTTGACGCGCTCGCCGGCCGCCGCGACTTGGGCGGCGCACACGCCGGCCGGCCAGACGGCGCCGCCGTGTGGAAACAGCAGGCCGCCGTGTGCGACCGGCAGGTTCAGGTGCGCGCGCGCGGCATCGGTGTCGAGCAGCGACACATAATCGGACGGTGCGCCGAGCGCGTCGAATGCATCGCGCATCCGCGCAAAATCGTCGGCCGATTCCGCGAGATGAATCATCCCGCGCGTACTGCGCGCGAATGTGTGACCGGCATGTTCGAGCGCGCGCCAGCGTGCGAGCGCATGCAGGAAGCCGCTGCGCGTGAGGCGGCTCGCGACGTTGTCGTCGCGCGTCATCAACGGATGGAATACCCCGGCCGGATTGCCCGATGCGTCTTGCGCGATTCGCGCATGGCGCTCGATCAGCGTGACGTTCCAGCCGCGCGCGGCGAGCCGTTCGACGACCGCGCAACCTGCGAGGCCCGCGCCGATCACGAGCGCATCGCGTGACGCAACCGGCAACGCGCGCGGCGGTTCGTGCCGGCGCATTCTCCAGCGCGGCGCATATTCGCCGACGCGCAACGCCGGTTCGCCTGCGCCATCGTCGACGTCGCGGCTCGTGAAACCTGTTTCCTCGAGTGTTTGTTTCACGGCGTCGTCGCGCGAATGCGTCGCATACGTCGCGCCTTCGCCGGCGATGCGTGCAATGGTGCGCATCACGTCGGCCGACAGCAAATCGCCGGAGGTGGGCGACACGACATTGCCGAGATAGAACGCGTCGGCGCGTGCGACGAGCCGTTGCAGCATGTCGCGCGCAGCACCGAATGCGAGCGTGAGCACCACGCGCCCCGCGTCGAATTCGAGCCGCTGCAGGCCGGGTACGAGCATCGGCCACGCATCGACCAGCGCGGCGCCATGTTCCGAAATGGTTGTGTCCGCAACGATATGCGAGACGGCACGGCGCAGGTCGTCGCGCGAGAACGGATGCGGCTCGATCGCGACGAAATGCAGCCGCTCGCAGCGCGCCGGATCGTCGCGCCACGCGGCCCACGTCGCGAGAAAATGGCCGCCGGCGCCGAATCCGGTTTCGACGATCGTGAACGTGCGGCGGCCCTGCCAGCGGGCCGGCAGCCCGTTGCCGGCGAGCATCCGGTTCGCGTGCGCACGTGCGCGCGACGCGTCGCGAGGGAGCTCGCCGTACTCGGGCGAGACGAGATTGCCGTCGTCGCGGCAGGCGAGCGAGGCGGGAACGAGTCGGTCGGGCATGCGAAACAAAAAACGTGGCAGCCAAGCCTGGCAAGGGATTGCGCGGAGGTGTCCGGCGCTCCGTTGGCAAAAACCAACGCGGTTGCGCGCGGGTGGACCCGGCTGCGTATCCTGCCCGGTTGGCGCAGGTCAAAAAACGGGCAATCGACGATTCATTCGGCGAAATACCGATGAAAATCTTTGAAACCCTTGTCGTTATTGGGTTTGCGCTGCGCTATCATAGCAACGCCGTACCGCGGGGTGGCCGCCGGCCAAGCCGGTCGGCACGTCGCGCGGGCCAGGATTCGGCGCTGTGTCGTCGGAGTCTGACTCTCGACGGCACGGTTCGCGCACGTATAATCGGCGCGTTCGCGCTGTTCGTGTCAAACCTAACCTGAAAAAGGAACCTTAATGAACAAACAGGAACTGATCGACGCCGTCGCCGCCCAAACGGGCGCCAGCAAGGCTCAAACCGGCGAAACGCTGGACACGCTGCTCGAAGTCATCAAGAAGGCCGTGTCGAAGGGTGATGCGGTTCAGCTGATCGGCTTCGGCAGCTTCGGTTCGGGCAAGCGCGCAGCACGTACGGGCCGCAACCCGAAGACGGGCGAAACCATCAAGATCCCGGCAGCCAAGACGGTCAAGTTCACGGCTGGCAAGGCGTTCAAGGACGCCGTCAACAAGCGTTGATTCAGCGCCTGTCCCAGGAAAAAAACCCGCCTTTCGGCGGGTTTTTTGTTGGGCGCGCGCGGCATTTTTGCCACAGTTCGCACCGCTCTTGCAAGATTTAACGGTTGCTTTCGCAAGCCGTTTTTACCGTGTTTTACGGCGTTTTACCGCGTATTACGCGTGCACGATCTGCGCGTCGGGATCGTCGTCATCGTGTGCGTCGACATCCCACGCAGGGAACGGATCGTCGAACGCGGTCCATTGCGCGGCACCGAGCGCGAACTCCGCATCGGTGAGCAGGCACGCGTCGAGTTTCGTGCGCCATGCGGCGGCATCGAGCCCGATGCCGATCAATACGAGCTCCTGACGACGATCGCCAACCGAGCGGTCGTCGAGCTCACCCTGCCACTCCGTGCGAATTTCCGCGAGCAGGTCGTCGTCGTCCGGCCATTCCGCGCGATCCTGCGCGGCCCACCAGAGGCCCGCCGGGCCATGCCGGCATACGCCGCCCGCCTGCGACAGCGAACCCGCGATGTCGTTGCGCGTCGCGAGCCAGAAGAAGCCCTTGCTGCGCAGCACGCCCGGCCATTCCTGATGCAGCAGCGCCCACAGTCGTGCCGGATGGAACGGCCGGCGTGCACGGTAAACGAAATTGCCGATGCCGAATTCGTCGGCTTCGCCGTGCACGTGCGCATGATGCGGATCGTGACACTCGGGATCGTCGCAATGCGCGTGATCGTGATCGAGCGACGCGAGCCAGCCCGGTGCGTTCGCAGCTTCGTCGAAATCGAAGCGGCCGGTGTTCAGCACTTCGCCGAGCGGCACGTTGCCGAACGTCGACACGACCTGGTGCGCGCGCGGATTGAGCCGCGCGAGGATGTGCTGCAGGCGCGCGAGTTCGTCCGCGGCGACGAGGTCGGCCTTGTTGATCACCAGCACGTCGCAGAATTCGATCTGCTCGATCAGCAGCTCGACCAGCGTGCGATCGTCTTCGTCCGATGCGGCGATGCCGCGCGTCGCGAGCGCGTCGTCGGATCCGTAGTCGCGCAGGAAATTGTATGCGTCGACCACGGTGACGAGCGTGTCGAGGCGCGCGACGCTCGACAGCGACGCGCCGTCGTCGTCGACGAACGTGAAGGTTTCGGCGATCGGCATCGGCTCCGCGATGCCGGTCGATTCGATCAGGATCGCATCGAAGCGGCCGTCGGCCGCGAGATTGCGGATCTCGACGAGCAGGTCGTCGCGAAGCGTGCAGCAGATGCAGCCGTTCGACATCTCGACGAGGCGTTCCTCGACGTGCGACAGCGCCTGCGCATCGCGCACGAGCGACGCGTCGATGTTGACCGCCGCGAGATCGTTGACGATCACGGCGACCTTCAGCCCCGCGCGGTTCGCGAGGATGTGATTGAGCAGCGTGGTCTTGCCGGCGCCGAGGAAACCGGACAGCACGGTGACGGGCAACGGCTGGTTCATTGCCGGATTCATAACGATTTGCACCAACGGAAAGGATGAAAAAGCGGCCGCGGCGCCCTGCCGGGGCGCGATCGGCCCGAAGCCGGTCGCCCGAGCCGGTTGCCCGGAGGCTGTCGCCCGGAGCCAGTCGCTCCGGCCGGTCAAAACCGCAGCGTGAGACCCGCATTGTGCATCAAACGCGCGCCGGCCGAGCGGCGCGGGGTTACTGCGCGGGCGGCAGCAGCTTCCACTGCGACAGGATCCCGGCGATCTGCCGCGCGTACTTGTCGCGCAGCGACGGCGTTTCCGAATGATAGGCGCCGACGGCCTGCCAGGTGTTGCCGTAGCGATTCATCTTCTGGCGCAGGTGCCACGCGGCGATATAGACGTTCTTGCACGGCTCCATCAGCGTGTCGCGGCCGATGCCGTAGCGCGACAGCGTCGGCAGGTGGATCGAATTGATCTGCATCAGGCCGTAGTCGACCGAGCCGTTCGTATTCTTGTTCAGCGCGTCGGGGCGGTTGTGCGACTCCTGCCATGCGATCGCGCGTAGGATCAGCGGATTCACCTTCTGATAGCGGGCCGCCTCGTCGAAACAATCCGCGCGAGCGTTTCCGCAGGCGAACCACACGCCGGCGGCGATCAACGCGATCGGAGCGAACCGTCTGTTCATGGGGCGAAAACGAAAGGAAATGACGCAAAGATCGGGAAAACCCGTGGCCGTTACGCGTACGACTGCGAACGCGCCGCCCGTATCATAACGGCAGTCCGTCACGGGGCCACATACGAAAGGCGGCAGCCCGTTTATACCGCATTTCCGTGTCGATTCATCGCAAAACGACGGCGATGGCCGAAATGCCGATGCGGTGCCGAAATATTACATGTTGCCTACAGCGCTCCGGATAGATGTCGTATGTGAGACAGTCCTCGGATCAATGTGATATTTCGGACATGAAAAACTGCTAATGTCGCCCCTTTAGGACCTGGATCCCAGCACTACCGCCGGAAGTGGCCTGAGCCGGCATCGACCCAATCATCCATGACAAGAAATCGCTTCGTTATGCGGCGCGTCGCCACGACCCTGATCGTCGCCGGCATCATCGTCTCGCAGGCAGCCTACGCTCAGGTCACGCTCAATTTCGTGAACGCGGATATCGACCAGGTCGCCAAGGCGATCGGCGCCGCGACCGGCAAGACCATCATCGTCGACCCCCGCGTGAAGGGGCAGCTCAATCTCGTGGCCGAACGCCCGGTGCCTGAAAGCCAGGCGCTGAAGACGCTGCAGTCGGCGCTGCGGATGCAGGGCTTCGCGCTCGTGCAGGATCACGGAGTGCTGAAGGTCGTGCCGGAAGCCGACGCGAAGCTGCAGGGCGTGCCGACCTACGTCGGCAATGCGCCGCAGGCGCGCGGCGACCAGGTCATCACGCAGGTGTTCGAGCTGCACAACGAATCGGCGAACAACCTGCTGCCGGTGCTGCGGCCGCTGATCTCGCCGAACAACACGGTGACCGCCTACCCGGCGAACAACACGATCGTCGTGACCGACTACGCGGACAACGTGCGCCGCATCGCACAGATCATCGCCGGCGTCGACAGCGCCGCGGGCGCGCAGGTGCAGGTCGTGCCGCTGCGCAACGCGAATGCGATCGACCTCGCGGCGCAGATGCAGAAGATGCTCGACCCGGGCGCGGTCGGCAACAGCGATGCGACGCTGAAGGTGTCGGTCACGGCCGATCCGCGCACCAACTCGCTGATGCTGCGCGCGTCGAGCGGCGCGCGCCTGGCCGCCGCGAAGCGCCTCGCGCAGCAGCTCGACGCACCGAGCGCGGTGCCCGGCAACATGCATGTCGTGCCGCTGAAGAACGCGGACGCGGTGAAGCTCGCGAAAACACTGCGCGGGATGCTCGGCAAGGGCGGCAACGAAAGCGGCTCGTCGGCGTCGTCCAACGATGCGAACAGCTTCAACCAGAGCGGCGGCTCGTCATCGAGCGGCAACTTCTCGACCGGCACGTCCGGCACCCCGCCGCTGCCGTCCGGCGGCCTCGGCGGCTCCTCTTCTTCGTCGTCCTACGGGAGCGGCGCGTCGGGCGGCGGCGGCATCGGCAGCGGCGGCCTGCTCGGCGGCGACAAGGACAAGGGCGACGACAACCAGCCGGGCGGGATGATCCAGGCCGACTCGGCGACCAATTCGCTGATCATCACCGCACCCGATCCGGTCTACCGGAACCTGCGCTCGGTGATCGACCAGCTCGATGCGCGGCGTGCGCAGGTCTATATCGAAGCGCTGATCGTCGAGCTGAACTCGACGACGCAGGGCAACCTCGGGATCCAGTGGCAGGTGGCGAGCGGCCAGTTCCTCGGCGGCACGAACCTGAGCCCCCAACTGGGTATGGGCAACAGCATCGTCAATCTGACGACGGGCTCGGCGGGCACCACCGGGGCCGGCCTGGCGGCCAACCTGGCTACGCTGACCCCAGGCCTCAACATCGGCTGGCTGCACAACATGTTCGGCGTGCAGGGCCTCGGCGCGCTGCTGCAGTATTTCGCGGGCGTGAGCGACGCGAACGTGCTGTCGACGCCGAACCTGATCACGCTCGACAACGAGGAAGCGAAGATCGTCGTCGGCCAGAACGTGCCGATCGCGACCGGCTCGTATTCGAACCTGACGAGCGGCACGACGAGCAACGCATTCAATACCTACGACCGCCGCGACGTCGGCCTCACGCTGCACGTGAAGCCGCAGATCACCGACGGCGGGATCCTGAAGCTGCAGCTCTATACCGAGGATTCGGCGGTCGTCAGCGGTACCACGAACGCGCAGACCGGCCCGACCTTCACGAAGCGCTCGATCCAGTCGACGATCCTCGCGGACAACGGCGAGATCATCGTGCTCGGCGGCTTGATGCAGGACAACTACCAGGTGTCGAACAGCAAGGTGCCGCTGCTCGGCGACATCCCGTGGATCGGCCAGCTGTTCCGTTCGGAATCGAAGGTGCGCGCGAAGACCAACCTGATGGTGTTCCTGCGTCCGGTGATCATCTCCGACCGCGGCACCGCGCAGGCAGTCACGTCCAACCGCTACGACTACATCCAGGGCGTGACGGGTGCGTACAAGTCGGACAACAACGTGATCCGCGACAAGGACGATCCGGTCGTGCCGCCGATGCCGCTCGGCCCGAGCCAGGGCGGCACGGCCGCGGGCAACCTGTTCGATCTCGACAAGATGCGTCGCCAGCAGTTGCAGCGCCAGGTCGCGCCGGTGCCGGCGCAGCCGCTACCCGAGGCTACGCCCGCGCAGCCGCAAAGCGTGCCGCAGCAGTCGGTGCCGCAACAACCGCTGACCGCGACGCCGGGAGCCTCGCAGTGAGCGACGTGCCGACCTCTTCCACCCCGGACGGCGCGCCCGGCGAACGGCAGCCGCCGTCGCCGCTCGCCGCTCGGCTGCTGCCGTACGGCTTCGCGAAGAGCGGCCAGGTGCTGATCGCGCATCAGCTCGACGACACGCTCGAGGTGTGGATCAGCGAACGCACGAACGACGCGGCGCTCGCCGAAATCGCGCGCAACTTCGGTTCGATCTCCGTGCATCGCGTGCCGGCCGACGAGCTCGCGCAGGCGATCAACCACGCGTATGCGCGCCAGGACGGCAGCGCGGCGCAGATCGTCGGCGAGGTCGAAGGCGAAGTCGACCTGTCGCGGCTGATGCAGGACATCCCCGAAGTCGAGGACCTGCTCGAATCGGAAGACGACGCGCCGATCATCCGGATGATCAACGCGCTGCTCACGCAAGCGGCGCGCGAGCAGGCGTCGGACATTCACATCGAGCCGTTCGAGAACGCGTCGGTCGTGCGCTTTCGCGTCGACGGCACGCTGCGCGACGTCGTGCGCCCGAAGAAGGCGCTGCACGGCGCGCTGATCTCGCGGATCAAGATCATGGCGCAGCTCGATATCGCCGAGAAACGCCTGCCGCAGGACGGCCGCATCACGCTGCGCGTCGGCGGCCGGCCGGTCGACGTGCGGGTGTCGACGCTGCCGACCGGGCACGGCGAGCGCGCGGTGCTGCGTCTCCTGGAAAAGGATGCGCAGCGGCTGAACCTCGAGGCGCTCGGGATGGGCCGCGACACGCTCGGCCAGTTCGACAAGCTGATCGCCCGCCCGCACGGGATCGTTTTGGTGACGGGGCCGACCGGCTCGGGCAAGACGACCACGCTGTATGCGTCGATGTCGCGGCTCGAAACGGCGACAACCAACATCATGACGGTCGAGGATCCGATCGAATACGACCTGTCCGGCATCGGCCAGACGCAGGTGAACGAGCGGATCGGGATGACCTTCGCCCGCGCGCTGCGTTCGATCCTGCGCCAGGACCCGGACGTGATCATGATCGGCGAAATCCGCGACCTCGAAACCGCGCAGATCGCGGTGCAGGCATCGCTGACGGGTCACCTCGTGCTCGCGACGCTGCACACGAACGACGCGGCGTCCGCGGTCACGCGCCTGACCGACATGGGCGTCGAGCCGTACCTGCTCGCGTCGTCGCTGCTCGGCGTGCTCGCGCAGCGTCTGGTGCGCCAGCTCTGCCCGGTCTGCAAGGAAGAACGGCATGAAGACGGCCGTACCGTGTGGCATCCGGTCGGCTGCGCGAAGTGCGGACAATCCGGCTATGCGGGCCGGCGCGGCGTGTACGAGCTGCTGGTGATCGACGATTCGATCCGTTCGCTGATTCACCGCAACGCGGCCGATGCGGAGATTCTCGCCGCGGGTCGCGCGCAAGGGATGCGCACGCTGCGCGACGACGCCGAGCGCTGGCTCGCGGCCGGCGCGACGTCGCTCGAGGAAGTGCTGCGCGTGACGGGAGGCGCATAGCGCGATGCCGGCATTCCGTTTCGAAGCAATCGATTCGGCGGGGCGCGCGCAGAAAGGCGTGATCGACGCCGACAGCGCGCGTGCCGCGCGCGGCCAGCTGCGCACGCAGGGGCTGACGCCGCTCGTCGTCGAACCGGCCGCGAGCGCGAGCCGAGGCGCACGCTCGCAGCGCCTCGCGTTCGGCCGCAAGCTGTCGCAGCGCGAACAGGCGATCCTCACGCGCCAGCTCGCGAGCCTGCTGATCGCGGGGCTGCCGCTCGACGAGGCGCTCGGCGTGCTCACCGAGCAGGCCGAACGCGACTACATCCGCGAGCTGATGGCCGCGATCCGCGCGGAAGTGCTCGGCGGCCATTCGCTCGCGAATGCGCTGGGCCAGCATCCGCGTGATTTCCCCGAAATCTATCGCGCGCTCGTCGCGGCCGGCGAGCACACCGGCAAGCTCGGGATCGTGCTGTCGCGCCTCGCCGACTACATCGAACAGAGCAACGCGCTGAAGCAGAAGATCCTGCTCGCATTCACATATCCGGGCATCGTCACGCTGATCGCATTCGGCATCGTCACGTTCCTGCTGAGCTACGTGGTGCCGCAGGTCGTCAACGTGTTCGCGAGCACGAAGCAGCAGCTGCCGCTGCTGACGATCGTGATGATGGCGCTGTCGGATTTCGTGCGGCACTGGTGGTGGGCGATCCTGATCGCGGTCGCGCTCGTCGTGTGGTTCGTGAAGGCGACGCTGTCGCGCGCCGGGCCGAGGCTCGCGTTCGACCGCTGGGTGCTGACCGCGCCGCTCGCGGGCAAGCTGGTGCGCGGCTACAACACGGTGCGCTTCGCGAGCACGCTCGGCATTCTTACCGCGGCCGGCGTGCCGATCCTGCGCGCGCTCCAGGCGGCCGGCGAGACGCTGTCGAACCGCGCGATGCGCGCGAACATCGACGATGCGATCGTCCGCGTGCGCGAAGGCTCCGCGCTGTCGCGCGCGTTGAACAACGTGAAGACGTTTCCGCCGGTGCTCGTGCACCTGATCCGTTCCGGCGAAGCGACGGGCGACGTGACGACGATGCTCGACCGTGCGGCCGAAGGCGAGGCACGCGAGCTGGAGCGGCGCACGATGTTCCTGACGAGCCTGCTCGAGCCGCTGCTGATCCTGGCGATGGGCGGGATCGTGCTCGTGATCGTGCTGGCCGTGATGCTGCCGATCATCGAGCTGAACAACATGGTGCAGTGATGACGGCCTGAGCGGCGCCCAGGCCGGCGCGCCGTTCAGCGCATGTAGATCGCCGGGGACGGCGTGTTGGCGGGGAGCTGGACTTCGGCGCGGGCGCCGTTGCGGTCGACGATGATCGAGCGGCTGCGGACTTCGGCGAGCTTCGCGCCGGACGTGAGTTCCGCGCCGAGCGACACGGCGCGCGGCGGTTCGCCGCCGATGCCGACGATCGCGGCGCCGCCATGTTCGAGCGCGAGAATGCCGAACAGGTGGATGTCCTGCACGGGATTCTTGTCGAGCTGTCCGCCGAAGAGCGCGGCGGCGTCCTCGGTGCGGATCGGCAGCCGCGCGGCGGCGGCGGGCAGCGGCGCTTCGCGGGCGGACAGCGTGACGACCCAGTAGGTGGCCGTCGCGCACAAACCCGCGAAGAGGGCTAGGGAGAGGATCCGGATCGAGAGCGCGTTCATGCGCGCTATTGTACGGATCAATATGAAATTTGCGTTGGGTGAAAGCCCTCGGCAGTGCGCGCCTTACAATGCGTGCTCCGCGCCCGGGGTATCGGAAGCTTGTCGTCAGGCAGGCATGCCGCGATTCGCAGGGTGCGACACTCAATCGATGACATTTTTTGGAAAGAGGTAGTCAGTCATGCAAACGTGGATCACTCGCCGTAATGCGGCCGTGCGCCGTCAGCGCGGTTTCACGCTGATCGAGATCATGGTGGTGGTCGCGATCCTCGGGATCCTGGCGGCACTGATCGTGCCGAAGATCATGAGCCGTCCCGACGAGGCGCGCCGTATCGCCGCGAAGCAGGACATCGGCACGATCATGCAGGCGCTCAAGCTGTACCGGCTCGACAACGGCCGCTATCCGACCCAGGAGCAGGGCCTGAACGCGCTGATCCAGAAGCCGGCCACCGATCCGATCCCGAACAACTGGAAGGACGGCGGCTATCTCGAGCGCCTGCCGAACGATCCGTGGGGCAACGGGTACAAGTACCTGAACCCGGGCGTGCACGGCGAGATCGACGTGTTCAGCTACGGCGCCGACGGCAAGGAAGGCGGCGAAGGCGGCGACACCGACATCGGCTCGTGGCAGTAAGCGTGCGCTGACCGGCCCGACGTTCGTCCCCGTTCTTCATTCATGCGCGCCCTTCGCACGCCCTTGCGCTCCGCTCGCGCACGCGGCTTCACGCTGCTCGAGATGCTGGTCGTGCTCGTGATCGCGGGCTTGCTGGTGTCGCTCGCGTCGCTGTCGCTCACGCGCAACCCGCGCACCGACCTGCGCGAGGAGGCGCAGCGCGTCGCGCTGCTGTTCGAGAGCGCCGGCGACGAAGCGCAGGTGCGCGCGCGCCCGATCGCGTGGCAGCCGACCGCGCACGGCTTCCGGTTCGACGTGAGTTCGCCCGACGGCTGGCGTCCGCTGCGCGACGACCTGCTGCGCCCGCGCGACTGGGACGGCGGCGTGACCGGCGCCGATATCGATTATCCGGGGTCAGACACGCGCGCGAGCCGCGTCGTGTTCGGCACGGAAAGCATCGACACGCCGGTGCGCGTGACGCTGCATTCGGCGGTCGGCAGTGCGACGATCGTCGGCACGGGCAACGGCCGTTACGAGGTGCAATGACGATGCGTCGTCGCCTGCCGTTCGCGGCTTCTTCCCGAGGCTTCACGATGATCGAGGTGCTGGTGGCGCTCGCGATCATCGCGGTCGCGCTCGCCGCGTCGATCCGCGCGGTCGGCACGATGGCGACCAACGCGTCCGATCTCCATCGCCGGCTGCTCGCCGGCTGGAGCGCCGACAACACGCTCGCGCAACTGCGCCTCACGCATGCGTGGCCGGAGGTCGGCGAGCAGAGTTTCGATTGTTCGCAAGGTAACGTGCAGCTCGTCTGCACGCAGCGCGTGAGCACGACGCCGAACCCGGTGTTCCGGCGCGTGCAGGTATCGGTGAGCACGCCCGGGCACGCCGGCGTGCTCGCGCAAATGGTGACGGTGGTCGCGAATGAAACCAGCCGTCCGCTCTGACGCGCCGCTGCGGCGCCGGCCCGCAGGTTCCGACGGCGCGCGCCGTGTGCGCGGCTTCACGCTGATCGAGCTGATGATCGCGATCGCGATTCTCGCCGTCGTCGCGATCCTGTCGTGGCGCGGGCTCGACCAGATCATGCGCGGCCGCGACAAGGTGGCGTCCGCGATGGAAGACGAGCGCGTGTTCGCGCAGATGTTCGACCAGATGCGCATCGACGCGCGGCTCGCCGCGACCGACGACGAAGCCGGCCAGCCGGCGATCGGCGTCGCCGGCAATACGCTGCAGATCGTCCGCGAGCTCGACGTGCCGGGCGCCGCGCCGCGGCTGCAGGTAGTGCGCTACCGGATCGCCGGCGGGCGCGTCGTGCGCTATGCGTCGCCGCCGCTCGCCGATGCGAACCGCCTGCGCGACACGCTGAAGGACAGCAGCGTCGAGGGCTGGAGCTGGGTCGCGCTGATGGGCGGCGTCGGCGCGATCGACGCGAAGCTGTACGTGCCGCGCGTCGGCTGGACCACCAACCTACAGACGGCCAACGACGCGCTGTCGCAGAACAACGATGCGCTGAAGGTGCCGCAGATCGGCAACGCGCCGCCGGCGCGCGCGGTGACGGGGCTGCAGGTCAGCATCGGCGCGACGTCGCTGCGCGTGCCCGTCACGCGCATCTTCCTGGTCGGGGAATGACGATGCGCGCGCGTTTTCACCGTTCCCGGATCGTCGCCCGCGCGCCGGCCCGCGCCCGTCGCGAGCGCGGCGCGGCGATCATCACCGCGCTCCTCGTCGTCGCGCTGTCGGCGATCCTCGTGTCGGGGATGCTGTGGCGCCAGCAGGTGCAGATTCGCCGGATCGAGAACCAGCGCGTGATCGCGCAGGCGCAGTGGGTTGGGCGCGGCGCACTCGACTGGACGCGCATGATCCTGCGCTCCGAAGGCGACACCGCGCCGGGCATCACTTATCTCGGCGGGATCTGGGCCGTGCCGATCGCGAAGACCAAGCTGTCGGACTTCCTCGGCCGGATCGGCACGCCCAACGACAACGGCGGCGAAGATACCTACATTTCCGGATCGATCGAGGACGCGCAGGCGAAGTACAACCTGCGCAACCTCGTGTCGTCGCCGGCGCCCGGCGTGCTGCAGCTCAACGTGATGCAGCTCCAGGCGTTCCAGCGGCTGCTGACGACGCTCGGCTACGACGGCGCGTTCGCGAAGCGCATCGCGCTGCAGACGCGCGCGGCCCTGATGCACTCGGCGACGCGTTTCCAGACCCCCACGCTGCCCGGCGCCGGGACGGCCGCGACCGCGCCGGTGGCCGGCGGCGACATGACCGGCAACATCACCGACGAACCGGGGATGTCCGACGGCGACCGCGGGCCTGCCCCGCTCGTGATGTCGGGCGTCGACAGCCTGCTCGACGTCGACGGCGTGACGCCCGAAATGGTCGCGCGGCTGCGCCCGTTCGTCACCGTGCTGCCGACCACGACGCCGGTGAACATGAACACCGCGCCAGCCGAGGTGATCGCGGCGCTGGTGCCGGGGATGAGCGTGTCGTCCGCGCAGGCGCTCGTGTCGCGCCGCGAGACCGTGTTCTTCCGCAACGTCGGCGACGTGCAGCTCGCGCTGCGCGGTGCCGGCGCGCCGAACGCGACGATCGACTCGAGCCTCGTCGACGTCAATTCGAGTTACTTCATCGTGCATGGCCGGATCCAGCACGATCGCGCGGAGGTCGATCGCACCTCGCTCGTGTATCGTGATCCGACCACGCACTCGACGCGGGTCGTGCGCATCCGCGACCAGCTATAACGACGCCATCCGGGAGAGGAGCTCTTGAGCACGCTGATTGTTTCTTTGCCGCCGCGCGAGCCGGCCGTGCCGTTGCAGGAATGGCAGTGGCCCGAGCTGTCGTTCACGCTCGTGGACAAGGCCGGCCAGGTGCAGCGCGCGGGCCGTGCCGCGCTCACGCTGCTGCCGCGCGCGAACGCGACGCTGCTGATCGTCGCCGCGCGCGACGTGCTGCTGCTGGCCGCGACCGTGCCGCCGCTCAAGGGGCCGAAACTGCGCCAGGCGCTGCCCAACATCGTCGAGGATCAGCTGATCCAGGATCCGCTCGGCTGCCACATCGCGCTCGATCCGGTCGCGCTGCCCGATGGCCGACGCGTGCTGGCCGTCGTCGATCGCGCGTGGTTCCGCACGATCTGTGACGCATTCACCGCGGCCGGTCACCGGCACCTGAGCGCGGTGCCGGCGACGCGCTGCCTGCCCGTGCCGCGCGCTGCGGCGGCCGAAGCGGCGCCGGATGCACCGGTCGACGCTGAAGCCACGCAAGCTGCCGCAATCGCGCACGCGGCTGAACCCCCCGCGCGCCCGACCGCGGTGGCCGCGGTGCTCGGCCTCGCGACCGTGGTCGAACCGGTGCTCGTCGAGGCCGGCGCGCTGCCGGCCGCGGCCGGGGCGCCGCGTCTCGAGCTCGCGATCGCGCGCGGTGCGCTCGGCGAAGGCTTCGCGGCGCCCGCGTCGCGCGCCGGCGGCACGCTCGCCGCGCTCTCGGGCGGCGCCGACGTCGAACTGTACGAACTCGGCGAACCGGGTGCGGAGCCGCGCCTCGCATCGGTCGGCCGCACCGACGCCCCGCTGCTGCCGGGCGCGCAACCGCTGTCGTTCGACGCGTTCGCGCGGCGTGCGCTCGCCGAACGCTTCGATCTGTGCCAGTTCGAATTCGAATCGCAGCCGTGGCGCTTCGATCGCGCGACGGTGAAGCGCCTGCGTGTGCCGATCGCACTCGTGGCCGCCACGCTCGGCATCGCGGTGATCGGGATGAACCTGCACTGGTGGAAGCTGTCGCGCGAGCGCGATGCGCTGTCCGCGCAGATCACCGAAACCCTGTTGTCGGCGTTCCCGAAGACCACGACGGTGCTCGATCCGCCCGCGCAGATGCAGCGCCAGCTCGACCAGCTGCGCGTCGCGGCGGGCGAGCTGTCGCCGAACGATTTCCTCGCGCTGTCGAGCGGGCTGTCGCGCTCGATGGGCGCGCTGCCGCTGAACGGAATCGCATCGCTCGATTATCACGACCGGCGGCTCGACGTCGGCTTCAAGCCTGAGGTCAAGGTCGACCCCGATTTCCCGCAGCGTCTCGCGCGCAACGGGCTGGCCGGCGAAGTCGACAGCAGCACCGGCAAATGGACGATCCGGAGCCGCTCATGAACATGGAACAACTGAACCAGACGCTCGCCCAGTTCTGGGGCGAGCGCACGCCGCGCGAACGCACGCTGCTCGGCTGGGGCGGCACCGTGCTGGCTGTCGCGATCGCGTACTCGGTGCTGTGGTCGCCCGCGCAGGAAGGCCGCGCGCGGATCCGGCGCGAGCTGCCGACGATGCGCCAGGAACTCGCGCAGATGACCGCGCAAGCCAATGAGGCGAAGTCGTTGACGGTCGCCGCGCAAGGCGTCGCGCCCACCGGCCTCGCGCTGAAGGATGCGCTCGCCGCATCGCTGTCCGATCACGGGCTGCAGGGCGCGCAGGCACAGGTGGTCGGCAACGGCGTGCAGATCCAGATGAAGAACGTGCCGTTCCCGGTGTGGACGCAATGGCTCGACGACGCGCGCCGGCAGTTCAAGGTGCAGGTCGGCGAAGCGCACGTGACCGCGCTGAAGGAAGACGGCCAGGTCGACCTGACGGCCGTGATGCAACCCTCGACGCAGAAATGACGCAGTGGATGAAACCAGCGACGGTCGGCCGATGAGGCCAGGGATCAGGCGGCTCGTCGCCGCATTGCCGTGGGTGGCGGCGGGCGGCCTCGCGACGGCGCTGACGCTCGTCGCGCTCGCGCCGGCCGCGTGGATCGCGCCGCAGTTCGCGCGCGCGACCGGCGGCCACGTGAACCTCGTCGATCCGGACGGCTCGCTGTGGCACGGCTCGGGCACGCTGATGCTCGCGCCGGGCGCGGACCAGAGCGCGGCGACGCTGCTGCCGGGCCGGGTCGAATGGACGACGCGCTTCTGGCCGCTGCTGACCGGGCGCGTGCAGATGCGCATGCGGCAGACGGAAGCGATGCCCGACGCCGTCACGCTCGACGCCACGTGGCGCAGCGCGGTGCTGTCGGCCGGCTCGATGGCCGTGCCTGCGTCGCTGCTCGCGGGGCTCGGCACACCGTTCAACACGCTCGACCTGCAGGGCGACGTGCGGCTCGGCTGGACCGACTGGCGGATGCTCGGCCACAACGCATTCGGCCAGCTCACGGTGACGATCGATTCGATGAGTTCGCGCGTGTCGCGCGTGAAGCCGCTCGGGTCGTACCGTGCGGTGCTGCAGGCGAAGGGGACAGCCGCCGATCTCGACCTGTCGACGACGCAGGGCCCGCTGTTCCTCGACGGACACGGCAGTTTCGGCCCCGGCCAGGGATCGTTCCGCGGCACCGCGCATGCGGCACCCGAGCAGCAGGCGAACCTCGCGGGGTTGCTGAACCTGCTCGGCCATCCGATCGGCAACAACCAGGTGTCGCTGATCTTCGGCGACGCGACGCGCTGAGTGCGCGCAGATGCATTGCACATGCACACAAATGTGCGAGCTACCGGAATGATTTTTACTGAAATCGCCGCCAGCACGGTTGCAATACGCCGGCCTTTACTTCGATTCAGATATCAAGCCGCCGGACAATGAAACGAAGGGCCGGCAAAGCCGGCCCATGCAACTTACTTGTCGCCAGTCGCCGTTTTCAGAACCCAGTACGCTTCGCCGTTCGGCGTGGGCGGCATGATGTTGTTGATACCGATGGCGCGTGTGTCATTCGGATTTCCAACAGGATGCCACGTGCCGCCCTGCGGGCATTTTTGTCCGATATGTGCAATCATTTTTTCGTTTTCCTTGTTAAGGGTGAATTCGCATCATGGTGTCGATGCAGTGAATTCGTAAGTTGCGCCCTTAATAAGTTCAATGATTTTATTTTGAGATAATCGAGAGACGACAAAAATCAAACTTTATATGGAATTTGTCGAATTCGATTATCGGCTTTTAGGACGTGAACGAAAGAATTCATTTTCTCGATTCTCTCGCTCGCTGATATGCCAGGCCGTCGTTCAAGCGAGCGCGATATTCATTTCTGGGCGACCGGCGTGGCCGCCGCGCTGCTCGCGGACGCCGGCACCGGCGCCGCCACGTCGCCCGTCTCGCGCGTCATGTCCGCCGCATCCCAACCGCCGCCGAGCGCCTTCACGAGCCCGACCGACGACGTCATCCGCTGCCCCGCGATCGTCGCCAGCTTCTGCTGCGCGGTGAACGCGGTGGTCTGCGCGGTCAGCACGTTCAGGTAGGCAACGGTGCCGGCCTTGTACTGGTTCGTGACGATCGCGAGCGAGTGCTCGGCGCTGTCGACGGCCTGCCGCTGCACGTCGATTTCCTGCGCGAGGATGCGCTGCGACGCGAGGTTGTCTTCGACGTCCTGGAACGCGGTGAGCACCGCGAGGCGGTACGCGGCGACGTCCTGATCGTAGGTCGCGCGCGCGGCGTCGGTCTGCGCGGCGCGCAGGCCGGCGTCGAACAGCGTCGCGGCGAGCTGCGGGCCGACCGTCCAGAAGCGCGCGGGCAGCGTGAACAATTGCGACCATACCGAGCTCTGGAAGCCGCCGGTGGCCGACAGCGTGAGGGTCGGGAAGAACGCGGCGATCGCGACGCCGATCTGCTCGTTCGCGGCCGCCGCGCGGCGCTCGGCCGCGGCGATGTCGGGCCGGCGCTCGAGCAGCGCGGACGGCACGTCGACCGGCGTGATCGGCGGCTCCGCCGTGAGCGGGTTCGGCGGCAGCGAGAACGTCGATGCCGGTTCGCCGATCAGCGTCGCGATCGCATGCTCGTACTGCGCGCGCGCGACACCGTTTTCGATCGACGCGGCCTGCGCGCTCTGCAGCTGCGTTTGCGCCTGGATCACGTCCGCGCGCGCGGCGACGCCCTGCGCGTACTGGTTCTGCGTGAGCTTCAGCGATTCGCCGTACGACTTCACCGTATCGTCGAGCAGCTTCTGCAGCGCATCGGACGTGCGCAGCTGGAAGTAGGTCTGCGCGAGCAGCGCCTGCTGCGACAGCCGCGCGTTCGCGAGATCGGCCGCGGCGGCCGCTTCGCCGGCGCGCTGCGCGCTGACGCTGCGGCTCACCTTGCCCCACAGGTCGGGCTCCCAGCTCGCATCGAGCCCGACGCTGTAGCTGTTGCTGATCGACGAACTGCTGCCGAAGCTCGACGAACTCGACGACGTGGACGCGCGGCCCGTACGGGAGCGCGAGCCCGACGCGGTCAGCCCGACGGTCGGGAAATACGCGGCACGCGCCTCGGAGACGAGCGCGCGGGCCTGCCGGTACGCGGCGGCCGATTGAGCGATGGTCTGGTTCGATGCGTTCAGCTTGCCGATCAGCGCGTCGAGCTGCGGATCGTTGTAGACGCTCCACCACGGCCCGCGGTCGGCACGGTCGGCCGGCTGCGCGACCTTCCAGCCGGCCGGCGCTTCCTTGAAGGCGGCGGGGATCGACGTGTCGGGCCGGTGGTAGTCGGGCCCGACGGCGCAGCCGGCGAGCAGCACGGCGGTCGCAACGGCGACGGCGGCGCTCAGCGGGCGAAGGGCGCGCGGGAGGGAGGCGTACGGCATCGTGATGTTCCTGTCTGGGCGCGACGGCCGGCGAGCGGTGTCGCGCGGTGCGGTCATGCGGTGCGGTCGTGGGCCGCTGGCGGACAAATGGTAACTGACGGCGGGACAGCCGCGCAGCCCTAAGGGTACGGCGTGCGGCCGCACGCATGTGTTACCGGCGCGGCCGGCCGGGTTACCGGTCGTTACGGCGCGCTTGCCGCCGCGACAGGAATGAATCGCGGTATAGGCGACGAACGACGACCGGCCGCGGGCGTACTCGTCGGTCGGTCGCTCAGTCTGTCAGTGGGAATGACGGGAACCGCGCGGCTTCAGTGGCAGCGCACCGGAATGGGAGCAGGAACGGGTTCGGCGGCGGACCGCCATGTCGACGACTCCGTGGCCACCGGCCGGCCCGTGCGGCGGGCGGCACCCTTCGCGTTGCGCTGCCGGCGATGATCGAACCATGCGAAGCCGAGCGCCGCGAGCGATCCGCCCGGTACCACCAGCATCGTCACGTACAGCGCGATCTTCCAGCCGCGGTGCGGCCCGGAGAACACATGATGAGCGGTATCGGTCAGGTTGCGGCGCAGCGCGCCGGCGGCATTTTTCAGGAACAGCATCGCGAACATCCTCGGGGGCCCGGCAGTGCGGGCTAAGCGGTCAGAACATCGTCTCCGGCAGTGCAACATGCACGTCGTAACTGGTTGACTGAAATAATATTGACTATGCAATCATTTTTCAAGATACTGGGCGCGTTTTAACCTGAAACGCACTGTTGCTGCGCGCGCAATCGCATGAACGGCGGCCTCTACGATCCCGATACCATCGCACTGGAAACGAGCCTCGGTTACTACCTGACCAAGGCCCGGCAGGCGCTCGTCGAGCGCATGGATCGCGCGCTCGAGCCGTACGACCTCACCGCGCAGCAGATCGGCGTGATCCTGCTGTTGTCGCGCGGCTATGCGCGCACGCCGTTCGAGTTGTCGCGCAAGATGTCGTACGACAGCGGCTCGATGACCCGGATGCTCGATCGCCTCGAGCGCAAGGGCCTCGTCGCGCGCTCGCGCAGCGAGCAGGACCGCCGGATGATCGAGCTGACGCTGACCGAACGCGGCGCCGAGGCGGCCCGCGCGCTGCCGTCGCTGATCGCGACCGCGCTGAACGCGCAACTCGCCGGCTTCTCGGCCGACGAACTCGACACGCTCACCGGCCTGCTGCAACGCTTCATCGCGAACGGGCCCGGCGACGCCGGCTGCCCGAAACCCGACGAACCCGACTGCTGAGCACGCGAGGCACGATGTCTAGGTTAAACATTCGCTTATTTCTCTGTCTGGGCAGAAGATGACGAGGCACGTGCTCCGTTACGCTCCCTCCCCGTTCCAACCGGCCGGGCCGCGCAGTAGCGTGTGCCCGTGCGTCGCGCCGGCGCGTCGTGCGCGCGCCGTCTAGGAGATTCCGATGTCCGCCACCACGGCATCCGCCGCGCAACCTGCCGCCCAACCCGCGCCGCTCACCGGCGGCGCGCTCGCGCTCCTCACCGTGGGGCTCGCACTCGGCACCTTCATGGAAGTGCTCGACACGTCGATCGCGAACGTCGCGGTGCCGACCATTTCGGGCAGCCTCGGCGTCGCGACCAGCGAAGGCACGTGGGTGATCTCGTCGTATTCGGTGGCGTCCGCGATCGCGGTGCCGCTGACCGGCTGGCTTGCACGGCGGGTCGGGGAGGTGCGCCTGTTCACGCTGTCGGTGCTCGCGTTCACGATCGCATCGGCGCTGTGCGGCCTCGCGTCGAACTTCGAGACCCTGATCGCGTTCCGGCTGCTGCAGGGCCTGGTGTCGGGCCCGATGGTGCCGCTGTCGCAGACGATCCTGATGCGCAGCTATCCGCCCGCGAAGCGCGGGCTCGCGCTCGGGTTATGGGCGATGACGGTGATCGTCGCGCCGATCTTCGGCCCGTTGCTGGGCGGCTGGATCAGCGACAACTACACGTGGCCGTGGATCTTCTACATCAACCTGCCGATCGGCATCTTTTCGGCGGCCTGCGCGTATTTCCTGCTGCGCGGCCGCGAAACGAAGACGTCGAAACAGCGGATCGACGCGATCGGCCTCGCGCTGCTCGTGATCGGCGTGTCGTGCCTGCAGATGATGCTCGACCTCGGCAAGGACCGCGACTGGTTCAACTCGAGCTTCATCGTCGCGCTCGCGCTGATCGCGGTCGTGTCGCTCGCGTTCATGCTCGTGTGGGAGGCGACCGAGAAGGAGCCGGTGGTCGATCTGTCGCTCTTCAAGGACCGCAACTTCGCGCTCGGCGCGCTGATCATCTCGTTCGGCTTCATGGCGTTCTTCGGCTCGGTCGTGATCTTCCCGCTGTGGCTGCAGACGGTGATGGGCTACACGGCCGGCAAGGCCGGCCTCGCGACCGCGCCGGTCGGGCTGCTCGCGCTGGTGCTGTCGCCGCTGATCGGGCGCAACATGCACCGGCTCGACCTGCGGATGGTCGCGAGTTTCGCGTTCATCGTGTTCGCGGGCGTGTCGGTGTGGAATTCGACGTTCACGCTCGACGTGCCGTTCAACCACGTGATTCTGCCGCGGCTCGTGCAGGGGATCGGCGTCGCGTGCTTCTTCGTGCCGATGACGACGATCACGCTGTCGAGCATTTCCGACGACCGGCTCGCGAGCGCGTCGGGGCTGTCGAACTTCCTGCGCACGCTGTCCGGCGCGATCGGCACCGCGGCCAGCTCGACGTTCTGGGAGAACGATGCGATCTACCACCACGCACGGCTGTCGGAATCGGTGAGCATCTACGCGCAGAACACGACCGACTACCAGGGCGCGCTCGCGCAGCTCGGGATCGTCGGTCAGACGGCCAACGCGCAGTTGAACCAGCTCGTCACGCAGCAGGGCTTCATGATGGCGACCAACGACTTCTTCCACCTGTCGGCGGGCGTGTTCATCGCGCTCGCGGCGCTCGTGTGGATCACGAAGCCGAAGAAGGGTGCCGGGCCGGCGATGGGGCATTGAAGGTCGCCGCGTTCGGGTTCCGGATATGCCGGCCATGCGGCGTCCGCCACGACGATAAAGAGGTAAGCTGGCCGACCCAGGCTCGCGGAGCGGTGAAATGCTGAACGTCTCAGCCCGGCCTCACTCCCGCCCCCGCAATCCCCCGAACGCCAGATCGTCGCCCGACGCGATCGGCAGCGTCGCCCGCGCGACGTCGAGCCATGCCCGCGCCGCGTGCGACAGATACCCCTTCTTCAGCCAGCCGAGCGCGATCGCCCACGTGATCTCCGGCTCGACGATCGGCCGGCACGTGAACTGCCGCGTGTCGAGCCGCCGGCAGTACGGCTCCGGCAGCAGCGCGATGCCGACGCCCGCATGCACCAGCGCGGCCATGAAGTCCCACTGGCCGCTGCGGCTCACGATCGACGGCGTGAAGCCGGCCTGCCGGCACGCGTCGAGCACCGCATCGTGCAGCGCGAGGCTTTCCGCGTAGAACACGAACGACTCGCGCGCGAGATCGGCGAGCGGCACGGCCGCGTGCTCCTCCCAGCGCGACTCGCGCGGCGCGACGAGCCACAGCGGCGCGCGCACCATCGGCAGCCGGTCGAAGGTGTCAGGGTCGACCGGCTCCAGCAGCCCGCCGAGTTCCAGCTCGCCCGACATCAGCGCGGCCTCGATCATCCGCGCGCCCTGCTCGAACAGCTTCAGCTCGATGTTCGGATAGCGCTGCTTGTACGCGGCGATGATCGGCGTGAACAGCGACCCGCCGAGCGGCGGAATGCCGATCGTCAGCTCGCCGCGCCCGAGCGTGCCGAGATCCTTCAGCTCGGACTGCAGCTGCGCCTGCGCGGCGAGCACGTCCTGGCCGCGCTGGAACACGATCCGCCCCGCGTCGGTCAGCACCATCTGCCGGCCGTCGCGCAGCAACAGCGGCGAGCCGATCTCGTCCTCCAGCGCTTTCACCATCTTGCTGATGGTCGGCTGCGTGACGAACAGGCGGTCGGCGGCCGCGGTGAAGCTCTGCTGACGAACCACCTCGACGAAGTACCGCAGCGCGCGCAATTCCATCGATCACTCCCCAGTTTGGTGCGGCCACGCGCACCGGAATTCCGAATTGGAATGACAAGGATAGAGACAAGTCATTTTATTTATGGTTAGGGGAAACCCTATACTTGGGCCATTGACAGCACTATCCGTATGGAGCCCGCCATGACCAAGCCGACCACCGCCGCCGCCGCTCGTCCCGCCGCCTCCGGCAACGTTGCGCGCACCGGCCGGATCGTGCTGCAGGCCACCGCCCTCGGCGTGCTGTGGATGGGCGTCGACTGGGCCGTGCGCAAGGTCGGACTGCCCGTGCCGTCCGGCGTGATCGGGCTCGCGGTGCTGCTCGCGCTGCTGTTCTCCGGCCGCGTCGCGCCGGCATGGGTGAAGGACGGCGCGAACTGGCTGCTGTCCGACATGCTGCTGTTCTTCGTGCCGGCCGCCGTCGCGGCCGTCCAGTACGGCGGGCTGTTCCGCGAGGACGGTTGGCGCATCGCACTGGTGATGCTCGCCGGCACCGCGTTCGTGATGGTCGCGGTGGCCGTCGCGGTCGACCTCGCCGCGAAGCTCGAGCGCCGGCTCGCTGCGCAGCGCGTGTTCGCCGAACGCCGCCGCGCGCGTCTTGCCACCGTGTCCGCGCACTGAGCCGGAGCCTGCGATGTTGCCGCTGCTGTCGAACCTGTCCCCCGATCAGGTGAATACCGCGATCTCCGTCGGCTGCTTCGTGCTGACGGTCGCGCTGTATTTCGCGTCGAAGCGGCTCTACGCGTACAAGAAGACGCTGCTGTTCTCGCCGCTCGTGTTCGTGCCGGGCGTGCTGGTGCTGCTCGTGCTGCTGACCGGCATCCCGTATTCGGTCTACTTCCGCGACACGCGCTGGCTGATGTGGCTGCTCGGCCCGGCGACGATCGCGTTCGCGGTGCCGATCTACGACTATCGCGACCTGATCCGCCGCCATTGGCTGTCGCTGTCGGTGGGCGTCGCGGTCGGGATCGCGGCGGGCGTGTGCGGGTCGCTGCTCCTCGCGAAGCTGCTCCACCTGTCGCCCGAGCTGCAGCGCTCGCTGATGACGCGCTCGGTCTCGACCCCGTTCGCGCTCGCCGTGTCCGACAAGATCCACGCGCCGAAGGACCTCACCGCGCTGTTCGTGATCGCGACCGGCATCTGCGGGATGCTGCTCGGCGAGATCGTGCTCGCGCTGGTGCCGATGCGCACGCGGCTCGCGCGCGGCGCGCTGTTCGGCGCCGCCGCGCATGGTGTCGGCACCGCGAAGGCGCGCGAGATCGGCAGCGAGGAAGGGGTCGTGTCGAGCCTCACGATGATGATCGCGGGCGTCGCGATGGTGCTGATCGCGCCGCTGCTGTCGCTGCTGCCGATCTGACGATGCACGGGCGGGCGCCGCTCGCCCGCCGTTCCTGTCTTCCCTGCCCTTTCTGCCTTTCCCGCCGGCCCGGGCTCGCGCCCGCCGCGCCCCGTCCGACTGCTTTCCCGCCGTTCGTACCCTGCATCGAGCCGACACCCGGCCGACAATCGGCTGAGATAGCCGCAATTCCCCCCTCTTTTCCGCCCATTGGGCTCGGCCCGGATGCCGAACAATGCATGCTACGAGACATCACGCACGCATTCACATGGCCTCCACGACCGCAAACCCGACCGCCGACAAGCCGGCTTCATCCGGCAAGTTCAAGCGCATCGCGCTCATCGCCGTCATCGCGCTGGGCGCGGCTGCCGCCGCCGCGGGCGGCATGTACGTGTTCCTGAGCAAGGCAGGCGTCGGCCATGCGAGCGCGCCGGCCGAACCGGCGCCGCTCGCCGCACCGGTGTTCTTCCCGCTCGACCCGCTGACCGTGAACCTGCAGTCGGACGACGGCGCGCAACACTACCTGCGCGTCGGCCTGTCGCTGAAGCTCACCGACCCGAAGGCGCAGGAGCAGCTGACCGCGCGCATGCCGGAAATCCGCAGCCGGATCCTGCTCGCGCTGTCGAACAAGCATCCCGAGGATCTCGCGACGCCGAACGGCAAGCGTTCGCTCGCGACGGAACTGCGGGAGCTGATCGAACAGCCGACCCAGCCGGGCAACCAGCGCGCGAAGGTCGACGACGTGCTGTTTACCGAATTCGTCGTCCAGTAACGCGGCCGGACAAGGAGCGCGCATGGGCCACCAGGAGTTCATGTCCCAGGAGGAGGTCGATGCCCTCCTCAAGGGCGTCACGGGCGAAACCGACGCAGTCGACGAGCAGCGCGACACGTCGGGCGTCCGCCCCTACAACATCGCGACGCAGGAGCGGATCGTCCGCGGCCGGATGCCCGGCCTCGAGATCATCAACGACCGCTTCGCGCGTCTGTTGCGGATCGGCATCTTCAACTTCATGCGGCGCACGGCGGAAATCTCCGTGAGCCAGGTGAAGGTGCAGAAGTACAGCGAGTTCACCCGAAACCTGCCGATCCCGACGAACCTGAACCTGGTGCACGTGAAGCCGCTGCGCGGCACGTCGCTGTTCGTGTTCGATCCGAACCTCGTGTTCTTCGTGGTCGACAACCTGTTCGGCGGCGACGGGCGCTTCCATACCCGCGTCGAGGGCCGCGACTTCACGGCCACCGAGCAGCGGATCATCGGCAAGCTGCTGAACCTGGTGTTCGAGCACTACGCGACCGCGTGGAAGAGCGTGCGGCCGCTGCAGTTCGAATTCGTGCGCTCCGAGATGCACACGCAGTTCGCGAACGTCGCGACGCCGAACGAGATCGTGATCGTCACGCAGTTCTCGATCGAATTCGGGCCGACGGGCGGCACGCTGCACATCTGCATGCCGTACTCGATGGTCGAGCCGATCCGCGACGTGCTGAGCTCACCGATCCAGGGCGAGGCGCTCGAAGTCGACCGCCGCTGGGTGCGCGTGCTGTCGCAGCAGGTGCAGTCGGCCGAGGTCGAGCTGACGGCGGATCTCGCGGAGATCCCGTCGACCTTCGAGAAGATCCTCAACCTGCGCACGGGCGACGTACTGCCGCTGGAGATCGACGACACGATCACCGCTAAGGTCGACGGCGTGCCGGTGATGGAGTGCGGCTACGGCATTTTCAATGGTCAATATGCGTTGCGCGTGCAGAAGATGATCAGCGCGAGCGACACGATGAAGGAAGGTGGATATGAGTGAGCTGAACCAGACGCCCGACGACGACATCCTGGCGATGGCCGACGCGGCCCTCGCGGCTTCGGCCGCCGATGTGCAGGCCGCACCGGCCGCGGCCGCGGGCGAGGAAGAACAGGGCCTGGACGACTGGGCCGCCGCGCTCGCCGAGCAGAACCATCAGCCCGTGCCGGCAGGCGCGACCGGCGCCGGCGTATTCCAGCCGCTGTCGAAGGCCGCGGCCAGTTCGACGCACAACGACATCGAGATGATTCTCGACATCCCGGTCAAGATGACCGTGGAGCTCGGCCGCACGAAGATCGCGATCCGCAACCTGCTGCAGCTCGCGCAGGGGTCGGTCGTCGAGCTCGACGGCATGGCCGGCGAGCCGATGGACGTGCTCGTGAACGGCTGCCTGATCGCGCAGGGCGAAGTCGTGGTCGTCAACGACAAGTTCGGCATCCGGCTGACCGACATCATCACGCCGGCCGAACGTATCCGGAAACTGAATCGATGAAGGTTGCGAAGTCCGGCCGCCGCGCGTACGTTCTCGCGAACGCTGCAGCGGCGGGGGTCGCCGTCGCCGCGTCGCTCGCATGCGCGCCGGCCGGCGCCGCCGACATGAACGCGGTGAACAACGCGGGTTCGATCGCGTCGAGCGTGATGGTCGGCTCGGCCGCGCCGTCGCTCGGCGTCGGCGCGGTGCTGCAGACGCTGGTCGGGCTCGCGGTCGTGATCGGCCTCGTGTTCGGCTGCGCGTGGCTCGCGCGCCGCTTCGGGTTCCAGCCCGCGCGGCGCGGCGGCCCGCTGAAGGTCGTATCGAGCGTCGGGCTCGGCGCGAAGGAAAGCGCGACGATCGTCGAGATCGGCGACACCTGGCTCGTGCTGGGCGTCGCGCCCGGCAACGTGCGGCTGCTGCATACGCTGCCGGCCGGCTCGGCAGCCGCCACGATGCCGACGTCGGCTTCGACCGACACCGCCGCCGGCACCGGCAACGCTTCGGCCGATGGCCAGCCCGGCACGTTCGGCGCGCGGTTTCGCGACGCGCTCGCGGGCGAAGCCGCGAAGCGCTTCGGGCGCGGCAAGGACCGCTGACATGGCGTCGCGCCCCAATTCCGTCTCTGCATTCCGATGAAACACGAATTCCTGCGTCGCGCGGCGCGCTTCGCGCCCGTGCTGATCCTTGGCGTCGCTCCGGCGCTTGCGTGCGCGCAGGCGGCCGGCCTGCCCGCGTTCAACACGAGCCCCGGCCCGAACGGCGGCACCACCTATTCGCTGAGCGTGCAGACGATGCTGCTGCTCACGATGCTGTCGTTCCTGCCGGCGATGCTGCTGATGATGACGAGCTTCACGCGCATCATCATCGTGCTGTCGCTGCTGCGCCAGGCGCTCGGCACCGCGACGACGCCGCCGAACCAGGTGCTGGTCGGCCTTGCGATGTTCCTCACCTTCTTCGTGATGTCGCCGGTGCTCGACCGTGCGTACGCCGACGGCTACAAGCCGTTCTCCGACGGCTCGATGCCGATGGAGCAGGCCGTGCAGCGCGGCGTCGCGCCGTTCAAGACCTTCATGCTGAAGCAGACCCGCGAGACCGATCTCGCGCTGTTCGCGAAGATCTCGAAGGCCGCGCCGATGCAGGGCCCGGAAGACGTGCCGCTGTCGCTGCTGGTGCCCGCGTTCGTCACGAGCGAGCTGAAGACCGGCTTCCAGATCGGCTTCACGATCTTCATCCCGTTCCTGATCATCGACATGGTCGTCGCGAGCGTGCTGATGTCGATGGGGATGATGATGGTGTCGCCGTCCACCGTGTCGCTGCCGTTCAAGCTGATGCTGTTCGTGCTGGTCGACGGGTGGCAGCTGCTGATCGGCTCGCTCGCGCAGAGCTTCACGTAAGCGGAGGACGCGCCCCGATGACGCCTGAACAAGTAATGACGCTCGCGCACCAGGCGATGATGGTCGGCCTGCTGCTCGCCGCCCCGCTGCTGCTGGTCGCGCTCGCGGTCGGCCTCGTCGTGAGCCTGTTCCAGGCCGCGACGCAGATCAACGAATCGACGCTGTCGTTCATCCCGAAGCTGCTCGCGGTGGCCGCGACGCTCGTGATCGCCGGCCCGTGGATGCTGACGACGATGCTCGACTACCTGCGGCAGACGCTGCTGCACGTCGCGACGCTCGGCGCCGGCTGAGCGACGCGCCCGGCTCCGTCTCCCCGCGATGTTCTCGGTTACCTACGCACAGCTCAACGGCTGGCTGACCGCCTTCCTGTGGCCGTTCGTGCGGATGCTCGCGCTCGTCGCGACCGCGCCGGTGGTCGGCCACGCGGCGGTGCCGGTGCGCGTGAAGATCGCGATCGCCGCGTTCATGGCGCTCGTCGTTGCACCGACGCTCGGCGCGATGCCCGGTGTCACCGTGTTCTCCGCGCCGGGCATCTGGATCGTCGTCACGCAGTTCCTGATCGGCATCGCGCTGGGCTTCACGATGCAACTCGTGTTCGCGGCCGTCGAGGCGGCCGGCGACTTCATCGGGCTGTCGATGGGGCTCGGCTTCGCGACCTTCTTCGATCCGCATTCGAACGGCGCGACGCCGGTGATGGGCCGCTTCCTGAACGCGATCGCGATGCTCGCGTTCCTCGCGGTGGACGGCCACCTGCAGGTGTTCGCGGCACTGGCCGCGTCGTTCCAGACGCTGCCGGTATCGGCCGACCTGCTGCACGCGCCCGGCTGGCGCACGCTCGCCGCATTCGGCGCGACCGTGTTCGAGATGGGGCTGCTGCTCGCGCTGCCGGTGGTCGCCGCGCTGCTGATCGCGAACCTCGCGCTCGGGATCCTGAACCGCGCGGCGCCGCAGATCGGCATCTTCCAGATCGGCTTCCCGGTCACGATGCTGGTCGGGCTGTTGCTGGTGCAACTGATGATCCCGAACCTCGTGCCGTTCGTGTCGCACCTGTTCGACATGGGGCTCGACGCGATGGGGCGGGTGCTGCTGGCGTGGCGCTAGGCCGCCTGCGCGCCCGCTTGCTGGAAAACCCCTAAAGGAATCGGCCGCCCGCGAAAGGTACCGGAAGGTTTCGCCTCCCTATACTCGTCATGACGATGCAGCAAGCATCGCGCCATACGAATACAACGAAGGAGACGACCCCGATGCGACCCATCCTGCGCACCCTCGCCGTTGCAGCCAGCCTCAGCTGCGCGCTCGCCGCTCACCCCGCTTTCGCCGACGACGGCAAAATCACCATCATGGTCGGCGGGATCGCGAAGCTGATCTACCTGCCCGCGCGGCTCACGCAGGAGCTCGGCAACTTCAAGGCCGAAGGGCTCGACGTCGAGCTGCTGTCGCAGCCGGCCGGCGTCGACGCCGAGAACGAACTCCTGGCGGGCGCCGTGCAGGGCGTCGTCGGCTTCTACGACCATGCGGTCGACCTGCAGAGCAAGGGCAAGGACGTGAAGGCGATCGCCGTACTCTGCCAGGTGCCGGGCGAGGTCGAACTGGTGTCGACCAAGGCGGCGCCGACCTTCAAGTCGATGGCCGACGCGAAGGGCAAGACGCTCGGCGTGACGGGCCTCGGCTCGTCGACCAGCTTCCTCACCCAATACCTCGCGCTGCAGCAAGGCGTGCCGTCGACGCAGTACACGATGCTGCCGGTCGGCGCCGACGCGAGCTTCATCGCCGCGATCAAGCAGGGCCGCATCGACGCCGGCATGACGACCGAGCCGACGGTGTCCGCGCTCGAGAAGATGGGCGACGCGAAGGTGCTGGTCGACCTGCGCACGCTGGAAGGCACGCGCGCCGCGCTCGGCGGCACCTACCCGGCCGCGAGCCTGTACGTGCAGTCGGCATGGGCCGATTCGCACAAGGCGGAGGCCACCAAGCTCGCGCACGCGTTCGCGAAGACGATGCAGTTCATCCACACGCACAGCGCCGAGGAAATTGCCGCGAAGATGCCGGCGGACTACCAGAAGGACAAGGCGCTGTACGTGTCCGCGCTGAAGGCATCGCTGCCGATGTACACCGCCGACGCGAAGATGCCGGCCGACGGCCCGGCAACCGTGCTGAAGGTGCTGTCGGCGTTCAACCCGTCGGTGAAGGGCAAGCACATCGACCTGGCGCGCACCTACACCAACGATTTCGTGAACGCGAAGTAAGCCGCAACGCGCGGCGGCGGCGATCCCGCCGCCGCGCGTTCCCCGTTCCGGCCCGGCTGACCGGCCCGGCGGCGCCACGACGCGACGCCCTCCTCACCCGCAGGACGAATGCAATGAACCAGGCAGTTTCCCCGAGCACACCGGCGATCGAGTTTCGCAATGTGTCGTGCCGCTTCATTTCGCCGGAAGGCAAGGCCACCGTCGCGTTGCGCGACTTCAGCATGAGCGTCGCGCGCGGCGAGTTCATCGCGATCGTCGGGCCGACCGGCTGCGGCAAGTCCACCACGCTGAACATGATCACCGGGCTGCTCAAGCCGGCGTCGGGCGAGGTGCGCGTGATGGGCCGCCCGGTCGACGGGATCGACCCGCGCATCGGCTTCGTGTTCCAGGCCGACGCCGTATTCCCGTGGCGCAACGTGATCGACAACGTCGCGGCGGGCCCGCTGTTCCGCGGCCGCTCGAAGGACGTCGCGTACGCGCAGGCCGAGGAATGGATCCGCAAGGTCGGCCTCGACAAGTTCACGAAGCACTACCCGCACCAGCTCTCCGGCGGGATGAGGAAGCGCGTCGCGCTCGCGCAGACCTTCATCAACCAGCCGGAAATCCTGCTGATGGACGAGCCGTTCTCCGCGCTCGACATGCAGACGCGCACGCTGATGCAGGACGAACTGCTGCAGCTGTGGTCGGCGAACAAGGGCTCGGTCGTGTTCGTCACGCACGATCTCGAAGAGGCGATCGCGCTCGCCGACCGCGTGTTCGTGCTGACCGCGCGCCCCGCGACGCTCAAGCGCGTGTACGAGATCGACCTGCCGCGCCCGCGCGTCATGTCGGAAGTGCGCTACGACGCGCGCTTCATCGAGATTTCCAAGGACATCTGGCACGACCTGCGCGAAGAAGTGCAGATCGGCTGACGCATACGCCGCACGCAAGCCACGGCAACAAACAGCAAGGACAGGAGCATGACCGACATGACGCTACCCCCCACCGCCCTTCCGGCGACGACGCTCGAGGACGAGTCGCGCGCCGCTCAAACCCGGCTGCGCCGCCGCCGGCAACTCATCATCGGCCTGCGGATCGCCGTGCTCGTCTTCGTGCTGGGCGGCTGGGAACTCGCTGCACGCCTGAAGTGGATCGATTCGTTCTTCTTCTCGCAGCCGACGCTGATCTTCGCGCAGATCCAGGACTGGTTCGTCAACGGCACGTCGCAAGGGCCGCTGCTCACGCAGGTCTGGGTGACGCTCGAGGAGACCACGATCGGCTTCCTGATCGGCTCGGTCGCCGGCGTGATCTGCGGGATCGTGCTCGGCCGCAACAAGCTGATGGCCGACGTGTTCGGCCTGTACATCCAGATCGCGAACTCGATTCCGCGCGTCGTGCTGGGCTCGGTGTTCGTGATCGCGCTCGGCCTCGGGATGGCGTCGAAGATCGCGCTGGCCGTCGTGATGGTGTTCTTCGTCGTGTTCGGCAACGCGTTCCAGGGTGTGCGCGAAGCCGACCGCTACCTGATCGCCAACGCGCAGATCCTCGGCGCGTCGCGCCGGCAGATCACCACCTCCGTCGTGATTCCGTCCGCGCTCAGCTGGATTCTCGCGAGCCTGCACGTGAGCTTCGGTTTCGCGCTGGTCGGTGCGGTGGTCGGCGAATTCCTGGGTTCCAAGCAGGGCATCGGCCTGCTAATCTCCACCGCCCAGGGTGCGTTCAACGCGAGCGGCGTGTTCGCGGCGATGATCGTGCTGGCCGTGGTCGCACTGGCCGCCGACTACCTGCTGACCCGGATCGAGAAGCGCTTGCTGAAGTGGCGCCCCGCCGCTTTCTGAGCGTCGCACGCAGCATCGGATCACCCACCCGAACCGCGCCGGTCAGCCCCCGGCGCGGTTCGGCATTGAGGAGAAGGAATGGCGCACAGCCTGCGCGGGCGGCTTCTGTGGTGGCTGCTGCTGCCGCTCACGGCCTTCGTGGTGATCGCGGGCGCGATGTCGTACGGCACCGCGCGGACCACGGCCGCGCTCGTGCAGGACAGCGCGCTGATCGCGTCGGCGCGCACGATCGGCGAGGACGTCGAGTGGCGCAACGGCATGCCGGCCGCGGACGTGCCGCCCGCCGCGCTCGAGATCTTCGAATCACCGTCGCGCGATTCGGTGTTCTACAAGGTGATCGACGGCCACGGCCGGCTGCTCGCCGGCAACCCGACGCTCGACGTACCGGCCCAGCACGGCGTCGAGCCGACGCTGTACGACACGTCGCTCGACGACGTGCCGCTGCGCGCGGTGGCCTACGACCGCCAGCTGTACGACGAGGGGCAGGTCGAGCCGGTCACGGTGATCGTCGCGAAGACGACGCGCTCGTACGACGCGATGGTCGCGACGATCTGGCGGCCGCAGCTCATGCGGCTGTCGCTGATGCTGGTGCTCGCGATCGTGCTCGTCTATCTGGGCCTCACGCTCGAGCTGCGCCCGCTGATGAAGCTGAAGGACGACGTCGCCGACCGCGGGCCGATGGAACTGGAGCCGATCCGCCCCGAGCGCCTCCAGCATGAGCTGCGGCCGATCGTCGACGCGATCAACCAGTGCATCGCGCGGCTCAATACGCACACGGCCACGCAGCGACGCTTCATCGCCGACGCCGCGCACCAGCTGCGCACGCCGATCGCGGTGCTCGACACGCAGATCCAGTACGCGCAGCAGCGCGGCAACGACGATTATGAACTCTCGTCGGTGCTCGACAGCATGCAGCGCAGCAGCCGCAAGATGGCCGACGTGACCGACAAGCTGCTGCTGCTCGCGCATGCGGAGGCGACGCCGTCGACGCTGCTCACGCATCGCGTCGATCTCGCCGCCGTCGTGTCGAGCGTGCTGGAGGAAACGATCGTGCTCGCGCAGCGGCGCGACATCGACCTCGGCGCGGATCTCGGCGAACGGCTCGACGTCGCGGGCAGCGACAGCCTGCTCACCGCGCTGGTGATGAACCTCGTCGACAATGCGGTGCGCTACACGCAGCCGGGCGGCTGCGTGACGGTCGCCGCGCGGCGCGACGGCGACGCGGTCGTGCTCGAGGTGATCGACAACGGCCCCGGCATTCCGGCCGAAGCGCGGCCGCACGTGTTCAAGCGGTTCTACCGCGTGTCGGCCGACACCGAAGGCTCGGGCCTGGGTCTCGCGATCGTGCGCGAGATCGCGCAGGCGCACGGCGGCAGCGTGACGCTCGCACCGGGCCCCGGCAATCGCGGTATCGTCGTGACCGTGCGGCTGCCCGCCTTTGAATGAAGAGATGTCGTCATGAAACTCCTGCTGGTCGAAGACAACGCCGAACTCGCGCACTGGATCGTGAACCTGCTGCGCGGCGAGGATTTCGCGGTCGACTGCGTCGGCGACGGCGAGCGTGCGGACACGGTGCTGAAGACTGAACACTACGACGCGGTGCTGCTCGACATGCGGCTGCCCGGCATCAGCGGCAAGGAAGTGCTCGCGCGATTGCGGCGCCGCAACGACAACGTGCCGGTGCTGATGCTGACCGCGCACGGCTCGGTCGACGACAAGGTCGACTGCTTCGGCGCGGGCGCCGACGACTACGTGGTCAAGCCTTTCGAATCGCGCGAGCTGGTCGCGCGCATCCGTGCGCTGATCCGCCGGCAGGCTGGCGTCGGCACGACGCAGCTCATGTGCGGCGATCTGGTCTACGCGTTCGGTACGCGCGAATTCCGCTGCGGCGATGCGGTGCTCGCGCTGCGCCGCCGCGAGCATGCGATTCTCGAGACGCTGATGCTGCAGCAGAACAAGACGGTGTCGAAGGCGCGGCTGATGGACAGCGTGTTCGCGCTCGACGACGAGCCGAGCGCCGACGCGATCGACATCTACATCCACCGGCTGCGCAAGCATCTCGCGCCCAGCACGGCCGAGATCATCACGCTGCGCGGGCTCGGCTACATCCTGCGCGCGAAGAGCAGCCAGGACTGACGCGGCGCGCCGCGCGCTTGCCGGCGCGCCAGCCCGATTCGCGATTGTTGCGCGTTCGGTGTTTTCACCGATCCGATTCTTTCCTCCGGGAAAGCGGCGTGAAGGATTGCACCCTCTACGATGCTATGCGTCGGCCCTCTCGCTGTGGTCGGCACTATTCGGCACACATTACGTAGTGCCAACAAACAGATTTCAAATGCGGCAGTTCGGAGGAGACGATCTTGAAACGAAAAACCCTTGCCCTTTCCATCGCGGCGGCAGGCCTGTGCGCCGGCACCCAGGCGTACGCGCAGTCGAGCGTGCAGCTCTATGGCCTGATGGACCTGAGTTTTCCGACCTACCGGACCCACGCCGATGCGAACGGCAATCACGTGATCGGGATGGGTAACGCAGGCGAGCCGTGGTTCAGCGGCAGCCGCTGGGGCCTGAAAGGCGCTGAAGACATCGGCGGCGGCACGAAGATCATCTTCCGCCTCGAAAGCGAATTCGTGGTCGCGAACGGCCAGATGGAAGACGAAGGCCAGATCTTCGACCGCGACGCGTGGGTCGGCGTCGAGGACGAGCGCTTCGGCAAGCTGACGGCCGGCTTCCAGAACACGATCGCGCGCGACGCATCGGCGAATTACGGCGATGCGTACGGCTCGTCGAAGCTGACGACCGAGGAAGGCGGCTGGACCAACTCGAACAACTTCAAGCAGATGATTTTCTACGCGGCCGGCCCGACCGGCACCCGTTACAACAACGGCGTCGCGTGGAAGAAGCTGTTCAGCAACGGCATCTTCGCGAGCGCCGGCTACCAGTTCAGCAACTCGACCTCGTTCGCGACCGGCTCCGCCTACCAGGCCGCGCTCGGCTACAACGGTGGCCCGTTCACCGTGTCGGGCTTCTACAACCACGTGAACCACAACGGCTTCCGGAACCAGACGTTCTCGGTCGGCGGCAACTACACGTTCGACATCGTGCGCCTGAATGCCGGCTACTTCCGCTACAACGGCGACCAGGGCCCGCTCGGCCAGCGTCACGACGATTCGTGGACGGTGTCGATGAAGATCGCGCCGAAGGGCGCGCTCGACTACGAGCTCGGCTACCAGCAGATGCGCATCAAGAACGCCGCGAATAACGCGGACGGCTTCACGCCGAACGCCAACCTCGGCGCGTTCAGCCTGACCAACGGCGTCGCCAACGGCTTCAAGGAGACGATCTACGGGTCGGTGTTCTACCACCTGAGCAAGCGCACCGAGGTGTACCTCGCCGGCGACTACATGAAGCTGCATGGCGGCTACACGGTGTCGTCGACGTTCGGCGCGAAGAACCAGCTCGAACTGACGTCGGGCATCCGTACGCGGTTCTGACCACCAGCGGGGCTCGTCGAGCCCCGCCGCATCCTCCATCCGGGATTCTCCATACGGGCACGCCGGCGCACCGCGCCGACCGTGCCCTTTTTTTCGTCCTTTTTTCGGCTTCTCCGCCGCGTACCGGAATGCCCGGGAACACCCGCCGGGCGGCCCGCGCGACACGCGGCCCGAAGCCGCCTGCGGCCCGTCGGGCGGGCGATCGCGGCCGATGCGCGCACGATCGCCTCACATCGGTGCTTGACCTGCGCCGACCGACTCGCTAGCGTTTCGGGTTTGCCCGGGTGGCCGTTGCCACCGCAGCCGTGAGTGCGCCCGACGTCCTGGCGCACGCGGCCGGGCTCCGATGGAAAAGACGATGCAGAAACTCGATGCGGCGAACCCGCAGGCGATGTCGACGGATTTCACCGCCGACAACGTCGCGCGCCTGAAGGCGCTGTTCCCCGAACTCGTGACCGAAGGCCCGGACGGCGCGTCGGTCGACGTCGACGTGCTGAAGGCGCTGGTCGGCGAACGCACCGTCGGCGACGCCGACGAGCGCTACGGCTTCCACTGGCACGGCAAGCGCAGCGCGCGCCAGGCCGCGCTCACGCCGTCGACGGGCACGCTGCGCCCGTGCCCCGGCGACAGCGTCGCGTGGGACGACACGCGCCATCTCGTGATCGAGGGCGACAATCTCGACGTGATGAAGCTGCTGCACAAGAGTTACGCGGGCAAGGTGAAGCTCGTCTACATCGACCCGCCGTACAACACCGGCAGCGACTTCGTCTATCCGGACGACTTCAGCGACAGCATCCGCCACTACCTGGCGATGACGGGCCAGACCGACGCCGGCGTGAAGCGCAGCACCAATACCGAGGCGAACGGCCGGTTCCATACCGACTGGCTGAACATGATGTATCCGCGCCTGAAGCTCGCGCACGCGCTGCTGTCCGACGAAGGGCTGATCGCCGTGCACATCGACGAGCACGAGGTGCATGCGCTCGTGCTGATGCTGCGCGAGATCTTCGGCGAGGAGAACGAGCTCGGCGTCGCCGTGTGGGACAAGCGCAACCCGAAGGGCGACGCGCGCGGCGTCGCGTACCAGCACGAATCGCTGGTGCTGTTCGCGCGCAACGCCGAGACGCTGCTCGAACAGGCACCGCTGAAGCGCCCGAAGCGCAACGCGCAGCGCATGCTCGATGCCGCGCACGACGCGGTGTACCGCAGCGGCAACGCGAAGGACGCGCAGAAGGCGTATCGCGCGTGGATGAAGGCGCAGACCAACCTGTCCGGCGGCGAGGTGATGTACGACCGGCTGTCGGCGGAAGGCCGCGTGTACCGTCTCGTGTCGATGGCGTGGCCGAACAAGAAGAAGGCGCCGGACGAGTATTTCACGCCGCTGCTCCACCCGGTCACCGGCAAGCCGTGCGCGATGCCGGCGCGCGGCTGGCGCAATCCGCCCGCGACGATGCAGGCGCTGATCGAGCGCGGCCAGATCGAATTCGGCCCGGATGAAACCACGCAGCCGCAGCGGATCTACTACCTCGACGAGAACATGTACGAGAACGTGCCGTCGGTGCTGCCGTTCGCCGGCTCCGACGACGCGCTGTTGAAGACGCTCGGCATCCCGTTCGACCAGCCGAAGCCGGTCGACTTCGCGGCGGCCGTGATCGGCTGGTGCACGCGCGGCGACGACATCGTGCTCGACTGCTTCGCCGGTTCCGGTTCGACCGGGCACGCGGTGATGCAGGTGAACGCGACCGACGGCGGCGCGCGCCGCTACATCCTCGTGCAGCTGCCCGAGGCGCTCGACCGCCGCGACAAGACGCAGCTGGCGGCCGCCGAGTTCTGCGCGAAGCTGAAGAAGCCGCTGACGCTCGCGGAAATCACGAAGGAGCGCTTGCGCCGCACCGCGCAGCAGGTCGCGCGCGACTATCCGGAAAGCTATGGCGACCTCGGCTTCCGCGTGTACCGGCTCGACACGACCAACGTGATCGAATGGGATCCGCGCCGCGACGACTTCGACCACGCGCTGTTCGCGTCCGTCGAGCACGTGAAGACCGGCCGCACCGAGGACGACCTGCTCGCCGAGCTCACGTTGAAGCTCGGCCTCGATCTGTGCACGCCGGTCGAGCATCACCCGGTGGCCGGCAAGACCGTGCACCTGATCGGCCGCTCGATCGTCGCGTGCTTCGATGCGCGCATCTCGCGCGACGATGCGGGCCCGCTCGCCGACGGCATCGTCGAGCTGCTCGATGCGACCGGCGCGTCGCATGACGTCACGTGCCTGTTCCGCGACAGCGGCTTCGTCGACGACGTCGCGAAGCTCAATCTCGCCGCGCTGCTCGAACAGCACGGCGTGAAGCGCGTGCGGAGCCTGTGATGCGGCTGCATTTCGAAGCGGATCTCGACTATCAGCGCGACGCGATCGACGCCGTCTGCGACCTGTTTCGCGGTCAGGAATCGTATCGCGGCGACTTCAGCGTACTCGCGAACGCCGCGCCCGGCACCACGGCCGCCGCGCAAGGCTCGCTCGGCTTCGCGGTGTCGGAGCAAGGCGTCGGCAACCGGCTGTCGCTGACCGACGACGCGCTCGCGCGCAATCTCGCCGACGTGCAGCTGCGCGGCGGGCTGCCGCCGTCCGGCCTGCCCGGCTCGCGCGACTTCACCGTCGAGATGGAAACCGGCACCGGCAAGACCTACGTGTACCTGCGCACGATCTTCGAGCTGAACCGCCGCTACGGCTTCACGAAGTTCGTGATCGTCGTGCCGTCGATCGCGATCAAGGAAGGCGTGCACAAGACGCTCGCGATCACCGAGGATCATTTCCGCTCGCTGTACGCGGGCGTGCCGTACGACTACTTTCTGTACGACTCCGCGAAGCTCGGCCAGGTGCGCCACTTCGCGGCGAGCGCGGCGATCCAGATCATGGTGATGACGGTTGCCGCGATCAACAAGAAAGAGATCAACAATCTCTACAAGGACAGCGAGAAGACCGGCGGCGAAAAGCCGATCGACCTGATCCGCGCGACGCGGCCGATCGTGATCGTCGACGAGCCGCAAAGTGTCGACGGCGGGCTCGAGGGGCGCGGGCGCGAAGCGCTCGCCGCGATGGCGCCGCTCTGCACGCTGCGCTATTCGGCCACGCACGTCGACCGCCACCACATGGTGTACCGGCTCGATGCGGTCGACGCGTACGAGCGCAAGCTGGTCAAGCAGATCGAGATCGCATCGGCGATCGTCGAGGATGCGCACAACAAGCCGTACGTGCGGCTCGTCGGCGTGTCGAACCGGCGCGGCGCGATCAGCGCGCGCATCGAGCTCGACGTCGCGACCGCGGCAGGCGTGAAGCGCCAGATCGTGTCGGCGACCGACGGCGACGATCTCGAGCGCTTGACCAAACGCGCGCTGTACGCGGGGCTGCGGATCGGCGAAGTGCATGCGGTGAAGGGTGCCGAGTACGTCGAGCTGCGCCATCCGGAAGGCGAGGCGTTCCTGTCGCTCGGCGAAGCATTCGGCGACATCGACACGCTGGCCGTGCAGCGCGAGATGATCCGCCGCACGATCCGCGAGCATCTCGACAAGGAATTGCGCCTTGCCGAGCGCGGCGTGAAGGTGCTGTCGCTGTTCTTCGTCGACTCGGTCGAACGCTATCGCCGCTACGACGAGAACGGGATGCCCGTGAAGGGCGACTACGCGCTGATCTTCGAAGAGGAATATGCGCGCGCGGCCCGTGTGCCGGCCTACCGTGCGCTGTTCGACGGCGTCGACGTCGCGCTGGAAGTCGAGCGCGCGCACAACGGCTACTTCTCGATCGACCGCAAGGGCGGCTGGACCGACACGAGCGAGAGCAGCGCCGCGGCGCGCGAGAACGCCGAGCGTGCGTACGGCCTCATCATGCGCGAGAAGGAAGCGCTGCTGTCGTTCGACACGCCGCTGAAGTTCATCTTCTCGCACTCCGCGCTGAAGGAAGGCTGGGACAACCCGAACGTATTCCAGATCTGCACGCTGCGCGACATCCAGACCGAACGCGAGCGCCGCCAGACGCTCGGCCGCGGGCTGCGCCTCGCCGTCGACCAGGACGGCGAACGCGTGCGCGATCCGGGCGTGAACACGCTCACCGTGATCGCGACCGAGCGCTACGAGTCGTTCGCCGAGAATCTGCAGAAGGAAATCGAGGCCGACACCGGCATTCGCTTCGGGATCGTCGAGGAACACCAGTTCGCGGCGCTGCCGGTGCAGGAAGGCGACGGGCCCGCGCACGCGCTCGGCATCGAGCTGTCGCGCGTGCTGTGGGCGCATCTGCATGAGCAGGGCTACGTCGACGCGCAGGGCAAGGTGCTCGACCGGCTGAAGGATGCGCTGCGCCAGAGCGCGCTCGTGCTGCCTGAAGCGTTCGAGACGCTGCGCGCGCCGATCGTCGCGACGCTGCGCAAGCTGTCGGGCCGCTTCGCGGTGCGCAATGCGGACGAGCGTCGCGCGATCGCGCTGCGGCGCGACGCGTCGGGCAAGGCCGTCGTGTTCGGCGACGACTTCCGCGCGCTGTGGGACCGCATCCGCCATCGCACCGTGTACAGCGTCGAGTTCGACAACGCGAAGCTCGTGCGCGACTGCACGGCCGCGCTGCGCGCCGCGCCGGACATCGCGCGCGCACGGCTGCAGTGGCGCAAGGCCGAGATCGACATCGGCAAGGCCGGCATCGAGGCGGTCGAAGTGGCCGGCGCCGGCACGGTGCTGATCGATGAAGGCGAGTTGCCGCTGCCCGACCTGCTCACCGAACTGCAGGACCGCACGCAACTCACGCGCCGTTCGCTCGCGACGATCCTTGCCGACAGCGGTCGGCTCGACGATTTCCGCGTGAATCCGCAGCAGTTCATCGCGCTGGCCGCCGATGCGATCAATCGCTGCAAGCGGCTCGCGCTGGTCGCCGGCATCGCGTATCGCAAGCTCGGCGAACGGCACGTGCATGCACTCGAATCGTTCGAGAACGAGGCGCTGACCGGCTATCTGCGCAACCTGCGGCTCGATGCGCGCAAGTCGATCCACGAGGCCGTCGTATGCGAAACCGACGCGGAACGCGCGTTCGCCGATGCGCTGGAAGCGCACGACGGCGTGAAGCTGTACGCGAAGCTGCCGGCCTGGTTCCGCGTGCCGACTCCGCTCGGCAGCTATCACCCGGACTGGGCGGTGCTGGCGGAGCAGGATGGCGGCGAGCGGCTGTACTTCGTCGTCGATACGCCGAACGCCGATGGCGACGTGACGAGCGAGCACGAGCGCGCGAAGCTCGCGTGCGGCGAAGCGCATTTCCGCGCGCTGGTGGATGGAGGTGACGCGGCGCGATTCGTGCGCGTCAGGCAGGCCGATGCGTTGTTCGAGCCCGGCGCATCCATCGCGCCGCTGACGGGCACGGGACGCTGAAATGAAGGGTGGCGACGAGCCACCCTTTTTTCATTGAAGGGGCCGCGACGCTGCGGCGATCCCCGTCTCGACGCCGGTGAATCCTGCTGTCATTCGAGTGAAAGCGATTCGTAGCCTCGCGCGTGCGCAAACCCGGTTACGGCTGGTTGCAAATCGGGGTCGATGCGATGCTCGCGTGCGACACGCTGCGTACGCACTTTTCGCCACGGCCATGAAAAAAGGGCGCCGAAGCGCCCTGCTTTCGCATGCGTGCGCCGCGCTTACAGCGTGCGGCCGAATGCGTTGCGATGCCCGTGATGCGTGGACGTCGACGCGTGGGCGGTGTGCCCATGGGAGCGCCCGTGGCCGCGGCCCGGCTGCGCGCCGGCGCGGTCGGCGATCGAATCGGAGCGGTCGGCCGCGCGTGCCAGGCCCTTGTCGCGGTCGCCCGCGTGCATGCCGTTTGAATTGCTCAGCGCTTCGCCGCTCATGTGGCCGGCCGACATGCCGCCCGCATTGCCACCCATGCCACCTGCACCATGGCCGCCGCCGTTGCCACCGCCACCATTGCCGCCGGCCGCCGCATTCGCGGAAACGGCGCCGAGTGCGAGCAGCGCAGCTGCGAGCACGGAAAGATATCGTTGCGTTTTCATTGTTTGCTCCCTGGAGCGCGTTCGAGTGACTGCATTTTAGGAGTGCGCGGGCGTTGTGCGATCCGGCGTTGTAAATGATCGTAACGGCACGCGGGGCACTCATTCGTCAGATCAATTTACGGGGATTCGGTACGCGGTGGTGAACTGCGGGGCCGTGGTCGGCCGGCAATGAAGATGAGAGGCGGAGACGGCGCCGTTGCGCCGTTCCGCCAGGGAGTGCGCTTACTGCGACGCCTGATCGTCGTGCGCAGCCTTGCGTTGTGCGGCCTGTTCCTTCTCGTGCTTCTTCGCCATGTGATGACCGACGATGCAGCCGCCGGCCGCGCCGGCCACGCCGTGATGTCCCGCGTAGTGGCCGGCGACGCCGCCGACCACCGCGCCCTTCATGCAGCCCGCCGCGTGCGCGCTGCCGATGGTTGCGAGCGCAACGACAGCAGCCGTCGCACACAACCTGAGATGTCGAATGGGCTTCATGCGATCACTCTCCTTTGTCCGTGGTGATCCGTGTACGCGTCGTCAGCCGGTCGCCACGTGCCTCAGTCCCAGCGGCCGCGCCAGCCGCCACCGTGGTCGCGGCGCTCACGCCACTCGTGCTCGCGCCATTCACGGCGGCGCCACTCGTGTTCGCGCCATTGACGCGCACGCCAGTCGTCATCGCGATAGCCCACCGGCGCATACACCACCGGCGGAGGCGGCGCGACGTAGACGGGTTCCGGCGCCGCGTAGACACCCGGCACGCCGATCCCGACCGACAGGTCGACGTGGGCCGATGCGACGCCCGACGCGGCCAGCGCCGCTACACCGAGGACTGCACCGAGAATAAGTTTCTTGCTCATTTCGCGACTCCCTGCACGTGGCGTGCTTGATGTGACTACGGTTCCCACTGTAGGCATCAGAGGCAGACACAGGTGAAACCGGTGTGCGAGAGCGGTAACGGTCGTTTACGGGCGGGCGTAGCGCCTTGCAGGACAAGGATGACGCGTGAATCGACACGTCGTTGCAACGGCGTGTCGATACGGTGAAAGCGGGAATTTTTGCCGGAGAACGCGTCGGCCGCACCGCCGCACCCCGTGCGAGCGGCGCGCCACGCCGTTACGCGCGGATGTCGTCGACGCTGCGCAGCCAGTGCACGCTGAACAGGTTGTCCGAATCGGTCCACACGGTGTCGGGCTCGAATCCCGCCCGCCTTGCGATCGCACGGAAGCCGTCGATCGTGAACTTGTGCGAATTCTCCGTATGGATGCGCTCGCCGGCCTCGAAGCGGAACGCGTGGCCGCGCACGTGAACCGTCTGCGCGATGTCGCTGACGAGATGCATCTCGATGCGCTGCCGCTCGCGATCGTAGAACGCGCAATGCGAGAACGCGTCGAGATCGAAATCCGCACCGAGCTCCGCGTTCGCGCGCGCGAGCAGGTTCAGGTTGAACTGCGCGGTCACGCCCTGCGCGTCGTTGTACGCGTGATGCAGCGTGCGCTCGTCCTTCACGAGATCCGCGCCGACCAGCAGGCCGCCGCCGCGCAACAGCCGCGCGGCGTCGCGCAGGAACGCGTCGGCTTCCTCCGGCGAGAAGTTGCCGATCGTCGAGCCCGGGAAGAAGCCGATGCGCCGCCGCGGCGTCTCGGTCAGCTCGGCCAGTTGCTCCGCCTTCGTGTAGTCGGCCGCGATCGGCGCGACGTCGAGCCACGGATACGCGGCACGCAGCCGCGCGGCCGCGCCGTGCAGGTAGTCCGCGGAGATATCGATCGGCACGTAGCGCGCCGGCGCGTTCGCGTAGTTGTCCGCGCATGCGTCGAGCAGCACGCGGATCTTCTCGAGCGAGCCGGCGCCGAATTCGACGATGTCCGCATGCGGGCCGACGCGCCGCACGATCTCGGCTGCGCGATCGCGCAGGATGCCGAGCTCGGTGCGTGTCGGGTAGTACTCGGGCAGTTCGCAGATGCGGTCGAACAGCGCGGAGCCGGCCGCATCGTAGAAGTATTTCGGCGGGATGCTGCGCGGCGTGCGCGACAGTCCGTCGATCAGGTCGCGCTCGAACGCGCTCGGCCGCGTGTCGCGGGCGGGTTGCAGGCCACCGCTCGTGGCCGTCAGGTCAGACGTCTCGCGCAAGTCGCACCCCCGTGAATTGCCAGCGCGCGGCCGGCGGAAAGAAATTGCGGTACGTCGGCCGTTCGTGCCCCGGCGGCGTCGCGATGCTGCTGCCGCGCAGGACCTGCTGGCCGACCATGAACTTGCCGTTGTATTCGGCAGCGACCCCGGCCAGCGGCCGAAAGCCCGGATACGGCTCGTAGGACGAACGCGTCCACTGCCACACGTGCCCGAGCATCTGTTGAATTCCTTCCGCGCCGAACGCGGCTTCCCATTCGAACTCCGTCGGCAGGCGGGCGCCGGCCCATTCCGCATACGCGGCCGCTTCGTAGAAGCTCACGTGGCACACCGGCGCATCGGGCGCGAGCGGTTCCACGCCGTGCAGGCCGAACGTGCGCCATGCGTGGGCGGTCGCCGGATCACCGTCATCGTCGGGAATCCAGTACGCGGGCCCTTGCCACCCTTCCCGCTGCACCGTCGCCCAACCGTCGGACAACCAGTATTCGGGGCGCGCGTAGCCGCCGTCCGCGATGAAGGCCGCGAATTCCGCATTCGTCACCAGACGGTTCGCGATCTCGCACGGCCGCACGAGCGCCGTATGGCGCGGCCGTTCGTTGTCGAACGAGAACGCATCGCCGTCGTGACCGATCTCGACGAGCCCGCCCGGCTGATGCAGCCAGCGCAGCGGGCCGGCATCGCCGGCGGCCAGTGCCGTGTGCGTATCGGCGTTGCTGCGCGGGCGGAAGGCCGGCTTCAGCGGATTGCACGAGAACGCATGCAGCATGTCCGTGACGATCAGTTCCTGATGCTGCTGCTCGTGATGCAGGCCGAGTTCGATCTCGGGCGCGATCGCGGCGAGCAATGCCGGATCGGCACCATCGAGCGCGCGCAGCATCGCTTCGTCGACATGCAGGCGGTACGCATGCACTTCGTCCAGCGACGGACGCGTGAGCAGCCCGCGCTGCGGCCGCGGATGGCGCGGGCCGAGTGCTTCGTAATAGGAATTGAAGAGGAACTGGAACGTGTCGTTGAACGGCGCGTAGCCGGGCACGCGGCGCATCAGCACGACGGTTTCGAAGAACCAGGTCGTATGCGCGAGGTGCCATTTCACCGGGCTCGCGTCGGGCATCGACTGCACGGCCTGATCTTCGGCGGATAGCGTCGCGGTCAACGCGACGCTATGGGCGCGCACGTCCTGGAAACGGCGCTGAAGCTGGGATGCAGGGAGGCTCATCGGTTTACCGTCCACGTCGCGATTCGCTGCGTTGCGTTGCCGGAAAAGGGAAAGCCTTGCGCTCGAATGCGCGCGGCTGACGTGCGACCTTCGTTGTTGCGTCGTCGGGCAGCCGGCGCGCGCCGGGCCGCTGAGGCGGCGTCACTTCATCTGCCCGTGCAGAACAGTATGGGCCAGAAATGTAAACGTCGCGAATCCGATTTCGGGTGAAACAAAGGCGAAAGAAAAATGAAAGCATGCGCGTTGCGGGCTTCGGCGATATGCCGAGCTGTCGATGCCCGTCATGGCGGGGCTCGGCCGACGACAGCAATGCGCATGCCTACGCGGCCGCACTGCTGACGCCCGATGACAGTCACGCGGAGCCAATGAAAGGTCGATGGTGCGGGGCTCGGCGGCAGCACGGCGTCATGTGCGAATACTGGCTGCGTCGGACGCGCGGGTCTCATGGTGCATTGGCACTACGCTCCGCTGCCCTTCCCTCCACACCCTTCCCGGCCTTTGAAAAATTTTTCGTGTCGATGTCACACGCGCGGGGTGCTCGCTCGTCATATCAGCGAAACCCACGCCAAAGGAGAAGGAACCATGACTGCGAAACTCAATCCGTTTGCCGCCGCCCCCGCGTTGATGAAGAACTGGATGACCGTGTCGGTCGCCGCTGCCGGGAGCCTCGAGCCGACGCTGATCGAGCTGGTCAAGATCCGCGCATCGCAGATCAACGCGTGCGCGAACTGCCTTAACATGCACACCGTCGAGGCGCGCGAGCAAGGAGAGACCGAGCAGCGCATCAACCTGTTGGCCGCCTGGCGCGAAGCCCCCTGCTACACCGACCGCGAACGTGCGGCGCTCGGCTGGACCGAAGCGCTCACGCGGCTGTCGGAGGGCCACGGTGCGCACGAAGCCGCGTATGCGGCGCTGAACGATCACTTCAGCCAGGAGGAACAGGTGAAACTCACGCTGATGATCAATGTGATCAACGGCTGGAACCGGCTTGCCGTCGGCTTCGGACTGTGGGTCGATCCGGCCGACGCGAAGGCCGCTGCCGCGAAGATGGTCTCCTGATGACGAGCGTCGATTCGGGCGCCGGCAACGCCGCGGACCGTGCTGATGCAGCGTCGAGTTTCGACCCGCTGCGTCGCACGCTGATTCGCGTCGCCTACCGGATGCTTGGTTCCGTCGCGGACGCCGAGGACATGGTGCAGGAGGCGTTCATCCGCTGGATGGACGTCGATCGCACCGAGGTCCGCGTGCCGGAGGCGTTCCTGCGCCGCATGGTGATGCGCATGTGCCTCGATCAGCTGAAGTCCGCGCGACACCTGCGCGAGACCTACATCGGCCCGTGGCTGCCCGAGCCGGTCGTCGAGGAAGATGAACAGGAGGACGTCACGCTGCCGTTGATGCTCGCGCTCGAGCGGTTGTCGCCGCTGGAGCGCGCGGCGTTCTTGCTGCACGACGTGTTCGGCCTCGAGTTCGACGAGATCGCGACGACGATCCAGCGCGACCCGGCCGCCTGCCGGCAGCTCGCCGCGCGGGCGCGTACGCATGTGCGCGACGCGCGGCCGCGCTTCCATGTCGAGAAGCAGCGCGGGATCGAGCTGGCCGAGGCGTTCTTCGCGGCGTCACGCAGCGGCGACATGCGCGCGCTCGGCGCGATGCTTGCCGAGGACGTGAGCCTGCATTCGGACGGCGGCGGCAAGCGCGCGGCTGCGGGCAAGCCGGTGCTCGGCTTCGATCTCGTGATGAAAGTGCACGCGTACCTGGCCGAGCTGTTCGCCACGCATGCGTCGAAGCTCGTGCGGGCGGGGTTCATCAACGGGTTGCCGGGGTTCGTCACGCTGGAAGCCGATGGAGAATTGCGGACCACGGCGCTCGAGATCGATGACGGGAAGATCGTCGCGATCTATGTCGTGCGGAATCCTGACAAGTTGAAGCATCTGCATTGAAGGTGGCGGGTGGGCTTCTGGCGCCCGCGTCCCCTGCTCTGCGTGCTGATTTGCCGATTGCCGGCCGCTGCTCGCCATGCGCGACCCGCACGTTCATCGACACGTGCATGCGCGGTTTGGGCCGCAAAAAGAAAAACGCCACGCGATGTTGCCGCGTGGCGTTTGTATGTTGGCGAGCCGGATTGCCTGTAGGCAATGCGTGCTGCCGGACCCCTTCATTTGTTCGTTGGTAGGCTCGATTGGATTCGAACCAACGACCCCCACCATGTCAAGGTGGTGCTCTAACCAACTGAGCTACGAGCCTAAGAAGCCGCGAATTATAGAGAGGGTTTTTGAGGAGCACAAGCCCCTTTGTGAAAATTTTTTGAATCGAGCGTGTGTCCAGGGGGACCGCCCGGTGTGCAAAGCAAATCGCGATCGCATCCGGGTTCATCCTCACTGCGACGTCTCACCGGGCCGGAGCACGTTCCGTCATAATGGATTCGTCGCGAATCCAGGCCGGGATCGCGAACGATAATCAAGAGCAGGAACCGGCCCGATCCAGCCACGGGGAACAGGCGCGCGTGACGCACCACGCGCCGGCCACATTGCACTAACCAGTACCCCTCGTGACGACGGCAGACCGCAACGTACGCGTAACGATATCGGGGTGGGTATGGTCGCGCTCAATCTGGTAATTCCCTGCTTCAACGAAGAAGCCGTGTTGCCGGAAACCGTACGCCGGCTCACGATCCTGCTTGATCAGCTTGCCCGAGAAGGCGTCATTGACGGCGCGAGCGGTGTGACGTTTATCGACGACGGTTCGCATGATCGGACCTGGTCGCTCATCGAAGGCTTCCATGCCGCCGATCCGCGTATCCATGGCCTAAAGCTGTCGCGCAACCACGGGCACCAGAATGCGCTGCTCGCCGGCCTCATGAAGGTGAACGGCGACGTGCTGATCAGTCTCGACGCCGATCTCCAGGACGACCTCGATGCGATCCCGCGCATGCTGCGCGAATACCAATCCGGCGCCGAGATCGTATTCGGCGTGCGGCAGCGTCGTGACAGCGATGGCTTCTTCAAGCGCGTCAGCGCGCGCGGCTACTACCGGCTGCTGCGCCGCTTCGGCGTCGACATCTTGCCGGATCACGCGGACTTCCGCCTGATGAGTCGCCGGGCGATCGAGGAATTGCGCGGCTTCCGCGAGGTCAATCTGTTCCTGCGCGGCATCGTGCCGCTGCTGGGCTTCCGGACGGCGATCGTCCGGTACGACCGGCAGCCGCGCTTCGCCGGCGAAAGCAAATATCCATTGGCGAGGATGATCCTGCTCGCATCGGACGGTGTCGCGTCGTTTTCGACGAAGCCGCTGCAATGGAGCGCATATGTTGGCGCCCTGCTCGCGCTGGCCTCGACCGTGTTTGGCGTCTGGGCACTGTCGATCCGGCTGTTCACCGACCGTTCGGTGCCGGGTTGGGCGTCCACCGTGATCCCGATGTACTTTCTCGGCGGCCTGCAGCTGCTGTTCCTCGGCGTGATCGGCGGCTATGTCGCGAAGATCTATTCGGAGACGAAGCAACGCCCGCGCTTCATCGTCGAGAAGACGCTATGACGGGCAATCGGTCCTGTACCGCAACGATCCGGCACGTGGCCGGCGACGTCGGTATCTCACGCGGGGGACTCGCGCAATGGATGAGAGCACGGTAAGCGGCCGCCTGCCGCACGCGTGGCCATATCGCGCAGTGGATCGTGCGTTGCGGGCGCTGTTCGTTGCGACGGTCGCGGCGGCCGGCCTGCTGTTCTGGCTCGCGCCGCACCCGCCGATGGTCGATCTTCCGCAACATGCGGCACAGGTCGCCACGCTGCACGACATGCTGCTTGGCCAGTCGCCCTGGGCGCCGCTGCTGCGGATCAACCTCTTTACACCCTACCTGCTCGGCTATGGCGCGGCGGCCGCACTGTCGTTCGTGATGCCGGTCACTGCCGCGTTCAAGGTCATGCTGACCCTGTCGTTCTACGGTTTCGTCGCCGCGTACATCGCGCTACGCCGGCGTCTCGGTACGGACCCGCGCCTCGACTGGCTGTGCGTGCCCGGGTTCTTCGGCTTCGCGTATGAATTCGGCCTCTATTCGTATCTGGTCGCCGCGCCGGTCGCGATGATCTTCATTGCGCTTGCGCTCGACTATGCCGAGCAGCCGACCGCTCGCCGCGGCACTGTACTGACGCTCGTCAATCTTGCGCTGTTTTTCTCGCACGGGCTGATCTTCGTGTTCGCGAACGCGATCGGCGCGTTGTTCCTGCTTGTGCGCCGGCCCCGCACGTTTCCGCGCGCACTGCTTGCCGCGTGGCCGTATGCGGTGCTCGCGCTTGTCACGGTGCTGTACGCGCTATTGCATCGTGACGTCGATCTGGCCCCGATGTATCCGTTCACCGTGATCTGGACCATCAATCCACTGGCCCGAATGATTGCCGCCGTGTTCTATCCGTGGGGTATTACCGCCGACGACGGTACGCTGCTGGCCTTCCTGTTGATCGTTGCCGCACCGTTCCTGATGGCGTCGAGGGCAAACCGACACGTCACCGCCTATGTACCGGCAACCGTCCTGACCGTTGTCTGGTTTGGCGTGCCGCTGTTCGCGATCAATACGTTCTTCCTGTTTCCGCGCTTCGCGCTGTTCCTGTTTCCGTTCTATGCATTGATGTTCCGGGCGCCCATGCCGGCGGAGCCAGGTCGAGGGGCGACGCCATGGCTCGCGCTGACGGCGCAGTTGATCCTTGCCGGAATCTGCGCCGGCTTCGTCGCGCAGCAAGGCGTGCGCGTGCTGCGCTTCGCCGACGAGAGCGCTGATTTCGACCTGGTCGCCAACACGATCGAACCGGCGCAGCGCGGCCTCGGGATCATCGTCGACCGGGCGAGCGTGGCTGCGGATAATCCGTTCGTCTACGAGAACTTTCCGGTCTGGTATCAGGCCGAGCATCGCGGGTTCGTCGATTTCAATGCCGCACGGTTCCCGCCGCAGATCGTCCGCTTCCGGCTCGACCGGCTGCCCGGCGTGGGGCCGTCCGACGTCTCGCCGCAGCAGTTGTACCAGCACTTCAACTGGCAGCGGCACCAGGGGCGCCTGTACCGGTACTTCTTCGTCCGCGCCGAAACACCGCTGCCGGACGCGTTTTTCGCCAATCCGGACTGTCGCGTCGTGCGCGTGAAGACGGCGGGCGAATGGTCAGTGTATGAGAAGCAGGCTTGTCGGGGCGATTGATTGCACGGCCGTCGCATGAGGTGCGAAGCGTCGCGCCATGCCATGCACCGATCGCGCCATCGGGAGATTGCGATGCCACCTGGATTCATCGCGGACGACACGCCGCGGCCGTATGACGAGACGTTCTACCGGTACCAGCGCGAGGGATCGGTACGATCCGCGCGCGGCGTATTGCCAAGCGTCAATGCAGTGCTGAAGCCTGCGAGCATCCTTGACGTCGGTTGCGGCGCCGGAGCATGGCTCAGCGTGCATCGCGAGCTCGGCGTGCAGGACGTGACGGGCATCGACGGCGACTACGTGGATCGTTCGGTGTTGCTGTTCGACCGCGCCCGCTTCGTGCCGGCCGATATTTCGAAGCGCTTCGATCTCGGTCGGACATTCGACCTCGTCGAGTGCCTCGAAGTCGGCGAGCACGTACCGAAGACATCCAGCGAGATACTCGTCGACAATCTCGTCCGGCATGGCAAGCATGTGCTGTTTTCCGCTGCCGTGCCCGGCCAGGGCGGCGAAAACCACATCAACGAACAGGGCTACGGGTTCTGGCGTGACCTGTTCGCGCGCCGCGGCTACCAGCTGTTCGATTTCGTACGGCCGCTTGTCGCCGCTGACACGCGCATCGAGCCGTGGTACCGCTACAACCTGCTCTTTTTCGTTGCCGCCGATGAAGTGGAACGGCTGCCGGACGCCATCAGACAACACCGCGTTGACAGCCGTTCGCAGATATCGGATGTATCGCCTATCGGCTACAAGGCGCGCAAGTTCCTGCTGCGCTGGCTGCCGGTACGCGTGAAGACCCGCATCGCCATGTTGAAGAGCCGCATGGTCGCCAACCGATTGAAGCGCAGCGAGGAAGGCCGGTGAAACTGTCCGTCTACGTTCTCATTCTGGCCGGCGTGTTCCTGGCTGCGACCGGCCAGGTCGCGTTCAAGGTCGGCGCCGACGGTCGTCACGCACTCGCCGAATTCATCAACGCGTGGGTCGCGCTCGGGCTGCTCTGCTACGGCGCGGGAACCGTGCTCTGGATCTTCGCATTGAGCAAGGCCGGGCTCACCGTCGTGTATCCGTTTACCGCACTCACGTTCGTGCTCGTCTTTCTGGCCGGAATCGTGCTCTTCGGTGAGCGTGTGTCGTATGTGCAATGGGGAGGCGTCGCGATGATCCTCGGCGGGTTGTATCTCGTCGCCATGGTTCGTTAGACAAATCGACTTTGCGCTGCAACTTATCCACAGCCCTCTATGGATAACCGTCCGGCAAGCCTCTGGATTCACAGTGGAACGATTGAGGATATGTTGGCGCGGCGGCGAATCGACGAAAAGTTGTTCTGTGCTCCACAGAGATTTGCCTGTGCATTGCCGGGGGTTATGCATTCCGCTTCGCGCTGAAAATTCAGCAGGTTACGGAGGTTATCCACTGTGAGGCGGCGTGCTTGTTAACTATCACTACGTATGTATACGAACTCTGTTAACACCTTTGGATAAGCACAGTCCGGCGACTGTGATCCGGGCAGGATATGCACTAAGTGCGACGAGCGCACAATCAGATCGGCGGGCTGTGAGGCAGGCAGGCAGGCGATCAGAGAAAGGATTGGTCTGTAGAATCGCGGGGATTCCGGATGCGCAGTCCGACGGCCCGGATGACCAGATGAGTGATCCTCATCGCCCCGGCTTGACGTACTCGATATCGACGCCGTCGCGCGTCGAATGCAACGACACCCGGGCAACATGGTGTTCGAGCAACGCGTGTCGCTACCCGAAGCCGAAGTCCTGTGTTGTCGGTACAAGGGCGAGCGATTCAACGTGAAGTTCGATCTCGACTACGGGGTGTTCGTCGAGCGTGTCGACCAGTTGTCCGGCGAGAGCATCGCGAAAATTGTCGAGTGGCTCGCGAAAGAAGCGTGGCCGCCGTCGATGAAACGCCAGCGTCATTCCCGACGAGTCGCCGAATTTGTTCCGGCCAATAGCGAAACCGCAGGGGCCCTCGATAACGCGTGAGGCACGACACCAATTCAAGATTCTCAACATTCCAGCCGATGATGATTAATGGTAGAGCCCTGATAAACCGGTAAAATCCCGCGCGATAGCGAGACAGACACCATCCGAGGGTGCTGAAATAAAAAAGGGCCTGATAATGAACATGCCGGACATCGGCGCCGCGATTCGCGGTGGCTTGCTTCAGCAGAACCGTTTGCTCAAATTGGATACGCCGCTGGGCGCCAATGCACTTGCCGTACAGCGCGCGGTTGGCCGATCTCGGATCGGCCGAGACTATTCGTTTACGCTCGACGTAATTTCGAGCGACGACGGTCTCGAACTCAAGAAATTGATCGCGCAGCCTGCGACGCTCTGGATCCAGCAGGCCGACGATTCGTATCGGCCCATCAGCGGCTACTTGTACACCGCACGTCGACTTGGTGCGAACGGCGGCCTGACGACTTATCAGCTTGACCTGCACGCGTGGATGCACGTGCTGCGGTTTCGTCGGGACGAGAAGATCTGGATCGAGCGGAACGCGGAGGACATCATTTCCGACGTGCTGGGCACGCATCCGGAAGCACGCGGGCAGTTCCGCTTTGTATTGTCGCAACCGTTGCCGAACCGGTCGTTCACGCGACAGAGCGAAACGGATTGGAACTTCGTGCATCGGTTGATGGAAGACGAGGGACTCTACTGCGCGTGGCAGCAGGCCGACGACGGCAAGTCGCATACCCTCGTGATCACCGACAACCTGCGGGCGTTCACGCCGATGTCGCCGGAAACCGTGCGCTTCTTTCGCGGCGGCGCGGCGGGTGAAGCAGACGCGTTCACGCAATGGTCCGGCACGCGCACGTTGCAGAGCGTGACGCTGACGACACGTACGTTCGATTACAAGAATCCGGCGCAGTCCGCGAACCCGAAGGGTACGTCGTTGCCGACGATGGGTGGCCAAGGGGCATTGCCCGACCAACTCGAGGTGTACGAGTACACGGGCGGCTACACGTATCTGGACCAGTCGCGCGGCGATCACCTGTCGAAGATCCGGATGGAGGGATGGGAGTCACAGGCGAAGCGCTTCTTCGGGTCGGGCGGTGTGCGCGGCGTCGATGCCGGCCGGCGTTTTACGCTGGCAGAGCATCCCGAGCACGATCGCGATACCGCTGAGCAGCGCGAGTTTGCCGCGATCGGAGTCGCCTGGTGGATCGAGAACAATCTGCCGGTACCCGGCACCGATTCGGATTTCCCGCATAGCCTGGCGCGCGTGCTGGACCGGACACGTGCGCGATACGAAAACACGCCTGGACTGCGGGTGCCGCATGACGACGGTTCAGTCGGCTTCTACCTCGTCGAGGTCGAGGCGCAGCGCTCCAGCGTCCCGTATCGCAGCCCGTTCGAACATCCCAAGCCCGAGATGCATCTCGAAACGGCGATCGTCGTCGGGCCGCAGGGCGAAGAAGTCTATACCGACGAGTTGAACCGGATTCGCGTGCAGTTCGTGTGGGATCGCCTGAACCCGGGCAACGAGAATGCGTCGTGCTGGGTGCGGGTCGTGCAGTCGGACACCGGTGGCGGCTATGGCGGCGTGCATGTGCCGCGTATCGGCGAGGAAGTGCTGATCGACTACGTCGGCGGCGACTGCGACCGGCCCTTGGCGGTCGGACGCGTGTACAACGGCGCGAACCAGCCGCAGTGGCATAGCGACGGGATCCTCTCCGGCTATCGATCGAAAGAGTATTCCGGCAGCGGCTACAACCATCTCGTGATGGACGACGCGACCGGGCAGAACCGCGTGCAGCTGATGAGCAGCAGCGCGAACAGCCTGCTGCATCTCGGCTACATCATCGACCAAAACGGCAATTCGCGCGGGTCGTATCTCGGGAGCGGTTTCGATCTGCGGTCGGACGCGTACGGCGCGGTGCGGGCGAGCCAGGGCCTGTACTTCACCACGCATCCGAAGGCAGTGAACAGCCAGCCGCTCGACGTGAAGGAAGCGCAGCGGCAGCTCGTGACGGGCGAGAGCCTGGTCGAAGCGCTATCGGGCGTGAGCGAGCAGCATCAGGCAGAAAGCCTGAAGGACGCGCATGACACGATGCGCGCATTTGCCGACGCAACGCAAAACAACGTATCCGGCAGCACCGCGGGCGGCCGGACGGCCGGCGGCGGCACGGGCAGCGCGAATGCGTTCAAGGAACCGGTGATGCTGTTCGGCAGCCCGTCGGGAATCGGTATGTCGGCGCAGCAGTCGCTGCACATGGTTGCGAACGATCACGTGAATGTCGTGAGCGGGCAGAGCGTGCATGTCGCGACGGGCAAGTCGCTGATCGGCAGCATCGGGCAGAAGCTGAGTCTGTTCGTGCAGAACGCGGGGATGAAGCTGTTCGCGGGCAAAGGCAAGGTCGAGATCCAGGCGCAGTCGGACAACATCGAGGTGACCGCGCAGAAGGCAGTGAAGGTTGTGTCCGCAACCGACAGGATCGAGATCGCAGCCGATCAGGGGATCGTGCTGACAAGCGGCGGCGCATACATCCGGATCAAGGATGGCAACGTCGAGGTTCATGCGCCCGGCAAGGTCGACATCAAAGGGGCATCGCATACATTCGCGGGGCCGACGAGCATGGCATATCCGCTGCCGGCAATGCCGACTTCCACGCATGCGGCGGCGCTGCAATACCAGTATCACGACAACGAGCCCGTTCAGGGCGCGAAGTATGTTGCGACGCTGCCCGATGGCACCACGCGCGAGGGCGTGCTCGATTCGCACGGCCGGATGCATCTGGAGAACGTGCCGGCTGGCGCCATCAAGGTTGAACTCGGACCGGACGCGCGCGCGTATGCGCGCAAGGATACGACCGCCAATCCCGACTACAAGGGAGAAAGCCTGTCCGACGCCGATATCGATTCAATCATCAACAAGCACGGGGGAGCGTGAGCGTGAGCTTGACGATCGAGGATTTCAGGGCAACGTCGCTGGAAGTCGGGCAGTGGTGCTGGGGAACGCTGGAAGGAGCATTCAACGAAAAGCAAACGATCAGCCAGATCATCGTCGATGCGGTGATCGGCATGATTCCGCTCGTGGGCGACGCAACCGCCGTTCGGGATCTGCTGGCAGTCAGCATTGGTATGAGTCAGGATCCGGTCAAACGGAACGATACGATGCAGCGCGTGCTGCTGGTCGTACTCATCTTTGCGCTGATTCCGGTGGTGGGCGGGGTCATCAAGGGCGTCGGGCGTTTGCTGCTGAAGGTCACCGGGGATGTCGCGAAAGATGCCGAGCTGCTGAAGGCGGTCGTGCAATTCCTGAATCGAATGGGGCACGGCGACGCACCGAAGTGGTTGAAGGCACTGGACCTGGCCAAGTACCAGGCGCAAGCGATTTCCCGCCTGAAGGATTTTTGCGCGACGGTTCGCGTGGCCATCGAGCGTTCGCTCAATGCGCGCGTCGGTCGAATGCTGCCGGATAAGTGGCGGGCCGCGCTTGAGCGTGTCAGTAGCGGCTTCCACGCGATTCAGGACATGGCCGACAAGATCGTACCGGAGGCGATCAAAGAGCTGAACGCGAAGCTCAAGGTGCTGCAGAACATGGTCTATCGCGGCGAGGTGCATGAAATCGCGACAGGCGGCGTGCCGAAGCTCCAGCGTGAGGCTGAGGCGTATCTGCAGGAGCGCAGGCTTGCGCGCGATATTCGTCGGGGTCGCTTTCCGTCGGCGCAATGCCTGGCTGACGAAGGTAAGGTCGAGGCGTGGCTTAGAGCGAAATACGGCGAGAAAATTGCCCAGGGATGGCCGGACATCCTTGCCAAGATAGGCAAGATGCCAATGTTCGGCAAAGACAAGGTCTTTACCGATGTCGCGTCGTTCAGCGGTGAGATCAAGGCACTGACTGCAAAGGAGCTCGCGGGCAAGAAGGTGTTTCGCGTCTTTGGCAACCCGTCCGAACTGGCGATGTACCCGGGTGGTAGCTCGGCGGGCGGCAGAAGCCCCGCGTTCTGGGGATTTGGCGAGCCGCCGAAGACCGCGGAGGAGTGGCGCAGGCTTTGTGCGGTGCTGGATGCATGGAACGGCAACGGGTTCATCGTGGTCATGCAGTTGCCGCACGATTTCGGCGAGCGTATGCCGACAGCCAATGCGTGGGCAGGGAAGATTGCCGAGCAGTATGGGTCAGTGACGCCCGTTCAATATCTTGAAGGCGGCGCCGATCAATTGGTCGTCGACTTCGGCAAACTGTCGGAATATGTGACCGCAGAAGGAAACAAGATCAAGAAGGAATTCGAGAATTTCACCGGGCATGCGAATGTGCACGTCGAGCGGGAGTTCGATGGCGTCAAGATCGAGTTCCACAAGACGAACTGGGAGAATGTCGAGAAGGTCTACGGCTACAGCAAGTACGAGGACGACATCCACTACTCGACGAAGACACGCCGGCTGGCGAGTGACGAAATCCAGACCAAGACGACCAACAGCAAAGTGACCGCAACGACGCGATCGGCAGCGAGTTATGAAGGTCAGCGATGACGAAGACGATCAAGCAATACGACATGACGGATGACACGACGCGGCGCAGGATTTTCTGGCTGCTTCAACGGCTGACCAGCTTTTCGCTCTGGAAGCGCAAGCGCGATGCCTTTGCGATCTTCGCGAACGAGTATGAAAACGCGGTGAAGACTTGGCCGGAAGACGATCCCGAGCGCGTGCACGCAGACCATTTGCCGACCATCTTCGAAATCCTCGCTTCTTACGATCGAGGATTGGCGGAACTGGCTCGGGGGTATCGATTCGTGTGGCAGCGTGGCGAGCCGCTGGAATACGCGATTGATCGGTATGACTATTTGAACGCGTATTTCTTCCCGCATGCGGATTTCTGGGAGCGCGGTGCGCAGATGGCTGCCTACCCGGCGAAGATCGATGCGCTGGCCCAACTGCTGCACGCATCGGAATACCAGATGGAGAATGCTCCGTTAGAGCCGTCGAGTTTGAACAACGACCTCGCACAACTGCGTTCGGTAGGGCTGCTGCTGTCACCGGGAGCATACGAATACACCTTCTACACGCTCCCGTATCCGGTGTTTCCGGAGAACCTGCCCGAGGTTCCGGAACCAGTCGGACCGGTAATCAAGTCCGGAGACAAAGTGCCTTGCGACGGCATCTGGGAACCCGTTGCCGTCGAGCAATCGAAGTTGCTGGGCGTCGTGCCGGTGGGCAATCGCAGCTTGCGCAACAACGGCTGCTTCAATTATTTCATTCGGGACATTCGCGCGCCGAACCTCAGGGACGACGAGACGCGAACGCCCGTCAACACGCACTGGCGACTGTTGTGGGAAGACAAGCGATACGCGGACGGCGTCATCCCCGACGAATCGCAGTATTTCCTCGAGCCGCCATCAGCGCCGGCGCCAAACCGTGACCCCGTTGCGCAGGTCCGCACTGGCGATATCTGCCCGGTTTCCGGTGAATGGCAGACGGACGAATACGGCGGCAAGACGCTGCGCATCGAAGCCGGGGCGGCCATGCCGGACATGCTGGTCAGGGACAATCTGGGCGAGCTCAAGGTGCACTGGGTGACGTGGCGTCTGGTGAAGCGTACGTAGTATGGAAACGGAAGGACGGGCGGATGGCCGACGTCCGCGCGGGCTCGCCGATGCAAGCCTGCGCGGGACGTCGATCAAGTACTTGGTTTCCCCGGAAACCGGCGAGATTCTCTGGACTTACTCGATCAAGTGACGTCCGTGTCGCCGTAGCGCTTGGCCTTCGAGTGTGGATAACCGGCACGCAAAACAATCAGAAACGCTGTGCAATTTACCGGTGAGCATCAATGAGGGTTGCTCACGCGTATGTGAACAACTCGAACGCAACCTAAATCGAAATTCTGTGCATCGGCCCGACGAGAACGGTGTGGATATCACCACCCGAAGCCACTCGAAATGCTGTGGAATCCGAGGTGAGCGGTTCGACATGCGACGGCATGCCGAGTCGTTGCGGTCGATGTGGATATCCTGCATCCAAACGACACCAAACCCTGTGTCGCTGGAACCGAAGAGGGTACGCCCATTTGCGAACGCACCGCGACGAGGTTCGCGATGTGGATAACCACCACTAAAGCGAATCCAAACGCTGTGGACCTGAACGGTGAGCGCGAGCGCTTTCCGGCTGGTCTAGCCGCAGCGGCCGGACCGCAGGCCGCACATAGTTCCACTCAAGTCTGCTGATCAAGCGCCCGCACGACCGATCCTTGCCCGAGACTATCCGCCGGCCCGACGATCGCGAAGTTGAGCCCATTCGCCGACCCATACCGCGCGAGCAACGACCCGTCCACACGTTGCCCGGCCGGCAGCAGCCGATGTTTCGACTCCGCGGGCCTCAGATAGAAACTCAGCGTCCGTCCGGCATCGTCCTGATAGAGCACCATTGCAGCCGTAGCGCCACTATCCGTCGTAAACAACCGCCCACCAACGGGCCTGAACCCGGCGGCACTCAAATCCGGCAACCTCGCCGAAGCCCCCACGCGCCGGGTGAGCCATCCCTGCAGATCTCCCGCACTCGTCGGCCGAAAATCCACCTTCGCGGTTTGATCGACCACCATCATCCGGTAAGCCTCGACCGCATCGCTCATTGGCGCGATAGCCGGCGGCGCGTTCCACCCACGCGCCTGCCACCCACCAAACGTCCCCAACCCAATACAGAACACGAACGAAGCCGCTATCGCGAACCGCATCCGCGAGCGCTCCGCGCGCCGCGCCCGAATCGCCGCCGGATCGAGCTCAGGATTCTCACCCGGCATCCGCACGCTCTCGAGCGCGGCCCGCAATCGCTGCGCGTCCTGCTGCCATTGCTTCACCTGTTCCGCGCTCTCCGGATGCAGCGCGAGATATCGCTCGACCGCGGCGCGCGCGTCGTCGTCGAGCTGGCCGTCGACATAGGCCTGGAGATCATGTTCGTCGGGACGGAGGGTGTTCATTTCATCAAGCGGAGAGAAGGAGCGGGGAGCTCGCCGTCGCTGAGCTGACGCAGCGCCTGGCGCGCCCGGGAGAGTCGCGACATCACGGTGCCGATCGGCACGTCGAGCAGGTCGGCGACTTCCTGATACGTAAAGCCCTCGACCGCGACGAGCAACAGCAAGCTGCGCTGCTCGTCGGACAAACGGCCGAACGCCTCGAGCGTTGCGCGCGCGGTCGCCTCGCGTTCGGCGGACGGCCAGTGCAGCTCGTCGTCGGTGCCGATGCGGCCCAGCAGCCACGCGTAGCGCTTGGCACTTCGTTTGCCGTCGAGAAACTGCCGGTAAAGGATCGTGAAGAGCCAGCTGCGCAGCGATGCGTCGTCGCGGCGGCTCGTCCAGCGCGACAGCGCGCGCTCGAGCGTCGACTGGACGAGATCGTCGGCCGCGTGGACGTCGCGCGCGAGCCAGAGCGCGAAGCGTCGCAGCCTCGGAATGAGTTCGCGCAATGCGTCGTCGTCGGGGGCGTTTGAGGGCATGGCCGGGGGGCGCGAGCCGATAAGCGTGGAGATGCTGCGTAGGACGCCGGTCGGCGCTGCTTATTCCTTCAGCATACAAAAAATTTCTTCATGGAATAAAGTGGCCCGGCTGGCGTCCTACGTGCGTTCGACAATGATCTGACGATCGGGAGTGCATCCATGAAGCAACCTTCCTCTTCTTCGCCGCCGGGCGAGCCCGGGCGCGGGCTGTGGCGCTGGGCCGTGATCGGCGGCGCGGTGGCCGGCGTGGCCGTGGCGTTCGGGTATGTCGGCGGCTGGCTCGCGCCGGCGCGCCTGACCCCGCACCGGCTCGTCGACGCGCTGCAGACGGCCGGCGGCGAGCATCCGGGCTACCGGCGCAATCACGCGAAGGGCGTATGCGTGACCGGCTACTTCGAAGGCAACGGCGCGGCGAGCGCGTATTCGGTCGCGCCGTTCTTCAAGGCGGTGCGCACGCCGGTGGTCGGCCGCTTCGCGCTGCCGGGCGGGAATCCGTATGCGCCGGACAGCAGCGTGCCGATCCGCAGCCTCGCGCTGAAACTCACCGCACCGGACGGCCAGCAGTGGCGGACCGGGATGAACGCGATGCCGGTGTTTCCGGTGGCGACGCCGAAGGCGTTCTACGCGCAGGTGCTCGCGACCCGGCCGGATCCGGCGACGGGCAAGCCCGATCCGGCGAAGGTGAAGGCGTTTTTCGGCGCGCATCCGGAGACGGCCGCGTTCCTCGCCTGGGTGAAGGGTGCGAAGCCGAGCGCGAGCTACGTCACCGAAAGCTATTACGGGCTGAACGCGTTCTACTTCGTCGACGCGGCCGGCAAGCGCCAGGCGGTGCGGTGGCGCGTCGTGCCGGAGCAGACGGCCGGCGCCGGCGCCGTCGCGACGGCTGCCGACCCGAACGTATTGCAGCAGGACCTGACGCGGCGCATCGCGGACGGTGCGCAGAAGTGGAAGCTGCTGGTCACGCTGGCCGAGCCCGGCGACCCGGTGGACGACGCGACGAAGACCTGGCCCGCGCAGCGGACGACGATCGACGCGGGCACGCTCGTGCTCGATCGCGTGGCGCCGCAGGACAGCGGGCCGTGCCGGGACGTGAATTACGACCCGACGGTGCTCCCGCAGGGCATTCAGGTGTCGGGCGATCCGTTGCTGGCGGCGCGCTCCGCGGCATATGCGGATTCGTATCTGCGCAGGACGAGTGAAGAGGCCGGCGTGGCCGGCGCGGCGCGATTGAGTGCGGAGGGACGGTGATGAGAGCTGCTACGACGTTTAGCTTGCCGGCGAGGGTGTTGCATTGGGTGATGGCCGCGATGGTTCTCACGATGCTGTTCGTCGGCGTGGGAATGGTGGCATCGGTTTCCGAACGACACGATTTCCTGGTGGCGTTGCACAAGCCGCTGGGGATTGCCGTGCTGGTGCTGGTGTGTGTGCGGATCGTGGTGCGGTTCGTGTCGAAGCCGCCGGCGTTGCCGGCGGATCTGCCGTGGTGGCAGAAGGTTGCCGCGCATGGGTCGCATCTGGTGCTGTATGCGCTGATGCTGGCGATGCCGCTGATCGGATGGGCGATGCTGTCCGCTGGCGGGTATCCAGTGACGCTGGGCGGCGGCGTGCAGTTGCCGGCGCTGGTCTCGGCTGATCCGGTGACGTTTGCCTGGCTCCGGGTTGCCCACCGTGTGTTGGCTTACCTGTTCTTCCTGACGTTCCTCGCGCACTTTGGGGCGGCGCTCTATCACGGATTGATCCGGCGGGATGGGGTAGTGAGAGCGATGGTGGGAAGGTGAGCGACGGAAGGGGACGCCCGACGCCGGCGGGGTTGTTCATGGTTTATCGTGCGCAGCCTCTGCCGAGCCGCTTTCCTTTCATGACCGGTTGGGGCGCCTCGACGGGCCCCGGGCCCGGCTTGTAAAAAAATTTTCACAAAAGGGTTGCAGAGACGGGTCCGGGTGCATAGAATCACGCCTCTTTCGCGCTAACGGAAACGGAGCGCGGGGGAAAAGAAGGGAAGCAGTGCGGTTGATGGCAGGTTGTAGAGCCCCACCGCACACGGATTTAAAACCGCAGTCGTCGCAACGAAGTAGTTAAAAAAGTTGTTGACGAGTTTTAAAAAACGGTTGATAATCTCGCTTCTCTGCTGCTGAAAACGCAGCGCTGCTGAGAAACGCGAAGTTCCTCGCAGAAATGCTCTTTAAAAATTAACAGCCGATAAGTGTGGGCGCTTGATGGAAGCGAGCTGATCTTCGGATCAGATAGCGAAAGTATCAAGAGTCTCACACTAAAGTAAGTCAGGTTTATGAAGTGATTCATATTCCTGTCAGCTTTGAGTGAGCGACCGGTTCGAAAGAACCGAAAACAGTAACAGGT